>CAVRXU010000006.1:0-161638 GCA_963725155.1 uncultured Microthrixaceae bacterium
CTCTTCCGGGGCTGAGATCGGGTCGTCTGGATCGGAAATCGCGTCGTCCGAAGCCGGGATCGCGTCGTCCGGATCTGAATTCGCATCCTCGGGCACGGGCTCGGCCCGGCGGGTGGCCCGGTGACGCCGGGCGAGGCGGGCGGACGCCTACGCTGTCGCCCTCACCCGGGGAGGCCGTTGTCAATGACCGATGTTCGGACCGATTCCTCGCGTCGGTCGGGCGCAGGCTCCAGGGTCCGGCGCCGTCGCATCGTCTGGTTTCTGGCCGCCAGCGCCGCCGTCGGTGCCGTGTTCTCGGGGGCCCAGCCCACAGCCTCGGTGGTCGCCGACGCGCTGTTGAACGGTGTTGCGGCGGTGGTCGTGGTGTACCTGAGCTCGAGAGCCCGCCGCTGGTCGTGGGTGGTCTTTGCCGGGGCGGCAACGTTGGCGGCCGACTCGCCGACCGCCCTTGTCGCCGGTGGCTCCGCTCTGGCCGTGGCCTTCGTTGCGGTCGCGTTCAACCGGCGTAGCCACGTCATCGGCGCCCTGGTCGGCGCCTTGGCGGTCCAGGCCCTGTTCCGATTGCCCTCCTGGGAGCGGACCGGTGCGGCCACCCTCGTCGCCGTCGTCGCGGTACTCCCGGTGCTGGTCTCCGGCTATCACAACTGCCGCCCGACGGTCCGTCGCCGCCTGTTGGCTGCCGCCTCGGTCGTGGCGGTGGTGGCGTTGGGGCTGACCGCCCTGGGTTCGCTCGTGGCCCTCAGCCAGCGCTCGACGCTCCAGGCCGGTATCGACCAGGCCCGCGACGGACTGCGGGCGGCGGAGAACGGTCATACGGGCCGTGCCGACTCGCTTCTTGCCGAAGCCGAGCTGTCCTTCGGTGATGCCGCCGACGCTCTGCGCGCACCTTGGTTGCTTCCGTCCTCGGGGGTTCCCGTGGTGGGCCAGAACCTCGAGGCGTTGACGGTCGCGGCCGAGCAGGGCGCGGCGCTGGCGGCCACCGCCCGCACCTCCTTGGCCGAGGCCGACATCGATTCGCTGCGCTTCGAGGACGGGGCGTTGGATCTCGACCGCGTGCGCGCTGTCGGCCCGCCCCTGGAGCGCTCGGCGACCGCCCTCGAGACCAGCCTCGGCGACCTGGAGGCGGCCAGTTCTCCCTGGCTGCTCCCCCCGGTCGGCGATCGCTACGACGCTTTCACCGTCGAGCTCGCCGATGCGTCCGCCGATGCCGGACGTGGCCATGGACGCCGTCGAGGTTGGCCCGTCGCTCCTCGGGGGCGTCGGGGACCGTCGCTACCTGGTCCTTTTCACGACCCCGGCCGAGATGAGGGGCCTCGGCGGGTTCGTCGGCAACTACGCGGAGTTGACCGCGGTCGACGGCGACCTCGAACTGACTCGCTCGGGCCGCATCGGGGAGCTCCGGCCCGGCGTCGGTAACCCCCCCTATGCCATCATCGGACCGACTGACTACCTCGACCGTTGGGGCCGCTACCAGCCCGGTTGGTTCGTGCAGGACACGACCTTTTCGCCCGACTTCCCGTCGGTGGCACAGGTGTGGGAACAGATCTACCCCCAGGCCGGCGGTGGTGCGCCGATCGACGGGGTCATCGTTGTGGATCCCTATGCGCTGGCGGCACTGATGACCTTCACCGGGCCGATCACCGTCCCGGGCTGGGACGTGCCCCTCACCAGCGAGAACGCGGCCGACATCCTGCTGCGCGAGCAGTACCTCACCTTCCAGGACGACACGACCGGGCGCATTGACTTTCTCGACGACGCCACCCGGCTCACCTTCGAGGCGCTGACGACCGGCGACCTGCCGGGGCCCCGCCAAGTCACCGAGGTGCTGAGTCCCCTCGTCCACCAGGGCCGGTTGCTGGTCCACAGTGTGACCCGCGACGAGCAGGATTATTTCGAACGGGTCGACCTGGACGGCGCCCTGCCGCCGGTCGACGGCGACTTCCTGTCGGTCACGGCCCAGAACTCGGGGCACAACAAGATCGACATCTTCCTGCACCGCCGCATCCGCTACGACGTCCGCTACAACCCCGACACCGGTCGGGTGCGGGGTGAGGTCACGATCACCTTGCGGAACGACGCTCCGGCCTCGGGACTCCCGGACTACGTCATCGGCAATCACGACCCCAGTCACAGCCCGACCGGCACCAATCTCATGTACCTCTCGGTGTACACGCCGTGGGACGTCGTCCACGCCGACGTCGACGGCGAGCCCATCCCCGTCGAGCACGCCGAAGAGCTGGACCGATTCGTCTACGGCGCCTTCGCCCAGGTGCCATCCGGGGGCACCCGGACGGTGACCTTCGGGCTGGACGGCTTCGCGGACCCGGCGAGGGAGTACCGGCTGACGTTCGCGCCCCAGCCCGTGGTGAACTCCGATCGGCTCACGATCGATGTCCGAGGCGCCAAGGGGTGGGTGGTCTGTGACACGCAGGGCCTCGAGCAGGACCGCGCTGGGGCGGTGCTCGACATCCGGCCCGACGAGGACCATACGGTCACGGCCGAGTTCTGCTCGAATTGAGGGTGGAAGCGGCAATCCTTGCCACCGACCCCGACGATCCGATAGACAGGGATCTCCACGGGAGGTAGGCAGATGAGAAGGATGCTGTTGGCGGCGGCGGTTTCGCTGTTCGCGCTCCTGGCGTTTGCCGGTCCCGCAGCGGGACAGACGGCGGGTCAGGTCTACTGCGGTCCGACGATCGGTTATGCCGATGTCTGCCCGGATGATGTCGTTCGCCCGATTGACGACAACGTCGACCCTGGGGGCGCCCTAGCCCGCACCGGCTCCGACTCCAGCCTGCCCCTCGCCAAGGTGGCCATCGTGCTCATCGGCGTCGGCGCGGCGCTCACCGTCATCGCCGCACGCAAGCGCGTCCAGCACGTACCTGTCTGATCTGTTCTGAAACGCGACGATTCCCCGGCCGCGATGCCGGGGAATCGTCGCGTTTGAGGTGATGTGCGACCGTTCGGGGGTGCAATCGGCGCGGACCGTGCCGGTCTGGCCGCCGGCACCGCGAACTTCCGCTGATGCAGATCGTCCTCGTTGCCGGCGCTCGTCCGAATTTCATGAAGGTCGGCCCGGTGCTGGCAGCGCTGGAGACGTCAACGGCACCTTGGCCTGCGCCCTCGTCGGCCACATCGAGGTCGGCCTCCGCTGCCGGGACTGGTCCATGCCGGAGGAGATCAACCGGGTCGTCACGTCGACGCGGCGAAGTTGCTCTGTTGCAATGTCCAGGAACGACGCGGCTTGATTCCGTTCGTCGCCCGTCTCGCGCGTCAGTGCCGTGCGACCCCCGGATTCTCAGTTGCCATGGTCACGCAGGTCCTCCTTCCAGGACCTGAAGCGGGTGTGCGTCCGGCCGCTGGGGCCTTCGCCGGCCCCGGTGCCATCGGGCTGCAGGTCGAAGGCGAAGGTTCGCTGGAGATCGCGGTGGTCGATCGCCATGTAGCGGGCGTGGGCGCCTCGGGCCGGGCCGGCCCGCCAGAGCAGCCAGGGACCGATGCGGCGCTTGTAGAGCGCCTCGGGCAGGCCCAGGTCCGCCCCGAGGTCGAGCAGGCTCGGCGGGGCCTCGATCCAGGCGGTGGCCGGGATGTTGCGGTCCCGGGTCGGGGTAGGAGGGAGGTCGGCGGTGTGGACCGGGGTGGGGTCGATCGGGCGCTGGTCGGCGGGGAGGGCTGCGGTCACCAGCCCCGGTCGATCCACTCCTGGAGGTGGGGCCGCTCGGCGCCGATCGTGGTGTCGTCGCCGTGGCCGGGCAGGACGAGCGTGTCGGCGGGCAGGGTGAACAGGCGCCGGTCGATCGACTCGATGATCGGTCGAAGTCGCCGCCCTGGAAGCTCGGTGTCGCCCGGGCCGCCGGGGAAGAGGGTGTCGCCGCTGAACAGCACGGGCGAGCCCTCGAGGCGGAAGCACATCGAGCCCGGCGTGTGGCCCGGGGTGGCGATGGTGTGCAGCCGCAGCCGGCCCGACCTCGATGACCGACTCGTCCTCGAGCAGGTAGTCGTAGGCGTCGAGCATGCCGCGTCCTCGGCGGTGACGCCGACCTGGTAGCCGGCGTCGCGCACGGCGGGAACGGCCTGGATGTGGTCCCAGTGGCCGTGGGTCTCGAGCACCGTGCGCACGCCCAGAGCGCTGGCACAGCTCGAGCAGGCGCTCGTGCTCGTTGGCGGCGTCGAGGAGCACGGCGTCGCCGGTCTCCTTGCAGCGCAGGACGAACACGTTGTTGTCCACGGGACCCACCACGACCTTGTGGATCTCGGCTTGGGAGTCCTCGTAGTGCAGGGTGTCGACGGCCATGTTCCCAGTCTGCCCGGGCGTGACACTTGACCGGGCGGTCTAGTAGACACTCCGCCGTGAACTTCGCGTTCTCCGAGGAGCAGGAAGAGCTCCGCAAGATCGTCCGGCAGTTCCTCGAGGCCAAGTCGCCCGAGGCCGAGGTCCGCGCGCTGATGGAGACCGAGGAGGGCTACGACGACGGCGGTCTGGGAGCAGATGGCCGAGCAGCTCGGCCTCCAGGGCCTCATCATCCCCGAGGAGTTCGGCGGCTCGGGCTACAGCTACGTCGAGCTGATCGTGGTGCTCGAGGAGATGGGCCGGCGCCTGCTGTGCGCCCCCTACTTCTCCACCGTCGTGCTGGCCGCCAACACGCTGCTGCACTCCGGCGACGACGCGGCCAAGAAGGAGCTACCTGCCCGGCATCGCCTCCGGCGAGACCATCGCCACGCTCGCCTTCACCGAGGAGAACGGCCGCTGGGACGAGTCGCGGCATCGAGGCCGACCGCCACCAAGGCCGGCGACGGCTGGACGCCTCAGCGGCACCAAGATGTTCGTGCTCGACGGCCACACCGCCGACCTGATCCTCGTGGCCGCCCGCACCGACGCCGGCGTGAGCCTGTTCGCCGTCGCCGGCGACGCCGTCCGGGCTGACCCGCACGGCGCTGTCGACGATGGACCAGACCCGCAAGCAGGCCAAGCTCGAGCTTCGCCGACACCCCGGCCACGCTCGATCGGCACCGACGGCGCCGGCTGGGCCGTGCTCGAGCGGGTCCTCGACCTCGCCGCGGTGGCCCTGGCCGCCGAGCAGGTCGGCGGCGCCCAGAAGTGCCTCGAGATGGCGGTCGAGTACGCCAAGGTCCGGGTGCAGTTCGGCCGGCCGATCGGCTCGTTCCAGGCCATCAAGCACAAGTGCGCCGACATGCTGCTCGAGGTCGAGTCGGCCAAGTCGGCCGCCTACTACGCCGGCTGGTGCGCGTCGGAGCTGAACGACGAGCTGCCCGCCGTGGCCAGCCTGGCCAAGGCGTACTGCTCGGAGGCCTACTTCCACGCCGCCGCCGAGAACATCCAGATCCACGGCGGCATCGGCTTCACCTGGGAGCACCCGGCCCACCTGTACTTCAAGCGGGCCAAGTCGCTCCGAGCTGCTGTTCGGCGACCCCACCTACCACCGCGAGCTGCTCGCCCAGCGCATCGGCATCTAGTGCCGTGTCGAGTACCGACGGTGCTCGACCGGTCGGCTTTGTCTAACCGTACGCATTCAGCGATGCCCGTTCGGGTGGGGGGTACCGACTAGCGTCGTTTGCAGTGGCCGACGACGAAGAGAACGAAGGTCGGCTCTCGCGTCGGGAGCTCATCCAACGGGCCGCGGCAGTCAGCGCCGTCGCTTGGACGGCACCGCTGATCATCGACAGCTTCGCGAGCCCTGCTGCCGCCGCCACCTGTGCGAGAGGCAACTTCTGTTGTGGCCTACCAGGGGGCGCTCACGTCGGCGTCGGTATTGGCTGCCTGTCGGCCGGCGGGTACGACCGCCACGGCGGCCTCGGTGGGCCTGTCCGCCACCGGCGGACCGATCAGCCACGTGGCCAGTGACACCGGCAATCGCAATCCGGTCGTGCTGAGCATCGGCGGCGGGTGCAAGTGTCGAATCACCGCTGTCTGGGCCCATGTGCACCGACGGGGGGCGCCGAGCACCCCCACCGATTGCCCCAGCCCGCCCTGTCAGGGGGCGTCGACGACAGCAGGTTCGTTCCTGCTCCAGAGCGTTGCGCTGCCCGCGACCACGGTCACCGTGCAGCCGAACTACACCACTACGACGCTTTGTGGCGTCGGCATCCACTGGGGCTCGCCGAGCGTGCCGAACGGTTACATGATCGTTCAGGTCAACTGTCCCTGACGACCTTGCGGCGGCGCTGTGGGGCCCGCAGCAGCCGGTCGTAGGTGGCCAGCGTGGTGTCGATCACCTGTTGCTGGTCGAAGTCGGCCTCGGCCTTGCGACGGCCGGCCGCCCCCATGGCCTGACGGCCGTCGGCGTCGTCGATCAACTCGACGATGGCGGCGGCCAGCGCTTCGGGAGCGCGGACAGCGACGAGCAGCCCCGTCTTCTTGTGGTCAACGACCTGGCGGCAACCCCGGATGTCGGTGACGACGATCGGCAGGCCCATCGCGGAGGCCTCCATCGCCGACCGGGGGAAGCCCTCCCGGTGAGAGGCCAGGACGTAGACGTCGATGGCGGCGTAGAAGGTCTCGACGTCGTGGACGGCGCCCAGGAAGCGCACCCCGGCCCGCTTCTGCTTCGGCCATCTCAGCCGGGGTGAGTCCGTCGGGCTTGTCCGGCTCGGCCCAGCCGGCGACGACGAGCCGAGCCTGCGGGTGGACCGGCGGACCCGGGCCATGGCCTCGAAGAGCTCGACGTAGCCCTTCTCGTGGACGAGCCGGCCGACGGCACCGATCAGCACGGCGTCGCCGTCCGGGTCGAGGTCCTTGCGGAAGGCCTGCGCCGCGGCGGCGTCGACCCGGGCGGGGTCGAAGCGGTCGAGGTCGATGCCGTTGCCCAGCAGGGTGAGCTTGCGGCGGGGCACGCGGAGGCGGGCCAGGGTCTCGAGGTCCTCCTCGTTCTGGACCAGCTCGGCGTCCGAGCAGGTGGCGGCCAGTCGCTCGAGGCCGTACACGGCGGCGCGCTTGGCCGGACGGTCGTCCTCGGTGGCGTAGAGGCCGTGCTGGGTGTTGACGATCACCGGGACCCGGGCCGCCTTGGCCGCGATGCGGCCGTAGATGCCGGGCTTGGGGTTGTGGGTGTGGACGATGTCGGGCTGCGAGGTCCCGGAACAGCCCGCCGCAGCTCGGACAACGCCCGCGCGTCGGTCGACAGGGACCAGCCCCGGGTGGCGTGGTCCAGGCTCACGTGGCCGATGCCGTCGGCTTCGAGCTTCTCGACGTAGGGCCCGGGGGCTGACGCCCCGAGCACCTCGTAGCCGGCGGCGGCGAAGGCCTGGAGCTGCGGGCCCAGGAGGAGGTCCAGGCTGAGGTCGGCGCTGGTGACGTGCAGGAGGCGGGGTCGGCTCATGTGATCGCGTCGCTGTAGCGGCGCCGGTTCAGCGCTCGGCGCAGCCCGTCCTCGACGGCCATGCCGCCCCGAGCCTTGTGGTGGAACCACCGGGTTTGGTCGCTGACCTGGATGGGGGAGCGGGCCAGACGGTGGAGGTCAGTAGTGCCGTAGGGGTTCGCCCGGGTGCCGGCGAGCGCGGCGGAGCGGAAGCGGGCCCGGACGGCCTCGTCGGCGGCGGGGGAGCCGGCGACCGCCTTTGGGTAGGCGAAGTGCTGCGCCTCCACACCGAGGCGCTCGCCGATCAGGGCGATGGACCGATCCAGCTCGTCGGCGACCTCGCCGTCGGGCAGCCGGTCGAGCAGGGCGTGGGTGTGGGTGTGAGAACCGATCGTGACGAGGCCGGTGCTCAGCGCGTCAGCCAGGCCGCCCCAGGTAGACCGGTGCCGCATCCGGCGGAAAGGGAATCTGGCGGTCGACGAAGTCGGTGGCCAGGTAGAGCGTGGCCGGGACCCGGTGGCGGTCGAGGACGGGCACGGCGTGGTCGACAAAGTCGATGGTGCCGTCGTCGAAGGTGACGACAACCGGCGGCAGCCCGGCGGGGACGTCGGGGCCTTCGAGCAACTCGACCGCCTCGTCGAGGCTGACCGGTCGCCGATGCTCCGCCAGCCAGGCCATCTGCTCGTCGAAGGACTCGGTGGGGAGGTCGATCTCACTTCCCGTGCCCGTCCCGACCCGGTGGTAGATGAGCACGACCACGCCCGGCATCGGTCGCCGCACGACGTCGACGCCCGCGGCCGTGGCCTTGACGGCCTGACCGAGGAGCTGGCGGGCGGTGCTCATGTCAGAAGAGCTCCAGGTCGCCGAGGGTGAGGTTCCAGCCGGCGAGGGTGGGCGGCTCGGTCTGGTTGACGGCCCGCCACGTCACCTGGGGGCCCTGGTGGGGCAGCGGGAGCAGCCCTCCCTGTCGAGGCGAGAGACGGCCGGCGACGAGGAGGTAGTCGGCCCCTTCGACCTGGTCGAGCAACTCACCGAACGCCCGGCGCTCGCCCGACGGGACCACCAGCTCGCACACGGTGCCCTCCACGGCGGCACCCCGGCGGCGGAGACGGACGACGGCGAAGCCATCGGTCAGGTCGTCGCCTCGGCGCACCACCCGGTAGTGGAGCGGGGCGAAGCCGAACCGCCAGCGGAGGTAGGCCGCGGAGCGGTTGGTGGAGAGCACGTCGGGGGCGAGCGTGGCCACCAGGCGATCGAGCTCGGCGTCGTCGGCGAAGGCCACAGCGGCGGGTTGGCCGAACTCGGCGAGTTCGGACCACTTGGCGGCCGCGACCCGGGCCTGGGCGAGGCGGACCAGGCCACCGAGGCCACACGGACGCACCCGCACCGGTGGGCGGCCGATGATCTCCCAGCCCATCTTCAGGTAGCCGGGTCGGCTCTGGTCGTTCGGTGTGTTGAACACGAAGTCGATCCCGTCGTCGACCAGCTCATCCAACGCGCCCATGGTCAGGGCCCGGAAGAGGCCTCGGCCCTGGTGGCTGGGGTGGGTGGCGGTGTCGACGGCCCGCACGGACCGGTCGATGCCGCCGTCGGCCCGGCGCCACTCCCAACGCAGGAAGGTGCGGAAGGCCAGGAGCTCGCCGGCCTGGTCGGCGACCCACATCGGCGAGGCCCCGAAGGGGTTCTGATGGTGCTTCCAGTCGAAGAAGTCGGCGTGGCGTTCGTCGTCGTCCCAACCGAGGGCGGCCTGGGCGAGGGCCATGATGCCCGGGAGGTCGGCATCGGTCGCCCGGCGGATCACTAGGTCGGAGGCCATGGGTGGGTCAGCCCATCCTCTCGTTGACCCGGTCGTCAACCGCCACCCGGAGGACGAGGGTGTCGGCGCCGATGGTGCCGAGACTGACCGAGGCGGCGATCAGCGCCGCGGTGGCGGCGCTGGTCTCCATGCTGGCCACGCGGGCGATCACCACCGTCGCGGCGGCGTGGACGGCGAGGATGAGCACCTGTCGGTTGAGCGAGTGGGTCAGCCGACGGGCGGCCACGGGGGCGCTGACCAGAGCGAGGCAGACCAGCGCCGCGACCACCGCTCCGGGTCGGCCGCGACCGCCCTGGGCCGCGGCCCACACGACCAGTGCCAGCAGGGCCAGGACCGACGGGGCCCGTTCGGCGATTGCGGGCCAGGAGAGCAGGGCCAACGCAGGGAGGACGACGACGCCGGCGAGGATGATCTCCTCGGTGTCTGGCACCGTGGCGTACACGCCGAGGCTGGCGCCGGCGAAGAGCAGTACGGCGGTGAACCGGCCGACGGTCGACTCCACGCGGGGCCAGGACCAGCCCAGGAGGGCCAGAGTCACCAGGGCCAGCAGACCCGACGGCAGGTCCCCCGCGGGGTCGATCGTCGTGGCCAGGGTCACGGCGCCGAGGACGGCGGCGCCGATCCGGATGGCCCGGCTCGTGGTCAGGTCGGCCACGGCGAGCAGGGCCACGGCGACGGCGAGCCAGCCGTCGGCTCGGTCGGTCTGGATGGCCCGGCCCACCGCGAGGAGAAGCGCGCCGAGATAGACGACCAGGGTGCGTTGGGACGCTCGTGTGACCGGCACGGTCACGGCCCGGACCAGGCGCTCAGAGGTACTCGACCCTGGGGCCGTGCACGACGTGGCGGGTGTCGAGCACATACGCAGCCTGTTCGACGAGCGCCTCGAGGTCGAAGTCGTCGTGGTCGACCAGCACCACCACCGCGTCGGCCGCGGCGACCTCCGCGGGCGTGGCGTCGACGCGGGTCACGGGCGGGGCGAACTCGTCGTCGGCGACATGGGGATCGGCCCCCCGCACGTCGGCCCCGAGCGCCAGCAACTGGCGGGCGATGACCGCGGCCGGCGTCTCCCGGGCGTCACCGGTGTTCTTCTTGTAGGCCAGGCCGAGCAAGAGGATGCGGCGGCCCTTGACCGCCTCACCCCGCTCGTTGAAGGCGACCACCAGGCGGCGCACGACGTAGTCGGGCATGTGGGAGTTGACGTCGTTCGCCAGCTCCACGAAGCGGAAGGCCTGGCCCAGGGAGTCCCGCACCCGCCACGACAGGAAGGAGGGGTCGATGGGCAGGCAGTGGCCCCCCACGCCGGGCCCGGGGGTGAAGCGCAGGTAGCCGAAGGGCTTGGTGGAGGCGGCGTCGATGGCCTCCCAGACGTCGATGCCCAGATCCTTGGCGAACATTGCCAGCTCGTTGACCAGCGCGATGTTGACGTGGCGGAAGGTGTTCTCCAGCAGCTTGGTCAGCTCGGCCGCTTTGGGGCTGGAGACGGCGACGGTCCGGTCGACCAGCCGGTCATAGAGACCCTGGACCCGCTCGAGGGACGCGGTGTCGATGCCCGACACGACCTTGGGGGTGCGCTCGAAGGTCCACTCCTGGTTGCCGGGGTCGATGCGCTCGGGGCTGTAGCCGAGGCAGAAGTCGTCGCCGGCGACCAGGCCGGAGCCGGTCTCGAGGATGGGGGCCAACAGCTCCTCAGTCGTGCCCGGATAGGTCGTCGACTCGAGCACCACGCAAGCCCCCCGGGTCAGGTGCGGGGCGAGCGCCTCCGCCGCCGTCTCGATGAAGGACAGATCGGGGTTTCCGTCCCGGAGGGGGGTGGGCACCGAGATGATGGCGTCGTGGAACCCGGCGCAGTCCGCCGCATCGGTGCTGGGCCGGTAGCGCCCGGTCTCGAGGGCGGAAGAAAGGCGTTCGTCGCTGATGTCCTCGACGGGGGAGTCCCCGGCCGCGATGCGCTTCACCCGGTCGAGGTCGACATCGATGCCCACCACGTCGAACCCCGCCTCGCAGGCCCGGACCGCCACCGGGAGGCCGACATAGCCCTGTCCGATGACAACGAGCTCGGCCATGGGCGGAGTCTAGGGACCCGGCATTGGCGCGACCGGGGAGGACCCGTCACGCTGTCGGGTCGTGAGCCGCATCTACCTGTCCCCGCCCGACGTCCGGGCGGCGGAGCGGCGGCTCCTGATCGAGGCGCTGGAGTCGAACTGGGTGGCCCCGGTCGGCCCCGACCTGACCGCCTTCGAGGAGGAGGCCGCGCTCGATCGCCGGTCGCGCCTACGGCGTGGCGCTGTCGAGCGGGACCGCGGCGTTGCACCTGGCCCTGCTCGAGCTCGGGGTCGGGCCGGGCGACGACGTGGTCGTCTCCAGCTTCACGTTCGCGGCGTCGGCCAACGCCATCTGCTACGTCGGCGCCCAGCCGGTCTTCGTCGACAGCGACGGGTCGACCTGGAACCTCTCCCCCGACCTGCTGGCCGAAGAGCTGGAGGCCCGGGAGCGGGAGGGCCGGCCACGGCCGGCGGCGGTCATCGCCGTCGACCTCTACGGCCAGTGCGCCGACTACGACCGATTGGTGCCGCTGTGTGCCGACCGGGGCATCGCCCTCGTCGAGGACGCGGCCGAGGCCATCGGCGCCACGTCCGCGGGCCGCCCGGCGGGCTCGTTCGGCGAGGTCGGGGTCCTGTCGTTCAACGGCAACAAGCTCATCACCAGCGGTGGGGGCGGGATGCTGGTCTGTGACCGGCCGGAGCTGGCCGAGCGGGCCCGCTACCTGGCCACCCAGGCCCGCCAGGACGCGCCCCACTACGAGCACACCGAGGTGGGCTACAACTACCGGCTCTCGAACCTGCTGGCCGCAGTCGGTCGGGGCCAGCTCAGCACCCTCGGGGAGCGGATCGACCCGCCGGCGCGAGATCCGGGACCGCTACCGGGACGCCCTTGCCGACCGGCCGGGGATCGCCTTCGCGCCCGACCGACGACGAGGGCAACGCCTGGCTGACCTGCATCACCCTCGACCCCGAGCAGGCCGGCGTCGATCGTGAGGGCGTGCGCCTGGCCCTCGAGGCCGAGGACATCGAGAGCCGTCCGCTGTGGAAGCCGATGCACCTGCAGCCGGTGTTCCGCCATTGCCCGGCCCGAGTCGACGGGACCAGCGAGCAGCTCTTCGCCACCGGCCTGTGCCTCCCCAGCGGCAGTGCCATGTCGACCGACGATCAGGACCGCGTCATCACCGCCCTCCACGACGCCCTTCCCGCCTGACGTGGGCGTGCTCCTGATCGTGCTGGCGGTGGTCGGGGTGGTGGTGGTCGCGGTCGCCGCCCTTCGCCAGACCGAGTTGCTGCTGGCGGGGTCCGACCCTCCCGCCTTGTTCGAGGTGGACGAGGCCATCGAGTTCGTGGCCAGCGCCCTGCCGGCCGACGTGTCGAGTCGGCTGAGCTACGAGGACGTCGAGGCCCTCCTGGGCTGGCATCTCGTGCACCTCGCCTACCGGGACGAGGTCGGCGACATCGCCGACGAGGCGGCCGTGGCCGACCTCCTGCGCCGGGCCGAGGCCGACGACCGGGACATGACCGCCGACGACATCCGCGCCGTGCTCACGGCGGAGGGGGCGTACCTGGCCGCCATCGGCGCCCTTGACACAGGAGGCGGCGAAACATGACGCGCTCGGGTGGCTCGGCTGTGCTTTGATGTGCGGACCGAGGAAAGGAGGTGGTCCAACTGAGCGGTAAACGATTTGGGACCTCGGAGGTGTCCGGCCGCTAGCGGCCTTCGGACAACCCAAGCGAAATCAATCCGGACACCGGCGGAGATGCGGTCGGAGGCTGGTCCCTCCCGGCGCAACGCCCTCCGTAAAACAGTCCAGAACCAATGGTGAGGGGGAGCGGCTCCGGTCGCTCCCTCTCATCGCGTCCGGGGTGAGTCGCCCCCCGTGACCCGCCTCCCGTACGATCCGGGCATGGATCGCCCCAAGGGCTTCGCCGACAACCGTTACATCGGGGACAAGCGGTCACAGGTGGTCTACGACCTCGACGACGAGGCCACCCCCGCCGAGGCCATCGAGGACCTGATGGCCGCCGAGTCGTTCCTCGCCTTCGGCCCCGACACCCTGCCCGAAGCCCGCAACCGGGGCTACCGGCTCTGGAAGGGCGCACGCACCGCGGGGTGAGCACCGCCCTCGAACACCACTTCGCCGTCGACGGGATCACCCTGGCCGGTCACCTGGCCCGGCCGTCCACCTCGGGGGCCAATCGTCCCGGCGTGGTGGTGTGCCACGGCTATCCGTCCGGGCACGGCAGTGGCCCCAAGTCCGCCCACACCTATCCGCAGCTGGCGGACCGGATCGCCGAGGACATCGATGCGGTCGTCCTGGCCTTCAACTTCCGGGGCTGTCGGCCGTCCAAGGGCATGTTCTCGATGGCGGGCTGGCGCAACGATCTCCGGGCGGCCGTCGGACAGGTGGCCGGCCAGGCCGGGTGTCGACGGGGTGGCGGTCGTCGGCTTCGGCACCGGTGGCGCCCTGGCCCTCAGCGTCGCCGGGTCCGATCCCCGGGTGCGGGCCGTCGCCACCCTCGGCGCCCCGGCGGACTTCACCGGGTGGCTGGCCGATCCCAAGCAGCTGCTGAAGCGGTCCCGGGAGCTCGGGATCCTCGGGGGCCGTGAGCCCGAGGACCTCACCCGATGGGCCGACGGCCTCCGTCAGGTGCGGCCGGTGGCCGGGGCCGAGGCCGTGGCGCCCCGCCCGCTGCTCGTGATGCACGGCGCCGATGACGACCTGGCCCCTCAGATCGACGCCCGGGTGCTGGCCGACGCCCACGGCTCAGCCGAGCTCAAGATCATCTCCGGGGCCGGTCACCAGCTCCGTCACGACCCTCGAGCCGTGGCCCTCCTGCTGGGCTGGCTGGATCGTCAGCGGGCGGCCATCCGCGGGGAGCCCTGGACCTGAGCGTGTGGCGGGCCAGGCCGTGCGATCGGCTTTGGTGTCGTGCTGCGCCTACGCCGGGTGGTCGACGGTAGGACTCCAGCCCTGACCCCTAGGGTGTCGCCGTCATGATCGGGCAGGAGCGCAAGGCGTCTCCCATTCACGCCCACGATCCATGGTCTCGTCAGGCAGTTCGTTCCTTCATCGAGTTGTTCGCTCTTGCCGGATTAGCGGTCACCCAGCCTCTGCTCGATGTCTTCGGACGGGCACCAGACCTGTTCCTGTTCGTCGGTGCATCCCGCACTGACATCGTCCTCTTTGCCGTGCTCGTATCGGTCGGGCCCGCGACCCTGTTGTGGTCCTTCGAGCAGGTCGTCGGCATCGCCACTGAGCAAGGACGTCAGGTAACCCATACGGCTTTCGTCGGATTGCTCGTCCTCCTCCTGGGCCTGGGATTGCTCAAGCAGGCCGAGCTCTCCGGCCGGCGCTCGTCGTACTGGCCGCAGCGCTGGCGATCGCGGGGGTCTTGACCTTCCGGCGTTGGACGGGCGTGCGCACGTGGGTGCGGTACCTCGGGCTGGCCCCCCTCCTGTTCGTCGGACTCTTCCTGACGACGAGTCAGACCGCTGACCTCCTGAAATCCCAGGATGTGGCCAGCGCCGACATAGGACCGGTCGATGACCCGAGGACCGTCGTGTTCCTGCAGTTCGACGAGTGGCCGCTGCAGACACTCGTCGACAGTGAAGGTCGAATCGACTCGAGCCTGTATCCGAACCTGTCCGCACTCGCGGCCGATGGCGTCTGGTACCGCAATGCGACGACGGCAGCGAACTACACGACGTACGCCGTTCCGGCGAACGTCACGGGGCGGGTGCCGGTCGACGATCGAACCGCGGTCGCCAGCGAATATCCCGAGACGCTGTTCACCATGCTGGCCGGCCAGTTCGACCTCGATGTCATAGAGACGGTCACTCGACTCTGCCCGTCAAGTCTTTGCGATGGTGATCTTGTCGACAATTCGGCTGGCGGCTCCACGAAGCCCTCCGGCGCCTTGGGCCGACTCCTGACGGCGGCCCGGAACACGTATCGGGCGATGGTCTCGCCCGACCCGGATGCCACATCCTCGGCCCAGGCGTTCGAGAACGGACTGCTTGATCCTGAGGCTGCAGTGCACGCGGCCGACGACTCATCGGCGGGCGGCCTGCGCGACCAGCCTCGACATTCGCTGCAGACCGTCGACGACCTTGTCGAATCGATCGAACCAGGGGAATCGCCGACCCTTCACTACCTCCACCTCGTCTTACCTCACGGTCCGTACGTCTTCTTCCCCGACGGCCGCCGATACACGGGGGGGCCGGGCCCGCAGGCAGAAGGCCTCCGGGACATCGCCGGCCGGTCGGACCAGGTCGCCGAGGTGGATTTCTTGGAGCAACGCTTGGTGCTGCAGGCCGCGTTCACCGATCGGATCATCGGTCAGGTGATGGATCGTCTGCGAGAGGCCGACCTGTACGACGAGGCCATTGTCATCGCCACGGCGGACCACGGCATCGGACTCGAACCCGGTGGGCCCGCCCGGGTCCTGACGAGCGCTGACTTTCCGACGGAGAACCTGGCCGACACGTACTACGTGCCGCTTGTGATCAAGGCCCCGGGCCTCGGGCCGGCCGGCACAGTGAGCGATGCCAACGTCGGGACGATCGACATCGTCCCGACGATTGTTGCCGCACTCGGCTTCCAGCTTCCCTGGCCTGTGGACGGCATCGACCTGGGCTCGCAGGAACGCCCGGATGCTGAGAAGCGAGCCGGCGTCGTCACCGGCGGCATCGGGGCGGGGACGCCCACGCTCAGTGGCGAAGTCACCTTTGACGGCGACGTGCAGCTCGCCGAAGTGCTCAGCAAGAACGTCGACACCCTTCTCTGGCCTGACAATCCCGCCTATCGCCCGTTTGCCATCTCGGATGCGGGAGAGATCGTGGGCCGACGGTCCGATCAGCTGACCATCACCAGCCTGTCCGGCGCCACCGCGGTGGTTCATGGACTGGAGGCCTTCGATCACGTGGACACGGCGAGCGGGATCCTCCCTGCCTACTTGGTGGCCGACCTCGATGTCGCGGGCACGGCGGAACCCACCATCGCCGTCGTGCTCAATGGGCGGGTCGCGGCGGTGAGTCCGAGCTGGTCATCAGGAGGCAATCCCCATCACCTCGAAGCGGTGCTGGTCCCCGACTTCTTCCGGCAGGGTGCGAATCAGCTCGAGATCTATCTGGTGGGCGGCCCCGAGGGAGAGCGCACGCTCACGCCGGTTGAGGTGACACCGTGACGTCGGGGGCTCTGAGATCGCGATCTGTCCGGTGGGCGTCGTCGGCTCCGGCACCGGTGGCGCCCCGGGCCTCAGCGTCGCCCGTCGAGTGTCAGCCCCGACGGCGACGGACCGCGGCGCTGGCCATGTCGACGAGCACCCGCCCGGAGGCCGCGGCCTCCAGGAGCAGCTCGAGGCTGCGCTGGGTCCGCGGGGCGCGGCGCTCGAGCTCGTCGTACCAACGCCGAGTCAGGTCGCGGCCCCGCGTCCTCGCCGTCGCGTCGAGCTGGGCGTGCAGCTGATGGTTCACCGCCGCCAGCGCGCGGGCGTGCCGTCTGAGTCGATCCGCCTCGGCATCAGCAGCGTCGGTCACGGTGGGCCGCCTTCGGTCCGTCGGCAGGTGTGCTCCCTGGTACAACTCGGCATAGCGGTCAGCGGTGGCGGCGGTCGATCGGAGCTCCGTCGCCGCGGCTCGACGGGTGGCCCGCAGGACCTCCGGTCGGCAACGGTCGAGGTGCTCCACCAGGGACGGTAGTTCGTCCTCCTGCTGGGGGTCGAACGTCCAGCCCACCCCCAGCGCCCGGATCCGCTCGCCGAGCGCGCCGTAGCCGGCACCGATCACCGGCAGCCCGGCGACCAGCGCCTCGGTCATCACGTAGCCGAAGGTCTCGGCGTAGGGGCCCGGCAGCAGCACGATCGTGGATGCCGGCGTCCCGGAGGAGTCGAGGCAGCTCCGGTTGTCGTAGGCGCCGTGCCGAACCAGGCTGCGGCGACGCCGGCTCCTCGAGCGGTCCGAAGTGATGGACCTCGACGCCGGAGGCCACACCGGCGTCGGCAAGGCCGGCTGACGACGTCGAGGCCCTTCTTGCGCCAGCCCCGGCCGACGAACGCCAGCCTGAGGGGCTCGTCCAGCACGTGGCGCTCGTCGACCACCCGCTCGTCCGGGACCTCGATGATCGCCCCGTGCTCGATGAGCTCGATCCGGGCCTCGTCGACGTCGTAGGCCCGCAGCAGGTAGTCGGCCGCGCTCTGACTGGCGACGACCCAGTGGTCGACGACGTCGAGGTGCGCCTCGACCTCCGGCCCGGAAGCGACGGAGGTAGTGACACGGGCTCGCCGACGTCGGCTCGCCGGCAGGCAGCGGGCACACACCTCGAGGTCCTCGGGGATGCCGCAGGGCTCGGTCGTCGAGGTAGAGGAGCGAGTGGTTGGGGCAGGCGAGGTAGAGGTCGTGCACGGAGCAGACGACCGGCCCGGGGAAATCGGCCAGCACCGCGAGCGGGGCGAGCGAGTGGCCGATGAGGTTGTGCAGGTGCACGGCGTCGACGTCGAAGAGGTCGAGGACGGTCTGGAGGGCCGCGGCCGCCACCGGGTCGTGGACCCCGCGCGCCCGGGCCCCACCGCCGGGGAACAGGAGCTCGTGCGCAATGGGCTCGGGGCCACCCACCATCCAGCGGGTCCGGAGGACGAAGCCGGACTCGACCGGGTAGAGGACCGAGACGTCGAAGCGGTCGCCCAAGGCCTCGTCGAGCGCCTGCGACGTGCTTCTCGGTGCCTCCGGCGGCCGGTGACGGCTGTGCAGGACCTGCAGCACGTGCGGCCGCGCCGGGTTCCGCTCGGTGAGCGCCAGCTCGAGGGCCTTGAAGGCGACGGCCAGGGGATGCTCGGCGCGCTCGCGGGCGTTGGTCGCCCGGAAGAACGGGTAGCGCTCGCGCAGCACGGCCGAGCCCCGGGCCAGGCCCGCCACCCGCTCGGCGCCGAACGACACCCCACCCCGGTGGTGGACGAAGGTGGCGTCCTCGACGAGGTGGCGGAAGCCCAGCCGCGTGGCCCGGAGGCAGAAGTCGACCTCTTCGCCGTAGCCCCGCCCGAAGTCGCGCTCGTCGAGGGGGCCGCACCGGTCGAGCGCCTCCCGGGTGACGTACATGCAGAAGCCGACGCCGGTGATCACCTCGGGCCGCAGGCCGAGCGACTGCTCCCGGACGAAGTCCGCGCAGTCGTCGATCCGGGGCTCCGGCCCGTCCAGGCCGAACTCGGCCACGACCAGGGGCGGCAGCGTGCAGATCGAGCCGGAGCTGGTCAGCGGGGTCACGGTGGCGACATCCTCGCCCCGGGCGGCGTCGGCCAAGGCGGTCGAGCCACCCGGCGGTCACGACGGTGTCGGCGTTGAGGACGACCACGTCGCCGTCGGCGTGGCGGATGCCCCGGTTGACCGAGGCCACGAAGCCGAGGTTGTCCGGGTTGCGCAAGAGGGTCACGGCGACCGGCGCCGGCTCGGCGGCGACCCGCTCCAGCTCGGCGCGCACCGCGGGGTCCGGGCTGGCGTCGTCGACGAGCACCAGCTCGAACGGGACGGTGAGGGCCGGCGCGTGGTCGAGCACGCTGGCGAGGCACCGCCCGGTCTCGGCCGCCCCGCCGTAGACGGGGACGACGACGCTGACCCGTGGCGTGACCGTCACCCCGGGACGTCCTGTCGGGGTGGCACCGGGTGGGGACCGGAGCAGAGCCGGTTGACGAGCTCGGCGAACGTCGCCGCGCCCACCGAAGTCCCGATGCGGGCCCGGAGACGACCCGATGCCCGCCCGATGCGCCAGTCCACCAGCGCCGGCTCGCGGCCGAGGACCGGGTCGACCTCGACGACGACGGTCCGGCGGTCGGACCCGCACCACGGGGACGCGACCGCGGCGGCGCCGGCGTCCAGGGCCACCACGACCTGGGGCCGGAGCGCGGCTATCGAGGCCGGGTCCGGGCGGCACGGCCGGGTCAGATGGGGCCCCTCGGCCACCTCTGCCGCCGCCAGGCGGGCCTCCACGTCCTCGGTCAGGAGGTCGTTCACGAGGCGAAGGGCCCACCGGTTCTCCCCACCGCCCGCCTCGACGGCGAGGAACACCACGACGGGCCGGACCGGAAAGGGCGAACGGCCCTCGCCGTGCGCCACCTCGATCGGCCCGGGGTCGGCAAGGGGGTCGTGGACGTGCGCACCCGGATCGAGGGTCACCGGCCCGGCGACGTGCACCTGACCGCCGTCGACCTCGTGCTCGACGTCCTCGCGCACGAGCACGGCGCCCGCGACCGGACCGGCGACCGGTTCCAGGTGCGCCGGCCGGAGCGCACCCCACTCGGCGTGGGTGCGGTAGCTGCCGCCCGGCCGCAGTGGCCCCGAGGCGGCGCCCACCCCGGCCACGGTGGACGGCGCCGCCGCCAGAGCCCGCTCGAGCCGGTCGATCGAGATCCAGTCGAGGCACCAACCGTCCGGCAGCACCAGGGTGGGAGCGGCGGCCGGGTCCGCGGGCGCCATCACCCGGTGGTGCCCTCCATACGGCGCCGGACCGAGCGCACCCGCCGCCGGACCCGCGTCCCCAGCTGTGCGTCCCGCTGCCGGTTCCGGGCCCGGATCTCCTCGGTCAGCGCCACGACCTGCGCCCGCGCGTCCGCCAGCTGGCGGGTGTCCGCCGGCGCCTGCAGCCAGCCCCGCCGGATGCCCTCGGCGAGCTCCGGCGCCAGCGCGGCCAGGTCGATCTCGCCGCCGTTCCACACCGCGTCCGCCATCGCCACCCAGGGGTTGTCCGACGGCTCCGGGACTGAGGTGGCCGGGTGGTGGACCAGGCCGGGATCCAGGTCCCGCCGGACGGTGACCTCGACCTCGGCGGTCGGCCGCGGCACCCCGACGTGGTCGGCCAGCGCCTGCAGCGTGGCCGGAAGGTCGTCGAAGAAGGCGCGCTGGTCGACCAGCAGGTGGTCGTCGCCCTCGGTGGCGGCCAGCAGGTGGCGCAGCCAGAGCAACGCGGCCTGCGGTGGCTCGAGCCCGTCACGCTCGGCGAGGGAGGCGGCGACGGCTCGGGGTTCGCGGACGACCACGACCGTGGCGTCGACGGGGTTGACCGTCCGCCAGAACGGCAGGAGGAGCGAGAGCCGTGGGTCCTTCCAGCCGACGATCGTCGTCGCCGGGACACGGCCGAACGACCGGGTCAGGATCTCGGAGGCGCGCTCGCGGAGCGGGCCCAGCCTCGGATCCAGCTCCCAGCCCGGGTCCAGCACGGGCGGATGGTCCCAGGACCCGCCGAGCACGCTCAGGACCAGGTCGTCGAGCTCCTTGACGGCGCCGTTCTCCCAGTAGCCGGCCGGGTTGTCCGGACCGGCGGTGAGCAGGGCGCCCGCATCGCCCAAGGACACGCCGAGCCGGTGGAGGGTGCGGGCGGCCATCGACGTCCCGCAGCGGTGCATGCCGACGACGCAGACGACCCGGTGCGGCAGCGGCCCTGCCGGGCGGTCGGACCTCAAGGATCTCCTCTGCTCCGCGGACAGGCCGACCCACCTTAGTGTTGCGCCTGGTCCAGGCCGTGCCGGGCCAGCAGGGTGAGGAGCTGGTCGGCCCGATGGTCGAGGGTGTGGGCGGCCAGCACCGCCGCCCGCCCCGCCGCCGCCCGGCAGGCGGCGGCCTCGGGATCGGCCAGCAGCTCGCGCACCTGGTGGCCGAGCTCGTCGGCGTCGGCGAAGGTCAGCACCCCGTCCGGCAGTTGGTCGTCGATCTCGGGGAGCCGATCCGACACCACTGGCGTGCCACAGGCCAGGACGTCGTAGATCCGGTTCGAGACGATCCCCCAGGCCCGCATCGTCTCCCAGTGGTCGTTGAGGACGACCGCGGCGGACGCGTACACCTCGGGCAGCTGCTCGTTGGCGACGTGCTCGGCCGCGATGAGGTCGGGCGCCACCAGACCCTCCCAACCGCGACCGTAGATGGCCGGGCGGATCCCGGCCGCCAGCGCGTCGGCCACGGCCGGGCGAGAGACGTTCCGGGTGTTGGCCACCACCGTGACCGGGTGCGCGTGCTCGGCGACGGTCGGCACCGGGCGGAACCGGTGGTGGTCCGTGCCCTGGAGCAGGACCTCGACCGGCGTGTCCGTGAGGTCGCGCAGGTGCTCGGCCAGACGAGGTGAGGCGGCCAGCACCAGGTCGGCCTCGTCGCACTCCTCGGGCTCGACCAGCTCGGGGTGGCTGATCACCCACAGGACGTGGCGCTGCCCGGGCGAGCGACGGATCCCCACCAGGCCCCGCAGGACGAGGTGGACGTCGCAGGCCCGGCTGGCGGGATCGTCGACCTGGTCGCGGTCCTGGACCCGGACGTGGACACCCCGCCGCCGCAACGCCCGCGCCAGGGCCGACGCCAGCTCCCAATCCCCCCACCGGCCACGCTCGCGGGGAGCGCTGCGGTGCTCACGGCCACCGTTAGGCGATCACCCTCCCCCGGCACCTGCCGACGCAGCGCTGGACCCTGTTCGTCCAGCAACCGGCGCCAGTCGGCGCCGGCGGTGTCGACCGGGCGCACCAGCGCCGCCCGGGAGCGTACCGGTCGACGGTCGAGCACGATCGCCTCGGGCACGGCGACCGTGCGGGCGCCGCGATCGGCCAGCCGGCTGCACAGCGCCGCGATGGCGACGTCGAGGCCCTCATAGGACCCGAGTCCTCCGGCGGCCAGGTACGCCTCCCGGTCCACGACCAGGCAGGGGCCGACCGCGGCGACGACCCCGCCACCCACCAGCTCCGGCGCCGACGGCCGCCCGCCCGCGCCGATGGCTACCAGGGCGGGCGCACCGTCGTCCACCTCCACCTCGACGCCCAGGTGGCGAACCCGGAGGTCGTGAGGCGTCCTGGACCGCAGCCGGCGCTCGGGATGGACGGCCTGGGGCACGGCGGCCACGACGTCGCCGTCGAGCCGGGCCGCCAGTCGATCGAGCCAGCCGGGCTCCAGCGGCTCGCAGGAGGGGTGAAGGAGGCACACGAGGTCGCCGCTGACGCCGGCGACGACCCGGTCGACGGCCGCGGCGAGCACCTCGTCGCCGACGGGACGGGCCACCAGGACCTCGTCGGGATCGACGAACGGTGGAAGGCCAACCGAGTCGGTGGACTCCTGGACGACGATGACGGTCCGCCGTCGATCGGCGCGGGCCGGAGCGAGGGCCTCGACGGCACGGTCGAGGTCGGCGCGACGCTGCTCCCGGTGCGCTCGACCGACCGTGAGCCCGACGCCCAGCAACGTCAGCCGCGCCGCGGCCTCGCTGACCACCGGGGTGCCGACGAGGCGAGCCAGGCGCTGCACCCGGCGGTCCACCGCCAGGGCCAACCGGGGGATCGGACGCCAGCGAAGAGCGGCGAGCTCGGCGAGCTGGTCGCGCGCCATCCGCCGGAGCGCCGCCGCGTCCACGTCGCGAGGCGCCAGAGCGGGGCGCTCGGTCAACGAGCGGCGCCACGCGCCGCGGAACGCAGCGACGGGTGGCCGAGGGGACTCCTACCATGACGGGGCTGGCACATCGACCGAGCCGTCCGCCATGCTGTTGTCGTCATGAGCATCACCTCCTCCGACGAACTCGCCACCATCTACGGCGACGACGAGCCCCCGCCGTCGCTGGCACGTTACGTGAGGGAGCTGTGGACCCGGCGCCGTCTCCTGAGCTACCTGACTCGCACCCGCCTGAAGGCCCAGCACTACGACACCACGTTCGGCAAGGCGTGGCTGGTCCTCGGCCCCCTGATGATGGCGGGCGTCTACATGCTGGTACGGACCGTGATGCAGCCTCCGGGCACCGAAGCGCACGCCCGGCTGGTCATCGCCCACATCGTCATGGGGGTGTTCATCTTCCAGTACGTCGCCAGCGGCATCACCTCGGGAGCGACCTCGGTGCTCGCCAACTCCCGGATGCTCCTCAACACACCGGTGCCCTGCGGCGTCTTCCCGACCACCTCGCTGATGAGCGGGGTGGTGACGCTCGTGCCCACGCTGGTCGTCCTGCTGGCGGTGCGCGCCGTCCTCCGCCAGCCGTTCGGGATCCACCTGCTCGCGGTCCCGGTGGTCCTCCTGCTGCTGACCGGGTTCGTCTACGGTTCCAGCCTCGCCATGGCGGCGCTCACGGTCTACTTCCGCGACACCACCAACTTCCTCACCTACCTCACCCGCCTGTGGCTCTTCGTGACGCCTGTCATCTACACGGTGCAGGAGATCCCCCCGCACCTCCGCCACGTCCTCGCCTACAACCCCCTCTTCCCGTACTACGCCGCCCTCGACGACGCCTTGTCGGCCGACTGGCCCTCCAAGCGCTACCTCGCGTGGGCCGCGGCTTGGGCCGTAGTGGCACTCGTCGTCGGGCTGGCGGGGTTCCTCGCCAAGGAGCGCGACTTTGCCGTCCGACTCTGACGACATCACCATCCGGGTCGAGGACCTCCACATCACGTACCAGACGTGGGTGGAGTCCGAGCCGACCCTGGTCCGCAGCATGCAGAACCTGCGCCGGCGGAAGAGGTCGACCGAGACGGTCAACGCGGTGCAGGGCGTCTCCTTCGAGGTCCCCCGAGGGTCGGTGCTCGGCATGGTCGGTCCCAACGGGTCCGGCAAGTCGACGATCCTGCGCGCCCTGGCCGGCATCCTGCGGCCAACCAGTGGGCGGATCACGCTGCACGGCCGCGTCACGCCGCTGCTCTCGCTCGGGGTCGGGTTCAACTTCCAGCTGAGCGGCCACGAGAACATCAAGCTCGGTGGCCTCCTCGCCGGGATGGAGCTGTCCGAGATCCGCGAGAAGACGCCGGAGATCATCGAGTTCTCCGGCCTCGGCGACGCCATCAACCGGCCGGTCCGCACCTACTCGAACGGGATGTTCACCCGGCTGGCCTTCTCGGTCGCGGTCTTCATGGACCCGGAGATCATCCTCATCGACGAAGTGCTTGCCGCGGGCGACGCCGAGTTCCGGTTCCAATCCGCGGAGAAGATCTTCAAGCTCATGGAGGACGACACGACCGTGGTGTTCGTCTCCCACACCCACGGCGAGCTCAAGGCGCTCTCCGACCGATGCCTGTGGCTCGAGGACGGGGTCGTCATCCAGGAGGGCGAGCCCGCCGCCGTGGTCAACGCCTACGAGGACCACCACGGCGTCCACCAACCGGATCTCGAGCTGGACGAGGACAAGGGCGCTTTCAGCTTCGTGTGGCGACCCGACGCCCCGGGCGCCGGCGGGCCGGTGGCCGGCAGCCCGACTAGCTCTTGAGGCAGTCGCCCTCGGCGAAGATGGCGTTCACCGCGTCGACCACCGGCCCAGAGGCGTCGTCGTTGACGCCCAAGTACCAGAGCATCAGGTCGCCCTCCTCGAGCGCTCCCACGTTCACAAGGTGCTCCAGCACGCCGCCCAGACAGGGCTGGTCGATCTGGTTCGGCGTTGGCGGTTCGAAGTCCGGCGGGACCTCGACCTCTCCGTCCTCGAGTTGGGCGATCAGCTGATCGAGGTCGATCGAGAGGCGGGGGACCGAGTCTTCGGCCGCCGCGTCGTCGGCCGCGGTGACATCGGCCCCGTCGGTGCTCTCGGACCCGTCGTCGGAGCACCCGGAGGCCAGGAGTATTACCGCGGCCGACGCGGCCACGAGATGACGAACCACGTCCGTCCTCCTCGCCCCGTCGTCCTCGCCGCTCCCAGGGGGCTCGAGCGACCGTGGAACTGTAGATCACCACGGCGAGCGCCGATGAGCACCGCCTCGACGGTTCCGGGCGATGCCACCTGTCGAGTCGAATGGCGACCGTGGACCCGGGGTAGGAAATCCGCCGATTGACAGGCTTCGACGGGTCCGCTACTCAATTGTCCAGCAGCCCGGCCTGCACCGAGGGGGTGAACAACTGGTGGCGGCAAGGGGGAGACCGGGTGGCGCGAGCGAGCTGCATCGCCTGGTTGACGTCGTCGGGGCTGCGTTGCTCTTCACAGTCGCCCTCCCGCTGCTGCTGGTCCTGCTCGCCGGCTCGGCGCTGAGCTTCAGGGCGTGGCCGATATTCACACAGGTGCGAGTCGGGTGGCACGGACGCCCATTCTGCTTCGCCAAGATCCGCTCGCTGCCAACGAGCACGCCGGTCTACGCCGACAAATACGCGATCGCAAAGATCGAGAACGCCCCGTTCGGCAAGTTCCTACGTTCGAGCCACCTCGACGAGCTGCCGCAGCTGCTGCTCGTCATCACGGGGAAGATGAGCCTCGTCGGCCCCCGGCCGGAGATGGAGGAGCTGGCGACCACGTTGTTCACCCCGGCGTTCCAGGAGGAGCGCACCCGGGTCCGGCCGGGCTGCACGGGGATCTGGCAGATCAGCGTGGATGCGGGGCGGCTCATCGCGGAGGTCCCCGAGTACGACCTGGCCTACGTGCGGTCGGCCTCCCTTCGCCTCGACCTCTGGGTGCTCTGGCGCACGCTCCTCCAGCTGCTGACGCTTGCGGAGCCGGTGACGCTGGACGACATCCCCTGGTGGACCGGCTTCCGGAGGCAGGCTCGGCCCGAGTCGGCGCCGGCCACACCACTCACGGCGGTGAACGGCCACCGTCCAACCGCCACGCCGGACCCCGTGGCCTCACCTGCCATGGCGGAGACGATGAGCGCACCAGCGGAAAGGAACAACCATGACGACCGGTGACCTCACCGTCGTCACCGGCGCCGGCGGGTTCATCGGCGGTCACCTCGTCGCCGACCTGCGGCGCGACGGCCGAGCGGTCCGGGCCGTCGACCTGAAGCCGCGTCGACGAGTGGTACCAGCGCTTCGACGACGTCGAGAACGTCGTCGCTCGACCTGCGACAGGAGCGAGCCTGCTTGGAGGCCGCCGAGGGCGCCGCGACCGTCTACAACCTCGCCGCCGACATGGGCGGCATGGGGTTCATCGAGAACAACAAGGCCCTGTGCATGCTCTCCGTGCTGATCAACACGCACCTGCTGCATGGCCGCGCGCGATGCACGGCGTCGAGCGGTTCTTCTACTCCTCGTCGGCGTGCGTCTACGCCGCCGACAAGCAGACGATCGCCCGACGTGATCGCCGCTGAGCGAGGACGACGCCTACCCGGCGCATGCCCGAGGACGGCT
Organism: uncultured Microthrixaceae bacterium; assembly: GCA_963725155.1. Classification (GTDB taxonomy): domain Bacteria; phylum Actinomycetota; class Acidimicrobiia; order Acidimicrobiales; family DATDAH01; genus DATDAH01. Next base: position 26,218 of record CAVRXU010000006.1, read on the forward strand.
ACGGCTGGGAGAAGCTGTTCAGCGAGCGGATGTGCCGCCACTTCCGCGAGGACTTCGGCCTCGCAGACCCGCGTCGCCCGCTACCACAACGTCTACGGCCCGCACGGCACGTGGGACGGCGGGCGCGAGAAGGCGCCCGCCGCGATCTGCCGCAAGGTGATCGAGGCCGTGATGCTCGGGCGAGCCACGAGATCGAGATCTGGGGCGACGGCAAGCAGACGCGCAGCTTCATGTACATCGACGACTGCGTCGAGGGCACTCGGGCGATCCTGCACAGCGACATCGCTCGAGCCGATCAACCTCGGCAGCGCCGAGCTGGTGACGATCAACCAGCTCGTCGACATCGTCGAGGAGATCGCCGGCGTCACGCTTGAAGCGCCGCTACAAGCTGGACGCGCCGCAGGGCGTTCGCGGTCGCAACAGCGACAACACCAGGATCCTCGATCGATTGGGCTGGCAGCCCGGCATCGGCCTCCGCGACGGCCTGGAGCAGACGTACCGTTGGATCCACGATGAGGTCAGGCGCGCCGCCGCGGTTCCCGCGGCCTGATCCGGGAGCACTGCTCCCGCGCACCGAGGTCCTCGGCGTGGGCATCAGCGCCGTCACCATGGAGCTGGCTGTGGCGGAGATCGAGCGACGGATCCGCGAGGACGACCAGGGCTTCGTCACGCTGACCGGGGTCCACGGGGTTATGGAAGCGCGCCGCTCCCTCTCGGTGCGGCAGGCCCACGACCAGGCGGCGATGGTCTGCCCGGATGGCATGCCCATGGTCTGGTCCTGCCGGTACGCCGGATTCGACTGGGTCGAGCGGGTCTACGGGCCCGATCTGATGCTGGAGCTCTGTGCGCGGTCGCTGGAGAACGGCTGGCGACACTTCTTCTACGGCGGCGGGCCGGGCGTCGCCCAGCGCCTGGCGGATCAGCTGCGCTCGCGCTTCCCGGGCCTGCAGGTCTGCGGCGTGCGCACCCCGCCCTTCCGCCCGCTCGACGAGGCCGAGACCGCCGAGGTCGTCGATCACATAGACTCATCGGGCGCCGACTTGCTCTGGATCGGCCTGAGCACGCCCAAGCAGGAGCTGTGGATGGCCGAGATGCACCCCCGCCTCGCGGTGCCCGTGGCCCTCGGTGTCGGCGCCGCGTTCGACTTCCACGCCGGGCTGGTCCCGCAGGCGCCACCCTGGGTCCAGCGGTCCGGCCTGGAGTGGCTCTACCGCCTCGGGCGCGAGCCCCGGCGGCTCTGGCGGCGATACCTCACGAACAACCCCGCCTTCGTGGCCGCCATCCTGCGCCAGCCTCCCCGGCGCGCCGGCAGCGAGAGGTGACGAGCCCGACAGGGGCGACCCGGTCGACGGCGAGCGACCAGACCCTCACGGCAAAGCGGAGCGCCGGGCTCGGACGTCGGGCGGCCCTGGGCCTGGTCGACCAGGGCCTCTCCAGCGTCACCAACTTCCTGCTGAACATCCTGGTCGTCAGCTCGGTCTCGTCGGCCGACTACGGCGCCTTCGCCCTCGTGTACGCCACCTACTTCCTCGCCCGGAGCGCCATCATCGCCCTGGTCGGCCAGCCCCTCCTCATCCGCCACACCGACGAGGAACGGGTCGGCGGCCGGGCCCCGGTGAGCTACCGGCGCGCCCTCGGAGCCAGCCTCCTCCTCGGTGTGGGTGGCGGCCTGCTCCTCCTGGCCCTGGCCGGCGCGTCCTGGGCGCTCTTCGCCGGCTCGCCGCTCATCGCGCGCGCCTTCGTCATCCTCGGGATCTCCCTCCCTGGTCTGTTCCTCCACGACGGCCTGCGCTCGGTCTACTTCGCCGCGGGCCGACCGCAGGCGGCCATCGCCATCGACCTGGCCTGGGCGGCGGCACTGCTGGTCCCCGTGGCCATCCTGCTGGACACGGGCCAGGAGCAGGTCGACCTGCTCCTCCTGGCCTGGGGGGCCGCCGCCGCCGTCGCCGCCGTCGCCGGGCTGGTCGCCTCCCGGATGCTGCCGAAGTTCGACGGCGCCCTCGCCTGGCTGTACGGGGTTCGGAGCCTGTCGCTGCCGATCTTCGGCGAGGCGCTGATCCCCCAGCTCGCCCTGCAGGGCGTGACCATGGTGGTCGCCGCGTTCGCGGGGCTCGAGGCGGTGGGCGTGCTTCGCTCGGCCGTGCTCCTCGCGAGCCCGCTCAACGTCTTCCTGCTCGCCATCCCCATCATCGCCGTGCCCGAGGCCATGCGCATCCTCCACGACGATCCGGAGCGACACCGGCCGGCGATGGCCGTGCTCAGCGGCGCGCTGGCGACGGTGTTCGGCCTGTGGTGCGCGGCGATGCTGCTGCTGCCCGACGCCGTCGGCACCCGCGTGCTCGGGGAGAGCTGGCCGGCGGCCTCGCACATCCTTCCCCAGGTGTTCGGGTACTACGTCTTCACCGCCCTCGGCGTGGGAGCGATGGTCGGCCTGCGGACCCTCGAGCTCGCCTCCCGCAGCTTCCGGGCGCGAGCCGCCGGCTCGATCATCGGCCTGGCCGCCGGCGCGGCCGGCGCCTTCCTGGCCGGCGCCGAGGGCGCCGCGCTGGGCCTCGCGGCCGGTGCGGTCGTGACGACGACCCTGCTGTGGGCGAGCTTCCGCGGCGACCTGCCGGCTCCGGCCGGCCGCACCGAGGCGCCGGCGTCGCGATCGCGATTCGGTGCTGATCCGGCGACCGACGCTCATCAACCTGCGTCACCCGACCAGCGCTAGCCTCCCCGACGATGCCCGAGGTGATCTACGTCGCCGGCGCGGCCCGGAGCGGATCGACGTTGCTGGCGTCGCTGCTCGGTCAGCTGCCGGCCGCGGTGAACGTCGGCGAGCTGTACTTCCTCTGGGACCGAGGCCTCATCGGAGGGTGGCGCTGCGGGTGCGGTGACCCGGTGCCGGACTGCGTGCTCTGGTCGAAGGTCGTCGCCAGCATCGGCGGCGGCCTCGACCCCGAGGAGATGACCCGGATCCGTGACCGGCACGTCAAGACCCGCCACGTGCCTCGCCTCCTGCGCGGGGGCACGCAGCCGGCCGACCTCGTGCGCTTCGCGCGGACGCTGGAGGAGACGATGGTCGCGGCCGCGGAGCTGTCGGGGGCCGACGTGATCATCGACACCTCCAAGAGCCCCGCGGCGGCCCTGCTGCTGCACCTCCACACGTCGCTGGACGTCCGCGTGGTCCACCTCGTGCGGGATCCACGCGCGTCGGCGTTCTCCCAGTCCCGGCCGAAGCTCGACCCGGCGACGGGTGAGCTGATGCCCTCGAGCGGACCGGTGCCGAGCACGTTCAACTGGCTGAACAAGAACTGGCTGATCGACAGCACCGTCGCCCCCCGGGTGCCGACGCTGCGGGTCCGTTACGAGGACCTCGTGGCCGCCCCCGACGACGTGCTCCGGCAGATCAGCGACCACATCGGGCGGGATCTGCCCGACGACCTGGACGACCTGGCCGACCGGCCCTGGTCGCCACAGCACACGGTGTCGGGTAATCCCGCTCGCTTCAGCGACCGTCCCATCGTGGCGGACACGACGTGGGAACAGGCCATGCCTCGGCGCGACCGACACGTGGCCGCCGCGATCAGCTGGCCGCTACGGCGGCGTTACGGCTACCGGGCTCCGCTGCGACCCGCGGCACGCGCCCGTGGGCGGCACGAGGCCATCCACGAGCTCGATCACAAGGGCCGGCGGTCCAGCCGCATACGGTTCGTCCTGGCCCGGACGCTGCAGTCGCAGCACCGCGTCTATCCCCTCTTCGCCCGCCTGATGCCGGCGCGGTCCCCGTTGCTCGTCCGGCAGGACACCGAGGTGGTGATCGAGGGCGCCCCGCGGTCCGCCAACACCTTCCTCGTCGCCGCTTTCGAGCTCCTCAACCCCCAGCGCCGGACCGCGCACCACCTGCACAACCCGTGCCAGGTGCTCCGAGCTGCTCGGTTCGGCGTGCCCTGCATCGTCGTCGTCCGGGACCCGATGGACGCCGCCGCGTCGACCCTCGTCTGGTCGGCCGACCGGCGACCCCGGGAGGTCGTGCAGGACTGGGTGATGTTCTACGAGCGGGCTCTCCCGTACGCCGACTCGTTCGTCGTCGCCGACTTCGAGCTGGCCACGACGGCCCCCGGGAAGGTCCTGGCCGCGGCCAACCACCGCTTCGGCACGGCCTTCGCCACGGATCACGAGCCGGAGCGGCACGATCCCCTCGTGATGGAGAGCGTCGATCGGTTCGGCCGCGACCACGACGGCGAGGTGTACGAGACCCGAGTCGCCCGGCCGTCGTCCTCCGAGTACCGGCACCAGCAGCAGCGACTCGCGCACCGTGCCCTCGACGAGGAGGTGCCGGCGAGCCTGCGACGACGGGCCGACGAGCTGTACGAGACGTACCTCGGGCTGAGCGCTCGGAGCTTCGTCGCCGAGGGCCGGCCGGCACGATGAGCTCGATCACCGAACCCCTCGACGACGAGCGAGATGACGGCGGCCGCCGACGCGAGGGGCAGGTCGGGGCGGCGTGGGTGCCCGAGCTCCACCGGCTGCCACCCCGGCGGGTGACCGGGACGTTCCTCGCCGTCGCCGCGGTGGCGACCCTCCTGGCCAGCATCCTGACGGTCCACGGCTGGGCCAACCCGGTCGTGATCGCCGGTGGCGCGGTCCTCGCGGCCGCCCCCTTCACCCGGCGCTTCCTCTGCCGGTACGGCGGGCCAGAGCTCGCCCAGTCCTACGCCGTCGCGTCCATCTACCTGGTCCTGTTCTCCACCCTCGTGCTGCGTCAACGCACCTCGGCCGACCTCTCGGCCACTCCGCTCGACAGCGCCGGGCTCTACCGGGTCGCCTGCCTCGCGGCAGCAGCCGGCCTCGCCGCGATCGCGATCGTGCTGACGAGGCGGTGGGAAGGCGTCCCCCGGGTCCCGCGGCCGGCCGTGCTCACCCTGGCCTACATCGGCGCCGCCGTCGTGCCGATCGTCATCGCGGTCAGCCCGGGATTGGCCTCGTTCCGCGTGCTGGACCTGGTGATCTTCTTCACGGTGTTCCTGGCGTGCCACCGGAGCTTCCGCGGGACGTGGGACGTGCCCATCCGCCACCTCATGGACGTCATCTACGCCCTGCTCGCCACCGCCTTCATCGGGGCGGTCCGCTCCCGGGACGACGCCTTCGACGAGATCCACGGCTCCGACCGCCTGAAGGGGGTCTTTCCCCTGCTCTCCGCCGACGTCATCGGCATCCTCGGCTCGATGTGCGTGGCCTACGGCCTCGGCCATCGACGGGTGCGCTGGCTCCCCGTCGTCTTCGGCAGCGCGTTCGTCATCGCCGCCCAGCACCGGACCGGCCTGGTCGCCGTCGCCGTCGTGGTGATCGTTCGCCTGCTGTACCAAAAGCGGACCTCGCTGACCGTCGTCGGCATGCTCGCCGCCGCGGCACTGGCCATCGTCGCCTTCACGGGAGTGGCCGACAGCCTCTGGCTCCGGGGCCAGGCGTCCGAGGAGATCGGGACGCTCAGCAACCGGACGGAGTGGTGGAGTGCGGGCATCGAGGCCGTCGGCCGGTCCCCGGTGACCGGCCTCGGCCTGTCGTCCGGGACCCGGTACGAGGTCTTCGAGCAACTGGGTCAGTTCGAGACCCCGTACCTCCACGGGACCTGGCCGGAGGTCCTCGTCGGGACCGGACTCGTGGGCCTCGTGATCCTCACGTACGCCTACGGACTGGCGGTGGTCGACGCGGCTCGGTCGGCGCGGCCGGAGCTGCGGCTCGTACCGCTCCTCTTCCTCGTCTCGCTCGGCGTGAACTCGCTGACCCACACGACCTTCGAGATCGGCAGCCTGCCGTTCCTGGTCTTCCTCTTCGCCGTCGGGGCAGGGAGCCCGGTCCGGGCGAGCAGACCCACCCAGCAGGAGATCCGTCGCCGGACGGCTCGCGGTGAGGTCGCGCCCCGCTGATGCGCGTCCTGCTGGTCCACAACCGCTACCGCTCGGCCCTGCCGTCGGGCGAGAACCAGGTGGTGGAGCGTGACGAGTCCTCGCTCCGGGAGGAAGGGGCGGAGGTCCGCAGCTACGTGCGGGAGAGCGACGCGATCCCCTCGTTGGGGAGCCTCGAGAAGGCAGCCCTGCCGATCCGGCCGATCCACTCGTTCAGCGACACGAGGGCGATCGACCGCATCCTCGCCTCCTGGCGGCCCGACGTCGTCCACTTCCACAACCCGTACCCGCTCATCTCCCCGGCGTTCATCCGGCGGGCGCAGCGCGCCGGTGCCGTCGTGGTGCAGACGGTGCACAACTACCGCCACGTGTGCCCGAACGGGCTCTACTTCCGCGACGGGGCCATCTGCCGCGACTGCACCGACCGGCGCGTCGCCTGGCCGGCCATCTGGCACGGCTGCTACCGAGGATCACGGCCCCAGAGCGCAGTCATGGCGGCAACCCTGACACGGCACCGCTCGGCCTTCCGCGGCGTGGACCTCTTCGTCGCCGTGAGCGAGTTCACGGCTCGCTTCCTGGTGGACGACCTGGGCGTCGACCCCGACCGCGTGGCCGTCCGCCCCAACAGCCTGCCCGATCCCGGACCGGCGACGCGGCCGGGGTCCGGGTTCCTCTGTGCGGGTCGACTCGAGCCGATCAAGGGCACGGCCCTGCTGGTGGACGCGTGGACGCGGGCACAGCCGGCGGGCCACCGGTTGGTGATCGCCGGCGACGGCCCGGACCGACAAAGGATCGAGGACCTCGCGGCTCACGACCCCTCGGTCACCTACCTCGGGGTGATCGACCGCGCCGAGGTCCTGCGGCGGATGGACGCGTGTTGCGTCGTGGTCGTGCCGTCCGTCGGCTACGAGGCCATGCCGATGGTCGTCGTCGAGGCCTTCAGCCGCGGTCGGCCGGTGCTCGCCACCGGCCACGGCGCCATGGCCGACCTGATCGACAGCGAGGTCGGGTGGCTGTGCGAGCCGACCGCGGCGTCGCTCGCCACCGCGATCGAGGCCGCGGCGTCGGGGACGCGTCCCTCACCGGCGTCGGTCCGCCGGCGCTTCGAGTCGCGATTCACCGGCGACGAAGGGGCCCGCTGGCTCCTCGACCACTACGACGACCTGCTCCGGGCGCGGGCCGGCGCTTCGACGGGACGGTCGCTGGGCTGATGGCCTCCAGCCGTCCCGGCGTGCCCTCACGCAGGGTGACTGGTAGCTTCTCGGTACGACGCGGAGCTGTTGCGTCGGACGGGTCGCGGCCCTTGGCGGTCGAAGCCACGACGTCATTCGCCCCTCCCACCGAAGCATGAGCTGACATGGATCCACAGATCAACGACGACCTCCACTTCACCCGTGTCATCTACCTCCTGCGTCGACGGTGGTGGGTCATCGTCGCGATGGCGGTGATCGGATTCGCCGTCGCCTTCGCCTACTCCTCGCTCCAGCCCTCGCTGTACCGATCGACCGCGGAGATCAACATCATCGGCGCGAGCGAGGGCGTCTTCAGCAGCTCACCGGTCGCCAACCCCGAGCGCAAGGTCGCCACGGCGATATTCATCGTGGCGTCGCAGGCCGTGCACGAGGCGGTCAACGACGAGCTGGGCGACGACGCCGATGGGGTCGAGAGCATCGACGCCTCGGCCGCCGAGGACACCAACATCATCGAGATCGACGCCGTCGCCGATTCCGCCGAGCTGGCCCAGCGCGCGGCCAACGCGGCCGGCGATTCCTACATCCAGGTGCAGCAGGCGCTGGAGGTCCAGAGCCGACGCCTCCAGGCCTCGGAGCTGCGGAGGGTCGCCCGGGAGTTGAACGACAACATTGCCGTGCTCGACCGATCGATCGCCGACGGCGGGTCCACAGACCGGTTGGGGCTGCGGCGCCAGCGTCTCGTGGTCCAACAGGCGGACCTGCGGATCCGGGCGAACGAGCTCGACACGGAGGCCGACGTCAACTCCGGGAACGTACAGTTCCTCGTCCCGGCAGAGCTGCCGGAGAGCCCGTTCGAGCCGACGCCGTTCCGCGACGCCTTCCTCGCCGCCGTGCTGGGCGCGTTCCTCGGCGTGACCCTCGTGCTGGCCTACGACTGGGTCAACAACCGTGTCACGACACCCGACGAGGTCGTGGGCCTGACCGACGGCCTGCCGATCCTGGCCTCGCTGCCCGTGCACGGCGACCAGCGCCGTCGACGCCGTCGTCTCCCGGCGAGCGAGCAACAACTGGTCGCCGTCGGGTCGCGGGCGGACGAGGCCTATCGCATGCTGGCGACCAACATCCGCTTCTCCGCCTTGGGACGGAAGACCAGCACGTTGGCGGTCACCAGCGCCATCCCGGCCGAGGGCAAGACGACCGTGGTGGCGAACCTCGGTCGCGCGCTGGCCGCGTCGGGCGCCCGGGTCGTCATCGTGTCGGCCGACCTGCGCCGACCGCGGATCGGCTCGGTGTTCGACGTCGACGAGACGACGACGGGCCTGACCTCGGTCCTGCTCGGCGAGGTCACCCTCGCTGATGCGCTTCAGCCCCTCGACGTCGGTGCCGGCCTGCGCATGGCGCTCCTGCCTTCGGGCCCGCTGCCCGGCAACGCGTCGGCGATCCTCGGATCGGAGGCCTTCGCCAAGATCCTCACTCGGATCGAGGGGGCCGCGGCCGACGTGATCCTGATCGACACGGCGCCGGTGCTCTCGGTGAGCGACTCGCTCGTCGTCGCCCAGCAGGTCGACGGGGTCGTCATCACCGCGGTACCCGAGCTGACGAAGAAGGCGAACCTGGCCGAGGCGGTTCGTCGGCTCCGGGCCGTCGAGGCCGAGATCGTGGGCGTCGTCATGAACGGTGTCACGGACAAGGCCGGGAACTACTACGGCTACGGCTACAGCTACGGCTACCGACACGACTTCGGGGAGGCGGCTGAGCTCGAGGCGCTGTCGGCGACCACCGACGAAGACGACACGTCGCTCGACGAGGCGACCGTCTTCGGTCGCTGACCGAAGACCCGGCTCCGCTAGTGTCTCGCCGGAGTGTTCACGTCGTGGACGGTTCCCGACGAGGGGGAGCCTGAGCCGTTCAGACGGAGTTGGGGGACATGGCCGAACAGCGGGTGGTGACCGTGCTCATGACCACCCACGCGGTGAGGCCGGCCCTGCTGCGTGGATCGCTGAGCAGCATCCTCTGCCAGTCCTTCCCGGACTTCGAATTGCTCGTGGTCCTCAGCGGCGAGTTGGGGGCGGACCAGGAGACCGAGATCGCGCGGGCTGCCCAGGACGAGCGTGTCCGTGTCATCCGGCCCGGTCGGGTCGGGCGGGGTCGGGCCCTCAACATCGGCCTCGCCGCCGCCGCCGGTGACTTCGTGGCGATCCAGGACTCCGACGACGAGTCCCATCCCCTGCGCCTCGAGCACCAGCTGGCCACCCTGAAGGCGCGGCCCGACATCGACCTCCTCGGCACCGAGGCGCGCCGATCGACCGCCCTCGACGATCACGCCGATTGGCCCCTGGGACTGCCACCGGAGCGGGTGGACCTCGTGGGTCGCGAGCTGCTCGGCCGCAACGTCCTGGTCCACACCTCGATCATGGGCCGCATCGACACCTTCCGGGCCATCGGGGGCTACGACGACACCCGGAAGCGGTTCTTCGACTACGACCTCTACCTGCGGGCGCGTGGCCACGGCGCCCGCCTGGCGAGGTTGCCCGAGCCGCTGGTCCTCCAGCGGGTGCACAAGGACCAGTACTTCGCCTCCGAGCTCGCGGTCATGGAGCGGTTGCGCAACGCCTACCAGCTCCAGTTCGCTCACGCCCGGGACGAGCCGGTCCCTGCTCGCTGGTGGTACATGGCGACCATCGCCGTGCGGGCGCCGCTGCGGATCGCCCGGGCTCGGTGGCGGCGGCGACCTCTCGACGAGGTTCGGCGCAAGCTACCGGACTGACGCCGACCGCCAGGCCGCTGCCCATCGACTTTCCGGCTCACTCCGGCGGTCGGTAGCCCCAGTGGCCGGAGAAGTCCTTGCGGGTGTACGCGATGCTGGACGGGGTCTGCAACGGATAGGCGGGGTCGCCGCCGATGTGCGCGAACGGCCCCACCCAGTACTGGCCGATGGCCAACCCGGTGCCCGTCCCGATCAACCCCGGCGGATCACGATCCAGCTCCCGACGCCAGAACTCCTCCGAGAAGAACACCGCGCACAGGTCCAGGATCGGGAAGTCATCGGTGAACACGTAGCCCTCGTCGGTCAGGTGGGGCCAGAGGTTCACCAGGCACTGGTGGATGCTCATCTGGAGATCCACGTCCAGGAAGCACAACACGATCGGCTCCGTGTGCGACGGCAACGTGTCCGCATACCAGCCCTTGCGGAACTCGCACACGCCGATCGCCCCGTACCGGGCGACATTGGCCCGTACCTCCTCCAACGGCCCCGCGAACATGCCCGGGGTGTAAGGCGAGGCGATCTTGTCATTGGCGTCGCCTTCGGGCAGACCCTCGAAGGAGTCGTAGACGATCAGCTCGCGGCCCACTGCCTCGCAGATCAACGACAGGTTCACCGTCGACCCGCCCAGGTAGCAGCCGCACTCCACCACCACCCCCTCCACCTCCGGCGGCACCTCCAACAACTTGGCCAACATCGCCAGGTGGGCCCGATACGACGTGCCCGTCGGCACCCGGAGCGTGTTCCGGTACATTCGCCACGCCAACCGGCACAGGCGCCACCACCCCATCCCGTACGCGGCCTGGACCCGACGGTTCAGGAACAGGAACCACACCGTCACCGGAAGCATCCACACCGGATACGCCACCCGGATCAAGCGCACGACCCGCTCGCGCAGCGGCCGCTCGCGCCCGAGCACGACGTCTCGGAGCGAACGGGTCACCGACGGTGGGGAGAGCCTCACCCGCCGAGCATGGCCCGCACCGGGTCGGCGATGCGCTCACCGAGCCGGCGAGCACCGACCGGGTCCGGACGGACGCCGTCGTCGCTGTGGTCGAGGATCACCTGACACCCTTCGTGGCCAAGGTCGACGACGACCCTGTCTTCCTGGGCCGCCGACGCGTAGCTCGCGATGGTATCGGCCGGCGCCGGGGTCACTGGTCGCTACCCCGACTCGGCGCCGAGCGTCGGAACCGATCCCGAGCCGCTCGCGCCGTCCGGGCGGCTGGCCCCGGGAGGTCGGCCCCGTGTCGGTGCCACCAGCCCCGCGCCCGGCCCGCGACCGCGGCCCCGACCCGCTGCGGGGAGGGGATCCGGCGCCGAGCCTGGTCGCGGGCCGTGAAGAAGCGGTCCATCCAGCCAGCCACCGCCCGGGCCGTCGCCCGGTTGCGGTCGAAGCGGACGGGCTCGCAGGAAGCCAGCCGGGGCGTGGCCGCGTCGTCGCCCTGCCAGCGGTCGAGGAAGAGGCGCCGGTTGCGGGCCCAGAGGCCCTGCCAGTCGTCGAGGCGGGCCGCCGACGCTTTGCCGACGTGGTCGACCAGCACCCGCTCGTCGACGACGATGTCGAGGTCGTTCACCCAGACCTTGAACGCGAGGTCGACGTCCTCGCCGCTGGCCACCGGGTAGTGCTCGCTCCAGCCCCCGAGCGCTCGGACGACGTCGCACCGCATCAGGTACATCACGCCGGACGGCGGCGGGGAGAACGGGGCCAGGGCGATCACGTCGTCGCCGGGCTTCGCCCGAACCGAGACAGGGTTTCCGGCCGCGGTGACCGCCGGCACGACGATCCCGGCGCGAGGTCGCGCGCTCGCGGTGTCGACCAGCTTCGACGCCCAGGTCGGGGGAAGGACGATGTCGTTGTTGCAGAAGGCCACGTACTCACCCCGCGCCACCTCGAGGCCCTGGTTCATCCCCCGGCTGAAGCCGAGGTTCTCCGGGTTGAGAACCGCGCGATCTGCGGCGAGGCGCGCGTAGTCGGCGGCGTCGGAGCCCGAGCCGTTGTCGATCACGATCAGCTCGTGGTCGACGTCGGTGTGCCGGCGCACGCTCTCCACGAAGCGCTGGGTGTGCGCCAGGTTGTCCCAGGCGAGGACCACCACCGACAACGTGGGTGACGACGACGGCACCGGGCGAGGAGGCGGCGGGGCGGCCATGGTGCCCGCAGAGACGCCGTCGAGTATCTCCTCGAGGTCGTCGGTGCGACGCTCCCAGTCGAAGGTCGTGGCGACGACGTCGAGGCCGTTGACGACCAGTCGGGCCGCCAGCTCGGCGTCCTCGCGCAACCGGCCATCGCGTCGGCCATGGCCCCGACGTCCCGGGGCGGTACCACCAGTGCCGTCTCGCCGTCGACCGCGTACTCGCGGCAGCCGCCGTTGTCGGTGGTGACGAGCGGCGTCCCGCAGGCCAGCGCTTCGAGTCCAGGCTGACAGAAGCCCTCGAACCAGCTCCCCACCACGAACTGGCGGGCCGCGGCGTACTCGCGGCCGAGCGCCGGCTGGTCGAGATCCTGGCCCGCGTAGGTCGTCAAGGGCACTCCGAGGCGCTCCGCCGCCGCCCGGATCGTGTCCGTGCCCTTCCAGTCGCGGCGGTCGCCGCTGCACAACACCTCGACGTGGCGGGGCCCACCCTGGGGGGCGAAGATCGACCGGTCGATGCCCGACAGCACGACCTCCGGCCGGTGGCCCGTCTCCGCCTCGATCTGATCGGCCGTCCAGTTGCTGTTGGCGAGCTGCAGGTCGACCTCGGCGCGAAGGGCCTCCCAGCTCGACCGCTTGCCATAGAGGGCGCTGTAGTGGAGGGCGTAGAAGACGCGATGGCGGGCGCGGTCGAACCGTTCGAGGAGGTACCACTGCGGCTCGTCGTTGAACACGACCACGTCGAGCTCGTCGTCGTAGCCACTGCTCAGGTGGCGGATCTCCGCCCGGCAGGGCATCCAGGTGCACCGCCTCGGCTCGATGTCGGGGACGTAGATGGTGACCCGGTGGCCGCGATCGGTGAGCCGGTTGGCGAACTCGACCATCCGCCGCATACCGCCGTAGCGCTGGAGGTGCGGCTCGATGAAACCCAGGCGCAGACCCCGCCGCGACGTCACGCTCACATCGGGCTCAGTCGACGGCCTCGTCAGCCGTGGGCGAGGCGAGATCGGCCAACCGGCGCTCGTGGCGAGCGTTCCGCTTGGCCTCGAATACGAACGCCTGTCCCCAGTCCTCGGCCGTCATCTCCTCCTTGTGGGGCGGACCGAGGTCCTCGAACGGTACGACCTCGTAGTCGAGGTCACGCCAGTAGTACTGGAGGCGGTCCGACGACCACCCCTCGTAGATCTCCGCCCAGCTCAGCCGCTGGAAGTGCGGCTCCAGCACACCCGACGTGAGCGCTTCGCCAGGACGCTGGTACCGGAAGTCGACCGACAGCCGCAGGTGGAACTCGCTGGCGTTGTGGAGCGAGGCGTGCACCGTCATGGCGGGGAACAGCAGCACGTCGCCCGCCTCGAAGTCCGTCGTCACCCACCGCAACGCCTCGAGCATCTCGTCGCTGATCACCGCCCTACGCATGCCGGGACCCATGTGCCAGGCCAGCGGCAGCACGCCGTACCGGTGCGAGCCCCGGAGCACGGCCAGCCCACCCAGGTCCCGCGGACAGTCGCCCAATGGCGTCCAGGCCGCGATCAGGTCCGGCGTCCCCTGGTTGTTGGGGTAGTCCTGGTGGGGCGGCGTGGACACCTCGTCGCTGAGAGGGAACCCGATCCGGGCGATCTTGAGCGGGTGCGGGAACGCACCCTCGCCGCGGACCTGGCCGGCGAGGTCGAGGAGCCGCTCGTCGTGGGCGAGGCTGTGGAAGGCCTCGAGGCGCTGGATGTCGTCGTAGACGGGGAAGAAGTCCTCCTCGCCCTCCCAGGTCAGGCGCCGGATGGCGACGGCGATCGAAGGGTCGTCCGACCGCACCCAGCCGTGGCGGGCCAGGACGTCGGTCACCTGCCGTCGCAGGTCCAGGACCCGGTCCCGGTCCAGGAGGCCACGGAACAGCAGGTAGCCGTCCTCGTCGAGGCGCGCCCGCAGCGCGGCCGGGTCGCCGAGGAGGTCCTCAGAGGCTCGCATCGGCAGGAAGGCCCAGAGGTTGTTCATCGTCGTGTCGCCATGCGAAGACGCAGAGCCTACTCTCGTCGCCGTGGTGGCTACTTCCGCCCTCTCGCAGGACGCTGCGGTCCTGCGCCGCGAGATCGAGGCGCTGACGCGGGCCGGTCGGGCCCAGCGCGACCCGGACGGCGAGGTGCAGCTCGTCCGCCTCCGCCACGCCCTCGGCATCGCCGAGTGCGCCGGCGGCTCGTCCGGCGCGTCTCCGTGGCCCCCGGTGCCACCAGATCGCTTCGCCGGAACCAACGGACTGGTGACGATCGCGGCCGCGGACCTGACCGCCGAGGCGATCTCCAGCGCCGTGCTCCACCACGGCGCCCTCCTCGTCCGGGGCCTCCTGACCGCCGACGAGGTCGGTCGCGTCGTCGAGGACACCGATCGGGCGATCGCGGCGTTCGACGCCGCCGAGGCCGGGGCCCCAGGCCACGAGACCGCACCGTGGTTCGTCCCCTTCGAACCGCAGGACGGCTACCCGATCGGCTTCGGCCGACACTTCGTCCGCGAGACCGAGAGCGTGTGGGCGGTCGACTCGCCACGGGCGACCTTCGACCTGCTCGAGATGTTCGAGCGCACCGGCCTCATCGAGGCGATCACCGCCCATCTCGGCCAGCGACCGGTGTTGTCGGTCAAGAAGTGGACGCTGCGGCGGGTGCCCGTCGACACCAACACCGACTGGCACCAGGACGGCGCCTTCCTCGGTGACGACGTCCGCACCGTCAACGTCTGGATCACGCTTTCGCCCTGTGGGGTCGACGCGCCAGGGCTCGACGTCGTTCCCCGGCGGATCGACCACCTGCTGGAGACCGGTACCCACGGTGCCCGGTTCGACTGGTCCGTGGGGCACGGCCTGGCGGAGGAGGAGGCCGCGGCCCTTGACACCACCATCGTGCGCCCGACCTTCGAACCGGGTGACGCCCTGCTCTTCGATCAGCTCTTCCTCCACCGGACCGCCGTGAGCCCCGACATGACCCGGGTCCGGTACGCGGTCGAGTCGTGGTTCTTCGCCCCCACCGGCTACCCGCACGCGCAGATCCCCGTGTCGCTGTGAGCGCCGCCCGCTCGACCCTCGACCGGCTGCGAGCCCGGCAGCGGCGACGGGCCGCCGTCGTCCCGGTGCCCCGGGCCCTCCGCGACCGCGAGGTGCGAGACCGGGTCGACCGCGGCCGCCGCCTCGACGCCATCGACCTGCTCATGGAACGGAACCGGCGGCGGCGGGAGGGCGACGTCGAGCAGGCCCTCGTCACGCTCCGCCACGACGCGTTCAGCGAGCTCACCGGGCAGTCGCCGCGACCTGACTGGCCGCCCGCGTGCCCCGACCACTTCCCGGACGCCGATGGCCTGCCCGACATCGACGTGGGTGAGCTCTCCGCCGAGCGGCTGGCTTCGGCGATCCAGCACCATGGGGCGCTGCTGGTGCGCGGGCTCCTGTCCGATCCGCAGATCGAGCTCTTGGTGGACGACATCGACCGTGGCCTCGACGCGCAGGCGGCCCACCTGGCGGGGAAGCCGGTGAAGGCGACGACGCCCTGGTACGTCCCCTTCACCCCGGGGCCCGAGTACCGCCGCGACCTCCATCGGCCGTTTCCCGACACGGGCAAGCTCCTCGCCGTCGAGTCCCCCCGCGCCGCCTTCGACACCCTCGAGGTCTTCCGCGAGATCGGGCTCGGTGACCTCGTCGCCGAGCACCTCGGCGAACGGCCCGCGCTGTCTGTCAAGAAGTGGAACCTCCGCCGGGTCCCCGTGATCCCCGACGCCGATTGGCACCAGGACGGCGCCTTCCTCGGCGAGGGGATCCGCACCGTGAACGTGTGGATCACCCTTTCGCACTGCGGGAAAGACGCACCCGGGCTTGACGTCGTCCCCTTCCGTCTGGACCACGTCGTCGAGACCGGCACGGGCGGTGCCCACTTCGAGTGGTCGGTCGGGCCCGGGGCGGTCGAACAGATCGCCGGCGAGGCCGGGGTCGTCCGGCCGGTGCTCGCCCCCGGCGACGCCCTGTTCTTCGACGAGCTCTTCCTGCACCGCACCGGGGCGAGCGTCGGCATGGCACGACCGCGCTACACGGTCGAATCCTGGTTCTTCGCACCCTCCTGCTACCCCGAGGGCGACCAGATCCCGTTCGCCTTCTAACCCGACGGCCATGTTCCGCCGGCGCCACGACGAGGACGCTCGCTTCTTCTTCGTCCACCTCCAGAAGACCGCTGGGACCTCGCTCTACTTCCAGCTCCGCGAGGCGATGGGGGCTCGGGCCGTCTACCCCGACCGCGCCCGGGGCGACTACGACGACGTCAGCGACAAGGCGCAGCCGGTCATCGCGGTCGACCACCTGGAACGCCGGTGGGCCGCCCGGCGACGGGAGATCCGCGTGATCACCGGGCACTTCCCGATGTGCACCACCGACCTGCTCGACGCCGACTTCCGCACGTTCACCCTGCTGCGCGACCCGGTCGAGCGGACCCTCTCGTACCTGCGCCACCATCTCGAGCTCTACCCGGACGACGGGTGTGCGTCGATCGAGGACGTTTACGACGACGACTTCCGGTTCCATGGCCTCATCCACAACCACATGGTGAAGATGTTCTCGCTCACCGTCGACGAGATGGACGACGGCGCGCTCACCCGGGTCGAGTTCGGCTCCCACCACCTCCAGCGGGCCAAGGAGAACCTGGCTCGGGTCGACGTCGTGGGCTTCCAGGAGCGCTACGCCGATTTCTGCGGGGAGCTCAACGCTCGATTCCGCTGGAAGCTCTCGGACCCCAAGCACATGAACCGCACGAAGCCGGTCCCCGACGAACCTGGGTTCCGGGAGCGGATCGCCGCGGACAACGCCCTCGACGTCGAGCTCTACGCCTTCGCTCGGGAGCTCAGCCGGGAGCGGGCGCAGCCGGCTCGGTGACCGACCGGGCGATCAGCGGCCGAAGACGGGGATGCGCCGCCGACGCGGCGGCCGCGGGGTGGTGAGGACGCTGCTCACATCCGGCACCAGCTCGTTGAGCACGTCGCCGATCTTCCCCGTGACGTCGACCATCTGAGCCGCCATCGCCTCGGGGTCGACGACGGAGTGCTCGCCCTCGTCGCGGGCGCGGAGCTCGTCGGTGAGCACGTTGAGCGGGTCGAGGTTGCAGGTGCGACACACGGTGCTCCGGGCGACGACGTGTTCCAGCTTGGGGCGGATCACGTCCCGGAAAGAGACGTCGAACACGCTGCCCAGGGGGACCTCCTTGCGCCAGTCCGAGCAGCACAGGTAGTAGTTGCCGTCGTAGCCGACGAACAGGTACGCAAACGGCGCGCCGCAGATCGCCGGACCATCTCGGCCGGCGAGAAGGCGGCGGGCCTCGTCGTACTGAGGGAGGGTCTCGAACTGCATGTGGTCCACGAACAGCGACCCGCCGCGGTTCATGATGCCGAACTCCACGAAGTGGGTGACCCCCCGCGCTCGCCAGAACTCCTTCATCGCCTCCACGTGGGCGGCCTCGCCCTTGTAGTCCACCAGCACGACGTGCACCTCACAGGCGTCCCCCGCCAGCTCCACGAAGCGCACGACGTTGTCATGGGTCCGCGGCCAGGGGAGCTTGTACACCTCTTCGTACGCCGCCCCGATGTCACCGACGTTGATCATGATCCGGTCCAAGCCGGCGTCGAGGACGGCCTGACCTCGACGCTCGTCGAGCAGCGCACCGTTCGACGAGAGCGTGCAGCGGAACCCCGCCTGCTTCACCGCCCCAACCCAAGACGGCGTGTGCTTGTTGATCAGCGGCTCGCCCAACCCGCAGAGGCTGACGTCCGTGTCGGCGTCGAGGAGCTCGGCGGCAACCGCCCGGTACTCCTCGGCCCGCCACAGGGCCTGATCGAAGACCTCTGGGGTCATCAGCCCCTCGTGCGGCGTCTGGTCCCGCGGGCAGAAATGGCAGTCTGCGTTGCACCGGTTCGTCACCTCGATGTCAATGACGATCGGCTCGTCGGTGGTCGACGTCGCCATGGCTCCTCCGACTCCTCACGGACTCGCCACGGTCGTTCCGCCGCGAGGCCGCCACCAGCCTAGACTCCGCGGCAGCGGTGATCGACCGTGGAGGGACTCGTGCTGCGCCGGACGCTCGAGAGGCTTGTCAAGGCGAACGGCGGTCGAGTCCCGCCCCCCGCCGGCGAGGCCTCGCTCGCGCCCCTCGCCAGGACCGAGGGGCGTGGCGGCACCCTCACGACCCAGCAGGTCAACTTCTTCGAGACGTTCGGCTTCCTCATGGTGCCCGGACTGTTCGCTGACGACATCGAGGAGATCACCGCCGGCTTCGAGGAGGTCTTCGCCAACCACGAGAGCTGGGAGCTCACCGAGGACATCCACCTCAACCAGCCTCGCAAGATCATCCAGGGCGTCCTCGAGCAGGCGGAGGACGCCCCGAAGCTGTACCAGGATCCCCGGGTCGTGGGGACCATCACCTCGCTCCTGGGCCCCGGCTACGAGGTGGCCCCGAGCGACGGCAGCCTCTTCTACTGCGACAGCTCGTGGCACTCCGACACCTACGGCGCGCCGATGAGCCGGCACATGGTGAAGATCTCCCTCTACCTCGACTCCCTGAGCGCCGAGACCGGCGCCATCCGCATGATGCCGGGTACGAACTTCTTCCAGAGCGTCTACGCCCGGACCCTGCGCCGGGACTTCACCGACGTCGACGGCCCCGAGGAGGTCTTCGGCGTCGAACGGGAGGACATCCCCGCCTACGTCCTCGAGAGCGAGCCCGGCGACGCCGTCGTGTGGGACTACCGCACGATCCACGCCAGCTTCGGTGGGGGCCAGCGCCGCCGGCTGCTCTCGCTGAACTTCAAGGAGCGGGCGGCCGAGCCCGCCGCGGCCGGCTGACCTACGCTCTCCCCGGGCGGCCAGCTGTACGTCGATCTCGGCCTGCTCGTCCAGTGACCGCCGATTGAGGTCATGGCCCGGTGGCGCGGTCCCCGGTCACGGCCAACACCTCGGGGGGCGTGTCGTCGCCGCAGAAGCGGCGGTACGCGGTTCTCGGGTCGGCCGGGATCCGCATGCGGGTGTTGTCGACGGCATGAACCAAGTTGGACAGGAACCGGCCGGGCGTGAGTGGCTCCGAGGTCGACTCCTGGAGCCGCTGGGATCTCCGGGCAGGCCAGCGCCGCCCGGGCCCAGGCGATCTGCTCCGCCAGCTCCTCACCCTCGGTGACCGGGATCAGCTGGCCGGACGGAGCAGGAGGTGGCAGATCCTCGTCGTCGAATGGCGCCCCCTCCCGCAGGACTCGTGCAGCCAGCCACGGGGTGGGCAGCGGCTTCTCATGGCCCGCCACCCAGTGCGTCGTGAGTGGCGTGAGCGCACCCACGGGCTCCGAAGTCGTCGCCAGGTGCGAGGTGAAGGCGTCGGCCAGGCCCAAGGTGTCGAGGATGCGGCTGTCCGGACCGAGCGCGTAACCCAGGCTGCCCATCGCTCTACCGATCACGTACGGCCGCGGTAGGTCCGGCCGCAACGGGGCGTCCGGGCTCTTCCACACCCCGCCGCCCAGGCCCTTGGTCGAGTAGTAGTAGTCAGCGTCGCCGAACCAGGAGAACTGCTCACCG
This sequence comes from uncultured Microthrixaceae bacterium, assembly GCA_963725155.1. GTDB lineage: Bacteria > Actinomycetota > Acidimicrobiia > Acidimicrobiales > DATDAH01 > DATDAH01. Next base: position 45,768 of record CAVRXU010000006.1, read on the forward strand.
CCCTCGCCCCAGCCGTAGTCCTCGAGGGTCACGAGACCTCTCCGTGGTGGTGGGAGGACGAAGACGTAGTCGTCGTCCTCGACCTGGACGGGCTCCGCCGGTGGTCGCAGCACCAGGCCGGCGGCCAGGGCCCAGGGCAGCACGGCGAAGGCGATCGCGTAGCGCTTGGCGAGGGCGACGACCGCGACCGGGGCGCAGAGCGCGAAGTAGGCGGGGAGGAACAGGCGGGCGTGGATGTAGTCACCGCCGACCGCGACGACGTACAGCCCGGAGAACGACCCGAGACCCAGGAACGCCAGGAGCACCCACGACGACACCGTCCTCCCCCGGGCTCGCAGCGCCCGCACCAGGGGCACGTAGGCGCCGGCCACCATCGCCAGCAGCGGCAGCCACAACCAGTAGGGGTCCACGAAGTTCCGGAGGTACGCCCACCCCCGACCCCACCGGAGGTCGGTTCCCTCCTTGGCGATCGCGGTGTTCGACACGGCCATGCCGAAGTAGCCCATGCGGAAGACCTGGTAGGCGACCGGGATCGCCACCGCCGCCGCGCCGAAGCCGACCCGGCTCCGCCATCCCTGCGCCCCCCGCTGCGCGACCAGCACCAGGACCAGGAACACCGCACTGAAGACCACCAGCTCCGGGCGCACCAGCCAGCCCAGCCCCAAGAGCACCCCCCAACCCGCTCCCATCGGTCGGACCGCACCGTCGACACCGTCGGCCCACCGGGCCAGGACCCACAGGCACGCCCCGAGCCACGAGAACACCAGGCCGTTCTCCAACCCCGACGTCTGAAAGATCCACACCGGCATGATCGCCCCGAATGCCAGCACGCCTACCGGCACCAGGACGGCATCGTCGACATCGCCGCGCACCAGGAGGCGAGCGCCCAGGATCGCCATCACCACGCCCGCCACCGACAACCCGATCCCCAGAAGGACCGCCAGCCACTCCAGACGAACCGGTGCCACGACGTCGGCGACCGTCAGCACCGCCAGCCACAGCGGGCTGGTGAAGATCTCGACCCGCTCGCCCGCGTTGAACACCGGACCGTTCCCCGCCTGGAGCTGCTCCACCACCCGGAAATCGATGAACCCGTCATCGGTGACCCAGCGGAAGCGGTAGCCCTGCACGGCCAGCACCACCACCGGCACCGCAACGATCCCCACCCGCACCAGCCGGCCCACACCGGTGTCCAACCACCGACGATCAGTCAGTGGTGCCGCCCGAACCATCGTCTCGCCCACCACAACCCCTCGCCTCGCTGCGCCGGCCGACTGCTCCGTCGGGCGGCGAGCCGTACCATCGGACCTCCGGCAGCTCCCTCGCCGTCGCGACGAGAGGCTCCGCGCTGACGCTGCGGGGATCGTCGTGGGTCATGACCGGCTGGGGCCCATCACGACGTGTTCGTCGAAGTGCGGCGAATGGCGCCGGGTGGTCGGCTTCCCAGGCCACGGTTCCTTCGAGATGACTCCACCTTCGTTGAATCCAAACGGTCTGCGTCGAAGCCTCGAGTGCTGATGGCGATCCTTGGAGGCTTCTCCAAACAGGGAGGGTGTCCGTCTCGCGTGGAGGTGAACACGGCGGGCACGGCGAGTCCGCCACGTTGGTCAGCGAAGGCGGAGCCCTTCGAAGAAGGACCCAGATGAGAGGGTTGCGGGTGGTCCTCCGCGTTCTGCCGACCGATGGCGCTGTGCGATACTCCGCCCCGATGCAGAGGGGCCTGGGCTGATGGCGAAGGCTGCCGCGCTCGCCCGCACGCCGACGCGCTGGGCTCCGTGGCTGCTCGCCGCGATGCCGGCGGCGTGGATGCTGACGATCGTCTGGAGCGACACCCACCTCCAGTACGACGACTACTGGCGGATACTCGCCGACACGTCCACCCCGAGCGGAGGGTTCGACTTCGGTTCGCTGCTGGTGTTCAACAACGAGCACCCGGTTGCCGTCCCCAACCTCCTCTATTGGGCGAACATCTACCTCGCCGACGGCTCGAATCTCTGGCTGGGCACCCTCGCTGTGGTCCTCGTGTTCGCCCAGCTGGTGGTCCTCTCGCGGTTCATCCCCGCCGGAGATCGCCGGTCCTGGGCGGCGGCCGCCTTCATCGTTGCGGCCAGCATCCTGCTCTTCTCCCGTCAGGGCTCCTGGAACTTCACCCGGTCGATGAGCGGCATCGCGTGGTTCACGGCCAACCTTTGCGTGCTCGGTGCCATCGTCCTCCGGTGGCGGGGTCGGGTCTGGCCGGCCGTGGCCCTCGGACTGGTGGCGTCGCTCTCTCTCACGACCGGGCTGCTGGTGTGGCCGGTACTGGTGCTGGTGGGCCTTCTCGTGGATCGACGCTGGCGGCCGGACTGGCGCGTCGTCGGGATCGGTGCCGCCGTGTGGATCTGGTACCTCCTGAGCTTCGAGCGCGCGAGCGAAGGAGGCTTCGGAGGCGGCGATCGGAACCTGCCGGCGCCGCTCGAGGTGGTCAGTCAAGCGCTGGCCACGGCGGGTTCGCTGTTCACGTGGGACTTCCGGGTCGCTCGCCTGCTGGGCCTCGTCGCCGTGGCGACCGGTCTCGGGTTGGGCGCGTGGGCCCTCCGGCGCCGCTCGAGCGATTCGACACCCTGGATCGGGTTGTTCTCGTTCTCGCTGGCCAGCCTGCTGCTGATCGCCGCGGGGCGACTCGACTTCACCTTTCCGTTGCGCAACCAGGGACGCTACGCCTGCCTGGCGGCCCTGTTGTGGATCTCGATCGGCGGTCTGGCGGGCTCGCTCACCTCGTGGCGGCCGCCGCTCATCGTCCCGACGGGAGTCGTGGCGGCGTTCGCGCTGACATTCGGGGCGGCGGCGGTCCGCGAGGACCGTGAGACCCTCTCCTGGCAGCGCGACCTCGCCGCCGCGTACCGGCTCGACCTGGTCGAGGGTCGCACCGACGTGTTCGGCAATCCGTACCCCGCCATCTCGTCGCGCCTCGCCGCGCTCGGGCACTACCCGTTCAGCGATCGCTACGACGATGACTGCGGCCTGCTGGGGGAGCAGCTGGACCTCGGCCAGATGGAGGTCGTCGGCAACGACGCGATCGAATCCGTTGGCGTAGACCGGGGTGCCGTCCGGCTGATTGCGACGGTGCCCGAGTCCCGCGTCGCCGAGGTGGACTGCGTGCTCGTCGCCGACCAGGACGGGCACGTCGTGGGGATCGGCACCGTGGACGTGGCCTTGTCCAGCGGTGACGTGGTGCCCGGCCTGGCCAGCGCGATCGCGCCGCCGGGCTCGACGTCGTACACCGTCGTCCTGGTCACCGACGCCGGCGACCAGCTCCTCCTCGACCGGCCCGTCGAGGAGAGCGAGATCGTGGCCGGATGATTCGTGAAGCCGGACCGACCGAGAGGCGGCCTCACCCGGCCAACGGCGGCGCGAGGCGCCGATGAGGGCGCTCGTGGTGGGGGCCAGTGCCGGGGTCGGTCGGGCCATCGCCGCCGAGCTCGCCGGTCGCGGCGCCGCTCTCGTCGTGGCGGCCCGGAGCCACGAGGCATTGGACGACCTCGCCGGCGAGCTTCGTGATGGGCACGGCGTCGAGGTGACCGTGCTCCCCCTCGACCTCACCGGCCCTGACGCCGAGCTCCGAGCCTTCCTCGACGAGGCCACCGCCGTCCTGGGGCGGATCGACGTCGCCATCCTCACTGCGGGGGCGGTCGACGACGACGACGACGGCATCGGCGACTGGGAGCGAACCGAGGAATTGGTCGCCGTCAACTTCCTCGCACCCCTGAAGCTGGGTGGTGCGCTCGTGGGGCAGTTCGAGGACCAGGGGGGTGGGACGCTCGTGCTCTTCTCGAGCATCGCCGCCGCCGCACCGCGGCGCCGGAACGTCGCCTACGCCGCGGCCAAGGCCGGCCTGGAGTCCTTCGGCCGGTCGATGCGGCACCGAACCGCCGGCACCCCGGTCGACGTGCAGGTCTACGCCCTCGGCTACGTCGACACGGCCATGACGAGCGACCTCGACCTGAAGCTGCCGGTCGCCGATCCCGGTCGGGTGGCCGAGCTCGTCGTCCGGCGGCTCGACCAGGGCTCGAGCTTCCGGTACCTGCCCCGGCCGTGGGGCTTGGTGGTGCGCGTCCTGCGGTGGTTGCCGGCGCCGATCTACGACCGCCTGCGGTTCTGACGTGGCCGAGACCCTCACCGTCTTCTTCCCCGTGTACCGGGACGAGCCGACGGTCGAGCGCGTCACGGACAAGGCGCTCGACGTGTGCCGGAGGATCACCGACGACTTCGAGGTGGTCATCGTCGACGACGGCAGCCCCGACCGGGCAGGAGCGATCGCCGACGAGCTGGCGGCCCGGCATCCGGAGGTACGGGTCATCCACCACGGCAGGAACCGGGGCTACGGCGCTGCCGTGCGGACGGGCCTGGCGGCGAGCACCAAGGACTGGATCTGCCTCACCGACGGTGACGACGAGTACGACCTCTACGACCTGGAGCGGTTGTGGCGCCTCCGCCACCACTACGACCTGATCATCACCTTCCGCTACGTCCGGCGGTACTCGGGGATCCGCATCCTGATCTCCAAGATCTACAACTGGGTGCTCCGCTTCCTCTTCTTCACACGGTTCCGCGACATCAGCACGGGTCTGCGCCTGGTCCGGAGGGAGGTCGTCCAGGACCTGGTCCTCGAGGCGAGCAGCCCGTTCATCGGTGCCGAGATCGCCATCAAGACGATGTTCACGGGCCACCCGGTCGGCGAAGTCGGCATCCAGACGTTCCCCCGCGACTTCCGTCGGGGGCAGTCGACGACGCCGAGGAACATCGCGGCGACGATCATCGACATGCTGCACTGCCGCCGACGCGTCTTCTCCTCGTCCTACCGACCGTTCGGTGCGGGCGGGGACCGGTCGTCCGAACCCTGACCGGAGCTATGCCCCGGCTGGGGTCACCGCCAAGTCCTCGCCGCGGACACCTCCCGGGCGTGGGACGTCTAACCGGCCCGCACCGGGATACGCCGGCGAAGGCTGGTGCGCAGCCGCCGGGGCCGGGCGGCGTCGAGCCCGGCGGGCTCATCGAGGCGGGCGAGCCCGGCGTGGATCGCCTGGTTCACCTGGAGCATGTCGGCGGCCATGGCCTCGGCATCCTCCATCGTCACCTCGCCATGGGCGACACCCCGCAACTCGTCGGTCAGGCGGTTCAGCGGATCCAGGTTGCAGGTCTTGCAGACCGGCTCGCCCGTGGAGACGTGCTGGAACTTGCGACGGGCCGCCTCGGCTATGTCGGTGTCGAACACGCTGCCCACCGGCGCCTGCTTCCGCCAGTCGGAGCAGCACAGGTAGTAGAGGCCGTCGTAGCCGATGAACACGGAGGTGAAGGGCACCGAGCACAGGGCGTGACCGCCACCCTCGGCCAGCATCTCCCGCGCCTCGGCGAGCTCGGGCATCTGCTGGTACTGCATCTCGTCCACGAAGAGCGCGCCACCTCGGTTGATGACGTCGAACTCCTGGAACCGGGTGACGCCCCGCTCCTGCCAGAAGCGCCGCATGTCCTCGGTGTGCTCCGGATCCTGCCGGTGGTTCACGAGCACGAGGTTCACCTCGCAGTCGTCGCCCGCCATGGCGACGAAGCGCTCGACGTTGGCCAAGGTGCGCTCGAACGGGAGCTTGTAGACCTCCTCGTAGTCCTCGTCCCGGTCACCGACGTTGAGGAACACCCGGTTGACGCCGGCCTCGAGGACCGCCGCCGCCTTCTTCTCGTCCAGCAACGAGGCGTTGGACGACAGGCCGCACTCCACGCCGGCCCCACGCACCCGTCCGATGAAGTCGGGCACATGCCGGTTGAGGAGCGGTTCGCCCAGCCCGCAGAGGTTGACCCGGATGGACTCCGGAATGGCGAGCGCCCGCTCGAACCCCTTCTCGAAGATCTCCGGGCTCATCAGCCCCTGGTGGGGCGTGGCGTCACGCGGGCAGAAGTAGCACTTCGCGTTGCAGCGGTTCGTGACCTCCATGTCCACGATGACCGGGATCTCCGCCACTTGCGATGCCCCCTTCTGACGCCATTGCACCGACGGACCTACGGACTCTACCCCGCAGCCGACTACCTTTTCGTCCTGTTCCCCGCCGCCGCCCTCCTTGGTCCGCATGATCGTCACCTTTGTCGCCCCGAGCACGTCGTTTCCGACGGGAGGCGCGATCGCGATCTACGAGTTCGCCAACGGCCTGGCCCGCCGAGGCCACGAGATCCACGTCGTGCACGTCGACGTGTTCGGGGATCGCATCGCCGAGGTGGCCGACATCACGTGGTGCCCCTTCGACGACCGCATCCACCACCACCTTCCCGACGACCCTGCCGACCCGCCGGTGCCGGACGGTGACGCCGTGCTCTGCTTCGACGGACGCCTGCCCACCGGCGGGGGCGCGCTCGCGGTGTTCGTGCAGGCCTACAAGGTCCTGCCCGAGGACATGGAGGACGCGATCTACGACGCGCCGTGTCCGAAGATCTGCACTTCGCGGTTCCTCCAGCGGATGGTCATCGAGCACGGCACGGCCCTCGACCAGGCGGTGTTCGTGCCGTACGGACTGCGGCACGACAAGTACCACGTGACCGTGCCGATCGACCGACGACCGCTACGGGTGTCGATGCTCTACAACAACCATCCCACCAAGTGCGCCGCGCTCGGCGTCGAGGCGCTCGCTGCCGCCCGCCGACGGATCCCCGACCTCGAGGTGGTGCTGTTCGGGACCAGCCCTCCTGACGACGACGTGCCGGCCGACATGACGTTCGTCCTCTCGCCCGACCAGGACTCGCTCGTCGAGGACATCTACAACACCAGCCGCGTCTTCGTGAGCTCGGCGTTCTACGAGGGCTTCGGGCTGGCCCCGGTCGAGGCCATGGCGTGTGGCGCGGCGCTGGTCACCACCGACAACGGTGGGGCGGACGACTACGCCGTCGACGGCGTCACCGCCCTCGTCGCTCCGCCCCTGGACGTCGACGCCCTCGCCACCCGCGTCGTCGCGCTCTTCGACGACGACGACCGCCGGCAGGAGATCGCCGAGAACGGACGGCGTTTCGTCGAGCGGTTCACCTGGGACGTGGCGGCCGAACACCTGGAGCGGTTCCTGGTGGACGGAGCCACCACGGCGTACTCGGTCTGACGACGCAGCGGACGGTACTGTCGCCACGCGATGGAGGACGTGGTCATCGTGCTCGGGGCAGATGCCCGCTACCTGCGTCCCTTGCTCACCACCATCGTCTCGCTCGCGGTCAGCGGGGGCATCGGAACACGAGACGTGCCGGTCCGGGTGTTGACGAACGACTTCGGTCGAAACGAGACGCGGCAGCTGTACACCGTCGGTCGAGAGCTCGAACTCGACCTCGAGGTCATCGACATCGGTCCGGTCGATCACCGCTTCCCGGTGAGCGACTGGATCTCCTCGGCCGCCTATCTGCGACTGGATCTCATCCACGCCTGTGGGGAGGCCGGCCACGCGATCTACCTCGATTGCGATCTCATCAGCCTCGGTGACCTGCAGCCGCTCCTCGACGCAGAAACCGGTCCGATCCTCGCCGCGGTCCAAGATCCGGGCCAACCCCACATCGGTCAAGGCGAGGCGATTCCCGGCTTCGAGCATCTCGGGATCCCGCGTGGTCGCGAGTACTTCAACACCGGGGTGATGGTGATCGATGTCCAGGCCTGGCGAGACGAAGAGATCGCGGAGCGGTGCAGGACCTTCCTGGTGGAGTCTCCCCAGCACGTCCGTTTCTGGGATCAGGATGCCTTGAACGTGGTGCTCGAGGACCGCTGGCTCCGCCTGCCATCCGAGCTCAACGCCTTCCCCGTCTCCGCCTTCCCCGAGTGGTTCGACGAGCCGACGCGCGCCGCGCTGCGCAAGACGGAGGATGCCGCCCTCATCCTGCACTTCAACGGACCCATCAAGCCGTGGACCGACCGCTTTCCACACGGTCATGCCCGCCGGACCTACCACCGGTACTCGGCGATCCTCGACCGGATTGGCGTCTTCTGACCGGAACCAGCGCCTCGAAGCCGGTCCGATTCTCGCTACTCCCGTGGTTCAACGGGGTGAACGGGCTGCCGTACGCTTCACGGATGGCCAGCGAGTCGGCGATCCAGTACCTGCGTGCGGTCGCTCTACAACAGGCGCGCCAGCAGCTCGCCGACGACGACCTTCTGCTCGAGGTTCTGGAAGCCGGAGTTGGGTTCGTCGACGCGCCGCGCCTCCTCAACCTGCGCGAACGCTGCCTCGCCGCGCCCCCCGGTGCCTTCGTCGAGTGCGGGGTGGCGCGAGGGACCTCGTTGGTCGTCATGGCCGCGTACGGAGACGGCCGCATCGTGTGGGGGTTCGACAGCTTCGAGGCGCTCCCCGAGCTGTCAGACGCCGACGACGGGTCGGGCGTCGAATTCGTCGGCTACTCCTGCTCGGGTGAACGGGGCGAGCAGTCGGTTCGCGACACGTTCGCGAAGATCAGCGTGCCGATGGAGAACGTGCGACTCGTGAAGGGTTGGTTCGCGGACACGCTCGCTTCGGCAGATACGGGCCCTATCGCCGTGCTGCGGCTGGATGCCGACTTCTACGAGGCGACCCGGTGTGCGCTGGAGACGATGGTGCCCCGCGTCGTGCGCGGCGGCTTTATTCTGATCGACGACTACTACTCCTTCGATGGCTGTCGGAAGGCAGTCGACGAATACCGTGCGGCACAGGGAGTCAGATCGCCGTTGGTCGTCACCGACCCGAACACCGAAGTGTGGTGGACCGCCTGAAATGAGCCCGGTCGCCGCCCGGTCCGCGGCGGTGGCGAAAGCTCTCGGCCAGACGGTCGGGGGATGTCCCGACGGGCCGGGTCGGCTGGCGCCAGAAGCTCGGACGGTGGCGAGTGAGCAACGACGACATGCCGGTGCCCGAAGCATTCCGGCGCCGGATCCGAGAGGACAACCGGGCCGACACGGAGCGGTACGAGCGCGCCCGCGAACCCGTCCTCCCCGGTCGCTGCCCGGCGAGCGCGTCGGGTTCTCGCACGACCAGTGGCACCGGTACTGTTAGCCAGCAAATCGACGGATGGGGTAGTGGTGTTTCCATTCTGGGAGATAGCGATCGCGCCGGTGCTCGAGGCCGCCGGCGCCGACCAGGATCGTCGAGATCGGCGCGCTGGCGGGCGAGACGACCGAGCTGATGCTCGAAGCGGCTCGGCCCCAAGGCCGAGCTGCACGTGATCGACCCGGTGCCCGAGTTCGATCCGTCCGAGCACGAGCGCCGCTTCACGGGTCAGTACATCTTCCACCGGGACCTCAGCCTCAACGTGCATCACGACGCTGCGACCCGATGGACGCCGCCCTCATCGACGGCGACCACAACTGGTACACCGTCTACCACGAGCTCCAGCAGCTCGCCGACGTCTCGCGCCAACGCGGGCGCGCCGCTGCCGGTGCTGATCCTCCACGACGTGTGCTGCCCGTACGGGCGGCGCGACCTCTACTACGCGCCCGAGCAGATCCCCGACGAGCTACCGACAGCCCTACGCCCAGCGGGGCATGATCCCCGGGCGCAAGGACGCTGGCTCGCAGCCGGTGGGCTCAACCCCAGCCTGTACAACGCCATCGACGAGGGCGGGCCCCGCAACGGCGTCATGACCGCGCTCGAGGACTTCATCGACGAGCACGACGAACCGCTGCGCCTCGTCGTGCTCCCCGTCTACTTCGGGCTGGCCATCGTGGCCGACGCAGGAGCGGGTGGAGCGCCAGCCCGAGCTGGCCCGGGTGCTCGACGAGCTCGAGGGGATCGAGACCCGGGACGCGCTCCTCGAGCTGTCCGAGGAGACCCGGATCAAGAGCCTGCTCTTCCAGCACAACGTGTTCCACACGCGCGAGCGCCAGCTCCGGGAGGCGGCGCGACGCGCTACCTCGACCTGCTGAAGGGGGCGCTCCTCGACGACCACTACCTCGAGAACGAGGCCCGCATCGACTATCTCCTGCTCTGCCTCGAGCACGGCCGGCCCCTCGACCCCCGCAAGCTCCGGGACCCGGAGCGCAACCTCAAGGACCGCCTCGTCCTGATCCGCCGCAGCCGTGAGCACGGCGGCGACCGCGACGGCGGCGAGACCGGCGCCGGCTACTTCCCCTACACGGACATGGGCCGCACTCGGCTCAACGCCCTCCAGGACCACCTCGACGTGATCCGCGAGGAGCGGGTCGAGGGCGACCTCGTGGACTGCGGCACAGGAAGGGGCGGCGGCGCCATCTTCATGCGCGGCTACCTCGAGGCCCACGGCATGGAGCTGCCCACGGTCTACGTGGCCGACCCCTTCAAGGCGGCCCGGGCCAAGTTCGTCCCGGAGCGGGCCGAGCTCCGCCACCCCGCGCGTGGCTGCGGCGGGTCCGACGGGGGCGGCTCCTGGCGCCCGTGCCCGGCGGGTGGGGCGGCCTGCGGAGCCTGCTCGCCGACCTCAACAACGTGCGCAGCGCCTTCGAGCGCTTCGACCTGTTCGACAAGCGGGTGCGCTTCCTCCAGGGCTCCTACGGCGGGACGCTGGCCTCGGCCCCGATCGAGAAGGTGGCCCTGCTCCGGATCGGTTCCAGCGCCCGCGAGCAGGCCGACGAGATCCTCGATCGGCTCTACGACAAGGTCACGGTGGGCGGGATCGTGGTCGTCGACGGCTACGACGACCCGGCATGCCGCAGGCGGGTGGACGCGTTCCGGCAGAAGCACGGGATCGCCGACCAGCTGGTGCGGGGCGACCACTGGGGTGCGCACTGGCGCAAGCTGGGCGAGGACGGCTACGAGACCCCGGAGGCCGAGGTCGACGACTTCGACATGCCCGAGGACCTCACCCGTGACCTCCCGGAGGACGTGGCGCTCCCCGAGCCCGGTGACGAGGCGGCCGTGGGCACAACCGGCAAGGACCTGTCGGTCGTCGTCGTCTTCTACAACATGAAACGAGAGGCCGAGCGCTCCCTCCGGTCGCTGAGCCGCGTCTACCAGGAGGACGTCGAGGACCTCGACTACGAGGTCCTGGTCATCGAGAACGGCTCCCGCCCGGACCAGCGTCTCGGGGCGGAGTACGTCCGCGGCTTCGGGCCCGAGTTCCGCTACATCGACATGGGCGAGAACGCCACGCCGCTCGCCGGTGGCCGCGCTGAACCGGGGGATCGCCGAGTCCACCGGCGAGAACCTCGCCCTCATGATCGACGGGGCCCACGTGCTGACGCCCGGCGTCTTGCACTTCGGCATGGAGGGCCTGCGCACGTACGAGCCGGCGATCGTGGCCACCCAGCAGTGGTACGTCGGCCCCGGCCAGCAGGGCGAGCTGATGGCGGCCGGCTACGACCAGACCATCGAGGACCGGCTCTTCGACCGGATCGGTTGGCCCGCCGACGGCTACCGGCTGTTCGACATCGGCCACTTCATCGGCGAGCGTGACTGGTTCGACGGGCTCTGGGAGAGCAACTGCCTGTTCATCCCGCGGCGACTCGTCGAGCAGGTCGGGCGGCTTCGACGAGATCTTCGACATGCCCGGCGGCGGCTTCGCCAACCTCGACATCTACGAGCGCCTCGGGTCCACCCCCGGGGTCACCGTGGCCACCATCCTCGGCGAGGGCTCGTTCCACCAGTTCCACGACGGGACGACGACCAACCAGGACGAGGTCGAGAACCGCCACCGGCTCATCAGCTCCTACGCCGAGCACTACGAGGCCGAGCGGGGCAAGGTCTTCGCCGCCTCCGGCAAGCCCATCCACTACGTGGGCCGTCCTCTTCGAGGGCGCCACCCGGACCCGGTCCCGCCGTTTCGTGGCCCGTGCGTTCTGGACGCCCCAGTCGACCGAGGGCCGCGACGGCGTGCCCGACGAGCCCCAGCCGATGCCCCAGGAGGTCGCCATGGCCTTCACCGAGGCCTTCTGGCACAGCCTCGCCTGGAAGGAGACGACCTGGTTGGGCGAATCTGTGCCCGCCGCGCCCACCGACCTCGTCGTCTACCAGGAGCTCCTGAGCAAGGTGCGGCCCGACTGGGTGGTGATCACCAGCGGCAGTGGCCCCGGCATCGCCTCGTTCGTGGCGTCGATCTGCGACCTGCTCGACCATGGCCGCGTGCTCGTGGTCGGCGAGGATGGCGTCCGGTCGCATCCCCGCCTCGAGCGCGTCGGCGGCAGGCCCACCGACGACGCCACCCGCCAAGCGGTCGCCGAGCGCGTCGGCGACGGCTCGGCCCTCGTGATCCTCGGTGGCCCCAAGCACCGCGACCACACGATCGGCGAATTCAAGGCCTACGCGCCGCTCGTGCCCGTCGGGTCCTACGTGGTGGTGGAGCAGTCGGTGGTCAACGGCGCGCCGGTCTGGCCCGGCTTCGGACCCGGTCCCCAGGAGGCCATCCGCCTGCTCAAGCAGGACCACCCGGAGTTCATGTCGGACCTCGAGGTCCAGCGTTACGCGCTGACGCTCAACGCCAACGGCTTCCTCAAGCGGGTGCGCTGAGCCGGAGCCGACGGGCGAGGCGGCGCCACCAGGCTCGGCGGGCCGACGCCCGCACCAGCTTGGCGCGGACCGCCCTCCACGAGTGATCGAGGTGGCCGAGCGCGGCGGGCGGCATCGTGCCGACGTAGAGGGACGGCGCGGCCGGCTTCTGGTAGGGGGTGCCCCGGAGCCGCTGGTAGTCGGCGTCCATCTCGTCCCAGCCGTGGCGTCCCGACGTGGCCGCCCCCCGTGGTACTGGTGGAAGGTCCCCTCGCCGAGCAGGGTCACCAGCCGCGTGTCGTCGAGCTCCACGGCTCGGCGGTAGAGGTCGTGGTTGACGAGGCCCCCGCCCGGAAGGACGAACGCCTCGTCGAGGCCGCCCAGCTCCCGCCACAGCGCCGCCGGCAGGAACAGGGCGCTGCTCTCGGAGATCGGGAGGAACCAGCCCTGTGCCGACGAGCCGCCAAGGGTGCTGATGCCGAAGAGGCGGTAGCCGTCTTCCTCCCAGCCGGACCGGGCCAGGAGGTCGTCCTCGGCGGCCTGGTCGTAGCCGGACTCGGCGGCCTCCATGTGGCGGCCGGTGCCGAGGTGCCACCCGAGGCTGGCGATCACCGGCCGGTCGTCCAACCGCCGGGCCTGCAGAGCCATGTGGAGGAGGCCGGGCGAGGCGATCCGGGCACCGTCGACGATGAGACCGATCGGTTCCCCCGTCGCCAGGCCGATGCCGAGGTTCGCGGCCCGGGCCGGGGACGGCGGGGCCGGGTCGATCCGCTCGAAGCGGTACGTGCCCGCCAGGTCGGCGAACCGGCCGGGGTCGACGGGCCGGGGTGAGCCGTTGTCGACCACGATGACCTCGTAGTCGGACGCCTCGATGCCGACCTGGAGATCGGCCGACAAGGAGCGCAGCGTGCGCGGCAGCTCCCGCTCCATGTCGTAGGTCACGACGACCACGCTGAGCGGCCGCTCTCCGCCGGTCATCTCGGTTCGCGAACCCGTCTGGTCGCCGCCGTGAACCCGGACCGCGACCGCGAACCGCCTCCAGCGACACCCGGCACCCCGGCAGGGTAGGGGAGATGGCGGGCGACGACCATGACGTCCTCGACGCCGGCGTCGGCGCCGGCTCGGCCCGGACCCGTTCTGACGTCGGTCCGCGGCCTCGGCATCGACGCCGGTCTCGTGGCCATCGGCATCGCGGCGGCGTTGAGCGCCCGCCGCCGTCTGCGGAGCGTCCAGCCGATCTGACGGGTCGCGGGTCGATGTCCCGTCGATCTCGGCGAGGGTCCCATGCGGCGATTGCCCCGAGCCTGACCGCGGGTTCTCCACGGCCGGCGCCGATGGCTTCAGTCCGTCTTCGCCTTGCCTGCAGCCTTCTTGGCCTTCTTCCAGGCCCTGACGTCCAAGAGCTCGGCCTCGGAGCCGATGTCGGCCACCGAGCGGGGCTGATCGTCGGCGAACGGGCCGGCCACGGCTTCCCAGCCGGCGGGCGCCCGGTTGAAGCGCTTGGCCAGTAGGGCGATGAAGATCATCGACTTCTCCTCGCCGAAGCCGGGCAGGGCATTGACTCTGGCGGACAGGTCCTGGGCATCGGCCGCGCCCTCCCACACGTCGGCGGCATCGCCACCGTGGTGCTGGACGAGGTGCTCGCAGAGGGCCTGGGCCCGCTTGCCCATGGATCCGGGGAACCGGTGGAGCGCCGGCTTCCGGCTGAACAGATCGGCGACGGCATCGGGTCCCATGGCCGCGATCTCGGCGGCGTCGAGTCGACCCCCGAGCCGCTCCCTGAGCCGGGCGGGGGAGCGGAACGCCCACTCCATCGGCACCTGCTGGTCCAGCAGCATCCCGATCATCAGGGCCAACGGGTCGTCGATCAGGAGCTGGTCGTCGTCGGGGTTGCCCGTTATGGGAAAGCTCGGCTCGGCCATGGTTCGTCGGAAGCTACTGCCTCGGCCGAGTCAACGGGTCCAGGGTGGGCCCGTGTGGGGGTCGATGTCGTAGCGCACGATCGCCTTCTGGACCACGTCGGCGGTGACGGTGCCCTCGGCGGCGAGCCCGGCGAGGACGGCGACCACGATGTGGCCGGTGTCGGTCTCGAAGAAGCGACGCAGGGCCTCTCGGGTGTCGCTGCGGCCGAACCCGTCGGTGCCCAGGGACAGCCACGGGCGGGGTGACCACCGACTGACCTGGTCCGGCACCGACCGCATGAAGTCGGTCACGGCCACGATCGGGCCGTCGCCGTCGGCCAGCAGTCTCGGTGACCCGTGGGGTGCGGGGGTCCTCGTCGGGGTGGAGCGGCGGTTGTGGCGCTCCATCGTGCACCTGCTGGTCGCGGAGCTGCGGGCATCTCGAGCGGAGAGTTGCTCCTAGTCCGCCTGCCCGGCCGCGGTCAGGACCCGAAGGTCCAGCGTGAGCCGACCGTGGTGCACGAATGGCTCCCACCTTGCGACGATGTCTCGCTCGAGCCCGGCTCGTGCGCCTTCGGTCGCCGCGGCGACAGCCGCCGCCAGTGGCGTGCTGCGTACGTACTGCCAGAGGAATGCGGCCGGCCCCGGCAACGCCAAGGAGCGGGTGGTCGGCACGGCGTTGGCTTCGCTGAACCCCGCCTCGTCCAGCAAGACCTGAAGCTCGCGGGCGTCGTCGAGGGAGAACACCTGCCGAACGAACGGTGCGAGCTCGGGGTCGATGTGGTGGGCGAGAGCCTCGGCCAGGATCGTGAACAGCTCCGGTTCCGGACCGGGGACGTTCAGGATGACGCGACCGCCGGGAGCGAGGACCCGGTGCATCTCGCGCAGGGCGGCGGGCTTGTCGGGGAAGAACTGAAGCCCCATCTGGCACAGGACGACGTCGTAGGCGCCGTCCGGCATCGGCGCATCGTCGGCGGGCGCCACGTGCCAGTCGATCGCCGGTCCCGGGAGCGTCGCGGCGCCTGCCACGGCCAACATCCCGGGGTTGATGTCCAGCCCCGAGACGACTCCGGTGGCACCGACGCGCTCAGCGGCGAGCCGGGCGACGATCCCGGTGCCGCAGGCGACATCGAGCACGCGTTCTCCCGGGCGGAGTGCGGCGGCCTCGACCAGGTCGCCGGCGAGCGGAGCCCCGATCGAGGGGACGAAGTACCGCTCGTAGCACTCGGGTGCGCTTCCGCCGTAGGCCTCGAAGGACGGCGGTTGCTTGGATTCGTGGACGTCACGGCTCGTCTGTGTGGCCATTGGGCCCTCCTAACGTCACATGTTACGTTACATGTAACGTAACATGTGACGGTAAGCTGTCAAGGTGGGCCGACCGCGAGAGCACGACGAGCGAACCCGGGCCGCGCTTCGCACGGCAGCGGAACGACTGGTCACCGAGGGTGGGGTGGCGGCCTTCTCTGTCCGGGCGGTCGCCGAGGAGGCGGGAACCACGACGCGCGCGGTGTACAGCCTCTTCGGGTCCAAGGACGGCCTGCTCGTGGACGCCTTGGCCCAGGGGGCCTTCGACTTCCTGGTGGAGGGCATCGACCGGCTGGTCGAGACCGATGATCCCGCGAGCGACCTGATCGCGGTCGGCGTTCCGGTGTTCCGCAGCCTGGTGCTCGAGCACCCCTCGCTCTACCGCATCGCCTTCCAGCGGATCGTGCCGCGGTTCCAGCCCGGACCTGAGGTGACGGCGGCGAGAGAGCGGGCCTGGGCAAGGCTGACGGCGAAGGTGCAACGGCTCGAGCACGCTGGCCTCCTCGCTCGGAGATCTGTCCGGGAAGCGGCCGTGGAGTTCAACGCCATGCTCGAGGGCCTCGCCAACGCCGAGCTGCGGGGCCGGACCCTGAGCCTTCTCCCCGAGGGCTCTGAGGAGGAAGCGTGGCGCAACGCCCTCAGCACGGTGACTCGAGGGTTCGCCGTCACCGAACCTGCTGGTCCAGGAGCATCCCCAGCCTGACGGGTAGCGGTCAGCGGCTCCAGGGGGGACCAGTGTCGGGATCGATGTCGTAGCGCACGATCGCCTTCTGCACCACGTCGGCGGTGACGGTGCCCTCGGCCGCGAGCTCGGCGAGGACGGCGACCACGATGTGGCCGGTGTCGGTCTCGAAGAAGCGGCGCAGGGCCTCTCGGGTGTCGCTGCGGCCGAACCCGTCGGTGCCCAGGGACAGCCACGGGCGGGGTGACCACCGACTGACCTGGTCCGGCACCGACCGCATGAAGTCGGTCACGGCCACGATCGGGCCGTCGCCGTCGGCCAGCAGCTCGGTGACCCGCGGGGTGCGGGGGTCCTCGTCGGGGTGGAGGCGGTTGTGGCGCTCGACGGCCATGGCCTCCTCGCGCAGGCGCTTGTAGGAGGTCGCCGACCAGAGGTCCACGCCGACGTCGAAGTGCTCGGCCAGCTCGGTCTGCGCCTCGCGGGCCGCGCCCTGGGCCGAGCCGGAGAACAGCACGGTGGCGGGGTGCTCGGTGCCATCGGGCGCGGGGGCGAAGCGGTAGAGGCCCTCCAGGATGCCCTCGTCGACCCCGTCGGGCTTCGGGGGCATGGCGTAGTTCTCGTTGTAGACGGTCACGTAGTAGAAGACGTCCTCGCCCTTGGTGGCGTCGCCGTCCGGGTACATCCGGCCGATGCCGTCCTGGATGATGGCGGCCAGCTCGTAGGCGAACGCCGGGTCGTAGGCCTCACAGGGCGGCACCGTCGACGCCAGGACCAGGCTGTGGCCGTCCTGGTGCTGGAGCCCCTCGCCCAGCAGCGTGGTCCGCCCCGCGGTGGCGCCGAGCAGGAAGCCCCGGGCCCGGGCGTCGGCCGCGGCCCAGATGAGGTCGCCGACCCGCTGGAAGCCGAACATCGAATAGAAGATGAAGAAGGGCAGCATCGGCGTGCCCCGGTTGGCGTAGGACGTGGCCGCCGCCGTCCAGCTGGCCAGGCCGCCGGCCTCGGTGATGCCCTCCTCCAGGATCTGGCCGTCCTTGTCCTCGGTGTAGGAGAGGAGGAGGGCGTGGTCGACCGGCTCGTAGCGCTGGCCGAAGGGGGCGTAGATCTCGAACTCCCGGAACAAGGAGTCCATGCCGAAGGTCCGGGCCTCGTCGGGGACGATGGGCACGACCCGGGGGCCGAACTTCTTGTCCCGGCACAGGTTCCGCAGCAGGCGGGTGAACGCCATGGTGGTGGAGGCCTGCTGCTTGCCGGAGCCGTCGGCGAACTCGTCGAAGGGCTTGTCGCTGGGGAGCTGCAGCGGGCGCCGTTCCCGGACGAGCCGGCTGGGCATCTCGCCGTCCAGGGCCTTGCGCCGGTCCATCATGTAGCGGTACTCGACGGAGTCCTCAGCCGGCCGGAAGTAGGGCGGGGCGTCGGCGTCGAGGGCGTCCTCGGGGATCTCGTCGTGGAGGTGGAGGCGGTCCCGCAGCGTCTTCAGCTCGGCCACGGTCATCTTCTTGATCTGGTGGGTGGCGTTGCGGCCCTCGAAGCCGGGGCCCAGCGTCCAGCCCTTCACCGTCTTGGCCAGGATCGCCGTCGGGGCGCCGGTCTGCTCCGTGGCCGTCTTGTAGGCGGCGTAGAGCTTGCGGTAGTCGTGGCCGCCTCGGGGCAGGTTGCGGATCTCGTCGTCGGACAGGTCCGCGGCCAGCTCCCGCAGGCGAGGGTCGGGGCCGAAGAAGTGCTCCCGGGCGTAGGCCCCGTCCTCCACGGCGTAGCGCTGGTACTGGCCGTCGACGGTCTCGTTCATCTTGTTGACCAGGACGCCGTCGACGTCGCGGGCCAGCAGCTCGTCCCACCGACCGCCCCAGACGACCTTGATCACGTTCCAGCCCGCGCCCCGGAAGATGGCCTCCAGCTCCTGGATGATCTTCCCGTTGCCGCGGACGGGGCCGTCGAGGCGCTGCAGGTTGCAGTTGACGACCCACGTCAGGTTGTCGAGGCCCTCGCGGGCGGCCAGGGAGATGGAGCCCAGCGTCTCGGGCTCGTCGACCTCGCCGTCGCCCACGAAGCACCAGACCCGGGAGCCGCTGGTGTCGTCGACCTCGCGGTTGTGGAGGTAGCGCAGGAACCGGGCGTGGTAGATCGAGTTGAGGGGCCCGAGGCCCATGGAGACCGTGGGGTACTCCCAGAAGTCCGGCATGAGCCGGGGATGGGGGTAGCTGGAGAGGCCCTCGCCCCCGACCTCCATGCGGAAGTGGTCGAGCTGGTCCTCGGTCAGGCGGCCCTCGAGATAGGCCCGGGCGTAGACGCCGGGGGCGGCGTGGCCCTGGAAGTAGACGGCGTCGCCGGGCAGGCCGTCGGCCTTGCCCCGGAAGAAGTGGTTGAAGCCGACCTCGTACTGGGCGGCGGAGGAGGCGAAGGTGGACAGGTGGCCGCCGATGCCGTCGGCCTTCTTGTTGGCCCGGATGACCATGACGGCGGCGTTCCAGCGGATGAAGGCCCGGATGCGGCGCTCGATGTGCTCGTCGCCGGGGAACCAGGGCTCCTGTTCGGCCGGGATGGTGTTGATGTAGGGGGTGGACACCGACGCCGGCGTGCCGACGCCGAGCTGCCGGGAGCGCTCGAGGACCTTGGAGAGCAGGAAGCGGGCCCGGGCCTCACCCTGGGCGCTCACGACCGCATCCAGGGAGTCCAGCCACTCCTGAGTCTCCTGCGGATCGGTGTCGGGCAACTGGTGCACGAAGCCGTCGATGAAGGTCACATCTGTCACCATGCCCCGAATGACGACGATCGTCTACACGGATGGGGCCTGCTTGGGGAATCCCGGTCCCGGGGGCTGGGCCTGGGTCGTTCCGGGTGGGGCCTTCGCCAGCGGGGCCGATCCCCACACCACCAACCAGCGCATGGAGATCGAGGCCGCCACCGAGGCCCTCTACGCCATCGACGGCCCCGTCACCGTGGTCAGCGACTCCACCTACGTCGTCCACTGCTTCACCAAGAAGTGGTACGTGGGCTGGAAGGCCAAGGGGTGGAAGAACGCCAAGAAGGAGGACGTGGCCAACCAGGACCTCTGGCGTCCGCTGATCGACCACGTGCTCGAGCGGGGCAACGTGACCTGGACCTGGGTCAAGGGCCACAGCGGCGACCAATGGAACGACGTGGCCGACCGGTTGGCGGTGGAGGCGGCGACGACCCAGGGGGGGCGGTCGGGGGACCGTCCGCCCGACTTCCTGGGACCGGCCGACGCGGTGGGGACGGCACCTGCCGGACCGGTGGTGGCCGAGTCGTCCCCGGCGCCCGCCACCGCGGGCCCGGCGAACCGACCGGCGGGCCACCTCGTGGCCGTCCTCGGGCATCGACCTCCGGAGCTGGGGGGCTATGACCCCAACCTCCTGCAGGCGGCGGTGCAGCGCCGGCTGGGGGACGTGCTCGCGGCCCAAGCTCAGCTCGACGACGACCTGGTCCTGCTCACCGGGTTGCAGCTCGGGGCCGAGCAGCTGGCGGCCGAGGCGGCCCTCGACCACGGCATCCCCTTTGTCGTGGTGCAGCCCTTCCCCGAGCCCGACAGCAAGTGGCCGTCCGCCGCCCGGGCGTCGTATCGCCGACTGCGGGCCGAGGCTCGAGAGGTGGTGCTCCTGCAGAAGAAGCCCGTGCGTTCGCCGGGCGACGTCCGGCGGGCCATGGCCCAGCGGGACGCCTGGATCGTCCGCTCGGCCGACGCCGCCATCGTGGTCTGGGACGGCGCCGACGCCCTCCTGGGCAAGGCGGTGCGGGCCCTCGAACAGCAGGTCGGCGACGAGGTCTGGATCATCGACCCCGGTGAGCTGGCCTAACGCTTGAAGTGCAGGGCGCGCAGCGTGGCGTGGGCGGCGTTGATCTGGGCCATGCGCTCCCGGCCCATGGCTTGGGCGTCCACGGAGTACGTGACCAGCCGGTCCGGGTGGTAGAGCTTGGCCAGGCGTCGGTGGGCGGAGGTGATCTCCTCCCAGTCGACGCCGATGCTGATCTGCAGGACGAGGTGGGCCGAATCCAGGTCCATCCCGCCCTGGCCGGGCGCGGACTTGTCGGCGGGTGGGGGCGTGGCTCGCGGCGGTCGCTGCCGGGCCCGCCGCTCGAAGAGCGATTCGGTCGTCCAGGTCTGGGCGTACTCGGACTCGGGTTCGGGCTGGTCCTCGACCGGTGGGGGGTTGTTTCCGTGGGGCACGCCCGCCACGCCCTCGCGGGCCGCCCACCACGCGTGCTCGTCGTCGCTGAGGTCGGCACCGCGGTCGTCGAGGTCATCGTGCCCGCGAGTGAACAGGCGGCCCCGCCTTCCGGTGGTCGTCATGGGGACCTATCGGCCGCCGGGACCGATGCTTGACGACGGGTACATTCCGCAGCGATGCGGATCGGGTCGGACACCGGAGGCACCTTCACCGACCTGGTCGATGAGCGGGGGCGGGTGGCGAAGGTGCTGTCGACCCCGGAGGACCCCACCGAGGCCGTCCGGGCCGGGATCGCCGCCCTGCGGGTGCGTCGGGTCGACCTGCTGACCCACGGCACCACCGTGGCCACCAACGCCCTGCTCGAAGGGGAGCTGGCCCCGACCGTGCTGATCAGCACCGAGGGCTTCGCCGACGTCATCGAGATCGCCCGCCAGGACCGGCCCCGGCTCTATGACCAGTGGGCCGACCGACCGACGCCCCTGGTGGAGCGGTCCTGGCGCCTGGAGGTGGCGGGCCGGCTCGCGGCTGACGGACAGGAGCTGGAGCCGGTCGGTGAGATCCCCGAGGTCCCGTCGGGGTCCGCCGCCGTCGCCGTCTGCCTCCTGCATGCCGACCTGAATGCGGCCCACGAAACCGAGGTGGCCGCCGCCTTGCGGGCCGCAGGCCACGAGGTGTCGGCTTCCTACGAGGTCTCGCCCGAGTTCCGGGAGTACGAGCGCACGGTGACCACGGTGGTCAACGCCGGGCTCGGGCCCGTGTGCCGGGACTACCTGGAGGCGCTGGCTCCCTTGGCCGCCCGCGTGCTGATCATGACCTCGGCGGGCGGGCTGTCGCCGGTGGCCGCCGCCGCCCGGACGCCGGCCAGCCTCCTGCTGTCCGGGCCCGCCGGCGGGGTCCGCGCCGCCGCCGCGTACGCCGTCGCCGCGGGGTACCCCGATGCCGTCACCTTCGACATGGGCGGGACCAGCACCGACGTGGCCCTGGTCCTCGACGGCGAGCCCCAGCCCGCCGCGGAGCGGGAGGTGGCGGGCTACCCGATCCGTCTGCCGTCGGTCGATGTCCACACGATCGGGGCGGGCGGGGGGTCGATCGCCGTCGTCGACGCGGGCGGGGCACTGACCGTCGGCCCCCGGTCGGCCGGGGCAGCCCCGGGACCTGCGTGCTACGGGCTCGGGGGCACCGAGGCGACGGTGACCGACGCCAACCTCGTGGCCGGGCGCATCCCGGCCAGCGTGGGCTTCGAGGCGCTGGGCGAGCTGGACCAGGACGCCGCAGAGGTCGCCCTCGAGAAGCTGGGCCTCGGGACCGCGGACGAGGCGGCTGAGGGTGTCCTCGAGGTGGTCGACGCCATGATGGAGCGGGCCGTGCGCCGGGTGTCGGTCGAGCGGGGGGTCGACCCGACGGGCCTGGCCCTGGTGGCCTTCGGCGGCGCGGGGCCGCTGCACGCCTGCAGCCTGGCGGATCGCCTGGGGCTGGCTGCTGTGGTGATCCCAGCCCGCGCCGGCGTGCTGTCCGCGGTGGGCATCCTCGCCGCGCCGGTTCAGCACGACCGGGTGCGGACCTGGCCCACGCCGGCCGACCACGACGGCCTGGCCGGGGCGCTGGCCGAGTTGGGGCGGGAGGCCGTGGTCGCGCTGGTCGCCGACGCGGGCGGCGGGGCCGAGGACGTCGAGCTGGTGCTGGCGCTCGACGCCCGGTACGAGGGTCAGAGCCACGAGCTGCGGGTCGACGCCTTGGCCGACTTCCCCGAGCGCCACCGACGCCACAACGGCTACGACCGGCCCGGGCACCCCGTCGAGGTCGTCGCCCTACGGGCCACCGCCCGTCGGGCGTCGCCGACCGACCCCACCAAGCTCAAGGCCCGCAAGCGCCCGCCCATGACGGGTCCGGCCGTCGTCGTCGAGGACGACACCACCATCTGGGTCCCGACGGGCTGGAAGGGCGAGCCCGGCCCTGCGGGCACCCTCGTGCTGACCCGGGTCGACCCATGACCGACACCCCTATCCCCGACGACGAGGCGGCGCCCGATCCGGGTGACCCCGGCGACACCGACGCCGTCGAGCGTCTCAGCGGAGGGGGCGGTCGAGGTCGAACCCCTCGGAGACGTCGTCGACGCCGACGGTGGGGACGACGATTCGACGGCGGGTCCCGAAGAGGCTGGCGGGATTGTCCCGGCTGATGCTGGCGGCGACGACCGTGACGCGGAGGTCGGTGACGAGACGGACGACGAGCTCGATGTCGAGAACGGGGCGCCGCTCGATCTCGTCGGCGGCGATGGCGAGGACGATGGCGACGACGCGACGCTGGGACCGGCGGCGCTGCAGGTCCTGATCTCCCGCCTGACGGGCATCGCCGAGGAGATGGGGGCGGTGCTCCGGCGGGCCGCGTTCAGCCCCAACATCAAGGAGCGGGCCGACTGTTCGGCGGCCCTGTTCGATGCCGGCGGCGAGCTGCTCGTCCAGGCCGAGCACATCCCGGTCCACCTGGGGTCGATGCCGGCGGCGGTCGCCGCGGCCATCGGGGCGTTCGGCGAGGAGATCGAGCCGGGCGAGCAGATCGTGCTCAACGACCCCTTCGCCGGCGGCACCCATCTCAACGACGTCACCGTGGTCGCCCCTTGTCATGTCGACGGCGAGATCGTCGGGTGGGTGGCCAACCGGGCCCATCACGCCGACCTGGGCGGGGCCTTGCCGGGGTCGATCCCGCCCGAGGCCACCGAGATCCAGCAGGAGGGGCTGCGGCTGCCGCCGGTCCGCCTCACCGCCGACATGCGGGAGGTGATCGTGGCCAGCTCGCGCACCCCCGACGAGCGGCGGGGCGACCTCGACGCCCAGTGGGGGGCCAACGTCGTCGGCCTGACCCGGCTGGCCGCGGAGGCCGGGCGACCCCTGGACCAGGTCGCGGCCTACGGCGAGCGCCGGATGCGGGCCGCGCTGGCCGACCTGCCCGACGGGCGGTGGGACTTCACCGACGTGCTCGACTCCACCGGGCCCCGTCCCAACCAGCAGGCCGCGGCCACGATCTGCGTCTGCGTGACCATCGACGGCGACGAGATCACCTTCGACTTCACCGGGACCGACGACCAGCGCTGGGGGAACATGAACGCGGTGGAGGCCGTCACGCTGAGTGCGGTCGCCTTCGCCCTGCGGTCGGCCGTCGTGCCCGACCTCGAGGGCGTGGGCGGCTCGATGCGGCCGGTCACCGTGATCGCCCCGGAGGGGACGATCGTGGCCGCGCAGCCGCCGGTCGCCGTCGGGGCGGGCAACGTCGAGGTCAGCCAGCGCATCGCCGACGTCTGCCTGGGGGCGTTGGCCCAGGTGGTGCCCGACCGGGTGGCGGCGGCGTCGCAGGGGACGATGAACAACGTCCTCATCGGCGGCGACGGCTGGGTCTACTACGAGACCGTCGCCGGCGGGCAGGGCGCCCGTCCGGACCGGGACGGGATGAACGGCGTCCACACGGGCATGACCAACACCCGCAACACGCCCATCGAGGCCCTCGAGCGCTCGTTCCCGCTGCGGGTGCGCCGGCTCCGGCTGCGGCAGGGCAGCGGCGGGCGGGGGCTCTGGCAGGGTGGCGAGGGCATCGAGCGGGACCTCGAGGTGCTCGAGCGGGCCACGCTGTCGCTCATCACCGAACGTCGGGTGTTCCCCCCGTGGGGCCTGGACGGCGGGGGGCCGGGGGCCCTCGGCGAGAACTGGCTGCTGCGCGGCGGCGACGAGAGCCGGGCCGAGCGTCTCGGCGACAAGGTCAGCCTCGACCTGCGCCCCGGCGACGTCCTCCGCCTCCGCACCCCCGGCGGCGGCGCCCACGGCCCACCCCCCACCCTCGCCGAATAACCGCCCCCAACCGTTCTGTGTGCTCGTATTCGTGCGGGGCCACGATTACCAGTTCACGGAATGATGAGCAGCTCGTTCTGTGTACTCGTATTCGTGTGGAGCCACGAGCCGCAGTACACGGAACCGTGGCGTGGGTCAGGCGCGACGGTGGGCGGGGAGCAGGTTCGGCCAGGGGCAGCCGGGCGAATGGACCACGACGCGTTCGCCGGCTCGGGCGATTCGCCGAGCGGCGGCCACGGTCCGCACGACCTCATGGGGTTGGCGCCAGAGGTCGCTCTCCCAGACAACTCCGACGGTGAAATCGGCGAGGTTGAGGGCCTCGTAGCGGCGCTCATCGGCAGCCCGGTCGGACGGCGTCGTGTGGTGGAGCTCGCTGTTGATCTCGACGGCCAGCGGGAGGCGGGGATCCCGGTGATCGCTGCGACCGATGGGCTCGTGTCCGCCGAGCACTCGTTGACGCACGAACTGTTCGGCGCCGGCATCGGCCAGGATTTTCTCGAATCGGTCTTCCTGGCGGCTCTCGGTCGGGCTCGACCCGGGTGGACGAGCCTCGGCCAGGGCCCTCATGATCGTCGTGCCCGCTCGTCCCCGCTGGCGGATGTCGTCCACCATCTCGGCGAGGCCACCCCAGGTGACGAGGTCGAGCTTGTGGGCGTTGTCGAGCAGACGTCCGATCTTCTCCGCCCCGTAGTCGAGGCGGTCCGGCGATGAGTAGCGCGCCGCCTCACACCAGATCGCTCTTAGCGCCGTCTCGGTCACAACCCCCCGGACCACGATGATGTCGTGGGCGCGGAGTGCTCGAAGTCGATGGATCACGGCGAGCGACGACGGCGATCCGGTCAGGCCGTTGGGTCGACTTACATGGATGGTGCGAAGGTCGAATCCTGACAGCCCCAACCAAGCCAGCGTCGACGGTCCATGGAGCGCCGAGCCGGGGCTGGTGTCCAGGACGCCCGCCATCACTCGCTGCGCGTCCGATTCGGGGGATCCCTTGAGGGCGATGAGCCGGTTGCTGCGCACGGTCCATCGGCAACTGCGCCGCGCGGTCCACCAGTCGTCGATCGTGCACCCCATCCCCGGGAGCTGGAAACGGGCGACAAGGCCCTCCTGGTGCGATGCCTTCTGCCGGAACCGGTCTTCCCAGTGCATGGCCCCAGCCTCCCGGCAGCCTGTGACAACTATCCGAAATGGCCCGTTCTGTGTACTGGTGTTCGTGAGCTGTCACGAACACCAGTACACAGAACGGAGGGGGCGGGGGGAGGGTGGTCACTAACGTCGCTGGGCATGGACATCAGCGGAGCATCAGCACTGGTCACCGGCGGCGCCTCTGGCCTGGGTGGGGCCACCTCCCGCCTGCTGGCCGAGCTCGGGGCCAAGGTCACCGTCGTCGATCTCCAGGACGAGAAGGGCGAGGCGATGGCGGCCGAGGTCGGCGGCCAGTACGCCCACGCCGACGTCACCGACACCGAGCAGGTCGAGGCCGCGGTGGCCACGGCGAATGCCGACGGGGACCTGCGCATGGTGGCCAACTGCGCCGGCATCGGCTGGGCCCAGCGCACGGTCGGCAAGGGTGGCGAGCCCCACGACCTGGCCGTCTTCGAGAAGGTCGTCCAGGTCAACGTGATCGGTACGTTCAACGTCATCCGCCTCGCGGCGTCGGCCATGAGCCAGAACGACCCGGTGGGGGAGGACGGCGAGCGGGGGGCCATCGTCAACATCGCCTCGGTCGCGGCCTTCGACGGCCAGACCGGCCAGTCCAGCTACTCGGCCGCCAAGGGAGGGATCGTGGGCATGACCCTGCCCATCGCCCGGGACCTGGCCGCCGTCGGCATCCGGGTCTGCACCATCGCCCCGGGCACGATCGACACGCCGATGTTCGCGTTCGCCTCCGAGGACACGAAGGCGGGTTTGGGGGCCGGCGT
Source organism: uncultured Microthrixaceae bacterium (assembly GCA_963725155.1). Classification (GTDB taxonomy): domain Bacteria; phylum Actinomycetota; class Acidimicrobiia; order Acidimicrobiales; family DATDAH01; genus DATDAH01. The sequence goes on from CAVRXU010000006.1 coordinate 72,023, forward strand.
GCTCTTCCCCAAGCGCATGGGCCGGCCCGAGGAAGTGGCCTCGCTCGCCGCCGAGATCTTCCGCAACAGCTACCTCAACGCCGAGACCATTCGCATCGACGGCGGGATCCGGATGCCCCCCAAGTAGCGCTCACCGCCGGCGGCCGACCCACACGGGCTCGTCGGCGACGGCCAGCAGGTCCTGGTCGCCCGAGGAGTTGCCGTAGGCCCACAAGCGCTCCGGCGTGTCGCCCCCGAGCCAGTCGGTGAGACGGACGACCTTCTCCGGCCCTCGGCAGTTGGGCCCGACCATGCGCCCGGTCAGGCGGCCGTCGTCGGCCACCTCCAACTCGACGGCGCAGACGCCGTCGAGGCCGAGGTGCTCGACCACCGGGTCGAGGTAGGCCCGCAGCGACGCGGAGACGATCACCACCTCGTGGCCCGCCTCCTGGTGCCAGCGGATGCGCTCCACCATGTCCGGGCGGAACTGGGCCGGCAGCTCCCGCCCGTAGTCGACGGCCGCGGCCGCCAGGTCCTCGGCGGGCACGCCGGTGAGGAGCTGCTGGAACACCGCGGCCTTGTAGGCCTCCCGTCGATCGGACCCGGTCAAGGCTGCCGGCAGGGCCTGGATGAATCCCCCCGTGAAGCGGGGCAGGCCCCGCAACCGGCGCAGGAACGGGACCAACGTGTCCCGGTGGGTGATCGTGCCGTCGAAGTCGAAGGCGGCCACCAGCCGGCCTCGGCTCTCAGCACCGTGAACGCCCTCACTCACCGGCGACAACGGCCTCCAGGCGCTCCAGCGTCTTGGCCATGGTGTCCGGGTGCTTCTTCGGGTAGCCCATGAACTCGATCACCCGTGGGGAACGGGACGTCGACCAGTCGAAGGTCTCGGTCACCTTGGTCCCGCCCTCGACCGGCTCGAACTCGTAGCGCCAGCGGTGCTTGCCGAAGTGCTGCCAGGCGATCAGGCGGTTCTCCTCGTACTCCACCACCTCGTTCTGGATCCGGTACGGCACGCCGATGCGCATGTTCATGCCGAAGCGGGAACCGAGGACGAGCGGCTCCGGGTCCCCGGTTGCCCCTTTGAGCGAGCCGGAGCCGTCGAAGTCGGCATGGCGCCGGGCGTCGGCCACGACGGCAAAGATCGCCTCGGCGGGGGCGTCGATGACGCGGCTGACGGAGACCTGTTTGGTGTCGCTCATGTGGGGGTGAACCTACTTGCCCAGGACGGCCCGGAGTCCTGACTCGAGGTCGGGGTGGGTGAACGTGAACCCACTGGCCTCGAGGACCTTCGGGAACACCCGCTGGGAGGCGTACAGGAACGTCTCGGTGGCCTCCCCCCCGAGGATGATCTTGGGGCCGAACCGGGGGACGGGGAACAGCGTCGGCCGGTTCAGGACCTCACCCAGGGTCGAGGTGATCTCCTGGTTCGTGGCCGGCGCCGGGGCGGTCAGGTTCACCGGTCCGGACACGTCGTGCTCGAGGAGGTGGCGGATGGCCCTGACCTCGTCGTCGATGGTGATCCAGCTCCAGTACTGGCGCCCCGAACCGAGGCGCCCGCCGAGGCCCAGCTTGAACAGCGGTAAGAGCTTCGCCAGTGCCCCGCCGCCGGGCGCGAGCACGATGCCCGTGCGGATGGTGGCGACGCGGATGCCGGCTGCCGCCGCCGGCGCGGCGGCGCCCTCCCAGTCCCGGCAGAGGTCGGCCAGGAAGTCGTCCCCCGCCTTGCTCTCCTCGGTGAGCTTCTCGTCGCCCCGGTCGCCGTAGTAGCCGATGGCCGAGCCGGACACGAGGACGGGGGGCTTGGCGTCGAGGTCGGCGAGGGTCTCGGCCAGCAGGGTGGTGCCCACCACGCGGGCCTCACGCAGGTCGCGCTTGCGGGCCTCGGACCAGCGCTTGTCGCCGATGCCGGGGCCGGCCAGGTGGACGACACCGTCGGCTCCCTCCAGCCCTTTCCGGTCGATCGTTGCCCGCCGCCGGATCCCATTGGACCTCGTCGGAGCCCCGGGCCGGACGGCGGACCAGACGCCGCACTCCGTGCCCGTCGGCCTCGAGTCCGGCCACCAGCCCGGTCCCGATGAGCCCGCTGCTGCCCGTGACGACGACGTCCATTTCCCGACCGTACGGGAGTTTCGACATAGGATTGCAATATGGCTGACGGAGAACTGCAATATGGCTGACGGAGATCGGAAGGGCCCGATCGGCTCCGGCGCCATCGTGGCCCTGGTCGTGCTGGTCGTGGCCCTGCTCGCCTTCGTCTTCCAGAACACCGAGGACGTGCAGTTCAACTGGCTCATGATCGAGCTCACCATGCCCCTCTGGTTGGCCTTGGTGATCACCGCCGTCCTGGGGGCGCTCATCGCCAACCTGGGGGGCTGGATGCTCCGGCGGCGTTCGACGTGATCTCCTCAAGTCTCGCCGGCGCGAGCCGACAGAGGGAGGTGATGCGTCATTTCCGGATCGTCGTGGCCCTGATCGCCGTCGTGATGGGCCTCGCGGCGTCGCCGGGGGCGCCTCCCGCGGCCGCAGGCGCGGGTTCCCGCGCCGACGCCATGATTCGCATGGTCGGCCAGGCCTCCTGGGCCGGGAACGGCATCTACAACACGACCGGCGCCGGTCAGGCCCGAGAGCGTCGGATCGGGGCGACCGGCCGCGGGATCTTCTACATCCACGTGGAGAACGACGGTGCCGCCGCCGCCGACTACCGGGTGTCGGGCTCCCTGCACACGGCCCGCTTCTCCGTCCGCTACAAGGTCGGCGCGCTGGACGTCAGCGATGCCGTCAAGGACGGTCGCTACCAGATCAACAACCTCGCCCCCGGCGCCCATCGGACCATCACGGTCGAGGTGAGCACCCGGCACGCGGTGCCCAGGGGCACGGCCTTCTCGGCGCGGCTCCGCTCCCGGTCGATGGCCGACGCCACCGTCGACGTCACCCGGGCGTCGGTGGTCCGACCGCTCTACAGCGACGACCAGCTCACCGTGCTCAGTCAGATCAATGCGTCACGGGCGCAGAACCACCTGGCGGGGCTCGCCATGAACGCGACGCTGGCGTCGAAGGCCCAGGCCTGGTCCGCGCACCTGGCCCAGATCGGGCACCTGGAGCACTCGAACCTCACCTCCGGGGTCCCCGCGGGCTGGGAGGCCCTCGCCGAGAACGTCGGCTACAACCAGAACCTCACCGCGATGCACCAGGCGTTCCTCGGCTCGAGTGGTCACCGGGCCAACCTGCTCGGGCCCTACAACTACGTGGGTACGGGCGTGACCCGTTCCGGCGGCCGGGTCTGGGTCGTCCACGTGTTCATGCGGACCTGACGCTCAGAGCCGTTCGAAGCCCCGACGGACCTCCCAGTCCGTGACGTACTTGTTGAACTCGTTCCACTCCTGCACGGCCGTGTTGACCAGGTGCCGGTGGACGACCTCGCCGAAGGCCTCCTGGGCCACGGTGGACCCCTCCAGCAGCTCGATGGCGTCGACCAGCGTGTGGGGCACCCGCAACAGGTCCTCCGCCTCGTAGCCGTTGCCCTCGTAGGGGTCGCCCGGGTCGAGGCCGTTCTCGATCCCGTGCAGACCGGCGGCGATCTTGGCCGCCAGGGCGAGGTAGGGGTTGGCGTCGGCCCCGGGGATGCGGGACTCGACCCGGTACCCCTCGCCGTGGCTGACGACCCGCAGGCCCAGGGTGCGGTTGTCCTTGCCCCATCCGATGGCCGTGGGGGCCCAGGAGTCGGGCTGGTAGCGCTTGTAGGAGTTCACGAACGGGGCGTAGCACCAGGCCAGCTCGCGGGTGGCGGCCATCTGGCCGCCCAGCCAGCCCCGGAACACCTCGCTCATGTGGTGGGGCCCGCCCTCGTCCCACATCAACGACGTCTCGCCGTCGGCGTCCCACACGCTCGAATGGATGTGACAGCTGGAGCCGACCTTGTCGAAGGCGTACTTGGCCATGAAGGTGATGGCCTGGCCGTTGAGGGCGGCGATCTCCTTCACGCCGTTCTTGTAGATGGTGTGGCGGTCGGCCATCTCCAGCGCTTCGGCGTAGTACAGGTTGATCTCGTGCTGGCCGTGCTCGGCCTCGCCCTTGGAGAACTCGACCGGCACCCCGGCGCCGTCCATCCCGTTGCGGATCTGGCGGATCAGGTACTCGTCCTTGGTGGTCTGGAGGATGTGGTAGTCGAGGATGTAGTCGTTCTGCGGGGTGAGGTTCCGGTAACCGGCTTCGGCGGCCTCCTCGTAGGTCTGGCGGAAGAGGATGAACTCCAGCTCGGTCCCGCACTTGATCGTGTAGCCCAGGGCGGCCGCCTTCTCCAGCTGGCGGCGCAGGATGGTGCGGGGGGCGACCTCGACGGGCTCACCCGTCTCCTCCTCGAAAAGGTCGCAGACGACGAGGGCGGTGGCCTCCAGCCACGGGATGCGGCGCAGGGTGGCCAGGTCGGGTCGGCAGCTGAAGTCGCCGTAGCCCTTCTCCCAGGTGGCGTACTCGTAGCCCGGGAGGACGTTCATGTCGACATCGACCGTCAACAGGTAGTTGCAGGCCTCGACCGAGCCGTCGATCACGTGGTCGAGGAAGTAGTGCCCGGTCACCCGTTTCCCCATGAGGCGTCCCTGGAGGTCGGGGAAGACGACGAGCACGGTGTCGATGTCGCCCGAGCGGATCTGCTCCTCGAGAGCGCTGCGTTCCAGCGGTGAAGCGGCCATGGTCGGTGAGCATGGCACGGTCCCCGGATCCGTGCGCTCCCTACGATGGCCCCATGGCCGAACACCGTGACCTGTTGATCGGTGGGGTGCCCCGCCCCGCGGCCGAGGGCGAGACCTTCGCTGTGGCCAACCCCCATGACGGGTCGGTGATCGCGTCGGTGGCCAAGGCCGGGCCGGTCGACGTCGATGCCGCGCTGACCTGTGCGACCCGGGCGTTCACCGAAGGGGCCTGGCCCCGCATGGCGGCGGTGGAACGGGGTCGGGTCCTGTTGCGGGCCGCGGCCCTGCTGCGGGAGCGGGCCGACCAGTTCGTCGCCTGCGACGTGGCCAACGCGGGCAAGCCGGTGGCCAGCGCGCAGTGGGAGGTCGAGGCCACGGCCTCCACCTTCGAGTACTACGGCGGGGCGGCCAACAAGGTCCACGGCGACGTGCCGCCGGTGGCGAAGCCCGGGTTGGCCGTGGTCCTGAAGGAGCCCATCGGCGTCTGTGCCCTGATCGTGCCGTGGAACTTCCCCCTGATGATCGCCGGGTGGAAGGTGGCGCCGGCCCTGGCCTGTGGCAACACCATCGTGCTCAAGCCCGCGAGCTACACGCCTCTGTCGGCCCTCCTGCTCGGCCAGGTCCTGGTCGACGCCGGGGTCCCGGCTGACGCGGTGTCCGTGCTCCCCGGCCCGGGGGCCAGCGTGGGTGACGTCCTGGTCGGTGACCCGCGGGTCCACAAGATCAGCTTCACGGGCGAGACGACCACCGGGACCCGGATCCTCCAGCAGTCGGCGCCCAACATCGCCCGGGTCGCCCTCGAGCTCGGCGGGAAGTCGCCCTGCATCGTGTTCGCCGACGCCGACCTCGACCGGGCGGCCGAGGAGCTGCCCATGGCCGTCTTCGACAACGCCGGCCAGGATTGCTGTGCCCGGGCCCGGGTGCTGGTCGAGCGTCCGGTCTACGACGACTTCGTGGCCGCCTTCGCCCGTCACACCGAGGCCGTCCGGGTCGGCGCCCCGACCGCGGACGGCACGCAGATGGGACCGCTGATCTCGACTCGTCAGCGGGATTCCGTGGCCGACTATGTCGCCCTGGGCCAGGACGAGGGGGCCGAGCTGGTCACCGGTGGTGGGACCCCGGAGGGCGATGACCTCGCGGCCGGCAGCTACCTCACGCCCGCCGTCCTGGCCGGGGTGGACAACGACATGCGGGTGGCCCGCGAGGAGATCTTCGGCCCCGTGGCCACGGTCATCCCGTTCGCCACCGAGGCCGACGCCGTGGCGTTGGCCAACGACTCGATCTACGGCCTGTCGGGCTCCCTGTGGACCCGTGACCTGGGTCGGTCCATCCGGATGGCCAAGGCGGTCCGGACCGGTGTCCTGTCGGTCAACTCCAACTCCTCCGTGCACCAGGAGGCCCCGTTCGGGGGCTACAAGCAGAGTGGCCTGGGCCGGGAGAGCGGACTGGCCGCCATGGCGGCCTACACCGAGCAGAAGACGGTCTTCTTCGCCGACGCCTGATCCGGCGTCGCGGCCGCTCAGCCCGCGGGCCGGATGAGGCCGATGAGGTGGCTCCTCAGGGGGCTGAGGTGATGGAGCCGCTGGTACTGCCGCGGGAGCGCCCGAGCCAGGGCGGGGGCCACCGTGATCGTCTCCAGCTCGCTGTGGGCGCCCGGGAAGAGGCCGGCGAGATCGTGGCGGCTGACGGGACGGGTGGCCCGATTGGCCGGGCTGGGCCAACGCTGGTCGTACCAGAGGACGGCGCCGTCGGGGGTGAGCGTGCGGACGATCTCCGCGGCCATGACCCGGCGGTGGGCTTCGGCGGGGACCGAGCTGAACACGTCCATGGCCACCACGAGGTCGAAGGAGGCCGCGGGGAAGGGCAGGCGGGCGCCGTCGGCCTGAGCCACCGGACCGGGGGCGAGGCGGAGGCGGAGGATCCCGAGGTCGACGCCGACGCCCCGCAGGGCCAGGGCGGTCAGGGCCTCACCCCGGCCGCACCCGATGTCGAGGGCCCGGCGCACCGGTCGTCCGAGGTGGTCGAGGAGCTGGCGGGCCCGCTCGTCACGCTGCTCGTGCATGGCCTGGTCGGCCGGATCGCTGGCACTCGGGGGAGGTGTGGTCATCGGGGCCTGCCGTGAGTCAGTCGTCGGTGATCCCGGCGAGGAGGAGGTGGTCCTCGCTGTCGGTCCAGCTGCCGGTGACGTGGTCGCCGTGCTCGGTGAAGCCGGCGCCGGCGACAGCGTCGAACCGCCAGCCGTCCTCGAGGCCCACGTCCACCGTCACCTCATCGGGGTTGATCGTCGCCTGGCCGGCGACGGCCAGCCGGTAACCGTCGGTGAGGTCGATCCCGCCTTCCAGCTCGAAGGTGAGCGTCACCGTGGCCCCGGGCGGCACCGTGACGAACTGCGCGTAGACGTTCAGGCCGAACTCCTGTTCAGCCTGGACGTCGAGGGGCGCGCCGTCGACCGAGGCCCCGGACAAGCGGTGCGGGGTGTACAGCGAGAGGTACATGACGTTGGTTCCCGGAGGCAGGTCAGGCTCAGGGCCGACGGCATCGTGCACACCGATGAACACGTCGGGCAACCCCCCCGCAGGAGCCTCGTTCACCAGCGTCACCGTGGCCGTGGCCTCGACCGTCCCGGTGTCGGGGTCGACCGTGGCCTCGTAGCCGACCTGGCGGGTCAGGAACGAGTCCCCCTTGTTGTGGACGCTGTTCTGGGTGGTGATGGCGAGGACATCGCCGCCGTCGTCGTGGGGGAACCTCCCGTCGAGGCCCAGCAGGTCGAAGAACGCCTGCTCATCGGGGTGGAAGCTGTGGACCAGGAGGCGCCCCTGATCGACCATCGGACCGAGCACGTCGGTCACCCGCCGGGGACCGGGGAGGTCGCCGGAGGTCAGGGCCTCGAACGTGCGGCGACTGGCCTCCTCGAGGAAGTCCTTGCGCACGTTCCGGTCATCGAAGGTGATGTACTGCTCGCGGAGCAGGATGTCGGCTGCATTGTCGGCCGTGAGGGGGGTGGGGTAGCCCTCGACGGTGATCGGCCCGGTGAAGGTGAGCAGAGCCTGGAGGGCGATGGGGTCGACCAGGATCACGCCGTCCAGCTCCTGCCCGCCCGAGTCGGTGTAGAGCTGACCGATGACCGTGGCCACCGACGGGAAGTCGGGGGACAGGGTGACGTCCCCGGGCGTGACGCCCACGTCGAACGGCCCGTAGCGGGCCACGTAGTCGGGAGGAGCGGTGACGGTGGCGCCCCGGGCGCGCAGCGGGCGCTCGAGCCCGGCGATCCGGTCGGAACGGGCCAGGTGGAGGTCGCCGTCGTTGGCGGTGAGCACGCCGAAGTTGCCCATGAAGCCCCCCAACGCCCGTTGCTCGGCGGGGGTGACGAAGGCCAGGAAGTAGCGGCGCAGGCCATCGCCACCGAATAGGCCCGGAGCCAGGGCCACGCCCTCCTGGGCGATCTCCGCCTGGGGGCGAGCCTCGTCGATCTCGGCCGCGAACTCGTCGACCCGATCGGCCAGCGGGGGCAGGAGCCAGGCACTGTCCACCGTCCTCACCGTGTTGTCGGCGGCGGCCAGCGCGGCCTCGGCGTCGGCCAGGGGCGCTTCGAACTCGGCCACCTGTCCGAGGTCGAGGGCGCCGTCGGTGAACCGGAGCTCCTCGATCGGAGCGTCTTTGGCCGCGGCCGACGCCGTGTCGGCCAGGTCGGCACCGGCCGACGTGACCTCCTCGACCGCCCGGGCGTGCTGGCCGAGCAGCGGCACGGCCCGCGCGGCGAGCGCCCAGGGGGCGGTCAGGCTGTCGTTGGCGTCGGCGAAGGCATCGGACGCGGCGTCGAACTGTTCGACGGCTGCGGCCGCCTCGCCGTCGCGGGCGGCATCGAACCCGGACTGGGCGGCGTCGATGCCGGCCGCCACTGATGAACGCGCCTCGACCACGACGAAGGCCTGGGCCATGGCCAAGCCGACGGCGGTGAGGCCGCAGACAGCGGCGCCCACTTGCACGGTGCGCCGGACCGCCTGGCCGCTGTGTCGGTAGCCGGACACCAGCACCGGGAGCACGCCGGCGGCGGCCACCAAGGAGGCCAGGCCGTGGGGATCGTCGAGATCCAGGCGCAACAGGCTCTGCAGGGCGAGGGCGAGGACCACGGCCCCCACGATCCGGGTCCGACGTCCGGCCACGACGCTGACCAGGGTGATGACCAGGCCGAGTAGGGCGGGAGCGGCCACGGCCAGGTCGGGCGCGGCGGCGGCCCCGATGGCGGCGGCGGTGAGCCAGGTCCAACGTCGGGCCTTCGCCCCCGCCAGGACGACGACCACGGCGAATCCGGCGGACCACACGATGTCGGCCGGGCGCCAGCCGGTGGGCTCGGCGGAGGCCAGGACGGCCCCGATGGCGGCGGCCACGGCCGCGCCCGCGACCACGAGGTGATCCACCCGGGTCGGGGGTCGGGCCGGGGGGTCGGGCGGGAGGAGGGGCATCGTCGAAGTGCGAGGCGCCGGCGCAGAGGACCTCGGGGCCGGACGAGCCGCCTGAATCTACCGAAGCGAGCCGGGAGAGACTCGGCATCCCCAGCGGCTGCCAGACTGAGACCGCCATGTGCTTCCTCGTCACCGGTGCGGCCGGCTTCGTCGCCTCCCACCCCGCCCCGCGCACCTGCACCCGCGGGGAGATCACGCGCATCGGCGAGCAGTTGGATCGGGCGCCGGCGACCGGTCTGGCCGCCGGGTAGCGGTGCGGGTCCTGGTCACCGGCGGGGCCGGGTTCATCGGCGCCAACCTGTGCCGATCGCTGCTCGCCGACGGCCACGACGTCCGGGTCCTCGACGACCTCTCCACCGGCCGCCTCGGCAACCTCGACGGGCTGACGCTCGACCTGGTCGAGAGCTCGGTCGTCGATCCCGCCGTGGTCGAGGCCGCGGCGGCCGACGTCGACCGCATCGTCCACCTGGCGGCGCGGGCCTCGGTGCCTCGCTCGATCGCCGAGCCGGTCGCGGCCCACGAGGCCAACGTCACCGGGACCCTGAACGTCCTGGAAGCAGCCCGATCGCGGGCCCTCCCTGTGATCGTGGCGTCGTCCTCGTCGGTCTACGGCGACACCGCGGTCTCACCCAAGCACGAGGACCTGCCCGTCGCCCCCCGCAGCCCCTATGCCGCCTCAAAGTTGGCCACTGAGGGCTACACCCTGGCCTACGGGGTGGCCTACACACTCCCGGTCCTGGCCCTGCGCTTCTTCAACGTGTACGGCCCGCTCCAGCCCGCCGACCACGCCTACGCCGCGGTCGTGCCGCGGTTCATCGACGCCGCGCTGGCCGGCCGGCCGGTCGAGATCCACGGTGACGGCCGCCAGAGCCGCGACTTCACCTTCGTCGGCACCGTGGTCGATGTCCTGGGCCGAGCGGTGAACGAGGCCACGACGGCACCCGGCCCGGTCAACCTGGCCTTCGGCACCAGGACCGACCTCCTCGACCTGGTCACCAGGCTGGAGGTGCTCCTCGGCCAGGCGATCGCCGTCGAGCACACCGATCCCCGCCCCGGGGACGTCCGCCACTCGACCGCCGCAGGGGACCGGCTGGCCGCCCTCTTCCCGGGCCTGGCGCCGATCGACCTCGACGATGGCCTCGCGGCCACGGTGGACTGGTTCCGCAGCCGTCCCTGACCCTTCTGGCCTCCGATTTACCGCCCAGGGGCATCGAATCGGAGGCCAGAACGAGTCGTCGGGTCCTCAGAGCAGGTCGAGCCGCCGGGCGAGGTCGGATTGGAGGACCTGGTCGGGGTCGACGCGGGCGCGGATCTCACGCCACTCGTCGAGGCGGGGGTACATGGCGGCCAGCAGGGCCGGGTCGAGGCGACTGTCCTTGGCCAGGTAGATGCGGCCCCCGGCCTCGGCCACCTCGCGGTCGAGGCGGTCGAGCAGTGGGCCCAGGGTGGCGTCGCCGGCGGGGATGTCGAGGGCAAGGGTCCAGCCGGCCATGGGGAAGGACAGCGGTCCCGGGTCGCCCTCGCCGAAGCGCTTGAGCACGGCCAGGAACGACGGCCGCCCCTCACCGGAGAGGGCCTCGACCGCCCGGCGAAGGGTGGCCTCGGCACCGAAGGGAACGACCATCTGCCACTGCAGGAAGCCTCGGCTGCCGTAGATCCGGTTCCAGCCCTTCACGAAGTCCAGGGGGTGGAAGAACGAGGGAATGGACTGCAGCTCGCCGGTGCGGTGGCGGGGGTGCTTGCGGTACCAGAACTCGTTGAAGGCCCGGACCGACAGGCGGTTCAGGGCAAGGTTGGGCACCCAGGGTGGGGCGGTCACCAGCACGCTCGGGTCGTAGGCCAGAGCGGCGTGCCGGTCGCCTTCGGGCAGGGCGTCGACGGGGGCGAAGTCCCCCCGGGTCAGCACGGACCGGCCCATGGTGGCCCCGGTGGCGACGAGGTCGATCCAGGCCACGGAGTAGTGGTAGCCGTGGTCGCCCCGGCTCATCCGGTCGAAGGCGTCGTCCAGGTCGGCGGTCCGCTCGGTGTCGACCAGGAGGCGACTGCTGGGGATCGGCTGGAGGGCGAAGGTGGCGTCGAGGATGACCCCGGTCAGGCCCATGCCCCCGGCTGTGGCCCAGAAGAGGTCGGGGTCCTGGTCGGGGCTGACCTCGACGACCCCGCCCGGCGTGCGCAGGCGCAGCGAGCGGACGTGTTGGACGAACGATCCGTCCCGGTGATGGTTCTTGCCGTGGACGTCGGCGGCGATGGCGCCCCCGACCGTGACGTGGCGGGTGCCGGGGGAGACGGGCACGAACCAGCCCAGGGGCACGACCGCCCGCAGGAGGTCGTCGAAGCTCAGGCCCGACTCGGCCGTCGCGATCCCGGTGACGCCGTCGAAGGCCAGCAGGCGACGAACCCCGGTGGCGTCGGCGACCGAGCCCCCGGCGTTCTGGGCGGCATCGCCGTAGGAGCGGCCCAAGCCGCGGGCGATCACGCCCCGCGCACCGACGTCGGTCACCGTGGCGGCGAGAGCTTCAGGGGTGGTGGGGGAGACCACCGTGGCCCGGGTCGGGGCCGTGCGCGACCAGCCGGTCAGCTCCTGGCTCATCGCTGACCCTGTCGGCGGCGAGGGGTGACCACGACAGGGTTCTGGCCCGGCATCACGTCAGGTAGACGGCCGTGCCGTAGACCAGGGCCCAGGACAGGCCGGCCAGCTGGAGCGGCCGATCGGCGAAGAACAGGTCCTCGGGGGCGGCGCCGTGGCCGCGGTCGAGGAGCAGCGCGTAGCGCAGGACGGCGACGACGAAGGGCAGGATCGAGAGCTCGAACCACGGCACCGAGGTCGAGCTGACGGCGGCCGTCTCGAAGGCCCACACGCAGTAGGCCATGAACATGACGGCGGAGGAGATCGTGCGCAGGTAGGCGAGGTAGGACTCGCTGTACTCGTCGAGGGTCTTGCGCACGTCGGCGGCCGCGCCCTCCTCTTCGGCCATGTCGCCGACCTCGCCCTGGCGCTTGCCGGTGACCACGAACAGGGAGCCGAACGAGGTCACGATGAAGAACCAGTCCGACACCGGGACACCCGTCGCCGTGGCGCCACCGATGGCCCGCAGCACGAAGCCGCTGGCGACGGCGACCACATCGAGGATGACGACGTGCTTCAGCCAGTAGCTGTAGGCCGTCGTGACCGCGACGTAGATGGCGACGGTGACGGCCAGGTGCCAGTCGGCGGCGAAGCTGAGGGCCACACCACTGGCGATGGCGAGGATCCCGACGACCGTGGCCAGGCCCGGGGGGACGACCCCGGACGCGATGGGCCGGAGGTGCTTCGTCGGGTGCCGGGCGTCGGCCTCGCGGTCGGCCACGTCGTTGAGCAGGTAGGTGCCCGAGGCGGCCAGGCAGAACGAGCCGAAGGCGATCGTGGCGTCGGCCAGCGGCTCGGCCTGGTCGAGGACCCCGGCCGCGGCGGGAGCGGCGAACACCAGCAGGTTCTTGGCCCACTGCTTCGGCCGGGCGGCCCGGATCAGGCCTCCGACGACGCCTTCCTGGCTCGGGGACACGCTCAGCGGGCCCGGCCGTCGACGGGGTGGCGGCGCGTGGGCTCGTCACGCGCCGGGCTCATGGCCAGAGCGTAGGCGGGCCGCCTCAGACCGAGCATCCGTCGCGTCCTGCCTTCGATCCAGGAGCCGACCGTCGGGCTGGTGGGCACCAGGATCAGCGGGCGGAGACCTTGCGCCAGAGGGGGCGGGGCAGGTGGCGCAGGGTGCTGAAGACGTAGCGGAGGATGGGCGGGGCCCAGACCGTGTCGGAGCCCTTGGCCAGCCCCTTGGCGATCTCGTCCGCGACGGCCTCGGGGGTCGTGGCGAACGGGGCCGGGTCCCGGCCCTCGGTCATGCGGGTGTGGACGAACCCGGGGCGCACGACCATCACGCGGGCGCCCGAGCCCTGCAGGGCGTCGCCCAGGCCCTGGGCGAACCCGTCGAGTCCGGCCTTGGTGGCGCCGTACACGACGTTCTCGGCCCGCACCCGCTCGCCGGCCACCGAGGAGAGGACGACCAGCGTCCCGTGGCCTTGGGCCCGCAGGCGATTGGCCGCGGCGAGGCCGCTGGAGACGGCTCCGGACAGGTTCACCGTGACGGCGTCGGCCGCTGAAGCCGGATCGGCGTCGAAGGCCTCCTGGTCGCCGAGCACGCCGAAGGCGAGGAGGACGAGGTCGAGGTCACCGAGCAGGGCCACTGCCTCGTCGATCACCGCGGTGTGGTTGGCCGGATCACGGGCGTCGAAGGCGATGAGGTGGACCTCGCCGACGCCGTCGGTGCGCAGGGCGTCGACCAGCGGCTCGGCGGCGGCCGGGTCCCGCACGGCCAGGACGACCCGGCGACACCGGTCCTGGGCCAGGCGGCGGAGCGTGGCCAGCCCGATCTCGGACGTGCCCCCGAGAACCAAGGCGGTCTGCACGGCTCCGAGCGCATCCTTCATGGCGCAGGAGGGTACGGCGTGGCCACGGCGGCGGGCGGACCCTCGAGCGAGGGTCGGGTCAGGAGGCCAGGAGGACCTGCACCGTGAAGGCCAGCAGGATGGCCAAGCCGCACAGCAGGGCGGCGACGATCAGCAGGCGCGTACTCACCCTGACGGAGCCTACGCTCGGAGGGGCATGGCTGATCGAGCTGACCTCGTGATCATCGGTGGTGGCCCGGGGGGTTACGCGGCGGCGCTGTACGGCGCCGCCGCCGGCCTCGACGTGGCGATGATCGAGAACCAGAAGGTGGGCGGCACCTGCCTGCACCGCGGCTGCATCCCCGCCAAGGAGCTGCTGGAGACGGCTTCGGTGCGGCGGGCGCTGGCCGGCGCCGCCGACTTCGGCTTCACGATCGACGCCCCGACGATGGACTTCGGCGTGAGCCAGGACCGCAGCCAGAGCGTCATCGACAAGCTCCACTCGGGCCTGTCCTCGCTGCTCGGGAGCCGCAAGGTGCGGGTGGTCAACGGCACCGGTCGCCTGCTGGGCGCCGGACGCGTCGCCGTCAGCGGGGGAGAGGACGGCGACCTCGAGCTCGAGGGCGATGCCGTGATCCTGGCCTCCGGCTCCGTCCCGCGGACCATCCCCGGCTTCGACGTGCAGGGCGATCTCGTGGTGACCTCCGACGAGCTGCTGAAGCAGCGGGAGCTGCCCGCCTCGGCCGTCGTCATCGGCGGCGGGGCCATCGGTTGCGAGTTCGCCTCGATGATGAGCGACCTGGGCACCGAGGTGACCATCCTCGAGGCGCTGCCCAAGATCCTCCCGGGCCTGGACGCCGATGTGGCCAAGGTGGTCGAGCGCTCGTTCAAGAAGCGGGGCATCGCCATTCACACCGGGGTGGCCGTGACCGGCCACGAGCCGGGCGGGGCGGGGACCACCGTGAAGTTCGGCGAGGACCAGTCCATCGAGGTGGAGCAGGTCGTGGTGTCCGTCGGTCGCCGCCCGCTGTCCGACGTCCTCGGCCTCGAAGGCACGGGCGTGGAGGTCGACGACCGCGGTTTCGTCAAGGTCGACGCCAACTGCCGGACGACCCTCGAGGGGGTCTGGGCCGTGGGCGACCTCATCCCCACCGCCCAGCTGGCCCATGTCGGCTTCGCCGAGGGGATCGTCGTGATCAAGGACATCCTGGGCGAGGACCCGGTGCCCGTCGACTACAGCCGGGTCCCGTGGTGCATCTACTGCCATCCCGAGGTGGCGTTCGCCGGGCTCTCCGAGGAGAGCGCCAAGGAGGCGGGCTACGACGTGGCCACCGTCAAGCATCGCTTCGGCGGCAACGGGCGGGCGCTGATCATCGGTGACGCCGACGGCCTGGTGAAGATCATCGCGGCCAAGGACGAGGACGGCCGGGCGGGCCAGATCCTCGGGGTCCACATGGTCGGGCCGTGGGTCACCGAACAGCTCGGTCAGGGCTACCTGGCCGTGAACTGGGAGGCCACGGTCGACGAGGTGGCCCAGTTCATCCAGCCCCACCCTTCGTTGTCGGAGAGCTTCGGCGAGGCGGTCATGTCCCTGACCGGCCGCGGGTTGCACGGGTAGTCGAGGGGTAGGAGAGCCGCCATGGCCGATGTCGAGATGCCGCAGTTGGGCGAGACCGTCACCGAGGGGACGATCACGCAGTGGTTCAAGGCGGTCGGTGACCGGGTCGAGGTCGACGAGCCGCTGTTCGAGGTCTCCACCGACAAGGTCGACTCCGAGGTGCCCTCGCCGGCCGCCGGGGTGCTCCAGGAGATCCTGGTGCCCGAGGGCGAGACGGTGGACGTCGGCACCCGGCTGGCTGTCCTCGGCGACGGTGACGGCGCCGCTCCTGCCGCGGCCCCTGCCGAGGAGGCCGCCGCCCCCGAGCCGGCCGCTGAGCCGGAGCCGGCCGCTGAGCCGGAGCCCGAACCGGCCGCGGCCGCGCCCGAGCCGGAGCCGGCGGCTGCCGCCCCCGAGCCGGAGGCACCCCAGCCCGAACCGGCGGCGGCGCCCGCCAGCGCCGAGGTCGTCAGCGAGGGCGACGGACGGGTGCTGTCCCCGCTGGTGCGCCGCCTGCTCCGCAAGCACGACCTGGACCCGGCCACGCTGACGGGCACCGGGCCCGGCGGACGGATCACCCGCAACGACGTACTCGCCGCCGCCGAGTCCGGCGCGGGCTCGGCCCCAGCGGCGGCGGCCGCCCCGGCGCCGGCGGCCTCGTCGGCTCCCGCCGCCGCTCCCGCGGCGGCAACCGTCCAGGTGAAGGCGGCGGCGGACGGCACCACCCCGGAGCCCCTGAACAACATCCGCAAGCGCACGGGCGAGCACATGGTCCGCTCCCAGCAGACCTCGCCCCACGTGCTGACGGCCATGGAGGTCGACTTCGAGGGCGTCGACCGGGTCCGCCGGGCCCACCGGGACGCCTGGAAGGCCCAGGAGGGCTTCAGCCTCACGTACCTGCCCTTCGTGGCCCGGGCCGTGGTCGACGCCATCGAGGACTTCCCGCACCTCAACGCCTCGGTGGGCGAGGGTGAGCTGCTCGTGCACCACCCGGTCCACCTGGCCATCGCCGTCGACCTCGACTTCGAGGGCCTGCTGGCGCCGGTCGTGCGCAACACCGAGTCGAAGCGCCTGCGGGCCATCGCCCGGGAGATCCGGGACCTGGCCGACCGGGCCCACCAGAAGAAGCTGTCGGCCGACGAGATCGCCGGCGGCACCTTCACGATCACCAATCCCGGCCAGTACGGCACGATGCTCCAGTTCCCGGTGATCAACCAGCCGCAGGTGGCGATCCTCTCCACCGACGGCGTGCACCGGAAGCCGGTGGTCGTGACCGGCCCCGACGGCACCGAGGCCATCACCATCCACTCCGTCGGCGTGCTGGCCCTGGCCTGGGACCACCGGGCTTTCGACGGCGCCTACGCCGCCGCCTTCCTGGCCCGGCTGAAGGACATCATCGAGACCCGGGACTGGGAAGCCGAGCTGTGACGCGTTCTTACCCGTCGCCCGGCCCCTGGAGGGGCCAGATCGCGGGTAAGAATCCGTGACCCTGCGGGTCCGGTGGCTGGGGCGGGTGGCGTACGCCGACGCCCACGCCCTGCAGCACGGCTTGTTCGCCCGCTCCGCCGACGACCACCTGCTCCTGCTGGAGCACCCCCCCGTCTTCACGCTCGGCCCAGGCGGGTCCCTCGACCACCTCCTGGTCGACCCGGACGCGGTCGGGGCCGAGCTGGTCCACACCGACCGGGGCGGCGACATCACCTACCACGGACCCGGCCAGCTGGTGGGCTACCCGATCCTCACCGTGCCCGGGAAGCGGGGCGGGGGCATGGCCGACACCGTCGCCTACGTGCGCTCAGTCGAGCAGCTGCTCATCGACGTGCTCGCCGACCTCGGCCTGGCCGACGTGGGTCGGGTCGAGGGCCTGGCCGGCGTGTGGGTGGCGCCCGACTCGGTCCGACCCCGCAAGATCGCCGCCATCGGGGTGAAGCTCAGCCGGGGGCGATCGATGCACGGCTTCGCCCTCAACGTGGACACCGACCTGAGCTGGTTCGACCGCATCGTGCCCTGCGGCATCACCGACAAGGGCGTGACCTCCCTCCGGGCCGAAGGCCTCGACGTGGCGATGGACGAGGTCGTGGATGCCGTGGCCGCCCGGGCCACCGAGCGCTGGGGCTCGGCGGGCTGGGAGCGGGCCGACGTGAAGGCCCTGCCGTCGGACGTCCCGGTGCGGGTGGGCGGGCTCGCCATCGCCGAACGCAAGCCCGAATGGCTCCGGGCCCCGGTCCGGCTGGGCGAGGACTACCGGGCCCTGCGCAAGCGCATGCGCCGTCTCGACCTGGTCACCGTGTGCGAGGAGGCGGGCTGTCCCAACATCTCCGAGTGCTGGTCCGACGGGACGGCCACCTTCATGCTCAACGGCGAGCGCTGCACCCGGGCCTGCGGCTTCTGCCTGGTCGACACCCGCAAGCCCGACGCCCCGCCGGCGGCCGATGAGCCCGAGCGGGTGGCGGCGGCCGTGGCCGAGATGGGCCTGCGCTTCGCCGTGCTCACCGCGGTGGCCCGCGACGACCTGCCCGACGGTGGGGCGGCGCAGTTCGCGGCCACCATCGAGGCCATCCGGCGGCGGAACCCGGCCACCGAGGTCGAGGTCCTGATCCCGGACTGCAAGGGGGATCCGGCCGCGCTGGACGTGATCTTCGCCGCCCGGCCCGACGTCCTGAACCACAACCTCGAGACGGTGGCCCGCCTCCAACGGGCGGTGCGCCCGTCGGCGGGCTACGCCCGCAGCCTGGCGGTGCTGGCCCGGGCCCGGGCGGCCGGGCTCACGACCAAGTCGGGGATGATCCTCGGCCTGGGGGAGACCGAGGACGAGGTCGTGGCCGCCCTGGCCGACCTGCGGGGCGTCGGCACCGACATCGTGACCCTGGGCCAGTACCTGCGTCCCACCGCAGGCCACCTGCCCGTCCGCCGCTGGTGGACCCCGGAAGAGTTCGACCGCCTGAAGGTGGCGGGCGAGGCCCTCGGCCTGGCCCACGTCGAAGCCGGTCCCCTGGTGCGTTCGAGCTACCACGCCCGCGAGGCCGCCGAATCCGGCCACGCCGCCCTCGTCGACGCCGGCTGACCCCCTCGTTCCGGTGGCACTCACGTGTCGTGGAGAACACAGGGCAGCCACCAGAACGGATGAGTTCGGCTTCTAGGGTGAGCGAGTGAGTCGGTTCGTGGAGCGGGTGGAGCGGGTGCGGGCGGCCATGGGCCGCCACGGGGTCGACACCGTGCTGCTCTCGGTCGGGGCCGACCTGCCCTGGCTGACCGGCTACGAGGCCATGCCCCTCGAGCGCCTGACCATGCTCGTCCTGCCCCGCGAGGGCGGGGCCACGCTGCTGGTGCCGCGGCTGGAGGCTCCCCGAGTGGTCGAGCGGCCCGATGTGTTCGGCCTGCGACCGTGGAGCGAGACCGAGGACCCGGTGGAGATCGTGGCCGGCGTTGCCGGATCCCCAGGGATCGTGGCCCTCGGCGACCGCACCTGGGCCCGGTTCGTCCTCGACCTCCAGGCCCGGTTGCCGAACACCGCCTTCCGACCCGCCCAACCCGTGCTCGGCCCGCTCCGGGCGGTGAAGGACGAGGCCGAGATCACCGCGCTGCGCCGGGCCGGGGCCACCGTCGACCGGGTGGTGGCGGCCATCCAGGCCGGTGAGGTGCCGCTGGTCGGCCGGACCGAGGCAGAGGTGGCGGCGGACGTTCACGCCCGCCTGCTGGCCGCCGGCCACCATCAGGTCAACTTCGTGATCGTGGCCTCGGGCCCCAATGCGGCCAGCCCCCACCACGAGCCGGGCGGCCGTCGCATCGAGGTCGGGGAAGGGGTGCTGTTCGACATCGGGGGCACGGTCCTCGACGACGACGGGGTCGGGTACTGCTCGGACATCACCCGCTGCGTGCACCTCGGGCCGCCGCCCCCCGAGTTCCGGGACCTCTACACCGTGCTGCAGGACGCCCAGGCCCAGGCCGTGGCGGCGGCGGTGGTCGGGACGCCCTGCGAGGACGTCGACGGGGTGGCCCGTCGCCTGATCACCGAGGGGGGCTACGGCGAGGAGTTCGTCCACCGCACGGGTCACGGCATCGGCATCGAGGCCCACGAGGACCCCTACGTCGTGGCCGGGAACTGTGAGGCGCTGGTGCCGGGCCACGCCTTCTCGGTCGAGCCCGGCATCTACGTGGAAGGCCGGTGGGGCGCCCGCATCGAGGACATCGTGGTGGCCACCGCCGACGGTCCCGAGGCCCTCAACCAGGTCCCCCACGATCTGATCGAGCTGTAGCGCCGTGATGGCGTTCGACGGCGGGACCGTCCTGTTGCAGTGGGCCGTGGGGGGCCTGGCCTTCTGCTGGTTCACCACCCGGCGCCAGGTGCTGGGCATCGGGTACGGCTGGTTGTTGCGCTCGGTCTGGGGCCTCTGTGCCCTCGGCGGCCTGTTCGTCGGCCTGCGCACCGACACCATCCCGGTTCGCGAGGCCTCGGCCGTGGGCGTCGTCTTGGCCACCGGCGTGGCCCTCATCGTGTCCATCCGGCGGAAGGCCGACGGTCCCGAAGCCCTGCCCACCTGGCTGGACCTGCCCGCCCCGGTCATCGGCGTGGTCGGTCTGGTCGCGGCTGGGGTCGCCGCCGGTGGGCCTGACGCCCTCGCCGTGGCCCGAGTGGTCGTGGGCGCCGCCTTCCTGGGGGCGATCACCGACGCCATGCTCCTCGGCCACTGGTATCTCGTGCAGCCCGGCCTGTCGCGGGACCCCCTCAACGAGCTGCTGACGGTCTCGACGGTCCTCTGGTTCCCCGAGGTGATCGTGCTCCTGTGGCCCGTCGGGATGGTGTCGGTGCTCAACGGCACCATCGACGACGGCTACGGCGGGATGCTGGGCTGGTTCTGGGTCATGAGCGCGGTGACCACCATCGGGCTGCTCGTCGTGACCCGGTTGGCGCTTCGGGAGAGGCAGTATTCGGCCGTCATGGCGGCCACCGGCCTGCTCTACCTGGCGATCCTGACCGCGGCCGGCACCGACCTCGTCGCCCGGGCCCTGCTCGCCGCCTGAACGCGGCGGCAGGTTCGGCCGGATCTCGACGGACCCTTGGATCGCCATGCTTCGCACGGCGATCATCTCAGCTGTGCTCATTGGCCTCGCCTGGGGGCTCGGCGGGTGAGAGGACCGACCGGTAGCCTCGCGTCGCCCTGCGCTCCACCCTGACCGCCTGACCGGAGGCCCTGTCATCACCGTCGAACCCGAAGCGGGCTCACCCGCGTTCCGCCCGCTGGGCGCCCTCGAGTTCGAGCCGACGAGCTGTCCGGTCTGTGGCGCCCACGAGGTCGGGAAACGGCTGCAGAAGACGTTTCAGGACGTCGAGCTGCACTTCGGCGTCTGCACGACCTGCTCCACCCTCTACGCCGATCCCCGCATGACGGTCGAGTCGCTGCGCACCCTCTATGACTCCGAGGAGTTCTTCGAGGGCAAGGAGCAGAACCTCAACTACTACTCCTTCCTCAGCGGCGAGACCTTCCTGCGCAAGACCGCACGGGGGCGCATCGACCGGTTCCAGGCCTACGCCAGCGGTCGCCGCCTGCTCGAGGTGGCCTCCGCCGCCGGCTTCTTCCTGGCCGAGGCCAAGGCCGCCGGGTTCGAGGCCGAGGGCGTCGAGTTCTCCGGTCCGATGGCCCGCTACGCGTCCGAGCGGTGGGGCGTCCCCGTCACCGCCGGGTCGATCGAGGAGGTCGAGCTCGCGGCCGACACCTATGACGTCATCGCCAGCTGGGGCGTGATGACCATCATCCGGGACCCCAAGGCGCTGATGGCCAAGTTCCACGCCGCCCTCGAGCCCGGTGGGGTGTGGGCGTTCAACACCTACAGCCGCAGTTCCCTGTGGGGCCGGTTGTTCGGGGGGCGCTGGTACATCCTCGTGCCCAACACCAGCCAGATCCACGACGACGCCACGCTGAAGCGCCTCATCGACGAGGCCGGCTTCGACCTCGTGGCCCGCCGCCGCGACCGGCCCTACGCCAGCGTGGAGCGGCTGCTCTTCGTGCTGCTCTCCCACGTCAGCCACGGGGTCCGGGACAAGTTCTTCGAGCGGGTCCACTTCCTCAACAAGCTGGTCATCCCGTTCCGCGCTCCCGATGCCTTCGAATACGTGTGCGTCAAGCGGTGACGACGCGTTCTGATCCACCTGGCGTGTCGCCGGCGGCGCAGAATCATCCCCAGAACGCGCTCACCCCCATGGGTGCGGGCCTGACCGAGGTCGAGCCCGGGTACTTCGTCGGCCCCCGGACCGAGGGCCTGCACTACGACTCGGCCCGGTCCATGCACTGGCGGGAGGCCGAGGACAGCTCGGGCTGGCACCGGCACCGGGCCGCGGTGGTCACCGACGCCGTCACTGCGTTGCCACCGGACGGCACCGTGTTCGACCTCGGCGGGGGCAACGGCTTCGTGTCCCGGGCCCTCGTGGCCGAAGGGATCCCCGCCGTTCTGGTCGAGCCCGTCGACGAGGCGGTGCGCACCGCCTATGACCGGGGCCTGCGGCCGGTGGTCTGCTCCACGGTGGAGGCGGCGGGGTTCCCGATCGGCTCGCTGCCGGCCGTGGGCATGTTCGACGTGCTCGAGCACATCGAGGACGACATCGGCCTGCTGCGCCTGCTCCACGACCTCCTGGCCCCGGGCGGTCGCCTCTACCTGACCGTGCCCAAGCACCCCCGGCTGTGGTCGGCCCACGACGACGAGTCGGGCCACCAACGGCGCTACACGAGCGCCGGGCTGCGGTCGGTCGTCGAGGCCGCCGGGTTCACCGTGGAGCGCCAGACCTCGTTCTTCTCCGCCCTGCTCGGCCCCATGGCCCTGCGCCGCCTCGTGCGGCGCTCCCCCCGCGAGGGCGACGTCGCGGCCGAGGTGACCGATCCCACCGGCGGCGATGGGGCCTTGGCCGCGGGGCTGGAGCGGCTGCTGGCCCACGAGCGCCGATCCTTGCGCCGCCGTGACCGGCGCACGGGGACGAGCATCCTCCTGGTGGCCCGCCGTGGCTGACGACCCGACTTACAGCGTCGTCATCCCGGTCTTCAACAGCCGGGACATCGTGGCCGCCACGGTGGCCGACGTGGTGACCTTCTTCGAAGGGCGGGACGAGGCCTTCGAAGTCGTCCTGGTGAACGACGGCGGCGAGGACGGCAGCTGGGAGGTCATCCGGGACCTGGCGAAGGTCGACCCTCGGATCGTGGCCGTCCGCTTCCTGCGCAACTACGGCCAGCACAACGCCAACCTGGCGGGCTTCGCCGAGGCCCGGGGCACCTGGATCGTCACCATGGACGACGACGGCCAGAACCCGGCATCGGAGATCGCGGCCCTGATCGAGACGGCCGAGACCGGGGACCACGACGTCGTCTTCGGCCGCTTCGACCGCAAGAAGAGCTCGCTCAGCCGGGCTCTCGGCACCCGGCTGATGGCGGCCATGAACCGGCGGATCTTCGGCAAGCCGAAGGACCTGGCGGTGACCAACTTCCGCTTGCTGCACCGGGACGTCGTCGAGCGCATCCTCGGCTCGGGCAACACCTTCCCGTACATCACCGGTCAGGCCCTGCTCTACTCCGCCTCACCCGCCAACGCCGACGTCCGCCACCTGCCCCGGGCGGGGGGCCAGAGCACCTACAGCCTGCGCAAGATCATCAGCCTCGTGCTGCGGATCATGTTCAGCTACTCGCCGGCCCCGCTGCAGCTGATGGCCGGGTTGGGGGCGGTGGTGGCCATCGGCAGCTTCTGCATCGGCGTCATCTACCTGGTCCACGGTGTGGTCGCCGGCTCGCGGGTGGAGGGCTGGACGACGGTCATCGTGCTCCTGGCCTTCCTCAACGGCGTGGCCATCGCGATGCTCTCGATGCTGGGGGAGTACATGGTCCGGACCCTGCGCCAGGTCACCGACCGCCGGTCCTACCTCGTCGCGGACCGGGTGGATGGCCGGGCCTGACCGCCTGGGCCAGGCCTTCATCGTGGGGGCGCAGCGCTGTGGCACCACGAGCGTGGCCACGGCGCTGGAGCGGCACCCCCAGGTGGTCCTGGCCCAGCCGCGGCGCCCGGAGCCGAAGTTCTTCCTGCAGCCGGGGGCCGACGCCGACGTCGACGCCTACCTGGCGCGCCACTTCCCCGACGTCGGTCCCGAGATCCGTCTGCGCTGCGAGAAGAGCACCAGCTACCTCGAGTCCGACGTCGCGTGCGCGCAGATCGAGGCCGCGTTCCCTGCGGCCCGGATCCTCGTGGTCCTCCGGGACCCCGTCGAGCGGGCGGTCTCGCACTACCGGTTCTCCCGGGAGCAGGGCGTGGAAGATCTGCCGATCGAGGCGGCCCTCGACCCGGCAGCGGAGGCCCGTCCCTGGGACACCGAGGCCATCTCGGTCTCGCCGTACCCGTACCTGTCCCGCGGTCGCTACATCGACGACCTCGAACGGTGGTTGGCGACCTTCGGGCCCGAGGCCGTCGAGGTGATCATCCTGGAGGACCTGCTCGCCGAGCCGGAGCGCTTCGGCGACGTCGAGGCCGCGCTCGGCCTGGACCCGGGGCCTGGGTTCGCGGTGCGGGAGCGCCACAATGCGGGGACGAGCGACGTGACGCTCGACGACGGCACCCGGGCCCGACTGGTCGCCTGGTTCGCCGACGCCAATGCCGACCTGGCCGAGCGGTTGGGTCGCCCGATCGACCGGTGGGCCCATGCCTGAGTCCGAGATCCGCTTCAACCAACCCACCCTGGAGGGTCGGGAGGTCGACTACATCCAGCAGGCGGTGCTCGGCGGCCACACGTCCATGAACGGGCCGTTCGCCAAGCGGGTGACGGCCCTGCTGGAGGACGAGCTGGATGCCGCCGGCGTCCTGTTGACCACCTCGTGCACCGACGCCCTGGAGATGGCGGCGATGCTGCTGGCGCTCGAGCCCGGCGACACGGTGATCGTGCCCTCGTTCACGTTCGTGTCCAGCGCCCTCGCCTTCATCCGCGAGGGGGCCAAGATCGTGTTCGCCGACATCGAGCGGGAGACCCTCGGCATCGACCCCCGCCACGTGGCCGAGCTGATCGACGACTCGACCCGGGCCGTCGTGGCCGTGCACTACGCCGGCGTGGGTTGCGACGTGCCGGGCCTGCGGGCCGTGCTCGCCGACCACCCGCGCATCGACCTGATCGAGGACAACGCCCACGGCCTCTTCGGGCGCTTCGACGGTCGGCCCCTGGGCGGCTTCGGCCGGATGTCGGCGGTCAGCTTCCACGAGACCAAGAGCTTCACCTGCGGCGAGGGCGGGGCCCTGGTCCTCAACGACCCGGCCGACGTGGAACGGGCCAACATCCTCTACGAGAAGGGCACCGACCGGCGCGCCTTCGAGAACGGCACGGTCGACAAGTACACGTGGCGGGACACCGGCTCGTCCTTCGGCATGTCCGACATCCTGGCCGCCTATCTGCTGGGCCAGCTCGAGGCCCGGGACGCCATCCTGGCCAAGCGCCGGGCGGTGGTGGAGCGCTACCAGGAGCGGCTGGCCCCTGAGGCCGCGCGCCTGGGCTTCGAGGTCCCGGTCATGCCCGGGGCCCGGGACTACGCCTACCACCTGTACTACGTGCTCCTGGAGGACGCCGACACCCGGACCCGGGTGCAGAAGGCGCTGCGGGCCGCGGGGGTGCAGGCCTCGTTCCACTTCGTCCCGCTGCACGACTCCGAGGGGGGCCGCCGCTTCCGGGCCTTCGACAGCGACTGCCCCGTGACCGACGAGATCACCAGCCGCCTCCTGCGCCTCCCCGTCCACAACGCCCTCACCCCTGCCGACGCCGACCGCATCAGCGACGCCTTCCTCGCCGCGCTCACCTGAGCAGACGGCCACCGACAACGACGCAACCACGGGGGCGCGGGGACGGGCTGCCATCCGTCGGGGGCGGGCCCGCCCTCCCGAACGTCGCGAATGTCACTCGCGGTGACCGTTTCTCGTTCTGGCGCCTGATTTCGGTGCTATGGCACCCGAATCAGGCGCCAGTTCGGTAGGTCGGCCGGAAGCCGGTCACCCGACCACGGAGGGTGGCGAAACCGCCTCACGGCACCGCCGAGGTCAGCCCGACGAGCCGCCCCCTGGTTGCCATTGGTTGGTCCAGCCCGCGGGCCAGAACGGATCAGGTCGCCGAGAAGCCGCAGACCGTGAGGTCGCCGACGGGGGACTCGAGGGTGAGCTCGGCGTCGGTGGCGGGGGTGGCCAGCTGAACGGCGCCCTGACGGATGTCGGGGTCGTCGAAGAAGCGACGACCGTCGCCGAACTCGTCGGTCCAGGTCAGGGCCAGGGACTGGGGCCGGGTCTTGTCGAAGGTGAGCAGCCCGGCGTCGGTCACCGTCGCCGTCACGGTGTCACCCTGCTCGACGACGACGCAGCCGTCGGCGTCCACGTCGGCGTCGGTCGTGGGTGGGGTGCCCGCCTCGGGCAGATGGCCACCGCGGGGCTTCTTGCGGTCGATGAGGTTCATGCGCAGCGCGCCCCGGGCGTCGGCCTCGATGAGGTCCCGGTCGATCTGGTCGTCGGGCAGGGACGCGGGGTCGTAGCCGTCGTCGACCAGGTGGACCAGCTCGTTGGTCTCGAGGCCGTGGGCGAGGGTCGACGGTCCGGCCACGACGGGCTCGCCGGCGCGGATCATCTCGGCCGCGGCCACGGAGAGGACGCGTGCCTCCTGGGCCACCTCCTCGCGCACGTTGATGGCGTCCTTCATCTGCGCCAGGTTGGCCGCGATCATCCCGAAGCCGGCCAGGACGAAGAGGCCCCGGACCAACAACGTCTTGGACAGCCGGATGTGGGGGACGAGGGCGACCGCCATGAGGATGCTGACCGAGTAGCCGTAGCGCAGGCGGGTGGCGGCCTCGTCGTCGATGGAGATGCGCTGGACGACGAGCAGACACAGCCCGATGGCCAGCGTGGCGAGGATGATCCAGTCGAAGAGGTCGAACCTGCGGCGGACAGCCAGCAGCACGATCCAGGCCAGGAGGCCGAGGACGGCGATGGCGGCCAGCCAGGTCGGGAACCCAGTGGCGGCCTCGACCGCGGTGCGCACCACTCGGAAGGCGCCCCAGGGGATGTCGAGGATCTTGCTCGGGCTCAGCTCGGGCTTGGGCTTGATGTCGTCGCGGTAGTTGAGCCACCAGATCCCGTAGGCGAGCACAGCGGGGATCAGGGACGGGATCCAGACGGCCAGGCGCCGGGTCACGAGCAGGGTGACGATGATGCCGCCGATGACGGCCACGGCGTACCCGTTGCCGAGGACGGCGATCATCAGCGCCACGGCGACGATCACGCGGTCGCTCGTCGTCGGTTTCGCCGGCCGGCGGTTGATGACGAGGGCGCAGATGATCAGGGCGGCGTACACCGCCCAGTTCCCGACCTGCAGGGCCCGCTGGTAGCCGCTGGCACCGAGGACGAGGAGGACGGCGTAGGCGAAGATCCCGACCAGCGGGTCGGCGCCGCGGCGGCGCATGACCCGCCAGATGAAGGTCACCAGCACCGTGTGGCCGATGAGGCGGGGGATGTAGAACCACGGCCAGAAGTCGACGCCGAAGGTCTTGTACAAACCCCGCAGCAGCAGGACGCTCCAGGTCGTCCAGTGGCCACCGACGGGGCGGGTCAGGTCCCCGAGGTCGAAGGCGGTGCGGTTGGCCAGGTACTCCCACTCGTCGCTGGTGAACCACATGTCCCGGGCCATGTAGGCCGTGACGGCCACGGCGACCAGGGCCACGACGATGCCGACGACCCACTCCGCCACCCGCGGGCTGGTCTGGAACCGGTCACCGAGCCAGGCGAACATCCCGCCCGGAGCCTCGGGATCGGGGTGGTCGACGTCCTGCTGGTCGCCCTCGGGGACTTCGTCGTCGTCGGTGTCGTCATCGATGGCGTCGATGGCGTCGAGCTCGTCCTCTTCGACCCAGTAGGTCCCCTTCGCGGTCGTGACCCGTACCTTCGTCATCGGCTTCGTTCTCCGGATCCCTCGAGCAGCGCCATGAGCGCAAACGCAGTCAGCTCACTGGCGAGAAAGGCCGCGACGACCCGGGGAAGGGGTTCGAGGGGCAGGGCCACCATAACGACGACCCCGACGGCCAACGCGGTCGCCCAGGTCCGCAACACGCGCCGACCGGCCCCGTCGGTCATCTGCACCAGCGTCAGGCCCAGCGTGGCCAGGGCGGCCAGGCTGCCCACGGCGAGGCCGGCGCAGGCCGCTCGGGTGAGATCGACCTCGTCGCCGAACACCAGGCGGAGCACGCCGGGCCCGACGAGGGCCGCCGCCAGCCCGCCGAGCGCCATGAGGGCCACACCGCCGGCGATCATCCGCCGCTGGATGCGCCACAGGTCGGCGGACCGCCCGGCCGCCACCAGGTCCGTCAACGTCGCGGTCATGCGGATGGCGAGGCCCAGGGCCACGATGTAGGGCGCCCGGAAGAGGGCGAGGGCCGTGAACAGGCTGGTGACCTCGTCCCGGGTCCCCCCGGCCAGGCTGAGCACGACGGGTCCCGCGGTCAGGATGGACTGGGCGATGACGGTGCCGCCGCCGACGTTGCCGAGGAAGGCCACGGGCGACACCCCGGGCACCGCCGGCCCGTCGAACCGCAGCGCGGAGGGCCAGGCCAGGATCACCAGTGACCCGCTGACGATGGCCGCCCCGTACCAACCCACCGCGGCCCCGGCGGCGACCACCACGAGGCCGCAGGCGAAACGGATGATGTTCTCCCCGGCCAGTGCGGTGGCGGTGGCCAGGAACCGCGAACGACCGGCCAATCCGCCTCGGAGCAGGCCCATGGCCGCCGCCCCCACGGTGATGGCGCCGGCGACGAGGGGGTAGGCGACGTCGTCCCGCCCGTACATGTCGCCCCGCACCAGGAAGGTGACGGCGACGACGGCCAGACCGACGCCGAGGGCGAACAGCATCAGGCGGGGGAGCACGACCCGGACCGCCCCGCCGTGGCCGTCGGTGCGCAGGCGTTGGATGACCCAGTGCTGGATGGGAAAGGTCAGGACCGACGAGCCGAAGAACCAGATCGTCCACAGCTGAGCGACGCCGGAGAAGTCGCCAGTGCCGAAGTGGCGGGTCCCGATGGCGATGAACAGATAGGCGAAAATCCCGCTGATGACGCTGGCCGCGGCGAGGGCGACGGCCCCCGCGTCCCGGGTGTTCGAGGCGGGCGAACGGGGCACGGCGGCCGAGCGTAGGCAGGTGCAGCCATACTGGACCCATGCCGCGCGCCATCTGGAGCGGGTCGATCAGCTTCGGCCTGGTCAACATCCCCGTGCAGCTCTTCAACGCCGTCAGTCGCAAGTCGGTCCGGTTCAACCAGATCGACTCGCGCAACAACGCCCGGATCCGCATGAAGAAGACCAATGCGGAGAGCGGCGAGGACGTGCCCGACGAGGTCATCGTCAAGGGTTACGAGCTGTCCAAGGGCAACTACGTGTTGCTCTCCGAGGACGAGCTGGCCGCCCTCGACCCCGAGTCCCAACGCACGATCGACATCGAGGAGTTCGTCGACCTGGCCGACATCGACCCGGTCTACTTCGACGCCTCGTACCACCTGTCGCCCGACCCGGCCACCGTGAAGGCCTACGCCCTGCTGGCCCGGACCATGGAACAGGCGGGCAAGGTCGGCGTGGCCCGCTTCGTGATGCGCCAGAAGCAGTACCTGGCGGCCATTCGCCCGGTCGACGGCCACCTGGTCCTGTCCACGCTCGTGTACGAGGACGAGGTCAACGGCGTCGACGACGTCCCCGAGCTGGACAAGGTCAGTGAGGTCGACATCTCCGACAAGGAGCTGGCGATGGCCGAGCAGCTGGTCGAGTCCCTGGCCGGCACCTGGGAGCCCGAGAAGTACGAGGACACCTACCGGACCCAGGTCATGGAGATGATCGAGGCCAAGGCGGCGGGCGACACCGACTTCGTCATGGCCACCGAGGCCCCGCCCCGCGAAAAGGTCGTGGACCTCATGGCGGCGCTGGAGGCCAGCGTCAAGGAGGCCAAGGAGGCGCGGGGCCGCCATCCCACGTCCGGGGAGGCGGAGACGAAGAAGAAACCCGCCCGGAAGGCCCCGGCGAAGAAGAAGTCGGCCTAGCGGTCCGTGCCCGTCGTCGAGATCGACGGTCGGGAGCTGTCGGTCACCAATCTCGACAAGGTCCTCTACCCGGACGGCTTCACCAAGGCCGAGGTCATCGACTACTACGTCCGGGTCGCGCCGGCGATGCTGCCCCACGTCCAGGGTCGGGGCGTGACGCTGCGCCGGTATC
Organism: uncultured Microthrixaceae bacterium; assembly: GCA_963725155.1. Classification (GTDB taxonomy): domain Bacteria; phylum Actinomycetota; class Acidimicrobiia; order Acidimicrobiales; family DATDAH01; genus DATDAH01. The sequence goes on from CAVRXU010000006.1 coordinate 101,413, forward strand.
CGAACGGCGTCGACGGGACGTCGTTCTTCGAGAAGCGGTCGCCTGATCACCGCCCGGACTGGATCGGCACCGCTCTCGGGCCGGGCGACCGCAAGGGCGGCATCCAGTACCTGGTGATCGACGAGGTGGCCACGCTGGCCTGGGTCGGGAACATGGCCGCCCTCGAGGTCCATGCCCCGATGGCCCGCGCCCCCGAGATCGAGTCGCCGACCATGGTCGTCTTCGACCTCGACCCCGGCGCGCCCGCCAACATCGTCGACTGCTGCCGGGTGGCCCTGGAGATCCAGGACGTGCTGGCCGACCTCGATCTGGAGATCTGGGCGAAGACATCGGGCTCCAAGGGCATGCAGCTCTACCTGCCGTTGAACACCCCCCACACCCACGAGCACGCGTCGTCCTTCGCCCTCGCGGTCGCCCAAGTGCTGGAGAAGCAGGATCCGAAGCGGGTCACCAGCGTGATGAAGAAGGAACTGCGGAAGGGGAAGGTCTTCGTGGACTGGAGCCAGAACTCGTTCCACAAGACGACCATCGCCGCCTACTCGCTGCGGGCCCGGCCCACCCCGACGGTCTCGACCCCGATCAGCTGGGACGAGGTCCAGTCCGGCGCCGACGGCGAGGTCCTGTCCTTCACCGCCCCCGAGGTGCTGGAGCGGGTGGCCGACCTCGGCGACCTGTTCGCCCCGACCGCCACCCTCGAACAGGAGCTCCCCACGTCCCGCGGCTGACCCCTCGTTCCGGCGGGGGATCTGCCGCCCCGGACCGGAACATCCCCCGCCAGAACGGGGCCCGTAGCCTCTGGGCCATGGTGCAGGTGACCGGACTCGATCACATCGTCCTGAACGTGGCCGACGTCGAGATCTCGGCGGCCTGGTACCGGGACGAGCTCGGCCTGGAGCTGATCCGCATGGAGGAGTGGCGCCGGGGCGAGGTCCTGTTCCCCTCGCTGCGCATCGACGCCACCACCCTCATCGACCTGTTCCAGAGCGAGCGGACGGGTGAGAACCTGAACCACTTCGCGGTCGTGGTCGACACCGTTGATCTGCAGGCCGTCGTCGACTCCGGCGCGTTCGAGTTGGCCGGCCCGCCGCAGCCCAGCGACCTGTTCGGCGCTCAGGGCCAGGGGCAGGGCATCTACGTCAAGGACCCCGACGGCAACACCGTCGAGCTCCGCACCTACCCGTGACCTGAGCTCAGATGGGGCGGCGGGGGAGCGGCGCTACGCTCGTGCTCCCAATCGGGCGATTAGCTCAGCGGTAGAGCGCTGCCTTCACACGGCAGAGGCCACTGGTTCGAAACCAGTATCGCCCACTCAGGCTTGGCCACCGGCGGGTGTATCAATCCGGCGTCCTGGCGCGTGGGACAGTTGATGGTGGTGGAAGGGGTGCATTCGACGGTCGGGCGGCTCGAGGGGGTCGCCTTCGGTGACTTCTACCGGTCGGAGCTCGACGGTCAGGTTCGTCGGGCAGTCCTGCTGTTGGGGTCGAATGATCTCGCCAACGACGTCGTGCACGACGCGTTCATCGAGGTGTACCGCCGCTGGGACACCCTCGACGAGCCCGGTCCCTATCTCCACGTCGCCGTCCTGAACCGTTGCCGTGGGATCCACCGCCAACGCTCCCGCCATCTACGACTGCTGCCGAGGCTGACGGATCGTGATCCGCCGGCGTCGGTGGATGAGCACCTCGACGACCTGCTGGCCGAGCTGCCGTTCAACCAGCGCGCCGCGGTGGTGCTGCGCTTCTACGCCGGGCTCACCACCAACGAGATCGCACGAGAGCTGGGCTGTGCTCCCGGCTCCGTGGGCCCCTGGATCAACCGAGCACTCGCCAAGATGCGGAAGGCCCTGCAATGACCGACCTCGAACAGCAGCTCACCGACCACCTCCGAGATCGGGCCGCGGCGGCCACCCCCCACTACGACCTGGACGCCGTCGAGGCGGGCTTGAGCCACTACGCCCCCGTCGACCTCGATGAACGCCGCCGTCGCCGCCTGCTGAACGCGGCTGTCGTGGGCGCCGCCGCCGCGGTCGCTCTGGTCCTCGCCATCGCCGTGGTCCGGGAGGCACAGGATGGCGATGCCGCGACGCCGGTGACGGAGCCTGACCAGGGCGCGATGACCACCTTCGTCTCGCCGAGGAACGGCTTCTCCGTCGAGTACCCCGACGGGGAAGACGCCACGGTGACACCGGCCACCCAGCGCTGGGGTTTCAGCGAGCAGGTCGACGACGGGTTCGATGTCGTGGAGACCGGCTCTGGCGCCGTCTTCACGGGCGCGTCGACACACTTCGAGGAGGCCCGGGACCGGGACACGATCGATGAGTACCTCTCACTCGACCACGTCTTGCCTGACGGCTGCGGCGTCCCTCTCAGCGAGCAAGCGGAGATCACCATCGACGGGCGATCGGGCAGGACCGCGGCGTGCCCGAACCGGATCGAGGCAACCGTCGTCGCCGGCGAGCGGTTCTACGTCTTCACCCTGACGGACGACCGCACTGACGCCCGTGCCGTCTTCGACGCGTTTCTCGCCACGATCGACCTGCGCCCGGAGACGGCGGTCGACGTCCCGGGCCTGACGTCGACCTTCGTGTCGCCGACCAACGGGTTCTCGTTCGACTATGACGACAGGGGGGCCCTCGCACCGGCCACAGAGCTCTGGGATCCCGTCAACCACCAGCTCGACGGCAACGACTACGACAGCTACCCGCACCCCGAGGGATTCGATGGCTTGGAGACCGGCAGCGGCGCCTACTTCCTCGCCGCGTCGACACCGATCCCGGATGGGGTCTCGATCGATGAATGGGTCGACGAGGACGTCTTGTCTGCCGGCTGCGGTGTTCCTCGCAGGGAGCAGGCAGAGATCACCATCGATGGGCAGGCCGGCAGGATCGCGGAGTGTGCCGAACCGCAACGAGGCCGGATCGAGGCCACCGTCGTCGCCGGCGGGCGGCTCTATCTCTTCACCCTGTTGCACGACCGCCCTGACGCCAGGGCGTTCTTCGACGCCTGGGTCGCCACCATCGACCTGCGCCCGGAGACTGCAGCGGTGCCCTAGTTGTTGGAGCTCGCAACGCTGGGTGACCAGATCCGCCGATGGTCACGGTGCGTGGCTGGCGGGCGTGACTGACCGGGGCGTCCACCACCGGGGGGAGTGCGCGCCGCTTTGACAGCGACCTCGACGTCAACCGTCGGTCGTCGTCCGCGATGAGTTTTGCTGCGCGCAACCGTCCAACTGATCGTGAGCGTCCGCTCGGGGCGCCGGGGCTGTAGCAGGAGGAGTGCACCATGAACTCGATGGCACGCCGGATGTTCGAGCTGGTCGAGCCGATCGGTGTCATCCCCTACGCAGCCGACGAACCCAACGAAGCGATGTTCGGCCTCGGGTTCACCAACTACTGGGACACCTACTTCGCCGGACGGGCGGCGCCCCTGGGCCTCGCCCCCGCGGAGGTGGTTGACGCGTTGTTCTACAACTTCGCTCCCGGTGAGGTGGCCCGACACATTCCGAAGGTGTGGCGCACCACCACGCCCGAAGCGGCGATCGCCGCTCGCCAGGCGGGCTGCGTGAAGGCGTTGCAGCGGATCCTCGGCGATCACGTCGACACTCCCGACTTCGACCGCGCCGCGGAACTGTTGACCAAGGCCGCCACCAGCGCACCATTCGAGGGCCGGCCGATGTACGCCGCGCTCGCGCGCGATCCCGATCCCCGGTGACGTGGTGGCCCGCCTCTTCCATGCCGCTTCCTTGCTGCGCGAGCACCGTGGGGACGGACACATCGCAGCCCTCATGATCGAGGGTGTCGGGGGCCTCGAGGCTCATGTCCTGCTCGCCCTCGACATGGGCATGCCCGCGGAGAGGTTTGGACGCATCCAGCACCTCCCGGCAGCGCAGCTCACCGCCGTGATCGACGGAATGCGCGATCGCGGCCTGGTCGGCGATGACGGCTGGCTCACCAAACAGGGTCGCGCGGTCAAGCTGCGGGTCGAGGCGCTCACCGACGACCTTGCGGCGAAGCCCTACGAAGGCCTCGAGCCCGGCGAGCTCGACGAGCTCATGGCCACGCTCGAGCCGCTCGCCACGCTGCTACTCGCCGCCCAGGACAGGTAGACGTAGGCAGCGACAGTTCTGTGCGGAGATGTCGAAGTTGGTGGGCTCCCCGTTCACCGGCGAGGCGTGCTCCCGCCGAGCACCCGACCGTCGACGAGCGCATCGAAGGCAGACTTGGACAGATCCCTACGGTGATCAACATGGGGAAGGACATGACCGACCCGATCGCGGACATCATCGGCGACTACCAGGCGTTCGCCGCCCAGCAGCGCGACCGGCTGCTGGCGCTCGGCATCGACATCACTCCGTACGAGCTCAGCCACTTGGCCTTCCGCGTGCCCGAGTGGGGCCAGTACGTCCACGTCCGGACGCTGCTGGAACGCCATGCGAGCGCGAACCGCGAGAACCTCTGGAACGGCCGGCCGATCTCCTTGATCGTTCCCGCCGAGCCGCCCGAGGTCCTCGACGGCAAGGCGGTTCCGATGATCGAGCTCATTCCGCCCGTCCATCAGCGCGTCTACAAGATGGGCCTGGAGCACCTCGGGGTCGTGATCGGCGACACGTTTGATGCGTTCGTCGACGCCCACAAGCCCGTCCTGACGGGCCAGCAGTTCCAAGGTCCCAACAGCAACCCGGACCCCGTGTACGTCCTTCTCGAGGACTTCACCCACGTGAAGTTCTATCGGTGCTCGCTTCGCGCCGCGGTTGAGAGCCAGGGCTCCCGGTTCGACGGCATCGAGCACGTGGAGGACTGGATGCCTCAGCGGCTCGTGACGGCTACCGGACCGAACCGACTGCCACGCTGACGGTCGCCGGGCGCCGCCCGTTGACACATGCCGATATCGGCATATGATGGCGGCCATGGCACGAGCAGCGACGACATCGGACGTCTTCAACGCCATCGCCGAGCCGCAGCGGCGGGAGATCCTGGTGCTGCTGCGGACGGGGGAGCGGCCGGTGACCGAGTTGGCCCAGGAGCTGGGGATGGCCCAGCCGGGGGCGTCCAAACACCTGCGGGTGCTCCGGGAGGTCGGCCTGGTGCGGGACCGCAAAGCAGGCAGGCAGCGCCTGTACGGCCTCGACGCCCGCGGGCTGCGACCGGTCCACGACTGGACCGGCGGGTTCGAGCGGTTCTGGAACGAGAGCTTCGACCGGCTGGACGCGTACGTGCAGGACCTCGAGCAGGCAAGGCGGGAGGAGTAGCTGATGAGCGCGACGGGACGAGGAGCGCCGGCGCCGTCCGCGACGGCCGACCGCGAGATCGTGATCTCCCGGGTCATCGACGCCCCACGGGAGCTGGTGTTCGAGGCGTTCACCGAGGTGCGGCACCTGTCGCGCTGGTGGGGACCGGAAGGGTTCACCACGACCACGCGGGCGTTCGAATTCCGCGTCGACGGGGCGTGGGACTTCGTGATGCACGGGCCGGACGGAACGGACTACCAGGAGTGGATCACCTGGACCGAGATCTCCCCGCCGGAGCGGATCGCGATGCTGCACGGGGAGTCCCGCGGGGACCCGAACGCCTTCGAGTCGGTCCTCACGTTCGCAGCGGACGGCGCGGCGACTCGGATCGAGATGCGCACGGTGTTCCCCACCAAGGCGCTGCGCGACGAGGCGGTCGAGACCTACCACGCGATCGAGGGGGGCCAGCAGACCCTGGACAACCTGGCTGCCTACGTCACCGAGATCGTTCGGAAGGAAGAGAAGGGCTGATGGCCGGGAAGGTGTTCTTCAGCGTGTCGATGTCGCTGGACGGGTTCATCGCGCCCGAGTCCCTCGGCGACCTGATGGGCCAGCAGTGGATGGAACTGCAGCAGTGGGTCTTCCCGCAACGGTTCTTCCGGGAGAACCTGAAGCTCGGCGAGGGCGGCGAGGAAGGGCGGGACAACGACATCGTGCGGGAGACCTTCGAGCGCACCGGCGCGAGCGTGATGGGCAAGCGCATGTTCGACGCCGGCGAGCAGGCGTGGCCGGAGGACGCACCGTTCCACACGCCGGTCTTCGTCGTGACCCACGAGAAGCGTGACCCCTGGGAGCGGTCGGGCGGGACCACGTTCCACTTCGTCAACGACGGCATCGAGACCGCGCTCGACCTGGCCCGCGAGGCCGCCGGCGACCGGGACGTCCGCATCGCGGGCGGCGGCGCAACGATCCTGGAGCACGTGAACGCCGGCCTGATCGACGAGTTCTCGATCGCGCTCTCACCCGTGCTGTTCGGCGCCGGAATCCGCCTGTTCGAGGGCGTGGACGCGGGCCGTGTGGCCCTGGAGCCGGTCCACGCGGAGCCGACGCCGCGGGTGACCCACCTGACCTACGCCGTCCGGGAGCGGTAGCGGTCTCGACCTCAGCGCTCCTCCGGGAGGGACCTCACGGCGGGACCGGCTGCCACGCCTGGAGCGCGATCCAGGGCTTGGTTGTGTAGTCGGTGTACAGGTTGGTGGCCGGGTCGTCGGAGAGCACGATGGGCGGTCGAGGGGGGTCGACGGGAACCCGCAGCAGGCCCGGCCCGCCGGAGTACAGCAGCTCGGTGCCGTCCGGTGACCACGTGACGCTGTTCGCGTACCACCACCGCGGGTAGAGCCCAGACTCTCCGTAGAAGTCGTTCGGGATGGGCGGGATGGCGCGCTCGGTCCCGATCGGGTTCTCGGGGTCATCGCCGGTCGCGGTGACGAGGACGACCTCGCTGCGCTCATAGCAGGCCGGGTCGGCGCAGTCGGCGCGTTCTCGCTGGTAGACGATCTGGTCGCCGCGTGGCGACCACACCGGCCCGATGCCCTGTTCCACCCAGTCGTCGGTGGTGAGCGTCCGTCGGTTGGTGCCGTCGGCGTCGACCAGGCTGATCCCCGACCTCGTGTCCCCGAGCCCGGGGAAGGCTTGGGCGTAGGCGATGGTGGTGCCGTCGGGAGACCAGGTGAACTCGGCCGCATCGACGCCGTCGAGGGTGCGGATCTCGCCCGTGCTCACGGTGTAGATGTTGATCTGGTTGTGGCCGCCGACGGAATGGTTGGGCGAGGCTCGGCCGGCGATGGCGAGCTGGTCGGTCCCGGGCCGCCACTCGAGGTCGATGGCGTCGAAGACGGGGAGCTGGCGGACCTCGGCGGTCTCGGTGTCGACGACCCAGACGGAACCGCCGCCGCCCAGCGCTGCCCAGCGACCGTCTGGTGCCCAGATCGCGCACGGGACGGCCCGCCTGGAATCCTCGATGCCGTCGAGCGGGATCGTCGACAGCGGCGAGGCCCTGCCATCCTCGGCAACGCTGACGACCTCCAGGGAGCCATCCCCCCCGTCGTCCTCCCTTCCGAACAGCAACCGCTCACCGTCGGGGGAGAACGCCGGGCACGCCTGCGTGCCGGTTCCTTCCAGAACCTCTTCGGGTCCGGAGGTCGCGCCGTAGCGCTCGAGCCAGATGCTGGAGAACGATGCCACCCAGCCATTGGCCGGAAGCGTCGTGGGCTCGGGGTCGTCGGTGACCCCGACCTCGCCGCTCTCCACGGCTTCGCCCCTCGCGCGGGTGACCGAGCTGCCGTCGGCCGCGGTGGTTGTGGTCATAGACGTGCCGTCGTCGCTACACGCACCGAGCAGCAGGATGGCCGTCGCCGCGCTGGCGATGGCGGCCGCGGGCAGGCGGCCGCGCACCGTGCGTCGGTGGATCACCTCGTCGAGGGCCAGAACCGCGTGCGACTCGTTGCGACCCATCAGGCGCTCGGCAAGAGGATCGAGCCATCGGACTTGAGCTGCGTGCATTCGCGCGCGTCCACGTCGCAAGCGAACAGTCCCAGGTCGGGGCCCGCCGTTCCCCGCTCCACGCGGAGGACGGCGATTTCGCCGTAGGACCAGGAGATCCAGGCGTTCCAGTGCTCTCCGACCACCGGCCAGGTCTCACGGGTGCGTAGGTCGACGAAGGCAGCACCGAGGGCGCGATCGGTGTCGATTGCGGAGACCACGAACCTGCCGTCCCCACTCAGCCTTCCCATCGGCGCCAGGTCTGGAACGGGAAGCGTCCCCCGTCCGGCGACCTCGACGCTCAGGGATCCCGTCTCCGTGGATCCGCTTTGCAGGGATCCGGTTCCATAGTCGCCCCACACGCGCGTGCGGTCCTGCAGATCCTCGAGTCGTTGTGGGGCGAACTGCGACCCCTCCCACACCAACGAAGACCTGCCGCCTGCGACATCCAGGCGATGGACTCCGGCTGCCGAGCGCCACACCACCTCCTCGGACGAGATGTGCATGAACCCGTTGCCGGTCACATGCTCATAGCCGCCGACGTACAGCCGGAACGGCGTGGCGAGGACCGGCGTTTCCGGTGTGCGCGAGATCTCGACATCGCGGGCGGTGTCGTAGACGACGAGTTCGGTGCCCTCGAACCACGCGGCCAGGACGCCGTCAGAATCGCCGCCCGGTCCGGCGTCCGAGTGGTGTCCAACGACGCGGGGTTCCCCGCCCCAGGGGTGGAACCACACGTCCCCGTTTTCGGGGTCCACATAGAGCGCCCCATCGCGCACCAACGCGAGCACGCTCACGATCTCGTCCCGGCGGTTCAGTTCGAACGGGGTCTGTTCAAGGACGTCGCCGTGATGAAGACCCCTCTCGTCCCACCAGACCGGCACAGCACCCACCGCGGCGACGGTCGTCGCCGGCGGGTCGGTCGTGATCGGCGCGGCGTCGTCTCCGTCGATGCGCAGCAGGGCAACGGCGCTGGCCACGAGGGCGAGGACCGCGAGTGTGGCCAACCTGGCTCGGCGCCGGAGGCTCATGGCCCATGCCCGGTGTGGCGGCTCCACGGCGTGCCGTCGTTCACGGCGCCCAATGGAGGCTCCAGAGATCGTCATCGGTGAGAGGCGGGATGTCGAGCTCGTCGGTGATGACGATCGGCTGTCCGGCGGTGTCGATGGGTACGGCGAGGACACCGTTCCCTTGGAAATACAGGAGGTAGGTCCCATCCGGCGACCAGAGGATGTCGACCGGGTACCAGAACGAGGGATCTGCGGGGGTTGAGGAGTCCGAAGGGGTCCCGGTGTTGGGAGACACGATGACTCTCTCGGTGCCGATCGGGTTGTCGGCGTCGTCGTCGGTGGCGGTGACGAGCACGACCTCATGCGGTTCCCCGCGGAACGGGATTTGGCGCAGGAAGGCGATCAGGTCGCCGTCGGGCGACCACGTCAGGGCGGGGCCGGGCCGAGAGAGCCATCCGGAGTGCTCGGTCAGCTGTCGCTGGTTTGTACCGTCGGCGTTCACGAGCCAGATGCCAGAGCCGCCGCTGCTCGTCCGACCGTCCGGACCCATGGTCGTGAACGGAGCGTTGTCCTCGGGCTGGTCCTCAGGGGTGAACGCGAGGGTCGTCCCGTCCGGCGACCAGGTGAGATGGCTGGCGCGTGCCGAGCCGAGGGTGCGGATCTCGCCGGAGCTCGCCGTGTAGACGGTCACCGGCGTGTCGGTCGAGTAGTCCGGCTGGGTCTCCACCTCGACGCCCTCCTCGCCGGTGATGGCGAGCTCGTCGGTGCCCGGTCGCCACTCGAGGTCGGTCGGCTGATAGCCGGGGAGCCGGCGCAGTTCACCGCTGGTCGTGTTCACCACCCAGACGGCGTCGGCGCCGCCGAGGGCGGCCCAGTTCCCGTCGGGCGACCAGATCGCGCATGGCACATCGCCCTGCACGACCCCCAGCCCGTCGAGGGGGATCGTCAGCTCCGGTGACACCGACCCGTCGTCGTCGACGTCGACGATGACGAGCTCGGCGTCCCCGTCGCCCTGGGCCGCATCGTCGGTGGCGCGGCGGATGATCATGAGGCGTTCCGCGTCGGAATCCGAGGTCGCGGTCGCTGGTGCGAACGCCGGGCACTCCTCGTCGTACGTGTCCGATCCGGGCAGCTCCACACGGCGCCGCGGCTCGCCCTCGCGCACCAGGTAGACGTCGGAGCGAAGATCGGGACCAGTGGCGAGAGCGAACCAGCGATCGAAGAGGCCGCCCGAGGTCGTCGTGGGCTCGGGGTCGTGGGTGACCTGCAGCCGAGTGGGCGCGGGGTCGTCCTGAAGGGCGACGGCCAGCCCGACGCCGGCGAGGGCGAGGACCGCGAGGGCAGCCACCCCGTTCGCCACCCGGCCCCGGCGAGACCGGCGAACGATCACGCCAGGTGTGGGGGGCTCGATGGTGGCCACCTGGTCACGGACTTCGGCGCCCGCATCCTGGGCCAGCTGGTCGAGGTTCATGCCTCCTCCTCCTCGAGGTGCACATCGAGCGACATCGCCAAAGCGGCTCGACCGTGGTGGAGATACCCCCGGACGGTGGCCTCGGCGATCCCGAGCAGGGCGGCCACGTCGGCCACCGGCCGGTCCTCGAGGTAGTGGAGGGCGACGCACTGGGCCTGCCGCTTCGGCAGGTGGCGAACGGCCTCCCAGAAGGCCTCGTTGGCTATCACCAGCTCGGCTGGGGCGGTCCGGCGGGCAGCCAGCCGGACCAGAGCACGTGCCTCCCGGGTCCGTCGGCGCAAGGTCGAGGTGGCCAGGTTGACCGCCACCCGCCTCACCCAGGCGCCTGGATCGTCGTAGCCCGACACCGTCGACCAGCGCCGATAGGCCTGGACGAAGGCGTCCTGGGCCACCTCCTCGGCCACGGCCCGCTGGCCGCAGAGCACGAAGGCCAGCCCCACCACCCGCCCGTACTCGGTCGCGAAGAACGACTCGAAGGTCGGGGTGGCGACATAGTCGGTGTGCACCACAACCGTGTCCACAGCAGCTACACGCCGCAGCCCCCTGAAACGTTGGGCCGATGATCCCCCCACGGCGCGAAATCTTTGTCGCCAGACCACATCCAGACCACGAAACGGTGGTCAACCTTCAATGGTCACCAACGGTCACTCCGATCTGGCGCTTGACCTGGGATACCCCCGGAATCCTGGGGTTCTCGCGAACCGGTCGCGTGCCTTCACACGACAGAGGCCACTGCTTCGTCAGCATCACCCCGGTTGCCGGCCCCACATCTGGACCGGGACCCATGAGTGGTCGTAGACGAAACCCGTCAGCGACGAGCGATCAGTGAGCACCGTCACGTTCGTTGGCGTGTCAGCGCGAACGGCGAGCACGCCGGACGGCGTCCCTCCGACGGGGCCGTCACCTGCGTGGCTCCACGCCGAGTAGAGCAGCGTCGTGCCGTCCGGCGACCAGGTGACGCTGAAGGGGTACCAAGACTCCGGCCCGTTCGGCCCGTCGGTCTCCGGTGGCTCGATGACCGTCTGGTTCCCATCGGCAACGTTCACGAGGACGACCTCGTGCCTTTCGCCAGTCCCGTTCAGGAGGCGTTGGTAGGCGATGCGTTCACCAGTCGGGGACCACACGGGACCGACACCGTGGTTCGCGGTGCCGACGTGGGTGAGCAACCGTTCGTTGGCGCCGTCGGCGTCGACCAGCCAGAGCTCGTCGGTGTCGTTCTCGCCGCCCTGGTACGCCAACGTCGAGCCGTCGGGCGACCACGTGAGGTTTGCGGCACGAACGGAGCCGAGTTGGCGGAGCTCGCCGGTCGACACGGAGTAGATGGTGACCGGCGTGGACGAGGTCTCGGCCGCCCGGTTCGGGCCGATGTCGCCCGCGATCGCGAGCTCGTCGGTGCCGGGGCGCCACTCGAGATCGGTGGGCCGGAGGTCTGGCAGGCGGCGGATCGCGCCGGTGTGCGTGTCGGCCACCCACACGTCACCGCTGCCGACGAATGCGACCCACCGGCCGTCAGGTGCCCAGGTCGCGCACGGGTGAGGGTCGAAGCCGGGGAGGGCATGGAAGCCATCGAGCGCGATCGACGTTCGGGGCCCCGATCGCCCCGTCGAGGCCGACCGAGACGATCACGAGCTCGGCGTCGCTCGACGCGGTGTCCGAGGAACCGGTCACCCGGCCGAACGACAGCCGCGTTCCGTCCGGAGACCATGTGGGACACGAGTCGTCGGCGGTATCCGATCCGGCTACATCGAGCCGACGGGCGTCTTCGCCCGGCCGGACGAGGTAGATGTCGCCGTCGCTGTCGAGCGCTACCCACCCGTTCGTGACGGGCGCGGAGACGGTCGTCGCCGGCGGGTCGGTCGTGATCGGCGGGGCGTCGTGGCGGTCGATCCGCAGCAGGGCCACGGCGCCGGCCACGAGGGCCAGGACAGCGACGCCGGCGAGGGCGACGACGAGCGGGCGGACGCCGCGCACCGGGCGGCGGTGGATCACCTCGTCGAGGTCGACGGGCTGGGCCCGCTCGACCAGGCGGCGGAGGCGGTCGGACAGCTCGTCGTCGTTCATGGCTCGACTCCCAGCTCGGTGCGGAGCTTGGCCAGGCCCCGCCGGACGTGCGTGTTCACCGTCGAGATGGACGACCCGGTCAGCTCCGCGACCTCGTGCAGCTCCCAGCCGTAGCCCTTCACCAGGACGACGGCAGCGCGCTGGTTCGCCGACAGGCGGGTGAGCGCGGCGGCCAGTTCGGGCTCGACCTCCGGCTCGCCCGGTGCCGGCGGGGCCTCGAACAGCACTCGGCGGCGCCCTCGGGCCTTGGTGCAGCCGACCCGGTAGAGGTAGCCGGTCGGGTTCTCCATGGCCCGCAGCCGGTCCCAGTGCTCGAAGCCCCAGGCGAGGGCCTCCGCCGTGGCCTCCCGGCCGCGGTCGAGCCCGTAGCGGGCCACCAGGGCCCGTCGCAGGCTGGGCTCAGCGGCCGCGAAGAAGCCGTCGAAGCCCTCGTCGACGCCCTCGACCACCCCCACGACGTCCATCACACCATCGAGAGCACCCAGGACCCGGCTTTTGCGACAGCTGTCCGTCGCGGCCCCGGTTGGGCCACCCCTTCTCGAGCGATGTCAGTCGAGCGGTCGCAGTGCGTCGGCGAGGGCATCCGCGATCTCCTCGAGGGAGTCACCATTTTCGTCGCGGCCCGCTACCGGATGGGCTGCCATTGCTGGAGCGGGATCCAGGGCGTTGTTGCGAGATCGCCGTTCGCGCCCGTGAGTCCGTCGCCCGAGAGCACCGTGGCCGGTCGAGCGGGGTCGACGGGAACCGACAGGAGGCCGGCGATCCCGGCGGAGTACAGCAGCTCGGTGCCGTCCGGCGACCAGCTGACGCTGTTCGCGTACTACGGCTCTGCGTGGGGCCCAAGCGGTGCGTAGTGGTCGTTCGAGATCGGCGGGATGACGCGCTCGGTCCCAATCGGAGTGTCCCCCCTCATCGTTCAACGATCCCAGTTTCCGCCGGTCGAACCGGAACTCCGCAGAAATCGGTGCGACCGGTCAGGTCTCCCACCTGAAGTCGAGGACCTCGGTGAGTGCCTCCATCTGTTCGAGGTGGTGCTGCAGCGACCGGCTCGGGAAGCGGTAGTTGAGGATGGTGGCCCCGGCGGCGATGTGCTCGTCGGCCTGTTCAAGGATCCTCTCCGGCTCGTGGAGCACGTCGAGGGCAGGCTCCGGCCACAGCGCAACGTCGAGCGGACGGGTCCGAGCCTGGGCCTCGGGTGATTCGGCCGCCCGGTCGAGCATCGAACGGACGTCCGCGGGGGCGAGCAGGAAGGGCACCCAGGCGTTGCCCAGCTCGAGCGCTCGCCGGAGTGATCGCAGGCTTCGGCCGCCGACCCAGATGGGGGGATTCTCCTGCACGCCGCTCGGGTCGACGACGACGTCCTTGAAGCGGTAGTGCTTGCCGTCGTAACGCGGCTCGCGCCGCCCCCACGACGCCAGGATGGCTCGCAAGGCGTCGTCGGCCCGGTCGCCGCGTCCCTCGAAGGGCTTGTCGAGGAGCTCGAACTCCTCGCGCAGCGAGCCGACACCGACGCCGAGGATCAGACGCCCGGCGCACAGGCGATCGAGCGTGCCGTAGCGCTTCACCACCTCGAGCGGGTGGTGGTAAGGCAGCACGACCATGTTCGTGGCCAGCCGAATCGACCGTGTGCTCGCGGCCAGGAAGGACAACGTCGAGAGCAGGTCCCAGTACCGCTTCCCGCGGCGCGCCTCGACGTCCACCGGCACGGCGATGTGCTCGCTCGCCGTCAGGTGGTGGTAGCCGAGCCGGTCGGCCGCGGTGGCGACCGCGACGAGATCGTCGACGGACCCGTCGATCTCCCACTCGTTGTGAGATCTCGGGAGCAGGATGACGATCGGTGTGATGATGCCGATCCGCATTGCACCCCCCGGAGGTGTCGCGCCCAGTGTCGCTCAAACCGCTCCGGCCGGCGGGTTCACCGGTGGCCACAGTCCCACCAGCGCCGGCCCGGGACGAGCGGCTAAAACAGCCGCGGTGGGGGGAGTCGCGCGGTGGCGGGTGCCTTGGCGCTGGGACTGGTGGCGTCGGTGGTCGCGGTGGTCGGGGTGGCCCCGGCCGCGGCCGAGCCGGTGTTCCGGCCCGAGGACCCGGTCGTGGTCACCGGCCGGACGCTCAGGCCGCTGTTCGGGGTGGCCCCCGACCGGGTCGCCGCCTTCCGCCGCGAGGCCGGCGCCTGGGTCCCGATCCCGGTGCAGGTCGACGAGCGGGCCGTCGTCGACTTCGGCTCGGAACCGACGGCGAACGACGTCCCGGGGGCGACCGGGACCGTCTACGGGACCCAGGCCATCGGCGTGGTCGCCCTGCAGTACACCGACCCGGACACCTGGGTCGGTCCCGACCCGAATCCGGCCGTGGACCGCAACGACGAGGTTGCGCTGATGGCCCGCGACGCCGGCGAGCAGGCGCTCGGCGCCGACCCGCCGGAGCACGTCGCCGCCGCCACCGGCGTGGAGCTGTCGATCACCGACCCGCTCGAGCCCGGCGCCCAGAGCTGGGTCTACCTCTTCGCCCACGACGGGACCCTCGACCCCTCCGCCGGACAGCACCTGGTCGACTACGACTTCTCGCTCGCCTCCGGCGACTACAAGGCCACCTACCTCCGGGCCGAAGGTCCCAACCCCGAGGACTCGACGGTCACGACGGCGGCCTACGCCCACCACTTCTCCGACCGCTGGGTCGACGACGAGCTCCACATCACGGCCGGCGACGCCACCGGGGTCGACATCCTCGATCGGCACCGCAACCAGTTCGCCCCCTTCGAATGCGGGCGCAGCGAGGACACGTTCTCGGACGGCGAGGGCGCCTTCGTCGTCAACCGGGTCGGGCCGGTCCGGGCCATCCGCTCGTACCTCGGCGCCAACAGCGGGCCGCTCAGCCAGCGCACCCACCTCTTCTACGAGGCCCGCCACGAGATCGTGAGCGACCTCCGGGTCCACGCGATCCCGGGGATGATGGAGCTCTTCGACTACAGCCCGGCCGCGGCCGGCATGACGTATCGCAACTCGGCGATGGGAGCGGACGTCACCATCGACGGGGTCCCCGACGCCGTGTCCACGGCCCGCAGCTTCTGGGAGATGGTGCGGGGGGCGCAGGGCTCGCTGATCAGCGTGCGCCACGCGACCATCGACCAGGACCTCCCCAACTCGGCCTACAGCACGTACTACCTCGACGATGCCACCCCGCCTGGCGACATGTGCACGGGCGACACCGCGGCCTACGGCGTCAGCGGGCTCCGACTGATCGCCTCGATCGCCAACACCGATCCCCGGTTTGCCCCGTACCGCCGCTTCCGGGCCCTGCGGGTCCTCACGTACCGGGCCCCGGGAGCGACCGTGGCCGACGCCCGCAGCGTCCGTCAGCAGGTCGAGGCCCCGCTCGTCGTCACCGCCCGGCGGTTCTCCGGCTTTCCGCCCCACCCGTTCGTCGACGTCGACGGCCTGGCCCCGATCACGCCCGCCCTCGACTGGGCGGCTCACCACGGGCTGGTCACCGGCTTCGCGGGGGAGTACCGCCCCGACGTGACGGTCCTTCGGGGTGCGGCGGTCAACACGCTGTGGCACGACGTCGACGAGCCCACAGCCACGGCGCCCCACGACTTCCCCGATGTCCCCCCGGGGGCCTTCTACGAGGACGCGCTGTCCTGGGCGTTCGAGGCCGGGGTGGTCGCGGGCTACCCCGACGGGCGCTTCGGCCCCCAGGACCCGGTGACCCGGGGGCAGGTGGTCAACCTCCTCTGGGCGATGGTCGGCCGGCCCACGGGTGCTCCGCCCCACGGGTTCCCCGACGTGCCCCCGGGGGCCGTCTACGGCGACGCCCTCGACTGGGCCCGGGACCTGGGGCTGGTGACCGGCTACCCCGACGGGCGCTACCGGCCTCGCGACCCCGTCACCCGCGGCCAGTTCGTGAACATGCTGTTCCGGTTGGCGGGCACGCCCGAGGGCTGGACGGCCTTCGGGCCGCCGCCGTCGACCGTCCGCTTCTAGGTGTACTCGGCGGCAGCGGCGAGAGCGTCTCCGAACGCCTCGCCCGGAGGGCGGCCAATCAATTGCCAATTGGTGCGCGCGCGTCGGTGTCGAGTTCGAGTAGCCGACGACAGGTTGACCCGCGCCAGGTTTCATGGAGCTCGGCAGCAGTTGCGCTTCGGCGCTACTCGCGGAACGTCACCGCCGTTTGAGCCGCGTCCCCCGTGAGATGCCGTAGGTTCGGCATCAGGCGCGAACAGAGGAGTCTGGTATGTGGGCACAGCTCATCACGACACGGCTGAAGCCGGGTAGGGAAGACGACCTGCAGGGTTTGGTCGACCAGTTGCGGGCGGCTGAACAAGGAGATTCAGGACTCATCCGCTCGCTGGCCATGCGGGACCAGAATGATCCGAGCCGGGCTTACATGCTCGTCGTCTTCGAGAGCGAGGAGAAGGCCCGCGCTCGCGAGAACGACCCGCGACGTCAGGAGGCGCTTCAGGCCGCGAGGGCGACGATGGCGGAGATCTTCGACGGTGTTCCAGAGTTCGTCGACCTGATCGTTGACGACGAGATGTCGGCGTAGGCGAAGCAGCCATCACAACGGGAGCGGGGGTCAACCAGTCGTAATCGGACTTATCAGGACGCCTTGGCCTCACGCTCGGTGTCGTCAGCGCTTCCCGGCCGCAACCGGGACGCCGCCTCGTGAGTTGCCTGGCGAAGGTCCTCGACCAGTTGCCTGGCGTCCTCACGGACGTCGTCGGTGCTCGCCACGGCGTGACCCCGCAGCGTTGCGACCGAGTCCTTGAGGGCGTCCAGGGCCCCGTCGGCCCGCTCCACGGCGGCAGCGACCTCGTCCCGGGCCCCGGAGGTCACCTGGCCTGCCTGCTCCCGCAGGCGGCGCATCTCCACTCGAGCCGCGTCGACCAGGTCGGCCAGGGCCTCCCGGTAGGTGTCGGCGCTGGAGGCGGCCTCAGTGCGCATGTCGGCCCGGACGGTGGAGAGCTCGGCCTCCAGGCGCTCGCTGGCCTGCTTCGCCTCCTCTGCCGCGTCCCGCCAGGCCCCGGCGGTGGCGTCGGCCAGACGGCGGACCAT
Source organism: uncultured Microthrixaceae bacterium (assembly GCA_963725155.1). GTDB lineage: Bacteria > Actinomycetota > Acidimicrobiia > Acidimicrobiales > DATDAH01 > DATDAH01. The sequence goes on from CAVRXU010000006.1 coordinate 118,776, forward strand.
CGACTGGAGGCTCTCCCAGTTCGACCGTGCCTGATCGAGGAAGGGCCGGAGCCGATCCCGTACGTCCTCGCTCTGCTCCTGGGCCCGATCACCGAGATCACGGAGCCGGTCGCCGAGGTCATCGAGCCGATCGGCCAGCAAGTGCTGGATGGACTCGCGCTCCGTCGCGGCCGATGTCGCGCGCACATCGGCCTGCCTCGTCTTGGCCGGTGCCTTCTTGGCGGCGGACTTCGCGGCAGCCGTCGTCTTGGCCGTGGTCGGCTTCTTGGTTGTGGGCATGGATCCGTCCTCCTCATCCCCGCGGCCGGTCCCGGCCCGGTTCCTCCTCAGAGGATGAGGCCGTGAGCCGCTGACCGCTAGGGCACGAAGTCCCGAACCGCGTGCGCAAGCGGACCTTTGACAGCGCACGACGGCGACGTTCGACGCTGCCCCTCACCTACCTCGGCCGGGAGCATGGTTGCAGTGGTGGCGCGGCCGCCTCCGTCGTTGACGCCATCGCCTTGGGCGGGACCACACCGAGATCGCGACGCCGACTGCGGCACCGACGCCCGAGCACGCAGTATCAGGCTGGTGGGATGGCGTCGGCGGGCCGGGCGATGAGGTAGATGAGCATGCCGATGAACGGGAGGGCCAGGATCAGGAACGCCCAACCTGCTTTCGCCCAGCCACTGTGGTCGCGACGGCGAAAGTTGTCGACGAACGCCCAGATCACGGCGAAGAAGATGGTGAAGACGAAGCCCCACCACAGCACGACCCAGAACATGCTCAATAGCGGGAAGTCATATGCGAACATGACGCCTCCTCAGGCGAGGGAAACTGACTCCCACAAGATCCCCTCCGCGCTTCGGCAGCGATAGGGCACTTAGTCCCTGCTCGGGTCACGCGAATGTGGGGGAATGCTGACCCGGGGGGCGCTCGTGTGGGACATCCAGGACCGTGGCACTCCGAGCGGCGGCGAGGCCTTGATGGACGCCGCTGCGCACATCGAGAGCCGCACTGAGGCACAGCGGCAGTCCGGCGGCGACTGACGCTGACCAGCTTTCCCTGGTCAGACACCTCCGCCGGGGAGGCGACGCCGCACCGACCACGTGCGCCGAGAAATCGCCTGCACGCGCAAGGCCCGGCCCCCGGTCAATGAGGACTGAGCCGGGCTAGCGTCGCCGGTGGTGCTGGGGGAGGCGACCACCGATGTCGACGTCGCGCTGGGCGAGCCGTGGCAGGGCCGTGCCGTGGCGCTGGCGGTGGAGACCTGCCGTCGCCTCGACCTGCCCTGGGACGCCTTCCGCGACCGGCTGAAGGCGGCCGTGGCCGAGGACCGGGAGCGTCCGTACTACGACTCCTGGCTGGTCGCCCTCGAGGCGCTGGTCACCGAGGACGTGCAGGTGGAGGCGTCCGACCTGATGGGTCGGCGCATGGCCGCGGCCTCCTACTGGATCGACGAGGCCGGTCACGAGGACCTCGAGGTGTTCCCGCTGGCGGTGAGCGAGCCGGTGCTGTTCGACCTGTTGACGCTGGTCTTCGACCAGTGGTGGGAGCACATCTGCTTCGGGCCGCTGATCAACGGCGCCGTGTACGAGCTGCGCCCGCCCCACCGGCCGAACCTGTCCATGCTCGACGGCTACCTGACGATCGACTTCGGCACCGGGCACGTCCACCTGTGCATCGGCGAGCACCGGGCGAGCCCGGCGCTGGCCCAGCGGCGCCAGTGCGCGCACGCCGAGCTCCAGCGCCTCTGGGTCGACGGCGCGCCCACCTCCTGGATGTTCCGGATGTTCAACGGCGAGGGGGCCCAACAGCTCACCGTGCTGCTGCCCAACCCCTTCCTCGCCGACGACATGGAGCGGCTGGACCCGCCCGACTGGGGCCGCCTCGCGCTCTGGGACGAGCTGCGGGCCCGGTTCCTCGGCCTTCCCCCCGACCCCCTCGACCGGTCCGGCGACGGATTCCGCCACCCGTGACTCAGGCGGGCGCGAGCACCTCGGTGCCGACCATCGCGTTCCGGGTCACCAGCGCAGCGAGCTCCTCCTCGCTCAGGTCCTCGGTGCCGTCGGGTCGCTCGGGGAGCACGAGGTAGCGGACCTCGGCGCTGGAGTCCCACACCCGGACCTCGACGTCCGCGCCGACCTCGGTCCCGAACTCGCGGAGCACAGCCCTGGGCTCGGCCACGGCCCGGGCCCGGTAGGCGAAGCTCTTGTACCAGATGGGCGGGAGGCCCAGGAGGGGCCACGGGTAGCACGAGCACAGGGTGCACACGACGAGGTTGTGGACCTCGGGCGTGTTCTCGACGATCCGGACGTTGCCCTCGGGGCCGGCGATGCCCAGCTCGGCGATGGCCGCCGTCCCGTCGGCGAGCAGCCGCGCCTTGAAGTCGGGGTCCACCCAGGCCCGGGCCACCACCCGGGCGCCCTCGTGGGGGCCGACGCGGTGCTCCATGTAGTCGAGGAGCTCGTCGACGGCGTCGGTGGCGACCAGCCCCTTCTCCACCAGGGCGGCCTCCAGCGCCATGGTCCGCAGCTCCATCTCGGAGCGCGGGCGGCGGGAGCCGGGGGTGTCGTAGTGAGCGTGGCCGTGGTCGTCGCTCACGGGGCCTCCAGATAGCGCTCCCACAGATCGATGAGCAGCACGTACGGCGGCTCACCCGCCTCGGTCTGGTCGCCGAACAGGTCCACCGAGCTGAAGCGGACGGTGTAGACGGGCTCGACATCGTCGTCGTCGGCGGCTTCCGGCACGGGGTCGGCGCCGAGCACCCGCTCCACCTCGCCCACCGCGCCGCGAAGGTAACGGGGGCAGCGGTGGTGCGTCTCCGGCCGCATGCGCCGGACCCGGACCCGGTCGCCCACCGACCAGGCGGCGGTGGTGATCGGACCGTGCTGGTGGGGCGGGATGCCCGCTCGGATGATCTCGGCTACGGCGGGGTCGCTGCGAGCGGGTGGACGGGCCGCGGGGTCGGCCTCGAAGGTGGCCCTCCAGCGGTCGAGGTCGGCCTGCTCGAGCCGACCTCGCTGCACGAGCGAGCCCTCGGCGGCCCGCAGCCAGCGGACGTAGTAGCTGGACGACAGGTAGGTGGCGGGATCGAGACCCTCGATCCAGGAGCGGTCGGCGGCGTCGGCGACGAGCCCGAGCACCTGGGCCCGGGTCTCCCAGGCCTCGTGGTGGCTCAGCTCGCCATCCGCCGTCCGAACCGTCCCGAACCCCTGCATTCCCCCGAGGTCATGGATGCCGTCCACTGCTCGGGTTCTTAGCATCACCGAGCGCCCCGGGCTGCGCGAAACGCGCGCGGATCGGGACCAACGGCCCTGTCTGCAGCGTCGTCGCGGGGGGACCCTGTGGGTATGCGCATCGCCATGCTCCAGTCCGATCCCCGTGCTGGCGCCCGGGCCCAGGCCCTGTTGGAAAACGCGGGCCACGAGGTCCTGCACTGCACAGACCCTGCGGGGTACCCGTTTCCCTGCCGTGGCGTGACCGGCGACTCCTGCCCGCTCGATGCGGGTGCCGTGGTCGCTGTGTCCGCGTCGGGGAGCGTCCCCCCGGAGCCGCAGGCGGGCGACGTCGGTCTGATCTGTGCGATGCGCCGCCATCTGCCGGTGCTCGTCGCCGCCCCCGAGGACGCGGTCTGGTCCGGATCACGGCTCGGACTTGTCGCGGCCGGTGATCTCGTTGCTTCAGTCGAACGGGCGGCATCGGCCGTGCTTCCCGTGCACACGAAGGACGTCCTCGACGAGGCTCGTCGCATGGCCGGGGAGTCCGCAACGGCATCGGTGACCAGGTCCATCGGAGGCCTTCGGATTGACATCGAGCTGCCGGAGGACGTCGAGGACAGCGTGGCCCAGGCGATCGCGGTGCGGGCGCTGGGCGCCGTCCGTCGGATCGATCCTTGGGCGGCGACGATCGATGTCCGGATCGGTGTCCTCTGACCGGCGAGCGGCCTGCGCGAGAACACCAGGTGATCGTTGACCGACAAGGCACCGAAGCCGAGACGCGCCGCCGTGTCGGTGTACTCAGCGAGGTGGTCGAAGGTGTAGGGGTGGCCACCCGGAGCCACCGTTCCTCGTGACCGCCGCCGCGTGGGCAGCAAGCGGCCAGGCCCGTTCCGGATGATCCTGGCCCTTGCTGGTGCCGCGCCGGGGTCGCCGTGCGGGCATTGACGACCCATCAAAGTCGGCGGATGAGGCGGCTCGCGGATCGCCACAGCCCCCACCAGAGCGCCAGACACAGCAGGAGCGCTTCCACCGAGAACCCGTCCCGCCGATCATCAGCAAGCGAGTGCGCGCGTGATCCCCCTTCCCCCGCGCTCGGGGTGGCGACGAACGAGGCGGCGCCGGCGATCATCCGACGACGCGGTCCCAGTCCACAGGGCTTCGACCTCGGCCAGCCACAGCTGTCACCCGTTCAGGCGGGTGACCAGCACGGTGGTCGAGGCGGCGCCGCTGGTGTAGCCCGCCGTCACGATCGATCCCGATGGCCCGGCCGCGGCCGCGATCGCCTCGTCGTAGTCGTTCGGTGTGGCGTCGAACAGCAACTCGCCGTTCGTCCCGAAGGCGGCGTCGGGGGCGCCGGTGGCGGTCAAGCGACCGACCCAGAGTTGGCCGCCGGTGCCCCAGCCGGTGAACACCATGGAGTTACCGATCCGGTTGGCGCCGTCGCGGGACTGGAACGACGTGAACGGCGCCACCGCACGGCCGTCGCCGCTGTAGGCGGTGTCGAGGGCCCCACCACCGGTCAGGCGTACCGCCCCCATCTGGTTGGTCATGTTCGTCACCCCGAACACGACCCGGTTCGAGCCGTCGACACCGCCGCCGAGCCCGATGACGGTCGCGTTCCCGCCGAAGGTGAAGGTCACCTTGCCGTCGCCGCTGTAGCTGGGGTCGGGTGTGCCGTTCGGGCGCAGCCGGGCGACGAGCCCGACGCCGCCCTGCAGGTCGTAGACGCCCTGCTTGCTGTCACCCATCAGGAGCACCCGACCCGACCGGTCGACGGCCAGGTCCGAGAGCAGGTCCACTCGCCGCTGGTTCACATAGGCGATGGCATCGCTGCTGAACGTGTTGTCCAACGTGCCGTTCGCCCTGAACCTCGCCACCGCGAAGTCACTCGCCATGTCACCCGGCCCGAAGACCTGCTCCCGGTTTCCCGCCACGTAGATCCGCCCGGTCGCGTCGACCGCCAGCTGCCGCCCGCCGTCGACGTTGGCAGCCGTCCGCACCGCCTTGCCGTCGCCGCTGAAGGTGGTGTCCGGTACGCCCGCCGCCGTGAGCCGGACGACGCCCAGGCCCAGGCCGGAGGCGTTGCCGCCGCCGGCCACCAGCACCTTGCCATTGGCCAGGACCAGGACGTCCGCCCGGCCCTGGCCGATCAGGGAGGTCTCGACCATGCCGTCCCCGCCGCCCCAAGTCGCATCCAGGTCGCCCTGGAGCGTCAGGCGGGCGACATTGACGTGGCCGCCGAAGTCCGAATAGGCGACGTAGGTCGCCCCGTTCGCGGTGGTCACCCCCATCCCCATGTCCACGCCGCTGTCGTCGATCACGACCGCCCCGTCGTCGTCGAACGAGGTGTCAGGGGCGAACGCGGCGTCAGCCGGTCCCGCCGAGGCCAGGAGGAGGACGCCGATGGCGCCGATGAACGAAAGGGTTCGTGCCCGCATGCCGCGGACAGTACGGATGGGGAGCAAAGGCGGAGCAAAGTCCTTCGGTATCGTCAGGGCGATGTCCGATGGGGTCAACGACGACCTGCGGACGCGGCTGGCGGCCCCCCGCATCGCCGTGCTCGGCCCGGCTGCCGTGGGCCCTCCCGAGGCGCTGCGGCCACTCACGGGCCGCCCAGCCCGGGTGTTGCTCGCCCTGGCGGCCGCCCGCCGACCCTGTGGCCTCGAGGCGCTGGCCGACACGGTGTGGGGAGCCGAACGACCGGCGAGCTACCGGCCCGCCCTCCATGTCCACCTCGGCCAGGTGCGGCGGGCGCTGGACGAGCTCGGCTGCGGTGCCCGCATCGTCCGTTCGAACGAGGGGTACGCCTTGGCGACGGGGGACTGCCAGCTCGATGCCCGCTTGGCGATCGCCCTCCTCGATGGTGCCCGGGCGCGCCAGGCGGAGGATCCCTCGGGCGCACGGTGGCACGTGGAAGCCGCGTTGGGCCTGTGGCGCGGTACGCCCTTCGCCGTCGACGACGAGGTGGTTGTCACGACCGCGGCCCACCACATGGAAGCGCTGCGGCGCGACGCCGAGGAGCTCAGGGTGGAACTGCTCCTCCTGGCGGGCGAGGCCCGCGCTGCCGAGGAGGCGGCGATGCACGCCGTGGACCTCGAGCCGCTGCGGGAGCACCGGTGGGGCCAGTTGCTCAGGGCCCGGTACCTCGCCGGTCGTACGGCCGAGGCGCTGGCCACCTACCAGGACGCCCGTGACACCCTGATCGAGGCGTTGGGGATCGAGCCCGGGCCCGAGCTGCGGGACTTGGAAGCCGCCGCCCTCACCCATGACGTGGCCCGGCTGCGCCTACCGGTGGGGGCTCGAGAGGACCTCGGACCACCTCCGCCGGCCACCGGGGCGTTCATCGGCCGCGAGGCCGAGGTGCGCCGGGCCGGGGCGACGATCGCCTCGACCCACCGCCTGCTGGTCCTCGGCCCGCCCGGCGTGGGCAAGTCGCGGTTCGCCGTCGAGCTCGCCGGCGAGCTCGGCCTGGACTCGGCCTGGGCCGACGTGGGCTCGGGCGTCTCTACGGCCGTCGCCCTCGACTGGGCCCGCCGCCACCCCGACGGCCTTCTCGTTCTCGACAATGCCGAGGACGATGTGGCCGCCGTTGCCGCCATGGTCGACGAGCTGGCCCGCTCGACCCCCGGCGTCAGCATCCTGGTCACCAGTCGCCACCCGGTCGACATCCCGAGCCCGGTCGAGGTCCTCGGCCCGCTCCCGACGCCAGAGCCCGACGCTGACGACGAGGAGATCGAGGGCTCTCCGGCCGTGGTCGCCCTGCGGGCTGCGCTCCAGGAGCTCGCTCCGGCGGTCTCCCCGAGCCCGGACGAGGTCGCCGCGCTGGTCCGCCGAGCGGGTGGACTGCCGCTGGCGATCCGGCTGGCGGCCACGACCGCTCGCACGCTGCCGGCCGCCTCCGTGCTCGCGCTGCCGGCCTCTGGTCCCGACGACGAGATCGACCGGGCGACCCGAACGGCGCTCCGCGTCGTCGACGACGCGGCGTGTGGGGCGTTTCTCGACCTCACGGTGATCGGTGGGGCGTTCGACCTCGACGTCGCCGCGGGGGTCACCGGGCTGGGACCGGACCGGACGACCGCGGCGATCGTGGCGCTCGCCGACCACGGGCTGATCCAGGCCCGGCCGGACCGCACCGACCCCTTCACGGTCCTGGAGCCGCTGCGGGCCGTCGGGCAGCGCCTGCTGGCCGACGCCGGCGGGGCGGAGGAGGCCGCGGACCGTCTCGCGGACACCTGCCTCGAGCGGGCCCGTGCCCTCGAGCGGATCTCGTCGGACGCCGAGCCGACCGACCTCGAGGTCCGGCTCCGCTCGGACCTGCCTCGCCACCGGCAGGCCCTCGACCACCTGGCCGAGCGACGGGACGCCGAGCGGGCGCTGAGCCTGGCCTGTCGCCTCGAGTTCCCGCTGTACGCGCTCGGCCGGTGGCGCGAGAAGGCGGAGTTGTTCGATCGGGCGCTGGCGATCCCCGGCCCACCCTCCGCGATGCGGGCCCGAGCCCACGCCCTCCGCGCCCGCCCCGGCCCGCTCCATCTGATCGACGTGGCCGAGGCCGAGCAGGCGGAGCAGATGGCGAGCTCGCTGGGCCATGAGACCCTGCGGGCGTTCGCCCGCTTCGTGCGGGCCCTCCACCTCATGTGGTCGGGACGCCACGGTGAGGCCGCCGAGCTCTTCCACGACGCCCGCCAGGTGTTCGAACGAGAGGACCGTGGGTTCCTCGCCTGCGACGCCATGAAGTTCCTGGGGGTGACCCTGGTGCTCGACGGTGATGCCGAGGCCGGCCTGGAGCTGCAACAGGAGGCCCTGGCCAGGCTTCGCCGGGACCATCCCAGCCCGTTCCACGCCGCGCACGCTTTGGCGTTCCTCGGGCACTCCCACCGCTTGTTGGGCGACGATGTCGCCGCCTTCGCCGACTGGACCCAGGCCCGAGCCCTCACGGGCCCGATCGGCAACCGGGCGACGGCGGCCCACATCGCCATCGGCCTGGGCGAGCTCGCCGTCGAACGGGGCGACCCGGAGGAGGCGCTGGGCCTCACGTCAGACGCCTTGGACCTGCTCGCAGCCGGCAACGTCTGGACCTACGAGCCCTGGGCCTGGACCGTGGCGATGCGGGCCCACCTGGCCGCCGAGGACCTCGCGGCAGCGACCGCGTGTGGGCGCCGGGCGGTCGCCGGCCTGGCTCGGGTGCCGCCCGGCGAATCAGTGCGCTTCGGCACCGAGCTGGCCGCCTTGGCGATCATCGCCCGTGACGAGGTGGCGGCCGCTCGGATCCTGGGCGTGGTCGGCGTCACGCCGGACTGTCGAGAGCTGCCGTTCCCCCCGCCGGCGGAGGCCGTCCGGCGCGACTCTCTGCTGCGGGCCGTCGAGGACCGGCTCGGCCGCGAGACCGCCCGACATCTGGAAACAGGATCGCGGTGCTCGCTCGCCGAGGCGGCCGGCCGCCTGTTGACCTAAATCGTCCGTCGACGTCGTCCCGACCCCGATGGCTAGGGGACGACCGCCGGACGGACCTCGTCCCAGAACCGTTCGATCTGGTGAGCCTCGTCGACGACGGGCCACACGAAGACCCGCTGGACGCCGGCCCGGGCGAACTCGGAGAGCTTCTCGGCGAACATCTCGGCCGGCCCGACCGGCAAGCGCGATCGAAGGACCTCCTCAGGGCGGTGGATGGTCGGCACCAGGCGCTCCTGCATCACGCGGTCGGCCTCGGCCTGACTGTCGGTGATGTGGAACCACATGGTCGCCAGCGCGTTGGGGAAGGTGTCGGGATCCTTGCCATGGGCCGGCAGCAGATCCCGCAGCCGGGCCCAGGCCTCGCCGAAGACCTTCGGCGTCGTGTTGTAGGCCGATGCCAGCCAACCGTCGGCCAGTCGCGCGGCGCGGCGAAGCCCGGCGTCCGAGCCCCAGCTCCCCACCCAGATCGGCGGACCACCTCGGCTCGTCGGGTGGGGATCGAGGCTGACGCCCCGGGTGGAGTAGAAGCGGCCTTCGAACGGCGCGCCATCGGCGCGCCAGAGGGCGCGCAGGGCACCGATCGACTCGTCGAGACGGGCCCACCGCTCCTCGAAGTCGAGGTCGACGCACTCGTAATCCTTCTCGGAGGAGCCCGGGCCGACGGCGACGACCAGCCGACCACCGGTGAGGCGGTCGATGGCGGCCAAGGACTTGGCCAGCGGAACCGGCCCGCGAACGACCGGGAGGCACACGGTCGTGGCCAGCGTCATGGTCCCGGAGTGTTCGATCATCGCGGCCAGCGCGGTGGGACCGTCGAGCCACGGCACCGAGAACACCAGGTGATCGTTGACCGACAAGGCACTGAAGCCGAGACGCGCCGCCGTGTCGGTGTACTCAGCGAGGTGGTCGAAGGTGTAGGGGTGGCCACCGAAGTCCATCAACGGCAGATGGGCACCGAAGTCCACACGGCGAGTGTCGCACGGCGGGCCACGCCCGTGCGGCGTGTCCCGTGGTCACAGGAGACACCGGAGGCATAAGTTCTCGCTCGTGGGGTTTGCCGTCTCGCCGGACGCCTATGACCGGTTCATGGGGAGGTACTCCGTCCCGCTCGCTCCCGTGTTCGCGGACTTCGTTGGCGTCGCGCCCGGAAGACGGGTGGTCGACGTCGGATGTGGTCCCGGAGCGCTCACCGCCGAGCTGGTCGAGCGGCTGGGCGAGGACTCGGTTGTCGCCGTCGATCCTTCCGAACCCTTCGTGGAAGCCGTCCGGGTGCGACATCCCCGCGTCGAGGTGCATCGCGCCGCCGCCGAGCGGCTTCCGCTACCGAACGACACATTCGACGCGGCGCTCGCCCAGCTGGTCGTGCACTTCATGACCGATCCGGTCGCCGGCCTTCGCGAGATGAGTCGTGTTGTCAAGCCCGGCGGGGTCGTGGCGGCGTGTGTCTGGGACTTCGACGAGGGCGGGAGCCCGCTCAGCCTGTTCTGGACGGCGGCAACAGATGTCGACCCCCAGGCTCGCGGCGAGGACTCCCTTCCAGGAACCCGCCGTGGTCACCTCGCGCAGCTGCTCGAAGAAGCAGGTCGTCGAGGCCATCGAGCACGCCGAGCTCGCCGTCGAGGTCGAGCACCGGACCTTCGAGGAGTGGTGGCAGCCGTTCGAACTCGGCGTCGGCCCGGCCGGCTCGTACGTCTCGGCGCTGGGCCCGCAGGAGCGCAGACGCTTGGAGGAGCGCTGCCGCGACCTGCTCCCGGAGCCACCGTTCGTCGTGACCGCCGCCGCGTGGGCAGCAAGTGGCCGAGTCCGTCCGGGATGACTTCCCCACAGGCCCGTCGCGCGTCGCCTCGAAGCAGGCAGTGAGCGGCCACACCTCAGCCCGGCTTGCGGGCCACCACGGTGGTCATGGTCACGCTCATCCAGAAGCGGCCGTCCCGACCGGCGGTGGTGATGGCCTCGACGAAGCGGTCGGCCAGGTCCTGGGTGAGCAAGCCCATGCCGACGAGGTCGGTGCTCACCGAGGCCAAGGGAAAGAGGCCGGAGGGGGCGGGTACGAGGTCGGGGTCCCACTTGTCCCAGACGTGGGCGGCGGAGGCGTGACGGACGTCGACCAAGCCGCCGACGCGGCAGAGGTTGAGGAGGCGGCCACCGGCGGCGGAGGAAGCGCCGCGATAGCCAACCAAGGCCGCGAGCAGCGCGTCGACGGCCTCGGTGTCCGGGAGATCGACAGTGAGGGTCCGCCAGTCGGTGTCGGCGACGCAGAGGCGGCCGCCGGGGGCGAGGACCCGGACCAGCTCGTCGAAGCCGGCCTGGAGATCGGAGAGCCACTGGAGCATGCGCTCCGAGCGCACGATGTCGAAGCTGCCGTCCGACTCGTCGATGGCCAGGGCGTCGCCAACCCGGAACTCGGCCTCGACGCCGTCGGCCACGGCCCGGTTCCGGGCCACGGCGAGCATGGCCTCGCTGGCGTCGATGCCGAGTACCCGGCCGCCGGGCGACACCAACGCGGCGTAGGCCCGGGCCACGTCGGCGATCCCACAGCCCACGTCCAGGATCCTGTCGCCAGGGGTGGGCGCCAGGGCGGCACGCTCGAAGTCCCGGAGCTGGATGACGGCGGGCCACTCGGCCGTGGCCTCCATGCCCGCCACCAGGAAGGACGGATCGGGCTGGGCGTCGACGGCGGAGAAGCCCTTGGCCGTCTCCGGGTCTGGCGGGGTGGTCGACACCGGCGCGAACGCTAGCCATGATGCTGCCGTGACCGGCCCCGACCGCGACGGCGAGCTCGGCTCGATCCTGGCCGTCTTCGCCCATCCCGACGACGAGGCCTATCTGGCTGGCGCGCTCATGGCCAAGGCGGTCGACGAGGGCCGACGGGTGGTGTGCGTCACCGCCACCCGGGGCGAGCTCGGCTTTGCCGACGACGATCCACGCTCCGCAGAAGAGCGGGCGGCAGTGCGCACGGCGGAGATGGCCGCGTGTCTCGGGATACTCGGGGTGGAGGAGCATCACTGGCTGGACCTGCCGGACGGCGCCGGCGAGGAGGTGCCCGACGAGGTCCCGGTGGCCCGCATCGCCGAGCTCATCGACGAGATCCGACCCGACACCACGCTGACGTTCGGGCCGGACGGCCAGACCTACCACGTCGATCACATGGCCATCAGCCGGTGGACGACCCAGGCCGTGGCCACCGCCCAGCACCCGACCCGCCTCCTCTACGCAGCCATGACCGAGGAGTGGGTCCAGCTCTTCGCCGCCCACGGGGTCGACCTGAGCCAGGTGATGATGGTTCCCGGTGCCGTGCCCCCGACCGTCCCGCCTGACGAGCTGGCGGTCTGGTTCCGGGCCGAGGGAGACCTGCTCGACCGCAAGGTGCGGGCCCTGCGGGCCCAGGCCAGCCAGGTCGAGCCCCTGGTCCAGCAGTTCGGGGTCGAGGCGTTCGCCGTCCAAGCCGCCGACGAGTTCTACCGAGAGGCGGATCGAGGATGATCTGCGGCGCCGGCCAGGTCAGGGCCGCACGGTGGCGGCGAGGACCCGATCGAAGCACTGACAGCCGCCGAGGCGTACCGTAAAGGCACCTGCCGAGCGAAGGAGGAACACCGTGAAGGTGCGAGCCATCCTCCACCAGAAGGGGCATGAGGTCGTCACCGTGGCGCCCGATGCTTCGGTCGCGAACATCGTCCAGCGCCTCCGCGAGGACCGGATCGGGGCCGTCGTGGTGTCTTCCGACGGCGTTCACGTCGACGGCATCGTCACCGAGACGGAGGTCGTGCGCGGTCTCGCCGACGCCGGCGGCGATCTCCTGGCTCAGCCGGCGTCGAGCCTCATGAAGGACGATGTCACGACCTGCGCCCCCGACGACGAGATCCGTGACCTGATGGCCGAGATGACCCACCGGCGCAGCCGGTACATCGTGGCCGTCGAGGACCACCGGCTGGTCGGGATCGTGAGCATCGGCGACGTCGTCAAGAGCCAGTTGGAGGACCGGGAGCTCGAGGTCCGCGTGCTGCGAGACCTCAGTCACCCCCGCGCCTGAACCACCGGTCAGGAGGCGAGACGACCCGGTCCCGCTCTCCGATCAGGTGGGCGAGGACCGGCGCCATCTTCGTCGGTTCACGGCACGAGCCGCGTCGGGGATGGGATAGGTCGGACGGCCCCTCTTCCTTCATCCCGTGTGTGAACCTGCCGAAGCAGGTTGGGACATGGTGCACTGGACAGCAAGCCGACCGTCGCCTTCGCGCGGCAGGGCGGCAGACGACAACGAGCGCCGGAGCGCGTGGCTGTGGGAGTAGTCGACTTCCAGCCGCCCAAGCACCTCGCCGCGCTCGGGGTGCCCGAGTCGATGACCCTCGACATCGTGCTGCGCCGGGCACTGCTCGACGGTCACACGTCGACGATGCAACTGGCGACCGCTCTGGCGGTCACGCCCTTGCTCATGGAGTCCGCGGTCGAGCAACTGCGCCACGCGAACCTGTTGGAGGTCAGTGGCCTCGAAGGACGAAACCTGAAGCTGGGCGTCACCGAGCTCGGCCGGGCGCAGGCGATCGATCGCATGCGCCTCTCCCGCTATGCCGGGGCGATGCCCGTGAGCCTCTCGGACTACGCCCAGGTCGTGCGGGGACAACACCGCCAGCCCAAGATCCACCACGACACGATCCGCGCCGCGTTCACCGATCTGGTCATCAGCGACCGCCTCCTCGACGAACTCGGTCCCGCCATCCTGGCCAAGGGCGCGATCTTCCTGTACGGACCCCCGGGGACGGGCAAGTCCTCGATCGCCGAGCGCCTGATCCGGGTCCACGACGATCAGGTCGTCGTCCCTCGGGCCGTGGAGGTCGACGGCCAGATCATCACGGTGTTCGATCCGGTCATCCACCAGGCAACCAATCCTCAGCCCAAGGGACTGGATCCTCGCTGGGTGCTCTGCCGGAGGCCGAGCGTGATCGTCGGTGGCGAGCTCCGGGCGTCCCAGCTCGACCTGAGCTACGACGAGGCGGCGGGGATCTACGCCGCCCCGCTGCAGATGCAGGCCAACAACGGGATCCTGGTGATCGATGACTTCGGGCGACAGTCGCTGACGCCGGAAGAGCTCCTGAACCGGTGGATCGTCCCGCTCGACCGTGGCATCGACTACCTCACGCTCGACAACGGCCTGAAGTTCGAGCTGCCCTGCCTCACCAAGATCGTCTTCTCGACGAACATGGAGCCGGCGAACCTCGCCGATGAGGCCTTCTTCCGCCGTATTCGAAGCAAGGTGCTCATTCCGTCGATCGACGACGATCAGTTCGACCAGATCCTCCATGCGGTCGCCGTCGCCTCCGGTGTCACCGTCGGCCCCGGCGCGGCCGAACACCTCCGTGCCGTCAGCCGCGAGAAAGGTGACGGTGACCTGCGCCCCTACCTTCCCGCCGTCGTCTGTGAGCTGGTGAGCTCGATCAGTGACTACGAGGACATGGACCGGCTGCTCGACGTCGCGATGGTCGACCGCGTCGGCTACCTGTTCTTCACCCAGAGCGACGCCATGCGTGCGCCGACCAACGTCTGATCACCAGCGTCTCGGACCACGGCGTCACATCTCCGTCATCGAATCATTCGCCGTACTCGACGGCACCAGCCGGTCGGCGACGGTCGGCGACGCGACGATCAGCAGGGCGAGGGCGAGGAACCCCAGCCCAGCAAGGCGACCGATCTGCTCGCCCCGGCGGAGCACCTTCTCGCTCACCACGACGGCAGTGAGCGCGAGCATCACCCAGATGTTCATGACGCCGAAGGCGATGAAGAGGGCCATGAGTCCCCAGCAGCATCCGAGACAGAACCCGCCGTGGTGGAGCGCGACCTTCAGGTCCCTCGTCGCTCCTTTGACGTTGCCGTAGCGGAGCAGCTGTCCGAGCGGTGACCGGCAGTGGCGGAGGCACACCTGCTTGAGCGGCGACAACTGGTAGACGCCTGCGAGGACGAGGACGACGGCCGCGATCGCCCGCATGGCGGTGGGGGAGTCCATCACCTGGTGGTCGACGAGGCGGAGGAGGAGAAAGGCGAGGAGTCCCGCCGCACTCCATATCAGCAGGTACCCGGTGACGAAGAGTGCGGTCCGGCGACGGGGGTTCGATCTGAAGGTTCGCACGTACAGGGCGGCGACCGGCGCGACGGCCGGCAGCATCATGGCCGTCATCATGAGCGACCACATCGGCAGGAACTCCCTCAACGGCAGGCCCATGGTGCCGCTGCCGTTGCCCATCTCCCGGGCGACGGCCACCACACCGGCCCAGGCCAGGGCGGCGACACCCAACAAGGCGATGGTCGTCGGTGTGAGCTGGTACGAGCGCGCTTCGGCGTCGGTCGCCGGTGCGGTCACGCGGACCAGGCGAAGGGGGCGGCGAAGCCGCTGGTGCCGGTGCCCTCGAACCTGATGCCGAAGGCATCCACGTTGGATCTTGTCGCCGGCGCCACTGTCAGCGTGGTGCTGGCCGGGTGGAACACGTTGGTGAGCTGCACAGGGTCGGTGAGACCGCCCGAGTGGTAGGTCTCGACATCGACATCGACGAGGTCGCCGAAGCGCACGCCGTATGCCCCGTCGGACTGACGCCACTCGGTGTCGACCTGCTCGATGCCGGCCATCTCGCCGATCAGCGGCGTCAGCATGGCCGGAGGTCCGCCGAGATCGCCACCGAGCACCCTCCCGAGGGCTTGGGCCTGCTCGGGTGACGCGCTCCCGTCCAAGAGCACACCTACCTTCCAGTCGCCGTGGGCCATGACGGGTGGAGAGTCGACCACCAGGGCGAACGTCAGCTCGCTGACATCGACGCCTTCGACCTCACCGTCATCGATGTGAAAGGCGAGCATCGCCAAACAGCGGTCATGGGTGGCCGATTCCGTCAGGCCTGACCAGGTGCAGGGACAGATCGTGTCACAGGAGCAGTTCTCGAAGTAGTTGCCTTCCAGGCTCCACGCCATCGGCCCCTCCTCGATCTGGTCTGCGGTTCGTTTGTACTCCTCTTTCCAGCTGCGTGCACGGAAAAGTGTGGCGGGCGGGTCATCGTCACCGGTGGTGTCCTACGCTCCCCGCAAGGAGGATCGACCGTGGCCAGTGGCGGGTCCCAAGTGGAGTGGCGAGTGCGCGGCTCGTACTTCGAGGGCTGCAACTGCGACGCCATCTGTCCTTGCCGTGCCGTTCGTGGCGTACCGGGAGGTCCGTCCACGCACGGTGTCTGTTACGGAAGCCTCTCCTGGCACATCCTCGACGGGCACCACGGGCCCGTCGACCTCACCGACCTCAAGGTCGTCCTGTCGCTGCGCTACCACGACGAGGTACAGCCGAGCTCTCCTTGGGAGGTCGTGCTCTACGTCGACGATCGCGCCGAGCCCTTGCAGCATGACGCTCTTGCTGACATCTTCCTCGGGCGCGCCGGGGGCACGGTCAGCGAGCTCTACGGGCCGGCCATCGGTCAGGTCCACGCCATCCGGTCCGCACGCATCACCGTCGAACACGTAGAAGCCCGGAAGCGCATCGACGTTGCGGGCTACCTCACCGTCGAGGCCGAAGGCGCCGCCTCCGGTGCCGGCGAGGTCCAATGTGGTATCCCGGGATTCGACCATCCGGGTACCGAGCTCTACGGCGACGTGCTGACTTCGACGGACGAGGTCCTGCGTCTGGGAGCTCCGCGGCGGGCGCCGTGCGTCCTTTGCCACCGACTTCGACTACCGCTCCTCCGCTTGAGGCCGGAATGCCCTGGCGTCCGATCCGAGATACGCGAAGAGGGACGGCCTGCTCGGCGAAAAGCGCTAGTGCTCGGATCGGATCCCGCCTCACCGTGTCGCGGGCCAGAGCCGGCGGTTCGGGTACGGTGCCGACCTTCTTCGGCGGACAGGTGGAGGTTCTGGTGCAGCGAACAGCTCGGATCGTGTTGGCGGTCATCGCCGCGGTGTGCCTCCTCGGCATCGACGGGGCGGGGGCAAGCGGCCCGTCGACATCGGCCCAGCGGGTGGCCGATGCGCTCGGCCCGCCGGCGGAAAGCGGCCGGCTGGCTCGCCGGGTGCAGGTGGCGAGCCCGTGGGGCAAGGACGACACGGTGGGCGACGCCGCAAGACCGGAGGGCGACCTGCGGCGGATCATCGTCGCGAACGGCAACCAGCACATGAGCTTCACGTGGCGGACGGTGGCGACCCCGCTGTGGGACACCGCGGCCACCGATCGGATCACCGGCGTGGTGTTCGACATGGACTGGCAGAACACCACGGCGCCGCCCAACCGGAGCCTGGTGGTCGAGAAGCAGGACGGCGTCTGGACCGCCGTCATCCTGAACGCCAGGAACCAGGCGATCTGCAGCCGGACCGGTGGCGTGCGGGTCCTGACCAACCACCGGTTCAACATCAACGCCCCGGTCCAGCAGTGCCTCGGCGGTGCCCACGTCCTGCGGGTCGCCAGCGGCTTCGTCGACGACCTGGACGACACCGCGGTCGACGACACGAGGGTCGACTTCGCACCGAACAGCCGGGGCTACGGCCCCTTCATCCGGTTGCCGGCTCGCGGCCGCTCGACCGGCGAGTCCACGACGGTGGGGGGCTGGACCGTCCACTGACGGCCCCGGCCCATACGACGGGCGTCGCGACTCATCGGTCCTGCCGACGCCGGGGCGTCAGACTGCCTGCATGTCGGGTCGCATGGACACGGCGGCGTGGTATCGATCCTTCTCGGAGGTCGAGACAGCGGGGTCGTCGCCCACCTATGAGCGGTTGACGCGGGCGATCTCCGACGACCCCGAGCTCATCGCCCGGCTCGACGAGCTCCCGCCGATGAAGCGCCTGCCGACCCTCCTGCTGGCAGCCGGTCGGATCCTCGACGCGCCGGTCGACAACCCGACCCAGGCCCTCCGGTTCATGCACGAGCGGTGGGGCGAGCTGTCGGCCCTGATGCTGGCGCGATCGACGCAGACCAACGAGGCGGCCCGCACCGCCGCCTTCCTCCCGCTGCTGGCGCAGATCGACGGCCCGATCGCGCTGATCGAGGTCGGCGCGTCCGCCGGGCTCTGCCTCTACCCCGACCGCTACCGGATCCGCTACGACGACGGTCCGTGGAACGGTCCCGCCGAATCCCCGGTGGCCATCGAGGTGCAGACCGCAGGCACGGTCCCGCCCGTTCAGGGAGACATCGAGGTGTTCTCGCGAACCGGCATCGACATCGATCCGCTGGACGTGAACGACGCGGACGACATGGCGTGGCTGTCCGCGTGCATCTGGCCGGAGCACGCGCATCGGCAGGACCGGCTACGGGGCGCCATCGAGGTGGCGTCGCGGGAACCGCCTGCCCTCGTCCGGGGCGACCTGGTGGAGACCATCGACGAGGTCCTGGCCACCGTCCCGGACGACGTCACCCCTGTCGTCTTCCACTCCGCCGTGCTCGGCTACCTGAGCCGCGAGCGACGGGCGGCCTTCGCACAGAAGATGGACGCCCACCCGCGGGCGAAGTGGTTCTCGAACGAGCTGCCCGACGTGATCGACGGGGTCGCCACCACGCTCACGGCACCCGAGCACGCGGGCACGATCCCGTTCTACGTCGTGGGCGTCAGCGGTCGCGACGCCGTGGCGGTGAGCGATCCCCACGGCCGCTGGCTGACCTGGGCCGGCTGACGGCTGGGTCTGCTCACCCAGCGGACCACGGGGCTCGACGTGGTACAACAAGCCGACACGGAGGGGGCCGGTCATGCCCGTCGCGGAGCTGGATGGGATCGAGATCGCCTACGAGCTCGTGGGTGAGGGCCAACCCTGGGTCCTGACACCGGGCGGGCGGTTCACCAAGGAGGTCGGCGGGCTCCCCGAGATGGCCCAGGCGCTGGCCGACCACGGTCGGCAGGTGCTCACCTGGGACCGCCCGAACTGCGGCGCGTCGTCGGTCGTGTTCCGCGGGCGCTCGGAGTCAGAGGTCCAGGCCGATGCGCTCGGCGCGCTCCTCCGCCATCTCGACCTCGGCCCGACCGTGATCGCCGGCGGCTCAGGCGGGGCGCGGGTCTCGCTGCTCGCCGCCGCCCGCAACCCTGACGTCACGGCCGGGTTGGCGATGTGGTGGATCAGTGGCGGCATCCCGGGGCTGCTGCAGCTCGGCAACTACTACTGCATGCCTTCGGCGGACGCCGCGTGGCACGGCGGCATGGAGGCCGTCGTCGAGATCGACCAATGGCAGGAGGTGCTGGCGAGCAACCCGGGGAACCGGGAGCGCTTCCTGTCGATGGACCGCCAGGAGTTCGTCGACGTCATGGACCGCTGGATGCTGGCCTACTGCCCGTGCGACGACTCGCTCGTCCCCGGGCTCGACGACGAGGACGTGGCCCGCCTCGCCGTCCCGATTCTCGTGTTTCGCAGCGGTGTGTCGGACATGTCGCACACCCGCGCCACCTCCGAGGCCTTGGCCGCCGGCCTGCCGGGGGCGGAGCTGGTCGAGCCGCCCTGGGGTGACGACGAGTGGAACGAGCGCCGTGCTGCCGTGGAGCAGACGGGTTCGCTCTTCGTCCGCTGGCCGATGCTCGTCCCTCAACTCGTCGACTGGGCCGATCGGACGATCGGCGGCGACAGATGATCGAACCGCTCGTGAGGAGCTGACCATGACCACCGTGACCGTGCGTCCCATCCGTGACGATCTCTCCTTCGGCGCCCGCGTCGGTGGCGTCACCCTCGACCAGCTCAGTGACCCGGAGGTGCGGGCCCGTCTCAACGAGGCCTTCGAGGAACGCGGGCTGCTGATCTTCGAAGGGGTGGACCCGACCCCGGAGATGCAGGTGGCGATCAGCACCGTGTTCGGGCCGCTCAAGGACCACCCGAGCACGGCGACGCCTCGGGTCGGAGGCGACGACATGGTCGGGGTCATCGAGATCCGCCACGAACCGAACGAGGGAGGGGTGGTCCAGTTGGATGGTCGGCTGCTCTCGCAGTGGCTGCCCTGGCACTTCGACCACTGCTACAACGATCAGCTCAACCGGGCCGGTGTGCTCCGATCCGTCGAGATCCCCCCGGACGGAGGAATGACCGGATTCGTCGACGGCATCGCCCTCTACGCCGCGGTCTCACCGGAGGTGCGGGACCGGATCGAGGGCGAGATGGTGATCTACGCGATGGACGTGATCCTCGACAACCTCCGGTACGGGCGGCCGGACGGCTTCGTCGAGGTCCAGGCGGCCCCGCAGACCGCCGACGTGATGGCCGAGTACGAGCATCGGCCCCGGGCCATCCACCCCGCGGTCTGGACCCGTAGCTCCGGGGAGAAGGTCCTCCACGTCTCCCCCTGGATGGCGAAGGGCATCGAAGGCTCCGATGACGCCGCCGCGGACCTGCTGCTCACCGAGGTGTGCGACGAGATCGTCGAGGCGGCGAAGGGCCTCAGCTACTTCCACCGCTGGGAGCCGACCGACATGGTGATCTGGGACAACTGGCGGGTGCTCCACTCGGTGTCCGGCTCGGCGCCCGAGAACGGTCGCTGCATGCACCGCACGACCATCGCCGGTGACTACGGCCTCGGCCGCTTCGAGGACGCAATCGCGGCGCCCTCCTGATCCCCCGGAGCCTCGAGCTCTGTCGTCGACATCCGGCCGTGCCGAGGACGATGGCTGGGCTAGGGCCTGCTGCGCGGCGGCCGGATGGGGCGGGACGCACTGCCTGCGTCGACGTCCCGACGTTGTTGGTGCAGCGTCTCCAGCGGGTGCTCGCTGACCGTCGCCGAGGACCTCCCGCTCGACGATCTCGTCGACGCTGTGCTCTTCCCGACGATGTTCACATCGAGGCGCACGACCAGTTCGGACCGGGCGGTCGAACTTCCTCCGGGTCCACAGATCCCCACCGTGATCAAGGTGAGCTGAGGGCGCCCATGGCCAGGGTCAGTGGCGCGGGGCGATACTGGGTTGGTGCAAGCCCGGGGCACGAGCCCTGAGTTCGTCGGGCGGGCCGCAGAGCTACAGCTGCTCGACGAGCTCCTCACGGAGGTGCAGGCAGGCGAGCCGGTCGTCGCGATCGTCTGCGGTGAGGCGGGCTCGGGCAAGACCCGGTTGGTCGGCGAAGTGGCCGACGGTGCGCGCGGCCGAGGGATGCGCGCGCTGGCGGGGTCGTGCACCATGGTCGGCGCCACGTCCTTGGCCTTCGCCCCGTTCGTGGACGCCCTCCGCCCCGTGGTGCAAGAGCTCGCCCTTGAGGGAACCACCCGTGAGCATTCGCGGGGGCCGCGGTTTGCCCGCCTCGTGGCCACCTCGGCGGAGGCGACGGCGACGCGTGAGACCCCTGCACTCGATCCGCTGGGGCCGTCGGCCCAGCTCGGTCTGTTCGAAGAGGTGTTGGACACGTTGGCGCGGGCCGCGGACGCCTTCCGGGTTGCTCGTCGTCATCGACGATCTGCACTGGGCTGATCCATCCAGCCTGGGCCTGTTCGAGTTCCTGTCCCGCAACCTGCGGGGTACGGCGGTCGCGTTGGTGGGGACGGTCCGGACCGACGAACCCGACGACGCCGGGTTCCTGGCCTGGCTGGCTGAGGTGCAGCGGGGCCCGCGGGCCGTCCGGCTCGATCTCGAGCCCTTCAGCAGGGAGGACCTGAGCGAACCTCCTGGCCGGCGTGCTCGGCCATCCTCCGTCGGTCGATCTGGCCGACCAGGTGTACGAGCGCTCGGGCGGCAACGCCTTCCTGGCCGAGGAGCTCCTCGCCGCCCGGGAGCGGGATGTCCTGGTGCCGGGCACGGTGCAGAGCCTGGTCCTGGCCCGTGTCGCGGGCCTGACGCCGCCGGCTCGGGATCTGGTCCGTCTGGCGGCCGTGGCCGGGGTCCAGGTGTCGCACGGGTTGCTGGCGACGGCCAGCGGTCTCGACGACGAGGTGCTGCTGACGGCGGCCCGGGAGCTGGCCGAGCAAGCACCTTCTGGTGGCCGATCGCTCAGGGGAGGGGTACGCCTTTCGCCACGCGCTGACCCGGGAGGCGGTGTACGGCGATCTGCTCCCGGGCGAACGACAGAAGCTCCATCTGGCGGCGGCCCGGACGCTCACCGACGACCCGGCCCTCGGGCCGGCGGCGTGGGTGGACGGTGGCTGAGGCGGTGGCCGAGCACTGGTTCGCCGCCGGTGAGCTCGAACGAGCGTTGCCCGCCTCGGTCGCGGCCGGCGACGCGGCCCGAGAGGTGCTGGCCCTCACCGGAGCGCTCGGTCACTACGAGCGGGCCCTGGAGCTGTGGGATCGAGTGGCCGATCCTGAGATGTTGGTCGGCCTCGGACGTCCCGTCCTGCTCGATCGAGCGGCCGAGGTGGCCAGCGGGGCGGGCGACCAGGAGCGTGCCATCCGTTACGTCGACGCCGCCATC
Organism: uncultured Microthrixaceae bacterium; assembly: GCA_963725155.1. GTDB lineage: Bacteria > Actinomycetota > Acidimicrobiia > Acidimicrobiales > DATDAH01 > DATDAH01. Next base: position 140,741 of record CAVRXU010000006.1, read on the forward strand.
GACGAGCTGGAGCAGCACCGCCGCCGCGCCGGCGCAGCTGGCGCTGCTGTATGCGCAGAAGTGTCCCTACCTGTGGTGGAACGGCCGCGACGCAGAGATGCTCGAGTGGACGGCGTACGCCCTGGCGCGGGTCCCGTCCGAACCCCTGACGCCGGGACGCGTCGGCATCCTGGCCTATCACGCCCACGGCTTGTGCTTGCGCTCAAGCGGTACGAGGAAGCGTCCCAGGCCGCGGAGGTGGCGATCGAGGCGGCGCGCAGAACCGGCGCCCGCAAGCAGGAGGCCCTCGCCCGCCGTGCCCTCGCCGTCTGCCTGACCGCGACGAGCACGGATCCGGAGGCCGGGATCCGCGAGCTCGAGCACGCGGTGGCCATCGGTCGCGAGATCGGCGACGCCGACGAGGTCGCGACCGCGTACGCCGACCTCTCCGACAACCTGATCAGGCTGGGGCGACTCGACGAGGCCGCCGTAGCCGCCCGGGAGGCGTTCGACGCCGGCGTGGAGCTGGGACTTCTCCAGAGCTGGGCTCGGGTTGGGCATGTGGAACGGGGCCGAGGCATTGTTTCTCGGCGGGAGGTGGGACGAGTGCGCACAGGTGCTCGGGCGGCTCCGCGACCAGCGCTGTGGCGGAATCATGGAGCCGTTGGGGCTCGCGCTCACCGCCCTGCTCGAGGCCTCGCGTGGAAGAGACGATGCCGCGATGACCGCCATGGCAGCCGCCGGGAACGTGGGCGTTGAGGACCCCGAGGCCGAGGGCCTGCTTCTCGCGGCGCAGGCCCAGGCCGCCCTGAACGAAGGCGATCTCGCCAGCCGCCCACCGGGCGGTGGTGGAAGGGCTCGACATCCATGACGGGCTCGCCCCAACCGGAGGTGGTCTCGATCGTCACGCTCGCCGGTCTCGGGCTCCAGATCGAAGCCGACCGGGCACAGGTCGCCCACGCGCGGCGCGACCCGACCGGCGAGCAGGCTGCGATCGAGGCGGCTCGAACCGTCGCGGCGGAGACGCTCGCCGTCTGGACCCGCACGTATCGCCGCCGCGCACCTGCCGGATGCGCTGCGCGCCCACCGAGCGCTCTGTGTCGCCGAGGTCGGTCGGGCGGAAGGACACTCGGACCCCGACCAGTGGTGCCGGGTCACCGCCACCGGAGCGACCGAGGGCGACTGGCGGGGCGCGGCCTACTCCGGATACCGCGAAGCCGAGGCCCTGCTGGCCACCAGCGGCGACCGCGCCCGAGCCGTCCGTGTTCTCACCGCCGCTCACGTCACCGCCGGACAGCTGGCGGCCGAACCGCTCCGCCATGAGATCGAGTCCCTCGCTCGCCGAGCCCGGATCGAGCTGTCCGACCCGCCGCTGCCGGCGACGGGCCCACTCCCACCAGATCCAGCACTGGCACCGCTCGGTCTGACGGCGCGCGAGCTCGATGTGTTGCGGCTGGTCGCCGCCGGCTACACGAACCCCCAGATCGGCGAGGCGCTCTACATCAGCCGCAAGACCGCCAGCCACCACGTGTCGAGCGTCCTCACCAAGCTGGGGGTCGCCACCCGGGTCGAGGCCGCGGGCGTCGCCCATCGCCTGGGCCTGACCCCGGACACCATCACGGAGAAATAGGTCACTTCGACTCGGCGCAATGGGTCAGCTGCCCGATGGCGGCGGCACCCCCGTTTCTTACGTTGCCTCCGAGGTTCATCACCAGGAGGCAACAACATGGAGCGAAACACGAAGTCAACGGTGGCGTCAGGGGTTGTGGCGCTGGCGCTGCTGGCCGGATGCGGCGACGAAGTCGCGGCGCAGTCGGACCGCAGTCCCTCATCCCCCCACGTCGAGTACCAGAGGCTGGCCGATGCCGAGCGGATTGAGCACGAGGCCCACCTCGACGGCCAGTGGTGGACGTACATGGGGAGGCCCCGCCCCACCCACGAGGTGTCCGAGTCGGTGCCGGGATCCCGGCACATGCCGACGAGCTGAGAGTTCTGGAAAGCCGACGAGCTCCTCAACCCCCACGATGGGCCGTGCCGCTGCTGTTCGAAGCCGGTGGCACGAGCCCGTCAGGGGATGCTGCGGACCGCGGAGGTCTCGGCGGCCACCTGGCCCAGTCGTCGGAGATCCTCGGCCAAGGCCTCGGAGCGGTCGCGGTGAGCGGGGAGGATCGTGGCGTAGGCGACGTCCAGCACCTTGGGCGCCCGGAGCACGCGGAAGGACTGTTCGATGCGCGTGCCGCCGTCACCCTCCTCGAGCCGGATGCACCATTCGGAGCTGTCGGGATAGAAGGTCGTCGGCACGGTGCGCCAGGCGAACTCGTACGGCTCCGCGGTGCGGACCTCGCACACCCGGCCCCAGCGCAGGAGGCCTTGGCGGTTCCGACCGCGGAAGCGGGCACCGGGCACCGCCGCCGTCGCCCCGCCGAGCCAATCGGCCGACACGCACTCATGGCTCCAGTCGCCGACCCGGGTGACGTCCCGTACGACATCCCACACGGCGTCGATGGGGGCGTCGACGACGACCTCGCTGCGGCCGGCCTTCTGGACGTGTCGGCCGTCGCTCGGCGCGCCCCAACACGCCCTCTTCTGGCGGCGATAGCCACGGGCGAAACCGTGGAGCAGGACGAACCGGGGGAGGGCCGGGACCAAGCCGACGACGGTCTCGCGGTCCGCCGGGCTCAGGTCGTCGATCAGCCAGTGGCCCTCACGCCCGAGTTGGACGAAGGACTTGGGCGCGAGGTTGTACTCGTACTCGATGGCGCGCCACTCGGCTGCGGTGAGCGTGGCCGAGGCGACCGGCATCGCCTCGTCCTCCTCCCGGCGCAGATGCGGAAGGAGCACCTCCTGCAGCCGTTCGAGCGCGGCGAGCAGCGCCGCCCGCCGGCCATCGTCGTCGTCCGTCCGATAGCCCGCGGCTTCGCGCTCCACCTCCGCCATCGCCACGGCGATCGCCTCATGGTCGGCGCCCATGGCGTCCAGCAGCGCGGCCGCGTCGGGCCGGCGCTCTCGGATCACGGGGTAGAGGCCGGCGTCCTCGGACGCGTGGTGGTCATGTAGGAACCTCATCATCCACTCGAGGTGCGAGGCGATGGCCGAACGTTGCTGTGCTTCGGGCGGGGGGCTGCGGCGCAGCACGACGACGGCGCGGTCAAGGTCGCGGCGCAGCGCCTGGTGGGTGATGCGCATCATCGAGGTGTCCGCTGGTGCTTCGGGTTCGACGGTCACGGCAGAGCCTCCTTGGGTCGTCAGCGGGGAAGGACGCGCTCGAGCGTCTCGGCCACCCATGCCTCGTACTGGTCGCGGGTCCAGTCCGACTCCTCCACGAGCAGCAGATACAGCTCCGGGCTCACCATCGCCCAGATCCCGTCACGCTCGGTGGCCGTCGGCGTCCGTCCCACGATCAGTCCGATGGCGGCCTCGACATCTCGACGTTGGCGTTCGCGCGTTGCCCGCAGCACCTCGGCGATCTGGGCCTCGCTCGACGCGGCTTCGCGGATCACCTTCGCGAAGGCGGCGGTTCGCCCGTGGACGATCGTCAGGAGGTGAGCGGCGGCCGCGGTCCGCTCGGTACGGGAGCCCCGTGCCATCGCCTCGAACTCCGGTCGCTCGGCTAGGGCCATGGGGCGGTCGTCGCCCACCACGGCGATGTCGATCACCGCGTCGAGCAGCAGTCGCTTCGAGGAGAAGTGTGAGTAGAGCGTCTCGGTGGAGACACCGGCCTCGGTCGCCACTTCGCGCATTCCCGTACCGATCCAGCCCTTTGCCGGTGAACAGCCGGGTGGCGGCGGCGATCAGGGCCGTTCGCGTCTCCTCCGCCCGTTGGGCCCGTAGCGGCGACTGGTACTGCCGTCGGGCCCGTCCGTCGGCCCCTGCGCCTCGCTTCGTCGGTGTTGCTCGGGTCGCCACGGGGCGAGATTAGAACATCCCTGTATTCACTACAAGAGTGTTCAGGTGATTATTCGGCCATGCCCGGAGCGGGCCTGGCCGCCGACTCGAGCAGGGCGCGCGCCGACCAACGCATGACCTCTGCGGCCTCCTGGCGCGACAGGCCCGCCACATCGGTCAGCCACACGAGCGCCTCGATCCCGGTGGCGCTCCTGATGGCGAGGGCGAGGCAGTGCACGTCGGCTTCGGACATCTCCGGGCGAAGCGGCGCGAGGGCTTCCTCGATCCACTTGATGCCGCGTCCTTTCCGCAATGGCAGCCGTGACGGCTCGATCGGGCCGGTTTCGAGGGAGAGTCGGAGCATGGTGCGCTGCGGCGCCTCGTTCTCGACGGTCATACGGGTGAAGGCCTCGATGACGAGGTCGAGCCGGGTGGCCGCGTCAGCCGGCGGGTCGTCGGGTAGGAGCGAGGTCGTCGCCGTTTCCGGGTGGGCCGCGACCAGCAGCGCGGACTGGCTCGGGAAGTACCGGTACGCCGTGGTGCGGGAAACCGATGCGGCCTCGGCCGCCGCCTCGACCGTGGGCGTCTCGCCGCGGGCGACGAGCTCCCGCGCTGCGGCGATGAGCGCGTCGCGGGTGCGGCGCTTCTGGTCGACACGACCGGTGAGCTCATAGGGAATTGACATCAGCATGATGGTACCGTAGTTTCGTCATGGGACATGAGTCCCATGAACTGAAAGCAGGCGATGCGCCATGGGCACTCCAGTTCCGATCGTCCGGGCCGCGGGTGAAGGCGACAAGCAGTCGTTCTTCGGTGGCGGGCTCCACACGTGGAAGCTGATGGCCGAGGACACAGGCGGTGCGTTCTTCCTCTTCGAGGACGTCATGACGGAGGGCAAGACCACCCCGCTGCACCGCCATCCCGAAGCGGACGAGATCGTCTACGTCCTCGAGGGCGAGATCCTGGTCCACGTCGACGGCCAGGAGAGCCGAGTCGGCGCCGGGGGGATGACCTTCGCGCCGAGAGGGGTCCCGCACGCCTTTGTGGTCGTCTCCGAAGGCGCCCGGATGCTCACCCTTCAGACGCCGGGGATCGGCCAGGGCTTCTACCGCGGGGCGAGCGAGCCGACCACCGGCGCCACCTCCGCCGAGACCGTCGACATCGGCCGCCTCCAGGCGTCGGCGAAGGCCAACCCCCGCGGGGTCGAGCTCCTCGGCCCACCGCCCTTCGAACCGGCCTTCGAAGCCGGCTGAGCTCCACCGCGGCCCGGGAGTCCGCGGCGAACCCGTCTCTTGTGCGGGGTCATCCGCAGAATGACGGATGGGGGGTGCCGAGCGAGTTCCATGATTCGCCCGATGCGTCGGTGGGAGGCAGGCCCTTACCTTCCGATTCGAGGGTCAGGTCGACCCACGATCGGAGGAACCATGAGCGAGCACCCGAACGTAACCGTGATCAACCGAATGACGAAGGCCGTGTTCGAGAACGACCGTGACACCCTGTCCGCGTTGTTCACCGACGACATGACCTTCCACATGCGAGGCCCGCTTCCTCGCCCGGGGGACCACGACGGCGTCGACGGCTTCGTCGGTGCCCTCGGGGCCATCTTCGAGCTGACCGACGGCGACGTGAAGCTCGAGCAGCTGTTCTGCCTGGCCGAGGGCGCTTGGGCCGTGGAGTGGGAGAACGCCGTGATCGGCCGCAACGGCGCCACCCTCGAGACGAAGAACGTGTTCGTCTACGAGTTCGAGGGTGACCAGATCGCGGACCTGTGGATGATCTGCACGGCGCCGGCCGGCAGCGAGTCCTTCTGGGACTGACGGGACGGGCCCCAGCGGGGCCCGCCCGAGTCGAGAAGACTCTGAGCCGTGGGTGAGGAGATCGACCGGGGCCGAGCGGCGTTCGACCGCAACGCCTGGGGTGGTGCCTACGAGCACCTGTCGGCGGCCGAGCAGGACGAGCCACTCGAGGTGGAGGATCTCGAGCGGCTCGCCTCGGCCGCATACCTGACCGGACGCAGTCAGGAGAGCTCCGACGCCTGGACGCGGGCGCACCAGCGCTGCGCGGCGATCGGCGACGTCGCCCGCGCCGCCCGCTGTGGGTTCTGGCTCGCGTTCGCCCTGCTGAACGCCGGCGACCTGGGTCGAGGAGGCGGATGGGTCGACCGCAGTCAGCGCCTCCTCGACGATCGCCGGCTCGACTGTGTCGAGCAGGGCTACCTGCGCTATGCGACGGCACTGCGGGCGACCTACACCGGCGACCTGGCCACGGCGCACCGAGGCTTCCGGGAAGCCGTCGGCATCGGCGAGCGCTTCCGGGACCCCGAGCTGACCACGCTCGCCCGCATCGGTGAAGGCCGGTGCCTGATCTACCTCGGTGAGGTCGAACGCGGTGTCGCCCTGCTGGACGAGGCCATGGTCGCCGTGGGGGCGAACGAGGTGTCGGCGATCGCCACGGGCGACGCGTACTGCACGGTGATCGACGGCTGCCAGGAGCTCTTCGACATCGGTCGGACCCGGGAATGGACATCGGCGCTGAGCACGTGGTGTGAGGCACAACCCGAGCTCGTGCTGTACCGAGGGGAGTGCCTCGTGCATCGGGCCGAGGTCCTGTTGCTCCGCGGCGAGTGGGACGACGCGCTCGGAGAGCTCGACCGTGCCCTCGGCCGCTTGGCCGATCCGACGACGGACCGCGTTCTCGGTGCGGCCTCCTACCTCCGGGGGGAGCTGCACCGCCTGCGCGGCGATCTCGACGCCGCCGAGCAGTCCTACCGGGCGGCTCGCGAGGCTGGGCGAGAGCCCCAACCGGGCGTCGCCCTGCTGCGTCTCGCTCAGGGACGGGTCGAGGACGCCGACGCCATGATCCGTCGGGCGCTCGGGGAAGGTGACGACCCTGTCTCCCGGGCGAGGACCCTCGGGCCGTACGTCGAGATCGTCCTGGCCTCCGGCGACGTCGACGGGGCGCGGCTGGCGGTCGACGAGCTGTCGACGGTTGCCGTCGACCTGAACCAGCCGCTCCTCAGCGCGGTGGTCGATCACATGAACGGGATGGTCCTGCTCGCCGAAGCCCAGCCCAGCGAGGCCCTGACGTGCCTGCGGCGGGCATGGCAGCGGTGGCACGAGCTGGAGTCGCCCCACGAGGCGGCTCGGGCGCGGGTGCTCATCGCGCAGGCCTGCCGCGCCCTCGGCGACGTCGACAGCGCCGAGATGGAGGTCGACGCGGCGCGGGCCGCGTTCTCGGCGCTACGCACGCAACCGGACCCCACGTCGATCCGCTCCCTGCGGGGCGCGACTCCGGCGTCGTTCCCCGACGGGCTCACGGCACGCGAGGTCGAGGTCCTCGGCCTCGTCGCTCAGGGGCGCACGAACCGGCAGATCGCTGAGCAGCTGGTCATCAGCGAGAAGACCGTCGCCAGCCACCTGAGCCACATGTTCACCAAGCTGGGCCTCTCCTCCCGAGCGGCCGCCACCGCGTACGCGTACGAGCACGACCTCACCTAGGGCCGGGGCCTGCGATCTCGCCACCTGGCTGTCGCAGAGCGTCGCCGGAGTCGCGGTGGGATTCGGCGACTCCCCGTCGCCACCTACGCGTCAGTCGCCTGTGGGTCGAACATGAGCGCCTGCTCGGCGGGGGATGCAGTGGCCCGGAACGCCCGGAGCCGTTCCAGCGCGGGGAAGACCGCGCTGAGGAAGCGGCCCTGAAGGTCGCCCAGCCTCGCGGCGTCGTCGGTCGCCGCCAGGTCCTTCACCACGTTGAGGCGCGAGCTGTCGAGCCAGGCCTGCACATCGGGTTCGGCGGCCCATTGCATCTCGGCGTGCAGCCCCATGATCACCGCCCGCAGGAAGTCGAACGGCGTGTCGGAGTAGGGGTTCGGCGGGAGGAGCCGGTTCTTCTCCGCGGACGAGCGATCGGTCGTCTCGACGTAGCCGGTCACGGCGGCCGACAACGTCGGGCTCATGCGGGTGATGCACTGCAGGGTGATCGCGTCGTCAGCGAAGATCGGGCGGGGCGGGACGAGGGGCAGGCCGGGGGACGCGCAGTGGACGTGGAGGTGACCGGTCGTCGTCGGGATCGACCCCTCGGCGAGCACGATCTGGTCGCGCTCGATGCGGCGCACGTGGCCAAGGCGGATGACGTTCTCGATCCGTCGTAGCCCCTCCAGCTCGGCGATGCTCAGGGTGGGGCCCTTGGCCATGGTCGGTTGCACCGATCGGTCGATGCGGAGCAGCACCTCGCCCTCCTCGAGCCGTTGGTAGGCCTCGTCGACCGAGTCGGACGTCGCCACGGCTTCGAGCTCGATGACCACTCCCTCGAAGGTCTCGATGGCGCCCGGACCGGGCTGGAACCTGGCCCGGTTCATGAGCCAGGCGTCGCGGGGCCGGATCCACGTGATGGCGTCGGGCGGGGTGCCCTGCTCGAGGAGCCAGGTGCACGCATCCATCGCGGTCTTGCCGGCGCCGATGATCACGAAGCCGGCGGGCGGGTCGGCGACGCGGACCAGGTCGCCGACCGGGACGCAGCGGGCGTCCTCGGTCACCTCGAATGGCGGAGGCTCGGTGGCGGGCACGCGCGACGCCAGGACGGTCGCGTCGACCACAGCGCGGCGCACCGCGACCTCCGACTCCCGCCCGGTGAGCGTGGACCGGAAGCGCCGATCGCCGAGATAGTCGCTCATCGGGAAGAAGCGGACCCGACCCGACGGCAGCAGACGGTGCCGCATCACGCCGTCGAAGTAGCCGCAGACCTCGGTTCCGCCGGCGAGCTCGTGGAAACCCCGGTTGGGGCCGTCGTCGTCGATGCGATCGTGACCGAGCGCCGTCGAGTTGACGCCGTAGTTGGCCGAGGGCTGGTGCAGTTGCACGAACGGGTAGGCGTCCAGCCAGTGCCCACCCGGGGCGGGTCGACGGTCGAGCATGATCACGTCGACCTCGGGGTCCTCGATCAGCGCGTCCACGAAGGCCATCGCCACAGCCCCGGCGCCGATGACCAGGTAGTCGGTCTCCACTCGCCGCCCCCTTCTCCATCGGCCCTAGCGGCCGGGTGGAGCCAGTATCGCGCCGCCGAGCCCTAGGTACCGCTCGTTGCTCGGCGCTCCTATCGACTGGCAGGAGCACCCCACCTACCCCGATCGGCAGCGGACTGCCTGCTCAGCGCCCGCGGGCTGGACCAGGACCCGGTCGAGGGTTCTCGTCGTCAGCGTTGGCGGCGACGGTCTGCTTTGCTGGTGGCGGGAGGCGGACCATGCTGTACCTCGACGAGAGCTCGCGATGAGCGCATCTGGATCCGACCGTCGCAGTGTGGATGTCCGGACCCGCAGCAGGGGCGACGCCGGGCCCGTCGACCCCGCAGCCTTCTGGGCCGACGAGTGGGCGGCCGCCCTTCATCGCAACGGCGATCAGGCCGCGTCCGACGCTCAGCTCCTCGGCCTCGAACCGCTCACGATCCAAGTCGACGGTGCGTCGCGGACCCTGCGCCTCGGGGCCGGCGGGATCGAGGCCCTCGCCGGAGCGCCGGCGCGCACGGTCGTCACGCTGGACCGCGCCGCGTTCAGCGACCTGGTCCACGAAGAGCGCACTGCGCTCGGCCTCGTCATCGGCGGGCGCGTCGCGGGAGAGGGTCCTGCGCACGAGCTGTTCTGTGCCTGGGACCCGGTCCTGCGTTCGGTGCTCGACGGCCGCGGCCTCTACCGGCCGGGCGCGGTCAGCCTGCAGGCCTCGGACGGCACCGATCTCGACCTCGATCAGCGGTTCCGGCTGGACGAACGCGACGCGGCCGCCCGTTTCCTCGCCGAAGCCGGGTTCCTCCTGTTGCAGGGGGTCTTCACCGAGGTGGAGATCGCCACCCTCGACGCGGAGATGGCCGAGGCGGTCGAAGCCGCCCGACCCGACGACGGGGCGTCGTGGTGGGCGGCGACCAGGGACGGAGAGCGCTATCCCTGCCGCATCCTGGACCTCGCGGACCGGTCCGAGAAGTTGCGCTCGTTGCTCGGCGATCCCCGGTTCCTGGCCATCGGTCGGATCCTCGACGACGGGCACGAACCGGGCGATCCCTTCGGTGAGCACTTCAGTGAAGTGACCGCCGAGGGGCTGGTGAAGCGAGTCGCCTCGGTCGAAGGCCTGGCCTGCCTGCCCTGGCACAAGGACTGCGAGCGAGGCGGTCACTCGATGTTCTGCTGCGGGCTCACCATCGGGATCTGCCTGACCCCGGTCGATGTGGCCCACGGCGGCCTGGACGTCATCGCCGGGTCCCACCGTGCCCACATCGCTCGCCGCCAGGTCGAACGGGGGCTCGACCTCCCCGTCGCCGCGCTCCAGGCCGAGCGGGGGGACGTGACGGTGCACCTGTCGTGTGCCCTTCACCAGTCCACGCACCCCGAGAGCGCCGAGCGCCGGGTGATCTACACCGGCTTCGCGCTGCCCCCGCGGCCCGGCGACCATGACGGGGTCGCCGAGCACGGCCGGCTGCTGAGCGAACGAGCCGCGATCGCCGGCCGCCACGAAGAGGCGCCGTTCTCGGTGGGGCCGGCCGCCGGGTCAGGCTCGCCATGAGTCGGGTGACCGTGGTCACCGGGGCGGCGGGAGCGATGGGTTCGGCGTGTGCCGCGGCGGTCGGTCCCAGCAGCGACGTCCTGCTCCTCACCGATCGGGACGAGCCCGGGCTGGCCGTCACGGCGGGCCGGCTCCGAACGGATGGACGGGAGTTGGCCACCGTCGTCGGCGACATCGCCGACCCCGGGATGATCGACGTGCTGCGGCGGCAGGCCGCGGATCTCGGGGACCTGCACTCGCTCGTCCACACGGCCGGGGTCTCGCCCTCGATGGCCGACTGGGAGGAGATCCTCCGGGTCGACCTTGCGGGTGTGGTGCGGCTTCTCGACGCTTTTGCCGGCGACGTGGTGCCGGGGAGCACCGCGGTCTGTCTGGCGTCGGTCTCGGCTCACATGGGCACGTTCGACCCGGCGATGGACACGGTGCTGGACACCCCCCTCGAGCCCGACCTCGCCGCCCGATTCCGGAGCTGCTTCGGGGCGGAGCCGGATCCAGGATCCACCTATCGGTTGGCCAAGCGAGGGGTGACTCGGGCCTGCGAGCGGGCAGCCGTCGTCTGGGGCGCCGGAGGCGGTCGGGTCCTGTCCCTGTCACCGGGCCTGATCGACACCGGCATGGGGCGCCTCGAACTGGCCGAGAACCCGATCAAGGAGCACCTGGCCGAGCTGACACCGATCACCTCGCCCCGCCAGGGCCCCGATCCAATGCTTCCGGGTCACACAGGGGACATCGCCGATGCGGTGGCCTTCCTGTGCTCCGAGCGGGCCGCCTTCATCTCCGGCTGCGACCTACGCGTCGACGGCGGGCTGATCGGCGCCATGAACCAGCCCGTCGACATCAGCCCAGCCGACCGATGACACAACAGGAGGAACCGGTGGGGGACGACGAGTACGAGCGCATCGCCGCAGAGATCGCCGAGGCCAGGACCCAGCGGGGACGGCAGCGGTACCAGGAGGTGATGGTCTCGGAGGCGCCGGCGCCGCTGACCCCGTACCTCGACAAGGGGGTCGTGGACTCGGTGTTCGGCGAGCTCTGGGACCGGCCCGGCCTCTCCCGTCGGGACCGGCGTTGGGTCACCCTGGCCTGCGTGGCGGCGGCCGCGGTCGACGAGCCGATCCGCCAGCACGTCCACGCCGCGCTGGCGAGCGGCGACATCACCAACGAGGAGTTCGAGGAGTTCGTGCTCCACTTCGCCTACTACGCCGGATGGCCCGCGCCTCGGCGCTGGAGATGGCCTACTACCAGGCGCGAGCCGGGTTGGAGGGCGCGGACCTCAACTCGCCGACGACCACGGATCACGACCCCTGACGCGGACACCGCGCCCGGCCCGCCTCGGTGTCACAGCCTCTGGCGACGAATAGGGTCGCGGGGTGGCCGCGTCGGTGTTCGGAGGGCCGTCGACGGCGGCGGACGCACTGGTCGGACGGCGCCTGGAGCTGAGCTGGCTGCGCACCCGCTTCGATCTCGTCACGCGCGGCTTCCCCCACCTCGTGATCGTCGAGGGGGAGCAGGGCATCGGCAAGACCCGATTGGCCAACGAGGCTCTGGCCAATGCCCGACGGACGGGCGCCACGGTCCTGCGGGGGCGCTGCTACGAGCATCTCGATCTCGCCTACCTCCCCCTGCGGGAGTCGCTGTTCGCCGCGCTCAGCCGAGCGCTCGCCGTGCATCCCGGCCGTGAGGACGACGTGCGCCTCCTGTCCCAGGTCCGGGCCCGATCGGAGGGCGAACCGGGACCAGGCCAGTCCGCCGAAGCGATCGAACGCGAGCGCACCCGGCAGCTCCTCGCCCTCACCGAGCTGGTGATCGAGTTCGCGGCGAACGCCCCGTGCGTGCTCTTCATCGACGACCTCGACTGGGCCGATGCCGCCACCGTGGACCTGCTCCGCCACCTGCTCTTCCGCCTCGATGACGAGCAGGTCCCCCTCCTGGTCCTGGCGACGTCGCGCGCCGACCCGCGGGCCCGCGCCGCCGAGGCCGTGGCCGCGCTCCGCAGCGAGCCCCGCACCGCTGTCGTCTTGCTCCATCCTCTGTCCGAGCTCGAGGCCACGGAGCTGGCCCGGGCGTTGGACCCGAGTGCTCCGCTGGAACGGGCCCGAGAGGTCGCCACGGCCAGCGGCGGCAACCCGCTACTCGTCGAAGCGCTCGGTCGCGAGGGCGGCACGGCCGTCATGCCGGGGACGGGGGCGGTCCTCGGCGCCGTCCCCGGCCATCCCGTCACCGCCGCCATCGACTCGACCTGCCGGGCACTGGCTGCCACCACCCGCACGGTCCTGAGCGCGGCCGCCGTGCTCGTCCCCGAATGCACCCGGGACCTGCTGGCCGACGTCTCCGGGGTCGACCGCGGCGAGCTCGACCGTGCCGTGCGGGAGGCCGTCGAAGCGGGCGTGCTCGTCGACGACGGGGCCACGCTCGTGTTCAGCCACCCGCTCTACGGCCACACCGTGTACGCCCAGACCTCGGTGCCGGCCCGTCGGTCGCTGCACGCCGCAGCCGCCGCCACGCTGCGGGAGCGACGGGAGCGGGGAGAGCACGTCGGGGTGCGGTCGATCGCCCAGCACGTGATCGCGGCACACGCAGGCATCGCGCCGGGCGCGCTCGACGACTACGTGCGCCAGGCCGGCGACGAGGCCCTGGCGCTGGGGGCGTGGAGCGAAGCGGCGCGGTGCTACGAGGCCCTGCTCGGCGCCCGGGCGAGCGGGACCACCGCGGCGGACGAGCGGGCGAGCCTGCACCGACTGGCCGGCCTGAGCCGCCGGAGCAACCTGCAACTGGCGCAGGCCGTCGGCCACTTCGAGGCGGCGATCGATCTCGTGGGCCCGCAGGCCGACGCGGCCACGTTGGCGGAGCTGCACCTGTGGCGCATCCGGTCCGGGATCGGGACGAAGGAGATGCTGGAGGTGGTCGCCGACCGCGGCCCGCTCGAAGCGCTGGTGGACGAGATCGAAGCGGACCATCCGGAGCTCGCCGCCGAGTCGCTCGTGGAGCTCTCACAGTCGTACTGGGTCGAGTGGAGGATGAAGGAGGCGGAGACCGCCGCCCGGCGGGCGATGGCCATCGCCGAGCGCTGCGACGACCACTCGGCCTACGCCCGGGCGACGACTGCGTTGTGCGTGCCGCAGTGGGCGCGCTACGAGTTGACCGAGTCGCTGGCCAGCCTGGAGGACGGCGTGGCCCACGCCCGCGCCGCGGCCGACGACTCGGTCCTGGCGGGCGGCCCGTTGTTCCGCTTGCCGCTGGTCCTCACGTGGCTCGGACGCCTCGACGAGGCCGAGGCCCATGCGCTCGAGTGCTGCGAGATCGCGGAACGGGCGCACTACCCGCTCGAGTTGGGGCTGCCGCTTGCGGCGTTGACGCAGATCGCGGTCCTGCGGGGTGAGTTCGACCAGGCCGAGCAGTACGCGCACCGCGCCCTCCTGATCCAGCGGCTGTCGGGCTATCACTGGGCCGCCGGCCTGTTCCTGCCGGCGTTGACCTGCGCCCACGTGGCCCGGGGCCAGTTCGAGCTGGCCAGGGAAGCGCTGGCCACTTGGTCCGAGACCGCCGACGCGATCGAGCTGGCGACCGTCGAGCTGCTGTCGCGCTACGTGACCGTGTCGGAGCGGGGGCTGGCGGTGCAGGGCGACGCGCTACCGGGCCTGCCCCGTGATCCGCTGGTGGGGGCCGACGGCTGGGCCGCGGCGGCGGTCGAGATCGCCCGGCGGGAGGGTGCGCCGGGTGACGTCCGCCCCGCCCACGACCTGCTCGTCGAGGTCGACCGGCTCGGCGGGGTGTGCACCAGCCCTCTCGTCACGCTCGTGGCCCGCCTCCTGGGCACAGCGAAGGACCTCCTCGGTGACGAGGAGGGCGCCGTCGCCGCGCTGCGGAGCGCCATCACCACCGCAGAACGGTTGCGGGCCGATCCCGAGCGGGGCCGCGCCCAGATCGACCTGGCGTTGATCCTCCTGCGACGGGGCGAGCGACGAGCCGCGCTCGAACTGCTCGACGCCGCGGTCGCCACGTTCCGTCGCCTGGGCATGGATTCCGAGGCCGAGCGGGCCACGCTGCTCGCCGGCCCGGGTGGCGTCGAGGCGCCGCCTGATGACCGCCTCCAAACGAACGCCACCTCGGTCATCTTCTTCACCGACGTCGTGGATTCCACCCGGCTCACCGAAGAGCTCGGTGCGGTGCACTACCGGGCTCGGGCCCGGCTGCTCGAGAACGCGGTGACGTCGGCCATCGTGGCCCACGGCGGGACGATCGTGCCCGGCATCAGCCTCGGCGACGGGTTCATCGGCCTCTTCGCGACCGTCCCGCAGGCCATCGCCGCGGCGCGCCAGTGCGTCGTCGACGTGGGCCCGACCGGCCTGCACCTGCACCTGGCGATCCATCAGGGCGAGCTCATCGTCGACGGCCCGCGGGTCTACGGCGGCGCCGTGAACTTCGCCGCCCGGGTGTGTGGCCTCAGCGGGCCCGACGAGATCCTCGTGTCGGCGCCGATCCAGGCCGCGGCCGCGGACAACCCGCGGGTCATGTTCGTCGATCGCGGCGAGCATGCGATGAAGGGCATCGCGGGCGAGCAGCGCCTCTATGCGCTCGTCGACGCCCCCGAGGCCGTCGATTAGCCTCGGCCCGCCGCCGGACCGGTCCACGGACGACGTCAAGACCAAGGGGAAGAGCCTGTGGGAAGCATGCCGAACTGGTTCGCGAAGACGAAGGAGATGGCGGCGTTCGACCGCTACTTCAGCCTCGTCGACGTCGACGAGGCGACGCTCCGTGATCGCTACCTGCGGGCGCTGGGCCGCCTGCGCACGACCAGGTACTTCGACCAGTCCGATGCGCTGGACAACGAGTGGGCGGGCCGACCGAACGTGGACCGGGACCTCAAGCTGTCCCTCGACGGCCACTTCCGGGGTGACTGGATCCACCCCCTGTACCCGTCGGATCCCGACACCTACGGAGGGACAGGAGGGCGCTTCTGGCCTCAGGTCCCGTCCGTGGACGTCCTGGACCGGCTGCGGGCGGGGGTGGTGTTCGCGATCCAGAAAGCCCTCGGCGACAGCGACCTGGCGAGCCTCGGGCGGTCATCGGACTACCGGGACCGGCTCTGGACGGCCGAGCGCGAGAACGAGATCCCGATCGATGACGGGATCCGGCCTGTCGCCATGAGCTGGAACTGTGTCGCGCCGGCGGGTGAGAACTTCTTCGAGGTGGACGCGCTCCGCGGTCCCACCGTGGTCGAGTTCGCGATCGCCACGCCGCGCCCATACGGCCACGCCACGATCATGAGCATGGCCGACGACCTCCGGGACGGGCTGATCGAGGAGCACGAGATCAGCAGCGACGGCTAAGACGACCCCAGACACGGGAACCGGCCCCACTACGGTCCGGGCATGGAGATCGAGCGGATCGGCGTTGTCGGCTGCGGGCTCATGGGCTCCGGCATCGCGGAGGTGTGCGCCCGCGAGGGCCTCGACGTCGTGGTGGTGGACGCCGACGAGTCGGCGGTCAAGGCCGGCCGCGAGCGGATCGAGGTCTCGCTGGCCAACGCCCTCCGACGGGGCAAGCTGGACGACGAAGAGCGGGAGCGGGCGCTCGAAGCGGTGCGCTTCAGCGTTCAACTCGACGATCTCGCCGACCGGCAGATGGTCGTCGAAGCCGTGCCCGAGTCCGAGGAGATGAAGACCGCGGTGTTCCGGACCCTCGACGACGTCCTGGCCGACCCCGAGGCGATCCTGGCCAGCAACACGTCGTCGATCCCGATCATGAAGCTCGGCATGGCGACCCGCCGGCCCGCGCAGGTCATCGGCGTGCACTTCTTCAACCCGGTGCCCGTCCTCCCGCTCGTCGAACTGGTCTCATCCCTGGTCACCAGCGACGACACCACTGCACGGGCTGCCCGGTTCGCCGAGGATCAGTTGCACAAGCACGTGATCCGCTCCCAGGACCGTGCCGGGTTCATCGTGAACGCCCTGCTGATCCCGTACCTCCTCTCGGCGATCCGCATGCTGGAGTCGGGGTTCGCGGCGGCCGAGGACATCGACCTCGGCATGGTGCAGGGCTGTGCCCACCCGATGGGCCCGCTGGCCCTGACCGACCTGATCGGCCTGGACACCACGATGGCGATCGCCGACGCGCTCTACGAGGAGTTCAAGGAGCCGCTCTACGCCCCGCCGCCCTTGCTGAGCCGGATGGTGGAAGCCGGCCTCCTCGGCCGAAAGTCGGGTCGGGGCTTCCACATCTACGAGCACTGAACCGGGCCGAGACCGTCGCGGCGTGCGCCCGGTCTCGCTTCGGGGCGGGGCCTGAGCCAGGAGGAGGTCGACGCTCTCCGGGACAACCTCCTGGAATGATGGGCCTGGTCGATCGGCTCGTCAGATCCGTTCGAGCGCGGCACCGTCGAACAGGGGTTGGATGCCCTGGGCCAGGGCGTCAGCGGCCATCTCGTCAGCCGTGGGCACCAGACCACCGGCGAGCGCGGCGTCGATCACCGGGGTCAGCAGGCTCGCCAGGCCTCGGTCGAACGCGAGGCTGACGGATCGCTCACCGGCCGCCCGAGGGCGTCACTGGACGAGTTGAGGAACAGGCCAGGCTGACCGAGCACGAAGCGGACCGCCCGGGCGATCGCCTCGTCGTCGGCCAACGGCTGATACCAACTGAAGTGGGGCCCGGGTTCGTCGGTCCAGCGCCGGCGGGCCACGGCCTTGATCGCCTGGACCGCGGGCACCCCTCGCTCGGCGCAGGTGTCGAGCAGGGCGGCGACAGTCGGTGCGGTAGGCGTCATCCTGCAGGAGGGAGAAGTTGTAGGGCAGCAGGACCGAGTCGTAGTCGAAGCGCTCGAGGCTCCGCCGGTGCTGGCCGGCAATTCGTAGGCCGTGCCCGGTCACCCCGATGAAGCGAACCAACCCTTCGTCGCGGGCCTGGACCGTGACGTCGAGGCGCACCGATGCGGTCGGCCGGCGAGTGGGCCGATGTCCCGGACTGTCCTGGGCGGGCTCGACGAGGTTGTGGAACTGGATCAGGTCCACGGCGTCGACAGCCGAGGCGCTCGAGCGACCGCTCGAGGCTGGCCCGAGCCCGGTCGCCTGACCGATCGCCGGTCTTGGTGGCCAGGAAGAAGTCCTGCTCGCGGTGGGCGGCCATCCAGGGGGCCACCCGTAGCTCGGCGTCCCGCGTAGGACGTGCCGGCGACGTCGATGTGGTTGATCCCGTTCTGGAGCAGCACCTGGCGAACATCCGGTGGCGGCCCGGTCCTGGCGCATACTCCCCGACGCGCGGCGGCACCGAAGATGACCCGGCTGCTCTCGTGGCCGGTCCGTCCGAACGGGGCCCGATCGATCAAGGGCCCGACGGTATCCCAGGCGGTGGATGGCCGGCAGGGCGCAGGTTCGCGGGCGTGGGGGAGGAGATGCAGTGTGGGGCCGTGACCTTGTTGTTCACCGACGTGACAGGTCGGCCCGCCTCTTTCCAGCGACCGGCACGTCAGCCTTCGCGCAGGAGGTGACCTGCCGGGGTGCGGGCAGCGGAGCGAGCGGGGAGCAACGACGCGAGCAACGCCAGACCGACGGCGCCGGCCGCGAGGAGGGCCAGCAGGAGGCCGGGGACGACCGCCACCGGCAGGACACCGAGTTGAGTAGCCAGGGCGTTCCAGGCCACCCGGCCGATGACCACACCGATGGGGGTCCCGACGACGACGGCGACGGCGACCAGGGTCAACGCCTGCCAGCGCACGACGGTCCTGATCTGACGGCGCACCAGCCCGAACGTCTTCAGGAGGGCAAGGTCTTTGCGCCGACGGCGTACCGCCGACACCAACGTGTGGGCCAACATGCAGGCGGCGACGAAGGCCACGAGCCCACCGAGGATCGCCGGCAGGGCGTCGACGCGACCGAAGTTGACCACGTCGGTCGGGGCGTTCAGCGGGAGGGCGAAGATGCCGTTGGCGCCGCCGGGCAGGGACTGCGCGATCTGGTCGGGGTCGGTACCCGGAGCGAACCGTACGAAGAGGTCGTTGCTCAGAACGTCGTCGGTGGCCCCGAGCCGGTAGATCCCCGAGCGGGTGATCAGGCCGCCCTCACCCAACCGTTGGCCCTGGCCGCTCGGCATCACGACGGTGCCCACCACCGTGAACGGTGAGGCGGGAAGCCCCGCCACCGAGACGTCGACGGTGTCGCCCACCCCTGCACCGACCTTCCTCGCCGTCCGCGCCCCCAGGGTGATCTCGTCCTCCTCGGTCGCGTGGCGCCCCTCGATGACCGGTAGGAGGGCGTCGCCGGTGGGATCGTCGAGGTAGAGCGACGCGATGCGCTCGCCGTCGATGACCGTCGGGACACCCGCCTCGCCGGCGGCCACGGCCTCGACCCGGGGGTCCGCCCGGAGGCGCTCGGCCTGCTCGCCGAGGTCGGGACCGGATCCGTAGTTGGTGAACTGGGTGTCCCAGACCAGCCCGTAGAGGCGGGGCGTAGCCAACAGGTGCTGCAGGCCGGCGCCGAAGGTCGCGGTGGCCATGACCGCGACGACAGCGAGGGTGACCCCGAACAGAGCCGACCGGACCGGGACGGCGTCGGTGCCCACCCGGCGGTCTACGGCGAACCGGACGCCGGTCGCCGCGGCCGGTGACGGCAGCGCTGCCGTTGCCCGGACCAGCCACGACGGCCGCCGCGCCGCGACGTCCACCGAGCCACCCACACTCGCAGGGGCGAGGCGCGCGGTCGCCCAGGCCGCCGGCAGGGCAAGGAGGGGGACCAGAGCGAAGACGAGGAGAGCCCCCAAGGTCATCGCGGCGGCGTCGACGTGGACGCCGGGGTCCGGCTCGGCGATCCGGGCGATGCCGACCGGCGCCAGGGGCGAGAGGACGACGGCCACGCCGACGGCAGTGACCGCGGCGACAGCGGCCACCGGCAGCCGGCCGAGGACGCTCTCGAGGCCACGCTGACCGTGGGAGGCACCGAGGGCGCCGCGGATCGGCGAGTCGTCGGCCTCGAGTCGGGTCGCCCGGGACTCCACTTGGGCCACCAGGACGACGGCGGCGACTGCGAGGACCCAGGCCACCAGCCAGAAGGCGGTGGCTTGGAGGTGGATGGACCGGCTCGGCTCCCTGCTCTCCTCCCTCTGGTCGATCACCGAGACGGCTTCGCCGTCGCCGAGGCGTTCGAGCTCGTCGAGGAAGGCCGGCACGTCCTCGGCGCCGTGCTCGAGGCGCACCATGATCGTCTCGTAGCCGGAGGAGAGCGCCCCCGAACGGACCAGGGCCGGGCTGAGGTGGACCCAGCCCGATCCCGGGAAGTGCGGAGGAAACTCGCCCGGCGAGGCTTCGATGCCGACGACGGTCAGCGTGCCGTCGGGAAGGACCCGCCGTTGCCGGGCCAGCGCCCGCTGCTGTGCCGGGCTGAGCGCGCCCTCCTCCTCGGGCGCCGGATTGAAGAGCCCCACGTCGTCGCCGACTTCGATGTCCTGATAGTCGGCGGCCGCGAAGGACACCACGATCTCCTCGGGCCGATCCGGGTCCAGGGCCCGTCCCTCGAGGATCTTCAGCCGGTTGATGTCCCGCCCGATGCGCCCGTCGTCGTCGCCGATCGCCGCTTCGCCAGTGCCGATGGTCACATAGGTGTAGACACCGACGACGGCGTCGGCGACGTGGGGGAGCGAGACCACATCCTCCGGTGCGAAGACGGCGAGGCCTTGGTCGGTCGCGTTGGGGATGAGCACGTCGTACGCCCGCTGAGCTTCCAGGAAACGGTCGTAGGACGTGTCCGTGCGGCGGGCCCCGGCGGCTGCGGCTAGCACCGTGCCGCCGATGAGCCCGAACAGCAGGCCACGGCCGATCCAGCCGCGCCAGCGGGAGCGGGCGTGGACCCGGAACCCATAGCCCGGCGCGCCCATCTCGGCAGTAGACCGCGGGATCCCGCCGGGAGCCAAGGGCACAGCCCCCTGGTGTTCGGTGGTGCCAGCCTCCCCCTGCGTCGGGGGAGAAGGCGGGAAGGGGTCAGCCTCCAGCAGCCTTCTTCTCGCGAGCAGCCTTGGAACGGGCCGCCAGAGCGGCCAGGCGGTCGTCCACCGCCGGAGCCGATGCGGTGTCTTCCGGGGCCGCTTCGACGGCCACTGGGGCAGGGGCGGCTTTGCGTTCGAGGGCGGCCGCCGCCTCCTTCTCGCGTTCGGCGACGAAGTCGTCCCAGTCGTCCTCGAGGATGAGGCGAGTCCGGTCCACCGACGTGACGAAGCGGCCGTTGTCGAACGCCACCCGGTGCCGGGGCATGGCCAAGCCGACCGTGCCCTGGACGGACCCGGCGGTGCCTTCGGGCACGCCCGCGAGCGAGCCCGTCACCCGGACGCGTGTCTTCTTCGGGAGGGGCTCGGTATCGACGACGGGCACGGGGTTCGACCGTAGCCGGGCGTCGACGACCCCACCGAGTCCGAGTCGGCGGACAGCCGATCATGCCTCAGCGGCGGCGCGACCCTCGGTCGGGGTACTGACGGCCCCGGCACCGGGGGAGGTAGCGGCCGCCATGGA
>CAVRXU010000007.1:0-147500 GCA_963725155.1 uncultured Microthrixaceae bacterium
CTGCGGCGCGACCACGCCGCGATCACCCGGCGTCGGGTCGTGTTCTGCTTCGAGGGCAAGGGTGGCCACGAGAACGAAGTCGCCGTGAGCGATCCGGGTCTGGCCCGGGCGGTTCGCCGATGCCATGAGTTGGGGGGCCAGGAGCTCTTCGTCTCGTCTACGGGCGCCTTGACCCGGACCACACGCCGCTCTTCGAGGGCGACGAGGCCGATTTGGACGAGCTCCGACGGGCCTTCCTGGGGTCTGATCCCCGTCAGCCCACCGGGCTCAGGGGTGCTGGGCCTCGCAGTAGGCGTCCCGCTCGGCGACGGTGAGCGGGCCGGGGGCGGTCGTGCCCACGTTGAGGAGGAGCACCGCGGTGGCCATGGCCTCCCGCTCGATCTCGCCCTCGACCGCGTTCCGCTCGGCGTCGGTGGTTGCCCGACTGAGGCGGACGCCGCGATCGAGGGCCTGGTCCCGCCAGGTGCCGATGAGCTCGGTGCTGTCGGCCGCGGCGAGGGCGGGCAGCGGGAGATCGAGGAGGACGAGGGTGGGGTCGAATCGGGCCGCGGCGCCCCGCAGCATCGGCCCCTTCACGGTCGCGATCACGTCGTTGATGGTGGCGAAGTCGCTCTGGGCCAGGCCCGCGTCCCGTTGCCATTCAGGGATGGCGGCCACGACGTAGGGGAGATCCCGGGCGATGTGGGCGTTGATCCCCAGCAGGAGGTCGGTGGCGGCGTTCGTCGCGCCGCTCTCGGCCGCGGCGAGGGCGATGCGCCAGGCCCCCGGGACGTCGTCGACCCGTCCGGCGTGCCAGTTGTCGAGGGCCTCGAAGTAGTAGCGGGCGAATGCGGCGTCGGCGTGGGCGTTGACCGGCGGTTCGGCGAAGGTGCCCGGCTCGAGGACGGCATCCCGGACCCCCCGGGTCATCTCGAGGTAGGTGAAGGCGAAGGGGGCGGTGTGGGCGCAGCCCAGGGCCTCGAGTCGAGCCTCCATCTCGGCCAGGACCAGGTCCAGGCAGTCGTCGTCGCCCCGGTCACAGGCGTTGTCCGAGTCCGGGTTCAAGCGAGGGGCGACATCGGCCACGGCGGCCCAGCCTTCAGTCACCGGCGTGGCGGCCCGCACGGTTCCGCCGCCGAACGCCGCCGGGATCGACCCGGGGTCGGGGGCGCGGCCGACGGCGGCGGCCCCGATCAGCGAGGCGGCCACGAGCGCGCCGAAGGCCGCCAGGCCCAGTACGGCGCGCTTGCTCACGTCCGGCCCGGGTCGTGACGGCGCAGAGCGAGAGCGGTGCCGATGAGGGGGACGACGGTCAGGGCGATCAACACCAGGAACGAGGTGAGCCAGGAGCCTCGGTCGTGGGACCACCGACCATTCGGGGATGGCGCCGCCGCCAGCGCGTCGACCGCCCGATCCGGGTCGCGGGCGTCGACCGTGCGCAGGTCGCGGAGGCGCTCGTCGAAGACCTGGAGTCGGTTGAGATCGACCGTTGAGGCCGCTCCGGCGATGCCCCACTGGGCGCTGGACACGAGGCTCATCTGGTTGAGCACGGGCTTGTCGACGATCTCGGGGAGCACGACGCCCGCGGCCAGCACGAGCTGCAGGATGAGGACGACGGGCAACACGCTGGTGGCCCGCTCGGCGGTGCCGGCCAGGGCGGAGATGAACAGGGACAGCGCCATGGAGGCCACGCCGGCCATAGCCACCACCAGCATCAGCTCTCCCGGGGCCCACCCGAGCAGGACGGCGTCGCCGGGCCCGTCCTGGCGGGCAGTGGCGAGGGCGACCAGGACCACGGCCTGCCCCGCCGTCAGGGCCCCCAGGACCGCCGCTTTCGAAGCGACGTAGGCCGAAAGGGACAGTCCCGCGGCCCGCTCGCGGCGAAACATCGGCAGCTCCCGCGCGATCTCCCGGATGGCGTTGTTGGCCCCCAGCCAGGTGGCGCCGAGGAGGAGGACGAAGAGGACGATGCCTGCGGCCGACACGAGGCGCACCTCGGTGGTCGGCGGCGGCCCCAACTCGCCGGACGGGAGGGCGGCCAGGAGGAGGACCCCCAGGATCGGCGCCTGGAGCAGGAGCAAGGCGGAGTTGCGGCGATCGGCGGCCAGTACCTCGATGTAGCGGGCGGTGAGCGTGCGGAACTGGGACCACCAGCCCTGGCCGCTCACCGGGGTCGGCGGTGACAGATCCGGGGACGAGGTCACGGGCCCGTCGGGCGCTGCGCTTGGCGCCAGGTGCCAGTCGATGTACTCGCTCTCGGCCAGCTTGGTGAAGACGTCGGCGATGTCGGTCTCACCGAATCGCCCGGGGGCGCCGTCAGGGGGCCCGACGTACGCGGGAACGCCTCCCGGGGCGAGAACGAGGACCTGGTCGCACAGGGCCAGGCTGGCGAGTTCGTGGGTGACGACCACCACCGTGCGGCCGTCGTCGGCCAGCTCCCGCAGGAGGCGCATGAGGGAGCGGGCCAACCCGGGATCCAGCCCGGCCGCGGGCTCGTCGAGGAAGAGCAGCGAGGGCTTGGTCAGCAGCTCCAGGGCTACGTTGGTCCGCTTGCGCTCGCCGCCGGAGAGCTGATGGATCGGCGATGTCGCCCGGTGCGCGATCCCGAGCTCGGCCAACACCTCGTCCACCCTCGCCTCCCGGGCGTCGCCCGAGACGTCGGGCGGAAACCGGAGACGGCCCGCGTACTCGAGGGCGGCCTTGAGCTCCAGCTCCTGGTGCAGCACGTCCTCCTGAGGCACGAGCCCGATGCGGTGGCGGAGCTCGGCGTAGTCGGCGACGAGGTCGCGGCCGCCGTACAGGACACGACCCATGGGCGCCGGTCGGAGGCCCGAGAGGGCCGCCAGCAGGGTCGACTTGCCTGACCCGGAGGGGCCGACGATGGCGAACAGGGACCGTTCCTCCAGGGCGAAGCCGACGTCGTCCACGAGGCGGCGACCGTCTCGACCGAGCACGGTGAGGCCCTCGGCCGCAAAGGTCACCTCCCCGGCGTCGAGGAACTCCTCGAGCTGGCCGGCCACCAGCCGGAACTCGGTGTGGCCCACGCCGATCAGGTCGAGCTCGGTCACCGGCGCCTGACGGATCGGCGAGCCGTTGAGATAGGTGCCGTTGGTGCTGGCGAGGTCGACGACCTCCACCACACCGTCCGCGACGGTCCGCAACTCGGCGTGGTGCCGGGAGACCTGCAGGTCGTCCAGCACGATGTCGTTGTCCTCGGCTCGCCCGATGCGCAGGCGGCTCGTCGGCGCGTGGACGGCCGCGAAGCTCCCCGTCGGCTGGGGCGCGGTGCCGCCGTCCATCGTGGCGCGACGCTACGCCATCGGTGTTCGGGCCCCGTCCGGGGCCTGGCCGGCGGGATGCGAGACTGGGGCATGGGCACGGGGCCGCGGGACCTGCGGGTGGTGGTCGTCGGGGCGGGGATGGCAGGGATCCTCAGCGCCATCAAGCTGCGCGAGTCGGGCCTGACGAACCTGGTGGTCTACGAGAAGGCCGATCGCCTCGGGGGGACCTGGCGGGAGAACACGTACCCGGGCATCGCCTGTGACGTCCCCTCGCACCTCTACAGCTACTCGTTCGCCCTCAACCCGGACTGGAGCCAGACCTTCTCGCCCGGCGGCGAGATCCTCGACTACTTCGAGCGGGTGGCCCGCGAGCACGGCGTGCTGGGCGACATCCGCTTCGGCGAGGAGGTGACGGGCTGCGAGTGGCTCGAGGGGCGCTGGCACCTGGAGACGGCGGCAGGGACGCGGGACGAGGCCGACGTTGTCATCGCCGCCACGGGCGTCCTGCACCATCCCCGGTACCCCGAGATCGAGGGCCTCGACGACTTCGCGGGGGCCTGCTTCCACAGCTCTCGCTGGGACCACGACGTCACCGTCGACGGCGCCCGGGTCGGCGTCATCGGCACCGGGTCCACCGCGATACAGATCACGAGCGGCATCGTCGACCGGGTCGCCCACCTGAGCCTCTTCCAACGCACAGCCCAGTGGATCGCCCCGCTGGAGAACCCGGCGTACGACGATGACACCCGCCGGATGTTCCAGGGGGACCCGGAACGCCTGGCCGGGGTCCACGACAGCCTCGGTGCTGCCTTCGAGGGCTTCTCCCATGCCGTGGTCGAGGCCGACTCGCCGGCCATGGCGGCCATCGAGCAGGCCTGCCTGGACAACCTGGAGCAGAGCGTCACCGATCCCGACCTCCGCGAGCGGCTGCGCCCCGACTACCGGGCAGGCTGCAAGCGCCTGGTGCTGTCCGGCGACTTCTACCGGGCGATCCAGGAGCCCCAAGCCGAGCTGGTCACCGCGCCCATCGAGCGGGTCGAGCCCGCCGGCGTGCGCACCGCCGACGGTCAGCTCCACGAGCTGGACGTGCTCGTCTTGGCCACGGGCTTCCACACGGATGCCTTCATGCGCCCCATGGCCGTGATCGGGCGGGGCGGTCGCACCCTGGCCGAGGCCTGGGCCGACCGACCGGTGGCCTACCTGTCGATCTCCATCCCCGAGTTCCCGAACTTGTTCCTGCTCAACGGCCCCAACGGCCCAGTGGGCAACTTCTCGCTCATCGGGGTGGCCGAGCTGCAGTTGGCCTACGTCCTCCAGCTGATCAACCAGCTGCGGGAGGGGGCCTGTCGGGAGATCAGTGCGAGCCAGGCGGCCACCGACGACTTCGAGGACCGGCGCTTGGAGGCCTCCCGGCACACGATCTGGGCCACCGGCTGTCGGAGCTGGTACCTCGACGATCGGGGGGTGCCGGCGGTCTGGCCGTTCCGCTACGAACGTTTCCGGGAAGCGATGGTCGGCCCCGACCTCGCGGCGTACGACCTGGTCTGAGCGAGCGGCTCAGCCGAGGGCGTCGGCCGCCTGACGGGCTGCCTCCACGGTGATGGCCTGGCCTTCCCCCTCCTCGAAGTCACCGGGGTAGCCCCAGTTCCCGAGGTCCACCTCGAGGTACTGGTCCCCGACGGCGACGACCACGAGGTCCAGGCTGGCGCACGAGGATCCGTCGGCGCCCACGCCACAGACGTGCACGGCGGCATCGCCGATGTCGAGCGGCTGATTGGCGGGGTCGTCCAGCTCCGCCTGGATCTCGTCGTGGATCTCCTGGGTGATGGCGCCGAGCTCCACGCTCATCGTGATCGGCCCATCCGCGACCTGCGAGTTCGCCTCGGTGGCCCAGAGGCAGGCGGTGGCGCCGTCGACGGGCGCGTCCTCACCGTCCACGACGGGTTGTCCGATCAGCTCGGCCACGGCCTCGGTGGTCAGCAGGTCACACGCCGTCTGGTCGCCGCTGTCGTCGACCGTGGCCGCGGTCGTGTCCTGAAGCGTCGTGGTGGAGGCGGCGGCCCCGCCGTCGTCGGCGGTGGTCGGCTCGGCGAAGGACTCCGCGTCGCCTCCGCCCCCGTCGTCGCCGCAGGCCGCGGCCAGGAGCACGAGGAGGGCACCGAAGACCAACCATCGCACTGCGGCCCTCAGCGTCATCGCCGCAAGGTCGTCGGCGTCCCGAACGCCGAGCCGAGGTCGGCTTCCGACCCGGCCAACGGCACCTTGGCCACGAACGGTGAGGTCATGGCCCGGAGCAGGGCGCTGTAGTCGACCTGGAACCGGACCTCGTCGCCCACCGCGAGCGGCCGATGGCCGGTGTCGAGGACGAGGTGGTCGCTGCTGGCGCCGAGGATGTCGATGCCGTCGGGGGGCTGGATCCCCGCGACGTCGACGTCCTGGACGCCGAGGGCCAGGATCGCTTGTTGGACCGGGCCGCGGTCCCGTACGGGCGGGGCCACGCCGAACGCGTTCTGGCCGATGTCGCCCCACGGCATCGACGGCTTGACCTGCGCCTCGATGACCTCGCCGACCAACGTGAACACATCGGTGTACAGCCGGTCGACCCGCCGCCGCTGCAGGGCCTCCCGGCCGAGCAGGATGGCTTCGCCGAGGCGGAGCTCGTTGACCCGACCCAGGTCGGTGGCGCCGAACGCCCATTCGAGGTTGGCCGAGTTCCCGCCGGACACGAGGTCGACGGGGTCGCCGGTGGCTCGCTCGACGGCATCGACCAGGGCGGACAACTCACCCATGTTGCGAGCATCGGGGGCCACGCCGTTCTGGCACGCGAGGTTGGCGCCGATCCCGGCCAGCCGGAGCGCGGGGAGCTCCCGCAGTTGGCGCACCACCCCGAGCAGGTCGCCGGGGAGGATGCCTTCTCGCAGGTCGCCGAGCTCGACCATGAGGACGACTCCGTGGGTCCGCCCCTGGTCGGAAGCCGCTGCTGAGAGCAGGCGGAGCACTGCCATCTCGGTGTTCACGCTCACGTCGGCGTGGGCCACGACCCGGTCGACCTGGCTGGGCATGGGCGAGCGGATCAGCGTGACGGGGGCGGTGACGCCGGCGTCGCGCAGGGCCTCGATGTTCTCCATCCGGGAGTCGCCGAGTCCCCGGACCCCGGCCCGCAACAGCTCGAGTGCCACCGCCGTGGAGCCGAGCGTGCCCTTGGTGACGGCCGTGACCGCGACGCCGCGGGCGCCCAGTCGATCGACGAGGGTGCGGGCGTTGTGGTGGAGCTTGGCCAGGTCGATCTCGAGCCTCGGGGCCGTCATCGCACGCCGGCGGTCAGAGGCTCCTCGATCTCGGGGAAGGCGGCCAGAACCATGCTCACCAGCTCCTCCGTCGGCCGGCTCAGGGCGTCGGTGGCCGGGATGTCGAGCTCGGCCTCGTAGAGGGTGACGGCGGCGGTGACCTCGGCGTCGGTCATGTTCTCGTGGTTGATGGTCAGGCCGATGACCTTGGTGGCGGCGAAGGTCTCGATGAGGTGGATCTCCGACGCGGGCGTGGGCATCGGCAGGTCACCGAAGTCGCCCAGCCGGTTGCGGCCCGGTGCGTGCTGGAGGATGACGGCGTCGGGCCGGCTGCCCCGGAGGATGAAGGTCGAGGTCAGGTAGGCGGGATGGCTGAGGGCCCCCTGACCCTCGATGACGATCACGTCGGGGTCCTCGCCCTCGAAGGCCTCGACCACGACGGCCTCCATCTCACCCGAGCAGAACTGGGAGGGGATGGCGTCGAGGGCGATGCCGTAGCGGGCCCCCTGGATCAGGCCGGTCTGACCGGTCCCGATCATCACCGCCTTGATCCCACGCTCGTTGAGGGCCTGGGTCAGGATGGTGGCGGTGGTGCGCTTGCCGATGGCGCTGTCGGTGCCGAGAACGGCGATCCGGGGGCAGGTGACGGTGTCGATGCGGCCGCTGAAGAGGCGCAGGTCCTTCTTGTCCCGGGGGCGTCGGACATCGAGGATCTCGACGTCACTCGCGGCGGCGGCGGCGACGAAGACGGCGTCGTCGTTCAGGAACTCGTGCAGCCCGTTGACGATGTTCATGCCGAGGGCCATCGCTTCCAGGAGGATGCTGCGCTCGTGGACCGAGAGCAGGCCGGCGGCGGGGGCCATGCCGAAGATGAACCAGTCCGGCGTGCCCCCGGCCTGGATGAGGGCGTCGGCCAGGTCCCGACTGATCGGGATGCCGTTGGCTACGTCGTCGAGGACCATGCCGGCGTCGAGGCCGGCCTGGGTGCTGTCGATGACCGAGAGGATGTCGTAGCGCTCGGAGTGCCGGACCAGGCCGTTGGCGGTCTTGCCGTCACCGGCACCGAAGTTGGCCTCGCAGTAGACGATGGCCGACGCTCGCTCGTCGACGGTCGCGCCGGTAGGAAGGGGACGAAGGTCTGGGGACATGGCTCTCCTCGAGATGAGCTCAGAGGAGGCGACAGACGCACGGGGTCCCGACTGAGTCGAACGGACGGCCTTCAGGGTACCGGTGTTCGACCCGTCTGAGGTGGGCTCACGCGTCGGAAGGCGGGGCGGGGCGTGCCGCACTCGGGACCGTGCATGACGGCGATGAAGCGCTCGGCGGCGAGCACCCCCAGGCTGGCGAGGAGCAGGCTGGCGACCACGTCGGACGTCCAGTGGACACCGAGCCAGACCCGGCTGGCGGCGACAGTGACGGCGAGGGCCCAGACGAGGACGGCGGATGTCCACCAGACGGCCCGGCGGGCGGTGTACAGGCCGACGACCAGGGGCACGAGACCCCAGCTGGCGGCCGTGGCCAGGGGATGGCCGCTCGGGAACGACGGCCCGCGACCGGGCACGAGCTGATCGCCTTGGGGACGCTCCCGGCCGACCAGCTCCTTGAGCAGGTGCTCGGTGAGCGGCCGGGCCAAGGCGATGATCACGATGGCGAGGGCGAGGCGGGGGCAGCGACGCCAAGCGGCCAGGGCCAGGACCGCGGCCAGCGCGAAGACGACCTTGGTCGAGCCGAACCGGTCACCGGGTCGATGCCGAACATGACACCGCCCGACGCGGGCTCGATGAGGAGTTGGACCAGGACGGCGATGGGCTCGTTCGCGGCGCGGCTCGGTCCCGAGAGCCCAGGACCTCGCCCACGGCGGCCACGAAGGCGTCGAAGCCCTCGATGCCGATCACTGACTCGAACTGGCCGGCCATCGAGGAGTCGGCGGTGTCTTCCACGACCGATGAGCTGCGAGCGACGAGGGACCGGGTGTCACCCTCCGCTACGGCGAACGCCTCACGGACGGCCGGATGGTCGCGGACGTCCGCCCCGCCGTCGACGGCGTCGGAGAACGCCGTGGTGAGCACGATGCCGGGGAGGGTGTCCAGCCCGGCGACCGCGGCGCGGGCGAGATTGGCCGCCTTACCGCCCGTGAGGTCGACGGCGACGGCGGCAGGGTCGTCGAGGGCCACGACGAACGCCCGGTCCTGGCCGGTGACGGCGGTGTCGGTGGCGCCTCGCATGCGTCCCCCTGTCGAACGCCGCCCGTCGCCATCTGTTCCGCAGACGACCGGCTCGTCCTTCGGTTCTCCGCGTCGGTCCTGATGAACGTACCCGCTCCTCGGTACCGGGTCCCCAAGGTTGTCAGGGGTCCTGCGTAGGTTTGGGCCATGGCATTCGGACAGGCCTCGGGACCACCGGCCAACGCGCGGCGGGTGGCCGAGCTGGCCGCCCTGCTCGAGGAACGGGGCTATGACTCCTTCCGCGAGGCCCGACACCCCTTCGACCTCACCCAGCGCCAGGCCGCCGGGAAGTTCACCACGGCCGAGGTCGACGAGCTCATGGACCGCCTCCAAGAGGTCGACGACGCGCCCGCGCCGGACGGCGGGGAGGGGGGTGAGACGCCGGATCAGCGCCGGCGCCGGGAGCGGGACGAGGAGATCGTCGTCTGTCTCGACGCCGACGTGATGGCCACCGAGCTGGTGAACCGGGGCTGGTGCTGCATCCCCCCGCCCCAGGCCGGAGCGACCGAGGGGGCCTGAACCCGTACGGTCACCGCCGTGGGTCAGGGGCTCGAGGTGCGCGCGGAGCGGATGGTGGCCGGGGGATCGGCGCTCTGTCGTGACGCCGCCGGCCGCATCGTGCTCGTGGACGGCGCCCTGCCCGGCGAGCGCCTCTCGGTCGAGGTGATGGACGACGGCGACGCGTTCGGGCGGCTCGTCACCGTCCTCGAACCCGCCACCGGCCGCGTCGAGCCGCCGTGCCCCTTCGTCGCCCAGGGCTGTGGCGGGTGCGACTGGCAACACGCCACTCCGGCTCTGCAGAGTGACATGCGCCGGGAGATCGTGACCGACGCCCTCCGCCGCCTGGGGCGGCTGACCGACCCCGTCGTGCGCCCCGGCCCGCCGATCGGGGCGGAACGGTCACGGAACACGTTGCGCCTCGCCGTGGACGACGGCCGCCTCGGGCTCCGGGCCCGGGGCACCAACGACGTCGTGCCCGTCGACGACTGCCTGGTGGTCGTGCCCGGCCTGGCCGAGCTCTTGGTCCCCGGGGTCGTGGAACCTGGATCGGCGACGGAGGTGACCCTGCGGGTGGCGGACGGGACCGGTGAGCGGCTGCTCCTGGCCGAGCCGACGGCCGAGGGCGTGGCTGCTCCCGAGGACGTCGCCGTGATCGGGGCCGACGAGCTGGCGGCCGGGCGCCGCCGGTGGTTCTTCGCCGAGGTGGCCGGTCACCGCCTGCGGGTGTCGGCCTCGTCGTTCTTCCAGACCCGGGGGTCCGGGGCCGCCGCCCTGGTGGCCATCGTGGCCGATCAGGTCGACGGTGCCCCACCGGGGACGTTCGTCGACCTCTTCGGCGGGGTCGGGCTCTTCGCGGTCACGGTCGGGGGTGACCGGCGAATCGTCCTGGTCGAGCGCTCGGCGGCGGCCGCCGCTGATGCCCGCCAGAACCTGGCCGGTCGTCCGGCGAAGGTCATCGCCAAGCCGGTGGCGCGCTGGCGCCCCGTGCCCGCGGCCGTGGTCGTGGCCGACCCTGCTCGAGCCGGCCTCGGCCAGGCCGGTGTCCAGCGCGCGGCGGCTACCGGCGCCGCCCGCATCGTGCTCGTCAGCTGTGACGCGGCCTCACTGGGCCGAGACACCGCCGCCCTGATCGCCGCCGGGTACGACCACGTCGAGAGCGTGGTGGTTGACATGTTCGGCCACACCGGTCACGTCGAGGTCGTGACCCGCTTCGACCGACGGGGCTGACCCCGCTCAGACCTCATGGTCGCCGAGGGCGGCGAAGGGCTACGTGTCGCCCGGGTCGGGCCCGTCGACGTTGACGACGGTGGGGCCCGTCCCGCCGACGCGCACGATGACGCCCGCCCCACCTTCGTCAGGGACGCTCTCCCGGTGGACCAGGTGGGCCGGGATGTACACGAAGTCACCGGCGGCGATGTGGTCGACGTCGGCGCCGTCGGGCCCGTACTCGAGGGTCATGCTCCCGTCGGTGATGTACCCGTAGGTGGCGTAGTCGCCGTGGTGGTGCCAGCCGGTGGTGGCCCCACCGGGGAAGACGGCGTGACCGGCCCACACGTGGTCGTGGGCGAACGCCTCCCCCCGCTGCAGGCCGTCGGTCTGCTCCTCGGGCGGCGCCTCGAGCTCGGCCCTGGTGACGATCTTGGGCTGGTCCACTCGTGCTCCTGTCCCCCGTGTCGGTCGCCGCGTGAGGGCGACGGCTCGACGTGGCCGTCCGGGAATGCTGACACGATTCGACCGCGGGTGCTGCTAGCTCGGCCCCAGCCAGAAGTCGAAGATGAGGGCGGTGGCGTCGATGTCGGTGGTGGTGGGGCCGAACTGGTCCTCGAAGCCGGCGACGGGACGGCCGGGCCAGGTGTGGCCGCCGCCCTCGACGACGTAGAGCACGGTCTCGGCCTGACAGTCCTGCCACGTGCGCCGGATGACCTCGGGCGAGATCCGATCCTCGACCGGCTCGGGGGCACAGCCGTTGTGGGCGGCCCACTCGGCCATGGCCTGGTCGACACCGCCGTGCACCGGCAGGCCCTCGGGGACCTCGCCCTTCCAGTACTGCTGGTTGGCGATGGCGGTGGCATTGAGGCCGCCGCCCTCGTAGGTGACGACGGGGTCGGCGTCGCCGTGGAACGCCATGACGGGGACGGGGGCACCGGTGCAGGTCTCGTCATTGAACTCCACGCCGTCGACGGGGGCCACGGCGGTGATGCGGTCGTCCATGCGGCAGGCCAGCAGTGAGGACATCTGGGCACCGTTGGACTGGCCGGTCGAAAAGACCAGGCTCGTGTCGAAGCAGACGTCGGCTTCGAGGCGATCGAGAAGGGCGCCGATGAAGTCGACGTCGTAGTTGGGCTCGACCGGCGCGGCCAGCCAGTACGGCGCCCCGGCGTCGACCAGGCCGGAAGGAGCCACGATCACGAAGTCGCGCGTCGCCGCCTCGTCGAGCAGGCCGTCGATGCTCGGCGTCACGCTGTAGGGCACGGTCAGGGCGTGCAGCGCGAACACCAACGGCAGCGGCTCGCGGCCGTCGTAGTCGGCGGGGAGGACGAGCTGATAGTGGCGCTCCTGTCCGCCGGATCGCATCGTGTCGTCCGCGGTCCCCGGCGGGAGGACCGGCGTGGCGTCGCAGCCGGCCGACGGGGCGGGACCCGCGTCCCCAGTGGTCGTCGGCGGGGTGGTGGTCTCGCTCGGGACCGAGGTCGAAGCGGACTCGGATCCGTCATCGGCCGAGCAGGCGGCCGCCAACAGGGCGGCGCCGACCACGGTGGCCGCCAGGAGTCGGGACCGGCTCACGGCTGGGGAACGGTGAAGCTGATGAGGCCGCCCTCGCCCGGGCCGTCGAAGAGGGCGTAGCCGTACCCCCACAGGACGTTGCCGTCGACGATGGCGGGGCCGGCCCCGATCTGGTTGGGCGCGTCCTGGGTCCACAGCTCGTCGCCAGTGGCCGCGTCGAGGACGAGGAAGGTGCCCAGCGTCGTGCCGACGAAGGCCAGGCCTGGCGCGGTGCTGATCGGGGCGAAGACCATCCCCTCGAGATCGGTCGTCCACGCGATCTCGCCCGTGGCCGCGTCGAGCCCGAAGACCTGGGCCGTGTTGAGCGGGGCGTTGGTCTCGGGGTCACCGATGTTGGAGCTGACCACGAGGGTCCCGTCGACGAACGCGCTGGAGCCGTTGACGCCACCGAAGGAACTACCCGGCGTGAGGGTGGTCTCCCACACGACGTCGCCCGACTCCCGGTCCAGGGTGTGGAACACCCCGGCTTTGTCGCCCACGCCGACGAGGTCCCTTCCGTCGGAGGTCCACAGCATCGGTGCCGCCCCCACGTCGGCGTCGGGCCCGCCTGGAGCCCCGGCGCTGAAGACGTCCGGGGAGGTGAAGGCCCGCGACCAGACGATCTCTCCGGAGTGCAGGTCGAGGGCCAGGAGGCTGTCGGCCAGTGGCGCCGAGGGCTCCTCGTAGGTGTTGCCCGTCCCGATGAAGGCCAGGCCTCGGTCGACGTCGACGGCGGCCGTCGACCACACGCCGACGCCGGCCCCCGCGTTCTCGTCGCCCGGCGTGGTGTCGACGCGCCAGATCTGCTCGCCGGTCTCGACGTCGTAGCCGCTGACCGAGCCCGTGAACGTGTAGTCGTCCTGGGGAAAGGTCACCTCGCCGCTGGCCACGCCTTGGACCACGACGCCGTCGGCCACCACGGGCGAGGCGGAGATCATGGCGAAGGGATGGTCGTCGGCGGGGGTCTCCCACTGCACCTCGCCGGTGGCCCGATCGAGGCGGTAGACGGTGACGCCGCTGGAGGCGAACAGGGCATCGCCGTCCACCGGCACCGAGCCGATCACCGACCCGCCGAGGGGGGTGGTCCAGATCTCGTCGCCCGTCGCGGTGTCGACGGCGTGGACCTGGCCGGTCCAGTCCCCGAAGTAGGCCACGCCGTCCACGACGGTCGGGGTGCTGGTCACGCCGACGATGCCGTCCAGTGACCAGCTCTCGGCCAGGTCGCCCACCGTGTCGGCGGTCAGTCCGGACTGGTCAGGGCTCAGTCGGCTGTTGGCCAGATCGTGGCCGAACTGGGTCCAGCCCCCGTCGCCGGTGTCGACGGTGGAGCCGGCCGCGACAGTCGTCGCCGTCGGGTCCGTCGTGGCCGCGGCGGGGCTGTCGCCGCCCCCGCCGTCGTCCCCGGCACCACACGCCGCGGCCAGCACCACGAGCAGCACCGCGGCCGCCAGCGTCGATCCCGGCTTACGGCGCATGCGGATCCCCCCCACGGGGCCATCAGACCACGCTTCGACCCGCGGCGTGGGCCGGCCGATCGACGATCCGGGACCGGCGCCGGTCCTGGGATCGTCAGCCGGCCGTCACGTGCCCGTAGGTCAGGCAGAAGCCGAGGCCGTTGATGATCAGGGCGGCAGCCACGAGGGCCACGCCGACGGCCCGCCGGGCAGGGGTGACCCGGCCGCGGGGGCGGGGCATGTACCACTCGGGTAGGAGCTCAGGGCCCTGGTCGCGCTCGTCCCGGATGGGCACGGCGTCGGCAGGAAGGGGCTGATCGGGGTCGGCGGCGAGGGCCTCGCGGACCAGTTCCTCATCGGTGGGGCCGTCGTCGTCCATGGCCTGACCCTAGAGCCGGCGGCGTCCCGTAGGTTGGCGCCCGTGGCCGAGCTGACCCTGGTCGAGGCGACCACCCTGTTCGCCCGGCGACGCGACGCCTGGCTGGCCGAGGACGTCGAGGCCTATCTGGCCTGCTTTGCCGCGGACCTGGCCATCACCGTGCCCGGCCGTCCGGAGCCGCTCCGGGGCATCGAGGCGTACGAACGGCTGGTCCGGCGGTCGTTCACTTGGGCCCGGCCTCTGTCGTTCGACTTCCACAACGTCGCCGTCGGCCTCGACGCCACGGTGCTGGCCGAGTGGTCCATCAGCACCGAACGCCGCGCCGACGGCGTCGTGGCCGGCTGGCGGGGCATGAGCGTGTGCGCGATCGAGGAGGATCGCATCGCCTGGTGGCGGGAGTACTGGGATCCCGCTCAGCTGGGCTGAGCGGGACGTGCTTCAGCTGGTCGTCGACCCGTGCACGTGGTCGCAGTTGACGGTCTCACCCTCGGCGATCTGACCACCACCGATGCCCTCCAGCGCCGCGAACGGGCCGCACTCCTGGGGCTCGAGCCAGACGTGGATCATGGGCGTGGGCTCGGGGAGCACCAGGCCGGGGCCGCACTCGCCGTCGCTGTTGGTGATGCCCACCACCTGGCCGGCCGGCGTGTAACAGAGGTTGTTGTGGATGTGCCACTGCATGAGTGACCCGCCGATGTTCGGCGCGTCCTCCAGGGGCGTGCCGCGGTGGAGCATGTACATGGCGGCCACCAGGCGACGCTCACCGGTGGTCGTGTCCCAGACCAGCGACTCCGGACGGGTGGGGTCGAGGATCGTGTCGTCGTCGATGTACTCATCGTTGATGAAGTGCTCGGTGCCGAGGAAGCCGTCGCCGATCGACTGGAAGCCGTGGGCCAGCGCGTACTCCGGGTCCGACCACTGCGGGAGCAGGAGCAGGGTGGCGGAGACGATGTTCTCGGCCGCCGCCTGCTGCTCGGGCGTCACCCCGGGGACGCCACTGAAGTTGATGGGCTGGCTCGGGTCGTAGGGGACGACGACCGGCGGGGCCTGGTTGGCCACGATCGTCGTGCCATGGCTGTGGCCGCCGGCGCCGTGGGAGTGCACGTGGGTGCCGGCGGCGATCATGCCGAACACCGCCAGCGCGGTCAGGCCGAGGGCGGCGACGATCATGGGGGGCCGCGACGGTGTGGCGTCCTTGCGGCTGGTCCAGAGGGCCAGGCCGATGAGCAGCACGCTGGCCGCGGCCAGGCCGGCGGCCAGGCCGTCGGCGGTCTGGACCGGTTCGGCCACGTCGAGGCCCGGGATGAAGGCGATGCCCCAGGCCTTGGCCCAGATCCAGCCGGCGAAGGAACCGACCCCGATGCCGATGCCGAGCAGGGCCACGATGCGGTTGGCGCGGACGAGGGCGAGGGCGCCCCAGGCCAGCTGGAAGGCGGCGATGATGGCGAAGGTGACCGCGGCCGGCCGGTGCTCGGCGTGGACGCCGATGGCGGCGGCGTGGATGGCGCCGGCGCCCAGCGAGGCAAGGCCGGCGACGGCCATCCAGCCCGTGCGGGCGGAGACGTGTGCGCCGGCCCGGGCGCCGTCCAGCGGCGCGGCGTAGGGGGCGGGGGACGGGATCGTCGTCACGGCGTACAGCGTACGTCATGAAACCGGGATCGGTCAGCAGCACCTACGCTTCCCAGCGTGGCCGCAGGAACGGGAACCACCTCGGCCCTCACCCGAGAGCGGGTGGTCCTCGCCGCCATCGCGCTGGCCGAGCGTGAAGGACTGGCGGAGCTGAGCATGCGGCGCCTGGCCGCCGATCTGGGTGCCGGCACGATGTCGCTCTACAACCACGTGAGTGACAAGGAAGACCTGTACGACGGCATGGTCGAGGCCGTCCTGGCCCCGGTGCGGATCGCCGACAGCGTGGACTGGCGGGAGATCGTGGCCACCTGGGCCACCGACAGCCGGCAGGTCCTCCTCGACCGCATCGACCTGATCCCCCTGGTCATCGCTCCGCAGCGCCTGGTCCACCTCGGCCGCATCAGCGGCGCCGTGGGATCCGCCCTCGAAGGGGCCGGTCTCGAACGGGAGGCGGCGGCCGCGGTGGTGCGCGTCGTCGGCCGTTACTTCGCCGGCGCCGTCCTCCTCGACGCCCCCCGGCTGCGCACGGGCGGGGTGTCGCGGGCGTCCCTCGACCGGACCTTCGCCACGGGCCTCAGCGCGCTGCTGTCCGGCCTCGACGCTGAGGTCGTGGGCTGACCTGACGCGAGTCGGGCGCCCCCCGCACCACGACGGACATGGTGTGGGGGACGCCCGGAAGGGGATCGGTCAGTCGCGGTTGGCGCGGTTCCGGACGTTGTCGATGGCGTCATCGACCTTGTCCTTGACGGTGTCCACGGCGTCCTTCAGCTTGCCGGACGTCTTGTCGACCTTGCCTTCGGCCTTCAGGTCGTCGTCGTCGGTAAGGGCGCCGGCCGCTTCCTTGGCCCGACCTTTGGCTTCATCGAACTCTCCAGCCATCTTGCTGTCTCCTCGTTGGGGGGGTGAAGGAGGCCCCTACCCGACGAGCGTCGGGCTGAGAACCGCACTCAGCGGTCGTGGGCCCGCCACCAGGCCCCGAGGCTGGCCGCGGCAGCCAGGAAGAGCCGGGTGGCGCCGGGGTCGTCCCGCGCCGCGTCGAAGCAGGCCAGGGTGAACTTGGCCAGGTGAGCGTCCTCGTGGGCCGCGGCCCGGGAGGCCAGGCGGGCCACGACCGCGGCGCGCTCACCGTTGGTGGCGTGCCACGCCCCGGCAGCGGCGTCCTGGGGGGTGCCGTCGAGCGCCTCCAGGGCATCGCCCGTCGCGGGGGGCGACCACCCCGGATCCACCTCGACGGTGCCCTGGGTGGCCCGGAAGCCGAGCACGAAGGTGGCCGCCACGGCCACGGCGGGCCCGGTCGTGGCCGCGCCCGACCGGGCGAGGCCGAGCACGGCCTGGGGCATGGTCAGACAGTGGCTCCAGCCGTAGGGGGCCGCAGCCGGATCGTCCTGCACCATCGACGCCGCGGCCAGCCGGAGGAGGTCCTGAGAGGCCTGCACGAGGGACACCGTGCGGGTGGGGCCGTCGAGTAGCTCTTCGGCCAGGCCGCTCTGCTCGACGAGGGACATGGTCGGGAAGATGAAGTCGCTCCCGGGGTCGCCGGGAGAGCGGGGGCGGCGAAGGGCGGCGACGAGGTCACCCCCGTCCGACGGCGGCGGTGCGGTCCGGTCCTGGTGCCAGGTGAGGCCCCAGTCCGGGTTGCGGGCCAGTTCCCGGACCAGGCCCCGCAAGGGCCGGGAGGCGGCGCGACTCCGAGGAGCCACGCGGGGAAGCAGGTAGAGGAGGATGCTGCCGTGGCCGGCGGCCGAGAGGCGGGGGATCACATCATCGGCCAGGGCCCGGCTGAGCTCGACGGGCGTGGCCCAATCGGCCAGCCAGGAGGCGGTGGCGTCGGCGTCGTCCAGGTCGCCGGCGTTGATCGCCGCGGTCAGGTGGTCGACGGCGTTGGCCACGTCGTCGTAGGCGCGACTCCCCGGCTCGCCGACCTCATCACCGGCGTCGGCGTAGGCCTGGCCGAGCCACGCCAGCCGGTCGCGGGCGGCGTCGCGGGCGTCGGCCTCGACGTAGGCGAGCAGAGCCGTTCGGGCCAGGAGCTCGAGGGGAGCGTGCAGGGTGAACGAGGTCACGCCATCGGCCTTCGGGTGCTGGAGCCGGTCGGCCACCGAGTCGGTCAGTTGGGCGTCGGACAGCACCGACGTGCGCGTGGTCATGGCGGGCACCGTAGAACCTCAACTTCGCTCGAAGTCAAGGGCTAATCTGAGAGCATCGACGAGCTCCTGACGATCGGCGAGGTGGCGCACCGGGCGGGCATCGCCCACTCGGCTCTGCGGTTCTACGAGACCGAGGGCCTGGTCCACAGCGAACGGACCGCGGGCAACCAGCGTCGCTACCACCGCAGCGAGTTGCGGCGGATCGCCTTCATCCGGGTGGCCCAACGCGTCGGCCTCAGCCTCGACGAGATCCGGGAGGCCCTGGCCACGCTGCCGGCCACCCGGGCCCCCACCGAAAAGGAGTGGGCTCGCCTGTCCGCCGCCTGGCGCCCCCGCCTCGACGCCCAGATCGCGGTGCTCGAGGGCCTCCGTGACCAGCTCGACTCCTGCATCGGCTGCGGCTGCCTGTCCTTCCGGGTCTGCCGGCTCTACAACCCGGGTGACATCGCCGGGACCCACGGCCCGGGTCCGCGCTACCTCCTGGGTGATCCCCGGGAGGGGGAAACAGCCGACTGAGCCCGGATGCCGACCCGTGAAGCACCCATCGGCGCTGCCGGCGCGG
Organism: uncultured Microthrixaceae bacterium; assembly: GCA_963725155.1. Classification (GTDB taxonomy): domain Bacteria; phylum Actinomycetota; class Acidimicrobiia; order Acidimicrobiales; family DATDAH01; genus DATDAH01. Next base: position 18,208 of record CAVRXU010000007.1, read on the forward strand.
GCCGAGTCCGGCCGACCCGGGCCCGTCGAGATCGCGGCCTTCCCATGTCCCTGCGGACATCGCGAGCTCGATCGGGCCCGAGCAGCACACCGGCCTTCGGCCGTCCCTGTCCCCAGTTGAGCACAAGACTGACCCATCAGTCAGTTTTTCGACTGGAGCCCGGCGAGGGACGATGACGCGATGAGCGCGACCGGGCCGGCAGGCGAGGGCAAGGGGGCGCGCACCCGGGCAGCGATCCAGGAGGCAGCCGTGATCGCCTTTCGCCGCGACGGCTACGACCGGGCGACGCTGGCCGGCATCGCCGAGGAGCTGGGCATCACCCGTTCCGCGGTGCTGCACCACTTCTCGTCGAAGGCCGAGCTGCTCCGCCAGAGCGTGGAGCCGTTCTTCGCCTGTCTCGACGAGCTGCTCGATCGGGTCGAGTCCAGCGCCCCCGTCCCCGACCGGCAGCGGCGGGTGCTCGTCACCGAGGTCGTGGACCTCGTCGCCGAGTACCGGCAGGTGGCGGCCTTCCTCACGTCCGACCCGTCCGTCAGCATCCACCTCGGACCTGACCTGCAGGTCCCCCCCCGGGCGCAGCGCTTCGTGGACATAACGGTGGGCGCGCACAGCTCCGAGCTCGCCGCGGTCCGGTCTCTGGCTGCCCTGGGCTCGGTCGTGCGGCCGCTGGTCGCCAGCGACGACCTGGTGGACTTCGGCGATCCGGCCACGCGCCAGTTGCTGGTGGCGTGCGCCATGGCCGTCCTGAACACGCCACTGCCCGTCAGTCCAGGAAGCGCACCGAGTCGTGATCGTGCAGGTAGCTGAAGAGGCGGCGCAGCCCCTCGGCGACGAGGCGCTCGCCCTTCTCGTCCCGGGTGTCCAGCACGCTGCCGCCGGCGAGGATGGGCACCACCAGGCAGAACAGCGCGCCGACGTCGTGCCACTCCCGGAAGGTGGTGTCGTCGACCTCGATGCCCGCTGAGGCCAGCCCCGACCGGTAGCGGGCCAGCATCTCGGCGTCATGAGCCCGGCGGTCCTCGATGGTCATGCTCCCGGCCACGAAGTAGGCGAGGTCATAGAGGCCACCGCCGTGGGCCACGGCGCCCCAGTCGAAGACCACGGGCTCGCCGCGGTCGAAGTGCATGTTGTCGACCCGAAAGTCGCGGTGCACCAGCGTGTGGGGGGCATCGAGGCTGCGGTCGATCATCGTGTCGTAGCCGGCGAGGAAGCGCTCGGCCAAGGCCCGGTCGTCGTCGGTGATCACCGCGGCCGTGGCCTCGGCGAAGCTGGGCCACGACCCCTTGCAGAGGTCGCCGTAGATCCGCACCTCGTCGCCCAGGCCATCGGGGAGCCAGGCGTGGTCGGCGAGGCGGGGACTGGCCCACCACTGGGCATGGAGGGCGGCCAGCGCGTCGACGACGGCCGCGGCGTGGTCGGGATCGGCACCGTCCATCTGGTCGACCCGCTCGTAGCCGCCCACGTCCTCGATGATCAGGGCGTAACGGCCGGCCTCGGCGTCAGCGGCGGAGTACCACGTACGGGGAGTGCGCATGGCACAGTCGCCCGCTACCTCGACGTAGAAGCGGTGCTCGCACTCGTAGTACCCCATGGTCAGGGCCAGCTCTCGGTTCTCAGCCAGGGCCGACGGGAGCTTGGCGATCACGGACCGCGGTTGCCCGTCCGCCGGGGCGTCCCAGTCGAGGCGGAAGCGGGTGATCTCTCCCATCAGCCCGACGGCTTCGGCCACGGCCTCGGGCCGGGCGCCCACGATGCGGTTGCCGGTGTCCAGCCCGCCCGCCCGCAGAGCACCGTCGAGCCAGGCCGCATCTATGCCGTCGGCCGTCTCCGGGATCGTCTGCTCGCTCATGGCTCCCCCTCCAGGTCGAGCGGACCGTAGTGCGTGGCCGGCATGGCGCCAGGCCACCAGCGACGCGCGGTCAGGTCAGGAGGCGAACGGCCCGGGCGACGGTACGGCCGTCGACGTTGACGATGGCCAGCGAGTCGGTGAAGGCCCGCACGATCGTCAGGCCCCGCCCTCGGTCCCCGAGCGGATCGGGCTCACCGGCTGCCTCCGGGTCGGGTCGGCTCAGGTCAGCGTCGGCGTGGCCGGCGTTGCTCACGGCCAGGTGGACGGCGGATCCGTCACAGCGGGCGTCGAGCTGGATGAGCCCCGGGCGAGCGGCGTCGATGGCGTTGGCGCAGAGCTCGTCGGCCACGAGCACCAGCTCGTCTACGACCGCGGTGGGCGCGACCCATTCATCGAGCCACTCCCGGAGCTCCCGCCGGACCTCGGCGAGAGCCTCAGGGCGCGGCCGGAAGGTGATCTGCAGGTCGCCGTCGGACATGGCCGACCTCGATTCTGGCATTCCCGATGTCAGCGGTCGATGGTCACGGGGGCCCGGCGCGGTCGAGCAGGACCGCGGCCTCGGCCCGACCCAAACCCCGGCGGGGATGGAACGCCGCGCCGTCGGCCAGAGTGAGGATGCCGACGCCCTTGGCCCAGCGGACGGCCCGGGTGAGCCCAGGGGAGACGTCGGTGAGCCCGTGGGGCGGGTAGGCGGAGGGGTCAGGTCGTCCCGCGGCCCGGTAGAGCCAGGCGATGGCGTCGCCCCGGGTGACGGCTGCGGTCGGTCGGAACGCCGCCTCGTCGGTGAGGGCCACCACGCCTTCGGCGGCGGCCCAGGCGATGGCGTCGCCGCCCGGTCCGTCGGCGTCGGGCCACGGCGCTGGGGGGTAACCGGCCGGCCGACCGGCGCGGCGCCAGAGCGCTCGTACCCAGTCGCGCCGGTCGAGGGTGGTCACGATGCCACCCATCTCGGCCCGGAACGTGCCGTTGGGGTACCCGTCGATCCAGTGGGCGGCGCCCACGGCGTTGATGGCCGCCACGGCCCAGTGGTGGTCGGCGACGTCCCAGAAGCGGCCGGTGGTCAGGGCAGGGTCACAGCCGGTCACGGCCTGCCGGGCGAGGCGAGCCAGGCCGCGCTGGCCGCGGGGGTTGAGGTGCAACAGGTCGCGTCGGAAAACGCCGTCACCGGCGAGACGGGTCCAGGCCTCGTAGTGGACGGTGCGGGCCCCGTCGAAGTCGTTGACGACGTCGCGGAGGATCCGGTTGAAGCGGACCGCCCTGAGGTTGATCCCCGGATAGGCGAGGTTGCCGCCGGGCTTCTGCTCGATCCAGCGCACGCAGGTGGCATGGGCCAGGAGGCCTGCGGTCAGGTCGTGGACCTGGTGACGGAACTCGTTGTCGCTCGTGCCCCAGTAAGCATTGCCCGTGCCCAGCTCCACCAGCACGATGTCGGGGCCGTCGGGTCGCGCCACCTCCTCGAGCAGGCCGGGCCCGACCTTGCCGATCGTCGCCGAGTCTCGGGTGACGTACCACGCGATCCGGTGCTCCGGCTGGATCGCGTTGCGGATCGCCCGCCGGGACTCGTCGCCGATGGAGTCGCCGGCGATGGCCACCGACGGGGTGGCCGACGCCGGCGCAGCCATGGCCGCCACCGTCGCGAGAGCCAGGACCGCGCCGGCCACCGCGGTGCGTCGTCGGATGGATCCGCTCAGCCGGTACGGCACGTCAGGAACGCCTCGGCCAGTCGTCCTTCAACCAGGCCGGCGTCGACTGCGGTGGCTCGGGCCCAGGAGCGGATCAGGTCGTCCAGGTCCATCGCCCCGGTCTGGCTGGCGTGGGCTCGCAGGGCGGCGATCTTGGCATCGACGGTGTCGGTGATGTCGACGTAGCGATCGGCGCCCGGGTGGGCGAAGACCCAGACCTCCCGCACGGTCCAGGCCGCGAGGCCCGCGGCCGCCAGCTCCGGGTGGGCGTGAGGGTTGCGGGCATCGGGGTAGACGGCCTGGAGGGTGGCCTCACCCGCGGCGAGGTGGTCGGGGTGGCTGGCGAAGACCCGGTCCCAGCGGCGCTCCGGCGACTGGCAGAGCACCACGTCGGGCCTGACCTCGCGGATCACCCGGGAGAGGGCGGCCCGGAGGGCGATGCTCACCTCGAGTCGACCGTCCGGGAAGCCGAGGAACCGGACGTCGGAGACCCCCACGGCCGCGGCCGCGGCCCGCTGTTCGCTCTGCCGGAGGGCCGCGGCCCCCTCTCGGCCGACCGAGTCCGGGATCTCGCCGGCGTCACCGTCGGTGACGATGGCATAGCTGACCACGCAACCGGCGGCACTCAGCCGGGCGACGGTGCCCGAGGCCCCGAAGTCGACATCGTCGGGGTGGGCGCTGACGACGAGGGCGCGGGCCGGGAGCTCGGGGTCGGTGTCGCCGACCGCGGTGAGGGTGATCACGACCGGCAGGCTAGGGAGCGGCTCGTGGGCTAACGGCCGAGAGACGTCTTGAGCTTGTCGAGCAGGGGGCCGCGAGTGATCTCGCGGGTCCGGACGAAGGCGGCGGGATCGAGGTCGGCGGCCCATGCCGTCGCCCGCTCGACGGCGGTTGCCTCGACGCCGTCGGGGTCGACGATCTCGTCGAGGAACCCGGCGGCCATCGCCCCTTGGGGGTCGTAGACCTCGGCCAGCTGCACCGCCTCGGTCAAGTGGCGGCGGGACAGGCGGTAGTCGGCCAGGTCGACGGCGAAGCCGGGCACGAACAGCCCGATGCGGACTTCGTTGAGGCCGAGCTTGAAGTCCCCGGCGGCGCCGACCCGCCAGTCGGCGGTCATCAGCAGCACGGCGCCCATGGCCAGCGCATGGCCGGTGACGCCCAGCACGACCGGGGTGGGGTGCTCGACCAGGCGCAGTGCCAGGTCCGAGCCCCTGGTCATCAGGTCCACCATCCGGTCCGAGCGCATCACCTTCAGGTCGAAGCCGGCGCTGAAGCGGCCCGGCCGGCCGACGATGCAGACCGCCTTCGCGTCGGCGGCGTCGTCCAGCGCTCCCAGCAGCCCGTCGAGGATGTCGAAGCCGAGCGCGTTCGCCTTGCCGTCGTCGAGGCGGATGACCGCCACGTCGCCGATCCGTTCCTGTTCGACCGTCACGGCGCGGGACCGTAGCCCGCCCGCCTGACCGCCGATTCACCGAACCAGCGCCCGTCCACCCGCGACGACCGATGACCGCTACAGCTCGACGGTGATCCCGAGCACCAGGGTCTGGTCGAAGGGGAGGCCGAAGTAGTCGGCCGCGCTCGTCGCGTTCCGGGACAGGGCGGCGAACAGGTGCTCCCGCCATCGGGCCATGCCCGGCCGGGCGGTCACCCGGAGCGACTCGGCGCCGAGGACGTAGCTGATCGATGACAGGTCGATGCCGAGGTCCATGACCGCTCGTCCGGCGAGGGCGGCCGGGACCTTCGGGCTCTCGGTGAAGCCGAAGCGGAGCACGACCTGGTGGAAGCCGTCCCCGAGGTCGGTGATCTCGGTCCGGCGGGCCGGCGGCACCCGAGGCACCTCCTCGGTCACGATCGACAAGACCAGCACCGTCTCCGGCAGCACGTGGGTGTGACGGAGGGCGGCGAGCAGGGCGGGCGGGGTGACGCCCCGCCCGGAGTAGAGGTAGGCCGCTGCGCCGCGGGTCCGGGTGGGTGGATGGGCGCGAAGGCTCTCGACGAAGCGCGCCAGGTCCATCCCGCCCCGCAGGAGACGCTCGCCCACCAGCAGTCGACCGGTTCGCCAGGTCGACAGGACGGTGAACACGAGGGCGGCGATGACGAGGGGCAGCCACCCGCCGTGGGGGATCTTGAAGAGCGTCGAGCCGAGGAAGGCCAGGTCGATGACGAGGAACAGGCCGCACACGGCGAGAGCCCGGGGGCGTGGCCAGCCGAACCGCTCACGGACGACGAGGAAGAAGATGACCGTGGTGATGGTCATCGTCGCCGAGACCGCGAGACCGTAGGCACCGGCGAGTCTCGCTGAATCCCGGAAGCCGACGACCAGCGCGATGCAGACGACCATCAGGAGCCAGTTGACGGACCCGATGTAGATCTGACCGATCTCGCTCGCCGAGGTGTGGCGTACGTGCACCCGCGGGAGGTACCCCAGCTGCGCGGCTTGGCGGCTGAGCGAGAAGGCGGCCGAGATCAGGGCCTGGGACGCGATGACCGTGGCCATGGTGGCCAGGAGGACGAGGGGGATGATCGCCCAGTCCGGCGCCATCCGGTAGAAGGGGTTGTCGATGTCGGCGGGGTCGGCCAGGAGGAGGGCGCCCTGGCCGAAGTAGCAGCACAGCAGGCTGGGCAGGGCGAGGAGATACCAGCCCATCGTGATCGGCCGCCGCCCGAAATGGCCGAGGTCGGCGTACAAGGCCTCGCCTCCGACGACGACGAGGATCACGGCCCCCAATGCCAGGAAGCCCCGGAAGCCGTTGTCGGCGAAGAACTGCACGCCTCGGACAGGGTTGACGGCGCGAGCCACGCCGGGCTCCTGGACGATCTGGGCGGCCCCCAGGACGCCGATCGTGACGAACCAGGTGATCATGACCGGACCAAAGACCCGACCGAGCGTGGCGGTGCCGCGGTGCTGGATCAAGAAGAGGCCGGCCAAGACCACGACGGCCAAGGGGACGACGTACCGGTCGAGGTTTGGAACGGCGATGGTCGAACCCTCGACGGCAGCCAGCACGGATATGGCGGGCGTGATGACGCCATCGCCGTAGAGGAGCGCCGCGCCGAACAGGCCGAGCAGGACCAGGGCCCATCGACCGCCGCGCCGGGGTGGCACCTTCGGGGTCACCAGTGCGGCCAGGGCCAGGATCCCGCCCTCACCGTCGTTGTCGGCCCGCATCACGAAGGTCAGGTACTTCAGGGAGATGACCAGGAGCAGCGACCAGAACATCAGCGACAGCAGTCCGAGGACGTTGGCATCGGTGACCGCGATGGGGTGGCTGCTCTCGAACGCCTCCCGCATGGCGAAGAGCGGGTTGGTGCCGATGTCGCCGAAGACGACGCCGATGGCGGCGACGGCCAGGGTCGCGGTCGCCGCCCCCGTTCGGCCGTCGCCGCCGCCCGTACTCACCTGGCCTCTCTAGCAGCTGCCCTGCGGACTGCCGCACACAGGGTCGCGTGAGAGGATCCCGTCATGGAACCAGGGGAGTTCCGGGGGACGATCGGGCGGTACCACCACGAGTCCACGCCGTGGTGGCCCGAGGAGAAGCGGGCCGCGTCGGGCTCACCGAACGTCTTGCTGGTCGTCCTCGACGACGTCGGCTACGCCCAGCTCGGCTGCTTCGGTTCTGACCTGGACACGCCGACCTTCGACGGGCTGGCTGCGGGCGGGCTGCGCTACGCCAACTTCCACACCACCGCCCTGTGTTCGCCCACGCGGGCCTGCCTGCTCACGGGTCGGAACCACCACTCGGTGGGCATGGGCCGGATCGTGGAGCTGGCCACCGGCTTCCCGGGCTATGACGCCCGGATCCCGAAGTCGTGCGGCATGCTGCCCGAGGCCCTCGTGCCCGCCGGCTACGCCGCCTGGGCCATCGGCAAGTGGCACCTCACCCCGGAGGAGGAGTGGCACGCCGGGGCCTCCCGGGCCCGCTGGCCGCTGGGCCGCGGGTTCGAGCGCTACTACGGCTTCTTCGACGGCGAGGCCCATCAGTTCGGCCCGGCGCTGGTCGAGGACAACCACCCGACCGAGCAGCCCCGGAGGGCCGAGGACGGCTACCACCTCACCGAGGACCTGGCCGACCACGCCATCGCCTTCATGCGGGACCTCCGCTCCGCCGATCCGGACAAGCCGTTCTTCGCCTACCTCTGCCCCGGGGCCTGTCACTCGCCCCACCAGGCGCCGGCGCCGTGGATCGAGCGGTACCGGGGTCACTTCGACGAGGGCTGGGACGTGTGGCGGGAGGCCACCCTCGAGCGGCAGAAGGACCTGGGCCTGCTCCCGCAGCACACCGTGCTGTCACCTCGGCCCGACTGGGTCCCGGCCTGGGACGACCTCAGCGACGACGAGCGCCGCCTCTACGCCCGCTACATGGAGGCCTTCGCCGGCTACCTCTCCCACGCCGACAACCAGATCGGTCGGGTCGTGGACCACCTGGCGGAGACCGGTGACCTCGACAACACGATCATCGTCGTCGTGTCCGACAACGGCGCCAGCTCAGAAGGGGGCCCGGTGGGGTCGGTGAACGACGTGCGGGCCTGGAACGGCCTGCCCCGGACGGTCGAGGAGGCCGTGGCCCGCATCGACGCGATCGGTGGTCCCGATCTCCACAACAACTACCCGTGGGGGTGGACGGTCGCGGGGAACACCCCGTTCCGGCGCTGGAAGCGGGAGGTCCACGAAGGTGGGGTGGCCGACCCGATGATCGTGCACTGGCCGGCGGGCATCGCCGCCCGAGGCGAGATCCGCCATCAGTACGTCCACGCCGTGGACGTGGCCCCGACGCTGCTGGACCTCGTCGGCGTGGACCCGCCGGCGGTGGTCGACGGGGTCGAACAGCGCCCCCTGGAGGGGGCCAGCTTCGCCGCCTCGCTCACCGACCGGGACGCCCCCGATCCCCGGACGACCCAGTACTACGAGATGTTCGGCTGCCGGGCGATTCGCCACGAGGGCTGGAAGGCCGTCGTCTACCACCCCATCCAGGTCGACCGTCCGCCGCTCGAGGACGACCGTTGGGAGCTCTACGACCTCGCCGCCGACCCGTCCGAGACGACGGACCTCGCCGACGCCCATCCGGAGGTCGTCGAGGATCTCGTCGCCCGATGGTGGGAGGAGGCCGAGCGCCACCAGGTGTTGCCGTTGGACAACCGCCCCTTCTCCGAGTTCGTCCTCGGTCGTCCCGAGGGGGTCCCGGCCCGCCGGCGCTACGTCTACTGGCCGGGGACCTCGATGGTGCCGGAGGGCGCGGCCGCCAACCTCCGCAACCGGGACCACCGGATCGTCGCCGAGGTCGAGGTGCCCCCGACCAAGGACCGGGTCGAGGGGGTCCTCCTGGCCCAAGGGTCGATCTTCGGCGGGTGGTCCTTTCACCTCCTGCGGGGCCGACTGGTCTACATCCACAACAACTCCGGGCTGCACCACGCCCGGGTCGAGGGCGCCGCGTTCCTGGCCCCCGGCCCGCACCGCCTCGAGTTCCGCTTCCACCGCACGGGGGACCACGCCGGCGAGGGGTCGATCTGGGTGGACGGCACCCAGGTCGGGCACGGGAAGGTCCCCCACCTGACCATGAACCGGTTCTCGATCACCGGCAACGGCGTGACCTGCGGTCGGGCCGAGGGGGAACCACCGACCAAGGACTACCGGTCGCCCTTCCCGTTCACGGGCACCCTGCGGCGGGTGGTGGTCGAGGTCGACGGGGAGCCTTGGATGGACCCCGACGCCGAAGCCGAGGACGCCCTCCGCCGTCAGTAGCGGTCAGCTCTTCAACAAGTACTCGCTCAGCGCGAACGAGCGGAGGCGGGTGATGTCGAAGCACTGCATGACGCTGTCGAGCATCACGGTGATGTTCTCGGGATCACCCTCGTGGAAGGCGATCGTGTCCTCGACCACGTCGACGGAGGGCCAGGACTCGTGCACGATCCCGTCGATCGGTGGGGCGCCGGGGGTCACGGGGTGGACCACGGTGTTGCGCACGTAGCGCCAGCGGGGCTGCACCGCCTCGGACATCGGCGACTGGTGGCCGTGCCAGAACTCCCGGAACGTTCGCTCGTCCAGGTTCGGGTTGCGGTGGACCAGGGAGAAGGTCGTGATGCCGGGGGAGCGCTCGCCGTCGGCCCAGTCCCGCGGTCCCCGGCGCCCGTTCTCGCCGTACTCGGACCACAGCGCCTCGCTGACCAGGTAGCCGGCCCGCCGTTCACCGACGTCGGCCAAGACGGCTTCGTAGGGCGCCCGGCGGTCGTGGGCGTCGACGAAGACGGACACCGCGGCACGGAGGGGCAGCTCGTGGCCGGGGGCCGGTGCCGGCCCGGGGATCGGGGCCTCGTCGTCGTCGAGGTGCAGTGACAGGCTGTGGGGACCGATGGCCAGGAGCCGGGGGGCGACGTCGTCGAGGAAGCGGGACCGCCACGCGGCGCCGTCGACAGAGGGACGTTCCCACATGAGGTACACGAGCTTCTCCACGGCGGGGAATACTGTCACGGTGACCGACGAGGACGTACCCGCGCCGTTCGAGACCCTGTCTGGCATTCCGGTCGACCCCGTCTACGGCGAGGGCCCGGGTCCCGGCGAGTTCCCCTACACCCGCGGGCCCTACGCCTCCATGTACCGGGCGCAGCCATGGACGATGCGGATGTTCGCCGGCTTCGGATCGGCGGCCGACACGAACCAGCGGTTCCGCCAGCTCCTGGACTCGGGCGGAACCGGCCTGTCGACGGCGTTCGACATGCCCACCCTGATGGGTCGGGACTCCGACGACTCGTGGGCCATCGGCGAGGTGGGCAAGGCCGGCGTGGCCATCGACACCCTCGACGACATGGCCACTCTGTTCGACGGCATCGATCTGGGCGCGGTGTCCACGTCGATGACCATCAACGGTCCTGCCGCGATCCTCATGGCGATGTACGTGGCTGTGGCCGAGGGTCAGGGCACGCCGCGGGTCGCCCTCTCGGGCACGATCCAGAACGACATCCTGAAGGAGTACCAGGCCCAGAAGGAGTACCTCTTCCCGCCCCGGCCGTCGCTGCGGCTGGTCACCGACCTGATCCGCTTCACCACCGCCGAGATGCCCCGCTTCCATCCGGTGTCCATCTCCGGCTACCACATCCGGGAAGCGGGCTCGACGGCTGATCAGGAGTTGGCCTTCACGCTGGCCAACGGCTTCGCCTACGTCGAGGCTGCGGTCGCCGCGGGCTTGGACGTGGACGACTTCGCCCCGCGGCTCTCCTTCTTCTTCAATGCCCACCTCGACTTCTTCGAGGAGATCGGCAAGTTCCGGGCCGCCCGTCGGATCTGGGCCCGATGGCTGCGCGACCGCTACGGCGCCACCGACGAGCGGTCGCTGCGGCTCCGGTTCCACACCCAGACGGCCGGCGTGTCCCTCACCGCCCAGCAGCCCGAGGTCAACATCGCCCGGGTCGCCATCCAGGCCCTGTCCGCGGTCCTCGGTGGGACCCAGAGCCTGCACACCGACTCCTACGACGAGGCCCTGGCCCTCCCGTCGGAGACGGCGGCCCGCATCGCCCTGCGCACTCAACAGGTCATCGCCCACGAGACGGGGGTGACGGCCACCGCCGACCCCCTCGGCGGGTCGGCCTACGTCGAATGGATGACCGACGAGATGGAGCGCCGAGCCGAGGCCGTCTTCGCCCACCTCGACGGGCTCGGCGGCGGTTCGATGCTCGAAGGCGTGCTCGCCGGCATCGACAACGGCTGGATCGTGAACGAGATCGCCGACGCCGCCTATCGGTTCGAGCGGGCCGTCAACGCCGGCGACCGGGTGGTGGTCGGCGTCAACCGGTTCACCGACGGTGACGAGCACACGGCGGACCTGTTGCGCATCAGTGCCGACGTGGAGGCCGCCCAGGTCGAGCGCCTCGAAGCCATCCGGCGCAGCCGGGACCAGGCCGCCGTCGACCGGGCCCTGGCCGCCATCGGTCGGGACGCGGCCGATCCGACCGTCAACCTGCTGCCCCCGATGGTCGAGGCCGTGCGCGCCCGGGCCACCGAGGGCGAGATCGTCCGCGCCCTCGAAGCCGAGTTCGGGACCTACACCGAGCGGGCCGCGGTGTGACCCGCCTGCGGGGCCCCCACGGGGGGCCGGTCCGCATCGTGCTGGCCAAGCTCGGCCTCGACGGCCATGACCGGGGGCTGAAGGTGGTGGCCCGCATGCTCCGCGACGCCGGCGCCGAGGTGGTGTACCTCGGCCTCCGCCAGACCACCGAGACGGTGGTCGCCGCGGCCCAGCAGGAGGACGCCGACCTGATCGGCATCAGCATGCACAACGGAGGTCATGGCACCCTGGCTCCCCGCATGGTGGAGGCGGCCCGGGCTGCCGGGCTCGATGCCCCCGTTGTGGTCGGCGGCATCATCCCGGAGGCCGATGCCGAGGAGCTCAGGGCCGCCGGGGTCGCCGTGGTGCTGACCCCGGGGGCGTCGGCGGACGATGTCGTGGCCGCGATCGCGGCCGCGCTGGACAGCACAGGAGGGCACTGATGGGTCGGTGGAGCCGGCAGGAGCTGGAGGACGCCTTCGCCCACTACCAACGGGTGGCCCTCGCGGCCGGCACGAGTGGGGACTGGAACCCGTGGGCCGACCTGTTCACCGAGGACGCCACCTACGTCGAGCACCTCTACGGGACGCTCGGCGGGCGCGATGCCATCCGCACCTGGATCACCACGACGATGGCCCAGCCGGTGAACTGTGACATGCAGTTCTTCCCGATCGAGTGGTACGTGATCGACGAGGAGCGGGGCTGGGTCGTGTGCCAGGTCTGGAACCGCATGACCGATCCCGGCGACGGAAGCCTGCACCAGGCCTACAACTTCACGCTCCTCAAGTACGCGGGCGACCAGCGCTGGTCCTATGAGGAGGACATCTACAACCCCGGCCATTTCAAGGAGATGGTCATGGGCTGGTTGGACCGTCGCTCGAGCCTTGCCGGCGGGGGCGAAAGCGACTCCTCGTAGGTCTAAAGGCCCAGTTCTGGACAGCCGAAAGGAAGGGGTCAACCTTTCCGGGAGAAGGAATACCGAGATGATGCTGTCCTATGACTTCCTCGCCACTTGGCTGCGGGCTCGCTTCGGCGACTCGGACCGTGGCGCCTCGCTGGTGGAGTACGCCCTGCTGGTGGCCCTGATCGCGGTGGTCTGCATCGCGGCCGTGACCATTCTCGGCAAGAACGCCTCCTCGAAGTTCTCCAGTGTCGGCGAATCGGTCGGCAGCTGAGCTCCGGCTCGACACCGATCACGCACAAGGGGGGCGGGCTTCGGCCCGCCCCCCTTGCGCGCCCGGGGCCGACTCGATTTTCTACAAATGGGTCGAACTACCTATCACGTTGCGCTCGAAACCCGCCGATGGTGTTGGTGTCAACAAGGCCCACCTCAACATGGCGGCGGGCACGAATCCAACGGAGAACCAACATGATGCTGTCCTACGACTTCCTCGCCACCTGGCTGCGGGCTCGCTTCGGCGACTCGGACCGTGGCGCCTCGCTGGTGGAGTACGCCCTGCTGGTGGCCCTGATCGCGGTGGTCTGCATCGCGGCCGTGACCATCCTCGGCAAGAACGCCTCGACCAAGTTCTCGAGCGTCGGTACCTCCATCGGCAGCTGAGCTTCGGCTCAACACCGAGTTCGAACGAGGAGCGGGCTTCGGCCCGCTCCTCTTTCGCGTTTTCGGGCGGCGTCAGTCGAGGAGGCCGCCTCCGGTGTCGGCCACCAGCTCGACCTGGCCTTCGGCCGCGTCCAGGTCGACGGCGGTGACGGTCAACGGCTCGTCACCAGAGCTGGGGACGATGATGTAGGCGTCGACCTCGGGCACGGCCTCGAAGTCGACGGTGTACACGCACGACGTGAAGTTGAAGACGTCGTCGACGAGGCCGGACCCCGGCTCGGCCAGGCCCTCACCGGCCTCGGTCGGGCCGGCGAGGGTGTGGCCACCGGTGTCCTGGACCTCGAGGGTCGCGGTCGGGTCGCGCGGCGGGTCGGCCTGACATGGTTCACCGACGGGGCGGTCGATGTCGTCGGCGATCACCCAGCGGACGGCGAGCGGTCGCGTGGGGACCGTCGTGGTCGTGGTGGTCGTGGTGGTCGTCTCGGGCGGGGGCTGATCGCCCGTCGCCTGCTCGTCGTTGCGGTCGCGGTAGGCCTGGATGCCGAGGCCGATCCCCAGTCCGGCCGCGGCACCGAAGAACAGGACGAGGGCGACGGCCAGGGCCCGACGACCTCGACCGCGGCGGGGCGGTCCTGGTGGCGGGCCGCGGCGGACTGGGGGTGGCGGGGGGGCGGGCGGCTGCATAGGAGTCTGGACCCAGGTCCGGGCCAGGAGGGCTGTGGCGTCGGCGGCCAGCTCGTCGTGGCCGACCTGGGGGGCTTGATCGAGCAGCCGGGCCAGGACGGCGGCGGCGGTCGGCCGGGCGGTGGGCTCTTTGGCCAGGGCGTCGGCCACCACCGGCCGCACGTCGGCGGGCACGCCCTCGAGGTCGGGTTCGTCGTGGATGATGCGGTAGGCCACCGCTTCGGGTCGTCCCGTGCCGAAGGGATTGCGCCCGGTGGCGGCCCAGGTCACCAGCGTCCCCCACGCGAACACGTCCATCGCCGGCGACGGCGCGCCCCCCGTGACCTGCTCGGGGGCCATCCAGCCCGGTGAGCCCATGACGGTGCCGACCACGGTGATCGAGGTGGCCTCGGTGGCGGTGGCCACGCCGAAGTCCACGACCACGGGCTGGTCCTCGGCCAGCAGGACGTTGCCCGGCTTGAGGTCGCGGTGGGTCACCCCGGACCGATGGATGGTGTCCACCGCCTCGGCGAGGGCGACCATCAGCGCCCGGAGCCGTTCGCCCCGGACCGGGCCCGACGTCGTGACCTCGTCCAGCAACGTCGGACCCTCGACATAGCCCATGGCCAGATACGGGCGGTCACCTTCCGTGTCGGCGTCGAGGAGCTCCACGACCCCCCGTCCGCTCACCCGGCGGGCGGCCAACACCTCTCGTCGGAAGCGGGTCCGGAAGGTGTCGTCAGCGGCCAGCAGCCGTCGGACCACCTTCAGCGCGACCGGCCCGCCGGGGCCGTCGGCCAGGTACACCACGCCCATCCCGCCCTCCCCCAAGCGGGCCCGGATCGTGTACGGACCGAGGGCGCGCGGGTCCTCGGGATCGAGCGGGAGGGTGGCCATGGCCGGACCATTCTGGGCCGAGGTGGCTCTCGTGCCGCCTCAGGGCCACGATGGAGGGGTGACGACCGCCATCGAACGTGCCAACGCCCCCCTCGACTTCCTTGCCCTCGACGGCCTGCTGGACGACGAGGAGCGGCTCCTGCGGGACACCGTGCGGGCCTTCGTCGTCGACCGGGTGCTGCCCGACATCGCCGAGTGGTTCGAGGCCGGGACCTTCCCGGTGGAGATGGCCAAGGAGATGGGTGCGCTCGGCCTCCTGGGCATGCACCTCGACGGCTACGGCTGCGCCGGCACCAGTGCCGTCAGCTACGGGCTGGCCTGTCAGGAGCTGGAGGCCGGGGACAGCGGGTTCCGGAGCTTCGTGTCGGTTCAGGGCTCGCTGGCCATGTTCCCCGATCCACGCCTACGGCAGCGACGAGCAGAAGCAGGAGTGGCTGCCGGCCATGGCCGCGGGTGAGGCCATCGGCTGCTTCGGCCTGACTGAGCCCGACTCGGGCAGCGACCCGTCGTCCATGCGCACCCGGGCCCGGCGGGACGGCGAGGACTGGGTGCTCAACGGCACCAAGATGTGGATCACCAACGGGGGCCTGGCCCATGTCGCGGTGATCTGGGCGGTGACCGACGACGGTGTCCGCGGCTTCGTCGTCCCCACCGACACCCCCGGCTTCGTCGCCAACGACATCCACCGCAAGCTGTCGCTGCGGGCATCGGTGACCTCTGAGCTCGTCCTGACCGACGTCCGGTTGCCGGCGTCGGCCGTGCTCCCCGGCGTGGCGGGGATGCGGGGGCCGCTGTCCTGCCTGTCCGAGGCCCGCTTCGGCATCGTGTGCGGTGCGGTGGGGGCGGCCCGGGCCTGCTACGAGGCGGCCCTGGCCTACACCCGGGAACGGCACCAGTTCGGCCGCCCGTTGGCCGGGTTCCAGCTCGTGCAACGCAAGCTGGTGGAGATGCTGGTGCAGGTCAACCGGGCCGGCCTGCTGGCCCTGCACCTCGGCCGCCTGAAGGATCGAGGGGAGATCACCCCGGCGCAGGTCAGCTTCGGCAAGCTGGACAACGTCCGCCAGGCCCTCGACGTGGCCCGCGAAGCCCGTAGCCTCCTCGGGGCCAACGGCATCACCCTGGAGTACCCGGTGATCCGCCACATGAACAACCTCGAGTCGGTCTACACCTACGAGGGCACCAACGAGATCCACACCTTGGTGCTCGGTCAGGCCATCACCGGCGTGGCCGCCTTCACCTAGGAGTCCGCATGCGTTTCACCGAGGACCACGACCTCTTCCGCAAGATGGTCCGCGACGTCGTGGACCGGGAGATCAACCCTCACGTCGACGAGTGGGAAGCGGCCGGTGGGTTCCCGGCCCACGAG
This sequence comes from uncultured Microthrixaceae bacterium, assembly GCA_963725155.1. Classification (GTDB taxonomy): domain Bacteria; phylum Actinomycetota; class Acidimicrobiia; order Acidimicrobiales; family DATDAH01; genus DATDAH01. The sequence goes on from CAVRXU010000007.1 coordinate 34,262, forward strand.
CTGTTCCCGATCCTGGGGGCGGCCGGCCTGCTCGGCATCGAGTACGACCCCGCCTACGGCGGTCAGGGTGCTGATCACAGCTTCACCGTGGTGTTCGGCGAGGAGATCGGTCGGATCGCCTGTGGTGGTGTGCCCATGGCCATCTCGGTGCAGACCGACATGGCCACCCCCTCGCTGCACCGCTACGGGAGCGAGGAGCTGAAGCAGCAGTACCTGGTCCCCGCCGTCGCGGGGCGGGCGGTGGCCGCGGTCGCGGTCACCGAGGCCGACGCCGGCTCCGACGTGGCCGGGCTGCGGACCCGGGCCCGGCGCGACGGCGACGAGTGGGTGATCGACGGCAGCAAGCTCTACATCACCAACGGGGCCCAGGCCGACTGGGTCGGTGTGCTGGCCCGCACCTCCGACGAGGGCGGATCGGTCGGGATCTCCCAGATCGTCGTCCCCACCGACACCCCCGGCTTCTCGGTCAGCCGCACCCTCGCCAAGTTGGGCATGCGCTCGTCGGACACCGCGGAGCTGGTGTTCGACGGCGTCCGGGTGCCGGCGGGGAACCTCATCGGCGAGGAGGGACGCGGCTTCCAGCAGCAGATGGAGCAGTTCCAGCAGGAGCGGATGATCGCCTGCTACCAGGCGGTGGGCTCCATGGAGCAGGCGATGACCCGGACCCGCGAGTACCTCGGCGACCGCCGGGCCTTCGGGGGTCCGCTGTACGGCAACGACTACCTGGCCTACACGTTGGCCGAGCTGTCGGCCGAGGTGGACCTGCTCAAGCACTACAACTACGCCTGTGCCGAGGCGTTCATGGCCGGGGCCGACACCAAGAAGATGGTGGCCGTGGCCAAGCTGACGACCGGACGGCTGCTGCGGAGGGTGGCCGACCTCTGCCTGCAGTACCACGGCGGTGTGGGCTACATGGAGGAGCACTGGACGGCGCGGTACCTGCGCGACCAGCGCCTCTGGGCCATCGGTGGGGGCACCGACGAGATCATGCTGCGCACGATCGCCCAGCTGGACGCTCCTTGAGGGTCAACACATAGAAACACTGGAAATCAGCTGAGAGATACACGAAGATGGTTGGATTCTCCGTGCCCTAAAGTCTCACCCTCCGTGGTCGATCTGTTGGGGGATGCCCTCCCGCCGCCCGATCGCGGTGGTCGTCGTCGTCGCCGCCGCTCTGCTGGGGTCCGGCACCCCTGTCCTGGCGCGCGGCGACGAGCGACCGCCTACGTCGACCTCGACCACGACGACGTCGACGACCCTGCCGACAGGCATCGACGTCGGCCACGGCGGTGACCAGAGCGGGGCCCATCCCCTCGACGACCCCGCCACCGTCGAGCCCGCCGATCCCGACAACGTCAACGAGGTGCTGCACATCAGCACCGACGAGGCCCAGGCCCGACGGGACGCCATCCGAGCCGAGCTGGACGGCGTGCTGGCTCGCATCGACCGACTCGAAGCCGATGTGGCGGCGTTCGACCAGTTGAGCGCCGACCTGGTCGTCCAGCAGCGGATCGTGGCCCGGCGCACCGTGGCCGCCCGGAAGCAGATGATCGAACGGGCCGTCGGCGCCTACGTCGCCGGCAACGCGCCCGAGATCGAGGCTGCCTACGGCGCCACCGAGCCCAACGAGGTCGAGGAGCGCCGCACCATCGTGAGCACGATCATGGAGGCCGACCGGGACGAGGCCGAGCGCCTCCTGGCCCGTCGCCTCGACGTCACCGCCCGCCTGAGCCGGGTGCTCGAGCAAGCCGAGCAGACCCAGGCCGAGCTGCGCGTCGTCCGGGCCCAGGTGGACCCCGTGCGAGTCCGCCTGAAGGCCGCGAACGTCACCCTTCAGGTCCTGGAGGCGGGCAGTGAGATCGTCATCACCGGCTTCGTCTTCCCGGTGACCGATCCCCACACGTTCTCCAGCACCTTCGGGGCCCCCCGGTCCGGCGGGCGGACTCACGAAGGCGCCGACATCTTCGCTCCCCGTTGGACACCCCTGGTGGCCGCGGAGCGGGGGGTCATCGACAACGTCGGCACCGGCACCCTCGGCGGCACCAAGCTCTGGGTCATCGGGGAGAGCGGGACGCAGTACTACTACGCCCACCTCCAGGCCTATGCCGAAGGCGTCACCGACGGCATGTTGGTCGAGGCGGGCGATGTCATCGGCTACACGGGCGACACCGGCAACGCCGTCGGGACCCCGACCCACCTGCACTTCGAGATCCACCCCGGGGGCGGCGACGCCATCGACCCGTATCCCCTCCTGCACGCGGTGGACCTCGTCGACGGTCAGACCTTCATCCCGGCACCGGCTGGCGCGAGGCGCCAATAGCCTCCGCCGGGTGGCCGCCCCCGACAGCGTCATCGGCGTCCAGGACGTCGAAGCGGCTGCGGAGCGCATCGCCGGCCACATACGGGTCACGCCGGTGCTGCGGCCCGGCCCCAGCACCTTCGGCCTGGACCTCGACCTCGTCCTGAAGCTGGAGCTGCTCCAGCACACGGGCTCGTTCAAGCCCCGGGGGGCGTTCAATCGCATCCTCGCCAACTCGGTCCCCGCCGCCGGGGTGATCGCCGCGTCCGGGGGCAACCATGCCGCCGCCGTGGCCCACGCCGCCACGGTCCTGGGGGTGCCCGCCGAGATCCACGTGCCCGAGGGGGCGCCGGCCATCAAGCTCGAGGCGCTGGCCCGCTACCCGGTCGACGTGCGGCGCACCGGGGCGCTGTACGACGACGCGCAAACCGCGTGTGACCTACGGGCGGCCGAGACCGGCGCCCTCGTCTGTCACCCCTACGACCTCGCCGAGGTGCTCGCCGGCCACGGGACGCTGGCCCGCGAGCTCGAGGGCCAGGCGCCGGAGGTCGACACGGTGCTCGTCGCCGCCGGTGGCGGTGGGCTGATCGGCGGCGTGGCCTCCTGGTACCGCGGGCGGACCAAGGTGGTGGCCGTGGAGCCGGAGACGTCCCGATGCCTCGGGGCGGCCCTCGATGCGGGGGAGCCGGTGGACGTCACCGTCGCCGGCCTGGCCTCGGACTCCCTCGGGGTCCGGCGGGTGGGGAACTGGCCCTTCGCCGCCGCCCAGGCTTGGGTCAGCGGGGCGGTGACGGTCAGCGACGACGCCATCGCCTGCGCCCAACGGGCGCTCTGGAGCGACCTCCGCCTCGTGGTCGAGCCGGGTGGCGCCGCCGCCCTGGCCGCGCTGCTGGCCGGCGCCTACGTCCCCGAGCGGGACGAGCGGGTGGCTGTCCTCGTCTGCGGGGCCAACACCGACCCGCGGAGCGTGACCTGATGGAGCGGACCGAGCACGTCGACACCCCCGTGGCCGCCCCGGTCCTGTTCGCGGTGGTCGAGGACCTGGCCCGTTACGCCGATTGGCTCGACATCGTGGTGACGGCCACCCCGACCGAAGCCCTGCCCGGTGACGAGGGCCCGGCCTGGTCCGTCGAGCTCCGAGGCCGGATCGGCCCGCTGGCCCGGTCCAAGCGCCTGCGCATGGTCCGCGTGAGCCACGACGTCCCGGAGCGGGTGGTGTTCGAGCGCCGCGAGCCGGGGGAGCGCAGCCACTCACCCTGGACGCTCACCGCCCACGTCGAGCCGACCGAGTCGGGCAGCCGCCTCACCATGTCCCTCCACTACGGCGGCGCCCTCTGGGGCTCGATGATCGAACGCCTCCTGGCCGACGAGGTGGACCGGGCCCGCCCCCGCCTGCTCGCCCTCCTGGAGGGATGAGTCAGGCCGCCTCGGGCTCCTCGTCCTCCGGGGTCTCATCGGCGAACTGCGTGCGGTGGAGCTCGGCGTAGCGGCCACCTGCCGCCAGGAGCTGGGGATGTGTGCCCTGCTCGACCACCCGTCCGCCTTCCAGCACGACGATGCGGTCGGCGGCGCGGATGGTGGACAGGCGGTGGGCGATCACCAGCGCGGTCCGCCCGGCCAGGGCGGCGCCGAGGGCCTCCTGCACGGCGGCCTCCGAGCTGGAGTCCAGGTGGGCGGTGGCCTCGTCGAGGATCACGACCCGGGGCTCGGCCAACAGGAGGCGGGCGATGGTCAGGCGCTGGCGCTCGCCGCCCGACAGGCGGTAGCCCCGCTCGCCGACCACCGTGTCGAGGCCGTCGGGCAGTGAGGCGACCAGGTCCCCCAGCCGGGCGTTGGCCAGCGCGGCCCACAGGTCGGCGTCGGTGGCGTCGGGGCGGGCATAGGTGAGGTTGGCCCGGATCGTGTCGTGGAACAGATGGCCGTCCTGGGTCACGACCCCGACGGTCTCCCGGAGCGAGGCGAAGGTCAGGTCCCGGACGTCGACCCCGCCGAGGCGGACACCGCCCTCGTTGACGTCATAGAGCCGGGGTACCAGGGAGGCCAGCGTCGACTTGCCCGCGCCGGACGAGCCGACCAGGGCGACCATCTGCCCCGGCTCGACCGTCACCGACACGCCGTGCAGGACGTCCTCGTTGGTGGTGTCGTCGAGCACCGCGACCTCCTCCAGGGAGGCCAGGGAGACCTCGCCGGCCGCCGGGTAGTGGAAGCGGACGTCCCGCAGCTCGACCCCGACCGGGCCCTCCGGCACCGTCCGGGCGTCCTCGGCTTCAGCGATCAGCGGCTCGATGTCCAGCACCTCGAACACCCGCTCGAAGCTGACCAGGGCGGTGACCACGTCGAGGCGGGCCGTGGCCAGAGCAGTCAAGGGGGCGTAGAGCCGGGTCAGGAGCAGCGCCATCGTCACGACGGTCCCGGCGTCCAGCTGACCCTGCAGGGCGAGGTAGCCGCCGAGGCCGTAGATCAGGGCCTGGGCCAGCCCCGACACCAGCGTCAGGGCCTGCAGGAACGTCTCGGTGGCCACCGCCGACTTCACGCCGATGACGCTCACCCTGGCGGCCCGCCGTCCGAACTCGGCCGCCTCCTCGTCGGGGCGTCCGAACAGCTTGACCAGGGTGGCGCCCGGGGCCGAGAAGCGCTCGGTCATCTGTGAGGTCATGGCCGCGTTGTGGCCGGCCGCCTCCCGTTCCAGGTGCCCGACCCGGGCTCCGACCCGCCGGGCCGGGATCACGAAGACCGGGAGCAGGACCATGGCCAGCAGGGTGATGAGCCATGACAGGCGGGCCATGACGACGACGGTCAGGCCCAAGGCGATGATGTTGGTCACGACCCCCGAGAGGGCCGACGTGAAGGCGCGCTGGGCGCCGATGACGTCGTTGTTCAGTCGGCTCACCAGCGCGCCCGTGTGGGTCCGGGTGAAGAAGGCGATGGGCATGCGCTGCACGTGCTCGAAGACCTTCTGGCGGAGGTCCAGGATCAGTCCCTCGCCCAGGCGAGACGACTCGAGGCGGCCGAGGAGGCCGACGACCGAGCCGGCGACTGCGATGGCGGCGATGAGCAGGGCGAGGCGGACGACCGAGGCCGTCGCGCCGTCGTTGACGATGACGTCGACGGCCTGACCGGCCAAGACGGGGATGGCCACCCCGAGCACGGCCCCGACGGTGGCCAGGACGAGGAAGGCCACGATCGTCCGGCGGTGGGGGCGGGCGAAGACCAGGACCCGGCGCAGGGTGGCCTTGGAGAAGCGGGCCTGGGTGCCATCGTCCTGCATGGCGCTGCGCAGCGCCGTCCACGCGTTCATGTCCACGGGCCGGACCCTAAAGGTTAAACCTCACTTAAGGTCAAGGATGTTCGGAGGTGACCTCGGTCACGGCCCGAGCCGCCCAGCGTCCACCCCGCTGCTCGATCTCCAGCGGCAGGCCGAAGGCCTGCCCGAGGACCTCGGCGGTGAGGACGTCGGTCAGCGGACCCTGGGCCACGACGCCGCCGTCGGCCAGCACCAGGGCGTGGGTGAAGCCGTCGGGTATCTCGTCGACGTGGTGGGTGACCAGCACCAACGGTGGCGTCGTGAGGTCGCGGGCCAGCCCGGTCAGGCGCAGCAGGAGGTCCTCCCGACCGCCGAGGTCGAGGCCCGCCGTCGGCTCGTCCAGCAACACCAGGTCGGGCTCGGTCATGAGCGTGCGGGCCAGCTGCACCCGCTGGCGCTCGCCCGAGCTGAGCGTGCCGAAGGCCTGGTCGGCGCGGTCACCCACGCCGAAGCGGTCCAGCAGGGACGCGGCCCGGACACGGTCGGCGTCGTCGTACCGGTGCCACCACGCCTCCAGGGCGCCGTGGCGAGCGGTCATCACCGCGTCCCGGGCCGTCACCTCGGGGCGGAGCTGCTGACCGAGGGCGGCGCTGGCCAGGCCGATGCGGGTGCGCAGCGAACGCACGTCGAGCCGGCCGAAGGTCTCACCCAGGACCCGGACCGAGCCGGTCGACGGGTGCAGGTACAGCGACGCCACCCGCAGCAGGGTCGTCTTGCCCGAGCCGTTGGGACCGAGCACGACCCACCGCTCGCCGGGGCCGACCGCCCAGGTGACGTCGGTCAGCACGGCCCGTCCGTCGATGCGCACGCCGACCCCGTCGAGGGCCAGCGCCGGGTCAGTCCGCATCCAGGTGCCGTTCCCAGGTGGCGTACATGGCGGCGTACGGCCCGGCTTGTCGCACCAGCTCGTCGTGCGGGCCCTGCTCGACGATGCGGCCGTCCTCGACGACGACGATGCGGTCGGCCCGCTTGGCCGTGGCCAACCGGTGGGCGATGACGATGGCCGTGCGCCCTTCGAGGACGACATCCAGCGCCCGCTCGATCCGCGCCTCGGACGTGAGGTCGAGGTTGGACGTGGCCTCGTCGAGGACCAGGACCCGCGGCCGGGCGAAGAAGGCCCGGGCCAGGGCCAGCAACTGGCGTTCACCCGACGAGAGCGACACCCCCCGCTCGTGCACCGGGGTGTCGAGGCCCTCGGGGAGGCGGTCCACGAGGTCGTCGATGCCGACGGTCTGGCAGGTCGCCCAGACCTCGTCGTCGGACGCGTCGGGGCGGGCGAAGGCGATGTTGTCCCGGATGGAGCCGTTGAACAGGAACGGCTCCTGGGGCACGACCCCGATCTGGCGCCGCAGCGAGGCGATGGTCACGTCGCGGACGTCGTGGCCGTCCAGGAGGACGGCGCCCGTGTCGACGTCGTAGAGGCGGGTGACGAGCTTGGCCACCGTGGACTTGCCCGCCCCGGTGGTCCCGACGAAGGACACCGTCTCGCCCGGCTCGATGCGCAGGTCGATGCCCTCGAGCACCGGCTGGCCGGGGACGTAGCCGAAGTGGACGTCCCGGAGCTCGACCGCCCCCTGCAGCTCGGGCAGGTCGACGGCGTCAGGGGCCTCGGGCACGGACGGCTCGGTGTCGAGCAGGTCGCGCAACTTGGTCACCGCGGCCTGGCCCTGCTGATAGGTGTTGTAGAGCTGCACGAGCTGCTGGATCGGGGCGAAGAAGGCCGTGACGTAGAGGACGAACGCCGTCAGCTCGCCCACGGTGAGGCGGTCGTCGAGGACGAAGGCCCCGCCGACGGCCAGGATGACGGCCTGGGCCAGCACGCCGACGGTCTCGGTCGCCGGTCCGTAGATGGCGCCGACCCTCGCGGTGTAGAGGTTGGCGTCGCGGTACTCGCCCACGATGTTGCCGTGACTGGCCACGTTGTGGCGGCGCCGGTTGTGGGCCACCAGCACCCGGATGCCCGAGAGGCTCTCCTGCAGATCGGCGAGGACGTCGGCGATGCGGTCGCGCACCATGGTGTAGCCGCGGTCCGAGGCGGCCCGGAACCAGAGGGTGAGGGCGAGCATCACCGGCACGACGACGAGCAGGGTGATCGCGGCCAGCGTCGGGTTGAGGAACACGAGGATCACCGTGACCACGACCAGGGTCAGGGCCTGCACGGCGAGGTTCACCAGGCCTTCCTGGAAGAGCTGGCTCAGCGACTCCACGTCACTGGTCATCCGGCTCATGAGCCGGCCCGCCTTCTCGTCGGTGTAGAAGTCCATCGAGAGGCGCTGGAGGTGGGAGAACACCCGGAGGCGCAGCTCGTACATGAGGCGCTCGCCCAAGCGCCCGGTGAAGCGGATGCGGGCCGTCCCGGCCAGGATGCTGACCAGGATGGCCACCATGTAGACCGCGGTGACGACGACGAGGACGTGGGTGTCCTTCTCCGAGACCCCCTTGTCGATGCCGATCTGGGTCAGCAACGGCCCCAGCTGGAGGGTGATGGTCTCCAGCGTGACCAGGGCGAACGCGCCCAGGAGCCCGAGGCGGTGCGGAGCCAGGAAGTTGCGCAGGGTGAGCGGGCGCACCCCGGACTCCCGCTGGGTGAAGTGGACGTCAGGCTCGGGGTGCTCGGGTTCGGCGTCCAGGATGGCCTCGACCCGGTCGGCCAACTCGGCGGGCACGCCCGCGAAGGGCAGGCCCGCGGCGGCGCTCTGACCGACGGCGCTGCCGCCTGCCATGGGCCCACCGGCCGGGCCGCCCCAGGCCACTAGTCGCCCTCCTCGAGGTGGGCCACGATGTCGGCGTAGCGGGGCTCGGTGGCCAGGAGCTGGGCGTGCGGGCCGCTGGCCACGACCCGCCCACCCTCCAGGAGCACCACCCGGTCGGCCAAGGCGATGCTGGAGAGGCGGTGGGCCACGATCATCGTGGTGCGGTCGGCCAGCGAGCCGCTCAACGCGTCGTGAATGGCCTCTTCGACGTGGACGTCGACCGCGCTGGTGGCATCATCCAGGATCAGGATCCGGGGGTTGGCCAGCACGATCCGGGCCAGCGCGATGCGCTGCCGCTGCCCGCCGGAAAGCGTGTAGCCCCGCTCGCCGACGACGGTGTCATAGCCGTCGGGCAGGTCGGTGATGAAGCCGTGGGCCTGGGCCGCTCGGGCCGCGGCCTCGACGTCGGCGGCGGAGGCGTCGGGGCGGCCGTAGGCGATGTTGTCCCGGATGGGGACGGAGAAGAGGAACGGCTCGTCGGAGACCACGCCGACCGCCGAGCGGAGGCTGAGGACGGTGAGATCCCTGACGTCGTGGCCGTCGACGAGCACCGCGCCCGCCTGCACGTCGTAGAAGCGGGGGAGGAGGCGTACGACCGTGGACTTGCCACTGGCCGTGCGCCCGACGAGGGCCACGGTCTCACCCGGCTCGACGGTCAGGTCGAAGCCGTCGAGCACCTTCGGGGCGTCCTCGGCGGTCGTGTAGGCGAAGTCGACGCCGCGGAACTCGATCCGGCCCCGGGCGTCGATCAGGTCGACGGCGCCGGGTCGGTCCTGGACGGCAGGGACCTCGTCGAGGATCTCGTAGATCCGCCCGGCCGACGCGGCGGCCCGCTGGGTCATCATCAGGAAGAAGCCGAGCATCCGGAACGGGGTCTGGAGCATGACGACGTACGCGTTGAAGGCGACCAGGGTCCCGATCTGGATCTGGCCGTCGATGGCCAGCCACCCTCCGTAGGCCAGCACGGCGGCCAGCCCGACCCGGGGCAGGTTCTCCATGAGCGGGGCGTAGGTGGCCCGGGCGTCGGCCTGGCTCACGTTGGCCCACCGCAGGCGCTCGGCCGCTCCGGCCAGCCCGGTGATCTGACGCTCCTCGGCGGCGAAGGACTTCACGACGCGGACGCCGTTGACGTTCTCGTCGACGATGGTGGCCACGTCCGCCTGGCGGGCGGCGATGACCCACGACAGCGGGAAGATGAGGTTCCGCAGCTTCGCCCCGACGATGTACACGCCGGGGAGGGCGGCCACCGCGACCAGCGTCAGCCCGACGTGGATCGAGGCCATGACCGCGAAGGCGATGACGAAGCTGAGCAGCGACATCCCCATCAGGGGGGCGAAGGCGGCCACCGTCTGGACCGAGCGGATGTCGGAGTTGGCCCGGGAGATGATCTGACCCGACTGCACCCGGTCGTAGAACGAGAACGACAGGCGCGTCAGGTGGCGGTAGAGCAGTTGGCGGAGGTCGTACTCGATGTCGTAGGCGAGACGGAAGAGGCCGTAGCGGTAGTAGAGGGCCATGAGCCCACGGGCGATGCCGAGGGCGACGAGGGCCCACACGTAAGGGGCGAGGGGGCGCTCGTCGTCGATGATCGCCTTGTCGATGGCCAGGCTGATCACCGCGGGGACGGCGACCTGGGCCACCATCGCCACGAGGGCGGCCAGCACCGAGGTCCAGAGCAACAGGCCGTGGGCCATGACCACGGGCCGCATACGGCGGATCCAGCCCTTCGCCGGGTCGGGGTCGATCGTCCGCCGGGGAGCCGGGTAGCGGGGGACGACCCCGACGGGCTCGTAGGGGTGCTCGTCGGGCCGAGCCGCCGGGTCCTCCGCCGGCCCCTCCGGGGGGCGCAACGGCGTGTCGACGGTCATCGGCCGGTCACGCTACCGGGGGTGGCCAGAGCCCGATTTCGTCACGAAACCGCAACGTTCGAGGGGTGTCGCGTACCATGGGGGACTTGCGTCCCCTGCCTGTGCTGCTGGTCGTCGCCCTGGTGACGGGCGCTCTGGCGACCTTCGCCGCGCCGACGGCCTCGGGGGACGACATCGCCGAGGTCCGGGCCCGGGCCCAGGCCGCGACCCAGGAGCTGGCCGACGCCGAGGCCCGCCTGGGTGAGATCAGCGAGGACATCAGCACCACCCAGCACCAGACCGACGAGGCCCGGCGAGCGATCGGCGGGCTCCGGAGCCAGGTGCAGGAGATCGCCGTCCAGCAGTACATCCGCCCGACGGACGTGTACCTGCTGGGCGGGGACCTGACCCGTCTGGCCCGGGCCGACGCCCTGGCCCGCATCGTCACCCATGGCGACACCGATGCTCTCGACGCCTACCAGGGGGCACGGGAGGACCTGGCTGCGGCCTCGGCCCACCTCGAGGCACTGCAGGCCGACCAGACCGATGCGATCGCCGACATCGAGGCGCGTCAGGACGATCTCCAGGCCGAACTGGCCCGACTGGAGGAGGTCGAGCGCCAGCGGCGGGCGGCCGAGGAAGCGGCTCGGCGCGAGGCCGCGAGGCTCGCCGCCGCGGCGGCCGCGGCGGCGGCCGCCAACGATGCGCCTCCGGCCGACACGGGTGGCGACGGCGGCGGCGGTGGAGGCGCGCCCCCTCCGAGCGGCGGCGGCATCACCTGCCCCGTGCCCAGCGCCACGTTCGTGGACACGTGGGGCACGCCGCGCGACGGGCACACCCACCAGGGCGTCGACATGATGGCGGTCGAGGGGGCGCCGGTCTACGCCCCGGCCAGCGGCAACGTGGAGCACCGCGCCGTCGGCCTCGGTGGACTCTCGTTCTTCCTCTACGGCGACAACGGGGACACGTACTTCGGCACCCACATGAGCGGCTATGCCGGCGGTGGGCACGTCGCGGCGGGCACGTTGATCGGCTACGTCGGCCAGACCGGGAATGCGGGCACGCCCCACCTGCACTTCGAGATCTGGCCCGGGGGTGGGGCCGCGGTCAACCCCTACCCGGCGACGGCCGCTGCCTGCCTCTGATCTGACCGCCGCCCTCGAGGCGGCGCTCGGGGGGGCGGTGGCGGACCTGCAGCGCCTCTCCGGTGGCGCGTCCCGGGAGACGTGGGCCTTTGCGCTCGACGGTGCCGAGCTCATCCTGCAGCGGGAACGGTCGGGGGGCATCCGCACCGGCGGCGGCATGGCCGCCGAAGCCGACCTGATCCGGGCGGCCGCAGCCGAAGGTGTGCCGGTGGCCGACGTCGTGGCCACGGGCGACGGTGAGGACGACGGCTTGGGTGGGCCCTGGGTCGTGGCCCGCCGGGTCGACGGCGAGACCATTCCCCGGCGCATCCTGCGCGACGACGACTTCGCACTGGCCCGGACCCTGCTCGCCGCGCAGTGCGGGGCCGCGCTCGCCGCCGTCCACCGGGTCGACCCGGAGACGGTCAGCGGCCTCGAGGAGTTGGACCAGGTCCGCCAGTTCCGTGACCTGGTCGACGCCCTGGAGCAGCCCCATCCGGCGTTCGAGCTCGGCTTTCGCTGGCTGGAGGCCAATCGCCCACCACCGTCCGGGAGAGCAGTGGTCCACGGCGACTTCCGCAACGGCAACCTGGTCGTCGGTCCCGAGGGGCTCCGGGCGGTCCTCGACTGGGAGCTGGCCCACCTGGGCGATCCTCTCGAGGACCTGGGGTGGCTCTGTGTGCGGGCCTGGCGGTTCGGCGGGCCGGGCCCGGTCGGCGGCTTCGGTGAGCGGGAGGAGCTCTACGCCGCCTACGAAGCGGCCGGCGGGCGGCCCGTGGATCCCGACGTCGCCCGCTGGTGGGAGGTGCTGGGGACGCTCAAGTGGGGCGTGATGTGCATCATCCAGACGGCCACCCACCTCACCGGCCAGACCCGCTCGGTGGAGCTGGCTGCCATCGGCCGTCGGGTGTGTGAGAACGAGTACGACCTGCTCGCCCTGATCGACCCCGACGGCGTCGTCCCCGAGCCGACGGCGACCGACGTGGTTACGGGGACGTTCCACGACGTGCCGTCCGCGATCGAGCTGCTGGAGGCGGTCCGGGAATGGGCCGAGGGCGACGCCCGCGAGGCGACCAGCGGGCGGGTCCAGTTCCACACCCGGGTCGTGGCCACCGTCCTGGCCACGGTCGAGCGCGAGCTGGTCGCCGGCCCCGCCATGGCCGCGGCTCACGCGTCGCGGTTGGCCGCCCTCGGCGTGACCTCCGAGCGCGACCTGGCCGACCGCATCAGGGCGGGGGAGTGGCCGACCGATGACCGGGCCCTGCTCGACTCGGTCCGTCAGACCGTCGTCGACAAGCTCGCCGTGGCCAACCCCAAGTACCTCTGACCTCTGCGGAAGGGTCAGACGCCCATGGCGTGGTAGCCGCCGTCGACGTGGATGATCTCGCCCGTGGTGGCGGGGAACCAGTCCGACAGGAGGGCGACGCAGGCCTTGGCCACGACCGTCGGGTCCCGGACGGACCAGCCGAGCGGAGCACGGTCGTGCCAGACGTCCTCGAACAGCTCGAAGCCGGGGATGGAGCGGGCGGCCAGGGTGCGGACCGGCCCGGCGGCGACCAGGTTGCAGCGGATGCCCTGGGCGCCGAGGTCCCGAGCCAGGTAGCGGGAGGTGGACTCCAGGGCGGCCTTGCAGACGCCCATCCAGTCGTAGCCGGGCCAGGCCACCTGGCCGTCGAAGTCGAGGCCGACGATGGACCCGCCCTCCGTCATGAGCGGCGTCACGGCGTCGGCCACGGCCCGCAACGACCAGGCCGAGATGCGCATGGCCAGGGCCACGTCATCCCACTCGGTCGACAGGAAGTTGCCGCCGAGGGCCGACTCCGGGGCGAACGCGATGGCGTGCAGCGCCCCGTCGACCCGGTCCCACTTGGTCGCCAGCGCGTCGCGCACGGCCGCGGCGTGGCTGTCGTCGGTGACGTCGAACTCGAGGACGTCGAGGTCGGCGCTGATCTTGCGCGCGGTCCGAGTGGTGATGGACAGACCCCGGCCGGCGCCGGTGAGCACCAGCTCCGCCCCTTCATCGTGGGCCAGCTGGGCCACGGCGAAGGCCAACGAGTCCTTGGTCAGCACGCCGGTGATCAGCAGCCGCTTGCCGTCCAGTAGTCCCACGCTCACTCCGATCGACGGTGGAACCCCGACGTTACGCGCCGGGGTGCCGCACCGGTGCTTGCGGATCGCGAGACCGGGCGTGACTACCCTCGGGCGCCGTGCGCATCGGAGTCCTCGGGGGAACAGGTCCTGCGGGTCGAGCCCTCTCGGCTCGACTGGCCGAAGGCGGGTTCGACGTCGTCATGGGCTCGCGCTCGCGCTACCGAGCGATGGAGGAGACCGACCGCCTGTTGGCGAAGTGGCCCGAGCACGACCTGACGGTCGAGGCCGCGGACAACGAGGGCGCTGCCGAGGCCGACGTCGTCGTCATCGCCACCCCCTGGGACGCGGCGGCGTCGACCGCGGCATCGGTGTCGAAGCAGCTCCGGGGCAAGGTCGTCATCTCCATGGCCAACGCCCTGGCCAAGGTCGGCCACGAGTTCCAGCCCCTCGTCCCGCCCCGGGGCTCGGTGGCCGCCAGCGTCCAGGCCGCCCTGCCCGAGTCCCGGGTCGCGGCCGCCTTCCACCACGTGCCGGCCAAGGAGCTGGGCGACCTGGCCCACCCGGTCGAGAGCGACGTGCTCATCTGCTCGGATCACAAGTCGGCCACGCAGTCGACCATCGAGATCGTCAAGCAGCTGCCGGACATGCGCCCCCTCGACGCCGGTGAGCTCTCCAACGCCGCCCCCATCGAGGCCTTCGCCGCCGTGCTGCTGCAGCTGAACGTGCGCTACAAGACCCGGGCCGCGGTGAAGTTCACCGGGATCGACCTGGGCGAATGAGACGCGGGGCGGATCGGCGGGCCGGAGTGAGGCCCGCACGGCGATGAGCGACAGCGAAGCGCCCTCAGGTCAGGGTGATGAAGCGCCGATGCGGCTGTACTGCACGGCCCGCCAGGCGGTCGTGGCCTTCGAGCCCGGCCCCATCGTGCTCATGTACACGTGCGGCATCACGCCCTACGACGCCACGCCACCTCGGCCACGCCGCCACCTACCTCACCTACGACATCCTCCAGCGCCGCCTGCGCGACCGCGGCCACGAGACCCGCTGCGTCCGCAACCTCACCGACGTCGACGACGACATCCTGCGCAAGGCCCGCGAGCTGGGCGTGCACTACCTCGACCTGGCCGCGGCCGAGACGGCCCGCTTCGACGCCGACATGGCCAGCCTCGGGCTGCTCCCGAGCTGGAGCGAGCCCCGGGCCACCTCGGCCATCGCCGACATCCGCGGCTTCATCGGCATGGTCCTCGACCGGGGCCACGCCTACGAGGCCGGCGGCGCGCGTCTACTTCGACGTCTCCACCTTCGACCGCTTCGGCCAGATCAGCCATCTCAGTGCCGAGGAGATGCTGCCGCTGGCCGCGGAGCGCGGGGGCAACCCCGACGACCCCAACAAGCGCAACCCCCTGGACTTCGTCCTCTGGCAGCCGTCGGCCGACGACGAGCCGGCCTGGGACTCGCTGTGGGGCCCCGGTCGCCCTGGTTGGCACATCGAGTGCTCCGCCCTCGCCCTGCGGGAGCTGGGGACGACCATCGACCTCCATGGTGGGGGCTCCGACCTCATCTTCCCGCACCACGAATGCGAGGCGGCCCAGTCCGAGGCCGCCACCGGCGAGCCGTTCGTGCGGCACTGGATGCACCAGGCCATGGTCCGGATGGACGGCGAGAAGATGTCGAAGTCGCTCGGCAACCTGGTCTTCGTCAGCGACCTGCTGAAGACATGGGACGCCCGGGTCATCCGCCTGGGCGTGCTGGCCCACCACTACCGGGACTCATGGGAGTGGAACGACGGGATCATGCCCGCCGCAGCCGAGCGGCTGGACGCCTGGCAGGCCGCCGGCGAGGGCGATGCTGCGCTGGCGGAGGTGCGGCGAGCCCTCGACGAGGACCTCGACGCACCCGGCGCGCTCGCGGCCATCGACCAGGCGGCCAAGGACGGTCGCGGGGTGTCCGAAGCCGCCGCCCTCCTCGGCATCGACCTGCAGGACTGACCGACCCGCAGCCGCACGGACTCGCGGCGTCGGCGGCGCCGAACTTCCTGAGGGAAGCGAAGGCAGTCAAAAGGGGTAGCCACTACGGTCCTGAACTGATGGCTCGGGACTACGGCGCGCTCTACCCCGTGGCCCGCGCCGTGCTCACCCCACTGTTCAAGCTGAGCTGGCGGATCCACACCCGCGGACTCGAGCACGTGCCGAGGACGGGTGGGGCGATCATCTGTCCCAACCACATCTCGGTCCTGGACTCCTTCTTCGTCCCCCTCGTCCTGCCCCGCCGGATCACCTACGTGGGCAAGGCCGAGTACATGGACGACTGGAAGACGAAGTTCATCTTCCCGGCCATCGGGATGGTCCCCATCGACCGCTCGGGCGGCGACGCGGCGCAGGCCGCACTGGACACCGCGTCGGGGATCCTGGAGGCGGGTGAGCTGTTCGGCATCTACCCCGAGGGCACCCGGTCACGGGACGGCGACCTGCACCGGGGCCACACCGGCGCGGCCCGCCTGGCCCTGCGCACCGGCGCCCCGATCGTGCCGGTCGGGCTGATCGGCACCCGCGAGGTGCAGCCGCCCGACGCCAAGCTGCCCCAGCCCTTCCGGCCGGTCTGGGTGCAGATCGGCCGGCCCGTGCACCCCGGCCTCGATCCCGAGCGCATGGGCGACCACCGTCTCCTGCGCCAGATCACCGACGAGGTCATGTTCGAGATCGGAGCCCTCTCGGGCCAGACCTACGTCGACGAGTACGCCAACAAGAAGCCCGACGAGGACGCGATCCCCCGCCGAGCGCGGCGGCGTCATCACCGCCGACGGGCCGCAGACCAACGGGCACGCCGCCGTGGCCGAGGTCGTCAAAGCCGGCTAGCCCGGCGAGGGCCGTCGGTATCCTCGGCCCTCCATGGCCATTGACGTGACGCTGCCGGACGGTTCCTCGCGCTCCCTCGACGAGGGCGCCACCGCCGGCGACCTGGCGGCCGCCATCGGACGGGGCCTGGCCAAGGCCGCGGTCGTCGCCGAGATCAACGGCGAGGAGCGGGAGCTGACCACGCCACTGCACGACGGCGACACCGTGGCCATCGTCACGGACACGACCGACGAGGGTCGCTACGTCATCCGTCACTCCACGGCCCATGTCCTGGCCCAGGCCGTCCTCGACCTGTTCGAGGGAGCCACGTTCGGCATCGGCCCACCGATCGAGGACGGCTTCTACTACGACTTCCAGCTGGCCGACGGAGCCACGTTCACGCCCGACGACCTCGAGCGCATCGACGCCCGCATGCGGGAGATCATCAAGGAGAAGCAGCCCTTCCTGCGCGACGAGATCCCCAGCGCCGAAGCCAAGGCGCTCTTCGCCGCCCACCCGTTCAAGCTGGAGATCATCGAGGGCACGGCCGATGACCCGATGTCGGCCACGCCCGGTGGCCTGGTCCGGACCTACGAGAACCCCCCGAACTTCATCGACCTCTGCCGGGGCCCCCACGTGCCGGACACGAGCCGGCTGGGCCACTTCAAGCTCACGCGGGTCGCCGGCGCCTACTGGCGCGGTGACGAGCGCAACCCGATGCTGCAGCGCATCTACGGCACGGCGTGGGAGTCCAAGCAGGCCCTGGAGGACCACCTCGATCGCCTCGAACAGGCCCGAGAGCGGGACCACCGCAAGCTGGCTGCCGAGCTCGACCTCCTGTCGTTCCCCGACGAGCTGGGCGGTGGCCTCGCCGTCTGGCACCCGAAGGGCGGCATCGTCCGCAAGCTGATGGAGGACTACAGCCGCCAGCGCCACCAGGACGGCGGCTACGAGTTCGTCTACTCGCCCAACCTGGCCCGCTCGACGCTGTGGGAGACCAGCGGCCACCTCGACTGGTTCGCCGACGCCATGTACCCGCCCATGGAGCTGGAGAACGGGGCCTACTACCCGAAGCCCATGAACTGCCCGTTCCACATGCTGATCTTCCGCAGCCGGCAGCGGAGCTATCGGGAGCTGCCCCTCCGCCTGTTCGAGCTGGGCACCGTCTACCGGTACGAGCGATCGGGGGTCCTGCACGGGCTCATGCGCATCCGGGGCTTCACCCAGGACGACAGCCACATCTTCTGCACCCGGGAGCAGATCCAGGACGAACTGGTCAGCCTCCTCGACTTCGTGATCTCGGTGCTGGAGGCCTTCGGCTTCGACGACTTCACGGCCAGCCTGTCGACCAAGCCCGAGGGCAAGGCCGTCGGCAGCGACGAGGAGTGGGACGAGGCCACCGAGGCCCTGCGCCGGGCCCTCGAGGTGCGGGAGATGGATTACGAGGTCGACGTCGGAGGCGGCGCCTTCTACGGGCCCAAGATCGACATCCACGTGCGGGACGCCATCGGTCGCCAGTGGCAGCTGTCGACGCTGCAGGTCGACTTCCAACTGCCGGAGCGCTTCGGCCTCGAGTACATCGGCCCCGACAACCACCCCCACCGGGTGAGCGTCATCCACCGCGCCCTGTTCGGGTCGGTGGAGCGCTTCTTCGGCGTGATGCTCGAGCACTACGCCGGGGCGTTCCCGGCCTGGCTGGCCCCAGTGCAAGCCCGGGTCCTCGGCGTGCGTGACGATCACGAGCGCTACGCGGCCAAGGTGGTCAAGCAGCTGCAGGCCGCCGGCTTCCGAGCCGACGCCATGGCCGCTGACGAGCCCCTCGGGTCCCGGATCCGCAAGGCCAAGCTGGAGAAGCTGCCCTACATCCTGGTCGTGGGCGACGACGACGTCGCCGAGGGCACCGTCGGGGTGAACCCACGGGGCGGCGACGTCGAGCGGGGCGTCAGCGTCGACGACTTCATCGCGCGCCTCGCCGACGAGGTCTCCAGCCACTCGTGACGATGGACCGATGGTGGGCGGGCTGGCGCAACGAGTACATCGACGCCGCCTTCGCCCAGGACGGGCCCGAGGGCGAGGGCTCGCTCTTCGAGCGCATCCTGGGCAGCGGATTGCCCGATGAGGAGGCCTACGTCGTGGCCCGGGGACCCGTCGTGTCCGCGCTGCTCAACGCCTACCCCTACAACTCGGGTCACCTGCTGGTCATGCCCAACCGGGCGGTGCCCGGGTTGGACGACCTGACCGAGGACGAGGAAACCGCCCTGTGGCGCACCGTCCGCCACGGGGTCACCGCCATCACCGCCGCCTACTCGCCCGAAGGGGTGAACGTCGGCCTGAACCTCGGACGGGCCGCGGGGGCCGGGGTGCCCGACCACCTCCACGTCCACTGCCTGCCTCGCTGGTCGGGCGACACCAACTTCATGACCGCCGTCGCCGAGACCCGGGTCCTGCCCGAGCCCCTCGACGTCACCTGGCGCCGCCTCCGCGACGCCTGGCCGGTTTGAGCGCCCGTGCCGTACCGTCGGCGGCCGTGAGCGACGAGGAGGAGCCCGTCGAGGAACCGTCCGGCGAGCACCGCGACGAGCTCCCCGACGACCTGGACGTGTCGGCCTACGTCGGGCCGTACACCTTCCCGGACAACAAGCGCCGCCGCATCCCGGGCTACATCTACATCGGCCTCGGCGTGCTCTGCGAGCTGCTGTGGTTCACCGCCGGCGACGACGCCGTGCTGGTCAACAAGGGGATCCTGGCCGCCGGCATCGCCCTGCTGCTGATCGGGGGCTACCACCTGTTGGCCGGGTACCCGCTGGAGCTGGACGAGCACGAGGCCCTCGTCGCCGCCACCCGCGAGGTGGGCTTCCCTGTCGGGCACGCGTCGGCCCAGATGGGCTGGCGGGGCTTGCGCAGCCGCCCGACTTGGCGCATCCTGCTGTACTCCGCCGACGAGCCCCCCGCGAAGCGGGGCCTGGTCTTGGTCGACGGCGTCGACGGTGAGGTCGTCAGCGCCTTCGTCGAGGACAACCCCGAGGACTGGTCCCAGTTCGCGTAGGGCAGGTTCTCTCGCGGCGGAGTCACCCACACAGAGTGGCGATATCGGCCACTCTGTGTGTACTGTCGGCGCTCAACGAAAACAACGCGGTCCCGGAGGCAACAGGTGAAGATCTTCAGCAAGGTGGCGGCGGGTGCCCTCGCAGTGTGCTCGGTCGGGTTGGCCGTCGGCAGCACGCTGCCGGCGCAAGCTTCGATCTCTCACCCTGTGCTGGTGTCGGAGGATCCGTCTGACACCACCCCCCACCTCGTGTTCGACGCCCCGTCCCAGGACGTTCGGGCCTACGCGCAGGTCGGTCACACGATCTATGCCGGTGGCCTGTTCAACCACGTGCAGGACCCGGCCCAGACGACCACCTACGACCGGCAGAACTTCGTCGCCTTCGACCGCGAGACCGGGGTCATCTCACCCCTGAACCTGGCCTTCAACGGAACGGTCGGCGCCATCGAGGCCACCGATGACGGGACGGCGCTGTTCATCGCGGGCGCCTTCTCGCAGGTCAACGGAATCACCCGGCGGGGACTGGTCAAGTACGACCTGGTCAACAACCAGATCGACCCGACCTTCCTGGCCGGGAACCTGCGCACGGTGGCCGACATCGAGCTGGCCAACGGAGCGGTCATCGCCTCGGGGAACTTCGAGAAGCATCTGGTGGCGCTGGACCCCACGACCGGCGCCGACACCGGCGCCATCGCCGTCACCGTCGCCGGGGTGGCCGTCTCGTCCGACGAGACGAGGGTCCGCAACTTCGCGGTCTCCCCGGACGGCACCCGGTTGGTGGCCACGGGCAACTTCGCGACGGTCAACGACCAGGACCGCCCACGGGCCTTCATGCTGAACCTCGGCGCCACCGCGACGCTCAGCACGTGGCACGCCCCCCGCTTCGACGTGGACTGCCGGTCGGCCAGGGGGATCAGTCCGCGAGATGTGGACTTCTCTCCCGACGGCGACTACTTCGTGATCGTCGCCACCGGAGGGGACGTACCCGAGGGGATCTGTGATGCGGCGGCCCGGTTCGAGACCGCGAACGTCAGCAGCACGGTCGAACCCACCTGGATCAACATGACCAACGGCGACTCCCTCTTCAGCGTGGCGGTGACAGGACCGGCGGTGTACGTCGGCGGCCATCAACGGTGGCTGGACAACGGCGCGGTCTCCCGCCCGGGGATCGGCGCCATCGACCCGGTGACGGGCATGGCGCTCGCCTGGAACCCCACCAAGTCCCGCAACCACGGCACTGTGGTCCTGTACGCCACCCCCGAGGGGCTCTGGCTCGGCAGCGACGGCGAACGTTTCGGGGGCGAGGACCACGCCGGGATCGGCTTCGCCCCGCTCGACCTCACCCCTGACACCACTGACCCCACTGTGGTGGTGTCGACGCCGCCGGCGGGGGCGGTCTATGCCCGGAACCGGGTCGTGAACGCCGACTATTCCTGCGCGGACACCGGAAGTTCGGGTCTCGCCTCCTGTGAGGGCACCGTGGCGGACGGACACGCCATCGACACCGCCACCCTCGGTGCGCACACCTTCACGGTGACCGCGTCGGACCACTCGGGCAACACCACCGAGGTCAACCGCACCTACACCGTGGCCAACGGCCGGCCCGATGCCCGGATCCGTCGGGGCGCCGGCCCCCTGGTCGGCAACAACCTCTACAACACCACCGGCGTGACCCAGACGCGAAGCGGCGCCGCGGGCCCGGGCCAGACCATCACCTATTTCGTGTCGGCCCAGAACGACGCCCCCTTCGCCGAGCAGCTCCGGATCAAGGGCCAGGCCTCGACGACCCAGTTCACGGTCCAGTACCGCAACGCGGCCAATGTCAACATCACCTCGCAGGTGGTCGCCGGCACCTACCGGACCCCGGTTCTGGCCGCCGGGGCCATCCACCTCATCCGAGCCGTGGTCACGATCCACCCCACCGCGCCCGCCAACGCCTCCGTGACCCGCACGGTGACCGTGACCTCCGACACCCACCCCGCCTTCAAGGACACCGTGAAGTTCGTCACCACCCGCACCTGACCCGGTCTCCGGCCTCCGTCTGGCCTCTGATCTCCTCGCCCCAGCGCGAGGATCAGAGGCCAGAACGAGGTGGGCCAGACTGACGGGGTGGACCTCTCCCGGCGGACCTTCCTGGTCGGCGCCGCGGCATCCGGGGCCCTGCTGGCCGCGGGGTGCAGTGACGGCTCGTCCTCATCCAGTCCGGCGACGACCCGGCCGCGAGCCGACGCCGGAGCGGCCCGCCGGGTCGTCGTGGTCGGAGCGGGACTGGCGGGGCTGACGACGGCCCTCGACCTGTCCGAGGCGGGGTGGGAGGTGGTGGTGCTGGAAGCCCGCGACCGGGTCGGGGGGCGGGTGTTCACCCTGCGCGACGCCTTCCGCGACGGGCTGCACGCCGAGGGCGGGGGCGAGTCGATCGACGACAACCACCACGACCTGCTGGCCATGCTCCGACGGTTCGACCTGCGCACCGAGCCGCGGCTGGCCGACCGGGATGCGACCGGCGTGGCCTACCGCCGGGGTCGACGCACGGGGATCGCCGACTTCGTGGCCCGGCGGGGCGGGCAGGTGCTGGACGACTACGACCGGTTCGACGTCCTGTTGGCCCGGACGGCGGAGGGGGTCGACCCCGAGCACCCGGAACGGTCGGACCGGGCCGAGGAGCTGGACGGGCGGAGCGGAGCGGACCTCATCGACGAGCTGGACCCGGTGCCCGAGGCCCGGTTCCTGATCGAGGCCGACACCCGGAGCTACTACAACGCGGAGCCGGCCGACATCTCCCTGCTGTTCCTGGCCCAGCAGTGGAACATCGTGGCCGACGTCCCGTACGCCGCCGAGGAGACGATGCGGGTCGCCGGCGGCAACAGCCGGCTGCCGGAGGCGATGGCGGAGGCGCTGGGGGAGGGGCTCCGGCTCAGCAGCCCCGTCACCTCCGTCGCCCACGACGGTGACGGTGTCCGGGTGGCAACCGAGGGCGAGCCCGTCGACGCGGCCCATCTCGTCCTGGCCACGCCGCCCCGCCCGCTGCGGGACGTCCACTTCGACCCGGTGCTGCCGCCGGCCGTGGCGACGATGATCGAGGGCCTGGATCTCGGCCCGGCCGCCAAGGTCATCACCCAGTACGACCAGCCGTTCTGGCGGGACCAGGGCCTCTCCGGGCTGACCGTCGCCGACCTGCCCTTCGGCGTGACGTGGGACTCGGCCGATTCCTACGACACGGGTGGCCCCGGGCTGCTCACCGCCTTCATCACCGGTGCGGCGGCCGCGGACCTGACCGAGCTGGCCGCCGACGAGCGCATCGCCGAGGTCCAGCGCCAGATCGACGAGGTCTACCCGGAGGGCCGGGTCCTGCGCTCAGGCCTGGCGGCCACGACGGCCTGGCGAGCCGAGCCCTTCACCGGTGGCGGCTACGCCGTCTACGCCCCCGGCCAGATGGTCCCCTACTGGCCCACCCTCCGGGAGCCGATCGGCCGCATCCACTTCGCCGGCGAGCACACCGATTCCCTCGCCGGCTACATGGAGTCCGCCATCCGGAGCGGCCACCGCGTCGCCCAGTCCATCGGGCCGGCGCCGGACTGACCCGACGACGCGGCAACGAAGGGGCCCGAGCTGGTTCAGCCGGACCTCGTCGTTCTGGCGCCTGATTTCGGTGCCGTGGCCCCAGGATCAGGCGCCAGAACGGGAGGTCACGCTCGGCGGGCGGCGGCCATGGCGCCTTCGGTGGCCTTCAGGTCGGCGATGGCGACCTGGACGGCTTCCCGGGCCAGGTCCAGGGCGGTCATCTCGGTGCCGCCGGTGACCGTGCCGACGGCCTTCCACTGTTCGGCGGACGTGCGCTCCACGAGCTCGGCCAGGGCGGTGGCCTCGTCGGTCAGCAGGCTGAGCTCGCCCTCCAGGTCGGTGGCGGCGTGCTCCCAGTTGCGAGCGCTGGGGTCGGTGATGGCAGTGTGCAGGACGGGCCGGCGGCCGGACACGACCTCACCCAGGGCGCCGCCGATGAGGGCCAGCATCCGTCCGGAGTCGGCGACGTGATCGAGGGCCGAGGAGCCGTCGGGCCCCATGACCCGGGCCAGGGCCTCGACGTCGTCGTCATCGCGAGCAGCCAGGGCTTCGCCGAAGCGGCGGGGGAGCGAGCGCATGGTCACGGCCACGTCCGACGGCGACTCGTGGGTCAGGTCCAAGCGGGCCAATCAGTCCTCCTCGTGGTGCCCCACGGTCGACACCTGGTCCACCAGGTGGGTGGGGAGCGGGTCGTAGTGGTCGTGCTCAGCCGTGAACCGGCCGCGGCCACCGGTCATCGACCGCAGGTCTATTGCGTACCGCAGGATCTCGGCCGTCGGCACGAAGGCGGTGATGGTCTGCTCGTGGGGCGCGCTCATCTCGGTGCCCTGGACCCGTCCCCGCCGGGCGTTGAGGTCGCCCATGATGTCGCCCTGGTTGGCGGTGGGCACCGTGACCTCCAGCTTCGACACGGGCTCCAGGACGACGGGGCCCGCCTGGGCCATCGCCGCCCGGAACGCCAGGCGACCGGCGGTCTTGAAGCTCATCTCGTCGGAGTCGACGTTGTGGAACTTGCCGTCGTACACGGTCGCCTTCACGTCCACGACGGGATGGCCGTGGATCCCACCCCGCTGCATGGCCTCGGCCACGCCCTTCTCGACCGACGGGATGAACTTCGACGGGATGGCCCCACCCACGACCGCGCTCTCGAACACGAAGCCCCCACCCCGTTCCAGCGGCTCGATCCGGAGGGAGGCCACGCCGAACTGGCCTCGGCCGCCCGACTGCTTCTTGTGGCGGCCCTCGGCGTCACCGTCGCCGGTGATCGTCTCCAGATAGCGGACCTTCACGTCTTCGGTCTCGACCTGCACCCCGTACTTCTTGGCCAGCTTGTCCAGGCTGATGCTCAGGTGGGTCTCGCCCATGCCCCGCAGCAGGGTCTGGTGGGTCTGGTCGTCGCGGTGGATCTGGATGGCCGGATCCTCCTCCTGCAGCCGGTGCAGGGCGGTGGCCAGCTTGTCCTCGTCACTCGAGTTGCGGGCCGTGATGGCGACCGACAGCACGGGGCGGGGCCGGTCCGGCGCCGGCACCTTCACCGGCTTGCCCTTGGGCGCCAGCGTGTCGCCGGTGCGGGTGTCGGTCAGCTTGGCCGCCGCCCCGATGTCGCCGGCCGGAAGCGACGACACCGGCAGGGTCTCCTTCCCCCGAAGGGCGGACAGGTTGTGCAGGCGTTCGTCGTGACCGGTCCGGGTGTTGACCAGGTGGTCGTCGGGTCGGATGGTGCCCGACAGCACCTTGAAGAGCGAGACATGGCCGACGTAGGGGTCGGCGATGGTCTTGAACACGACGGCCAGTGGATCGCCGGCGGGGTCCGAGTCCACCTCGAACGGCTCGCCCGCGGCCTCGACCTCGACGGCGGGCCGGTCGCCCGGCGCCGGGCCGATCTCCACGATGAAGTCGGCCAGCCGGTCGACCCCGATGTTGGCGGTGGCCGACCCGCACACCACCGGGAAGACCGATGCCGAGGCCACGCCGTGGGCGAGGGTGTGCTCGAGCTCCTCCATCGAGGGGATGTCCCCCTCCAGGTAGCGCTCGAGCTGCTCGTCGTCGGCCACGACGATGCCCTCGACCAGGTTGTCGTGGACCTGGTGCTCGAGCTCGGCCATGTCATCAGGGATCTCGCCCTTGACCCCCTTGCCCCCCGAGTAGGTCCAGGCCGTGTCGGTCAGGAGGTCGGCGATCCCGACGAACGCCGCCTCCTCGCCGATGGGCAGCTCCAGCGGGGCGATCCCGGCGCCGAAGGTGTCCCGCAGCTGGTCCAGGGTGCGCTGGAACGAGGCCCGCTCCCGGTCCAGCTTGTTGATGAACACGAGTCGGGGGAGCTGCAGCTCGGCCGCCCGACGCCAGACCTCCTCGTGCTGGACCTCGACCCCCTCCACGGCGCTGACGACGAAGACGGCCAGGTCGGCCACCTGCAACGCGGCCCAGACGTCCCCCACGAAGTCGGCGTACCCGGGCGTGTCGATCAGGTTGATCTTGAAGCCGTTCCACTCGAACGGAGCCAGGGCCAGCGACAGGGAGATCCCCCGCTCGTGCTCGGTGGCGTCGTAGTCACAGACGGTGTTGCCGTCCTCGACGCGACCCTGACGGGTCGTGACCCCGGCCCGGTGCAGCAGGGCCTCAGCCAAGCTCGTCTTCCCGACACCGCCGTGGCCCACCAGGGCGACGTTGCGGATCTTGTCAGCCGATACCGAGTTCACAAGCACCCCCATGCTGTGGTCCCGCGGTGTGATGGGCACGATAGGCCAACGGCCCCGTCCCTCGTTCCCGCGACCTCACGTTCTTGCTGAACGTCGAACGGGTACCCTGAGGAGACTTCTCGCCTCCGGATCCGCTCCGGAAAGGACTTCTCCCCGATGTTCGACGGCCGCTTCCGGACCAACATCGAGCAGGGCCTCAAGCCCGTCGGTGCCAATCTCCGCAAGACGGGGATCTCCGCCGACCACCTGACGGTGCTCGGCATCCTCATGGCCACGGCCGCCGCCATCACCATCGGGGCCGGCTTCCTCCGGGCGGGCCTCCTGCTGTTGGCTTTGGCCGGCGTGCCCGACCTGCTCGACGGTGCGGTGGCCAAGGCCTCGGGGACGGCGTCCAACCGGGGGGCCTTCTTCGACTCGGTCTCGGACCGGCTCAGCGACGCACTCCTGTTCGGTGGCGTGGCCTGGTACCTGCAGACGGAGAACGGCGGGCGCATCGCCCTGCTGCCCTACGCCGTGTTCGCGGCCGCCGCCCTGGTCTCGTACCAGCGCGCCAAAGCCGACGCCCTCGGCTTCGATGCCCGCGGCGGCCTCATGGAGCGGGCCGAGCGCTTCATCCTCCTGGGCTTGGGGCTGCTCTTCAGCGAGCTGCTCATCGCCGTGCTGTGGGTGATGCTGGTGGCCACGTCGGGTACGGCGATCTACCGCTTCGTCAAGGTGTGGCGGCAGGCCGACCGGCCGCCCGCGCCGACCCGAGCGCCCACCCGGACCCGGCGGCGGCGCTCCGGCACCACCCGTTCCATGGCCGACCGTCGGGTCGCCTGGCGCGAGCGCATGCGCAGCCGGCGGCCCTGACACCGCTGACGCCCTGAACCGCACGGTCCTCGCCTACAAGGCGGCCGCGTCCATCACCCGCGGCCTGCCCGGCCCGCTGGCGACCCTCCTGGGTCGCGGCGGGGCTCTCGGCGCGTCGGCCCTCCTCGATGACGAGCGCCTGATCATCGAGCGCAACCTGCGTCGGGTGTACGGCCCCGACTACGGCGGGCTGGCGCTGCGCCGCTCCACCCAAGCCGTCCTCGACAACTACGCGCGCTATTGGGTGGAGTCGTTCCGCTTGCCGGGCACGCCGTCGGACGAACTGGACGCGGGCATGTCCTTCGACGGCTTCCACCGGATAGAGAACGCGGTGGACAGCGGGATCGGCCCCGTCCTCGCCCTGCCCCACCTCGGGGCCTGGGAGTGGGGTGGGTTCTGGCTGGCCTCGACCTGGAAGCACGAGGTGACCGTCGTGGTCGAGGGGCTCGAGCCCCCGGAGCTCTTCGAGTGGTTCGCGGCACTCCGTCGTTCGTTCGGCATGAACGTCGTCCCCCTGGGCCCAGGGGCGGGCGCGGCCGTCGTCGGCGCCATCAAGCAGGGCCACGTCACCTGCCTGCTCTCCGACCGCGACATCGGCGGCAGCGGGGTCGAGGTCGAGTTCTTCGGCGAGCGCACCACGCTGCCCGCCGGGCCCGCGACCCTGGCCCTGCGCACTGGGGCGGCCCTGCTGCCCGCGGCCGTGTACTACCGGGGCAAGGGCCACCACGCCACGATCCGGGAGGCCGTCCCTGCTGAACGCCGAGGGCGGCTCCGGGATGACGTCCAGCGCGTCACGCAGGTGTTGGCCTACGAGTTGGAGGCCCTCATCCGGGCCGAGCCGGAGCAGTGGCACCTCCTCCAGCCGAACTGGCCCAGTGATCACGAAGCCCTCGCTGCGGCCCGCGCCTAGCTTCCTCGACTAGTGCGCGTCGGCCTGCTGTGCCCCTACAGCCTCTCGATCCCCGGTGGTGTCCAGGGCCAGGTCCTCGGCCTGGCCCGGGTCCTGCGCCGCCGGGGCCACGAGGCCCGCGTCCTGGCCCCCTGCGACGGCCCCCCGCCCGACGCCTTCGTGACCCCGCTGGGCAAGAGCGTGCCGGCGGCGGCGAACGGCTCGGTCGCCCCGCTGGCCCCGGACCCCGCGGCCCAGCTCCGCACGATGCGCGCCCTGTGGGACGAGGACTTCGACATCCTCCACCTGCACGAGCCGTTCGCCCCCGGGCCGTGCATGACGGCCCTCATGATCAAGCCCGCGCCCACCATCGGGACGTTCCACGCCGCGGGCGAGAGCTTCGCCTACAAGCACATGGGAGCCGGGACCCGGTTCCTCAACCGCCGCCTGGACCTCCGCTGCGCTGTGTCCGAGGATGCCCGGGCGCTGGCCTCCAGCGCCGTCTCGGGCGCGTTCACCCTGCTCTTCAACGGCGTGGACCTGGGGGTCTACCGGGAGGGCCGGCCGTGGCCCACCGAGGGGCCGACCATCTTCTTCTGCGGTCGCCACGAGCCGCGCAAGGGCCTCGCCGTCCTGTTGGAGGCGATGGCCGGCCTCCCCGGTGACGTCCGTCTCTGGGTGGGCAGTGACGGGCCGGAGACGGCGGCGCTCCAAGCCCGATGGGCGGGGGACCCGCGAGTCGAGTGGCTGGGTCGACTCAGCGATGAGGAGAAGGTGGCCCGTCTCCGTGGGGCCGACGTGTTCTGTGCCCCGTCGCTCCGGGGCGAGTCCTTCGGCGTCGTGCTGATCGAGGCGATGGCCGCCGAGACGCCGATCGTGGCCTCGGAGCTGCCCGGGTACGCCAATGTGGCCCGCGCCGGGCAGGACGCCGAGCTGGTCCCGCCCGGTGACCCGCGGGCGCTGGCCACGGCCATCACGCGGCTGCTCGAGGACGACGAGCTCAGGCGGCGGGTGGTGGCGTCCGGTCGCCTGCGGGCCGAGGAGTTCTCGATGGACCGCCTCGCCGACCGCTACGTCGAGCTGTACGGCTCGCTTGTAGAGTCCCGCAGGTGACCGTCCTCCTCATCGTCCTGGCCGTCATCGCCCTGATCGTGATCTTCCTCGTCGTGCTCTACAACGGCTTGGTCAAGCTCCGCAACCGGATCGAGAACGCCTGGGCCCAGATCGACGTCCAGCTCAAGCGCCGCTACGACCTGATCCCCAACCTGGTCGAGACGGTCAAGGGCTACGCCAGCCACGAGCGGGAGACGCTCGAGGCCGTGACCCAGGCCCGCAACATGGCCGTGAACGCCCAGGGGGTGGGGGAGCAGGCCCAAGCCGAGAACATGCTGAGCGGCGCCCTGAAGTCGCTGTTCGCGGTCAGCGAGGCGTACCCGGACCTGAAGGCGAACCAGAACTTCCTGAACCTGCAGGAGGAGCTGACCGGCACCGAGGGCCGCATCGCCTACTCGCGGCAGTTCTACAACGACTCCGTCCTGCGCTACAACACCAAGATCCAGACCTTCCCGGCCGTGGTCATCGCCGGGATGATGCGCTTCACCCCCCGCGAGTACTTCGAGGCCGAGCCCGAGTCGCGCGATGCCGTCCAGGTCTCCTTCAACGACCCGCCGTCGGTCGCCGCCACCCCGCCCCCGGCCGCCACCCCGCCCTCCGCGGCGCCGGCCGCCCCGCCCGCAGCCCCACCCGCGGACCCGGGTACGCCGCCACCGGCCTGATCGAGGTCGATCCTCCTGTACGACGAGGTCAAGGCCAACAAGCGCCGCTCCGTCCTCCTGATCGCCGGCTTCGTGCTGGTGGTGATCCTGGTCGGGCTCGCCTTCAACACGATCATCGGCTACGGCCCCGTCGGGGTCGTCATCGCAGTGGTCATCGCGGCAGGGCTCGCCATCGGGAGCTACTGGAAGTCGGACCAGATCGCCCTGTCGATGAGCCGGGCCCAGCCCGCATCAGTCGAGGAGTATCCCCGGCTGCACAACGTGGTCGAGGGCCTCTGCATCGCCGCCGGCCTGCCCAAGCCCCGGCTGTACATCGTCCAGGACGACGCGCCGAACGCCTTCGCCACCGGCCGTGATCCCAAGCACGCCGCCGTGGCGGTCACGACCGGCCTGCTCCAGAAGATGAACCGGATCGAGCTGGAGGCCGTGCTGGCCCACGAGCTCAGCCACGTCCAGAACTACGACATCCTCGTGTCCACCTTGGCCGTGACGATGGTGGGGGCCGTGGCCCTCCTGTCCGACATCGGCATCCGGTCGCTGTGGTTCGGCGGTGGTCGCCGCAGCCGGGACGACAACGGCGGCGGCAGCCTCCTCATGATCCTGGCGCTGGTCTTCCTGGTGCTGGCGCCGATCGTGGCCAAGATCATGCAGCTGGCCGTGAGCCGCCGGCGGGAGACCCTGGCCGACTTCTCCGCGGTGGAGATGACCAGGTACCCGCCGGGCATGGTCTCCGCCCTGGAGAAGCTGCGCGACGACCAGACCGTGGTCGCGGCCGGTTCCCGGGCCACCGCCCACCTCTGGATCGAGCAGCCGATGGCGCAGAAGAAGGAGGAGGGCCCGTTCTCCCGCCTCAACCACCTCTTCGACACCCACCCGCCGCTCGAGGAGCGCATCGCCGCGCTGCGTGAGCTCTAGGGCCTGAGTCACCCCGATGGACGCGAAGCGAAAGGCACTGATCGCCCTCGGCTCAGCCATCCCGATCCTGGGCGTCCTGCTCTTCGTGGTGACCCGGGGTGACGACGAGTCGCCACCGCCGACGACGACCGTGGTCACCACGACCACCCTGCCGGCCGTCTACTGGCCCCTCACCGGGCTCCCGGCGGGGCCGGACGACCCGATCAACCGTCCGGCGATCGCCGTCAAGGTCTCCAACTCGTCCGACGCCCGACCGCAGATCGGGCTGGACAAGGCCGACATCGTCATCGAAGAGCGGGTCGAGGGCATCACCCGCTTGGTGGCCGTGTTCCAGTCGACGCCTTCGGCGCCCGTGGGTCCGATCCGGTCGGCCCGCGACACCGACATCGACCTGCTGGGGGCCCTGGGCCGGCCCGTGTTCGTCTGGGGCGGGGCGAACGAAGGGGTGGCGGCCCGGGTGGCCACCGCGAACGTGGTCAGCTTCAACGTCGATCCCGACGCGGCCGAGGACAAGTTCCGCGACGACACCCGCGCCGCCCCCGACAACCTCTTCATCGACTCCACGGACGCCTTCTGGCACAAGGCGGGCGACGCCTCGCGGCCCCGGGCACCGCTGCCCGTGCCTCAGGGCCCTCCGGTCGAGGGAGCCCCGCTCCCGGGTACGCCGACGCCCGGGGTGGCCGTCGACTACGGAGGCACCCAGGCCGCCTTCGTGTGGGACGTGAACCGGGCCGGATGGGTCCGCCTCCAGGACGGGACCCCCCACGTCGTCGCCGACGGCACGGTGCTGGCGCCGACCAACGTCGTGCTGCTCATCACGCCCTACGGCACCGCCCCGTCGGATCCGAACTCGCCCATCGCCCTGACCACGGGCACCGGCGACGCCACGGTCCTGATCGGGGGAAACGCGGTCGACGCCACCTGGAGCCGACCTGCGGCCACCGATCCCTACACCCTGACCGACGACGCGACCGGCCAGCCCCTGGTGCTGGCTCCGGGGCGCACGTGGATCGGCCTGCCGGAGTCCGGCGTCACCCGACTGGACCAGGCCCAGGCGGCCGAACTGGCCTCCCTGGTCCCTGCGGCCGGCTGATCCGGCTCTCGTACACTCCGGGCATGGCCGACTCCACCGATCGTCAGACGGGCACGTTCCGCGTCAAGCGGGGCCTGGCCGAGATGCTGACCGGCGGCGTGATCATGGACGTCGTCGATCCCGACCAGGCGAAGGTCGCCGAAGACGCCGGGGCCACCGCGGTCATGGCCCTGGAGCGGGTCCCCTCCGACATCCGGCGCGACGGGGGTGTGGCCCGCATGAGCGATCCCGAGATGATCGAAGGCATCAAGGCGGTCGTGACCATCCCGGTCATGGCCAAAGCCCGGATCGGCCACTTCACCGAGGCCCAGATCCTGCAGGCCCTCGGCGTGGACTACGTCGACGAGAGCGAGGTCCTGACCCCGGCCGACGAGGCCCACCACATCGACAAGTGGGCCTTCGACGTCCCCTTCGTCTGCGGCGCCACCAACCTCGGTGAGGCGCTGCGCCGGATCTCGGAGGGGGCGGCCATGATCCGCTCGAAGGGCGAGGCCGGCACCGGCAACATCGTCGAGGCCGTCCGTCACCTGCGCTCGATCCTGGGTGACATCCGCAAGGTGACCCAGGCCGACTCGGCCGAGCTCTTCGACTGGGCCAAGCAGCTGCAGTCACCCCTCCCGCTGGTGCAGGAGATCGCCGAGACGGGTCACCTCCCGGTGCCCATGTTCTGCGCCGGGGGCATCGCCACGCCGGCCGACGCCGCTCTGGTCATGCAGCTCGGGGCCGAGGCCGTCTTCGTCGGCTCCGGGATCTTCAAGAGCTCCAACCCGCCGCTGGTGGCCAAGGCCATCGTCGAGGCCACGACCAACTTCCGGGACGCCGACATCCTGGCCAAGGTCAGCCGCGGCCTCGGCGACGCCATGCCCGGCCTGGAGATCGAGACCCTCGAGACCCGGTACGGCGACCGGGGCTGGTGATGGAGCCTCCGGGTGCGCATCGGCGTACTGGCTCTGCAGGGGGCGTCGGCCGCCCACGTTGACGCCCTGCGCCGACTGGGCGCGGAGGCGGTGACGGTCAAGGCCCCGGCCGACCTGGACGGCGTCGACGGCGTCGTCCTGCCCGGCGGGGAGTCGACCACGATCTCGTTCCTGCTGGACAGCAGCGAGCTGCGCCCGCCGCTGGCCGAGCGCCTCGCGGCCGGCATGCCCGCCTTCGGCACCTGCGCCGGGATGATCCTGCTGGCCACCGAGGTGCTCGACGGGCGGGCCGACCAGCGGTCCTTCGGCGCCATCGACCTGGCCGTGCGCCGCAATGCCTTCGGCCGCCAGGTCGACTCCTTCGAAGCCGACCTGGAGGTGTCCGGCCTGGACGCGCCGTTCCACGCCGTGTTCATCCGAGCGCCGGGCGTGGAGTCCACCGGCGCGGGCGTCGAGGTCCTGGCCGAGGTGGACGGGCAGCCCGTGCTCTGCCGCGACGGCGCGATCATGGTGGCGGCGTTCCACCCCGAGCTGACCGACGACCTGCGCCTGCACGAGATGTTCCTGGAATCGTTCGACCGACGAGAGGTGACCCAAGCATGAGCGGCCATTCGAAATGGGCGACCATCAAGCACAAGAAGGGCGCGGCCGACATCAAGCGGGGCAAGCTCTTCGGCAAGCTGATCCGCCAGGTCGAAGTGGCCGCCCGGGAGGGTGGCGGCGACCCGGAGATGAACCCGACCCTGCGCACGATGTACCAGAAGGCCCGGGACAGCTCAGTTCCGCTGGACACCATCGAGCGGGCGATCAAGCGGGGGACCGGTGAGCTGGAGGGCGTCACCTACGAGCAGGTGACCTACGAGGGCTATGCCCCCAACGGCGTGGCCGTGCTCGTCGAGGTGCTGACCGACAACCGGAACCGGGCCGGCTCGGAGATCCGCTCGCTCTTCACCCGCGGTGGGGGGTCGCTGGCCGAGCCCGGGGCCGTGGCCTGGCAGTTCGAGCGCAAGGGCGTGATCGTGGTCCCCAAGTCCGCCGACGAGGACGACGTGATGACGGTCGGCCTCGACGCCGGGCTCGAGGACGTGACCGACGAGGGCGACACCTGGCGCCTGACCGCGGCTGCCACCGACGTGCCCGACCTCCGCACCGCGCTGGAGGACGCAGGCATCGCCGTGGAGTCCTCCGATGTGACCATGCTGCCGAAGGCCGCGGTGCCCCTGGACTCGGCCGAGAAGGCCAAGGCCGTCCTCCGCCTCATCGACGAGCTGGACGACCACGACGACGTCCAGGACGTCTACGCCAACTTCGACATCCCCGACGACGTGCTCCAGGCCGCCGCCGCCGACTGAGATCGGACCGGCGTTCGCCAGGCCATGCTGCGGAGTCGGCAGCGAAGCAGCTCTGCCGGGGTTCGTCGAAAGCTGCCGTAGGCAGCGGGAGCCGTGCCGACGGCGACGAGGGATATTGTTCGGCCATGACCCCAGCGACGATCACCGACGAAGAGATCGACACCGAGCTCCTGGCCACCGCGGTGACCGCGGCCCACGATGACGACGGCGACGGCACCGATGGTGACGACGGCGGCGCGGACGATGGTGACGGCGACGCCGGTGGTGGCGACGACGACGGTGGCGCCGACGCCTGAGGCCGACGCCTCGGCGCTGCGTCGCTGTTTCGGCGGCGATCCACAACCCTTCGAGCAGGCTTGGCAGCGCGCCCCCCTGACCGGTCGTGACCGGGCAGGAGCGGCGTTCGCCGACCTCCTCGATGTCGCGTCCGTCGACGAGCTGATCACCAGCCGGGCCTTGCGCCACCCCGCCTTCCGCCTCGTCCAGGACGGCGACACGCTGCCCCGGGCGGGGTACACGACGACCCGGCGGTGGGGCGCCACCCGCTACGAGGGTGTCATCGACCCGGTTCGGGCGGTGGCCGCCATGGCGAACGGGGCCACGCTCGTCCTCCAGGCCCTGCACACCAACTGGGCGCCCCTGGGGCGCTTCTGTGCCTCGCTGCACGGCGAGCTGGGCCATCCCGTCCAGGCCAACGCCTACCTGACCCCCGCCCGCGAACGAGGCCTCGGCCTCCACTACGACACCCACGACGTGGTCGTGCTCCAGACGGCCGGCCACAAGCGCTGGGAGGTCTATGCCCCCCGCTTCGAGGCGCCGCTGGGGAAGCAGCACTGGTCCGACGTCGGCGCCGGCCAGGACCTCGACGACGGTGACCTGACGCTGGTGCTGGACACGCGGCTGGGCCCGGGCGACTGCCTCTACGTGCCCCGGGGCTTCGTCCACCGGGTGGTGAGCGAGGACGAGGCCTCGCTGCACGTGACCCTGGGCATCCACGTCCAGACGTGGCACCACGTGCTGGCCGCCCTGCTGGAGCTGGCCGCCGGCGACGTGACCGTGCGCGAAGCGCTGCCGACGGCGGTCGTGCAGGGATCGGAGCCGCTCGACCCGGCCGTGCTCGAGCGGCAGCTGAAGGAGCTGCTCGGGGTCGACGGCCTGGAGGAGCGGGTGGCCGCCCTCGGCCAGGGGGCCTGGACCCAGTACGCCGGGGTCCACGCCGGGACGCTGCGCGAGGTCGTGACCCCGGGCCCGGTCGACGACGACCTCTTGGTCGCCCGTCGTCCCGGCTCGCTGGGCCTGGAGGACGAGGCCGACGGCCGCTGCGCCCTGGCCACGACCGACCGGAGGATCCGGTTCCCCGCCGCCGCCCGTCCGGCCCTCGAGGCCCTCGTCGCCGCCGGCTCGGTGCGGGTGGGCGAGCTGGCCCCGTTCCTCGACGGCCCCAGCCGGGTCGTCGTCGTCCGCCGGCTCCTCCGGGAAGGTGTCCTCCAACGGGTCACCGATGGCTGACCGACACTCCCTCGTTCTGGCCTCCGATCTACTCCCCGGGGGCATCGAATCGGAGGCCAGAAGGGGTGGGCATGGCTGAGGACGAGACCTGTTCGTCGTACTCGGTGGAGTACGACGAGGACCCGGGGGGCACGGCCTCCCGTCATCGGGGCTGGTTGCTGATCGAACAGCCCGGGGCCTGGGGGCCGAACGCGCTCCTGGAGTCGAAGCTCCCCGCCTCGGTAGCCGAGGCCATCGACGAGCGGCGGCGCGAGGCCGGCGTCCGGGTGCTGCTCATCCGTCGGGGGCCGCGGCCGTCCGTCGGTGACCGCCGACGATGGGCGTTTGCCCGGACCACGGCCACCGACCCGATCCTTGGCGGGGCGTGGTTCGCGGACCCCGCCGAGCTGCTGGAGCTCGATCTGGCCGGCATGGCGTCGGGCGAGGTGCCCGTGCCCGACAGTGGGTCGGGCCCACTGATCGCCGTCTGCACCCATGGCCGCCACGACCGGTGCTGTGCCGACAACGGTCGCCCCGTCGCCCGGCGCCTGCGCAAAGCGGGCGTGGACGTGTGGGAGTGCTCCCACGTCGGGGGCGACCGGTTCGCCGCCAACGTGGTCTCGTTCCCCCATGGCCTGTACCACGGTCGGGTCACCCCGGCCACCGCGCTCGCGCTGGTCCATGCCTATGGCGAGGGCCGCATCCACCCCGCTGGCTTCCGCGGCCGGGCGGCCTGGTCACCCGCCGCTCAGCAGGCCGAGATCCTGCTCCGCCACGAGCTCGACGAGTGGGGCGTCGAGGCGCTCGCGCTGGATGGCCACGATCACGATGGCGACCGCCACACCGTCCGCTTCTCGGTCGGTGGGCAGGTCCACGAGGTCGTCGTCGACGTGACGATCGCCGACCACGAGCGCCTGCTGGCCTGCCAGAACACCGCCCTCGGCCGCCCGAGGGTCATCACCCCGGTCTCGATCCGCTCGTTGGCCTGACTGCCGCCGGTCGGGCTGGGCACCGGCTGTCCGGTGGCGATGTGGGTCGCTCTAGATGCCGTCGGCGACGCCGAGGAGGCGGGCGCGGGTGACGACCTTCATGCCGCGGCTGAGGCCGGCGAGGGCGACGACCCAGGCGACGGCGCCGATCCAGAGCGAGGCCGAGGCGGCGCCGAAGAGGGCGCCGGTCGACTGCGAGTAGGCGACGAGGATCAGCGGCAGCGTGACCAGGCCCGAGGCCTGCTGGGCGGCGGCGGTCGACTTCACCCGGGCCGACAAGCGGAGGACGATCGACAGGGTCAGGGCCAGGAACGGCGGGACGACCCAGAGCATCAGCACCCACCACTCGCGGGTGGGGAAGAACCAGCCACCGACCTCGGGGCCGACGATCAGGTTCACGACCATCGAGTAGATCCCGAAGCCGAGGAGCGTCGTGGCGTAACCGGGGAGGAGGCTGGCGATGAGCTTGCCGAGGTAGATCTCCTTGACCGCGGCGGGGGAGTGGGCCAGGAACTCGCCCGTGCCCCGCTCCCGCTCGCCGACGATGGTCGACGCACCGACAGCCGTGGAGATGGTCAGGGGCACGACGACGGCCACGGGTGCGAACAGGTAGACGGCGAGCGCATAGGACGCCCGGCCGGCGTCGGTGTCGCCCCGCACGGCGGCCTGGGCCCGTTCGGGCAGGACCTCCAGGGCCTGGCTGATCTGGGCCACGGCCTGGACGTCTCCGATGGCCGTGATCGACAGCAACAGGATCGTGGGGACGAACAGGAAGAAGATCCCGCCCAGGATCAGCATGGGGATCCAGAAGTCCTTGGCCTGGATCAGCTGCTTGAGGTCGGTGCGGGTGACGGTCCAGATGCGGCTCCAGTTCACTGGTCCACCTCCGCCCGGTCGTTGACCGACGGCGCCGTGCGCTTCTGGTCGAAGCGGGCCGCGAGGTCGTTCCCACCCAGCGTGTTGCCTTCCGCGAAGGCGGCCCGGCCCTCGCGGACCGCGAAGTACAGGTCCTCGAGGGTGGGGATGTGGGGCTCGACCCGGGTGAGGCGGACGCCGTCGGCGGCCAGCAGGGTGACCAGGTCGGGGACCCGGCCGAGATCGTCGAGCTGGAGCTCGGCCACGCCGTTGCGACGGTAGGCGATGACCCCGTCGGCGTGCTCCAGGCGGTCGAGCATCTCGGGCTGCTCGGCGTCCATGTGGACCACGACGCCCGGCCAGTACTGGTCGGTCAGGTCCTTCGGCGTGCCCGAGATCAGGTCGGTGCCGTCCTCGAGGACGACGACCTGGTCGGCCAGGCCCTCGGCCTCCAGCAGGAGGTGGGTGCACATGACGACGGTGTGGCCGTCCTCGGTCATCGACCGGATGAGCTCCAGCACGGCGTGGGAAGACTCGGGGTCGAGGCCGGACGTGGGCTCGTCGTAGAGCAGCAGGTCCGGGTCGTGCATGATCGAGCGGGCCAGGGCCAGCCGGGTCTTCATGCCGGTCGAATAGCCCCCGACCATCTTCTGCAGGGCGGCCTCGATGCCGAAGCGGGCGGCGGCCTCACGCAGGCGCTCCTCGTAGTCCCGCAGGCCGTAGAGCTCGGCGGCGTAGGCCAGGTTGTCCCAGCCGTTCAACCGGTCGTAGAGGGCCGGCTTGGCCGAGACGACCCCGCAGCGACGGCGGACGTCTTCGCCCTCGTCGCCGGGGTCGACCCCGAACGTCCGGATCTCACCCCGGTCGGGGTTCAGCGCGCCCGTGATCATGCGGATGGCGGTGGTCTTGCCCGCCCCGTTGGGCCCGAGCAGGACCGTGATCTGGCCCTCGGGCACCGACAGGTCGAGGTCGGACAGCGCATCGACCTCGCCAAAGCGTCGACCGAGCGCGCGAGCAGCTACGAGGGGAGCATCCACGCCCCGCCCATCGGCAGGTCCACGCTCACCCGTGAGCATCCGCGGGAGAGTGAGGCGAGAGACCTAACCTCGTACAGATGTTCGTGTTGGGTGTGGACCCGGGGTTGACCCGATGTGGCTACGGCTGCGTCGAGCAGGTCGGCCGGAACCCGCGGGCCGTCGCCCTCGGGGTCCTGCGCACGGCCAAGGACGATCCCCTGCCCAAGCGCCTGGCCGACCTGCAGCTGGGGATCCGGGCCCTCATCGCCGAGCTGGAACCGACGGTGGTTGCCGTCGAACGGGTCTTCTTCCAGGTGAACGTGCGCACGGCCATGGCGGTCGGGCAGGCCAGCGGCATCGTCATGGCCGAGGCCCACGCCGCCGGTTGCGAGGTCGAGATGTACACGCCGAACCAGGTCAAGGAAGCCGTCGCCGGTCACGGCGGCGCGGACAAGGAGCAGGTGGGACAGATGGTGCAGACGCTCCTCGGGCTGGCCACCCCGCCGACGCCGGCCGACGCGGCCGATGCCGCCGCCCTGGCCCTGTGCCACCTGGCCCACGCCCCGATGAAGGCGAAGGTGCGGGCGTGATCGGCTCGCTCCGGGGCACCCTGCTGGACCGCTCGTTGGACGGCGATGTCCTCATCGAGGTGGCGGGGGTCGGCTACCGGGTCACGGTGGCCCCCACCGCCTCGCCCGCGGTGGGCGAGATCGGCGACGACGTCTTCCTCTGGGTCCACCACCACATCCGGGAGGACGCCCAGACCCTCTACGGCTTCGCCACCCGGGAGGAGCGGGTCTGCTTCGAGGCCCTGCTCGGCGCCCACGGCGTCGGGCCGGCGCTGGCCCTGGCCATCCTCTCGGTCCACGGCCCGGGGGCCCTCCGCGAGGTCATCGCCACCCAGGACGTCAGCGCCCTGTGCCTGGTCCCCGGGGTGGGCAACAAGACCGCGGCCCGTCTGCTGGTCGAGCTGCAGTCCCGTCTCGACCTGCCCGACATCGACCTCACGCCCTCGCCCGGCGCGGCAGTGACCAGCTCCGCCCGACGGGACGTCACCGAGGCCCTCGCCGGGCTCGGGTACGGCCCCGACGAGGTCCGTCGGGTGGTCGACGACCTGCCGACCGACGGTGAGCCCGCCGACCTGCTCCGCGAAGCGCTCCGCCGCCTCGCCGTAGCCTGACGCCGATGGCCGACGAGCCCACCGGCGCCGTCCGGGACGAGATCCTGCTCCCCCAGGAGACGGTGGCCGACGTCGTGGACGAGGTCACCGACGACGACCCCGGCCTGCGCCCCCGCACGCTGGAGGAGTTCGTCGGCCAGGCCGAGATCAAGGAGCACCTCTCGATCGTCCTGGAGGCGGCGGCCCAGCGGGGCCAGCCCGCTGACCACCTGCTCCTCGCCGGCCCGCCGGGCCTGGGCAAGACCACGCTGGCCGGCATCGTCGCCCACGAGATGGGGGTCGGCATCCAGATCACCTCGGGTCCCGCGCTCGAGCGAGCCGGTGACCTGGCCGCCATCCTCACCCGACTCGAAGGGGGCGACGTCCTCTTCATCGACGAGATCCACCGCCTGCCCCGGGCCATCGAAGAGGTCCTCTACCCGGCCATGGAGGACTTCGAGCTGGACATCGTGCTGGGCAAGGGCCCGGCCGCCCGGTCCATCCGCCTCGAGCTGCCGCCCTTCACCCTCGTCGGCGCCACCACCCGCACCGGCCTCATCACCGGCCCGCTGCGGGACCGCTTCGGCCTCGTGGCCCGCCTCGAGTTCTATGACCCCGCGGACCTCGAGTCGATCGTCGTGCGCACGGCGGGGATCCTCGGCATCGAGATCGACCAGCCCGGCAGCGCCGAGATCGCGGGTCGGGCCCGGGGCACGCCCCGCATCGCCAACCGCCTCCTGCGCCGGGTCCGGGACTTCGCCGAGGTCCGGGCCGGGGGCGCGATCGACCTCGAGGCCGCGGGCGACGGCCTGGCGGCCTTCGGTGTGGACGACCGGGGGCTGGACAAGGTCGACCGCTCGATCCTGTCGGCCCTCTGCCAGAGCTTCGGTGGCGGACCGGTCGGCCTCAAGACCCTGGCCATCGCCGTCAGCGAGCCCCCCGAGACCGTCGAGGACGTCTACGAGCCGTTCCTCATCCAGCAGGGCCTGCTCATGCGCACGCCCCGGGGCCGCGTCGCCACACCGGCGGCCTGGTCCCACCTCGGCCTGGCCCCCCCGAGCACCCCGCCGGGCGCCGCCTCACTGTTCGAGTAGCCGGCCGCCTCTACGCTCCGGGGGTGCACATCGAGTTCAACGGGTCGCCCGCGCCGACCCTGGGCGTCGAGGTCGAGCTCGAGCTGGTCGACCGCGAGACCGGTGAGCTGGTCAGCGCCGCCTCCGACATCCTGAGCGAGCTGGGCCAGGGCCATCCTGAAGGGGAGCACCCCAAGGCCAAGCACGAGCTCTTCGAATGCACGATCGAGATCATCACCGGAATCTGCAACACGGTCGGCGAGGCCCGGTCCGACCTCAGCACCACCCTGGCCGAGGTGCGCGAGTCCGCCGACCGCCGCGGGATCGACCTGATGTGCTCGGGCACCCACCCGTACTCCAACTGGGGCGACCAGGACGTCAGCGACGACCCCCGCTACCACCTGCTGATGGAGCAGATGGGGTGGACGGCCCAGCGCCTGCAGATCTTCGGGGTCCACTTCCACGTCGGGGTCCGCCACGGCGAGCGGGTGTTGGCCATCGGCAACGGCCTGGCCGGCTACATCCCGCACCTCCTGGCGCTCTCCGCCTCCAGCCCCTACTGGGAGAGCCGGGACACCGGCCTGGCCTCCAGCCGCAGCAAGGTCTTCGAGGGCCTGCCCACCGCCGGCCTGCCCCATTCCCTCAAGGACTGGGCCGAGTTCGAACGGTTCATGCAGACCTTGATCTCGGCCGGCGCGCTGTCGACCATCCGCGAGGTCTGGTGGGACATCCGCCCCCATCCGGACTTCGGCACGATCGAGCTGCGGATGTGTGACGGCCTCCCCACCATGCGGGAGGTGGCCGCGCTCGCCGCCCTCGGCCAGTGCCTGGTCACCTGGCTCGACCAGCGGGCCGAGGCCGGCGAGGTGCTGCAGCCGCCGTCGGACTGGGTCCTGCGCCAGAACAAGTGGCGGGCGGCGCGGTACGGCATCGAGGCCGACCTGATCGTCGATCTGGAGGGCGCCACCCGACCCCTGCCCGAGGCCGTTGCCGAGCTGGTCACCGCCCTGCGTCCCGTCGCCGTGACGTTGGACTGCGCCGACGAGCTGGAAGGAGTGCTCACCATCCTCGACGAGGGCCCCAGCTACGTCCGCCAGCGACGCCTGCTCGAGAACGGCGGCGACCTCCGCGGCGTCGTGGCCCAGCTCGTCGACGACATGGCGGACCTCCGATGACCAGCCCGGCCGCGGCCACGCTCGACGCGTTCCTCGACGCCCACGGCGACGAGCTGGTCGCCTTCCGCCGTCGTCTCCACGCCCATCCCGAACTGTCGTGGGCCGAGCACGAGACCACGGCCGCCGTCCGCGCCCGCCTCGAGGTGGCCGGCGCCGCCGTCGCCCCGCTGGCCACCGAGACCGGACTGCAGGTAGAGCTCGGGGCGGGGTCCGGGCCGACGATCCTCCTGCGGGCCGACATCGACGCCCTACCCGTGGTCGACGAGAAGGAAGTGCCCTACCGGTCGACGGTGCCGGGCGTCTGTCACGCCTGCGGCCACGACGTCCACACCACCATCCTCCTCGGGGCCGGCCTGGCCCTGCAGCAGATCCTCGGGCCCGAGCACCCCGGCCGGGTCCGCCTTCTCTTCCAGCCCGCCGAGGAGTCGATGCCCGGCGGGGCCGAGGCCCTGCACCGCACGGCCGTGCTCGACGACGTGGACGTGGCCTACGCCCTGCATTGCGACCCCAGCCTCGAGGTCGGCCAGGTCGGCCTGCGCTCCGGCCCGATCACCTCGGCCGCCGACCGGGTGGTCATCCGCCTGAGCGGACCGGGCGGCCACACGGCCCGGCCCCACCTGACCAGCGACCTGGTCCACGTCGCCGGGCGCCTGATCACCGACCTCCCGGCGGGCCTGACCAAGCTGACCGACAGCCGGGATGCCGTGACCATGGTCTTCGGTCAGGTCCACGCCGGCCATGCCCCCAACGTCATCCCCACCAGCGCCGAGCTGTCCGGGACGCTGCGGGTCCGGGGGCGGTCCAGTTGGGACAGCGTGCAGGAGATCGTCGAGTCCCTCGTCGAGGCCACGGTCAGCCCCTTCGGCGCCGACTACGAGCTGGACTACCAGCGGGGCTCGCCGCCGGTGGACAACGACCCCCAGGCCACGGCCGTGCTGCGGGCCGCCACCCACGCCGCCCTCGGCCCCGAAGCCGGTGTGCCCACCCAGCAGAGCGTGGGCAACGAGGACTTCTCGTGGCTCCTGGAACGGGTCCCTGGGGCCTATGGGCGACTCGGTGTGCGGCCCGCCGGCGCACCCCGGTGGGCCGACCTGCACGCCGGTGGCTTCGACATCGACGAGGGCGCCATCCCCGCCGGCGTCCGGCTGCTCGTCCACACCGCGCTCGAGGCACTGTCGGCCTACGGCGGGTGAGGCCCGTGCGGACCGACGCCGTACCCCCCCGTTCTGGCACCGGATTCCGGTGTCAGGGCCCGGGAATCCGGTGCCAGTTCGCCGTTGGCGCAGGCTGAATCCCGTGCGCACCGACGCTTTCGCCTATGACCTGCCGGAGGCGGCGATCGCCCAGACGCCCATCGAGCCCCGGGACGCGGCCCGCCTGCTGGTCGACCGTGGCGCCGGTGACAGGCCCGAAGACCGCACTGTGGCTGACCTGCCCTCGCTGGTGCGGCCGGGCGACCTGCTCGTGGTGAACGACACCCGGGTCATCCCGGCCCGTCTGCGCCTGGCCAAGCCCACCGGGGGCGCGGTCGAGGTGCTCCTGGCTGAGCGCACGGGGGACCGCGAGTGGACGGCGCTGGTGCGCCCCGGCCGTCGGGTACCGCCGGGCACCGTGCTCCATCAGGATGGCGCCGCGGTCGCCGTGGTCGGCGACGCGGTGGGCGACGGCGAGCGCAGGGTGCGGTTGTTGGGCGTCGAGGACCCGCTGGCCCTGGTGCATCGGCTGGGTTCGCTACCGCTGCCGCCGTACATCACCACGGCCCTCGACGACCCCGAGCGGTACCAGACCGTGTTCGCCCGACGACCGGGCTCGGCGGCGGCACCGACCGCGGGCCTGCACCTCACGCCGAATGTCCTCGACCGCTGCGTCGCCGCCGGGGCCAACGTGGCCCACATCGACCTCGAGGTGGGCCTCGGCACCTTCGCCCCGATCCGGGCCGAGCACGTGGAAGACCACATCGTCCACACGGAGCGCTACGTCATCCCGGAGACGACGGTGCATGCCGTCGGTCGGGCCCAGCGGGTGATCGCCGTCGGCACGACCGTCGTGCGCACGCTCGAGTCCTGGGCGGCGACCGGACGGACCGAGGGCCCGACCGACCTGTTCATCCGTCGGGGCCACCAGTTCGCGCTCGTGGACGTCCTGCTCACCAACTTCCACGTCCCCCGCTCCAGCCTGCTGGTCCTGGTCGACGCGTTCATCGGCGACCGTTGGCGGGACCTCTACGCCACGGCCCTCGAGCGGGGCTACCGCTTCCTGTCGTTCGGTGACGCCATGCTCCTGGAGCGGGCGTGAAGGCCACGATCGCCGTCGAGGCGACGGACGGAGCGGCTCGGGCCGGGACGGTGACCACCGCGCGGGGGGCCTTCCGTACGCCCTGCTTCATGCCCGTGGCGACCCGGGGTGCGGTGCGCCACCTGTCGTCGGGCGACCTGGAGCGACTCGGCTTCGAGGTGGTCCTGGCCAACACCTACCACCTCTCCCTCCGGCCCGGCGCCCAGGTGATCGCCGACCTGGGTGGGCTCCACGGCTTCATGGACTGGTCGGGCCAGGTCCTCACCGACTCGGGTGGCTACCAGATCTTCTCGCTCGAGCCGAAGGTCGACGACGACGGGGCCACGTTTCGCTCGACCTACGACGGCGACCTCGTTCGCTTCACGCCGGAGTCGGCCGTGGCCACCCAGGAGGCCCTGGGCGCCGACATCCAGATGGTGCTCGATGTCTGCCCGCCCCTCCCATCAGACGAGCGCGTCGTCCGCGAGGCCGTCGAGCGCACCGCAGCCTGGGCGGCTCGGGCCCGCGTCGCCCACACCCGGGTCGAGGACCAGTGCCTGTTCGGCATCGTGCAGGGCGGGGTCGACGTCGACCTGCGGGCCGAGAGCGCCGAGCGGACCGTCGCCCTCGAGTTCGACGGCTACGGCATCGGCGGGCTCTCGGTCGGGGAGTCGCGGGCCGAGATGCTCCCGGCGCTGGACGCCACCACGGCCCGCCTCCCGGCGGACCAGCCCCGCTACCTCATGGGGGTGGGGGACCCCGTAGGGCTCCTCGAGGGCATCGCCCGGGGCGTGGACCTCTTCGACTGCGTGCTGCCCACCCGCCTCGGCCGGCACGGCACGATCCTGACCGGGACGGGCCGGCTCAACCTCAGGAACCAGCGCTTCGGGCACGACGCGGGACCGCTCGACCCCGACTGCGCCTGCACGGTCTGCGCCCGCCACTCCCGGGCCTATCTGCGCCATCTGCTCAAGACCGACGAGCCCACCGGACCCCGCCTCCTGACCCTCCACAACTTGTCCTGGCTGCTCGATCTGGTGCACCGGGCCGGGGCGGCCATCCGGGCCGGGACCCTGGCCGACCTTCGGCGAGAGGTCGCAACCCACTGGTGACACCGCGCCGGCGCCCGCCGGAGCGGTGTCGAGGGCCCTCAGCTTCGGCGGCGCCGGACCTGCTGAGCGCAGCGACGCCGGTGAAGGGTG
This sequence comes from uncultured Microthrixaceae bacterium, assembly GCA_963725155.1. Taxonomy (GTDB): domain Bacteria; phylum Actinomycetota; class Acidimicrobiia; order Acidimicrobiales; family DATDAH01; genus DATDAH01. The sequence continues at coordinate 78,844 of CAVRXU010000007.1, forward strand.
ATGGCCCGACCGGAGCACCGGGGGCCCGCGCCGCTAGAGTCGCCCGCCGACTTCCCTGGCTTTCATCGGAGCACCTCGCATGGCCAATCTGATCCTCCTGCCGCTCTTCTTCGCGGTCTTCTACTTCCTGCTCATCCGTCCCCAGCAGAAGCGGGCGAAGGAGCACGCCGACCTCATCAGCTCCCTCGAAGTGGGGGACGACATCCTGACCACCGGCGGCCTCTACGGCACGGTGACGACCATCGACGGCCAGATCGCCGAGTTGGAGATCGCCGACGGCGTCGTGGTCCGCATCCAGCGCAGTGCGGTGGCAGAGCTCATCGAGTGGGACACCGGCGACGACTCCTCCCGCGACGAGGACCAGTAAGGCTCCGTGCGGCGCAAGGGGGTCCTGCCCCTCATCTTCTTCGTGGTGTTCACGCTCGGCACGTTGGCCTGGACGTTCATCGTCGGGAACTCGCCGGTGCTCGGCCTGGACCTCCAAGGCGGTGTGTCCGTCGTCCTTCAGCCCAACGCCCCCGTCGAGAACGAGGACACCCTGAACCAGGCGGTCGACATCATCCGGAACCGGATCGACGCCCTGGGCGTGGCCGAGCCGGACATCACCCGCCAGGGTGAGACCGTCCTGGTGCAGCTCCCGGGTGTGGACAACCAGGCGCAGGTCCTGGACATCATCGGCCAGACCGCGGTGCTCCGCTTCCGGCCCGTGCTGCAGGTGCTGCCCCCCGTCGGGGACACCCCGACGACCACCGTGCCGCCGACGACCACCGCCGGGGACGGGGCAACCACGACCACCGCACCGAACGGGGCCACGACGACGACGGCGCCGCCGACCTCGACGACCGCCGAGTTGGGCCTGGGCGACTCCGGGGGCCTGACTCCCGGCGAGAACGCCGCCGCCCTGCAGGCCACGACCACCACGGTGGCTCCGACCACCACCGCGGCCACGGGGACCACGGTCCCCGGGACCACGGCCACGACCGTGCCGGCGGCGGACGCCGCCGCCGGCGACTGCGCCGGTGTCGAGGACACCACCCGCCTCGGCCCCGACGGCCTGCCCCGTCGGCTGAACGCCGACGGCCTCACGCCCCGGCCCCGGGACGAGGCCTGCAACACCGTGGTCCTCGGTGAGCGGGACGAGGAGGGCAACATCGTCAGCCGCTACCTGCTGGGACCGACCGCCCTCACCGGTGACTCGCTCTCCGGGGCCTCGGCCGGCCTCGACCAGAGCGGCGTCACGTGGCTGGTCCGCCCGACGTTCAGGGGCGGCGAGGACGGGATCGACAAGTTCAACGCCGTGGCCGCCGAGTGCTTCTCCGCGGCGCCGACCTGCCCGACCAGCCAGCTGGCCATCGTCCTGGACAGCGATGTGATCTCGGCCCCCCAGATCCAGACCGACAGCTTCGAGCGGGACCAGATCCAGATCTCCGGTGCCTTCGACGAGTCGTCGGCCAAGGACCTGGCCCTGGTGCTCCAGTACGGGGCCCTGCCCGTCGAGCTGGTGCCCCAGCAGACCCAGACCGTCTCGGCCACCCTCGGCGAGGACTCCCTGCGGGCCGGGCTCATCGCCGGCATCATCGGCCTGGGCCTGACCGTGATCTTCATGGTGGGGTACTACCGCCTGCTGGGCGTCGTCGCCGTGGCCAGCCTCACCCTGGAGTTCGCCCTGGTCTGGGTCCTCATCTCCTACCTGGGCGAGTCCCGGGGCCTGGCCCTGACCCTGGCCGGGGTCACCGGCCTGATCGTGTCCATCGGCATCTCGGTCGACTCCAACGTCGTCTTCTACGAGCACCTGAAAGAGGACGTCCGCAACGGCCGGACCTTCCGCAGCACGGTCGACCGGTCGTTCGGGTCGTCGTTCACCACGATCATCAAGGCCGACCTGGCCTCCCTGATCGGCGCCTTCCTCCTGTACTTCCTCTCGGTCGGTCCGGTGCGGGGCTTCGCCCTGCTCCTCGGCATCTCCACGGTGGTGGACCTGATCGCCACCTGGTTCTTCATCCGGCCGGCCGTGCTGATCCTGGCCCGTAGCCCCCGCTTCCGGAACAACTACTCCGCGCTGGGCATGCCCAACGTGGAAGCGGGATCATGAGCAACGACATGGACGACACGGACGCCACCGACGACGGCGCCGCGGAGCCGGAACGGTCCGGCCTGCGGGCGAACCTGCGGTCCCTCTACCAGTGCACCAACGACTTCGACTTCACCCGGCTCTTCAAGCGCGGCCTGGTCATCGCCGTCCTGGTGTCGGTCATCTCCATCATCAGCCTCTTCACCCGGGGCCTGAACCTGGGCATCGACTTCAAGGGCGGCAGCGTCTGGGAGGTCCCGGTCACCGACGTCTCGGTCGAAGACGCTCGCGGCGTGATGGAGGGCCTGGGCCTCGGCGACGCCAAGATCCAGCTGGCGGTGAACGCCGACGGGACCAAGATCCTGCGGGTCCAGGCCGACGTCGACGAGGTCGAGGCCAGCAGCGAGGTCACCACCGACCTGGCCGACCTGGCCGAGATCCCCACCTCCGACGTGGCGGTCACCACCGTCGGGCCGTCATGGGGCGACGAGATCTCCCGGCAGGCCCAGCGCGCCCTCGTCTACTTCTTCATCGCCATCACGCTGTACATCAGCTTCCGGCTGGAGTGGAAGATGGCCGTGGGCGCCCTGGTGTCGATGGCCCACGACCTGCTCTTGAGCGTGGGCGTGTACTCCATCCTCCAGATCGAGGTCACGCCGGCGACCCTGATCTCGTTCCTGACCATCCTCGGCTACTCGCTCTACGACACGATCGTGGTGTTCGACCGCGCCTTGGAGAACAGTGCCCGCACGGTGGCCAAGACGCCGTACCGGGTGATCATGAACCGGACGTTGAACCAGACCTTGATGCGGTCCGTGAACACGACGGTGGCCACGATCCTGCCGATCATCTCGATGCTGATCTTCGGTGCGCTCCTGCTCGGGGCGAAGACCCTCCAGGAGTTCGGCCTCGCCCTGTTGGTCGGGCTCACCTCGGGGGCCTACTCGTCGCTCTTCGTCGCCGCGCCGATCGTGTCGTGGCTGAAGGAGCGGGAGCCCAAGTTCGTCTACACCGGCGAGGCTCCGGTGGCAGTGGCCGCTGCGGGCGACGGTGGATCGACAGCCCGTCCGGCCCGGCGGGGCGCCCCCCGGCGTCCGGCGACCCCGGCCGCTCCCGTCGGTGCCATCCCGCCCCGCCCCCGCAAGACCAAGAAGCGCAAATAGCTCCCCGAGAACGGTGGGGCGGCGGCGGTAGATTCGTCAGATGACCGACGCATCGTGGCTCACCGGGCTCGTGCGCGACATCCCCGACTTCCCCGAGCCGGGCATCATCTTCCGCGACATCACCCCGCTGCTGGGCGACGTCGACGCGTTCCGCTTTGTGGTCGACGCCCTGGCCGACGAGTTCGCCGGCGAGACCATCGACCGGGTCCTGGGCATCGAGGCCCGCGGCTTCCTGCTCGCGGCCCCGGTCGCCTACCGCCTCGGCGCCGCCCTGGTCCCGGTGCGCAAGTCGGGCAAGCTGCCCCACGACACCCACACCGAGAGCTACCAACTGGAGTACGGCGACGACACCTTGGAACTGCACGTCGACGCCCTGGGGACGGGAGACTCCTGCCTGGTCATCGACGACGTGTTGGCGACCGGCGGCACGGCGGCGGCGGTGGGGCGACTGGTCGAGCGCCTGGGCGGCCGTCTCGCCGGCTATGGCTTCCTGATCGAACTGGATGCGCTCGCCGGGCGCAGCAAGCTGGGGGAGGTCCACGTGCGGACCCTCCTGACGTACTGACCGATGCCTTCCACCGTCGACCGCGTCCTGCCCTGGCGACGCAGCGAGCTGACCCCGGACGAGGAGGTGGCCGCCGTCGTCGAGGCCTTCCGCGAGCACCACCCGCGGGCGGCCAGTGACCTGGTCGTGCGGGCTTACCGACGGGCGGCGGCGGCCCACGAGGGCCAGCAGCGCAAGTCGGGCGATCCGTACATCTCCCATCCGATCGCCGTGGCCAAGGTCACCGCCGATCTCGGCCTCGACGACACCACCATCGCCGCCGCCCTCCTCCACGACGCCGTGGAGGACACCCGCGTCGCGCTCGAGGAGCTGGAAGAGGAGTTCGGTCCCGAGGTGGCGGCCATCGTCGACGGCGTGACCAAGCTGGAGCGGCTGGAGTTCGAGTCCCGGGAGGCCCAGCAGGCCGCCACCATGCGCAAGATGCTGGTGGCCATGGCCGACGACCTCCGGGTCCTCATGGTCAAGCTGGCCGACCGCCTGCACAACATGCGCACGCTGGCGGCGATGCCGACCGACAAGCAGTTGCGCATCGCCCAGGAGACCCTGGACATCTACGCCCCGCTGGCCCATCGCCTCGGCGTACAGGAGGTCAAGCAGCAGCTGGAGGACCTGGCGTTCGCCGCCCTGCACCCGAAGCGCTTCGCCGAGGTCGACCACCTGGTCGACGCCCGGGCCCCCGAGCGGGACCTCTACCTGACCCAGGTGGAGGGCGAGGTCACCGACCGCCTGGCCGAGGTCCGGGTCAAGGCCGACGTGACGGGCCGGCCGAAGCACCTCTGGAGCATCTACGAGAAGATGGTCCGGGGTCGCCCCTTCGATGACATCCTCGACCTGGTCGGCATCCGGGTCATCGTGGCCTCGGTGAAGGACTGCTACGCCGCCCTCGGCTGCATCCACGGCATGTGGCAGCCGGTGCCCGGGCGCTTCAAGGACTACATCGCCCTGCCCAAGTTCAACCTCTACCAGTCGCTGCACACCACGGTCATGGGGCCCGGCGGCAAGGCCGTCGAGTTCCAGATCCGCACCCAGGAGATGCACCAGCGGGCCGAGCTGGGCGTCGCCGCCCACTGGGCCTACAAGGAGAAGTCTCCGGCCGACGACATCGTCTGGCTGAACAAGATCCTCGACTGGCAGACCGAGACGACCGACCCGACCCAGTTCATGGCCAACCTCAAGGGCGACCTCGAGGACAACGAGGTCTACGTGTTCACGCCCAAGGGGGACGTGATCATCCTGCCGGATGGCGCCACCCCCCTCGACTTCGCCTACGCCATCCACACCGAGGTGGGCCACGCCTGCATCGGTGCCCGGATCGACGGTCGCCTGGTGCCCCTGGACTCCCCGCTGAAGTCAGGGGCGACCGTCGAGATCATCGCCTCCAAGGTCGAGAACCCGGGTCCGTCCCGGGACTGGCTGAACATCGTGGTCACGCCTCGGGCCCAGAACCGGATCCGGCAGTGGTTCTCCCGCGAGCGACGGGGCGACGCCATCGAACAGGGCCGTGACGAGGTCATCAAGGCGATGCGGCACGATGGCCTGCCCATGGGCTCTGACGTCCTGGAGGGTGTGGCCGAGGACCTCAACTACGCCGACCTCGACGCCCTCTTCGCCGCGGTCGGGGAGCGCCACGTCTCGGCCCAGTCGGTGGCCACCCGGATCGCCCGGATGCTGTCGGGCAGCGACCCGGACAGCGAGCAGCAGCTGTCGACGGGGCTGGCGACGCCCCGGCGCCCCCGGCGCTCGGCCAGCCAGCCCGCCCGCGTGCACGTCGAGGGCCAGGAGCAGATGCTGGTCCGGCTGTCCCGCTGCTGCACGCCGGTGCCGGGCGACGAGATCATGGGCTTCATCACCCGGGGCCGGGGGGTGACCGTGCACCGGACCGACTGCACGAACGCCGTGGCCCTGGTCCGGGAGCAGACCGAACGGGTCATCGACGTCGAGTGGGACGCCGACAACCAAGGCACCTTCGTGGCCTCACTGGTCGTCGAGGCCCTGGACCGCGAGTGGCTGCTGCGGGACGTGTCCGCCGCGCTGTCCGACCACCGGCTGAACATCCTCCACTCCGAGACGCGCACCGGGGGCGACCGGATGTGCCGCATGCAGTTCGACGTGGAGTTGGGCGACCCGACCCAGCTCGACTCGCTGGTCAGCTCGCTCAAGAGCATCGACTGCGTGTTCGACGCCTACCGCGTCCTGCCCGGCTCCGCCAACTAGCCGTGGCGTCGACCTTCAAGGCCCCTGTGGGCACGCGCGACACGCTGCCGCCCGAGTCACGACGGTGGGAAGCCCTGGTGGCCGCCTTCGCCGGTGCCGCCGGGCGGGCCGGGTTCGGCCTCCTCCAGAGCCCGACCTTCGAGGACCTCGCGGTCTTCGAGCGGGTGGGTGAGGGCACCGACATCGTCACCAAGGAGATGTACGACTTCGAGGACAAGGGCGGCCGGCACATCGCCCTGCGCCCCGAGGGCACCGCCCCGGTCGTACGGGCGTACCTCGAGCACCACCCGACCGACCCCTGGAAGGTCTGGTACGCCGCCCCGACGTTCCGCTACGAGCGCCCGCAGGCCGGGCGCTACCGCCAGCACCACCAGCTGGGTGTCGAGGTCCTCGGCTCGGTGGACGCCGACGTGGACGTCGAAGTCATGGCCCTGGCCTGGGACTTCCTCGCCGACATCGGCCTGCGCCGGGTGAAGCTGCTGGTCAACTCCATGGGCGAGCCCGCGGACCGGGTCCGTTACGCCGGCGTCCTCCAGGGGTACTTCCGGGAGCACCTCGAACGTCTCGCCGAGGAGGACCGCGACAAGGTCGAGCACCACCCGCTGCGGGTCCTCGACTCCAAGCGGTCCGCCACCGCCGCGGTGGTGGCCGATGCCCCCGGCCCCACCGAGCACCTCTCGGAGGCCGCCGCCGCCCACTTCGACCGGGTCCAGGCCGGCCTCGAGGCGCTGGGCATCCCGTTCTCGATCGAGCCCCGGTTGGTCCGGGGCCTCGACTACTACACGCGCACGACCTTCGAGCTGCAGGCGGAGGCCCTGGATTCGGCGCAGAACGCCGTCGGCGGCGGCGGACGCTACGACGGCCTGGCCGAAGCTCTGGGCGGGCCTTCCACCCCGGGCATCGGCTTCGGGCTGGGCGTGGAGCGCATCCTGCTGGCTGCCGATGCCGAAGAGGCCTGGCCCGTCCCTGACTCGGCCGTCGACGTCTTCGTGGTCGACGTGACCGGCGGCGACGTGGCCCGTGACCTGACCAACACCTTGCGCCGAGCCGGCCTCGGGGCCGACCGCGGCTTCGACGGCCGGTCGATGAAGGCTCAGATGAAGGCGGCCGATCGCAGCGAGGCCCGATTCGCTGCCATCGTGGGCGAGGACGAGGCGGCGGCCGGCGTGGTCACACTGCGCGACCTGCGCTCCGACCGCCCCCAGGAGCAGGTGAGCATGAACGACGTCGTGGACACGATCAAGACCGCGCGCAGTGGCAAGGCTGCGGAGTCGGCAGCGGAGCAGCACTGATGACGACGCCGGAAGCTGCCGTAGGCAGCAGGAGCCGCGCAGGCGGCGCCGTGAGGTATGGCATGCGCACCGACTGGTGTGGCCAGCTGACGACCGCCGACGAGGGACGGGAGGTCGAGATCTGCGGTTGGGTCGCCACGCGGCGCGAGCACGGCGAGCACCTGGCCTTCGTCGACGTCCGGGACCGCACCGGGGTGATCCAGTGCGTCGTACCGGGCGCCGACGACCTCCGCAGCGAGTACGTGGTCAAGGTGTCGGGCACGGTGCGCCACCGGCCGGAGGGCACGAGCAACCCCGACCTGGCCACCGGCGAGGTCGAGGTGGGCGACTGCACGGTCGAGGTCCTGGCCACTGCCGACGCCCTGCCCTTCCCGATCAGCGACCGCATCGACGCCGACGAGTCGCTCCGGTTGCGGCACCGCTACCTGGACCTCCGTCGTTCCCGGCTGCAGACCAACCTGGGCGTGCGGGCCAAGGTGAACCTGGCCCTGCGCAACGCCATGGCCGGGCAGGGCTTCACCGAGGTCGAGACACCGATGCTCATCGCCTCGACACCGGAGGGCGCCCGGGACTTCGTGGTGCCGTCCCGTCTGCACCCCGGCGAGTTCTTCGCCCTGCCCCAGAGCCCCCAGCTCTTCAAGCAGCTCTGCATGGTCGGGGGGATGGAGCGCTACTTCCAGGTGGCCCGCTGCATGCGGGACGAGGACCTCCGCGCCGACCGCCAGTTCGAGTTCACCCAGCTCGACCTCGAGGCCAGCTTCGTGGGCGAGGCTGACGTGCGGGCCTTCACCGAGGTCGCCGTTTCGGCCGCGGTCGAGGCCGTCACCGGCGAGCCCCCGCCGACCTTCGGGTCGATCACCTGGCACGACGCCATGGAGCGCTTCGGCAGCGACAAGCCGGACCTCCGGTTCGGCATGGAGCTGGTCGAGCTGACGGAGGTGTTCGCGGCTACCGAGTTCAAGGCCTTCCAGTCGCCGTGCGTCAAGGGCATCCGGTTGCCCGGCGGGGCCGAGAAGACCCGCCGCGAGCTCGACGCCCTCGTCGAGATGGCGCAGTCCGTCGGGGCCAAGGGCCTCGTGTGGATGAAGGTGGACGGACCGACCGAGGTCACCTCTCCGGTGGCCAAGTTCCTGAGCGACACCGAGATCGCCGGGATCGTCGGGGCCATGGACGGCGAGGCCGGGGACCTCCTGCTGCTGGTGGCCGACGAGCGTCGTCAGGTCCGTCATGTCCTCGGGATCCTGCGAACCCAGCTGGGCGGGCTCCCCGTCAACGAGGGGGGCCTGAACTTCCTCTGGGTCGTGGACTTCCCGCTGTTCGAGGCCCTGGGCGACGACGGACTGCCGATCTCGGCCCACCACCCGTTCACGATGCCCCACCCCGATGACCTGGACCTGCTGGATGCGGGGGGCGAGGCCCTGCTCGATGTGCGGGCCCAGGCCTACGACCTCACGCTCAACGGTTGGGAGCTCGGCTCGGGCAGCGTCCGGATCCACCAGCCCGACGTGCAGCGCCGCATCTTCGTGCTGCTCGGCATCGACGAGGCGACCGCGAACGAGCGGTTCGGCTTCCTGCTGGAGGCTTTCCGGTTCGGGGCACCGCCCCACGCCGGCTTCGCCTTCGGCATCGACCGGCTGGCCGCGATCCTCGCAGGCGAGGAGAACATCCGGGAGGTCATCGCCTTTCCCAAGACCCAGTCCGGCGCCGATCCGCTCACCGGCGCACCGTCGACCATCGCCGACCGGCACCTCGCCGAGCTCGGCCTGCGGATCCTTCCTCCGAAGGCCTGATCCGACTCAGAGCACGGCGATCTCCACGACGACGCTGTCTTCGCGGGCGGTGGGGTGCTCGAAGTGGCGGCCGTCGGCGTCCGGTGGGCGAATGGTCAGGCGGAGCCCGGTGGAGCCGCGGGTGGCCAGCAGCTCGTGGTCGCTCATCGGGCGTAGGGCGTAGCCCAGCCGCTCGACCTCGTCGGCCAGGGCGGTGCCCACGGCCTCGGCGGGGTAGCCGGTCGTGGAGAGGGTGATCCGGTCATTCGCCAGCCGGTCGAGCACGAGCGGCACCAGGTCACAGGGCATCTGGATGCCGGCCAGGGCGTCGGCCACGCCGGCCGCGGGGGCGCTGCGGGGGACGGGCCGATCCGTCGCCCCGGCCTCCGGGGCGTCGAAATCGGGTGACGGCGTCGGGGCCATCGAGGCCTCGGCGGCGAAGGTCGACGTCGGGACGCTCGGCATGAACGGGACCGTCGGGTCGGCGCCGGCCGAGGCGTGCGCCAGGGCCTCGATCGGCGCAGCCTCCGGCGCGGGTTCGGCGGCGTCGGTGACGTCGAGGTCGGCGGGGGCCCCGAGGTCCTGGTCGACGTCGGTTCGAGCGGCGGCGCGCTTGGTCACACGGCGACGCACGATGATGACGACGGACACCAGGAGCCAGGCCCAGAAGAGGACAGCCAGAACGGGCGGCATGACGTTCCTGTCGGCAGGTACGTGCTGAATCGTGAGGGCCTGTGGCGAGAGAACGGGCGCCATTAGCCTCGGCCATGGACATGGCCGACGACCTCTTCGCCTCCGCGGCCGACGAACGGCTTCAGCGGCGGGCGCCGCTTGCCGCTCGCCTGCGCCCGGCCCGGTTGGAGGAGGTGGTCGGCCAGGAGCACCTGCTCGGGCCGGGGATGCCGCTGCGCACGCTCATCGAAGGGGATCGCCTGAGCTCGGTCATCCTCTGGGGGCCGCCGGGGACGGGCAAGACCACGCTGGCCCGGCTCATCGCGGGCACGACCACGGCCGCCTTCGAAGCTCTCTCGGCGGTGTCGGCCAGCGTGAAGGACGTGCGGGAGATCCTGGCCAAGGCCCGCCAGCGCCTCGGTGAGCGGGACCAGCGGACCATCCTCTTCCTCGACGAGGTCCACCGCTTCAACAAGGCCCAACAGGACGCCCTGCTGCCCGGGGTGGAGGACGGGCTGCTCGTGCTCATCGGGGCGACCACCGAGAACCCCTACTTCGAGGTCAACCCCCCGCTCCTGTCCCGGTCGACGTTGTTCCGCCTCGAACCGCTGGGTCCCGAGGCTGTGCGCACTCTGATCGAGCGCGGGCTCGTCGAGGAACAGGCCACGGCCGACGAGGAGGCCATCGACCACCTCGTGGCCCAGGTCGGCGGCGACGGCCGTCAGGTCCTCACCGCGCTCGAAGTGGCCGTGGCCTTGGCCGATGCCGAGCCCGGCGACGGTGACGCCGAGGTCGGCCTGGCCCACGTCGAGGCCGCCCTCAACGCCAAAGCCCTGCGCTACGGCGAGGACGAGCACTACGACGTCATCAGCGCCTTCATCAAGAGCATCCGCGGCTCGGACCCCGATGCCGCGCTCTACTGGCTGGCCCTGATGCTCGAGTCGGGCGAAGACGCCCGCTTCATCGCCCGCCGCCTGGTCATCTCCGCCTCCGAGGACATCGGCTTGGCCGACTCGATGGGCCTGGTGGTGGCCAACGCCGCGGCCCAAGCCGTCGAGTTCGTGGGCCTGCCCGAGGCCCGCATCGCCCTGGCCCACGCCACCGTGTACCTGGCGGCCGCCCCCAAGTCGAACCGCTCCTACGCCGCTCTCGGCAAGGCTCTGGCCGACGTGCAGGACCAGCCCCGGGGTGAGGTCCCCCTCCACCTCCGTGGCACCGGCTACCGGGGCGCGGCATCCCTGGGCCACGGCGAGGGCTACGACTACCCTCACGATGATCCCCGGGGCTGGGTCGACCAGGAGTACCGGCCCCCTGGCCTCGCGGGTCGGCGTTACTACGAGCCCTCGACCCACGGCGCGGAGCGTCGCGTGGCCGAGCGGATGGCCGAACGCAGGAATCCCCCGACCGACGAGGAGGGCCCATGAGCGGCAGTGAGGTCGCGGCACTGGTCGTCGCCGTCGCCGCCGGGATCACCCTCACCGTGCTCCTCGTGGTGGTGGTCGCCCTGCTGCGCACCGTCCGGGACCTGCGGGCCACCGTCGAGGCCCTGCGGTTGGAGAGCGTGGCGGTGGTGGAGGAGCTGCACGAGGCCGTCCGGAGCACGAACGCCGAGTTGGCCCGCATCGACAACGTCCTCGGGGCGGCCGAGTCGGTGACCGGGACGATGGACTCGGCCTCCAAGCTGGCGTACCTCACCGTGGGCACGCCGGTGGTCAAGGGCCTGGCCCTGGCCACGGGCGCCAACCAGGCCTACCGCCGGTTCCGGGGCGTACGGAGGCATCCGAGGTGATGAAGCGACTGTTCTGGCTCACCCTCGGGATCACCGTCGGGGTGCTGGCCGTGTTGCGCACCCAGCGCTCCCTGCGCCGCCGAGCGGATCGCCTCCGACCGGAACGGATGGCGACCGACCTGGCCGACGCCATCCGGGCCCTTGGTGTCGACCTGCGGAAGGCCGTGGCCGAGGGTCGGACCGCCATGAGCCAGCGGGAGGCGGAGCTGAACGAGCAGCTCCAGGCCCGCACCGGCGCCGATACCTGATCGGTCGGGTTGGGCCCCGCCCGTAGGCTGGGGCGGACCATGGACGCCAACCAGCTGCGCAAGGCCTTCACCGGCTTCTTCGAGGAGCGGGACCACACGGTCGTGCCCTCGGCCAGCCTCATCCCGCACGACAAGACGGTCCTGTTCACCGTGGCCGGCATGGTGCCCTTCAAGCCGTACTTCGTGGGGGAGGAACCGGCTCCGTGGCCGCGGGCCGTGTCGGTGCAGAAGTGCGTGCGGGCCGGCGGCAAGCACAACGACCTCGACGAGATCGGGCGCACGAAGCGCCACCTGACCTTCTTCGAGATGCTGGGGAACTTCAGCTTCGGCGACTACTTCAAGGAGCGGGCCATCCCGCTGGCGTGGGAGTTCGTCACCGAGGTCCTCGGCCTCGACCCCGAGCGCCTCTGGGTCACGGTTCACACCAGCGACGACGAGGCCGAGGCCATCTGGCATGACGTCGTCGGGCTGCCCATCGAGCGCATCCAGCGCCTGGACGAGGACAACTTCTGGCAGATGGCCGACACCGGCCCGTGCGGGCCCAGCTCGGAGATCTTCTGGGACATGGGCGACGGATACGGCGAAGCCGGCGGCCCCGCCCACGGTGGCGCGGAGCGCTTCGTCGAGATCTGGAACCTCGTGTTCATGCAGTACGACCAGCACGCCGACGGCACCCGCCAGCCGCTGCCCAAGCCGAGCATCGACACCGGTGCCGGCCTCGAGCGCATCCTCACCGTGCTGCAGCACGAGGACTCCATCTTCCACACCGACGAGTTCCGGCTCCTGATCGCCAAGGCCAGCGAGCTCACCGGCGTGGCCTACGGCGCCGAGGAGCGCACGGACGTCTCGCTGCGCATCCTGGCGGACCACGCCCGGGCGATGACGTTCCTGGTCAACGACGGCGTCATCCCCAGCAACGAGGAGCGGGGCTACGTCCTGCGCCGCATCATCCGCCGAGCCGTACGCCACGCCTACCTGCTCGGCGTGGATGAGGTGATCACGCCCGTCCTGGTGGACGAGGTCGTGGCCATCATGGCCGGGGACTACCCCGAGCTGGTCGACAGCCACGCCGTCGTGCGCCAGACGATCGAGCGGGAGGAGACCCGCTTCCGGGAGACGCTGCGCACGGGGTCCGCCATCCTCGACACCGCCCTCGACAAGCTCGAGCCCGGGCAGGCCCTGTCCGGCGACGTCGCCTTCCAGCTCCACGACACCTACGGGTTCCCCCTGGAGGTGACCCAGGAGATCGTGGCCGAACAGGATGTCCAGGTCGACCAGGCCGGGTTCGACGTGGCCATGGCCGAGCAGCGCCAGCGAGCCAAGGCCAACCAGCGCAAGGTGCAGGGATCGGCTGGGGTCCTCGACCTCGACCTCCCCGAGACCGACTTCGTCGGCCGCGAGCGCAACGAGATCGATTCGCCGGTGCTCGCCGTCGTCGACAACGAGGGCGACGCCATCATCGTGCTGGCCGAGACGCCGTTCTACGCGGAGTCCGGTGGCCAGGTGGGGGACACCGGCTCGATCACCACCGGAACCGGACGGGCGCAGGTGACGGACACGACCTACGGCCCCCCCGGGGTCGTGTTCCACCACGCGTCGGTCGACGGTGAGATCGAGGTCGGGCAGGTGGCTCACGCGGCGATCGACGTCGAGCGCCGCGATGCCATCCGCCGCAACCACACCGGGACCCACATCCTCCACTGGGCGCTCCGCGAGGTCCTCGGTGACCACGTCAAGCAGCAGGGCTCGCTCGTCGCGCCGGACCGGCTGCGTTTCGACTTCAGCCACTTCGAGCCAGTCTCCGCCGACCAGATCGCCGCCATCGAGGACCTGGCCAACCGGGAGATCCTCACGGACGCAGAGGTGAAGCACACCGAGATGGACAAAGCGGCGGCCGAGGCCCTCGGCGCGATCGCGTTCTTCGGCGACAAGTACGGCGACCGCGTGCGCGTCCTCGAGGCCGGCCCCCACTCAACCGAGTTCTGCGGTGGCACCCACGTCACCGCGCTCGGGCAGATCGGGCCGGTGAAGATCGTGTCCGAGGGCTCGATCGGCTCGAACCTGCGCCGCATCGAAGCGGTGACCGGGCTGGGCACGGTCGAGCGCCTGCGCCGGGACGAGGACCTGCTGTCCGGGGCCGCTGACCGCCTGGGGGTCGCCCCCGACGAGCTGGTCACCGGCATCGACAAGCGCCTGGAGGAGCTCAAGGCCCTGCGGGACGAGGTCAAGGCCCTCAGGCGCCAGACGGCCACGGGCCGGGCCGGCGCGCTGGCCACATCGGCGGTCGACGGGGTCGTCGTAGCCCGGGTCGACGGTCTGGACCGAGACGGCCTGCGCGACCTCGCGGTGGCCGTCCGGGACCGCGACAGCGTCCGGGCGGTGGTCATCATCGGCGAGCCCGACGGTGGCGGCGTCGGCCTGGTCGCCGCGGTCACGCCCGACAGCGGGCTGAACGCGGGTGAGCTCATCGCCGACGCGGCCAAGACCGTCGGCGGAGGAGGGGGCAAGGCCCCGGATCTCGCCGTGGCCGGCGGCCGGGACCCGGCGAAGATCGACGACGCCCTCGACCAGGCCCGGGACGCCGCCGGGTTGTCGTGAGGGCCGTCGGCGTCGATCTCGGCGACGCCCGCATCGGCATCGCCCTCTCCGACAGCGGCGGCACCCTTGCCACCCCGTGGACCAAGGTCGAGCGCTGCGGCGACGAGCCCCAGGACCATCGCCGCATCGCCGACCTCGTGGCCGAGGCCGAGGCCGAGTGCGTCGTGGTGGGCCTTCCGCTCTCCCTGGACGGCTCGATCGGCCCCGCGGCCGAGAAGGCCCTGGCTGAGGTCGGGCGACTGGCCGCCGTGCTCTCCGTACCGGTGGAGACCTACGATGAACGGCTCACCACCGTGACCGCTGAGCGGGTGCTGCGCGAGCAGGGGGTGACGGGCCGCCGCCGTCGGCAAGTGATCGATCAGGTGGCGGCGTCCGTCCTCTTGCAGGCCTGGCTCGACGCCCGCTCCGCCGCAGCCCCCGAGGACGATGACGGACACCCCTGACGCCCCCCAGCCGCCCACGATGTTCCAGGACCGGCCGGACTTCGACGTCGTCGACGGCGATGACGCCGAGGAGGTGCCCCGCGGGGACGAGCCCCTCACGCGGCGCGAGGAGCGAGCCCTCGCCGGTCCCCGGCGGCACCGCCGGTGGCCCACCGTGCTGGCCACCTGCGCCCTCCTGGCCGTGCTCCTGGTCGGCGGCGCCGGGTTCTACGTCTCCCGACAGATCAACCCACCCGGGAGTCCGGGCGACGAGGTCGAGCTGATCATCCCCGAGGGGACCGGCACGGGCGACATCGCCGATCTCCTGGAGCAGGCCGCGGTCATCACCGACGCCACCATCTTCACCGCCTACGTGAAGGTGAAGGACGCCGGGAACTGGCTGGCCGGTCGGTACGTGCTGCGGGAGAACTCGTCCTTCGACGAGGCCATCGCCGTCCTCGATGCCGGGCCGGGGGAGATCCCCTACGACCAGGTGACGGTGCCGGAGGGCTACACCGTGTTCGCCGGCGCCGGCCTACCCGCACCGGGCACGGTCGTCCACCGCATCGTCGACCCGGGCCACGGCATCCCTCGGTTCGACGAGCAGCGGATCATGCAGATCCTGCTGAGTGGGAGGTTGCGGTCACAGTTCCAGCCACCGGAGACGGGCAACCTCGAGGGCCTGCTCTTTCCGGACACCTATCGGGTGGAGCAGGACCAGGGGGTCAACGTGCTGCTGACCGACATGGTCCGCCGCTTCGACGAGATCGCCGGTGAGGCGGGCATCGGCGACGCCACCAGCCGGATCAGCCAGGCCACCGATGGCGCCGTGAACATCACGCCGTACCAGGCGATCATCGTCGCCTCGCTCATCGAGCGGGAGGCCCGCGTGCCCGAAGAGCGGCCGAAGATGGCCCGGGTCATCTACAACCGCCTGGCCGACGGCATGGTCCTCGGCATCGACGCCTCGCTCAACTACGCCCTCGGGCACCCGGCCACCCTCCAGAGCGAGCTGGCCACCGACTCGCCCTACAACCTGCGCGAAGTGGCGGGCCTGCCCCCGACGCCGATCGCCGTGCCCGGCCGTGCCTCGCTGGAGGCGGCCGTGGCCCCGGCGGCGGGGGAGTGGCGCTACTACGTGTTGTCCGACGAGGCCGGGCACCACACCTTCACCAACACCTACGCCGAGTTCCTCGAGGCGAAGGCGCAGTGCCAGGCGGCCGGGCTCTGTTGAGCGTGGGCGGGGCGACTCGGGTCGCCGCGGTCATCGGCGATCCCGTCGGCCATTCGCTCTCGCCCACCATCCACAACGCCGCCTTCGCGGCGACGGGCGTCGACAGCGTGTTCGTGGCCCTGCCGGTCGTGCCCGCCGACCTCGGGGCGGCCATCGCCGGCGCGCGGGCGTTCGACCTCCTCGGGTTGTCGGTGACCATGCCCCACAAGGTGGCGGTGATGGCGCACCTGGACGGCGTGCGTCACGACGCCGCGGCGCTGGGCGCGGTGAACTGCGTCGTGCGGGACGGTGATCGCCTCATGGGCACCAACACCGACGGGCCTGGGTTCGTCGACGCCCTCACGGCGGCCTCGGTGGATCTCGTGGGCACCCGCGTGCTGGTGCTCGGGGCTGGTGGGGCGGCGCGGGCGGTCGTCCGCGCCCTGGTCGAGGCGGGGGTGGCCGAGGTCGGCATCGCCAACCGGTCCGTCGAACGGGCGGAGGCCACCGTCTTGCTGGGCGGCCGGGACGCCCGCCTGGCCGATGCGTCCGACGCCCCGGACTACGACGTCGTGGTCAACGCCACCTCGGTGGGCATGGGCACTCCCGCGGCCGACGCCGTCCTGCCCCTGGATCCTTCCCTCCTGCGGGAGGGTCACGTCGTGGTCGATCTCGTGTACGAGCCCGTCGAGACCGGCCTGCTGGCGGCAGCCCGGACGGCGGGCGCCCGCACCGTGGACGGCGTGGGGATGCTCGTGCACCAGGCCGCCCATGCCTTCACCCTCTGGACGGGCCTCGAAGCCCCGGTGCCGGAGATGGACCGAGCCGCCCGCGAGGCAATAACGCGCGAAAACCTGAACTCCAGGCGGGCACCGGCCGATGGTGAAGGAGCACAGATCCATCTGGAGGAAGTTCCGTGGCGCTACAGGGCACGATCGACACGTTCGAGCTCACCGAGGTCGTCCGGCTGCTGGCAGCCGGCGGTAAGACTGGCGTGCTCCGACTCGAGGGCAGCCGCGGTTCAGGCCGCGTATGGGTCGACGAGGGCAAGGTGACGACCATCACGGTCGACCACGCCCCCCGGGCCGAGAGCCTGTCCGAGGCCATGTTCGAGCTGCTCCGCTTCGAGGACGGCGCCTTCACGTTCGCCAGCGACGAGCTGGCCAACCCCGCGGGGGAGCCGACCGAGCTCGACGGGATCCTGGTCGACGCCGAGGCCCAGCTGGCCGAGTGGCGTGAGATCGAGGTCGTCGTCCCGACCACGCGGGCCAAGGTGACCCTTCGGCGGGAGCTCACCCGCGCCGATGTCGTCCTGGACAAGCAGCGGTGGCGCCTCATCGCGGCCATCAGCGGCGGGGTCACGGTGGCGACGCTGGGCGACGTCATGGACCTCGGCGAGCTGCCCGTGAGCCGGGCGGTCAAGGACCTGATCGAATTGGGCGTCATCGACCTCGACACCACGGACGCCGAAGATCCCATTGCCGAGCCCGTCGTCTTCGCCGAGCCCGTCCCCGAGCCGCCTGTTCTGGCCGAGCCCGCGTTCGGGACCGAGCCTGCCGATGTCCCGCCCGTGTTCATCGGGACCGAGCCCGTGCTCTCGATCCCGGACGAGGAGACCAATGCCGCCCGGGCCCAGCTCGATGAGTTCGCCGCCGGCTTCGGCCTGAGCGACCCGGCGATCTTCGAGAGCTCGGCCGTGGACGCCCCGCTGAACGGCGACGGCTCGTTGGCCAACGGCACGACGGAGTACGACGCCCTCGGTGACTTCTCGGGTGTCGAGACCGACGGTGGGTTCCCCCCGGCACTGGACGAGGTCCCGCCGGCGCCGGAGCCCGCGGAGGCCAGCCCGATCCTCGGTGCCAGCAACGATGCCGCCGAGGTGGCCCGTCAGCTGTCGAACCTGAGCCCGGCTGCGGCCCGGGCCGTGGCCGCGGCGGCCAAGGCCACCACGGATGAGGAGCGGGAGGCGGCCCTGGCGGTCGTGGCCCGGGAGGGTGACGAGCCCATCGACCGGGAGCTGCTGCTCCGGTTCCTCGCTTCGGTCAAGTCCTAGCCCTACATTCGCCCGATGGACGCCGCCATCGTGGTCGGAGCCGCTCTCCTCGGCGTGCTCGTGAGTCCCTTCCTGCTCCGCCTGATCGTGCGCGTGCCGGCCATGGCCACCGTGGGCTACGTCAGCGACGAGGAGTCACCGATCACCCCGATCGTCCGCGAGCGGGCGGTACAGGTCCTCGCCCCGGTCCTGTTCGTCCTCGCCGGGCTCCGTTGGGGGGCCAGTGCGGTTCTGGTGCCGTTCCTGCTCCTGGCCGCCGTGCTCCTGGTCGTGGCGATGATCGACCTCGAGCACTTCCGCATCCCCGACCGGATCGTCTTCCCGGCCCTGGCCATGTCGGCCGCCCTGATCATCTTCGTCTCGCTCATCGAGAGCTTCGACGCCGTGTTCGTGCGCAACGCCTTCATCGGGTCGATCGCCTACTTCGTGCTCCTGCTGGTGCCCCACCTGATCTACCCGAAGGGCATGGGCTTCGGTGACGTGAAGCTGGCGCTGCTCATGGGCCTCTACCTCGGCTGGATCTACCCCGACCCGTTCCAGGTCCTGGGCCTGATCATGTGGGCCCTGGTGCTGGGCAGTGGCCTGGGTGTCGTGGCCGGTCTCGGCTTCGCCCTCGTACGGGGCCGTCGGGCCGAGTTCCCCTTCGGCCCCGCGCTGGCGCTGGGCTGCCTCCTGGCCGTCCAGTTCAGCGACGCGCTGGTCGGCTGAGACCAGATGGAACGATCCGTCCTCGTCAGGTGAATGCGGTTCGCCTCGCTGCGCTCGGCGAATAGCGACGCTGTGCTTGTCTGGTCGCCTCGCCTGGCGGCTCGGCTCCGTGTCGGCTGAGACCAGATGGAACGCTGTGCTTGTCTGGTCGCTTCGCCTGGCGGCTCGGCTCCGTGTCGGCTGAGCCCGTAAGACCCGGCTCCTGGCTCGAACCGGCCCGTATCGTGGGCGGGTGCTCCGGTACCTGACCGCTGGTGAGTCCCACGGCAAGGCCCTCGTCGTCGTCATCGAGGGGCTGCCCGCCGGGCTGCCGATCGTGGAGGCCGACCTCCAGGCCGAGCTGGCCCGTCGTCGGCTGGGCTTCGGCCGCGGTCCCCGCATGCGCTTCGAGCAGGACGAGCTCCAGCTGCTGACCGGCATCCGCCACGGGCGGACCCTCGGCTCCCCGGTCGCCATCGAGATCGGCAACTCCGAATGGGAGCGGAAGTGGACCGAGGAGATGTCGCCCGCCCCCGGGGAGACGGCCACTCCGCTGACCCAGCCCCGACCCGGCCACGCCGACCTGGCCGGGATGCAGAAGTACGGCTTCATCGACGCCCGGGACGTCCTGGAGCGGGCCTCGGCCCGGGAGACGGCGGCGCGGGTCGCCGCCGGAGCCATCGCCAAGCTCCTCCTGGCGCACCTGGGCGTGTCGGTCCTGTCCCACGTCGTGCGCATGGGTGACGCCGTCGCCTCCGGCGGCCGGCCTGGCGCCGACGACCGCGAGCGGGTCGATGCCTCCGAGGTCCGCTGCTTCGACCCGGTCGCCGAGAAGGCGATGATCGAGGCCATCAAGGCGGCAGCGAAGGACGGCGACTCCTTGGGGGGCACCGTCGAGGTCCTGGGCTTCGGCGTGCCGGTCGGGCTGGGCAGCCACGTCCACTGGGACCGCAAGCTCGACGCCCTGCTGGCCCAGGCCCTCATGAGCATCCAGGCCGTGAAGGGCGTGGCCATCGGCGACGGCTTCGATGTCGCGGCGCGGCGGGGGAGCGAGGCTCACGACCCCATCGCCTGGAACGAGGACGCAGGCGAGTACCAACGGGAGTCGGACAAGGCCGGCGGGGTCGAGGGCGGCATCTCCACTGGAGGTCTGCTCGTGGCCCAGGTGGCCATGAAGCCGCTGGCCACGCTCAACCGACCCACGTTGAAGACGGTCGACACCCAGACCAAGGAGGCGACGGTCTCCTTCAAGGAACGGACCGACGTCACCGCCGTGCCCGCCATGGGGGTCGTGGCCGAGACGATGACCGCCCTGGTGTTGGCCCAGGAGGCCACCCGCAAGTTTGGCGGCGACTCCCTGGACGAGTTCGTGGCCAACGCCAACGCCTACGGGGCGTCGGTGCGCAAACGGGCCCTGGGCGACGGCTGATGGGCGCCGTGCCGAAGCACGTGGTGCTGGTCGGGATGATGGGCGCGGGCAAGAGTGCCGTCGGTCGCCGGGTGGCTGCTCGCCTGGTCCGACCGTTCAGCGACAGCGACACGGTCGTCGAGGACCGGGTCGGCCGGACGGTGGGCGAGATCTGGCGTCACGACGGCGAGGCCGCCTTCCGTCGGCTCGAGGCCGAGGCCCTGCAGGACGCGCTGGCCGACCCCACGCCCGCAGTCATCGCCGCCGCCGGGGGCACCGTCATGGACGCAGGCAGCCGGGCCGCGCTGCTGGCCGACGACGCCGTCGTCATCTGGCTGCGGGCCGATCCCGCCATCCTGCTCGGACGGGTTCGCCACGGTGACCACCGGCCCCTGTTGGATGACGATCCGGCCGGGGTGCTGGGTCGGCTGAACGACGAGCGGGCCGCGCTCTACGACGAGGTGTCCGACGTCGTCATCGATGTCGACGACCTCGACCTCGACGAGGTCGCGGCCCGCGTCCTCCAGGAGCTCGACGGGTGATCCGGGTCCCGGTGGCACTGCCCGACCAGCCCTACGACGTGCTGGTGGGGGCCGGCGCCCGCCACCGCCTGCTCGAGGTCCTCCCCGTCGGGGCCGAGCGGGCCGCCGTCGTCACCCAGGCCGACATCGGCGTCACCGTCGACCCCGGTGTCGAGCACGAGGTCTTCCTCCTCGACGACGGTGAGGAGGCCAAGAGCCTGGAGAGCGTCGAGGACCTCTGCCGCCGCTTCTCTCGCTGGGGCCTCACCCGCCGGGACGTGGTCGTGACCGTGGGCGGGGGCGTGGTCACCGACACCGCCGGGTTCGCCGCCGCCGTCTACCACCGGGGCGTGCGGGTCGTGCACGTGCCGACCACGCTGCTGGGCCAGGTCGATGCCGCCATCGGGGGCAAGACCGGCGTCAACCTGCCCGAGGGCAAGAACCTGGTCGGCGCCTTCTGGCAACCCTCGGCCGTGCTCTGTGACACCGAGGTCCTGGCCGGCCTGCCACCCCGGGAATACAGGTCCGGCCTGGGGGAGATGGCCAAGTACCACTTCCTGACCGGCGCGGACATGGCCGACCTGCCCCTGGACGAGCGGGTGGCCGAGTGCGTGCGCATCAAGGCCGACCTGGTCGTGCGGGACACCACCGAGCAGGGCGACCGGGCGCTCCTCAACTACGGCCACACCTTGGCCCACGCCCTGGAGATCGCCGGCGAGTACGACCTGCGTCACGGCGAGGCTGTGGCCATCGGCCTCGTGTTCGCCGCCTGCCTGGCCCGGGGCCTGGAGCGCATCGACGACGAGCGGGTGGCCGAGCACCGCCGCGTGATCGAGGGCTACGGCCTGCCCACGACGGTCGACGGTGGCCTGGATCCCGGAGCGCTGGTCGATCTCATGCGGCGGGACAAGAAGGCGTTCGACGGCCTGACCTTCGTGCTCGACGGCCCCCGGGGCCCCGAGCTGGTGACCGGGGTCGAGGACCGCGACGTGCTGTCCGCCCTGGAGCAGGTCCGCGCCTGATGGCGACGATCCTGCTCCTGTCGGGCCCGAACCTGAACCTGCTGGGTGACCGGGAGCCGGAGATCTACGGCACCGAGACGCTGGACGACCACGTCGCCGCCGCCCGGGCCGCCGCCGAAGCGCGTGGATTCGAGTTGGAGCACCTGCAGTCCAACCACGAGGGTGACCTGATCGACGAGATCCAGGGGGCCCGGGGCCGTTGTGCCGGCATCGTCATCAACCCCGGCGCCCTCACCCACTACGCGTGGGCCATCCACGACGCGCTGGCCGCGTTCGCCGGCCCGATCGTCGAGCTCCACCTGTCCGATCCCGACACCCGAGAGCCCTGGCGTCACCTGTCGGTGGTCGCTCCGGTGGCCGCGGCCACCGTCAAGGGCCTCGGGGCCGCCGGCTATCCGACGGCGATCACCACCGTCGCCGACCTCCTGGAGGACCCATGAACCCCGCTGACCTACCCGCTATGGACTTCCGGTCCCGCTTCGACCGCTTGCGGGCCGAGCTGGACGGCGCGGGGTGCGACGCCCTGCTCGTCACCCGATTGGTCAACATCCGCTACCTGACCGGGTTCACCGGCTCGGCGGCCCTGTTGCTGGTCAAGGCCGACCGGGCACTGTTCGTCAGCGACGGCCGCTACCGGGACCAGTCGGCCGAGCAGATCAGCGCCGCCGGGGTGGACGTGGACATCGAGATCCTGAACCTCGGCCAGAAGGAGGTGGTCGTCGCCGAGGCCGACGGCGTCGCCCGTCTCGGCCTGGAGGCCGATCACGTGACCTGGGCCCAGCAGCGGAAGTACGCCGCCGACTGGTTCCCCGACACCGAGCTGGTGGCCACCGAGGCCGTCGTCGACCAGCTCCGCCTGGTCAAGGACGCGGGGGAGGTGGCCCGCATCGAGGCCGCCTGCGCCACCGCCGACGCCGCCTTGGCGTCGATCCGCCACCAGCTGGTCGAGGGGCCGACCGAGGAGGAGTTCGGCCTGGAGCTGGACACGGCCATCCGTCGCCTCGGGGCCGAGGGCAACAGCTTCGAGACGATCGTGGCCTCCGGGCCCAACGCGGCCAAGCCCCACGCCCAGCCCGGTTCCCGCCGGATCCAGGAGGGGGACCTCGTCGTCCTCGACTTCGGCGCTTTGGTCGACGGCTACTGCTCGGACATGACCCGGACCTTCGCCATCGGGGAGATCAGCCCCACCCAGCAGAAGATGCTCGACGTCGTGGGCGCCTCGCAGGCGGCCGGGGTCGAGGCGGTGGCGGCGGGCGTCGAAGCCAAGGCCGTGGACCTGGCGTCCCGGGAGATCATCGACGAGGCGGGCTGGGGCGATGCCTTCCTGCACAGCACCGGCCACGGCGTCGGCCTCGAGATCCACGAGAACCCGAGGGTGGCCCAGACCTCGGAAGATACGCTCCGCTCCGACTACATCGTGACCGTCGAGCCCGGGGTCTACCTGCCCGAGCACGGCGGGGTCCGGATCGAGGACACGGTCGTGGTCACCGACGACGGTTGCCGGGTCCTGACCCGCGCCCCCAAGTCGACCGATCCCCTCGCAGCCTGACTGCGCCCAGAACGAGATGAAGGAACCGACGAGCTGATGCCCGCCATCACCACCAACGACCTGAAGACCGGCATGCACCTGGAGGTCGAGGGCAACCTCGTGCAGGTCGTGGACTTCCAGCACGTGAAGCCGGGCAAGGGCCACGCCTTCGTGCGCACCACCCTGAAGAACGCCCGCAACGGCGCCGTGGTCGAGAAGACGTTCCGGGCCGGCGAGAAGGTCGAGCGGGTCACCGTCGACAAGCGGGAGATGCAGTACCTCTACAACGACGGCACCGACTACGTCTTCATGGACAACGCCACCTACGACCAGATCAACGTGAGCGCCAAGACCCTGGGCGATGCCGCCAACTACCTGGTCGACGGCTCGACGGTGATCCTGCAGATGTTCGGCTCCGAGATCGTCGGCGTCGACCTGCCCGCGGCGGTCGAGCTGGACATCACCGCGTGCGAGCCCGGCATCCAGGGGGACCGGGTCTCGGGCGCCCGCAAGCCGGCCACCCTGGCGACGGGCCTGATCGTGCAGGTGCCCCTGTTCATCGAGCCCGGCGAGCGCATCCGGGTGGACACCCGCTCCGGCGAGTACCTGAGCCGAGCCTGAGCCATGAGCACGGAGCGGCGGAGCCGGTCGGCGGGCCGAACAGGCCTGCAAGGCGATGAGCCGTCAGGCGAAGAGCCATGAGCACGGAGCGGCGACAGGCCCGGGAGCGGGCCCTGGGCTTGCTCTACGAGGCGGAGACCAAGAGCCAGAGCCCGGCCGCGCTCGTGGCCGAGCAGGTCCTCGAGCCCGATCCGTTCACGACCGACGTGGTCACCGGCGTCGAGTCGCAGGGCGAGGAGATCGACGCCCTCATCACCCGGTACGCCACGAACTGGCCTCTCAGCCGGATGCCCGCCCTGGACCGCACGCTGCTGCGCATGGGCGTCTACGAGCTGACCCACCGACCCGACGTGCCGACCGGCGTGGTGCTGTCCGAGATCGTGGACTTGGCCAGCGAGTACTCGACCGACGACTCTGGACCCTTCGTCAACGGCGTCCTGGCCGCCATCGCCGCCGAGGTCCGAACCGATGGAGATCCCCATCCCCGATCCGCCGCTGGCTGAGGGCGCCGTCGCCCTCCGTCCCTGGCAGCTGGAGGATGCCCCGGTCCTGGCCAAGGCCTGGGCCGATCCCGCCATCCGGCGCTGGTGCTCGGTGCCCGCCGATGCCTCCGTCGAAGGCGCCGAACGGTGGATCAGCGGCTCCGACCGCTGCCGGTCCGACGGCCTCGCCCTCGACCTGGCGGTCGAGTGCGACGGTCTCCTGGCCGGTGAGGTCGGGCTCGGCCCCATCCAGTGGGCCCATCGCCGGGCCGCCGTCGGCTTCTGGGTCGATGCCGACCATCGTCGCCACAACCTGGCGGCCAAAGCCCTGAAGCTCCTCGCCGCATGGGCGCTGGTCGAGCTGCCGCTCGACACCCTCGCCGGCGAGGCGTCGGCCGAGAACCCCGCCTCCGGTTGGACACTTCAGGCCGCCGACTTCCAGCTCGTCACCGAGCGCAACAACCGCCAAGCCTGGATCCGCACCGCCTGACCCGTCCCGTTCGGGAACCTGTCGTTTGTGATCGGCCGCGAGTTCCAGGTTCCAGAACCGGGAGCCGCGTCAGGGGAGGCGTTCGACGGCCTGCAGCCAGGTCTCGACGAAGGCGTCGGCGTCGACCGCGGTCAGGATGCGGATGGCAGGACCGGACTCGTCCCGGACGAAGGCGAGGGCGTCGCCGACGAACTCGGGGCGGAGGTGGACCTCCTGGACGGTGGCGTCGGGCCAGCCGACGGCGACCGCCGCGGCCACCGGGTCCCAGTGGAAGTTCAGGAGGTCGTCGGGCAGCGCCTCGTGGGTGGCGACGAGAGCAGCCCGATCCTTGTCCTGCGCGTAGACCTCAGCCTGGCGGGCGAACAGGCGGCCGACCTCGCCCGCGGCCCGGAGGCGGGGGAGGTCCCGGCCCCGGAGGTGGACCCCGGCCGTGACGGGGAGCAGCGCCAGCGTCAGGTCGGCGCCGGACGCGGCCACGACCTCGGCGGCACGGGTGTCGCATTGGATGTTGAAGTCCCGCTCGGGCCCCCAGCGGGGGAGGCCGTCGGCCAGGGGATCGACCCAGCCCCCCATGGCGACGACCGTCGCCCCGGCCAGAGCGCCGGGGTGGGCCCGCTCCAGCTGGGCCAGGTTGGTCAGCCCGCCGATGGCGATGATCGTGGCCCCGGCGTCGACGGCGGTGGCGAGCGCATCGGTGGCCGCGCCGGGGAGCGGCGGCAGGGCGGGGACGGGCTCGGGCCAGTACCGCTCGTCCCCCCAGGTCGACTCGTAGCGGTTCCCGGTCAGCGTCTCCTCGGCGCCGGCAATCACCGGGATGTCCGATCGTCCGGCGAGGGCCAGCACATGGGCGGCACAGCCCGCTCGGGCGCCGACGTGCTCGAGCGTCGTGGTCACGCCGATCACTTCGACGTCCGGCCACGCCAGGAGCAGGGCCAGCGCGCAGGCGTCGTCGGGGTCCCCGCCGAAGTCCGTGTCCAGGTGCACGAGCACGTCACCGACGCTACGACGTCTGTTCTGGGACCTGTTCTCGTCTGTCGGGCGTCCGGTTCGAGGACCCAGACCGATGGGTCCGCGCCGGTCGGGCGGACGGCGCGCTAGGGTCCACGCCCGACCGTGAAACGGGTCCCGAGAGGCCCGTACGGACAGAGAGGATCACCGGCTTGGCCGAACGGGAACGCAAGATGACGCCCCCTTACGGGGGCGTTTTCACTGCCCGGTCACAGGTCATGGACCGCGAGGACGTCCACCGGGCGTTGCGGCGGATGGCCCACGAGATCATCGAGCGCAACGAGGGCCGCCTCGCCGAGGTCGTCGTGATCGGGCTCCAGACGGGCGGGGCCCCGATGGCCGCGGCGCTGGTCGCCGCCCTCGAGGAGATCGACGAATCCGCCGCCCCCATCGACATGGGCACCATCGACGTCGCCCTCTACCGGGACGACATCGGGCTCCGGCCGGTCATGCCCGAGGAGGTCACCGAGATCCCGGTCGACCTGACCGAGCGCATCGTGGTGCTGGTCGACGACGTGCTCTTCACCGGTCGCACGATCCGTGCCGCCCTCGACGCCCTCACCGACTTCGGCCGGCCCCGCTCGGTCCAGCTCGCGGTGATCGTCGACCGGGGCCACCGGGAGCTGCCCATCCGCCCCGACTACGTGGGCAAGAACCTCCCCACCCGCCGCGACGAGGTCGTGGACGTCTCGATCGACGGGGTCGAACTGGGGGAGATGGTCAAATGAGCCGGCACCTCCTCTCCATCGCCGACCTCGGCGCCGACGGCATCGACGAGATCCTCCAGCTGACCGACACCTTCGTGGAGGTCTCCGCCCGCCCGATCGCCCGAGTCCCGGCCCTGCGGGGCAAGACCGTGGCCTTCTGCTTCTACGAGGACTCCACCCGCACCCGGGTCAGCTTCGAGACGGCGGCCAAGCGCCTGTCGGCGGACACGGTCAACTTCTCCATCGCCGCCTCCTCGGTCAACAAGGGCGAGTCGGTGCGGGACACGGTCGAGACCATCTGCGCCATGGGCGTCGACGGGCTGGTCGTCCGCCACCGCTCGCCGGGCGTGCCCTGGCAGATCACGCGCTGGGTCGACGCCACGGTGATCAACGCGGGGGACGGGGGCCACGAGCACCCCACGCAGGCCCTGCTCGACGCCTACACGATCCGCCAGGAGCTGGGGTCGGTCGAGGGCCGCAAGATCGCCATCGTCGGTGACATCAAGCACTCCCGGGTGGCCCGCTCCAACGTGGCCGCGTTCACCGCGCTCGGCGCCGAGGTCACCCTCGTGGCCCCGCCGACGCTGCTGCCGCCCCGCCTCGACGACTGGCCGGTCGAGGTCAGCAGCGACCTCGACGCCGTCCTGCCCAAGGTGGACGTCGTCTACCTCCTCCGCATGCAGAAGGAGCGCATGACCGAGTCCCTCATCCCCTCGCTGCGGGAGTACACCACGGGCTACGGCCTGACCCGGCGCCGGGTCGACCTGTTGGGTGAGGACGCCGTGGTCATGCACCCCGGACCGATGAACCGGGGTGTGGAGATCGCGGCCGAGGTCGCCGACCTGCCCCGAGCGGTGGTCACCAACCAGGTCCGCAACGGCGTGGCCGTGCGCATGGCGGTGCTCTACCTGCTCCTCGGCTCGGGCGTGGACCTGAAGCCGGAGGTCGTCGGTGGCTGACGCCGACCTCGTCATCCGAGGCGGAACGGTCGTCGACGCCGACGGTTCCCGCCGGGCCGACGTGGCCGTCGCCGACGGCGTCATCGTGGCGGTGGGTGAGGGCCTGAGCGGCGACCGGGAGCTGGACGCCGGCGGCTGCATCGTCGGCCCCGGCCTGGTCGACCTCCACGCCCACCTGCGGGAGCCCGGGAAGGAGGAGGCCGAGACGGTGGAAACCGGTGCTCGGGCCGCGGCCCGGGGCGGCTTCACTGCCGTGGTGGCCATGCCCAACACCACCCCGCCCATCGACAGCGCGTCTGTGGTCCGCGAGGTCCAGGCCTTGGCCCGCGGTGCCCTGTGTGCCGTCCACCCCGCGGCCGCGCTCACCGTGGGCCGGGCGGGCGAGCAGCTGACCCCGATGGCCGAGCTGGCCGACCTCGGTGTCCGCCTCTTCACCGACGACGGCAACGGCGTCCAGGACGACCGCCTGATGCGGCGGGCCATGGAGTACGCCGGCGGCCTGCCCCAGGACGTGGTCCTGGCCCAGCACTGCGAGGTGGAAGCCCTGGCCGAGGGCGGCCACATGCACGAGGGCGCGTGGTCCAGTCGCCTCGGCATCCCCGGCATCCCCGCGGCGGCGGAGGAGCTCATGGTCGCGCGCGACCTGGTGTTGGCCCGCCTGACCGGCGCCCGGGTCCACTTCCAGCACATGAGCACGGCGGGGTCGGTCGAGCTCATCCGGCGGGCCAAGGCCGACGGCATCCGGGCCACGGCCGAGGTCGCGCCCCACCACTTGACGCTGACCGACGCCGAGGTCGCGGCCTTCGACGCCGTGTTCAAGGTCAACCCCCCGCTGCGGGAGCAGGCCGACGTCGACGCCGTCCGGGCGGGTCTGGTCGACGGCACCCTCGACGCCGTCGCCACCGACCACGCCCCCCACACCCAGGAGGACAAGGAGAAGCCCTTCGACTCGGCCCCGCCCGGGATGCTGGGCCTCGAGACACGCCCTGGCCATCGTCCTGACCGAGGTCGGCCTGCCCGTCGAGGACGCCTTGGCCGTCCTCTCCTGGCAGCCCGCGGCCATCGCCCGCCTGTCAGACGAGCACGGCGGCCCCGTCGCCGAGGGTCGCCCCGCCAACCTCTGCGTCATCGACCCGAGCGCCGAGTGGACCGTCGATCCTGCCGACACCGCCAGCCGCTCCCGCAACAACCCCTACGCCGGTCGCACCCTCACCGGCCGGGTCCGCCACACGATCTACCGCGGCGAACCCGTCGTCATCGACACCGAGCCCCAACGATGATCCCCTCGTCGGTTCTGGTTGCACCTCGCCGCGGTCGGTCGCGGGGGAGTGCAACCAGAACGATCGGGGGGCGGGGGTGAGCGGGATCCGGGAGGCGCTGCTCGTCCTGGCCGACGGGACGACGTTCGAGGGGGAGGCGATCGGGGCCGAGCCGCCCGAGGGCGTGGCCACGGGTGAGGTCGTCTTCAACACGGTCCTCTCCGGCTACCAGGAGGTCATCACCGACCCGTCCTACGCCGGGCAGATGATCGCCTTCACGTACCCCCACATCGGCAACTACGGCGTCACCCCCGACGACAACGAGAGCGCCAAGCCCTTCTGCCGGGGCGTCATCATCCGGGAGCTGGCCCGCCGCCGCAGCAACTGGCGGGCCGACGAGGACCTCGACGCCTTCCTCCGTCGCCACGGCGTCCCCGGCATCGCCGGGGTCGACACCCGTCGCCTGACCCGCCACATCCGCGACGCCGGCTCCATGCCGGGCGCCTTCGGCACCGCCGACGAGACCACCCTCAAGCAGGCGGCCGCCGACGAGCCCGGCACCGACGGCCAGGACCTGGCGTCGGTCGTCAGCTGCACCGAGCCCTACACCGTGGGCGATGGCCCCCGGCGGGTCGTGGCCTACGACTTCGGCATGAAGACCACGATCCTGCGCCACCTCAGCGGGCTGGCCACCGTCGAGGTCGTGCCCGCCTGGACGACGGCCGACGAGGTCCTGGCCCGGGAGCCCGACGGGGTGTTCCTGTCCAACGGCCCCGGTGACCCGGCCGCGGTCACGACGCACGACCGAGGCCATTCGGGGTCTCCTCGGACAGGTCCCGGTCTTCGGCATCTGCCTCGGCCACCAGCTCCTGGCCACGGCCCTGGGCGGGGCCACCTACAAGCTGCCGTTCGGTCACCACGGCGGGAACCACCCGGTCCAGCGCCTGGCCACCGGTGGCATCGAGATCACCAGCCAGAACCACAACTACGCCGTCGCCGCCGGACTCGCTCGGCGCGGCCGAGGTCACCCACGTGAACCTCAACGACGGAGTGATCGAGGGCCTGCGCAGCAACGACGTGCCCGCCTTCAGCGTCCAGTACCACCCCGAGGCGGGCCCCGGGCCCCACGACGCCCGCTACCTGTTCGACCTCTTCGCCGACCTCATGGACCAGGCCTGATGCCCCGCCGGGACGACATCGAATCCGATCTTGTTGATCGGCTCGGGGCCGATCGTCATCGGCCAGGCCTGCGAGTTCGACTACTCGGGCACCCAGGCCTGCCGCGTCCTGCGGGAAGAGGGCTACCGCGTCATCCTGGCCAACTCGAACCCGGCCACGATCATGACCGACCCGGACTTCGCCGACGCCACCTATGTCGAGCCGCTCGACCTCGAGGTCCTGACCAAGATCATCGAGCGGGAGAAGCCCGACGCCCTGCTGCCCACCCTCGGCGGCCAGACGGCTCTCAACCTGGCCATGGCGCTGGTGGAGGCGGGCGTGCTGGACGAGCACGGGGTCGAGCTGATCGGGGCCAACGCCGAGGCCATCGCCACCGCCGAGGACCGGGAGCGGTTCAAGCAGGCCATGATCGAGATCGGCCTGGGGGTGCCCGACTCGGCCATCGCCCACAGCCTCGACGAGGCCCTGGCCGTCGTCGACGAGATCGGACTCCCCGTCATCATCCGCCCGGCCTACATCCTGGGTGGCCGGGGGACGGGCATGGCCGCCACGCCCGAGGAGTTCGCCAAGGCCGCCAAACACGGCCTCGAGGCCAGCCCCATCTCCGAGATCCTGATCGAGCAGTCCATCGCCGGGTGGAAGGAGTTCGAGCTCGAGGTCATGCGGGACCGGGCCGACAACTGCGTCGTCATCTGCTCCATCGAGAACGTCGACCCGATGGGCGTCCACACCGGCGACTCGATCACGGTGGCTCCGGCCCAGACCCTGTCCGACGTCGAGTACCAGCACATGCGGGACGCCGCCTTCGCCTGCATGCGCCGGGTCGGGGTGGAGACGGGCGGCTCCAACGTCCAGTTCGCCCTCGACCCGACCAACGGCGAGATGGTCGTCATCGAGATGAACCCCCGGGTCAGCCGCTCCTCGGCGCTGGCCTCCAAGGCGACCGGCTTCCCGATCGCCAAGATCGCCGCCCGCCTGGCCGTGGGCTACACGCTCGACGAGATCCCCAACGACATCACCGAGAAGACCCCGGCCAGCTTCGAGCCGACCATCGACTACGTCGTCACCAAGGTGCCCCGCTGGGCCTTCGAGAAGTTCCCGGGCCAGCCCGCCGTGCTCGGCACCCAGATGCAGTCGGTGGGTGAGGCCATGGCCATCGGCCGGACCTTCCCCGAGTCGCTGCAGAAGGGCCTGCGCTCCCTGGAGCACGGCCGCCACGGACTGAACTGCGACCCGGGCGAGACGGCGCTCGACGACTTGAGCGACGACGAGCTGGTGGCCCGGGCCTCGATCGGCACGCCCGACCGGCCCTTCCAGCTGGAGGCCGCGCTCCGCCGGGGGATCGCCATCGACGACGTCTACGCCTCGACCAAGGTCGACCCCTGGTTCCTCGACCAGATCAGCCTGATCGTCGAGGAGCGGGCCCACCTGGCCGAGATCGGCTTCGCGGCCATGGCGCGGGCCGACTGGCGCCGGGCCAAGCGCCTGGGGTTCGCCGACGCCCAGCTGGCCTGGCTGTGGGGGGTCGGGACCGACGAGGTCCGGGCCGCTCGCCTGGCCGCCGGCGTCCGGGCGACGTTCAAGACCGTCGACACCTGCGGGGCCGAGTTCGACGCCCACACGCCGTACCACTACTCGAGCTACGAGGACGAGGACGAGGTCCGACCGGGTGAGAAGCCCAAGGTCGTGATCCTCGGTTCCGGGCCCAACCGGATCGGCCAGGGCATCGAGTTCGACTACTGCTGCGTGCACGCCAGCTTCGCCCTCCGCGACGCCGGCTTCGAGACGGTCATGGTCAACTGCAACCCGGAGACCGTGTCCACCGACTACGACACCAGCGACCGCCTCTACTTCGAGCCCCTGACCCACGAGGACGTGCTCAACGTGCTCGAGGCGGAGGCCGAATCCGGTGAGATCGTCGGGGTCATCGTGGCCCTCGGCGGCCAGACCCCGCTCAAGCTGGCCGGGGTCCTGCCCGAGGGCATGGTCCTCGGGACCAGCGCCGCCGCCATCGACCTGGCCGAGGACCGGGAGCGCTGGAACGCCCTCTGTGCCCGCCTCGAGATCCCTCAACCCGCGGGGGGCACCGCGGTCACCGTGGACGACGCCCTGGCCGTCGTCGAGCGGGTCGGCTACCCGGTGCTGATGCGACCCTCCTACGTGCTCGGGGGCCGGGCCATGTCGATCGTCTACGACGACGACGGCCTGCGGTCCGCCATGGCCGAGCTGGCCGGCTTCGGCTCGCTGGGCAAGGAAGGTGGGCTTTCGGCCGAGCGTCCGGTCCTGGTCGACCGCTTCCTGGAGGACGCGATCGAGGTCGACGTCGACGCCCTGCGGGACCACACCGGCGACTGCCTGATCGGCGGGGTCATGGAGCACGTCGAGGAGGCGGGGGTCCACTCGGGCGACAGCGCCTGCATCATCCCCCCGCCGTCCCTGTCCGACGAGACCCTGGCCGTCATCGAGACCCACACCCGAGCCATCGCCGAGGCCCTCGACGTCCGCGGCCTCATCAACGTCCAGTACGCGGTCAAGGCCAACCAGGTCTTCGTCATCGAGGCCAACCCCCGGGCCTCCCGCACCGTGCCGTTCGTGGCCAAGGCCACTGGCGTCCCGCTGGTGAAGCTGGCCGCCCGGGTGATGGTCGGGGCCACCCTCGTGGACCTCCGGGCCGAAGGCCTCCTGGTCGACAAGGTCGTGGGCGACCACGTCGCGGTGAAGGAGGCGGTGCTGCCCTTCGACCGCTTCCCCGACGTCGACACCGTGCTCGGCCCCGAGATGCGCTCCACGGGCGAGGTCATGGGCATCGACCTGACGATGGGGCTGGCCTTCGCCAAGAGCCAGATCGCCGCGGGTGACCGGCTACCGGAATCGGGCACGGTCTTCCTCTCCTGGCCGACCGGGACAAGCCCACGGCCGAAGCCGCCGCGCTGCTGTTCCGCGAGCTGGGCTTCGCCATCGCGGCCACGGCGGGCACCGCTCGCTTCCTGGAGGAGCGGGCGATCGAGGTGGCCACGGTCGTGGCCAAGCTGGGTGAGGACACGGGTCACGACGCCGTCGAGCTGATCCAGTCGGGCAAGGTCGACCTGGTCGTCAACAGCCCCCGGGGCCGGGGGCCGAGGGCCGACGGGGCCCACATCCGTCGAGCCGCGGCGTCGTCCAGACATCCCGGTGCTGACCACCGCGGCGGCCGGCCTGGCCGCGGCCCGCGGCATGGCCGACTGGTCCCGCCACGAGCTGCGGGTGCGGACGCTCCAGGAGTACCACCAGGGCGTCACCGCCGATCAGCTGAGCCTGCCGCTGTGACGGTCGACTGAGTTGTCGGCTCTTCGCCTGACGGCTCATCCCGGTGCCGGCCTACTCGGCCGGCCATCCAGCGTCCCGCCGGATCTCACCACCACGGTCGGGTCGGTGAGGTTGCCCAACCCGGTCATGACCGCGTCGGGCACGGCGGGACACGGCACCGAGTTGGCCGCCTACCAGGACCTGTCCCGGCTCGGGGCGGTCGTGGTGAAGTCGCTGGCCGCCGGGCCCCTGGGCCGGCAACCCGCCTCCCCGCGTGCGGGAGGCCCCGGCGGGCATGGTCAACAGCATCGGACTGCAGGGTCCCGGCGTCCCCGCGTGGCTGGCCGAGGACCTGCCCGCCCTCCAGGCCTCCGGGAGCCCGGGTGGTGGCCAGCATCTGGGGTCGCTCGGTCGAGCAGTACGCCGAGGCCGCGGACCTCCTGGCCGAGGCGCCCGCGGCCGTGATCGCCGTCGAGGTCAACCTGAGCTGTCCCAACCTCGACGGCGGGTCCCACCTGTTCGCCCACGACGCGGGCCTGGCGGCCGCGGCCATCGCGGCGACGGCCGGGTGCGGGCGCCCCCGGTGGGCCAAGCTCAGCCCCAACACGCCCGATCTGGTCGACATCGCCGGGGCCGTGGCCGACGCCGGCGCCGAGGCCGTGACCCTGGTGAACACCGTCCAGGCCACGCTGCCCGACGACGAGCGGGCGGCGCCGCGCTTCGGGGGCGGTGGGGGCGGCCTTTCCGGACCGGCCATCCATCCGGTCGCCCTCCGGGCCGTCCACGACGGTTCGGGCCGCCCATCCCGACCTGCCCATCGTGGGCGTGGGTGGGGTCACCGACGCCGCCACGGCGCTCGACCTGCTGGCCGCCGGGGCCGACGCGATCCAGGTCGGGACAGCCACCTTCGCCCATCCGGGTGCGCCATCCCGGGTGCTGGATCAACTAGAAACGTGGTGCCGTCGCACCCGAACCCCACACTTGCGCGAGCTGATCGGAACGATGCATTGAGCGAAGCCCCGGAGGCAGTAGTCCCCAACGAACTGCGCCAGAAGCTCTGTCTGGCCCTCGACGTCGACGACCTGGTCGCCGCCAACCGCCTGGCCCGTGACCTCAAGCCCTACTTCGGGGTGGTCAAGATCGGCCTCGAGTTGTTCACGGCCGTCGGCCCCGACGCCATCGGCACCATGATGGATCAGGGCTACAAGGTCTTCGTCGACCTCAAGCTGCACGACATCCCCAACACCGTCGAGCGGGCGGCCAAGGTCCTGGGCTCGCTGGGCGCCAGCTACCTGACCATGCACGCCCACGGTGGCGCGCCGATGCTGCGGGCCGGGGTCACCGGCTTCCACGAGGGGGCGGCCAACGCCGGCCTGCCCGAGCCGGTCGCCGTGGCCGTCACCGTCCTCACCAGCGACTCCGACGCCCCCGAGCACATCATCCCGAAGCGGGTCCGGGTGGCGGCGGAGGGAGGCTGCCAGGCCATCGTCTGCGCCGTCGGCGACCTGGCCGACGTCCGCACCCTCACCCCTCGCCTGATCAAGGTCGTCCCCGGCATCCGCCCCGAGGGCGCCCCGGCGGACGACCAGGTCCGGGTGGGGACGCCCCAGGAGGCACTGGACGAAGGGGCGGACCTCCTCGTGATCGGGCGGCCCATCACCCGCGCCGACGACCCCGTGCAGGCCGCCACCGAGCTCGTCGCCTCCGTCGGCTAGCGGATGCCCACGCCGCCGCCGCTCAGCGACGAGCAGCGCCGGGCCGCACTGGAGAAGGCCGCCGAGGCTCGTCGGGTCCGGGCCCAGCTCAAGGCCGACCTGCAGGCCGGCGCCATCGGGCTCGACGAGGTCTTCGCCCGCGCCGCGGATGAAAAGATCGTGGCCGACACCAAGATCCTCGTCGTGCTCGAGTCGCTGCCGAACATCGGCAAGGTCCGTTCCCGGCGGACCATGGCCAGCATCGGGATCAGCGAGCGCCAGCGGGTGCGGGGCGTGGGCCAGCACCAGCGCGAAGCGCTGAAGGAGCGCTTCGCCGAGGAGGAGGGGCCCTGATCATCGTCATCGCCGGCCCCGGTGGGGCGGGCAAGGGCACCATCGTCGAACGGCTCATGGCCCGCGACCCCCAGCTCTGGTTGAGCCGATCCTGGACCACCCGTGACCGCCGTCCCGGTGAGCCGCGCGACGCGTATGTCTTCACCGACCGTGAGGCGTTCATGGCCAACGTGAAGGATCAGGGCTTCCTGGAATGGGTGGAGTTCCTGGACTACCTGCAGGGCACGCCCGTGCCCGACCCACCCGACGGCAAGGACGTGGTCCTCGAGATCGACGTCGGGGGAGCCGAGCAGATCCAGGCCGGGTACCCCGACGCCCTGTTCATCTTCGTGGACGCGCCGAGCCGGGCTGTCCAGGAGGAGCGGCTCCGGGGCCGGGGTGACCCCGAAGACAAGATCCGGCGTCGTCTGGACAAGGCCGACCAGGAGGTCGAATGGGCGCGCGAGCTGGGCATGCACTTCGTCGTCAACGACGAGCTCGACCGCGCCGTCCAGGAGATCCAAGGCCTCATCGCCGAGGCCCGCGCCGGCGACCCGTGACCGATTGGGACGGCGACGTGGTCACCACGACCGACCGGCTGACCCTGCGGACCTTCCGCGAGGACGACCTCCCGCTCTACGCCGCGCTGAACGCCGACGCGGAGGTCGTCGAGTTCCTCGGCGGGCCGCTGACCCGTGAGGGCTCCGACCGGATCGCGGCCTACGCCAACGACCTCTGGGCGGACGAGGGCATGGGCCTGCTGGCCGTCGAACGCACCGCAGAGGCGACGTTTCTCGGCATGTGCGGCGTCCACGTCCTCGACGCCTACCCCGACGACCTCGAGGTCGGCTGGCGCCTGGCCCGCGAGCACTGGGGTCACGGTTACGCGACCGAAGCCGCCGCGGCCTGGCTGCGCATCGCCTTCGAGGAACACGACGCTCCCCGGGTGATCTCGGTCACCGACCCCCCCAATCACCGGAGCATTGCCGTCATGGACCGTCTCGGCCTGACCTTCGACCATGAGGCCGACATCGAGGAGCACGGCGAGGCCTTCCACGCCGTCGTCCACGCCATCACCCGCGAACGCTGGATCGAGCAGACCCGCCGGTAGCCTGTTCTGGCCCCTTTCTCCACGGAGTGCTGCATGTCTTCGCGCCATCACACGATGATCGACCCCCGCATCGAGGATCTCCTCGAGCGCGCCGGTGACTCCAAGTTCCGCCTGGTGACCCTCGGGGCCAAGCGGGCCCGGCAGATCAACTCCTACTTCGGCCAGCTCGGCGAGGGCCTCGGCTCCTCGATCCCGCCGCAGGTGACCTCGACGGCCCGCAAGCCGCTGTCGATCGCCTACGAGGAGATCCGGGCCGACAAGATCCTGCCGGTCGCCCCTGAGGACATGCCTCAGGAACCCGAGGTCGACCCGGACGCCGACGAGACGGTCGCGGCCGATGCCGGAGACGACGCCCAGTCGTAGCCCGCTCGCGGGCGAATCGGGGGAAGGCATGACCCAACCCGTGGTGCCGTCGAGTCCACTGAACGGACGCCGAGTGGTCCTCGGTGTCACGGGGGGGATCGCGGCCTACAAGGCCGTCGAGGTCTGTCGCCGGCTGGTGGATGCCGGGGCCCATGTCGCCCCGATCATGACCGAGGGGGCCCAGCGCTTCGTCGGTGAAGTCACCTTCTCCGCCCTCGCCTCCGAGCCCGTCCAGACGTCGCTCTGGGACGAAGCGTCACCCATCCCGCACACCCGCCTCGGCCAGGGCGCGGACCTGGTCGTGGTCTGCCCGGCCACGGCCCGGCTGCTGGGGGCCTATGCCGCAGGCATCTCCGACGACCTGCTCACCGCCACCCTCCTGGCCACGCGGGCCCCCGTCGTGGTCTGCCCGGCGATGCACACCGAGATGTGGGAGCACCCCGCAGTGCAGGACAACCTGCGGGTCCTCTCCGGCCGGGGTGTCACCATCGTCCCGCCCGACGAGGGTCGGCTGGCGGGAGGTGACGTCGGTGCCGGCCGTCTGGCCGACCCCGAACGGATCGTGGCCGCGTTGGAGGCTGCCCTCGGCCCCGACGACCTGGCCGGCCTCGACGTCCTCATCACCGCGGGTGGCACCCGCGAACCCATCGATCCCGTGCGCTTCATCGGCAACCGCTCCTCCGGCAAGCAGGGCCATGCCCTGGCCGCCGAGGCCGCGTCCCGAGGGGCCAAGGTCACCCTGGTCACCACCGTCGAGCGCCCGGCCGCTCCCGGTGTGGAGGTGGTCAAGGTGGCCACCGCGGCCGAGATGGACGCCGCCGTGCGCGAGCGCAGCGACCGGGCCGACGTGGTCGTCATGGCTGCGGCCGTCGCCGACTTCCGGCCCGACACCGCGGCGGGGGCCAAGCTGAAGAAGGAGGGTGGCCCGCCGACGGTCACCCTCGTGCCCACCGAGGACATCCTCGGGGGCTTGCTCCAGCGGCGCTGGCCGGGTCAGACCCTGGTCGGCTTCGCCGCCGAGACCCACGACGTCGAGGCCAACGCCGAGGCCAAGCTGGCCCGCAAGCCCGTCGACCTCCTCGTCGTCAACGACGTCTCCCAGCCCGGTGCCGGGTTCGAGTCGGATACCAACGAGGTGCGTATCATGTCGCCGTCCGGATCGGCCC
Source organism: uncultured Microthrixaceae bacterium (assembly GCA_963725155.1). Lineage (GTDB taxonomy): Bacteria > Actinomycetota > Acidimicrobiia > Acidimicrobiales > DATDAH01 > DATDAH01. The sequence goes on from CAVRXU010000007.1 coordinate 116,736, forward strand.
TCGTCGTCGACCGGCGTGACAAGCGGGCTGTCGCCCGTGCCGTCCTCGATGCCGTGGTCGCCCACCGCGCCACGCCCTGACCAAGATCGCCACACCCCCGACCATGGAGCACCAGTGAGCAAGTTCACCTTCACCTCGGAGAGCGTCACCGAGGGCCATCCCGACAAGATGGCCGACCAGATCTCGGACTCGATCCTCGACGCCATGCTGGCCGAGGACCCCGCCAGTCGGGTCGCCTGCGAGACGCTGGTGACGACGGGGCTCGCCATCGTCGCCGGTGAGATCACCACGAACGCCTACGTCGACATCCCGGGCACCGTGCGGGGGACCATCAACGACATCGGCTACGACAGGGAGTCCTTCGGCTACGACGGCAACACGTGCGGCGTCATGGTCTGCATCGACGAGCAGAGCGCTGACATCGCCCAGGGCGTGGACGACAGCGAAGAGGTCCGCTCCGGCACCTCCGGCGAGGACCTGCTGAACAAGCAGGGCGCCGGGGACCAGGGGATGATGTTCGGCTACGCCTGCGACGAGACCGACGTGCTCATGCCGCTGCCGATCCACCTGGCGCACCGCATGGCCGAACGCCTCACCGAGGTCCGCCGGGCGGGCACGGTCCCGTACCTGCGCCCCGACGGCAAGACCCAGGTCACCTTCGACTACGAGGACGGCAAGCCCGTCCGCCTCACCACCGTCCTGATCTCCACCCAGCACAACGACGGCATCGACCGGGACGAGGTCATCCGCCCCGACCTGATCGAGCACGTCATCCGCCCGGTGATCCCCGAGCAGTTCGCCGATGACGACTACGAGGTGTTCGTCAACCCGACCGGGCGCTTCGTGACCGGCGGCCCGGTGGGCGACGCCGGCCTGACCGGCCGCAAGATCATCGTCGACACCTACGGCGGCATGGCCCGCCACGGGGGCGGTGCGTTCTCGGGCAAGGACCCCAGCAAGGTCGATCGATCGGCGGCCTATGCCGCCCGCTGGGTGGCCAAGAACCTGGTCGCCGCCGGCGCCGCCAGCCGGTGCGAGGTCCAGGTGGCGTACGCCATCGGTGTGGCCCACCCCATCTCGATCATGGTCGAGACCTTCGGAACCGAGAACGTGGACACGGTCAAGCTGGAGGAGACGGTGCGTGAGGTCTTCGACCTCCGCCCGGCCGCCATCATCCGCGACCTCGAGCTGCGCCAGCCGATCTTCCGCCAGACCGCGGCCTACGGCCACTTCGGGCGGGAGAGCGACGGCTTCACGTGGGAGCGGCGGGACCGGGTCGACGCGGTGAAGTCCGCGCTCGGCCTGTAGAACGCCACCACGTCACACTCGCCGCCAGGAGAACCCACCGCCCGACCCGGGTCGATCGTCCGGGTCCTGCCCGACGTGCCCGCACTGGGGCGCGCCTTCGACTACCTCGTTCCTGACGGGATGGACGGTCGGGTCGGTGTCGGTTCTCTGGTGCGCATCACGCTGCAGGGCCGCCGGGTGGGCGGTTGGGTCATCGGTCTGGACTCGACCCCCCCGCCCGGTACGGCCCTGCAGCCGCTGGCCAAGGTCACGGGGTGGGGCCCTGCCCCCGACCTGGTCGATCTCGCCGACTGGGCCGCCCACCGCTGGGCCGGCCGTCCGGTGGCCTTCCTGCGCACCGCGTCGGCCCCGAGGGCGGTGACCGGGGTCCCTGACCCTTGGACGCCAAGTCACCCCGTCCCGACGACGGACGACGACCTGGCCGAGTCGGCCTTCGCAGTCAGCGATGCCTGGGCGTCGACGGTGGTGCGGCTGGCGCCGGGGGCCGATCGCTTCCCGCTGGTGCTGGCAGCCTGCCGTCGGGGGAACGCCCTCGTGATCCTGCCGTCGGTGGCGGAGGCGGAGGCGCTCGGCGTCCGCCTTCGGCGGGCCGGTGTGCCCGTGGCGGTGATGCCCGACGAATGGGCCCAGGCCCGGGGCGGGTCCACCGTGGTGGGCGCCCGGGCGGCGGCGTGGGCCCCGGTGGTCGACCTGGCGGCCGTCTTGGTCTTGGACGAGCACGACGAGGCCCACAAGCAGGAGCAGACACCGGGCTGGCACGCCCGGGACGTGGTCGTGGAGCGGGCCCGGCGGGCGGGGGTGCCCTGCGTCCTGGCGTCGCCCTGCCCGTCGCTCGAGGCGCTCGAGACGGGTCGGCTCGTGACCCAGCCCCGCTCCGTCGAGCGCGATGGATGGCCGATCGTCGACGTCATCGACCGCCGCCAGGACGAACCCGGGCGGACCGGTCTCTATTCGCCCCGCCTGGTCGAGCTCCTGCGGAGCGGAGGCAGAGTGCTGTGCGTGCTCAACCGCAAGGGCCGGGCCCGCCTGTTGGCCTGTGCCGCATGCGGCGAGATGGCCGGTTGCGAGCGATGTGGCGCCGCGCTCGGTCAAGCCGAGCCGGGGACGCTGACCTGTCGTCGCTGTGGCCTCAGCCGGCCGACGGTGTGCGCGGCGTGTGGTGGCACTCGGATGAAGCTGCTGCGGGTGGGCGTCACCCGGGCGGCCGAGGAGTTGGCGGCGCTGGCCCGGACCGAGGTCGTCGAGGTGACGGGGGACTCGGTTCCGGGCTCCCTGTCCGACGCCCGCATCTACGTGGGGACCGAGGCGGTTCTCCACCAGGTGCTGCAGGCCGACGTCGTCGCCTTCCTCGACCTGGACCAGGAGCTGCTGGCCCCCCGGTACCGGGCGGCGGAGGAGGCGTTGGCGCTCCTGGCCCGGGCCTCCCGGATCCTGGGCGGGCGCCGCCGGGATGGACGGCTGGTCCTGCAGACCCGCCTCCCCGAGCACGAGGTCGTCCAGGCCGCGCTGCACGCCGACCCCAGCCGGGTCAGCGCCGCCGAGCGGGAACGGCGCCGGATCCTCGGCTACCCGCCGTCGACGGCCATGGCCGCGGTGAGCGGGGCGGCGGCCGACGACTACGTCCTCGGGGTCGAGGGCGTTGACCTCCTCGGCCCCAGGGACGGCACGTGGCTCCTGCGGGCCGCCGACCACGCCACCCTCCTGTCCGCCCTCGAGCAGGCTCCCCGTCCCGCCGGCCGCCTTCGCCTCGACGTCGACCCCCTCCGCGTGTGATGGCCAGATCGCCCTTCTGGTGGCAGCCCTGTGTCGTGGAGAACACAGGATTGCCACCAGAACGGGCCACAGTGAGGGGTTGATGAGGATCATCGGCGGGTCGGCCCGGGGCCGGAAGCTGGTCGGGCCGTCCTCGGAGGGGACGCGGCCGCTGTCGGACCGGGCCCGGGAGTCGCTGTTCAACATCCTCGGGCCGGGCATCCGGGGCGAGCGGGTCCTCGACCTGTTCGCCGGCACGGGTGCGGTCGGCCTCGAGGCCCTCAGCCGAGGCGCGCGGTCGGCCACCTTCGTCGAACAGGACCGCCGGGCCCTGGGCGACATCCAGGCCAACCTCAACGCACTGGGCTTCGCCGATTCGGGGAAGGTGGTGTCCGGCGACGCCCTCGGCTTCATCCGCCGGAGCCGGGAGTCCTTCGACGTCATCTTCGCCGGCCCACCCCAGTGGGCGGGCCTGTGGAAGACCACGATCGAGGCCGTCGACGTCCGCCCCGAGATCCTCGCCGACGGCGGGCTCCTGATCACCCAGCTCGATCCCACCGAGGACGATGGCGACGCCGAGCTCGTGCGTCTCGAGCGGGTGGACCAGCGCGCCTACGGCAAGACCCTCCTGCTGTTCCACGAAGTCCGCTCGCCGGACTGACACATGAGGCGTCGCTTGGACGATGACGAACGACGAGCCCGACTCGGACGTCGTCACCACCTCAGCGGGCCAGCCCCCTCGGTGGAGGCTGCCGCCGGGGACCTGGTGGGCCTGCACTCCTCGGATCCCGCCACCGTCGTGCTGTCGGCCCGGGCCCGTCGCCCCGAGGCCACTGTCGAGGAGCTCGAGCACGCGCTCTACGAGGCCCGAACGCTCGTGCGCCTGCTGGGCATGCGCCGGACCATGTTCGTGGTGCCCCGGGAGCTGGCCGGCCTGATCGATGTCAGCTGCGCCCGGGACCTGGCCCGGGCCGAGCGCAAGCGCCTCCTGACCATGATCGAGACCTCAGGGACGGCAGGGCGACGCCGTCCGGACCGATGGTTGGTGGCCGTGGAGGAGGCCACACTGGCCGCCCTCGCCGAGCACGGACCGGCCGCCGCCGGGGAGCTGAAGGACCACGTGCCCGAGCTCGGCCTGAAGCTGACCGCCGCCGAGGGGACCAAGTTCGCCGTGGAGGTGGGCGTGTCCTCCCGGGTGTTGGGTCTGCTGGCCATGGACGGACGGATCGTGCGGGGCCGGCCCCGCGGCTCGTGGCTCTCGAGCCAATACCGGTGGGTCCGTACCGAGGACTGGCTGGACGAGCCCTACGCCGACCACGAGCCGGCGACCGCCCGGGCCGATCTGATCCGCCGCTGGCTCCGGGCCTTCGGTCCGGCGCCGATCGCCGACCTCAAGTGGTGGACGGGTTGGACGCTGGGGGCGACGAGGGCGGCACTGGCCACCGTCGATGCGGTCGCGGTCGACCTGCCGGACGGCGAAGGGTGGGTCCTGGCCGACGACCAGGATCCGGTCGAGGCCCCCGCGCCGTGGGTGGCGCTCCTTCCCTCCCTGGACCCGACCCCGATGGGCTGGAAGGGGCGCGACTGGTACCTGGACCCCGACCACGTCCCTGCCCTCTTCGACTACAGCGGCAACATCGGGCCGACGGTGTGGGCGGACGGTCAGGTCGTCGGCGGATGGGGCCAATGGCCGGACGGCACCGTGGCCTACCGGTTGCTCGCCGATGTCGGTGGGGAGACCGAACGGGCCATTGCCACCGAGGCCGCCGACCTCACGGACTGGCTTGGCGGCGTCGTCGTCACTCCACGCTTCCCCACGCCGATCGACAAAGCGCTGCGCGCCGGCCCCTAGGGGCCACCTCCGCGGAGGTGGCGCAGATCACCCGGTGGGTCTCCGACCGCTCTCGAGCGCCGGGCGTACGCTCTCGTCGCTCAGCAGCCCCGACGGAGGACGACGCCAGCCATGCAGGTCGACATCAAGTACAGCCCGAGCTACTCCATCGCCTTCGCCACCCTCGACGCGGGGGAGTCGATCAAGGCCGAGGGTGGGGCGATGGTCAGCCAGTCGCCCGGGCTGCAGATGGAGACCAAGGCCGAGGGCGGCTTCATGAAGGGCCTGAAGCGGGCGGCCCTCGGCGGTGAATCGTTCTTCATGAACACGTTCACCGCCAGCCAGCAGGGCGACCAGATCGGCTTGGCCCCGCCGCTGCCCGGCGACATCGCCCATTGGCCGCTGGCCGGCCAGACCGTCTACCTGCAGTCGGGCTCGTACCTGGCGTCCAGCGCAGGCATCGACATCGACACCGACTGGGGCGGGGCCAAGACCTTCTTCAGCAGCGAAGGCTTGATCGTGCTGAAGGTGTGGGGGACCGGTGACCTGCTCATCTCCTCCTACGGCGCCATCCACACCATGGATCTGGCGGTCGGCCAGTCCTACATCGTCGACACCGGCCACATGGTCGGCTGGTCCGAAGGCATCACGTACACCGTCAACAAGGCCGGCGGCGGTTGGAAGCAGACCCTGCTCGGCGGCGAAGGCCTGGTCTGCACCCTCACCGGCCCCGGCCGCATCTACCTCCAGACCCGCAGCCCCGCCGACTTCATCGGCTGGCTCGTCCCCCAACTCCCCACCCCGAGCAGCAGCTGACCCGTGGGTCACATCGGGGTGAAAGACGAGCGCCGGTAGCGTTGGTTCCATGGCGTCGTTCGAGATCCGGATCGTGGGTGACCCGGTCCTGCGGCAGCGGGCCCACGAGGTGGACAACGTCGACGACGCGCTCGTGCGGCTGGTCGACGACATGGTGGAGACCATGTACGAGGCGCCGGGCGTGGGCCTGGCGGCCCCGCAGGTGGGCGTCCAGAAGCGGCTCTTCGTCTACGACATCGGCGAGGGGCCCCAGACGATGGTCAACCCGACGATCGTCGAGGGCGACGGCGAATGGGTCTTCGACGAGGGCTGCCTGTCGGTCCCCGGCCTGTCCTGGGAGATCCTGCGACCGAAGGAGGTCCACCTCACCGGGTGGGACCTCGAGGGCAACGAGGTGTCCGTGGAGGCCGACGAGTACCTGGCTCGGGTCTTCCAGCACGAGATGGACCACCTCGACGGGATCCTCCTCCTGGAGCGCCTCGACGAGGACCAGGCCAAGGAAGCCAAGAAGGCCGTCCGTGAGCTCATGCTCACCGGTCGGGCCCCCGCGCCGAGCCCGCCCCGGGAGGGCCTGTCGCTTCCCTGAAGCCGGCGCCCTTGCACCCCGGGCGGCTGGCGTTCCTGGGGACCCCGGCGATGGCGGTCCCCTTCCTACGGGGGCTGCACGGCGCTGATTGGCCCATCGACCTCGTGGTCTCGCGGCCGGACACCCGCCGTCGCCGCAACGCCGATCCCGAGCCCAGTCCGGTGAAGGCCGCCGCCCTCGAGCTCGGCCTCCCGGTCAGCGACGACCCGGCCGACGTGGCCACGAGCGGGGCCGACCTGGCGATCGTCGTGGCCTACGGCCGCATCATCAAGCCCGACCTGCTGGCCCAGGTCCCGATGGTCAACGTCCACTTCTCCCGCCTGCCCCGCTGGCGGGGGGCGGCTCCGGTGGAGCGGGCGATCCTGGCCGGGGACGAGACGACTGCCGTCGACGTGATGGTCGTCGAGGAGGGCCTCGACACCGGGCCGGTCTACGCCCGCCACGAGGTCGAGATCGGCGACCACGAGACGGCCCGCGAGCTGGCTCAGCGGCTGGTCGACCTCGGCGTCCCGCTCCTGTTGGACACGTTGACGACCGGTCTGACGGACCCGCAGCCACAGGAGGGCGAGCCCACCTACGCCGACAAGATCGACCCCGTCGAGCTGCGCATCGACTGGCTGCGCTCGACCATCGACATCCACCGCCTGGTCCGCCTCGAGCGGGCCTGGACCACATTCCGGGGCCGACGCCTGAAAGTGCTGGCCGGCCACCCACTGCCCGGCTCGCTGGCGCCCGGGGTGATGGACCTCGCCCTGCCCGTGGAGGTCGGCACCGGTCAGGGCACGTTCCGCCTGGACATCGTGCAACCCGAGGGGAAGGCCGCGATGAAGGCCAAGGACTGGGCCCAAGGTGCGAGGATCGAGCCGGGCGAACGACTGGGAGACAAACAGCCATGAGCGAGGACCAGGTCGCCGGGCTGCAGGCCAAGGTGCTGACCGTGTCCGACGGGGTGATCGCGGGGACCCGGGAGGACAAGTCCGGCGCGGCCCTCGAGGAGCTCCTGACCGGCGCCGGCTTCGAGGTCGTGGAGCGGCGGGCGGTGGCCGACGGCACGCAGAACGTGGGCGAGGCGATCGTCGAGCTGGCCGAGGGGTTCAGCGGCCTCGTCGTCACGACGGGTGGCACCGGCTTCGGTCCTCGGGACCAGACCCCCGAGGGCACCCGGGTCGTGCTCGACCGCGAGGCGCCCGGCCTGGCCGAGGCCATGCGCCTGGTGAACCCCCTCGGGCGCCTGTCCCGCGGCCTGGCCGGCACCCGGGGCCTGGCCCTCGTCCTGAACACGCCCGGCTCCTCCAAGGGCGCCGTCGAGACCGTCGAAGCCGTGCTCGACGTCATCCCCCACGCCATCCGCCTCATGACCGGCGAATCCACCCAACACTGAACCCCGTTCGGGCTGCGGCGTGACCGGATCTCGTTCTGGCGCCTGATTCTGGGGCTATGGCCCCCTGAAACCGCCCCGAGACAGGCGCCAGAAACGGAACGGAAGCCTGGGCGACCCGATCTCGGTTTCGGCCCTTGATCTCGTTGGTATGGCGATGAAGACCCGGGCCAGAACGGGGACCGGTCGAATCTGGCACGATCGGTTGACGAACGGCCACCTGGGAGTAACATCGTCGCGAACGCCCCCTCGCGGGGTCGGGTGCAATTCCCAACCGGCGGTGACAGTCCGCGAACCCCCACCTCGGTGGGGGCCGATCTGGTGGAACTCCAGGGCCGACGGTGAGAGTCCGGATGAGAGCGAGGGGCCGTGTGCGGCGTTCTCGCGCGCGGTCCCGGACAGGAGACCGGGATGACGCAGGGGACAGGAGAGGACGAAGCGGCCATGGTCCGCGCTCTCGGCCTGGCCGCCGGCGTCCGCACCTCCACCTCGCCCAACCCCTGGGTCGGGGCGGTGGTCGTGACCCCGGACGGCGCCTACGCCGGGGCGACCGAGCCGCCCGGGGGTCGCCACGCCGAGATCGTCGCCCTTCAGGCCGCCGGTGAGGCGGCGAGGGGCGCCACCCTCACGACCACGCTCGAGCCCTGCTCGCACACGGGCCGCACCGGCCCGTGCACCGACGCCATCATCGAGGCCGGCGTCGGTCGGGTCGTCGTCGCCGTCGAGGATCCCGACCCTCAGGTGGCCGGCCAGGGCATCGCCCGGCTGCGGGCCGCGGGCATCGAGGTCGTCGTCGGGGTCCTGGTCGACGACGCCCGGGCTCAGCTCGCCCCGTACCTGACCCACCGCACGACCGGCCGCCCCTACGTGGTCCTCAAGCTGGCGGCGTCGATGGACGGCCGGACGGCCGCTCCGGACGGCTCCAGTCAGTGGATCACGGGCGCTGCGGCCCGAACCGACGCCCATCGCCTGCGGGCCGAGAGCGACGCCGTCGTCGTCGGGGCCGGCACCGTCCGCACCGACGACCCCACGCTGACCGTTCGCCACGTCCGACGGAACCGACCCGCTCCGGGTCGTGCTCGGCCACGCGCCCGAGGGCGCCAAGGTCCACCCTGCCCTCGAGCTCCAGGGCGACCTCGGCCGAGTGCTCGACGAGCTGGGGGAGCGGGGCGTGCTCCAGGTGCTCGTGGAAGGGGGTGCCGCGGTGGCCCACGACTTCCACGCCGCCGGCCTGGTCGACCGCTACGTGCTCTACCTGGCCCCTGCCCTCTTCGGCGGCGACGACGCCCGGGGCCTCTTCGCCGGCCCCGGTGCGCCCACCATCGACGACATCTGGCGAGGCCGCATCGTCAGCGTCCACCCAACTCGGCGACGACCTCCGCATCGACCTGGAGGCCGCCTGATGTTCACCGGGATCGTGGAGGAGCTGGGCACCGTCCTGGCGATCGAGGTGCAGGGCCGCGGCGTGCGGGCCCGGATCGCGGCCACCGTCGTCCTCGAGGGCGCCAAGGTGGGCGACTCGACCGCGGTCAACGGGTGTTGTCTCACCGTGGTCGAGCTGGGCGACGGGTGGTTCGAGGCCGACGTCAGCGACGAGACCCTCCGCCGCACCACCCTCGGCGCCCGCCAGGCCGGTGACCGGGTGAACCTCGAGCGGCCGCTGTCTGGTCACGGACCGTCTCGGTGGCCACCTCGTCCAGGGCCACGTCGACGCCGTGGGCGAGATCCTGGCGCCCGGCGCCCGATCTCCGGGTGCGGCATGCCCGGCGACCTACGCCGCTACATCATCGAGAAGGGCTCGATCACCGTCGACGGCGTCAGCCTCACGGTCGTCCAGCCCACCGACGACGGCTTCACGGTCGCCGTCATCCCCCACACCGCCGAGGTCACGACGCTGGGCGCCAAGGGCCCGGTGACCCCGTGAACCTCGAGGTCGATCTCATCGCCAAGTACACCGAGCGCCTGCTCGCGTTCCAGGAGGAGCCCTAGATGGCTGAGCACGCCCCCCAGTTCGCCCCCATCCCCGACGCCGTCGCGGCCATCGGCCGGGGCGAGATCGTCGTGGTGGTCGACGACGAGGACCGCGAGAACGAGGGCGACCTGATCATGGCCGCCGAGTCCGCCACGCCCGAGAAGATCGCCTTCTTCGTGCGCCACACCTCCGGGCTGATCTGCGTCCCCGCTCACCGGCGAGCGGCTCGACGAGCTCGACATCCCGCTCATGGTCAAGGACAACACCGAGTCCCAGCGGACGGCCTTCACCTACAGCGTCGACTACCGCCACGGCACCACGCACGGGCATCTCGGCGTCCGACCGCGCCGCCACCATCCAGGCCCTCATCGACCCGGCCACCCGCCCGACCGACCTCGCCCGCCCGGGCCACATCTTCCCGCTGCGCTACAGCGACGGCGGCGTGCTGAAGCGGGCCGGGCACACCGAGGCCGCCGTCGACCTGGCCCGCATGGCCGGCCTCTACCCGGCGGGGGTCCTCTGCGAGATCGTCAACGAGGACGGCTCCATGGCCCGGGTCCCCGATCTGGTCCCGTTCGCCAAGGAGCACGGCCTGCTGATGATCTCCATCGCCGACCTCATCCGCTACCGGCGCCAGAACGAGAAGCTGGTCCGCCGCATCGCCGAGGCCCGCATCCCCACCGAGTGGGGCGACTTCACCTGCTACGCCTACGAGTCCGCTGCTCGACGGCGAGCAGCACGTCGCCATGGTCCGGGGCGCCGTGCAGGGCGAGGAGAACGTCCTCGTCCGGGTCCACTCCGAGTGCCTGACCGGCGACGTCTTCGGCTCCTGCGCTGCGACTGCGGCATCCAGCTCGACGCGGCCATGGCCCGCATCGCCGAGGAAGGCCTCGGCGCGCTCGTCTACCTCCGGGGCCACGAGGGTCGGGGCATCGGCATCGGCCACAAGATCCGCGCCTACTCGCTGCAGGAGCGAGGGTCGCGACACCGTCGACGCCAACCTCGACCTCGGCCTGCCCGGTCGACAGCCGGGAGTACGGCATCGGCGCGCAGATCCTGGTCGACCTCGGCATCACCACCATGCGGCTGCATGACCAACAACCCGGCCAAGTACGGCGGTCTGGAGGGGTTCGGCCTCGAGATCGTCGAGCGGGTGCCCCTGGAGACCGTGCCCAACCCGGAGAACATCGAGTACCTGCGGACCAAGCGCGAGCGCATCGGTCACCTGCTCGAGGGCCTGGACTAGGAGCATCGGGCCCATGGGAGAACGGGTCGCCAGCGACGCCGACCTCGACGGCACCGGCCTGCGCATCGGCATCTGCTGCGGGCGGTTCAACCAGCACATCACCGACCGCCTGCTGGAGGGTGCCCGGCGAGGCCTGGCCGACCACGGCGTGGCGGAGGCCGACACGATCGTGGTCTGGGCCCCCGGGGCCTACGAGCTGCCTCTGGTCGCCCAACGCCTGGTCGACGGCTGGGGGGCTGACGCGGTCATCTCCCTGGGGGCCGTCATCCGGGGCGAGACCGGCCACTACGACCTCGTGGCGGGCGAGTGTGCCGCCGGGCTGCAGCGGGTCCAGCTCGACACCGGTCGACCGGTGGTCTTCGCCGTCCTCACCACGGAGAACGACGAGCAGGCCCTCGAGCGCTCCAGCGACGACGACAACAAGGGCCATGAGGGCGTGGAGACCGCCATCGAGATGGTCAACCTGTTGAAGTCGCTGTCGGGCGGGCGCTAGGCGGCCCTAGCCTCGATCCCGATGCTGAGGCTGGTGCTGCCCAAGGGTTCGCTCGAACGGGCCACCTTCGAGCTGTTCGAGAGCGCCGACCTGGCCATCTCCCGCAGCTCGGGCGTGGACTACCAGGCGACCATCGACGATCCCCGGATCACCGACGTGCGCATCCTGCGTCCCCAGGAGATCCCCCGATACGTGGCCGAGGGCATGTTCGACCTCGGCATCACCGGCCGGGACTGGATCGAGGAGACCTCCAGCGAGGTCGTGACCCTCGGTGAGCTCCACTACTAGCAAGGCCACGGCCCGACCCATCAAGATGGTGGTGGCCGTGGGCGGCGACTCCGAGGTGCAGTCGGTCGAGGAGCTGCCCCAGGGGGTGCGGGTCTCGACCGAGTACCCCGAGGTCACCCGGCGCTACTTCGAGAAGAAGGGCATCGACGCCGACATCCGCCTCTCCTACGGCGCCACCGAGGCCAAGATCCCCGACATCGTCGACTGCATCGTCGAGATCACCGAGACCGGTCGGGCCCTCCGCGCCGCCGGTCTGCGGGTCATCGACGACGATCCTGCAGTCCTACACCGAGCTCATCGCCAACCCGGCGGCCTACGAGGATCCCGAGAAGCGCCACGCCATGGGCCAGATCCTGACCCTGCTGGAAGGCACGCTGGAGGCCCGGGGCAAGGTGCTGGTGAAGCTGAACGTGGCCGAGGCCGACCTCCAGGCGGTGATCGACGTCCTGCCGGCGATGAAGGCGCCCACCGTCAACGCGCTGCACGGCGACGGGGGCTTCGCCGTGGAGACCGTCGTCCCCAAGCGGGAGATCAACACCCTGATCCCCGAGCTGAAGGACCGGGGCGCCACCGACATCATCGAGCTCCCCCTCGCCAAGATCGTCCACTAGTCGTGACCGACGACCTCACGGGGACGGTCACCACCTTCGACGACCCCGCCGGGTTCGGCACGGTGACCGCCGACGAGGGCGGGGTGCACTTCTTCCACTGCACGGCGATCGCCGACGGCACCCGCCAGATCGCCGTCGGCGCCCGGGTCCGATTCGTGGTCGTCCCCGGACGTCAGGGCCGCTGGGAGGCCGCTGACCTCCGCTCGGAGGCCGTCAGCCCATAGCGGAGTCAGGCCTCGGGCTCGGCGTCTCCGGCGGCCTGTTCGCTGAGCTGGACGAAGGCCATGCGCAGCTGGGCCAGGGCGTCCTTCAGCGTGGCTTCGGCTTCCCCGAGCCGGCCGGCGAGCCCGTCGACCAGCTGGCCCATGGCGTCGATGGCCAGGCGCGCCGCCACCAGGTCGGGATCCTCCTCGCTGAGGTGGATCGCCGCCAACTCGTAGAGGCCCATGGCGTGATTGGCCACGACCATGTCGGCCGGGGCCTCCAGCACCCGCTGGCGGGCGGCGGCCATCTCGGCGGCCATGGCCTCGGCCTGGGCCCGCTCCTCGTCGCTGAGGCCGGCCAGGGGATCGGCGCCGGGGTCGATGCCGGGGCCGGTGGTCTCGGAGGGGGCGGAGGGGGCGGAGGGGGCGGCGTCCGGCTCGACCGGGTGCTCGCCGCCGGGGGTCCAGAGGCTGCTCATGAGGGGAAGGGTGCCACCACTGGTACCTTGTTGCTCGCAATCCAACCTGGAAAGCGGGGTCCCGCCCCCACCTGGCCACCGACTGCGGTGCGCACAGGTCCTGACCGGCACCACTCCCGTGTGGGGTGGTCCTCGTCGCTCCTGTGGCTCACCGTGTGAGGCGGCCCGGGGATCGGGACCCTTCCGTTCGCAAGAGGAGTCGCGCATTGCGTAGTGATCGGCCATAGCTTCGGGCCCCGCCCACGACGACACCCGGATCAATGATCAGATCCGGGTCCGTGAGGTCCGCCTGGTAGGTGTTGATGGCGAGCAGATCGGCATCAAAGCCACACCGGAAGCTCTCGCACTGGCCCGCGATCAAGGCCTCGATCTCGTCGAGGTCGCGGCCGCGGCGAACCCGCCCGTCTGTCGCATCATGGACTACGGGAAGTTCAAGTACGAGAACGCCCAGAAGGCCAAGGAGTCTCGGAAGAAGGCGACCAACGTCGTCGTCAAGGAGATGAAGTACCGCCCCAAGATCGGACGCGGCGACTTCGACACCAAGACGCGCAAGGTCCACGAGTTCCTCGGCGAAGGCCACAAGGTCAAGGTCACCATCATGTTCCGGGGCCGAGAGGTCCAGCACCCCGAGTTGGGGCGCCGCATCCTGGACAGGGTGGCCGAGACGGTCGTCGATGTCGGTCGGGTCGAGGCCCTGCCGAAGGTCGACGGTCGCAACATGACCATGGTCCTGGGTCCGGACAAGCAGGCACAGGCCAAGAAGGCCCGCGAGGAGGCCGAGGCCGCCGAAGCCCTCCGGGCCGAGGCCAACGGCTCCGCCGAGGTCACCGAGGTCGCGGAGGCCCCGGTGGTCGACAGCGTCCCCGCCAGCGCCCCCGAGACCGACAGCACAACCGAGAACGAGACGAGCGAGGCAGCGGCCACCGCCGCCGAGTGAGGGAGCGGCACCGCCGCCGAGAGGAAGAGACGCAATGCCCAAGATGAAGACGCACCGTGGCGCCAAGAAGCGCTTCAAGGTGACGGGCAGCGGCAAGGTGACGCGCCGCCAGATCCACAAGAACCACTTCAAGCGGCGCAAGCCCGCCGATCGCCAGCGTCGCCTGGCCGGTGAGGTCGAAGTGACGGGTGGCGATCGCCAGCACGTCCTCCGCCAGCTCGGCAAGCGGTAGAGGAGGCAGACATGGCCAGAACGAAGACGTCAGTCCCCTCGCGGCGCCGCCGCAAGGTCACCCTCGAGCGCGCCCAGGGGTACTACGGCAACAAGAGCCGTTCCTACCGGGCCGCCAACGAGCAGGTGATGCACTCCCTGCGCTACGCCTACCGCGACCGTCGGGCCCGCAAGGGCGAGTTCCGCCGGCTGTGGATCCAGCGCATCAACGCCGCCTGCCGCGAGAACGGCACGTCCTACAGCCGCTTCATCGCCGGCCTGAAGGCGGCCGAGGTCGAGGTCGACCGCAAGATCCTGGCCGACCTGGCCGTCAGCGACCCGGCGGCCTTCACCGCCCTGGTCGCCGTCGCCAACGAGCACGCGGGCTCCTCGGATCAGTAAGGGCTCCATCCAACGGGTGCGTCGCCTCGGCCGGCACGCCCGCGCCCGTCGGGAAGAGGGTGCGTTCGTCGTCGAAGGCCCACGCGCCATCAGCGCAGCACTGGACTTCGGCGCGGACCTCGACGAGGTCCTCGTCGTCGGCGGGGCCGAGGTGGAGCTGGTCAACCGAGCGCGGGACGCCGGGGCGACCATCACCCACGTCGAGGGCGAACAGCTCGAGCGGGCGCTGACCACCCGCACACCCCAGCCCATCGTGGCTGTGGCCGGGCTGGTCAGTTGGTCGCCGGCGGAGATCGTCGCCGGGGCCGTCGAGAGCGGGCTGCCCGTGGTCGTCCTGGCCGGGGTCAGCGATCCCGGCAACGCGGGCACGGTCATCCGCTCGGCGGCGGCGGCCGGAGCGGCCGGCGTGCTCTTCACACCGGGGTCGGTCGACCCCACCAACCCCAAGTGCGTGCGTTCGAGTGCCGGGGCGCTCTTCGCCCTCCGGGTCGGAGCGGTCGAGGACTTCGACGTCCTCCGCGGCCTGGGTCTGGGCACGATCGGCGCGGCCGCCGGTGGAGCGAGCCCCGACGAGGTCGAGCTGTCCGGCCCGATCGCCCTCGTGCTGGGCGGGGAAGCCGGCGGGCTCCCGGAGGACCAGCTGGTCGACGTCGAGGTGGCGCTCCCGCTGGAGGGCGGCGTGGAGTCCCTGAACGTGGCCATGGCGGGCACGGTCCTGCTCTACGAGGCCCGCCGGCAGCGCAACGGGGGCCGTTGGTGAATCCAACTGGACCGGAGTCGGGCCGAACGGGGAGGGTGGTGGCCCCATGATCGACGACATCGGGCGCATCCAGGCCGACGCGTTGGCCCGCATCCAGGCGGCGGCGAGCGTCGACGAGCTCACGACCGTCGGACAGGAGATCCTGGGCAAGCGCTCGGAGCTGGTCGGCCTGCGCAAGCAACTGGGTGGGCTGGACGAGGTCACCCGAAAGCAGGCTGGTGAGGCGCTCAACGCTGCGACCCAGGCCATCAAGCGGGCGCTGGCCGACCGGGAGAGCGGGCTCCGCGGTGTCGAGCAGGCCGCCCGCTACGAGGCCGAGCGCCTCGACCTCACCGAGATCATCGACTCGCTGCCCGTCGGGCACCTCCACATCGTCACCCAGACCAGGCAGGCCCTCGAGGACATCTTCGTGGGCATGGGCTACAGCGTGGCCGAGGGCCCGGAGATCGAGACCGACTGGTACAACTTCGAGGCCCTCAACATCCCGGACAGCCACCCGGCTCGGTCGATGTGGGACACCCTCTGGGTCGACATCGGCGAGCCCGGCTCGATGCTCCTGAGGACGCACACGTCCAACGTGCAGATCCACGTGATGCAGGCCGAGCCGCCACCCATCTACATCGTCGCCCCGGGGCGGACCTACCGCCGGGACACGACCGACGCCACCCACCTGCCGGTGTTCCAGCAGATCGAGGGCCTGGTCGTCGACCGGGGGATCACCATGGCCGACCTGGCCGGCACCATCCAGGCCTTCACCCAGGCCTACTTCGGTCAGGACTTCGAGTCCCGCCTGCGCCCGTCGTACTTCCCGTTCACCGAGCCGTCGGCCGAGTTCGACATCCGCCCGCCGGGCGGGGACTGGCTGGAGCTCGGGGGCTGCGGCATGGTCCACCCCAACGTGTTCCGCCACGTCGGCATCGACCCCGAGGAGTGGACGGGCTTCGCCTTCGGCTTCGGCATCGACCGGCTGGCCAAGGTCCGCTACGCCGTCGACGACCTCCGCGAGTTCATCACCTCCGACGTCCGCTTCCTGGAGCAGTTCTGATGGGTCGCCTCGCCTTCGGCTCGGCGAATTCGGCCGAGGCGGCCTGCGGCCGCCACTGTCCCTTCGGCCGGACCGGCAAAGCCGGATCCGGCCGGACCGAGGGGGGGTCGCGGAGCGCCCCCCTCGGGCTCCCCTCACACCGACCGGCCGGCGCGCGCTCATGAAGGTGCTGCTTTCGTGGATGCGGGAGTTCGCGCCGGACCTGACTGATGACGTCGACGTGCTGACGGAGGCGTTGGACGACTTGGGGACGCCGGTCGAGGAGCGGGTGCGGCTGGGGGAGGGCCTGGACGGGATCGTCGTGGCCCGGGTCCTGGAGACCAGGCCCCATCCCGACGCCGACCGGGTCCAGTTGGTCGACGTGGACCGCGGCGACGGCGAGGCCCTGCAGATCGTCTGTGGCGCGTTCAACATGACGGCGGGCGACCTGATCCCACTGGCCACGTTGGGCACGACCATGCCCAACGGCATGGCCATCGAGCGGCGCAAGATGCGGGGTGAGTGGTCGAACGGGATGCTCTGCTCGGCCACCGAGATCGGCCTGGGCGAGGACAGCGACGGCATCCTGATCCTCTCGCCGGGACTGACGCCGGGCCAGCCCCTGACCGAGGCGCTGGGCCTGCAGGGTGACTGGCTGCTCGACCTCGAGGTCAACGCCAACCGGCCGGACGCCCTGTCGATGGCCGGTGTGGCCCGAGACCTGGCCGCCCGCCTCGGCGTGGGCTTCACGCTCCCCACCTGGACCGCGCCGACCGGCGGGGCGCCCGGCGCCGACGTCGCCTCGGTCGAGATCGTGGACGCCGAGGCCTGCGCCCGCTTCCTCGCCCGCGTGCTGCGGGACGTGACCATCGGCCCGTCGCCGACGTGGCTGGCCAACCGCATCACGCAGGCGGGCATGCGCTCCATCAGCAACGTGGTCGACGTCTCCAACTACGTGATGCTCGAGCTGGGTCACCCCAACCACGCCTACGACCTGGACAGAGTGGCCGGCGGTCGCCTGCGAGTCCGCTTCGCCCAGGCGGGTGAGCGGCTGGTGACCCTCGACGACGTCGAGCGCTCGTTCCTGGCCGCCGACGTCCTCATCTGCGACGGCAAGGACACGCCGATCGGTGTCGCAGGGGTCATGGGGGGCGCGTCCACCGAGATCAGCGATGCCACCACGAACGTGCTGCTGGAAGCGGCGTGGTGGCACCCGATGCAGATCGCCCGGACCTCGACCCGGCTCAACCTGCGCTCCGAAGCGTCCCGGCGCTTCGAGCGGGGGACCGACATCTGGGGCCTGGACCTCGCCGTCGAGCGCTTCTGCTCGCTGCTGGCCGAGTCCGGCGCCGTCGCCGCTCCCGACGCCATCGACGAGCGGGGCCAGGTGCCCGAGCACCCGCCGATCCGGCTGCGGACCGACCGAGTGAACCTCATCACCGGCCTCGACCTGGATGCCCCGACGATCCGGGGCCTGCTGGAGCCCATCGGCTTCACGGTGGGCGACGAGGCCGACGGCGCCCAAGTCGTCGACGTCCCCAGCTTCCGCCCCGACGTCGTCGAGGAGATCGACGTCATCGAGGAGGTGGCCCGCCACCACGGCTACGCCAAGCTGCCCCAGACGGTGCCGCTGTCGCCCCACACCGGCCGCCTCACCGAGCGCCAGAAGGAGCGGCGCCGGATCCGGGCCATCCTCGTCGGCCTCGGCCTGGACGAGGCGCTGCCCATGCCCTTCCTGGCTCCCGACGACCTGGCGTTTGCCGGTCTCGATCCGGTGGGCATCGCCGTGACCAACCCCCTCGACGCCCGGGAGTCGGTCGTTCGCCCCTCGCTGCGCCCCGGCCTGCTGAAG
This sequence comes from uncultured Microthrixaceae bacterium, assembly GCA_963725155.1. Classification (GTDB taxonomy): domain Bacteria; phylum Actinomycetota; class Acidimicrobiia; order Acidimicrobiales; family DATDAH01; genus DATDAH01. The sequence goes on from CAVRXU010000007.1 coordinate 134,884, forward strand.
GCGGTGGCCTACAACGCCAGCCACCGCAACGACGGCGCCGGTCTGTTCGAGCTGGGCAAGGTGTTCCTGCCCCCGCCCGAAGGCCAGGACCGGCCCGACGAACCCGAGATGCTCGGGGTCGTGCTGGCCGGTCGGGAGGCGCCGGAGGCGGTGGCCGTGTGGACCGCGGTCGTGGAGGCCTTGGCGGTCGACGGCGTGGGGCTCCGGGCCGAGGCTCTACCCGGCTTGCACCCGACCCGCAGCGCGGCGATCGTGGCCGGCGAGACCGCGCTGGGCGCCGTCGGCGAGATCGACCCCGCCGCGGCCGCGGCCCTCGGCATCGCCGAGCGGGTGGCCTGGCTGGAAGTCGACCTCGACGCCTTGGACGACGTGCCCCGCCGGGACCGGATCTACCGCACGGTCAGCCGTTTTCCCTCCAACGACATCGACCTCGCCTTCGTCGTGGGCGAGGGGGTGCCGGCGGCGGCCATCGAGGCGACGATCCGGGAGTCCGCCGGTGACCTGCTCGCCCGCCTCCGCCTCTTCGACGTCTTCCGGGGCGAAGCGGTCGGCGCCGGCAAGCGCAGTCTGGCCTACGCCCTCCGCCTTCAGGCCACCGACCGGACGTTGAAGGACGGCGAGGTGGCCGAGATCCGGCAACGGGTCATCGACGCCGTCGAGTCCACTCACGGGGCCAGCCTCCGGGGCTGAGGTGGAGCTCTTCGAGGAGGTCTGCGAAGCCCTGCGGGGCCTCGTCCCGCCCGAGCTGGGGCCCTTCCGGCACAAGACCCACCGCTACGGCACCAAGATCTGGTTCGGTCCCGAGGCCCCGCCCAAGGAGCACTACGAGGCCCAGGTCGTCGGCGCCCGGGACGTGCCCGAGGCCGAGGTCCTGGCCATCGAGGTCGGCTTCCACAGCGAGTACCCCAAGGACGCCGACAACGACGTCGTGCTCACCGGACTGTTGGCCGCGGAGTCCGAGTGGCGGCCGGAGCTCGGCGACGAGGCGGTCGCCGACGTCTTCCTCGGCCGGGCCGACAACTGGCGCCGCATCTCCGAGACCTGGCCCGATCCCGACCTCGACGATCCCGAGCTCGGCACCGAGCTGGCCATGCGCCTCCTCGACTACATCGAAGCCCTGGAGCCCGTCCGCACCGGCCGTTGAGTGGTCGTTGCATAGTCATACGTAGTCACGTATAGTCAACCGCATGCGTGTGGGGATCATCGGCGCGTCCGGGTACACGGGCGCGGAACTGCTGCGATTGGCGGCGGGGCACCCGGAGCTGGAGGTCGTGCTGGCCACCGGGGACACCCAGGCGGGCACGGCGGTGGCCGACCTGTACCCGAGCCTGCGTCCCGTCTACGGCGGCCTCGTCTTCGAGCCGTACTCGCCCGAGGCCGTCGACGGTCTCGACCTCGTGTTCTGCGGGCTGCCCCACGGCGCCAGCCAGGTCATCGTGCCCGAGGTCAAGGACAGGGTGAAGTGGGTGCTCGACCTGTCGGCCGATTTCCGGCTGAAGGATCCCGCGGCTCTACCCCCGGTGGTACGGCGCCGAGCACACCGCCCCGGAGCTGCTGGCCGACTTCGCCTACGGGCTGCCCGAGCTCTTCCGGGACGAGTTGGTGGGGGCCTCCGGTGTGGCGGTCCCCGGTTGCTATCCCACGGCGGCCTCGCTGGCGCTGGCCCCGCTGGTGCGGGCCGGTGCGGTCGAGACCACGGGCATCGTCGTCGACGCCGCCTCGGGCGTGTCGGGCGCCGGCCGGCCCTCAAGCACGGCACCCAGTTCTGCACGGTCGACGAGGACTTCACCGCCTACGGCCTGCTCGACCACCGCCACACACCGGAGATGGAGCAGGTGCTGTCGGCGTGCGCCAGCACGCCGGGCGGGTGGGCACGGACCCGTCCCGCACGCGACGAGGCGTCAGCCGAAGAGCCATGAGCACAGCGCCCAGGTCCTCTTCACGCCCCACCTGGCGCCGATGACCCGGGGGATCCTGGCCACCTGCTACGCCCGGCCGTCGTCGCCCACGACCACCGAGGAGGTCCTCGGCCTCCTCCGGGACGCCTACGCCGACGAGCCCTTCGTGACGGTGATCGACGGGCCGCCGTCGACCAAGGCCACGCTCGGCTCCAACTCGGCCACGTCACGGCCCGGGCCGACGAGCGGACGGGCTGGGTCCTCGCCCTCTGCGCCATCGACAACCTGGTCAAGGGCGCCTCGGGCCAAGCGGTCCAGTGCGCCAACCTCGTCGCCGGCCTCCCCGAGACCCTCGGCCTTCCCCTGGTCGGGATGTACCCGTGAGCACGGACGAAGGAGCCCAGCCATGAGTGTCACGGCAGCACGGGGGTTCGTCGCCGCGGGTGGGCACGGCGGGCTGAAGGCCGACGGGGCGCCCGACCTCGCCATCGTGGCCACGGCCGACGGCCAGGCGGTCCCGGCAGCCGGCGTCTTCACCGCCAACAAGATGACGGCGGCGCCGGTCCTCGTGTCCCGCACCCACCTCACGCAGAGCAGCGGGCAGGCCGCCGCCGTCATCCTCAACAGCGGCAACGCCAACGCCGCCACCGGCGAGCCCGGGAGCCAGGACGCCGAAGAGCTGTGCGCCCACGTGGCCCAGCAGCTCGGGTGCGCCCACGACCAGGTGCTGGTCTGCTCCACCGGCCTGATCGGCTACCGGCTGCCGCTCGAGGCCATGGTCGCCGCCGTCCCCGGCGCTGGTCGCCGCAGCGGGCGGTCGCCGGCGACGGCGACGCCGCTCAGGCCATCCTCACCACCGACACGCGTGCGCAAGGAGGTGGTCGTCGACGGCGGCGGGCTTCACCGTCGGCGGCATGGCCAAGGGGGCGGCCATGCTGGCCCCGAACATGGCGACGATGCTGGCCGTGCTCACCACCGACGCCGCGGTCGCGCCCGCCGTGCTCCAGCGGCGTCCTGCGCGGCGGCGGTCGCCGACACGTTCAACTGCATCATCGTCGACGGGTGCCACCTCGACCAACGACACCGTCCTGCTGCTGGCCAGCGGGGCCGGCGGCCCGGTCGACGCTGACGCCCTCGCGGCGGCGGTGACCTCGGCCTGTGCCTCGCCTGGCCGCGCAGATGGTCGGCGACGCCGAAGGGGCCACGAAGGTGGTCCGGGTCCACGTCCACGGCGCCAAGACCGACGCCGAGGCCCGCACCGCCGCTCGGGCCGTGGCCGAGAGCCAGCTGATCAAGTGCTCGTGGTACGGCAACGACCCTTACTGGGGCCGGGTGGCCAGCGAGCTCGGCGCCTGCGGCGTCGCCTTCGACCCCGTGCTGTTGTCCGTGGCCTACGGCGGCATCGTCGTCTGCCGCCACGGGGTGACAGCCGACCACGACACGACGGCCGTGACCGCGCACATGGCCGGGCGGGACCTCGAGCTGACGGCTGACCTGGGCATCGGGTCCGGTCGGGCGACGGTCCTGACCAGCGACCTCACCCACGCCTACGTCGACGAGAACATGGGGACGTCGTGAGCCCCGCCTCGGGCGCCGACCGCGACAGCGTTTCCGCGCGCAGCAGAGCGACGGTCCTGGTCGAGGCGCTGCCCTACATCCGGCGGTTCTGCGGGCACGACGGTCGTGGTCAAGTACGGCGGCAACGCCATGACCGACCCCGCGCTGGCCGTGCAGTTCGCCGAGGACATCGTGCTGATGCACTCCGTCGGGCATGCGCGTCGTCGTCGTCCACGGCGGCGGTCCGCAGATCGGCGAGCTGATGGCCCGGCTGGGCAAGGAGTCCGAGTTCCGCGACGGGCTCCGGGTCACCGACGCCGAGACCCTCGACATCGCCCGCATGGTGCTGGTGGGCAAGGTCAACCGCGACATCGTGTCGTCCATCAACGTCCACGGCCCCGCTGGCCGTCGGCCTGTCGCGGCGAGGACGCCGGCCTCATCGTGGCCGCGGCGCGCGACCCGGAGCTCGGGCTTCGTCGGCGACGTCGACACGGTCGAACCCGCCGATCCTCGAGCGGCTCCTGGCCGAGGACCTGATCCCGGTCGTGTCGACCATCGGCGCCGACGCCGCCGGGCAGGCCTACAACATCAACGCCGACACGGTCGCCGGCGCGATCGCCGCGGCGCTCGGGGCCGAGAAGGTCATCTACCTGACCGACGTCGCCGGGCTCCTCGCGCGACGTCGACGACCCGACAGCCTGATCCGCCAGGTCGACGCCGCCGAGCTCGACGCCATGATCGCCGACGGCGCCGCTCGACCGGCGGCATGATCCCGAAGATCGTCGGCCTGCCTGCACGCCGTGCGCGGCGGCGTGACCTCGGCCCACCTCCTCGACGGCCGCCTGCCGCACGTCCTGCTGCTCGAGCTGTTCACCGACGCCGGCGTCGGCACGATGATCACGCAGGGCCCGGAATGAGCGCCGGAGACGATCGGCGGGCCGCACAGGCCCGCAAGCCGATGAGCCGTCAGGCGCCGAGGCATCGACCACTGCCCGCTCTGATGCCCACCTACCGCCCCGCCCGTGACCGTTCGTGCGGGGCGAGGGCACCGAGCTCTGGGACACCGACGGCAAGCGCTACCTCGACTTCCTGTCCGGCCTGGCCGTGACCAGCCTCGGCCACGCCCACCCCGAGGTCGCCGAGGCCCTCGCCGAGCAGGCCCGGACCCTGCTGCACGTCTCCAACCTCTTCGGCACCGAGCCCGGCCCCGAGGTGGCGGCCACGCTCGACCGCCTCCTCGGCGGCGGCGGCCAGGTCTTCTTCTGCAACTCCGGGGCCGAGGCCAACGAGGCCGCCATCAAGCTGGCCCGCAAGTTCGGGCGGCCGCGGCCGCCACGTCGTCGTCAGCGCCTACGGCTCGTTCCACGGCCGCACCCTGGCCACCCTGCACGCCACCGGCCAGCCCGACGAAGCACGAGGCGTTCCAGCCGCTGCCCGAGGGCTTCCGCCACGTCGCCTGGCACGACCTCGACGCCCTCGAGTCGGCCCTCGACCCGTCGGTCGCCGCGGTCCTGCTCGAGCCGGTGCAGGGCGAGGGCGGGGTCAACCCGGCCGACACCGAGTACTTCGCAGGGCGTCCGCCGGCTCTGCGACGAGCGGGGCGTGCTGTTCATGGTCGACGAGGTCCAGACCGGGCTCGGCCGCACGGGGCGCTGGTTCGGCTTCCAGCACTTCGGCGTCCGGCCCGACGTCGTCACGATGGCCAAGGCGCTCGGCAACGGCGTGCCCATCGGGGCCTGCTGGGCCAAGGCCGACGTCGCCGCGGCGTTCGAGCCGGGCGACCACGCCACGACCTTCGGCGGCCAGCCCCTGGCCACCGCGGCCGCCCGCGCGGTGCTCGCGGTGATGGAGCGGGAGGACGTCCCCGCCCGGGCTCGGGACGCCGGCAAGCGCCTGGCCGACGGGCTGCTCGACCTGCCCCACGTCACGGGCGTCCGGGGCCTCGGCCTGCTCCTGGCCGCCGAGCTGTCGGACCGGGACGGTCGGGAGGTGGCCAAGGCCGCGCTCGACGCCGGCCTCGTCGTCAACGCGCGTCAGCCCGACCGCCCTGCGCTTCGCCCCCAGCCTGCTGGTGGCCGAGGCCGAGATCGACGAGGCCGTCGCGATCCTGGAAGGGATCCTCGCCTGATGCGGCACCTGCTGGAGATCGACGACCTCACCCGGGACGAGCTGCTCGAGGTGCTCGCCTTGGCGCTCGACCCCGACCCGCCCTCAGGTCCTGTCCGGCAAGGGCATGGCGCTGATCTTCGAGAAGCCCTCGGCCCGCACCCGCAACTCCATGGAGATGGCGGTGGTGCAGCTCGGCGGCCATCCCGTCACCATCCGCGGCGACGAGGTCAGGCATCGACGTCAGCGGGAGTCGGCCGAGGACGTCGCCCGCACCCTGGCCTGCTACCACGCCGCCATCGGGGCCCGGGTCTTCGAGCACACTCGGTGCTCGAGCGCATGGCCGCGGTCGGCCTGGGTGCCGATCGTCAACCTGCTGTCCGACGACGCCCACCCGCTGCCAGGCGCTGGCCGACCTGCTGACGATGCGCCGAGGAGTTCGGCGACGCTCGACGGCCGGACGCTCGCCTACGTCGGCGACGGCAACAACGTGTGCCGCTCGCTGGCCCTCGCCGCCACGCTGGCGGGCATGCAGGTCCGGGTCGCCAGCCCGCCCGGCTACGCCCTGGCCGAGGTCGACGTCGATCGCATTGCCGCCCTCGGCGTCGCCCCCGAGCTGCACGACCGGCCGGCCGAGGCCGTGGCCGGCGCCGACGTCGTCTACACCGACGTCTGGACCTCGATGGGCCAGGAGGACCGAGGCCGAGCGCCCGGCGCAAGGCCTTCGAGGGGTTCACGGTCGACGAGCGGCTCATGGCCGCCGCCGCCGACGAAGGCCATCTTCCTGCACTGCCTGCCGGCCCACCGGGGCGAGGAGGTCTCCGCACGAGGTGCTCGAGGGGGCCCAGAGCCGGGTCTGGCGCCAGGCCGAGAACCGCATGCACGCCGCCCGGGGGCCTGCTGGCCTGGCTCCTGGCGTCGAGGTCTGAGGTGAGCGCGCAAGCCCCAGCGTCAGCACCGGATCGCCCAGCTTCCTCGAGTCCGAGGAGGTGTCCAGCCAGGCCCAGCTGGTCGAGCTGCTGGCCGCGGAGGGGGTGACGGCCACCCAGGCCACCGTCTCGCGCGACCTCGACGACCTCGGCGCCATCAAGGTCCGGGCCCGGGTGGCGAGACCGTCTACGCCATCCCCGCGCTGCCCAAGGACCAGGTCGCCGCCGGAGGACCACCTGCGCCGGGTCTTCGGCGACTGGGTCGTCGAGGTGGCCCACATCGGGTCAACCTCGTCGTCCTGCGCACCCCGCCCGGCTCGGCCCACGTGGTGGGCTCGGCCCTCGACCGGTCCGGCCTGCCCGAGGTCCTCGGCACCGTCGCCGGCGATGACACCCTCATCGTCGTGGCCGACCGAGGAGGTCGGCGGATCGCGCCGTGGCCGACCAGCTCCGCGACCTGGCCGGCCTCTGCCTGACCGAGGAACCGTAAGGAACCCGATGGCCAAGCGAGTGGTGCTCGCCTACAGCGGCGGCCTCGACACGTCGGTCGCCGTGCGGTGGATGATCGACGAGCTGGGCGTCGAGGTCGTGTGCCTGTGGCCGACGTCGGCCAGGAGGGCAGCGACTGGGGCCCCGTGATGGACCGGGCGCAGGCCGCCGGCGCCGTCGAGGCCGTGGTCGTCGACGTCCGGGAGGAGTTCGCCGAGGACTTCGTGGCGCCCGCCCTGCAGGCCAACGCGCTCTACGAGGGCCGCTACCCGCTGGTGTCGGCCCTGTCCCGGCCGGTCATCGTCAAGCACCTCGTGGAGGCGGCCAACGCAGCACGGCGCCGACGCCGTGGCCCACGGCTGCACCGGCAAGGGCAACGACCAGGTGCGCTTCGAGGTCGGCGACTCGCGCTCCGTCGCCCCGACCTCGACGTGCTCGCCCCGGTCCGCACCTGGGGCATGACCCGGGAGGACGCCATCCTCTACGCCTACCGCCACGACATCCCGATCACGGCGACGAAGGAGAAGCTGTACTCCATCGACGACAACCTCTGGGGCCGGGCCATCGAGTGCGGCGAGATGGAGGACCCCTGGGCCCGCCCGCCCCCGGGCGTCTGGTCGCTGACCATGGCCACCGCCACCGAGCCCCGCGACCTGGACGATCGGCTTCGAGGAGGGCGTCCCCGTCGCAGTCGACGGCGAGGCGCTGGCGGCTGGTCGAGCTCATCGCCAAGCTGAACGAGGTGGTCGGCTCCTACGGCTGGGGCCGCATCGACATGGTCGAGAACCGGCGGGTCGGCATCAAGAGCCGGGAGACCTACGAGTGCCCGGCCGCCTTGGCCCTGATCATGGCCCACACCGACCTCGGAGTCGATCACCCTGGAGCGGGACCTGGCCCGGGAGAAGCCCGGCTCGAGCCCCGCTACGCCGAGCTGATCTACGACGGGCTGTGGTTCTCGCCCCTGCAGGCCGCCTCGACGCCTTCGTCGAGGAGAGCCAGCGCCTACGTCACCGGCGAGGTGCGCCTGCGCCTCGTGCCCGGCCGTGCGAGGTCACGGGCCGGCGCAGCCCCCACTCAGCTGTACGACTACGGCCTGGCCACCTACGACGCCGAGGACAGCTTCAACCACGAGGACACCGCCGGCTTCGTCCGCCTCTGGGGCCTCGGCCTGGAGACCTGGGCCGCCAAGCGCCTCGAACAGAAGGCCGAGCTCCCGTGACGGTGCCCCGATGACGCTGTGGCACGGGCGGTTCGGGGACGGGCCGGCCGAGGAGCTGTTGGCCTACACGGTCAGCCTGCCCTTCGACCGTGCGCCTGGCCGGCGACGACCTCGCCGGCTCGCGCGCCCACGTGCGCGGGCTGGTCCGGGCCGGAGCTGCTGGACGGGGACGAGGCCGCCGCGGTGCTGGCCGCCCTCGACCAGGTCGAGGCGGAGCTGGGCGATGGGCACGTTCACCTTCGAGCCGTCCGACGAGGACATCCACACCGCGGTCGAGCGCCGGGTCACCGAGCTCGCCGGCCCGGCCGGGGCCAAGCTGCACACCGGTCGGAGCCGCAACGACCAGGTGGCCACCGACCTGCGCCTGTTCACCAAGCGGGAGCTGGGCGTGGTCGCGGACCGCATCCTGGCCTTCCAGGACGTGCTGGCCGAGCGGGCCGACGAGGCCGGCCTGGCCTACCTGCCCGGCTACACCCACCTGCAGCGGGCCCAGCCGGTCCTGCTCGCCCACCACCTGCTGGCCCACGGCTGGGCCCTCGCCCGGGACGTCGACCGGTTGCTCGACTGTCGCCGGCGACTGGACGTGTCGCCGCTCGGCGCCGGCGCTCTGGCCGGCTCGTCGCTGCCGCTCGACCCGGCCGGGGTGGCCGCCGACCTCGGCTTCGCCGCCGCCTTCGACAACTCCCTCGACGCCGTGAGCGACCGGGACTTCGTGGCCGAGGCCTCTTCGCCCTGACCCTGCTCGGCGTGCACCTGTCCCGCATCGGCGAGGAGCTGGTGCTGTGGTCGCAGCGAGGAGTTCGGCTTCTGCCGCCTGTCGGACGCCTACGCCACGGGCAGCTCGATGCTGCCGCAGAAGAAGAACCCCGACATCGCCGAGCTGGCCCGGGGCCAGGTCGGGCCGCCTCATCGGCCACCTGACCGGCCTCCTGGCCACGCTGAAGGGCCTGCCCCTGGCCTACAACCGGGACCTCCAGGAGGACAAGGAGCCCCTGTTCGACGCCCTCGACCAGGTCGGCCTCGGTCTGGCCGCGCTGACCGGGCTGCTGGCCGAGGTCTCCTTCGACACCGACCGCATGGCCGCCGCCGCCGACGATCCTGCGGCCGCCGCCACCGATCTGGCCGAGTACCTGGTTCGGGCGGGAGTGCCGTTCCGGGAGGCCCACGCCGTGGTCGGCGATCTGGTCCGGCGCTCGATCGACGACGGTGAGGACCTCGCCGCGCTGGTCGCGACCGCGCCCGGTCTGGGGTCCGACGCCGCCGCCCTGCTCGAGCCCGGGGTGTCGGTCACCCGGCGGACCAGCCGGGGAGGAGGCGGCCCGGCGCCGTACTCCCTGCAGCGCGAGGCGTTCGCCGCCCGCCTGGCGGAGGACCACGCCCGTCGGTGAACCCGGTCCCGAGGTCGTTCTTCGCGCGGGACAGCCGGATCGTCGCCCCTGAGCTGCTGAACAAGCTGCTGGTGCGGGGTGACCGGGTGGGGCGGATCGTCGAGGTCGAGGCCTACGCCGGTAGCGAGGACCCGGCCAGCCACGGGTTCCGGGGCCCCACGCCCCGCAACGAGGTCATGTTCGGTCCGGCCGGGCACCTGTACGTGTACTTCACCTACGGCATGCACTTCTGTGCCAACGCCGTGTGCGGGATGGTCGGGGAGAGCTCAGCCGTCCTGCTGCGGGCCCTGGCCCCGGTCGGGGGCCTGGACGAGATGCGAGCGGCCCGGGGCCCGGCCGCCCGGCGGGACCGGGATCTCTGCAGCGGGCCGGCCAAGCTCTGTCAGGCCTTCGGGATCGACCGGGGCCAGGACGGGGCCGACCTCGTGGGGGGCGAGGATGTCGGCGTGTTCGACGACGGGACCCCACCGCCGAGGGTGCCGGGCGTGTCCCGCCGCGTCGGCATCTCGGTGGCTGTCGACGAGCCCTGGCGTTGGTTCGTGGCCGGCGACCCGAACGTCTCGGCGAAGCCCCGGTGAACCGGTTCCGCCCCGAGGCGCTGATCGTCGCGGCCGCGGTCCTCTGGGGGACGACCGGCACGGCGCAGGACCTCGGCGACGTCCAGGCCTCCCCGGTCGTCGTCGGCGTGGCCAGGATCGCTCTCGGCGGCGCCCTCCTCGCCCTCGTCGCTCGTTCTGACACCTGGAGCTCGCGGTGGGGCACAGACGACAGGTTCCAGAACACGGGGTGGTGGCGGCCGATCGCGCCGGTGGTGGCGGGGATCGTGGCGGTGGCGGCGTACCAGGCCAGCTTCTTCGCTGCCGTCGACCGGGCCGGGGTGGCCCTGGGGACGCTGGTGGCCATCGGCAGCGGGCCGGTGTTCACCGGGATCGTGGCCCTGATGGCCAGCGGCGAGCGCCCTGTGTCCCGCTGGTACCCCGCGACCGGGCTCGCCGTAGCGGGCTGCGTCCTCCTGCTGGCGCCCGGCGGCGACAGCGAGCTGGACGTGGTCGGGCTCGGCCTCGCCCTCGGTGCCGGTCTTTCCTACGCCGTCTACACGGTGGCGGCGAAGGCGGTGCTGAGTCGAGGTGTGCCCGGACCCACGGTCATGGCCACCTTCTTCCTCGGCGGGGCGGTGCTGTTGGCTCCAGCGCTGCTCGTAGCCGACACCGATGGCCTGACCACGGGCAAGGGCATCGCCATGGTGTTCTGGCTGGGGGTGGCGACCACGGCCGTCTCGTATGTGCTCTTCAGCGCCGGTCTCCAGCGCCTGCAGTCCTCGACGGTGGCCACCCTGAGCCTCACGGAGCCTCTCACGGCGGCGTTGCTGGGCGTGCTGGTCCTCGGCGAGCGCCCGGGCCTGGTGGCCTTCCTGGGCGCTCTGGTGCTGCTCTCGGGGCTCCTGGTCATCGCCACCGGGCCCGCACCTCCTGAGCCCACCCCCGATCCCTGAGCGTTCGGGCTCTCGCTTCGACCGGCTGGGTCATGGGGCCCGAACGACGGGTCACGCGTCCAACGGGGACTGGCAGTCCTCCATGTGGTTGACCACGGCGAAGTGGTCGAGGGTGACGGTGATCTGGCCTGCGCCCCGGGCGGTGACCAGGAGCTCGGCGTCCTCGCCGGCGGCCAGCCGGTCGGCGTAGTCGACCCGATCGGTCAGGTAGGTGTCCCAGTCGTCCAGCCAGAGGCGGGTGAGTCGCTCGTCCTGGCCTTCAGTGGGGGCGATGGCCCGGAGGTCGGCGACCATCTGGGTGAGGATCTCGTTGGCCTCGGCCACGACCACGGCCCGGTCCTGGGGCGAGGTCGCCTCCTGGGCCGCGGGCAGGTCGTCGATCCGGGCGACGGCGTCGGCACAGATGGCCTGGCCCGCCGTCGGGAAGGTGTCGTCGTCCAGCTCGTCGGGGACGCCAGGGTCGGCGATCAGGAACAGATAGGCCCACATGCCGATGGTGGCGGCCACGACCAGGACGGCGAGGACGGTGCCCACACGGGGACGGCGACGAGCCATGGGCCCAGCGTGGGCGCCGGGCCGCGGGAGTGTCCAATCGCCCCGGCGCCCCAATGATCTGTGTCCGGCCTGACCCCGTGCGGCAGAGTTGGGCCGTGACCGGGAACGCCAACGTGCTCGACGACCTCGAGGCCCGGGGCCTCGTCCAGGACCACACGGACCGCGACGCCCTCTACGACACGCTGGGGGCGGGCCCCGTCGTCCTCTACGCCGGCTTCGACCCCTCGGCGGACTCGCTCCACCTCGGCAACCTCGTGCCCCTCCTCGTCCTGCGCCGGTTCCAGGACTTCGGTCACCGCCCGATCGTCCTGGCCGGTGGGGCCACGGGCATGGTGGGCGACCCCGGCGGCCGCTCCGACGAGCGCAACCTGCTCGACCCCGAGACCCTGCGGGCCAACACCGCGGCCATCAAGGTCCAGCTGGCCCAGTTCCTGGCCTTCGACGGCGACGCCGCGGCGATCCTGGTCGACAACCGGGACTGGACCGAGGCGGTGACCCTGCTCGACTTCCTGCGGGACGTGGGCAAGCACGTGACCGTCAACCAGATGATGGCCAAGGACTCGGTGCGCAACCGGCTGGAGGGCGAGACCGGCATCTCCTTCACCGAGTTCAGCTACATGCTCCTGCAGGCCCACGACTACTGGTGGCTCCACACGAACCACGACTGCGTCCTCCAGCTGGGGGGCTCGGACCAGTGGGGGAACATCACCGCCGGCATCGACCTGATCCGGCGGAAGGAGGCGGCGACCGTCCACGGCCTGACGGTTCCGCTCATGACCCGGGCCGACGGGGCCAAGTTCGGAAAGAGCCAGGACGGCAGCGTCTGGCTCGACCCGACCAAGACCTCGCCGTACCAGTTCTTCCAGTACCTGGTGCAGATGGATGACCGGGACGCCGAGCGCTTCCTGCGCCAGCTCACCTTGCTCCCCGTCGACCGGTGCGCCGAGATCGTGGCCGAGCACCAGCAGGCTCCGGAGCGCCGGC
>CAVRXU010000007.1:152500-402312 GCA_963725155.1 uncultured Microthrixaceae bacterium
GGCAATCAGGCGTCGAGTGCAATGGCACAAGGGAGCTTGACTGCGAGACAAACACGTCAAGCAGGTGCGAAAGCAGGGCATAGTGATCCGGCGGTTGCGTGTGGAAGCGCCGTCGCTCAACGGATAAAAGGTACCCCGGGGATAACAGGCTCATCTTCCCCAAGAGTCCATATCGACGGGAAGGTTTGGCACCTCGATGTCGGCTCATCGCATCCTGGGGCTGAAGCAGGTCCCAAGGGTTGGGCTGTTCGCCCATTAAAGCGGTACGCGAGCTGGGTTTAGAACGTCGTGAGACAGTTCGGTCCCTATCCTCTGTAGCCGTAAGGAGTTTGAGAAAGGCTGTCCCTAGTACGAGAGGACCGGGACGGACGCAGCTCTCGTGTGCCAGTTGTCCTGCCAAGGGCACGGCTGGTTGGCGACCTGCGGAAGGGATAAGCGCTGAAAGCATCTAAGTGCGAAGCCCGTTTCAAGATGAGACTCCTCACTGGATAACCAGGTAAGGCCCGTGGTAGACGACCACGTTGATAGGCCGGAGGTGTACGCACAGCAATGTGTTCAGCCGACCGGTACTAATCGGCCGAGGGCTTGGTTCAGAACGAAGATGTTCGTGCTCGCTGTGGAGTTCTCGAGGGCGCAGCTGCGTCCTTTGGAGAGCAGAGGTTTCGGTGGTGATGGCGGCGGAGTGACACCCGTTCCCATTCCGAACACGGAAGTTAAGCCCGCCTGCGCCGATGGTACTTGGGTGGAGACGCCCCGGGAGAGTAGGTCGCCGCCGATTTCGCACGATGAGAGCCCCCAGCTTCGGCTGGGGGCTCTCTCGCGTTCGGTAGCCTCCGCTCCATGGCCCAGCACAACCGCCGCAGTGGGGCGCGCCCCCCCGGCGGGGGCAAAGGCCGGCCGTCCGGCCCGTCGCGTGGCGGGCCGAAGGGACGCGGTGGCCCGAAGGGACGGGGTGGCCCGAAGGGGCGCAACTCGAGCTCGGAGGGACCTGCGGGCAAGGGTCAGCAGTGGGGGAAGGACTCGGGCGGTCCTCCGCGGGGTCGTCGCAGCGGGGGCACCCGTCCCGCCAAGCCGGTCCGGGACGACGGCCGCCGAGGGCCGAAGGAGTGGGGCGGGGTCGCCCGCCGGGGTGCCGGCGAGCTGGAGACACCGCGGCCGGATACGGCGACGGACGAATGGCGCAAGGCGGTGCAGCGGGCCCAGGACGACGGTGGCACCGGCCCCGGTGGCGCGGTCGCCGCACTGGACGAGTGGGTCGAGGACGACGAGTTCTACGAGGACGTCGACGAGAACGGCTACGCCCCGGACTCGACCCGGGAGGCCCGGGACCAGATCGATGTCGACCTGTCCGACGACGACAAGGCGAAGTTGGCCCGGGAGTCGGGCAAGCGGGCCGGTGACCACGAGAAGCGGATCAAGGACGCGGCCAAGGCCTTCCGCGCCGAGCGCTTCGAGGACGCCCGGCGGATGCTCGGTGACCTGGCCGAGATCGCCCCGTCGGTGCCCGCCGTGCGAGAGCTCAACGGGCTGACCCTCTACCGCCTCCGCCGCTGGAAGCTGGCCGCCGCTGAGCTCGAGGCGTTCCGGGCCCTCACCAAGTCCACGGAACAGCACCCCGTGTTGGCCGACTGCTATCGGGCCCTGAAGCGGCCCGAGGCCGTAGCCAAGCTTTGGGACGAGCTGCGCGAGGCGTCACCGTCGGCCGAGCTGGTCACGGAAGGCCGCATCGTGGCGGCCGGCACGCTGGCCGACAAGGGCAAGATCCAGGACGCCATCAACCTGCTGTCCCAAGGCAAGTGGCGCCTGCCCCGCCAGCCCCGGGAGCACCACCTGCGCCGGGCCTACGCCCTGGCCGACCTCTTCGAGCGGGCCGGAGACGTCACCCACGCCCGGGACCTCTTCGAGCGCATCCAGCGGGCCGACGCCCGCTTCGGCGACGTGGGTCGTCGCCTCAAGGCCCTGAAGTAGCGGGTCGAACACCTTCCCCATGGGGAACACCTACGCCAACGTGACGGTGGTGGACACGACGGTTGCCGACGTGGTCCATGCCCTGGGACCGACCGAGGCGCTCGCGGCCGGCGGGGAGAACGGCACGGTGGTGGTCTTCGCCGCGGCCGACGAGCACGACGGGTTCTCGGCGGGGATCACGGCCCGGATGCTCTCGACCGCGCTGGGTCGTCCCGCCCTCGAAGTGGCCGTCTTCGACGACGACCTGCTGCAGTACCAGCTCTTCGTCGATGGTGAGGTGGTCGACGAGGCCGCGGTCCCGACCGACATCGCCGACGAGATGGTCAACGACGCCGCCGGCGAGGTGGTCCCGGTGGGGTCGCCCGACGCGCTCGTCGCCGCCATCGGTCGGGGCTCGGTCGAGGCGGTGGCCGAGGTCTTGGCCACCTCGGACCTGGTCTTCGTGAGCGAGCTCCACGAGCGCCTCGCCGCCGCGCTCGGCCTGCCGACGTGGGCCGCGGGCTGGGGCTTCCACTACCTCGACGAGGACCCGGACGAGCTCCCCGTGCCGGTCACCCGCACCCCGCCTGACGCCTGAGTCGACGGTCTGCCTCGACGAAGGCGGATCAGGTCTCGAGCGCGTCGAGGGCGTCGGTGGCCTCATCGAGTTCGATTGCGGCCGCGTCGGCCCGTTCCTGCGCGTCAGCCAGCAGCGCGGCGGCTCGGTCTCGGGCGTCGACGGCCTTGGCGCCGGCCTCCTCGGCCCCTTCGAGGTCGGCCATGGCCTGTGTCAGGGCCGCTTCGGCGTCACGGACGGCTGCGGTGGCCCGAGCCGTCTCCGCGTCGGCCTCCGCCAGCGCCTCGGCGTCGGCCGCGACCGCCTTCTCGGCCCGGCCAGCGCCCGGTCGGCCGCGTCGGCCTCCTTGGCCGCTTCCTTCTGGCGCTTGGTCGCCCGGCGGATGGCCAGCTGGTCAGGCGGCCGGTCCGACGGCGCGGCCGCCTTCTGGGTCTTCGCCGGCGCCTTCTTCGGTGCGGCCCGGGGCGCCGGCGCGGCCAGGCCGAGGCCGAAGGCGTCGGGAGCCGGCACCTCGAGCAGGCGACCGCGGGTCAGGTCGTCGGTGGCGTCCTCGTCGGCGACGACCGCGAGCAGGGCGGCGGCGAGGTCGGCCCGATCGGTCGGCCGGGTCTCGAGGCGCCCGGCGGCGGCCGACGCCGCGGCATTGACCGCCTCCCGCAGATCGCCGATCGCCGCCCGGAGGTCGTCGCCCCCGCCCTCCCGGACCGCCTCGGCGGCTTCGAGGAGTGGGGCCAGCGCGGGGTCGTCGGTCAGCGCCAGCTGGTCCACGGCCCAGACCAGCCGGTTCGGCTTGCGCAGGGCGGTGACCTCCGCCGCATCGTCCTTCTGGCCGGCCGCCTTCAGCGCCTTGGCCAGGCCGTTGCGGGCGGCGACGAAGTCCTCGGGCGGCGTGGCGAACAGCTCGTCCAGTGCTCGATCGAGGTCGACGTCGTCCACCATCGCACCCAGCCTGCCGAACTTGCACCGGTTACACCACAGATCCGTGGTGTCGGCGCCGCAAGTTCGTGGGGAACGGGGTCAGTAGGCGAGGAGGTCCCGCGCTGCGGCGTCGATGTCGGCGACCTGGGGGAGGACGGCCGCCTCGAGCGTCGGTTCGTAGGGGACGTGGCAGTCCGCGGCGGCCACCCGGCGGATCGGGGCGTCGAGGTCGGTGAAACAGGCTTCGCCGATCCAGGCCGCGATCTCGCCGCCCCAGCCACCCGACAGCACGTCCTCGTGCACCACCAGCGCTCGGCCGGTCCGGGCGACGGACTCGGCCACCAGCTCCTGGTCCCACGGGCTGATCGTGCGCAGGTCGATGACCTCCACCTCGGGCCCACCGTCACCCGCGATCGCCTCGGCCGCCTCGACGGACTTCTGCACCGTCGCCCCCCAGGTGACGATCGTCAGGTGGCGACCCGGACGGCGGATGACGCCCCGACCGAGGGGTATCAGGTGGTCCGGCCCCGGGAAGGGATCCTTGGCGTAGGGCTGGCGCAACAGATGCTTGTGCTCGCAGAAGAGGACGGGGTCCTCGCCGGCCAGTGCCGCCCGCAGGAGGCCCACGGCGTCGGCGGCCCGGGAGGGGAAGGCGACGGCGAGGCCCGGGACGTGGGCGAAGATCGACTCGCCGCACTGCGAGTGCCAGATCGCGCCGCCGGTGAGGTAGCCACCGATCGGCACCCGCACGACCATCGGACAGGTGAACGCCCCGTTCGACCGCCAGCGGATGGTCGCCGCCTCACTCTTGAGCTGCTGGGTGGCGGGCCAGATGTAGTCGAAGAACTGGATCTCGGGCACGGGGCGCAGGCCCCGGATGGCCTGGCCGATGGCCCGCCCGATGATGTTGGCCTCGGCCAGCGGCGTGTTGTAGCAGCGGGCCTGCCCGAACTCCCGCTGCAGGCCGTGGGTGGTGCCGAACACGCCCCCCTTGCCCTCGAGCTGGGCCAGGACCGCTTCCCGGGCGTCGGCCACGTCCTCGCCGAAGACCCGGATGCGCTCGTCCTCGGCCATCGCCTCGTGCAGCGTCCGGTTGAGGGCGTCGCCCAGGCTCACGGGCTCGCCCTCCCCCGGGTCGTCGCGCCCCTCGAGCCGGTCGGGGGCCCGGACGTCGACCAGCACCGTGGTCGGGTCGGGCCGGGCGGCGGCCAGTGCCGCTTCGGCCGCCTCGGCCACCAGGGCCCGGGCCGCCTCGCCGATGCCGGCCACCTCTTCAGGGGTCAGGGCCCCGGCGGAGACGAGGGTCTCGGCCATGCGGGCCATGGGGTCGTGGGCCGCTTCGAGCGCCAGTTCGTCCTCGGTCCGGTACTTGGACTGGGTGTCGGCCGACGAGTGGGAGTACGGCCGGGTCACGTCGACGTGGAGGAGGGCGGGGCCGACGCCGGCCCGGATGTGGGCGATGGCTTTGGCTCCCCGCTTGCGCACCTTCCAGTAGTCGGTGCCGTCGAAGTGGTGGATCTCGAGGCCGGCGAAGCCCCGGACCAGGTCCGACACCGGCGCCGGGGCCTGATCGGCCGTGGGCACCGAGATGGCGTAGCCGTTGTCGGCGACGACGAAGAGCACCGGCAGGTGCAGGGTGCAGGCCGTGTTCAGGCTCTCCCAGAACTCTCCCTCCGAGCAGGCCCCCTCGCCGAGGGAGACGTAGGTCAGCTCGTCGCCGTGAGCCCCCGGTCCGGGGAGGTGGGGGCGGCGGGACAGGTAACGGGCGGCCTCCGCGCAGCCCACCGCGGGCAGGCACTGGCTGCCGGTGGGGCTGGACTGGGTGACGATGTGGTGTTCGGCGTGGCCCCAGTGGGCGGGCATCTGGCGGCCGCCGGACGCCGGGTCGTCGACCGCGCCGACGGCCTGGAGCAGGACCTCGTAGGGCGTGACGCCGAGGCCGAGGACGAGGGCCAGGTCCCGGTAGTACGGGAAGAACCAGTCGTGGCCCGGACGGAGGTGGCGGGCCAGGCCCAAGAGCAGGGCCTCGTGGCCCGCCCCGGAGATCTGGAAGTAGACCCGGCTCTGCTTCTGGAGGTTGATCTCCCGGTCGTCGATGGCCCGGGACACGTTGGCCAGGCAGAAGTCGTCGACGGCTTCCGCCGTGGCCACGCCCCGAATCGACTCCGGAGCCTCGGGTCGGGGCTCGGGGGCCAGGGGATGGCGGGTGGCCGGCTCGTCGAGGGCGGTCATCGGGCTTCGTCCTCCCAGCCCCGTTGCTCGAGGGTGTCCCGGACCTGGGCGACGAACGCCGAGGCATAGGCCCCGTCGAAGGCCCGATGGTCGAAGGACAAGGCGAGGTTCCCGACCGGGTGGAAGGCCAGGCCGTGGCCGCCGTCGGCCAGCGGGACGGCGACGGGCCGCACCTTCACGCCGTCGGTGGACAGGATCGCGGCCTGCGGCTGGTTGATGATCGGTGCCGTGAGCAGGGTCCCGTAGCGCCCGGCGTTGGTCAGGGTGAAGGTCCCGCCGGCGTAGTCGTCAGCGGCCAGTCGGTGCTCCCGCGCCGCGGCCGCGGTCGCCTTGAGGGCTTCGGCGAGGGCGGGGAGGCGCAGGTCCTGGGCGTCCCGCAGGACGGGAACGACGAGGCCCTCGAAGTCCAGGTCGACGGCCACCCCGAGGTGGACGCCTTGGTGGACGTCGAGGCCGTCGGCGGTCACGTGGGCGTTGATGAGCGGGTACTGGGCCACGGCGTCGATGACGGCCCGGGCGATGAACGGGAGCCAGGTCAGGCCGGCTTGCTCCTTCACCGGCTCGACCCCGACGAAGTCAACCTCGACCACGACCAGGGTGTGAGCCGCCGTCGCCAGCGAGGCCGTCAGATTGCGGCCGATGGTCCGCCGGATGGCGGTGAAGGGGATGGAGCGCACGCCCGGCCGGTCGGCCGCAGGCGGGTGGTCGGCGACGAGGGCGAGCACGTCGTCCCGCGTGACCCGCCCGTCGCGTCCCGAGCCGTCGATGGCGGCGGGGTCCAGCCCGTGCTCGTCGACGAGCTTGCGCACGACCGGGGACAAGAACGGCGTTGCATCGCTCCGCCTCTGCTCCGCCGGCTCCGCCGATGTGGCGAGTGGTCCGGGCTGCTCCGCTCCGCTGCGCAGCGGCGATGCCGGCTCATCGTCCTCGGCGCCGGCGCGCGGCACGTCGACGGGGGGGTGGGGCGCGCCGGCGTCGGTGGTGATGCGGGCGAGGAGCTGGCCGATGGGGACGGTGTCGCCCTCGGGGACCAGCAGCTCGGCCACCACGCCGGCGACGGGGGAGGGGATCTCCGAATCGACCTTGTCGGTCGAGATCTCGAGCAGGGACTCGTCCACGGCGATGGGGTCCCCGGGCGCCTTCAACCAGGCCGTGATCGTGCCCTCGGTGACGGTCTCGCCCATCTGGGGCATCGTCACCTCGGTGATCCCTGGTTCGGCCATAGCGGGTCCCCCAGGTCCCGACGGTCCTGTCTCGGCCACCGTAACTGTCACTACCCCTGCCTAGGTTGGATCAGGTCGCTTCCCCCGACCCGTCATCACCACGCCACCCGCGTGGAGGAGGAAGCAGTCATGTCCGATCCCGTCGTCCCGACCCTGAACCTGGCCGTGCTGCGGGGCCATCTCTCCCGGGCCCCCGAGGAGGTGGCCCTGGCCTCGGGCGACCTGCTCGTGCGCTACGAGGTCACCGTGCCCCGGGCCGACGAGCGGGCCGACACCGTGCCCGTGGTCGCGGTCAGCCCGCCCGCTCACGCCCGAGGGCTCGACGCCGGGACCGAGGTCGTCGTCGTGGGCCGCACCCGGCGCCGCTTCTGGTCGGCCGGGGGTGCCACCCGCTCCCAGGTCGAGGTCCTGGCCCACGCCGTCGTGCCCGCCCGACGCCGGGCCGGCGCCACCCGGGCCGTGGGGGAGGCGCTCGCTACCCTGGAAGCGTTCGCACACCAAGAGGAGTGACCCCGTGACCGATCTCGCGAGCCTGCTGGGCGACGAGGCCGATTCCCTGCTGTCCCACGAGTCCAAGGGCATCCCGGCCGCCGACCTGCACCTGCCCGGACCCGACTACATCACGCGGGTGCTGGAGCAGAGCGACCGCTCGCCTCAGGTCCTGCGCAGCTTGCAGTCGTTGTTCGACCACGGCCGCCTCGGGGGCTCCGGCTACGTGTCCATCCTCCCGGTGGACCAGGGCATCGAGCACTCCGGCGCGGCGTCGTTCGCGCCGAACCCCAAGTACCTCGACCCGAGCAACATCTGCGAGCTGGCGGTCGAAGGCGGCTGCAACGGCGTGGCCACGACGTTCGGCGTGCTCGGGGCGGTGTCCCGCCGCTACGCCCACAAGATCCCGTTCATCGCCAAGATCAACCACGCCGAGATGCTGACCTACCCGAACGACGCCGACCAGGTCATGTACGGCTCGGTCCAGCAGGCCTACGACCTCGGCGCCGCCGGCGTCGGCGCCACCATCTACTTCGGCTCCGACCGGGCGACCCGGCAGATCCAGGAGGTGTCCGAGGCCTTCCAGGAGGCCCACGAGCTGGGCCTGTTCACCGTCCTGTGGGCCTACCTGCGCAACAGCGCGTTCAAGGTCGATGACGTCGACTACCACCTGTCGGCGGACCTCACCGGCCAGGCCAACCACATGGCCGTGACCATCGAGGCCGACATCGTCAAGCAGAAGCAGCCCGAGAACAACGGTGGCTACAACGCCATCGCCGGCTACGGCAAGACCCACAAGCTGGTCTACGACGAGCTGACCACCGACCACCCGATCGACCTGACCCGCTGGCAGGTGGCCAACTGCTACATGGGCCGCATCGGCCTGATCAACAGCGGCGGCGCCTCGACCGGCGCCGACGACCTGGCCCAGGCCGTGCGCACCGCGGTCATCAACAAGCGGGCGGGCGGCCTCGGCCTCATCAGCGGACGCAAGGCGTTCCAGCGGCCGACGGCCGAGGGGGTCGAGCTGCTCAACGCCATTCAGGACGTCTTCCTGGACGACGCCGTCACGATCGCCTAAACGTCCCGCGGGATGCACCCGACTGGAGGTGCCGCCCGGTAGGGTCGACAGCCGGACCAGAGAGCTCAAAGGAGAGACGTGGCCGACACCGCTGCCCGCGATCACGCCGTCGAGACCCTCGATCGGGTGATCATCCGATTTGCCGGTGACTCCGGCGACGGGATGCAGCTCACGGGGGACCGGTTCACCAGCGCCAGCGCCCTCTGGGGCAACGACCTGAGCACCCTGCCGGACTTCCCGGCCGAGATCCGGGCCCCCGCGGGGACGCTGGCCGGCGTCTCGGCGTTCCAGGTCCAGATCTCGGACCACGACATCACCACGCCGGGCGACGCGCCGAACGTGCTGGTGGCCATGAACCCAGCCGCCCTCAAGGCGGAGCTGGGGGTGCTCGAGCCCGGTGGCACGCTGATCATCAACACCGACGCCTTCACCGAGCGGAACCTGGCCAAGGCCGGCTACGACGCCAACCCCCTCGAGGACCACTCGCTCAAGGGCTACACGGTGTACGAGGTCCCCATGACCACGATCACCAAGGAGTCGGTGGCCGACCTCGGCGTCAAGCCCCGGGATGCCGAGCGGTCCAAGAACTTCTTCGCCCTCGGCCTGCTGAGCTGGATGTACACCCGGCCCGAAGCGCCCACCCTCGACTGGATCGCCCAGAAGTTCGCCGGTCGCGAGCAGGTCATCGCTGCCAACACCGCGGCGTTCAAGGCCGGCCACGCGTTCGGCGAGACGGCCGAGCTCTTCGATCACCCCTACGAGGTCCGACCCGCGGCCAAGGCCCCGGGGACCTACACCAACATCACCGGCAACACCGCGCTGGCCTGGGGCCTGGTCGCGGCCGGCCAGCTGGCCAAGCTGCCGGTGTTCCTCGGCTCGTACCCCATCACCCCGGCGTCGGACATCCTCCACGAGCTGTCCAAGCACAAGAACTTCGGGGTCCGCACCCTGCAGGCCGAGGACGAGATCGCGGCCATCACCAGCGCCATCGGCGCCGCGTTCGGCGGTCACCTCGGGGTGACCACCACCAGCGGCCCGGGCCTGGCCCTGAAGGCCGAGGCCATGGGCCTGGCCGTCAGCCTCGAGCTGCCGCTCATCATCATCGACGTGCAGCGGGGCGGTCCGTCGACGGGCCTGCCCACCAAGACCGAGCAGGCCGACCTCTTGATGGGCCTCTACGGGCGCTCGTCGGAGTCGCCGCTGCCGATCGTGGCCCCCAAGAGTCCGGCCGACTGCTTCGACACCGCCATCGAGGCCGCCCGCATCGCCCTCAAGTACCGCACGCCGGTGCTGCTGCTGTCCGACGGCTACCTGGCCAACGGGGCCGAGCCCTGGCTGCTGCCCGACGTCGACTCACTGCCCGACATCAGCGTGCCCTTCACCACCGAGGCCAACGGCACCGACGGTGACGGCAACCCCGTCTACCTGCCGTACCTGCGCAACGAGGACATGGCCCGACCCTGGGCCGTCCCGGGCACGCCCGGCCTCGAGCACCGCATCGGCGGCCTCGAGAAGGAGGACGGCACCGGCAACGTCTCCTACGACCCGGCCAACCACGAGCACATGGTCCACCTGCGGGCCGAGCGCATCGATCACATCGCCGACGACATCCCGCCGGTCGAGGTCGAGGGCCACGACGACGCCGAGATCCTGGTCATCGGCTGGGGCTCGACGTGGGGCGCCATCGACGGTGCCGTGGACCGGGTCAACGCCGCCGGCCACCGCGCCGCCAAGGCCCATCTCACCCACCTCCACCCGTTCCCCCGGAACCTGGGTGAGGTGCTGAAGCGCTATCCGAAGGTGCTGGTCCCGGAGATGAACCTGGGCCAGCTGTCGCTGCTGCTTCGGGGCCACTTCCTGGTCGACGCCCAGAGCGTCACGAAGATGAAGGGCCTGCCGTTCACCGCCGGTGAGCTGGAGCGGGCCATCCTGGCCGAGCTGGAGAAGGACTGATCGCCTGATGACCGACACCGACGTCCCCGTCACGACCAAGGCCGACTGGTCCTCGGACCAAGAGGTCCGCTGGTGCCCGGGCTGTGGGGACTACTCGATCCTCACCGCCGTCCAGATGCTCATGCCCGAGCTCGGCGTGCGCCGGGAGAACACCGTCTTCGTCTCCGGCATCGGCTGCGCCGCCCGCTTCCCGTACTACATGGACACCTACGGGATGCACACCATCCACGGCCGGGCTCCCGCGGTGGCCACCGGCCTGGCCATGGCCCGCCCCGACCTCGACATCTGGGTCGTCTCCGGAGACGGCGACGCCCTGTCCATCGGCGGCAACCACCTCATCCACGCGCTGCGCCGCAACGTGAACCTGAACATCCTGATGTTCAACAACCAGATCTACGGGCTGACCAAGGGCCAGTACTCACCGACCAGCGAGGTGGGCAAGGTCACGAAGTCCACACCCTTCGGCTCGCTGGACACGGCGTTCAACCCCATCAGCCTGGCCCTCGGCGCCGAGGCCGGGTTCGTGGCCCGGACCCACGACATGGACCGCAAGCACATGATGGAGACCTTCCGTCGGGCCCACGCCCACCAGGGCGGATCCTTCGTCGAGATCTACCAGAACTGCAACGTCTTCAACGATGGCGCCTTCGAGGCCGTCACCGGCAAGGAGCAGCGGGCGTCCATGCTGATCCCGCTGGTCCACGGTGAGCAGATCCGGTTCGGTGACGACGGCGAGCGCTGCGTCGTCCTCGACGCCCAGGGCTACGCCCGCATCGCCGAGGTGGCCGACGTGGACGAGGCCCAGATCCTGGTCCACGACGAGACCCGGCCCGACCCCTCGTTGGCCTTCACGTTGTCCCGCCTGGCCTCGGGGCCCCACGAGCCCACGCCCGTCGGCGTCTTCCGGGCCGTCGAGCGCCCCGAGTACGCCACCGAGGCCACCCAGCAGATCGCCGCCGCCCAGGAGCGCTCCGGCCCCGGCGACCTGAAGACCCTCCTCCACAGCGGCGCTATTTGGACCGTCGAGGGCTGACCAGTCAATCCAGCAGTCTGAAGACCTGGCCGGTGCGCGGCTTGGGCCAGAAGAAGGTGGTCTTGGGGGGCATGAGCTCGCCGCCCTGCGCGATGTCGACGATCTGGGCCACGGTCGCCGGGCGCAGCAGGACGCCGGCCTGCGCGGCGCCGGTGTCGACGGCGTGGAGGATGTTGTCGACCCCGTGCTGGTAGGTGAGCTCGTGATCGGGGACCGCTCGTAGCCCCTGGTCGAGGCGGCTGCTGTCCAGGTCCCGGACGCCTTCCATGGCCGCGGGGCGCGGACGGAGGAGCTGAGCGCCGTCGCGGGTGACCAGGCCCAGGGCGCCGGCGTCGTCCATGCGGTCCAGCAGCTCGGGGCCGAGCGGGCCGGCGTCGAACAGCTCGAACGAGGGTTCCAGGGCGGCGACGAGGTCGAAGCCGTCGGGCAGGCCGTTCAGCAGGCGGTGAATGGGCTGCACCATGAGCTGCTCCTCGATCAGCTCCACCACGTAGGTCATGGCCAGGTCCCAGGGTCCGGCGCCATCGCCCGCCTCGTGACGCTCGTCCCGGTACTGCAGCGAGGTCGACCACCGGTGGTGGCCGTCGGCGATGACCACCGGTTCGGAGGAGACCGCGCCGGCCATGGCCTCGACGATTCCGGGCTGGCTGATGGGCCAGAGGCGGTGATGGACGCCCTCGCCGTCCGTCCACGCGGCCACGGGCGGGCCGGGCAGCTCACACAGGCTCGAGAGGCCTTCGGCGGTGGACAGGCCCCACACCGCGGAGAGGTTGGCCCGGCAGGAGCGCAGCATCTCCAGCCGGTCGCTCTTGGCCTTGGGCGTGGTCTGCTCGTGGGGAAGGACACCGCCGGTGCCCGGCTGGGCCAGCTCGAGGGCACCGATGACCCCTGCCGTCTGGCGCAGGCGACCGGTGTCGTCCTTGTAGCCCATGCGGTAGACGTAGAAGGACGGGTCCTCGTCCTGGACCAGGACGCCTTCGTCCCTCCACTCACCCAGGGTCCGGCAGGCCACGTCGTACCGGCTGGTCTCCCCGTCGTCGAGGGGGAGGTCCAGGTGAACGGCCTGGTGGGGGTGCTTGGCTCCCAGCTCGGCCCGCTCAGCTTCGCCGATCACGTCGTAGGGCGGGGCCGTGACCGCGCCGTAGTCGATCCGTTCGTCGTCGTAGCGGAGACCCCGGAAGGGCTCGAAGCGCGCCATGGGGCCCATCGTGGCAGGCGCGGGATCGGAGTTGGCAGTCCGCTCGTGCGAACATGCCGCCGTGGCCTGGGCGCTGGATCTCGACGGCGTGGTCTGGCTCGGGGATCAACCCATTCCGGGGGCGACTGAGGCCGTCGGGCGGCTCCAGGCCAGCGGGGAGCCGGTGGTGTTCGTGACCAACAACTCCTCGGTCCCCGTGGGGGAGGTCGAGGCCAAGCTGGCCCGCCAGGGCATCGCGGCCACGGGCGCGGTGCTGACGTCGGCCATGGCCGCGGCCGAGCTCGTGCACCCCGGCGAGGTGGCGCTGGTCTGTGCCGGGCCGGGTGTCGACGAGGCCTTGGCCGCCCGAGGGGTGCGCACGGTCCGGGACGGGAAGGCCGACGTGGTCGTCGTCGGCTTCCACCGCGACTTCGACTACGGCCGATTGCAGGCCGCCAGCACCGCCGTGCGGGCCGGTGCTCGCCTCCTGGCGACCAACGACGACGCCACCTATCCCACCCCTGACGGCCTGATTCCCGGCGGAGGGGCCATCCTGGCGGCCGTGAGCACGGCGTCGGGGGTCAAAGCCGAGGTGGCGGGCAAGCCCCACCAGGCCATGGCCGACCTCCTGCGGGCCCGGATGGGCGACGACGGGGTGATGGTGGGCGATCGGGCCGACACCGACGGACGCTTCGCCCTCGCGCTCGGCTATCGCTTCGCCCTCGTCCTGAGCGGCGTGACCACCGAGCTCCCCGTCGTGCCCGAGCCCGACCTGGTCGCCGCGGACCTGGCCGCCCTCGTCGACCAGGAGCTGAGTCGGTGAGGCGACTCGTCCCCGTCGGGATGGTGGCTGCCCTCGGCCTTCTGGCCGGGTGCGCGTCGGACGTGCCCGAGACGAAGCCCACCCGCCCCGCCGACGCCCTCACCTGGGGCACCGAGGTCGACCAAGAGATCGATGGCCTGCCGATCGCCGTCGGCAGCCAGTCCCGGCCTGTCGACCTCCTGCTCGGCTGGATCGCCGCCGAGACGCTCGTCGCCGCCGGCGCCGACGTCACCGACGACCTCGACCTGGGGGACACCCAGACCACCCGCGACGCGCAGCTGGCCGGCCTGATCGACCTCTACTGGGAGACCACGGGCACGGGTTGGTTGGCCCTCCTGCGGGAGATCGGTCCCAGCGCCGATCCGCAGCAGCTCTACGAGGACGTGCGGGACGAGGACCTGGACGAGAACGGGATCGTCTGGCTACCCCCGGCCCCGGCCGACCTCGGCCTGGGCATCGTGGCCTCACCCGACGTCATCGATGACCGCGACATCGTCGACCTCAGTTCGCTGGCCGCGGCGCTCGCCGACCCCGAGGAGGGGCTCGCGGTCTGCGTCTCCGCCGTCGATCAACCGCTCGACTCCTCCGGGCTGAGCGCCCTGGCCGACGCCGCCGACGTCCGCATCCGGCCCCGCCTGGTCAACCCGGTGGCCCCCAGTGAGATCATCGACCTGACCGAAGAGGGGACCTTCTGTCCCTTCGCCCTCGTCGACCGCCTGGACATCCGCCTGGCCGATGCCGATGTCAGCTTCCTGGACGACGACCTCGGGGCCTTCGTGGCCGAACAGCCGTCGGTGACGATCCGAGAGGACACCTACGACATGGCCTCCGGGCTCGACGAGCTCTTCGCGCCGGTGGCTGCCGCGCTCGACATCGAGACCCTTCGGGACCTGGTCAGCCGCATCATCCAGGACGACGAGGACCCGCGGACCGTGGCCCGAGCGTGGCTGGTCGAGGACGGCCTGGCCGAGGACTGATGACCGAACCGGTGCCGGCGGAGCTGCCTCGGGCGTTGGAGGCGATCGTCGCCGATGCGGGCGGCGACATCATCTGACGGCCAGCTGGGTACCGTTTGGGCCGTGGCTGCCATCGACGTCGTGCGCAAGTACCTGGATGCAGGCGTGTCCTACGCCCAGGTGACCCGGGAGAAGGCCGAGGAGATCGTCAAGGATCTCGTCAAGGCCGGCGAGGTCAGGGCGGAGGACGCCCAGGCCGCGGTGAAGGACCTGGTCGACCGCTCCCGTAAATCGAGCGAGGCCCTGTCCGAGCGGATCCGCACTGAGGTGAGGGAGCAGCTGGTCAAGGTCCAGCCCGCGACGCAAGCGGACGTCGATGCCCTGGCCAAGCGCATCGCCGCCGTCGAGCGGGCGACGAAGAAGCCTCCGGCCAGGAAGCCGGCCGCCAGGAAGCCGGCCGCCAAGAAGCCGGCGGCCAGGAAGACTGCCGCCAAGAAGCCGGCGGCGAAGTAGCTGGCTGCCCGCCGGCGGCTCGACCTCGACCTCGTCCGCCGGGGCCTGGTCGACTCCCGCCAGCAGGCCCATGCCCTGATCGAGGCAGGCAAGGTGACCGTCGGGGGCGCCATCGCCACCAAGCCGGCCCGCATGGTCGACCCCGGTGAGCCGGTCCTCATCCTCGGCGACCCACCTCGCTTCGTCAGCCGCGGCGGCGAGAAGCTCGACGCCGCGCTCGACGCGTTCAGCGTCGTGGTCGAGGGCTCACGGGCCCTGGATGCCGGCTCGTCGACGGGCGGCTTCACCGATTGCCTGCTCCAGCGGGGCTGTGCGTCGGTCATCGCCGTGGACGTGGGCCGGGGCCAGCTCCACCCCCGGATGCGGGACGACCCTCGGGTCACCGTGCGGGAGCGCACCGACATCCGGGCCATCGACATGGACGTGCTGGGCGGTCCGGTCGACCTGGTCGTCGGTGACCTGTCGTTCATCTCGGTGCGAACCGTGCTCGACGCCCTGCTCGCCCTGGTCCGCCCCGGGGGCGACCTGGTCCTGCTGGTGAAGCCCCAGTTCGAGGTCGGACGGGCGGAGGCCAGCCGGGGCAAGGGCGTCATCCGGGACCCGGAGGTGCGTGCCGCGGCGCTGGCTGACGTCCGAGACGCGCTCACCAGGCGCGGAGCCGTCATCATGGGGGAGATGACCTCTCCCCTGAAGGGCGGCGCCGGCAACGTCGAGTTCCTGCTCCACGCTCGAGCCCCCGAGGCGGGCTGATGGCCAAGGTCGGGCTGGTCCTGCATCACCAGCGGGAGGAGGCGGCCACCGTCACCCGGGACGTCGCCGCCTGGCTCGGGGAGCGAGGCCACCAGGTCGAGCTGCCCGAGGCCGACGCCAACCTGGCCGGGCTCGAGGACCGGGGTGTGCCCGAGGACTGGTTCGGCGAGGGCCTGGATCTGGTGGTCAGCCTCGGCGGCGACGGCACGATGTTGCGCACGGTCAGCCTGGTGGCGGCCCACGACGTGCCCGTCCTGGGCGTGAACTTCGGCCAACTGGGCTACCTCACCGAGGTCGACCCCGACGACCTGTCGCGTTCCCTGGAGCGCTTCTTCGTGGGCGAGCACCGCATCGAGGAGCGCATGCTGCTCGAGGTGCGGCTGGCCCAAGGCGCAGCCGGCGACGACCGCTGCTGGGTCGCGCTGAACGAAGCCGTGCTGGAACGGACCGCGGCGGGCCACACCGTGCGTCTCGGGGTGGACCTCGACGGTGAGTTCTTCACCACCTACGCGGCCGACGCCCTGATCGTGGCCACCCCCACGGGGTCGACCGCCTACTCGCTGTCGGCCCGAGGCCCGATCGTGGCTCCCGACCACCGAGCCCTCCTGCTCACCCCGGTGTCGCCCCACATGCTCTTCGATCGGACCCTGGTCCTCAACGCCGACGAGGTGGTCCGCCTCGAGGTCCAGGGTCACCGTCCCGCCACGCTCTCCGTCGACGGCCAGCCAGTGGTCGACCTGGTCGACGGTGATGCCATCGAGTGCGTGTCCTCGAGCCATGCCGCCCTGCTCGTCACCTTCGGGGGCCGGGACTTCCACCAGATCCTGAAGGCCAAGTTCGGCCTGGCCGACCGGTGAGCCACTGATGCTGGCCGAGCTGGCCGTCGAGAACCTGGGCGTCATCGACCGTCTGCAGCTGGTGCTGGGCCCGGGCATGACCGCCCTCACGGGTGAGACCGGAGCGGGCAAGACCCTGCTGGTCGAGGCCGTCGACCTCCTCGTCGGCGGTCGGGCGGATCCCGTGCTGGTCGGGCCGGTGGGAGACGAGGCGATCGTCGAAGGACGCTTCGTGCTCGGCGACGACGAGATCGTGCTGCGCCGGGTCGTCCCGTCCGACGGGCGCAGCCGGGCGTACGTCGACGGCCGCCTGGCCACGGCCGGCGCACTCAGCGAGGCCGGGAAGGTCCTGGTCGACCTGCACGGCCAGCACGCCCACCAGTCCCTGCTCCAGGGCCCGGCCCAGCGAGCCGCCCTCGACCGCTTCGGTGACATCGACCTCTCGGGGCTGGACGCGGCGCGAGCCGAGCTCAAGGAGGTCGAGGCCGCCCTGGCTGACCTCGGCGGGGACGACCGGGCCCGGGCCCGCGAGCTGGATCTGCTCCGGTTCCAGGTGGCCGAGATCGACGCCGCGGCCATCAGTGGCCCCGACGAGGACCAGGAGCTGGAGGCGGAGGGCGACCGTCTCGGCGACGCCGTGGCCCACCGGGAAGCCGCCGAGGGGGCCGCCGACCTGCTCCTGGGCGACAACGCGGCCCGGGACCGGCTCGCCGCGGCGGGTGCGGCGCTGGCCGACCGGGCGCCGTTCAAGGAGATGGCGGGCCGACTGGTCGGGTTGCAGGCGGACGTGGAGGACGTGGCCGCAGAGCTGCGGGACGCGGCCGAGACCATCGAGCCGGATCCCGAGCGACTGGCCGCGGTTCGGGAGCGCCGTCACCTGCTGTCCGAGCTGCGCCGGAAGTACGGGGACACCCTGGGCGAGGTCCTGGAGTTCCGAACCGGGACGGCGGCGCGCCTGAGCGAGCTGGAGTCTCACGAGGAGCGGGCCGCCGAGCTGGACGAGCGCCGGGCGCGAGCCGAGAAGGCCCTGAGCGACGCCGCGGCCAAGGTCGGCCGGGCCCGACGGGCCGCCGCTCCCGCACTGGCCGACGCCGCCGTGACCCGTCTGCAGGAGCTGGCCATGCCCAACGCCCGGCTGGCCATCGATGTCGGCGCGGATCCCGGAGACGATGTCACCATCCAGTTCAGCGCCAACCCCGGCTCGCCGCCCCAGCCGCTGGCCAAGGTGGCCTCGGGTGGCGAGCTGGCTCGGACCATGCTGGCCCTCCGCCTGGTCACCACCGAGTCCCCGCCCACGCTGGTGTTCGACGAGGTCGACGCCGGCATCGGGGGGACGACCGCCTTGGCCCTGGCCGCCGCCCTGGCCGAGTTGGGCGACGACCACCAGGTCCTCGTCGTCACCCACCTCCCTCAGGTGGCGGCCTTCGCCAATGCCCAGGTGATGATCGAGAAGCAGGTCACCGGCGAGCGCACAGCCACCCAGGCCCGGCCCGTCGACGGCGACGAGCGCATCGTCGAGCTGTCCCGCATGCTGTCGGGCCAGCCCGACTCGGCCACGGCCCGCCAGCATGCCGACGAGCTGCTGGGCGAGGCGGCCGCCCGACGCGCCATCCGGTGACGGTCGGGTGACCGTCCTCTTCGGGTTTCTGGCCGGCTGCGCCGCGGGCTTCGGGGGCTGGCTCATGCTGCGCCCGACCTTCGCCGCCCCGATCTTCGCCCGGGAGAACCACCGGGGACAGTTCATCCCCACCGCCGTCGGGCTGGTCCTACCCCTGGCCGTGCTGGCCTCCGAGACGGCGCTGCAGGTGGGGGAGTCCTTGGACTGGGAGCCCAACGCCGTCACCGACGGCCCGCGGGCGTCGGTGCTCATCCTGGCGCTCGGACTCGGCCTGCTCGGTCTGCTGGACGACCTGGCCGGCACCGGGGAGTCGGGGGGGTTCAGCGGCCACCTCGGGGCGCTGCGCCACGGTCGGTTCACCACCGGCTCGCTGAAGCTGTTCGGCGGGGCCGCGGTGGCGATCGTGGCCGTGCAGGGACCCCGGTCGGATTCGCTGGGCCGGGTGCTGATCGACGCTGCCGTCATCGCCCTCTGCGCCAACGCCGCCAATCTCTTCGACCGGGCTCCCGGTCGGACGCTGAAGGTGTCCCTCCTGGCCTTCCTCGTGCTGGTGGCGGCCACCGGCGCCCCGGCTGAGCTGTTGGGGGTGGCCGTGGTGGCCGGCGCCGCGGCCGGCCTGCTGTGGCCCGACCTGCGGGAGCAGATGATGCTGGGCGATGTCGGGGCCAACGTCCTCGGCGGCGTCATCGGCCTCGGCGTCGTGATCGCCACGGCACCCATGACCCGCACCATCGTGTTCCTGGGCGTCCTCGCCCTCAACCTGGCCAGCGAAGCCGTCAGCTTCAGCACGGTGATCGACAAGGTCGCCCCCCTCCGGGCCCTCGACCGCGCCGGCCGCAAACCCTGACGGAGGGTCTGCCGGGAGCCGGTGGTGGTGCACCGTCCGTCTGAAGGCCTGTACGGCCGCTGGTCCGCTAGCGTGGGTGAGCCGGGTCCGGGTGTCTGTGTCCCCCTGGGCCACCCTGTCCCTGCCCCCGGATGGACCGGAAAATCCCCTTCCATGCTGCGCCGTGCCAAGAGAGCCGCACCCCAGGCCATCGCGGGGCGCGCCCGGGTGGGGAAGCGGACCAAGGATCTGATCAAGCGGTTGGAGCCGGGGGAGATCGCGGTCATCGACCATGCCGACCTCGACCGAGTGGCCGCTGACGGTCTCGTGGCGGCCCGCGTCGCGGCGGTCGTCAACGCCAAGCCGTCGGTGACCGGGCGCTATCCGAACCAGGGCCCGCTGCGCATCCTGGCCGCGGGCATCCCCCTGGTCGACGAGGTGGGCTCCGAGCTGCTGGACACCCTGGAGGACGGCCAGCCCATCACCGTGGCCGAGGGGGACATCTGCGTCGAGGGCGAGATCGTGGCCTCGGGGAACCGCCGCACCCGGAACGACCTCGAGCTGGTCATCGACGAGGCCAAGCGGACCATCGGGGCCGAGCTGCAGCGCTTCGCCGAGAACACGCTGGAGTACGTCCGCCGTGAGGCCGAGCTGACCTTCGCCCCGCTGAACCTGCCGCCGCTGCACACCAAGATCGACGGCCGCCACGTGCTGGTCGTGGTCCGGGGCCACGACTACAAGGAGGACCTGCGGGCTCTCCGGCCCTACATCGCCGAGTACCAGCCCGTGCTCATCGGCGTGGACGGCGGGGCCGACGCCCTGCTCGAGCAGCGGATGAAGCCCGACATGATCATCGGCGACTTCGATTCGGTCACGGCCGGGGCCCTGGAGGTGGCCAAGGACCTCATCCACCACGTCCATCCCAGCGGCCACAACCCCGGCTTCGAGGAACTGCAGGCCTTCGGCGTCGAGTACGAGGAGTTCGTGGTCGAGGGCACGTCGGAGGACGCGGCCATGATCCTGGCCCACGAGGCCGGCGCCGACCTGATCGTGGCCGTGGGCACCCACGCCACCATGATCGAGTTCCTGGACAAGGGTCGTCCGGGCATGGCTTCGACCTTCCTGACCCGCCTCCGCCTCGGCCCGACGCTGGTCGACGCCAAAGGGGTGAGCCGGCTGTACGAGGGCCGGGTCCGTCGCCGGGACATCGTCATGCTCTTCGCCGCCGCTCTGGCCGTCATCCTGGTGATGGTCGCCGTGTCCGACTCCCTCCAGACCTTCATCGACGCCGTCTGGCTCAGCCTCCGGGACGCCTTCAGTTGATCTCCTTCCGCTTCCACGTCGTCAGCCTCGTCGCGGTCTTCCTGGCGCTGGCCATCGGCATCGTCGTCGGCTCGACGGTCATCGACCGAGCCATCGTCGAGGGCCTGCGCAACCGGGTCGACGAGGTCCGCAACAACCTCGACGAGCGCCAGGCGGCCAACGACGCCCTCCAGGCCCAGGTCGACGACCTCGAGGCCTTCGCCAACGACGCCGCGGCCATCACCGTCGACAGCCGGCTCCCCGGCACCGTCGCCGTCGTCGTCACCGACGAAGGCGTGGACCGGGACCCCGTCGACCGGACCATCGAACTGCTCGGCCAGGCCGGCTCGACGGTACGGGGCGTCCTCACCGTCGACAGCTCGTGGGTCCTGGACGACCCCGAGCAGGCGGCCGCACTGGCCGACGTCGTCGACCTCGACCCGGAAGCCACCGTCGAGGAGATCCAGACCCGGGCCGCCTCCCTCCTGGTCACCGACCTGTCGTCGTCGGTCGAGGTCGTCGACGACGGCACCGGGGCCCTCGACGAGATCAGCGCGCTGGACCTCGTCGACTACGAGGCCCTGACCGATGTGGTCGCCCCCCGGCCGCGCCGGGTCCTCTTCGTGGTCGTCTCCGGCCCGGCCAGCACCCTCGAGAGCTCGGTCCACACCGAGGCGTTCGCCGTCGCCGCGGCAGGGTCAGCCGGCGCCGTGGTCGTGGCCGAGGTGTGGCGGGAGGAGGACAACGGCCCTGACCGCGCTGACTCCCTGGCCACCATCCTCGGCTCACCGACCCTGCGGGGCCAGATCTCGACGGTGGACGACCTGGACCTGGCTCAGGGCCCGACCACCGCGATCCTCACCCTGATGGCCGCCCAGGCCGGCGAGATCGGGCACTACGGCGTGGCCGACGGTGCCGATGCCGCCGCACCCGCGCCGCCGGGGCCCCCGACCACGACCACGGTCCCGTGACCGCCCCGAACTCCGTCGGCCGGTCCGCGGTCGGCATGGGGGCGGCGGCGGCCGCCTCCCGGGTCCTGGGTGGCGCCCGCGTCCTCGTCGTCGCCGCCGTCCTGGGGACGACCTGGCTGGGGGACACCTTCGAGGCGGCCAACACCTTCCCGACGGTGATCTTCGAGCTGCTGGCGGCGGGCGCCCTTTCCGCCGTGCTCGTTCCGACCTTCGTCGATCTCTTCGCCCGCGACCAGCGCCCCGAGGCCGAACGCCAGGCCGGTGGCCTGCTCGGGCTGGCTCTGGTGGTCTTGGGCTCACTCGCCGTCGTGGGGATGATCGCCGCCCCCTGGCTGGCCGACGCGTTGACCGGGGCCTCTGACGCCCCGGCCCAACAGCAGGAACTGGCGACTTCCCTGCTGCGCTGGTTCCTGCCCCAGTTGGTGCTCTATCCGATCGGCTTCTGCGCCATCGCCCTCCTCAACGCCAAGCGGGTGTTCGCCCTGCCCGCGGCGGCCCCCATCGGCAACACCGTCGTGCTGGTCTCGGCCCTGCTGATCTTCTACGCCGTGGCCGGACCCGACCCCGGCCTCGACCTGACGACCGGTGAGACGGCGCTGCTCGGCCTGGGCGGGACCTTGGGCGTGGCCGCGTTCGTGGCGATCCCGACGGTGGCGCTGTGGCGCACCGGGTTCCGGCTCTGGCCCCGCTGGGCCCCGCGCGACCCGGGCGTGCGCCGCCTCCTCGGGCTCTCCAGCTGGGCCGTGCTCCAACACAGCGGCGCCGCTCTCCTGCTGGGCGCCGCCCTCGTCCTCGGGGCCGGTGTCGAGGGCGGGGTGGTGTCGTACCGGGTCGCCTTCTACCTGTTCCTGGCTCCGTACGGGATCCTGGCCCAGCCGCTGCACACCACCGTCCAGCCCGAATTGGCCGACGATGTCGATCGGGGCGACCTCGAGGGCTTCGGCCGGGCCATGCGCTGGGCGCTGGCGTCGCTCGGCGTGGTCGTCCTCCCGGTGGCGGGCCTCATGGTCGCCCTGGCTCGCCCGGCGATGGAGGTCGTCGCCTTCGGCCAGGCCGACTCCGGCGACGGGGTGGCCCTCATGGCCGCGGGCGTGGCCGGCCTGGCCCTCGGCCTGCCCGCCTACGGCGCCTTCCGCCTGCTGGCCGCGGCCTGGTACGCCCTCGATGACAGCCGGACCCCGGCCCTGGCCGCCATTGGTTCCGCCGTGATCGGGGTCGGCCTGATGATCGCCCTCGCGCCCTTCACCGACGGCCCCTCTCGCATCTTCGCCCTCGGCCTGGGCCACACGGTCGGCTTCCTGCTGGGGACGCTCTGGCTGGCCCTCCGCCTCCGGCACCGCCAGCCGGTGGCCCTGTGGCCCCGCACCCTGCCCGCCATCACCGCGCTGGCGGCGGTCCTGGCCGGCGCGGCCTGGGTGGCCGTCGACGCCTGGTCGCCCGACGGGCGGGTGACCACCGCGGTCGCCCTGGCCCTGGTCGGCATCGTGGCCGGCGGCCTCTACTACGGCGCCCTCCGCGGCCTGCACCTGTTGCCCGGCCCCCTGGTCCGAAGCCCGGCGGTGGCGTCGTGAAGCGCGTCCTCCTGACCGTCCTGGCCGGGCTGGCCGTCGTGTCCGTCCTGCCCGACCCGGCGTCGGCCGAGACCGTCGCCCGGGCCGAGCGGGTCTTCGTCTTCTCCGTGCCGACCCTGAGTTGGGCCGAGGCCAACGACTTCGACCTCCCGCACCTGTCCGCCCTGCTCGACGAGTCCGCCATCGGGGGCCTGTCGACCCGGGCGGTGGACCGCCGAACCACCCCGGGCGACGGCTACACGACCATCAACGCAGGGACCCGAGCCGATGGTGACCCTGACTTCGACGGCCTCGCCTTCGAGGTCGGCGAGGGCTACCTCGGCGAACCGGCTGAGCAGATCTTCACCCGGCGCACAGGTACGCCTGTGGACTCCGGGCTGTTCAGCCTGGCCCTTCCTGCCCTCGACGAGGTCAACGACAGCCTCGACTTCGGCGCCGAGGTCGGCGCGCTCGGCGATGCACTGGGTGACGGCGGGGCCCACGCCGCCGTCATCGCCACGGCGGACGGCACCAACGAGGAGTCCAAGACCGTCTTCTCCCGCCAGGCGGTCATCAGCCTCATGAACTCCGAGGGCTTGGTGCCCGCGGGCCGCGTCGGGGACGACCTGCTCGAGCCCGACCCGGAGGCGCCGTTCGGCCGGCGCCTGGACCAGCAGGAGGTCGTGACGGCCTTCGACGCCGCCTGGGTCGACGACGCCGTCGTGCTGGTCGAGGCCTCGGACCTCGTGCGAGCCGACACCTACCGGACCCTGGCCACCCGAGCGCAACGGACCCGCCAACGCCGCCTGGCCCTGGAGCGCACCGACGAGCTCCTGGGTCGGCTGCTCGAGCGCATCGACCCGGCCACGGACGCGGTCATGGTGATCGGGCCCTATCCGGCCACCGGTAGCGACCACCTCACGCTCGCCGCGCTGCGTGCCCCGGGCGTCGAGCCCGGCTTCCTGAAGTCGGCGGTGACCCGGCGCAGCGGCTTCGTCACCAGCGTCGACGTGGCCCCGACGATCCTCTCGCTGCTCGACATCCCGCGGCCGGACTCCATGGAGGGGCGGCACTGGGAGCGCTCGGAGACGGGCGGCACGGCGCACGAGCGGCGGGAGTGGCTGGAGCGAGCCAACGCCGAGGCCGAGTGGCGCGACGACATGGTGGCCCTGGTGGCCACCCTGTTCGTGGTCGCCCAGCTGGTCCTCTGGATCGTGGCCGTGCGGGCCTTGAACCAGGAGTCGGGCCGGGGCCGCCAGGCCGTCGAGGTGGCCAGTCTTGCGGTCCTGGCGGTCCTGCCGCTCACCTACATCGCCGGGGCCTTCCCCTTCCACGAATGGGGGGCGGCGGCGTTCTGGGCCTACCTCATCGGCGGTGGTGCGCTGCTGGGCGTCGCCGCTCAGCGCCTCCTGCGCCGGTGGCCCGCCGACCCGCTGTTGGGCGTCCTGTTCCTGATGCTCGGCGTGCTCTGCTTGGACGTCCTGGTCGGGGCGCCGCTGCAGCTCAACACCGTGTTCGGCTACACGCCCACGGTGGCCGGGCGTTTCGCCGGCCTGGGCAACCTGGCGTTCGCCCAGCTGGCGGCGTCGGCCACGATCCTCGCCGGCCTGCTCGCGTCCCGCATCGGGGGGCGCCGCGGGATCGCGGTGGCCCTGGGCCTGTTGGGGGCCGTCCTGGTCATCGACGCGTCGCCGTTCTGGGGCTCCGATGTCGGCGGCGCGCTCACGTTGGTCCCGACCCTTGCCGGTGTCGCCTTCGTGCTGCTCGACATCCGCATCCGGCTGCGCACGGCCATCCTCGTCGGCATCGGCACCGTGGTCGTGTTCCTGGTCGCCGGCTTCATCGACCTGGCCCGACCCGAGGAGAGCCGCACCCACCTGGGCCGGCTGTTCGAGGACATCGGCAATGACGGCTTCGGCGCCTTCGAGACGGTCGTGTTCCGCAAGCTGGCCGCCAACTTCGACGTGTTGGCATCCTCGGAGTGGACCCTGATGCTCCCGGTGGTCTTCGCCTTCATCCTCTACCTCATCTGGCGGGCCCCCGGCCGGCTGCAGCGACTCCAGGAGGTCATCCCCCAGGAGCGGGCCGCCCGGGTCGGCTTCGTCATCGCGGCGACGCTCGGGTTCGCCTTCAACGACTCCGGCATCGCCGTCCCGGGCCTGATGCTGGGCGTGATGAACGCCTCCCTCGTCTACCTCGTCCTCCGCACCGAGGACCCCCCGTGGAAGGCCGAGATCGACGCCCCCGACGCCGAGCCCGAGCTCGTCGACGCCTGAGTCGTGGGGCTGGGCGACCGACAACGACGCAACGATGGGGGCGGGGGGTCGGGCTGCGCATCGTCGGGGGCACGCCAGCGCTCCGATCCCCGTTCGGCGTCAATTGGCCGACAGATCTGTGGTGCAATCGACGCCAAAGCCGGATGGACCGCCTGACCCCACGCCCCGTGGTCGCCTCGTTGTCGGTCCCGGATGTATGGACCTAGGGGTTGCAGTCGGCCTTGAGGTAGAGGGCCCGCGTGTCGTCGAAGCGCTGGGCGACCTCGTAGCCCTCGGCGGCGAGGAGGTCGGGGAGGTCGTGGAAGGCGCCGAAGCGGTCGGACCAGACCACGACGGCACAGACGTCGTCGCGGCCGGCGGCCTCGGCCACGCTCTCGGCGGTGACCCGGCCGGTCTCGGTGAGCAGGGCGGAGCCGTCCACCAGCTCATCGGGGGTGCGATGGCCCGAGCGCCAGACCTGGCCGGGCTCGTCGGAGATGGCCAGGGCCCCCTCGGGCAGGTCCCGCAGGGCGGCGACGACCACGGCCTCGTCGCCCTCGTACCCGCCGGCCCACAGGAGCGCGGGTCCGGCGTAGGTGACGATCATGAACACGGTGGCCAGCCCGGCGACGACGGCGGTGGCCTTCAGCGGAGGGCGGTACCAGGCCAGCAGGAGGCAGCAGGGCGGCACCATCTCGGAGATGTGGGGCCGCCACATGGGGTTCTCGAAGGCGAGCATGAGGAACATGGCGACGAACCACGCCCACAGGAGGAGCGGGACGGCGGGGCCGACCCCCTGATCCGGGCGGTCCTCGTCCTCGCCGATGTCCTTGCCGCTCCGGCGGAGCAGGCCGGCGATCAGGGCCAGCAGGCCGGTGGCGACGAGGGCCACGTCCCGGGTCGTCATCGTGCTGATCAGCTTCTTGATGTTGGCCACGGGCGTGGCCCCACCAGGGGCGTCCAGGTGGTAGGTCACCGACTGGTCCCACACGTCGGCGAAGCCCCAGAGGAACGAGAGCCCCGCGCCCACCGCGACGGCAGCGCCGACGGCCGCGAGCCAGTCCTTGGGCCGGCGGCCCCAGAGCAGGATCAGGCCCACCGGGACGGCCGCGGGCAGGACCAGGGCCTTGACCATGATCGCGGCGCCGAGGGCCACGCCCATGGCGACCGCCCGACCGGTGGAGGGGTCCCGCCGGTAGCGCAGGGCGATCAGGACGGCGGTGGCCGCCAGGGCCATGGCCGGCCCGTCGGCCGCCAGCGAGCCGGTGACGGCGATGCTGCTGCCCGTGACCGCGGCCAGGCCGCCGGCGATGCGGGCCCCCGTGGTCCCCCCCAGCTCCCGACCGGCCAGGTAGATGACGATGACCAGCGCCAGGCCCGAGGCCAGGCCGAGCAAGCGGGTCCCGTTGAGCGTGTGGAGGCCAAGGGTGTCGGCGATCCAGACCAGCGGCAGAAACAGCGGGCCCTGGCTGGAGAAGACCTCGCGGAACGGGACGCCACCGTTGCGCATGGCCACCGCCGAGGCGCCGAACACGCCGTCGTCGAAGGTCAGGTGCTTCGCGGCGAAGAACGTCGGGAGCCGCAGCGCCAGGGTGAGCGCGCCGAGCAGGTACAGGTCGCGACGGGTGGTGGCCGGCTCGGCGACAGCCGGCCGATCGGGGGCGTCGGCGGGGGCGGGGGAGGCGTCGGTCACGGGCGGCGGAGGGGATTCCCGAGCGGGGTCCGCCCGGTCCCGGTCGGGCGATGCTACCGTCCATCTCCCGTGGCGAAGCATGTGTTCGTAACGGGTGGTGTGGCCAGTTCGTTGGGCAAGGGGATCACGGCAGCCTCGCTCGGCCGCCTCCTCAAGTCCCGGGGCCTACGGGTCACGATCCAGAAGCTCGACCCCTACATCAACGTCGACCCGGGGACGCTGAATCCCTTCGAGCACGGCGAGGTGTACGTCACCGACGACGGGGGGGAGACCGACCTCGACCTGGGCCACTACGAGCGCTTCATCGACGAGAGCCTGACCCGGGACTCCAATGCGACGACGGGATCGATCTACCAGTCCGTGCTCGCCGCCGAGCGGCGGGGTGACTACCTGGGCAAGACCGTCCAGGTCATCCCCCACATCACCAACGAGATCAAGCGCCGCATCAAGGTGCTGGCCACCGACGACGTCGACGTGGTGATCACCGAGGTCGGCGGCACGGTGGGCGACATCGAGATCCTCCCGTTCCTCGAAGCCATCCGGCAGTTCCGCCTCGACGTCGGCCGGGACAACGTCTGCTACGTCCACCTCACCCTGGTGCCGCTCATCGGCCCGGCGGGGGAGCAGAAGACCAAGCCGACCCAGCACTCGGTCACTGAGCTGCGCAGCCGGGGCATCCAGCCCGACGTCATCGTCTGCCGGAGCGCCGACGAGATCTCCACTGACCTCAAGCGCAAGATCTCGAACCTGTGTGACGTGGAGGTCCGGGCCGTCGTCAACGCGGCCGATGCCGACAGCCTCTACGACGTGCCCCTGGTCCTGCACGAGGAGGGCATGGACGCCGTCGTCTGCGAGATCCTGCGCCTCGACGACCGTCCGGTCGACCTCTCCGAATGGGAGGCCCTGGTCGACCGGGTCCACGCCGCCGACCGCACGGTACGGGTGGGCGTGGTCGGCAAGTACACCAGCCTGCCCGACGCCTACCTGTCCGTCATCGAGTCGCTCAACCACGCCGGGTTCGCCCACGGGGCCAAGGTCGACATCGACCTGATCTCGGCCGAGGAGGTCGAGGGCCTGCTCGGCGCCGGGCGCCTGAAGGACCTCGACGGC
This sequence comes from uncultured Microthrixaceae bacterium, assembly GCA_963725155.1. Lineage (GTDB taxonomy): Bacteria > Actinomycetota > Acidimicrobiia > Acidimicrobiales > DATDAH01 > DATDAH01. The sequence goes on from CAVRXU010000007.1 coordinate 180,334, forward strand.
ATCGTCATCCCCGGCGGCTTCGGCGAACGCGGGATCGAGGGCAAGATCGCGGCCGCCGGCTACGCCCGCGAGGAGGGCATCGCCTGCCTCGGCCTGTGCCTCGGCCTCCACACGATGGTCATCGAGTACGCCCGCGACGTGCTCGGCCTCGAGGGGGCCAACTCCAGCGAGTTCGACGCCGCCACGCCCCACGCCGTCATCGACCTGATGGACGCCCAGCGCGACGTCACCGACAAGGGGGGCACCATGCGCCTCGGGGCCTACGTGGCCAAGCTGGTCCCCCACTCGCAGGTGGCGGAGGCGTACGGCAAGGACGTCGTCTCCGAGCGCCATCGGCACCGCTACGAGTTCAACCCCCGCTACCGGACCCGGTTCGAAGAGGGCGGCCTGCTCTGCTCGGGCGAGTCCCCCGACGGGCGCCTGGTCGAGTTCATCGAGCTGCCGGGCCATCCGTTCTGGATCGCCACCCAGGCCCATCCGGAGCTGAAGAGCAGGCCCAACCGCCCGGCCCCCCTGTTCCGGGAGTTCGTCGGCGCCGCGCTGGAGCGGTCCGAGGGTCGCCGCCCGCACCTGTTCGAGCCCGAGGCCGTCAGCCAGCCCGCGGGCTGAGCGCATGAGCGCGTTCACCAAGCGGGGCGAGCAGGAGGTCTGGTCGGGCGCGGTCATCTCCGTGGTCCGGGGCACCTTCGTGTCCCCGTCGGGCGCCACCTTCGAGCGGGACCTCGTCCACCACCCGGGCGCGGTCGCGGTCGTCCCCGTGGACGGCGACGAGGCCGTGCTGGTCCGCCAGTACCGGTCCGCGGTGGACCTGGAGATCCTCGAGATCCCGGCCGGCAAGCGGGACGTCGCGGGGGAGGCGCCCGAGGTCACCGCCCAGCGGGAGCTGGCCGAAGAGGTCGGGCTGACGGCCGGCCGCCTGGTGAAGGTGGCCGAGTTCTACAACTCGATCGGGTTCAGCGACGAACTGTCCCATGTCTTCCTCGGCACCGACCTGACCCCGGTGCCCGACGACCGCCAGGGCGAGGAGGAGGAGCACATGACCATCGAGCGCATCCGCCTCGATGACGTCCCCGCCATGATCGCGGCGGGCGAGCTGGTCGACGCCAAGACCGTGATCGGCCTTCTCATGGCGCGAGAACACCTGGCGTGACCGCGTCGACCCTGGTCTTCCCCCTGGAGATGGAGGAGTACCTCACGTGGTTGGCGACCGAGAAGGGACGCTCGGTGAACACCCTGACCGCCTACCGGCGGGACCTGAAGGGCTACGCGGGTTGGCTGCACGAGCGGGGTACGGACCTGGCGGAGGTGACACCGGGGGACGTCGAGGCCTACGTGGCGGTGCTGCGGGATGCGGGCAAGGCGCCGGCCAGCGTGGCCCGGGCGATCGTGGCCGTCCGTTCGCTGCACGCGTTCGGCGCGGCCGAGGGGCTGCTCCCGGCGGACCCGGCGGCCGATGTCGAGCCGCCGAGCGTGCCCCGCGGCCTGCCGAAGGGGCTGTCGGAGGCCGAGGTCGAGTCCCTCTTGGACGTGGCCGGCACCGACCCCGTGGCCCGACGGGACCGCGCCATCCTCGAGGTGCTCTACGGCACCGGCATGCGCATCGCCGAGCTGGTCGGCCTCTCGCTGGGCGACGTCGACCTGGGCGACGCTCTGGTCCGGGTGCTCGGCAAGGGCAGCAAGGAACGGGTGATCCCCCTCGGCCGCCTGGCCCGGGCCTCGCTGGTCGACTGGCTGGACACCGGCGGCCGGCCGGCGATGGCCCCGGCCCGATGGGCCCGGCGGGGTGACGAGGAAGCGGTCTTCCTGAACCAGCGAGGCGGACGCCTGACCCGGCAGGGGGCCTGGGGGATCGTGCAGGAGCACGGTCGCCGGGCCGGCCTGGAACGGACCCTCAGCCCTCACGTCCTGCGCCACAGCTGCGCCACCCACATGCTCGACCACGGCGCCGACATCCGGGCCGTCCAGGAGCTCTTGGGCCACGCCTCGATCAGCACCACCCAGATCTACACAGGGGTGTCCGTCGAGCGTCTCTTCGCCGTGTACGCCGACGCCCATCCCCGCGCCAAGGCGTCGACCGCGAGGTAGGGTCCGTTGATGGCCGATCCTGTGGAGTCGACCGTTCGCGCCTCACTCGAGGAGGAGCGGGAGCAACTTCTCGTGCAGCTGAGCGAACCGGACGAGGCGTTCGACGAGAACTTCGCGGACTCCGGCCAGGTGGCGGCTGAGCAGGGCGAGGCCCAGGCGTTGGCCGCCTCCCTGCGGGACCAGCTGGACGCCGTGGAACAGGCCCTGACCAAGCTGGACGAGGGCACCTACGGGCTCTGTGAGCGCTGCCAGAAGCCCATTCCCGCGGCCCGGCTCGAAGCCGTCCCCGCCAGCCGCTTCTGCATCGAGCACGCCTGATCGAGGTGCCGTGAAACGAGTGCTGCACCTGGTGCGGCGCTTCTTCGCCTCGCTGTTGCCGACCGGTCCGGCCGCGGCCGACGACGCCTGGGCCCGGGAGCAGCTGACCGAGGCCGAGCAGGAGCTGTGGGCGCGCATGGCCCGGGTCGACCGGCGCCACTCCGCCGCCGTGGCCCGCCGGGTCGAGTCGGCGCTGGGAGCGGACGCCACCGGGCCGGTGCTGACCGCGTCCCTGCTCCACGACATCGGCAAGACGATCCCGCGCCTGGGCACCTTCGGCCGGGTGGTCGCCACCCTGTCCGAGGCCGTCGCCGGTGAGGACACCGCCCGCCATTGGGTCGAGACGCGCGGGTTCACACGGCGGGTCGGCCAGTACGTGCTCTACCCCGAGCTGGGCGTGGACCTGCTGAAGATGGCCGGTAGCGACGAGTTCGTCATCGCCTGGTCCCGCGAGCACCACCTGCCGGAGGACGAGTGGACGGTGCCCGTCGAGCTGGGCCGGGTGCTGCAGGCCGCCGACGACGCCAGTTGAGCGTCAGCCAGGCGGCAGGAGCCCGATGGCCTTCCGGGCCCGAGCCACGACATCGGCCGCGGTCACCCTCGCCTTGTCGGCACCCTGGGCCAGGAGGGCGTGGGTGGCGCCGGGGTCGGCCTCGAGCTCGCGGTAGCGGGCCTGGATGGGGCGGAGGAGCTCGATCACGGCCTCGGCGGTGTCGGCCTTGAGGGGGCCGAACTGCGTGTAGTCCTCGGCCACGGCCTTGGGATCCCGGTCGGTGGCGGCGGCCAGGATGGCGAGCAGGTTGGCCACGCCCGGCCGGCTCTCGGGGTCGAAGGTGACGTCGTCACCGGAGTCGGTGACGGCTCGCTTGAACTTCTTCTCGATCACCGCCGGGTCGTCGAGCAGATCGATGGTCCCCTGGGGGGACTCCTCGGACTTGGACATCTTGTCGGTGGGACGCTGCAGGTCCATGATCCGGGCCCCCGCCCTGGGGATGTAGGCCTCGGGGATCACGAAGGTCTCGCCGTAGCGGGAGTTGAAGCGGCCGGCGATGTCCCGGGTGATCTCGAGGTGCTGGCGCTGGTCGTCGCCCACCGGTACCCGGTCGGTGTCGTGGACGAGGATGTCGGCGGCCATGAGGGCGGGGTAGGTGAACAGGCCACCGGACACGAAGTCGGACTTGGTCGACTTGTCCTTGAACTGGGTCATGCGGCTGAGCTCGCCGTAGGAGACCGTGCACTCCATGATCCACGCCAGCTCGGCGTGCTCGTGCACATGGCTCTGGACGAACAGCGTGCAGCGGTCCGGGTCGAGTCCGACCGAAACCAGCTTCTGGGCCAGCGAGAGGCTGGTGGCGGTGAGCTCGACCGGGTCCTGGGGGACGGTGAGGGCGTGGAGGTCGACCACGCAGTAGACGCAGTCGTGGGTGTCCTGGTCGCTCACCCAGTTGCGCAGGGCCCCCAGCAGGTTGCCGAGGTGGACCTCGCCCGTGGGCTTGATTCCGGAGAAGACGCGGGACACGAGCGCTGAATCTAGGGTCCGCGCCCGTCCTTCACCCCACCCGTATCCTCGGCCGCATGGCTGTGGGCACGACGGGGACCTACGAAGTGGCGACGCCCGTCTACGACGGGCCCTTCGAACTGCTGCTCCACCTGATCCTGCGCGAGGAGGTGGACCTGTACGAGGTCAGCCTGCTCGACATCGTCGACGCCTACCTGGCCGAGTTCGAGCGGATGGAGCACTGCGACCTCGACACGGCCACCGAGTTCCTCCTCATCGCCTCCACGCTGGTGGAGCTGAAGTCCCGTCGGCTCCTGCCGGTCGACGACGACGTCGACCTGGACGACGAGTTGGCCCTGTGGGAGGAGCGGGACCTGCTCCTGTCCCGCCTGCTGGAGTGCAAGACCTTCAAGGACGCCGCCGTCGTCCTGCGTCGCCTGCACAGCGACGGTGCCCGCACCTACCCCCGCCTGGCCGGCATCGAGGAGCGGTTCGTCTCCCTCGCCCCCGACCTGCTGGCCGGGGTCGACGCCGACGACGTGCGCCGGGCCTACGTCAAGGTCCTGACCCGTCCCCAGCCCCGGGTCGACCTCTTCCACGTCGCGGCCATCAAGGTCAACGTGGCCGACGCCGTCGAGGAGCTGGTCGACGAGCTGCCTCGCCTCGGCCGCACCACGTTCCGGTCGCTGACCAGCTCACTGGTCGAGCGTCTCGAGGTCGTCGTGCGCTTCCTCGGCCTGCTCGAGCTCTTCAAGGTCGGCCTGGTCGAGTTGGACCAGGTGGGCCAGTTCGGGGACATCCACATCGTGTGGCTGGGGCCGGCCGACGACGCCGCCACCACCGGTGAGGTCCTCGAGTCCATCGACGTCTACGAGGGCTGAGGTGGCCGAGGAGGTCCATCGCGCCGTCGAGGCCATCGTGATGGTGGCCGAGGCCCCGGTCGAGCCCGGCTTGCTGGCCCAGCTCCTGGAGCTGTCCGTCGAGCGGATCGAGGAGATCTGCTCCGAGCTCGCCCTCAGCTACGAGGCCGAGGACCGGGGCTTCCAGCTCCAGCGGGTGGCGGGTGGCTACCGCTTCGCCAGCCACCCGGACCTGGCGGCCTATGTCGAGCGCTTCGTCCTGGAGGGCCAGTCGACCCGGCTGTCCAGTGCCGCCCTCGAGACGTTGGCCATCGTGGCTTACAAGCAGCCGGTGTCCCGGGTGCAGGTGTCGGCCATCCGCGGCGTGGACGCCGACGGCGTGCTGCGCACGCTGGTCCAGCGGGGCTATGTCGCCGAGGTGGCCCGCGACCCCGGTCCGGGCCAGGCCGTGCTCTACGGGACGACCCCGACGTTCCTCGAGCGGCTCGGCCTCGACTCGCTCACCGACCTGCCCCCGCTGGGCGAGTTCGTGCCCGGCGCGGAGGTCGTGGAAGCCCTCGAACAGGGCCTGCGCCTGCCCGACGAGGACGATCTGCTGGGGCCCGATCTCGACCTCACGCCAGGGGCCGACGGGCCCGAGGACCCCGAGGGTGACCCCGACCCCGACGCCTGAGCTCCCTGCGGGCGAGCGCCTCCAGAAGGTCCTGGCCCGGGCCGGGCTCGGCAGCCGGCGGGTCTGCGAGGAGCTGATCGACGAGGGTCGGGTCACCGTCGACGGCGAGGTCGCCGTGCTGGGCCGGCGGGTCGACCCGACCACGGCTCAGGTCGAGGTCGACGGCGTCCTCGTCGGGGTCGCTCCCGACCTGGTCCACTGGCTGCTGCACAAGCCGGCGAAGGTGGTGACCACGGCCTCGGATCCCGAGGGGCGGACCACGGTGCTCGATCTCGTGCCCGAGGAGCCCCGGGTGTTCCCGGTCGGCCGCCTCGACTACGAGACCGAGGGCCTGCTGTTGTTGACCAACGACGGGGCCCTCACCCACCGGCTGACCCATCCGTCCTTCGGCGTGGAGAAGGAGTACCTGGCCGAGGTGGACCGGATGCCGTCTCGGGGCGACCTGCGCCGCCTGCGGGAGGGGATCGAGCTGGAGGACGGGATGACGGCGCCGGCCAAGGTCGCCTCCCTCGACGACCGCACGCTGCGCATCACCATCCACGAAGGGCGCAACCGCCAGGTCCGGCGCATGGTCGATGCCGTCGGCAGCACGGTGCTGCGCCTGGTCCGCACCCGCATCGGCCCCCTGAGCGACCGGGTGCTCAAGCCGGGGGAGTGGCGGCCCCTGACCCAGGACGAGGTCCGGGCTCTCGAGCGGGCCGTGGCCTCCGCGGCGTTGCCATGGGAAGGGCGCACCGAGCCGGACGGAACCGGTCCGGGGGCGTAACGGCCCCACCGGTACGCTCCCCGGCGATGCCACTGCGGGCCCTCCGGGCCGCCACCACCATCGACGTCGACGAGGTCAGCCATCTGACCGAGCGAATGGTCGATCTGTTGACCGAGCTCTTCGAGCGCAACGCCATCGACCACGACGACGTGGTCAGCATCATCTTCACCGCCACGGAGGACATCCGTTGCACCTTCCCGGCCACGGCGGCGCGGACCTTCGGCCTCGGTGACGTCCCGCTCATCTGTGCCCGCGAGCTGGACGTCGAGGGGGCCACGCCGCGGTGCGTGCGGGTGATGCTGCACCTGGAGACCGACCGGGCCCGGGACCAGCTCCACCACGTCTACCAGCACGGGGCGGCCAACCTCCGTGACGACCTGCCCCGTTGAGTGACCCGCGGCGCGCCACGCTGGTCGGCACCGGGCTGATCGGCGGCTCCATCGGGCTGGCTCTGCGCCGGGCCGGTTGGGTGGTCGTCGGCACAGACCGTGATCCCGAGCGGGCTGAGGCCGCGGTGGCCCACGGCGCGCTCGATGCGGTGGGTGAGGACCTGACGTCCGACCTGACGATCGTGGCCACGCCCGTCGGATCGGTCGCCGGTGAGGCCCGGCGTCTCCTCGGCGCCGGCCACCGGGTCGTGACCGACGTGGGCAGCGTGAAGGCGCCGGTGGTGGCCGCGGTGGACCACGCCGGCTTCGTCGGTGGCCACCCCATGGCGGGGTCCGAGCAGGAGGGCATCGCCGCGGCCACCGCCGATCTCTTCGATGGCGCGACGTGGGTCCTGACCCCGACAGCCTCGACCGACGACCAGGCGTACGCCACCGTCCGAGCGGCGATCGTGGAGCTGGGCGCCGAGGTGGTGGCCCTGGACCCGGCCCGCCACGACGCGCTGGTGGCGGAGGTCTCCCACGTTCCCCACCTGACCGCGGCGACGCTCATGCGGCTGGCCGACGACACCGCGGAGGAGCACCGGGCCCTGCTCCGGCTGGCGGCGGGGGGCTTCCGGGACATGACCCGCGTGGCGGCCGGGCATCCCGGCATCTGGCCCGACATCTGCGTGGAGAACCAGGCCGCGATCGTGGAGGTCCTCGATCGGCTCATCACCGGGCTGAGCGAGGTCCGGCAGGTCGTCGCCGACCAGGACCGGGCCCGCCTGATGGCGCTCCTCGAGCAGGCCCGGTCGGCCCGCACGAACCTCCCCGCCCGCTTCGGTCGACCGTCGGAGTTGGGCGAGCTCCGGGTCATCATCCCCGACCGCCCCGGTGCGCTGGCCGAGGTCACCACGCTGGCGACCGAGATCGACGTCAACATCGCCAACATGGAGATCGCCCACTCCAGCGAGGGCGATCGTGGTGTCCTCATCCTGATCGTGGAGGCCAAGGAGCTGGGCCGGTTGCACACCGCCCTGGTCGACCGCGGCTTCGTCGTGTCCCACCACCAGGTCCTCGAGTGATGGCCAGCCTGACCGTCGGCCCGGCCGGTCCCTTGCGGGGTCGGCTGCGCATGCCCGGCGACAAGTCGATCTCCCACCGGGCCTTGCTCCTGGCGGCCCTGGCCGAAGGCCGGTCCCGCATCGAGGGGCTGTCCGATGGTGCGGACGTGATCGGCACCCGTGGCGCAATCGACGCCCTGGGCGCGGCCACCAGCGACGACGACGGCGCCGTCGTCGTCCACGGCGGGACGCTGCGAGAGCCGGCCGATGTGATCGACGTGGGCAACTCGGGCACGACCATCCGCCTCCTCACCGGGCTCTGCTCGGCCTTCCCGTTCCTGACCGTGCTGACCGGCGACGAGTCGATCGCCCGCCGGCCCATGGACCGCGTCGCGGTGCCGCTGCGGCGGATGGGGGCCTCCATCGAGGGCCGGGACGGCGGCCGGCTGCCTCCGCTGTCCGTGCGCGGCGGTGGGCTCCACGGCATCACCTACCGGACCCCGGTGCCCAGCGCCCAGGTGAAGAGTGCGGTGCTCCTGGCCGGACTCGGGGCCGAGGGCGACACCGTGGTCGAGGAGGACGTCCCCACCCGGGCCCACACCGAGGAGCTCCTGGCCCGCTTCGGGGCCGACGTCCAGGTGAGCGATGGGGCGATCCGGGTGCGCCGCTCCCGGCCCGAGTCGTTCGCCTACACCGTCCCCGGCGACCCGTCACAGGCTGCCTTCTGGGTGGTGGCGGCATCGCTCGTCCCGGGCAGTGACCTGGTCGTCGAGGACCTCTACCTCGGCTCGGCCCGAACGGGCTTCCTGGACGTGCTGGTGCGCATGGGCGCCGACATCGAGGTCGAACGCGACGCCGACCGCGGGACAGGCACGGTCCGGGTCCGCGCCGCCGCTCTGCACGGGACCTCCGTGCTCGGCGCCGAGATCGTGGGCCTGGACGAGGTCCCTGCGCTCGCCGTGGCGGCCGCCGCGGCCGAGGGGACCACGCGGTTCGTCGACGTGGGCGAGCTCCGGGTCAAGGAGTCGGACCGCCTGGCGACGGTGTCGGCCAGCATCCAGGCCGTGGGCGGCACGGCGGACGTCGATGGTGACGCCCTCGTCGTCGAGGGCGGGACTCTCCGCGGCGGGCGGGTCGATTCCCACGGCGACCACCGCATCGCCATGGCCGCGGCGGTGGCCGGACTGGCCTCCGCGGGCGAGGCCGTGACCGTCGAGGGGTGGGAGGCCGTGACCACCAGCTATCCCCGTTTCGAACAGGATCTGGGAGAGTGCACACCATGACGGTCATCGCCATCGACGGTCCGGGTGGCTCCGGCAAGTCGACCGTGGCCCGCCACCTGGCCGAGCACCTCGGCCTCGAGTACCTGGACACGGGAGCCATGTACCGGGCGGTCGCCTTCGCCGCTCTGCGGCGGGGGATCGACCCCTCCGACACCGAGCCGGTGGCCAAGCTGGTCGACGGCCTCGATCTGACGGTGGGGGAGGACGGGGTGATGGTGGACGGGGTCGACGCCACCATCGAGATCCGCGGCCCGGAGGTCACACGGGCGGTGAGCCTGGTGGCGGCCAACCCCGCCGTGCGGGCCGAACTTCGGAGCCGACAGCGGGAGTGGGCCGCCGCCCGGCCCGGCGGCGTCGTCGAGGGCCGGGACATCGGCACCGTGGTCTTCCCGGACGCCACCCTGAAGGTCTTCCTGACGGCCCGAGCCGACGTGCGGGCCGAACGCCGCTCCCAGGAGGTGACCGACCTCGACTACGAGACCGTGGCCGCCGACCTGGCCCGGCGCGACACCCTGGACGAGGGGCGCGACGACAGCCCCCTGGCCCAGGCGGACGACGCGCTGGTGCTCGACACCACGGGCCTGTCGATCGACGAGGTGGTGGCCTCTCTGGTGACGGCCCTGGCCGAGGCGACCGCCTCGTGACCAAGTACGAGAGCCGGTACGGCAGTGCCGATCCGACGCTGCTGTCACGATGGTTCTACCGGTTCGTCCGGAGCCTCATCTGGGCATCGGGAAAGGTCCTGTTCCGCATCGAGGTCCATGGGGGGGAGAACGTCCCCGCCACCGGCGCGTTCGTCCTCGCCCCGGGCGCCCACCGCTCGAACATCGAGACCTTCGTGGTGTCGCTGGTGACCCGCCGTCGGATGCGGTTCATGGGCAAGGACTCCCTCTGGAAGTACGCGGGCCCGGACTGGTTCTTCTCGTCGCTGGGCGGGTTCCCGATCAACCGGGACGGCGCGGACCGCGAGGCGCTCACGCAGTGCCTCGAGCTGGTCGCGGCGGGCGAGCCGGTGGTCATGTTCCCCGAGGGCACACGGCGCTCGGGGCCGACCATCGAGCCCGACCACATGCGTGACGGCGTGGCCTATGTGGCCAACCGGGCCCAGGTCCCGATCGTGCCCGTCGGCATCGGCGGCGCCGAGCGGATCATGCCGCCGAAGGCAAAGTACTTCCGGCCGTTGAAGATGGTCCTGGTCGTGGGCGAGCCGCTGGCCCCACCCCCGCTCAAGGAGAGTGGGCGGGTGTCCCGGAGCGCGGTCCGGGCGCAGACCGAGGAACTGCGCCTGCGCCTGCAGGCGTTGTTCGACGACGCCCAACGACGCGCCGGAGCAGCGACCACCTAGCCTGCCCGGATGGCGCTGGCGGGGGAGCCTGGGCACGAGCACCAGCGATGGGACCGCCTCCGCGAGGCGGCCATCGAGGCCGAGTTCGAGACCGGCCGCCGCGAGGACTCGGTCGAGGAGGCCCGGGCTGCGATCCACGTCCGCGTGGCCCGCATGACCGTCGGCTCCCTGCTGCTCTTCGCCGGGGTGTGCATGCTCGTCCTGCCGGGACCGGGCTGGCTGGCCATCGCCGGGGGCCTCGCCGTCCTGTCCAAGGACGTGGCCTGGGCCGATCGGGCGTTGGAACGGGTTCGGCACCGCCTCCCCGCCGACGAGGACGGAAGCGTCTCCACGCCCGTCATCGTCTTGTCCGTCCTGGTCGCGCTCGGCGCCGTGAGCCTGTCCACCTGGTGGTACTTCCTCCGGTGAGCGACCCCGAGGCGGCAATCCGGCTGGAGGGTGTCTCCAAGACCTTCCCGGGCTCGTCCCGACCGGCGGTGGGTTCGCTCGACCTCACCATCCCCGCCGGCCGGATCACCGTGCTGGTCGGGCCGTCGGGCTGCGGCAAGACGACCACCCTCAAGATGATCAACCGGCTGATCGAGCCGACGGGGGGGCGCCTCGAGGTCCTCGGCGCCGAGATCCGGGAGGTCCCGGTCCACGAGCTGCGCCGCCAGATCGGCTACGTCATCCAGCAGATCGGCCTCTTCCCGCACAAGACCATCGCCGAGAACATCGCCACCGTGCCCAAGCTCCTGGGCTGGGACAAGGCTCGGACCCGTCAGCGGGTGGACGAGCTGACCGAACTGGTCGGCCTCGACCCCGAGCACCTGAAGCGCTACCCCGCGGCCCTGTCCGGCGGTCAGCAGCAACGGGTGGGGGTGGCCCGGGCCCTGGCCGCGGACCCGCCCATCCTGCTGATGGACGAGCCCTACTCGGCGGTCGACCCCATCGTGCGGGCCCGGCTCCAGGACGAGCTCCTGGCCCTGCAGTCCGAGGTCCAGAAGACGATCGTGCTCGTCACCCACGACATCGACGAGGCCATCAAGCTGGGCGACCAGATCGCCATCCTGAACGTGGGTGGTGTGCTGGAGCAGGTCGGCCCGCCCGAGGAGCTGCTCCGGGCCCCGGCCAACGCCTTCGTCGCCGGTTTCCTCGGCCAGGAGCGGGGGTTGAAGCGCCTCGGCCTGCTGATGGTCGGCGACGCCGAGCTGGTGCCCGGCCCGGTCGTGCCCCCCGAGGCGATGGCCGAGGACGCCCGCCGGGTCATGGCCGAGAACGGCGTCGACTGGGTGGGGGTCGTGGACCATGATCGGCTACTGGGTTGGGTGTCGGCCGAGAACCTCAACGGCACGAACGTGGGTGAGGCCGACCTCCGCCCGTTTGCCGCCTCCGTGACCCCGGACGCGGCCCTGCGGGAGGCTTTGGACGTCATCGTCGGGGCCCAGACCCGGGTGGCGGTGGTCCAGGACGACGACGAGCGGTACCTCGGCATGCTCACGATCGACCAGATCGCGGGCGGCCTGGAGGGCGGGAGCGGGTGATCCTCGCCGCGGACAAGGACTCCTTCATCTGGTGGGACTGGGTGTGGGACCACACCGACGAGATCAAGGCCGCCACCATCGAGCACCTCCAGCTCACCGCCATCGCCCTCGGGGTCGGGCTGGTCCTCTCGATCGCCCTGGCCACGATCGCCATCCGCTGGCAGAAGGCCTACGCCCCGATCGCCGGGTTCGCCGGGGTCCTCTACGCCATCCCCAGCCTGGCCCTGTTCGCGATCCTGTTCCCGATCACGGGCCTGACCGTGCTGACGGCCGAGATCGCCCTCGTCGGCTACACGCTGCTGATCCTCATCCGCAACATCGTGGCGGGCGTGCAGGGCGTGCCCGACGCGGTCAAGGAGGCGGCCGACGGCATGGGCTACCGGCCGCTGCACCGGTTCTTCGCCGTCGACCTCCGGCTGGCCACCCCTGCCATCGTGGCCGGCATCCGCATCGCGGCGGTGACCATCATCGGGCTGGTGACGGTGACCTTCGTCATCGGCTTCGGGGGCTACGGCTCGCTCATCAACGACGGGCTGTCCCGGGACTTCAACACCCCGGTGGTCGTGGGGGCGATCCTCTCCATCGCCCTGGCCCTGGCCATAGACATCATCCTCCTGCTCGTCGAGCGCCTGCTGACGCCGTGGAACCGGGCGGCGCGGCGATGAGCGCGCTGAACGAGTTCACGACCTTCGTGACCACCTCGGAGAACTACTGGGGCGAGCGGGGGATACTCATCCGCACCTGGGACCACCTCCGGCTGTCCGGCTTCGCCCTCGTGGTCGCGTCGGCCTTGTCTCTGCCCCCGGCCGTCTACCTCGGCCACATCAAGCGGGGTGGGGTGAGTGCGGTCTGGATCGTCAACATGGGACGGGCCATCCCCTCCTTCGCCCTGATCGTGCTCATCTTCCCGATCTCGTTGCGCTACGGGTTCGGCCTGGGCTTCTGGCCGACGGCCTTCGCCCTGGTGCTGCTGGGGATACCCCCGATCTTCACCAACGCCTTCACCGGCGTCCGCGACGTCGACGCCGGAACCGTCGAGGCTGCCCGGGGGATGGGCATGCAGGGCCGTGAGGTGCTCTGGGGCGTCGAGATCCCCGCCGCGTTGCCCCTGATCATCACCGGACTCCGGGTGTCGGCGGTGCAGGTCGTGGCCACGGCCACCCTCGGCGCCTACGTCGGCTTCGGAGGGCTCGGCGCCTTCATCGTCGAGGGCTTTGCCATACAGGACGACGGCAAGCTCCTCACCGGCGCCATCCTCGTGGCGCTCGTGGTCTTCGTGGTAGAACTGGTGTTCGGCTGGCTCCAGCGCCGTCTGACCCCCTGGGTCCGAGCCGACCTGCTATCCAAGCGGGACCCGAGATCCTTCGACATCGTCGACGCCGACCAACCGACGGCCTCGGTACCGCTGTGACAGATCGCAGATTGCGAACCAAAGGGAGAAGTCAATGACCAGGAAGATCAGAGGGTTGTGGGCGGTGCTGGCCGTCTTGGCGTTGCTCGCCGGTGCGTGTGGCGATGACAGCGGCGACGACAGCGCGTCCGACACGACGGCGACCGGCGACACCGCCGGCGCACCGCCGGACGGCCCGACCATCACCATCGGGACCCAGGACTTCGGCGAGAGCGCCATCCTGTCCCAGATCTACGGCCAGGCGCTCATCAACGCCGGCTACTCCGTGGAGTACCAGGAGCTGGGTGGCTTCCGTGACCTGGAGGTCCCGGCCTTCGCGTCCGGCGACATCAACTTCGCCCCGGAGTATGTGGCCTCGATGCTCGAGTTCCTGAACGAGTTCGCCGGAGAGGCGACCTCCGACGTGGACGAGACGCTCGGTCTGCTCCAGGATCAGCTCAGCGAGATCGGTCTGCAGGCCCTCGAGCCGGCGCCCGCCATCGACACCAACACCTTCGTGGTGACGCCGGAGAAGGCCGACGAGCTCGGCCTGTCCGGCATCGGCGACCTGACCGACGACCTCACCCTCGGGGCGCCGCAGGACTGCGAGGCCAACGCCTTCTGCCTGCCGGGCCTGGAGACCGTGTACGGCGTCGACCTGAGCAGCGGCTTCACCCCGCTGGACCCGGGTGTCATCCCCGACGCCCTGGAGAACGATGAGGTCGACGTGGCCGTCCTCTTCTCGACCAGCGGCATCATCGCCGACAAGGGCTGGGTGGTGCTCGAGGACACCGACGGCCTCCTGGCCGCCGACAACATCGTCCCCGTGGTCACCGACGAGCTGGTCGACACCTACGGTGCCGACTTCGAGACGGTGGTCAACGACGTCAGTGCGGCCATCACGACGGAGCTGTTGACCGCGGCCAACGCCCGCTTCGACATCGACGCCGAGGACGCCGACGTCATCGCCGCCGACTTCCTCGCCGACAACGGCCTGGGCTAGTCACCGGTAGCGCTTCTGGCGCCTGATTTCGGGCCTCTGGCACCGAAATCAGGCGCCAGTTCGCGTCCTAGAGCATCTTGGCGGTGGCGAAGACCTCGCGGACCAGCGGCTCGAAGTGCTCGAGGGGCTCGCTGTCGTAGTCCGGGTCGAAGGCAACCTGGTCCCACTCGTCGGCGAAGCGCTCGGCCAGGGCGAAGACCTCGGGGTCCAGCGCCGCCCGGTGCTGCTCCCGGGCCTCGGGGTCCCCGCCGAAGTGGGCGTAGTAGTGCCGGCCCTGGAAGTCCTGGTGGACCCGGATCATGTCGTGGACCTCGGGGCGCACGTAGGGCTTGAGGATGGCGGCGGCGATCTCGGGGTGGTTGGGCACGCTGACCGCCTTGCCGATGTCGTGGCACAGGGCCGCCACGACCACCTCGGCATCGGCCCCGGCCCGCTCGGCCCGGGTGGCGGTCTGGACCGAGTGCTCGAGCTGGTCGACGGCGAAGCCGTCGGTGATGTCCTCCAGCGAGCGGAGCATGTCCAGCACCCGGTCGGCGACCCGATCGCGGTGCTCGAAGGTCTGCTTGCCGATCTCGGCCCACTGCTCGGCCGTCGACTCGTCCATGCGGGTGAAGGTGTCGGTCGTCGCCATGACGAACAGTCTGCCAGCCCTGGCTCAGCCCAGGGCGGCCAGCACGTCGGCGGCGTCGATGCTGCGGTCGTTGGTGGCGGGGCGGGCGGAGAGGGAGCCGCCGAGGGTGACCGTGGCCGCCTCGTCGACGGCGGCGAGCAGGTCCCGCAGGTTGCGGGGCGGGGGGAAGTACTCGTCTTCGTCGGTGAACCAGACCTCCTCGGTGCCCTCGGTCGGAGCGAGGCGGGCGATGACGGCTTCGACCAGGTCCTCGGGGGCCGAGGCGCCGGCGGTGACGCCGACCGTGCCCGTGATGTCGACCGGCAGCTCGTCGGGGTCGTTGACCCGGAAGACCCGGGGGCAGCCGGCGTCGCGGGCCAGTTGCTCCAGGGCCCGGGTGTTGGACGAGTTGGCGGAGCCGATGACCACGATGGCATCGCAGCGGTCGGCGATCTGGAGCAGGCCCGATTGGCGATTGGTGGTGGCGAAGCAGAGGTCGCTGCGGCCCGGCTGCCACAGGTCGGGCCAGCGCTCGTTGGCGGCGTCGAGGACGCCGGCCCAGTCCCGGTGCGAGAGCGTGGTCTGGGCCAGGAGGGCGACGGGCTGACCGCGATCGGGCAGGGCGGCGACGTCTTCCGGGCGCTCGACCCGGTCGATGGCGTCGGGGGCCACGGCCATGGTGCCCACCGCCTCCTCGTGGCCCTCGTGGCCGACGTAGACGATGCGGTAGCCCTTGCCCGCCCGGACCCGGACCTCGTGGTGGACCTTGGTCACCAGCGGGCAGACGGCATCGACCACATAGCCACCCTGGCGCCGGGCGATCTCGACGACCTCGGGGGCGGAGCCATGGGCCGACAGCATGATCGGCGAGCCCTGGGGCACCTCGGCCAGGTCGTCGACGAAGACCACGCCGAGGTCCCGGAAGCGATCCACCACCCGCTGGTTGTGGACGATCTCGTGGTAGCAGTAGACCGGCGGCTCGAACGTCCGGACCATCCAGGCCAGGGCCTTGATGGCCATCTCCACGCCCGCGCAGAACCCCCGTGGCGCGGCACAGCAGGACGCGGTCGACGGCCATGGGGCCGAGGGTACCCACCACCCCCCTCCCTATCCTTGACGGGTGTCTGCTCCTCTCGTCACCGCGGTCGCGCCCGGGTCGCCGGCCGACCGCGCCGGGCTGCGTCCCGGTGACGAGCTGCGGGCCCTCAACGGCGAAGCCCCCCGGGACATCATCCGCTACCAGATCCTGGTCGACGACCCGGATCTGGAGATCGACGTCTCCCGCGGCGGCCTGGACCTGACCATCGGGGTCCAGAAGGGGGCGGGGGAGCCTCTGGGCCTCGAGGTCGAGTCGGCGGTGTTCGACGCCGTGCGCACCTGCGACAACCACTGCGAGTTCTGCTTCATCCACCAGCTCCCGCCGGGGATGCGCTCCAGCCTGTATCAGCGCGACGACGACTACCGCCTGTCCTTCCTCTACGGGAACTTCACCACCCTGACCCGTTTCACCGAGCTGGACCTGGAGCGGGTCATCACCGAGCGCCTCTCGCCCCTGTACGTCTCGATCCACGCCGCTGACCCCGACGTGCGGGCCGACATGCTCCGCAACCGCCGCGGGGCCACCAGCCTGCGCTGGCTGCGGGCTCTGCTCGACGCCGGTGTGGCCGTCCACGGCCAGGTCGTGGTCTGCCCCGGCGTCAACGACGGCGCGGTGCTGGAGGACACGATGGTCGGGATCGCCGACCAGTACCCCGAGCTGGCCACCGTCGCCGTGGTCCCCCTCGGGATCAGCCGCCACGGTCGCGAGGGACGCCTGAGGCCCCACACCGTCGCCGAGGCCGAGGGCACCGTCGACACCGTCGAGGCCTGGCAGGGCCGCTTCCTGGAGATCGTGGGCCACCGGCTCGTCTACGCCGCGGACGAGTACTACCTGCTGGCGGGCCGGCCCTTCCCGGTCGGGGAGAGCTACGAGGGCTTCCCCCTCCACGAGGACGGCATCGGCATGGCCCGCAGCTTCGAGCAGGAGTTCGCAGGCGAGGTCGACACCCCGATCGGCCCCCGGGCCGGCTTCTTCCAGTCCATCGACGGGGCCCCGGCGGCGGGCTACCGGGCCCCCCGGGGCCAGGTGACGCTCCGCCCCCGACGCGGTGCTCCCGTGGCCGTCCTCACCGGGACCTACGGGGCCGAGATCCTGGCTCCCCTCCTGGCCGACCGGGACGACGTGCGGGTGCTGCCGGTCGACAACCGCTTCTTCGGCGGCAACATCGGGGTCACCGGCCTGCTGGTGGGGGAGGACCTGCGGCGGGTCCTGGCCGACCAGCCCCCGGGGCACCGGTACCTCCTTCCCGACGTCTGCTTGTCCGGCGGGCGCTTCCTCGACGGCACCACGCCCGAGGACCTGCCCCGGCCCGTCGAGGTCGTCGCCACCGACGGCCTGTCCCTGCGGGCCGCGCTCGAACCGGTCGTGGCATGAGCGCGCCTGTGGTGGCCGTGGTGGGTCGACCGAACGTGGGCAAGTCGACCCTGCTGAACCGCATCGTGGGCCGCCGCGAAGCCATCGTCGAGGAGCGGCCGGGCGTCACCCGGGACCGCAAGGCAGTCGATGCCGAGTGGCGGGGGCGACCGTTCGTCGTCATGGACACCGGTGGCTTCATCGCCACCGAGGAGGGCCTCGACGCGAAGGTCAGCCGCCAGAGCGTGCGGGCCATCGAGGACGCCGACGCCGTGGTCCTGGTCGTCGACGTCACCGTCGGGGTGACCAACGAGGACGAGGCCGTGGCCGCCCTCTTGCGGGGCCGCGAGATCCCGGTCTTCGTGGTGGCCAACAAGGTCGACGACACCAATCGCGAAAATGACGCCTGGGCGTTCCTCTCCCTCGGCCTCGGCGACCCGCATCCGATCAGTGCCCTGCACGGCCGCCGCACGGGCGACTTCCTCGATGTGCTCGTCGACGCCCTGCCCCCCGAGGAGGAGGACGACGAGGGTGACGAGGGCGAGGTCCGGGAGGAGATCCTGGCCGTGGCCATCGTGGGCCGGCCCAACGTGGGCAAGTCCACGCTGTTCAACAAGCTGGACCGGGCCGAGCGCTCGGTGGTCCACGACCTGGCCGGCACCACCCGAGACACCATCGACACCGTCATCGAGACCGAGTCCGGTCCGGTACGGATCCTGGACACGGCCGGCATGCGCCGCCGGGGCAAGATCGACGTGTCGACGGAGTACTACTCCGTGGTCCGGGCCCTGCGGGCGATCGACACCGCCGACGTGGTCCTGCTCGTCATCGACGCGCTGATCGGCGTCACCCACCAGGACCAGCGCTTGGCCGAGCGGGCGTCCATCTCGGGGTCCCCGGTGGTCGTGCTCCTCAACAAGTGGGAGGTGGCTGACGTCGACCAGCGGGAGCTGGTGTCCGAGCAGGTCGACGACCGCCTGAAGTTCCTGCCCAACGCCAAGGTCCTCAAGATCAGCGCCCTCACGGGCAAGGGCACCCACAAGATCATCGACGCCCTGCTGGACACCGCCGACACCTATCACCGGCGCATCCCGACGGCGAAGGTCAACGAGGTCCTCCGTCAGGCCCAGGCCCACCAGCCGGCCCCCGGCGGCACGCGGGTCCTGTACGCGACACAGGGGGCGACCGACCCGCCGACCTTCACCCTGTTCGCCAACCGGCGGCTGCCCCCCACCTACCTGCGCTACCTGGAACGCAAGCTCCGGGAGGCCTTCGCCATGGGCGACACGCCGCTCAAGCTGCGGGTCCGGGCCCGACGTGACTGACCGGACCATGAGGCGGTCAGGGGCCAGGAGTACGATCATGTCGTCATGGTGATCCCGGTCCTCGCGACCACCGCTGTGCTCTGCCTGGCTGCTGCGCTGTCCTGGGGACGCTCGGCCCGCTTCCGCCATCGCGTGTGGCGGACCCTGGACAGCTCCGAGTCCGATGAGGGTGCCATCGCGCTGGCCTGGGGCGTCTACCGCAAGGACGTCCATGCCGCCGCCTTCTACGCCATCGCCGGCGTGGCCATCGGGACCCTGGCCTTCGTCGATCCGCCCTCCGGCGCGGCCATCCTGGGGATCCTCGCCGTGCCCGCCGTCGTCTCGGTGGCGATGTGGCGCACGTTCGTGAACGAGGCCCGCCTGGCCCAGAGCCGCATCGGCATCGAGCGGCGCGCCGAGGAGGTGCTGGCCCAGGAGGAGCTGGCTCCCCGCATGTGGGCCGAGCGCCTGGCCCCCGAGGACCTGCCCGACCTCGCCGGCTTCGAGGTCGGCCGGGTCTACCAGGCCGGCTCGGGGCTGATGGCCGGCGACTTCTACGACGTCTTCCGCCTGACCCCGACCCGGGTCGCGGCGGTCATCGGCGACGTGACCGGCCACGGCATCGAGCCGTCCATCACCGCCTTCCAGGCCAAGTACCTGCTGCGGGTCTTCCTCCGCCAGTTCCGCGACCCGGCCCAGGCGCTCGAGGAGCTGAACAGCCAGATGTCGGCCCTCGGCCGGGACGAGGAGTTCATCTCCCTCGTGCGTCGTGGTCTTCGACACCGAGGCCGGCACGCTGCGCTACGCGTCGGCCGGCCACCCCGCCGCCTGGCTGTGGCACGACCGCGAGGTGCAGCCGCTGCGCGCCACCGGCCCGCTGCTCATGCTCGACCCCGGCCAGCGAGTACTTCAGCCGCGAGATCCGCCTCGACGCCGACGACCTCTGCCTGCTCTACACCGACGGCTTGGCCGAGGCCCGCGACGGCGAGCAGCTCTTCGGCGAGGACCGCATCGCCGCCGCCGCTCCGCCGCGACCCCGGGGTGGCGCACCGACGTGCTGTGCAAGTCCCTGCTCGAAGCGGCCCGGGACTTCTCCAACGGCCCGATCACCGACGACGTCGCCATCCTCGCCATCCGCCGCGAGTAGGCCATGACCGCAGACCAGGAGCGCCTGGCCAAGGCCACCGAACGGGCCCTCGCGGGCAACCTCGAGCGCGTCGGCGACAAGCTCCAGCGCCAGAACAAGCTGTTCGTGCGCGACCGCCTGGCCCTGCTGCTCGACGACGGCTCCTTCGTCGAGGACGCCCTGCTGGCCAACACCTCGGCCGAGCGACCTGCCCGCCGACGGCGTGGTCACCGGCACCGGCACGGTCGACGGCCGGCCCGGTGTGCGTGATGGCCAACGACCCCACGGTGAAGGCGGGCTCGTGGGGGGCCCGCACCGTCGAGAAGATCGTCCGCCTGACCGAGCAGGCCCTGCGCCACGAGCTGCCGGTGTTCTGGCTCGTCGACTCGGCCGGGGCCCGCATCACCGACCAGGTCGAGCTGTTCCCCGGCCGCCGCGGCGCCGGCCGCATCTTCTACAACCAGGTCCGGCTGTCGGGCCGGGTGCCCCAGATCTGCTGCCTGTTCGGCCCGTCGGCCGCCGGCGGGGCCTACATCCCGTCGTTCTGCGACATCGTGATCATGGTCGAGGGCAACGCCTCCATGTACCTGGGCTCGCCCCGCATGGCCGAGATGGTGATCGGCGAGATGACGACGCTCGAGGAGATGGGCGGCGCCCGCATGCACGCCACGGTGTCGGGCTGCGGCGACAACCTGGCCGTCGACGACGCCGACGCCATCGACCAGGCCAAGGCCTGGTTCACCTACTTCCCGCAGACCTGGCGGCGAGGCGCCGCCCGTCCTACGAGGCCCGGCCACCGGCCACCGCGCTGACCGCCGCCATCGTCCCCGCCGAGGAGCACAGGGCCTACGACATGCACACGGTGATCGACGGCCTGGTCGACGCCGAGAGCTTCTTCGAGGTGAAGCCGCTGTTCGCCCCGGAGCTGATCGTCGGCCTCGGCCGCCTCGACGGCCGCCCCGTCGGCATCGTGGCCAACAACCCGATGCCAGAAGGGCGGCGTGCTCTTCGTCGACTCGGCCGACAAGGCCGCCCGCTTCATCTGGTGCTGCGACGCCTTCAACATCCCGCTGGTGTTCCTCGCCGACGTGCCCGGCTTCATGATCGGCACCGAGGTCGAGCGCCAGGGCATCATCCGCCACGGCGCCAAGATGATCACCGCCGTGTCCGAGGCCACCGTGCCCAAGGTGTCGGTGATCGTGCGCAAGGCCTACGGCGCCGGCCTCTACGCCATGTCCGGCCCCGCGTTCGAGCCCGAGGCCACCATCGCCCTGCCCACGGCCAAGATCGCCGTGATGGGCCCCGAGGCCGCGGTCAACGCCGTGTTCGCCAACAAGATCGCCGCCATCGACGACCCCGACGAGCGCGCGGCCTTCGTCGCCGAGCAGCGCCAGCTCTACGAGGAGGACGTCGACCTGCTCCGCCTCGCCTCCGAGCTGGTGGTCGACGCCGTCGTCGACTTCGGCGACCTCCGCCACGAGGTGGTCGCGCCGCCTGGCACGGGCCCAGGGCAAGGACCGCCACTTCTCCGACCGCCGCCACGGCGTGCCCCCCGTCTGACCAGTCCGGTGCCGAGCAGGCGCGGCTTGGCACTCCGATCCCTCGAGCCGCGAGAGTGGTGGCCGATGCCCTGGTGCGACGACTGTCAGAAGTTCTGGAACCCGAACTCCATGCCGGAGAACGGCGAGTGCCCGACCTGCCAGCGGGTCATCTCCCTGCCCCAGAACAAGACCCCCTGGCACTTCAAGCTCCTGGTCGTGGCCATCAGCCTCTACCTCGGCTTCCGCCTCCTACAGGGCATCGTCTGGGTCGCTCACCAGTTCTGACCGGTACGCTGCCGGTCCACAACACGGGCTGTGGCGCAGCTTGGTAGCGCGCTTGTCTGGGGGACAAGAGGTCCCGGGTTCAAATCCCGGCAGCCCGACGCATCAGGTGGGATGGGTTTCCTCGATGGCAGTGAGCCAGTCGTCGCCGTCGCCGTCGGTCAGGTCGGTGGGTTCCCCGACCAGGCCATCGTGGTAAGGGAGGTCCTCGATGGACGTCGGCGTCGTCCGAATGGGGAGTGACACCGGCGGCGGGGGAGCGTCCTGCTCGAGCGGGGGCACGAGCTCCAGCCCTGCTTCCTCGCCCGGAGCGGTGTCGGTCAGGTCGATGGTGCTGAAGAGCTCCTCGTCCTCCTCGGCGAGCCGGTCCAGGGCCTGCTCGATGTCGTCACGCGTGCCCTCCAGGCGACCGCGGGCGTTGCGCTGGGCCAGGACCGCACCCCGCGCCTCGAGCCGGGCGGCCTCGATGATCTCCCGAGTCCGCTGCCGGGCGGCGGTGGCAGCCTGCTCGGTCGCCGAGTCGACCTGACGCTGGATGTCGGTCATGACCCGGGCCGATTCGGCGTGGGCCGCCTCCAGCGCGACGGCGGCGGCCTGGCGATCGCGCTCGGCTTCCTGACGGAGCCCGTCGGCCTCGCACTCGGCGTTCCGGTGGATGACGGCAGCCTCGGCCTCGGCCCGGCGACGCAGCGTGGCCACCGACTCGTGGGTCTGGCGCAGGACGGCGGCCACCGCGTCGCCGAGGCGCTCGAAGTCGTCGTGGCCACTGCCGGTGCGGGCGGCCGGGGTCGACGCCCGCGGGGCCTGCGCCTGGCCTGGGCCTGGGCCTGGGCCTGGGCGGCGGCGACCTCCTTCAGGAAGTCGTCCACCTCGGCGGGGTCATAGCCCCGCCACACCCGGCTGAACCCGTGGTTCTCGATCTCGTCCGGAGTCATCACCATCGCCGCCGTCGCTTCCCCGCTTCGCTCGCCGTCCTGCTCGAGGGTCCTGCCGGGCCCCAGGCGGCGACCGGATCGGTCGCCGCCTGGGACCCGTACCGACAGTGTGCCTCAACACGGAGAGCGGTACAAGCGGCCACAGCCTGTGGGAATTCTGGGGGGAGCGCAGGCGCTCTCCCCCGATCAGGCGAGGTCGAAGCGATCGAGTTCCATGACCTTCTCCCACGCCGCCACGAAGTCACGTACGAACTTCTGCTCGGCGTCGTCGGCGCCGTAGACCTCGGCGAGGGCCCGGAGCTCGGAGCTCGACCCGAAGATGAGGTCGACGCGGGTACCGGTCCAACGGTGCTCCCCGCTCTCTCGATCGCGACCCTCGAACACGTCCTCGGATTCTGAGGTCGCGCTCCACTCCGTCGCCATGTCGAGCAGGTTCACGAAGAAGTCGTTGGTCAGCGTCTCAGGTCGGTTGGTGAAGACCCCGTGCTCGGACTGCCCAGCGTTCGTGTTCAGGACGCGCAGCCCACCGAGGAGGGCGGTCATCTCGGGGGCGGACAGCGTCAGCATGAACGCCTTGTCGACCAGCAGATGCTCGGCCGCGAGATCGTGGCCCTTCTGGAGGTAGTTGCGGAAGCCGTCCGCGATCGGCTCCAGCACGGCGAACGCCTCGACGTCGGTCTGCTCCTGGGTCGCATCGGTGCGCCCAGGCGTGAAGGCGACCGACACGTCGTGGCCGGCCTGCTTCGCGGCCTGCTCGACGGCGGCGCAGCCGCCCAGCACGATCAGGTCGGCCAGCGAGACCACCTTCCCGCCCGTCTCGGAACCGTTGAACTCCTCCTGGATCTCCCCGAGGGTCGCCACCACCCGGGACGCGCCGGAGGTCACGTTGAGGTCCCACTCCGCCTGCGGCGAAAGGCGGATCCGAGCCCCGTTCGCACCACCGCGCTTGTCGGTGTCACGGTAGGTCGACGCCGATGCCCACGCAGTCGAGACCAGCTGGGAGATGGACAGGCCGGAGTCGAGGATCTTGCCCTTGAGCGCCGCGGTGTCCGCGTCGTCGATCAGCGGATGCGTGACCGCGGGGACAGGGTCCTGCCACAGCAGCTCCTCGTCGGGAACCCACGGGCCGAGATAGCGGTCGACCGGTCCCATGTCACGGTGCAGCAGCTTGTACCACGCCCGCGCGAACGCGTCGGCCAACTGGTCCGGGTTCTCGTAGAACCGCTTCGAGATCTCCTTGTAGACCGGATCGACGATCATCGAGATGTCGGTCGTCGCCATCATCGGAGCGTGCGTCTTCGACGGATCGTGGGCGTCCGGCACCGTGCCCTGCGCCTCCGGATCCTTGGGGGCCCACTGGTTCGCACCAGCCGGGCTCTTCGTCAGCTCCCACTCGTACCCGAACAGGTTCTCGAAGTAGCCGTTGTCCCACCGGATCGGGTCGTTGGTCCATGCCCCCTCCAACCCGCTGGTGATCGTGTCGCCGCCCTTGCCGCTGCCGAAGCTGTTCCTCCAGCCGAGGCCCTGCTCCTCGATGCCCGCACCTTCGGGCTCGGCCCCCACGTACTCGTCGGGGTCGGCGGCACCATGGGTCTTGCCGAACGTGTGGCCGCCGGCGATGAGCGCGACCGTCTCCTCGTCGTTCATCGCCATCCGTTTGAACGTCTCACGGATGTCCCGGGCCGCAGCCATCGGATCCGGGTTGCCGTTCGGCCCTTCCGGATTGACGTAGATCAGACCCATCTGCACCGCGCCCAACGGATTCGCCAGCTCCCGGTCGCCGCTGTAGCGCAGGTCGTCGAGCCACACGCGCTCCGGACCCCAATAGACGTCCTCCTCGGGCGCCCAGACGTCCTCGCGACCGCCGCCGAAGCCGAAGGTCTTGAACCCCATCGTCTCCAGGGCGCGGTTCCCGGTGAAGACCAGCAGATCGGCCCACGAGATCTTCCGGCCGTACTTCTGCTTGATCGGCCAGAGCAGCCGGCGCGCCTTGTCGAGGCTGGCGTTGTCGGGCCAGCTGTTGAGCGGGGCGAAGCGCTGGGTACCGCTGCCGCCGCCGCCCCGGCCATCCGCGATGCGGTAGGTGCCGGCCGCGTGCCACGTCATGCGGATGAAGAACGGTCCGTAGTGGCCATAGTCGGCCGGCCACCAGTCCTGCGACTGGGTCATCAGCGCATCGACGTCCGCCGCCAGGGCTTCGAAGTCGAGGCTCTTGAACTCCTCGGCGTAGTCGAAGTCCTCGCCCATGGGATCGGCCTCGGGGTGGTTCTGACGGAGGACCCGCAGGTTCAGGGTTTCGGGCCACCAGTGCTGGTTCGCCGTGATCCCAACCGCCTGGTGCGCGGCGCTCATCACCGGGCACGTGGCGGCTGTCGGCTCGTCGCTGGTGGTGACCGTGCCGGACTCGTCGTTGCTCATGTCTCTCCTCGTTGCCGTCGTCGGTCTTGTCGTTCGGTGGTCGGTTGGGTCAAAGCTCGCGGGGCGGGGTCATCGGGGAAGGGCGGCGCGGCAGCGTCGCCTTGGGCGACACACGAGGCACAGCGTCCCCGGAACACGATCTCGGTGACGTCGACCTCGAACCCCTCGGCGGCAGGGGCCGGGAGGACGACGCCGGGGAAGTCGTGGTGGAGGTCCTCGATCGTGCCGCAGGCGTCGCACACGAGGTGGTGGTGCGGCTCGAGGGTGGGGTCGAACCGAGTGGAGCCGGTCCCCAGGTCGAGCGCGGACAGCTCGCCCATCGCCGAGAGGTCGTTCAGGCTCTGATACACGGTGCGCAGCGAGATCGTGGGCAGCTCGGAGCTGACCGCGGCGTACACGGCTTCCGCCGTCGGGTGCTGCGTGGTGCGACCGAGCACCCGAAAGATCACCTGCCGCTGCGGCGTGACCCTCAGGCCCCGGAGGCGGAACAACGCCGTGAGCTCATCGACGGACTTCACCAGTGGGGCCACCTTAGAAGTTCTTGTTGCTGGGTGCCAATGGTTGTTGACGAGGTGACTGTGCTCAGGCGGGAGCGACCCCGCGTTGCAGGAAGCGCGCGTACGCGACACGCCCTGCACCCGACATGTGGAGACCGTCGCCGAGGAAGTAGCCGGGATGCGACCGGGCGATGGCGTTCCAGTCGAGCACCGTTCCTTCGACGTGGTCGCGCAAGAGGGTGTTCCACGTGCGGGCGTACTCGGCCCAGTCCCGGCCGTAGAGGGGGCTCACGCCGCGGACCTTGACCGTGGTCCAGGCGATGCAGCCGACGCCGGCCAGAATCCCGTCGACCTGATCGAGGTCATGGAGCATCTGGAGCCGACTCCGGTGCTGACCGACGTCGTTCGACCCGAGGGCGACGACCAGGCACTCCGGCGACGTGGCCCTCGCCAGCCCGATTATCTCCATCGACTCGAACAGCGCCCTCCCGTTGCGCGCCCTCACGCGCCAGTCGGCGGGAAGGAGGTCCTGTGCGGCACGGGTCAGGCTGTCGCCGACGATCTCGACCCGATCGGGGACGTCGGCGGCCGCCGAAGCCGGTCGAACGGCGATGAAGGCCAGCACCGCCAGCAGCATGGCGACGGTCCGTCTCGATCGGGGAACGACCATGGTCCTGACCGTGAGCCGGACCGGTGGTGGGGCGGTGGTGGCGTGGTGGTGACCCGATCAAAGGAGGCGATCTAGGGTGCGCGGGTGAAGGTCGGCCTGCTGGGTCCCTTGGAGGTCGCGGGGCCCAACGGCCTGGTGAAACTCGGTGGGGCCAAGGAGCGCCTCCTGCTGGCGCTGCTCGCGTTGCAGGCCGGGGAGGTGGTCTCGCGCGACGCCCTGGTGGATGCGCTGTGGGGCGACGATCCGCCGGCCACGGCGGTCAAGACATTGCAGGGCCATGTGGCGCGTGTGCGGAGGGCACTCGAGGCCGCGGGGATGAGCGACCTGCTGATGACGCGAACGCCCGGCTACGTGCTCTGCGTCCTCCCCGAGTCCATCGACGTGACCGGGTTCGAGTGGCACGCGACGGTGGGGCGGAACGCGCTGGCTGAGGGCGACGCATCCAGCGCGGCGGCAGAACTGGGCGAGGCCCTCGGGCTTTGGCGGGGTGACGCGCTGGCCGATTGTCGAAGCGGCGGGTGGGCCGCCGCGCAGGCGTTGCGCCTCGACGAGCTGCGCCTTTCGACGGTCGAGGATCGGATCGACGCCGACCTGATGCTCGGTCAGCACGCCGTGCTCGCGGGCGAGCTGGAGTCATTGCTGGCGCGGCACCCGTTGCGGGAGCGGTTGTGGGCCGCGTTGATGATCGCCCTGTACCGGGCGGGTCGCCAGGCTGAGGCGGTGCGCGCGTACCAGCGGGCGCGGGACGTGCTCGTCGAGCAGCTGGGCCTGGAGCCGGGGGCCGAGCTTCGTCGGCTCGAAGTCGCCGTGCTCGCCAGCGACTCCGTCTTGGACCTGCCCGACGCCAGCCCGCGCCCAACGCGCGCTGACCTCGCCATTCCGCTTCCTGGCCGGATCGGGGCGACATCGTCGGCGGTGTTCGTGGGGCGGGCGCTCGAGCGTGAAGGCCTGAACACGTCGTTGCTGGCCGTCGCCGAGGGTGAGCGCCGGGTCGCGTTGGTCTCGGGCGAGCCGGGGATCGGCAAGACGTCGCTGTGCGCCGCGGTCGCGCGAGAGGCGTTCGGAGGCGGCGCGGTCGTCTTGTACGGGCGCTGCGACGAAGACCTCGGGATCCCGTTTCAGCCATGGGCCGAGGTGCTCGCCCATCTCGTGGGCCACGCCCCCGACGATGTGCTGGCGGAGCACGTCGATGCCCGCGGCAACGAGTTGGCGCGGCTCGCCCCTGATCTCGCCGCCCGCACGGCGGCGGGGCGCATCTCGTCGAGCAGCGCCGAGTCCGAGCGGTATCTGCTGTTTGGTGCAGTCGTCGACGTGCTGGCCCGGGTCTCGGCGTTGGCGCCGATCGTGCTGATCCTCGATGATCTGCACTGGGCGGACCGCCCGACGGTCCAGCTCCTGCTCCATGTCGTCTCGGCGGATGTGCCACTTCGGCTCGCGGTGATCGGGACGTTCCGCGACTCCGACGTCGACCCGGATCACCCATTCGCCGAAGCGCTCGCCGCGCTGCATCGAGAGTCGGGGATCGAGCGCCTCGCCCTTCAAGGCCTCGGTGACGACGAGCTCCTCACTCTGCTCGAGGCGACCGCCCGGCACGCCATGGCGGAGGACGGGGTGGCCCTGCGCGACGCGCTGTCGGCCGAGACGGACGGCAATCCGTTCTTCGTGGGTGAGATCCTCCGGCACCTGGCCGAGACGGGGGCCATCTCCGAGGACGAGCACGGTCGGTGGATCGTGAGCGCGGACCTGCGGAGATCACGCCTGCCGGTCAGCATCCGAGAGGTGATCGGCCGGCGCGTCGCGCTCCTGGGCGCGCCGACCCGGGATGCGCTGGCGATGGCCGCGGTCATCGGTCGCGACTTCGACGCCGACGTGCTCGCCCGGGTCGCCGAGCTCGACGAAGACACCGTCATCGACGGGTGTGACCGGGCGGTCGCCGCCGCTTTGCTCACCGAAGCCGACGGGGCAGGCCGGTACACGTTCGCACACGCTTTGATCGAGCATGCGCTGTACGAGGGTCGCTCCGCCGGCCGGCGGGGGCGCATCCACCGACGGATTGCGGAGGCGCTCGAAGAGGTGTGTGGCGACGACCCAGCCGACCGGATTGGGGAGCTGGCCTACCACTGGGCTCGCGCCACCCAGCCCCCGGACGCGGGCAAGGCGATCGCGTACGCGCAGCAGGCGGGCGATTGGGCCCTGGCCCAGCTGGCGCCCGACGAGGCGCTGCGCTGGTACCGAGAGGCGCTCGATCTGCTGGACCGGGCCTCCGGCGACGACCCGCGCTCACGGGCCCTGGTGCTCCTCGGGATCGGCGACGCGCAACGGCAGACCGGTGATCCCGCGCACCGCGAAACGCTGTTCGCGGCCGGTCGCCTCGCGAACGAGGTCGACGCGATCGACATCCTGGTGCGCTCCGTGCTGCGCAACAGTCGAGGGTGGATGAGCAAGGCAGGGGGCGTCGACCATGAACGCATCGAGATGCTCGAGCTCGCCCTCCGCCGGCTCGGCGACTCGGACAGCCCCGACCGAGCGCGCCTCCTGGCGCTCCTCAGCGTCGAGCTGACTTGGGACGCCGAATTCGACGTTCGCTTCGCCATGGCCACTCGAGCCGTTGACATGGCGCGGCGCACCGGCGACGACGCGGCTCTGGTGGACGCGATCCGCCTCTCCAGTGAGACGATCGCGATGCCCCAGACCCTTCCGCTCCGCCTCCGATGGAACCGCGAGGCGTGCGACCTCGCCGACACGCTGGGCGACCCGACCTCCCGCCTGCACGCCAATGACTACTTGTACCTGGCGGGACTGGAGGCCGGTGACCCCGAGACCATGCGGATCTCGCGGGCGATCCTCCACGCGGAAGCCGAGCGGATCGGACAACCGATCTACCGGTGGGTCATCAAATACCACGACGCGTTGGACTGGATGCTCGCCGGTGACCTCGACGCCGCCGAACGCGCCATGACCGACGCTCTGACCCTTGGCGCCGAGGCCGGCTACCCGGAGGACGCGGTCACGATCTATGGCCCCCAGCTCATGACCCTGCGCTGGATGCAGGGTCGCTTCCACGAGATGGTCCCGCTCATCGAGAAGGCTGCGTCCGACAGCCCCGAACTCGAGATCTTCCGCGCCGCTCTTGCTGTGGCGCGGGTCTTCGACGACCAGCGCGACGAGGTGCGCCGGATCCTCGACACCGAGCTGGCCAACGACTTCGAGATGTTCGCCGACGCCACCTGGCTCGCCGGCCAGATGCTCTGGGCCGAAGCGGTCACGGGCTACGGCCACCGACCCGCGGCGAAGGCCCTCTATGAACGCCTGTTGCCGTGGCAGGACCAGTTCGCGACCTCACACATCACGGTCCAGGGGGCAGTGGCGCACTATCTCGGATGTCTTGGTCACACCCTCGACCTCTTTGACGAAGCCGAGCAGTGGTTCACGCGGGCGCTGGCGCTCCATGAGACGATGGAAGCGCCGTTCTTCGTCGCCTTGACCCAGGCCGCGTGGGCGGATCTCCTGGCCGACCGTGAGCAGCCCGGCGATGCCCAACGGGCGCGAGCCCTGGCGGAAGCCGCCTCAGCCGTCGCTGCGGCGCGCGGCTACGGCTACGTCGAACGTGATGCCCGCTCGCTGCTCGAACGGATCGGCTAGTTCTCGCGCTCCAGGGCGATGAGACGAGCCTCGGCGGATTCCAGGGCCTGCTTGGTGGCGGCGAGGCGGGACTTGGTGCGGTCCCGCTCGGCCTCGGCGTCGCCCAACTCGAGGTCCAGGGCCTTCTTGCGGCGGCTCAGCGCCTCGACCTTGGCCGCGGCTCGGTCGTGCCGGCGTTCCAGTTCGACCAGGGCCCGACGGGCCTGCTTGACCTTGTCACGGGCCCCGACCCGCGCCTGATCCAGCGTGCGGTGGGGCGTCGGGCCCTTCTTGTTGCCGCGTGCGGACGTGGGTTCGGACTGGGGCAAGTCCAAGAGTGTGCTCGGGATCGGCCCAGATTGCGACCCCACCACCTGCCGCGTTCGGGTCGACCGCTACCGTGACCGGCTGTGTGCGGCCGGTTCGTCTCGACCTCCCCACCCGACGAGATCGCCAAGTATTTCGGTGCCACCGAGGTCGACGAGCGCCTCGAGGGCCCGAACTACAACGTGGCCCCGACCCAGGACGTGTACGCCGTCCTGGAGAACGGAGGGGTGCGGCGGGTGGAGTCGCTGCACTGGGGACTGATCCCGTTCTGGGCCAAGGAGGCCAAGATCGGGAACAAGATGATCAATGCCCGAGCCGAGACCATCGCCACCAGCGGGGCGTTCAAGCACGCGTTCAAGAAGCGGCGCTGCATCATCCCGGTCGACGGCTTCTACGAGTGGTCCAAGGCCGAGGGGCAGACCAAGAAGCAGCCCTGGTTCATCCACCGACCCGACGACGAGCCCATGGCCTTCGCCGGCCTGTGGGAGGTCTGGCGACCCGACGGCAGCGAGGACGAGCTGGTGTCCTGCACCATCATCACCGGCGAGCCCAATGAGAAGATGGCCGAGATCCACCACCGGATGCCGGTGATGCTGCCCCCCGACACCTGGGACCTCTGGCTGAACCGCGACGAGCAGGACACGGCCCTGCTGGGCAAGCTCCTGGTGCCCGCTCCCTCCTCGCTGATCACCTTCCATCCGGTCAGCACCGAGGTGAACAACGCCCGCAACCAGGGCGAGCACCTGACGGACCCGATCGACCTGGACGAGCCTCCCGAGCTGACCGAGGCATGAGCCAGCGGCGGGAGCTCCCGCTCAAACGACGCATCGACCTGCTCACGTTGCGCCTCCAGGGTCGCCTGGACAGCGAGGGTTCGGACCGGGTGCTGCCGTGGGCCTTCTTCGTCGGCCTGTTCGCGGTGCTGGCCGGCTTCGCCCTGGCTCGGGCTCACGGCCTGGAGGAAGGGGCGGACCTCGGGACCTACATCCAGGGGGCTTGGCTCATCACCCGCGGGGATGCACCCTTCCTGACCATCCGCGGGACCCACCTGCTGGCCGAGCAGGCCGGGTTCAGCTTCTACCCGATCGCCGGGCTGACCTCCTTCCTGCCCACCGTCCCGACCTTGCTGGTGATCCAGTCCGGTCTCCTGGCCCTCGGCGTGGTGCCTCTGTGGCGCATCGCCCGTCGGGTGGCGGACCTCCGCGTCGGGGCCTCGCTGGTCCTGCTCAGCGCCTACGCCCTCTATCCGGCGCTCCACGACATGAACACGGCGGGGTTCAACCCGGCCGTCCTGGCCCTGCCCGCCTTGCTGGGCATGGCCCTGTTCGGCCTCACCGGACGGTGGTGGCTCTTCGGCGCCTGCGCCGTGGTCGCCGTGCTCACCCGAGCGGATCTGGCCCTGGTCACGGCCGCCTTCGGCGGGCTCCTGGTGCTGGAGGGTCGGCGCCGGGCGGGACTGATCACGATGGGCGTGTCAGTGGCCTACGTCCTGGTCGCGCTGCTCGTGATCCAGCCGTACTACAACGACGGTGCCTTCGTGCACGCCATCGCCTTCGAGCACTACGGCTCCACCCCGCTGGGCGCACTCGGCGGGCTGCTGGCCCATCCGTTCCGGGCGGTGGGCGATCTCGTCGACCAGCAGAACTTCGAGATCCTGGTGATGCTCTTCGCCCCCGTCTTCTTCCTCCCCTTCGTGGCCCCCCGGTACCTCCTGCCCGTGGTGCCGCTGGAATGCCTCTACCTGATCACCAACGTGTCCGAAGACCGGGTTCCCCGCCCCGAGCACGCCGTGGCCATCACCGCCTTCATCTTCGTGGCCACTGCCATCGGCCTGTCCAAGATCGGCCGTCGGAGCGTCGAGCGGGTGAATGTGGACCGTCGTGTGCTCGTCGCCCTTGTCTTCGCGTCGGCCGTGTTCTTCGTCCAGGACTCACCGGCGTCGCCGTACCAGCAACCGTGGGCGTGGGGCGTGCGGGACGAGGCCGATCAGGCCCGCTTGGACGCCGCCGACCTGGTGCCTGACCGGGACTCGGTGCGGGCGTCGCCGTCGCTGTTACCCCTGCTGGCCGAACGGGCCGCCGTCTACGAGCTGGACACCACCGACAACCCCCATGTGCGCCGGGCCGCCGACGGGGTCGATGCCATCGTCCTGGACGCCGAAGCCGCGCCCGACTGGGACGACGACGACCGCCGCCGCTTCCAGGAGGGCCTCGTGCAGCTCGGTTTCGACGAGGTCTTCGCGCAGGCCGGCATCACGCTCTACGAACGCGCCGAGGACGCTCAGGCCGACGCTTCGTCGTGACCTGCCGCGGCCAGTGCGGCGCGGAGGCGCTGGGCGATCCCGGCGAAGTCGTCGCCGGGACCGGGTGCCGCGTTGGCGAAGTCGAGATCGGCGACCCGGTCGATGGGTACGACGTGCAGGTGCGTGTGCGGGACCTCCTCGCCGACGATCATCAGACCGACCCGCAGCGGGTCCCACAGCTCGTTCTGGACCGCACCGATCTTGCGGGCGACCACGAACAGGTGGGCCGCCAGGTCGTCATCCAGATCTACCCAGTGGTCGACCTCGTCCCTGGGCACCACCAGCGTGTGCCCGTCGTGGAGGGGATTGATGGACAGGAACGCCACGCAGCGATCGTCGCGCCAGACGAACTCGCCCGGGATCTGCCCCTCGATGATCATGGTGAACACGGAAGCCATGGGGTGGTTGTAGCCGATCTACCCTGGGCGACCATGGAGGACGCGGCAGCGGGGGAGGACCGCATCCTCACGATCCCCAACGTCATCTCCGTCGTGCGCCTGCTCTGCGTGCCCGTGTTCCTGTGGCTGCTCTTCGACCAGGAGAACCGGGTGGCCGCCGCCGGACTTCTGGCCGTCCTCGGCGCAACCGACTGGGTCGACGGCTACATCGCCCGCCACTACGACCAGGTCTCCAACCTCGGCAAGATCCTCGACCCCGTGGCCGACCGGGTGCTGCTGATCGTCAGCGTGGTCGCCATCCTCATCGACGGCTCGGCCCCCCTCGGGGTGGGGATCCTGTCGCTGCTGCGGGAGGGACTGGTCACCGTCGCCGTGCTCGTCCTCGCCGCCCTCGGGTCCGCCCGCATCGATGTCACGTGGTATGGCAAGGCCGGCACGTTCTCGGTGATGTTCGCCTTCCCGCTGTTCCTGTGGGCCAGCGCCGGTGACGACACGGTGAACGACCTCGCCTACCTGGCGGCCTGGTGCTTCGCCATCCCCGGCCTGATCCTCGGCTACATCGCCCTGGCCCAGTACATCCCCCTCGGGCTCCAGGCGCTGCGGGACGGGCGGGCCGCCCGGGCCGAGTTCCCGGAGGTCCCGGCGTGAAGGCGGTGATCATGGCCGGCGGTGAGGGCACCCGCCTGCGGCCACTGACCTCCAACCTGCCCAAGCCGATGATGCCGCTGGCCAACAAGCCGATGATGGAGCACGTCATCGACCTGCTGCGTCGTCACGGCTTCCACGAGATCGTGGTCACCCTGGCCTTCATGCCCGACGCCATCCGCAACCACTTCGGCGACGGGTCCGAGTACGGCGTCCACATCCAGTACGCCACCGAGGAGACGCCCCTGGGCACCGCGGGGTCGGTGCGCAACGCGGCCGACGCCCTCGACGAGCGCTTCCTCGTCATCTCCGGCGACGTCCTCACCGACATCGACCTGGGCGAGGTGGTGGCGTTCCACGAGGCGAAGGGGGCCCTGGCCACGATCGGTCTCGTCCCCGTCGAGAATCCGCTCGAGTTCGGCATCGTCATCACCGACGAGGACGGCTCCATAGAGCGCTTCCTCGAGAAGCCGAGCTGGGGTCAGGTCTTCTCCGACACCATCAACACCGGCATCTTCGTGCTGGAGCCGGCCATCTTCGACCACATCGCCGACGACCGTGCGGTCGACTTCTCCTCCGAGGTCTTCCCGGCGCTGCTGGCGGCGGGTCTGCCCCTCTACGGCGCGGTGGCCGACGGCTACTGGGAGGACGTGGGCACCCTCGAGGCGTACGTCAGCGCCCACAAGGACATCCTCGACCAGAAGGTCGAGGTGGACGTCCCCGGCTTCGAGGTGTCCGGCGGGGTGTGGGTGGCCGAGGGAGCCGAGATCCACCCGGACGCCGTCATCGAGGGCCCGGCCGTGGTCGGCGACAACGCCCGGGTCGAGGCCGGCGCCCGCCTAGGCGAGTACGCCGTGATCGGCACCAACGTGAAGGTCCGCGCTGGGGCGGAGATCCACCGCAGCATCGTGCAGGACAATGCCTACCTCGGCGAGGGGGTTCGCCTGGCCGGCGCCGTCGTCGGTCGGGCCTGCGACGTCCGCCGGGGCGCCCGCTGTGAGGACGGCTCGGTCCTGGGTGACGAATGCTTCATCGGCGAGGACGCAGTCATCGGAGCCGGCGTGAAGGTGTACCCGTTCAAGACGGTCGAAGCCGCGGCCGTCGTGAACACCTCGATCGTGTGGGAGTCCCGGGGCGCCCGCAGCCTGTTCGCCGGCTTGGGCGTCAGTGGCCTGGCCAACGTGGACATCACCCCGGAGTTCGCCGCCCGCCTGGCCATGGCCTTCGGCACCACGTTGAAGAAGGACGCCACGGTCGTGACCAGCCGTGACTCCAGCCGCTCGGCCCGCATGCTCAAGCGGGCGATGATGGCCGGGCTCAACTCGGCCGGGGTCAACGTGTCGGACCTGGAGGTGGCGTCCATCCCGGTCACCCGCTTCCAGGCTGGTCGCCCCGACAACCGCGGCGGCCTGACCGTTCGCCTCGTGCCCCACGACCCCCAGCAGGTGGAGATCCGCTTCTTCGCCAACACCGGCGCAGACCTCGACGATGACGGACGGCGGAAGGTCGAGCGCTACTTCACCCGCCAAGACTTCCGCCGCGTCCTGCCCAGTGAGATCGGCGACATCGACTTCCCGCCGCGGGCCCTGGAGCACTACGCCGTCGCCTTGGAGGCCTGCATCGACGTCAAGGCCGTACGGGCCGCCGAGTTCAAGGTCGTCATCGACTACGGCTACGGGACCACGGCCTTCGTGATGCCCAACCTGCTGTCCAAGTTGGGCACCGAGGTGCTGGCCGTCAACCCGTACGTGTCCACGGCCGGGATCCTGGCCTTCGATCGGGCCCAGCACGCCGAGCAGGTGGCCGGACTGGTCCGGACCTCAGGGGCCCGCCTGGGGGCGGTGCTCGACCCCGGCGGCGAACAGCTGACCCTGATCGACGACACCGGCCGGGTGCTCGACGACACCAGCACGCTGCTCGTGCTGCTCGCCCTGCTGGGTGACGAGCTCGCCGACCGAGAGGTGGCTCTGCCCGTCGCCACCACCGTCCACGCCGAGTCCCTGGTCGAGCGCCACGGCGGTCGGGTCCGCCCGACGAAGCTGGCCCCGTCGGCGATCATGGAGGCGGCGGGGAGGGAGAACGTGGTCTTCGCCGCGGGGCTGGACGGCGGCTACGTCGTCCCCGAGTTCCTGGCTGCCTTCGACGCCGCCGCCATGTTGGTCAAGACCCTCGAGCTGCTGGCCCGGCGGGATGTCCGCCTGTCCGAGGTGGTGGCCGACCTGCCCGAGCGGCATCTGGTCCGGGAGTCGGTGGTCACCCCGTGGGAGCAGAAGGGGACCGTCATGCGCACGCTCATGGAGCGCAGCGGCGACCGCGAGCTCGTGCTGGTGGACGGGGTGAAGGTCCGCCACGACGGGGGCTGGGTGCTGGCCTGGCCCGACCCGGAGGAGCCGGTGACCAACGTCTGGGCCGAGGCCGACAGCGACCTCGCCGCCCGTCAGCTGGCCGAGGAGTACGCCCGCCGGATCCGCCAGATGATCCGATGACGCGAACGGGGGTAGGTTCGCGACGATGAACGTCCCCGAGGACCTCAGGTACTCCAAGGACCACGAGTGGGCCCGCCTCGAGGGTGACCGGGTCCGCGTCGGCATCACCGACTACGCCCAGGACGCATTGGGCGACGTGGTCTTCGTCGAGCTCCCCGAGGTCGGCTCGAAGGTGAAGCTCGACGAGAGCTTCAGCGAGGTCGAGTCGACCAAGTCCGTCTCCGACGTCTATGCCCCGCTGGGCGGCACCATCGCCGAGATCAACACCGATCTGGCCGACAGCCCGGAGCGCCTCAACGAGGATCCGTACGGCGAGGGTTGGATCTGCCTGCTGGAGCCCGACGACCCGGCCGCCTACGAGGCCCTGATGGACGCCGCGGCCTACCGGGCCCTGACCGAGGAGTGACGCCGTGTCGGGGGTGACCTGTCCGTCCTGTGGCCACGAGAACACCGTCGGGTCCCGTTTCTGCTCGTCCTGTGGGACCTCGCTGGGCGAGGACCAGGACACGACCACGGCCACGTTCAGCCCCGGCGAGACCGGCGACCCGGAGGCGGCCGAGACACCGGTGCCCGAGGTCGAGGTCGACCTGTCGGACGTGCCCGTGGGCACCGGGGTCCTGGTGGTGACGCGGGGCGAGGCGGCCGGCTCCCGGATCCTGCTGGACCTGGCCAACACGTCCGCCGGCCGCCATCCCAAGAGCGACATCTTCCTCGACGACATCACGGTGTCACGGCGACACGCCGAGATCATCCGCGACGGTGACCAGTACCGGGTCCGCGACGCGGGCTCCCTGAACGGCACCTACGTCAACCGCGAGCGCATCGAGGAGGCCTCCCTCGAGCACGGCGACGTCCTCCAGGTGGGCAAGTACAAGCTCCACTTCCTCGTGGCCGGGGTGGTCTGAGCTCCCGTGAGCGCCCCATGAGCCCCGAAGGCCACCACTCGATCGGCGAGGTCCTGGCTCTCCTGCAGGAGGAGTTCCCGGACGTCACCATCTCCAAGATCCGCTTCCTCGAGAAGGAGGGGCTGATCGATCCGGAGCGGACCCCGTCGGGGTACCGCAAGTTCTATGACGACGACGTCGCCTGCCTGCGCTGGATCCTGCGTCAGCAGCGGGAGAACTACCTGCCCCTCAAGGTCATCCGCCAGCGCATCGACTCCGGGGCGTGGCAGGACGACGAGCGACCGGCCGCCCCCGTGCAGCCGACGCTGGCCGCGGTGGACCCCCTGCCCGCGGCGGCACCGGAGGCGGTGGTCGAGGAGCGACCGGTCCGGGCCGTCGAGGCCCTGGACACCGGCATGACCGGGGTCAGCCTCACCGTGGAGGAGTTGGCCGCAGCCACCGGCCTGAACGGGGACGCCATCGCCGAGCTCACCAAGTACGGCCTGCTGGCCGGTCGCCAGGTCGGCTCCGCGGTGCTGTACGACGACGAGGCCCTGGTCGTGGCCCGCCTGGCCGCCGCGTTCGAGCGCCACGGGGTCGAGGCCCGGCACTTGCGCATGTACAAGATGTCCGCCGACCGCGAAGCCGGTTTCCTCGAGCAGTTGGCCAGCCCCATGGTGCGCCAGCGCGACGCCGGCGCCCGCCGCCAGGCCTTCGAACTGGTGGGGGAGCTCTGTTCGCTGGGCGACCAGATGCGAGCCTCCCTGCTGCGTCGCTCCCTGAGGGACCAGCTCGGGCCCCTTTGAAGCCGGCCGCCCGGGTCCTCCACGACGCCGAAGACCTCCGGGCCGCCAACGCCCGATTGGGCCGGGAGATCAGCGAGGCCCACCCTGACGGCGTGCTCCTGGTGGCCGTGCTCAAGGGCAGTGTGCTGTTCCTGGCCGACCTCGTCCGCCAGCTCACGATCCCCGTCGAGATCGACTTCCTGGGGATCTCGTCCTACGCCCCCGACAGCGGCCGGGTGCGCCTCACCAAGGACCTCGGCACCGACCTGGCCGACCGTGAGGTGATCCTGGTCGAGGACGTGGTCGACACCGGCCTGACCCTGGCCTACCTGCTGGCCCAGCTGAGGGCCCGGGAGCCGGCGACCCTCGAGGTCTGCACCCTCTTCGACAAGCGGGCCCGGCGCATCGTCCCCCAACCGCTGGCCTACGTGGGCTTCGAGATCGGTGACGAGTTCGTCGTCGGCTACGGCCTCGACTTCCGGGGTCGGTACCGCAACCTGGAACTGGTGGCCGCGGGTGACCTCGACACCCTGGCCGCCGACCCCGATGCCTACGTCGGTGAGCTCTATCCCTAGCTAGGTTGTGGCCATGGTGGAGATGGAGCTCGTCGGGGTCCGGGTGGAGCTTCCCACCAACACCCCCATCGTGCTCCTGCGGGAGACGGCGGGCGAGCGGCGGATGCTGCCGATCTTCATCGGGGCCCCGGAGGCCACGGCCATCGCCTTCGCCTTGGAGCAGGTGCCGACTCCTCGGCCCATGACCCACGACCTGGTGAAGAACCTGCTCGAAGAGGTCGGGGTGACCCTGGAGCGCATCGTCGTCACCGATCTGCAGGACAGCACCTTCTTCGCCGAGCTGCACCTGGTGCAGGGTGAGGCCACCCACCAGCTCTCCAGCCGGCCGTCCGACGCCATCGCGCTGGCCGCCCGCACGGGCTCGCCGATCTTCGCCGAGGAGTCGGTCCTCGACGAGGTGGGCTACACGGTGCGAGAGGAGGCCCAGCCCGAGGAGGAAGTGGTCGAGGAGTTCCGTCGCTTCATCGACAACATCGACCCCGAGGACTTCGCGTCCTGACTGCCCCCCGGATGGCGCCGTCGGGCGACCCCTGGCGCCGGGTCCAGCTGGGTTGCCTCCTGCTGGTCGCCACCATCCTGGTGGGCACCGGCGGCTACCTGATCCTGGGCCTCAGCCTGCTCGACGCCGTCTACCAGACGGTCACCACCATCTCGACGGTGGGATTCCGGGAGATGCCCGACGACCCCTCGACCGGGTTCCGGGTGTTCACCATGGTGCTGATCCTCACGGGGGTCGGCGTGGCCTTGTACACGGCATCAGTGCTGTTGGAGTCGGTGGTCGAGGGCCGGCTGTCCGAACGCTTCGGGAGGCGACGCATGCAACGGACGATCGACGGGCTCGAGGGCCACGTGATCCTGTGTGGCTGGGGACGGGTGGGGCGTTCGATCGAACGTCACCTGACCGGTGCCGGCGTGGACGTGGTCGTGGTCGAGGCCGACCCCGAACGGGCCGAGGCGGTGCCTGGCCTGTGGGTGTGCGGCGACGCCACCGACGACGCGGTGATGACCGCGGCCGGCCTGGAGCGGGCGGCCAGCATGGTCACCGCGGTGGACAGCGACGCCGCCAACCTGTTCATCACGCTGAGTGCCCGAGACCGGCGCGACGACCTCTTCATCGTCAGCCGGGTGCGGGACGACGCCAACGAAGCCAAGCTGCGCCAGGCGGGGGCGAACCGCATCGTCAATCCCCAGGAGATCGGGGGCGGCCGCATCGCCGCCTTGGCGCTCGCCCCCAACGTGGCCGACTTCCTCGACGTGGTCATGCACGACGGCAGCCTGGAGTTCCGCCTGGCCGACATCACCGTGCCCGAGTCCTCGCCCCTCGCCGGCAAGAGCCTCCGGGAGGCCCACGTCCGCGACCGGACCGGCGCGCTGGTGCTGGCGATCCGGAGCGAGGGCGGCGAGTTCACCACCAACCCCGCCCCGGAGAGTGAGCTGCGGCAGGGCGACGTCCTCATCGCCATCGGCACCCAGGAACAGCTCGAGGAGCTGCAGCAGCTGGCTGATCGTTGACCTGAACCTCAGGTCGGGCGTAGGGTGATCGAGGTCACACCTGCGTAACTACGCGCTTGTGATGGGGCGGACGCCTCGAGAGGACACCACCACATGACCGGACAGCAGGAGATGTTCCCGCGCCACGTCGGCTACGGGGGCAAGAAGGCGGCCGAGATCGTCGGCATCAGCTACCGCCAGCTGGACTACTGGGCGCGGACCGACCTGGTCCGACCGTCCCTGGCCGACGCCGCCGGCAGCGGGAGCCGCCGCAAGTACTCCTACCAGGACCTGCTCGAGCTCAAGGTGATCAAGAGCCTGCTCGACGCCGGCATCCGCCTCGACGTGGTGCGGGAGGTCTTCACCTACCTGCGGGACCAGCTCGGCGAGGACCCGGCCAGCGCCAACCTGGTGATCAGCGGTGACCACACCGTCCTCACCCGGGACGGCGAGGAGATGATCGACCTGGTCCGCAAGGGCCAGGGCGTGCTCAACATCCTGCCCCTGTCGGGCGTGGTGGAAGAGGTCGACGCCGCCATCGTGCAGCTGTTCCCTGAGGCCCCGGCGACGCCGGCCCCATCGTCGGTCGAGGTCGCGGCCGAGCAGTGAGCGTCGGGGCGCCCCACGAGTCGGTGGACTTCGCCCACCCCTCAGAGCGGGACTTCGCCAGGGTGTTGGACTTCTACGGTGTCGAGTGGCGCTACGAGCCCCGCACCTTCGTGCTCCACGAGAACGCCGACGGGCACCCCACCGAGGCCTTCAGCCCCGACTTCTACCTGCCCGACCTCGACCTCTACATCGAGTTGACCACCCTCAGGCAACGGCTGGTCACCAAGAAGAACCGGAAGATCCGTGAGCTGCGCCA
Source organism: uncultured Microthrixaceae bacterium (assembly GCA_963725155.1). Taxonomy (GTDB): domain Bacteria; phylum Actinomycetota; class Acidimicrobiia; order Acidimicrobiales; family DATDAH01; genus DATDAH01. The sequence goes on from CAVRXU010000007.1 coordinate 220,724, forward strand.
GCGCTACCCGGGGGTCAACGTGATGATCCTCTACCGCAAGGACTGGCAGAACCTCGCCGTCAAGTACGGCATGGACTCGGCCGCGTAGATCACACCGGGCCGCTCCTTAGAATCTCGGGGTGAATCTCCGGCTCTCGCCGCTCGATGCGGCCCATCGCGCCCTCGGGGCGAAGATGGTCCCGTTCGGGGGCTGGGACATGCCGTTGAGCTACGGCGACGGCACCATCGCCGAGCACCGAGCTTGCCGGACGGGCGCCGTCGCCTTCGACGTCAGCCACCTCGGCACCGTGCGGGTCACCGGGCCGGAGGCCAAGGGGCTGCTCCAGGCCAACCTCACCGCCGACCTCGACAAGATCGAGCCGGGGCGGACCCAGTACACGCACCTGCTCGACCCGGATGATGCCTCGGTCGTCGACGACATCATCGTGTGGTGGCTGGGTGAGGACCGCTTCGACGTCATGCCGAACGCCTCCAACACGGCCGGGGTGGTGGCCGCCATCGGTGGGGTCGACGTCACGCCCACCCGGGCCATCATCGCCGTGCAGGGTCCCCGGGCCCGCGAGCTGTTCCCGGCGATTGCCGACGTCGGCCGGCGCCGGGTCGTGGAGATGGCCCTCGACGGGGTCCCCGTCACCGTGGCGGGCACGGGCTACACGGGAGAGGACGGGGTCGAGATCGCTGCGCCCGCCGAGCACGCCGGTGCCGTCTGGGACGCCGTACTGGCCTGCGGGGTGACCCCCGCCGGCTTGGGCGCCCGGGACACGCTGCGCCTGGAGGCGGGCTTGCCCCTCCACGGCCATGAGCTGGGACCGGGCATCACTCCGCTGCAGGCGGGGTTGGGCTGGGTCGTGGGCTGGGACAAGGGCGACTTTCGGGGGCGGGCGGCGCTGGAGGCCGAGCGGGCCGCCGGTCCGGCTCGCCGCCTGCGGGGGCTGCTGCTGGACGGCAAGCGCCCGCCCCGCGCCGACCAATCGGTGGTCGAGGGCGAGGATGTCGTCGGCGCCGTCACCAGCGGCAACTACTCGCCGATGCTGGACCGCGGCATCGCGTTGGCCTTCCTCCGCCCCGACGTCGAGCCCGGCGTCCGCCTGGCCGTCGACGTGCGCGGTCGCCACGAGCCCGCCGAGGTCGTCACCCCACCCTTCTGGACAGGAGCACCGTGATCCCGCCCTTCGCCCACCGCCACGTCGGTCCCGACGCCGACGAGATCGAGGCCATGCTGGCCACGGTCGGCGCCACCTCCCTGGACGCCCTGATCGACGCCGCCGTGCCCGCCAGCATCCGCCAGGACAGCCGCCTGGCCCTCCCGGAGGCGGGCACCGAAGAGGAGGTCCTGGCCCGGCTCCGGGCCTACGCCGACCGCAACGAGGTGGCCGTGTCCATGCTGGGCATGGGCTACTCGGGCACGTTCACGCCGAGCGTCATCCTGCGCAACGTCATGGAGAACCCGGCCTGGTACACGGCCTACACGCCGTACCAGCCGGAGATATCCCAGGGCCGCCTCGAGGCCCTCCTCAACTTCCAGACCATGGTCACCGACCTCACGGGCATGGATCTGGCCAACGCCAGCCTCCTGGACGAGGCCACGGCCGCGGCCGAGGCCATGGCTCTGTGTCGCCGGGTCACCAAGCGGGACTCGGCCACCTTCTTCGTCGACGCCGAGTGCCATCCACAGACCATCGAGGTGGTGGCCACCCGGGCCGAGCCCTTGGGCATCAAGGTCATCGTCGGCGACCCGGTGACCGGCCTGGACGGCATCGACGCCTACGGCGTACTCGTCCAGTACCCGGGCACCAGCGGTGGCATCCGGGACCTGGCTCCGATCGTCGAGCAGGTCCACCAGCAGGGCGGCCTGGTGGTCGTGGCCGCCGACCTGCTGGCCCTGACCCTGCTGGAGGCACCCGGCGCGGCCGGCGCCGACGTCGTGGTCGGCTCCAGCCAGCGTTTCGGCGTGCCGCTGGGCTACGGGGGCCCGCACGCCGCCTACATGGGCGTGCGGGAGGCCCACGCCCGCTCCATGCCCGGTCGTCTGGTCGGCGTCTCGGTCGACGAGGCCGGGCGCCCGGCCCACCGGCTGGCCCTGCAGACCCGGGAGCAGCACATTCGCCGGGAGAAGGCCACCAGCAACATCTGCACGGCTCAGGTCCTGTTGGCGGTCATGGCCTCGATGTACGCCGTGTACCACGGGCCGGACGGCCTCACCGCCATCGCCGAGCGGGTCCACGAGCGGGCCGGGCGGCTGGCCGCCGGCCTGACCGGCGCCGGTGTCGGCCTCGAGCACGAGCACTTCTTCGACACCGTGACCGCGGTGGTCCCCGGCCGAGCGGCCGACGTCGTGGCCGCGGCGGGGGAGCGGGGGATCAACCTGCGCCTGCTCGACGCCGACCGGGTCGCCATGGCGTTGGACGAGACGACGACGCCGGCCCATGTCGAGGCCGTCTGGGCCGCCTTCGGGGTGGAGGGGACCTACGAGGAGGTGGCGGGGGACTCGGCCCTGCCCGCGGAGCTGGTGCGGACCACCGCCTTCCTGACCCATCCGGTCTTCCACCAGCACCGGTCGGAGACCGAGTTCCTTCGTTACGTGCGCTCCCTGGCCGACAAGGACATCGCCCTGGACCGGTCGATGATCCCCCTGGGCTCCTGCACCATGAAGCTGAACGCCACCACCGAGATGATCCCCGTGACCTGGCCGGAGTTCGGGGCCCTGCATCCCTTCGCCCCGCTGGACCAGGCCGAGGGCTACCGGGAGCTGATCACCGAGCTGGAGGCCTGGCTGGCCGAGATCACCGGCTATGACGCCGTGTCGGTCCAGCCCAACGCCGGGTCCCAGGGCGAGTTGGCCGGGCTCCTGGCCATCCGGGACTACCACCGCCAGCGGGGCGACGCCCATCGGGACGTGTGCCTGATCCCGTCCTCGGCCCACGGCACCAACGCCGCATCGGCGGTCATGGCCGGCCTGCGGGTGGTGGTCGTGGCCTGCGACGCCGACGGCAATGTCGACCTCGGTGACCTGGAGGCCAAGGTGGCCGAGCAGGGCGAGGCCCTCGCCGCCCTCATGGTCACCTATCCGTCGACCCACGGTGTCTTCGAGGAGCACATCGGCGAGGTCTGCGCTGCCGTCCACGACGCCGGCGGCCAGGTGTACCTGGACGGGGCCAACCTGAACGCGATGGTCGGCATCGCCCGGCCCGGCAAGTTCGGGGCCGACGTGTCCCACCTCAACCTGCACAAGACGTTCTGCATCCCCCACGGTGGCGGAGGTCCCGGCGTCGGCCCCGTCGCAGTACGCGAGCACCTGGCCCCCTTCCTGCCCGGGCACCCGGTGGTCCCCGAGGCCGGCCCGCTGACGGGCCCGGGCCCGGTGGCGGCCGCCCCCTGGGGCTCGGCCGGGATCCTGCCCATCTCCTGGGCCTACATCGCCCTCATGGGCCCCGACGGCCTCCGCCAAGCCACCGAGGTGGCGGTGCTCAACGCCAACTACGTGGCCACCCGGCTCCGGGACCACTTCCCGGTGCTCTACACGGGCGAGGGCGGCCTCGTGGCCCACGAGTGCATCCTCGACCTGCGGGGCCTGACCAAGGACACCGGCGTCACCGCCGAGGACGTGGCCAAGCGCCTGATCGACTACGGCTTCCACGCCCCGACCCTGTCGTTCCCCGTGGCGGGAACGCTCATGGTGGAGCCCACCGAGTCCGAGAGCCAGGCCGAGCTGGACCGATTCTGTGACGCCATGATCGCCATCCGGGCCGAGATCGACCGGGTGGCGGCGGGGGAGTGGGCCGTCGAGGACAGCCCCCTGCGCCACGCCCCCCACACCGCGGAGGACGTCGTGGCCGACGACTGGTCGCGCCCCTACAGCCGGGAGACGGCGGCCTATCCGGTGGCCTCCCTGCGCCGCCAGAAGTACTGGGCCCCGGTCGGTCGCATCGACCAGGGCTACGGCGACCGCAACCTGCAGTGCGAGTGCCCGCCGGTGTCGGCCTATGCCGACGCGTAGCCCCTGGCTGGTCCTCGTCCCGCTGGTCGCCCTCCTGGCCGGCTGCAGTGGCGACGACGGCGACACCGCCGGCTCGACCGCGACGGCGACCTCCACCCTGGACCCCGGGGTCACCTTCGAGGACGACGTCACCGTGCCGTCCGGTTCCGGGGCCAGCACCACCGTGCCCCCGTCGGGTGAGGTCGAGTCCCTGCCCGGCGAGGTGCCTGACCGGTTCCCGCGCCACTTCCCCGTGCCCGACGGCGCCGAGGTCGAGGTCGGCTCGGCCGGTCACGCCGAAGGCGAGCTCCGCCTGTCCGTCGACTACGCGATCGCCAACGAGGATCCGGCCGCCGTCATGGACTTCTACCGCGACGCCCTCACCGAGGCCGGCTACTCGATCCTGCTCGACGACGAGGCCGGCACCGGCCGGGACTACATCGGCACCCTGGTCTTCGAGACCGACACCTACGTGGGCAACGTCCTGGTCTCCGCCGACGGTCGTCGCGACGTGCTCCTGAGCCTCACCGCCACCCTGCCCGACTGACCCACGCTCGGGCTGGGGGATCGACACCGATGGCAACCACGGGGCGTTGGGGGCGTGTCTGGTGGGGCCGGGGGCGGTCGGTCCGGTGGGTTGGGTGGTCATGGCCCCGTTTGGGGCTGGGTTCTTCGTTGGTCTCCGTCGATTGGCCTTTCGGATGGTGGGTCGTTCTGGTGGTTGGTCTTCCAGCGGTTGTGCGTGCCGCAGAGGGGTTGGCCGTTGTCGGTGTCGGTGGCTCCGCCGTGTTGGTGCTCGACGATGTGGTCGGTCTGGAGGCGGGTGCCGGTGCGGTCACAGCCGTAGGGGTGACAGCAGCGCCGGTACTTGGCCCGTAAGGCGTCGGCCTGAGGTTTGGTGAAGAGGCGGCGGGCGGGGCCGTAGCGGAGGATCTCGCCGTGGGGGTCATAGAGGATCCCGCGCACCATCCCGGTGAGCAGGGCCAGGATCAAGGTGTTGACGGTGATCACGGTGCCGTCGTCGAGCTCGTGGATCGACCCCTCGGGGATCTCGAGTTGTTCGAGGTCCTCGATGGTTGCCTCCTCGTCGAGGAGCACAGCCAGGAGTCGGCCGACGAGCTCGGCGGAGCCGTGGACGACGAGGGTGAAGGTGGAGGGCCCGAGGTCGGCGCCGGCATAGGCGGCGGAACGCTCGGCCATCTGTTCCATGGCGTCGACGCGGCGTTGACGGGTGGTGCGGGCCAGTTCGGAGGCCAGCGGCCGGCGGCCGAGCCGGTCGCGGGCTTCGGCCACGTCCTTGCCGTATTCGACCTCCATGAGGCGTTCCAGTTCGTTCTGCCAGACGGTGAAGGCGATGGCGGGCATCCATGCGTCGATCTTGCCGTCACCGTCCAGCGTCCTCGATGAGGAGCCGTAGCGGTCCTCGTAGCGCTGCTGTTCACGCTCGTCGGCGTCCCGGGGCCCGACTTGGTGGATGAAGTAGGTGACCAGCTCGGCGAAGTCCGAGAACCGTCGGATCACCGCGGCGTCCACCAGGGCTTCCTCGGCCATGGCGAAGACGTCGTCGCCGACATCGCGGCGGGCCTTGTCCAACACGTCGACGTGGCGTGAAGTGATCGCTCCGTCGGCCAAAGCCCGGTCGGCATGGGGCATGGTGCGGACCCGTCGGGCCAGACGGCGGCGGAGGGCGGCGGGGTCGCCATGGTCCCGGCTGTGATGCTGGAGCCAACCGATGCAGGAGGCGTGACCCTCCACGGCGTGTTCCTTGGTCGCCTCGAAGGCGGTGATGACCGTGCAGTCCAGGGCATCGAACTTGTTCCGCATCCGCGACACCGCCAACAACGCTTCGGCCTTGGCTTTACCGGGCAGGCCGTGGAAGTTCGCCTTGTTGGCCACATCGAGGTAGTGCTCCAGGTCAGCGAGCTCGCTGGTCACCGGGCACCACCTCCTCCGAAAGATGACTGTCGAACTGGTGTACCCCGACCCTACCCAGGGGGTGTGACACGCAAAGGCGACTTCCAGACGATCTCGGAAGAATTTTGTTGCGATACTCGACGGCTCGGATCCGAGGAGGCGTGATGACCGATGTCGAGGTGGTCGAGGCGATCTACGGGGCCATGGCGGAGCGGGACTTCGACCGGTTGTTCGAGCTGGTGGACGAGTCTGTGATCATCACCCAGGACGCCCGCCTGCCATGGGGCGGCCGCCATGTCGGCCACGAGGGGCTCGGCGAGTTCGCCGTCAAGCTGACGGGCACGATCGACTCGGCCGTCACCATCGAGGCCCTGTTCGCGGCGGACGACGAGGTGATCCAGGCTGGTCGTACCAGGGGGACCGTGGTGGCCACGGGCGTCCCCTTCGATGTGGCCGAGGTCCATCGCTGGACCATCCGCGACGGCAAGGCGACCACCGCCCACTTCGCCATCGACACGGCGGCCATGCTCGCGGTTTTGGCGACAGGGGAGTCCGGGGACTGAAACCCGTCGCTGCGAAGGTCCGCACCGTCAGCTCCGGGGTGCCCGCTCGGCCAGTGCCGGTATGGCCGCCAGCTGGTCGTCATCGAGCTCCGACCAGTCGATGCGGCCCACGCGGCGCCGGGCTCCGGTCCGCACCACCTCGTCGGGTGTCACGATCACGTCGACGGGGAAGTCGTGGTTGGTGTCGGGCAGATCCTCGTCCAGGACCTGGACGGCGTGCACCGTGGTCACGATCACGGTGGTGTCGTCGATGATCCCGGCTTCACAGCCGAGGGCGTACTCCAGGTCGCTGTAACCGCCACCCTTGCCGATGCGGACGCCGGCCCGGTTCACGGCGACCGTGCCGCAGACGATCAGATCGACGTGACCGATCTCCTCCACGGCCGTCGGCACCCCGTGCACCGACGACCCCTTGATGGACGCCGCCGCCCGGGGTTTCACCTCCAGGCGATCGGGGTCGAGGAGCAGGAACGGCTGCGCGTCGCGGAGGCGGGGCACGGCCAGGTAGAGCAGCTTCCCGTCGGCCAACGCCCGCGTCCTGACCGGCAGCTGCGGCATGTCCGGGTTGGCCTTCACCGTGACGGCCGCCCGCCACTCGTCGAGCTCGGCCAAGGCGCGGGCGGCGCCGGCGGCGCCGGTGAAGTTGGGGATCCGGCCTTTGGCTCCGGGAAAGCCGACCACGCCGGCCTCGGTCATCCGGGCCCAGACCCGCTCCCGAACGGCCTGCTTCTCGTCGTTCATCGGTCATCGACCTCGTACCGCAGACGCCCGGCGGCCAGGGCGGCCACGATCGTGTCGGCCACCGCCTCTGGACGGGGATCGGGGTCGACGACGACGTGGCTGGGGTCGACCGCGGCCCGAGCGAACTCCCGGTGCATCTGGCGCGTCGCCCCCTCATCCGCGAACTGGTGACCGGTGCGACCGGCGACCTGCTCGACACAGCGGTCCTCGGAGGGCATGAGGACCACGTAGTCGAGGGCCTCGAGGCCCGTGGCCGCGGCAAAGGGGGCCAGGAACCACGGCCCGAGCACGCCGTCGTAGACGGTGGTGATGCCACCCGCCGCGAACCGACCGGCCGCGGTGGCGGCGGCCTGGATCACGACCTCGTTCTGATCCGCAGACTCCGGCAGCCAGGGCTCGATCGCGCCGCGGGCCAGGAAGGCGAAGAAGGCGTCCCCTTCCACCAGCGCACTCGGCTCGAAACGCTCGGCCAGGAGCCGGGCCACGGTTGACTTCCCCGCACCCGGTGGACCGGTGACGACGAGGAGCGGGGCCATGCGGCCATTCTGGCCGCGGCCCTCGGCCTACCTGGCGGGTTCACCAACCGCGGTCGTCGCGGTGGAGGCCGTTCTCGCCCAGCCATCCGCCCTTGGGGTAGAGGCACACCTGGTTCTTGCCCTGCCTCTTGGCCCGGCGCACGGCCTCGTCGGCGTGGTCGAGGGTCTGTTCGGGCAGATCGTTGCCGGCGTGGATGGCCACGCCGGCGCTGAAGCTGCGCTTGGCGCGGCCTGACTCGCGCCAGGCCCGCAGCAGCCGGTTGGCCACCGGAAGGGCATCGAACTCGGCCTCCCGGGCGATGAAGATGAACTCATCACCCCCAGGGCGGGCGGTGAGGTCGGAGTCCCGGACGCTGGCCGCCAGGAGGTCGGAGAACTCCCGCAGGTAGCGGTTGCCCTCGGCGTAGCTGAGGTCCTTGTTGATCTTGCCGAAGTCGTCCATGTCGATGAAGACGAGGGCGTCACCGGGCGTGAGGCTCTGCACCAGGGCGGTGGCGTGGCGGCTGTTGCCGATGCCCAACTTGTCGTCGCGCCGGAGATCTTCGGACAGCTTGCCGATGACCTGGAACTGTTCCAGGGCCGGGCCCGCCTGGGCGGCGAAGAGCACGGCCAGCTGCTGGGTGAACGGGTCGTCGCCGGTCTTGGGCTGGTGGACGACGACGGCCCCGCCGATCGCGTGCTCGCCCACCAGGGGGATGATCAGCAGCGTGGTGCCGTTCTCGGCGACGAGACGGACTTCCTCGGCATTGATGGTGTCGCTGATGAGCTCGGCCAACTCGGCCGACGGAAGGGAGCCCTGGGGGCCGTAGGAGGCAGGAACGAGGTTGCCGTCCTGGTCGGACAGCACGACGCTCACGTGCTCACCGTGGAAGACCTCGTGGGCCAGGCGGGCCAGCACGTCGGCGATCTCCTCCAGCGTGCTGCGCCCGACGCGCAGCACCGCCACCTGGCCGGCCAGGGCCCGGATGTCGGCCTCCCGGCGGCGTTCGATGCGCTGGCCCATGCGCACGCCCGCCAGGGCCCACGCCATCGCCTCGCCGACGAGGGTGGCGGCGGGCACCACCACGACGACGGCGGCCAGGGGGATCAGGCTCTCGTCGGGCAGGGTCACGGCCACGCCGGCGGCGGCCACGAACGGGGCGGCGAAGAGGGTCATGCCCCGGGGCTCGGTCAGTCCGATCCAGGTCAGGAGGACGAACCAGGCGGTGGGATAGAAGGCCAGGCTGTCAGGGGCGAGGGAGAGGTCGGTGAGCCTGTCCAGGCCGACCAGCCCGACCGTCGTGAGGGCGGGGAGCACCCACAGGGCCCGCCGGCCGAGGCGGCTCCACGGCAGGAACCAGGCCACCAACGCCACCCCTCCGAGCCCAGCGGCCGCCACCAGGCCGAGGTCGGTGTCCACGCCCGGTGTGTCGATGACCAGGCACAGGCCGGCGAGAGCCAGGGCAAGATCGGCCAGAAGGACTGCACCGAGGCGTCCAGCGGCGCGAGCGGTCGTCGGATCAAAGCGAAGGCGACGGTCCTTCATCGGTCCGCCCACCCCGCCGGGAGGCTCCGCCCACGACTCATCGTGGTCACAATCCTACAGTCTGTGGTCAAAGCGGACCAGGGTCGTTCCTGCTCCATTCAGTCCTCCGGCGGCCGATGGGCACCGGTGATGCGACGCCTCATGGCCGCACTGGCGGCGACCGCATTGGTGGCGCTCGGTCCGGCGGCGGCCACGCTGGCCGCCGCCGAGGGCGCCGACGGCGGCCCGACCGCGGACGAAGCGGTCACGGCCGCCGAGCGCTGGCTGGGTCGTCAACAGCAGGCCGACGGTGGTTTCGACGGGTTCCTGGCCGGGGCCGGCACCCCCGACACCATCCTGGCGTTGGCCGAATCGGCCCAGACCGAGTCGGCCTGGGGGAATCGCCCGGCCCTCGAGCGGGTCGAGAGCGAGGTCTCTGCGGATGGTCACACCCCCCTGGACGCCGCCCGCCACATCGCTCGGCACATCGACGACCCCCAGGTGACCGCCCGCCTGATCACCCGGGTCGCCCTCCCCGTCGGCCTCGAGGCCGGGGACGAGGGCCCACTGGGCGATCTGACCGGTTCGGCGTCGGACTGGCTGGAGGACGACGACACGTCCTTCGCGGCCCGCGTCGAACTGGCCATCGCCCTGGTCGCCGTCGGGGCGGACCTGCCCGAGGGCCTGATCGACGACGTCCTGGCCGCCCAGCAGGCCAACGGCGGTTGGAACGCCGATGGTGACGCCGACGCCGACACCGTCGACCTGGTCACGACCGGCGCCGTGGTGGACCTCTTGGTGCTGGTCGGCAGCGACCCGTCGAGCGGCGCGATCCCCGCGGCCATGGCCTTCGTCGGCGACACCCGCGATCGCAGTGGGGCCTGGCCCGACGCCGACGGTGAGCGCTCCGCGGTGGCCACGGCCGGGGCCATCCGGGCCATCCGGGCCGATGGCCACGACCCCGCGGGCAGCTGCTGGCTGACCGAGGTCGGCGCGGACGCCGACGCCACGGCTCCGGTTCCCGCCCTCATCGCCCTCCAGAACGACGACGGCAGCTTCAGCGGTGACAACCCGGTGCGGGCCACCAGCGACGCCGTGCACGCGCTCAGTGGGCGCTGGCTACCCCTGGGCCGGGCGAGCGACGCCTGTGCTCCTGAGAGCGGCGGGCTGCCCTTCGCCCCCTCGCTCATCGTGCTGGTCCTCATCGCCGTGGTCGGCGTCGGCGGGGGTGTCCGCATCATGCGCAGCGGCCAGTCGACGGTCTGAGCCGAACTCCTCCGGGCCCACGAGCCGCGGTTCGAAGCGGCGGAACGTGCGCAGCGCGACCCGACCGGTCAGCAGGATGAGGGCGGCGTTGGTCAGGGCCGCCGCGGCGTCCCAGGCCAACGAGGTCACCGTGTAGAAGTGCCAGTAGCGCTCGAGGGTGCCGTGGAACCCGAGGCCCGGTTCCCAGGCCAGTGCCCCCTGGCCCGCCAGGTACGGCCAGAACCAGATGTTCATGATCGCCCCGTACAGGAAACCCCAGACCCACCCGTAGCCGGCCAGGATGACGACCTCGGCGGGGACGGGCAGGCGGCGGGTGAGGCGTCCGACGAAGCCGGCGCCCGCGCCCATCCAGGCCAAGGCCAGCATCTGGAACGGGAGCCACGGCCCCATGCCGCCGGTGATGAGGGCGGAGGTGCTCATGGCCCCCAGCCCCAGGAGGAGGCCGAAGCGGGGACCGTAGACCGCTCCGGCGAGGACGATCAGGAAGAAGATCCCGGAGCCCCCACCGGGCAGGTCGACGAGGCGGAGCACGCCGGCCATGGCCGAGAGCACGGCGAGTACGGCGATGGTGGCCCCGGTTGTCGTTCCCCGGCGGACCTCGAGGGCGATGGCCAGCACGGCCAGGAGCCCGACCCCGGCGGCGACGAAGGGGGCGTCGGCGGCGTGGGCCTCGGCGAACGCCGTCTCGGCCGGGATCCAGAACGGGTAGAGGAAGGCAGCAAGCCCGACGATCACGAGCAGGAGGTAGAACAGGCTGGCGGGCGGCCCGGCCGGGCGGGTACGGGGCAGGGGCAGCGCCGTCATCGGCCCAGCACCGTCGCCACCTCGGCGACCGTGAGGTAGGGAGGCAGCACCCGCAGGACCTGCGGGGCGAACAGCGAGCCGGCCAGGACGTCCCGCGCGGCGCCCGAGGCCACCACGTCCCCGTCGCCGAGGACCACGGCCCGGGTGGCGCAGCGGGCCGCCAGCTCGACGTCATGGGTGGCCAGGACCACTGCCCCGCCGCCCGCGGCGTGGTCGGCCACGGCGTGTTCCAGGGCGGCCGCCGACGGGGGGTCGATGCCCCGGGTGGGCTCGTCCAGGAGCAGCACCTCGGCCCCGCCGACGGCGACCGCCCCGATGGCGACCCGCTGGCGCTGGCCCGCCGACAGCGACCGGGGATGGCGGTCGGCCAGGGCGGCGAGGCCCAGGCGGTCGAGCCAGGCGTCGACGGCCTCGGGCTCCCGGAGGGCCAACAGGCGCAGGGTGTGCTCCAACTCCGCCCGGACGGTAGGGGCGAACAGCAGGGCGTTGGGGTCCTGGGGGAGGTAGGCGATGCGGGCCACCGCGTCGACGCGGCCCCCGTCGACCTCGAGGAGGCCGGCCAACGCCCGCAGCAACGTCGTCTTGCCCGACCCGTTCCGGCCCAGGAGGGCCACGACCTCGCCCCGGCGGACCTCGAGGTCGACGCCCCGCAGCGCCAGGTGCTGGCCGAGGCGCACCCGGACACCCTTGGCCCCGACCAGGACCTCACCCGTCCCCGGGGTGTCGGCGCGGCCGTCGGGGGCGGGGAGCACGGTGTCCCGGGCCAGGCGGCGGGCGTCGCGCACGGTCAGCGGGGGTGGGGACCACCCCAGCAGGTGGCCGAGGTGCGTGACGGGCGGCGCGCCGTCGTAATCAGCCAGCAGGGCGGGGACCGCGTCGGGCCCGCGCAGCCGACCACCGTCGATGCCGACCGCCTGATCGGCCATGGGCGCGGCCCGTTCGAGACGGTGCTCGGCCACCAGGATCGTCGTGCCCAGGTCGGCGTTCAGCCGGGTCACGGCGGCGAGGACGTCGTCGGCGCCCTGGGGGTCGAGCTCGCTGGTGGGCTCGTCGAGGACGAGGACGTCGGGGCCGGCGGCCAGGGCGCCGGCTACCGCGGCCCGCTGACGCTCGCCGCCGGAGAGGGTGGTGGGGGAGCGGTGGCGCAGGTGGGCGATGCCCAGGGCGTCGAGCACCTCCTCGACGCGGCGGCGCATGGCGGCGGGCTCCATCCCGAGGTTCTCGAGCGAGAAGGCGATGTCGTGCTCCACCTCGTCGACGACGAACTGGGCCTCGGGATCCTGGTGGACGAAGCCGACCGTGTCCGCCAGGTCACGAGGGCGGTGGTCGCGGGTGCTGCGACCGGCGACGGTGACGGTCCCCTGGAAGTGGCCGCCGGTGGCGTGGGGGACGAGCCCGTTGACGGCCCGCAGCAGGGTGCTCTTGCCTGAGCCGGACGGCCCGACGACCAGCAGGACGTCGCCGGCGGCGACCGTCAAGTCGATGTCGACCAGGGCCGGGTCCTCGTCGGCGTAGGCGAAGGCCACGCCGGCGAAGGTGACGACCGCGCTCACGACCCAACCTCCTGGACCGCCCTGGCCGCACTCGGGGCGCTGGCGGTGATGGATTCGGGAAGCGGCTGAGTGGGCAAGAGGGCGGGCACGGCGAGCAGGAGGACCCCGATGGCAGGGAGGGGGGCCAGGTCTGGAGCGTGCAGAGGCGAGGCCGACCAGGTCAACGAGTCCTCGCCGCCTGCCGCGGCGACCGCGACCAGGGTCAACGCCAGCGCGCTCGTCGCCATGATGAACAGGTCCTCGCCGCTGAGGGCCCGGGGGCGGTAGCGCTGACGCGGTGATGCCTTCGATGCCAGGACGACCGAGCTCACCAGCAGGACGGCGCCGGTCGTGGCCAAGACGACCGCCAGGGTCGAGCGTCGGCCCACGAGGGCGACGAACGAGCCGGCCAGGGCGGTCAGGGCCAGCAGGGCCCCCCACGCCGACGCGGTGTCGGCCGGCCCCGGGGGGTGACGGGCGAAACCACGGGAGTCCATCGAATCGGCCAGGCGCAACGAGCGTTCCATCCCGGTCTCCAGGACGGGGACGACCGTGCGGGCCAGGCGACCCCGGCGGCGGACGATCCCGCCGGTGCGGGCCTGATCCGCCTCCCGGGCGCCCTGCCACGAGGCCACGGTCGACGGCACGAAGGCGGCGGCGATGGTCACCACCAACCCGGCCTCGTGGAAGGCCCGGGGGGCGCTGCCCAGCAGCTCGTGGTGGGACACGACGCTGTTGAAGGCGCCGAAGACGCCGAGCAGGGCGACGATGGCGTAGCCCTCGGCCAGGGACTGGAGCACGACCTCCTTTTCGATGGTGCCGCCGATCGTGAAGCCGCCGAGGATGCGGGGCAGGGTGGCTTCGGGCAGCGTGAACAGCACGGTGCCGACGGCGTGGGTGGTCAGGGCGGTGAGGACGACCCGGATGAGCGCCATCACGATCCCGGCGACCACCAGGAGTCGGAACGCGCCCGTCGAGCTGATGCGGTGGGCGCTGGCCACGAGGGCGCTGGCGGCCAGGACCAGCGTGACGTACAGGGGACTGGAGGCCAGCTGCACGATGACCACAGCGGCCAGGGCCCAGGCCAGCCAGGTCACGGCGTGGAAGCGGGGGACGGTGCTCAACGGCAAGAGGATGCCGCGGGGCGCCCGTGCCCGCCTCTTCGCGTCGGTTGACGCTCTGGCCGGGTCCCGCCTACCGTGCCCGGCGGAGCGGTCGCCCATCGGCTCGGAGGTCGTGGGCGGTCCCGGCAGCAACACCGCCGGGATGGGGGAAGTCGGTGCGAGACCGACGCTGACCCGCAACTGTGTGCGGCCCTCGGGCCGTGAGCCAGGATGCCCGCCACTCCCGTCGGTTCGCCGACGCCCGTTTCGGGTGCCGCCCAGGGAGTGGCCCCCCATGAGGGCCCCCGCGGAACGGGGCCCCACGGAGGTCTGTCATGCGCGTACTTCGGCCGATCATCATCGGCTCCCTCGTTTCCGCCCTGTTCGTCGGCGCGGTCGCGCCGTCGGCCGGTGCGGACACGGTCACCGACGACGGTGTGGCCTGGCTGACCACCCGACAGCAGGCGAACGGTGGCTTCGAGGTCGCCGGATTCGACGGCTTCGAGACCCCGGACGCGATCCTGGCCATCGCCGCCAATGCCCAGACCACGGCGACCTGGTCGACGTCGGAGGCCTTGGCCGCGGTCGAGGCGGTGGACAACGCCGGCGTCACGGCCCTGGACTGGGTCGACGCTTGGGTGGACGGCGAGCTGACCGATCCGCCCTTGATCGGCCAGGAGGCCAAGCTCATCCTCCAGGTCGCGGTGCCGCTCGGCTTCGACCCGACCGACTTCGACCCTGGCGACGACGACGCTCCCGGTGACGGCGTGGACCTCACCGCCGGCCTCGACGAGAACGCCCCGGCGCTCTTCAACTCGTTCCTGTTCGCCCGGCTGGCCGAGTCGCTGCTGGGTCAGAACGTCCATCAGGCCGACCTGCAGGTGATGTGTGAGTCCGAGAAGGTCACCGGGGGTGGTTGGAGCTTCGACGGTGATCCCGCCGGGCCGAACTCCGCCGACCTCGACACCACGGGCTTCGCCGTGATGGCCCTCGTCGCCGCCGGCATCGACCCCAGCGCCCCCGTCCTCGAGACGGCCGAGACCTTCGTGCTCGGTGGCCAGGTCGCCACCGGAGAAGATGAGGGCGCGTGGCAATCCTTCGGGTCGCCGGACCCGAACGCCACGGCGCTGGCCATGTTCTCGGTCACCGCCCTGGGCGCCGGCCTGGACGACCTCGCCCACGATCCGGTGGCCTGGCTCCAGTCGCAGCAGCTCGCCGTGCCCCCCGCGGACGACGGCCGCTTCGCCAGCCCCAACGACGGCTTCGGCGTGAACACCTTCGCCACCAGCCAGGCGGTGCAGGCCCTCCTGCTGGACCAGGACCCGGGGGCGGACTGGCTGCCGGTGGCCCCCCAGGTGTCAACCGTCCAGCGCCGATGCCTCCCGGCGGCGGGCTTCGCCGATGTGGCGGTGGGAGCGTGGTACGACGACGGCGCCCGTTGGGTCGACGACGCCGGGATCGTCGGTGGCATCAACGGCGACCTACGTCCGGCCGGCCGGGTGAACCGGGCCCAGGCCGCCATGTGGCTGAACGACATGTTCGGAGGACCCGGCGGTGCCCCCCACAGCTTCACCGACGTGCCTGACGGGGCCTGGTACGAGGACGGCGTCGACTTCGTCGGGGCGGCGCCCAACGGCGCGATCGCCAATGGCTTCGGTGACCAGTTCCGGCCCCGGCTGACCCTCACCCGGGCCCAGGCCGTCTCGTGGCTCTACGCCGCGGCGGGCTCGCCCGACGTGACGGGTCTGCCACCGCACGGCTTCACCGACATCGGGCCGTCGACCTGGTACGGGGACGCCGCCACCTGGGCCGCGGCCAACGGGATCGTGCTCGGCTTCGGCAACGACACCTTCCGCGGCGACGACAACGTCACCCGGGCCCAGTTCGCCCAGTGGATGTTCAACCTGGTGGCCACCCCCGAGGCGTGGACGGACGGGGCGACCCTGCCGCCGACCCTGCTGTTCTCCGTCTTCTCGTGACCCTGTCCCGCACTCTGCGGGCCGCCGTCCTGGGGGCCCTGGTCGGTTCTCTGACGGTGGCCGGCATGGTCGGATCGGCCTTCAGCGCCCCGAGCCAGGAGGCTCAGGCCGTCCACCGGGCGGCGATCGTGGTCGACACCGGCTCCGGCGTCGTCTCCCGCTGCGTGACCTTCAGCGAGGACTCCATCAGCGGGATCACCGCGCTGCAGCGGGCCGGATTGGCCCCGGTCGTGCGGTCCTTCTCGGGCACCGGTGGCGCGGTGTGCGGGCTGAACGGGTTGGGGTGTCCGGCCGACAGCTCCTGCCTGACCTGTCAGGCGCCCAACTACTGGGCCTACTACCGGGCCGACAACGGCGCCGGGGGCTTCAGCTACTCGCCGGTGGGGGCGGGGAGCACCCAGGTCACCGACGGCGACGTAGAGGGATGGCGCTGGGGCTCAGGCGCCGGACCGGCCTTTCGGTCCTTCGGCTCGATCTGCCCCCTGCAGCCGCCCGTCACCACGACGAGCACGACCGCACCCCGGCCGCCGGGGGGAGGACCGGCAGGCGGAAACGGCAACGGCGCCGGCACGCCGTCGGGCGGCGGGCCGTCCTCGGGGGATCCCGGCGGGTCCCCGGCGGACGACACCACGCCGGGCGGGGCGTCGACGACCGTGGCCCCGCCGACCACCAGGGTGGGGGAGGGGAGCACGGCCCCCGACGGTCAGAGCACCGACGCGGCGACCGACGACGGGGCCGAGGACCTCGACGGCGAGGAGACCGCAGCCCGCACGCCCCTCGAGGACGACGGCTCGGGCGGCACCGCCCGGACGTGGATCGCCTTCGTGGCCCTGCTCGGTGTCCTGGGCGTCGCCGGCTGGCGCGTGAACCGGGTCCGCAGGCGCCCGAGCTAACGCATCGAACACCCGTTCCCTCCGTCAGGGGACGCAGCTCGGTCATGCTGTGGTCACGGACGACCATCCCGCGTGCGCGGACGCCGAGTCCCTCGGCTGACCCTTCGGCAGGGCTACTTTCGTCACGTGACGGAAAAGGCCAGGGGACAGCAGTGCCGGTGGTGCCGCCGCCCGATGGCGTCGCGGGCGGGTCGCGGCCGTCCGCGCCTGTTCTGCCGACCGGCGTGTCGCCAGGCGGCCTACCGGGCCCGGCGACTGGCCACCGGCCACGGGCTGGCCGACGGCGAGGTCATCGTGCGGGAAGAGGCGCTCGAGGCGCTGGCCGATGCCCAGTACGCGCTCACGGCGGCGCTGGAGGACGTCGAGGTCGACGTGGCCGACGCCGCCGGCCCCGAGGACGTCGAGGCGGCCTTGGTGCACCTGGTGGAGGCGTGTGGGCCGCTGGCCGGCCTCCAGCTGCGCCCGGTCGCCGACCGCTGATCCCGCCTGACCGCCGGTAATCCTCGTTATGTAAAGCTAGGGTCGGATCCCGAAAAGCCGCTCAGGACAAGGTCTTCCCTGGGTTGCGCCAGCCCGTCCACAGCACCATCGCGGCCAACACGACGGACAGGAACAGGCTCACGGGCACCGCGACCTGGTCGGCGCCGTCCAACGGGTCGAGATGGCGCAGGTGGTAGATCAGGTGCGGCAGGCCATACGCCAGCCACGCTCCCCCAGCGGCCAGCACGGCGGCTCGGGAGAGGGTGACAAAGGCCACAATGGCCACGACGGCCAGGGCCAGGTTCAGGGCCCCGACGTCCCGGACGAGATGCTGGTTGTAAGGCCCGTCGACACTCACCCAGATCCGGCCGGCCCCCGGGAAGTCGTCGTAGAACGACCGTGGGGCGAAGGCGGCCCACAGGCCGACCTGCAGGCCCACGACCGCCAGGATGGCGAGGGCGATGCGGACGACCGTTCTCGGTGTCATGGTCGGAGCTTTGCACCTGGACAAAACGAACGGGTGTTCGTCTATGGTGGCGGATGTGTTGGCGTTCCAGGGCTCACTGCTGTCCGATCCCTCCCCCGGGCTCACAGGGGCGCCCGTGAGCCGACGACTGCTCAGCGGAGGGGCGTGGGTCGATCACGCCCCGGACTGGCTGGCTGGGGCCGACGCCCTGTTCGCTCGGCTGGTGGATGAGCTGGCCTGGTGTCACCGGCGAGTGTGGATGTACCAGCGGGAGGTCGACGAGCCTCGGTTGACGGCCCACCTGACGGGGCCGGTCCTCGAAGGGTTCCCGGTGGTGGCCGAGATCATGGCCGCACTCGGCGACCGCTATGGGGGGACGTTCGCCTCGAGCTGGCTCAACCTCTACCGGGACGGCCGGGACAGCGTGGCCTGGCACGGCGACCGGGTCGCCCGGGACCGGCTGACGGGCCTGGTGGCCATCGTCTCCGTCGGTGAGCGCCGTCCGTTCCGGCTCCGCCCGAAGGGCGGCGGGCCGTCGGTCCGCTACGACCTCGGTCGGGGCGACCTCCTCGTCATGGGCGGCACCTGCCAGCGCACCTGGGACCACGCCGTCCCCAAGGTGGCCCGCGCCGGCCCGAGGATCAGCCTCACCTTCCGGCCGGTCGGCCAGGAGAGCCCGCTCAACCCGCGAGGAAGCTGAGCCGGACCTGGCGGCGCGGGTTGTCGCGGTTGGTGTCGACCAGCACGAGGGACTGCCAGGTGCCCAGGGCCATCCGGCCGTCGAGCACCGGGATGCTGATCGACGGGGCCACCAGTGCGGGCAGGACATGGTCGGCACCGTGGCCGGCGCTGCCGTGGGCGTGGCGGTAGCGATCGTCCCGGGGCAGGAGGTGCCGCTCGAGAAGATCCACGAGGTCGTCGTCGGATCCTGCCCCTGTCTCCATGAGAGCCAGGCCGACGGTGGCGTGGGGGGCGAAGGCGTGGAGAAGGCCGTCGCCCCGACCGCTCACGAAACGAGCCGCGTCCGGCGTCAGGTCGTGCACCGGACGGGTACCGGTGGTGATTTCCAGGACGGTCGTGTCCACGGGCCGACGATACGGTGGTTCGCCGTATGTCAAGACGGATCGATGTCGAGCTCACCAGTGACCGCGGGGACGGGACGCTCACGTGGCGTGCCGCGGGGGCCAAGGCGCCCAAGGGCGTGCTCGACGCCACCCTGCTGCCCACCGGGGTCAAGGTCGGCGACACCGTCAAGGCCGACGCCGACTACGACATGGAGGGCGTCACCATCATCGCCGTGATGGCGCCGACCGAGAAGAAGAAGTCGGCCGACGTCATCGAGTTCATCGGCGCACCGCCCCCGCCTCCTCGCGACTACTCCAAGGAGCCCGAGCGCCGGGAGCGCAAGCCCCGGCGGGGCGATCGTGACGGCCGCGGCGGGCCGGGGGGCCGCGGCGGCCCCGGGGGTCGCGGCGGGCCGGGAGGCCCCGGCGGAGCGGGTGCGCCCGGGGGTGGCCGGGAACACAAGCCCCGCGACCGTCCCGAGCGGCCCCGCTTCGAGCGGCCCGAGAAGCCCAAGCTGCCCCCGAAGCCCAAGGCGCCCCGTCTCCGGGCCGGGCGCAAGCACCGCCAAGCCCTCCTGGCCGAGTTGCCCGAGGAGCAGCGCCCGATCGCCGAGCAGGTCCTGAAGGGCGGCATCCCCGCCGTGCGGGCCGCCATCGACGAGCAGAACGCCGCAGCCAAGGAGGCCGGAAACCCGCTGGTCAAGGCCGACGCGCTCCTCGCCATGGCCGAGACGATCGTGCCCCGGGCCCGCGTTGCCGAGTGGCAGGATCGGGCCGAGGCCGCCATCGAGCAGATCGACACCGTCGACCTGCGGGACCTCCGCTCCGTGGTCACGAAGGCTGAGAGCGCGGCCAAGGACGAGGCCTCCCGCGAGCTCGCCGAACAGCTGCGCACCGGCCTGGTGACCCGGCTCGAGAAGGAGCAGGCCGCCTGGCTGGGCGAGATCGCCGAGCTCCTGGCCGATGACCGGGTGGTGCGGGCGCTGAACGTCAGCTCCCGACCGCCGAAGGCCGGCACGCCCCTGCCTCGTGACCTCGCCGAGCGCCTGACGGCGGCGGCGTCCGCCGCGCTGACCGACCACGTCGGCGCCAAGCGCTGGAGCACAGTGCTCGAGGCCTTGGCCCTCTCGCCCGTGCACGCCCAGGTGGAGCCGGCGTCGGTGCCCGCCACGCCCAACGAAGAGTTGATCGCCGCGGTCACCAGGGTGTCGATGCAGGTTCCCCAGATCGCGGCCAAGTTCGGCATCGAGCCCAAGCCCGCACCCCGGTCCCGGGGCGGGCGCTCCCGTCCGCGTACAGGTGGCCCGAAGCCGGGCAATGCCCCCGCCCCGGCCCCGGCGAAGGCCCCCCGGATCCCGCCGCCCCCGCCCATCGCCGACACCCCGCTCGGCGCGAGCGCGCCGACTGCCGATGCGGCTCAGACCGAGGCTCCGGAGGCGGCGGCCGAGGTGGTCGAGGCGCCTGCGGCCGATGCCGCTCACACCGAGGTTCCGGAGGCGGCGGCTGAGGTGGTCGAGGCCCCTGCGGCCGATGGCACTCACACCGAGGTTCCGGAGGCGGCGGCTGAAGCGGCTGACGCCCCCGCAGCCGAGACGACTGAGGTGACCGATGGTCCCCAAGGCGTGGAGGCTCCTGCAGCCGATGCGCCCGAGGTGACCGAGGTCCCGGAAGCGGCAGCGGAGGTGGCCGCCGCACCCGCAGCCGATGCGCCTGAGGTGACCGAGGCTCCCGAAGTCGTGGCTGAGGCCGTCGACGCGCCCGACGGTGACGCAGCCGATCTCGAAGCCTCGGATGATGCCGAGACGGCTACGGGCGAGGACCCTTCCGTCACCCCCTAGAGCAGCACGGAGCTCGCCGGCCGCGGCCCCGCGCCGACAGGTCACCGAGGCAACCACGGGGCCTGGCCTGGCGGCGGCCGTCCCGGCCGTGCCCTTGCACTCTCCCCGCTGTTCTGGCCTCCGATTTGCCGGTCGGGGCCGGAGGATCAGGTGCCGGAAGGCTTGCTGGCTGTTCTGGCCTCCGATTCGCCGGTCGGGGCCGGAGGATCGGGTGCCAGAACGAGAGGAACCGGGATCGGAGGGCGCCGCGGACCCGCAGCCGACAGGGCTTGGCGCCCGTGGTTGCCTCGTTCTGTCAGCCCGACGGCGGTCCGGTAGGTATCAGGCCAGCAGGTGCAGCACCTCGGCGGGCGCCTCCAGCACGACATCGCCCGGCGCGGGACGGGCCCGACGGTTCCAGCCGGCGAGCGCGAACGTGGCGCCCACCTCGACGGCGCACTCGCGGTCGTGGTCGGTGTCGCCCACGTAGAGCACATCCGCGCCACGGACGCCGAGGCCGGTCAGCACCGGTACCAGGGACTTGGGCGCGCCCCGGGCGAAGGCGGCCGCCGTCGGCTGCCAGCCGAGACGAGCGAGCTCCGACGCACCGGAATCGGGATGCTTGTTGGAGCACAGGCCCCAACGGGGCAACCGGGCCAGGAGGTCGTCGATGCCGGGGAACGGGTTCGACGCCGCCGGGTCGTAGTGGGCCAGGTAGTCCTCGACGGTCACGCCGAGGTCGTCGCACTCGTCCGCCAGCAGGCGTCCGAGGCCTACGCGAGACCGGTCGATCCCCAGGGCGACGAACGGGGCGATCAACGCCTCGTCGGAGTCGACCAGTGTCCCGTCGAAGTCGAACACCGCCACCGTGGGGCGGGTCACGGACGGTCGGGCGGGGTCACCACGGTGGCGTGACTGGCCCGGCCCCGGTACTCCCCGGTGGCGTGGTCCTCGTCCCAGCGGGCGCCGCAGGAGGCGCACTCACAGCTGTCGAGGTCGACGGCGGCCAGGTACAGGCGGCGGACGTCATACGACGTGCAGAACGGACAGCTGAGGTGCACCGGCCGCCACGGTAGCGAGCCGGATGAGGGGTCCTGACTACCCTCCCCGCCATGGTCAACTACGAGAAGCGGGGCCACATCGGTCTCCTCACCATCGACCGGCCCGAGGCCCGAAACGCCGTCAACGGCGACGTCGCTCAGGGCATGGAAGCCGCCATCGACGAGCTCGAGGCGGACGACGAGGTCTGGGTCGGGATCCTCATGGGCAACGGCCCGGTGTTCTGCGCCGGGGCCGACCTGAAAGCCATCTCGGCGGGCCGGGTGGGTGACCTGCAGACCGAACGGGGCGGCTTCGGCGGCATCGTGGTGCGGGAGCGGACCAAGCCCGATCATCGCCGCCGTCGACGGTCCCGCCCTGGCCGGCGGGACCGAGATCGTGCTGGCCTGCGACCTGGTCGTGGCCTCCACCCAGGCCCGCTTCGGCATCCCCGAGGCCAAGCGCAGCCTGGTCGCCGGCGGCCGGCGGGCTGTTCCGGCTGCCCGCGGAAGATCCCCTTCAACGTCGCCATGGAGCTGGCCCTCACCGGCGACCCCATCAGCGCCGAGCGGGCCTACCACTTCGGCCTGGTCAACCGCCTGGTCGAGCCCGGCACCGTCCTCGAGGCGGCCATCGAGCTGGCCGAGCAGATCTGCGCCAACGCCCCGCTCGCCGTGCGCGAGAGCCGTCGCCTGGTCCTGGAGAGCATCACCGTGACCGACGATCGCGAGGGCGTTCGCCAGTCCGGTGCCGCCATGATGGGCCTGGCCTCGACCGAGGACTTCGCCGAGGGCCCCCTGGCCTTCATCGAGAAGCGCCCCCCCGTCTGGAAGGGCCGCTGACCCGTTCTGGCTGCACCTGGCCGCGGCGGGACGCGGGGAGATGCAACCAGAACGGATCGGTGAGCGGGTCGCTGACCTGGCGCGGCGCAGTGAACGGATGGGAGGTCAGGCGATGGTGGCGAGGATGCCGTGCTCGTGGAGGAACTCGGCCAGACCGTCGACCAGGTTGAGATCGGCGACGTGGACGAGGGGGACCCAGCGGGCCTCGGCGGCGTCGTCACCGGCCACCGGTCCGGTCGCTTCGAGGACCGCGACCTGGAAGTCCAGGATCACGAAGTGCTCGTCCTCCTCGAAGCGCTCGACCCAGCCCACCAGCTCCCCGCAGACGCCCTCCACGCCCGTCTCCTCCCAGAGCTCCCGGACCACCGCCTCGGCCAGGAGCTCGCCCGCCTCCACCCGCCCGCCAGGCACGGACCACTGCCCCGCCGCCGGTCCGTGGCCCCGCCGGATCATCAGCAGGCGGTCGGCGTCCACCACCACGGCGCCGACGCAGACCTGAGGACCATTCACGGGGCCAGGTCCTTGTGGACGACGATGGCCCGGGCGACCAGCCCGAAGCCCTCGAAGAAGTTCTTGGTGGCCCGGCTGCCGGGAAGGGCCAGCGCGTCGACACCGATGCAGCCCCGCTCCCCCGCCCAGGCGAGGATGGCGTCCATGATCGCCTCCCCCACACCGACCCCCCGAGCGCCGGGCTCGACGTAGAGGTCCCGCACGATCGCGAGCGTGCCCTCGTCCGGGAGCGTCTCGGCCGTGGTCACGGCATAGCCGATGACGGTGTCGTCGATGGTGCCCACGAGGACCTGGGTGTCGGGGTCGGCCAGGTCGGCGGCCAGTCCCTCGTCGACGGGCTCGGGGCGGGCGGCGTGGCGGCGCCACACGACCCCACCCTTCTGGTCGGCCAGCTCGGCGATGACGTCCCGGGCCAGTTCGGTCAGGCGCGGGAGATCGGCGACCACGGCGGAACGCACCCCTTCCACGGCCGGCGTCAGCTCAGCTGGGCGATCTTGTTCAGGATCGTCCGCCGTCCTCGGGTGGACTCCTCGTAGGCCCGGACGGCGTCCAGCTCCGTCGGGTCGAGGGCCTCCAGCCGCGGCATCACCTGGAAGGCGGAGAGGTTGTCGTAGTCGGGGATGGCCAGGTGGTCCGAGTCCAGCCCGAGGTCGCCAGGCACGTCCTCGACGGCCACCAGGTTGGTGACCGGGTCGATCGTGGCCTCGGCGGGCCCGGCACCGTCGTTGCCGGGCAGGAGGCCGCTGACCAGTCCGAGGCCCGTGCCGACCAGGCCGTCCAGCCGGGCCTGGCCCCGGCGCAGGGCGTACTTGCCCACCGTTCGCGTGAACAGGACCTGGCGCCGCCCCCGGGCCGCCATCTCCGGGAACAGTCGCCGCGCCTCCAGGGCGAGGCCGAGCGGGGCGAACAGGACCCAGTCGGCCAACTGCTCGGGGGCGCTGCGGTCGTTGCCGCCGAGGTCCGGAGGGGTCATGGTGCGGTCACCGACGCAGGGTCACACGCAATCGAGGCAGAGCTTCTTCTTGGCGTCGGCCAGCTGCATGTCCGGCTTGACGAGGAAGCAGGACGAGCACACGAACTCGCCCGCCTTGCGCGGCGCGACCCGGCTGCCGCCCTCGGTCCCGTCGTCGTCGGTCGGCTTGGTGACCCGACCGGGCTTCTCCTCTTCTTCCTCGTCCTCATCGTCGTCGTTGGCCGCGATGCGATCCTTGAGGATGGTGTCGAGGTCGGCCTCGACGTCATCGGGATCGGGCTCGTCCTCGTCGTCGTCACCGGCTGCGGCCGGGGTGGTGCGGGTGGGCCGGTCCGGGGCGGCGGCGTCCTCGTCTTCGTCCTCTTCGACCGCCACCTCTTCGACGAGCGCGTCCTCCCCCACCAGCACGACGTCATCCTCGAGGCTGTCACCGGCGACGAGGTCCTCGTCCAGGTCGTCGGCATCCAGGTCGTCGGCGTCGAGAATCGCCGGCTCCGCGTCTGCGTCCTCGTCGATCTCGTCCACCACGTCGTTGTCTTCAGCCATGCCTCTCCTCGTGGGAACGCCCTCCGGGCGATCGCGGGCGGATCATAGAGGCGCGTTCGCGGGTTCGTGCGCCCCGCTCAGGGGGTGAGGCGCCGGGCCTCGGCCCGCCGCTCGGCGTCGAGTCGTTCCAGGTCGGGCTCGGGATCGTGATCGACGTAGCGCATCAGCTCGGCGACGGCATGGTGACCGGCTTCCTCGGCGATGCGCCGGTGCATCTGCTGGGCGACCCAGCGGTAGGCGGGATGGCCCTGGGGCGTGGTCCGCAGCTCCAGCATGTGCATCGCCTCCCGGGCGTTGATCTGCATGACGAAGCGGATCCGGTAGGCCAGCGCGACGGCGTAGGAAGCCTGGTCGGGGAAGTCCGGCTCGAGGTCGTCGAACAGGGCCTCGGACCGTTCCATGGCCTCGTCGAAGCGGGCCGCCTGGCCTGCGGCGTCGACCGACTCGGGTCGGGTGAAGCCGTGACGAGGGGTCAGGCGTTGCCACTCGATGGTCAGCATCCGGTGGCGTTGCAGGTCCCGAAAGGCGCCGTAGTCGGTGAGGACGTCGAAACGGTAGAAGGAGCGCTCGAGCGCCCGGCCCGGCTTGTGCCGGCGATTGGACCGTTCACCGCAGTAGGCCCGCACCACGGCCAGCCGTTCGTCGGTCGACATGGACCGCACCCGCGCTTCGATCTCGGTCTCGGGCCGGTCGGTGTGGGCGTAGAGCATGCTCGCCACCATCTTCACCTCGGCGTCCGGGTCGAAGTCGACCAGGGTCACCGCCGGCTCCGCGTCCATCTCGCCCGAGGTCGGGAAGACCTTGGCGGCCATCTCGTCCATGGCCATGCGGTTCTCGGCCAGGTAGTTGCTCCAGGCCACGCCGCGGTCGGGGAGGTCGACCCGGCGCAGGAACGACGGGATGACCTTTCGCAGCTCGGTCAGCATCAGTCGCGCGTACGAGCGGGCCTCGGGCAGCGGGTGGGCCCGCATGCGCAGGAGGAGCTGCTCGTAGCCCTGACCGGTGCCGTAGATGCCGACGTTGGAGAGGGACGCCGCGGGCAGGATGCCCCGCAGCGCGTCGAAGGCCTTGGCCCGGATCGACTGGCGGTAGACGAAGTCGGAGTCGGCGGGGTCCTTGGGGATCTGGTCGCGGAAGAAGTCCCCGAGCGTCGGGACGAGCTCGGCGTAGGTGTCGAACAGCCGGTCCATGTCGCCCACGTAGCGGGTGCCCAGGTTGGACTGGAGCACGTCGGGATCGCGGTAGTAGCGGAACCGGCCGCCGATGCGGGCGTCGTAGGCGATGTAGCGGGTGGACTGCTCGAGGTAGGCCATGAGCCGACCCCACTCGAGGATCTTGGTCAGGATGTTCGAGGCCTGCTCGCAGGCCAGGTGCACCCCGCCGAGTTGGGCCACCGAGTCGTCGCCGTAGTCGAAGAAGACGGTCTGGTACAGCTCCTCGGCCCGCTCGCAGGCCCATGGTGGCGTCGACGGTCTGGTCGCCCGTGATGTCGAGGTCGACGACGAACTCGTCGAGGAACAGCCGCCGCAGGCTCTTGGGCGATCGGGAGTAGCGGGCGAAGAGCGCGCCCTTGACCACCTCCGGCAGGTTGACGAGGGCGAAGACCGGACGGTCGAGGTTCGTGAAGTACCGCCGGAGGATGTCCTCCTCATCGGAGCTGAACTCCTCGGCGACGTAGACGCTCATTCGGGGAGTCAGCGTACGGCCTCACCGACCGAGGACGGGTGACCGCTCGCCGTGCTCTCCTGGGTCACCTAAGGCGGTCAACGGCGGGCCGACACGGCTTCGTCGAATGAGGCTTTGGCGGCCTCGACCCGACTCGGATCCAGCCACAGGTCGGCCACCGTCATGGCCATGGCCCGGGCACCGTCGAGCACGGCGCGGTCCCCCTCCTCGCCCCGGGCGAACGCGGTGAACTCGGGCGTGTGGATCGACACGCCGGGCGGGGCGACGGCGAGCATGGGGTGGATGGAGGGCACCACGTAGCTCACGTTGCCCATGTCCGTGCTCCCCACGACACCGGAAGCGCCCGCCGGGTCGGCCAGGTCCCGGCCGGTGCGCTCGGCGTTGGCGCGGAAGAGATCGACCAGGACCGGGTTGTCGATCATGTCGGCGTAGGCCGGGTCCTGCCACTGGTGGTCCATGGTGCAGCCGGCGGCTGAGGCCCCCGCCTCCAGGCAGCTCAGGACCCGCTCCTTGAGACCCTGCAGCAGGCGCAGCGTCGGCGAGCGCACGTACCACTCGGCCGCCGCGTACTTGGGGACGATGTTGGGCTTGTCCCCTGCGTCGGTGAAGATCCCGTGGATCCGCTCGGTGGGCCGGATGTGCTGGCGGAGAGCGGCGACGTTCATGTAGCCGAGCACGGCGGCGTCCAAGGCGTTGCGGCCCTTGTGGGGGAAGGCGGCGGCGTGGGCGGCCTGGCCGTGGTATTGCACATGGACCTGCTGGATGGCGATGACGTTCATGGCCAGCAGGTCGCCGTCGGCGGGGTGGATCATCATGGCCGCGTCGATGTCGTCGAGGGCGCCCCGCTCGTGCAGGAAGACCTTGCCCCCACCCCCCTCCTCGGCCGGTGATGCCGAGGACGACGACGCGACCGCCGAGCTCCTCGGCGACGGTGGCCGCAGCCAGGCCGGCGCCCAAGCCCGCGGCGCCGATGACGTTGTGGCCACAGGCGTGGCCGATCTCGGGCAGGGCGTCGTACTCACAGAACACCCCGATGGTCGGGCCGTCACCGGTACCGGCCCTGGCCACGAACGCGGTGTCCATGCCCGCCGCACCCCGCTCGACGTCGAAGCCCTCGTCCTCGAGGACCCCGGCGAGCAGGTCGTGGGCGTGATGCTCCTCGTAACAGAGCTCGGGGTGCTCGTGGATGCTGTGGGAGATCTCCAGCAGCACGTCGGCTCGGCGCTCGACCTCCTGGCCCAGCCGGTCCTTGACCGCGTCGACGTCCATGGCCCCTGTCTAGACGACGACGCGCAACACGTCAGGCTCGACCCGGACCGAGACGGTCGCAGCCGGGCCGAGGCGCTCGCCGTCGAGCCAGACGGCATGGCCCTTCGGCAGGTCCCGCTGGACGGCGTCGGCTCGCCGGATCTGGATGCCGGCGTGGGGCACGTGGGTCCCGGTGGGGAGCCGGCGCCGGGCTTTCAGGCGGTCCCCGGCGGACATCGTGACCTCGACGATCTCCAGCAGGCCGTCACCGGGGTGGGCTCGGGGGGCGACGTCCCAGGGCCCGAGCCACTGGGCGTTGAAAGCGCCGAAGAGGGGCCCCCGGAGCCAGCCCCGGCGGGTCACGAGGTGAGCCACGAACCAGTGCAAGCGGCCGTCGACCAGGACCGAGCCCAGGTCCACGTTGAGCCGGGCTGCTTCACCTGAGTGGAGGCGGGCCTCATCGCCCCGCCCGCCGACGGTCTTGCACAGGTCGCCACCGAGGAGCCCGAGGGGCGGGATGTCCTCGTGGGCCCGACGGGCAGCGGTGACGACGGCCCGGGCCTCGGCGTCGGAGTGCACGATCACCCCGTCCTCGGGCAGCCCTCCCGCGCTCCCCCAGTCCCGACCCTTCTCGACGGTCACGTCACGCTGACTCCGGACGAGGCGGCGACCACGCCCCGATCGACCCGGCGGATGGCGGACCGGGCGGTGTCCCGCGTGGTGGGGTCGGGGGCGACCTCGGCGACTTGGCGCAGCAGGTCCAGGAGCTGGCGGATCTGGCGGACGAAGTCCCCGCCGGACAGCTCGTCGTCGCCCAGGACCTCGTCGAGCTGGTCCCCCTTCGTCCACTCGTGGGCCAAGGCGATGAAGCCGGGGTCCGGCTCACGGGTGAGGCGCAGGGACAGCGCGGCTTCCTCCTTGAGCAGGCCGGTGGCCAGGTCGGCCAGCTGCTCCCACCGGTCCCGGAGGGCGACGTTGGGGAACGTGGGGGCGGGTGCCGGTTCGGGGCTGCGGTGCTCGTAGGTGAAGCAGGACAGAAGGGCGACCAGGTCTGGCCCGTCGAGGCCGTCGAGCAGGCCTTCATCGATGGCTTCGGCCACCAGGAGGTCACACTCGTGGTACAGCCGGGCCAGACGGAGCCCGGACTCGGTCAGCGCCCAGCCGTCCAGGATCCCCCGGCCTTCCAGGATCTGGAGCACCCGATCGAACTCCCGAGCCAAGGAGCCGGTCTCCTGGCCGAGGCGCTTCTCGTGGGCCGCGATCTCCTGGCGCAGCCGGCGAGCCCGGCGGGCCGAGCGCAGGTGCTTGCGCACGTCGGGGCATCCCGCCACGGGGTGCTGGTCGGGCTCGACGACCTCGCGGGTCGAGGGGCTGGGCCGGCGGGTGCGGGTGCGGTCGAGGCGGCGGGCGACCTCGTTGCGGAACTTCTGGTTGTTCGGTCGGTAGGGCTCGGGCAGCTCGAGGGCGCCGAGCACCATCGGCGCGGCGGTGACCGTCTGCGCACCGAAGGTCAGGACCTTGCCGGTCCGGCTGATGGCTCGGACCCGGACGTGGCCCTGGGCCCGGTGGGCCACCGACAGGACCGCGACCCGCTCGTGGCCGTCCTTCATCGGGGCGTCGACGACGTCGCCCGGGCTGAGCTCGCTCAGGGCCTCTTCGATGAGGCGCTGTGGGGTCTGGGCCTGCTCCACCCGGCCGGCGTCGAGGAGCACCAGGTACTCCTCGACGTCACCCCGGTCACACGTCGCCGTGGCTTCGATCTCATCCAGTTCCCGGCGCCGCCCGTCGATGCCCCGCTCGGCCCGGACCACGGCCCGGTCGGATTGGAACTGGGCGAAGGAGAGCGAGAGCAACCGGTGGGCGGTCTCCGGATCGTGGCGCCGGACGAGGTTGGCGGCCATGTTGTAGGTGGGCCGGAACGCCGAGCGCAGCTCGAAGCGGCGGCTGGCTGCGAGGGTGGCTACGTCGCTGAACCCGACGTACGGCGACCAGAGCACGACGGCGGTCCCGTGGTCGTCGATGCCCCGGCGCCCGGCCCGACCCGTGAGCTGGGTGTACTGCGACGGCGTCAGGCGCTCGTGGCGCTCACCGGTGAACTTGCTCAGGCTGGAGATGACCACCGACCGGGCGGGCATGTTGATGCCCAGGGCCAGCGTCTCAGTGGCGAACACGACCTTCACCAGCCCTTCGACGAAGCAGGCCTCGACCGCCTCCTTGAAGGGCGGCACCATGCCGGCGTGATGGGCGGCGATTCCCGCCTGCAGGCCGTCCCGCCAGGCGCCGAACTGCAGGGCCGCCAGGTCCCGTTCGGTGAGCTCGGACACGTGCTCGTCGATGATCTGGTCGATGCGGGCCCGCTCGACGGCGGTGGTCAGGGCCGGTCCCGACCGCGCCACCTGGCGGGCGGCGTCGTCGCAGCCCGCCCGACTGAAGACGAAGAAGATGGCAGGGAGCAGGCCCTCCTCACCGAGATGGTCGACGATGTCAGCCCGGTCGGGGGTGAACCAGCGGTGGCGTCGTCGCCCCCCCGGCCCGCCTCGGCCCCGGACGCGCTGGGAGTCGAACTCCGGCCCTTCCGGGTTGGGACGGTCACCGACCAGGGTCGGGATGACCCGCAGCGTGCCCTCGACGCCGTCGGCGACGGCGTAGAGGTGCTCGAGCTCGACCGGCCGGTGGTGCTCGATCACCGTGGCCGTGGGCCCCCGGACCTCGGTCAGCCACGCCGCCAGTTCGTCGGCGTTGGACACCGTGGCCGACAGGCACACGAGCCGGACGTGGGCCGGGACGTGGATGATGACCTCTTCCCACACCGGGCCCCGGTAGGCGTCCTGGAGGTAGTGGACCTCGTCGAGCACGACGAAGCGCAGGTCCTCCAGCGGCCGCCCGGCGTAGATCATGTTCCGGAGGACCTCGGTCGTCATCACCACGACCCGAGCGTCGCCGTTGATGCTGTTGTCGCCGGTCAGCAGACCGATCCGGTCGGGCCCGTGGCGTCGCACCAGGTCGCCGTACTTCTGGTTCGACAGGGCCTTCACCGGTGTCGTGTAGAAGACGCGCCCGTCGGGCTCGGCCAGCACCCGCTCGACGGCGTGCTCGGCCACGACCGTCTTGCCCGCGCCCGTCGGCGCCGCGACCAGGACCGATTCGCCCCGATCGATGGCGGCGACGGCCTGTTGCTGGAACGGGTCGAGGGTGAACGCCTCGGTCACGTCTCGACGGCAGCGACGCGGCGGCGGGTGATCAGCCACCCGATGAGGATGGAGAGCTCGTAGAAGACGTACATCGGGATCGAGAGGGCCGCGAGGCTGATCGGGTCACCGCTGGGTGTGATCACGGCCACGATGACGACGATGGCGATGATGGCGTAGCGCCGCCAGGAGATGAGGCGCTTGTAGCTGAGGACGCCGACCAACTGCAGGAAGACCAGGATGATCGGGAACTCGAAGCCGGCGCCGAACGCCAGCATCATGTACACGATGAGCTGGATGTACTTGTCCGGCGTGTAGAAGGCGTCGATGTCCTCGCCGCCGATGGAGATGAGGAAGGCGAGGGCCCGGGGCAGGGTCCAATAGGCCAGTCCGGCGCCCATGATGAACAGGGCGACGCCCGAGGCGACGAAGGGCACGGCGTAGCGTCGCTCCTTCGGGTAGAGCCCCGGGGCGATGAACTTCCACAGCTGCCAGAGCAGGATCGGCATGGCGATGGCGATCCCGCCGTAGCCCGACACCTTGAAGCGGGTGGCCAGGCCCTGGAGCGGGTCGGTGAGGATGAGGCGCGCGTTGGGGTCGGCCTCGTCGAGCGGCTGCTTGAGGAACTCGAGGATCGGGTCGTAGAAGATCCACACGATCACGGCGCCGACTGCGATGGCGATGACGCACTTGATCAGACGGCTGCGCAGCTCGGTGAGGTGCTCGATCAGGGACATGTGTCCCCCCGTGAGCTCCTCGGCTTCGTCTGTGGTGCTCACGGGTGGCGCTCAGGCCGGGTCGTCGTCGCCGGGGGGCGGGGCGGCGTCCGGGAGATCATCGGTCGGCGGGCTGACGTCCTGGGGACCTCCGGGCGACTGTGGCTTTTCCGCCTTCTCCGCCTTGTCGGTCTCCATCTCGAAGGCGTTGGTGAGCTCGCGCTGGAAGCCCGTGGAGACCTTGCGGATCTCGGCCATGACCTGACCGACCTGGCGAGCAGCCTTGGGCAGCTGGGCCGGGCCCAGGGCGATCAACGCCACCAAGAGGATGACGAGCACCTCGGGCCCGCCGACGTTGAACATCGGCCGAATCCTACCGGTCGACCTGCTCCTGCCCGGCGGCACGGCCGGGCTCGCCGTCGCGTTGGACCGGGCGGGCGGTCTCCCCCAGCGGGGCCAAGGCGTCGACCTCGAGCTCGAGGGCCAGCTGCTCGGTGCGGAGCCGCCCGTTGGCCCGCCAGAGGGCGACGGCAGTGAGCAGCACCACGAGGGGGAACAGCAACCAGAGCCAGACCATCAACGGTCAGTCTGGCCGAACGACCTCGTCAGGAGGCGTCGTTGTCCTGGGCCAGCGAGTCGAACCAGCTGTCGTCGCGGTGGAGCATGTGGTGGAAGTCGAGGAGGTCGTCGTGGGTGATCGGGTCCTCGAAGTAGGGACGCTCATCGATCTCGCACGACACCTCACCCGCCGCCATGATCACACCGCTGGCCAGGAGGAGGTCGATGGTGCGGGTCTCGGCCGCCTTGACGACCGTCACGGCGCAGCCGGGACAGGAGAAGGCGTACGTGCCGGAGCCGTCCGGCGCACTCACCCGGACCTGCACGTCGTGGGTCGTGAACTCCACGTCACCGCAGTCCGGGCAACTTGCCCTGATCGTCGCCATGTCTTCTCTTCCCCAGTCCGTGTACTTCCTCCAGCAAGGGAGCCATCGGCACGGCGTTGGGGGCGCTTGAGCAACCGCGGCGAGAATGGGCCATATGGCCCGTCACCCCCGCCTGCTGGACATCCCGATCGGTTTTGCCCACCGGGGAGCGAGCGCGGCGGCCCCCGAAAACACCCTCGAGGCCTTTCGCCTGGCGGTGGAACTCGGGGCGTCGGGGCTGGAATCCGACGTCTGGATCAGCAATGACGGAGAACCCGTCCTGGACCACGACGGACTGGTCGGTGGCTGGCTGCGACGGCGACCGTTGGGCACGGTGCGGCACCGCCGGCTGCCCGATCACATCCCGACCCTCGGCGAGCTCTACGAGGCCTGCGGGACCGATCTGCCGCTCAGCCTCGACGTGAAGGACCCGGCGGCGCTCGACGCCGTGCTCGCCTCGGCCGACGCGGTCGGGGCCAGGGGCAACCTGTGGCTCTGCCATCCCGACATCGACCTGCTGGCCGGCTGGCGGGACCAGGCCGAAGGAGCCCACCTCGTGGCGTCGACCAGGCTCCGGGCCTTCACCGACGGTACCGAGCG
Source organism: uncultured Microthrixaceae bacterium (assembly GCA_963725155.1). Lineage (GTDB taxonomy): Bacteria > Actinomycetota > Acidimicrobiia > Acidimicrobiales > DATDAH01 > DATDAH01. The sequence continues at coordinate 253,632 of CAVRXU010000007.1, forward strand.
GGCGGCGGCGGAGCTGTCCCGCCTGTCGATCGACGCCGTGAACCTGCACCACACCGAGTGGACCGGGGGCTTGACGACGCTGTTCCACCGCTTCGAGCTGGTCTGTCTGGGGTGGGACGCCCAACTCCCCCGTCATCTGGCCGAGCTGCTGGACATGGGGATCGATGGGGTCTTCAGCGACCACGTCGACCGCATGATGGAAGCGATCGAGGTCGAACTGGGCTCAAGCAGCTAGTCGGCTGCGCCGCGGAGCGGAGCACCACTGAAGACCATCAGCATCGGCGGCGCCGGAGTTGCTGAGCGAAGCGAAGCCACGCGAACGTGGCCGTCCTTACAACAGGCCGAGGTCGTTCAGGGGCCAGACCCGCACGAAGGCGCGACCGACGATCTGGTCCTCGTCGATGGGGCCGAAGGAGCGGCTGTCCCGGGAGTCACCCCGGTTGTCGCCCATCACCCAGATGCACCCCTGGGGGATCTCGACCGCCGCGAAGTCACCGGTGGTGACGCCGTCGTCCAGGTAGGGCTCGACCAGGACCCGGCCGTTGACGAGGAGCTGGCCGTCCCGGCCCTCGACGGTGTCGCCGGGCAGGCCGATGACCCGCTTGATCAGGTCCTTGATGCCACCCTCCGCTGCACTGGCTGCGGCGTCGGAGACCGGCTGGCCGCAGTCGCCGGCACCCTCGTTGGCCTCGAACACGACCAGGTCGCCCCGGTTCACGTCGTGGACCCGGTAGCTGAGCTTGTTGACGAGGACCCGGTCGCCGATGTCGAGGGTCGTCTCCATCGAGCCGGACGGGATGTAGAAGGCCTGGATCAGGAAGGTCTTGATGATCAGGGCGACGATCAGGGCCCCGCCGATGACGGCGATCCATTCGATGACCGAGCGGGTGGTGGAGCGGGACGGGCTGCTCGGCTCGTCGTCGGCATCGGTCTCGGGCGCGTCAGCCTCAGAGTCCGTGTGGGGGGAGGTCACCGCGGGCGAGGCTACCGCCGGTACCGGTCCAGGACTCGGCGGGCGGCGTCGGCTCCGGGATGGGCGGGCAGGTCCTCGCTGAGGGCCACGACGGTCGCTGACGGGCCCAGCCGGACGAGCAGTTGCTCGAGCCAGCGCGTGCTGGCCACGGGCAGCTCGACGCGGATCCGGCCGTCTTCCCGCTCCTCGACGGACTCGTGGGGGTAGTAGTCCACGACCCACGCCGACTCGGGGTCGAGGTCGAGAGTGACCGAGGCATCGGTTGCCGCCGGGCTGAACGTGGCCGTCTCCCCCGCCTCGGCCAGGGTCGACACGGCGACGTCGAGCACCTCGACGTCGGCGATGCGATCGAGGCGGAAGACCCGGGGCCCCTCGGCCTTGTGGCACCAGCCGGCCAAGTACCAGCCCCCGCCCTCGGCCCAGATGCGGTGGGGGTCGACATCGCGGCGGCTGCGCTCGTCGCGCCCGTAGGAGTAGTAGTCGATGCGGACCCGGCGTCCGGCCTCGCTGGCCTCCCGCAGTCGCGCCAACGTCTCACTGCCCGCGTCGCCCAGGTGCACGGCCATCGCCTCGGCCGGGTCGACCTGGAGGGCGGTGGCCAGCTTCTCGAGGCCGCGGGCGAGCGGGCCTTCGGGGTCGGTTCCCGGTACGGACACGAGGCTCTGGCCGGCGGTGACCAGGGCCAGGGCCTGCTGGTTGGTCAGGCGCAGTGGTCGCTGGAAGTAGCTGCCCAGGTTGACCGACACCCGGTCACCGTCGAACTCGACGTCGATGAGCTGGTCAGGCGTGTACGGGGGCACGCCGACCATCCAGACGACGGCCAGGTCGTCCTCCAGCTGCTGGGGGCTGAGCCCGAACCGCTCACTGATCTCGGCGATCGTGCTGCCGGGGTGGGCCGCCAGCCACGGGAGCAGGGCCAGGAGGCGCTTCAGGCGCTCTCCTGCAGACGGACGGCCCATCAGAGGTGCTCCAGCCAGGTCACGAGGTCGTCGCGGAGCTCTGCGGGGCCGAGGACCTCGGCGTGTTCGAGGAAGGTGAGGACGAAGGACCGGAACGCCGTCGGGTTGCTCACCGGGAGGACCAGCTCGACCGAGCCGTCGGCGTGGCGCTCGGCGACGGCGGCCTCGCCGGTCAGGTGGACGGCGTACCCGGCCTGGTCGGCGTCGACCAGCACCCGGGCCTCCACGGGCTCGTCGTCGCCCAGCTCCCAGGGCTGTCGCTCGGCGCCGGACCGCACGTCGTCGGGCCGCTCGAAGGCCTTCCCCGGGCCTTCCGTCGTCACGTCGCCCTCGATGCGGTCGAGGCGATAGCTGCGGATGTCGTCCCGCTCGTGGTCGAGGCCGGTGACGTACCAGCGCCCCCGCCGGAAGTCGAGGCGGTACGGGTCGACCAGCCGCTCGACGGTGCCGTGGGTCAACCGGACCCGCCGACGCTCGGAGACGGCGCCGAACAGCAGCGGCAGCCGGGCGTCTGTGGGCAGGGAGGCCACCGGCCCGCCGCCTCCGGGGCTGGCCCCCAAGCCGTCCGCCCCGATCACGCCGCCCAGCTTCCACAGGGCCTCGTCGTCGGTCGGGCCACCGACCTGGACGGTGGACACCGCGAGGTGGAGCGCGGCCAACTCGTCGGCCTCCAGGCCGGGGTCGGGCAGGTAGTACTCGTCCCGCAGGATGCGGTAGCCGTCCCGGGGAGGGTCCACGCCGGGAAGGGGCTGGACGACGAGCGGCACGCCCATCTCCCGCAGGTCTTCCTTGTCCCGCTCGAAGGCCCGGTGAAAGGTCGGCCCGCCCGCCGGGTAGCCGCCGACCAGCTCCCGCAGCTCTTCGGCGCTCAACGGCCGCATGGTGTCGAGCAGGACGGCGACGAGGTTCATCAACCGCTCGAGCTTGTCCACCTTCTCCGCGGGCGCCATGGTCCGCCGAGCCTACGTCCGGCGCCTTCGCGGCGGATCGACGGCTCCGACCGCCACCGTCAGGTCGGGCGGAGCAATCGTCCTAGCTGTCCAGGAGGTCCGAGATGTCCACGGTCTCGTCGTCCGCGGGGACGTCGACCTCGACGGGCTCGCCGTAGTCGAAGTACTCCATGGTCTGGGTCATCTCCTGGCCCATCACCTCGATCACCATCGTCTGGCGACGGACGAGGCCGTCGTCGTCGATCCAGATGTCGGTCTCCAAGGGTTCGTCGCCGTACGCCGCGACGAACTCGTCGAACTGCTCCTCGTCGACGATCGGCCCGTCCGCGCCCGCCTCCTCGGCTGCGTCCTGCGCGGCCCGGTAGGCCTCTTCCATGTCGATGGTGGCCGTGTAGTGGGTGGTCGAGACCCCCCGCACCTCGTCGTCGCCGACCTCCACGACCTCCCCGCCGACCCCTTCGAGGGCATCCAGGGCGTTCGTCGGGTCGTTCGCCCCCTGCGATGCCAGCCCGCCGAGATCGACGCCGCTGCCCTCGGTGAGCTCGGACAGGTCGAAGCTCACCCACTCGGCGCCTTCCGGGAGCTCCGTCCCGAAGAGGTCCGACCGCATGAAGTAGGTGGTGCCGGAGAACACCATCTCGATGTCGCCGCCGACGAGGGCGGGCATCGACATCGTCATCGTGCCCGTCCCGTTGGCCACGTCGAAGGCACCCTCGGCCTCGATCTCCTGGCCGGCGATCTCCGTGGTCATCTCCAGGCGGGCCGACCCCGCCTCGTCGAGTGCGGCCGGGGCGCTGCGGATCAGCTCGGCGGCGCTGGCCTGGTCCTCACCGCAGCTGGTCAGACCGGTGGCCGCGAGGGCGAGGGCGGGCAGGACGAGCAGCGTTCGACGCATAGATGAACGGTATCGGCCGCACTCGGGCCGGCTTGATGGGCAATCCCGTCCCGTCACGTCACGGGAGGAGCGACGCCCCCAGGACGCCGGCCTGACCGGCGGCCGCGAAGTAGGCGGGGTCCTCTGCGGGCGAGCGGCCCATCGTGGTGACGTTCAGTCCTTCGGCGGCCAGGAGGCCGGCGGTGTCCGGCGCGGTCACCTCGACCAGCTCGTGGCGCTCCTCGGAGGCCAACCCCGGCGTGGCCGCCAGGCGGACGGGCGAACGGACGAGGTCCAGCACGGTGCGGGTGTGGTGGCTCACTCCGAGATGGCGGTCCCGCGGATCGCCGGAGGAGACCCGGAGGCAGGCCACCGGCTGACCGCCGAGGGCGGCGACCGTGTCGAGCGCGGCGGCGGCCTCCAGCGAGGTGGTGCCCAGGGCGGTGCCGGTGCCGACCACGCCCGGGCCCATGCCCACGACGATGAGGTCGGCCTCGAGCACGTGGCGGGCCAGGGTCAGGGCCGAGGCGACGTTGACGGCCTCGAGGTCGCCCCCGAAGGCGTGGCCGGCAGTGACGGTCCCGACGAGGAGATCCCGTTCGACCATGGTGGCGGTGAGATCAGAGAAGGCGAGCGGCAGGGCGGCCCCGTCGGTCATGACGTACGCGATGCGGGTGTCGGGGCGGGTGTCGTGGGCCGCGACGACGACGCACGGAACCTGGCTGTGCACCGTGCAGACGACCACGGGCGTGCCGTCGAGGGTGGGCGGGACCTCGGGGTGGTCCTCCTCCCCTGCGCCCGTGTCGACCTGGAGGCTGGTGTAGCGCAGCTTCATGATGTGGCCGGGACCGGGCTCACTCCAGGCGTCCCGGGCCAGGTTCCAGTGCACGACGTGCCAGCCCCCGGTGCCCAGCCCGAGCTCGACGGCCGTGGTGTTGCAGACGACCCGGTCCCCCACCACCACCGGGCCGGTGAGCTGGGTCAGGACGTAGGCCCGGGCCGGCTCGTCGTCGCCGAGGTCGACCCCGACGCGCTGGAGCCCGGCGCGTTCGCTGAGCAGTTCGGTGACCGCGCCGGTGCGGAACGAGGGCACGGCGCCGGGGTTACAAAGACGCGATCAGCTTCTCGACCCGCTCGTCACGGGCCTTGAAGGGGTCCTTGCACAGGACGGTGCGCTGGGCCTGGTCGTTCAGCTTCAGGTGGACCCAGTCCACCGTGTAGTCCCGCTTCTTCTCCTTGGCCTTCTTGATGAACTCGCCCCGGAGGCGGGCCCGGGTCGTCTGCGGCGGGTGCTCGACGGCGTGATTGATGTCCTGGTCGGTGGCGACCCGGTCGACCATGCCCTTCTGCTGCATCCGGTAGAAGAGGCCCCGGTTGCGGTTGACGTCGTGGTACTGCAGGTCGAGCAGGGCGACCCGGGCGTGGGACAGGGGCAGGTCGTGGCGCTCGCGGTAGGCCTCGATGAGGTTGTGCTTGATGACCCAGTCGCACTCGCGGTCGAGGGAGAAGGGGTCCTTCTCGAGGCCGGTGAGGGTGTGCTCCCACATGTCCAGTGCCTGCTGCTCCAGCGGCGAGAGCCCCCGGGTGTCGGCGAAGCGCATGGCCCGGTTCAGGTACTCGGACTGGATCTCCAGCGCCGAGGCCTCCCGGCCGTTGGCCAGGCGGACCCGGCGGGTGCAGGTCAGGTCGTGGCTGATCTCGCGGATGGCCCGGATGGGGTTCTCCAGGGTCATGTCCCGGATGACGACCGAGGGCTCTTCGAGCATGCGCAGGATGATGCTGGCCGCCCCCACCTTGAGGAAGGTGGCGTACTCGCTCATGTTGGAGTCGCCCACGATGACGTGGAGGCGCCGGTAGCGCTCGGCGTCGGCGTGGGGCTCGTCCCGGGTGTTGATGATGGGCCGGGACCGGGTGGTGGCGCTGGAGACGCCCTCCCAGATGTGCTCGGCCCGCTGGCTGATGCAGAACATGGCCCCCCGGGCGGTCTGCAGGACCTTGCCCGCCCCGGCGTAGATCTGGCGGCTGACCAGGAACGGGATGAGGACGTCGACGTAGTGGCTGAAGTCGTCGCGGCGACTGGTCAGGTAGTTCTCGTGGCAGCCGTAGGAGTTGCCGGCGGAGTCCGTGTTGTTCTTGAAGAGGTAGATGACGCCCCGGATGCCCTCCTCCCGGAGGCGCTGCTCGGCCGAGGCCAGGAGCTGTTCGAGGATGCGCTCCCCCGCCTTGTCGTGCACGACGAGGTCGTAGATGGAGTCGCACTCGGGGGTGGCGTACTCGGGGTGGCTGCCCACGTCGAGGTAGAGGCGGGCGCCGTTGGCCAGGAAGACGTTCGAGCTCCGGCCCCAGGACACGACCCGGCGGAACAGGTAGCGGGCGACCTCGTCGGGACTCAGTCGGCGCTGGCCGCGCAGTGTGCAGGTGACCCCGTACTCGTTCTCGAGCCCGAAGATCCGCCGGTCCATGCGCGGCACGCTACCGGCGTTGCGCCTCCGGGGTGGGCCATGCTGCGCCGGTACGGTTGCGGAGTGGCCGACCTCCACATGGTCCACCTGGCCAGCGTCGACACGCCGTTCGAGGCGAAGGTGCTCGTGGCCCGGCTCGGGGCCGAGGGCATCGTGTGGGAGCTGCGGGGTGCATCCGACGTCTATCCAGTGGGCCAGACCCATGTCTGGGTCGACGAGGAGAGCGTGGCCACGGCCCGGGAACTGCTGTTGACCGATGCCGTCGAGGCCGTCTTCGACGACGGCGACGACGGCCTGGATCAGGCTTGAGGTTCCTCGTCGGGCGGGGGCGGCTCGAGGTCGACGCCTCCGCCGTTGCCCTCGGTGGCGGCGACCAGATCGCCCAGCCGGGTCCGTAGCTCCTCGGGCTCCAGGCGGCGGAAGGCTCGCCGTTGGCCGGTCGTCCGGTCGAGCACGGCCACTTCGAGGTCGTCGGCCGACAGGCGCCGGTCCGGCCCGGTGAGGGCTTCGATGGCCCGGGTGAGGGCGACGTCGAGGTCCTCGCCCTCGCTCCAGGTCTCGCGCAGGCGGTCGAGGATCGGCTCGGCCTCCCCCCCGAGGGCGGTGCACTGGTTCTCGTCCCGGACGGTGCCGTCGTAGAGGATGTGGAACATCTGGTCGTGGCTCGGCTCGGGGCCGATCTCGGCGACCAGGATCTCCACCTCCATGGGCTTCAGCTCATGGGTGAAGATCTGACCGAGGATCTGCGCGTACTGGTTGGCCAGGCCCCGGGCGTTCACGTCCTCCCGGCTGTAGCTGTAGCCCTTGAGGTCGGCGTGACGGACGCCGGCGATGCGGAGCTGGTCGAACTCGTTGTACTTGCCGACCCCGGCGAAGGCGATGCGGTCGTAGATCTCGCTGATCTTGCGCAGGGTGTTGGACTGGTTCTCGGCGGCGATGGCGATGCCGTCGGCGTAGGCCACGGCCACCAGGCTCCGGCCCCGGGCGATGCCCTTGCGGGCGTAGTCGGCCAGGTCCTTCATGCGCTGCTCGGGAGCGACGTAGAAGGGCATGCTCATGAGGCCAGCCCTCCGTCCATGGTGTCGAGCAGGGCCCGGAAGCGTTCGGCGATCTCATCCCGCTCGAGGGCGGTGAAGCCCTCGGCGGTGATGGTGGCCATGGTCGGGTAGATGCCCCGGACCAGGTCTGGGCCACCGGTGGCGGAGTCCTCGTCGGCGGCCTGGAAGAGGGCCTTCAGGGCCAGGTCGACGGCGTCGTCGCGGGTCAGGTCGGGCGTCCAGCCCAGCTTGACGACGGTGCCGGCGTGCAGGGAGCCGGACCCGGTGCTGGCGTGATCGTTCTCCTCGTAGCGACCGCCGGTGACATCGAACTCGAACAGCCGGCCGGTGCCGCGGCCCAGGTCGTAGCCGGCGAAGAGCGGCACGACGGCGAGGCCCTGCATGGCCGCGGGCAGGTTGCTGCGCACCATCATGGAGAGCTGGTTGGCCTTGCCCTCGAGGGAGAGCTGCTCGCCCTCGACCTTCTCGTAGTGCTCGAGCTGGAGCTGGAAGAGCTTGACCATCTCGACGGCCGGTCCGGCGGCGCCGGCGATGGCGACCCCGGAGTGACGGTCGGCCGGGAAGACCTTGTCCATGTGCCGGTGGCTGATGAGGTTGCCGGCGGTGGCCCGCCGGTCCCCTGCCATGATCACGCCGTCGGCGTAGCGCAGGGCCACCACCGTGGTGCCGTGGGTGAGGATCACGGCATCGCCGTGACGGTCGAGCTGGGGTGGCTCCAGCCCTGCCCGCCGCACCAGAGCAGCAAAGTCAGGCCCGGGGTCGTCCTGAGCCGGAAACAGCGGCAACGTCACGGCCCGGAGGCTACCGGCGCGACCCCTTTGGCGTTCTTACCCGCGATCTGGCCCCTAGGGGGGCCAGATCGCGCGCCGAAATCGCTGTGGTTCAGCGCTCCCGCGGGTGGATGTCGATGGCGATCACAGGTTGTGATGGCAGCACGGAGGCCTCGGCCTCGGCCGGCCCGTTCAGGTCGATGGCGATGGAGACGACGCCCTCGAACCAGCCGCAGCTCCACAGGCCTTGCACGACGCCGTCGGGCTCGGGGGACAACAGCGTGATGCCGTCCCAGTCGTCGAGGCCGCTGCCGGCCGGTCCCGCCAGACGCAGGATGAGGTGGGTCCCTCCATCGTCGGGGATGTCGTCACAATCTCCGCCGAACGACTGGGTGGAGGTCGTGAGCTCGTAGTCCTCCGGGACGGCACCGGCGAAGAAGACCTCCACCCGATCGAACGCCCCGCCGGGCTCGATGGTGATGTCGGTGATGAGCGTGCTGCCGCCGACGACGGATGTCGTGGTGACGGGCTCGACGACGGTCGTGGGGGTTGCCGGTTCGACCACGGTGGTCGTGGTCGGCTGGTTGGTGGGCTCGATCTCGACGAAGCGGCCGTTGGCCAGGATGTCGCGGACCACATCGGGCGAGAGATCGATCGCCGTGAGCTGCACGGCCAGGCCACTGTCGGTCCGGGCAACGGCGGTGGTCGCGTTCCGGTCGATGCCCAGCACGGCGGTGCCGGGGCCCAGCGCCGACGGCCCGAGGGCGATCTGCTCAGGCGGGTCGTCACTGTCGGCGGCGATGCCCGTCCGGGTGAGGTCGAACCACCCGGGGGCGTTCGTGACGAGGATCGTCAGCGAACCACCCTGCCCCTCGTACTGAGCCGAGGCCTGCTCCGCGCCCACGTCGGTCGGGATGGTGACCACCTCGCGCTGGGACAAGCCGGCGGGCGCGGGGACCGAGGCGATGGCGAAGGTGGCGCGGTCCAGCCTGCCGGCGTACTCGAGGAGGTCGTCCTCGGTGATGCCTGCTCCACCGACCGCGGCGCGACGCCCGTCCTCAGTCAGCCAGATGAGGGTCGCCCCTCCGTCGACGTCCAGGAGGCGACCGTCCTCCGGCCCGTCGGTCACGGCGTCGCCGTCGAGGTCCACCGCGACGCCGGCCTCGTTGGCCAGCGGTTCGAATGGGTCGACGTAGGGATCCGTGCCCGCGACGATCACCGGGCCGGTGGCGGAGCCGTCCGGGTCGGTGAAGACGGCGTACTCCACCTGCCCGGGGGCGTCCCGCCCGCCGAACGGTTCGACTCGGGCCTCGGTGAGGGTGAGCCCGCTCACGTCCACGCCGAGCAGAGGTACAGCGGGGAGTGCAGGCGTGTCGACGGGGTCGACCTGCGCCTCGTCGTCACCGCCCGCCAGTGCGAAACCGCCCACGATTCCGGCCACGACACACAGGGCGGCGAGTCCGGTGCCCACCAGGCGTTGGCGGTGCCGGCGACGGGTGCGGCTGGCGATGGCCCGTTGGACGCCGTCCATCGTGGGGCGTACCCGGCTCCCCTGGCTGGCTCGTTCGGCCAGCAGGTCGGTCAGGTGGTCGTCGGTGGTCATGGCTCGATCTCCTTGCGGAGGGTGGCGAGGCCGCGGTGCAGGAGGGACTTCACCGTGCCCGGGCGCACACCCAGGAGGTCGGCGATGTCCGCTTCGGAGCGGTCTTCGTAGTAACGGAGGACGACGGCGGCCCGCTGCCGGTACGGCAGGGAGACCAGCACATCGGCCAGGTGATCAGCCTCCAGCTCGGAGGGAGCAGACGAGGCAGCGGGGTGACGGCGCTCGACGCCGCGGCGGCGGAGGCGGTCCTTGCAGCCGTTCACGACGCACGAGCGCAGGTAGCCGCCGGGGTTGTCGACCCGGTCCCAGCGCTCGTAGAGGCGGGCGAAGGCGTCGTGGACCAGCTCTTCGGCCTGCTCCTCGGAGCCGACCATGAGGAAGGCCAGCCGGGCCATGGCGTCGACCTCGTCGGTGTACAGGGCCTCGAAGGTCGCCTCGACGTAGGCCGGCTCGGCCGGCGTGACGGGGTCGATCGGTTCAGCCACTGCCTTCACGTCCTCAACGACGCCGAGCTCGGGTAGGAGGTTGCGAGAAATCTGCCGTGGCCTGTCGAAACCGGCCGAGGGCGTTCGTGGACATCATGGAGGACAGGAGCAGCCTGTCCCGACCCGAGGAGGAACCATGCGCAAGCTGGTCGTGAGCGAGTTCGTGTCCCTGGACGGCGTGATGGAGGCGCCGGGCGGCGAGGACGGCTACCCGCACGGAGCCTGGACCGTGCCCTACTGGGGCGACGACCTCGGCGTGTTCAAGACCGCGGAGCTGGAGGCGGCCGACGCGCTGTTGCTCGGGCGGGTGCAGTACGAGGGCTTCGCCGGGGCCTGGCCGGAGCGGAGCGGCGATCCCTTCTCCGACAAGATGAACTCGATGGCCAAGTTCGTGGTCTCCAGCACGCTGGAGGACCCGGCATGGGAGAACACCCAGGTGCTGGAGGGTGACCCGCTGGAGGCCGTCGCCGCACTGAAGGCCGAGGAGGGCGACGACATCCTCGTCGCCGGCAGCTCCACCCTGGCCAAGGCCCTCCTGCGGGCCGGCTTGGTCGACGAGCTCCGCCTGGCGGTGTACCCGCTCACCCTCGGCGAGGGGAAGCGCCTGTTCGACGATGTCGGTCGGGCCGACCTCGAGCTGGTCGAGTCCAGTGTCACCTCGACCGGCGTGAACCTGCTCGTCTACCGCCGCAACCCGAACCCGCCCACGGTCGACGCCCACCCCTTCGCCGACGAGTGAGGTCGGCGGTCATCACACGAAGCAGAACTGGAAGGGCAGGCCGGTGGCGATGAAGTGCTCCTGGGCTTGGGGCTCCAGGCTCCAGAGCGCCTCGGACTGGGCCTCCGGGTCACCGTCTTCGGCGCGATCGAGGGCGTCGGCGGCCTGAACGAGCAGGTCGAGGCCGGCGTTCCAGTCGGCGGCGACCCGAGCAGGCGGCGTCAGCGTCCGGAGGTCGGCAACCCACTCCCGCATGAACGTCCCCAGGCCGAGGGGCTTGGCGCCGCCGCCGGGGCCGTCGGGGTCCTCGAGCTCGGCGAAGTGGGAGGAGGTCTCGAGGCAGATGGCGTCCGCCTGCGCCACGAACTCGGATCGAGTGAGCGGTGTCGGGACCGTGGTGGTCGGCGCCGGTTCCGGGGCCGTCGCCGCGGACGCCCCACCCGGGTCGTCGCCGCACCCGGCGAGGAGGAGACCGAGCGCCAGGGCCGCTGAGGGGCCGCGTCGAAGGAAGGCGTGCACTGCCGGGTCCTCAGGTGGTGGCGAGGGGTCGGTAGCGGGTGCGGTTGACGGCCGTCTCCTGGCTCATGTGCCAGCCCAGCCAGGCCAGTCCCACGGCGGTGATCATGATGGGGACCACGATGTAGACCAGCGCCATGTCCCCGCCGTCACCACCGCTGATCGTGGTGGTGAGGGCGACCACGAAGATCGCCATGACCAGGATCGGACCTGCGGTGACCAGCGCCAGCGGAGCGACCGGGAGCACCGACGCCCGCAGCATCTCCACGCCGAACACGAGCAGGGCAATGGCCAGAAGCAGGACGAGCAGGGCGGCGGCGCCGTAGGCCGCGGCCAGCGAAAGGATCGGCGAAAGCGCGGCGAGGAGGAACGCGGCCCGACCCAGACGACCCAGGCCACCGTGGCGGGTGCGCAGGCCCCACAGGCCGAAGATCAGGGCGGGGAAGGCGAGGCCGAGGACGACCACGGCGGTGCCGTGCATGCCCCCGGTGTTGTCGGTGTTCTCGTTCCCCCACTCGCCCCCGATCAGGAGGATCGGGGCCAGCAGCAGAGCGAAGCCGGCCAGGCGGGTGCGGGTGGTGGGCACCGCGGCTCCTCTCGTGGACTCGCGGATGCAGACCTTGGCCACGAGGGTGGCCGAACCGAAGCGGGCGAGGGACTCGGCCTCGGCCTCGTGGGGCGTGCGGCCCAGGGCGACGAGGCGGTCGACGGACTCCCACAGGTGGTCCTCGGCCTCGGCCACGATGTCGTCGGCGTCCTTCAGGCGGGACACCGAGAGCCGGAGCTCGCGCAGGTAGCCAGGGATCAGGCGGTCGTCGGCCACGGCGGCGCTCCCACGATGCGTTGGACCGTCTCGGCGAAGGCGGTCCACTCGCGACGCTTCTCCTTCGCCGCGGTGGTGCCCTTCGGCGTCAGCGAGTACGTGCGTCGCTTCCGCCCGTTCACCTCGGTCCAGGTGCTGGTCAGCAGCCCGGCCCGCTCCAGGCGATGGAGGGCTGGGTAGACGGTCCCCTCGGGCAGGTCGATGGCACCGTCCGTGCGCTCCCGGAGCTCCTCGAGGATGGCGTAGCCGTGGTACGGCCCGTCCTCGACGATGGCCAGGAGCAACAGGTCGAGGTGCCCTCGTACGACGTCAGCCCTCATACCTAGGCACGCTATACCTAGTGGACATAGGTGTCTAGGACCTAGGGTCAGGCCTCACGGCGCCGGCGGACGGCGACCACGCCACCCACGACCACCGCGGCGGCACCGACGGCGATGCCGATCGGCAACGCGGGCGAGCTGCTGTCGTCGCTGTCCTCATCGGCTGACGCGGCCGAGCCCGAGTCGGCCACGGTGGTGCTCGCGGCGGCGACGGTCGTGGTCGGAGCGGGGTCTTGGTCGACGCCGCGGAAGGGCCCGGTGATCTCGTAGGTGATCCCGGTCTGGGGGTTCCCGCCCCGCTGGGAGCTGAAGTACAGGCGGGTGCCGTCGGGCGAGAAGGCCGGTCCGGTGATCTCGGAGGCGACCCCGTCCGGGGGCAGCTCCTCCCCCACGACCTGCAGGATCGGAGCGACGTCGCCGTCGGCGGTGATCACCACGAGCTGCATGTCCCCGCCGTCCTCGGCGACGTAGAGGTCGCCGGAACCGACCTCGGCGGTGATGTTGTCCACTCCGGTGAGCAGGCCGGTGCCGTCGTAGACCACCTCCATCTGGTCCGTCGCCGTGTCGAGGCCGCGGACGTGGTCGTCGCCCTTGGTGGTGAAGTACACGAACCCGTCGGCGTGCCAGCAGCCCTCGCCGCCGTCGAACGCCGTCACCTCGGGCACCTGCTGGCGCGTCGGCGTTTCGGCCCCGGCGGGGTCCGGGACCTCGTACCAGGTCACCGCGCCGTCGGGGTCCACCGATGCGACCTCCAGGAGGCCGGCCGACAGGTCGGGGTAGGCCTCCGGCGTGAACCGGTAGAAGGCGCCGTCGGACTCGTCCTCGGTGAGGTAGACCCGCTCGTTGTCCGGGTCGACGGCCGCGGCCTCGTGGTGGAACTGCCCCATGGCGGGCATCGCGGTGCCGCTGTCGGGCGTGGTCGGGTCGCACTCCCAGACCTGGCCCCCGTCAGTCTCCTCGCAGGACAGCCAGGTCCCCCACGGCGTCGGTCCTCCGGCGCAGTTCTGGGTGGTGTCGCCGAGCAGGCGATAGGCGTCGACGACCTCACCGTCGGCGTCGTACTGGATGACACTGGCGCCGCCGTCGCCCTCGCTCGGGATCTCGCTGTTGACGACGTGGTACCAGCCGCCGGCGTCGATCGGGAACGTCGCGGCACCGTCGGGAAAAGCGGGCCACTCGTACGGCGTGTCGGCGACGGTCTCGCCCGCCCGGGCGATCACCCGCGAGCTGAAGCCGTCGGGCAGCAGCAACCCGTTGGCATCGGGCTGCGCGGCGAGCGCCCCGTAGGGTCCGTCACCCCCCGCCTGGGCCGACGCCGTCGCCCCGATCACGAGGACCACACCGGCTCCCGCGGTCCCCCCGATGAACCCCCGCCTGCTGATCCCCGCCGACGTCATGGGGGGAATCCAAGCACGTGGCGCGGCCTCAACTGCCGCGGCGCTCAGAGAGTGGTCATGGCCTCACGCTATGAGGTCACTGACCGCCTTTTTGCACGTAGCTCTTGACGAAGTCCTCGGCGTTGGTCTCCAGGACCTCGTCGATCTCGTCCAGGAGGTCGTCGAGCTCGGCCTTGATCTTCTCGCCGGACTCCGACGCGGCCGGGGTCTCCTCGACCTCCTCCTCCTGTCGGGAAGGAGCCGTCTTGCGCTTCTGCTCTCGCTCAGCCATGCGATCACCCTCGTCGTCTAGGACCCGAGTCTGTCGAGCAGCTCGGCCGCCGTCTTGCTCTCCTCCAACAAGGTACCCACGTGCGCTTTGCTTCCGCGTGAGGGTTCCATCATCGGCACCCGCCGCAAGGGGTCGGTGCCGACGTCGAAGACCATCGAGTCCCAGTTGGCGGCCACGATCGCGTCGGCGAACTTCGCCAGGCAGGTCCCCCGGAAGTACGCCCGGGTGTCCTCGGGCGGCTCGGTGATGCCCGACTCGATCTCGTCGTCGTCGATGAGCCGCTCCATCCCCAGCCGGGCGAACAGCGATTTCTCCGGACGGAGGTCGTGGTACTGCAGGTCCATGGCGGCCAGCCGGGCGTCATTCCAGGCCATGCCGTCCCGCTCGCGGTAGGCGTCCAACAGCCGGTACTTGGCCACCCAGTCGAGCTGGTCGGCCAGACCCATCGGGTCGGACTCGAGGCCGGTGAGCACGGCCTCCCAGCGGGTCAGGACGTCGGCCCCGACGTCTTCACCGACCACGGCCAGGCCTTCGGACTCGGCGTACTTGCGGGCTCGGTCGAGCAGCTCCCACTGCACGTCGAGGGCGGTGATGGTCGACCCGTCCTCCAGCTCGAAGGCCCGGCGCAGCGTGAGGTCATAGGAGATCTGACGGAGCGTCGGCACCGGACGGGCGAAGCGCAGATCCCGCGGGAGGGCGTCGTCCTCGATCATGGCCAAGACGATGGCGGTGGTCCCGACCTTCAGGTAGGTGGCCACCTCGGACAGGTTGGCGTCACCGATGATCACGTGCAGGCGGCGGTAGCGCTGGGCGTCGGCATGGGGCTCGTCGCGGGTGTTGACGATGGGCCGCTTCAGCGTGGTCTCGAGACCGACCTCCTCCTCGAAGAAGTCGGCCCGCTGGCTGAGTTGGAAGGGGACCTCGGCGGTCGTGAGCCCCGGGGCCTCGCTGCCGACCTTGCCCGCCCCGCAGAAGATCTGGCGGGTGATGAAGTGGGGGGTGATGTGCTGGACGATGCGGGGGAAGGGCACCGCGCGGTCCATCAGATAGTTCTCGTGGGTCCCGTAGGAGTTGCCCTTGCCGTCGGAGTTGTTCTTGTAGACGACGATCTCCTGGCCCGGGGGCAGGAGCCGGCGGGCGGCGTCCATCGAGCGCTGGAGGATGACCTCGGCCGAGCGGTCGAAGCGCACGATCGAGCGGGCGTCGCCGCACTCGGGCGTGGACAGCTCGGGGTGGGCGTGGTCGACGTAGTAGCGGGCCCCGTTGGTCAGGACGACGTTGACCAGATGGGTCTCCACCTCGGGGGCCATCGTCCCCTCGGGGGGCATCCCCCGGGCGTCGTTGCCCGGGGACTCGTCCTCGAAGTCCCAGCCGACCCGGGTGCTGGCCTGTGGGTCGCCCGCCAGCTCGTTGACGTAGGCGTTGATGAGGACCGACGAGGCGGCGATGGGATTCGACTCCGGCGTACCCCGGACGATGATCCCGAACTCGGTCTCGACCCCCAGGATCTTGGTGATCGCCACAATGGGACCCTAGAGGTACTGCCCGGTACCGACCCGTTCTATGGAGCGACCGCCGGCGGCATCGTCGTCGTTGGAGGAGATGAGCGTGCGCACGTAGACGATCCGCTCGCCCTTCTTGCCCGAGATCTTGGCCCAGTCGTCGGGGTTGGTCGTGTTCGGGAGGTCCTCGTGCTCCTTGTACTCCTGGTGGATCGAGACCAAGAGGTCCTCGGTGCGGATGCCCCGGTCCCCGGTGGCGATGAGGCGCTTGATGGCCAGCTTCTTGGCCCGGCGCACGATGTTCTCGATCATGGCCCCCGAGGCGAAGTCCTTGAAGAACATCACCTCCTTGTCGCCGTTCTGGTAGGTGACCTCGAGGAAGCGGTTCCGGTCGTCGTTGCGGTACATCTCTTCGACGGTGGTCTCGATCATGGCCCGGACGGCCTTGTCCGGGTCGCCGCCACCGAGGTCGGTCACCTCATTGGGGTCGAGGGGCAGGTCGGCGGTCAGGTAGCGCTGGAAGATCGCGGCCGCGGCCTCCTCGTTGGGGCGCTCGATCTTGATCTTCACGTCGAGTCGACCGGGTCGGAGGATCGCCGGGTCGATCAGGTCCTCCCGATTGGAGGCCCCGATCACGATGACGTTCTTCAGGGCCTCGACCCCGTCGATCTCGGCCAGGAGCTGGGGCACGATCGTGGACTCCATGTCCGAGCTGATGCCGGTGCCCCGGGTGCGGAACAGCGAGTCCATCTCGTCGAAGAAGACGATGACGGGCACGCCCTCCTCGGACTTCTCCCGGGCCCGTTGGAACACCAGGCGGATCTGACGCTCGGTCTCACCCACGTACTTGTTGAGCAGCTCAGGGCCCTTGATGTTGAGGAAGTAGCTCCGGGCCTCGGCGTCGTCGCTGAGCTCGGCCACCTTCTTGGCCAGCGAGTTGGCCACGGCCTTGGCGATGAGCGTCTTGCCGCAGCCGGGGGGCCCGTACAGCAGGATCCCCTTGGGGGCCGGGAGCTTGTGCTCGGCGAACAGCTCGTGGTGGACGAACGGCAGCTCGACGGCGTCGGTGATCTGCTCGATCTGCTCGTCCAGGCCGCCCACGTCCTCGTAGGCGACGTCGGGGACCTCCTCCAGCACCAGTTCCTCGACCTCCGGACGGGGCAGGCGCTCGAGCAGGAGGCCGGAGCGGGTGTCCATCAGGGCGTGGTCGCCGGAGCGGAGGCGCTGGCCCCGCAGGGCGTCAGCCAGGTCGACCACCCGCTCCTCGTCGGCCCGACCCACGATCAGGGCCCGCCGGTCGTCCATGACCTCCTTGATGATCACGACCTCGCCGGTGACCTCGCCGGAGCGGGTCAGGACCACGTTGAGCGATTCGTTGAGGACGACCTCACAACCCCGGACCAGGTCCTCGGCCGACAGCTCGGGGTGCACCGACACCCGCATCTTGCGCCCGCCTGAGTGGACGTCGACGGTGCCGTCGTCGTTGACGCCGATGAGGGTGCCGTAGGCCGACGGCGGCTGGGTCAGCTTCTCGACCTCTTCGCGCAGGTTGGCGATGTGCTCGCGGGCCTCGCGCAGGGTGTAGGTCAGCTTCTCGTTCTGCGAGACCGCCTGGGCCAGCTGGCCCTTGGTCTCGAGCAGGCGCTCCTCGAGCGTCCGGACCCGTTTCGGGGCCTCCTGCAGCCGCCGGCGGAGGACGACGATCTCCTCTTCCATCTCCGCCAGCTGCTCGCGGGTGGCCAGGACGTCGTCGTCCGGCGTGCCGCTCGCTGCGCCGTCACCTGGGGTGCTGATGGCGACCACCTCCTCGACGGCCGACCTTACACACGTGCTCTCTGAACTCTGTGCCACCATCGGCGTGCCCGATGGCACCGGGAGATTCCACCGGGATTTCCGTGTTTATCGATCGCGACGGCTAGAGTTCTCCTTCGACGAGCCGATGGAACGGCTCAGGCTCCGGCCCAGAACCCCCAGGAGGACCCACGCGATGAAGGTCTGGATCGATCAGGATCTGTGCACCGGCGACGGCCTCTGCGAAGAGATCGCACCCGACGTCTTCACGCTGCTCGACGACGGCCTCGCCTACGTGAAGGAAGGCGACAAGGTCTTCAGCGACCCGGGTGGCCCCGAGGGCCTCGCCGTGGTGCCCGCCGGACAGGAAGAGGCGACCATCGAGTCGGCCGAGGAGTGCCCCGGCGAGTGCATCTTCATCGAGGTCGACTGAGTCCCTCACGCACCTCCGGCTGACCCCGCGTCAGCCGATGCACGGTCCCGTGTCCACCGCGCCCGATCGGGGCTCCGCCAGGATGGCGTCGAGCTCGGTGTCGGTCAGGGCGTAGGCCACGTCACCCCGGTCCGGGGCGATGGCGAACGCGACGCCGACCACCGCACCGGTCCGGTCCACGAGGGCGGAGCCCGAGTCGCCGGGGTGCAGTGCCGCCGAGAGGAAGTAGACCTCGCGTTCGGTGCGCTCGTCGTCGTAGATGTCCTCTCCCCGGGCTCGCACCTCGCGGGCGATCTCGAAGGGCGCGATGCGGAGGTCCCCGCCCCCCGGGTACCCGTAGATCCCACCGCGGTCGCCTTCGTCGGCTTCACCCAGGGCCAGCGGGGGGCGGTCGAGGCCGGGCACGGACAGCAGGGCCAGATCGAGGGCCGGATCGAAGGCCACGACGGTGGCATCCGCCCGCGAGCCGTCGGTGCGCACCACCGCGGTCGCCTGGTTGCCGGCCACCACGTGCGCGTTGGTGGCGACCAGATCGGTCGCCACGGCGAACCCACTCCCCTCCTGCAGCCGGCTGCACGCCTCACCCTCGACGCGGACGGTCGACGCCGCGACGCGGTCGGACACCGGGACGGGGATGCCGGTGCGGGCCGGCGGATCACCCAGATCAGGAGCGGGGCGGAGGGCGTCGAAGACGTGAGGGAAGCGGTCGTCGCCGACGAACCGGCCGAGGGTGGCGAAGGTGTCGGGGGGAGCGGGCAGAACGGCGTTCACGGCCCGGGCCATCGTCGAGTTGCGGGCCAGGTCGGCCGGCCACCCGGGCACGTTGGCCATGGTGGGCAGCGTCAGCCAGAGAAGGATGACGACCCCCGCCACCCCAGCCACGGCGCCCACGGTCTTGTCGACCTGACGGGCGGAGCCCTCGGGGATGGCCACCCGAAGCCGTCCACCGACGAGCAGGCCGAGGGCCTGGCCGAGGAAGCCACCGCCGACCAGGAGAGCGATCACGGCGACGAAGGCCTGGGTGTCGCTGGCCGAGTCCAGGCGGTCCAAGGCCGCAGGCAGGATGCGGGCCGCGACGTAGACCCCGGCCGCCATGCCGATCCACGAGGTCGAGCGGGCGACGAAGCCCAGGCGCCAGGCGGCCACCCCGGCCGAGACGGCGAACAGCACGACGACCGCGTCGAGGACGTTCATCTCACCCGGTCAGCCCGGCGCGCGGGCGTGGGTCAGGAACCCGGTGTGGGCCACCATCCGGTGGTCCGGCCTGACGGCGACGCCCTCGACGTGCCAGGTGCGCTGCAGGATCTCGACCGTCTCGGCCGAGAAGAACCCGGCGTGGTCGAGGTCCTGGCGGAGCTGGCTGACCTGGATGACCGACGGGGTGTAGGCCACGAAGATCCCTCCGGGGACCAACGCCTTGGCCGCGTGGGACACCACCTGCCAGGGCTCCGGGAGGTCGAGGACGATCCGGTCCAGGTCGGACTCGTCGATCCCGTCGTAGCAGTCCCGGATCTCGACCCGGTAGCGGGCCAACGCCTCGTCGCCCAGGAAGTCCCCGACGTTGGCCTGGGCCCGGGCGGCGAAGTCCTCTCGCAACTCGTAGCCGACGATCTCGGCTCCGGCGCGCAGCAGCGTCATGGACAGGGCACCGGAACCCACGCCGGACTCGAGCACCCGGGCACCCGGGAAGATGTCGGCGAGCAGCAGGAGAGGACCGAGGTCCTTCGGGTAGATGACCTGTGCCCCCCGCTTCATCTTCAGCACGAAGTCGGTCAGCGTCGGTCGGATCACGCGGTAGGTCACGCCCGAGTTGGCCCGGAGCAGGGCTCCCTCGTCGGCCCCGATGATGGCGGCGTGGGCCAGGATCCCGGCATGGGTGTGGAACTCACCGCCGTCCTCCAGGCGGACCAGGTAGCGCCGGTCCTTGCCGTCGATGAGCATCACCTGCTCCCCCGCCCGCAGTGGCCGAGCGCCCATCAGGAGGTGGCCTTGCGCACCGGCGCGGCCACGGCCTGGGTGCGGGCCGCCCGCTCCGCGAGGCGACAGAAGGCGCAGACGTCGCCCGGTGTCGGCGCCCCGCACTGCACGCACGGTGACAGGGCGACGCCGTCGGCGGAATCGTCCTCGGCCGCGGTGAACCGGGCCGCCGCCCGCTCCATGAACCCGAAGTAGAACTGCTGCTTGCTGCCGGGCGAGGTGGTCTCG
Source organism: uncultured Microthrixaceae bacterium (assembly GCA_963725155.1). Taxonomy (GTDB): domain Bacteria; phylum Actinomycetota; class Acidimicrobiia; order Acidimicrobiales; family DATDAH01; genus DATDAH01. The sequence goes on from CAVRXU010000007.1 coordinate 273,742, forward strand.
ATGGCGTTCAGGGCCTCCTTGTAGCCGAGGTGCTTGTTGCCCACGGCCATCGGGCACTCCTCGACCTCGTAATCGATGCCGCGCAGGATGCAGTAGGCCGCGGTCTCGCGCTCGCTCAGGCGGACCAGCGGCTTGATCTTGCGGGGGAACCCGTCCCGGGCGGGCAGGACCGGCTGCTGGCGGGCCAGGTAGTCGGTCTCCCAGCGCAGGACGTTGCCGAACAGCACCGCGGCCTCGTCATCCAGGTTGTGGCCGGTGGCCAAGGCGTCATAGCCGCCGTCGAGGGCGGCCCGGTCGAAGACGTGGCGCTTGGAGATGCCACACACCGAGCAGGGGGCCCGGCGGGCGGACTTGGCGCCGGTGGGGATGTCGTAGCCGTGGGTCTCCCGCAGGTCGACCTCGATCAGCTTCCGATCGCGGTGTGCGGCAAAGGCCCGGGCGTAGTCGGCTGAGGACTCGCTGTAGTCACCGATGCCGAGGCCCACGTAGAGGCCGTCCGTCTCGTACCCGAGGTCGAGCAGGATGTCCCAGAGGGCGAGGGAGTCCTTGCCGCCCGACACGGCCATCAGTACCCGCTCCCCTGGTTTGACCATGTCGAACTGGTCGATGGCCTTGGTGACCTGGTCCCGGCAGAGCTTGAGGAAGTGGGGCTGACAGAAGTTGGCGTTGTGGCGACGCACGTCGATGACCGCCGGGGCTTTGCACACGCGGCATTTCATCGCTCCGCTCCACGGCGCAGGGGTCCTTCTCCGCCACTGATGACGGGGCGGATCTCGATCTGGTCGTGGTCCTCGAGGAGGGCGTCGCCGGGGACGAGCGTGTCCTCCCGGATGACGAGGACGGACTCCCGGTTCAGCTCGAGCCGGTCCAGCAGGGCGATCACGCGGATCGGGCCGTCGACCTCCAGCTCGCGGCGTGGGTTGCGGAGCAGGACCTTCACCGGAGCAGTCTGCCCGGACCGGGGTTCAGGACCGCCGACGTCGCTTCGGCTTCGGCTCCTGCCGGGCCAGCACCAGGGTCTCGCCCGGCTTGAGCTCGGCCCGGTAGACGACCTCGGGCTCGCGGGTGGACGCGTACTGATAGGCGCGAAGGGCCCACGCCAGCCCGCCGAGCAGCAGCCAGCGCTTGTTGCCGCCGAACACCCCATCGGTGATCGCCCGTCGCCGGGCCATGGGCAACATGTCAGACGCGCGTGACTTCGATGGTGGACGCCAGTCGGTGCCGAGGAGGGTGGTGAGGGGTGTCATCAGACACGCCTGATCTCGATGTAGGTCTTGTCCTGCTTGCCCTTGCGTCGGCCCAGCACGAAGGCGAGGACGACGATGACGGCCACGGCCCCGGCGCCGATGAGCATGATCGTGTTCTTCGCCGACTCAGCCTGCTCGGTGACCTCGCCCTGCAGGCCGGCGAACCCGGCGCGGAGGTCTTCACGGGTGATCGGCTTGGTGGTGGACCCACTGCTCGGTGTCACGGTCACTTCCCCTTCTTGTACTTCACGGCCCAGTAGGACACCCCGATCACCAGCGCGGCCCCGACCAAGGTGATGAGGTACGGGGCCCAGGACCAGTTGCCGGTGAACGTGCTGCCGGTCTCGGTCTGCAGCGCGCGCAGGCAGGCGAGGAGGATGAGCGAGACGCCGGCGGCGATGAGGAGCGACCCGCCCGCGCCGGCGGCGACCCAGCGCTGGAGGCCCCGCAGGGGTTCGACCGTCTCCTGCTTGGCGTAGGCAACCAGTAGGTCCCAAACGTCCTGACCACGACCTACAACGCTGCGCTCTTCGCTCTCGGGCACGGGACCTTTCTACCCCCCGAGCCTGGCGCGGAGTAGTTCCACCACGTCGGTCAGCTGCTCGACGAGCAGCGTGACCCGGTCATCGGACCGCTCGGTGGCCAGCAGGGCCTGCCGATCGAGGGGGCCGATCGGGGCGAGGGCGCCGATCTGGAAGGTGGCCACGGCCGGGTCGTCAGCGAGCTCGACGTCGAGCGGCGCCGGTGCCTCGCCCAACTCCGCGGCGAGGGCCAGGGCCCGACGGAAGAGGGCGTCGGCGTCGTCCAGCGCGGCCACGGCCGTCCCGACGTCGTCCCAGTCGATGACCTCGGCCCGCGGGTACGGATCGTCCGCCAACCAGCGCTCGACGCGGATGCGTCGGGTACCGACCGCGGCGACCGCGAAGCGACCGTCGTCGAATCGTTCGACCTGCACGATCCGGGCGACGGTGCCCACATCGGTGCGTACGTCGCCCCCGCCGACTTCGCTCCCCCGCTCGATGAGGGTCACGCCGAACTCGCCGTCGCCGGCGACGCAGTCGTCGACCAGGGCCCGGTACCGGGGCTCGAAGACATGGAGGGGCAGGACCATCGTCGGGAACAGCACGGTGCCCAGCGGGAACATTGGCAACACGGTCGGTGTCGTCACCGCTCGAGGGGTCGGGGCCCGACCCGACGCAGGTCGGGTCGGCTGGGGTAGTCGGCGAGGGCCAGACCGACGTCGACCCGCACGCCGTCGCCTTCCGGGGTGATGACGTCCTGGTTGACCAAAAGGGCGAAGGTCAGGTCGTCGCCCTCGGGGACGATGACCACGCCCGAGAGGGCACGGGCCTCGTTGAGCGAACCCGTCTTGGCCCGCAGACGGCCCTCCGCCGGCGTCCCGTTGAACGTCGCGGCCAGGGTGCCCGTCCGGCCGGCGACGGCCAGGCCCCGCACCAGCGCCGACCGGGGCCCGGCGTCGGCCAGCACTTGGTGGAGCAGGCCGCAGGTGACCCGGTTGGTCCCGGACAGCCCTGATCCGTCCTCGGGGTTGCTCCCCGTGAGGTCGAAGCCGGCGTCGGTGAGGATCGCCTCGACGGCGTCGGCCCCGGCGGCGGTCGTGCCTGGCCCACCCCGAGCCACAGCGATCTCCTTCAGCAAGAGCTCGGCGGTCTGGTTGTCGGACCAGGTCAGGAGCTGCGCGGTGATGTCCCGCAGTGGGGCGGAGCGCACCTCGGCCACGACCGGCGCCTGCGCCGGGGCCGTGCCTGTCCCGGCCCCACCGGTGACCCGAACCCCTCGCCGGGTGAGCAGGTCGAGGAAGGCTTGGGCGGCCAGCGCGGGCGGGTTGGCGGACGCGGTCTCGGGCGCGCCCGGGTCCGCCGTCGACGGGAACGAGGAGAAGCCGTCGTTCACCGAGAGGGCCGACAGGGGGCCGGTCTGGTTCTGGTCGATGAAGCGGGACGGCCAGCTGCCCACGTAGCGGGTGCTGTCGTAGCGGCTCTCGTCGCCCAGGACCCGGCCCTGGACCTGGGTCACGCCGGCGTCGACGACCTGGTCGGCCAGGTCCTCCAATGCCGTGTGGGCCTCGGCCTGGCTGTCGGAGGTGCCGGCGTAGCGCCGAGTGGTGAGGAGGGGGTCACCGCCCCCGACCAGCCAGAGGTCGCCGGCGACGACCCCCTGTCCGCTCGACTCGGATGCGGCCTTGACCGTCGTGGTGAAGCGCTGGCGCGGTCCGAGCTCGGCCAATGCCGCCGCCGCGACGAGGAGCTTCTCGTTGGAGGCCGGGATGAGCCCGGTGCCGGACTGGTGGGCGACGATCGGCCGGCCCCCGGCGTCCACGACCAGGCAGGTGTCGGGTGGGGCGGCGTCGATCAGGCCGGTCAGGGCCGTCCCGAGGCGGCGGTCGGCGATGTCCTCGGTGATGTGTTCGGGGACCCGCCGAGCCGAGAGCACCGGCGTCACCGGCGACTCGATGGCCACCGCCGCGTCCGCGGTCTCACCGCCCGCGTCGGCGTAGACCGCGCCGATCCCACAGCCCAGAGCGATGACCACCAGCAGCAGGGGTACGGCCAGTCGGCGCATGACGCGGTCAGAGACCTCGGCGTTGGCGGTAGCGGGCGTAACCCCAGAGGTGGTCCAGGGCGGTCACGGCCCGGTTGGAGGAGGCGTAGCAGAGGCGACCGGTGGCCCGCACCGCCGCCGGACCGGCGTTGGTGGGGTCGGACACCGCCAGCTCTGTGGCGGTCAGGATCGGCTTGCCCGAGGCCTCGGACAGCTCCGCCGCGGCCTCGGCGAATCGGGCGTCCTGACGCTCGTGGTACTCGACGATGCGCTCGAGGCCGTGGTCCGGGTAGAAGCGGCCCTCGCGCTCCATGCGGGCCAGGTTCGACTGGATGCCGAGACCGAGGAAGATGACGGCGTCGACGTCGCGGTGGTTGACAACGATCTCCATCACTTGGGGGATGGTGTCACGGGTCTCGCTCCCCGCCAGGTCGATCGGGTTGTTGCGGCTCCAACGGGGCGGCAGGTGCTGGTCGATCTCGGCCTTCAGGTCGTCGGGCAGGGTCAGCAGCTCGAGGCTGGAGCGGGCGATGGCGTCGGCGGTGACCACGCCCCAGCCCCCTGCGGTCGTGTAGACGGCGACCCGCGGTCCCTTGGGCAGGGGCTGGGTGGCGAAGGTGGCCGCCGCCTCGTACGCCTCCTCGATGGTGGCGGCTCGGGTGATGCCGGCCTGGCGGCAGGCGCCGTCGAACACCGCGTCGTCGGCGGCCAGGGCGCCGGTGTGGCTCGACGCCGCGGCCGCCCCGCTGGAGGTGGCCCCACCCTTCACGACCACGAGCGGCTTCTGGGCGACCACGCCGCGGGTCCGGTCGTAGAACGAACGGCCGTCCTCGATCCCCTCGACGTAGGACAAGCCGACGGCGGTCGCCGGATCGCGGGCGAAGAACTCGAGGAAGTCGGGCACGTCGACCGCCGCGGAGTTGCCGGCGCTGACAGCCCGGCTCACGCCGATCCCGGAGAGCTGGGCCCAGTTCATGAACGATGACACGAAGTTGCCCGACTGGCTGGCGATGGCGATGCGGCCGGCGGGTGGGTACGGGGCGACGATCTGGGCGCAGAGGTCCACCGGTGTGGAGATCAGGCCCTGGCCGTTGGGGCCAACCAGCAGGATCCCGAGCTCGGTGGCCAGGGCCACCAGCTCCTCCTCCGCCTGCCGTCCCTCGGGGCCGGCCTCCCTGTAGCCGGCCGAGGCCACGAAGGCGGCCCGGATGCCCTTGGTCGCGCAGGCTCGGAGCAGGGCGGGGTTGGCCGCGGCCGGCGTGCAGACGAAGACCAGGTCGATCTCGCCGTCCGGGAGATCGTCGATGTCGGCAACCGTCGGGACGCCGAGGACCTCGGCCCCCTCCCGGTTGGTGGCGAAGACCTTGCCCTGGTAGCCGGCGCTGAGGATGTTGTGGAGGGCCACGAACCCGAACTTGCCGGGGTGCGTCGACGCTCCCGCGACCACGATCCCGCGAGGCTCGAAGAGGGCCAGGAAGGGGTCCCGCTCGCTCATGACGTCACCTCGACGAGGGCGTCGACGGCGATCGGCTTCCCGTCGACGACGAGCAGGGGGTTCAGGTCGGCCGAAGCCACGTCGTCCCGCTCGACAGCGAGGGCGGAGAGGGCGAGCAGGACGTCCTCGACCGCGGTCCGGTCCACGGCCGGCTCGCCCCGGACCTCGCCCAGCAGGGCTCGGGTACGGAGCTGGTCCACCATGTCGGCGGCGTCGACCCGCTCGATCGGAGCCAGCCGGAAGGCGACGTCGGCGAGGGCCTCGGCCAGGACCCCGCCGATGCCCAGCATCACCGTCGGGCCGAACTGGGGGTCGCGGTGGATGCCGGCGATCAGCTCCCGGTTGGCCTTCAGGAACGGGGCGATCAGCACCGAGACGGTGCCGTCCTCGGGGCGCGCCGCGGCCAGCAGCTCGGCGGCCGCGGTCTCGACCGCCTCCGCATCGGACAGGCTCAGCCGGACCAGCCCCCGTTCTGTCTTGTGGGCGATGCCCGCGCCGTTGAGCTTGGCCACCACCGGGAAGCCGATCTCGGTCGCGGCGGCCACGCTGGCGGCGACGTCGGCGGCGACGATCTCGGTGGCGAACGGGACGCCGTAGCCCGCCAGCAGGCGCTTGGACTCGTCCTCGGGCAGGGTGCGGGTGCCGGACACGGGCGAGAACGGTACGGCCTGGATCAGGGTTCGCAGGACCGCCCGGCCTGCGGTCGAGGTCGGCTCAGGGCTCGAGGGCGGCGCGGAAGAACTTGCGCACGTGGTCGAGCCGGGCGTCGAGGGCGTCGTCGCCGAGCGGGTCCCGACCGAGCATCCCGACCAGTACGGGGGCGTCGGCGAAGTAGCTGAGCAGGGCGCCGTACCCGGTGAGCAGGACCTGTTCGGGGTCGTGCTCGCGGAAGTGGCCCGCCTCCATCTCCCGCCGGAAGAAGGCCGCGGCCCGTTGGAACATGGGCCGCAGGGCCTCGCCGAGGTCCATGCCGAGGTGGGAGGCGCCCTCCAGGAACTCCCGGCGCACGATGCGCACGAAGTGGGGGTTCTCCTTGAAGAACTCGAAGCCGGCGGTGATGACACCGTCGACCCGATCCCAGCCCACCGTGGGCTCACCGGTGGCGGCCTGGACCCGCTCGTACCACTCGCTCAGAGCCCGCTCGAAGACCTCTCGGTAGAGGGTCTCCTTGGAGGCGAAGTAGTGCAGGACGGTGGGCCGCCGGATGCCGACGGTCTCGGCGATGTCGTTCAGGGAGGTGCCCGCGAAGCCGTTCTGGGCGAACAGCTCTTCAGCGGCAACGAGGATCTCGTCCCGGCGCGAAAGGGGTAGCGCTGACTCGGACACGATGCCCTGACGGTACACCGGCCCACCCGCGTCCCCCGGAGGCATCGGTTTCCGGCCCGCCTCAGGGCCGGTCGGTAGCGTCCGAGGATGCACTCGAGGATCCGGGCCGCGGCGTCCGTCCTGGCCGACGGGCGGCGCGGCCCCACCGAGCTCGAGGTGGTCGACGGCCGCTTCACCGCGGTTCGTCCGCTGGCCGACGGCGGGTTGCCCGAGTGGACGCTGGTGCCGGGTTTCGTCGACCTCCAGGTCAACGGCATCGGCGCCCTCGACGTGGCCCGGGCCGAGGGCGACGACTGGTCACTGCTGGACGCGGCCCTGGTCGCCCAGGGTGTGACCGCATGGTGCCCGACCCTGGTGAGCGCCCCCCTGGACCACTACGCCGAACCGCTGGCCCGGATCTCGGCGGCGGCCGGGCGGGAAGGTCCTCGGCCGGCGATCCTCGGGGCGCACCTCGAGGGCCCCTTCCTCGGCGACCGCCACGGAGCTCACCCCGACGCCCTGGTGGTCGCCTCTGACCTCGGCTGGGTGGCGGCCCTGGATCCGGTCGTCGGGCTCATGACCGTCGGCCCCGAGGCACCGGGGGCGATCGACCTCGTGCGGGCGCTCGTGGGGCGGGATGTGGTCGTGGCCTTGGGCCACACCGTGGCCGAGCCCGACGTCGTCCGGTCCGCGGCCGACGCCGGAGCCTCGCTGTTCACCCACCTGTTCAACGCCTCGGGCACGGTCGGGGCCCGCTCCCCCGGTCCGGTCGGTGCCGCCCTCGCCGACGACCGGCTGACGGTGTCCCTGATCGCCGACCTGGTCCACGTCGACCCGGTCACCCTTGCCGTCGCCTTCCGGGCCAAGCCCGCTGAACGGGTCGTCCTCGTCACCGACGCCGTGGCCTGGCAGTCGGCGTGGGCGCGGGATCAGGGCATGGGGATGGTCGAGGGCGCGCCGCGGCTGCCTGACGGGACGATTGCCGGCAGTGCGCTGACGATGGACCAGGCCGTGCGCAACCTCGTGCAGGTCGTCGGCGTGGACCTCGTGGACGCCGTCCGCGCCGCATCCACCAACCCGGCGCGGGTGATGGGCGAGGCCGACCGGGGCGTCCTGGCCGTCGGGGCCCGCGCCGATGTCATCGCTCTCGACGCCGACCTCCAGGTGGCCCAGGTCTGGATCGCCGGCCGGCCCCTGCTCGACTGACACCCATCGGGCTGGACGAACCGATGGCACGGAAGGAGTGTGCGCAACCTTCGGCATCACCGGCTGTAGGGGTCGAGTCCTGCCGACGGTTGGCGGCAGCCGTCGAACGCTCGGCGTCAGTCACCGGGGGGGTCGAGTCCTGCCGAAGGTTGGCTGATGAGGCGGAGCGCGGGCCCGCCGACCTCCTCCGTGCGTCGGTTGGCCCAGCCCGTCAGGCCAACGTTGCCCGTCGGCCCGCGAGGAAGCGGCGTTCGGTCTCGTTGCTCACGACGGCGAGGGCCCGGTCGTAGGCGGCGCCGGCTTCATCGGAGCGGTCGAGGCGGACCAGGAGGTCGGCCCGGGTGGCGTGGAACAGGTGGTACCCGTCGAGGTCGAGGCCGTCGACCTCGGCCAGGCCGGCGGCCGGCCCGTCGACCTCGGCCACAGCGACGGCCCGGTTGAGGGCCACGATGGGACTCGGGTTCAGTCTGAGGAGATGGTCGTAGTTGGCCAGGATCTGGGCCCAGTCGGTGTCGGCCGCGGACCCGGCCTCGCTGTGGACGGCGTTGATGGCGGCCTGGATCTGGTACGGGCCGGGCAGGCCTCGGCGGATGCAGGCGGCGACGATGGCCCGCCCCTCGGCGGCCAGATCGGGGTCCCAGAGGTCGCGGTCCTGATCGGCAAGGAGGACGATGGATCCGTCGGCCGCGGTGCGGGCGGGTCGGCGGGACTCGGTGAGCAGGAGCAGGGCCAGCAGGCCGTGGACCTCGGGCTCATCGGGCATCAGGTCGGCCAGTAGGCGGGCCAGACGGATGGCTTCGGCCGCCAGGTCCTCCCGGCCCAACTCCTCGCCCTCGCTGGCGGTGTACCCCTCGTTGAAGATCAGATAGACGACGGCCAGCACCGGACGCAGGCGGTCCGGCAGTTCGGCGTCGCCTGGCACCCGGTAGGGGATCTTGGCGTCCCGGATCTTGCGCTTGGCCCGGACCAGGCGCTGGGCCATCGTCGGCTCGGGCACGAGGAAGGCCTTGGCGATGGCCCCGGTTTCGAGGCCGCCGAGGAGGCGGAGCGTGAGGGCGACCTGGGCCTCGGTGGCCAGGGCCGGGTGGCAGCAGGTGAACATCAGCCGGAGGCGATCGTCACGCACGGGTCCGGTCTCCTCGGGGGGCTCGTCGGTCTCGTGGAGCTGATGGGCCTGGACGTGGCGGTCGTGACGGGTCGACTCGCGCCGGAACCGGTCGATCGAACGGTTCTTGGCCGTGGTCAGGATCCAGCCCCCTGGGTTCGGGGGAACGCCCTTCACCGGCCACTGCTCGGCCGCCACCAGGAACGCCTCCTGGACCGCCTCCTCGGCGACGTCGATGTCACCGAAGAGGCGGATCAGGGTGGCCACGACCGCGCCCCGTTCCTGGCGGAAGACCCCGTCGAGGTCGACGTCCTGGACCATCGGTCCGGGGCCTCAGGCCTCGGGCTCGTCCTGGAAGGGGCGGACCTCGACGTCGCCGCCACAGGCCACGGCGGCCTTCTTGGCCCAGTCCAGGGCCATGTCCAGGTCCGCGGCCTCGATGACCCAGAACCCACCCAGGTACTCCTTGGTCTCGGCGAACGGGCCGTCGGTGACGAGGGTGTCGCCGTCCTTCAGCCGGACCGTCGTCGTGGCCTCCTTGTCGTGGAGGCCGCCACCGAAGACCCAAGCGTCGGCCGCCATCAGCTCGGTGTTGACGGCGTCGACGGCCTCGAAGGTCGCCTGCATCTCGTCGGGCGTCATGGCCGCCATGCGGGCGTCATCGACGGGGTCGTGGTGCACGGACAGCATGTACTGCGTCATCGGTGTCTCCTTTGCTGGGGATCCGGCACGGCACCGGTTCCTGCCCCGTCTACGAACGACCGGCTCCGGAATCGACAGGGTGGGCGAAGTCTCACCCGAACCGACCCGGACGCGCCGTGGGACCGACTCGCTACCGTCCCCGACGTGGAGATCCTCTCCGCCTTGTTCGTGGACAACGTCGACCTGCGGCCGGCCGAAGGCGGGGCTTCCCGCATCGACCTGACCGGGGTCCAGTTCTCGGCCGTGGCCCCCTCACCCCTCCCCCTCACCTGGGCCCCGCACCTCTCGGTGATCATCCGGTGTGCCCCCGACGAGGCGGGTGCCGGCGTGCTCGAGGTCGTCTACGAGCGGGACGGTGAGCAGCTGGCCCGCAACGTTCAACCCCTCGAGGTGGAGCCGGGCAAGTTCACCCAGCGCCTCGTGCGGGGTGAGATCGACTTCGAGGACTACGGGACGGTCGTGGCCCGGTGCCGCGTCGACCAGGGCCCGGTGCTCAACGTGCCTTACACGATGCTGGCGCCGCCAGGGTCATGAACTTCGGCGCCGCCATCTCCGAACACCCGCTGACCACGCAGGCCGCGGGCGAGGTGGTGGGCGAGGTCCTCGAGCAGGTGGGCGAGGCCCCCGATCTGGCCGTGCTCTTCGTGAGCGCGGCCCACCTGGGCCTGATGGCCGAGATCGCCGCGACGGTGCGCACCGCCCTGCGCCCCGGGGCCCTGATCGGGGTGACGGCCTCATCGATCGTCGGTGGCGGGCGCGAGGTCGAGGACCGACCGGCCATCAGCCTCTGGGCCGGCAACGTCGGCCCGGTCGAGCCGGTCCGGTTGGAGACCCAGCGTCTCAACGGTGGGTGGGCCCTCACCGGCCTGCCCGCCGAGGCCGCCACCCCCCGGGTCCTCCTCCTGCTGGCCGACCCCTTCAGCATCCCGACCGACGGCATGCTCGACCGTCTCCGGGCGAAGGCGCCGACCGTGGAGGTGGTCGGGGGCCTGGCCTCGACCGGTCGGGCCCCGGGTGGGAACCGGCTGGTCCTCGACGACGCCGTGTTCGACAACGGCGCCGTCGGCGTGCTCCTCGACGCGGGCGTCGTGTCGGGCACCGTGGTCTCCCAGGGCTGCCGTCCGGTCGGCCAGGCCTATGTGGTCACCCGGGCCACCGACAACGTCATCCACGACCTCGCCGGGGTGCCGGCCTTGGACCGCCTGCGGGACATCGTGGCCGCCCTCCCGCCCGGCGACCGGGCCCTCGTGCAGGAGGGGCTCCACATGGGCCGGGTCATCGACGAGCAACAGGACTCCTTCGGCCGGGGCGACTTCCTGATCTGCAACGTCATGGGTGCCGATCCGCACGAAGGCGACATCACCATCGGCGCCACCGCGGAGGTCGGCTCGACGGTGCAGTTCCAGGTCCGCGACGCCGACAGCGCCGATGAGGACCTGCGCCACCTGCTGGCCGGCCAGCAGGGCCGGGCCGCCCTCGTCTTCACCTGCAACGGTCGCGGTCGCAACCTCTTCGACGAGCCCGACCACGACGCCCGTCTGGTCCACGATCAGGTCGGCCAGGGCGCGGTGGCGGGGATGTTCTGCGCCGGCGAGCTGGGTCCGGTCGGCGGCCGCAACTTCGTCCACGGCTACACGGCGTCGGTCGTCCTGTTCGACGGCTGAGCCTCCGGCCATCGGGTCGGCTGTGGGCTCGATCACCCCTCGGCTCCCCAAAGGGTCTGTCGCTGGCGCAGGCCCGCTGGGTAGGGTCGCCTCCACATGGCTGGGGAGGCTGGCTTGGACCTCGAAGAGCAGGCGATCAACGTCATCCGGGGCCTGTCGATGGACGGGCCACAGGCGGCGAACTCGGGACACCCGGGCACGGCCATGGCGTTGGCCCCGCTGGCCCACGTGCTGTGGACCCGGGTCATGGACTACGACGCCGAAGCGCCGGATTGGCCCGATCACGACCGCTTCGTCCTGTCGGCGGGGCACGCGTCGATCCTGCTCTACTCGATGCTCTACCTCACCGGGTTCGGCTTGGAGCTCGAGGACCTGCGCCAGTTCCGGCAGTACGGGAGCCGGACGCCGGGTCATCCGGAGCGCAACCACACGCCGGGCGTCGAGGTCACGACCGGCCCGCTCGGCCAGGGCGTGGCCAACGGCGTGGGCATGGGGGTGGCCGAGGAGTGGTTGCGGGCCCGCTTCGGCCCCGGGCTCTGCGATCACCACACCTTCGTCATCTGCTCCGACGGTGACCTCGAGGAGGGCATCTCCCACGAGGCGGCGTCGCTCGCCGGCCACCTCGGCTTGGGCCGGCTGGTCTACGTCTACGACGACAACCACATCTCCATCGACGGCCCGACGGAGCTGTCGCTGTCCGACGACGCCGGCAAGCGGTTCGAGGCCTACGGCTGGCACGTCGAGGACCTCGGCGAGATCGCCAACGACTGTGACGCCCTCGAGGCCGGGCTGCGCCGGGCGATGGCCGTGGAGGACGCCCCGTCGTTCCTGCTCCTGCGCAGCCACATCGGTTACCCCTCCCCCAAGTTCACCGACACCGCCGACGCCCACGGCAACCCGCTGGGCGAGGACGAGATCCGCGTCACCAAGGAGATCCTCGGCCTGCCCGATGAGCCCTTCTGGGTGCCCGACGAGGTCCTGGACCTCTACCGGTCGGCGGGGCGCCGAGGCCGGGCGAACCGGGAAGCCTGGGACAAGCGCCTGGCCGATCGGTCCGACCGCGAGGTGGTCGACGCCTGCCTGACCGGGCGAGGCCTGACCGGCTGGGACGACGCCCTGCCCACGTGGGACGCCGGCGACAAGGTCGCCACCCGCAAGGCCAGCGCCGCCTGCCTGAACGCGGTGCTCGACACCGTTCCCGGGCTGGTGGGCGGTGGCGCCGACCTGACCGGCAACACCGGCACGGAGATCAAGGACGCCACGGTCTTCGACCGGGACCACCGCGACGGGCGCCAGATCCACTGGGGCATCCGCGAGCACGCCATGGGTGGGGTCATGAACGGCATGGCCCTCCACGGCGGGGTCATCCCCTTCGGCGGCACCTTCCTGGTGTTCAGCGACTACATGCGGCCGTCGGTCCGACTGGCCGCGATCTCGAGGGCCCACGTCGTCTACTCGTGGAGCCACGACTCCATCGGGCTCGGCGAGGACGGCCCGACCCACCAGCCGGTGGAGCACCTCGCCGCGCTGCGGGCCATCCCCGACCTGTGCCTCATCCGTCCGGCGGACGCGAACGAGACCGCGGCGGCGTGGCGCATCGCCGTCGACCACGACGGTCCGGTCGCCCTGATCCTGACCCGGCAGGACCTGCCGGTGCTCGAGGGCACGGCGGGCGGGGCCCTGGACAAGGGGGCCTACGTGCTCGCCGACCCCGCCGACCCCGTCGACCTCGTCCTGGTCGGGACGGGCAGTGAGGTGTCCCTGTGCGTCGCCACCGCCGAGCTGTTGGCCGCCGAGGGCACGGCGTGCCGTGTCGTGTCGATGCCCTCCTGGGATCTCTTCGCCGCCCAGGACCTCGCCTACCGCGACGCGGTCCTGTCCCCGGGGACGCCGGCGCTCTCCGTGGAGGCCGGCGTCACGATGGGCTGGGACCGATGGGTGGACGCCGCCCACGGCCTCGATCGCTTCGGGGCGTCGGCCCCTGGCGCGGTGGCCATGGACAAGCTCGGCTTCAACCCCGAGGCGGTGGCCGAGTCGGCCCGCCGCCTGCTCGCCTGACCGAAAGGCATCCCGATGACGACCAAGCTCCAGCGTCTGTGCACCGAGCAGGGGCAGAGTCCCTGGCTCGACAACCTCCGGCGAGGTTGGATCACCGGGGGTGAGCTGCAGGCCTGGGTCGACAAGGGCATCCGGGGCATCACCTCGAACCCCTCCATCTTCCAGAAGGCCATGGGCACCGGTGAGGACTACGACCAGCAGTTGGCCGAGCTGGCCGGCCAGAGCATCGATGATGCCTACTGGGCCCTCGTGGTGCAGGACATCGAGGACGCCCTGCGCATCCTGCGGCCGGTCTACGACACCAGCGACGGACTGGACGGCTTCGTGTCGGTCGAGGTGGCCCCGTCACTGGCCCGGGACACCGACGGCACCGTCGCCGCAGCCCGCGAGCTCCATCAGCGCATCGCCGAGCCCAACCTCTACGTGAAGATCCCGGGCACGGCCGAGGGCATCCCGGCGATCCGCCAGATGATCGCCGAGGGCCACAGCATCAACGTGACCCTGATCTTCTCGCTGAGTCGCTACGAGGAGGTCATGGAGGCCTACATCAGCGGTCTCGAGGCCTACGACGGCGACCTCCATCCGGTCAGCAGCGTGGCCTCCTTCTTCGTCAGCCGAGTCGACACCGAGGTCGACCGGCGCCTCGACGAGATCGGGACGCCCGAGGCGTTGGCCCTGCGAGGCAAGGCCGCCGTGGCCCAGGCGCAGGTGGCCTACGACATCTTCGTGGCCACCTTCGGGGGACCCCGGTGGGAGGCGCTGTCCGCACGGGGCGCGCGGGTCCAGCGTCCGCTGTGGGCCTCGACCTCGACCAAGAACCCGGCCTACCCCGACATCCTGTACGTCGACTCCCTCATCGGCCCGGAGACGGTCAACACCGTCCCCGACGCCACCCTCGTGGCCTTCGAGGACCACGGCACCGTCGCCCGGACCATCGACGCCGACCCCGCCGGGGCGCGGGCGGTCCTGGACGCCATCGAAGCGGTCGGGGTCGACATGGAGGACGTGGGCCAGCGCCTCGAAGACGAGGGCGTGGCCGCGTTCGAGAAGGCCTTCGACGAGCTCCTCGGCACGCTGGGCACCAAGGCGGAGCAGCTCAGCGCCTGACGCGGTGACCCCGTCGCCTAACGTCGGGGCGGTGTTCGGGGAGCTGGTGGTCGTGGACAGCGTGGCGGCGGAGTTCGCCGAGCGCGTCATCGAGGCCTTCCTCGCCCGCCCCTCGGAGTTCTTCTCGCTGTTCCTCTCCGGCGGCCAGACGGCTCGCACCTGCTACGAGGCCCTGGCCGAAGCCGGCGGGGCCCAGATCGACTGGTGGCGAGTGGACGTCTACTGGGGCGATGAGCGCTGCGTGCCCCTCGACCACGCGGACTCGAACTACCGCCTCGTCCGCGAGGCCCTGCTCGAGAACGTGGGGGCGGTCAACGCCAACTACCCGATGCGCTGCGAGGACGGCCCGGACCGCTACCACCAGCTGGTGGGCGAGCTCGGCCAGGTCGACGTGCTCCACCTCGGTCTCGGCGCCGACGGCCACACCGCCTCCCTCTTCCCCGGTTCGGCGGCCCTGGACGCCGATCCCGGTCGCCTGGTGGTCATGAACGAGGACCCCACGGGAGCCAACGCCCATCCCCGGGAGACGCTGACCTTCAGCGGCATCGAACGGGCCCGCCTCGCCCTCGTCACTGTGAGTGGAGCCGACAAGGCAGACGCCCTGGCCCGCACCGTGGCGGGCGAGACCCCGGCATCCCGCATCCGGGCCGAGCAGGTCGTCTGGCTGGTCGACCGCGAGGCGGCCGCTCAGGTCAGCTGACCGGCGTCGGTTGCCTCGGGGACAGGCGGACGAAGGCCTCGGCCACCAGTCCGGAGACGAGGGGGGCGATGATGAAGGCGCCCATGTCGAGGTCGGGCGAGCTGGCCACCGTCAGCTGGTCGATGCCGCCCTGGAGCGTGCTCTCCTGGACCACGCCGAGCACCACGACCGAGGCCAGCCCCGCCAGTGAGCCGACGACGACCGACGCGCTCGACGCAGGCCGCCGGAGGCCGAGGAACACCGGGACCACGGTGGCCGCCGCCACCAGGTCGGCGATGAGGAACAGGCGGAGGATGTCGTAGCCCTTCAGGGCGATCAACACGGCGGGCACGGTCAGCACGACCGTCACGATCTTTGCCCCGTAGAGGGTCAACCGTCGGTCGGTCAGGTCCCGGGCCATCGTCGCCGCCAGCGCGCTCTGGAGGCTGTCCACGCTGGAGGCGACCAGCGCCACGGACATCACGGCCACGAGGAAGATGACCACCTCGGGCAGGCCGTCGAGGAGGAAGAAGAAGGGCACGGGCGAGGGCTCGACGCCCTCGGCGATGGCCACGCCCCCCGCGATCATGCCCATCACTCCGAAGAGCAGGAGCACGAGGAAGCTCAGGACGGCGCTGCCGTACCCGGCTCGGGTCAGCACCTTGGAGCTCTCCGCCGACCACGTCCGCTGCCAGTAGCCCTGGTGGAACAGGTTGGCGGCGGTGATGGCGATGCTCAACACGAGGATGCTCTCCCAGCCGGCCCGGGAGAAGGCGGTCAGGCCCGCGTCCTGGGCCTTGGCCAGCGGGTCGTCGACGTGGACGAGAATGGCGGCCATGGCGATGCCGACGAGCACGAGGACCATCGTGCTGATCACGTAGTCCGTGCGCAGGGAGGCGGGCAGGCCACCCCACGCCGTGTAGGCGGCGGTGACCCCCGCCGTCAGGACGATCGGCACCCACGGATCGATACCGGCGAGCAGGTCGAACACGTCGCCGATGGCGGTGAGCTCGGCGGTGATGAACATGAACATGTAGAAGACCGAGACCACGCCGACCCAGGTCTGGGCGGCACGACCGAAGCGCTGACGGACCCAGTCGGTCAGGGTCACGCCGTCGGGGGCGGCGTCACGGATCTTCGGCCCGAGCCACGCGTAGGCCACGAAGGGCAGCGCCCCGCCGACGGCGTAGCCGATCACGCCCAGCACCCCGATGTACTGGCCCACCTCGGGCGGGGCGAAGAGCATCCAGGCGCCGAGCCCAGAGGCCAGGAACGCCAGCGCCAATCTGATCGTGGACTGGCTGTCCCGGGCGGTCAGATACACGTCCAGGCTCTTGCCGCTGCCGGCCCCATGGGCGATGTACGCGAGCGCCGCCAGGGTGCCGACGAGGGCCACGATGGCGGCGGTGGTGGTGATCATGAGGGCTGCTCCCATCCGAAGTGGTCGATCGGCCCGTGACCACCACCGAGCCGCCAGGCCGCGCCGCCGCGGACCCCGCGGTCGATGAACGCCTTGGCCAGCTCCAGGGCGTCGGCGGGCGCGTGACCCTGGGCCAACCCGGCGGCGACGGCCGAGGCGAACGAGCAGCCCGTCCCGTGCACGTTGGCGGTGGCGACGCGCGGGCTGGTCAGCCGAGTCAGCTCACCACGGTGGACCACGACGTCGGTGGCGTCACCATCGAGATGGCCGCCCTTGACCACGACCCACGCCGTGCCCTCCGCGGCCAACTCGTGGGCGGCTGCCGCGGCGTCATCGGCAGTGGTCAGGGGGCGTCCCACAATGACCGCAGCCTCCAACAGGTTCGGCGTGATGACCTCGGCGTGGGGAAAGAGCAGATCTCGGTACGCCGATTCGGCGTCCTCGTCGAGGAGCCGGTCCCCGCTGCTCGCCACCATGACCGGGTCGACGACCAGGTGGGGCAGGTCCCCGGCGGCGGCCCGACGGGCCACCAGCTCGACGATCTCGGCCGTGGCCAGCATCCCGGTCTTGACCGCGGCGACCGGGAGGTCGGCCAGCACGGCGTCGATCTGGGCTTCGACGGCCAGCGGGTCCAGCACGTCGACCCGGGTCACGGCCTGGGTGTTCTGTGCCGTCACCGCGGTGATGGCGCAGGTACCGAAGACCCCGAGGGCGGCGAACGACTTGAGGTCCGCCTGGATGCCGGCGCCGCCGCCGGAGTCCGAGCCGGCGATGGTGAGGGCGACGGGCGGAGTCACGGGATCCGGTCCTGCTCGAGCAGCTGGCGGACCACCGCTCCGGGGTCGGCCGCGCCCATGACGGCGCCCATGACGGCCACGCCGGTTGCCCCGGCGGCGAGGCAGACCCCGACGTCGTCGGGGCCGACACCGCCGAGGGCGAACACCGGCACGCGGTTGTGGGCGGCCAGCGCCCGCAACCCGACCAGGCCGAGGGGGGGCCCGTAGCCCGGCTTGCTCGTCGTGGCGAAGACGGGCGAGACGGTGGCGTAGTCCGCACGATGGGTGCCGGCATCGGCCAGATCGGTCACCGAGTGACAGGACCGGCCGATGGCGAGGTCGCCCTGGCCGAGCCAGGGGTCGTCGGCCGCCAGGTGGACGGTCCCGGCGCCGAGCATCCGGGCCAACGCCGGATCCGAGGCGACGGTGAGCTCCACCCCCGCCGTCGCGCAGGCTTCGGCCACCCGCTCCCCCAGCGCCCTCCGCTCGTCGACAGGCAGGTCCTTTTCCCGGAAGAGCACCGTCGGGGCCCCCGCGGCCACCACCTCGACCACCGTCTCGATCAGGTCCCGCCCGGCCGCGGCCGACTGCTGGCGATCGGTGAGCACCAGGAGCTTCACAGGGGATCAGGGCCGAGCAGGTCGGGCCGCCCCTCGTCGGACGTGGAGGGGTCGGCGTAGTGGCGGCGGGGGATGCGGCCGGCGCCCCGGGCCAGGCGGCCGGCGGCCACGGCGTGGCGCATGGCGCGGGCCATGGCGACCGGGTCCTGCGCCCGGGTGACCGCCGATGCCAGCAGCACCGCGTCGCAGCCCAGCTCCATCGCCAGGGCGGCGTCGGAGGCCGTGCCCACGCCGGCATCGAGGACCACCGGGACCGCCGCCTGATCCACGATCAGCGCGATGTTGTAGGGGTTGTTGATGCCCATCCCGCTCCCGATCGGCGAGCCCAGGGGCATGACCGCGGCACAACCCAGGTCCTCGAGCCGGCGGGCCAGGATGGGGTCGTCGGTGGTGTAGGCGAGCACGGTGAAGCCGTCGTCGACGAGCTGCTCGGCGGCGCCCACCAGCTCCACCGGATCGGGCAGCAGCGTGCGCTCGTCGCCGATCACCTCCAGCTTCACCCAGTCGGTCTCGAAGGCCTCCCGCGCCAACCGGGCGGTGCGCACGGCTTCGGTCGCGGTGTAACAGCCGGCGGTGTTGGGCAGCACGGCCACGCCGAGGCGGTCGAGCACCTCCAGGACCGAGCCTGGGGCCTGTGGGTCGATCCGACGCAGGGCCACGGTCACCAGCTCCGTGCCCGACGCCAACACGGCGCGCTCCAGGACGTCGAGGCTCGGGGCGCCGCCGGTGCCGAGGACGAGCCGAGACCCGAGCTCCCGGTCGGCGATCTTCAGAGGTTCGGCGGAGAGGTCCACGGTCAGCCTCCCTGGGCCGCGGTCAGGATCTCGAAGCGATCGCCTTCGGCGGCCGCCGTGGTGTCCCACTGGCTCCGGGGAACGACCTCCTCGTTGCGGGCCACGGCCACGCCTCGGGGCGACGGGCGGTGGCGGGCCACGAGGTCGGCGACCGTGGTCCCCTCCCCCACGTCCTCGGTCTGGCCGTTGACGGTCACCGTGGTCATGGGGTCGACCTCGCGGCGAAGCGCTCCGGACCGAAGCCGGCGATCTCGGGGACCGTGGGCCCGACCGCGAACAGGCCGGCGACAGCGTCGGCGGTCACCGGGGTGAGCAGGATCCCGTTGCGGTGGTGCCCGGTGGCCACGATCAGGCCCTCGACGGGTGTGGCCCCGACCACGGGCTCGTTGTCGGGGGAGCCGGGACGCAGGCCGGCGCCGATCTCGGCCAACTCGAGGTCGAGCAGGCCGGGCACGAGGACGGCGGCGTCATGCAGGAGGCGATGGATGCCTTCAACGGTGACGCGGGTGTCGAAGCCCTGCTCCTCCACGGTGGCGCCGACCACGATGCGGCCACTGGCCCGCGGGACGAGGTAGAGCGAGCGGCCTCGGACCAGGCCGCGGACGTTCCCTCGGAGGACCGGATCGCCCACCGGGCCCTGGACGCGGAGGATCTGGCCCTTCACCGGGCGCACCGGGGGCAGGGTCCCGTTCGGGACACCGCCGATCTGCCCGGACCAGCAGCCCGCGGCGAGGAGCACCCGCTCGGCGGCAACGCGGGAGCCATCGGCGAGCGCGACACCCTCCACCCGCCCGCCGGCGACCTCGATGCGGTCGACGGCTTGGTGGACGAGGGTGACGCCCCGGTCGGCCAGCGCCACCAGGAGGGCGGCGGAGAGCAGGCGGTTGTCGGCCTGGTGGTCACCAGGCACGTGAAGGCCCCGCCGCACGCCCGGGGCGAGCCCGGGTTCGACGGCCCTGGCCCCCGAACCGCTGAGGAGCTCGGCCGGCAGGTCCAGTCGGTCCAGGTACCGGGCCAGGTCCTCGAGCACGGCGGCGTCGTCGGCATCGAAGGCCACGACCAGTGAGCCACAGGTCCGGTAGCCGACCGGGCGGCCGGACTCGGCCTCCAGCTCGGCGGCGAAGTCGGCCCACCGCCGGGCCCCCGCCAGGTTGAGGGCCAGGAGCCGGTCCTCGCCGTAGTGGGCCTCGGTGACCGGAGCGAGCATCCCGGCGGAAGCGTGGGTGGCCTGGCTCCCCGGGTCGGGATCGCAGACGGTGACCGACAATCCGCCCTGGGCCAGGCGCCAGGCCGAGGCCAGGCCGATGGCACCGCCCCCGATGACGACGATGTCGCTCCCGGCCCCGCTCACAGCACAGCCTCGATGGCGGCCAGGAGGTCGGCGGTGGCCCGCCCCGGGTCGTCGACCCGGCTCACCGCGCCGACCACCGCGACGCCGTGGACGCCGGCGGCCAGCACCTCCGGCACCCGTTCGAGGGTGATCCCGGCGATGGCGATCACGGGCACGCTCACCGCCTTCGCCACGGCCCCGACGGCCGTGGGGCCGAGGGCCGGCGGGAGGCCGCTCTTGGTCGACGTGGCGTAGGTCGGTCCCACCCCGAGGTAGTCGGCCCCTTCGGCGACCCGGGCCCGGCCGGCCGCGACGTCGCGGGCGGTGGCCCCGATGATCGCCTCGTGCCCGAGGAGGCGACGGGCGACGTCGACCGGCAGGTCGTCGTCGCCGAGGTGGACCCCGTCGGCGCCGGTGGCCAAGGCGATGTCGACTCGGTCGTCGACGAGGCTGGTGGCGCCGGCGACCCGGCAGCGCATGACGACGGCCTCGGCCAGCGCGAAGAGGGCCCGGTCGGTCAGGGCCTTCGCTCGGACCTGGATGACCGGGGCCCCGGCGGCGAGGGCGGCGTCGACCGCGACGAGGGGATCAGCGGGGGCATCGAGGTCGGTCAGCACCTGGAGCCGACCGATCACCTTGCGCAACGAGCACTCCCTCCGCCGGTATGAACCGGATCAGGTCGACGGTCGGAGGCTGCGTTCCTCCCTCTCAGCCCGGTGTGCCGGACTCCCGTTTGCCGCTGCGCACGGTAGCGCGCCACGCAAGCATCGGTCGGTAGGGTTCCGCGCAATGGCGAACCCCCTCCTGGATCAGCCGCTGGCGGACCTCATGAGCGAGGCCGCGGCGGTGCGTGACCTGGCCCACGGCCGTCGGGTGACGTATTCCCCCAAGGTGTTCATCCCCCTGACTCGCTTGTGCCGCGACCGGTGTGGTTACTGCACCTTCGCCACGGCGCCGGCCCGGGTCGAGGCGGCGTACCTCTCGCCTGAGCAGGTCCTCGAGATCGCCCGGGCGGGCGAGGCGGCGGGCTGCCACGAGGCCCTGTTCACCCTCGGCGAGCGTCCCGAGGAGCGCTATCCGGCTGCCCGCGAGTGGCTGGACGGGCACGGCTACGCCTCGACCGTCGACTATCTCGTCGCCATGTGTCGCCTCGTCCTCAGCGAGGCCCGCCTGCTGCCCCACGCCAACGCCGGTGCGCTCTACCGGGACGAGCTGGCCGCGCTCCGGGGGGTCGCCCCGTCCCAGGGGATGATGCTCGAGACCCTGGCCGCGGTGCCGGCCCACGAAGGATCTCCCGACAAGGAGCCCGAGCGCCGTCTTGCCACCCTCGAGGCCGCGGGCGAGCTGGCGATCCCGTTCACCACCGGGATCCTGGTGGGCATCGGCGAGACCCGGGAGGACCGGTTGGAGGCACTGGAGGCCATCGCCGCCTCGCACCGCCGGCACGGCCACGTGCAGGAGGTCATCGTCCAGAACTTCCTGCCCAAGGTGGGCACGGCGATGCACAAGGCCGACCCCTGCTCACCGGACGATTACCTCGAGGCCATCGCCATGGCCCGGCTCGTCCTGCCCCCTGAGATCCACGTGCAGGCGCCCCCCAACCTGTCCGACGACTTCGGGCGCCTGCTCGACGCCGGCATCGACGACTGGGGTGGCGTCTCCCCCGTGACGGCCGACCACGTGAACCCGGAGCGCCCATGGCCCGCGGTCGAGCGGCTCCGGGAGGTGACCGAGGCGGCCGGTCGGGTCCTGGCCCCCCGCCTGACGGTCTATCCCGAGTTCGCCCTCGAGCCCGAGCGCTGGCTCGACGACGGCCTCCGCTTCCCCGTCCTCGACCACAGCGACGCCGACGCCCTCGGCCGCGACGACCAGTGGTACTCCGGTGCCGGGACGGCCCCGCCGGTCCTCGTCCCGCGGCCGACGAAGACGACGTCCGGACCGGTGGCCGCCATCCTCGGGGGGGTGCGAGCCGGCCATGAGGTGGGCGAGGACGAGATCGTCACCCTGTTCTCGGCCCGGGGCCCCGAGGTGGCGGCCGTGGCCGAGGTGGCCGACGAGCTCCGGCAGGAGGCCGTCGGTGACGTGGTCACCTTCGTGCACAACCGCAACATCAACTACACGAACGTGTGCACGTTCAAGTGCCGGTTCTGCGGGTTCTCCAAGGGCCCGTTGTCGTTGAACCTGCGGGGCAACCCCTACCTGCTGACCCTGGACGAGATCGCCCTGCGCGTCCGCGAGGCCGCCGACCTGGGCGCGACCGAGGTCTGCCTGCAGGGCGGCATCCACCCTGACTTCGACGGCGAGTACTACATCGACGTGGCCCGGGCCGTGCACGAGGCCGTCCCCGAGATGCACATCCACGGCTTCACGGCCCTGGAGGTGACCGAGGGGGCCAGGCGCCTGGGCGAGCCCCTGGCGCACTACCTGGTCCGGCTCCAGGAGGCCGGGCTGAAGACGCTGCCCGGGACGGCGGCGGAGATCCTCGACGACGAGGTCCGCGCCCTGCTCTGCCCCGACAAGATCAACAGCGAGGAGTGGCTCGAGGCCCATCGCACCGCGCACGGGGTCGGCCTGCGTTCCAACATCACGATCATGTTCGGGGCCATCGAGCAGCCCCGGTCCTGGGCCCGACACCTGGTCCGCACCCGGGACCTGCAGAAGGAAACCGGTGGCTTCACCGAGTTCGTCCCCCTGCCCTTCGTGCACATGGCCACGCCGATGTACCTCCAGCACAAGGCCCGCCGCGGCCCGACCTTCCGGGAGGTCGTGCTCATGCACGCCGTCGGCCGCATCGCCTACCACGGGCTCATCGACAACATCCAGGCCTCGTGGGTGAAGCTCGGCGTCGGCGGCGCCCGCCAGCTGCTGCAGGCCGGGGTCAACGACCTCGGGGGGACCCTGATGGACGAGAACATCTCCCGCGCCGCGGGAGCGGAACACGGCCAGGGCCTCGAGGAAGCCGACTTCCGGGAGATCGTCGAACCGCTGGGCCGCCGCCTCGAGCAGCGCACGACCCTCTACGGCCGGGTCGCGCCGGCTTGACGGAGCCGTGAGCCGAAGGGTCAAGACCGGGTCGGCCGAGATCGACCGCCGGATCGAGGACCTGCTCGCCGCCGCCGGGGCGGCCGAGGACCGCGACCTGCTCTTCGACATCCTGGCCTCGGGCGTCCTCCTGGCCGGCGACGACAGCGACCGCCTCGACCTCAAGCTCACGGCCGCGGTGCTGGCCGAGATGCGCGTGGCGTTCAACGCCTTCGCCCCGTACCGGGACGAGCCCAAGGTCACGATCTTCGGCTCGGCCCGGATCCTGGCCGACGACCCCCTCTACCTGGCGGCCCGTGACGTCGCCCATCAGCTGGCCCGGCGCGGCTGGATGGTCATCACGGGTGCCGGCCCAGGGATCATGGCCGCCGGTCTGGAGGGGGCCGGGCGCGAGAAGTCCTTCGGCGTGAACATCCGCCTGCCCTTCGAGCAGGAGGCCAACGAGTTCATCCTGGGCGACACCAAGCTCATCTCGATGAAGTACTTCTTCACCCGGAAGCTGGAGCTGGTCAAGGAGTCCCAGGGCTTCATCTGCCTTCCCGGTGGCTTCGGGACGCTGGACGAGACGTTCGAGCTGTTGACGCTGCAGCAGACCGGGAAGTCGGTGCCCACCCCGATCGTCTTCCTCGACGAGCCGGGCGGCTCCTACTGGACGGGCTGGCGGGCCTTCGTCCTCGACCACGTGGTGGCGGGGGGCTACGTCGCGGCCGAGGACCTCTCCCTGGTCACCATCACCGACGACGAGCAGGCCGCGGTCGACGCCGTCCTCGGCTTCTACCGCAACTACCGATCGATCCGCTGGGTGGGCAAGACCCTCGTCGTCCGGTTGTGCAACCCCCCGACCGACGACGAGCTCGCCGCCCTGAACGACGAGTTCGGCGACCTCCTGCGCCCCGGCAGCGAGATCCGGAGCGTCCCGCCCCTCCCCGAGGAGGTGGTCGACGACGACCATCTCGACCTGGCTCGGCTGACGCTGGAGTTCGACATCCGCCACTTCGGTCGGCTCCACGCCCTCATCGAGCGCCTGAACAACCTCGACTCCGCCCCTGCCCTCACCCCTCCGCTCGACGACCCCCCTCGGGGCTGAGCGCACTCAGTCGGCGGTCCAGGCGGAGTCGTCCGGCTCCTGGAGGAGGTTGACGGCCTTGTCCACGGCCCGGCGGGCCCGGGTGAGGCGACGTTCGTCGACGGGCAGTTCTTGGCCCCCGGCGTCGATCGACTCCTGCAGGCGTTGGATGGCCAGATCGGCCATCTCCTCGCTGATCGCCTCCAAGCGGCGACGGATGTCGTCGAACTCTCCGGCCATGGGCGCCAGTTTGGCTCACGCAGAGGGGCTTTCGGCCGACCGGACAAGCAATGGGTGCCTTCTCCGCACAGGAGCTCGAACGAACCGCGGCCGCGCAGGGGATGATGTTCCCCGCTCACGTGCTCGATCAGTTCGTCGCGGCGATCGACTCCGGGAAGCACGTGATCCTCACGGGGCCTCCGGGCACCGGGAAGACCACGCTGGCCTACATGGGCGCCGAAGTCGCCCAGCGGGCGATGCTCTGCGCCGGCTACCTGCCGACCACGGCCACGACGGAGTGGACGACCTACGAGACCATCGGAGGCCTCCAGCCGACCGCCGAGGGGCTCATCTTCCGTCCGGGCCTCTTCGTGGACGCCATCGAGAGCGGGCGCTGGCTCGTCATCGACGAGCTCAACCGCTCCAACTTCGACCGAGCCTTCGGCCAGCTCTTCACCGTGCTCTCCGGCCAGCCCGTCGTCCTGCCGTTCAAGCGCAAGGGCACGCCCAACCCCCTGTCGATCGTGCCCGCCGGCGTGGACCCACCGCCCCACACCGACGTCATCCGCCTGCCCAGCAAGTGGCGGATCGTGGCCACGATGAACGTCTTCGACAAGAACCTCCTGTTCGAGATGTCGTACGCCCTCATGCGTCGCTTCGCCTTCATCGAGGTGGGCGCGCCCGACGACGAGTCGTACCGGCGGCTCCTCGACGGGCCGGGGGTGATCGTGAGCAAGCTCCTCTGCCTGCGGAAGTTCACCGACCTCGGCCCCGCCGTCTACCTGGACGCGGCCAAGTACGCCGCCCGCCGCTCCCAGGACGGTCCGACCCCCTCCCGCCTGCTGTACGAGGTCTTCTACGCCTACTTCCTCCCGCAGTTCGAGGGGTTCGACGACATCCGGGCAACCAAGCTCTACCGCACGATCGAGGGCCTGTTCGACCCCCCCGAGCAGGCGGAGGTCCAGCGGACCATGGGCGAGGTCCTGGGTGTCGAGCTCGCTCTCTGAGCCACTGACCCCCGCGGGCGTGGACCCGAAGCCCGCCCCCGGCGAGCGCACGGCCACCCACGAGCTCTGGGACCTCCTGCGCCGCCCCTTCAACGTGGTCGAGGCGGTGGACTCGGTCCTGGGCCTGTCCCCCAACGTGGTCAAGCAGCTCACCGGGGCGATGTTGGCCACGTGCACCGAGGCCGAGCACCTGCTGTCGGTCACCCCGCACACGATCCGGTCGCTGTCCATCTCGATGAGCAACCAGCCCGAGGAGTGCCGGGGCGAGTTGCGGGGACCGGTGCTCTGGTCCGAGACGTTCTCGTGCCGGTCCTCCAGCCCTGGTCGCAACGACGTCTACGTCTGCGCCGCCCCTTCCCGGGCCTACGACATCCCCGAGAACCGGGTGTTGGTGGCCGCCCTGCTCGCCGTCCGCGATGCCGGACGCTCCGTGGACACCATCTCGGCGCGCTCCTATGACGACGACACGCTGCGGAAGGCCCGTTTCAACGGCCTGCGCGCCAGCCGTCTGCTCGAACACCGGGCCCTGTCGTCGGTCGCCCGGCACCGCCCCAGCCCCCGCGAGGTCCGGCGGGCCCGATCTGGGAACCGCCGCTCGACCTACACGCCGGCGCTGACCATGCTCGCCCGCGCGGCCGACCCGCTCGAGGCCGAGGACATCCTGCCCTTCTGTGACCGTCGGACCCGGACCCAGCACGCCGTGCTGGTGGCCATGGTGCGGACCCTGCGAAGCCGGGGGGTGACCGTCGAGCCCTTCCGGGCGGTCGGCGGGAGCCTGCAGTCAGGTCTCCTGCGCTACCACCATCCCCGGCGCCGGGGCGATCGCAGTCGACCCAGCGGGATCCTGGTCGGCCAGGTGCTGGTCGACGTGCCCGAGCGGGTCCGGGACCGCAACCGCGAGCGGGCCGAGCACGCGCTCCAGGCCCGATCGGGCGGACGCGACGTGATCGTCGTCATGGGTCAGCGTGACGTGGAACGGGCGATCGACCTGGCGCTGGCGGAGCGAGCGGCCGGAACGGAACGAGCGGGCTGACCGGCCGTCAGCCGGCCCAGTCCTCTTCCTTCAGCGCTTCGGCGGCCAGGCACCAGCTGGCATGCTCGTCACCCGGCTCGGCGCCGCACTCGGCGCAGGGCTGTTGGTCGGTGCCCTCGAGGACGTCATCGAACTCGGTACGCGTGTGCTTCAGCGCACGGGCCTCTTCGAAGCGACGATGCCGACCCTTCTTCATGGGTTGAAGTTCACGGGGCGCTCTCCCCACCCTGGCGTGCCTGGACATCGGATTGTAGCCGTGTCACCGGAACGTGCGAACGCACCTCCAAGACCAACTCGCCGTCGTCGAAGGCCACAGCGACCGAGCCGTCGAGGAGGCCGTCCAGCGCCTGGCCGACCACCTCGGCCCGCCAGCCCGAGCGGAGGCGGGAGGCCCCGTCACCGCTGAGGTAGGACTCGATGTCGGTGCGGGTGGCGAGCATGCCAGGGTCGAGATCGAGGTCCCGGGCGTGTTGGGCCAGCCAGGCCGACGCCAGCGTGGCCGCCGGGCGCAGGTCCCGCCGCAGTTCGGGGGCGCCGTCGTCGGCGGGGGGATCGGCCACCAGCCCTTCCTCGACGGCCTCGAGGATCGATCGGCCCACGCCGCCCTTGCTGATGCCGCGGTCCACACCCCGCACATCGGCCAGCTCCTCGGGGGTGCGGGGCGCCCGCTGGGCGATGGCCACGATGGCGAGGTCGGACAGGACATGGCGCACGGGGCGGTTGATCTCGGCAGCTCGCCGTTCCCGCCAGGCGGCCACGGCGCGGGCCACGGCGGCGGGGCGATCCTTGAGCCGGCGGGCCTCCTTCACGCGCCGCCAGGCCTCGTCGGGGTCCCGGCCGTCGCGGGCGTCGGTCACCAGCGTTGCGAACTCGCCCTCGGCCCACGCCAGGCGCCCGTGCTCGACGAGCTGGCGCTCCTGCTTGGCGTGGAGCTCGATGAGGTGGGCCACATCGGACGCGGCGTAGTCGAGCTGGCGCTGCGACAGCGGCCGCCGCAGCCAGTCGCTCAGCCGGTCGGCCTTGGGCAGCCGCACGCCCAGCTCGCTGGCCAGCAACGTCGCCAGGGACGGGGTCGACGAACCGAGGAAGCCGGCGGCCAGCTGGGTGTCGAAGAGCCGCCGGGGGACGGTGCCGCAGGTGGCGAGCAGGACCTCGAGGTCCTGGCTGGCGGCGTGCACCACCGAGAGGCCAGGGCCGTCGAGCAGCTCGGCCATGGGGGCGATGTCGACCGCCAGCGGGTCGACGAGCACGACCTGGTCGTCCCAGGCCAGCTGCACGAGGGCCAGCTCCGGGAAGTAGGTGCGCTCCCGGTGGAACTCGGTGTCGAAGGCCCAGACCTCGACATCGAGGAGCCGGCGGACGAGTTCGGCCAGTCCGGCGTCGTCGGTGACGACGGACGGGGCAGGCGTGGCCAGCCTCTCTATCCCTCGGCCGAGTCGACCGGGAGGCCGGCGTCGATCCAGGCCAGCGTCCCTCCGGCGACGTTGACGGCGTCGATGCCCTGGCCCCGGAGCCACTCCGCGGCCTTGAGGCTGCGGGCCCCTGACCGGCAGATCACCGGGAGGGTGCCGGCGGCCGGGACCTCGTCGACCCGCTCGACCAGTTCGCCGAGGGGGATGAGGATCACCTCCGGGACGTGGGCCTCGTCGTATTCGTCGGGGTTGCGGACGTCGAGGACGGCCGCGCCGGTCGCACGCTGGGCGGCCAGTTCTTGTACATCGATCACCGGGACGTCCATCGGGGGCAGGGTACCGGCACCGCCATGGCTGGTCGGGCATCGTGCTGGGCGAAACGAGTCAAGGCAGGGGGCGCGGGGTCGGCCTGCCAGTCGTCAGGCGCATGCGAGCCTGTTCTGGCGCCTGATTCTGGGCCTATGACCCCGAAATCGGGCGCCAGTTCGAGTGCCAGTTCGGCGTTGTAGCAGCGCACTCGAGCGCACTCGACGGTCAGCCCGACCCCCCACCACCCTGCTTGCCATCGGTTGCGTTCAGCCCGAGCTGCTCAGGGGTGTCCGCGTCGGCCAGAGCCCGATCGGCCAGACCGGTGACCCCGACGACATCGAGGTCCCGGCAGGCCCGGTGCACGGCCCGCTCCCCCGCGGCGAAGGCGGCGGCCAGCACCGGCTGGGCCCGGCGGCGGTAGGCGGCGTGGAGGAGCTCGTGGCGGCCGTCATGGAGCGGCGCCGCCACGTCGGCCTCGCCCAGCGCGTCGACGACCGCCGTGATCGCGATCGGGTCGGCGCCCGGCAGGTCGCAGGCGAGGACCACGACGACGTCCTCGGTGGTGGCATCGAGGGCGGTGAGGATCCCGCCCAGCGGACCCTCGCCCGCGTGGAGGTCGGGCACGGCGTCCAGGCCGAGTGCGCTGAGCCCGTCCAGGTCCCCGCCGACGGCGACGACCCGGTCGGCGCCGGATGTGCGCAGGGCGTCCGCCACGATGACCGCCAGCGCTCGCCCGTCGACCTCCAGCAATGCCTTGTCGGTTCCCATGCGCCGGCTGGACCCACCGGTCAGCACGGCCCCGGCGAACGGGGGACGCTCGGTCAGGTCACACCGTCCCGCCGTAGGTGGCCTCGCGGCCGCGGCTGGCCTCGTGCTCGACGACGGCGTCGGTCAGATCGACCACGAACTGGTCCACGACGTCGGCATGGCCGGGCGAGACCATCACGTGGAGTCCGCCCTGCTGACGGTCGAGGTGCCAGCCCCGGTCGTCCATCACGTCGGCCACGCCCCCGATGTCCAGGGTGGTCGAGCCGAACTCGAAGACCGAGAGGTCTGGGTCGCCGGTGATGTCCAGGCCGTCGATGCCCTCGATGCCGGCCTGGAACCCGCGGGTGGCGTCCCGTACGACCTCGGCCAGTCGGAGGTAGCCCTCCGCGCCGAGGTGGCGGACGGCGGCCCAGGCCTCGGCGATGGGGACCCCGCCCCGGGTGCCGGCCGAGGTGGAGGAGCCGTACAGGCCGCCCGGCCACTCGTCGTAGAGGAAGAACTGGTGGCGGTAGAGGTCGCGGGAGGCGTAGAGGACCGTCGACGCCCCCTTCGTCGCGTAGCCGTACTTGTGCACGTCGGCGGACAGGCTCGTGACGCCCGGGACCCGGAGGTCCCACGGCGGCACCGTCTCGCCCAGCCGCTCCCACCACGGCAGGAGCCAGCCGCCGAGGCAGGCGTCGACGTGGCAGAGCACGCCCGCGTCCTGGGCCACGGCGGCGATGTCGGTGATGTGGTCGATGACGCCGAACGGGTAGCAGGGGGCCGAGCCCACGACGAGGGCCGTTTGCGCGTCGATGGCCTCGGCCACCTGCTCGCCGTGCAGCCGGAGGTCCTCGGCCACCGGGACCTTGCGGTGGGGCACGTCCAGGTACTTGGCCGCTTTCGCGAAGGCCGGGTGGGCCGTGTTCGCCGTCAGCAGCTCGGGTTCGGCGATGCCGTTCTGGCGGGCGTGGTCTCGGGCCACTTGGACGGCCAGGAAGATGCTCTCGGTCCCGCCCGACGTCAGCGACCCGGCGCCCGGCTCGCCACCGAAGAGGTCCCCGGCCATCAGGACGACCTCCTGCTCCATGCGGGGCAGGGTCCGGTAAGCAAATGGGTTCAGGGCGTTCTCGTGCAGGAACCGATCGGCCACCTCGTGCTGCAGGCCCTCGAGCACGTCATCGTGGTGGTGGTAGACGAGGCTGAACGCCCGACCACCCCGCCAGTCGATGTCGCCGGCGCGTTCCTCGTCGATCTCCGCCAGCAACTCATCGACCTCTACCCCGGTCTCGGGGAAGCTCGTGATCCGGGGCCCGGCGATGTCCACGGGGCGGATGCTACGGGTCGGCTCGTCCGAGGGTCAGCCGCCGTAGTTCAAGCGGGTGTCCTCCATGCGGAGGACCTCGGTGTCCTCGTCGGCCTGGAAGCGGGCGTCGACCACCTCGCCGATGAACAGCGTGTGGTCGCCGAGGTCGACGGCCTGGCGGACCTCGCAGTCCACGTAGGCGACCGCTTGGTCCAGGATCGGCGCGCCGGTGAGGCCGTCGTGGAACGGGAAGCCGTTGAGGGTCGAGGCCTCGGCGTCGACCTCGACGGGCTTGGTGAACTTGCGCACGATCGCCCGGTCCTCCCGGCTGATCGTGTTGAGCGCGAAGACGCCACCCTCGGTGATGAGCTCGTGGGTCACGGCGTCGGCTTGGACGCCGATGCCGACCAGCTTCGGGTTCATGCACACCTGGGAGACGAAGTTGATGGTCATCCCGTTGCGCCGCTCGCCCGCGCGGCTGCCGACGACGTACAGCCCGTAGGGCAGCGACCAGAGGACGCGGCGACGGAGGCGGTCGTACTCGTCCTCGGCTTCCGGTCCCTCGACTCCTGGCGGATACGGCCCGATCGGTCCACTGCCACCCGGTTCACCCATGGGTTGGAACCTACCGGCCGGTCACTCCCTCGACGGTGGGTCGGGGTCGTCGGGGAGGATGACGTCGCCGTCGCCGGTCCAGGTGATGCCGAGGGGACTGGTGATCGAGCAGTGTCTGCTCACCGGGTCGTAGGTGACGTTCCAGCCCTTGTGACGGAGGTGGTGGTGACGCACGCACAGGAAGCGGGCGTTGGCCAGGCTGGTGGGGCCGCCGAGCGCGGCTTCGATGGCGTGATCCATCTCTGACCACTCGCCGGGGAGGTCACAGCCCGGCCAGACACACGTCTGATCTCGAAGGCGCAGGGCCCGGCGGTGCTGGGTGGTGAACCAGCGGACCTCGGTGCCCAATTCGAGGGGCACGCCGTCACCGGAGGCGATGATGCGGCCGAGGGCGGAGTCCGCGGCCAGGCGCCGAAGCATCGACAACGGGACCGGGCCCGCGCCCTCCAGGTCACAACGCACGTTGGCCAGGTCGACTGGCGGCATGCGGAGGAGGAGCTCGTAGGAGACCACGATGTCAGCGGTCCGCTTGGGCCGACCCTCCTTGCCGTCCACCGCCGTAGCCAGCGCGGCCATGAGGGCGTCGTAATCGGTTTGGGTCTTGGACCGTCCGCCGCCGGCCATCCCCGCCGGGTCGGGCTTGCGGTAGGCGTCGAGGACCTTACGGAGCAGGGCCGTGCCTTCGGCCTCCAGGGTGAGACGACCGTCGCTCAGCCCGTCCAGGAGCGCACCGATGTGCAGGCTCCTTCGGTCGAACCGGTCGAATTCCTTGTCGGGGTCGACCTCGTCATCGGCCAGCTCGACCCACCGGTCGATCAGGGTCCGGAACTCGCATGCGTTCAGGTCCTTGGCCGCGGCGAGGAGCACGTGTTCGTCACGGTCATAAACTTCCCGCCGCTTCTCGGTCACCGCCCGCCCCAACTGATGGGCGGCGTCGATCCCCAGGTCACCATTGGTCACCGACTTCGCCGTCGCCGCATGGTGCTGCACCAGGCGCCCGGTCTGCACGAACTTCTGGGCCATCCCCTTGGCCCGGCCGCCCAGCCAGGCCAACGCCGCCGCCGGCGAGCGCGACCCGCCGACATACCAACCGCCTGCGGCCTCCCAATCCCCCACCGCGGCCACCGTCGTGGCCTCCAACCGTGCCCCGAGCTTGGTCAACTCGACGGCGCGCTGGGTCTTGGCGGCCACCGACCACCCCGACCGATCCTCATCGGCGAGCCGTTCCAACGCCTCGCCGATGACCTCAACCGGATCCGTCACCTCGACCATGACCCCAACCTACTCACGGGGTGTGACAGTCACTTTCAGTATTCGGTGTGCCACACGCAGTGACGACGGGCCGGGAGTGGCCCCTCAGACCTCCGCCACGCCGCGTTCACAGGCGGGGCAGAGGTCGGTGGCGGCCATGCCCGACGGCGGCCAGGCGAGCTCGGGCCAGGGGGTCAGCCAGGCGGCGTCGACGCCACACCACGTGCGGGAGGCGCCGGGATCGAGGGCATGGGCCACGCCGTCGGGGACGGCGCAGGCGGGCGAGGCGCTTCGCACCAGGTCCGTGGCCTGCTCGGTGGCGACGATGGCCATC
Organism: uncultured Microthrixaceae bacterium; assembly: GCA_963725155.1. Taxonomy (GTDB): domain Bacteria; phylum Actinomycetota; class Acidimicrobiia; order Acidimicrobiales; family DATDAH01; genus DATDAH01. The sequence continues at coordinate 306,153 of CAVRXU010000007.1, forward strand.
GCGGGCAGGTCAGCCCACGGTCGGGGGCCAGGCGGGGTCGAGCTGGAGCAGGAACACGGCGCAGCGCTCGGCCTCGTCGTCCTCACCGATGGCCTCGGCGATGCGGCCCAGTCCGGCCAGGGCGGTCAGGAAGCCCCGGTTCTCCTCATGGGCCCAGCGCACGTACCCGCTGCCCCGCCACCCGTTCTGGCGCAGCCGGTCCAGGCCCCGGTGGTACCCGGTGCGGTAGGCGGCATAGGCGAAGGCCTGGTCCGGGGCCAGGTCGCCCAGCCGGGCCCACGCAGCCAGGAAGCGGGGGTACTGCATGCAGACCCGGCCCACCTCGGCCACGTCCTCGCCGGCGTCGGCCAGGGCGTTCAGAGCGGCCTCGGGCTCCTGGTCGAGCACGGTCTCGGGAGGCCCGGAGGTGAAGCTGATGTCGCTCATGGCCGCACCCTAGGCAGCTGCCGGGGTTCGACCCCCAGCGGTCGGATGGCCTCGACGACAGGGGTGCCGGCGGCCCGGGCATCCAGGTGGGCGGCGGACGCCCCATAGGCCTGCTCGATGAGCTCGGCGCTGTGGGAGAAGTCGTCGTAGCGAGGTCGCGGCGGATCGCCGAAGGGCAGGATCACCAGCTCGCACCGCGGGTCGAGCTCCGCCAGATCCCGGTCGTAGCGCAGCCGACGGGACAGCCAGTGCGACTGGATGGCGACGTCGATGGGCCGCTTGGGCTCCTGCCACGGCCGGGCCAGCGTCCCCACCTGGAGCACGTAGATCGTCTGGGCGCCGAGGTGGGCGGCGCGCAGGAACGGGATGTCGGCGGCGATGCCCCCGTCGAGGTAGTGGTGCCCGTCGAGCTCGACGATGGGGAACACAGCCGGAAGGGCCGCCGAAGCCAGGATCGCCTCGTGCAGCGGGCCGGCGCTGAACCACCGCTCGGCCGGCGGGTCGAGCTGGGTGGCCACGCACTGGAACGGGACCTTGAGCTGATCGAAGTGGGTCGGACGCAGGATCCGCTCGATCAGCTCCCGAAGCCCGGCGTTGTCGTGGAGGGCCTCCCCTCGTCGCGCCAACTGCAGGGTGGAGGGCAGGCGACTGGCTGACGGCATGACGTCGGGGCCGGCGAGGCGGAGCCAGAGGTCCTCGAGCCGCTCGATGCCAGCGCGCGTGGGATCAGCCGCGTACGCGGCCCCGTTCAGCGCGCCGACGGAGCAGCCCAACACGAGGTCAGGACGGATCCCGCGCTCGACCAATGCCCGGAGCATGCCCACTTGAAGGGCACCGAGGTTGCCGCCGCCGGAGAGGACGAACGCCGTGGGCCGAGGTCGGGACAGCCCGCCGCGCCAGCTCCTGCTCCGGTCTCGGAGGCTCAGGGCACCCGCACCAGGCGCAGGACGTCGGTGGCCCGGGAGCGGTCGTCGGACCCGGCCAGAACGACCACGGTGTCGCCGGAGCGGACCTGACCGGCCTCGCGGGCGGCGCGCACGGCGGCGCGGACCATGGACTCGTTGCTCCCCCGTTGCTCCAGGAGCATGGGCTGGGCCCCCCAGCTCATGGTGAGCTGGCGCACGGTGCGCTCGTCGGGCGAGAAGCCCAGGATCTTGGTCTTGGGCCGGAACCGGGCCATGGCCCGCACGGTGAACCCCGTCCGGGACATGCAGAGGATGGCGTCGGCGCGCATCTCTTTGGCCACCCGCCAGGCCGCCATGGTCATGGTGTCGGTGACCCGGGCGTCGGCGTCGCCCTCCTCGGTGTGGACGAGATCGGTGATGTGGGGGGCCCAGCCGTCGTAGTCGAACTCCTCGTCGGCCCGGCGAGCGATGTCGGCCATGGTGCGGACGACCAGGACCGGGTCGTGGCCGATTGCGGTCTCGCCCGAGAGCATGACCACGCTGGTGCCGTCGAAGACGGCGTTGGCCACGTCGGTGACCTCGGCCCGGGTCGGGGTCCCGGCATGGACCATGGACTCCAGCATCTGGGTGGCGGTGATGGCCGGACGACCCAGGGCGATGCAGGTGCGGATGATGTGCTTCTGCAGGTGCGGGATCTCGGCGATGGGCATCTCCGCACCGAGGTCACCCCGGGCGACCATGACCGCGCCGCTGGCCTGGATGATCCCCTCGAGGTTCTGGACCGCGGCCCGGGTCTCGATCTTGGCCACGACCAGCGGGCCCCGGGGATGGGGCTCGGTGCCCACGCGGCGGATGTCGTGGGCGGAGCGGACGAAGGAGACGGCGACCATGTCCACGCCCCGCTCCACGAAGGCGTCGAGCATGCGCAGGTCGTCGGGCGTGGGTGAGGCGATGCGCAGGCGGTCCGAGGGGATGTGCACACCCGGCCGGCCCTGGACCTTGCCGCCGTGGGCGACGGTGGCGATGAGATCTCGGTCGTTCTTGTCGACGACCTCGATGACCACGGCGCCGTCGCCGAACAGCATGCGGTCACCGACCTCGACGTCGCTGACCAACCGCTCGTAGCCGACCTCGACCACCTCAGCCGTGCTGGCGCTGAAGCCCGGGGTCAGGCGGAGGCGTTCACCCTCGACCAGTTCGACGCCGCTCTCGGGGAAGCTGCCGGCCCGCACCTTCGGCCCCGGGAGGTCGACCAGGATCCCGACGGGACGGTCGGCGTCGACCGACGCCTTGCGGATCCGGTCGTAGCACTCGAGGTGGTGGTCGAGGTCTCCGTGGGCCAAGCCGATCCGAGCGACGTCCATGCCCGCTTCGATGAGGGCGGACAGCGTGGCCTCGGAGTCCGAAGCCGGACCGATCGTGGCGATGATCTTCGTCCGGCGGCGCACGCCCTCACGCTATCGACGGGAACGGCCCCGACCGGGGCAATAGGTAGGCTCCGCCCGCCATGGACCTCCTCCTGATCCGTCACGCGCTCCCCATCCGCATCGATGACGGTGAGGGCCCGGCCGACCCGGAGCTGAGCGACGAGGGCTGGCGCCAGGCCGGAGCGCTGGCCGCCTGGCTGGCCGACGAGGAGATCGAGGCCATGGTCGCCAGCCCGTTGCGCCGAGCTCAGGAGACCGCCGAGCCCCTGGCCACGCTGCTCGATCTCGAGGTCACCACGGTCGACGGGCTGGCCGAGTTCGACCGCGACGCCCCCTGGTACATCCCGATCGAGGAGCTGAAGGCGGCCGACGACCCCCGATGGCACGCGCTGGTCAACGGCGACTACCAACTGGATCCCCACGAGTTCCAGAAGGGGGTGGTCGAGGCCGTCGACGGCGTGATCGCCGCCCACCCGGGCCGCACCGTCGCCGCCGTCTGTCACGGGGGGACCATCAACGCCTATCTCTCGGCGATGTTGGGCATCGACCGGCTGATGTTCTTCTTCCCCGAGTACACCAGCGTCAGCCGGGTCCGGGCCTCCCGCTCCGGGGCCCGCGGGCTGGTCAGCCTCAACGAGACCAGCCACCTCCGCTTCGCCCACCGCTCCTCCTGATCCCGTTCTGGTTGCACCTCCCCGCGGTCCACCGCGGGGAGACGCAACCAGAACGACGGGGTCAGCTGCGGGGGACCTCGCTCCAGGGGCGGTCCTTGTCGACCCGGACGTCACCGGGCAGGCCGAGGACCCGCTCGCCGAGGATGTTGCGCATGATCTCGCTGGTGCCGCCCTCGATGGAGTTGGCCCGGGCCCGCAGGAAGGACTTCTGGGTGCTGTCGGAGAACATGGCGTGCTCCGGACGGGTCATCTCGTAGCTGCCGTAGAGCATCCCCTCGGGCCCCATCAGGTCGAGGCAGAAGGCGTAGATCGCCTTGTTGGCCTCGGCGAAGGCCAGCTTGCCCACCGAGCCCTCCGGGCCGGGCGTGCCGACCTTCCGGTTGGCTTGGGCCCGCAGGTTGGTCAGGCGATTGACCTCGGCGTCGATCCAGAGCCGGGTGAGGCGGTCCCGGGTGACGGGGTCCTTGTCGGCCCGCTCGTTCCACAGGCGGAGCGCTTCGCCGATCGGCCCGGAGCCCTTCGGCGTGACCGACCCCCCGATGGCCACCCGCTCGTTCATGAGGGTGGTCATGGACACCCCCCAACCCTCGCCCACGTCGCCGAGGCGCTCGGCGTCGGGGATGCGGACGTCGGTGAAGAACACCTCGTTGAACTCGGCCTCGCCCGTGATCTGACGCAGCGGGCGCACCTCGACGCCCGGGGCCTGCATGTCGACCACGAAGTAGGTCATGCCCTTGTGCTTGGGCTGCTCGGGGTCGGTGCGGACCAGGAGCATCCCCCAGCGGGCCACATGGGCGAGCGTGGTCCACACCTTCTGCGCGTTGACGATCCACTCGTCGCCGTCGCGCACGGCTCGCCCCGACAGCCCGGCCACGTCGGAGCCGGCGCCCGGTTCGCTGAAGAGCTGGCACCAGACCTCCTCACCGGTGAAGAGAGGGCGTAGGTAGCGGTCCTGCTGGTCGTCGCTGCCGTGGGTCAGGACCGTCGGTGCGCCCATCCCGTGGCCGATCGGGTTGTGCCAGTACGCCTCCGGTGCGCCGGCGGCCCGAAGGGCCTCGTTGACGGGTCGCTGGGCCGACGGCTCGAGATCGAGGCCACCCCGACCATCGGGGAAGTGGACCCACGCCAGGCCGGCGTCGAACTGGGCGCCCAGGAAGGCCCGGGGCGCGGTCTCGGACGGGTCGTGCTCGGCCAAGAGCTGATGGACGCGGTCGATGGCCAGCTGGTCGGACATGGGCGGGACGCTAGGGGACGAGCGCAGTCAGGTGCATCCGTCGCCCGGCGAGCAGGGACGCGGTGCTGGTCTGGGTCGCCTCCCCGTCGGCTCCGCTCCTAGGGCTCGTCCCGGGCCCAGCAGGTCGTGCGGGACGGCGGCGGGAGCTCCATGGCGGCCACCATCCGGCGGCCGTCGAACCCGGGCAGGGCGTGGAGCCGTTCGATAACCCCGTGCTGGACGGCCAGGCGGCTGGGGACGAGGCACCCCCGCTCGCCGTCGCCGGACAGGACGAACACCACACCATCGTCCTTGTGCACGCCGATGGCGGTGGTCAGCACCTCGACCTCCACCAGCTCGTCCCAGCGGACCTCCTCGTGGCGGCCGTCGGCCAAGGTCCGGCTCACGGTGTCGCGGTCCACCTGCAGGTCGACGGTGGCGGCCGCGGCGGCCCGACGGCGTTGCTCGTTGCGGCGGCCGGAGATGCCGAGGGCCACCAGGCCCGCAGCCAGGGCCAGGACGATGACCGCGGCCACGTCGCGCCCTAGTTGAGCGCGGCCCGCAGCCGGCGGCGGGCTCGCGGGTCGCCCTTCGCCCCGGCCAGCTCGGCCTGCAGGTCCCGGGCCCAGAGCAGGTCAGAAGCGTCGCCCCGCTGCTGGAAGACCCGGACCAGGTTGGCCAGCATGCGGTCCAGGATCGCCCGGCGGGGCACCGGCTCCAGCCAGGCCGGGTCCAGCTCGGTGTCGGGCCCGTGCAGGCGGCGCAGCACCGTCAGACAGCCGTTCCGGTCGAGGAGCTCGCCGCCCCGGAACGGGTCGATGAACACCTCGGGATCCACCCTGTCCCTGAGCAGGAAGTGCCCCGGGAGGCCGACCCCGGCGACGGGCACGCCCACGCGGCGCCCCACCTCCATGGTCAACACGGCCAGGCTGATGGGGATCCCCAGGTGGGTCTCGAGGACGTCGTCCAGGTAGCTGTTGGCCGGGTCGTAGTAGTCGTCCTGGTTGCCGACGAAGCCCTGGTCGACGAACAGGTGGCGCAACAGGCCGTCCAGGGTCGGGACCCGGCAGCCGGCGGCGAGGTCGTCGAGCTGCTCCATGAGGTCGTCGGGGTCAACCGCCGGGTGGGCATGGGCCGAGAGCAGGGCCCAGGCCAGGTCGAGGGGGACTTCGGCGTCAGGGGCATGGACGGCTTCGGCGAACCGCCTGCGGTGCTCCACGGTGTCACCGTACCGGTGTCACGGAGGCGGCTGATCCAGCGGGGTCCGTCCGGCGAAGCCGTCCTCGGGCCAGTGCCACCAGGCCACGGCGGGCTCGTCCACGATCCAACACAGCCAGTACGCCCGGCCTGATGGTGACTGCGCCGGGAAGTCGATCAGGCCCTGCGCCAGGTCCTTGATGACGATGCCGTCCTCGGCGAGTTCCCGCAGCACGGTGTCCAGGTCGTGACGCTCGGATGCCGCCGTGGTGTGCCCGTTGCCCTCGTGGCCGGTGGGCACCACAGGCCCGGCGTCCTGGATGGCCCGAGCCGCGGCCTGGGCCCGTTCGACGAGTGCGCCGACCCGCGGCCGGGCTGCATCAGCCTCCTCGACCGTCCAGATCCGGTCCTCCGCCATCGCCGCAGCTTTCCACGACCACCCTCTAGGTTGCGCCCGTGGCGCCGTGGGCCTTCCTCGACCATCCCGGTCCGCTGGCCTTCGCCCACCGGGGCGGCGCGGGCGACTGGCCCGAGAACACCATGCCCGCCTTCGAGCACGCGGTCGGCCTCGGGTACCGCTACCTCGAGACCGACGTCCACGCCACCGTCGACGGAGTCCTCCTGGCGTTCCACGACGACAAGCTGGACCGGGTCACCGACCGGCAGGGCGAGATCGCGGCCCTTCCCCACGCTGAGGTCGCCGCGGCCCGGGTCGACGGACGGGAGCCGATTCCCCTGCTGGAAGACCTGCTGGGGAGCTTCCCGGCGGCCCGCATCAACATCGACCCGAAGCACGACGGCTCGGTGGGACCGCTCATCGACGTCCTCCGGCGGACCGATGCCGTGGACCGCGTGTGCATCGGCTCGTTCTCGGACCAGCGGCTGCGGGCCCTGCGAGACCGTCTCGGTCCCGCGCTCTGCACGTCGTTGGGACCCAAGGAGGTGGCCCGCCTCCGCCTCGACGCGCTGTCCGGCCGGGTGCACCCGTCACCGGCGGGCTGCGTGCAGATCCCCGAGCAGTTCCGCGGGGTGAGGATGACCAACGCCGCCGTCGTTCGCGCCGCCCACCGGGCCGGGCTGCAGGTCCACGTCTGGACGATCGACGAGCCGGTGGCGATGACCCGGCTGTTCGACCTGGGGGTCGACGGGATCATGACCGACCGCCCCGCCGTGCTGAAGGAGGTGCTCGTCGCCCGGGACCAGTGGGTGGAGGGCTAGAGGAGGACCCCCGGGTTGAGGACGGCGTCGGGGTCGAGCGCCGCCTTCAGCGTCCGGAAGGTGGCGATCTCGGCTTCGCTCCGGGCCAGGGACAGCCAACGGCGCTTGGCCACACCGATGCCGTGCTCGGCGCTGATGCTCCCCCCGACCGCCGCGACCAGGGTGAGCACGGCCTCGTCGACCCGCTCGTCGTCGGTGGCCAGCCCAGTCACGTTCAGGTGCAGGTTCCCGTCGCCCACGTGCCCGAACACCCAGAGGTGGGCGTCGGTGGCCAGGCTGCCCACGGTGGCCCGGATCTCGGCCACGACGTCGTCCAGCCCGTCGGCGGGCAGGGTCACGTCGTACTTGTGGGGCGGGCCCACCCGGTTGATGGCCGGGTTGTGCTCCTCGCGCACCCGCCACAGCGCCGACCGACGAGCGGCGTCGGTGGCCAGGGCCGAGCTCCGGACCCCGGCCACGCCGGCCAGGTGTCGGGCCAGGCGATCCCCGGCGCCGATCGGCCCCGCCGCCTCCAGGAGGAGGGTGACCGGCGGCTCCGGGTCCAGGACCGGGGCCAGCGAGAAGTGGTCTCGGACCAGGGTGACCCCATCGGCCAGGACGACTTCGGCCGCCTCGAGGTCCGGGAGGTGGCGACGGGCCGCGCTGGTGACCGCCACTGCCGCGGCGAGGTCGTCGAGCCCTACCAGGGCCACCGCGGTCTCCTCGGGGGGTGGGACCAGGGCCAGGCGGAGCTCGGTGATCACGCCCAGCGTCCCTTCCGATCCGCAGAGGAGGGCGGCCAGGTCATAGCCCGTGTTGTCCTTCACCAGCCCCCCGAGGTGGCTCACCGCCGCCCCCGTGCCGAACACGGCCTCGATCCCGAGGAGGTGGCGCCGCGTCATGCCGTGGGCCAGGACGTGGTTGCCCCCGGCGTTGGTGGCCACGGTCCCGCCGATGGTCGCCGTGTCCCGGGCGCCGAGGTCGATCGGGTACCGCCACCCCTGGGCGGCCGCGGCCCGCTGGACCTCACCCAGGGTGCGGCCCGCCCCTACCGTCACCTGTCCGGCCACGGGGTCCACGGTGGGCGGTGTGGCCAGCGCCGCCGTGGCCAGGACGACCTCACCGCCGCGGGGCACGCCGCCGCCCACCAACCCCGTGTTGCCGCCCTGGGGCACGAGGGCGACGCCGTCCTCCCGGCAAGCGGCGATGACCGCGGCCACCTCGTCGACGCTGCGGGGGCGGGCCACGGCCCGCGCCCGCCCAGTGAAGCGGCCGGTCCAGTCCGTCTCGTACGGCGCCAGCAGTTCGGCATCGGTGAGGATCCGCTCCGGGCCGAGCTCCCTGCGCAGGCGGGCGATCACGTCGGCGGCCATGGCCGCATCGTGGCACCACTACGGTGCCGCGATGGGCACGGTCCCCTTTGCCGCCACCGTGCACGCCCCCACCGGCCTGGTCTGTTCGGCCGATCACCTGGCCTCTTCGGCCGGCCTGACCATGCTCTCCCGAGGAGGGTCGGCCGTCGATGCCGCCATCGCCGCCAACGCGGTGCTGGCTGTGGCCGACCCGCATCTCTGCGGGATGGGCGGGGACCTCTTCGCCCTCGTCCACGACGACACCGGGCCGCCGCTCGCCTTGGACGCCGCGGGACGAGCCGGCCTCGGCGCCGACCCCGACCGCCTGCGGGGCGAGGGCCACGTGGTCATGCCCTTCCGGGGGGACATCCGCGCGGTGACCGTTCCCGGGTGTGTGGACGGGTGGTGTGCGTTGCACGAGCGCTTCGGTCGTCTCCCGCTGGCCGATGTCCTCGCCCCGGCCATCGGCTATGCCGAGGACGGCTACAACGCCTCGCTCCTCCTGGCCTTCGTCGCCCCCCTGGTCGCCGAGGTGCCCGGGGTCGAGGACTGGGCGACGCGTCCGGTGCGGGACGGCCAGCGCCTGCACCGACCTCGGACCGCCGAGGCCCTGCGGGCGATCGTCCGGGAGGGCCGCGACGGCTTCTATGGCGGGGCCTTCGGCGAGGGCCTCCTGGCCCTCGGCGCAGGTGAGTACGAGGCTGACGATCTCCTGCCCCGAGCGCGATGGGTCGAACCGCTCGGCCTGCGGGCGTGGGGCCACGACCTCTGGACGATGCCGCCGAGCTCGCAGGGCTACCTCATCCTGGCCGGGGCCGGGGTGCTGGACCCCTTGACGCTCCCTGAGCCCACCGATGCGGCCTGGCCTCACCTCCTGGCCGAGGTGACCCGGTTGACCGGCGCTGACCGCTACGCGGTGCTCAGCGACACGGCGGTGGGCGCCGACCTCGTGGCCCCCGTCCGCTTGGACGCGGTGCGGGTCCGGCTCGACTCCGGCCACCGGGTGCGGGCGCCAGGCGGGCCGAGCGCCACCGGGGACACGACCGTGGTGACCGCCGTCGACGTCCGCCGGCAGGGGGTCACGTTGATCCAGTCCAACGCCTCGGACTTCGGGGCCCACCTCGTGGAACCGAACACGGGCACGTTCCTGCACAACCGGGGCATCGGGTTCCGGCTCGAGCCCGGGCACCCGGCTGAGTACCGACCGGGCCGCCAACCGCCCCACACCCTGAGCCCGGCCCTCGTGACCACGACCGCGGGCGAGCTCCGGGCCGTTGCCGGCACGATGGGTGGCGACAGCCAGCCCCAAGTCGTGCTCCAGCTCCTGGCCCGCTCACTGGCGGCCGGTGAGGCTCCCGGTCCGGTGATCTCGGCCCCCCGAGTGGTCTTGGCCCGGTCGGCGGCCGGATCCGGCTTCGACCTGTGGGACGGGCCCGACGCTCTTCTGGTCGAGGATCACGCCCCCTCAGGGTGGCTCGAAGGTCTGCGCGAACGGGGCCACGACGTGGTCGTGGGCAACGGCTTCGGCGCAGGGTTCGGCCACGCCCACTTCATCGAGGTCACCGAAGACGGTCTCCGGGGCGCGGCGGACCCGAGATCCGTGATCGGTTCCGCCGCGGGTCACTGACCGCCCGTGGCCGAGAACCGGCTCAGAAGGGCCAGGTCGGTTCGGCGTGGCCCAGCAGGCGGGTGAACCGACCCAGCTTGGCCACGATCAGCACCTTGATCAGGACGTTGCGGAAGAACCACGGGAGCTGGGCCGCCTGGTGTCCGGCATTGCGCACCCGCTCACCGACGTCGAGGTCCTGTCGCCGATACTCGGTCATGGAGCCGGAGCGCCCGACGTAGCGGAAGCGGCCGCCGAAGAAGAGGAGGGAGATCAGGGCGAGGGTGACCCCGATCGAGCTGAAGGAGTCGTGGATGAGCATGGTCCCGCCGTCGGCCACTCGGGCACCCCAGTCCCGGATGTCGTCCCGGGCGGGGACGTACCGGTGCGCACCGTCGATGTAGAGGACGTCGATGTCCCCGGTCACCTCCGGATGGGCCTCCTGGGAGGGCCGGCGCACGTGGCGGATGCGGTCGCTCACCCCGGCGGCGGCCAGGTTGGCCTGGAAGGCCTCGTGGTCAGCCTCGCCCTCGTCGGGCTCGCCCTGGATCTGCTGGGGTCCACGGTCGTTGCCGGCGTGGGGGTCGATGGCGACCACGGCCACCCCGTCGGCCACAGCCCGGCCGAAGACGATGGCCGAACGCCCCTGGTAGCTGCCGATCTCGACGATCTGGGAGGGAGCGGCGAGCTCCTGGGCCCGGTCCCAGAGTCGGTGGGCCTGGGCCTCGGTCATCCAGCCCTGGACGTCGGCGACGTCGTCAAAGGTCTGGTCGAAGGTCGTGGAAGTGGGGCACACGGGGACGGGAGTGTACCGGCGAGCCTTCAGGCTCCCGGGCTCCCCGCCGAAGGGAGGGACGCTGTGTCGTGTCGCTCCGCCCAACTGCTCGCCGCCCTGCTCGCGGCCGTCGCCGCCCTCGGTGCTGTGGCACCGGCCCACGCCCAGGTGATCCAGCCCCCGGTCGCGCCGGACATCTCCCCCGCCCTCGACGACATCGAGGTGGACAGCGTCGAGTACCGCCTGGTCGCCGCCGACTACGAGTTGGTCAAGGCCGCTCGACTCCGTGCCGCGGCCCGGCTGGCCGCCCTCGCCGTCGAGGAGCGGGACCTCGCGGCGGGTGAGGCGCGGGCCGGAGCCGATGCCCGCCTGGCCCGCACCCAGGCCGAGCGCTGGCGGCGGCGGGTCGGCAACCTCGCGGTGCGGGCCTACATCGGGGCCGGGGGCGACGACGCCGCGGTGCTCGGCGGTCTCGATCCCGGCTACACGCTGCCCGAGCGCCGGGCCCTGCTCGTCACGGAGGTCGACCGCGACTGGCGCGCCAATCTGGCCGCCAGGCAGCGCGAGTTGGCCGCGGCCAGGGACCGGCGCGACCGGTTGGGACGCCGCCATCAGGAGGTCGTGGCCGATCAGACCCGCACGGAGGCGGCGCGAGCCGACGCCCTGGGCGAGGAACGCCGCCTCCGCCCCGCGGTGAAGGCGGCGCGGGCCACCTCGGTCGTGGTGGGCAGCGACCTGACGCTCGTGGCCCTCGACGCCTATCTGCGGGCGAGCTTCGAGGTGAACGACCAGATGCCGGGCTGTCGTCTCCCGTGGTGGCTCCTGGCCGGCATCGGCCGGGTGGAGAGCGGTCACGGCACCTTCGCCACCTCGGAGCTGGACGCCGGAGGCACGGCCCGACCGTCGATCATCGGCATCGCCCTCGACGGCGGCAACAGCACGGCGGTCATCACCGACAGCGACGGCGGCGTCCTCGACGGGGACCTCCGCTCGGACCGGGCCGTGGGCCCGATGCAGTTCATCCCGTCGACCTGGGCCCGCTACGCCGCTGACGGCAACGGTGACGGTGTCGCCGACCCGCAGAACCTCTACGACGCCGCCCACGCCGCCGGCCAGTACCTCTGCACGGCCGCCGGCGATCTCGGCACCGACGCCGGCGTGCACCGCGGGATCTTCGCCTACAACCACAGCGGCGCCTACGTGGACAAGGTCCTCAGCTTCGCCCAGGAGTACGTGAACCTCCTGACCTGACGGCGCGGCGGCGTCACCGAGGGCCGGCGGCCAGGTCGGTGACCCCCGACGTGGGTCGGAGCGATCACCGTTGAAGTCACCGCCGGCCGGCGGCCAGGTCAGTGACCCCCGACGTGGGTCGGAGCGATCACTGTTGAAGTCACCGCCGGCCGGCGGCCAGGTCAGTGACCCCCGACCTGCGTCGGAGGGATCGTCGACCCTCAGCCGGTTGCCGGAGTCTTCGTGAAGGTGGGTCGCTGATGGGTGCAGACCTGTGAACTGCACCTGGTCGCGCCGTAGGTCCACCCGCAGGGGACCGCCGAGAGGCGGGGCAAAAAGGTAGAAGACCCCGAGTAGCCGTCACGCCGAAGCGCTTCAACTCCTCGGGGCCTCCCGATCGGTCCGGCTCCTCACCCTCCGTGTGACCCGAGGGCCACCCGGCGGCTTCCCCGCCTCCCTCTCGGGCTGCGGCTCCGGCGCCTTTCCTGTCCAGTCATTCCTGCCGGTGATCGGCGACTCCGGTGGACGAACCTCCGGTGCCTCCGGCCGCTCCGGCCGCCCTGACTGGCGTGGGCGCACCTTCGCGCCGTGACGGGAACGTGGTCAAGTGTTTTCGCGAGATCCCCAGGGAGTTCACCGAAATCCACCCCTTGTCCCCAACCCTCTCCACAGAGCTCGGCCGACGGGTCCAGTTGTTCGGCGTCAGTTGGTCATCCCGGGCCTGACCAACTGACGCAGGAGAGGGGAGCGTCGGGGCCGGGTAAGTACGCCGGGCGGCCGTCGAACGAAAGGGAAACCGCGCCATGCGCAAGCTCATCGTCGGGTTCGCGGTCTGGTTCCTGGCTGGCCTCGCGGTCGCGCTCGGCCTCTGCGGCGCCGGCGTCGACGCCCATGAAGGCGGCCTGATCCCGCCGGTGGCTGTGTGCAACCCGGACGCGTTCGGCGGATTCAACTGGCGGTGGGTCGGATGCAACCACGAGAACCATCTGCACGCCCAGTGGCGTCACGGCCGGGGCACGCCGGGCCACACGGTGCGGGCATACCGGCGTGAGGCCCGTGAGTTCCGGGCATGGCTCGATGGCCTCGATGGCTGACCCCCCGACCGGAGTGAGAGGGCTCGTCGACCCTCAGCCGGTTGCCGGAGTCTTCGTGAAGGTGGGTCGCTGATGGGTGCAGACCTGTGAACTGCACCTGGTCGCGCCGTAGGTCCACCCGCAGGGGACCGCCGAGAGGCGGGGCAAAAAGGTAGAAGACCCCGAGTAGCCGTCACGCCGAAGCGCTTCAACTCCTCGGGGCCTCCCGATCGGTCCGGCTCCTCACCCTCCGTGTGACCCGAGGGCCACCCGGCGGCTTCCCCGCCTCCCTCTCGGGCTGCGGCTCCGGCGCCTTTCCTGTCCAGTCATTCCTGCCGGTGATCGGCGACTCCGGTGGACGAACCTCCGGTGCCTCCGGCCGCTCCGGCCGTCCTGACTGGCGTGGGCGCACCTTCGCGCCGTGACGGGAACGTGGTCAAGTGTTTTCGCGAGATCCCCAGGGAGTTCACCGAAATCCACCCCTTGTCCCCAAGCCCATCCACATCCCGCCTCTCGGCGGCCCGCCCTCACGGCGACTCCGGCATCATTGGGCCATGACCGTTCCCAAGTCCTCGTGGTTGCCCGTTGACCTGCACCAGTACGTGGTGGACCACGGGCGGCCGCCCGACCCGCTGCTGCTGGAGCTGGCCGAGGAGACCGTGGCCAAGCTGGGCGCCACGGCCCGCATGCAGATCTCGCCGGAGCAGGGCGCCTTCCTCGAATGGCTGACCCGACTGTTGGGAGCGACCAACGTCGTGGAGGTCGGCACCTTCACCGGCTACTCGTCGGTCTGCCTGGCCCGGGGACTGGCGGCCGGTGGCCGGCTCCTGTGCTGTGACGTGAGCGAGGAGTGGACGTCGATCGCCCGCGCCTACTGGGAGCGGGCCGGGCTGACCGATCGCATCGAGCTCCGCCTGGCCCCCGCGGCCGAGACCCTCGCCGCTCTCCCCCAGGACCCGCCCATCGACCTGGCCTTCGTCGACGCCGACAAGGAGGGGTACCCCGGGTATCTCGAGCTCCTGGCCGAGCGCCTGCGGCCGGGTGGGGTGATCGCCGTCGACAACACCTTGTGGGGTGGTGCCGTCGCCGACCCCGAGGTCACCGACGCGACGACGCAGGGTCTCCGTGACCTGAACGACGGTCTGGTCGACGACGCCCGCTTCGACACGGTGCTGCTCCCCCTCGGTGACGGGCTGACCCTCCTGCGCAAGCGCTGAAGCGGGGGGCGTACGCGCGCGCCGAGTGGCGCGGTCTACTGTGTCCACCGTCACAAGCCGAGGGGTCGTTCTCCGGTGGGTGGCAGCACCATTCGAGGACGCGGGGGAGCACACATGACGAGCTGGTCGGCACGACGCTGGATGCTGCGGATGGGAGCCCTGCTCCTGGCCTTCGGGCTGATCGCCGCGGCATGCGGGGGCAGCGGCGACTCGGGCGGCGACGACGCCAGTGGCGACAACCCCCGGGGCGAGGAGTCCAGCGACCCCGACGACGGGGCCGAGCCGCAGCGCGGTGGCTCGATCATCTTCGCCAGGGAGGCGGAGACCTCCAGCCCCTGGACACCCTCGGCCATGATCTGCGACGTGGCCTGCCACCAGGCCATCAAGGGCATCTACGACACCTTGACCTGGCCCGACGCCGACGGCGAGGTCCACGGGATGCTGCTCGAGTCCATCGAGCCCAACGCCGACTTCACGGAGTGGACCCTCACTCCCCGTGACGGCATCCAGTTCCACGACGGCACCCCCTGGGACGTGGCCGCCCTCGACACCCACTTCTCGACGATGCGGGACTCGGTGCTGGTCGGCAACGTGTTCAACGACATCACGGACCAGCAGGTCCAGGGCAACACCCTGGTCCTGACGATGCGCAACCCGTGGACGCACTTCCCGCTGTTCCTGTCGGGTCAGCCGGGCTATGTGGCCTCGCCGACCTGGCTGGCCGCCGTGGCCGACGGCTCCGCCTCGGAGGCCGAGCCCGTCGGCACCGGGCCGTTCGAGTTCGAGGCCTACTCCCCCGGCGACAGCTTCTCGATGACCCGCAACGAGAACTACTGGCTGATCGCCCCCGACGGCGAGCCGTACCCGTACCTGGACGAGATCGAGTTCCTGGTGCAGGACGAGAACCAGACCCGGGACAACGCCATCATCTCCGGCGACATCGACATCACCCACATGGACTCGGGTGACTCCATCGAGCGCCTCCGTCAGGAGGCCGACAACGGCACGATCAACCTCTTCGAGATCGACCAGCGTCAGGAGACGGGCTACGTCCTGATCAACTCCTCGGACCCGAATGCCGCGGTCAGCGACGTCCGGATCCGTCAGGCCATGGCCTACGCGTTCGACCACGTGGTGGAGAACCAGTCCCGCAACGCCGGCATCTTCGAGATCGCCAACGGGCCCTTCTCCCCCGGCTCCATCGGCTACCTGGACGACACCGGCTTCCCGGAGTTCGACCTCGAACAGGCCACGGCTCTGGTGGACGAGTACGAGTCCGACACGGGCCGGGAGGCGACGATCGCCTACAAGACGACCACGGACCCGTTCAACCTGCAGACGGCCGAGCTCTACCGCGGCTTCTGGGAAGCGGCGGGCATGACCGTCACCCTCGACCAGATCGAGCAGGGCGAGTTCATCACCCAGGCCCTGATCGGCAACTTCGAGGCCTTCGGCTGGCGCAACCACGGCGGCTTCGACCCCGACACCCAGGAGGTGTGGTGGACGAGCGAGAACGCCCTCCCCGCCGGGGAGATCGCGTTGAACTTCGGCCGCATCGACGACCCGGTGATCGACGAGAACCTGGACATCGTCCGGGAGAGCCAGGACCCGGCCGAGCGCCAGGCCGCGGCCGAGGAGATCAACCGGCAGTTCGGTGAGCAGGTGTACAACATCTGGACCAGCTGGATCATCTGGGCCATCCCCTATCAGGACCGGGTCCACGGCGTGCAGACCCCGGTCGTCATGCCCGACGGGACACCCTCGACGGTGACGGGCATCGGGTTCACCGGCGCCATCAACCTGCAGCAGCTCTGGGTGGACGACGCCGGCACCTGATCGGAGCCCCTGACACGACGAGAGGACGGGGAACAGGACCGTGAGATACATCCGACAGAAGGTGGTCCAACTCGCGGCCGTCCTCCTCTTGGTGACGTTTCTCACGTTCCTGCTCCTCAACCTCCTCCCCGGCGGGCCGGAGACCGCGGCCCTCGGGATCGGGGCCGACGAGCAGGCCCAGGCCGAGTTCCGGGCCGAACAGAACCTCGACGATCCGCTGATCGTGCGCTACGCGGACTGGCTCGGGGGCATCCTCACCGGCGACCTGGGTGACTCCCTGATCAGCAACGTGCCCGTGACCGAGCTGCTCGGCCAGCGGCTCCCGGTCACGCTCCAGTTGATGTTCTACGCCACCTTCCTGGCGCTGATCATTGCGGTGCCGTTGGGGATCCTGACGGCGTACAAGGCCGACTCCATGTTCGACAAGTCGGCCAACACCATCGCCTTCGGCCTTCTGTCCCTGCCCAACTTCATCGTCGGCGTACTGCTGGTCTTCTTGTTCTCCATACGCCTCGGGTGGTTGCCGGCGACCGGCTCCACGCCATTCGGCGAGGACCCGGTCGAGCACTTCCGGCGCATGATCCTGCCCACGATCGCCCTGGCCGTCGGCCAGATCGCGGTCTACATGCGTCTGCTCCGCACCGACATGATCTCCACCCTTCAGGAGGACTTCATCGGTGTGGCCCGGGCCAAGGGCATGCCCACCCGCCGGATCCTGCTGCGCCACGCCCTGCGTCCCTCGAGCTTCTCGCTGCTGACCGTCGTCGCCATCAACGTGGGCCAGCTCATCGGCGGCACCATCGTCATCGAGCGCATCTTCGCCATCCCCGGGCTGGGCAGCCTGCTGGTGGAGTCGATCTTCAGGCGGGACTACCTCGTGGTCCAGGGCTGCATCGTCATCGTGGCGGTGGGCTTCGTGCTCGTGAACTTCATCGTGGACATCCTGTACGCCGTGCTCGACCCGAGGATCCGCCATGCCCGCGCCATCGCCTGAAGCCGGAACGCTCCACGCCGGAGGCAGCGGTGGCATCATCACCGAGTCGTCGGCCGAGGTGGCCCTCGACGCCATACGGGAGGGCGACACCGAGCGCGAGGTCAAGAAGCTCGGCCTCGGCTTCTGGATCGCGGTGGGTTGGCTGGCCCTGCTCATCACGCTGGCCGTCCTCGCTCCCGTCCTGCCCTTCATCGAGGACCCCAACGTCTCCAACGCCGACGCCCTCGAGGCTCCGCCGTCCGCCGAGCACTGGTTCGGAGGCGACGACATCGGCCGGGACGTCTTCTCCCGGGTGATCTGGGGTGGGCGGGTCTCCCTGTTCATCGGGCTGGCCGCCGTCTCGTTCGGCTTCGTGATCGGGGGCACGATGGGGCTGACCGCCGGGTTCTACGGGGGGCGCTACGAACGGGTCGTCATCGGCGCGATGGACATCATGTTGGCCTTCCCCGCGCTCGTACTCGCCCTGGCCCTGGTCACCTTCCTGTCGGAGCCCGGGACCCAGAACGCGACCCTGGGCACGGTCACCCTCGTCTTGACCATCCTGGCCATTCCCGCGCTCGCGCGGATCACGCGGGCGGCGACGTTGTCGTTCTCCCAACGCGAGTTCGTGACCGCATCCCGCGCCCTCGGGGCCCGCAACAGCCGGATCATCGCCCGGGAGATCCTGCCCAACGTGGTGCCCCCCATGGCGGCCTTCGCCCTCATCGCCATCGCCATCGTCATCGTGGCGGAGGGCGCCTTGAGCTTCCTCGGCTTGTCGGTGGCCTCCCCCACGGCCACGTGGGGCAACATCATCGAGCAGGGTCGCCAAGGCCTCGACGACACGCCATGGATCTCGCTCTTCCCGTGCGCCGTCATGTTCCTCACCCTCCTGTCGTTCAACTACGTGGGCGACCAGCTCCGGCGCTACTTCGACGTGAAGGAGGTCAACCTCTGATGCGCAGGGGTCGACGGCAGGTCGTGCTGGCGCGGTCCGACGTCGACGCGAACGTCCCCCTCCTCGAGGTCGTGGACCTCCGTACCCACTTCCTGACCGAGACCGGAACCGTCCGGGCCGTCGACGGGGTCAGCTTCACCCTCGACCGGGGCCGGACGCTCGGGGTCGTCGGCGAGTCCGGCTCCGGCAAGACGATCCTGTCCCGGTCGATCATGGGCCTCCTCCCGACCCGCAACGTCGTGCGGACCGGCAGTGCGAAGTACGAGGGCACCGAGGTGGCCGGCGCCGGGCCCGAGGAGATGCGCGGCCTGTGGGGCACCGAGATGGCCATGGTCTTCCAGGACCCGATGACCTCCCTCAACCCCGTGATGACCGTGGGCAACCAGATCACCGAGTCGTTGCGCTACCACCTCGACATGGAGAAGGGCGAGGCCCGGGAGACCGCCATCGCCCTCCTGCGCTCCGTGGGGATTCCCGAGCCGGCCCAGCGGGTGAAGGAGTACCCCCACCAGCTCTCCGGAGGCATGCGCCAGCGCGTGATGATCGCCATCGCCCTGGCCTGCGGCCCCCGCCTGCTGCTGGCGGACGAGCCCACCACTGCGCTCGACGTCACGGTCCAGGCCCAGATCCTGGACCTCCTTCAGGCCCAGCAGACCGAGCGCCACATGGCGATGATCCTGGTCACCCACGACCTCGGCGTCGTGGCCGGCCGGGCCGACGACATCGCGGTGATGTACGCGGGCAAGGTGGTCGAGAAGGCACCGACCAACGTGCTCTTCAGCTCGACGCGACACCCGTACACCGAGGCCCTGCTGAAGTCGATCCCCAAGCTGGAGCACACCAGCCACACCCGGCTGGCGGTGATCCCGGGCCGACCGCCGGACCTGGTCTCGCCGCCCGAAGGCTGCAACTTCAGCCCTCGCTGTCCGTACGCCCAGCCCAAGTGCTTCGTGGAGGAACCCGAGCTCGAGCCCGGTCCCGGCGGAGGCCACGAGTTCGCCTGCTGGTTCCCGGTGGGCACCCCGGAGGGCACCGAGGCCCTGGCCCGCAACGCGAACGCCGCCGCCGTCAGCGAAGGGGTCGCCTGATGGCGGGCACCGGGACGGCCCACCTGCGCGACCCGTCCGAGACCATCCTGCGAGCCGAGGACCTGGTGGTCGAGTTCCCCGTCGGCCGCACCGGCCTCAAGGTCCACGCCGTCTCGGGGATCAGCCTCGACGTGAAGGAGGGCGAGACCCTCGGCCTCGTCGGGGAGTCCGGCTGCGGCAAGTCGACCACCGGCCGCGCCCTCATGCAGTTCCCCAGTCCCACCGGTGGCCGGGTCACCTTCGAAGGCGAGGAGCTGACCGCCCTGCACGGGGAGGATCTGCGCCACATCCGCACCCGGATGCAGATGATCTTCCAGGACCCGATCTCCTCGCTGAACCCGCGGCGCAAGGTCGGCGACATCGTGTCGGAGCCGCTGGCCATCTGGAGCCAGCCCGCCCGGCCGGACCGCGGACTGATGACCACGCTGGCCGCCATCCTGTGCTTCGGGATGGCGGTGGTCTTCGCCGTCCTGGCTGTGGTCTACGTCCTCCTCGCCGTCCTCCTGCTCACCGGGGCATGGGAGCGCTCGGCCACCCTGGGCCCGATCACCATCAAGAGCGCCGCCGTCGGCTTCTTCATCGGCTTCACCTCCGCAGGCGGGGCCGTCGCCTTCCGGGCCGTCGGCTACGGCATCTGGCGCCGGGACCCCGAAGGCCGGACCGAAGGGGTCACCGCCTTCGCCGCCTTCGCCACCCTCGGGTTGGTGGCCTGGGCGGTCATCGGCGTCTCCATCCTCCTGTTCCTCGTCCCCGCCACCCTCCTCGCCCTGATCGTCATATTCCTCTACGGCCCCGGTGGCAGCCAGGACTTCCCGGGTGTCGGGCCGGAGGGCCAGGACCTGGTGGACGAGGTGCTGACCAGCGTCGGCCTCGATCCGACCGTGGCCCGGGCGAAGCGACCCCACGAGTTCTCCGGCGGCCAGTGCCAGCGCATCTCCATCGCCCGCGCCCTGGTGCTGGACCCCAAGCTCATCATCTGCGACGAGCCGGTGTCGGCCTTGGACGTGTCGGTGCAGGCCCAGATCCTGAACCTCCTGGAGGACATGAAGGCCCGGTACGGCCTGACCCTCGTGTTCATCGCCCACGACCTGGCCGTGGTCAAGAACGTGAGTGACCGGGTCGCGGTGATGTACCTCGGCAAGCTGTGCGAGGTCGCCCCCCCGGACCTCCTCTACGAGCGGCCCGCCCATCCGTACACCGACGCCCTCATCAAGGCCATCCCGGTGCCCGACCCCGAGGTCCGGCCCGACGGGGTCTCCGAGAAGCTCCAGGGCGACCTGCCGTCCCCGGTGGCCCCGCCCAGCGGCTGCCACTTCCGGACCCGCTGTCCCAAGGCGCAGGACCGCTGCGCCGAGGAGGAGCCGATCATCCGCGCCGTCGGCGACGGCCAGTTCGTCGCCTGTCACTTCCCGCTGGTCGACGTCCCCGACTGATCCGGGCCCCGGTGGGATCGGGGAACCGTCGTGCGAGGATGGCCCGATGGCCCAAGCTCCCGCCCTCGAGATCGACAACGACCGCCACTACGAGGTGACGATCCACACCAGCAAAGGTGACATCGTCATGGACCTCGACCCGGCCCTCGCCCCGGTGACGGTCAACCACTTCGTGGTCAACGCCCGCAACGGTTTCTACGACGGCCTGACGTTCCACCGGGTCGTCCCCGGCTTCGTGATCCAGGGTGGCGACCCCTCCGGCAACGGCACCGGGGGACCCGGCTACAAGTTCGCCGACGAGCCCGTCCAGGGCGAGTACCGCCTTGGCGCGGTGGCCATGGCCAATGCCGGCCCGGACACCAACGGCTCCCAGTTCTTCATCTGCATCGACGACTGCCGCAACAGCCTCGAGCCGCTCTACAACCTGTTCGGCTACGTGACCAGCGGGGTCGAGGTGGCCCAGGCCATCGCCGTGGGCGACACCATGACCTCGGTCTCGGTTGCCGAATGATCGGCGGGCCGAGCAGGCCTGCACCGCGATGAGCCGTCGGGCGAAGCGCCGTCGACCCTGACCCTGCCCCGCTCCGGCGGACCTTCACCGTCCCGCCGGTCGATCTGCGTCGGACCCTGCGCGCCATCCGGCGCAGTGCCCACGACCCCACGACCCGGTGGGCCGGGGACGGTTTCTGGCGGGCGACCCACACGGCCATGGGACCGGCCACCCTGCATCTCCCCACCGACCCCGCGGGACCGGTCACCGATGTGATGGCCGAGGCCTGGGGGCCGGGGGCCGAGGCCGCCCTGGCCCGGGTACCGGGGATGGTCGGTGCGGTAGACCATCCCGAGGCCTTCGTGGCCCACCACCCGGCCGTGGCCGAAGTCGTGCGCCGCAGCCCGGGCCGGCGCCTGCCCGCCACCGGGACCCTGGTCGAGATCCTGGTCCCCACCATCCTGGAGCAGAAGGTCACCGGCCTGGAGGCCTGGGAGGCGTTCCGGGCCCTCTGCTGGAAGCACGGGTCCGATGCCCCTGGCCCGGCCCGCCTCCGGCTCCCTCCCCCGCCCGACCAGGTGGCCGAGATGGGCTACGCCGACTTCCACCCGCTCGGCGTCGAACGGCGCCGGGCCGAGGTGATCCTGCGGGTCTGTCGCCGGTCGGACCGGTTCGAGGCTCTGCTCAGCCAGTCTCCGGTCGCCGCCCGCCGAACGCTGGAGCAGGTCCCCGGGGTGGGTCCCTGGACGTCGTCGTCGGCCACCCTGCTGGCCTTCGGTGACCCCGACGCCGTGGTCCTGGGCGACTTCCACCTCCCCCACATGGTCGTCAACGCGCTCACCGGGCGCCGGCGGGGCTCCGACGCCGAGATGCTCGAGCTGCTGGCTCCCTACACCGGCCAACGGGCTCGGGCGCAGGGGATCCTGGCCTCGCTCGGGGCCACCCCCCGGCGGGCTCCCCGCCTGGCCCCTCGGCGTTTCGCCCGGTACTGATCCACAGGAATTCCCCAGGCAACGCCTCTTCCTTCCCACAGGCAGTGGTCTCTACTCTCGGGCCATGGTCGGCTACGAGGTGGTGTTCAAGGACAAGACGGTGGAGCGGATCTTCGGCGCCGACGCCTACGCCCAGGAAGGGCCGATGACGACCTTCTTCGAGCGGGCGCCGGGTCGTCAGGTCGTGGACTGCTGGAGCAACCGTGTGGCCAGCCTGCGCACCCAGGACATCCTGATCATCCGCCGTGAAGCAGGCTGCGCAGTGGGACCGGAGCAGCTCGGTGGACCTTCAGCTTCGGCGACGCCGGACGTGCTGAGCGAAGCGACGCCAGTCGACTGTCATGGCACGTAGTTTCCCACCCACGCCAGCGCGCTGAGGGCGACGACCCCGGCCCCGCCGAGGGCCAGGGCGGCCCGGTCCAGTTCGGGGCGACGGGTGACCGTGGCGAGGGCCAGCACCAGGGGGAAGGCGTTCAGCCCGTACCGCTCGAGGGAGTTGAAGCTCTCGGCGCTGAGGGCCACGACCACCATCGGCACGGTGTAGACGGCGTAGCGCACGGGCCAGCGCCGCACCACGACCACGGTGAGGGCCACGAAGAGCAGGGCCATCGGGGGATGGACGGCGTCACCGAGCCGGCTGGCGCTGACCATGTCCCCCGCGGCGTCGACCAGGCGGGAGAGCGGGTTGGTGATCGCGCCTCGGTACGGGCTCTGCTCGGTCAACGGGGCGAAGAACCCCGGACCGGTGGCCGCCGTGTAGAGGAGGTAGGCGCCGACGCCGATCGGGGCGCCGAGCACGGCGGCAGCTCGCCCCAGCCAGGCCCGGCCGTGCACGTCCCGCCAATCCCGGCTGACCTCCCAGAGGGCGGGCAGGGCGAGGAACAGGCCCAGGGGACGAGACAACCCGACGGCCACCCCGAGCGCGCCGGCCAGCCACCAGGCCTGGCGGCGCAGGGCGAGGAAGGCGCCGATGAGGCCGACGAGCATCACGGCCTCGGCGTAGCCCCAGACGAGCACGAAGGCGCCGGGGAACAGGGCGAAGAACCAGGCCGCCCGACGGGCGAGCGCCTCGTCATCGGTCTCCTCGAGAGCCAGGCGGTACAGGAGCATCCCGGCCACGAGGGCGGCGCCGTTGGCCACGAGGATGAGGGCGAGGCCCTGGTTGCCGGCCAGGAGCCAGCCGAGCCCGCGACCCAGGAGCGGGAAGAGCGGGAAGAAGCGGACGGCCTCGGGAGGCAGCGGGCCGTAGCCGTCGGCGGCGATCGCGTCGTACCAGTCGCCGTCCCAGGCCAGGAGGTGCTGGTCCAGCTTGGGGGTGGCCCGGTGCGGGGCGAACTCGTCGGCCGCGGCGGCGACCAGGACGTAGGCCACGACCACGAGGACCCGAGCCACCACCCACGGCGGCAACGCGGCGGACAGATCGGCCCGCCGCTCCGGCGTCCAGAGCCGGCGGATCACGGTGCTGGGTACTTGTGGAGGTTGGCGTTCTCGAAGTAGGTGTCGGAGTTGGCCTGCAGGGCGGGGCCGTTGCCCGGCCGGGCCTGGGCCAGGAGACGTTGGACCTCGGTGCACTGGGTCTCGAGGGTGATGTACTCCGGGCTCCACGCCAGCCAGATGGTGTGGCCCTCGGCCTCAGCCAGCACGGCGGCGACGAACGCCTCGGGGTCGGAGGCGGCGTTCCGCTCGGCGTAGTCGACCCAGTCCACGAACTCGGGCGGGTCGAGATCGGGATAGGTCACCTCGGTGAAGTCACCGTCGAGGGCCCGGCTCCCGGCCGGACCGATCTGGTCCGGGCAGTAGACCACGAGGTCGCCGGCCGTCCCCCGCTCCTCGATGACCGACGCCAGAGCGTCCATCTGCGTGCGCTCGTTGGTGACCACGTCGATGACGCCGAACGCCGAGGTGGCCAGGAAGGCGAGCAGGGCGAGAACGAGGGCAAGGGTCCCGGTGAAGCGATGG
Source organism: uncultured Microthrixaceae bacterium (assembly GCA_963725155.1). GTDB lineage: Bacteria > Actinomycetota > Acidimicrobiia > Acidimicrobiales > DATDAH01 > DATDAH01. Next base: position 330,174 of record CAVRXU010000007.1, read on the forward strand.
AGGCCCCACGCCGCGCCGAGCACCACGAGCGGCGCCACCATCGCCAGGTAGCGCGGCGCGAAGCCGGAGTTGGTCAGGTAGCCGGCGGCCACCGCGATGAGGAGGGTCAGCGCCCCGATCAGGAGCTCGAGGCGGACATCGGGCCGGGTGCGCAGGTCGAGCTCGATGGTGGATCGGTCCCGGCTCCGCCCGAACAACCCGAGGACGAGGAGCAGGCCCAGCACCATCGAGAAGAGGATCCGCTCGGCGTTGTCGACCCCGCCGAGGTCGGAGAAGAGCTGCGCCAGCACCTTCGTCGGTCGCTCGGGCTCGGCCCAGGGGGTCCCCGTGCTGCGGGCCTGCTCGAGGAAGCTGGGCAGCCACGGCAGGAAGAGGAGGCCGCCGGCGGCCACCGCGGCGATGACCCGGAGCCGGGCCGAGCGCTCCTCCCCCGTCGCCCGCCACCAGGCCACCACGAGGACGAGCCCGGTGGCCCCGAGGAGGTAGAAGGCCCAGTAGTGGGTCAGGAGGAGGGCGCCGGAGACGAGGGTCACGGGGATCAGGCGACCCCACGACGGCTGCTCCAGGGCCCGTTGCACGACGAGCCAGCCGACGAAGACCAGGAGCATGACCAGGGCGTACATGCGGGCTTCGGTGCCGTACCGGCTGGCGAAGGGCAGGGCCCCGAGCACGAGGAGGGTGAGCCAGCCCAGGGTGGCGCCGCCCGCCCGACGACCGACGAACCAGGCCACGGGCAGGGTGGCGACGGCGAGGAGGCCGGAAAGCGCACGGACCTCGACGTCGCCGACGCCGAAGAGCTCGGTCCAGACGTGGAGGAGGACGTAGTAGAGCGGGGGGTGCCCGTCGTGACGGAGGGCTTCGCCGATGTCGCCCAGGGGCAGCGTGGCGATGTTGACGCTGAGCGCTTCGTCCAGCCACAGGGCCGACGTGGTGAGGAATCGGGTCACCGAACCGACCACGGCCACGACGAGGGCCAGGGCGACCAGCCATGTAGGCGGCGAGGGGGCGGACGGGGTACCGTCGGGGCCGCCGCGTCGCTCGCTCGCGCCGGTCCGTTCCTCTACGGACACGGGCCGGGACTGTACCGGCGTCGCCCCGTCCACCGTGGCCGCTCCGGGCGTCCTGCACGGCCCCGCCACGAACCCGAACCAGGTACCCGATGACCCCGCCCCCCTCCCCTGACGCCCCCGACCAGCACGGCGCCGAGCCCGGTGCCGTGGTCATCATCGGCGCCGGCCCCGCCGGTCTGACCGCGGCCTACACCCTGGGCCAGCGGGGCGTCGCCTCCACGATCCTCGAGGCCGACGACGTCGTCGGCGGGATCAGCCGCACGGTCGAGCGCGACGGCTGGCGCTTCGACATCGGTGGGCACCGCTTCTTCACCAAGGTCAAGCCCGTCGAAGCCCTGTGGCACGAGATCCTCGCCGACGAGGACTTCATGCTCCGGCCCCGGATGAGCCGGATCTACTACGACGGGAAGTACTTCGACTACCCGCTCAAGGCCTTCAACGCCTTGCGCAACCTGGGCCTGATCGAGGCCTTCCTCTGCGTGATGTCCTACCTCTGGGTCCGGGTGCGGCCGCCCAAGAACCAGGACAAGTTCGAGGGCTGGGTGGCGTCCCGCTTCGGCTGGCGCCTCTACCGCACCTTCTTCAAGACCTACACCGAGAAGGTCTGGGGCATCCCGGCCGAGGAGATGCCGGCGGACTGGGCCGCCCAGCGCATCAAGAACCTCTCCCTCTTCAAGGCGGTGATGAACGCCCTCCTGCCCAAGCGCAACCAGAAGGAGATCACCAGCCTCATCGAGGAGTTCGAGTACCCGAAGTACGGCCCCGGGATGATGTGGGAGCGCTGCACCGAGAAGGTCCAGGCCCAGGGGTCGTCGGTGCACATGCAGACCCGGGTGGAGGGGATCCGCCACGCCGACGGTCGGGCCGTCGCCGTCGTGGCCGGGGGCGACGAGTACCCCTGCGACCACGTGATCTCCTCGATGCCGTTCACCCAACTGCTCAAGGCGATGGACCCGCCGGTGCCGGCCGAGGTCCTCGCCGCGGCGGACGACATCAGCTACCGCGACTTCCTCACCATCGCCCTGGTCGTGCCCGAGGAGGCCGGCTTCCCGGACAACTGGATCTACATCCACGCCCCCGACGTCATGGTCGGGCGCATCCAGAACTTCGGCTCCTGGTCGCCGTACATGGTGAAGGAGGGCCGGACCTGCCTCGGCCTCGAGTACTTCGTCTTCGAGGGCGACGAGCTCGTGGACGGCGGCGGACGAGGCGCTCGTCGCCCAGGGCGACGCGGGAGCTGGTGACCCTCGGCCTCATCGCGGCCGACAAGGTCGAGGCCGGGTACGTGGTGCGGATGCCCAAGGCCTATCCCATCTACGACGAGACCTACGCCGACAACGTCGACGTGCTCCGGAGCTGGCTCGAGGCCAACACGCCCAACGTGCTCCCGGTCGGTCGCAACGGGATGCACAAGTACAACAACCAGGACCACTCGATGTACACGGCCATGCTGACCGTGGAGAACCTCTACGGCGCCGACCACGACATCTGGGCCGTGAACGTCGAGGAGGAGTACCACGAGGAGGGCGAGGCGGTCGAGGAGATCCGGGAGTCCGGCACCGGTCGCGCCGCTCCGGTCATCCCCAAGGCGGCCGACCCCGCCCGTCGACACTGAGCCCGGAGCCGGCGACCAGGGTGGCGAGCCGTGATCGGTTCTGGGTCAAGCTGGCGCTGATCGCCCTGCTCGCCCTCGCCGTCCGCGTGGGCTACATCGGCGTGGCCAAGTGGTCCGACGAGGTCGAGTTCAGCGACGCCTTGTACTACGCCACCCAGGCCCAGGTCCTGGCGGAAGGTGGGGGGTTCGACTCTCGGGACCACGAACGGCCGGCGGCCGACCATGCTCCCCTCACCCAGGTCTCCCAGGCGCCCACCGCGCTGGTCTTCGGCCGGAGCGTGCTGGCCCAACGCCTGGTGCAGGCCGTGTACGGGGCCTTGGCGGTCGTGGCCATCGCCCTCCTGGCCCGGAAGGTCACCGGCCAGGACCGCGTGGCCCTGTGGGCGGGGCTCGTAGCCGCCGTGTATCCCAACCTCTGGGCCAACGACGCCGTGATCATGGCCGAGACGCTCACCGTCTTGCTCGTCGCCGTCCTCCTGTGGGCGGTCTACGACTACGAGGACGCCCCGGGCGGGCGCCGAGCCGTTCTCGTCGGCGCCCTGGCGGGGCTGGCTGCGCTGTCCCGGGCCGAGCTGGCCCTGCTCGGGGTCCTCGCCTTCGCCCCCCTCGCCCTGACCGCCGTCGGGCCCTGGTCACGGCGCCTCGGGCACCTCGCCCTCGCCGGCCTCGCGGGCATGGTGGTCTTGGCCCCCTGGCTGGTCTACAACGCCGGTCGGTTCGACCGGACCGTCCTGATCTCCACCAACGACGGCCTGACCCTCGTCGGGGCCAATTGCGACACCCAGTACGACGGCCCGGACCCTGGCCTGTGGGACATCGCCTGCCTCCCGGCGGGGTCCTTCACCGATGCGCAGAGCCGCGACCAGTCCGTGATCAACGCCGACTATCGCCACGTCGCCGTGGAGTACGCGCTGGACAACATCGGGGACCTGCCGCGGGTGGCCGCGGTCCGGGTGGCCCGCACGTGGAGCCTCTATGACCCGGCGTCGATGGTGCGGTTCAACGAGAACGAGGGACGGGAGCCGCCGGTGGGTTGGGCGGGGTTCGTGTCCTTCTGGCTGCTCGTGCCCTTCGCGGTGGGCGGCGCGTTGGTGCTCCGGGAACGGCGGCGGACGATCTGGCCACTGCTGTCGACCGTGGTCGTGGTCACCGTCGTCTCGGCCCTGTTCTACGGGTTGGTGCGCTTCCGGGCGCCGGCCGAGGTCGCCTTGGTGGTGTTCGCCGCGGTCGCGCTGGCCGAGCTCCAGGACCGTCGTAGCGTCCCGGCGTGAGCCGTCTCGCCCCGGTCGCCATGATCGGCCTGGCGATCGCCCTCCTGGTGGGCTGTGGCGACGACGGGACCGCGGGCTCGTCGCCGACATCCGGGCCGGCCGACATCGCGACGAGCCGGCCGACGACCAGCGTGGTCCCCACGACGGAGGCGCCCGTACCCCAGCCCTTGCCGGGCGGGAACCTGGAGGTGCTGGCGGTGGGCGATTCGGTCATGTTCGACGCGACGGCGGCCATCCAGGCCGCGCTCGGGGCGACGGGCGCGGCGACGGTCCGCGCCGAGTCGGCCTTCGGCCTGGGCTTCTCCGACGGCGCGGCCGTCCCGTTCGCCGATGCCGCCGACGAGATCCTCGAAGGTGATCCCGCCGACCAGGTCGTCGTGATGGTCGGCTCGTGGGACCACCTCACCGCCCAACGCGATCCCGAGGCCTATGCCGCGGCCGTCCACGACGCGCTGACGACCCTCGCCGATGACGGTCGCTCGGTGCTCGTGCTCGGCGAGCCCCCCAGCGATCCGGCCAAGGGCGAGGAGTCGGCCCGCACGGTGGTCAACCAGACCCTCGAGGCCGAGGCCGCCACCGTCGCGGGGGTGACCTACCTGCCCACCGACGAGGTCATCGGGGACGCCGACGGCGAGTACGTGCTGCGGGACGACCGCGGCGCCCTCCTGCGCAAGCCCGACGGTCGCCACCTCTGCCCCGAGGGGGCCGAGCGCTTCGGGGCGGCCGTCGTGACCGCGCTGCGCGAGGAGTGGGCGCTCCCGGGTCCCGACCCGACCTGGGTCGACGGGGCCTGGCGCACGGACCGCCGCTACGACGACCCGCCCGGGGGCTGTGCCGCCGCCTGACGGGCGGGCCAACGACGCAACAGGCCGTCGGCGCCGACTCCGGCGACGACCACGAGGGCCACATCGGCCGGGACCCGGTAGCGGGTGATGCCGAAGGTGATGGCTGCGGCCAGGGCGACGACCACGACCGTGCTGAGGACGGGGATGAGCGTGATGCCCCGCCGGTGGAGGAGCACGCCGCCATAGAGGCCGAGGGGCAGGAGGGCGTAGTAGGCCCAGAGCCCGACGGTCGACGCCGCCTTGCCCCGACCTTCCAGCCACCAGTTGAGGAACACGTTCTGGCCCGGCTTGAAGACGTCGAACACCCGGCCCACCCGGGCCACCGCCACCAGGGGCAGGCGGCTCAGGTGGTCGTAGAAGTAGTCGTCGGACTCGTCGAGCAACTCGGCCTCGCGGACGGACTCGTCGGCCTCGTCCAGTTCGAGGGGCGGATCGGTGCCGATGCAGTTGGCGTGGTAGCCGATGTACTCGCCGTAGTAGGTGCTGTCGCAGCTGGCGTCGCTCATCACCGATCCGGCGCTGTTGGTCAGGAACACGGGCTCGTCGAAGCGGATCAGGTTGAACGCCACCCACGGCAGGAGCACCAGGGCACCGACCACCGCGCCGACCGCGACGAACCCGAAGCGCTCCTTCCACGACCGCCCCGGTAGCCGCAGGGCCAGCAGGGCGACGAGCACGACGAAGAAGAAGATCCCTTCGGTGCGGGTGAGCGCAGCGGCGCCGGTCGCGGCGGCCAGGGCGGCCATGGACCCGGGGGTCGGCTGGTCCCAGAAGCGGTGAGCCAGCAGCAGCATCACGGCGATGATCAAGGCGTAGAGGGACTCCGCCTGCAGCATCCCGTCGTTGATCCAGAGCATCGGGTACAGCGCGGCGGCGCCCGCGGCCAGGAGCCCGGCGCGGGGACCGGCCAGGCGGCGGGCCAGGACGCCGATGACCACGACGGTGGCCACCCCGAGGACCCCCGAGGCGAGCCGGTGCGTCGTCGCCGACTGGAGGCCCACGGCGGAGAGCAGCCCGAGGACGGTCGAATAGCCGGGGGGATGGGACGCGCTGTCGGCCAGCTGGTGGGTCTGGAGGAACCAGTAGGGGTGGGCGAACAGGTGGCCGTCACCGAGGAGCAGGCCCTGGACGTGGTAGTAGGTGGCGTCGCCGGCCAGGCGGAAACAGGAGCCCGCACCGGTCACCGGCGGGTCGCACGTGGGGCGCACGACGAGCACCAGGACCCAGCGCACGGCCAGCGCCACGGCCGCGATGGTGCCCAGCGCCCACGCGAAGGGTTTGGCCGCCGGCCCCGCGTCCCGCCAGAATCGCTGGGGTGAAGGCATCTCTGGCAACCGTAGCAATCGCCCTCCTGACGCTCAGTGCGTGCGGGGGCGACGACGGTGGCGGCGGAACGGACTCCGACGGGACGACGGCGACGTCGGTGGCCGGTGCCGACCTCAGCTCCTACGACACCGTCAGCGACCTCAACGATGCCCTCGGCGCCGGTGGCGTCGAGTGTGAGTTGGAGTACGAGGGCCTGACCGATGAGATCCGCGAGCTCAGCCAGTGCACCATCGACGGCGGCCAGGCCATCCTCACCATCTGGTACGACGCCGACCTCATGACCGAGTTCCTCGCCCCCGAAGGGGCCGATCCGCCCGTCGCAGTGGCCTACGGCGAGGACTGGACGGTCGAGCTCACCGACCCCGCCACCGCTGCCACCGTGGCCGAGGCCGCCGGTGGCACCACCACCGACGGCTGACGCCGGGCGGCACGGCGCCCGGCTCCTCGTGGGGATCCTGGCGTTCGGGCTGAGCATCGGATCCGCCGGGCCGGTCGGCGCCCACGTCGAAGCGGTGCCCCCGTTCGAGGGGCCTCCAGGGGGTCCGAAGGTGGCCGCCGTGGGCGACAGCCTGCTCGGCCAGCTCGAGTCGGAGGGCCCCACCCATCCCACCTCGACCCGAGCCTTCACCCGCAGCCTGATCGACGAGGGCTGGCGGGCCTCGGTCAAGCACCGCAACGCCTGGCGCACCGCCCGGGTGCGCGTCCTGGCCCGACAGGCCGTGGACCGCGGCGCCGTGGTCGTCATCGTGTCGGCCGGCTCGGGTGACGTCCGCTGGGTGCGGGAGAGCGCCGACCCGAGCTACGCCCGATGGCTCGTGCGGCGGGCCGTCGGCCTGCTCCTGGACGATCTCGAGCCGCAGTGCGTGGTGTGGCCCACGATCCCCGTCGTCGGCGGTGCGGGCGAACGCCGGACGGCGCAGGTGGTGAACCAGGTGCTCCGCGCCGCCGACGAGGGGTCGAGCCGGGTCCGCAGCCCCGACTGGGCCGCCGTCGCCCGGAGCCACCCGGGACGCTTCATCGCTGACGGCGTGCACCTCTCGCGGGCCGGAGAGGCCGCCTTTCAGCGCACCCTCCTGCACGCCGCCCGCCGTTGCGTGACCGGGCTCCGATGAGCCCGGTCCGTGGACTGGCTGCCGTCGCCACCGCGCTGCTGCTCGTCGGTTGCGGCGCGGACGACGGGGACACCGCCGCCGCCGGTCCGACCTCGACCGCGCCACCCGCGACCTCGGCGCCCGCACCGACCACTGCGGTCGATGTCCCCCGCGTCCTGATCGCCGGGGACTCGGTGATGGAGGAGGCGGCCGGTGCGCTGACCTACGCCATCGAGGCGACCAGCGGCGCCCACGCCGCCTTCGCCCTCGGCCCGGACCTCCCCCGCGATGCCGCCGACATCGCCGTCTGGCAGGCCGCGCTCGACGAGCACCGCCCCGACCTCGTCGTGGTCTCCGTCGGGCACTGGGAGTACCTGGAGGTGCTGGGTGACTTCGCCGAAGGTGACCGGTTGGCGCCGGGCACCTACGCCTCCGAGATCCTGGATCCGTTCGCCGACCTGGTCACCGCGGACGGTGCCCGCCTCCTCTGGGTCGGGCCCCTGGTCATCGACGACCCCGATGAATCCGAGTTCGTGGACGGGCTGCAGAGGGACTTCGAAGCCCTGGCCGAGCGCCGGGACGACGTCGACTTCGTCGACGCCGACACCTGGGTCGCGCCCGACGGCTTCCGCGCCACCCTGCCGGGGCCGGACGGGCAGCCGGTGCCGATCCGGCGGGCCGACGGCATCCATCTGTGCCCGGAGGGCCAAGTCCTGTTGGCCGAAGGCCTCCTGAGCGTGATCGCCGACGAGCTCGAGCTGACGCCGTCACCGACCTGGGCCGATGAGTGGCGGGCGGAGCAGCCGACCGAACCGGGCGGCTGTGCGCCCGACTACCAGGGCGACTGATCGCCGTCAGGCGGCGAGGACGGCGGGGACCTCGCGGGGCACGTCGGCCAGGCGCTGGCCCAGCGGCGGCCCGGCCCGGCCCGCCAGCAGGCGATCGATGCGGCGAAGCATCCGTTTGCGGCCGTACCAGAGGAGGGGGCTGAGCACTCGGCCGGTCCCCGGCACCACCCAGTACGGCTCACCGGGGTCGGCGTCGTAGGGATGGCAGTAGGTGAACGGCACCGAGCCCAGCGGCTTGTCCCGCAACCCGGCCCGGACCACGGGCCATGGGAGGACCCGCAGGTAGGTGCCACCCACCACCGGGAGACCGAGGGGGCCGGCCTTGATGATCGGGGCGGGGAGCTCCAGGAGCCCGGACGGCCAGGTGAAGGGGTGACGGGGCAGGCCCGGGTAGCCGTACAGCGGGTTCCAGGCGGGGAGGATGCTCGAGGAGTAGGTGAAGCCGAGGTCGACGAGGACCTCGGTGGCCCAGACGGTCTCGGGCACCAGCGAGAACGTCGGGGCGCGGAAGCCGTTGACGTCCTGGTCGGCCACCTGAGCCAGTAGGGCGCGACCCCGGGCCGTCTCCTCGCGGAACACCTCAGGGGTGAGCTCGGTGATCGGGGTGTGGCGCCATCCGTGGAGGCCGAGCTCGTGGCCCTGGGCGGCGATCTCGCGCACGAGCTCCGGGTGGTCCCGGACGATCTCGCCGACCACGAAGACCGTGCCCACGACGCCCCGGTCGGCGCAGAAGGCGAGTACCCGACGGGTGGCGTCCAGGAGGCGGAGCTCGGTCCCGTCGTCGGGCCGGTGGTCCTCGACGTCGAAGGTGAAGGTGAAGGGCGGGGTCATGGCTCGAGAGGGCGGGCGCGCTCAGTAGGCGTCGAGGTCGAGGAACTCGAAGGTATCCAGGCGGAAGGTCTCCTGGGGGACCTCGTCGCTGAAGCTGTGGACGACCAGGTTCAGAGGAGCCGGTCGCAACCGGTGGGGCGGCTGGACGCCCCGCACCCGCACGAGGGCGTTGTAGCCGGCGTACACGGCGGCGGGCGCCCGGTGGTACCGGCAGACGGCGGCGACGGCCTTGCGGGCCGACAGGGGCTGGTCCATCGATCGGGCGCCACGGGGGAAGAGCTTGAGGACCACGGCCATCGGCACCGGCCCGAAGGCCGACCGGGTGGACACGACGACGAGGTCGTCATCGGCGTGAACGACGTAGTTCCCGTGAGGGCGGGCCAGGCGCCACGCCAGCCGATCCGGGGCGTAGCTGTTGGTCCAGTGAACGGCGTCGTGCTGGTCCAGGTCGGCGGCCAGGGCGGTGAACGTCGAGCCGGCCAAGAACGGCTCGTCGACGACGTGGTGGTCCCAGCCGGCGCCGCTCCCGGTGGGCACGGCCACCTTCACCGGCATGGGCCCGAGGAAGCGGTAGCTCAGGTACTTGACGGCCCCCGGCGTCGACTTCTCGTTGGGAACCCCGATGACCATCTGGCGGCCCTGGGCGGTGGCCTCGGCGAAGTTCCGCAACCCGAGCTCGGACCAGTACCCCTTGCGCTGGGTACCCCGTCGGGTGACGGCGTTGAGCGAGAAGAGGAAGGGCGCCTCGCCCGCGGCGTTGCGGTAGGTCTGGGGCACCAGGGCGTAGTGGGCGACCCTTACGCCGCCCTCGTCGGCCGCCGCCTGGATGGCCGGCCCGTCGGGGTTCTGGTCATAGAGCCACGCGAGGTACGCGTCGTCGACGAACCGGGGATCGGGCAGCTCCGCGTTCAACAACTCGGTGTTGAGCTCGTTGTCGTTCATGCCGGGGCCTCCACGGGCTCGGGGTCCGGGTCGTCGGCGGGCTCAGGTTCGGCCATCGGCCAGCGTCGGCGCAACACCACCTCGAGGCCCACCGCCGCGGCCACCACCAGGGCCACGTCGGCGGGGATCCGGTACCGGGTGGTGCCGAACGTCCATGCCGCGGTGACCGAGATCATCACCGCCATCCCCACGAGGGGGCTGATGGGCAGGCCTCGCCGCTTGAGGGCGACCACGCCGCCCACGGCGAACGGGAGGAGGGCGTAGTAGGTGACCAGGGCCAACTCCGAGGTTCGTTTGCCCCGGGCCTCCAGCTGCCAGTTGAAGCGGACGTTCTGCAGCGGGCGGTAGAGGTCCCACATGCGGGCCACCCGGGCGACCATCACGACCGGGAGGCGACCGAGGTGGTCCCGGATGTAGGTCTGGGCCCGCTCTCCCGCCACGGCCGCCCGCTGGGACTCGTCGTAGCCCCGGAGCCGCTCCTGGGCCTCGGGCACGGTCAGGCCCTCGTCGGCCGCGTAGTCCTCGATCACGAAGCAGTTGCCGTAGAAGCCGAGCTGCTCGCCGTAGTAGGTGGCGTCGCAGCTGGCCGTGTCCAGCACCGGCCCGGGGGCGGTGGACAGGGTGGTCGGGTCCTCGAAACGGGTCAGGTTCCAGGCCACCCAGGGGCCCAGGAGCAGGACCGCGGCGGCTCCGGCGAGGGCCACGTGCACGAGGCGCTCGCGCCAGGTTCGCACCGCGCCGAGGATCAGCGGCAGCGCCACGAGGGCGTACAGCAGAAGGGACTCGGCTCGGGTGAGTGCGGTCAGCGCGATCACGAGGCCCAGGAGGGCGATGCGCCGTCGGGTGGGGTCTCGCCGGTAGCGGTAGGCGGCCAGGATCGTGAGGGCGATCAGCAGCGTGGCCAGGCTCTCCACCTGGAGCAGGAAGTCGTTGATCCAGAGGTTCGGGTACAGGGCCCCGATGGCGGCGGCGATGAGCCCGGCTCGCCAACCGAGCAGGTCCCGTCCGATGAGGCCCAGCACCACGACGGTGAGCGCGCCGAGGAGGGCGGCTGCTAGTCGATGGGTGTCGACGCCCTGTCCGCCGAGGGCCGAGACCACTCCGAGGTACATCGGGAACAGGGGCATCTTGTGGGCGCTGGGTCGCTCTTCACCGGTGCTGGCGTAGGTGAACGGGTCGATGAAGGGTTTGCCGTCGGCCAGCAGGTTCCCCACCTCGTGGAGGTAGCGGGGGTCGTTGACGACGTTCGCCCCGCCCGTGATGGCCAGGCACCCCGGCGGTCCGTCCTCGGCCGGGTCCCCGCACTCCGGGCGCATCTCCAGGATCCAGAACCACCGCAGGCCGAGCCCGAGCAGGGCGATGCCGGCCAGGGCGAAGGCGAAGCGTCGGTTGCTCACGCTTCGACGGGGGCGTCCCGCAGGGTCACCCAGGCCAGCCCCAGGCCGGCCAACATGCACAGTGCCACTTCTGCGGGGACCCGGTACCGGGTGATGCCGAAGGTGGTGGCGGCGGTGAAGGTGACGAGCACGAACGGAGAGACCAGGGGGATGATCGTCACCCGCCGCCGCCAGAGGAGCACGACTCCGGCCACCGCGATGGGCAGCATCAGGTAGTACTGGCCGAGGGCGAACCGGGCCTCGTCGAGCCCCCGACGTTCGAAGAACCGGTCGAATTCGACCCCCTGATCGGTCCGGTACACCTGCCACATCCGTCCCACGCGGGCGAGGGCCACGCGGGGCAGCGCCCCGAGGTGGTCCTCCATGTAGGCCGTGGCCTTCTCACGGTGGATGGTGTCGATCTGGGACTCATCGCCGGAGAACTCGGCCGGGGCACAGTCGATGTTCCAGTAGCCGAAGAAGTCCCCGGAGTAGGTCTTGTCGCAGTTGCCGAAGGCCAGGACCCGGCCGCTGCCGGTCGCCAGGTAGGGCGGGGCCGGCTCCTCGAAGCGCAGGAGGTTGCTGATCATCCAGGGCGCCATCAGGGCCAGGGCGACCGTGCCCGAGACGATGGCCAATCCGGCCCGCTGGCCCCAGGTGCGGTCACGGAGCATGACGGCGAGGGGCAGGACCAGGCCGGGCAGGAGGAGGAGGCCCTCGCTGCGGGTGAGCGTGGCGATGCCCACGGCCCCGCCGAGGAGGGCGGCGCTCCGCCAGGACGGCGATCGCCAGAAGCGGTAACCGGCCAGGATCACCAACGCCGCGAGCCCGGCGTAGAGCGACTCGGAGAGGATGAGCGCGTCGTTGATCCAGAGGTTGGGGTAGATGGCGGCCAGGAAGGCGGCCAGGAGCCCGGCCCGATCACCTCCTCGCTCCCCCAACCCGGCCCAGCGCCCGATCATGCGGGCACCGATCCCGATCAGGCCGACGGCGGCTGCGCCGGCGATGCCGCTCGCCAGCCGATTGGAGAGCGGGCTGTCCAATCCGATGAGGCCGTACGCCGCCAGGTAGAGCACGTAGCCCGGCGGGTGACCGGCCGAAGGCTCGTAGACGGGGGGGCCACCGGCCTCGATCGAGTCCCGCCACACGAACGGCTCGTAGAAGCCGCCGTGGTCCAGGAGCAGCTTGGCCTGGGTGTGGTAGGCGTAGTTGTCGTCGAGGTCCAGGGTCAGGTCGCCGTAGTGGGCGAAGACGGCGATCCAGCGGACGGCCAACGCCAGGAGGACGAGCAGGAGGAGGCGGGCGGGAAACCCGCGGAATCGGCTCCGCATGTCGGGCGCCAGTCTAGGGGCCGACCCTCACACGGGAGCCGGGCACTCCTCGGGCGCGTGGAGCTGTGGGGGCCGGCGCCACGGGCCCTGCTGCCAGCCGTAGACGGCGTCGACGTTCCACTGCCGGGCTATCTCGTCCAGTACCGGGGTGCCCAGCGCCACGACCCCGTCGGGGCAGATGTGGAGGCCGTCGGTCCGGCGCAGGCGCACCGGCATCCCGGTGGTGGGCGACACGACGATGTCGGCGTAACCCCCCTCCGGCCCCGACAGGTACTGGCCGCCGGGCAGGTAGTCCACGTCGTCGCGGGCGTCGGCGGCCCGGGCGAACACCGAGTTCAAGCCGACGAAGCGCTCGGTGGTCTCGGGGTCGTCGACCGCGGCCATGCCGATCCAGAGGACATTGGCCCCGTCCCGGGTGATGAGGTCGAGGAACGGGTCCACCACGCGGTTGCGGTATCGCTGGGGCCATCCGGGCTCGGCGGCAGCCGTCTCCCCGACCGTCTGGTCCTCCCAGAAGCCGACGAGGAGCACGATGAGGTCCGGATCGTGGGTCTGCAGCTCCTGGTTCCAGATGACGCGGTCGGCACCACCCCGGGCCAACGAGGGGGCCAGGACGAAGTGCCCGGTCGACTCGTGGGTGCCCTCGAGGGCCTGGATCAAGGCCGGGGCCACCTCGGCCATCACCGAGTCGCCGACGAAGGTCACCCGCAGGGGGTCGGCGGCTGTGGGCTGGCGCCCACCCGGTGGGAGGCTGGTGGTCGTCGGAGGCACCGTGGTGGTGGTCGTCGTCGGATCGGCAGCGGCCGAGCCGCCGTCGTCGGCGCAGGCGGCCGAGAGGGCGACGAGGAGCAGTACGAGCGCGACGGCTCGTCGGCAACGACCGGACATCGTGGGGCAGCGTAGTGAGCCGCACCCCCTGCTCGGCCGCGGGTCCCCGGGAGCCCACGCCCTAGGATCGGCGCCGAGATGACGGAGCCGGAGACGAGTCCGGGCGCGAACCCGACGCTGGTGATCATCCCGGCCTTCAACGAGGAGGATGCCCTCCCGGCGGTCCTGGCCGATCTGGCCACGCGCCCGAGCCTCGATGTGATCGTGGTCGACGACGGGTCCACCGACCGGACGGCCGCAGTGGCCGCCGAGCAGGGGGTCACGGTCCTCTCCCTGCCGTTCAACCTCGGCATCGGCGGCGCCCTGCGCACCGGGTTCCTGTACGCGGTGCGCAACGGCTACGACCGGGCCGTCCAGTTCGACGGCGACGGCCAGCACGACCCCGACGAGATCCCGACCCTCCTGGCCGCCCTCGACGAGGGCGCTGACATGGTCGTGGGCAGCCGCTTCGCCGGGAAATCCGCTTCCTACACCGTGAGTCGCGTGCGGGCCCGGGCCATGGGCGTCCTCCGCTTCACCATCAAGACCCTCTCCGGTCAGCAGTTCTCCGACACCAGCTCCGGGTTCCGGGCCTTCAACCGCGAGGTCCTCGAGTTCTTCGCCCGCACCTATCCCTCGGAGTACATGGAGTCAGTGGAGGCCCTCCTCCTGGCCTGCGCCGAAGGGTTCCAGGTCGCCGAGGTCCCGGTGAACATGAGCGACCGCGAGGCGGGCACACCCTCCAACCGGCAATGGCGCCTCGTGTACCACTACCTGCGCCTCCTCGTGGTCCTCGTCGCGTCGGCCCCCCGTCGCGCCGTGGTGCGGGAGGCGAAGGCATGAGTCCACGGGCCCAACTCCTGGTCATGGCCATCGTGGCCTTCTCGCTGCTCTTCATCCTGCGCCTGGTGCGCCGGCGCAAGCTGCAGGGCAAGTACGCCCTGCTCTGGGTGGGCGTCGGCCTGTTCCTCGGTGCCTTCGCTCTCGTCCCCGACGTCCTCGTGCCCATCTCCGACTGGGTGGGCATCGCCTACGAGCCGGCGGTGTTCTTCCTGGCCGCCATCGCCTTCCTCTTCCTGATGGTCGTCCACTTCTCCTTCGAGCTGTCCCGCTCCGAGGAGCGCACGAGGACGCTGGCCGAGGAGGTCGCCCTGCTCAAGGCCCGCATGGACAAGACCGATCCCCCGCTCGACCGGACCCCGACGGCGCCCGTCGACGACGCGCCGGAGGACTGAGCCCCGCCTCGGCGGCCGCTATCGGGTCGATCGGGCGGTGACGATGAGGCCGTCGGCGACGAAGGGGGCCCAGAGCCGGCCGATGGTGCGCTCCAACCAGAGGACGAAGCGGCCGGCGAGGCCCAGGACCCGCTGGCGCAGCCCCGACCCGGGGGCGGCCTTCACGGCGGGTACGAATGTGGCCGTGGCCACGATCTCCCAGCCGTGGCGGCCCATGAGGTTGGACAGGGTGCGCCAGCTGAAGAGGACGACGTGGTCGGGATGGTTGATCTCGGCCCCCGCCATCGCGGCGAAGCCGTTGAGCAGGCCCGAGGCGTTGGGGGTGGTCAGGATGAGGGTGCCGCCGGGGGCCAGCAGGCGGTGCAGGCCGTCGAGGAACGAACCCGGATCGTCGAGGTGTTCGATGACCTCGCCGGCCACGACCACCTCCGCGGGATCGATGCCGAGGGCGTCGATCTGGTCGGGGTCCCGGCAGTCGGCCACGTAGGCCTCGTAGCCCTGCTCGGTGGCCAGGGCCACCCCCGCCTCGTCCAGGTCGATGCCGACCAGGCTGGTGGCGGACTCGGCCAGGTGGGCGTGGAGCCAGGTGCCGGCCTCGGCCTGCATCTCCTGGTAGCCGGCGTCGACGAAGCCGACGTGGATCACCCGACGCCCGCGGACCTGGCCGGCCACGTGGGGGATGCGCTGCACCAGCTGCGCCTTCGGCAGCCGGTGCACCATCTCGAGCTGAGCCTCGTCGGACGCGGACACGGCCGGTCACCGTACCGGTAGCGTGACGTTGCGGAGTCGGAGCGGAGCAGCTCAGTGGACCCTCGGGATCGGCGGCGCCGGAGTTGCTGAGCGAAGCGAAGCCACTCAGATGGGCTGGAGCGTGACGTTGCGGAGTCGGAGCGGAGCAGCTCAGCGGACCCTCGGGATCGGCGGCGCCGGAGTTGCTGAGCGAAGCGAAGCCACTCAGATGGGCTGGAGCGTGACGTTGCGGAGTCGGAGCGGAGCAGCTCAGCGGACCCTCGGGATCGGCGGCGCCGGAGTTGCTGAGCGAAGCGAAGCCACTCAGATGTAGCTGTAGCGTGCTCCACCGCTCGTCGTGATGCCTCCCCGTACCTCCTCCGTCTTGACGCGCCTGCGCCGCAGCGTCCCGCTGCTGCTCCTGGCGGCCGTCACCTACCTGCCCCTGGTCTTCACCCAGCCGGGCCAGGTCGGCGCGGACACGAAGACCTACCTGTACCTCGATCCGGGCCGCCTCCTGCGGGACGCCGCCTTCCTGTGGGATCCCGGGGTCGGCCTGGGCGGGGTGACCCACCAGGTCATCGGCTACCTCTGGCCGATGGGGCCCTTCTACTGGTTCTTCGACGCCATCGGCGTGCCCGACTGGATGGCGCAGCGCCTGTGGCTGGGCAGTCTGATGTTCGCCGCGGGCGCGGGTGTCCTCTACCTCCTCCGCACCCTCGGCTGGCCCGACCGACCGGCCGACCACGACGACGCGAAGCCCTCTTCGGCGACCTGGTGGGACGCGGGCATGGTCGTGGCCGCCCTGGCCTACGCCCTGAGCCCATACGTCCTGGACTACGCGGCCCGGATCTCGGTGATCCTGCTGCCGTGGGCCGGGCTCCCGTGGCTCATCGCCTTCCTGGCCCGGGCCATCCGGGTCGGCGGGTGGCGCTACCCGGCGGCCTTCGCCCTGGTGACGCTGACCATCAGCAGCACCAACCTGACCTCGGTCGTGCTCGTGGGCATCGGCCCGATCCTCTGGGTCGCCTTCGCGGTCTGGATCGAGCGGGAGGTGCCCTTCCGCCAGGCCTTGGGCGCGGTGTGGCGCACCGGGCTGCTGACCGTCGGCGTGTCCCTCTGGTGGTTCGTCGGTCTGGTCGTGGAAGGCCGCTACGGGATCCCCATCGTCCGCTACACCGAGACCTACCAGGCCGTGGCGGTGGCCTCCACGACCCCGGAGGTCATCCGCGGCCTCGGCTACTGGTTCTTCTACGGGAACGACAAGCTCGGCCAGTGGATCATCCCGAGCATCCACTACATGCGCTACGGCATCCCGCTGTCGTTCGCCCTGCCGATCTTCGCCTTCCTCTCCGGTGCCCTGACCCGCTTCCGGCACCGGCTCTTCTTCATCACCCTGATCGTGATCGGGGCCGTGATGGCGGTCGGCGGCCACCCCTACGACGATCCGTCACCGGCAGGTGGCCTGCTGGTGGCATGGACCAAGACCGACCTCGGGCTGGCCTTCCGGAGCACGGCCCGCGTGCTGCCGCTGCTCGTGCTGGGGACCTCAGTCCTCCTCGGCACGGGCGTGGTGGCCCTCGGGCGCCGACTCCCCCGCTTGGCCACGCCGATCGGGGTGCTGGCGGTGATCCTGGTCATCGCCAACCTGCCTGCGCCTTGGGTCGGCCAGATGGTGGACCGGAACCTGCGCCGCGACGAGGACCTGCCCGACTACTGGGTCGACGCCGCCGCCCATCTCGACGCCCGGGACGACGGCACCCGCGTCCTCGAGCTACCGGGCACGGACTTCGCCGCCTACCGCTGGGGCAACACCGTCGACCCGATCACGCCGGGCCTGATGGACCGCCCGTACGTGGCCCGGGAGCTGATCCCCCTGGGCACACCGGTCGCCGCCAACCTGGTCAACGCCATCGACCGGCCGCTGCAGGAGGGCACCTTCGACCCCGACGCCTTGGCCCCCCTGGCCCGTCTCATCGGCGTGGGCGACATCGTGCTCCGCTCCGACCTCGAGTACGAGCGTTTCCGCACGCCCCGCCCGGAGACCACGTGGGCGCTGCTCCGGTCCGTCCCAGGGCTGGGTGAGCCGGTGGCCTTCGGCGAAGCGGTCGAGAACCAGCCCCGTGAACAGTTGCCGCTGTTGGACGAGATCGAGCTGGCCACCGACCAGACCCTCGAGGACCCACCCCCCGTCGCCGTCTTCCCGGTCGATGACGCCGCCCCGATCGTGCGGGCCCTGCCCGCCGAGCATCCCATCGTGGTCTCCGGCGACGGTGACGGCCTGGTGGCCGCCACCGCGGCCGGGGTGATCGACCCCGACCGGGCGATCCTGTACAGCGCCGGCCTCCTCGACGAGGACGACCCAGCGATGTTCGACACCGTCCTGGACCAGGGCGCCGACGTCGTCATCACCGACTCCAACCGGCGTCGGGCCCGGCGCTGGGGGGCCATCCGGGAGAACGAGGGCTACACCGAGATGGCCGGCGAGGAGGCCCTCGAGTACGACGTGGGCGACGCCCGCCTCGACGTCTTCCCCGGCGCGTCCGACGACAGCTTCACGGTCGCCGTACAGCGCGGCGGGGCCACGATCCAGGCCAGCGCCTACGGCAACCCCGTCAGCTACACCCCAGGCGACCGGGCCTTCTTCGCCATGGACGGCGACCCCCGTACCGCCTGGAAGGTCGGGGCCTTCGCGAGGTCGAAGGCGAGTACCTCCGGATCACGACCGACGAACCGGTGACCACGGACCACATCGGCCTGACCCAGCCCCTGTCGACCGACATCAACCGCTGGATCACCGAGGTCGAGCTGCGCTTCGACGGCGGCGATCCCGTGCGCGTGGACCTGACCGAGGCCTCCCGCACCCGTCCGGGCCAGGTCGTGGAGTTCCCCGAGCGGACCTTCCAGCGCCTCGACATCGAGATCCTGGCCGACACCATCGGCTTCCGGCCGAAGCTGGCCGGCGTCAGTGCGGTGGGCTTCTCCGAGGTCGATCTCGAGGGCCTGCAGCTCGAGGAGCTGATCCGTCCGCCGGTTGACCTCGTCGACGCCGTTGACGGCGATCTGACCGACCACCGCCTGAGCTACGTGCTCCAGCGCCAGCGCACCAACCCGGCCGAGCCCGTCCGGGTCGATGAGGAGCCGAGCATGCGCCGCCTGCTCGACGTCCCCGGTGAGCGGACGTTCGAGCTCGACGGCGAGGCCCGCATCTCGGCCCAGGCCCCCGATCCGATGGTGGACCGCCTCCTGGGCCTGCCCGGCGCCGGCGCCGGTGGCCTCACCGCCCGTTCCTCGGCCCATCTGGCCGGCTCGCTGGCCGCCCGGGCCTCCTCCGCGTTGGACGGGGACCCGTCGACCGCCTGGACGACGCCCTTCAACTCCCTCATGGGCCAGTACATGGAGGTCGAGTTGCCTGAGGCGCGGACCGTGGACCACCTGGACCTCCAGGTCGTGGCCGACGGCCGTCACTCGGTTCCCACCCGGATTCGCCTCACCGCAGGGGACGAATCCCGGGAGTTGACGGTGCCGCGGCTCCACGCCGGCGCCCGACCGGGGGCGGTGACCGACGTCCCGCTCGCGTTCGACCCCCTGGAGGGCGACACGTTCCGCCTCACCGTGCTCGAGGCTCGGCGGGCCACGACCATCGACTGGTACAGCGGTGGCCCCGCCATCCTCCCGATCGGCATCGCCGAGATGGGCCTGCCCGGCGTCGTCCGGCCGGTGCCGCCCGAGGACGTGAGCGACCGCTGCCGCGACGACCTCCTGACCGTCGACGGCGAGCCGGTATCGGTCAGCCTCTCGGGCACGACCACCGATGCCGAGGCTCGACTGCCGCTCGCCCTCGAGGCCTGCGCCGGTCCCATCACGGCGTCGGGCGAGACCGACCTCGTCGCCGCCGAGGGTCAGGACACTGGCCTGGACATCGACGCCCTCACCCTTTCCTCCGGTCCCGATGGCGGTGCCGCCGCTCCCGGGGTCACGGGCACGGTGCCGCCCCCTCCATCGGTCGATCTCGAGACGCCCCACCTGCTCGAGTACCGGACCGAGGCCGACACCGACGAGCCGTACTGGTTGGCCGTCGGGCAGAGCTACGGGCCGGAATGGGCCGCCGATGCCGAGGGCGGCGAGATCCTCGGCCACGAGATCGTGTCCGGCTTCGCCAATGGCTGGTACGTCCAGCCCGACGGTGACGGTCCGGTCGCCGTGACCGTCACCTGGCCCCCGCAGCGACCGATCTGGCTGGCGATCGCGATCTCCCTCGTGGCGCTGTTGCTGTGCGGCATCGCCCTCGTGTTCGACCGCCGGCGGGCCAACCAGCCCGCCCGCGACCGGGCGCCGGCCATCACCCTGCTCTGGCCCCCGGCTCCGGAACGGCAGCTCGTGGCCGGTCGACCCGCCGTCGTGGCGATCGCCGGTGCCGCGGTCGGCGGCTGGTTGCTGGCCACGCCGGTGGTGGCCCTTGCCCTGGCCGTCGCCATGGCCGCGACGCTGCGGTGGCGGTGGGGCTCGCTCACCGTCCGCTTGGGCGCCGTGCTGGTCGTCCTCGGAGCCAGCCTCTACATCTTCACCAAGCAGTTGACCGACAACCTGCCGCCGGACTTCGGCTGGCCCCAGAACTTCGACGCCGCCCACTGGGTGACCATGGGCGCCGTACTCGCCCTCGGCGTCGATGCTGTGGCCGAGTTGGTCCGGAGTCGGAGCCACTGGCGGATCGGGTCATGAAGCGGGTCGCGGTGGTCGTCGGTGTCCTGGTGGTCGTCGTCGTGCTGGCCGAGGTCGGGGCCCGGGCCTTTTCGCCCTACCTGCCTGAGCCATCCCTCTGGACCGACGACACCACCACCGTCAAGGTGGCCCAGCTCGACGCCCGGGCCTGTGTGGACCTGGTCTTCGCCGGCAACTCGATGACCCGGGACGGCCTCGACCCGGTGGCGTTCGGCGAGGCCGACGCCGAGGACCGGATCACCTACAACGCCGCCCTCGACGCCGCCACCCCCGCCCTGCTCCAGCGGTGGGTGCTGGACGAGGTCGATCCGCGGGTCGATCCCGACGGCGTCGTCCTCGGCCTCTCCAGCTTCGACCTGAACGACAACGCGGCCATCGGGCAGTCCGCCCTCGAGGCCTACGACAGTGCCCCCCTCAGCCGGGACGACATCTTCGGCCGGCTTCAGGCGCCCTTCATCGAGCACCTGGACCTGTTCCGCTACCGCAACCAGCTCCGGGACCCCGAGGTGGTCTGGGACGGCTTGGGGGCGTGGCGGGACGGTGACCGACAGCCCCGGCTGGGCCCTGATGGCCTGGAGGGGCTCCTGGGCCCGGAAGGTCAGGGTCTTTCGCGCCGCGACCTGAACTACGAGCCCAGCCCGCTGACGGAGCGCTTCGCCCAGAACGAGCTGCTCAACGACTTCCACCTCGGGGGGGAGCAGACCGAGGCGGCCGAGGACCTCCTGGCCGGCCTGGCCGACCGGGACGTCGACACCGCCGTGGTCGTCCTCCCGGTGACCCAGGACTACGTCGACCTCCACCCCGGGGGCAGGGCCCAGTACGACGAGTTCCTGGCCCTGGCCGAGCGCATCGCCACCGAGAACGGCGCCGAGTTCATCGACCTCCACGATCTGGCCCCCGACGACTCCTGGTTCGCCGACACCCACCACCTCAACGCCACCGGCTCCGCCGCCCTCAGCCAGGCCCTCCCCGCCCTCCTCGGCCCCGACTTCGCCCAGGGCAGCAGATGTGAAAGCGGCTGAGGGACCTTCCGCTTCGGTGCAGCCTGCTGAGCGCAGCGAAGCCAGTCAGTCAGATGTCACGGGAGCGAAGCACTCCGCCGACCTTCCGCCGGTGGGTGACGCTGCGCAGCGGAGCGGAGCGGCTCGGTGACCCCTGAGCTTCGGCGGAGCCGGACTTGCTGAGCGCAGCGAAGCCAGTCAGATGTAACTGAGCGCAGCGAAGCCAGTCACATGTAGCCGTCACGCTTCGGGGCATTCCTCCGGAGGGAAGACCCAGCGCCAGTTGCGGTTGGACCAGTCCTCGGCCAGGGGGACGTCCCACTGGCGCTGGAGGTACCGGAGGACCGGGCGGGCCAGTCGCTCGGCGCCGTCGGCGCAGAGGTGCGTGGCGTCGAGGCGCCGGACGCGCTGGGGGGTGCCGCGGGGCCCCGGGAGGACGTCGGCCCAGCTCCCGTCGGGCCGGGCCAGGATGGTGTCACCCGGGATGTAGGTGAGGTCCGGGGAGTCGTGGGCCAGCTGGCGCACCGCCCGGTTCATCGACGACCACTCGAGTTGACGGCGCGGGTCGATCGACGGGGGCATGGCGACCCACACGACGTCGGCGCCCTCGCTGGTCAGGAGGTCGAGGTAGGGATCGAGGTTCTCTCGCCGGTAGGCCCGCAGCCACGCCCGGGTGCCCAGGGGCTGCTCGCGGAGCGCGTCCTCGGCCATGCCCTCCCAGACGCCGATCATGATCACGACGACCTCGGGGTCGTACTGGTCGAGCTGTCGGCGCCACAGGGTCCGCGTCACGTCCTCGCGGGGGATGCTCGGGGCGGCGACGAGGCGGGCGACGGCGTGACCCCCGTCCTGCAGCGTGGAGGAGATGGCCAGCGAGATGTCGGCCATGAGGGAGTCACCGGCCATGAGGACGCGGAGGGGGTCGTCGGCTGTGGGCCGCCGCCCGCCCGGTGGCGGCGGCGCGGTCGTGGTGGTGGGGCTGCTCGAGGTGGAGGAGGTGGTCGAGGCCGCCGGTGCGTCGACCGCCGTCGGGGCGGCCCTTTCGTCGCCTTCCCCGCAGGCGGTGGCCAGCAGGGCGACGGTGAGCAGCGCCACGACGAGCGGCGCCCGCCGCGTCAACGTCCGAAGAGACGGATGCGTAGCAGGATCCACAGGGCGTCCACACCGTCGAGCCACGTGATCTTCTTGCCCTCCTCGCGGCTGCGGGCCTTGTAGCTGATGGGGACCTCGTAGATCCTCTCCCCCCGGCGTAGCAGTCCTCCGGTGACCTCGGCCTCGATCCCGAAGCCCGACGCCTTGGGCGCCACCTCCCGCCAGAGCTCGGTGGGGGCCACCTTGAGGCACGTCTCCACGTCCGACAGCCACGCGTTGTAGAGGAGGCTGGCCCAGAACGCGACCAGCTTGTTGCCGAGCACGTACCAGAACGAGTAGGCGGCATTGCTGCCGAAGGAGCGGGTGCCGTAGACCACTCGGGCGTCCTCGTGCAGGATGGGGTGCAGCAGGTCGACGAAGTCGGCCGGGTCGTACTCGAGGTCGGCATCCAGGATCGTCAGCAGGTCCGAGGTCGCCTCGTCGAAGCCCCGACGCAGCGCCGCCCCCTTGCCCTGGTTGGGTTCCTGGCGGAACGTGCGGATCGTGTCGTCGGCGGCGACGAGGTCCTCGATCAGGTCCATGCAGCCGTCGGTGGAGCCGTCGTCGACGATGACCACCTCGCGGTCGACCGGCAGGTCCACGGCCAGCAGTCGCTCGAGCGCGACCCGCAGCGTGGCCGCCTCGTTGTACACGGGCATGACGATGGTCAGGGACGAGGGCGTCATCGGTCTCCATCGGTCGGAGGGGGCAGGGGTGGAAGGGGTGCCGACCGACCGGCGGCAATTAGCATACGGAGGCTCGCAGGCCACCCCTTGGACGTTCTGGAGGCTTCCCATCGACACCGACAGCCGCGACAAGCTCGGCGACCTCGCGGCGTCCTCCGGCCTTCGGCGGATCCACCTCCTGGCCTGGCGCGACCTCTACGACGTCGAGGCCGGCGGATCCGAGGTCCATGCCGCCGAGGTCGCCCGCCTCTGGTCCGAGGCCGGCATCGAGGTCACCATGCGGACCTCCTACGCCCAGGGCCATCCCCCCGAGGGCGTCCGTGACGGCTACCGGGTCATCCGCCGGGCGGGCCGCTACCTGGTGTTCCCCCGGGCCGCGCTGGCCGAGGCGACCGGGCGTCACGGGCCTCGCGACGGCCTGGTCGAGATCTGGAACGGCATGCCCTTCCTGTCGCCGATCTGGTGCCGAGGCCCCCGCGTGGCCTGGCTGCACCACGTCCACGGAGCCATGTGGAAGATGGTCCTGCCCCCGAACCTGGCCGGGGTGGGCGAGCTCATCGAGTCCCGCATCGCCCCGCCGATCTACCGCCGCACCCGGGTCGTGACCCTCTCGGAGTCCTCCAAGCGGGAGATGATCGACAAGCTGGGCTTTCGTGCGCAGCGAGTGGACGTGGTCCCCCCTGGCATCGACCCCCGCTTCCAGCCCGGCGGGAAGCGCTCCCCCGACCGCTGGTCGTCGCTGTGGGTCGCCTGGTGCCGGTCAAGCACTTCGACGGCCTCATCAGAACGATGCAGGAGGTCCGGCGCCACGTCCCGGACGCGGGCCTGACCATCGTCGGCGAGGGGTTCGAGCGCGAGGACCTCGATGCGCTGGTCCGGGACCTCGACGCCGAGAGCTGGGTCGACTTCGCCGGGAGGGTCTCCGACGACGGCTTGGTCGATCTCTACCGACGGGCGTGGGTCGTGGCCAGCGCCTCCAGCCACGAGGGCTGGGGCATGACCCTGACCGAAGCCGCCGCCTGCGGCACCCCCGCTGTGGCCACCCGCATCTCGGGGCACGTCGACGCTGTGGAAGACGGGGTCGGCGGGCTGTTGGCGGACGATGAGCGTGAGCTCGCCGCCCACCTGGTCTCCGTGCTCACCGACGCTGACCTCCGGGCCCGGTTGGGCGAGGGGGCCCGCCGGCGCGCCGCCACGCTGACCTGGGGCGCCACTGCGCTCCAGACGCTGCGGGTGCTGGCCGAAGAAGCCCGTCGCCGGCGGGGCTGAGCGGTGACCGCCCCGCCCGTCGTCCTTGCCCACGGCTTCGCCGGCTCCGGTCGCCTGACCTGGGGCGACGCCGGCTGGCTGGAGCTCTTGGCCGACGAGGGGCGATCGGCCACGGCGGTCGACCTGCTGGGCCACGGCGACGCCCCCAAGCCCCGCGAGCCCGAGGCCTACCGCGCCCTGGCCGAGCACCTGGCCGGGCTCTTGCCGGACGAGCCGGTCGACGGCATCGGGTTCTCGCTGGGCGCGGCCACCCTCCTGCAGGTGGCGATGGCCGAGCCGACACGCTTCCGGCGCCTCGTCCTGGCCGGGATCGGTGACGACCTCTTCGCCCCCCCCGACAGCGAGCCGGTGGCGGCCCTGATCGAGGCCGGCGGTGAGCTCCCCGAGTCACCGTTCGTGCGCCACCTCGTCGACCTGGCCTCGGCGCCGGGCACCGACCGGGAAGCATTCGTGGCCTGCCTGCGCCGTCCCCGGACACCGGTCGACGAGGCCACCTTGGCGGTGGTCGACGTCCCCGTGCTCGTCGTGCTGGGCGACCGTGACCACGTGGGGCCGGCCGATCGGCTGGTGGCCGCCCTTCCCGATGCCCGGCTCCAGGTCCTGCGGGGGGTGGACCACGGCCGGACGCCGGCGGCCATGGGCTTCCTCGACGCCGCGCTCCGGTTCATCGCGGCCTGAGCGACCCGGCCCGGATCTCGGGCTCTCCGGCTCAAGGATCCTCGGGCGGCGCCGACGGAGATACCAGCGGCTTACTGGGCGGACCGCGCCCGGTGGTGCTGGAGGCGGTGTCATGGAGCTGACCGACGATGGAGCGCGACGGCCGGGGCTGACACCCGCCCCGAACGACCCCCGCAAGCTCCGCGACATGCTGCTGGTGGTCGTCGTCTGTGCCGCCGTCGCCCTGGCCCTCGTGGCCGTCAACGCCGTCGACCACATCTATGCCGCTTTGGCCGCCAGGGACGCCACCGCCCTTCTCGTCGGCGCGATCCTCATCCCTGTCGGGGTGTCGGTCTTCGCCTTCCGTCGGTTCCAGGCCGCCGAGGAGGTCTGGAAGGAGACGGCTCGGCTGTCGATGCGGGACCCGCTCACCGGGTTGCCGACCCGTCGCTTCCTGAGCCAGCACTTCCGCGAGGTCGTCCGTCGGGTCCAGCGTCACGGTGGCCGGGTGGCGGTGTTCTTCTGCGACCTCGACAAGTTCAAGCAGATCAACGACACCTACGGCCACGAGATGGGCGACCGGGTGATGACCAAGGTGGCCGAGCGGCTGGCCGCCATCATCGAGGACGACGACATCCTCATCCGGTACGGGGGTGACGAGTTCGTCGTGATCAGCCCCAACGCCAGCACCCGCCTCACCGCCGAGCGGGCTGCCGACCGCCTGATCGAAGCCCTCGAATCGCCCTTCGCCGTCGGCGAGGACAAGATCCAGCTCTCGGTCTGCGTCGGAGTGGCCCTCACCGAGGAGCACTGCACCGAGCCCGACGACGTCCTGCGGGACGCCGACAAGGCCATGTACAAGGCGAAGGCCGCCGGCGGCGGCCAGGTGGCCATCTACGACCGCTCGATGGCCAACCGCATCACGCCGTCGACGGCCGAGCGGCGCCTGCGCATGGCGTTGGCCGAGGAGCAGTTCCGTCTCTACTACCAGCCGGTGGTGTCGCTGCAGACCCAGCGCATGGTGAAGGTCGAGGCCCTCATCCGCTGGGAGGATCCCGAGCGGGGCATCGTCAGCCCCGGCGAGTTCATCCCCGCGCTGGAGAACACCGGCCTCATCGTCCCCGTCGGGACCTGGGTGCTGGAGCAGGCCTGTCGCCAGGCCCACGAATGGGCCAGCAACTACCGCCACCAGGCCCCGCTCATGGTCACGGTGAACGTGTCGGCCCGCCAGTTGTCCCAGGCCGACTTCGGCGAGGTGCTGCGCCGGGTGCTGGGCGAGACCGGGGTCGACCCCGGGACCATCTGCCTGGAGATCACCGAGGGGGCGGTCCTGGCCGACGTGGAAGCCGCGTGGTCGACGCTCCGCTCGATCAAGGCGCTCGGCGTCTACCTCGCCCTCGACGACTTCGGCACGGGGTTCTCGTCGCTCAGCTTCCTGCGCCAGTTCCGCCCGGACATCGTCAAGATCGACAAGTCCTTCGTCGACGGCCTCGGCCAGAGCCGGGAGGACACCACGATCATCGAGCACGTGGTCGGCATGGCGCGCGGCCTCGGCATGGTGACCGTCGCCGAGGGCGTGGAGACGGCCGACCAGGTGCGCTACCTGCGGGGCCTCGAGTGCAACATGGCCCAAGGCTTCTTCTACAGCAAGCCCCAGCCCCCGTCGGTCATCGACCGGATCCTCGGCCAGCCCCCGGACGACCGCTGGCGTCGCGACCGGATCGCGGCCCAGGCGGCCCAGGCCCTGCCCGCCCCGGCCGTGACCCCGACCATGCGGACCCCCGCCCCCGCCTGATCAGGCGGCCCGCGTCGCCTCGGTGTCCTCGTCGGTGGGCACCGCGAAGCCCTCCGACAGCCGCTTGAGCGGCGAGCCCGACCCCCGGAGCATCCCCAAGGAGCCGACGGCTTCACGGCGACGGCGCCAGACGGCGTCCAGGAAGCGACGCGAGGCCAGGTTCCGCACCGGCAGGTAGCCGATCTCCCAGATCATGAGCAGGCCCCAGAAGGCGAGGTCCTCGTTCACCCCACCGGGGCGCAGGGCCACCCGGATGCGCATGGAGCCGTGGACGAAGTGGAGGATCCGCTTGTCGATGGCGTCGGCCAACACCGCCGGGGCGACCCGGATCAAGTTGGCCCGGTCCGCCGGCGGGGTGGCCTGGCGCCAGACCCGACGGCGGCGACCGTCGACCACCCAGTACGGCTGCTCGTCGCTGGGGACCTCGAAGACGATCGGGCGCTTCAGCAGCATCCGTAGCGCCGGTCGGGGCACCGCCCGGAGAAACCCCGTGAGATGGTGCTCGAAGTCCGTGAAGGCGAGGTGCCGTTGGGCTTCATCGGCTGCCGTGGCGGCCAGGGTCGGGGCGATGGCCGCCGCCATCCGGGTCATCCGGGGCAGGCGGTCGTCCCACCAGCGGGTCCCGCTCACGTCGAAACCGTCCTCGTCGGACCAGGTGTCGCCTGGGCTCATGGCGACGAGCTCGGTGCGCCCCAGGCCGTCGGCCCGGTCGAAGGCCGCTCGCACCTCGTCGGGCGTGATCATCTCGGCGTTCATGGCCCAGGACTCGGGGTGGAGGAACGCCACCATGTTGGCGAAGGGCACCGCGAAGCGGGGCCGCAAGGTGCGGGTGGCGTCGATGAACTCGTCGAGGTAGGTCTGGCGCTTCAGAAGGGTCAGGTCCTCGGGGTCCTCGGCCTCGTACAGGTGGGGGTAGGACTGGGCCCACGAGTGGGTCTTCAGCAGGAACGTCACCGGTCCGAAGTCCTCGGCGATCTGGCGCAGGGCCCGGCCCCGGATCTTGCAGTCGTTCAGGTCGGCCAGGACGGTGTCCCCGTCGGCCACGACGAACGCGGTGTCGTCGAAGCCGTACTGGTACGAGGCCACCCGCACGCCAGGGGCCAGCTCCCGGATCTCGCCGTGCGCCAACTCGTTCACGGTCCGGAAACCGAGCTCTCGCACTTCGTCGGCCATCACGTCCACACCGAAGCGGGCGCAGAGGACCTCGGCCCCCTTGTCGACCCGGCGCATCGACGGGTAGTGGAAGTGGTCGAAGTGATGGTGCGTCAGGTAGATGACATCGGGTGCGAGGAGCTCGGGGGTCGGGTCGGCGTCGGCCGGGAAGTGCCACCAGGACCGCCAGTAGCAGGACCCGGTGAGCCAGGGGTCGACCAGGATCGTCGGCCCCGATGTCTCGATGCGCAGGCAGGCGTGCCCGATGACGGTGAAGCGCACCCCGGCAGGCTACGGAGCCGAGCCGCGAGGCGAGGCGAACCAGCCGTTCACCGCGCGACGCTTGTCCGTGTCCGCGGGGTCCCAGGGGCGCTCAGGGAGCCACCGGGGCGCCATCGGCGGCGGCCGAGCGGTACAGGGCGTCCACCACACGATGGGCCCGGAGTGCCTCCCGCACGTCGGGCGAGGCCGGTCGACCGCCCGCCACCGCGGCCAGGAACTCGCCGTCGGGGTTGCCGCCCTCCGGCAACGCCGGGTCGAGGGCGGCCAGGAGGTCGGCCCCGTCGAGCGCCTGCTCGCCCTGCCCGGTCAGGGTCCAGCGCACGGGCCCGAACCAGTCGCCCTCGACGGTGACGTGGAGCCGCTCACAGAGGATCTCGACGTGGCGCAGGCTGGGGCGTTCCAGGACGTCGTGCCAGACCGACACCATCGAGCCCACCGCACCGGAGGCGAACGAGAAGCTCGCCGTCGCCGCGTCCTCGATGCCGTCGATGGCGTGGAACTCCCGGGTCCAGGCACTGACCTTCTCGATCGGTCCCACGAGCCACTCGAGGAGGTCGACGTCGTGGATCGAGTGCTCGATCACGGTCCCGGCCCCCGCCTTGGCCGGGTCGGCTCGCCAGTTCGAGCCGTACATGCCCTGGGTGGGGATGTACTGGTCGTCCCGGAGGACCACCGCCATGACCCGGCCCGCGTCCGGGTCGGCGAGCAGCTGGCGGGCCAGGGTGAACGCCGGGGATCGGCGCAGGACCAGGCCGACCTGGTTCGTGACGCCCGAACCCTCGACCAGAGCGCACAGGGCTTCGGCTCGGGCCAGGTCAGGGGCCAGCGGCTTCTCGCAGAACACCGCCTTGCCGGCGGCGACGGCCGTGGCGACGGCGGCGTGGTGGGCCGAGGTCCAGGTGCAGACGAACACGGCGTCGACCTGGTCGCACAAGCCCTCGACGGTGTCGGCCACCGTGGCGCCGGTGTCGGCGGCGAAGGCCGCGGCCCGTCGGGGGTCGGCGTCGTGCACCGCCACGATCTCGTTGGGCTGGGCGGACCCGGCCAGCATCATCAGGTGGAAGCGGGCGATGAAGCCGGTGCCGACGAAGCCGACCCGGACGGGTGGGGCTTCGCTCACGTGTTCTGGGCCGTCATGCCACCGTCGACGCTGAGCACCGAGCCGTTGATGAACGAGGCGCCGGGGAGGACCAGCGCCCAGATGGCGTGGGCCACCTCGGTCGGCTCGCCGTAGCGGCCGGCGGGCACCCGGCGCCGGGCGAAGGTGGCCTTGGCCTCGTCGGGGATGGCCTCGGTCATGCCCGTGCGGATGGGGCCGGGGCAGATGGCGTTCACCGTCACCCCTGAGCGGCCGAGCTCGACGGCCAGGGCCCGGGTGAGGCCGACCACGCCGTGCTTGCTGGCGGTGTAGGCGGAGATGAACGGTGTGGCGCCGAGGGCCTCGCTGGAGGCCGTGTTGACGATGCGTCCGTCGCCGTTCCGGCGCAGGTCGTCGACACAGGCCCGGGCCAGCCGGGCCCCTGCGGTCAGGTTGACGGCGAGGGTGGTCTCCCACGCCTCGTCGAAGTTCGGCCCGTCGATGGCGGCAGGGAGGGACACGCCTGCGTTGTTGACCAGGATGTCGACCGGGCCCAGCTGCTCCCGGACCTCGGCGAGCACCGCGTCCACCGCGGCGGGATCGGTGAGGTCGACCGTCCACGCCCCACCACCGTCGGGCACGGGCGGCTCGGCGCGGTCGAGGGCGGCCACCTTGGCCCCGTCCTCGGCCAACAGGGCGGCCGTGGCCCGTCCGATCCCGCTGGCCGCACCGGTCACCACGGCCACGCGACCCGCGACCGAACGGAGGCCCGCGGACATACTTGGACCTTATGCGCATCGTCTGGGCCATCGTGACGACCGCGTTCTTCCTGATCCCTCTGGCGGTCACCGCCTGGGCCTTTCTCGACGCCGCCCGCCGTCCGTCGTGGGCCTGGAGCCTGGCCGGCCGCAGCCAGGTCACCTGGATGGCCTGCACCGCCCTCGGCGTGCTCACCGTGATCGGCGGCCTGGTCCTCTCCGGTTACTACCTGCTGATCGTCCGCCCGCAGATCGCCGCCGCCGAGGACGGAGACTTCCGCCAGCCGTGAGCCGCTGATCAGCCGACCGTGGCGAAGGCGCGGACGGTGAAGGTGCCGGCGCCCTCGATCTTGGGGGGAACGGCGGTGAAGGTGAAGCCGTCCTCGGGGAGGGCGTCGAGCGCCGTCAGGTGCTCGATGATGGGGATCTCGGCGCCGAGCAGCGTGGAGTGGACGGGCCGGGCCTTCTCCCCCGTGCCGTCGATGTTGAGGGAGTCGATGCCGACGCAGGCCACGCCCGCCGCGACCAAGGCGTCAGCCGAAGCGGCCGACAGGTGGGGGTGGGCCTGGAAGTAGGCGTCGGTTCCCCACGTGGCCGAGTGGTCGGTCCGGACGATCACGGCGTGGCCGCCGAGACCCTCGAGCTCCTCGTCGGTCAGCTCGACGGTCGTCTGGCCCCGACGGTCGAGGCAGACCGCGGGGACGCCGGCCACCCGCTCCAGGGCCAGGCCGGTCAGGTCGTGGCCGTCGGCGTAGCGGTGGAACGGCACGTCCAGGTAGGTGCCGGTGTTGGTGCACATCGTCACCAGGCCGATCTGGAAGGTGTTGCCCGGCCCGTAGACGTCGATGGCCGCCTCGCGGCTGAGGTGGTCCTCCACGATCGGCACCGGCAGCCCCGGGTACGTGACCATCCCCGGGGAGATGACGTGGCTGAGGTCGATCAGGCGGATCATCCCCCGATTCTGACCCCGCTCCCCCGTTCTGGCCTCCGATCTACCGGCCATGGCCGGTAGATCGGAGGCCAGAACGAGGTGAGATCAGAAGACGGGGTGCTCGCCGACCAGCTCGACCTGCTCGAGGGTGAGATCGGCCAGGAGCTCGTTGCCGAACTCGGTCATGTGGACGCCGTCGGCCAGGCGGACCACCTCGGGCTCGCCGTCGGGGCCGATGACCGACTCGGTGTAGGTGCCTCCCGGCGTGATGACCCGGCCCCAGTCCAGCGTCGGCACCGGTAGGTGCCGGTACATCCCGTTGAGGCGGCTCACGTGCTCCTCCAGGGGGCCGTAGAACCCGTTGGTCTGGACCGGAGGCGAGAGGACCCAGATGACCTGGGCCCCGCCCGCCCTCGCCCGTCGGATCAGGTCCCGCACTTCCCGGTCCCAGTTGGGGTACACGGCCTCGCTGTTGGGCAGGACCTCGTGGCCGTCCGGGTCGACGTAGACCTGGTCGGTGGATTGGGTGTAGTCACAGCAGGCTTCCATGACCACGACGTCGGGATCGAACCGGGTGACCCAGTCGTCGATCTGGCGGGCCCAGTCACCTTGAGGTTGGAGCGGCCCGGTGCTCGGCCCTCCGGCGTAGCCGGTGGCGATCCCCTGATCGTCGAACACGCCCCGGAACACCTCGTAGGCCTGGCCCATCACCGAGTCGCCGACGAGCAGCACGCGGTCGACGGTGGGCACCGTGCTGCTGTCGGCGGCGTCAGGGGTGGCCGCCAGGAGCTCCTCGGGGTCCTGGGGCGGCGGGGAGGCGTCGAGGATCGCACCGAGGCTGTCGTCCTGGCGCTCGTCGGTGCTGGTGCCCAGGGCCACGACGCCGATGACGATGACCAGGACGGCGGCGGGCGCCACCAGTCGGTACCGGGGCCCGACCAGGACCTGCCGGGTCCGCACCGGCTGCTCGACGAAGCGGAACGAGAGAACGGCCGCACCGATGGTCACGGCCAGGCGCAGCCCGAACAGCGGCCAGATGGCCAGCCCGGTCCGCTCGGGGCTGAGCCACAGGTAGATGGGCCAGTGGAGGAGGTAGACGCCGTAGGAGATGCGGCCCAGCTGACGGAGCGGTTCGGTGGCGACGGCCCGCTGGACCGGCCCCGGCACCAGGAGGACGGCGAGGAGCACGGCCGTGGTCAGCGCGTAGAACGTGAAGCCGCCCTGGTAGAGCCACGGCGAGATCTGTTCGACGGTCATCCACCAGTAGGTGGTGACCAGGAGCACGACGACGCCCGCCGCCGTCAGTGCCCGGCGCGGGATGCGGGTCAGCAGGTGCGGGCGGGCGGCCAGGAGCACGGCGAGCAGGGCCCCCACGAGCAGCTCGGCGGCTCTGGTGTCGGTGCCGTAGTAGACCCGGGCGGGGTCGGTGCCCGGGGTGTACAGGCTCATCATCAGCAGGGTCGAGCCCAGGGTCAGCGCCCCGAGGACCATGAAGACCAGGCGCCGTGAGCCTCGACCGAAGGCCAGCAGGCCGGCCATGAGCAGTGGGAAGAACAGGTAGTACTGCTCCTCGATGGCCAGCGACCAGAAGTGCTGGACCGGCGAGGGGGCCGTGAACAGGTCGGCGTAGGACTGGTCGGCCAGGATGAAGCGCCAGTTGGCCACGTAGGCCAGCGCCGCGATCACATCGCCCGGTAGCTCGGCCAGCTGGTCCGCCGTGGCCACGAACGGCCCGAAGAGGACGACGATGCCGGCCAGGGTCAGCAGCGAGGCGGGCATCAGGCGCCGGAACCGCCGGCTCCAGAAGCCCGGCAGGGAGACGCGGCTGGTGCGGCTGAACTCGGCCAGCAACAGGGTCGTGATCAGGTAGCCCGAGAGGGTGAAGAAGGTGGAGACCCCGAGGTAGCCCCCCTTGGCCCAGGTGAACCCGGCGTGGAAGAGGAGCACGCCGGCGACGGCCAGTCCTCGCAGGCCGTCGATGGCCGGCTGGTAGGTGAGCGCGGCCGAAGGGGGTGGGCTCGTCGCCCCGGGTGCCGGGGGGCGCACGGGGAGGCGCGGCAGTCGGACCCCGGCCCGTCGCCGGGTCCGGAGGTCGATGAGGACCGGTTCGGTCCGCCGATGCGGGGTGGGGGTGTCGACCACGGCCACGGGAGCGACAACCTACAAGCCGGCCGGCGGTGGCCCATAGCACCCGCGGAGCTGATCGCGCAGGGCGAGGACCCGGGCCCGGCTCGAGAACACCAGGGGCCGGCGGGCGGGGCACAGGGTCTGGGAGAGCAGTTGCAGGACGGCGGTCGTGAACCGGATGACCAGGGCGTAGCGCCCGAAGTGCTCTCGGGTGAGGAGGAGGGTGTTGCGCAGCTGCAGGTAGTCGACGACCGCCACCGAGGCGCTCAGATCCGGGTTCGTGACCCGTGCGCCTCGGACCAGCCCGATCTCCCAGCCCCGCGCCCGGGCCCGGAGGCCGAGATCCGCTTCCTCGCAGTAGCTGAAGTACCGCTCGTCGAACAGCCCGACGTCCTGGAGGCAGGCTCGACGGGCGAACAGGAGGGTGCCGTGCGGGTAGTCGACGGGCTCCCACCCCTCGGTGACCGCTCCCGGCCGGAACAGGGTGCCGAAGTAGCGGTCGACCACCGGGCTCAGGCCGTCGCCGACGTCGGCGCTGGCCAGCCCCGCCCGGGGGCGGGGGGCGACGGCGTGCAACAACCCCTCGATGCAGTCAGGGGCCGGGAGGGCGTCGTGGGGACAGAGCGCCACCCACTCCCCCGCGCCTGAATCCAACCAGTGGCGCAGCCCGACGTTGGCCCCCGGGCCGAAGCCCAGGTTCCGGTCATGGGGCAGGAACACGTCGCCCGGCCGCTCGGCCACCATCGCGGCCACGAGGTCACGGGCCGCCACGTCCGAACCGGCGTCGACGACGACGAGGCGGATGGGAACCGTCTGGGCCCGGAGGGCCGCCAGCGTGGCCCGAGCCCGCTCGGCGCGGTTGCGGTGGACGACGACGACCGTGAGCGGCGACACGAACGCCGGAGGCTAACTACGCTGCGGCGTCGGAGCGAAGCAGCTCGGCCGAGGATCGTCGCAAGCTGCCGTAGGCAGCAGGAGCCGCGCGGGCGGCGACGAGGGGCATGGCCCGCACTCAGGCGCCGGCGCGGGCCATGGCGTGACGGACGACTTCGATGAGGGTGGACCGCACGGACTCGCGGTCCCGGGCGTCCATGAGGATCATGGGGACGCCGCCTCCGACCTGGAGCGCCTCGCGGACCTCCTCGACGGCATGGGCGACCTGGCCGTGGAAGCAGTTGATGGCGATCACGAAGGGCACGTTGCGGGACTCGAAGTAGTCGATGGCGGGGAAGCAGTCGGCCAACCGCGTGGTGTCGACCAGGACCACCGCGCCCACGGCCCCCCGGACGAGGTCGTCCCACATGAAGCGGAACCGCGCCTGGCCCGGCGTGCCGAACAGGTAGAGGACCAGCTCGGGCCCGAGGCCCACGCGACCGAAGTCCATGGCCACGGTCGTGGACCGCTTGTCCTCGGCCCCGGTCATGTCATCCACCCCAGCACTGATCTGGGTGATGGCGGCCTCGGTGGTCAGGGGTTCGATCTCGGAGATGGCGCCGACCAGCGTCGTCTTGCCGACCGCGAAGCCTCCCGCCACGATCATCTTCACGGGCAGGGGCACGGTCAGGGTCGTGTCCGGCCCCACCGGGTCCTGCACTGTCGTCATTTCAGAGTTGCCGGAGGCCATCGAGCACCCTTTCCAGCAGTTCGATGTCGGGTCGGTCGTCCCGACTGGTTCGGGGTCGGCTGGTTGCCACCAACCCCTCGGATTTGAGGTCGCCCACGATCACCATGGCCACGCCGAGGGCGACCTTGAGATGGGCGGAGATCTCGGCCACGGACAGCGGGTGGGCACAGAGGTCGACCACCTGCCTGCGTTCGAGGACGAGCCGGGGCAGGGCCCTCTGGCCCGTGGCGGTCGTCTGGATGATGGTCTCGTACGGCAGGTCGATCGTGCTGGGCGTCCGTCCGCCGGTGATGGCGTACGGACGAACGCGGGCCGCCAGCCCCCGATCCCAACCGGTTTCGGTCACTGCGGAAGCGAGCCCTGCAGTTCCGCACGAAGTTCGGGGGTCAGGACCGAGCCGGCCTTGTCCACCAGGACGGCCATCTCGTAGCCCACGAGGCCGACATCGCACTCGGCGGTGGCCATGACCGCGAGGCTGGACCCGTCGCTGATCCCGGTGACGAAGAGGAAGGCCCGCTCCATCTCGATGATGATCTGGGTGACGGCACCGCCGCCGAAGCGGCCCGCCGCGCCGTAGGCCAGGCCGATCAGGCCGGACGCCACCGCCGCGAACCGGTCGGCACCGTCCCGGTCCAGGCCCTCCGACACCGCCATCGGCAGGCCGTCGGCCGACACCACGAGGGCGTCCTTGACGCCGGGCACCTGCCCGACGAAGTTGCCGATCAGCCAGTTGATGTTCTGGGCGGCACTGCTGAGGTTGGGCATCGGTCAATCCTCCGTACCGGGCGCTTGGCGTCCGTCCTGCATCCCTCGGCGATAGCGGGAGAGCATCGCTCGGACCTCTTCGGGTGAGCGGCGCGTCGACGCCGTGTGGGCGCCGTTCGCGGTCGACGCCGTCGGCGGTTTGGCGTCATCGGTGAGCGTGGCCCGCGGTTGGCGCCGGGCCAGGGGGGCCGCCGCCGCAGGGGCCGGTGGCGCCGGGGTCGGCGTCGGGGCGGGCGAGGCGGTGGCCGGAGCCTCCATGGAGGCCAGTTCACCGTCGAGCCAGTCGGGGGCCGGTGCCCAACCCGGGTCGGCCTCCGGGCCGACAGGCGGAGCGGACGCCGACTCCGCCGTCGGGGCGGCGACAGGGCCATCCGGGGCCGGCGGTGGCGCCGGGAAGCCGTCGGTGGTGTCAGCTGTCCCCGCCAGGTCGGCGAAGATGTCGTCGGTCGGGGCATCGGCCTGCTGGCCCCAGAACGCCTCGTGGAGGTCGGCGTCGGTGGCCGTTGGCGTGGCTGGGCCGGAATCGACCAGCGAGGCCAAGCCGCGCTCGAAGTCCTCACCGGCGGGCAGCGCGTCGGAGAGGGAGGCCGGGGCGTCCGGAACGGCGCCCGCGGGCGCCGCCAGGGCGTACGGGGTGCTCTCCACGACCAGGGGACGGGGCTCGTCGGCCGGTGGGGCGGCCGGGAGCCCGGCCGTGCCGTTGAGGGCCGGATCGGTCGCCGGGGCGATCCTGCTGTCGACATCGGCCTGACCGGCGAGGACCGATGCGGGCAGCTGCAGGAGGGCGGTGATGCCCCCGGCGGGAGAAGCGGCGAGGCGGACGCTGACCTGGAGGCGACGGGCCAGGCGACCGACCACGATGAAGCCGAGGGAACGGGAGAGGGCCAGCCCGACGGGGGGCGGCGACTCGAGCAAGGCGTTGGCTTCGGCCAGCTGGTCGGGGCTCATCCCGATCCCGCGGTCGGCCACGGTCACCGCGTAGCCACCGTCCGGCGTCCGGGCCCCGAGCACCTCGACGACGCTGTCGGGTGGGGAGAACTGCGTGGCGTTCTCCATGAGCTCGGAGAGGAGGTGGGCGAGGTCCACGGCGGCATTGCCGCCGACCGTCGTCTCGTCGAGGGACAGCAGGTGGATCCGGGTGAAGTCCTCGACCTCGCCGATGGCCACGCGGACGACATCGGCCAGCTCGACCGGCCTCGCCCGCCGCCGGGGCGGCTCGGCCCCGGCCAGGACCAGCAGGCTCTCGGCGTTGCGCCGCATCCGGGTGGCCAGGTGATCCAGCTTGAACAGGTTCTCGAGTTGGTCGGGATCCTGCTCCTGGGCCTCCAGGCTGTCGATGAACTCGATCTGTCGGTCGAGCAGCGACTGGTTCCGGCGGGCCAGGTTGACGAAGATGTCGGCGATTCCGCGGCGCAGCAGCGCGGCCTGCTCTTCGGCGACCTCGCTGGTGACCTGCTGGATGACGTTGAACGCCTCGGCCAGCTGGCCGATCTCGTCGCTGGAGTCCACCTCGAGGGGGACGAGGGGCTCGGCTTGGACGCTCTGCTCGCCCGGGGAGCGCAGGTCCTCGACCAGGCGGGGCAGTTCGACGGTGGCCAGCTGGTTGGCCGCCACCGTCAGGCGCTGCAGGCGACGGTTGATGCGACGGGCCAGGAGGCTGGCCAGCAGGATGGAGAGGATGACGGCCGCGGCCGTGCCGATCAGGTACAGGCGGGCGGACTTGCCGGCCTCGAAGGCGGCGGCGTCGGCGGTGGCGATGGTGGCCTCGAGCGAGCTGCGCTCGGCCGAGCGCACCGTGGTCAACCAGCCGGCGGCCGACGACTGCCAGTCGTCCGGGGCCACGCCCGGTACACCGGAACCGCCGATCACCCCGTCTTCCATGACCTGGGCCATGAGGGCATCGGCGTCGCGCACGGACTCGTCGGCCATGGCGTTGCGCACGCCCGTGGTCATCGAGGCGTCCTGGGACTCCTTCAAGCGAGCGAGCTGGAGCTCCTCCTCGCTCTCCAGTGCGGCCAGGCTCTCGTAGTCGCCGGGTCGGAACCGACCGACGGTCGCGATGCCGGCGATCTCGGCCGAGCGCATCGCCCTGGCCTCCTTGGCCTTCGACAGGGTGAGGCTGTCGGTCAGGGTCGAGCTCAGCTCGGGGAGGCCACTGCGGGAGGCGAGGGCGGCTTCCAGTTCGAGGAGCGAGTCGATGGCGCTCGTGTAGGTGTCGAGAACGACCTCGGGGGCCGCGCTGCCGTCGTCGATCGAGGCGCGCAGGCCCTCGACGGTCTCCATCTGGCCCCCGGCGGCGTCGAGGCGCCGGGCGACGTTCTCCTCGCCGACCGCGGCCCGGGGGGCGGCGAACGCCTCGACGGCGGTGTTGGTGGTCTGGCGCTGCTCGGCCAGCTGGTCGGCGACCTCGTCGTCGCCGTGGACCAGGCGCATCGACAGGAGGCGCTCCATCTGGAGCTCATGGGCGAGGCCGGTGCTGGCCGCGGCCAGGCGGGCGCCGTCCTCTGTCTGCTGGGCCCGGTTGGCGTCGTCCAGGCGCTGGCTGGCGCCGAGGCTGGCCACGGCCACCAGGACCACAGCGGGCACGGCGATGAGGGCCAGCAACTTGGACCCGACGTTGGCGTTTCTCTGCATGGTGTCGCCCTTGCTCGATCAGCGGCGCCCGAGACGCAACCGGGCGCTCTCCCCATCGGCCCCCCAGTGCGCTTCTTGAGCGGCGGGAGGAGCGTCGCCGACGGCACCGGAGGGTCGCAGTAACTTGAACCCGATGACCGAGGCGACGGTGCCGACAGAGGGATCGTTGGACTCGCTGAGCGTCGACGCCGTCCTCCAGTCTCTGGCCGACGAGCGCCGTACCGGGCTGTTGCGCCTCCACGGCGCCGAGCCCCACGTCGTGGCCCTGGCCGACGGCCGGATCTACCTCGCGACCAGCGCCTCGGGCGCGTCGATCCACCAGATCGTGGTCGGATCGGGTGCCGCCCCGGAGACGGCCTGGGCCGACGCCGGCCTGACCGGGGACGAGATCGCGGCCGCGCTCGACGACGACGAACGGGTGGACAGCGACCGCCTGCGCACGGTCCTGTTGGAGCACGTGGTGGCAACCGTGGCCGAGCTGTTGGCCCCGGGCACCGAGCGCTACGAGTTCCTGGCGGACCAGGTCCACCAGCTGGGGCCCCGGTTCTGCTTCTCGGTCGACGAGGTGCTGGCCGATGCTCGGCAGCGCCTGGCCACCTGGAGCTCCATCAGCACCACCCTCCCGTCCACCGGGACGCGGATCCACCGCTCCCCCACCCTGCCCCGGGACGCGGTGTCGGCGTCGCTCTCCGCCGTCGAATGGCAGGTCCTCTCGGCCATGCCCACCGAGGGCACGGTCGCCGAGGTCATCGCCGCGTCGGGGCTCAGCGCCTTCACGGTGTTCGACGTCCTCCACCGCCTCGTCCGCCGCGGCCTGGTCCAAGCAGTGGTTGAGGACGCCGCCACCCCATGAGGGGGGCGCGCCTCGCGGCAGTGGTGCTCCTCCTGACCCTGGGCGCCTGTGACCGGGACGCCGTGCGGGTCGACGGCCAGGCCGTGGCCGCCGCCGTCCCTCGGCGGGCTGAGGCCCCGGGCGGACCGGGCCTGCCCCGGGCGGGAGCCGCGCCCGCAAGTGGTCGGGGCCTCGGCTCGGGCAAACCCATCACGTTCGCCTTCGGTGGCGACGTCAACTTCGAGGGCACCCCGCGCACGCTCCTCGCCGAGGACCCCGCCGCCCTGTTCGCGGGGGTGACCGACGCCCTGCGGGCCGATGTCACCATGGTCAACCTCGAGACGGCGATCACCGAGCGGGGCAGGGCGGAGCCCAAGGAGTTCAACTTCCGGGCACCGGCTTCAGCGTTCGCCGCCCTGCGCACGGCGGGCGTGGACGTCGTCACCCTGGCCAACAACCACGGGCTGGACTTCGGTCAGGAGGGGTTGCTCGACACTCTCGACGCCGCCGACGACCTCGCCACCGGCCTGCCCCTCGTCGGCGCCGGCCACGACACCGCTGAGGCCTATTCGGCCTTCCGGGTGACCCTGCGGGGCCAGCGCATCTCGATCCTCGGGGCATCCCGGGTGACCGACGGGGACCTGGTCGACGGCTGGACGGTGACCGACGACCGGCCGGGCATCGCCGTGGCCGAGGACCCCACCCGCCTGCTCGAGGCCGTGCGGGCCGAGCGGGCCCACGCCGACACCCTGGTCGTCTACCTCCACTGGGGACGGGAGCGGGTGAACTGCCCCATCGACGACCAGCCCGAGATGGCCGACGCCCTGATCGCCGCCGGCGCCGACGTCGTGGTCGGCAGCCACGCCCATGTCCCCCTCGGGGGTGGCCTGCGGAACGGTGCCTACGTCCACTACGGCCTCGGCAACTTCCTGTTCGGCAGCGCCGGCGGGCCGTCGGCCGAATCCGGCGTGCTCCGGCTGACGTTGACGGGCCGCCGGGTGGACGCCGCCGAGTGGGTCCCGGTACACCTGAGGGGCGGCGTGCCCGAGACCCTGACCGGTTCCGCGGGCGAGCGGGCCCACGCCGCGTGGGAGGACCTGCGCCCGTGCGCCCAACTCGAGGCGGGCACCGAACGGACCGGCACCGACCGTGGCGCCGGAGAGGAGACGGATGGCTGAGGACCAGGGCCCGAGGGCCACTGCCCGGCGCCTGTTGGGCCACCTCGACGGGTCGCCGACGCCCTACCACGCCGTGGATCGGGCCGCCGGGCTGCTCGCCGCGGCCGGATTCGTCGAGCGGGACGAACGGGCGGCGTGGGCAGCCGGCGACCCGACCCGTTGGTTCGTGCGGCGGGGAGGAGCCCTCGTGGCCGCTGTGTGGCCCTCAGCCCTGCCCTCCGAAGCTCCCCTGCGCATCGTCGGGGCCCACACCGACAGCCCGAACCTCCGCCTCAAGCCCAAGCCCCTGTCGTCGTCCGCGGGCTGGCAGCGCCTGGCCGTCGAGGTCTACGGCAGTCCCCTGCTCAACAGCTGGCTCGACCGGGACCTTGGCCTGGCCGGCCGGGTGTCGGTCCAGCGGGGCGACGGGACCGCGGTGGTGCTCGTACACCTGGACGGCGCGATCGCCCGCATCCCTCAGCTGGCGATCCACCTCGATCGGGAGGTCAACCAGACCGGTCTGGTCCTCAACCCTCAGCACCATTTGCTGCCGCTCTGGGCCCCGGATGGTGAGGCCGGCGTGCTCGACGCCGTCGCCGTGGCCGCGAGCTGCGCGGTGGACGACCTGATCGCCTGGGACCTCATGCTCCACGATGTCCAGCCCGCGGCCCTCACCGGGCCGGGCGATGAGCTGCTGGTCAGCGGTCGCCTGGACAACCTGGTCAGCTGCTTCGCCGCCGTCGAGGCGCTGACCGAGACGCCTGAGGACCCGGACGCCGTCGGCGTGGTCTGCCTGTTCGACCACGAAGAGGTGGGCTCGGTCTCCCGGACCGGAGCCGGCGGCGAGCTCCTTCCCGGCCTGATCGAGCGGGCCCACCGGGCCCGGGGTGGGGAGCGGGACGAACTGGCCCGGGCCCTGTCCGGATCGGCGTGTGTCTCCGCCGACATGGCCCACGCCACGCATCCCAACTACCCCGACCGGCATGACCCCGGTCACGCCGTGGACCTCAACGGCGGGCCAGTGGTGAAGGTCAACGCCTCGCAGCGCTACGCCAGTGATGCCGACAGCGTCGTGCCGTTCCTGGAGGCCGCCGACCGGGCCGAGGTGCCGGTGCAGCGGTTCGTGAGCCGCAGTGACCTGCCCTGTGGATCGACGATCGGCCCGGTGACCGCCGCTCGCCTTGGCGTGGCCACCGTCGATGTGGGTGTCCCCCAGTGGGCCATGCACTCCGCCCGCGAGACCGCGGGGGCACTGGATCCCGACCTGCTCCGGCGGGCCCTCGGGTCGTTCCTCGCCCCTCCGCCCTGACGGCGAGGCCGACCGGCCCATCGCCGCCAGGAGGGCGCGCTGAGCGTGGGAAGCTGACCCCATGAGCCATCCCCTCGATCCGCTGACTGCGGAGGAGATCGCCCGGGTGGGCGCGGCCGTGCGGGACCACGTCCCCGACACGGACCTGCTGTTCTCGTCCATCACCCTCGCCGAGCCCGCCAAGGAGTCGGCCCCGGCTGATCGGCCGGGACCTCCCCCATCGAGAGCAGCCCGGGTGGTGGTGGTCGACGGTCCCCACGGGGTGATCGAGGCCGTGGTGACCACCGACGGGCAGGTGTGCGAGTGGACTCCGGTCGCCGACGTGCGACCGCCCCTCCTGTTCAGCGAGGCCTTCAACGCCATGGAGGCCGTGCGGGCCGACGCGCGCTGGCAGGCGGCGGTGGCTCGGCGGGGCATCACCGATGTCACCGCGGTCCAGATCGACCCGTGGCCGGCGGGCGCCTACGAGGACTTCGCTGAGCGCAACACCCGGATCACCCGCTGTCTGGCGTACCACCGGCAGGATCCCGCGGACAACGGCTACGCCCGCCCCATCGAGGGGGTCGTGGCCGTGGTCGACATGGTCACCGCCGAAGTGCTGGCCGTCGAAGACCACGGTGTCGTCGCCCTGCCCGCCGACCCGGGCCGCTACGACGCCGACCACGTTGGTCCCCTCCGGGACGGCCTCAAGCCACTGGAGATCAGCCAGCCGCAGGGGGTCAGCTTCACCGTCGACGGCAACCACTTGTCCTGGCAGCGCTGGGACCTCCGGGTGGGGATGGACCCGGTCGAGGGCCTCGTGCTCTACGACGTCGGCTACCAGGACGGCGACCGACGGCGGCCGGTGCTGGCCCGGGCCGCTCTCTCCGAGATGGTCGTGCCGTACGGATCGCCAGAGCCGGCGCACCGCTGGAAGAACGCCTTCGACGCCGGCGAGTGGGGCCTCGGGCGCTTCGTGAACTCCCTGACGGAGGGCTGTGACTGCCTCGGCGAGATCACCTATCTGGACGCGGTGATGGCCGACGAGCAGGGCAACCCCTGGATCGTGGAGCAGGCCATCTGCCTCCACGAGGAGGATGACGGGATCGCCTGGAAGCACCAGGACCTGAACACCGGCAACGTCGAGGTCCGTCGCTCCCGGCGCTTCGTCATCTCCGCCATCTTCACCGTCGGCAACTACGAGTACGCGTTCTACTGGAGGTTCTACCTCGACGGTTCGATCGAGCTGGAGGTCCGCCTCACCGGCATCATCCAGCCCTGCGCCTTCGAAGGCGAGCCGCCGGCCGGCATGGTCGCCGTGGCCCCGGGTCTCGCCGCCGCCCACCACCAGCACCTGTTCTGTGTCCGCCTCGACCTCGACGTCGACGGCGGGGCGAACTCGGTCTACGAAGTGGACGTCGTGCCCACGGGCGGTGGTGACGACGACCCGTGGGCCAACGGCATCGAGGTCCGGTCCACGCTGCTGGCCTCCGAGGCTCGAGCCCAACGGGACGTGGACCCGTCGCGCAGCCGGGTCTGGAAGGTCGTCAACCCCGGCTCGCTCAACGGCCTCGGCCAGCCCGTCGGCTACAAGCTGCTCCCGGCGGCGACCCCGACCCTGCTCGCCGGCCCAGGGTCGGTCGTGCGCAACCGGGCCCGGTTCGCCACCCACAACCTCTGGGTCACGCCCTACGACCCGGCGGAGACCCGGGCCGCGGGGCCGTATCCCAACCAACACATCGGTGGTGACGGCCTACCGGCGTGGACCGCCGCCGACCGCCCGCTGGTGGACACCGACGTCGTCCTGTGGCACAGCTTCGGCCTGACCCACGTCGTCCGCCCCGAGGACTGGCCGGTCATGCCCGTGGAACGGACCGGGTTCTGGCTCGTGCCCGTGGGCTTCTTCGACCGGAACCCGGCGCTGGACATCCCCCCGCCCGCCCACTGCGAGCCCTGATCGTTCTGGTTGCACCCAGCCGCGGCGGACCGCGGGGAGATGCAACCAGAACGGTGATCAGCTGAGCTCGTCGACGCCGATCGGGCGCATGGCCAGGTCGATGGCGGTCCAGAGGGTGCGGGAGATGGGTTGGAAGATCAGCGGCGTCAGCGCGGCCACACCCACGCAGACCCACAGGAGCGCGGCGGGCGGCGAGTCCGGGTAGCTGGCGGTGAAGCCGCCGACGATCACGCCGAGCAGCACCAGCAGGGCCAGGATCGTGTTCATGGCGATGGCGCCGATCCAGTGGCCCTCGATGCGTTCGAAGTGCAGGTCGCAGCGGGGGCAGTCGTCCTTCATGATCAGCCACCAGGTGAACACGTGGCCCGACCCGCAGAGCGGGCAGCGGCGCCCGAAGGCCCGCCCGATCATGCGCCCGGTCGTCGGAGGGTCCAGCGCGTACGGCGGGTGCACCACGACGCGGAACCTACCTGTCCGCCGTCGGCCACTACCTTGCCCGGCATGTGCGACACCGTGGTCGTGGTCGGCGACGACGGCGTGCTGTTCGCCAAGAACAGCGACCGCGACGCCAACGAGGGCCAGGGCCTGGAATGGCACCCGGCCGCCGACCACGAGGCCGGGAGCTCCCTGGCCTGCACCGGGATCGAGGTGCCGCAGGTGGCCCGCACCCACGCCGTCCTGCTCAGTCGCCCGTTCTGGATGTGGGGGGCGGAGATGGGGGCCAACGAGCACGGCGTCGTCATCGGCAACGAGGCGGTCTTCACCAACCAGCCCGAGTCCGACACCGGTCTCCTCGGCATGGACCTGCTCCGGCTGGCCCTCGAACGGGCCTCCAGCGCCCCCGAGGCGGTGTCGGTGATGATCGACCTGCTCGAGCGACACGGCCAAGGCGGCGGCTGCGGGCACGAGGACAGGACCTTCACCTACCACAACAGCTTCCTGGTGGCCGATCGCAGTCGAGCGGTGGTCCTCGAGACGGCGGGCGCCCAGTGGGCCACCGAAGAGGTGGCGCACGGTGCCCGCAGCATCTCCAACGGGCTCACCATCGCCGGGTTCGCCGACGACTACAGCGACACGCTCCGCACCCGGGTGTCGAGCTGCCGCCACCGCCGGGCCATCACCCAGGAGCGGGCCGAGCACGTCGTGG
The DNA here is from genome assembly GCA_963725155.1 of uncultured Microthrixaceae bacterium. Classification (GTDB taxonomy): domain Bacteria; phylum Actinomycetota; class Acidimicrobiia; order Acidimicrobiales; family DATDAH01; genus DATDAH01. The sequence goes on from CAVRXU010000007.1 coordinate 374,544, forward strand.
CCCCCGAGTCCCTGATGACCCTGCTGCGGGACCACGGGCCCGGTCGATCCGGGCCGCGGTACTCCTGGCTGAACGGGGGCATGGCCGCCCCCTGCATGCACGGGGGAGGCATGGTGGCCAACTCCCAGTCGACGGCCAGTTGGGTGGCCGATCTCCGCGACGGCGACCGGCACTGGGTCACCGGCACGGCCGCCCCCTGCACCGGGCTGTTCAAGCCGGTGACGGTGGCCGACCCCGTCGACATGGGCCCATTCCCGGCCGACGTCGACGACGCCAGCCGCTGGTGGCGGCACGAGCACCTCCACCGTCGGGCCGTAGCCAACCCGGACGAGCTCTACCCCCGCTTCACCGCCGAGCGGGACCGCACCGAGCTGTCCTGGCTGGCTGACCCCCCGGCCGGGGCCGAGGCGTTCGCCACCGCTGATGACCTCCTCGACCGCTGGACCCGGGCGGTCACCTTCGACCCCGTTCCCGATGTCCGTCCCGTGTGGGCCCGCCGCTACTGGGCCAAGCGCAACCAGCGGGCCGGCCTCGGCAACCTGGCCGAGGCCGCGTGACGGGCACCTCCGTCGAGGCGATCCTCGACCAGGCCTTCGTCGGTCAGCCGTCGCCGGCGCTGGCCACCACCCTGGCCGTGCTCGCGGTGCAGGGGGGTGAGGTCGTGGCCGAGCGCTACGGCGACGATGTGGCCGCCCACACGACCTTGATCTCCTGGTCGATGGCCAAGAGCATCACGCAGGCCCTCGTCGGCTTCGCCGTGGCCGATGGCCGCCTCGACGTCCACGCCCCGGCCCCTGTGCCCGAGTGGTCCGCGTCCGACGATCCCCGGCGGGCGATCACCGTGGACCAGCTGCTGCGCATGTGCTCGGGGCTCGTGTTCTGCGAGGACTACGTGGACGAGCGGGTGTCGGACGTCATGACGATGCTCTTCGGCGAGGGGCAGGAGGACACCGCGGCGTTCGCCGCGGGGTTCCCGCTCGGTCACGAGCCCGGGACCGTGTTCAACTACTCGAGCGGGACCACCAACATCGTCGCCCGCATCGTCGGTGACCTCTACGGCGGCCGCCCCGGTGTGGAGGCCCTGCTGGCCGACCGCCTGTTCGGGCCCCTGGGCATGACGTCAGCCGTCGCCAAGTTCGACCCCGCGGGGACGTTCGTCGGCTCGTCCTACGTGTACGCCACGGCCCGGGACTTCGCCCGCTTCGGCGAGCTCTACCTCGATGAGGGCGAGGCCGATGGGCGTCAGGTCCTGCCCGCGTCGTGGATCGACTACGCCAGAACGGAGTCGCCGGTCCCGTCGGCCGCCGGCGAGCAGCCGTACGGGGCCCACTGGTGGCGGTTCCCGCCGGTCCCGGGGAGCTTCGCGGCCCAGGGTTACCAGGGTCAGCGGACGCTGGTGGTCCCCGACCTCGACCTCGTGGTCGTGCGCCTCGGGATCACACCGGTGGAGCTGAAGGCGAATCTGGACGGCTGGCTGACGGCACTGGTGGACGCCCTGCGCTGAGGTCGAGGAGCCGGGCGTCGTCGCCCGGGGCGCCGATCAGGCTGACGCCGACCGGGACGCCGTCGACGACGACAGCCGGCACGGTCACCGTGGGCAGTCCGCCCAGCGAACCCACCACGGACGACGACGCCGCGATCCGCCGGGCCTCAGCGACCTCGGTGGCGTCGGCATCGCGCCGGGGTGGTCGGCCCGCTGCCGGGGCCAGCGCGACGTCGCCCGGCCGCAGGACGGCGGTGAGGTGGCGGCGAAGGTCGTCTCGGACCGCCATGGCCCGGGCATGGGCCGCCGGTGTGACCTGGAGGGCATGGGCGATGCGCTCGCCGACACCGGGGCCGAACTGTGGGTGGGCTTCGATGATCCACGTCTGATGGGCCGCCGCGAACTCAGGGCCCTGGACATCCCGCACGACCATGGTCAGGTCGGGCAGGGACCAGTTGTCGGGAGTGAGGTCGACGGTGTCGGTCGGGTCGAAGGTGGCCACCACTTCCAGCAGGGCCTCGCTGAGCCTCGGGTCGAGTAGGGCGAAGGCCTCCGTGGCCACGAGCACCCGGCCGCTCATCGTCGTCGCTGGCGCCACGCCGGTCACGGCCCCGGCCGCGGTCCGGAGCAGACGGGGGTCCCGGGCCAGCAGGCCGACCGTATCGAGGCTGGCGGCCAGGGGGTGGACCCCATCGAGGGGGACGCGGCCGTGGGTGGGGCGCCAGCCATAGAGGCCGCAGTACGACGCGGGGACCCGGATCGAGCCCAGCGTGTCACTGCCGAGGCCCAGGTCGGCCAGCCCCCCCGCCACTGCCGCCGCGCTCCCGCTGGAGGACCCGCCGGGATCGTGATCGGGAGCGACTGGGTTCACGGGCATCCCGTAGGGGCTGTCCCGACCGGAGAGGCTGTAGGCCATCTCTGCCGTGTGGGCCCGTCCGACCAGGGTGGCTCCCGCGGCGAGGAGCCGTTCGACCGCGGTCGCATCGGCTTCCGCCGGTGGATGCGTGGCCGCCCAGCTGGGCTGGCCGGCGCCGGTGACCCGGCCGCGGAGAGCGAAGAGGTCCTTCGCCACGAAGGTGACACCGGCGAGCGGCCCGGTCGGATCCCCGGGGACAGGGACGAAGGCCTCGTCGATGAGCGCGCCGTATGGGTCCACGGGCTCAGACCGTGGGCCGCAGGTCGTCGCAGAGGTCATCCGCCCGGCTCGCTGGGTACGTAAAGTTGATCGTGCGCTTCGACATGGACCGATACAAGCTCATGACGGACCGGCTGCGCTGGGACGACCTCGACATGGAGGGGTTCGCCACCGACCGGCTGGCCGAGGAGGATCTGCGCAGCCTCCGCTACGCGCACGACGTCGAGTACCACACGGCGTGCTACCTCCGGGACCTGTTGTCGACCCGGGCCCACGACGAGAGCCGGCTGACCGCCTTCCTCACCTTCTGGGCCTGGGAGGAGTTCTGGCACGGCGAGGCGATCGCCACCGTCCTCCGGGCCCACGGTGAGGCCGCCGGCGACGACCGGATCAACCCCCTGCGGCGGCGCCTCGGACTCCGCACCCGCCTCGGCCCAGCCATCTGGTCGCTCGCTTCCCTGGCCATGAAGGACCTGCCCGCGGTGCACATGACCTGGGGCGCAGTGAACGAATGGACGACCCAGGCCGCTTACGCCCGCCTCTCGGCCAGGGCGGGGCACCCGGTGCTGACCGAGCTCCTGTCGCGGATCATGAAGCAGGAGGGGCGCCACATCGACTTCTACGCCTCTGAGGCGTGCTTGCGCCTCGAGCGGTCCCGGTCGGCTCGGGCCCTGACCCGCTGCGCCCTGCGCAGGGCCTGGACGCCCGTCGGCGCCGGGGTGCTGCCTGATCGCGAAGTGGCCTTCGTGGTGCAGTACCTCTTCGACAACCCCGAGGGCCACGCCATGGTGGCTCGCATCGACCGGCGCATCGACCGCCTGCCCGGCCAGGAAGGCCTCGGGCTCCTCAGCAACGCGTTGACGACCTGGCGGGACACGGCCGCTCAGCTGCAGGTGCTCGGATCGACCGACTCCAACCGGTCCCAACGAATGGCCGACGAGTCCGGGCGGACCCACATCACCCGGTCCGTGCCACACGCCGCGTAGGCGGCCTCGCCGAACGTCCCGTGGGCCAGCCGGTAGGGCCGGTAGCCCCAGCCAAGGAGGTCGGCGGGCGCCAGCTCTCGCCAGGGCTGGGCGACGACGTCAGGCTGGAGCGTGCCGATCGAGTAGGCGAAGTCGTACTTGTTGTGGCCGGGCAGCACGAGGGCCTCGGTGGCCGGAGGGGCCTTGGCGATCCGTTCGTCGCTCTTGCCCAACAGGTCGACGGCAGGGCGGTGCGACACATATTGGGTGGCGCCGGCGGCCACGACCGCCACGCTGGCGTCAGGCTCGGTGATCGCCGCGATCTGCTCGCCCAGGACGCTGTAGTCGGCGGCCCGGTCGATCCCACCGAAGGCGAGGCTGGGGGCGGCGACGGCCCCGGCCAGCGTCAGGACCGCGACCACCACGAGGCCGAGGCGGTCGCGACCCACCTCTGACCGTCGCAGCCAGAGCCCGGCCACGAGCCCCACGATCAGCACGGGCACGGCGACGCCCAGCCAGGTCCCGCCGGGGGCGAGGGCGACCACTGACAGATCCGGGCGCGGCGCCTCGAGCACGGTCAGGTAGATCACGGCCGGCCCAGAGGCGGCCAGCGCCAGGACCCAGGCCAGGCCCCGCCGCTCCCCGGCGGTGACCGTCGCGGTCGGCGGACCCGCTCGGAGCACGGCGACGGCGAGGACCAACAGGAGGACCAGGCTCGGGGTGAGATACCGGTTGGGGATGAGGAAGTACTCCCATGCGTCCCCGCCCGCGGACACGCCGTAGAGGGCGCCGAGACCGGCCAGGAGCCCGAGCAGGCGGGCGCCGTCCTGGCCGACAGGGTCGAGCCGGCGCCGACCGAGGGCGACGATGACGAGGGGCGCCGCCAGGTAGCCGGCGACGGTGACCGCGGTGACCACGAGGCCCCGGTCGAGGCGGGCCCCGAGAGCGAAGCCGGCGAGCTTCAGGTAGTAGGTGTTGGGCACCGGGTCGCCGTAGTAGGCGAGGCGGAACGCGATGGTCGCGGCGGTCGTGAGCACGGTCACCGCCGCGATGCCGACGGCCAGGCGGAGCGGGCGCCGGCACGGGCGGCGCACCCCCAACCAGGCCACCAGTCCGCCGGCGACGACCACGAAGTCGGACCGGATGACGATCCCCAGGACCAGCGCCGCACCGAGCACGAGCCCGTCGCGCCGTCCGCCACCCTCGGCGCGGGCGAGGCGCAGCGTGGCGTTGACCACGACCAGGCTCAGCAGGACGAGCAGCCCCACCTCCATGCCCCGCAGGGTCCACCAGAGCAGGGGGAAGCAGGTGGCCACGGCCACGACGGAGAGGAAGCGGGTCATCGGATCGACCGCACCGGTCAGCAGGGCGACGGTGGTGCGGGCCTGCAACGCCGTGGCCCAGACGACCAGCAGGCCGAGAGCGACCACCGTGAGGACCACGGCGTCCCCCGACAGCCCCACCCGGTGCAGGAGGGCCATGACCAGGGTCCAACCCAGGTTCGTCATCCCCTCGGTCCGGGGCGCTCCGGCGAACCACACCAGCTCGCCGGTCTCGGCCAGCGTGCGGGCGTAGGACATCGAGATCATGACGTCGTCGAACAGGGTCCAGTGCAGGCGGCCGTCGGCACTGCGCCACGCCCCCTCCCGCAGGACCATCAGGGCCAACGCGAACGACGGCAGGAGGCCGGCCAGCACCGGTCGGCGGGGCACCCATCCGGGCCGGTCGGGCGTGGGCCCGGTCGAGGCCGGTGGCGGCTCGAGCGGGACGGCGGCCTCCGGGGCCCGGTCCAACACCCCCTGTGCTCCCTGAGCCACGACCCGGATCCTCCCTGGCCCGCCAGGACAGGCGGTCGGACCTCCTGTCGGCGGCCACCCGGCGCCGGTGAGGCCTGAGAAGCCCGTTCATCCGTGCCCGGCGGCGCCCCTGGCTAGCCTGACCCCTTCACAGGAGGGGTACGCGATGAGTGATTCGATCCAGCTGGTCACCGAGGTCCCGGGGCCCAGGAGCCTCGAACTGGTGGCCCGTCGGGAAGCCGCCGTGCCCAGCGGGGCGGCCAAGCTGACCCCGCTCGGCATCGCCTCGGCCCGCGGGTCGGTGGTCGTCGACCTCGACGGCAACCACCTCATCGACCTGGCGGGGGGCATCGGTGTCCTGGCCGTGGGCCACACGCCACCCAACGTCGTCCAGGCCGTGCAGGAGCAAGCCGCGGACCTCATCCACATCTGCAACATCGTGGCCTCCACGGAGTCCTACCTCGACGTGGCCGAACGGCTCAACGAGATCACGCCCGGGGACTTCGACAAGCGCACCCTGCTCTGCAACACGGGGGCCGAGGCGGTCGAGGCCGCCGTGGGCATCGCCCGCTACGCCACCGGCCGTCAGGGCGTGGTCGTGTTCGAAGGGGCCTACCACGGTCGTTCGAACTTGACCCTGGCCATGACCAGCAAGTTCGGGCTGTTCAAGAAGGGCTTCGCCCCCTTCGCTCCCGAGATCTACCGGTTGCCGTTCCCTGACCTCTACCGCCGCCCCAGCCAGTTCACCGAGGACGAGTGGGTCGCCCACGCCGTCAGCCAGTTGGACCGGGCGATGGTGGCCCAGGTCGACCCGTCCCACGTGGCCGCGGTCGTCATCGAGCCCGTCCTGGGCGAGGGTGGGTTCGTCCCCGCCCCGGCCCCGTTCCTGCAGCGGCTCCGGGAGCTGTGCGACCAGCACGGCATGGTGCTGATCGCCGACGAGATCCAGGCCGGGTTCGGTCGGACGGGCAAGCTCTTCGCCATCGAGCACGCCGGCGTCGTCCCCGACATGGTGACCACGGCCAAGTCCCTGGCCGCGGGGATGCCGCTGGCCGCCGTCACCGGTCGAGCCGAGCTCATGGATGCCCCGCACCCGGGTGGTCTCGGGGGGACCTATTCGGGCAACCCACTGGCGTGCGTCGCCGCCGTCGAGGCCATCGACACGATCCGGGAGCCTGCCTTCCTGGCCCGTGCCGTGGCCGTGGGCGACCGGATCCGTGGCCACCTCGAGGCCATCCAGGCCGAGCACCCCGACCTCGTCGGCGACGTGCGGGGTTTGGGGGCGATGCTGGTCATGGAGCTGGTGACCGACACCGAGTCCAAGACCCCCGACCCTGACGCCACCGTGGCGGTGACGCTGGCCACGCTGGAGCGGGGTGTCATCACCATCCGGGCCGGCCTCTACTCCAACTGCGTGCGCTTCCTGCCCCCGCTGACGATCAGCGACGAGGAGATCGACGAGGCCATGGCCGTCGTGGCCGAGGCCGTCCGGGTGGCGGCGAAGGAACGGGCCCATGGCTGATCAGCCGATCCGGGTCCTCGAGCTCACCGGCTCGCCGACGGAGGTGGGTCGGGCCCACGGCAGCGCGTACGCCGCCGAGATCCGGGAGTACACCGACGAGCGGGTCCACCTGTCCTCGGACGGGGTGTGGGCCGGCCACGCCGTGACCCACGACGAGGTCATCGCCCTGGCCGAGGCCTGCCTGCCGGCCCACGAGGCCTACGCCCCCGAGCTCTACGCCGAGATGCTGGCCATGGCCGACGGGGCCGGCCTGTCCCCCGCCGAAGCCGTCATCGTCGGCGGCTTCACCGACTTCATCGACACGGTGCGGGCGTCGGGCGGGAACCCGGCGCCGGAGGACAGCTGTACGGCCGCGCTCGTCCCCGCGGACGCCGGGGGTGGCGAGCCCTGGTTCGCCCAGACCTGGGACATGCACGACACGGCGACGCCCTACATCGTGATGCTCCGCACCCGGGTGACCGGGCGGCCCGAGGCGCTGGTGTTCACCACGGTCGGGTGCCTCGGCCAGATCGGGATGAACGAGCACGGCCTCTGCGTCGGCATCAACAACCTCACCGCGGCCGACGGCAAGGTCGGCGTGACCTGGCCGTTCGTCGTCCGGAAGGCGCTGGCCCAAACCTCCATCGACGACGCCCTGGCCTGCATCACGGGGGCCGACCTGGCCGGCGGCCACAACTTCCTCCTCCTCGACGCCGAAGGTCGGGGCTACGACGTCGAGGCCATGCCGACGGCCACCCACGTCATCGAGCTGCACGACGAGCCCCTGGTCCACACCAACCACTGCGTCGCCGAGATCACCCAGGCCGTCCAAGGGCCGCGGGCCCCGGTGCGCATCGCCTCCTCCGAGCACCGCTACGCCCGCGCTGTCGAGCTCCTGGGCAAGCGCCCCCTCGACGAGCAGTCCCTCATGGCCCTGACCCACGACGAGGAAGCCATCTGCGAACGGCCCGAGCCGCCCTATGACGTCATGTCCTGCGGGGCGACGGTCATGCGCCCGGTCACCCGTGACCTCTGGGCCGTGTGGGGCCTCCCGGTCGAGAACGAGTACGAGCACTTCACCATCGGAAATGAATGAGATCAGGTACGTCACCCTCACGGCGGACCTGGCGCCGGCGTGTCACCGCCTGGAGATCTCGGCGTTTCCCTCCGCCGATCCCGCCGGCCTCCTGAGCGAGGAGGACATCCGGATCTTCGCCGAGATCTTCCCGGAGGGCTTCTTCGTGGCCCTCGACGGTGACGAGCCCGTCGGCCAGGGGGCGGGGATCTTCGTCGACTTCGACTTCGAGACCCAGATCCAGCACACGATCACCTCGCTGTGCGGGCCCCACCAGTGCGACAACCACGATCCGGACGCCGACTGGTACTACGGCGTCGACATCGTGGTCTCGGCCGAGCACCGCGGCCGCGGCATCGGCCGGAAGCTCTACGACCTGCGCAAGGACCTCGTCCAACGCCACGACAAGCGCGGCATCATCGCCGGCGGCGACCTGCCCGGCTACCCCGAGCACGCCGGGGCCATGGACATCGAGACCTACGTGGCCAAGGTGGTGGCGGGTGAGCTGACCGATCCGACGTTGACCATGCAGCTCCGCAACGGCTTCGAGGTCCGGGGCGTGATCCACGACTACCTGCCCCACGAGCACGGCGAAGACCACGCCAGCCTCATCGTCTGGGAGAACCCCGACTACTCCGGCGCCTGAGCCCGTGCTCCTGCACGACCTGCCGGCGACGGCGGATCCGGCCGCCCGAGCGCTCATGTTCGGCGACGAGCACTGGTCGTTCGCCCGTCTCACCGCCGAGATCGACCGGGTGGCCGCCGCGGTGTCGGCGCGCACGGACGCGGGCGACCGGGTGGCCCTCATCGGCCGCAACCGCCTGGCCTACGTCGCCGCCCTCTACGGCATCCCGGCGGCCGGTCGGATCGCCGTCCCCCTGAACCACCGCCTCGCCCCTCCGGAGATCGCCGCCCAGGCCGAGCACGTCGGTGCCGCCTTCGTGATCGGTGACCGCGGCGACGACCGGCTCCCCGGGGCCATCCCCTGGGCCGACTGGTCAGTGGCGGTCGACGCCTCGCCGGAGGGCGCTCTCCGGCAGGGGCCGACGCCGGACGATCCGGCCTGGATCCTCTTCACCAGCGGGACCACGGGCCGGCCCAAGGGTGCGGTCCTGACCCATCGGAACCTGCTCGCCGCCGTCGAGGGGGCGAACGCCGCCCGGCCGGTGGCCGACGACGACGTCTACGGCTTCTGCTTCTCGCTCTGCCACGTGGCCGCCTACAACGTGTTCTGCCTCCACGCGGCCGGCCGCCCCGTCGTGGTCATGGAGGGCTTCGACCCGGCCGAGCTCGGCCGGGTCGTCGAGCGGGAGCAGGTGACGACCGTCTCGCTTGCCCCCACCATGCTCACGATGCTGCTCGACCACCTCCGCGACGACGCGGGAGCCGGTCGCAACGCGTTCGCGACGCTGCGCCAGTTGGCGTACGGCGCATCGTCCATGGCCCCCGAGCTCCTCCGGCGGGGCGCGGAGACGCTCGGTGTTGGCTTCGCCCAGGGCTACGGGATGACCGAGCTGTCGGGCAACGCCGTCTTCCTCGACGCCGATGGGCACCGGTCTGCGCTCACCGACCGGCCCCACCTCCTGAAGGCGGCAGGCAAGCCCAGCCCGGTGGCCGAGGTCCGCATCGCCGCGGACGGCGAGATCCTGGTCCGCGGCCCGCAGGTCATGGCCGGCTACTGGGACGACCCCGAGGCGACAGCAGCCACCATCGTCGACGGCTGGCTCCACACCGGCGACATCGGCGAGATCGACGACGAGGGCTACCTGTACGTCGTCGACCGGGCCAAGGACATCGTCGTCACCGGGGGTGAGAACGTGTCGTCCCGGGAGGTCGAAGACGTGCTCGCCGACCACCCGGGCGTGGCCACGGTGGCGGTCGTCGGCGCGCCCGACGAACGCTGGGGAGAGACGGTGTGCGCCGTGGTCGTCCCGGTCCCGGGGGCCGAGCCCAGCCTCGAGGACCTCGTCGCCTTCACGCGAGGCAAGCTGGGTGGGTTCAAGCAGCCCCGCCGCCTCGTCCTCGTCGAGGGCCTACCGGTGAACGCGGCCGGCAAGGTCCTCAAGCGGGAGCTCCGCGCACAGGTGACCGCTGATGGCTGACGCCCGACTGCTCGTCGTCTGGCACTCGAACTCCGGCCACACCCAGGAGATGGTCGACCTGGTGCTGGCCGGCTGCCGGGATCCCGAGGTCGGTGACGTCGACGTCCGCGACGTCCCCGCCCTGGAGGCCGCGGCGGACGACGTGCGGTGGGCCACCGGGCTGATCCTGGGGACGCCGGCCCACTTCGGGTACATGAGCGGGGCCCTCAAGCACTTCTTCGACACCGTCTACCTGGACCTGCTGGACCAGACCCGGGGCCTCCCCTACGCCCTGTTCGTGAAAGGCGGCAATGACACCGACGGAGCCGTCGCCGCCGTCCACAAGATCGTGACCGGTCTGGCCTGGAAGGAGGTCCAGCCCCCGCTCACCGTCGTCGGGGACCTCACCGACGACCAGCGCGCCGCCTGCACCGAGCTCGGCCAGACCATCGCCGCCGGCCTCGCCCTGGGCATCTTCTGACGCTGCGCCAACCCGAAATCTCACCGCCTGTGGCCGTGCCTCGTTCTGGCACCGGAATCGGTTGCCATAGCCACCGAATCCGGTGCCAGAAGGAGCGGGTCCGATCGAACCGGGCCGTCTGACCACGGAGGGTGACGAGAGGGCGCAGGCGACGGGCAGCCCGAGAGCTCGGCCCCATCGGTGCCTCGGTGTCGTCCTCGGTGTCGGTCGTCCTACGGGTTGAGGGCGTGGTGGATGGGGCGGAGGGCGGTGAACGCGGCCTGGAACTGCTCCTGGGCCACGGCGTAGCGCTCGTGGCCGACGGGTTCGTAGGTGGCCGAGATCCGGGGCGCGGCCGCGGGGTCGGCGCCTTGAGCGTGGCGGGCGACGGCGACGGCCACGGCGACCTCGGGGTCGGCGAGGGTCGACACGGGGCGGCCGAGGATGTCGGCCAGGGCCTGGGCCCAGCCCGGTGAGCGGGCGGCGCCGCCGAAGAACACCAGCTCGGTGAAGGACTGGCCGGTGAACGCCTCGACCTCGGGCAGGAGCCAGGCCAGGTTGTGGGCCGTGCCCTCGACCATGGCCCGCACGAGATCCTCCCTGGTGGTGCCCAGGGACACATTGAGGAACCCACCTCGGGCCTTGCGGTCGGCCGCCGGGGCGATGGACCCGACCAGCCACGGCAGGAACAGGACGCCGCCGGCGCCGGGCGGCGAGGCCTCCATCGCCACCTCGAGGTGGGCGAAGGAGCCGTCGAGCAGGGCCATCCCGTGTTCCACCGCCTTGCCCGCCATGCCGTTCTCGGCCCAGGCCAGGTAGCGGCCGGGCACGGCGCTGGGCATCGACACCAACTCGGCGTCGAGGTCGATGCGCTTGTCGGCGACGGTGTCGAGGATCACCGCGGTGGTCCCCATGTACAAGGCGCCCCGTCCGGTACCGAAGACGCCTCCGGCCAGGGCTCCGGCGGCGCTGTCGTTCATCCCGGCCCGGACATCGACGCCCTCGGGGAGGCCGAGCGACGCCGCCACCTCGGGCCGTACCGGTCCCACCACGGCGTCGACGGCGACCAGTTCCGGGAGGCGGTCCCGCTCGACGCCGGCCAAGCCCAACAGTTCCTGGTCGTAGGTCGTGACGCCGACCGACCGGTTGTCGCAGAGCTGGGCCGTGAACTGCGTGTTCTGGGTGCCCACCGCTCGACCCGTCAGGCGGGCCACCACGAGGTCCATGGCCTCCAGGTAGTGAGCCGTGACGGCATGGACCTCGGGGCGATCGCGCTGGAAGTGGAGCAGGTGGCCCAGGGACAGCCCGCTGCCGATGGGCGGGATGCCGTGCACCTCGATGAAGCGCTCGAAGGCGTCGGGGTGCTCGGCCATGATCGCCCAGCAGTGGTCGCTCCCCCGTTGGTCGTCGTACATGGCCATCGGGGCCACCGGGTCCATGGCGGCGTCGACCGGGACGATCGACGAGTACTGGCTGCAGACGCCGACGGCCCGGACCGAGGGGTCGGCCACCGCAGCCACGGCATCGGTCACCGCAGCCCAGAGGGCGTCGGCGTCCTGCTCGACGACGTCACCGTCGCGCCGGGTCACGAGGGGCCGCTGGGCCGACGCCTGCAGGTGGCCGCCCTCGTCGACCCGGGCGACCTTGACGTTCGTGCTCCCGACGTCGATGCCGAGGGCCGAGCCTTCCATCAGGCGGGCAGGGCCTGCTGGTCGTCCATCATCTCGGTCATCACGGCCCGGATGAACTCGTCGGCGTCGGCGGTCATGCCGCCGGGGATCCCCCCGTAGATGGCGCCGCTCTTGGGGGGCTCGTCGCCCTGCTCGCGGGCGTGGCCGACGGCGTCGGCCAGGTCGGTGGCGAACGACTCGGCCACCCCGGCCTGGGTCTGGGGCCGGGTCACGGCCATGTGCAGGGCGTTGGGGTACTGCTGGCCGTTGAAGCGCCAGCCCCGGCCGCGCATGAAGTCGTTGACGTGGTACACGTCGAACTCGTCGGAGGTGAACGAGAACAGGAACGTGGGGTCCTCGCCCAGCATGCGCAGCTCGGGGTGGCTGTTCACCGCGGCCTGCATGGCGGCGGACGTCTCGAAGATCTGCTGGGCGTGGCGCAGGTACCCGCCCCGCCCGAGCTTGAGCATCCCCGCCCACGTGGCGGCCAGCAGCCCGCCCGACCGGGACCCCTCCATCCCGGGCGAGCAGTACTTGCCTCCGGTCCAGTCGGTCAGGAAGAAGTACTGGCTGTTGCGCAGGGCCCGGTCCCGGAAGAGCAGCACCGACGTGCCCTTGAGCCCGTAGGCGTACTTGTGGGTGTCCGCGGAGATGGATGTCACCCCGGGCACGCGGAAGTCGAACGGGGGGACGGGGTAGCCCAGCTCCTCGCCCCACGGCAGGATGAAGCCACCCAGGCAACCGTCCACGTGGAGCCCGATCCCCCGCTCCTGGGCCAAGGCCCCGAGCTCGGCGATCGGGTCGACGGTCCCGTAGCCGTAGTTGCAGGCCGAGCCGATCACGGCCACGGTCGATTCGTCGATGAGGTCGGCCACGACCTCGGGCCTGACCTTGGTGGTCACTGGGTCCACCGGAGCCCGGCGCAGCTCCAGGTCGAAGAGGTGGGCCGCCTTGTCGAAGGCGGCGTGGGCCGTCTCCGGCTTGATGATGTTGGGCCGCTCGATCCCCCGTTCCTTGCGCCCGTGCTCCCGGTAGGCGAGGACGGCGTGCATGATGCTGCCCGTCCCTCCCGTGGTGACCATGCCCACGGCGTCACCGCCCTCGGCCTCCGCGCCGTGCATGAGATCCAGGGTCATGGCGATGATCTCGCCCTCCAGCTTGGTGGCGCTGGGGAACATGTCCCGCTGGAGGATGTTGGCGTGCGCGAACAGCTGGAAGGCCTCCCCCATGAAGGCGTAGTGCTCGTGGTCGCCGCAGTACATGGTCCCCGAGCACTTCCCGGTCTCCCAGTAGGCATCCTCCTCGGTGGCCATCTGCTTCAGCTCGTCGATCAAGTCGGCTTCCTGGCGGCCGGACTCGGGCAGGCGACGGTTGACGGCGAACCGCTCGGCGTAGGGGTGCGTGCTCATGACCTGAGTCTGGCCGGTCCGGGCCGCCACTGTCCGATCCGACCGGGAATCGAGGACGGGAGGCGTGATCGGGGCCAGTAGCTTCCGGCGATGCCGTCGCTGCACTCGTTCGCCACGTTCGCCCTGGCCTCGTTCCTGCTCGTGATCGTGCCCGGCCCCAGCGTCCTGTTCGTCATCAGCCGTGGCGTGGCCCTCGGCCGGCGGGCGGCTGTGGCCACCGTGATCGGCAACGCGGCCGGCGTCTACGTGCAGGCCCTGCTCGTCGCCGTCGGCCTGGGGGCGGTCATCAGCCGGTCCGCCACCGTGTTCAACGCCATCAAGCTCATGGGTGCGGGCTACCTCGTGTACCTGGGCATCCAGGCCTTCCGCCACCGACGGGCCCTCTCCGCGGTGCTCGACGCCGCCGGCACGGTCCGGCCCACGACGCACCTGCTGCGGGAGGGCTTCTTCGTCGGGCTCGCCAACCCGAAGGCCGCCGTGTTCTTCGCCGCCATCCTCCCGCAGTTCGTGGAGCCCGGCGGGGCCCCGGCCGGCCTCCAGATGGCCGTGCTGGCCCTGGTGTCCGTTGGCGTGGCCCTCGTCTCGGACGGGGCCTGGGGGCTCGCCGCCGGTTCGGCCCGGGTGTGGCTGTCGTCCTCGCCGAGCCGGCTCGAGCGACTGGGTGGGGCGGGCGGGATCACCATGATCGGTCTCGGCGTCGGGCTGGCGTTCTCCGGTGGCCGCAAGGCCTGATCCGGTCCGCGCCCGCGGCGAACTGGCTACCTTCGCGGGGTTCCCGCACTGGAGGTACACGCCCGATGGTCGACGCCAGCATGGTTTCGTTCCCGGTCAACGGCTCCGAGGCCGACGGCTACCTGTCCACGCCGGACGGGGGGTCCGGACCCGGCCTGCTGGTCGTTCAGGAGTGGTGGGGTCTCGTCCCGCAGATCAAATCCGTGTGCGACCGCCTGGCCGGGGAAGGGTTCACGGCGCTGGCGCCGGACCTCTTTCACGGCGACTACGCCGAGCACACCGAGATGGACAAGGCCGGCGAGCTGATGAACAACCTGCCGCCCGATCGGGCGGCCAGGGACATGGCCGGGGCCATCGACCACCTCCTGGCCAGCGATGCCGTCACCGGCGACCGGGTGGGGGTCATCGGCTTCTGCATGGGTGGCTTGCTGACCCTCATGATCTCGGCGCTGGAAGGCGACCGGGTGGCTGCCGCCGTGACCTTCTACGGAGCCCCGCTGGGTGACGGTGAACCGGACTGGTCGGGTCTGACCGCCAAGGTCCAGGGCCATTTCGCCGAGCACGACGACTTCTTCCCGCCCGAGGCCGTACGGGACCTGGAGTCCCGGCTGCAGGCCATGGGCAAGGACGTCAGCTTCACGGTCTATCCGGGAACCGGGCACGCCTTCGCCAACGAGCACAACCCGCTCGGCACTCGGGACGACGAGGCCGCCGCCCAGGCTTGGGCGCGGGCCCTGACGTTCCTGAAGGCCGAGCTGTTCGGCTGATTTCTCCCCGCTGACCGGCCCCCTTAGGGTCGGCGCGGTGATGACCGCGGCGGGCCACCGAGCCGTCCTCGGGGCCTTGGTGTTCCTGGTCTTGGGCGCCCTTGCGGTCGCGGTGCAGGGCGGTGCAACCGACGGGGAGCCGGCCGCCGCCGTGCGCATCGCGCCGCCGCCGACGACCGGGGCCCCGTCCGCCCTGACCGCGCCCTCAAGGACGACGGTGGCCTCGACCGCGGCCCCCACGACCACCGAGGCCGCCGCCGGCAGCGTCCCCGGCGGGGCGGTCGGGGCCTTCACCAGGGCTGCCGGCGAGTCCGGAGTCAGGGGCGCCGGCCCCCTGGTCACCTACACCGTGGAGGTCGAGGACGCAGTGGGCTACTCGGCCGATGAGTTCGCCCGGATCGTGGACGCGACGCTGGCTGACCCGAGGAGCTGGACCGCCGACGGCTCGGTGTCGTTCCAGCGGGTGGCGGACGGTGGCCAGGTCCGGGTGGTCCTGGCCACCCCGGGCACGGTCGACGGCCTCTGCCTCCCGCTGCAGACCAACGGTCGCTATTCGTGCCACCAAGACGGCACCGTGGCCTTGAACAGCGACCGGTGGCTCGACGGAACCGATGAGTGGTCCGGCCCGCTGGCCGAGTTCCGTCACTACGCGGTGAACCACGAGATGGGTCACGCCATCGGGCACAGCCACGAGTACTGCGCGGGGGCGGGTCAGCTGGCTCCCGTGATGATGCAGCAGTCGAAGGGCCTCGACGGCTGCCTTCCGAACGGTTGGCCCTTCCCCTGACCCACTCGCTCGGGATCAGGTCACGCTGCGCGGCTCGGCCGGGAAGTGGCAGGCCGCGGTGTGGCCGGTGGTGATCTCCACCAGCACCGGCTCCTCCGCGTGGCAGGCCGAGACGTCCTCACCGCTGGCTTCCAGTTCGGCCCGCCGCCAGCACCGGGTCCGGAACCGGCAGCCCGAGGGGGGGTCGGCGGGGCTGGGCACGTCGCCCTCGAGGATGATGCGCTGGCGCTGACGCTCCTCGATGGGGTCCGGCAGCGGCACGGCCGAGAGCAGGGCCTGGGTGTAGGGGTGGACCGCCCGTTCGTAGAGCGTGGCCCGATCGGCCAGCTCGACGAGCTTGCCCAGGTACATCACCGCCACCCGGTGGGAGATGTGGCGGACCACGGACAGGTCGTGGGCGATGAAGACGTAGGCCACGCCCAGGTCGGCCTGCAGCTTGGTCAGCAGGTTGACCACCCCGGCCTGGATGGAGACGTCGAGGGCCGACACCGGCTCGTCGAGGACGATGAGGTCGGGCTCGAGGGCCAGGGCCCGGGCGATGCCGACCCGTTGCCGCTGGCCGCCGGAGAACTCGTGGGGGAACCGGTTGGCGTGCTCCGGTGAGAGCCCGACGATCTGCAGCAGCTCGGCCACGCGGGCGTTGCGCTTGTCGGCGTCCCAGTGATGGTGGACCTTGAGCGGCTCGGCCAGGATCGACGCCGACCGTCATTCGGGGGTTCAGGGCCGAGTAGGGGTCCTGGAACACGATCTGGAACCGGCGGCGGGCCTCCGCCAGCTTCTTGCCCCGCAGGTCACCCAGCCGATCGCCGTCGAAGGTGACGTCGCCGGAGGTGGGGCGCAACAGGTGGAGCAGCAGCCGGCCGGTCGTGGACTTGCCGCAGCCCGACTCGCCGACGAGGCCGAGGGTCTCGCCGGGATGGACGTCGAGGGACACGCCGGCCACGGCGGACACCTGCCCGACGTTGCGGGCCAGGATCCCACCGCGGATCGGGAAGTTCTTGACCAGGTCCGTGGCGATCAGCAGGGGCGCGCCGGCCGCCGCTGGAGCCTGTGTGCGTTCGACCCCGGTGTCGGTCACGTCGCCTCGACCACCGCGTCCTCGACGATCAGGTCCGCCTCGTCGGCTTGGGCCCGCAACTCGTCGACGGTCACGTCGACGAGGTCGTCGGCGCGGTGACACGCGGCGAGGTGGGTACCCCGCACCGAGCTCAGTTCGGGCACGAGCTCGTTGCACACGCCCGGCACCAGGGAGAAGCGGCAGCGCGGGTGGAAGGCGCAGCCGGGCGGCCGGTTGATCAGCGATGGCGGCGAACCCGGGATCGGCAACAGCGGCTCGCCGCCCGTGTCGTCGAGCCGGGGCATGCTGGCCAGGAGGCCGAGGGTGTAAGGGTGCCGGCTCTCGTAGAAGATCTCGTCGGTCGTCCCCAGCTCGGCCTGCCGCCCGGCGTACATGACCATCACGTTGTCGGCCAGCCCGGCCACGACGCCGAGGTCGTGGGTGATGAGCATGATGGCGGAGTCGATCTCGTCCTTGATGTCGATGAGCACCTCGAGGACCTGGGCCTGCACCGTGACGTCGAGGGCCGTGGTCGGCTCGTCGGCGATGAGCAGGTCGGGCTTGTTGGTGATGGCCATGGCGATCATGGCCCGCTGGCGCATGCCGCCCGAGAACTCGTGGGGGTACATGTTCGCCCGCTTGCGGGCCTCGGGGATGCCGACGAGATCGAGCATCTCGACCGCCCGCTCGAGGGCCAAGCGCTTGGGGATCTTCTGGTGGATCGTGGCCATCTCGGCGATCTGGGCGCCGACCTTGTGCACCGGGTTCAGGGCGCTCAGCGGGTCCTGGAAGATCATGGCGATCTCCCCGCCCCGCAGCGCCTGGCGGCGCTCCTCGTCGGCGCGCGAGGACGTCCTCGCCCTTCCAGAGGATCTCTCCCTCGTCGATCTCCAGGGTGGGCAGCAGGCCCATGATGGTCAGCGCCGTCACCGACTTGCCCGAACCGGACTCGCCCACGATGGCGAACACCTCGCCCCGGTTGATGTCGAAGGAGATGCCGTCGACCGGCTTGACGACACCGTCCGGCGTGTCGAAGTGGGCCTTCAGGTCGCGAATCGAGAGCAGCGCCTCGTCGGTGGTGGCCGGGCCGGTCACGTTCGTCACTTGAGCTTCGGGTCCAGGGCGTCGCGGAGGCCGTCACCGACGAAGACGAAGGCCAGGACCGTCAGGAAGATGGCCATGCCCGGGAAGAAGAGCATGTGCGGGGCCACGGCCAGGGTGGACTTCGCCTCGGCCACCATCAGGCCCCAGGCCGGTGTGGGCGGCACCGGCCCGACCCCGAGGAAGGACAACGCCGCCTCGGACAGGATGACGCCGCCGACGGCGATGGTGCCGTACACGATGATCGGCTGGAGGGCGTTGGGCAGCATGTGCCGGAAGATGATCCGCGTGCGGCTGAAGCCCGAGCGCGCGCGCCGCCTCGACGTATTCGAGCCGGCTGAGGGAGAGGAAGCTGGCCCGGACGATGCGACAGATGCCCAGCCAGCCGGTGAGACCCAGCACCAGGATCACCGAGTTGACGCTCTGGCCGAAGATCGTGGCCACCGCGATGGCCAGGATGATGTACGGGATGGCCAGGAAGATGTCGGTGAAGCGCATGATCAGGTTGTCGGTGCGGCCTCCGGCGAACCCGGCGATGGCGCCCAGGACCAGTCCGATGACCAGCGCCATCCCGGTGGCGATGAACCCGACCCGCAGGGAGATGCGGGCGCCGTAGACGACCCGGGAGAAGACGTCGCGGCCGATGATGTCGGTCCCGAACCAGTGCTCGGACGACGGCCCCTCGCGGAAGGCCCCGGCGGTGCGTTCGTCGAAGCCGTAGGGCGCGATCCAGCGGGGCGAAGACGGCCACCAGCACAGATGAGCACGATGAAGACCAGGCCGACCATGGCCAGCTTGTTCTGCTTGAACCGGCGCCAGACGTCGGCCCGCAGGGGGCGCGGGGCGGCGAAGTCGGTCTGCTCGGCACCGGCCAGGCCGCCGACCAGGCCGGCCGTCGGCCGTTCGGCCTCCGGTGCGATCGGTGCCTCTGGATCGACGAAGGCGTGGGGGTCGACGTTGCTCATGCGGCGGCGTCCTCACCGAGGCGGATCCGGGGGTCGAACCAGGCGTAGGACAGGTCGACCAGGAGGTTGACGAGACAGAAGGCGACCGTGACGGCGAGCGTCAGCCCGAGGAGCACGGGGAGGTCACGGCTCTGGATGGAGTTGGCGATCTCCGAGCCGAGGCCGGGCCAGGAGTAGACCGTCTCGGTCAGGACGGCGGCGCCGATGACGGTGCCGAAGTCGATGCCGATGAGGGTGATGACCGGGAGCATGGCGTTGCGGAGGCCGTGGCCGTAGATCGACCTGGCGCTCGCCCAGGCCCTTGGCCCGGGCCGTGCGCATGTAGTCGGCCCGCATCACCTCGAGCATGGAGCCGCGGGTCATGCGGGCGGCCAGCGCCGTGGACACACAGGCGAGGGTCACGGCGGGCAGGATCAGGTAGCGCCACTGCTCGCCGGTGGGGATGACGAAGAAGGCCCACGTGTCCGGGCCGAGCCCTGGGTGCGGAGCTTGGTCCACTCGGGCCAGCCCTGTTTGTTGGGGTAGACGGCGAAGACGTACTGCAGGATGAAGCCGAGCACGAACACCGGGACGGCCGAGAGCGCGGCGGTGACCGACGGTCGTGAGCTTGTCGGCCAGCGAGTAGCGCTTCACCGCGGAGAGGACCCCGACGGAGATGCCGACGACGATCTCGATCAGGACGGCCCAGAAGGCCAGGCGCAGGCTGTTGACCGCCTTCTCGCCGAAGATCTCGTTGACGCTGCGGCGGTCGGCGAACGACTCGCCGAGGTCCCAGTGCAGGGTCCGCTCCCAGTAGTCCTTGAACTGGGTGGGCAGGGAGTCGTTGAGGCCGTAGCGCTCCTGGACCCGCTCGATCGACGCCGGGGTCGGGGTTCCGGTTGCCACCGCCGGCGATCAGGTTGGCCGGGTCACCGGGGAGGGCGAAGAAGAGGAGGAAGAGGAAGGACAACGCGAGGAAGACGGTCGGGATGACCAGGAACAACCGTCGGATCGTGTAGCTGAGCATGCGAACAACCTGGCCTCTCCG
Organism: uncultured Microthrixaceae bacterium; assembly: GCA_963725155.1. Lineage (GTDB taxonomy): Bacteria > Actinomycetota > Acidimicrobiia > Acidimicrobiales > DATDAH01 > DATDAH01. The sequence continues at coordinate 394,555 of CAVRXU010000007.1, forward strand.
TGGTGGTGGATGAGAGGACGAACCACCGAGGGGGTGTTACCCACCGAGCCCGGTGGGCAACACCCCCTCAGTCTCACATCAGGGGCCTCAGGCGGCCAGCGCCACCTGCTCCCAGAGGATCAGACCGAAGTTGGTCTGCGGGAAGTTGGCGATGCGGTCCTGGTTGTACGCGTAGTCGCCGCGGTACCAGTTGATCGGCACGGCGCCGATCTGGTCGTTCAGCAGGACGTCTTCGGCCTGCTGGAACAGGGAGGCCTGCTCGTCGGCGTCGACGGTCTGCTTCGCCTCCTCGACGAGCGCATCGAACTCGTCGTTGGTGAAGCCGTAGTTGTTGCCGTCCAGAGCGGCCGAGTCGAACAGGTCGAACATGAAGTTGTCGTACGTCGGGTAGTCGGCGAACCAACCGACCCGGCAGAAGACGCAGTCCCCGTTCGCCAGATCCGTGAAGTAGGTCTCGGAGTCGCGTCGGATCGGCCTCGGCCTCGATGCCGATGGCGGCGAGGTTGTCGATGATGATCTGCACGACCGGCTCGTGACCGGCATCGGAGTTGAACTGGATGGGCAGCGGCCCGTCCTGGCTGTTGCCCGCCGCTTCCCACTCGTCGAAGGCGGCCTGGGCCGCATCCGGGTCGTAGGCGCAGTAGTCGCAGATGTCCGGGGCCCGAGCCGGGGATGCCCTCAGGGGTGATCCCGGTGCTGGTGGTCCGGCTGCCGTCGTAGACCGCGGCGTTGATCTCCTCCCGGTCGATCGCCTGGCTGATGGCCTGGCGGAACAGGAGGTTCTCGTCGCCCCCGACCCGCGGGTCGCGGAAGTTGAAGACGTAGTGGTACGAGCCCAGGATCGGCACGTCCAGCGTGGTCCCGTAGTTCTGGTCGGCCTCGGCCGTACGAGCCGGCGGGATGTTGGCGTTGTCGCCCTCGCCGGCCTCGAACGAGTTGTACGAGGTGTCCGGGTCGGCGGAGACACGGAAGGTGATCGTGTCGAGACGATCGTCCCAGGTGTCGCCGTTGTAGTCACCGTCGTACTCGGGGTTCTTTGCCAGGGCGATCTCCTGGTCGGTGCGCGGCGCGGACATGATGTACGGCCCGTTGCCGATCATGATGCCGTTCTCCCAGTCGTTCTGGTTCGCCAGGTCGTCCACTTCGGACGGCATCGGCATGAACAGCTGGAAGCCGGCCACCGCGTCGAAGTTGGCGTAGGGCTCGGTCAGCGTGACCTCGAGGGTCATCGCATCGTCGTCGGCCACGACACCGGAGATCTCGTCGGCCTCACCGTCGAGGACGGCCTGGCCACCCTCGATGAAGGAGCCGATCAGGTAGCTGTAGTCACCGGCGAAGTCGGGCTGCGCGGCCCGGTTCCAGGCCCGCGTGAACGAGCTGGGCAGGACCGGCTCACCGGTGGAGAACTGCTCGCCCTCCCGGATGGTGAACGTCCACACCGAGGCGTCCTCGTTGGCCTCGTAGGACTCGGCCACGTCGGGCACGATCACGGGGTTGTCCGGATCCGAGGCGTCGATGTCGGTCAGCCCGTCGTAGAGCGGGTTGACGACCTGGTAGGCGTCCAGGGTGGAGTTCAGCGCGGGGTCGATGTGCTCGGGTGGGTCACCCACGAAGGTGCCGAGGTCGACGAAGTCGCCGCCCGCCGTCGTCGCCACATCGCTTTCGCCACTTGTGTCGTTACTCGCGGCGTCGTCACCGCTGTCGTCACCGCCACAGGCCGCCACGATCAGCATGAAGGCGACGAGGACGGCGGCCAAACGGCCTACCGATCTCTTCAAAGTCACCGAGACACTCTCCCTATCTCGTCGGATGTTGTACGGACGTCAGAGGCTGATGGCCCCCAGGTCCCCGCGCAACGTAGCAGTCAGGTGACGCGCGAGTGGAGGCGGGTCAAGCGATTTCTCGTGATGTCACGTCATTGACACATGACAGGATCGGCGCATGGCCGCACTCATCACCGAGCCCACCACCGTTCCTGCCGCCGGCGAGCCGCCGAAGCTCATCAACGAGTTCGTCGGCCGGGTGAACAGTGGGACCTCGACCGTGTCGGTGGCGGTCATGGAGAGCCCGTCGGGCTGGGTCGAGCCCGGCCAGCGCCCCGACTTCGACGAGTACACCCTGGTCCTGCAGGGCGAGCTCCTGGTCGAGAGCGATGGCCGCCGGTCCCTGACCGTGCTGGCCGGCCAGGCCGTCCACGTGCCCCCCGGCGAATGGGTGCGGTACTCCTCTCCCGGGCCGGCCGGGGCCCGCTACGTCGCCGTCTGCGTCCCCGCCTTCAGCCCCGACCTCGTCCACCGCGACGAGTAGTCCGAACCGCCCGTCGGCGGCGCCGTCCTGGCTTGGCACACTGCGCCCATGGACCTGACCTTCGGCGTGTTCGTCCCCCAGGGTTGGAAGATGGAGTTGAGCACCATCCCCGACCCCGTCGCCAAGTGGCAGAAGGCAGTCGAGGTGGCCGAGCTGGCGGAGGAGCTGGGCTACGACTCCCTCTGGGTCTACGACCACTTCCACAACGTGCCCGTCCCGGCCCACGAGACCATGTTCGAGTGCTGGACGACCCTGGCTGCCCTCTCCCAGCGCACGGAGCGCATCAAGCTGGGCCAGATGGTCGGCTGCTCGCCGTACCGGAACCCGGGCCTGCTGGCCAAGATCACGGCCAACATCGACGTCATCTCCGGCGGCCGCCTCATCTGGGGGATCGGCGCCGGGTGGTACCAGCACGAGTTCACCGGGTACGGCTACGAGTTCCTGCCCGCCGCCGACCGCATCCGGGTGCTGCGGGAGACCGTCGAGATCGTGACGGCCATGTGGAGCCAGCCCGACGTGAGCTATGAGGGCCGCCACTTCACCCTGGACGGCGCCCAGTGCGACCCCAAGCCGCTGCAGTCGCCTCGTCCCCAGGTCCTGATCGGCGGGGGCGGCGAGCAGCTCACGCTTCGGGTCGTGGCCCGTCTGGCCGACGCCTCCAACTTCGGGGGCAAGCCCGACGAGTTCACGCACAAGTGCGAGGTCCTGCAGGGTCACTGCACCGAGGTGGGGCGGGACTACGACGAGATCCAGAAGACGTGGTCGCCCGAAGTCTTCATCCGCGAGGACGAGCAGGAGATCGTCGACGGCGGGACCCGCTCCTTCGTCGGTGAGCCCTTCGACTCCTGGCGGGCGGGCAACCTCGTCGGCACCCCGGAGCAGGTCGCCGAGAAGGTGCAGGCCTACGTCGACCTGGGCTGCACCGGCTTCTACCCCTGGTGCAGTGACTACCCGGAGACCGAGTCGATGCGGTTGTTCGCCGAACAGGTCATCCCCGAGGTCCGCCGGGCCAACGCTTGAGGGCATCCCCCCATTCGGCGTCCCCCAGCACGTTCTACGCCCCGTCTGCCCGGTCCTGAGCACGGCCCGCGCTGGGTAGCGTCGCCTGCCATGTCGGACTACCAGATCCCCAAGCCCGAGCCCAAAGAGATCGACAGCGTCAAGTGGTTGGAGTGGAAGGACGTCCTGGACCGGGCGACCCTGAAGGGTCATCCGCTGCAGGAAGAGCGCTGCGACAACTGTCTCTACTTCCTGGATCCGACCGAGGAGATCTCGTATTGCTGGCACCAGCAGCTGCGCATCCTCGTCGGCGGCGGCTGGTGGTGCCAGTGGTGGGAGAAGATCGAGGACGAGTGACGCCGGGCCTCAGGTGAAGGCGGCGATGACCGGCGCCCAGCGGTCGATCGGGGCCGTGCCGTCGTGGCCAAGATCCGGCAGGCTGACGATCACTTCGGTGACGCCGGCAGCGGCGAGCTCGCCGACCCGATCCACCTGGTCCTCCACGGTGCCCGCGTTCACCGCGGCCCGGTAGGCAGTTGCGGCCTGCCGGCGGGGTCGCAGGCGATCGACCAGGGCGGTGAGCTCGTGGTGGTCGGCGCCGATCAGAGTCGGCGCCAGATGGGTGACCGACACCTCCTCGTGGTCACGGCCGAGATCATCCAGGTGGCGGTGTAGCGCCGCAACCTTGCGCCGCACGACGTCGCGGTCCCCCATGATGTTCACGGCGTCGGCGTACCGCGCCGCGAGACGAAGGGTTCGTCGCTCGCCGCCACCCCCGACCAGGATCGGAATCCGCTCCTGGAGGGGGCGCGGGTAGCCGATCGTCTCCGGGAGGTGGAGGGTCCGGCCCTCGAAGGGCTTGGACCCCGGTCCCCAGAGCTTCGGCAGGGCCTCCAGTGTGTCCTCGAGGAGGTCGTAGCGATCGGGCACCGGCGGGAAGGCCCAGCCGTAGGCCGCGTGCTCCCGCTCGTACCAGCCGAGGCCAAGGCCGCACCGGGCCCGGCCGCCGGAGACGACGTCGAGCGTGGCGATGACCTTGGCCAGGAGCCCGACGTTGCGGAACGTCACCGGCGTGACGAGGGCGCCGAGCGTGACCCTCGTCGTCCGGGCTGCCAGCCAGGCCAACGCCGTGTACGGCTCCAGCATCGGGTCCCAGTCCCGACCGACTTGAGGGATCTGGCGGACGTGGTCCATGACCCAGAGGCTGTCGAAGCCGGCCGCCTCGGCCGCGGTGGCCGTGGTCGCCAACCCGTCGGCGATGTCCTCCCACGGAAACGCGGAGAGGTGGAGCCCGAAGCGCACGGCAGCCGTTGGCCCTGCGGCCGGCGTCTGTCGACCGACGGGCTCGGCCAGGTGGGCCGGGACCTGGCGCACCGGCACCGGGGCCAGCACCCGGTCGAAGCCCTCCCCCTCCAGGCGTCCGCGCACCTCAGCCCACCGGGCGAACTGCTGCTTGAGGGCGTTGGCCGGCAGCGGGTGGGCGCGTTCTCGGTTGCGGGCCCGTCCGGTCTCCGCCGGGAGGTCGAAGGCGACGGCGACGCAGGGCACGCCGTGCTCGGTCGCCACGCGCCGGTAGCCGGCTCGGCGCTCGTCGTCGAGGCCGAGTGTGTCCACCACCGTGGTCAGCCCCCGCCGTAGCCGGTGCCCGACGATCGTGTCGAGGAGGGCGAAGGCGTCGTCAGTGGCGTCGAGATCGTCCTCCGCGTGCCCGACGACGGCCCGCAGGCGGTCGCTGGCGACGATCTCGTCGGGGGCGAAGTGCTCAGCGGCCCACGTCGACTTCCCGGCGTTCGACGGCCCGATCAGCACGACCAGACAGGGCACCGGCAGCCGGGTCACCTCCTGGTCGTCGGGCATGCCTCAGCGGGGCCCAGCGGTGGGCCGACTCAGGTGACGGTGCAGCGGTCGCGGAGCGACTCGACGACGGCAACGTTGGGCTTGTTCTGGCCGTGCCGCTTCGCTTCGAAGGCAATGTGCCGGCCGTCCTGGAGATCGAGGTCGACCCGCATCGTGATCTTTCCGTCGGTGATCACGGCATCGGTCACGTCGCGGTAGGGGATCTGGGCCAGCGGGTCGCCTGTGGGCTTGCCCATGAACGACGAGTTCGTGAGGCTGAACCGCTCAGGGCCGAGCCCGAGCCAACCAAACTGCCCGATCGGCACGTCACTGGGTCGGTTCGTGGCGGTACCGGAGATGCCGGCGCCGACCGCGCCGCCGACGGTACCGCCGATCTGGGCCGTGGTCCCGCCGGGGTGCGTGATGGGGCAGGCCTCCTCGACCGGCTCGTTCAGATGGCTCGCCATCCGCTCCGCGTACTTCGCCTTCCCTGCCACGGCAGCCTCCCCCAGTTCGAGTCGTACGGCGGGGAATCCTAGGTCCCCGGCCGGCCCGTCAGTTGGCGACGCCGGCGAGGCCGTTGCCGATGAGCTTGGCCCCGAGGATGAGGAGGATGACCATCATGATGACCGCGTTGTTGTTGGCCATGAACGTCTTCACTGGCGCCAGGGCCTGTGTCGCGCGGTCGGTGGCCACGAGGTAGAAGAGGACGGACCCGGCAACCGTGACGCTGGCGAGGACGACGAACACGGCAACGGCTGCCACCTCGTCGCCCGTCGACAGCCCGAGCTGAGCGATGGAGGCCATGGCGGCGACCGTCAGGGCCAGGTTCTTCGGGTTCACGCCCGACAGCGCCACGCCGAGCACGAATGATCGGCCAGCCGTGAAGTGGTCGACCGACGCCATCCAGGACGGCATGGTCGCCTCCTCCCCCGCCTTCGGACGTTGCTGCCATTGCTTGGCCGCCATGGCCAGGAAGAGCACGCCGATCAGCAACGTGCCCCAGTCGATGCCCGAGGACGTCGCATCGTCGGGGTCGTCGGCGACGGCCAGGACGATCGCGCTCACGACGGCCAGTCCCAGGACCCACCCGGCGGCGAACGCTGGGCCGTTGGTGCGGGCCTTCGGGGTACCGAGCATCAGGATGACGGCGATGATCGGGATCGGGCTCAGCGCCACGGCGACGGCCGCGGGGAGCAGGTCGCCGATGGCGGTGGTCAGCATCAGGAGGTGACGTGGGCCTCGAGTTGGGTGAGGCCTTTCTCGAAGTCCTTGCCGACCATCTTGTCCATGCTCGTGAAGATGCCCATCACCTTCGTCGCGAAGGTCTTCGGACCCTGCATGGTCCAGGTCACCCGGGTGCCGTCGCCCTCGGGCTCGAGCCGGAACCGGGTCGTGTTGCTGGACTTGAACGGCTTGAGGAAGTCCAGGGCCAGGGTGACACCCGAGGGCTCGTCAGCCGCGGTGATCTCCATGCGCCCCTCCCCTGCTTTCCGGTTGCCCTTCCACTCGTACACGGCGCCGACACCGGCGTCGGCCCCGCTGAACGTCCGGGTCATGTCGGGGTCGAGCCCTTCCCACGGCGACCAGTTCGGCCAGTCGTGGAAGTCGGCGAGGGCGGCGTACACCCTCGCCGGGGGCGCCGGGATCAGCGCCTGACGCTCGACCGTGTACGTGTTGCGATCGTCGTCCCCGTCAGCCATGGCACGCCCCCTCAGGGTCCTCGTCGGCTTCGGCCGGAGGCTACTCAGCACACCGCCGCGGGTCGGCAGCCCTGTGAGAAGGGTGATGTCGTGCAGCTGAACCCTCGCTATGGCACCGACCCGCTCATCACCCTCGACAGCCCGCCTGCCGCGATCCTCGAGCCTGTCGTCCGCCAGCGCCGCCGGCTCGCGGCCACCCTGGCCACGCTCACCGACGAGGAGTGGGGGCACCCCAGCCGGTGCGACGCTTGGTCGACCCGCGACGTGATCGTCCACCTCGACAGCACCAACACCTTCTGGACCTTCTCGATCGCCCAGGGCCTGAAGGGCGAGCCCACACAGTTCCTGGCCACGTTCGACCCGGTGGCCTCGCCCGCCCAGATGGTCGCCGATGCCGGCGAGGTCTCGCCCCGCGACGTCCTCGAGCGGTTCGTGACGTCCACGGAAGCCCTGACCGACCTGCTGACGGCACTCGATGACGGGGACTGGTCGGTCCTGGCCGAGTCACCACCGGGTCACGTCAGCGTGAGCGTCCTCGCTCACCACGCCCTCTGGGACTCGTGGGTCCACGAGCGGGACATCCTGATCCCTTTGGGCATCCCGCCGGAGGTGGAGATGGACGAGGTGGCGGCCAGCCTGCGCTATGGCGCGGCCCTCGGCCCGGCGTTCGCCGCCAACAACGGGGGCGTCGACCATGGCGTGCTCGCCGTCCAGGTGACGGATCCCGACATCGACTTCATCGTCGAGATCGGTGACCACGCCGCGGTGCACACGGGGCGGGCGACCGGCGCCGACCTCCTCCTCACCGGTGACGCCGTCGAGCTCCTCGAGGCCCTGAGCATCCGGGCACCGATGCCCCAGACGATCCCGGTTGAGGCCGCCTGGATCCTCCGCGGCGTGGCCGAGGTCTTCG
>CAVRXU010000008.1:0-1212742 GCA_963725155.1 uncultured Microthrixaceae bacterium
CACACAGACGGTCGACGAAGTTCCTGAATACTGGCGGAGCGCAGCGGCCTGGCTCGACGACCACGGCGACGACCGCGTGTTGATCCTGCCGGCCACGACTCGGACTCCGTACCGCTGGGGTTGGCCCGGAGACGACATCTTCGACGCGCTCCTTCGCCGCGACCATGCCATCGACACCTCGATCCCGCTGAGCACACCCGAGGCGACCGATGCCCTGCGGGCGATCAGCGCGTCTCTGGCCATTCCGAGCTACCGCCACGGAATCCTCGGCCCGATCGCTCGGAATCTGGGCATCGGCACGATCGTGATCCGCAACGACATCGACTGGACGGAAGCAGGCGTGGCGCGACCCGCGGCTTACGACCGCCTACGTTCTGATCCCGATCTCCGCCTCGCCGCGACGTTCGGCGAGGCCGGCGAGAACACCGCCTCCCCCCTAGGAGTGATTCAGCCAGCGACGCGAACGACGGCTGCCCCCGTCGAGGTGTACACGCTCGACGACGTCACGCCGGTACAAGTCCTAGACGCACAGGCGACTCAGCTTCTGTCCGGCTCCGGAGAAGCGTGGCCGCTTATGGCCCAGGAGAACCTCCTCCGCTCGGGGGTCCCTCTCCGCTACACAGCTGACCTCGATCCCGCGTCCGCGACCAGATTGCTCACGGATGGCGCACGAACCGTCATTACCGACACCAACCGTCGCCGCGTCCGAGTCGTGACCGGCTATCGACTGAACCTCAGCCATACCCTGGCGGAAGAGGAGAACCCCGACCGGCCGGTCGAGTCACTGTTCGGTGTGCCGGGCTCGGAGAGCGTCGCCTGGTTCCCCGACGCCACAAGCATCACCTCGACTGAATTGCCACGAGGTATCGCGGGGTTCCTTCCGCAGCATCGCGCCGCGGCTGCGTTCGACGGGGATCAGGACACTTCGTGGGCGACTCCCGTTGCCGTCGAGGCTGAGGGTCAGGCGATCCGTGTCAATCTCCGCCGACCTGAGGTCGTGGACGAGACCGTTATCGACGACACCCGGGCGATCGGTGGCCGAGCCGTTGATCTCGCGACGGTGTCCTTCTCCGATGGCTCGGCGATTCGAGTCGCTCTCGACGACACCGGGCATCCGCGAGTCGCCTTTCCTCCTCGTGAAGTCGAGTGGCTTGAGTTCCGTATTGATCGCGCCTCCGGAGCCGGAGCTGGCTTCAGCGAGATCGAGATTCCAGGCCTTGATCTACGGGAGTATGTCTCGGTCCCCGATGACCTTCGTCGGAAGGCAGAAGGATCGTCCGAGCTGCACAGCGCGCTGATGGACGCTCCCGCCACCTACCTGTTCGAACGGCTTGCTGCCACGACGGACCTCAACCCGGAATCCGCCCTGCGACGACGGTTTTGGGTCGTCGGGGATCGAAGCGTCGCCCTATCTGGGCGGTTGCATGTCACACGAGGCGACCCGTGACCGACAGATCGACGAGGTTCTAGGCGGAGAACGCGGTGCTTACGCGACCGGCCGGTTCGATCAGCAGCTCACGGGGTGGGGTGGCCTCGCGTTCGACGGGGACCCGGCAACGGGCTGGCGTCCTTCCCCCGGTGCCGAGCAGCGCCTGACACTGCGGTTCCCTGCGCAGACCGTCACGTCGGTCACGATCCACGCCGACAACGGTGCCGGGCTGGCCTCTCCGACCAGTGGGAGCCTGGTAATTGGTGATGGGCAACGCCCGGTCGCGTTCCAGCCCGATCCGACCTGCTCCGCACGGGAGGATTGCGACGTCGTTGCCGCCGTCTCCCTTCCGGGTCTCGTCGCCGACCACCTCGACCTCGGTCTTCGTCCGACAGCCCTGGTCGAGGGACAGCCCGTGGAGATCACCGAGGTAGAACTGAACGGCCAGACGAATCCGGCCGGTGACCAGTCACTGACGGGATGCACCACAGGGCAAGTGAGCGTCGATGGGCAACCACTGGCTCTGCGTATTCAAGGATCGGTTTCGAGCGTCCTCGGGGGCCGGCCCACCGAGTTCGAGTCGTGCGGGCCGCTCGCCCTCGACGACGGCTGGCACCTGTTGGAAACTCCTTCGCCCTCCCCAGTCAGCGACCTGCGAATTGACACGCTCCCGACGTCGGTGGAGGCGGCCCCCACGACAACGGAGGACGCGCAACTCCTGGCACGGTCCGATGACGGAATGACCGCCCGGATCTCCGGTGAAGGCGAAGCGGTGATTGTCACCGGCCAGTCCTGGGACCCCGGATGGCACGCCAGCGTGAATGGTGTAGATCTCGGTCCTCCCTACCCAGTCAATGGCCTTACGGGCTGGACGACCGACCTGACAGGTGAGGCCATCGTTGAGTTCACCTTCCGTCCGGCCCAGACGTTCCGGATCGCACTGCTCATCACCGGAGTGGGGCTCGTCTTGTGTATCGGCCTGATCCTCCGTAGGAGCCAAGAGTGATGAGGCTCTCGCGACCGTCGCTCGTGCACGTCCTCACCATCGGACTCTTCGGTCTCGCAGGACTGTTGCTGGGCGGTTGGCCTGGCTTCGTGATCGGCGTGGCCACCGCCGCGGTACTCGAGGTACTTGGGCCAGATGCCCCACGCCGACTGGCCGTTGCGGCAGCTGCACTTCTCGCCGGTGCAGCCGTCATGACCTTGCTCGAGGGCGGGACGGCCATCACCGACTTGAACCTGCGCTTCCCCCGTGAGCGCCCCGTCGCGAACACTCTTGCGCTCGCCGCCACGATTCTCGTGGTCGCCATCCTCTTTGCCGACGTTTCGTCGGAACGAGCAATGAGCCCGTCGCCGCCTCGAGAACACCCGACGGCGTTGCGTTCGCCGCGATGGCGGCCACCCGGTGTCCGGCCGTGGTTCACGGTGGGCATCTTGGCGGTGCTGGTCCGGGTCGCATGTGTTCCCGATCGCCTGCCGCCCGGGTACGTCTCGCTGGCCGACAACCTCGCTCTCGGACGGGGCTACCTCCTGGGTCTTGGCAGCGATGCCCGACCGACCGGCATTCTCACGCCGCTGACGCCGCTGATAATCGCCTTTGCCCCTGGCGGACCGCGAATGGTGCTCATCGCGGTATCAACAAGCACTGTCGTGATGACGGGCCTGTTGGCCACGCGCCTGTTCGACCGCCGTATCGGCGTCACCGCCGCCGTGGTGGCCGCGATGCTCCCGTCCCTGTGGGGCCAGCAGCTCCCGGAGGCACTCGCCGCCCTCGCCGTCGTCGTCGCGCTACTGCTCGCTGACCCCTATCGGACAAGCCCGTGGCGACTGATCCTGGCGGGCTCAGCCATCGGCGTCGGCATGCTCGCCCGCCCCGAAGTCGTCTTGGTCGTCCCCCTCGTCATCTGCTGGTGGATGGCTGCGCGCGACCACCCGCCATGGCGTTATCTCCTCGCCGCTTCAGCGATCCTCGTCCTCGTCCTTCAGCCCTGGGTCGGCTACCTCCACGGCACCTTCGATAGGTGGACGCTGTCAACTTCCCTCGGTCCCACGATCGCTGCCGCCGCGGCGCCCGCGGCGACGGAGGGATCATTGATCGGCGCAGTGGACCCAGGCGCTCGAGCGCGTGCCGCGCGATGACGAGGGGAGCTTTGCCGCAGAAGAGTGGGAACGCGCTCGTGAACTGACCACCGAAAATGTTTCGGTCGCGGTTGTCGCTATGAGGATCCTCCGAGGATGGGACCTCGTTTCTCCGGCAAACGCTCGCGCCGCACGGCAAGTAGCGCGGCTTGCCCTTCCCGGGCGGGGAGGTCGGAGCGATCGCCGAAGGAGCCGCACTCCTGCTCGCCGCCATCGGCTGGTTCACCATGCGAGGTGGGCTCCGCCGCGTGTTGCCCATCGTCATGGCACCGCTGCTGTTCACAATCGAGAGCGCGGCAGTGTTCGGCGACCGTGGGCTCCGGGCCTGGGTCGCACCGCTCGTGGCGATCGCCACCGCAGTCGGCGCAGTCGCCGTGTTCGACTACGTCGACGAGAAGGTTGACAGCTGATCGAGTGCGGGACATGAGCGTGCATTGCCCGTTCTGCTCGCCTTCGGTAGTGACGTCTGTGCAACTTGTCAGAATGGACAGCCCGCCTCGTGTGGGGCGGCCCGTCGGGCGTCGACGGCGACACGGTGCAGGTGCCAGACCGCGGAACTGGCCCTGCCCACCTGACGCCCGATCAGCCCGCCGAGACGGACGAGGCTGACGCGGCCGTGGTCGTGGTCACAGGCTCGGCGAGGAAGTCGTCCCAGCGAGCTCCGAGCACCCGGGGGCCCTCGGGCCGCGAAGCCCACCACCGTGCGACCGGCGCCAGCGGGATCGTCGAGCACGATGGCCTCCTGATCACTGACCTTCACGCTGATCTCCGTGCCCGAGAGCTCGACCTGCACCACCGTGCCATCCTCGGCTCCGACCACGTGCAGGTCCTCGTTGGCCGCCAGGCGACCGCCCAACACGTGCTGCACGACCCAGGTCCGGAACGCGGGCGCAGGGACGAGCTGCCAGAAGTCGGCAGGTGACGCATATCGGAAGACCAGGCCGGCGCCGCCCCGCACGACCGAGAACCGCACCGCGATCGGTGCCGTCGGGCGCGCCAAGGTCGTATACCAGCAGGTTGAGCCGTCCTCCCGATTCGGGGGTCACGAGGCGGAGGGTGCCGAAGTCGATGCCCCAAGTCCCGCTCACGGGCAACCAGACCCCTCCTCCCGACGGTCGGCCGAGCGCGCCCGTGCCTCGGTCGAAGTCGTCGCTTGGCGTGTACTCCACCGGGGCGCTGCGGGCGTCGGCGACGGTGGGCGCGTTCCGGGCGATCGGGGCGATGGCCGCACCACCGGCCAGCAGCATGGCCAGCACGCCCAGTCCGATGAGGGCATCGCCGCCACGGAGCCGCCACGGCGGCACGCCCGGCACGTCCTCGGACACGTCGCCGTCGGGTGCCATCGGGCGCCGACGTTAGCCAGCCCGCCGGGGACCGGGTGCGCCTGTACGTTGCAGCGGATGCGGGAAGATCTCGCGCAGGTCCCGACGCCTTGGCGCGCATGCGGCCAGGATCGCCGCACCTGGGCGCTGGTGGGGCTCGCCGCTGCCGTCGCCGTCGCCATTCGCCTGCTGGTGATCTTCGCCGCCCACCCCACGTGCGAATCCGGGAGCAACGAGGAGGGCTGCTGGATCCAGCGCGGCGACGCGCTCACTACGCGGCGCAGGCGGACGCCCTCGCCGACGGCCACCCGTTCGTCGCGGCGGCCGAGCTGGCTCAAGGGATCCCGGCGGACGAGGCCGGCCCCGGCGCTGCCCACCCGCCGCTCTACACGGTGACGCTCGCCGCCGGCGCCGTGCTCGGCGTGGAGTCGCCCACCGAGTTCCGCGTCTGGAGCTCGCTGCTCGGGGCGGGCACGGTCGTCGTGCTCGCCGTGCTTGCGTGGCGCCTCGCCGGTCGGCGCGGAGCGGTGGTGGCCGCTGGCGCTGTCGCGGCGGTCCCCGACCTCTGGCTGACCGACGTGGTGGGCATGTCCGAGGGTCTGTACCTCCTCGTGATCAGCGGCGTCCTGCTCGCAGCGCTCTCGTGGTGGTCGGCGCCAAGCTGGCCGAAGTCCATCACGCTCGGCGTGCTCATCGGGTTGGCGACGCTCACGCGCGCCGAGGCCACCCTGCTCGTCCCGTTCCTCGCCGCTCCTCTGGCCGTGGTCCGGCGTGGTCGTGGTCCCAGCTCGCCGTTGCCCGCCATGGCGACGATGGCCGTGGCCGCCTTCGCCGTTGTACTGCCCTGGGTCGGCTGGAACATGCTCCGCTTCGAGGAGCCGACGCTGCTGACGACCTCGACTGGGATCACCATCCTGTCGGGCAGCTGTGACGCCACCTACGAGGGGCGAGCCATCGGCATGTACCACCCCAACTGCTCTCAGCCGCTCTACTCCGCAGCAGGCCCATTTACGCCGGCAGGGCATCGAGCCCGGCGACGAGTCACAAATCGACACGCTCGCCAGGGAGATGGGCCTCGAGTACGTCGGCGACCACCTGAGACGAACGCCACTGGTTGCCACGTTCCGCGTCGGCCACGCGCTAGGGGTCATCGAGCTGGACCGGAGCCAGCTCACGGACACGGTCATCGAGGAGCGTTGGGAACCCGGCGTACGCCTCGGCCAGTGGGTGTACCTCGCAATGATTCCCTGCTCGGTCGTCGGCCTGCTGCTGCTCTGTCGGCGCGGGATCACGATCGTGCCCTTCATTGCCACGCTGGCCGAGGTGGTGGTGCTGGCCGCCCTCACGTCGGGCGCTCACTCGCTTCCGAACCCCGGTGGAGGTGAGCTGCGTAGTGCTCACTGCGGTCACGGTGGTGGCCGCATGGGACCTATTGCGGGCCCGACCGTCGGTGTCGGTCTTCGGGCGGCGCACCCGTCCACAGCCAATCGAGAGCTCGGCGTGTTCGGCGATCGTGGCCTTCGGGCCTGGGTCGCACGGCTCGTGGCGCCACCGCAGTCGGCGGCGTTGCCGTGTTCGACTACGTAAGGCGAGATCGCCGACAGACGATCGAGTGCAGGGCCTGAGGCGTGCGTCGAAGCGACTGGGTCGCTGTGATCGTCAGCACGGCCACACCAGTTGTGTGCCACCCTCCGGGGCTCGCGCTACACCTAAGGTCCACCCGAATGGCCGGCCATGCGAAGACTGGCGATTACACGCGCCCTGATAGGAACCTCCGAGTGGAGCGGCGCCGCGCCCTGGGCGATGGCCACCGGGGTCGCTCTCCTCGTTCTCGGACCTGCGCTAGCGCCCGGATCGCTGTTCAACCTCGATCTGATCATCACGCCGGACATACCGCTACCGACAGGTGTCTGGGGACTCGGTCCCGAACTGCCACGACGAGTTCCGTTCATGGTGCCCGTCGCCTGGGCGTCATCAGTCATCTCCGGCGAGGTCGCGGGCAAAGCGCTCATGGCCCTGATCATCGTGGTCGCCGTCGTCGGCGCCTATCCGACTCGCTGCTGGCGCGAATCTGGCCGGACGTCTCGGAGCTGGGCTCCTCTATGGCGCAGGGCCTCTCATGGTGACCCGTGTCTCGGTCGGTCACCTGAGTGTCGCCCTCGCTGCAGCAATCCTTCCCTGGGCACTGCCGACCTTGATGCGTCCCGACCGAGACCTTCGCCGAACCTTCCTGTGGTGCGTTGCCTCTGTCGCTCGCTGGCATGGTGGGTGGTCTGTATGCCGGCGTCGTGGTGGTCATCGGCCTCGCCGCCAATCGCTTCCGCCGATGGCCGATCACGTTGGCTCTCGTCGTCCTGGCGCAACTGGTCTGGCTCACCAGCGGATTGGTGCTCGCTGGCTCGGGCGTCGATCCGGCTCCGTCGGATGCGCTCGCCGACACGGATAGGAGGCGTGTTCGGGCTCTCGCGGCTGGTGATCGGCCAAGGATTCTGGCAGCGAGGGCTCGAGATCGGGGCGGGCTCGAGCCTCTTGGCTCCGATGGGCCTGGCGGTCGCGACTGCTAGCGGTGGTCGGTCGCCATGCCGTTGAACAACGGTGGGGTCGACGGGCATTCGCCATCGCGGCTGTTGGCCTGGCCATCCCGCTCGCCAGCGCCGTGCCTGGTCTCCGCGGTCTCGTCGCCGACCTGACATACGATCGCCGATTGGGGCCACGCTCCGTGATGGGCACCGCATGCTGCCCCTCGCGCTCATCTGGCTGGCCGTGGCGGCCGCCCATGGCGGAACGGCACTCAGCCGGGTCCGTGCGGGCGGTGCGGCTCTGGGATCGGCGTTGTTGGGGATAGCGCTTATCTGTCTGGGTCCGGGCCTGTGGGGCGCCGGAGGCCAACTCGATCCCGTGGCCATACCGAGAGAGTGGTCCGACGCCCGCCGAGAGGTGTGGGATGCCCCCGGACCCGTCCTGGCCCTCCCTTGGTCGCAGTACCTGAACCTGCCCGTTGCCGGCGGACGGCGAACACACCATCCCATGCCGCTCTTCCTCGGGGGAGACGTCCTGGTTTCTTCGGACCCACGACTCGGTGTGCCGGCGACGGAGCGAGCAGACCCGCGGGAGCCTTCGGCAGCTCGGATCGCCGAACGGGCACGCGCCGGCGAGAACGTGGCGGATGAGCTCGCGGATCTGGGAGTGCGCTGGGTGGCGCTTCTGCACGCCTCGGATTGGACGGACTACGACGGCGTGCTCGACGACCCGGACCTGGAGACCGTGGTCAGTGGGCCGACTCTGGAACTGCTCCGTGTCGAAGGCTGGCAGGGACCGCTCACCACAGCCAGTGATGAATCGAGAGAACTCGAGGCAATCCTGAGCCCACTGTTCGACGCGCCCAGCCCCGACGGGGGAAACTGGGCACGACCGGGAGGCCGAGGGTGGCTACTCGGCTGGAAGTCCGTTGGCACTACTGCCAACGGACTGGCCTCGGTGCCTGAGGGCGCGGGGATCCTCTGGTATTGGCCGTCAGTTCTGGTCATCATGAGCTACATCGCCTGGGCCGGTGCCATCGCTGTCGCGGTGGGATGTCCGGCGTTCTCACCATCGGAACCAACGGGTAAGGACGCCCGAACGCTTAGTGAAGTTCAGATACGAGCAACGGCCGCCGATGTGATATACAGCGGTACCTAGGTTCCGTTCGAGGGGGGTCCATCGAGTGAATGCGATCTGGAAGAGTCTTGGCGAGCCTTGTCCTCGGCGCGATCGTTCTGCTCCTTGGTCCGGTGCCGAGCGCCGATGCGCAATTCGACACCGACACCTATCTCTGTGACCAGCTAGGCATCGGCTGTCCGGTCGTGAGCGGCAACCTGGTGTGCACGACACCATTGGCGCCCGGTGACACAGGAACCTGCACGCTGACCGGCGTTGATCCCGGCACCGCAGTGGATGCCACCATCACCTGTGGCAGCCAGTCCACAGTCGTCTTCCAGGGCACGGTGGACGCGGACCCCTTCACCTTCGATTTCACCGTTCCGAATGATGCCCCACTCGGCACGTGCACGGTTTCCGTTCTCGGTGAGACATTCACCCTGACGATCGCTGCCGAAGGCTCGACCACGCTGCCTCGCACCGGCTCGAGCTTCGGGTCCCAGATCGGCCTGGCGGCTGCACTCCTCGTCATCGGCGGTTCTGCCGTCGTCGGGAGTCGATCCCGTCGACGACGTCAATCAGAGACCGTCTAACGAGGTAAGTCGTCGGGGGTAGCCGACTCCGTCTCGCCGAGGCGGGCGGATAGCTTGGCGGTGTCATGAGTTCCGGGGGTCCTCGGCCGTCGCGGTTGGCGTACGAGCCTGCATTGGATGGTCTCCGAGCGGTCGCGGTCATCGGCGTCTTGTTGTTCCACGCCGAGTTCTCCTGGGCGTCCGGCGGCTTTCTCGGCGTCTCGACCTTCTTCACCCTGTCGGGCTACCTGATCACGACGCTGCTGCTCCGCGAACAGCAGCGCAGTGGACAAACCGACCTCGGCGCGTTCTGGTCCCGACGGTTTCGCCGGCTCATGCCCGCAGCGCTCCTGACGCTGCTTGTCGTCGACCTCTACGGGGCGGTACTCGCCGGACCGAGCCAACTGGCCAACCTGCGTGGCGATGTCATCGCCGCACTCGCCTACGTCGCCAACTGGCGGTTCATCCTCGACAGCAACTCCTACGCCGACCTCTTCGCCGCGCCATCACCGGTCCTGCACTTCTGGTCGCTGGCAATCGAAGAGCAGTTCTACCTCCTGTTCCCCCTGATCACCGTCGCCGCGTTCAAACTGGCCAAAGGCCGTCTCAGCCGAACGGGCCTGGTCTACGGCGCCCTGTTCGCCGCCAGCGTCGGTATGACCCTGCTGCTCGCCCTGACCGGAGCCTCGAACGACCGGATCTACTACGGCACCGACACCCGGATCGCCGAACTGCTCGCCGGCGCCCTCCTCGCGGTGCTCCTCGCCTCACCCAACGGCTCGACGGATCCGGACACGCTGGGCGCCAGTGGTCGGGCCAGCCGCCCTGACAGTGATGCTGCTGCTCTGGATCACCACGGATCTCGCCACCCCCTGGCTCTACCGCGGCGGCCTCCCGGTCTTCGGACTGCTCTCCGCGGTCGTGGTCACCGCCGCCGTCGCCCCCTCCGGCCCCGTCCGCGCCGTCCTGAGCATCAAACCCCTCGCCTGGCTCGGCCTGATCTCTTACGGCGTCTACCTCTTCCACTGGCCGATCTACCTCTGGCTCACCACCGACCGCACCGGCCTCAGCCAAGTCCCGCTGTTTGCTCTCCGCTTCACCGTCACCGTCGCCGCCGCAACCGCTTCCTACCTCCTCGTCGAGCAACCCGTCCGCCTCCGCCGCGTCCTCACCGACAACCGCCGAGCCATCCTGACCGCTTCCGCCGTCGCATCAGTCACCATCATCTGGCTCGCCACCATCACCGCCACCCTCCCCGCCGCTCCCATCGACTTCGAACAGGCCGCCGCCGACGCCGCCGCCCTCACCGCCGGTAGCGCCGACGTCGACAGCCGAAGCTCATTGCGCCGACGGCAGCCCCGTACCCCCCCCAACCGGTACACGGCCACGAATCGCCGTCGTCGGCGACTCCACGGCCCTCATGGCGGCGGTTGGGCTCGGATGATGGGCACTCTGCAACAACACGGCCGACACCGAGCGGGGCGAGCCACGCCCTCGCTTGCGGCGTCGGCCGCGGTGGAGACCGAGTATTCGCGGCCGTGAGAGTGGCCGATGCTGGAGACATGCGAAGTCTGGCGAGACGAATGGCGGCCCGAGCTCACGCGACCCGGCCCGACATGATCGTTGTGCTCTTCGGAGCCGCCGATCTGACCGACCGACGTCTCGAAGGTGACGACCAATGGCGGCACCTCGGCGACCCCGTCTACGACGACTACCTCCGCTCCGAGATGGACGCCTTCGCTGACGAGATGGCCACGCTCGCCCCCCAAACTGTCTGGTTGCTCGCTCCGCCGATTCGCCCACTTACCGACGGCCTCGTGCCCGATCCACCGCTTCCCGAGGCCGACCCCGACCGCCTCGAGGCCTACAACGCAGATGATCTCCACCCTCCCCCAACGCCACCCCGGCCTCAGCATCATCGACCTCAACCCCTGGTTCGACGCCCTCCCCGACGGGCCCTTCGACACCACCGCACGACCCGACGGCATTCACCTCGCCCCCGAAGCCGCCACCCGACTCGCCGAGGACTACCTCGGGCCCCAACTCCTGAGCAGGTACCAGCGAACCACGAACTGAAGGCTCCTCACGCCCGACGCTGGACCTGACCGACAGGACACCGCCTCGTGGAGGCGGGTAGAAGGCCGACGGGCAAGCTACATGGTGAACCGCCGCTTGTCTGTTGAGAAGCCGCAGCACAGGGCAGCTACATCAGCTGCCAGAATTCAGCAGCTTCCCGACATCGCGCGGAGCTAGTGGACGCAACCGAGGATCGAGGCCGATGCTTTCAGTCCACGTGGTAGCTGGCAACGACGCTTACAACGAAGGCGCTCCGGTCCGGAGTCGCTGACTGGGCGTCCCCAGCGGGCTTGGCGAGCTCACGATCGACTCGCCGCGTCGCTGGACGGTGCCGCGGGGCCGAAAGTCGGGCGATCTGCTCCTGGCGGACCGCCGTGAGCGTCTCGTACACCTCCCGGGCATCGGCTCGAGGCGCGCCCACCGCGTCAGCCTCGACCTCCTGACGGACGAGGGCCTTTCTCGTCGGTTTCTCGTCGGTGGGACGTGGCTGCCAGGAATCCCGCCCACGGTCGGCGTGGACTTCCGCCCAGTGGTCGTCCATCGCCCGGAACACGGCGTCGACATTCTCCGGCGTAGCCTCGAACGGCTTCAGCGTCATGTCGAAGCGGGCATTCACCCGCTCGACGACCTGGCCGAAGTCCGTGACGATCTCTTCGAAATCGGCGAGAACGACGTGATCGGCCAGTGGGATCATCCGCTGGTAGTAGTCGATGTACTCGTGGAGGGCCCGTTTCGCCGTTAGGTGTGGGACCGCGGCCATGTGCGACACGGTCGCCTCGACGGGCTCCCGAATCGTTACGACCGTCGGCACGCCCCGACGTACGGCTCGCGACACCTGCGCTGGCACGTGCACATGGCTGGACACCCGGATTTGGCCCGCTGCCGCCTGGCGGAGCGCGAAGGCGGCGAAGGTGTTCCCCGATCGAGGAAGACCTTCGACCACGATGTCGGTCTCGTCGGTGATCTGACGCCTCGGCCCCTCCGGGGTTATCCGCAACACGACGGGCAGGAGAAACTCGTGAGTGCCCAGAGTCTTGAACGTCCAACGACCGGCAGAGCGCACCGCATGCCGAACACGGGCCCCCGAGTGCGGTGAGGATTCGGAGGTCAACGCAGCGGACACTGAATGAAAGGTAGCCGGGGTAACTCCGTGACCCGAGGTTCGCTTGGTTGTCACCCGGCGATTCCCCCACGCCCTAGCTCGAGCTACGGCCGCCGAGGTCCGCGCTGCAGTCGATCCGAACTATTCCCAGGTGAACGCGAGCACACGATCATGGCTAGGCGGTGACTCGCGCAAGGCTTAGCGCGCAGTTCCAAGTGGCGACCTCACGCAGGCCTGGCACTCGGAGTATCCAACGCTGCGAGGGGTAGTAGCGAGGAACGGCGTCGAGGAGTTCGAGTTGAGGATGCCGGCGGGCGATTCGAAGCACCTCGCCGACGTACGTCGGCCAGAGTGCGTCGAAGGGAACGTTCTTGCGCGGCTCGCCGAAGAGGAACCGCCAGGCCCGGAGGCCTGCCCGGGGTCCGAGGTAGTGAAGCGGCACGATTTCGTGGCCACCCCACGGGGAATACCAGTTCGTCCAGCTCACCCACGCCCGGCCGCCAGGGACCAGTACTCGTGCGATCTCGTCGAACACCGGCTCAGACGACGGGGTGTGTTCGAGGAGGTTGGAGCAGAACACGATGTCAAAGGTCGCGTCCCGGAAAGGGAAGGCGAGTGGCATCCGCAAGCGCAGCATGGGACCGCACCCCGGGAACAAGCCAGTCGTCCATGTCGACCGCAGCGACACTTGCGCCCCGTGCGATGAACTCACGGGTGTACTCGCCGTGGCCACAGCCCAAGTCCAGCAGTCGTCGACCCTCGACTGGAAACGGGAACTTGGCCACTGAACGTTCGGCGAGGCGTTGGTAGAAGGGCCCGGGATCGTGCTTCTCAGACCGGAACAGTTTCAGAAGCTCCCAGGCAGTCGGTACGTCGTCTGCTACTGCAGTCGCAGATGCCGCTGGCAGCCGGAGCGGGCGCCGAGACAGGTGCGGGCGGGGCCGATGCCGCGTTGCGCCGTAACGCACCCGAGGCACCCAGACTCCCAGCCTCCACCAAGACCTCTTCGAACTCCTTTACGGTTTGTGCTCCAGGGGAATAGAGCCGCTCGCTCGCGAGCGGCAGCGCCGAGCCGATGCCGACGAGCATCGTCTCGTTGCCAACGCGATCCATTGCTGAACGAAGTCGTCGATCCCATTAGCAAGGACTCCCGTCGTCTCATGGACCACTGAGTCGCGGATACCTTGGACGTCGAACGCCAAGGTCGGTTTCCCGTAGGCAGCCGCCTCCATCACGACCAGACCCCAGCCCTCGAGCATTGACGGATGCACGAGCAGTCGGCACTGGGCCAAGACCGCTCCTTGTCGACTTCGCTGACCTTGCCGAGCAGCCGGACCCGATCTACTCCCATCTTCCGCACGGTCTCTTCTTCGGGACCGCCACCGACGATCACCAGGGTGCCTTCGACGTGCTGTTGGACCTGCTGCCAAGCTTCGACCGCCAACGGAACTCGTTTGTGGGGGACCAAGCGGGCCAGGCTGAGGAAGATCGGATCGACCGATTCCTGACCGACGGCAGCCGGGAGCTCGATCCCGTTGGCCACGATGCGGATGCGGTCGCGATCCACACCGAGCCGACGAGACTTGCGGCCGTTGACTCCGACACCGTGACGAAGAGGGCGTGTCGATATGTCCACGGCATTGCCCGCCGCTCGAGGAACGAGCCCACCGCGGCAGCAGGCCGGGGAAACCACTGTTCCCACTGACCCTCATGGATGTGGTGCACAAGCACGACACTGGGACCCCGCCGCCACAGCGGCGAGAAGTAGCTCATCCCGTTGGCGACATCCAGGACGACATCCGACGTCCGCGGAATCGCCGGGCGTGGGTCAGTGGCGCCCGCAGGTACTGCGAGTACCGGCCACCATTGGGCACTACCTCATACGGGTGGTCGCTCACCGGCCGCCCAACGACCAGGGCGACGTCGTGTCCACGCTCGACCAATCCCTTGGCAACCTGATCGACGTAGACCTCAGATCCGCCCGCGAGCGGATGTTCTATATCGCGCCAGCTGTTAATGACGATGCGCATCAGCGTGAGTCGCTTCTCTCCATGGGCGGGCGGGAGCAGCTGGAGGTATGTGACCGCAGCACATCGCGGGCGATGGCGATTCTATAGATGACGGACTGGACCTGCGGACCGTCGGGTCCACGGCTCCCCGCGGATGGCCGCCCGCTGACGATCCAGCCAGCGGCCAATCAGAGCGGGACCGACCGTTCGAGAACGACGCGCCCCTCGCCCTAGGGTTCGCCCCAATGCAGAAAGATCTCGCCGTCATCAAGGGCCGCAAGAAGGACGAATGAGGCCGAACGGCATGACGGTGCGGACACTGATCCTCGTCCTCCTCGTGGTGATGCTGGCCAGCGGGTGCCAGTACCGGTTCGGCATCGTGGGCGACTCCATCACCCAGGACTCGAGAGACGAGTTGGAGGCGCACCACGCCTACGTCCGGGCCTTCGGCGGCGTGGACATCCGGGCCGGCCGGCCGTCCCTCCAGCAGATGGCTCGCGACGGCCTGCCCGTCGTGGTCAGCGCCGTGGGCAGCTTCGATGTGGCGTTCGGGGCCAGTCCCGCGGCCCTGCAGCGGCGCCTCCGCCATGCCATGGCGGACACGGCATCGGTGGACTGCGTGATCTGGCTCGAGCAGAACGAGAACCCGAACGTCCACGCCGACTGGCCCGCGAGGGCGGGCCAGTTCAATGACATCCTCCACCGGGTCGCCGCCCACCACGGCGTGCTCGTCGCCCCCTGGTCAGCGCTCGCCGCGCAGCATCCGAATGCCTGGTTCCGATCCGACGGGATCCACCTGCGGCCCCGGGGTCAGCGGGGTTACGCCGCGTTCATCAACCGGTTCGTCCTGGATCACTGCTGAGCGGGCCGATCGCGATCGAGAGCTCCCCACCGTCAGGGTGTCACCTCAACCGGCGTGAGCGTGCGCTCGCCCTCGGGACCGCCCACCAGGTAGATCTCGAGCTGATTGGCACCGTCTCGGAAGAAGTCGGGGACCAGCATCGCCTCGAGGTGATGGGGAGTGCCGCCTGATGTCCAGCCCGAGCTCACCGCCGCGACCCGCCCATTGAGCACAACGGCGATGGTGGGTTCCGCCGTGCCCGCGACATCGAGGTCGGCCACCAAGTAGGCAGGGAGGATCCCGCTCGCCGTGTCCACGTGATCGAAGGCCTCCAGTCCATGAACCACCGCGGTGGCGCCGGACAGGCTGGTGATGGTCAGCTGATCAGATCGTCGGCCCACGATCTCTCCCGCATCCGAGATGGCAAACGGGCGATAGGCGGGATTGTCAGGCCAGAGAAGGGTGTCGACGTTCTTGCTGAGCACTTCGGCGAGCTGCACTTCGCCGTCAAAGGTGACTTCGCCACTGAGCGTGGGCGTCCCCGCCCCGATGCCGCCGGTGACGACGCCGGCTCGCTTCTCAGCGTCCGGGCGTTCCTGCGAGCCCAGGTCGATGCCGTCCACAGGCCAGGGAAGCTGGAAGCCGAGTGCGGCAACAATCGTCGGGACGATGTCGATCGTCCCGACGTTGGCATCGCTCACTGTGCCGGCCGGCCCGAGGCCCGGGGCCTTGATCACAAGCGGCACGTAGTACGTGTCGGCCAGGTTCTCCGTCGGAACGTCAGCGCTCGTCAGGACCCGGGCGGGCCCACCGGGTTCGAGTCCGATGCCGTGGTCCGCCGTGGCGATGACAATGGCCTCGTCGTACAGGTCGGCCTCTCGCAGACGATCCATCACCTGACCGATGATCCGATCGGTGAACGCGGCCTGCAGCACCAAGCGTTGCTCCAAGAAATCCACCTCGGCGACCTGGTCCGACCGGCCGGCGATGTCCCGGAGGCCTTCTGCCTGCGGGCCCGGCCCCCCCGTGTATCGGCGGCCGTCGGGGAAGAAGACGTAGGGACCGTGAGGTAAGACGAGGTGGAGGTAGTGAAGGGTCGGCGATTCCCCTGGTTCGATCGATTCGACAAGGTCGTCGACGGTCTGCAGCGAATGTCGAGGCTGGTCGCGCAGGCCGCCCGCCGATGAGTCGTCGGCCGCGTGCACTGCAGCCTCAGGATCAAGCAGTCCGTTCTCGAACGCCTGGGCCGAGGATGTGGCATCCGGGTCGGGCGAGACCATCGCCCGATACGTCTTCCGGGCCGCCGTCAGGAGTCGGCCCAAGGCGCCGGAGGGCTTCGTGGAGCCGCCAGCCGAATTGTCGACAAGATCACCATCGCAAAGACTTGACGGGCAGAGTCGAGTGACCGTCTCTATGACATCGAGGTCGAACTGGCCGGCCAGCATGGTGAACAGCGTCTCGGGATATTCGCTGGCGACCGCGGTTCGATCGTCGACCGGCACCCGCCCCGTGACGTTCGCCGGAACGGCGTACGTCGTGTAGTTCGCTGCCGTCGTCGCATTGCGGTACCAGACGCCATCGGCCGCGAGTGCGGACAGGTTCGGATACAGGCTCGAGTCGATTCGACCTTCACTGTCGACGAGTGTCTGCAGCGGCCACTCGTCGAACTGCAGGAACACGACGGTCCTCGGGTCATCGACCGGTCCTATGTCGGCGCTGGCCACATCCTGGGATTTCAGGAGGTCAGCGGTCTGACTCGTCGTCAGGAAGAGTCCGACGAACAGGAGGGGGGCCAGCCCGAGGTACCGCACCCACGTGCGCACGCCCGTCCAACGCCGGAAGGTCAAGACCCCCGCGATCGCCAGCGCTGCGGCCAGCACGACGAGCGCCAGGCCGGAGAGCTCGGCCTGCTTGAGCAATCCCAGGCCCAGGAGGAGGACGAGCAATCCGACGAAAGCCGTATGGGTTACCTGACGTCCTTTCTCAGTGGCGATGCCGACGACCTGCTCGATGGACCACAACAGGGTCGCGGGCCCGACCGATACGAGCACGGCAAAGAGGACGATGTCGGTGCGGGATGCACCGACGAACAGGAACAGGTCTGGTGCCCGTCCGAAGACATCGAGCAGAGGCTGGGTGACGGCTAATCCGGCAAGAGCGAACAACTCGATGAAGGAACGAACTGCCTGACGAGACCATGGATCGTGGGCGTGAATGGGAGACGCCTTGCGCTCCTGCCCGATCATGACGGCGACACCCTAGGGGTCAGGGCTGGAGTCCTACCGTCGACCACCCGGCGTAGGCGCAGCACGACACCAAAGCCGATCGCACGGCCTGGCCCGCCACACGCTCAGGTCCAGGGCTCCCCGCGGATGGCCGCCCGCTGACGATCCAGCCAGCCCAGCAGGAGGGCCACGGCTCGAGGGTCGTGACGGAGCTGGTGACCGGCCCCGGAGATGATCTTGAGCTCGGCTGAGCCGTGGGCGTCGGCCAGCACCCGGGCGTCGATCTGAGGGGCCAGGTCGTCATCGGCGCCGTGCATCACGAGCAGCGGGCGGGGCGCCACGGCCTCGGCCCCGGCCACCGGCCGCACCTGACGGAGGCCGTCGGCCCATCGGGTGAGGTCCTCGGGCTCACGGCCCCCGAGGATCCCGAGCTCCCGGGACCGCTTCAGCAGCTGCTTGGGATCGGCCAGCCACCCGGTGAAGTCCGCCGGGGCGCCGAGGGTGGCCACGGCCCGCACCCGGGGATCGGACCCGGCAACGCTGAGGGCCAGGGCGCCACCGGTGCCGAAGCCGACGACCGCCACCCCGTCGACCCCGGCCTGGCCGGCCACCTGTCCGACGGCCGCCCGGAGGTCGTTGCTCCAGCCCGCCATCGAGAACATGCCCTTGGACGGCCGACAGCCCCGGAAGTTGAAGGCCAGGACGACCGCATCGATGTCCTCGGCGATCCGGTCCGCCAGCTGCGGATAGGTGTGGGCGGACTTGGGGCCACTGCCGTGCCCGGACGGATAGCCGTGGCACACCACCACGCCGGGACGATTGGCTCCCGAGGTGGACGGCCGGGCCAGGTGACCGGCCAGGGTGATCCCGTCGACGGCGAAGTGGTGTTCGAGGGCGGTGCTCACCCCGCGGTGCGTGCGCCCTTCCAGAGCCGGTAGCCCCGGTTGCGGGCTTCGGGCAGGGTGTCGGGGCCGAAGGCGAGGAACGACTCGGCGGCCATCAGGTCCTCGATCGCCTCGGCGGGGGTGGCCTCGTCGTCGAGGTCGTAGACCACCTGTGACCGCTTGTCCCCGATGTAACGGTTGTCGGCGAAGCCCTTGGGGCGATCCATGCCCGGATCGTACGGGAGGCGGGTCACGGGGGGCGACTCACCCCGGACGCGATGAGAGGGAGCGACCGGAGCCGCTCCCTCTCACCATGGTTCTGGACTGTTCACGGAGGGCGTTGCGCCGGGAGGGACCAGCCTCCGACCGCATCTCCGCCGGTGTCCGGATTGATTTCGCTTGGGTTGTCCGAAGGCCGCTAGCGGCCGGACACCTCCGAGGTCCCAAATCGTTTACCGCTCAGTTGGACCACCTCCTTTCCTCGGTCCGCTAATCAAAGCACAGCCGGACTACCCGAGGGCGTCATGTTTCGCCGCCTCCTGCTTCGAGGGCGCCGATGGCGGCCAGGTACTCCCCTTCCGCGGTGAGCACGGAGCGGATGTCGTCGGCCGTCATCTCCCGATTGTCGGCCTCGGCCCGGCGCAGGAGGTCGGCCACGGCGGCCTCGTCGGCGATGTCGCCGGCCTCGTCCCGGTCGGCGAGGTGCACGAGGTGCCAGCCCAGGAGCGCCTCGACGTCCTCATAGCTCAGCCGACTCGACACCTCGGCCGGTAGGGCGCTGGCCACGAACTCGATGGCCTCGTCCACCTCGAACAGCGCGGGGGGATCGGACCCGGCCAGCAGCGCATCGGCCCGGCGCAGCGCGAAGACCGCGATCGCCACCACAGCGACCACCGCCAGCACGATCAGGAACACGCCCACGTCAGGTGGGGAGGGCGTCGAGGAGGGCGGCGATCACGCGGTCCTGGTCGTCAGGTGACATGCCGCTGCCGCTGGGGAGGCAGAGGCCGGTGGCGAAGAGCTGCTCGCTGGTCCCGTCGACGCGGGCGGGGCAGTGGCGGAACACCGGCTGCAGGTGCATCGGCTTCCACAGCGGACGGCTCTCGATGTCCTTCTCCTCGAGGTCCAGGCGCACACCCTCACGATCGACGCCGGCCTGCTCGGGGTCGACGGTGATGCAGGTCAGCCAGGCGTTGCCCTCGTCGTCGGTGGGCGCGAAGGCGATCCCCGGCCGGTCGGCGAGGGCGGCCCGGTAGCGGTCCCGGATCTCGCGCCGGCGGGCGATCCGCTCTCCGAGGGTGCTGAGCTGGCCCCGACCGACCGCAGCCAGCAGGTTCGAGAGCCGGTAGTTGTACCCCACCTCGGTGTGCTCGTAGTGGGGCGCGTCCTGGCGGGCCTGGGTGGCGAGGTAGCGGGCCCGGTCGGCCAGCTCCGGGCGATCACAGACCAGCATCCCGCCCCCGCCGCTGGTGATGATCTTGTTGCCGTTGAACGACAGGACCCCGACCTCGCCGAACGAGCCCGCGGGACGACCCGCGGACGTGGCCCCGATGGCCTCGGCCGCATCCTCGATGAGGGCGATGCCCCGCTCCGCACACAGCGGCACCAATCGGTCGTAGTCGGCGCACTGGCCGTAGAGGTCGACGGCGATGACCGCCGCCGGCAGCGCCCGGCCCTCCCGCTCCCGGGTCTCCAGCTCTTCGGCCAGCAGGTCGGGCGAGAGGTTCCAGGTCGACCCGTCGCTGTCGACGAAGACCGGCTGGGCGCCGACGTAGCAGATGGCGTTGGCCGACGCCGCGAACGTGAAGCTGGAGACGACCACGTCGTCGCCCGGCCCGACCCCGAGCTCGAGCAGGGCCAGGTGCAACGCCGCGGTCCCGCTCGACAGCGCCACGCCGTGGGCCCGTCCCGCGACCCGGGCGGCCTCCTCCTCGAAGGCGGTCAGGTCCGGGCCGACCGGGGCCACCCAGTTCGAGTCCAGGGCCTCGATCAGGAGCCGCCGCTCCGCCTCCCGCACGTCGGGCGGGGAGAGGTAGATGCGGCTCACGACCCGACAGCGTGACGGGTCCCTCCCCGGTTGCGCCAATGCCGGGTCCCTAGACTCCGCCCATGGCCGAGCTGGTTGTCGTCGGACAGGGCTACGTCGGCCTCCCGCTGGCGATCCGGGCCTGCGAAGCGGGCTTCGACGTCGTCGGCTATCGACGTCGACCACGACCGGGTGAAGCGCCTCGCGGCCGGGGACTCCCCCGTCGAGGACATCAGCGACGAACGCCTTGCCGCCGCCCTCGCGACCGGGCGCTACCGGCCCAGCACCGACGCGGCCGACTGCGCCGGGTTCGACGTCGCCATCATCTCGGTGCCCACCCCCCTCCGGGACGGCAACCCCGACCTCTCCTACATCGAGACGGCGGCCGAGGCCCTCGCCCCGCACCTGACCCGGGGCGCCTGCGTGGTCCTCGAGTCGACGACCTACCCGGGCACGACCGAGGAGCTGGTGGCCCCCATCCTCGAGGCCGGCTCCGGCCTGGTCGCCGGCGACGACTTCCACCTCGGCTACAGCCCCGAGCGCATCGACCCCGGCAACCCGGACGTGGACCTTCGAGAACACGCCCAAGGTCGTCTCGGGCATCGACGCCGCGTCGCTCGCGCGCGGTCCAGGGCTTCTACGACCGCCTGGTCGACCGGACCGTGCCGGTGTCCGGCGCCCAAGGAGGCCGAGCTCACCAAGCTGCTCGAGAACACCTTCCGCCACGTCAACATCGCGCTGGTCAACGAGCTGGCCATGTTCGCCAACGACCTCGGCATCGACGTGTGGGAGGCCATCGACGCCGCCTCCACCAAGCCGTTCGGCTACCTGCGCTTCACCCCCGGCCCCGGCGTCGGCGGCCACTGCCTGCCCATCGACCCGTCCTACCTGTCGTGGCGGGTGCGGCAGTCGCTCGGGCCAGACCTTCCGCTTCGTCGAGCTGGCCAACGACGTCAACGACCACATGCCCGACTACGTCGTGCGCCGGCTGGTCGTGGCCCTCAACGAGCGGGGTGCAGGCGGTCAAGGGCCAGCGCATCCTGCTGCTCGGCCTGTCCTACAAGCGGAACACCGGCGACGCCCGGGAGACGCCGGCCGCGGTCATCGCCCGGCAGCTGCTGGCCCTCGGCGCCGATGTGCGGGCGGCCGATCCCCATGTCGCCGACGACGAGTTCGCCCCGCCCGTGACCCGGGTCGACGCCACGCCCGAGGAGGTCGCCGCGGCCGACGCGGTGGTGGTGCTGGTCGACCACGACGACTTCGACCTCGAGGCGCTCGTCGAGCACGCCGCCTACGTGCTCGACACCCGCCACGTCGTGCACGGCCCCAGGGTCGAGTACCTCTGAGCGCCTGGTCCGGGCCGTGACCGTGCCGGTCACACGAGCGTCCCACCGCACCCTGGTCGTCTACGTCGGCGCGCTCCTCCTCGCGGTGGGCCGGGCCATCGACACCAACCGCGCCGACGCCACCCTCGCCGTCGCCGTGGCCCTGCTCGCCTGGCCGACCTGACCACGAGCCGGGCCATCCGGGTCGTCGCCGCCGTCCTGGGCGCCGTGACCCTGGCCACGACGATCGACCCCGCCGGGGACCTGCCCTCGGGTCTGCTGGCCCTGGCGACCCTGGCCCTCCTGGGCTGGTCCTGGCCCCGCGTGGAGTCGGTCGTCGGCCGGTTCACCGCCGTACTGCTCTTCGCCGGCGCCAGCCTCGGCGTGTACGCCACGGTGCCGGACACCGAGGAGATCATCCTCGCCGGCGTCGTCGTCCTCCCTGCGTTGGCCCTGCTCTCCTGGCCCGCAATCGCGGAACGGGCCCCGTCGGTCCTGGCCCTGCTGGCACTGGTCGTGTGGGCCGCGGCCCAAGGCGGCCGCGGCCGACCCGGAGCGGTGGTCGCCGCGCTGGTCTGCCTCGCTCTGGTCAGCGCCCCCGTGGCCGCCCGTCGGCTGACCCACTCGCTGCAACCGACAGGTGCTCATCCTCGCCGTCCACGCCGCCGCGACGGTGGTGATCGCCCGCGTGGCCGGCATGGAGACCAGCGCCGCCACCGCGGCGCTGATCGCCGCCCCGGTCGCCCTCGGCACGGTCGGCGCCGACGCCCTCGTCCTCCGGGTGGCGGTTGACGACCGGGTCAACGAGAGGATGGGCTGACCCACCCATGGCCTCCGACCTCGTGATCCGCCGGGCGACCGATGCCGACCTCCCGGGCATCATGGCCCTCGCCCAGGCCGCCCTCGGTTGGGACGACGACGAGCGCCACGCCGACTTCTTCGACTGGAAGCACCGCCAGAACCCCTTCGGGGCCTCCCCGATGTGGGTGGCCGACCAGGCCGGCGAGCTCCTGGCCTTCCGCACGTTCCTGCGCTGGGAGTGGCGCCGGGCCGACGGCGGCATCGACCGGGCCGTGCGGGCCGTCGACACCGCCACCCACCCCAGCCACCAGGGCCGGGGCCTCTTCCGGGCCCTGACCATGGGCGCCCTCGACGAGCTGGTCGACGAGGGGGTGGACTTCGTGTTCAACACCCCCAACGACCAGAGCCGACCCGGCTACCTCAAGATGGGCTGGGAGATCATCGGCCGCCCACCGGTGCGCGTGCGTCCGTGTGGCCTCGGTGGCCTGGTCCGCCTCGCCCAGGCCCGGGTCGCGGCCGCCAAGTGGTCCGAGGCCGCCGACTTCGGACAATCGGCCACCGACGCCTTCGCCGACGACGCCGAGCTCGATCGCCTGGTGACCACGCTCGCCCCCGACGCGCTCTCCACCAACCGCTCCGCGGCCTACCTCCGCTGGCGATTCGGCTTCGCCCCTCTCCACTACCGGGTGGTGCGCCGAGGCGACGACCTGACCGATGGCTTCGCCGTCGTCCGTCTCCGCCGCCGGGGTGCCGCCGTGGAGGGCACCGTGTGCGAGCTGGTGGTCCCGTCAGGCGAGCGCCGGGCGTTCGGTGAGTTGCTCGACCAGGTCGAAGGGGCCGACTACCTCCTCGTCGCCGGCCGTCTCTCGCCTCGACAGGGAGGGCTGCTCCCGCTGCCCCACCAGGGCCCCCAGGTGACCTGGCGGGCCGTCAACCAGACCGAGCCGCCCACCCTCGCCGGCTGGAACCTCACCCTCGGCGACCTGGAGCTCTTCTGACATGAGCACCGCCCGCCAGCTCCTCGGTCAGGCCGTCAAGGCCGCCGCCGCGGGCGTCGACGTCGTGCGGCGACCGGCGCCGGGCGTGGTCGTGCTCATCTACCACCGGGTCGGGGACAGGCACGGGGAGCGAGATCGACCTCCCCACCGAACGCTTCGACGAGCAGATGGCCTGGCTCGCGCAGTACCGGCGACCGGTCAGCCTCGACGAGGCCGTCGACCTGCTCAAACGACCCGAGGACCCCGCCGGGCTGCCGCCGGTCGTCGTCACCTTCGACGACGGCACCATCGACTTCGTCGACCATGCCGTGCCGGTCCTCGTGCGCCACCGGGTCCCGGCCACGCTCTACCTGGCCACCGACTTCGCCGAACGGCAGCGGACCTTTCCCCCGGACGCGCACTCCGGTCACCTGGAGCGGCCTGGCCGAGGCGCTGAGCACCGGCCTCGTCACGATCGGTTCCCACACCCACACCCACGCCCTGCTCGACCGGCTGCCCGACGGCGAGGTCGCCGACGAGCTGGACCGGTCCATCGCCCTGATCGGCGAACGCCTCGGCGTGGAGGCGCAGCACTTCGCCTACCCGAAGGCGGTCGCCGGCTCCCCCGCCGCCGACGAGGCCGTGCGGGCCCGCTTCCGGTCCGCCGCCCTGGCCGGCACCCGAGCGAACCCGTACGGCGCCACCGACCCCCACCGTCTGGCCCGCTCCCCCATCCAGGTCAGCGACCACACCCGGTGGTTCCGCCGCAAGGCCCAGGGCGGCATGGCCGTCGAGGACGGGCTGCGTCGGGCGCTGAACCGGCGCCGCTACACCGACGCGATCACATGAGCCGACCCCGCCTCCTGCACGTCACCAGCGCCGACCTCAGCCTGGACCTCCTCCTGGGCCCGCAGCTCCAGGCCTTCGCCGCCGCCGGCTACGAGGTGCTCGGGGCCTCAGCCCCCGGGCCCTACGTCGAGAAGCTCGAAGCCAACGGCATCGGCCACGTGAGCCTGGACCACGCCACCCGGGGCTGGTCCCTGTCGACCGACGCGCGGGCGTTGTCCGAGCTGCGGCGGGTGTTCCGGGACCTCCAGCCCGACATCGTCCACACCCACAACCCCAAGCCCGGCATCTACGGCCGCATCGCGGCCAAGGCGGCCCGGGTTCCGGTGATCGTCAACACCCAGCACGGCCTCTTCGCCACCGAAGACGACCGTCCGGCCAAGCGCGGCGCCGTGTACGGCCTCGAGCGACTGGCCGCCACCTGCTCGGACGCCGAGCTGGTCCAGAACGAGGAGGACCTCGAGACCCTGGCCCGACTCCGCGTGCCCCGCCGAAAGCTCACCCTGCTGGGCAACGGCATCGACCTCGACCGCTTCGACCCCGCCCGGGTCGACGCCGCCGATGCGCGGGCCCTTCGCCACGACCTCGACCCGGACGGCGACGCCGTTCTCATCGGTGCCGTGGGTCGCCTCGTCCACGAGAAGGGCTACATAGAGCTCTTCGAGGCCATGGCCCGGGTCCGCTCGGTCCACCCGCAGGCTCGGCTCGTCGTCGCCGGCTGGGCCGAGCCGGACAAGCCCGACGGGCTCACCCCCGCCGAGATGGCCGAAGCAGAAACGGCCGGGGTGCGGTTCCTGGGCAACGTCCACGATGTCGAGACCTTCTACGCGGCCATGGACGTCTACGTCCTCGCCTCCCACCGTGAGGGCTATCCCCGGTCGGCGATGGAGGCCTCCGCCATGGGCCTGCCGATCGTCGTCACCGACATTCGGGGTTGTCGCCAGGTCGTGGAGCACCAGACGACGGGCCTGCTCGTCCCCGTCCGCTCGCCCGAGGCGCTGGCCACCGCCATCATCGAGCTGATCGAGGACGCCGAAGGCCGTCAGGCCATGGGGGCGGCCGGCCGTCGCAAGGCCAAAGCCGACTTCGACCAGCAACGGGTGATCGACACCACGCTGGCTACCTACGACCGACTGCTGCGGGCGAAGCAGCGCCCGCGGCCCACCCCGGACTAGATGCCCAGGCGCTGAGCCAGGAGCTCCCGGTGGTAGCTGGGGTCGCCGAACAGCAGCTCGGAGCTCTTGGCCCGCTTGAAGTACAGGTGGGCCGGGTGCTCCCAGGTGAAGCCGATGCCGCCGTGGATCTGGATGTTCTCGGCGGAGGTGTGGAAGTAGGCCTCCGAGCAGTACGCCTTGGCCAGGCTGGCCACGGTGGGCAGCTCGTCGTTCAGCTCCGCCGCGCACCAACCGGCGTAGTAGGCCGCCGACTTGGCCGACTCGACCTCGAGCAGCATGTCGGCGCACTTGTGCTTGATGGCCTGGAAGCTGCCGATGGGCCGGCCGAACTGGACCCGCACCTTGGCGTACTCGACCGCCATCTCGAGGCACTCCTGGGCGCCGCCGACCTGCTCGGCGGCCAGGGCCACCGCGGTGAGGTCGAGGACCCGCTCCAGCACGGCCCAGCCGGCGCCGTCGGTGCCGATCAGGGTGGCCGGGGTGTCGGCGAAGTCGAGCTTGGCCTGCTTGCGGGTCTGGTCCATCGTCGACAGCGCCGTCCGGGTCAGCCCCGACGCATCGGCCGGGACGTGGAACAGGCTCACCCCGGCGTCGGTGCGGGCCGCCACCAGGATCAGGTCCGCGGTGTGGCCGTCGAGCACGAACATCTTGGAGCCGCTCAGGGTCCAGCCGTCGCCGGCCTTGGCGGCGGTCAGCTCGATGCCGGTCTCGTCCCAGCGCCCGTTCTCCTCGGTGAAGGCCAGCGTGGCCTTGGTCTCGCCGGAGGCGATGCCGGGCAGCAGCTCCTTCTTGGCCGTCTCGTCGTCGGCGTGCAGCAGCGTGTTGGCCGCCAGCACCACGGTGGAGAAGTAGGGGGCGCAGAGCAGGCGCCGGCCCATCTCCTCGAGCACCACGATCAGCTCGACGTAGGTGTAGCCCGAGCCGCCGTACTCCTCCGGGACGATGAGGCCCTGGAGGCCCATCTGGGTGGCCATCTGCTCCCAGACCGCCTCGTCGTAGCCCTCTTCGGTCTCCATGAGACGGCGGACCTCGGCCTCGGGCGACTTCGCCTCGAGGAACTGCTTGACGATCTTGCGGAGCTCTTCCTGCTCTTCGGAGAATGCGAAGTTCACGGCGGAGTGTCTACTAGACCGCCCGGTCAAGTGTCA
Organism: uncultured Microthrixaceae bacterium; assembly: GCA_963725155.1. GTDB lineage: Bacteria > Actinomycetota > Acidimicrobiia > Acidimicrobiales > DATDAH01 > DATDAH01. The sequence continues at coordinate 26,534 of CAVRXU010000008.1, forward strand.
CGCCCGGGCAGACTGGGAACATGGCCGTCGACACCCTGCACCACGAGGACTCCCAGGCCGAGATCCACAAGGTCGTGGTGGGTCCCGTCGACAACAACGTGTTCGTCCTGCGCTGCAAGGAGACCGGCGACGCCGTGCTCCTCGACGCCGCCAACGAGCACGACCGCCTGCTCGAGCTGTGCCAGCGCTCTGGGCGTGCGCACGGTGCTCGAGACCCACGGCCACTGGGACCACATCCAGGCCGTTCCCGCCGTGCGCGACGCCGGCTACCAGGTCGGCGTCACCGCCGAGGACGCCGCCATGCTCGCCGCCTACGACTACCTGCTCGAGGACGAGTCCGTCATCGAGGTCGGCCGGCTCCGGCTGCACACCATCGCCACCCCGGGCCACACGCCGGGCTCGATGTGCTTCCACCTCGAGGGCTCGCCCGTGCTGTTCAGCGGCGACACCCTCTTCCCCGGCGGCCCGGGCAACACCGGCTACCCGGGCGGCGACTTCGACCGATCATCGAGTCGATCGACCGGCGCCTCTTCACCCTGCCGGCCGACACGCTCGTCCTGCCCGGCCACGGCGACGACACCACGATCGGCGCGAGCAGCCCCACCTCCAGGAGTGGATCGACCGGGGCTGGTGACCACCGCCGACGAGCGTCCGATCGACCCGACGCCCGTCCACACCGCCGACCTCCCGCCCACGCCCACCCGCGACCGCAACATCCCGGCCACGGCCTGGGTCGAGGCGCCCGCCGAGCCTGCTGCGACCTCGGCGACGACCTCGGACCTGCCCGAAGGCGCTCTACAAGCGCCGCATCGGCCGCTGGCTGCTCTGGCGGGCCGGCCCCGCCCGCGGCGCCGACGCCCGCTACCTGGCCGTCGCCGCCGACGACCTCGAGCGGTCCTTCACCTTCCGCCTCGACCCCGACGGCACGGGCCGGGGCGACGGGCCGAGCGGCGCGACCCACGAGCGCTTCCGGACCTGGAAGGAAGACCTCCGGGACCACGGCTGATCGCCGCTCAGAACGACCGCCGGAATTTCCACTATCGGCCGTAGTGCTAATACACTGGCCCGGTGAGCGCCTCCCGCACGCCCCGCTGTTCGAGATCGAGGACCTGCACGTCCGTCGGCCGCCGAGGCACCGGAGATCCTGCGGGGCGTCGACCTCACGGTCCGCCGCCGGCGAGGTCCACGCCCTGATGGGCCCCAACGGCTCGGGCAAGTCCACCCTGGCCAACGCCCTGCTCGGCAGCCCCGAGTACGAGGTCACCGCAGGGCCGCATCCTCTTCAAGGGCGACGACATCACCGCCTGGGCCACCGACGTCCGGGGCAAGGCCGGCATGTTCCTGGCCTTCCAGTACCCGCAGGAGATCGCCGGGCGTGTCGGTGCTCAACTTCCTGCGCCAGGCCCTGTCGGCCCGCAAGGGCATCGACCTGTCGGTGCTCGAGCTGCGCCTGTCGATCATGGAGTGGATGGAGCGCCTCGACATGGACCCGTCCTTCGCCGACCGCTACCTCAACGAGGGCTTCTCCGGCGGCGAGAAGAAGCGCAACGAGATCCTGCAGATGGCCATCCTCGAGCCCGAGATGGCCATCCTCGACGAGACCGACTCCGGCCTCGACATCGACGCCCTGCGGGTCGTGGCCAAGGGCGTCCAGGAGGTCCGGGCCGCCCGCCCCGAGCTCGGCGTCGCTGGCCATCACCCACTACCAGCGGCTGCTCGACCACCTGCAGCCCGACCGTCGTGCACATCCTGATCGACGGCCGCATCGTCGACACCGGCGGCCCCGAGCTGGCCGAGCGGCTCGAGCGCGAGGGCTACGACGCATGGCGGCGGCATGACCGACCTCGACGTCGACGGCCATCCGCAAGGACTTCCCGCTCCTCGACCAGCGAGGTCCACGGCCAGCCGATCGTCTACCTCGACTCGGCGCGTCGTCCGCAGAAGCCCCAGCGCCGTGCTCGACGCGATGGACGCGCTACTACGAGACGACCAACGCCAACGTGCACCGCGGCGTCTACCGCATCGCCGAGGAGGCCACCGAGCCGCTCGAGGCGGCCCGGGCCAAGGTCGCCGCGCTTCATCGGCGCGCCGTCGGACCGGCGAGGTCGTGTTCACCAAGAACGCCACCGAGGCGCTCAACCTCGTCGCCAACTCCTGGGGCCGGGCCAACCTCGGCGCCGGCGACGTCGTCGTGCTCACCGCAGCTCGAGCACCACGCCAACATCGTCCCGTGGCACGATGCTCGCCGCCGAGCGCGGCATCGAGCTGCGCTGGATCCCGCGTCGCCGCCGACGGCCACGCTCGACCTCGACCGACCTCGACCGGCTGCTCGACGGCGCCAAGCTGCTCGGCGTTCACCGCCATGTCGAACGTGCTCGGCACCCTCACCCCGGTCGCGCCGCCTCGCCGACGCCGCCCACGCCGCCGGCGCCCTCGTGCGTGGTCGACGCCTGCCAGTACGTGCCCCACCTCCCCACCGACGTGGCCGAGCTGGGCGCCGACTTCTTCGGCCTTCACCGGCCACAAGATGTGCGGCCCCACCGGCATCGGCGTGCTGTGGGGCCGCGAGGAGCTGCTCGACGCCATGCCCGCCGTTCCTCGGCGGCGGCGAGATGATCCGCGACGTCCGCCTCGACGGGTTCACCGCCAACGAGCTCCCGTGGAAGTTCGAGGCCGGCACGCCGCCGATCGCCGAGGCCATCGGCCTCGGCGCGGCCGTCGACTACCTCGACGGGCCTCGGCATGGACGCCGTCCGCGAGCACGAGGTCGCCCTCACCGCCTACGCCCTGCGCACGCTCACCGAGCGCTTCGGCGACGACCTCACCATCCACGGCCCCGCCGAGCCCGGCGGCGCGGGGCGGCGTGCTCTCGTTCGCCTTCGGCGACCTGCACCCCCACGACATCTCGCCAGGTGCTCGACCAGCACGGCGTGTGCGTGCGGGCCGGCCACCACTGCGCCAAGCCGCTCATGCGCGTGCTCGGCGTCGGCGCCACCGCCCGCGCCTCGCTCTACGTCTACAACGACGACCGCCGACGTCGACGCCCTCGGCCGACGCCCTCGCCGCACGCCGCCGAGTTCTTCGCCCTCTAGCGACCGGACGTCGACCGATGCCCGGCCTCGAAGACCTGTACCGCGAGATCATCCTCGACCACTACCGCAACCCCCGGAACCGCGGCGAGCTGGACGTCGCCGCCCGCCCACCGGGTCGAGGGCTTCAACCCGCTGTGCGGCGACGAGATCGTGGTCTACCTCGACGTCGACGACGACGGCACGGTCACCGACATCCGCATCGGCGGCCAGGGCTGCTCGATCAGCCAGTCGTCGGCGTCGATGATGTCGGCCGCGGTCAAGGGCAAGACCGTCGACGAGGTCCGCGCCCTCACCCGGGCCTTCAAGGCGATGATGTCGATCCACGAGCACGACGCTCGACGGCGAGCGACGGCGAGCCCGACGCCGACGACGACCCCGAGGTGAAGCTGGGCGACCTCGAGGCGCTGCGGGGCGTCGTGAAGTTCCCGGTGCGCATACGACCCCGGAAATACCACTATCGCCATAGGACTAATACACTGGCCCCGGTGAGCGCCTCCCCCACCCCCCTGCTGGCGATCGAAGATCTGCACGTGTCGGCCGCCGGCACCGAGATCCTGCGGGGCCTCGACCTCGAGGTCCCCGCCGGCGAGGTCCACGCCCTGATGGGGCCCAACGGATCGGGCAAGTCCACCCTGGCCAACGTCCTGCTCGGCAGCCCCGAGTACGAGGTGACCCAGGGCCGCATCCTCTTCAAGGGCGACGACATCACCTCCTGGGGCGCCGACATCCGGGGCAAGGCCGGCATCTTCCTGGCCTTCCAGTACCCCATGGCCATTGCCGGGGTCTCGGTCCTCAACTTCCTGCGCCAGGCCCTGTCGGCCCGCAAGGGCATCGACCTGTCGATCCTGGAGCTGCGCCTCTCGATCATGGAGTGGATGGAGCGCCTGGACATGGACCCCTCCTTCGCCGACCGCTACCTCAACGAGGGGTTCTCCGGCGGCGAGAAGAAGCGCAACGAGATCCTGCAGATGGCCATCCTCGAGCCCGAGCTGGCCATCCTCGACGAGACCGACTCCGGCCTCGACATCGACGCCCTGAAGGTCGTGGCCCGGGGGGTCCAGGAGGTCCGGGCCGAGCGCCCCGCTCTCGGCGTCCTGGCCATCACCCACTACCAGCGCCTGCTCGACCACCTGCAGCCCGACCGCGTCCACGTCCTGTCCGAGGGCCGGGTCATCGCCTCCGGCGGCATGGAGCTGGCCGCCCGACTGGAGGCCGAGGGCTACGAGGGGATCGTGGCGGCATGACCCTGGATCCGAAGGCCATCCGCAAGGACTTCCCCCTCCTCGCTCAGGAGGTCCACGGGAAGCCGATCTGCTACCTCGACTCGGCGTCGTCGTCCCAGAAGCCCCAGATCGTGCTGGACACGATGGACCACTACTACGAGACGACCCACGCCAACGTCCACCGGGGCGTCTACGCCATCGCCGAGGAGGCCACCCGGCTGATGGAGGAGGCCCGGGGCAAGGTCGCCCGCTTCATCGGGGCGCCCTCGGACCGGGGCATCGTGTTCACCAAGAACGTCACCGAGGCCCTCAACCTGGTGGCCAAGACCTGGGGCAAGGCCAACCTCGGCGCCGGCGACGCCGTCGTGCTCACCCAGATGGAGCACCACGCCAACATCGTCCCCTGGCACATGCTGGCCGAGGAGACCGGGGTCGAGCTGCGCTGGATCGGCGTCGACGCCGAGGGCCGCCTCGACCTGAGCGACCTCGACCGCCTCCTCGATGGGGCCAAGCTGCTGACCGTCACCGCCATGTCCAACGTGCTCGGGACCCTGACCCCGGTCCGGCGCCTGGCCGACGCCGCCCACGCCGCCGGGGCCCTGGTGCTGGTCGACGGGGCCCAGTACACGCCCCACCTGCCCACCGACGTGGCCGAGCTGGGCGCCGACTTCTACGGCTTCACCGGGCACAAGATGTGCGGTCCGACCGGCGTCGGCGTGCTCTGGGGACGGGAGGACCTGCTCGAAGCCATGCCCGCCTTCCTCGGCGGCGGCGAGATGATCCGTGACGTCCGCATGGACGGCTGGACGCCGAACGAGATCCCCTGGAAGTTCGAGGCCGGCACACCACCGATCGCCGAGATCATCGGCCTCGGCGCCGCCGTCGACTACCTCGAGGGCCTCGACATGGCCGAGGTGCGGGAGCACGAGGTGACCCTCACCGCCTACGCCCTCCGCTCCCTCACCGAGCGCTTCGGCGACGAGATCACCATCCACGGTCCCACCGAGCCCGGAGAGCGGGGTGGCGTGATCTCCTTCGCCGTGCGGGGCCTCCACGCCCACGACGTGTCCCAGGTCCTCGACCAGGACGCGCGTGTGCGTGCGGGCCGGCCATCACTGCGCCAAACCACTGATGCGACACCTCGACGTGTCGGCCACGGCCCGGGCCTCGTTGTACGTCTACAACGACACCGACGACGTGGACCGCTTGGGCGACGCCATCGCCCACACCGTCGAGTTCTTCGCCCTGTAGCGTCCGGAGTCACCGTGCCAGACCTCGAAGACCTCTACCGCGAGATCATCCTCGACCACTACCGCAGCCCCCGGAACCGGGGGGAACTGGAGTCCCCGCCCGCCCATCGGGTCGAGGGCTTCAACCCCTTGTGCGGGGACGAGGTCGTCGTCTACCTCGACGTCGACGACGACGGGAAGGTCACCGATCTCAAGATCTCCGGCCAGGGCTGCTCGATCAGCCAGTCGTCGGCCTCGATGATGAGCGCCGCCGTCAACGGCAAGTCCGTGGCCGAGGCCCGGGACCTGACCCGGGCCTTCAAGGAGATGATGTCGATCCACGAGCACGAGATCGCCGGGAGCGACGGCGAGCCCGAGGCCGAGACCCCCGAGGTCAACCTGGGCGACCTGGCCGCCCTCCGGGGCGTCGTGAAGTTCCCGGTGCGCATCAAGTGCGCCACCCTCTCCTGGAACACCCTCACTCAGGGCCTGGACGAGATCGAGGCCGAGCGGGCCTGATCAGGACGAGGTCCCGCTGCGGTCTGATGCGCACAAGTAGCATTCGTCGGGTACTGGGGCCCCTCAGCTCATCGGAAGGCCGTCAATCGACGGCGGGTGGCTCGATGCCTGTCGCAGGTTGTCGTCCAGGCGAATCTTGAGGACATGTCTTCAGCCCGTTCCGCACCCACCTCGTCGGCGAGTGGGACGCGGGCGTCACTGAAGGAGTTCATCCGCGCGCGACGCCGTCCCCTCGGTGCCCTCGCCGCAACCTCTCTGGCATCCGGCCTGGTCGAGGCCTTGTTCCTCGTCGTGGTCACCCGAGCCGCATTCGCGATCACCGACGGCGATGACGAGTTCGGCGTCATCGCCAGCCGATCGCTCAGCGTGTCGGCCACGATCCTCGTGGCCTTGGGGCTCGTGGGCCTCCGGCTCGCGTTGGCTGTCTGGGTCAGTTGGCAGGCGGCCCGGCTGACGAGCACCGTCGTGGCGGAGACGAGACGAGAGCTGGCCGGCGCATTTCTCGCCGCGTCGTGGTCCGTTCAACAGCGTGACCGCACCGGGCAGCTCCAAGAGCTGTTGACCACCTTCGCCCACCAGGGCGCCGGCCTGATCAACCACGTCACCATGGCTGTCACGTCGACATTCAGCCTCATCGCCCTCATCGGCATGGCGATCGCCATCGATCCCATGGGTGCGTTGGGCGTGATCGCCACCATCGCCGTCCTGAGCTCGGTGTTGCGGCCGTTGCGGGCGGCGGTGCGACGTCGGTCCTCGCGGACAGCAGACGTCGGCATGCAGTTCGCGACATCGCTGAGCGAGGTCTCCCAGCTTGGCTTGGAGCTCCACGTCTTCAATGTGCAGGACCAAGCCGAGCGACGAGTCGGCGACCTGGTCGACGAGACGGCCGACGCCCAGAGGCGACTTGCGTTCGTCGCCGCACTGATCCCCGCCGTCTACACGGTGCTGACCTACCTCGCCCTTGTCGCCGCCCTCGCCCTGGTCGCCAACTCCGACGCGACGAGCCTGACCTCGCTCGGTGCTGTCATCCTCGTGATGCTCCGTTGCCTGAGCTACGGGCAGGCCCTGCAGTCCTCCTACGTCGGCGTCTCATCGTCGGCGCCGTTCCTCCAGCAGTTGCAGGAAACGCTCGCTCGCTACCACCGGGGCCGACAGCATGATGGCGGTCAACCGGTTGGCACGATCGGCCAGTTGGACATCGACCAGCTCTGGTTCTCCTACGCGCCCGGCGAACCGGTCTTGAAGGGCATCAGCCTGTCCATCCCACCGCGCGAAGTCGTCGGGATCGTCGGCCCCACCGGAGGCGGGAAATCGACGTTCGTGCAGTTGCTCCTCGGGCTTCGTGATCCCGATTCCGGAGCGGTGATGGCCGACGGTCGCCCGATCGGTGAACTGTCCAAGCGCGAGTGGGCTCGCAAGGTGACCTTCGTGCCCCAGGCCCCTCACCTGATCGCCGGAACCGTCGCCGACAACATCCGGTTCCTGCGGGACGACGTCTCCGACGCCGACATCCGCGAAGCGGCGAAGCTGGCGCACCTCCACGACGAGATCGAGGCCTTTCGCGAGGGGTACGAACATCCCGTCGGGGAGCACGGCAGCCATCTGAGCGGTGGTCAGCAGCAACGACTGTGCATCGCCCGCGCGCTGGTCGAGAACCCCGATGTGTTGATCCTGGACGAGCCGACGAGTGCCCTGGACGTCCGCAGCGAGCACCTCATCCGCAGCACGATCGTCGAGCTGAAAGAGCACATGACGATCATCATCATCGCCCATCGCCTCTCCACCCTCGACGTCTGTGACCGGATCATGGTCATCCAGTCCGGCGAGCTCAAAGGCTTCGACACCCCGGTCAACCTCGCCCGAACCAATGACTTCTACAACGAGGCCCTCGTCCTCTCCGGGCTTCGGTAAGTGCCGCCGGCCCGAGTCGTCGCCACCCTTCTGGTCTATGACAACCTGTCCGCCTTCACGCATGTTGTCCGCTGCATCGCCGACCAGACCCGCCTTCCGGAGGCCGTCGTGATCGTGGACAACGGGAGCGACCAAGCCCTGTCACTCGACCCTGTTCCCGCCAATCTCCGCAGTCGGACGCAGTTGCTGCGGCTCGCCACCAATGTCGGTGTCGGCGCAGGCCACAACCACGCGGTCGCCGCTGCCCTCCAAACCGGACCCGATTTCATCTGGGTCCTGGAGCACGACACCTTCCCCGACCCGACCTGTCTCGAGGACCTGCTCGGCGTGTTCGCCAGTGACCCGGATCCCACCCTCGGGGTCGTGGAACCACATCTCACGCGCAATCGGTTCGACCGGGACGTCTACGAGCTGCCGGGTGACGTGGTGTCCGTCGAGCGAACGACCTTCAACGGAATCCTGGCGCGCCGCCAGATGCTCGAGGACGTCGGCCCGATCCGAGAAGACCTCTTCGTCGGCCTCGAGGACTGGGATTACTCGAAGCGCATGCTCGCTCGAGGCTGGAGGATGACCATGCTCCGCAAGCCTCTCGGTATCCACCCCAACCGAAATCCGGGCGGCCCGATGATCCCGAGCCCGATGCGCCACTACTACTCCTCACGCAACGAACTGATCCTGAGCGCACGTCCGACGCCAAAGCGCGTCGTCCGCCAGTTCGTCGGCATCGTGACGGACCTGGTGCAGTACCGGTCATTGGCGCTACCGCGAGCCCGTGCCGGTGCGCTCGTCGACGGGCTACGGAACCGTGGCGGCCAAACCCGCCGATCGTTCAACGCTTGACCGAGTCGGCACTTCCAGGACGAAAGACCCCTCGGCAGCCATCGTTCCCTTCTCCCGGCGGGCCAGCCTCGAGAACCACTTCTGCTCCGCGTCAGACAGCACGTCTCGTGCTTCCCCTGGAGCATGACACCGACGGATGGCTTCGCTGGCGAGGTAGTGCGCGGCTGAGGTCTGCCCCCGCATCCTGACGACTCGAAGCCCGCAGCGCTTGGCCAGGCGCTCCATGCCGAGCGGCGACGGCAGGAACCGGTGCAGGGGGGCATCGATGGCGGACCACATGTCCCGATAGCGCTCCCAGACCCGCCCGCCGGCCATCGGAAGGATGACAACTACCGGGCCACCGCCCGAGACCATCGGCGCCGCCAGGCGAAGGAGCGCGGCGGGGTCGTCGACATGCTCCAGTGAATGGTTGAAGATCACCGCGTCCACCTCATGCTGGGTCGCGTATGCCTCCAGATCCACGCGCTCCAGCCGGATCCCGGGACGCTGAAGGGCTTCGCGCTCAGTGAGATAAGGATCGATCCCGGTGAGGGACCTGAAGCCCCATCGCCGCAGGTGAAGGAGCAGTGCGCCCCGTCCCGAACCGACGTCCAGGATGTGGCTCGACCGGCGAACGCCGAATCCGGCGAACCAACCCGTCCACGTCGGGAGGATCCAGTCACCGAGCCGGTACAACCACGGCCCCGGTCTACCGCTGACGGCCCACGCGGCAGACATGCCGGCCGCCTGCAGGAGCAACGTGCTCGCCCGCGGTTCTGGCCGTCTCGCCGGCTCGTAGTCCTCGCCGTAGTACGACGACGGGTCTGTGTACCCGTGAAGGTTGATCGACTCGCAACTGGGGCACACCCCGTAGCGGTGCGACGACTTGTCCCGCCAGCTCACGACCTCAAAGGGACGCGAGTCGATGGCGACATCACAGCACCGACATCGTTGAATCGGCTGACTCTGGGAACCCGTCGCACCCATGGCGGGTCACGCTACGGGCAGGCGGGGCGCCCTATCGTTGCCAGTTCATGCGACGTGAGCCCCGGCTGCAATCTCCGTTGCGGTGTTCGTTGCTCGCTGACTCGCGCTGACGGTCCCCGTGTCGTGACCAGCGTCGCCGGGCCAACATCACCCTCTGGGTCACCAGAGGTCTCAGTTCTCCTGCCGGTCTACAACGGAGGACCCTTCATCGGACGCGCTCTCGACAGCGTCCTCACCCAGACGTTCACCGACTTCGAGGTCATCATCATCGACGATGGCTCCACCGACGAGACCGCGGATCGACTACAAGAGCGGGCCGACGACTGCCGCGTCCGCATCACGAGTCATGATCAGAACGAGGGGCTCGTGGCCAGCCTCAACGAGGGCCTGGCCCTCTGCTCGGGGTCCCTGGTGGCGCGGCTGGACGCCGACGATGCCTGCCTGAATGACCGTCTGGAGCTGCAGGTCGCCGCGTTTCAAGAGCACACCGACCTGGTTCTCTGTGCGACTGCGTATGAACGCGCCGGCCCGAATGGGGTCGTGACCCACCTCGGGCAGCCGCCACCGACCCACGCTGCCCTTGCGGTGGCCCTACTCACCGGCAACAGGTTGCGGCACTCGACCGCCATGTTTCGTCGGGACACGGCTCTCGACGCCGGCGGATACGACCGCAGCTGGTTTCCGGTGGAGGACTACGACCTGTGGCTCCGCCTGCTGGAGCTCGGCGTGTACCGGGCCATCCCCACGGTCACCGTGCGCTGCCTGGACAACCCGGAGGGCATCTCCTCCACCCACCTCGACGAACAGGCTGCTGCCGGGCGAACGCGAACCGAGATCTCCCTTCGGCGATGGACGGGCCGCACCGAGGTCGATGACGACGTGTGCGCGGTGCTGACCGGACATGACGGGGACCGAAAGGCTCGACGGGCTGCCGTTCGCCTCCTCGCTGCGGCTGTGGCTGGAATCACCCGTGACCTGAAGCAACGAGGCATCAGCACCTGCGGCGCCAACGCCCAGGCGTTGGTCGTCGCAATGGGACTCTACGTTCGACAACAACGCCTCGTCCGGCACCTGGCGGTCCTGTGGGCGTCACCGGCACTTTCCGTTCGGGGCCGCATCGAGCGACGATGCCGGCAACAACGGTGAAGATCCTGTTCGTGATCGACAGCATGGGGGCCAGCGGCGCGGAGCACTCCACCGCCGCCTTGCTCCCGAAATTGCGGTCTGACGGGCACGACGTAGCGGTGGCGACGCTGTACGACGCCGGCTTCGGAGACGAGGAACGCCTTCGCTCTGAGGCCTTTGCGATCGTGCCGATCACGAGCCGGCGGTTCTTGGGCCGGGTGCGCGAACTGCGTCGACGGATCAAGTCCTACCGCCCGGACGTCGTCCACACGGCACTGTTCGACGCCGACTTGGTCGGTCGGGTGGCGGCCTGGCGGGCCGGGCCAGTCGTCGTTTCGAGCCTGGTCAACACCCCCTACGAGTCGGTCAGACTCGAGGACCCGGGAGTCAGACGGTGGAGGCTCAAGATCGCGCAGGAGCTCGACGCGTTCACGATTCGCTTCATGGTGGACCGGCTGCACGCCGTCTCCGCCGGTGTGGCCACCGTCAACGCCCGGGCCCTACGGGTCGACCCAGCCCGGATCACCGTCGTACATCGAGGACGATCTCGCGACGACCTTGGCCGGGCCTCACCCGAGCGGCGCTCGCGGGTGCGTGCCGCCCTCGGCATCGCCGAGCACGTTCCCATGGTGCTGGCCGTCGGACGGCAGGACTTCCAGAAGGGACAGGTCCACTTGGTGGAAGCCGCGCAGCTCCTGCACAGCGACTTTCCCGAGCTGTCGGTGCTCATCGCCGGACGAGACGGGACCGCGTCGGCGGCCATCCGCGCCTGCCTCGCTTCGCACCCGACTGCCGCGACCTGCACCCGCCTTCTCGGTCATCGTCACGACATCCCGGATCTGCTCGTGGCCGCCGACGTCCTCGCCATCCCTTCGGTGATCGAGGGCACGTCCGGCGTCGCCATCGAGGCCATGGCGCTCGGTTGCCCGGTCGTGTCCTCTGATCTGCCCGGCCTGGCGGGAGTTCTCGAGAATGGCGTGAACGCCCTGCTCGTCCCACCGGACTCACCGGAGGCACTTGCCGGCGGTCTGCGCAGAGTGCTGTCGGACCACAAGTTGGCCGACCTGCTGTCCACCAATGGAAGCCGGGACTTCGCCGCCCGCTTCACCATCGAGCGGTCGGCGGCCGACATGTCGACCTTCTACGCCGAAGTGGTCAGAGGCAAGGCCCGGACCGTCCGATGACGACCGCCGTCGGGATTCTCGGCTCCCGTCCCTTCAGCGGATTCGCCTCACTGGTCACGAGACATCGCCTGCGGGTTCTGGCCTATCACGGCATACCGGACGTGGCCGCCTTCACCCGTCAGCTCGACCATCTGGCGACGCACTTCCACGCTGTCTCGGGGGTCGAGGTTGCCGATGCGCTCGACGGCGGGCCCGAATTGGAGGACCGATCCGTATGGATCACCTTCGACGACGGCGCCCCGGAGGTCGTCCGCGCCGGCCTGCCCCTCCTCGTCGAGCGGGGCCTGGTCGCCACCGCCTTCGTCTGTGCCGGCATGATCGGCTCTCGGTCGCCCTACTGGTGGGCGACGGTCGACGCCGCCGCAGCCCTTGGTCTTGTCAGTGCGATCGAAGGGGACACGACGAACGGCCAGGTCGCCGTCGGTCGGCTCAAGCGGATGGACGACGACCGTCGTCGCGCCATCGTCAGCGATCTGGACTCACAACTGAAGGTGCAGGGCCACGACCTGGTTCAGGAGCAGCTCACCCTCGACGATCTCCGCCGCTGGGTGGAGGCAGGCTTTGAGATCGGCAACCACTCCTGGGACCACCCGTGTCTCGATCACTGCAGCCCCGCGCAGCAGGAGGGGCAGGTCACGCTGGCCCATGAGCGACTCACCGAGATGGTTGGCTCCTCCCCCACCCTCTTCGCCTGGCCGAACGGGAACGCCGCCGCTCCAGCACTCTCCGTGCTCCGGAACCTCGACTACCGGCTGGTGGCCGCATTCGACCATCGAATCTGCCCGGCATCGCCCGATCCGTGGGCACTACCCCGACTGCGAGTCGACACCGACGTCGATCTCGCGCGATTCCGGTCGATCATCTCCGGCGCACACCCCGCGGCCTTCCACGCGGCACGGCGCTTACGTCCGAGCCGTGGTCCCGCCGATGTCTGACGACTTCGAAGTCCACGAGGCGTCGGACACAGCCGAAGCTGAGCTGCTCGACGTGCTGTCGGCCGGCTACGGGCGGCCATTCACCGCCGACTGGTATGCCTGGAAACATCGCGACGGGCCACTGGGTCCTTCCCAGCCCGTCGTGGCCCGCGATGACGAGGGCGTGCTCGGTGTCGGCTTCGGGCTGCCGTGGCGGTTTCGGGCTGACGGCGTGGCCATCGACGGGTGGCGCCTGGTCGACGGGGCCACAACACCTCGGGCTCTTCGCCGGGGGGTCTTTCGGCGCATCGTCAGACGGCTCCTGGACTCGTGGAGCCCGACCGATCGCCCCGGCATCCTGCTGGCCACGGCCACGCCCGAGGCACAGGTCGCCCACGTCAAGAACGGGGCAACCGCGCTCGAACCGATCGATCTCCTCTACCGGCCCGTCGGCTACTCCCGGGCGGCCGTTGAGTCAGGAACGAATGTCTTGGACGGATTCCGACAGGATCCCCGACCGGGCACGATTCTCAGCGACCGGGACACCGACTGGTTGCGCTGGCGCATCGACCCCCGGTCCGGTATCTCGTACCAGGCTTCGAGGCTGGTGCATGGCGATGTGCCACACGGTGTCGTGCATCACACGACCTCTCACCGCGGCGTCGCCACGCTGGTCATATCGTCCGAGTGGGGACCAGACCGCGAGCGTCGGCAGCTTGTGCGGGCTCTCGCTCGTCGTTCTCGAGCTCTCGCCGTACTGACGCCAATGGGGCCGGGCACAGCGTCGCCCGAGCCTCGCGTGGCTCTCCGCCGCGGCAGATCGCTGATGTGCATCTGGGACCGCACCGGGGATGCTGACGATCTCCAATCCGATCCGAACAAGCGGTCATCGTGGTCCCTCGACGGCCTCGACCTCGAAGGCGTCATCTGATCGACTCGCGGCGCCCGTCGATCAGTCACGAGACCGATCGACGCCGTGCCTGGGTCATCAGCCGGCCTGGCCCGGATCCCAGGCAGGCAACCGCCACCCGCCGATAGTGCCGTAGTCGAGTCGGCTCCGCCCGCAAGGCCGTCAGTGCGTGTCGACGCGCCAGGGTCGAGCGACCGAGGCGCATGGCGTTCACCGATGCGATGGCTGCTATCTGCGCTCGCTCCGCCGGACGGGCACGAAGCCGCTCTGCGTCACGAACCAGCAGATGCTCTGCCGCCTCCAGACGAGCCATGTCGTATCGGTCCAGGCGGCTGGTCTCGAGTATCTCGATCAGCGGCTCGTCGCTGGCGGCGACCCGGAGCCCCTGACGAACGCATCTCTCCACCAGCCGAGTGACCAGGTCGCTGTTCTCGCCGAACGAGAGCGCCGGGTCATACCCGCCGACGGCGTCGAACAACGTACGACGAACCGCGAACAGCCCGGCCAAGTACGCCACGACGGGAGAACCGGGTAGGACCGCCACCGGTCCGACAATGGTCCGCCCTCCCGCAGGATCACACCACTCGCCCGCCACCGACGCCAACCCACAGGACTCGTCCTCCAGCGGGAAGAGCAGCCGCGCCAACCACTCGGGCCGAGCACGGTCGTCGCTGTCCAGGAACGTCACGACCGGGGCCGTCCCCGCCATGACCCCGCGGTTTCGGGCAACGGCCGGTCCACTCGCATCCTGCCTGAGATAGCGCAATCGGGTGTCACCGAAGGCCTCGACGGCGGTGGCGATGTCGTCTGTCGAGCCATCATCGACGACGACGATCTCCACTGCACTGACCGTCTGCTCGAGAACACTCCTGACGCTTCGTTCCAGAAGCTCAACCCGGTCACGGACCGGGATGACCACGGTGATCAACGGGCGCGGCACTGACTGGAGGGTAGGCGCAGCCGATGCCGCTAGAACCGGAGGACGCGCCCCTCTCGCTGCAGGAGCTGGGTGTAGTTGGCTGCGACCAAACGACCGACCCGTGCCCCGCAGTACGACGCGCCCATCAGCGGCCCTCGCCGTAGCCGCCTGCGCCAGCTGCGCCCGACGGATTGAGCGAGGTATCGGCGAGCATCCACTGCGCGGCCGTCCGACAACGAAGCCAAGCCCGCCTGCAGGCACCAGTCCTGCCATTCAGATGGCATCTCGCCGAATGTCGACAACAACTCAGACTCGTACTTGGCTATGAGGTGCTCCCGCCCATGCTGCATCCACGACGACTCGGCAAGACGATCATGTCCGCTTTGATCCACGACCGAGACCACCTCCTCGGATGTCAGGAAGACGGACCGGCGTGAGAGCCGGATGAGAACATCGAGATCCTCGTAGGCCCGAAGGCCCTCATCGAACCCGCCGGCCTCGAGGAGCAATTCCCGCCGGAACAGAAACCCGGAGATGTGCAGGTTCTTGACCCGCCGGGCAAGGAGATCCTCGTGCGTCCGCCTTGCGAGACGGGGCCCGACCACGCTGCGACCCGCACGGACCCGTCTGGTCGCCGACTCGACCCCTACGCAGCTCGGGTCCGTTCCCTCCAGAACACCGATCTGGTGCTCGAGCTTGGCCGGAAGCCACTGATCGTCAGAGTGGATGAATGCGACAAACTCACCGCTCGCCGCTCGTAGGCCAGTGTTCTGTGCCGCCGCCACCCCGCCGTTCACCTCTCGCCGAAGGACCTGAACTCGCGGATCGGCGAACGACTCCGGATCGGGTCGGGCCTCGACGTCGGACGCGTCGTCAACGATGATCAGCTCGAGGTCCACCATCGTTTGGGTCAACACACTGTCGACCGCGGCCCCGAGCGATGACCTCCGGTTGAAGGTGGGCAGAACCGCCGTGATCCGCGCCGACCGATCGTTCACCTGATCAGATCTCGGGCGCGCTTGCGCAACCGTGACTGGACGGCTCGTACGCGTTCTCTGGCGTGCGTCGCGCGGGGGGTGAGATCAGAGGTGAAGATGGTGTGGAATCGGTCAATCAGCGCCGACTCAGACAATGACGCAGGCGGCTCATCGTTGCGAAGCCATGGCCGGGAGAGCACCTCGAGGTAGGCGTCGTCATCATCGTCGAGCTCCAAGACCCGCTCGACAGCCGCTTCGAACGATGCGAAGGACATCACGTTCACGAAGCTTGCGGGATCGAAGTCAAGGTGGATGTCGGGGTTGCCCCAGTAGATCGGCAGAGACATCGCGACCATCGGGTCGACGATCTTCTCGGTCGTGTAGCCAGAATGCGATGCATTCTCAAACGCGATGGTGAACTTGTAGTCACGTAGGTATCGAGTCTTGTCGACGACCTCGATGTCGGAGTTCGGACGAACTCCACCACTCGAATCGACCGGTCGTCGAGCGTTAAGAATGTCGAAGAACCTCACCCGCTCTTGGGCCTTGGCGTTGGTATAGAGAAAGTTGCAGAACTTTCGGTTGAGCATCGATTGTGCGGGCAGGGGAAGGCGTGGGCCTTTTACGAGGGATTCAGGTGAGTGGTAGAGCCGGTAGAGCGGCAACCGATAGTGACGAGGGTGGTCGAGATGATCGAACGAGAACGCCCAGTCGCAACGCTCCATGTTCGGCCGAACGTTCTCAGGCGTGTAGAAGATCCGCACACACGCATGCTGCTCCCAGCCGCTCGACTTCTCAGAGAAGATCATGAAGTCGGGGTCATCGCAGAATTCGATGGGGAAGTGGCGCGCCAACAGGTTGGTGATCCAGTTGTCGGCCTCGTCGAAGCCAGTCCAAAGGCTCAGGATGCGAAGTCGGATGGGCTTCATAGAGGGCCTGACGGCAGGCCAGCAAGAGCGATGGAGAGTGAACGCACGTAGATCTCGTCCTGAGCGACCTGAAGCAGCAGCCGGAACCCCTGATGCTCGAGAGCTCGCATGATCGAGGACGAGCCGTAGTTGTTCTCGACCACGACCACCTCGACGCCGAAGGCATCGAGATCGATGGATGCGATCACTCCCAGCTCGCCTCCCTCGACGTCGATGCACAGAAGCTCGAAGCGCTCCACGCCGTGACCACTCAGCAGGTCGTCGAGGCGGGAGACGTCAACCCACTCTGTGCGGAACCCTCCTCCGTGCTGCCGAACGGCGGCCTCGATACGTCGCCGATGACGACGGTCATGGCTCGCCTCGAGCCCGCTGAGCATCTGGCCGTAGCCGTCGACGCGGAGAAATTCGGCCCGGCCCCGTCGACGACCGATTGCGACTTGGTGGCAGTCGCAGGTGCGATTCACGGCCAACTGGGGGAACACCTCGGGATTGGGCTCGATGCATGTGCCCGTCCACCCCCGGTGACGTTCCAGGAAGCAGGTGTTCGAGAAGGTGACTCCATCGTGGGCGCCCACGTCGACAAAGGTCGGTGCTGTCCACGGTGCCGGCGTGAGCAGTCGGTCGAGCAGAACGTCTTGGCCATACTGCGAGAAGTACCCGGCGTCGCGAACCACCCGTCCGTCCAACGGGGCCACACGGGGCACCAGCCGCCTTCGGACAGGGGCGGTGATGGAGGAGACCGCGCCCAGGAGCAGTCCTCTGAGTGGTGGGCGGATGTCGCTCACCATCTTTGAGCTGGATTCACTCTGTGAGCCTTGGTCGACTGGCATCTGCGAAGGTGACGCATCGGGCGATCGCCGATGCTACCGGTGGGGCTGTCCTCGATCGGTTGACACCCTGGCCCCATGGCACAAGGCAGACTGAGCTCATGACGTCGGCGGAGGGCAGGTTGGCCCGCCCGCGGCGGGTCCTCTGGCTCATCAAAGGCCTCGGGGCGGGCGGGGCTGAACGGCTCCTGCTCTCTCACGCCGTAGCGGCCGATCGGGAGGCATTCACCTATCAGGTCGCCTACCTACGCCTTGACCGCAGCCACCTGCTCACCGACTTCGAGGCGTACGACATCCCGGTGACCGGACTGGGTAGCGACTGGCAGTGGCCGATGCGGCTTCGGCGACAGCTTGTCGAACACCCCGTCGACATCGTGCACCTCCACTCTCCTGCAGTCGCGGCCGGAGCACGACCGATCGTCCGCAGCCTCGGCCGGTCACGACCCGCGCTCGTCTACACGGAGCACAACAGGTGGGACCAGTACCGGCGGTCGACCAGGGTGGCCAACCACCTCACCTACCGTCTCGACGACGTCCACGTCGCTGTCTCGGACGGAGTGAGAGACACGGTCTGCGCCCGTCAGCGCCCCACCGTGCGCACCCTGGTGCACGGCATCGACCTCGATGAGGTCGCCGGCCACCGGAGCGACCGAGCGGCGGTTCGCGAGGAACTGGGAGTTCGCGACGAGGAGTTCATCGTCGGAACGGTGGCCAACTTCCGGCAGGCCAAGCGGTACGACCTCCTCTTGGAGGCCGCTCGGATTGTGGTCGACCGCCTCCCGAGCGTCCGCTTCGTCGCCGTGGGCCAGGGCCCGCTCGAGGACCAAGTGCGGGCGTGGCACGAGTCGTCCGGGCTGGGTGACCGCTTCGTCCTGACCGGCTACCGCGCCGATGCCGGTCGGGTGATGAGCGCCTTCGACCTCTTCACGCTCGGCTCCGAGCACGAGGGCCTGCCCGTCGCGGTGATGGAGGCGCTCGCGCTGGGCCTGCCCGTGGTGGCCACCGCGGTCGGCGGCCTCCCCGAAGCGGTGGACGACGGTGTCGAGGGCCGGCTGGTCCCACCCCACCGTCCCGACCTGTTGGCCGATGCCATCATCGCTGTGGTCGAGGATCCGGCACTCCGGGCACAGATGTCCGCCGCCGCGTCGGTTCGTGCCCAGGACTTCAACGCCGCCGCCGCGGCCCGTCAGCTCGAAGCCATCTATCGCGAGGTGGCGCCATGTGCGGGATAGCGGGCGTCCTCGATCGGACGGCGTCGACTCCTCGCGACGAGCTGGCGGCCGCCGCCTCCGCGATGGCCCGGACGCTCGCCTACCGCGGTCCCGACGGTGAAGCGACGTGGGTGGATGAAGCGGCCGGGGTCGCCCTCGGCCACCGGCGACTGGCCGTCGTCGACCTCAGCGAGGCCGCGGCCCAGCCCATGACCTCGGCCTGCGGGCGCTACGTGATCAGCTTCAACGGCGAGATCTACAACTTCGGACCGTTGCGGCAGGAGCTGGCCGCCGCGGGCCACCGCTTCCGGGGCACCGGTGACACCGAGACGTTCTTGACCGCCATCTCGGCCTGGTCCTATCCCGTCGCCCTTGAGCGGGCAGAGGGCATGTTCACGTTTGCGCTGTGGGACCGCGAGGAGCGGGTCCTGCACCTGGCCCGGGACCGCATGGGCGAGAAGCCCCTCTACTACGGCCGGTTCGGCCCGACGGTCCTCTTCGGCTCGGAGCTGAAGGCCCTGCGGGCCCACCGGGCCTTCCGGGCCGACATCGACCGGGACGCCGTGGCCGACCTGCTCGCCCTCAAGTACGTCCCTGCCCCCCGGTCGATCTTTCAGAACGTCGAAGAAGCTTCCTCCGGCGACCACCCTGGCCATCCCGGCGGGGTCGACCGGGGACCTCCCCGACCCGGTGTCCTACTGGACCTTGCCGGGCGACCGAGCCCACTGTCGCCGCTGGGCGATCTCGTCGACCAGGCCGAGTCGCTGCTCAGCGCCTCGATCCGAGCCCGGATGATCGCCGACGTGCCGGTGGGGGCGTTCCTGTCCGGCGGCATCGACTCGTCGACCGTGGTGGCCCTGATGCAGCGGGTCGGCGCCCCCGTGCGCACCTTCACCGTCGGGTTCGCCGACTCCGGCTTCGACGAAGCCCACCACGCCCAAGTCGTGGCCGATCACCTGGGCACCGACCACACGAGGGTGGACCTCGGCGCGGACGAGGCCCAGGCGGTGATCCCCGACCTGGCCACCGATCTACGACGAGCCGTTCGCCGACTCCTCCCAGATCGCCACCGTGCTGATCTCCCGGGTCGCCCGCCAGGACGTGACCGTCTGCCTGTCCGGCGACGGCGGCGACGAGCTGTTCGGTGGCTACAACCGCCACCGGGCCGTGCCCCGGATGCACCAGCGGTTCGGGCGCCTGCCCCGACCGATGCGCCATGGCGCCGGTCGCCTGGCCGGTGCCGTCCCGGCGGCCACCTGGGACCGGGCAGCGGGGCTGGTCCCCGCCCGACGCCGACCCCGACTGGCCGGCAACAAGATGACCAAGGTGGCGGGCGCCCTGAGCTCTGACGGGCCCTTGGCCATGTACAAGCAGGTCGTCAGCCACTGGCACGACCCCCTCGCCGTGGTCGTCGGGGCCACGCGCCCACGACCCCCTCGGCGGGCTCACCCTCGATGCCGACGGCGACCTCACCGCCCAACTCATGCGCCTCGACACCGAGACCTACCTCCCTGGCGACATCCTGACCAAGGTCGACCGGGCCTCGATGAGCGCCAGTCTCGAGGTGCGCGTTCCCCTCCTGGACCGGGCCCTGGTCGAGTTCGCGCTGGGCCTCCCGTCGTCGGCTCACGTCGCCAATCACGCCTCGAAGCACCTGATCCGCGAGGTGCTGGCCCGGTATGTCCCGCCGGCGCTCACCGCCAGGCCGAAGATGGGCTTCGGTGTACCCGTTGGCCAGTGGATCCGGGGGCCGCTGCAGGGCTGGGCCGAGGACCTCCTCGATCCGCTCCGCCTGGACCGGGAGGGCTATCTGGTCAGTGGACCGATCACCGAGAAGTGGCGCCAGCACCAATCGGGCCGGACAGACTGGACCTACGACCTGTGGGATGTGCTCATGTTCCAGTCGTGGCTGGAGGCGCAGGGGTGACGGGCAGCGACGGGGCCGCGACCCGGCTGGTGATCATCGGTGCCGGCGGTCACGGTCGCGAGCTGCTCGACATCGTCGAGGCGATGAACGCCGTCCGCCCAACGTTCGAGTTCGTCGGCTTCCTGGACGACGGGCCCGGGCCGTGGGACCGGGTGGAGCGCCGGGGCGCGTCGGTGCTGGGCCCGGTTGAGCAGCTGGCCGATTTCGACTCCCGCTACGCCATCGGCATCGGCCCGCCCGAGACCCGCCGTCGCATCGACGAGATCGCGACTGGGTCCGGCTTCGAGGCGGCGACGCTGGTCCATCCGCAGGCAACCATGGCCGCGGACGTACGGACTGCCCCCGGCCTGGTCATGGCCGCGGGCTCGAGGATCACCACCAATGTGACTGTCGGGCGCCACGTCCATCTGAACCTGAACGCCACGCTCAGCCACGACTGCGAGGTCGGCAGCTACTCCGTGCTCAATCCCGGAGCCCACGTCAGCGGCGACGTCAGCCTCGGCGAGTCGGTCGTCGTCGGCAGTGGCGCAGTCGTGCGCGAGAGCTGCCGGGTGGGCAACGGCACGGTCATCGGGGCCGGAGCGGTCGTCATCACCGACCTCCCGGCCGACTCGACTGCGGTGGGCGTGCCGGCCAAGGTCATCGACCGCAATCCCCGAGCGTGAGGATCCTCCAGGCCATCAGCGACACGGACCGGCGAGGAGCCCAGGTGTTCGCCGTCCACCTCGGTGATGCACTGGCCAAGCGGGGACACTCCGTGAAGACCGTCGCTCTGGCGGCCGGCACCATGCCGCCGACGCTCGACGTCCCGGTGCTCGAGCACAACGTGCTCGACCGCAGGGCGCCGCTCGCTCTGCGGCGACAGATGGCCGAGACCGACGTGACCATCGCCCACGGGTCCTCGACGCTGCCCGCCTGCGCCATCGCCGGCTTCGGTCCTGGCCGGCCCTTCGTCTACCGCCAGATCAGCGATCCCGAGGTGTGGTCAGGGACGCCGTTGCGCCGCGTGCGCAGCCGGGTTGCGCTGGCCAGGGCGGACGAGGTCGTGGCCTTGTCGGATCACAACCGGGCCCAACTGGAAGGCCATCTCGGCCTCGAGCCGGGACGCTGCACCGTCATCCCCAACGCCGTCCCGGCCGCGCTTGTTCGCACCGGCCGACGCGAGCGCCCGGGACCGGGCGCGTCGGTCGCTCGATCTGGGCGATGCCCCAACAGTCCTGTTCGTGGGCACGCTCAGCTGGGAGAAGGCCCCCGCCGTGGCTGTAACGGCGATCGGCCTGCTGACCGACGCCCACCTGGTGATCGCCGGCGACGGCCCGGAGCGTGCTGACCTCGAGGCCATCGCCCAACGAGTCGCACCGGGTCGGGTCACCTTCGTCGGCTCGGTCACCGACACCGCCAGCCTCTACGCGGCGTCCGACCTCCTCCTCTTGACCAGTCGGACCGAAGCCATGCCGGGCGTCCTCATCGAAGCGGGCATGGCCGGCCTTCCGGTGGTCGCCGCCCGGGTGGGTGCCGTCCCTGAAATCGTCCATGACGAGGTGACGGGCCTACTCGTGGACTCCGACCGTCCGGCCGACTTCGCCGCCGGGGTCGAGCGGCTGCTCGGGGCACCCGATCTCGCCCACCGGCTGGGCGACCACGCCCGTCAGCACTGCCAGGTGCGGTTCGAGATCCAGACCGCGACCACAGCGTGGGAGGGAGTGCTGGGGCGGGTGGTCGCGGGCGCTCGCTGAAGTGAGCTGCCGGTTCAGACGGCCTCGCGCACCACGGCGTGGCGCTTGCGGGTGGTCAACACCAAGATGCCGCCGAGAGCCACCAGGACGACGCCGATCCGCACCCAGGGCAGGCTGTCCGAGCCCGTGCGGGCCAGGGCACCGGCCGCGCCCGGTGCACAGGTCACTTCGATGCTCAGATCGAGGGGCCCCGGATTGACGGAATCGCCACCGATGCCCTGGGCGACAACGGTGTGCAGCCCGGATGAGGCGGTGACCGGCCAAGTCGTCTGCAGCACGGCCGTGCCGTTGGCGTCGGCCGTGGCGATGCCGATCACCACGGCGTCGGGCTGGAAGATGAAGGTGACGTCGGTGCCGGGGGCGGCACCCTGCACTGTCAGGGTCACCGGAGAGCCAGGGACGCAAGGATCGCTGGACGTGATCGATGTCGGGACCGCGTACTGGGCGCCGGCCGGGACGGCGAGGAACAGGAGGATGACAGCGGCGCCTGTCGTGCCGGCCACCAAGCGCTTGAGCATGCGATCCTCCGCCCCGTGAATGTGGCCCTCAGTCTGCCCGATCCTAGCGGGCGGCATCCACCACTCTCGTCGGCTGCTCCCGTGCCCTGATGATCAATTCGGTGTCACCTCGATCCGGAAGGACTCGTCCTCGGACGACGTGAATTCCGTGTCGGCGCCGTCCGCGGTGCGCTCCCACCCTGTGGCCCCCGCCGTCACCCAACCCTCCGCGGCCCGCACGCGAAGGCTGACGCGGTCGGGGTTGACCAGAGGCTGCGGCGCGTAGCCCAGCCGGTAGGTCTGGCCCGGTGGGATGGCGCCTTCGAGGTGGAACTGAAGGGTGACCCGCCCGCCGGGCGGGATCTCCACATAGCTGGGAGTAGACCCATCGGTCCCGCTCCCGCTGGGACTCAACGGACAGCGGCTGGTCCCCGATCTCGGCCTCGCTCAGAGGGAGCGCGGAGTACAAGGACAGGTAGAGCAGGTTCGTCCCCACCGGCAGGTCACGCGCGTCGCTGCTGCCGATGACGATCTCCGGGAGGCCCGACGCCGGGGCCTCGTTGTGGAGCTCGACCGTGGCCGTGGCCTCCACCCGACCGGTCGCCGGATCCCACGTCGCCTGATAGTCGAGGGCGCGCTCGAGGAACACGTCGATCTTGTTGTTCCCCGTGTTCTGAGTGGTGAGGGACAGGAAGTCGCCCTCCACAAGCGGCAGGGCGCCGTCGAGGCCCGTGCGCTCCATCAGGTCCTGTTCGTCGTCGTGCGCGCTGTACACGATGAGGCGGCCCTGGTGGACGACGGGCCCGAGGACGTCGGCCACCTGACGGGGACCGGGGAGGTCGCCCTCAGTCAGGCCGCTCGAACGTCGTTTCGGAGGCCTCGTCCAGGAAGTCGACCCGGTCCTGCTCATCCTCCTGGAAGGTGAGGTACTGCTCACGGATGAGGAAATCGGCGGCGTTGTCCGCGGTCAGGGGCTCGGTGCGCCCCTCGACCGTGATCGGGCCGGTGAACTCCATGAGCGCCGCCAGGGCAACCGGGTCGACGATGATCACGCCGTCGACCGGCTGGCCCCCCGCCTGGGGATAGAGCTCGGCCATCACCTGCGCCACCGAGGGGCCGTCCGGACTGAGGGTCAGGTCCTGCAGATATCGGGTCGGCTGGAACCGGCCGTAGCGGGTCAGGTAGTCCTCCGGACCGCTGAGGGTCCGCTGGTCGGCCCCGGGGGCGGCAATCAATTCGGCGATCCGGCCCGAACGGGTCAGCTCGATGTCACCGTCGACGGCGGTCAGCTCGCCGTAGTTGCCCACGAAGCCACCGAGGCCACGGGCCTCGGCGGGCTGGGTGAAGGCGATGAAGTAGTGGCGGGGCTCGTCACCCCCGAACAGCGCCGGCGCCAGCCGCACGCCCTGGATGGCGAGCTCGGCGTCGGGCAGGGCTCGGTCGACCTCCGAGTCGAAGTCCCCAACTGCGGTGGACAGCGGGTCGAGCAGCCACATCGTCCGCGCCTCCTCGACCGCTCGAGCCGCACCGGCCAGGGTGTCGTAGGCCGCGGCCAGTGGCTCCTCGAAGCCGGCCACCAGCTCGAGGTCCAGGGCCCCGTTGTCGAACCGGAGCTCGTCGACGTCGGCTTGGACCGTCGCGTCGGCCGCGGCCGACGACAACGCCGCGCCTTGGTCGGCCACGACGGTGGCGGCCCGGGCCTGATGGCCGAGCAAGGGCAGGAGGCGGGCCGGGCGGCCCCAGGTGTCCAGCGTCTGCTGCGCGGCCTCGAAGTCCTCGTTGGCCCCGGACAGCAGGGCCACCGCCTGATCGGGTTGGTTGTCTCGCAGCGCATCCAGGCCGTCGCGGACTTCGTCGGCCGCCTCGCGCAGCTGGCGCTCAGACTGCACCCCGGCATAGGCCAGAGCGGCGGCGGCCACCACGGCCAGGCCGGCGACGACGAAGCCGACGACCGCGATCCGTCGCCGGACCCGCCGCCGCGACCGGAGGTAGGCGGAGACGAACACCGGCGTGACCGCGGCGGCCGTCACCAGCGCTGACATCCCGGCGCCGTCGAGGTCGAGGCGCAGGAGGACCTGCACGGCGATCGCTCCCACCAGTGCGCCGAGCGGCCGCGACCGGCGGTGCCGTATGCAGGCGGCGATCGCCAGACCGACGGCTACGAGCCCCGCCGCGACCATTGGCCCGCCGGAGGCCATCACCGCCGCCGCCGCGGCCAGGACCACCCAGGTCCAGCGATTGGCTTTGGCGGTCGAGCCGGCCACGAGGGCGGCGAAGCCCGCCCGCCAGAGGATGTCAGCGGGCAGCCATCCAGCGGGCTCGGCCCCGCTCATGGCCCCGCCGACGGCGGACAAGGCCACGAACGCCCACATGACGTCGTACTCGAGCCGGCTGGGCGCCCGCCTGCGGCCGGTGGGCCGACGGGCCGCGGCGAAAGGGGGTTCGCCGGCCACCTGACGAGTCTTCCAGCCGCCGGTACCTGTGCCACGTCACCCGCAGCGGCGACCGGTAGGGTTTTCCCGCGCTCAGCACGGTGGCCCCAGTCGGCCGTTGGTGCTGTCTTGTCGTCGAGGCCGGGTCGTGGTGGAGCTGTCGTGGAGCTGAATGACTACCTTCGGGTGCTGCAGCGTCGGTGGTTGATCGTCGCCATCGCCACGCTGCTCGGCTTGGCCGTGGGCTTCTTCACCTCGAGCGGCGGGCCGACCCCGATCACCTACACGGCGACACAGACGCTCAGCGTCGTCCAGCCGTCGGTCAACGCCACCGCCCCGCTGGTGTCGTTCACCCCCTCTCAGCTGGCGGTCTACGCCACCGTCGGCGAGGTTCCCCGGCGGGTCGCCGAGGAGCTCGACTATCTCGGCACCCCGCAGGCGCTGGCGGCCACGATCACCGTAGAGCCCGACGACACGGTCGGGGTGCTCCGCATCACCGCGACCGACGCCGATGGCACGCAAGCGGCGCTGATCGCCAACACGTTCGGACGCAAGCTCCGGGCGGTCATCGCGGGGGATGCCCGCGACGAGTTCCGGAACCAGGTCGCCGACGCCGAGCGCGAGGTCGACGACCTCCAAGATCGGGTAAACGACCTCGACGCCCAACTGGCCGAGACCCCACCCGATGCCGCGGTCCTCACCGCCCAGCGCGACGCCTTGGTCAACCAGTACCGGATCGCGTACGACGAGTTCCAGGCACTGCGGTCCCGGAGCAGCGGCGGGGAGCCGGTGGTCACCCTCGAGGCCGCCGTCCCGCAGCAAGCCGGGGGCGGGCTCTCCGCTCCCAAGAGCCGGCCCGTCCGCATGGCCCTCTTCGGCGGGCTGGGCTTCCTGCTCGGCGCCGCGATGGCGCTGGTCCTCGACCGGATCGACACCCGGATCCGCTCGAAGGACGACGCCGAGTCCGTCAGCGGGCTACCCGTCCTCGCCCAGATCCCGTTCATCCCCCGCCGTCACCGCCACGAGCTCATCAGCGCCACCCGCCCGGCCTCACCGTTCGCTGAGGCGTACCGCAACCTGCGCTCCACGCTGGCCTTCGCCCGGAGCCCGCTCTCCGGCACGTCCATCGGCGACGACGAGGACGACCCGCGGGCCACGCCGGCCCAGCGGGCGATCGATCACGAGCCCAAGGTCATCCTCGTCACCTCGTCCGGCCCCTACGAGGGCAAGACCACCACCATCGCCAACCTGGCCGCCAGCTACGCGGAGACTGGCCGCAGCGTGCTGATCCTGGACTGCGACTTCCGTCGACCCCGTCTGCACCAGGTCCTCGGCACCCGGGAGACCCCCGGGCTGGCCGATGTCCTCGAGAACGCGCACCAGTTCAAGTCCGACACCGAGGTCATGTGCGAGACCTCAGTCGACGGTGTCCGCCTCGTGCCCGCGGGCACGCCGACCGCCAACCCCGCCCGCCTCTTCAATCGGGCCCGCACCCTGATCGAGGCGTCCCGGCGACAGGCCGACGTCGTGCTGGTGGACACCCCGCCCTACCTCGTGGCCAACGACGCCGCCGAGCTCATCCCCTGGGCCGACGCCGTCCTCATCACGGTCAAGTCCCGTCGCACCCGTCGGGGCCCCACCGAGCGAATCGTCGAGAACCTCGACCGCCAGCAGGCGCCTGTCGTCGGCATCGTGCTGATCGGCTCCGACGACGCCAGCTCCGGCTACAGCCCGTATTACTACTACCGGGCCAACGCCCGCACGGACAAGGCCCGTCGCCGCTGGCGTCGCATGCTGCGCCTCGGTCCGCCCAAGCCCCGGACCTCGACGCCGGACGCCGACGATCCCCAGCCCGACGGGCTCCTCGCCGACGTCGGGACCCCGACCGTCAACGGGAACGGGGCCGCGCCCATGATCAAGACCGAACCTGTCCACGGCGCCGACGCCTACGTGGACGCCCGGCCCGTCCCGCCCTCGGGTCTCGAAGACACCCCAGCCGACGAGTTCGTCGATGTCGAGGAAGTGTCCAGCCCGACCCGCGCTCCGTGACCGACGTCGACACCGTCGTCGCCCCTGACGACATCGACGTCGGCTTCATTCCCCACCTCAGCCCCGACCTCATCCCGCTGGAGGTGGGGGCGGAAACCGTGCTCCTGGGCAACCATGGCCAGGCCCTTGTCCTCAACCCCACCGCGGGCCTCGTGTGGCGGTTCCTCGACGGCGAAACGGCCCTCGCCGACCTGATCGACGACTTCAGCGAGGTACTCGACGTCGACCGCGACCGGGTCAGCACCGACATCGTCGAGTTCGCCCGCGCTCTTGGTCGCGCCGGGCTGCTCGAGGGGGTCGCCGAGCCGATCGACTCGGCTGACCTCGCCGAGATCGACTGGTCGCCACGGGAGCCGGTCGGGGTCGGAGAGATGCTCGAGCCGCTGGCCCTCACCGACCTGGACGGCACCCCGGCCACCCTGGAGACGGCGCCGGACCGGCGGGTCTTCCTCGTCAACTGGAGCCCAGGGTGTGGGTTCTGCATCACCACCGCGGCGGCACTGGCCGCGGCCGAGGACGGGCTGGCCGCCGCCGGGATCGATCTCGTCCTCCTGACCACGGGCGACCCCGCCGAGAACCGGCGGGTGCTCGGCGACGCCGGCGTCGGGGGACCGGCCCTCGTCCGTGCCGACGAGAGCGATCCCTTCGCCGGCTTCGGCACCCCCGCGGCCTACCTGCTCGATGCCGAGGGACGGGTCGAAGAGCCGATGGCTTACGGCGCCGATGAAGTGGCGGCGCGCGCCGGCGAACTGGCGGGCGTCGATCTGCCGGCACCTGACGTACTGACCAACGACGCGGTGCCCGACGATGGCCATGACGACATGCTCGACGAGGTGCTCTACCTCCCGGTCTCCAGTGCCGTGTGCGGCCCTGGAGGTGGGAGCGGGACCGGAGCCAGCATGACCGAGTGGGCCGGCACGGCCGCCTACCGGGTCGGCGCCTTCCACATCGGGGTCCAGGTCAATGATCCGGCGGTCACCACGATGGTCGACCGACTGTTGCCCGGGGCCCGGGTCCAGGACCGCCGAGCCCCGGACAACTTCTCGATCGCCCTGTACCCGAGAGGCGCCGGGGGTTCCCGGCGGCTCAACCTGCTGGTGCGGGACGGACGCCAGCTCGTCCGGAGCCGGTCCGCGGCCCGGGCGCTGGCCGCCCTCCTGAGCTACGTCTCGGCCGACACGACGCCGCCCGACCCGGCTCTCCTTCCCCTCAACGCCAGCGCGGCACTGGTCGACGGAACAGCCCTCCTGCTGCCGCCCGGCCTGGTGAACTGGAACAAGCAGATCCAGACCACCCTGGCCCGGCGGGGCATCGTGCTCGTCGACGCCCCGTACGTCACGATCGACCTCGTCTCGGCCGAGCTGGTGGTGCCGAGGCCCTCCGTCTCCCACGACCCGGAGGTGCTGATCGAGCTGGACCGCGGAACGCGGCTCGGTCCTGAGCTCCCGTACGTGCGGCCGGGCCGCTACCCGATCGCCGCCTGGTACCTCAACCGCTCACCGGATGAGATCGGGCCCCTCTCCCCCGCCCTCGGGGTGGCCTCCGCCTACGGCCTGGTCTCCACGGAGGGTGACGCGATGGTGATCGGCGATGGACTGGCCCAACTGTTCGAGCGGGTGACCGCTCACGGGGTCTGGCTGGACCGCCCCGGTGCCCTCGCCGAGCAGCTGGACCCCACCCACAGGAGCTGACGCATTCTGCTCAGGCGCAGGTCAGCACGAACTTGAACTGCGTGTAGGTACTGACGCCGAGCGCAGGAAACGTCACCGTCGTGGGGGTGACGGTCGGGTTGCCAGCACCCGCGAAACCATTGCACTGGTTACCGACGACGGGGACGGCGAAACGCGACGACGCCGCGGTGAAGGTGCACTGGCACCCCCCGGTGATCACGAAGACCTCGCTGACCCCGGCACCCGTGCAGGTGGGCCCGGTCGTCGAGGTGATGCAGGCGCTGTTCAGCGTGGTCCCGCACGTGCCCCACCCGGCCGGGAGGCAGTTGGCGTCCGCGGCCATGGGCGCACAGTTGGCCCCGCTCATCTGGATGCGGTTGCAACCATGGGCGCCGGTGGCGGCCGCTGCCGGCGAGGCGATGCTGCCCACGATCACCGGGGCCGTCCACGCCACCGC
This sequence comes from uncultured Microthrixaceae bacterium, assembly GCA_963725155.1. Lineage (GTDB taxonomy): Bacteria > Actinomycetota > Acidimicrobiia > Acidimicrobiales > DATDAH01 > DATDAH01. The sequence continues at coordinate 56,078 of CAVRXU010000008.1, forward strand.
GCCCGCGACGACACCGCGTCGTATCAGTGCCCGACGATCGATCGTTGTCGGCGTCTCCGCCACGGAACCCTCCGCTGCCTGAAGGATGTAACAGCCTATGGTGCCGACCTTCCGGGTCGTCGCCTGCCCGACTGCCGGGCCATCGCCTCATCCATCCATCGGCCGCGGCCACCCCCAGCTGAGCAGGGCTCAGGCGTCCCCTGGCACCGCTTCGATGGCCCCGATCGCCTCGAGTTGGGCCAGGACGGGCCCGAGGTCAGCGGCCACCGTGCTCGGCGCCGCGCGGTACCGAGCAGCGAGCGCGGCGACGAGGTCGTCGGTGGAGGTCGGCTCCACCAGGAGGTCCCAGAGCACCGCACCGGTCCCGGCCAGGGTCAGCGGGTCATCGGCCGCGGGAGGCAGGACCAGCGCAGCGTCCAATGACCGGCGCCAGAGCACGGCGGGGTCTCGACGCCAGCGTTCAATCATGGCGAGGCTCGCCTGCCGGCGCCGGATCGACGGCCACCAGCAGTCCTTCGTCGTGCAGCCGTCGCATCACGACCAAGGTGTCGGCCAGGACCGTGTCCACCGGCGCGCCCAGCTCAGCGCCGAGATCAGCGGCGATCTGGGCCAACGTGGACCGGCCGTCGAGGCAGGCCCACACCAGGGCGGCCGTGGCGTTCAGATGATGGAGCCGGTCGGCCGCCTGGTCCAGCAGCACGGCCTCGCCGTCGATCTCCACGGTGTGCACCGCCGCGCTGCGGGTGGGCACGAAGGCCTCGTCCATCGGCCCCGGACCGCTCATGGCACTGGCTCCCGATCGGGCGTGACGCCGACCAGGCCGGCCACCAGATCGACGGCCCCGTCGAGCTCGCCCATGGTCAGCCGGTAGCAGTCGACACCGCGCACCAACTGGGCGAGGAGGTCCAGCTCGGGGGCACCCCGTTCCTTGAAGTGAAAGGTGTTCTTGGCCAGCTCGACCAACGCCTCCCCCCGGCCGACCGACGCGAGCGTGGTGTCTGCGCCGGCCTCGAAGCGAGGAAACACCACCGCCACGACTAGGCAGGGCTCGGCCACCGCCCCGGACCGGATCGCCGTGGCCGGCACCTGCCACTGGTCGCAGTCGTACCCCTCCTCCTCTGGCACCGGAGGGGCAAGCTCGGGGAAGTACGCCCAGGCCCCCGGATCGATCGACAACGGCTTCGGGTAGGGATGTGCCATCAGCGTCTCGCGGTCGAACGCCAGTGCCTCGTCGGTGAGGTACCCGAGGCCGGCGCGCACCAGGCCCGTCGTCAACGTGGTCTTTCCGGCCTCCGTCTCGCCAGGGAGGGCCACGGCCATGCCGTCGCCGGCAACCCCTCCGGCATGGAGCAGGAGGTGGGGGCTGCCCTCGACGACTCGTCGGTTGACGTCGTGCACGAGGGCGTCCACCATCGCCCACCGGGTCGCCAGGCCGGCCACCCGCTCGTCGTCGAACATGCACTTCGTAGGGAAGCTCCGGAGCGATCCCACCCGCAGGGCCCAGGACGTACCGGTGCTGGACCGGACCGTCCGAGGCGAACGGGCCGAGGATCTCGTCGAGACGGGCCGCAAGCGCGGGCTCGTCGCAGGTCACCGAGAACGAGAGGCCTAGAGCGTCGAAAGAGGGCTCGCCGACCACCGCGCCGGAGGCTAGCGACAGTGGGGCGGAGCCGATCCCGGCGACCGCGTCGTCAGTAGCAGTTGATCTGGATGAACATGTAGTTGGTCGGCGAACCCATGGCCGCTCCCCAGTGGGTGGCGGTCGCACACGGAGCCACCGGGACGGTCGATGGCCTGACCGTCACCGACTTCGTGTTCAGTGCACCGGCGCTGACCACGAGGTGGCCGGTTGCCGCCGCGGTCTGGCAGGGGAGTGCAGGGCAGTTGGCGGCCCCGATGTTGTGCATGTACGCCTTCACCACGGTGATCCGGCAGTTGCTGCAGGTCGTGGCATTCATCGTGATGACCACCGGATTGATGCTCCCGGGGTCAGCCGCGAGGTGAGTCATCGGCCCGCCCGTGACGGTCATGCCCATGGCGGCCATCGTGGTCAGTGAGCCGGTCCCCGAGCAGCTGGCGACCAACGGCTGTGGCGTGAAGACGTTGACCGTCGTGCTCTGGAGGACGATGTAGTAATTGCCCCTTGCACAACTGGCGGCGGCGGCGGGGCTGGCGAAGCTGTCGACGATGATCGGCGCCGTCCACGCCAACGCGCCCGCGGCAGCCGCCCGCTTGATGATGGCTCGACGACCGACCGACGACCCAAACGTGGCGCCGGTCTCCTCTGCCATCGCCTGACCTTTCCCCGACTCCTTGTCACCTGAAGCCCGAGCGGCCCGGAGCTGATGGTAGCCATGCGGTTGCCGCGAACCTGGCATCCGCCGGCGGCGGTGCTGACGCCCCGCTGGCAGGATGAGGCCGTCATGGAGGACGAGGCGCCACCAACCCCGTCGGTTCTCCCTGCTCGAATCGCCGCCCATGGGTTGCCGGGGACGCCGGCGACCCCGGCCCACGGCCTGCTCGGTGACGGCGAGTTCGAGGAGCTGCTCGCGCAGTGTGAGCAGCACCGTCTCCTCGGCCTCATCGGGGTGGCGGTACGGGACGGTGCCCTGGCCGTCACCGCCGGTCAACACGACCGGGTCGAGGAGCACCTCGAGGCCTGGCTGGCCCATGCCCTGCGGGTCGAGCGACTGCTCGTCGACGCCACCACCGCGCTCGACGCCGCCGGCCTGGAGCATCGGGTCCTGAAGGGCGTGGCCCTGGCCCATCTCGCCTATCCCGACCCGGCCTGGCGGGTGTTCGGCGACGTGGACCTGCTCGTCCCCGGGGCCTCTCTGACGGCGGCGGTGAGGGTGTTGGAGCCTGCACTGGGTCTCTCCAGGGTCGAGGCCGAGCTCCGGCCGGGATTTGACGACCGCTTCGGCAAGGAGGCCCTGCTGCAGGCCCCGGGCGGCCCCGAGCTCGACCTCCACCGCACGTTCGCGCAGGGCGCGCTGGGGCTGACCGTCGAGCTCGAGGACCTCTTCGTCCCGGGCCAGCCCTTCACCCTCGGCGGGCACCGTCTCCAGGCCCTCCCGCCCAGCCAGCAGCTCATCCACGCCGCGTACGCCGCGGTGATGGGTGACTGGCCTCCCCGTCTCGCCGCCGTCCGTGATGTGGCCCAGATCCTCCTGACCCTGGACCCCCCGTTCGACGAGGTGCTGCGGTTCGCCCGTCGGTGGCGGGCGGAGGGCGTCCTCGCCCGGGGCGTGATGATGGCGTGGGACGTGCTGGCCCCTTCGGCCACGCCTCCGCTCGTCACCTGGGCGAGCTCCTACCGGCTGCCGCGACTCGACCGCCTCCTGCTCGCCGCCCAGACCGGCGCCGGCCGGGGCTACGACCCGTCACCTGGCGGCCCTGGTCGTCATCCCTGGCCTCTCCGACCGCGTCGCCTACCTACGAGCGGTCGCTTGGCCCCATCCCGACTACCTGCGCAGCCGCGGGCTGGACCGACGTGATCACCTGCAACGAGCCGTCGGGCGCCTCCGTCCCCGATGACGATTCGCCGCGCTCCCGGGGCCAGCCACTAGGGACCGGTACGATCGGCCCGATCGGGATGTCGACCGACGCCTGGTCATTCCCCCCGCTCCCATGAACCAACTCGCCAGCCGTACGTCCACGAGTCGGCCGTCGCTGGCGCCGATGGTGGGTCTCGTCGTCGTCGGCGCCGTGTTGCTGGTCGGCGCGCAACGGCTGAGTCACCTGAGCTCGGATCAGCTCGGCGCCCTGATCACCGTCACCGTGCTGCTGGCCCTGACCATTCCCATCGCCGTCGTGCTCGGCCGCCTCGACGGGGACCGTGGTCTCACCACCCTCCTCCTGGCCGCGTTCGTGGCCAAGATGATCGGGGCCTACATGCGGTACACGGTGCTCTACGACGTGTACCAGGGCGCCGGCGACGCCGCCAACTACTACGACGTCGGGCTCCAGCTCGCCGACCAGATCAAGCACGGCAACTACGCGTTCGGCGAGGTCTCAGGCACCCGTTTCGTCGAGATCCTGAGCGGCCTGGCGTACACCGTCCTCCCCCGGGGCCAGCTCGCCGGCTTCATCCTCTTCGCCTGGGTCGCCTTCCTGGGCCTGATCCTCTTCAGCCGGGCGATCCGCATCGCCCTACCCGACGCCGATCACCGACGCTACGACCTCCTCCTCTTCTTCCTGCCGACACTGGTGTTCTGGCCCTCCAGCATCGGCAAGGAGGCCTGGATGGTCTTCGTGCTCGGCCTCGCCTCCTACGGCGCAGCCCGCCTGTTCACGCATCGCGTGAGCGGCCTGGTCCCGCTCGGGCTCGGGTTGTGGGGCGCCTCGGTCGTGCGCCCCCACATGGCCCTCATCGTCCTGGCTGCCCTCGGCCCCGCCTGGCTGGTGCGACCGAGTGGACGCAATCGACTGGGGCTCAGCCCCTTCGTCCGGGCCATCGGCTTCGCGGTGCTGATCGTCGTGCTCCTCGCCGTCGTCTCCCAAGCCGAGACCTTCTTCGGCATCGAACGCCTCGACGCCGAAGGGGCACAGGAAGTGGCAACGACGAACGAGACCCAGACCGGCCAAGGCGGCTCGAAGTTCGAGGCCACCCGGGTGAGCTCCCCTGCCGACGTCCCGCTCGCCGCGATCACCATCCTGTTCCGCCCCTTCCTCTGGGAAGCGGGCAACACGCAGGGACTCATCACGGCAGCCGAGGGCATGGTCCTGTTCGGCCTGATGCTCCTCTCGTGGCGACAACTCTGGGCATTACCGAAGACGATGATGCGTCAGCCGTATGTCCTCTACTGCCTTGTCTTCACGATGGCGTTCATCGTGGCCTTCTCCAGCTTCAACAACTTCGGCATCCTCGTCCGCCAACGGGCCCAGCTGTTCCCGTTCTTCCTCGTCCTGCTGACCCCGCTGGGTCTTTCCGTACAGAGCGATGAGGTGACCGAGAGCCCCACCGAGGGGGTGCCTCGACCGCGGGCCCCCACTCCCTATGCTGCAAAGGCTGTGACCGGGCCAGGCGAAGAGCGGGCTGTAGGCCCTTGGCGGACGAGCCGGCCGGGATGATCGAGGGTCCGGAGCCCTCGCCGACGATCGGGCGCCGGCAGCGTGTCCTCCAGTGGGCCGAAGCCCACCGGGGACCGCTCACCGCCCTGACCGACGCCCTGGTGTGGCCCCTGGCCCTCACCTTCTCCTGCTGGTTGCGGTACGAGTTCAGCTTCTCGCACGTGGACGGTTCGGACCTTGCCCTCCTCGCCGTCTTCGCCGCCGGCGTCCAGGTCGGCCTCGGCCGGTGGCAGGGCCTCTACACCGGACGATGGCGGTTCGGCAGCTTCGAAGAGGTGGCCAACCTCGTGGCCGCCGTGGCGATCACGACCGCCCTGGTGTTCGTCATCAACCTCGTCCCCGATCCGCACCTCGTCCCCAGCGGCGCCGTGGTGATCTCGGGGCTCGTCGCCCTCGTCACCATGGGCGCCGTCCGCTACGGCTGGCGCCTGTACCTCGAGAGCCTGCGCCGTCCAGACCGTGAGCTGGCCCAGCGGACCATCATCTACGGCGCTGGCGACGCCGGCCACCAGCTGGTGCGGGCCATGACCAGCGATCGCCGCAGCCCGCTGCTCCCGGTGGCGGCGGTCGACGACGATCCCCGAAAGCAGCAGCACCGATTGGCCCGACACGTCGCCGTCGACGGCACCGGCCAGGATCTGGCCGAGGTGGCTCACCGCCACAGCGCTGGGATCGTCGTCCTGGCCATACCCAGCGCCACCAGCGACCTCGTGCGCGCCGTCGTCGCCGAGGGCGAGCAGGCGGGCCTCGACGTGCGGGTCCTCCCCCCGCTGTGGGAGCTGGCCGAGAACAAGATCCGGGTGAGCGACGTCCGGGCGGTGACCATCACCGACCTGCTCGGTCGTCACGAGCTGGACCTGGACAGCGCCGCCATCGCCGGCTATCTCTCCGAACGTCGAGTGCTGGTGACCGGGGCCGGAGGCTCCATCGGCTCGGAGCTCTGTCGCCAGATCGCCGGATACGCCCCCGCCGAGTTGGTCATGGTCGATCGCGACGAGTCCTCCCTCCACGCCCTGCAACTGGGCCTCGACGGCGAAGCGCGGGTGGACGACGAGCGGCTGGTGGTGGCCGACATCCGCGACGCCGAGCGGATGCTCGAGGTGTTCCGGCGGTTCCGACCCGAGGTCGTGTTCCACGCCGCCGCGCTGAAGCACGTGCCCCTGCTCGAGCTCCACGCCGAGGAGGGGGTGAAGACCAACGTCTGGGGCACGAGGAATGTCCTCGAGGCCGCCCGGGTGACCGGCGTCGAGCGCCTGATCAACGTCTCGACCGACAAGGCGGCCGATCCGGTCAACGTCCTGGGCCGCACCAAGCTCCTGGCCGAGCGCCTCACCGCGGGGATCGCCCAGGAGGCGGATGGGACCTACGTGTCGGTGCGCTTCGGCAACGTGCTCGGCAGTCGGGGCTCGGTGCTGACCACCTTCCAGCACCAGCTCGACGCCGGCGGTCCGATCACCGTGACCGATGAGGACGTCACCCGGTTCTTCATGACCGTCGAAGAGGCGGTCGAGCTGGTCATCCAGGCCGGGGCGATCGGCCGGGACGGCGAGGTCCTCGTGCTCGACATGGGTGAGCCCGTGCGCATCGTCGAGATGGCCCGCCGGGTGGCCGATTCGGTCGACCCCCCGGTCGAGGTCCGCTTCACCGGGCTCCGCATCGGGGAGAAGCTGAACGAGGTGCTCTTCGGCGAGAACGAGCAGCCCCAACCCACCGTGCACCACCTGGTCCACTGGGTGGCCGGCCACCCCCTCGGCCCCGATCGCCTGGTCGCCGCCTGGCCCCCCGACCTGGCCGCACGCGAGGCCCTTCAGGCCGTCCTGGCCATCACCACGACCCCCGTCGCCCCCCGAGCCGAACGCTCCACCTGACCCAGTGCCGAACAGCAACCTGTGCGCCCCCGGGAGGGAGCGCACAGGTCGATCAGTCGCTCAGGGGATGTTGGTCTGCACCTCGCACTGTTGGGCGGTGTCGATCTCGGTCCCGCCGTTGCAGTCGTCCTGCTGGGGACCACCGATCAGACGGTCGTTGTTCTGACCACCGAGCAGCTGGTCGTAGCCCATGCCGGCGGCGATCAGGTCGTTGCCCCCGTTCCCCTTGAGGATGTCGTTGGCGTAGCTGCCGATGAGGTGGTCGTCGCCCCCCGCGCCGCTGATCTGATCGCCCTGGCGCCCGCCATTGGCGACGTCGTCACCCAGGCCCAGGGTGATGATGTCGGCGCCACCGAGCCCGCAGACGACGTCGTCGCCACCCAGGGCGTCGATGAAGTCGGCGGAGTCCGTCCCTCGGATCACGTCAGGGCCGCCCGTGGGCACCTCGCCGAGGCTCAGGTCCACGGTGACGGACTCGCCCTGGCAGAGGGGCCGGGCGACCACGGTGTACGTGTTGGTCACCTCGGTCTCGTTGCCGACGCCGTCGGTGGCCGTGACCGTGAAGTCGTGGGACCCGACGGTCGAGGTGTCGATGTCGGCGCCATCGGCGACATCGCCGACACAGGACGCCAGACCGGACCCACCGGCCTCATCGGCGCAGAGGAACTCCGCCGTCGCCACCTCGCCCACCTGGTAGATGGCGCCGTCCGGCGGCGACGTGATCGTCACGGTCGGGTCAGTGGCATCGACGACGGTGTAGGTGTGCACCTTCAGGGTCAGGTTGCCCACGGCATCCATGGCGAACACGGAGAACGAGTGAGTACCGAGGGTGGCCGTGGAGATCGCCACCCCGTCCGGCACGGTGCCGAGGCAGACCGCAACCGTCGAACCTCCGGTGTCGGTGCAGGCGTAGTCCGCCGGCACCGACGAGCCACGGTCGTAGGTCCCGCCATCAGCCGGCGTGGTGATGGTGATCGTCGGCGCCGATGCATCCACCGTGTAGGTGTTCGTCACCGCGGTCTCGTTGCCGTCGTTGTCGGTGGCCGTGACGGTGAACTCGTGCGCACCGGGGACCGAGGTGGCGACCGGGTCGCCGTCATCGGCCGGACCCACGCAGGAGGCGATGCCGGAACCGCCGACCTCGTCCTCGCAGACATAGTCCGCGATCACGAGCTGGCCCTGGGCGTAGACCGCGCCGTCCGCCGGTGAGGTGATCTCGACCGTCGGAGCGCCTGCCTCCCGAACCGTGTAGTCGTGGGTCAGCGTCGCGGTGTTGCCGACGTTGTCCTCGGCATCGACGGTGAACTGGTAGTGCCCGGGCGTCGTCGTGTCGAGGGTGGCCCCGTCGGCCGACGAGCCGACACAGGAGGCCACGCCGGAGACGTCCGTGCACGCGAAGTCCACGGTCACGCTCTCCCCGATCTCGAACACGGCACCGTCAGCCGGCGAGGTGATGGTGATCTCGGGATCGGTCTCGTCGACCACGGTGTAGGAGTTCGTCAGCTCGGCTTCATTGCCCGCGTTGTCGGTGGCGGTGACCGTGAAGTCGTGGGCCCCGAGCGTGGAGGTGTCGATGGCCGCGCCGTTGGCCACGGTCCCCACGCAGGAATCGAGACCGGATCCACCGACCTCGTCCTCGCAGGAGTAGTCCGCGGACACGGATTGGCCGAGCTCGAAGGTGGCGCCGTCCTGGGGCGAGTCGATCGTCACGCTCGGATCCGTGCCGTCGACCACGGTGTAGGTGTGAACCACGACCGACAGGTTGCCGACGTGGTCGAGGGCCAGCACGAAGAAGTTGAACTGACCGAGGTCGGTGGTGTCGATCGGCACCCCGTCCGGGACCGTGCCGAAGCAGGAGGCGACCCCGGAGCCCCCGACGTCATCGGTGCAGGTGAAGTCCGCCGGCACCGACGAGCCGCGGTTGTAGGTCCCGCCATCCTCAGGCGTCGTGATGGTGATCGTCGGGGCGGTGACATCGACCGTGTAGGTGTGGGTCACCGCGGTCACATTGCCGTCGCCGTCCTCGGCCGTCACGGTGAACTCGTGGTCTCCCGGGACCGAGGTGTCGACCCGGTCGCCGTCGTCGACCGTCCCCACACAGGAGGCCAGGCCGGAGGAACCCGACTCGTCGTCGGCACAGGTGTAGTCCGCCTCGACGAACTCACCCTGGTAGTAGAACGCACCGTCCTCGGGGGACGTGATGGTCACCGTCGGGTCCGTGACGTCCAGCACCGTGTAGTTGTGGGTGAGGCTGGCCTGGTTGCCGATGTCGTCCTTGGCGTCGACGGTGAACTGGTGGTCCCCTGCCTGTGACGTGTCGATGGCGGCGCCGTCAGCCACCGGACCGTCGCAGGTCGCGACCCCAGTGGCGTCCGTGCACTCGTAGTCGGCCGTCACGCTCTCGCCGACTTCGTACTCGGCGCCGTCGTCCGGTGTCGTGATGGTGATCTGGGGAGAGTCGTCGTCGTGGTCGTCGCCGGCGGCGAACGAGTTGAACGTGGTCGTCTCCCCGCCGTCACACGGGCGCTCCCAGGTGACGGAGGGCGTCGGGCTGCAGCGCCAACGCAGGAGCACGTCGTTGAAGGCGAACGGCGCGCCGTGGCCGATCAGGAAGTCGGTCGACGACCAGTCGCCGTCGGCCCGGTAGTCGATGCGGCCGGTGGCCGTCTGACCGGCGTAGATCGTGTGGTCACCTGCCGTCCGGGGCGAGGCGCCGCCGTTGTCCGAGCTGGCGAAGACGATCTGCTCCTGCGTGCCGCCATCGGTGTACCGGGCGTAGCCCAGGCGTTCGGCCGTGAAGAGCGAGCCGGCCGACAGCCGCGGGTTCGGCGCCGCCCCCGTCGAGTCGACGAACATGTCGATGCCCTGCCAGGAATCGCCGTCGTCGTGGTAGGAGAACTCGACCCACGGCGTGCTGTTGCCGTTGATCAGTGGCGGGCTGACCAGCCGGATCCAGGACTCACCGGCCGCGAAGCGGGCCAGGTCCACGCCACCGCCGAGGTTGATCACGGCCGTGCCGTTCTCGACGTCCCACTCGTAACCCTCCCAGAACAGGTTGACCGTGACCGTCGCCGCCGCGCTCTCGTCGCCCTCGCCCACCGCGTTCTCGGCTGAGACCGTGTAGCTGTAGGCGACGCTGCTGGGCACGGCGCCGTTGGCGGTGGTGTCCTGGAACGTGGTGTCACCCGAGGTCGTGCCCACCTCGACCCCGTCGCGGTAGACGTGGTAGGTCGTTATGGGGCTGCCGCCGTCGTCGGCGGGCGCATCCCAGCTCAGGTCGACGATGCCGTCACCCGGCGTGGCCGTGAGCCCGGTGGGGACCGCGGGAGCGAAGATCGCATCGAAGTCGAAGACCTGGCGATCGCCGTTGACCGTCACCGTCAGGCCGTCGACGGCCGCGGTCACGCTGGGGTTGCCCGAACCGAGGTTGGCCCCCAGGCTGCCGTTCAGCGGGCCCGGAGGCGCACTGGGCGAGTTGAGGGGCGAGTCCGGGTCCTCGAGGACCCGGGCCAGCGGCCAGTTGCCCAGGATGGTCGACCACGGGCACGGCGTGGCCTGGCCACAGCCGGGGAGCTGCCCGGACCACCACTTGGCGGCCCCGCCCCGGATGGCGTTCCAGGTCTGCCACACGCCGTCCTGCACGGCGGCGTTGCCCAGGTCCTGGTAGGGCTCATAGACCAGGTAGGCGTCGACGACATCGTCGTTGTCCCGGTCGATCCGCAGGTTGAGGGCGGGCAGGGCCGGCGACGCCGGCGGCGCCGTCACCCGGTAGGTCGAGTAGCTGAGGGCGTCGATGTCGGACAGGAGGGTGCCCCCGTCGTCGCCATACTCGTCAGTGAGGAGCTGGACCTTCGCCGAGCCGGATGCGGTCGTGGAGAGGACGGCCGCGCCATCACCGATGCTGCCGCCGTAAGGCGGCTTGGCGAACTCCAGGAGGCCTCCGGGCCGCGTGTCGGCGGCGAACCAATCGACGTCGTCGACCTCCGTGACGACCGTGGTGGTGCTGGTGTTGGTCACGATTGGCTCGAAGCCGGTGGAGAACGCCGTGGCCCCCGACGTGAGCGCGACGTTGTCGATCAGGAAGCCCTTGCCGGCGTTCGCCGGGGCCGCCGCGCCGCTCGAACGGAACAGCAGCGAGTCCACGGTCCGGGTCTGGTTGCCCTCGCAGTCACGGAAGTAGTCCTCCCAGCTCGTACCCGTGTGGGCCAGCGCGCCGTCGACGTAGACCCGGACGACATCGTTGGCGGGGCCGTCGACGAAGTCCATCTCGATGCGGATGTGGTGGGCCGTACCCCGGTTGAGGCCGGTCGCGATCGGCGTCTGGACGAAGCCACCGATGTCGTCGCACTCCGGATCCACATCGTGCTGGTAGTCGTTGAAGAGGACCTGAAGGCCACCAGGGGTGTCCTCCATCCGCACCCAGCTCATGCGGGCGCCGTCACCCCGGTCGGGGCTGCCGGTGATGCCGAGCCCGGGCTGCGCCGCGCCGGGCTGGGCCGAGGCGAAGTCCCACTCGGCGACGAACTGGCTGGAGCGGGAGCCGCCGGAGAGGCCACCACCCTCGGCCGCGGTCTCACCAGCCTCGTCGACAGACGGGCTGAAGGGCTGGTTGTCGAACGCGCCGCTCGTCACCGAGTTCGAGAACCGCCACGACTGCTCGTTGAAGGAGCCCGGCGCGCTCGTGTTGGCGACGACCGTCTGGTCCAGCGAGTTCTCGATGTTGCCGCCGCCGGTGCCCGCCCAGCCGTTCTGGCCGTCGATGTCACCCGGCGTGTAGGTGACCGCGGGGACAGGCGGCACCGGGTCGGCGCTCGCCGAGGGGGCCACGAATGCGGCGTTGACCAGCCCGGCCACGAGCGCCAGCACCGTCATCACGGCGACCTTCACGACCCGACGACCGCTCATGCGGATCTCCGCGGGTGTCCTCGTGCTGCGGTGCATCAAGCTCTCCACCATTCTCTGTGAGTCGATCGGTGGGGTTGCCGGAGGCCGGCGCCGGCGCGCTGCCCCCTCTCCCGCCCGACATCCACCGCGCTGGCGGTGGCGAATGAATCACTGCAGGCGGCCAGCCATCTGCAAGTGGCAACAATGTAATTAGGGGCGACAGTCGCGTCGGGGATGGCTCGGCTCGTTCCTCGTGTGGCCGCCATCAGCCCTGGCGACGGTGCGAGGACCAATCGGCTCAGGGCGTCAGGAAATGAGCGGACCGGGACCCGTCGGCGCGCTAGAGGGCGTAGAGGGCAGACGCTCGGGTCTCGGTCAAGGAGAGCACCCAGCCGTCGAGCGCGATCACTTCGCCGGTCGCGTGGTCCTCGGCCGCCTGGGGGGCGAGGACCCGGAGGCCTTGGCCCGGCCGCTCGGGCACCGTCCCGTCCAACGCCGGGAGCGCCGCCAGCAGCACCTGCTCGTCGGCCTCGTCGGGGGCGACCTCCAGGTAGCGGCCTCCCACCGCCGCGAGGGCTTCGGCCAGCGACGAGGTGGGTTCGGGCGGGGGCGGCTCCGTCGTCGTGGGCGAGGCCGGAGCGTCGTCGTCGTCCAGCAGCTGCCAGCCGACCACGCCACCGCCGACGACGACCACGGCGGCGCCGAGGCCCTTCAGCACCGAGCGTCGGTCCGGACTCACGTCAGGACGTCCTGCTGCAGGTGGTCGGCCAGGCGCAGGGTCAGCGCCACCAGCGTGTAGGTCGGCGTGGAGGCGCCGGCGGTGCCGAACGAGGAGGAGCCGGTCACATACAGGTTGTCGACCGTGTGCACCCGCAGGTCGGCGTCGACCACCCCCTCGGCCGAATCGGCGGCCATGCGGGTGGTGCACATGTGGTGGAAGCCGAGGCCCAGCTCGAAGCCCTCGGGGTCGGCGGCGTCGGCGTCGATGGCCAGGCCCCCGACGTACGGGCGGATGCCGTCGGTGCGCTCGAAGGTGATCGTGCCGGGAGTCAGCTGCAGTCGACCGAGGCCGGTACGGGCCAGCTCGTCGCCGATGATGGCCATGCCCTCCAGGATCGACGAGCGGTCCCGCTCGGTGAACTGCCAGTCCAGCTCGACCCGGGGCATCCCCAGCGGGTCGAGCTCAGAGCCGAGGCGGACACGGGAGTCGGGGTTCAGCTCCTGTTCGGCGGTGGCCAGGAAGTAGAGCGACGAGCGGGGGGCGTCGGTGCCGGTGGCCTGGGCCACGGCCGCCACCTGGCTGATCCCGAGGCCGCTGATGGCCCGAGGTCGCTCCTCGGCGTAGGCCCCGACCACGAGCTGGCAGCCGAGCGACAGCAGCCCGCGGTCACGGACCGCGGCCGAGGTCAGGGCCACGTCGCCCTTGATGCGCAGCGTGCCCTCCGCGGCGCCCTGGTCGGCCTCGAACAGGGCGCTGAGAGCGGCCGGGTCGTTGCCGGTGACGGCGATGGCCGCCGGCACCGCGAAGTGCTCGCAGAAGTTCCGTCCCACCAGGTCGGCTTCGTTGCCGAGGCCCGCGGGGCGCTGGCTGTTGCTGGCCAGCAGGAGGCGGGGGTTCTCGATGCCCCCGAGGGCGACCACGACGACCCGGGGATCGACGACGCTGAACTCGACCCCGCCCAGGGTCTTGGCCCGGATCTCCACGACCCGGTCGCCGGCGGCGTCGAGGCGGAGGTCCACGGCGTTGGCCCGCAGGTACACCGTGACGTCGGCCGCGGCCTCGAGCTCGTCCCGGTACATCGGCCCGAAGCGGGTGTCGCGGATCTGGTACACGCCGGTCTGCACCAGGGGGGTGTCGATCAGGGGCTCGCCCCCGCCCTGCTCCTCGACCCAGTACTCCCAGTCGAAGCGGTAAGGCCCGAGACCGAGGACGGGGTGAGCGGCCTGGTACCACGGGTCCATGTCCGCCCGGGTGATGGGCCAGCCCGAGCGCGCCAGCGCGGGACGGACCTCGAAGTCGACCTCGTCGTAGGGCCGGCAGAACCCGGCCCAGTGGTTGGTCGTCCCCCCGAGCTGGCGCAGGCGGATGCTGTCCAGGGTGGCGGGGTTGTCCGAGAAGCCGAGGGTCTCGCCCACCGACTCGCCTCGGGCCAGGTCCTGGATGTCGGGCTCGAGGGTCTCGGCCCCGCTCTCCAGGACCACGACCTGCAGGCCCGTGCCTTCCAGCTCTCGGGCCAGGGTGATCCCCGCCGCGCCGGCGCCGAGGATGCAGACGTCGGCCGGTAGGCGCGACCCCGCGTCGAGGCCCTCGGCGTCCAGGATCACGCCGGGCTACTCGCCCAAAGCGCGGTCGACCCGACTGGCCAGCGAGACATCGAGCTCGGTCAGGCCGCCGGCGTCGTGGGTCACCAGGTCGATGCTGACCCGGTTGTAGACGTTGGACCACTCGGGGTGGTGGTTGAGGCGCTCGGCCCACACCGCCACCTGCGCCATCAGGCCGAAGGCCTCAGCGAAGTCGGCCAGGACGATCTCGCGGTGCAGCTTGCCGTCGACCACCGACCAGTTCGGCAGGGTGGCCAGGGCCTCGGTCAGCTCGTCGTCGGTCAGTCGGTCGGGCACGGTCACCTCACACGAGCGGGTCGGCAAATGGATCAGCGAAAGGATCGGGCACGGCGGCGGTCTCTTCCTCGGACTCGACGCCGAAGCGGGCGTAGCCATCGGCCTCCAGCTCGGCGGCCAGCTCGTCGCCCCCCTCGGCCACGAACCGGCCGTCGACCAGGATGTGGACGCGATCGGGGTGCAGCTCGGTGAACAGACGGCTGTAGTGGGTGATGGCCAGCACGCCGAGGCCGTCTTCGTGGGTGGCCTCCTCGATGCGGCGGCTGCAGGTGCGCAGGGCGTCGATGTCGAGGCCCGAGTCCAACTCGTCGAGGATGGCGATCTTGGGCAGGAGCACGCCCAGCTGGAGCGTCTCGTTGCGCTTCTGCTCGCCTCCCGACAGGTCGACGTTGAGGGGCCGGGCCAGGAAGCGCTCGTCGAAGCCGATGCGCTCGGCCTCGATCACCATGCGCTCCCGGATGTCGGCGATGTCGCCGCCGGCGGCGGTCACCGCCGCGCCGAAGAGGGCCTCCAGGGACACGCCCGGGACCTCGGTCGGGTACTGCATGGCCAGGAAGAGCCCGGCCTGCGCCCGCTGCCACGGCGCCATGGCCAGCACGTCCTGGCCGTCCATCGTCACCGTGCCTCCGGTGACCTCGTAGCCGGGGCGGCCCATGACCACGTGGGAGAGGGTCGACTTGCCCGAGCCGTTGGGGCCCATGACGGCATGGACCTCGCCGCCCTTCACGGTGAGGTCGAGGCCCCGCAGGATGGGCTTGCCGCCGATGCCGGCCTCGAGGCCCTGGATCACCAGCTCGCTCATGGCACGGTCACCAACACGTCGTCGCCGTCGACGGTCACCGCGTACACCGGGACCGGCCGGGTGGCGGGGAGCGACTCGGGCTCACCGGTGCACAGGTTGAAGGCGCTGCCGTGCTTCCAACACTCGATGGTGCACTCGTCGGCGTCGATGAAGCCCTCCGACAGCGAGAAGTCGGCGTGAGAGCAGGTGTCGCCGATGGCGTGGAACTCGTCGCCGATGCGCACTAGCGCGATGGGGTGGCCGTCGACGTCGAAGCGTCGGGCCTCGCCGGGGTCGAGGTCGTCACGCCCACAGAGGCGGGTCATGCCACCACCTCGAGGGTGCCGGCGATCTCGGCCCGCACCAGGTCGGCCATGCCCTGATCAGGGAAGCGACTGAGCACCTCGTCGAAGAACCCGGCCACGATCAGCTTCTCGGCCTCGTCGGTGGGCACGCCACGGCTCTCGAGGTAGAAGCGCTGCTCGGGGTCGACCGGCCCGACCGCGGAGGCGTGGGAGCACTTCACGTCGTTGTTCTCGATCTCCAGGTTGGGCACCGACTCGGCCCAGGCGTGCTCGGAGAGCTTGAGGTTGCGGTTCGTCTGGAAGGCTTCGGTGCCCCGAGCGTTGGGGCGGACGCGGATGAGGCCGGTGTAGACGGAGCGGGCGTGGTCGGCCAGGGCCCCCTTGAAGAGCAGCTCGCTGGTGGTGTCCGGCGCGGCGTGGTCCTGGAAGGTCCGGAAGTCCATCATCTGCTCGTCCCGCCCGAGGTAGGCGGCCAGGAGCGTGCCGGTCGCACCCCGGCCCACCAGGCGACAGTCGGTCCGCAGACGGGCGTAGGCCCCGCCCATGGCCGCACCGGCGGCCAGAAAGTCGGCGCTGGCCCCGACCTGGCTGACCTGGGTCGCCACCTGCCAGGTACCGGGGTCGAGGTCCTGCACGGTGAGGTGGCGGGCCCGGGCGGCGTCACCCACCGTGATCTCGGTGACGGCGGCGATGAGCTCCACGCCGGGCGCCGAGGTCTGCACCTCGACCACGGTGACCTGGGCGTCGGCGCCGACCTGGACGACGAGCCGGGGGAAGCTGACCGCTCCGGCGGTGGCGGCGTGGACCTGGACGACGATCGGCTGGTCGACGACGGTGCCGGGCGCCACCCGGACGAGGAGGGGGTCGGGCGAGAAGGCGTTGTTGAGCTCGGCGAAGGCGTCGGGGGCGTCGCCCAGGACCCCGCCGAGGGCCTCGTCGCCGGCCTTGGCCTCGGCCAGCGGGCCGACCTCGACCCCGGCTGGGAAGGTCTCGGCGGTGGAGCGAAGGTGACCGTCGACCAGCAGGGCGGAGGGGGCATCGGCGAGGTCGGGAGCAGCACCGGCCCCCCTCGGGGCGAGGGCGTACCCGTCGAGATCGATCTCGTCGACCCGGCTGTAGCGCCAGACCTCCTCGGCCGGGCTCGGGCGATCCGCCACTGCGAAACGCTCCGCAGCCTCGACCCGACGAGCACGGAGCCAGTCGGGGCCGGCGAGGGCGGCGGCGGCGTCAGGGGTCAGGGCGGTCAGGGTCGGCTCCGGAGGAGGGTGAGGGTTGCTCAGTCTACGGTCGAGGCCCGAGCGCCCAACGGCGGCCAAGGCGGAGCGCGAGTGGCCGACCGACGCCAGAAGGGGCTGGACCGGGGGCTGAGCCGAGCGGGTTCGCTCAGTCCTTGCGGCGCCGCTTGCGCCGGCCCCGACGGCCCTTCTTCTCCTGCTCCAGCTCGGCCAGGATCTCCGGCCCGGCGGCATTGATGATGTCCTCGGCCTCGTCCAGCAGGCGGGCGACGCTGTCGTCCTTGCCGAGGCTGGCTGGGGCCGGCGGCGCCGGCGGCGCGACCTGCGTGCCGACCTGCCAGGCGATGTCGGAGCGGCGCACGTAGCTCGGGCAGTCGACCGGGCAGCGCCACGGGGCCTCGGGCGCCAGGTCCAGGTCGCACTTGCGCACGGTCTCGCCGTTGCCGTACGTGCGACTCTCGAAGTGCTTGCAGTCGTCCCGCATCGGCATGCCGCCCATCGTACGCCCCACCCCCACCGACCTCCCCGTCAGGGCCCGCGGCATGAGGTCGAGGCACTGGCACCCCGATCTGGGGCGCCTGTGCCTCGACCTCACAAGCCATCGTGACCTTTGTTGAGATTTCCTGTAAATCTATGTAGATCCACACTGAACCGGAAAGCAGGGCTGAGCGCCAGGAGGGTGTCCTTTGTCGGGACCAGCTCCTGGCCGCCGGGTGGACCGACAAGGTCATCCACAGACGCCTCAAGTCGGGCCGATGGCGCCGGACAGGAACCCGCGGCGTCTACGTCGTCGCCGGTGTACCGGCGACTCACCGCCAACGGCTGTGGATCGCCCATCTGGCGGCCGGCAGCCATTCGGTCGTCTCACACGAGACCGCGGCCGCGATCCTGCGTCTCACCGGCTTCCGGACCGGTCCCGTTGTCTTGACGGTGCCCCACCCGGAGCACCCAAGGATTCCCGGCGCCTTCGTGCACCAGATCTCCGACCTTCAGCCGAGGCACGTCTGGGATCTCGGCGGACTTCCGGTGACCACAACGCCGCGGACAATCGTCGACCTGACCGTGGTCTGCCGGCCTGCGCAACTCGAGATCGTCCTCGACGATGCCCTCGCGGCGCGCAAGGTCACCGAGGCTGCGGTCGCCCGTTGCACCTTCGACCTGTACCGCCCCGGCAAGCGGGGTCTCGACAAGCTGCTCGTCCTCCTCGACGCTCGGGGAAAGGGCTATCTGCCACCGATGAGTGAGCTCGAACGTCGCCTGCTGGACTGCTTGCGGGCCGCCGGCCTACCCGACCCGGAACGGCAGTTTCCGCTCCCCGGGCGAGGGGCCATCACGGGGATCGTCGATGCCGCGTACATCGACGAGAAGGTCATCCTCGAAGCCGACGGCCGTAGCTGGCACGATCGACAGCGAGTGTTTCGCAAGGACCGCCTCCGGGACAACGAGGCCGCCCGCGTCGGCTGGCAGACGTTGCGATTTCCGTGGGAGGAAGTGGTCGGCGACCCCGAAGAGGTCGCGGCCACCGTTGCCGACGTGCTCTGCCAACGAGGTCGAGGCATGAGCATCCCGATCCGGGATGCTCATGCCTCGACCTAGGTTCAGCCGACGGAGCCTTCCATCTGGAGCTCGATGAGACGGGACCACTCGACGGCGTACTCCATGGGGAGCGTGCGGGTCACCGGCTCGATGAAGCCGTTGACGATCATGCCCATGGCCTGCTCCTCGGAGAGGCCGCGGCTCATCAGGTAGAAGAGCTGCTCGTCGGCCACCTTCGAGACAGTGGCCTCGTGGCCCACGACGGCGTCCTTGGCCCCGACCTCCATGTAGGGGTAGGTGTCCGAGGTGCTCTCGTCGTCGAGGATGAGGGCGTCGCACTGGACGTGGCTCTTGCAGCCGTAGGCGTCGTCCTCCACCCGCACGAGGCCCCGGTACGAGGTCCGGCCCCCGTCCTTGGAGATGGACTTGGACACGATCTTGGACGTGGTCTCCGGGGCGGCGTGGACCATCTTGGCCCCGGCGTCCTGGTGCTGGCCGGGGCCGGCGTAGGCCACGGAGAGGACCTCGCCGGAGGCCTTCGGGCCGACCATGTAGACGGCCGGGTACTTCATGGTCAGGCGGGAGCCGATGTTGCCGTCGATCCACTCCATGTGGCCCTCGGTCTCGACCCGGGCCCGCTTGGTGACCAGGTTGTAGACGTTGTTGGACCAGTTCTGGATGGTCGTGTAGGTGACCCGGGCCGACGGCTTCACGATGATCTCGACCACGGCCGAGTGCAGCGAGTCGGTGGTGTACACGGGGGCCGAGCAGCCCTCGATGTAGTGCACCTGGCTGCCCTCGTCGGCGATGATCAGGGTCCGCTCGAACTGGCCCATGTTCTCGGCGTTGATGCGGAAGTAGGCCTGCAGCGGCATCTCGACGTTGACGCCGGGCGGCACGTAGATGAACGACCCGCCCGACCAGACGGCCGAGTTGAGCGACGAGAACTTGTTGTCGTTGGGCGGGATCACCTTGCCGAAGTACGCCTTGACGATCTCGGGGTGCTCCCGCAGCGCGGTGTCCATGTCCGTGAAGATCACGCCCTGGCGCTCGAGGTCCTCGCGGTTGCGGTGGTAGACGACCTCGGACTCGTACTGCGCGGTGACCCCGGCGAGGTACTTGCGCTCGGCCTCGGGGATGCCCAGCTTCTCGTAGGTGTCCTTGACCGAGTCGGGCAGCTCGTCCCAGGCGTCGACCTGATGGTCGGTCGGCTTGATGTAGTAGTAGATGTTGTCGAAGTCGATGCCGGTCATGTCCCCGCCCCAGTTGGGCATGGGCCGCCGGGTGAACTGGGCGTAGGACTTCAGCCGGAACTTGCGCATCCAGTCCGGCTCGCCCTTCATCCAGGACATCTCCTGGATGATGTCCTCGTTCAGGCCGCGCTTCGGCTTGAAGACGTAGTCCTCTTCGTCACTCCAGCCCAGCTTGTACCGAGAGAGATCGAGAGTCACATCACTGGTGGTCACGACTGCCTCCTGGGCCCGTGGACACCCGGGCAATTTCTCCTACGTAGATAGTAACAACCCCGACGAGCGCCGCCACTTGACGTTTTCCCCCCGCTGCCGATGGTCAAGGGTCCGATGCAGCAGGGAGGAAGGTTGGCCAGCGCAGCCGTACCCGACGTACCCGCGACCGCACGCGCCTCCGCGCTCGACCTCCTCGACGAGCTGCCGGTGGGCGTGTTCGCCACCGACGAGGACCTCCTGGTCCTCTGGGCCAACCCGCGCGTCGGCGAGCTCACCGGCGTGCGCCCGGTCGACGCCATCGGTCAGGCCCTCCACGAGCTCGCCGGCCCCGACGCCGACCGGGTCGAACGGGCGCTGCGCGAGGCCTGGACCCGCCAGGAACCCTGCCTCACCTGGTTCCGCGCCCAGCACAGCGACGGTGGTCGCCGCCGGGTGCAGCTCCGGGCCACCATCGCCCGCGACGTCGACGGGCAACCGACCGGCCTCATCGGTTCCCTCGACGACGTGGCCGCCGTCACCTACGCCGCGGACCCCGCCGCCCGGGCGGCCACGATCCTGCAGTCCAGCAGTGACGCCGTGTTCCGCATCACCGACGACAGCCGGGTCTTCTTCCTCAACGGCGCGGCCGAGGACCTCTTCGGCGACGACGAGAACGCCGAACCGACGCTCGAGGCCCTGTTCACCGCGGAGTCCCTGCGCCGCTTCGACGCCGAGATCCTGACCCGGGTCGAGCGGAAGGGAATCTGGAAGGGCGAGCTCACCATGCGGGGGACGGGCGGCAACCCGATCTACGTCGAGGTGACCCTGCGGGCCGAGCGGGACGAGGACGGCCGCCTCCGCGAGCTCAGCGGGGTGGCCCGGGACATGACCGACCGGCGCCGGATCGAGGAGGCCTGGGCCCACCGGGCCCTGCACGACCCGCTCACCGGCCTCCCCAACCGGGCGAAGCTCCTGGACCACCTCGAGAAGGCGTTGGCCCGGGCCAGTCGGGACGGCACCCACGTCGCCCTCCTGTTCTTCGACGTCGACCGCTTCAAGCTGGTCAACGACACCCGCGGCCACGACGTCGGCGACGACCTGCTCTGCCAGATCGCCGACCGCATCCGCACCGTCCTGCGGCCCCACGACCTGGTCGCCCGCCTCGGCGGTGACGAGTTCGTCGTCCTCTTCGACGGCGTCGAGAGCGACAGCCACGCGCTGGCCGTCGGCCACCGGGTCACGGAGGTCATCGAGAACCAGCCGATGGCCCTCCCCAGCGGCGACTACTCGGTGACCGATCAGTGCCGGCGTGGCGCTCTCCCACACCGGGACCCCGCCGACCCGGCTCATGCGGGAGGCCGACGCCGCCATGTACCGGGCCAAGGAGCTGGGCCGGGCCCGCCTGCGAGCTCTACGACGACGACCTCCGCCGCCGGGTGGCCGATCGGGTGGCCCTGTCCGACGACCTCAGCCGGGCCATGGCGGACAACGCCATCACCCTCCACTACCAGCCGTTCGTCAGCCTGCGCACCGGCCAGGTGACCGGCATGGAGGCGCTCGCCCGCTGGAACCACCCCACCCGCGGCCCCCTCCCCCCGGACGAGTTCATCGGCCTCGCCGAGCAGACCGGCCTCATCGACCAGCTCGGGCCGGTGCTCCTGCGCAACGCCTGCACCTTCGCCGTGGGCTGGCAGTCCGAAGTGGCCCAGGCCCCCCGCCTGCACGTCAACATCTCCGCCCGGCAGCTGGCCGACGACCAGTTCCCGACCATCGTGCGCCACATCCTCGCCGAGTCCGGCCTCGCCCCGCACCGCCTGTGCCTGGAGATCTCCGAGTCCGACCTCCAGGGCGACACCGATGTCGCCGTCGTCGCCCTCCTGCGCCTGAAGGACATCGGGATCGCCCTCGCCATCGACGACTTCGGGACGGGCTTCTCCTCGCTTGCCTCACCTCCGCAGCTTCCCCGTCGACCTCCTGAAGGTGGACCGCTCGTTCATCGACGGCCTCGGTCCCGACCCCGAGGACTCCGCCATCGCCGCCGCCATCGTCAGCCTGGCCCACAACCTCGAGATCGAGGCCGTGGCCGAGGGCGTCGAGAGCGTCGAGCAGGTCTCCGAGCTCCAGGCCCTCGGCTGCGACGCCGCCCAGGGCTTCCTCTTCGCCCGCCCCATGGCCGCCGCCGACGTCATCCCCTACCTCGACCACGTCTACGCCGTTTGATGTCGTCGGCGACTTCGTCGCCGACGAGCTTGATGGAGCGGCCTCTCGGCCGCGCTCTTCTTGTGGCCCGACCGGCAAAGCCGGATCGGGCCACGGGCGAGGGGGGTTCGAGGACTCACCCCCCTCCCGCTCCCCCCGCCAGCTTCCGGGTCAGGCGGCGGTGGTCGTGCCTGACCAGGTGGCGAACATGGCGGCGTACTGGCCGCCCTTGGCCACGAGCTCGGCGTGGGGGCCGACCTCGACGAGGCGGCCGCCGGACACGACGGCCACGCGGTCGGCCCGCTCGGCGGTCGACAGGCGGTGGGCCACCAGGATCACCGTGCGGCCCTCGGTCAGGCGGACCACGGCGGCCTCCACCAGGGCCTCGGTGCCGGGATCCAGGCTGGACGTGGCCTCGTCCAGCACCAGCACCGCCGGGTCGGCCAGCGCGGCCCGGGCCAGCGAGACCAGCTGCTTCTCCCCCGCCGACAGGCGGGAACCCCGCTCCCGGACCTCGGTCTCCAGGCCCTCGGGAAAGGCCTCGAACCGCTCGAGCAGGCCGAGATCACGCACCGCGGCCTCGACCTCGTCGTCGGTGGCCTCCAGACGCCCGACCCGCACGTTGTCCCGCACCGTCCCCGCGAACAGGAAGCCCTCCTGGGGCACGACCACGATCTGGCGCCGCAAGGATCCGATCCGGCTGTCCCGCAGGTCGACGCCACCGAAGCGCACGGTGCCCGCGGTCGGGTCATAGAGGCGGGCCATCAGCTTGGCCAGCGTGGACTTGCCCGCCCCGGTGGGCCCCACCAGGGCCAGACGCTCCCCGGAGGCCAGGCAGAGGGTCACGTCGCTCAGCACCTCGTCCTGGTCCGGGCCGTAGGCGAACGACACGCCGTCGACCTCGAGGTCGCCCCGCTCGGGCAGGTCGACGGCCCCCGGGCGGTCGGGCACGTCGACCCGCGTGTCGAGCAGCTCGAACAGCTTGTTGAGGGCGGCTCCGGCCGACTGCAGGACGTTGAACAGCTGGCTGAGCTGCTGGACCGGCTCGAACAGGTTGGACAGGGTCAAGACGAAGAAGGTCACGGTCCCGAGGGTCACCAGATCGTCGAACACCAGGAACCCGCCCACGGCCACGACGGCCGCCGTCGTCCCGATGCCGGCGAACTCGATGACCGGCAGGTACCAGGCCTGGATCCGCACCGAGTCCATGTGGGCGTCGTAGAGGGTCCGGTTGCCCGAGCGGAACCGCCCGACCTCCGCGTCCTCCCGCCCGAACGCTTGGATGACCCGCACGCCGGTGATGCCCTGCTGGAGGTCCGACAGCGTGGAGCCGATGCGGTCCCGGACGACCAGGTAGGCCTGGTTGGACTGCCGCTGGAACCGGATGCTGGCCAGGACGACCGGCGGCAGGGCGACCAGGCAGACGAGCAGGAGCTGCCACGAGACCACGCCCAAGGCGATGAACGAGAAGACCAGCAGCAGGGTGTTGGTCACGAACATGAGCAGGCCGAACTGGACCAGCTCCTGCAGGGACTCGACGTCGGAGGTCATCCGCGACACCACGACGCCGGCCTTCTCCCGGTCGTAGAACGGCATGGACAGGCGCATCAGGTGGGCGAACACCCGGATGCGGATGTCCCGTAGGAAGGACTCCCCCACCACGCTGACCAGCAGGACGACGCGCCGGTAGACGACGTAGCCGATCACGGCGACGGCCACGTAGAGGCCGATGGCCAGGTTCAGGGCGCCGACGTCCTGCGCGGTCAGCCCGTCGTCGATGGCGTAGCGGACGAGGAACGGCCCGGCGAGCACGGACCCGGTCCACGCGAACAGCAGGATCGTGGCCACGACGACCTTGCGCCGGTACGGCGCCAGCATGCGAGCCGCCCGCCGCAGGACCTGCTTGGCCGCCTCGGCGTCGAGCATGTCCTCCTCGGCGACGCCGGCCTCACCCCACATCGGCCACCGCCTTCCGGGCCGCGTCCGGGCCGGCGGCCGACGCCAGCACCTCCCGGTAGCGGGCGTTGGTGGCCAGCAGCTCCTCGTGGGTCCCGTCGGCGGCCACTCGGCCCTCGTCCACGAGGACGACCCGGTCGGCCAGGGCCACGGTCGCGGGCCGGTGGGCGATGACGATCGTGCTCCGCCCGGCCATGACCTCGCCCAGGGCGCCACGGATCTCGTGCTCCTTGGTCGGATCCACCGCCGAGGTGGCGTCGTCGAGGATGAGCACGCGGGGATCGGCCAGGATCGCCCGAGCGATGGCCAGGCGCTGGCGCTGGCCCCCCGACAGCGAGAAGCCCCGCTCCCCCACGATCGTCCCGTAGCCCTCGGGCAGGTCGCTGATGAACTCGTGGGCGCCGGCCAGCCGGGCCGCCCGCTCGATCTGGTCCTGGTCGGCCGAACCGTCGGCGAAGGCGATGTTGGCGGCCACGGTGTCGTGGAACAGGAACGTCTCCTCGAAGACGATCCCGACCGCCCGACGGAGTTCGACCAGCTTCACGTCCCGCACGTCGACGCCGTCGAGGCGGACCCGGCCCCCGTCGACGTCGTAGAACCGCGGCAGCAGGTGGGCCACGGTGGACTTGCCCGAGCCGGTGGCCCCGACGAGGGCCACGGACTCACCCGGGGCCACTCGCAGCACGAAGCCCGCCAGCACCGGCATGCCCCCGCCTCCGTAGCCGAAGTCGACCTCCTCGAAGCAGACCTCGCCGCCGGGGTGGCTGTCGTCCCGAGGCGGCAGGCTCACCGCGTCCTTGCGGTCGGCGATGTCAGGATCGGTGACCAGGATCTCGTGCACCCGCTGGGCGGACGCCGCCGAGCGCTGGGCCTGGGCGATGATCATGCCCAGCATCCGCAACGGCCAGATCAGCAGCACGACGTAGACGTTGAAGGCCACGAACGACCCGAGGCTGAGGCTGCCGTTCAGGACCTGGTGGCCGCCGTAGCCCAGCACCGCGACCAGGCCGATGTTGGGCAGCAGCTCCATGGCGGGCAGGTAGACGGCGCGGACCCGGGCCGCGGCCATCGACTCCCGGTAGACGTCGTCGGCCTCGTGGCGGAGGCGATCGGACTGGCCCCGCTCCGCGCCGAAGCCCTTGACCACACGGATGCCCGAGACCGACTCCTCGACCACAGAAGCCAGCTCGGCCGACTCCCGCTGGATGGCCATGGCGGGCACGTGCAGCTGGGTCGAGAAGCGCTTGCCCATCCAGTTCAGGAAGGGCAGGCCCCCGAGGGCGAGGACGGTGAGCACAGGGTCGATGAGGCCGAGGATGATCGCCACCGAGGCCACCGTGACGGCGTTGGAGATGGTCAGCGGGACCAGGACCACGAACTGCTGCACCTGAGCCAGGTCGGTGTTGGCCCGACTCATCAGCTCGCCGGTCTGGTTCTCGTCGTGGAAGGAGAAGTGGAGGCGCTGGAGGTGGGCGAACATCCGGTCCCGCAGGACCAGTTCGGCCCACCGGCTCTCACGGAACGCCAGGTAGCGGCGTAGCCCCGTGAACGTCGCCGCCACGACCCCTGCCAGGGCGATGCCCAGGGACCAGAACACGAGCGCCTGGCTGTCGTCGGCGACGATCCCCTTGTCGATGGCCGTGCGCACCAGGAGCGGGGTGGCGACCTTGCCCACGGTCCAGAGCAGGCCCACCACCACCCCCGCGGTGATGCCCTTCCACTGGGCCCGCATGGTGTCGCTGATCAGCTTCCACCCATCGCGACTCGAGCGCGAGTCATCAACGGAAGAGATCACCATTACGTCAAATCTACCGACCGCCCCCGCGGGCCATTCAGGAGATTCGGCGCAGCTCCGTCCGGAAGCGACGGCCCCGTTCGACGTAGCTGAGGACGGCTTCCTCGAACTGGCCCGGGGTCACCGCGTCCTCCCGGAGGCGGGCGGGCACACCCAGGGCCATGGCCCCGGTGGGGACCTCCATCCCGCCGGGCACGAGGGCGTTCGCCCCCACCAACGACCCCGCCCTGACGATCGCCCGGTGCAACACGACGGAGCCGGAGCCGACCAACGATCCGTCCTCGACGATGCAGCCCTCGAGGTGGACGTTGTGGCCGACGACGCAACGATTGCCCACGGTCGTGGGCTGGAACGCCGTGGTGTGGATGATCGTGCCGTCCTGGATCGACGTGGCCCCGCCGATCAGGATCCGACCGTCGTCACCCCGCAGCACCGCGGTCGGCCAGATGGTCGACTCGGCCCCGATCTCGACCTGGCCGATGACCACAGCGTCGGGGTGCACATAGGCAGTCGGATGGATCTGGGGCTCGGCGTCGCCGAGGGCGTAGACCGGCAAGTCACGCCTCGAAGGAGCCGTAGCCGCCGCGGAAGAACACCAGTGGGTGGCCCTCGCGCTCGACCTTCAGCTCGTGCACCCGGCCGGTGGCGATGAAGTGGTCGCCCGCCTCGTACACGTCCTCGAGGTCACAGTCGATCCAGGCCAGGACGTCACGGATGACCGGCGAACCGGTGCCGGCCGGGCGCCAGCCGACGCTCTGGAACTTGTCCTCGCCCTTGCCGGCGAACACTCGGGCCACGTCCTCCTGGTCGTCGGCCAGGATGTTCACGCAGAACGACCCCGCGGCCTCGATCTTGGGCCAGCTCGACGAGGACTTGCCGGGGCAGAAGCCCACCAACGCGGGTTCCAGGGACACCGAGAAGAACGAGCCGACGGCCATGCCCACCGGTGGCTGGTCGGCCGGGCGGGCCGCGACGACGGTCACGCCCGTCGGGAAATGGCCCAGGACCTGCCGAAAGCGGGCCTCGTCGATCACGGGGCCGGTGGAAGAAGAGGTGGGGTCGCTCACGAAGCGCGCAGGCTAGCGGCCCGATCCGAGCCCGCCCGAGTGGCTCAGAGGGGTACGGGGTCGGCGTCGACGAGCCCGGCGACCGACCCGTCGGCCGACCCGAAGGCGATCGTGAGGCCCTCGTAGGCGGCGATCACCTCGACGCCGACAGCCTCGCCCTGGGCGGTGGCCGCGGCCGCCAGCCCGTCGAGGGTGACGTCGTCGTGGGACGGGTCGTGGTGGAAGAGGGCCAGGCGCTTGGCCCCGGCCTGCTCGGCCACGTTCACCGCGTAGTCGATCGTGCAGTGGCCCCAGTGGGCCTTCGCCGCGAACTCCTCGCTGGTGTACTGGGCGTCGTGGATCAGCAGATCCACGCCGTCGGCCAGCTCGAGGACCGAGTCGACCACCTCCATGCTGCCGTCAGGCGGACCCTGGTGATCGCTGACGTAGGCCACGGTGAACCCGGCGTACTCCACCCGGTAACCCGCCGTGAGCCCCACGTGCGGCACTTGCCGGCTGGTCACTTTGGCGTCGCCGACGACCACCGTCTCGTCGAACAGGTCGTGGAAGACGATCTCGCCCTCGAGGGCGTCGATCTCGACGGGGAAGAACGGGGGGCGCAGGAACTGGTGGAAGGCCTCCTCGAGGGTCATGTCCTCCGAGGGTGGGCCGTAGATGTCGAGGCGGGCGCCCGGACGGAGCACGGGTACGAAGAACGGCAGGCCCTGAACGTGGTCCCAGTGCAGGTGGCTCACCAGCGCCGAGCCCCGGAACGAGCCGTCCTGCGGCTGGGTCTCACCCCAGAAGCGCAGCCCGGTGCCGAGGTCGAAGACCACGGGATCGTGACCGGGGGCCTCGAGGGCCACGCAGGCGGTGTTTCCCCCATAGCGGGCCAGTTCTCGACAGGCACACGGGGTCGAGCCCCGGACCCCGAAGAAGTTGACGTTCACCGTTCGTCCCCCGGCAACATGGTGTTTCCCCCTTCTTCGACACTACCCACGGGGAAGTTGCGCATACCCGCAGGTGACACCTGTCACACGTGGCGGCGCGGCGGATCAGCCGGTCGGAGCGGTGAGCCCTCCGGTGAAGTAGCGGGCTGCGTCGCGCATGGCGAGGGCCGCCGCCCGGAGGAGGTCCGGGGACTCGATCGGCGTGGCGCCGTCGGCCTCCGCCACCAGCGCGTCGGAGAGGGCGATGATCGAGTCGGTGTGGGGCACCAGCTCCTCGGCCACCGCCTCGCGGGTGAAGGCCGGGTAGCTGTCGGAGAGGATGACGCCCAGGTCGTCGCGGAACGCGACGATGGCGTCCTCGGCCTCCTGGATGCCGGCGGCATCGTCGGCCAGCACCGCGGTGGTGTAGTCCTCGAAGTCACCGATGTGGCCACCCCAGGCCTCACCGAAGGCGTCGCGCTGGGCGTCGTCCTCGGGCTCCATGGCCTCGGCCAACGCAATGGTGTTCTCGTCGACGGCCTCCAGGACCCCGGCAGGGCCGGGGGCGGAGCTGTCACCGTCGGCCTGCACGATCTCGGAGAGGGCCAGGCCGGTCAGCAGCGCACTCTCCTGCATGAGGCCGGTGAGGTCGGCCCTCAGGGCGGACTCAGGAGAGTCGACCTCGCCCTCCAGCGCACTGTGGGCCGCGATGGTGTCGGCCAGGCCGAGGGCCACCTCGGGCATCTCATCGGCCGCGGCCCGCAGGTCCACGGCGGCCGCAGGCGTCCGCGAGGCCAACTCCTCGACGGTCGTCAGCATCTCGCCGTCGCTGGCCTCGAGGCCGGCGGCCACGGTGGAGAAGTCCCCCTCGGGGTCGAAGCCCTCCAGCGTCGACACCACGGCGTCCCGGGCCGTCGTCACCGCCTCCGCGGTCCCTCCACTCAGGCCGAAGTCCACCAAGGCGGCCTGATGCGCGTCCCAGACCTCGTTGAAGTCGGCACCGGCGGCCACGCCGTAGGCGGCCCCGACCGTGTCGGACAGCTCGACCGAGCTGGCCGCGGTGGCGTCGGCCATCGCCGCCGCTTCCGGGTCGGCCAGGTCACCGCCGGCCGCCGCCGCGGACTGGACCGTGAAGCCGGTCAGGTACACCTGCTCTTCGAACAGCCCGGTCAGGTCCGAGCGGAGGCTGGCCGCCGCGCTCTCGCCCGGAGGCTCGTCGGCGGCGACGGTGGTGGAGGTCTCGCCGTCGGCGGGAGTAGCGGTCGCGTTGGGCGGTAGTTCACTGATGTCCCCCGAGTCGTCGCCGCAGGCGGTCGCCAGCAGGAGGACGACGGCAAACAGGGCGATCAGGGACGTGGCGCGTGAGCGAGTTCGGGTGACCATTGTCCCCATCCTCGCACTCAGGTCAGGGCATCGCGCCAGTCGGGAGGCGCCGCGATTCAGACCAGCGTGCCGGTGACCAGGGGCTCCGAACTGGGCTGGGTGGATCCGCCACCGGGCTCCCGGGTGATGGCCAGGGTCGTGATGCCGCCCTCCACGTGGAACTCGGACTGCCCGGGGTCGGCACCCAGGACGCCGAGGGAGACCATGGAGTCCCGTCCCTGGGGCAGGCCCCAGAGCTGGTAGGTCTGGCCCGAGCCCAGGTCGGGCAGGCCCGAGGCGAGCAGGACGCTGTCGCCGTCGCCGCCCACGAGGGCACGGGCCCCCGTGGTGCCTTCCGCGGTGTCCAGGCTCACGACCTGCGCCGCGGGGTCGCGGAGCACCTCCAGGACCGGATCGGCGTCGGGCGCGGCCGCCTCGCCCCGCAGGTCGTTGATCTCCGTGCGCTGGTTGACCAGCACGGCGCCCATCAGGGCCACGACGACCACGGCCGCGGCCGCCGCCAGTCCGACCAACGTCCGGGCCGAGCGTGACCGGAGCGCCGTCTTCCGGGCCTGGCGCTGGCCGAAGGCGACCTCGATGGGCACGGGGGGCGGGGTGTCGCCCAGGTCCGCGGCGATGCGGTCCCAGACCCCGTCCGGCACCGGATCGCTCGTGCCGCTGGTCAGCAGGGCCGCCACCTCGCGGTGCGCGGCCACCTCGGCCCGACAGCGGGGGCACTCGACCAGGTGCTCCTCGACGAGGCGGGCCTCCTCGGGATCGACCGCGTCGAGGGCGTAGGCCCCGAGCAGCTCCTCGATGTCCTGATGCTCGGTCACCCTTCGACTCCGATCCCGGCGGCTTGCAGGCCCCCCCGCAGACGGTGGAGCCCGGTACGGATGCGGCCCTTGATCGTGCCCTCGGGCTCGTCCAACATCTCGGCCACCTCCCGATAGGTGTAGCCGCCGAAGTAGGCCAGAACTATGGGCGAGCGCTCCTCGTCCCGCAGGTCGGCCAGGGCGGTGGACACGGCCTCGGACACGGTGAGGTCCCAGACCTCACGCTCCAGGTCGTAGCCGGCGTCGGCGGTGCGCTTGGCGTCCCGCTCCTCGCGCTGCTTGCGGGCGCCCTCCGAACGCAGCAGGTCGACCGAGCGGCTGTGGGCCCGGGTCAGCAGGTAGCTGCGCAGGGTGCCCCGCTCGGGGTCGAACTTGTCCGGGGCGTTCCAGAGGTGGAGGAAGACCTCCTGGACGACCTCTTCGGCCAGGTTCTCGCTGCCGAGGAGGCGGCGGGCCAGAGCGGTGACCGAGCCGGCGTGACGCCGGTAGGCCTCGGCCAGGGCGTCCTGGCGGTAGCGGCCGACCGCCACCACGAGCGCGGCGTCGCTCAGCTCCTGGAGGTCCTTCACCGCCGGTCGTCCCGCGTCATCAACACCAGTACGGCGCGGACCGGGTTGTTGGATGCCGCCCCCATCCGTTCTGGAACCTGTCGTTTGTGGCCCACCGCGAGATCCAGGTGCCAGAAGGCGGGTGGGGGTGGGTCACGGAAGGGCCAGGGTGGGGCCGTGGCGGACCGCCAGGCCGTCGGCCACCAGCGTCCGGGCCACCCGCTCGGCCCGTTCGGGGTCCTGGGGCCAGCCCGCGGCGACGGCGACATCGGTGACCGGACCTTGTCGCAGGGCATCGACCAGCCGCCCGCGGCCCTGCCGGTCCGAGCCCTCGAAGCGAGATTGGCGCCCGGCGACGCCCGCCGAGCCGATGGCGGGATCCGGCCCCGCTCCCCCCCGCCACACGCAGCTGGTGGCAACCGGGCATCGGTCACAGGCCGGAGTGCGGGCCCGGCACACCGTGGCCCCGAGATCGAGCATTGCCTGGTTCCAGGCCCACCCTTGACCCTTGGGGACCAAAGCGTCGGCGTCGGCTTGGACCTCCAAGGGGCGCAGCGGCCGGCCGGCCTGACGGGCCAGGACCCGGGCCACGTTGGTGTCGACCACAGCCACATCGCGTTCCCCGGCGAAGGCCAGGACGGCCCGCGCCGTGTACGGGCCGATGCCAGGCAGGGCGAGCAGGGCGGGCAGGTCCATCGGCAGGCGGCCGGCGTGGTCGTCGACCACGACCTGGGCGCAACGGTGCAGGGCCACGCCCCGCCGGTTGTAGCCCAGCCCGGCCCAGGCCTCGATGACGGCACCGACCGGGGCGGCCGCGCAGCGAGCCGGGTCGGGGAAGTGGTCCAGGAACGTCTCCCACTTGGGGATGACCCGTTCCACCTGGGTCTGCTGGAGCATCACCTCCGAGACCAGGACCGCCCAGGGGTCGCGGGTGTGGCGCCACGGCAGGTCCCGGCGCTCGCCGGCCCACCAGGCGAGGACGCCCGGGGCGATCAGCGCCGGCGGCACCACTGCACGACCGTGTCGTGGGGGAACCAGAACCGGTCCCGACCCCGGGTCGCCGGATGCCGCGCCAGCAGCGCCCGCACGTCGTCGAGCACGGCCTCCCGACGGTCGTCGGGCAGGGCCGAGATCCAGCTGGTCGACGCGGTCCGTGCGACCACGACCTCGACCGAGGCGTCCTGCCAGTTGGGGAACCAGTCCTCGGTGTAGGCGTCGTAGCCACCGTCGGCGTCGACCAGGCCCTCCCAGTCCGCGTCCCGGTGGTGGCGATAAGGCGGGCCACCGTCCACCTCGTCCTTGATCTCCCCCAGCTCCCGGACCCAGTCGACGGTCTCGTCCCGGACGTTCCAGATCATGGCCAGCCCGCCGCCCGGGCGCAGGACCCGTCGGATCTCGGCCAGGGCCTTCGGGGCGTCGAACCAGTGGAAGGCCTGACCGACGGTGACCAGGTCGACGCTGGCGTCCTCCAGGGGGAGGTCTTCGGCCGTGCCGTCGCGGGCGTCGATGTCGGGCAGGAGGGCCACCAGCCGCTCCCGCATGGCGGCGACCGGTTCGACGGCGATGACCCGGCCGCCGCGGGCCACCAGGTCCACGGTCAGCTTCCCGGTGCCCGCCGCCAGGTCCAACACGTCGGTCTCGGGGCCGAGGCCGAGCTCGGCGGCCAGCAGGTCGAAGACCGCCGACGGGTAGCTCGGACGGGCGGCGACGTAGTCGTCGGCCCCCCGACCGAACCCGACCGACGCCGCCTCGTTGATCACGGCCTTACTCCCAGATCGCGGCCTCGTCGTAGGGCCGGCGGCGCTCCGGACCGGCCGCCCTCTTCCACACCATGACCTGGCGCTTGAAGT
The DNA here is from genome assembly GCA_963725155.1 of uncultured Microthrixaceae bacterium. GTDB lineage: Bacteria > Actinomycetota > Acidimicrobiia > Acidimicrobiales > DATDAH01 > DATDAH01. The sequence goes on from CAVRXU010000008.1 coordinate 88,345, forward strand.
AGCAGACCTCTTCACCGTCCTGGTTGAGGCCCTTCGTCTCGACGGTGACCACGCCCCGGTCGGGCTTGGAGGCCGACTCCCTGACATCGAGGACGCGGCTCTCGGCGTAGATGGTGTCGCCGTGGAACGTCGGCTTCTTGTGGGTCAGCTGCTCCACGGCCAGGTTGGCGATGGCCGAACCGGACACGTCCGGGACGCTCATGCCCAGGACGAGGGAGTAGACGAGGTTGCCCACGACCACGTTCTTGCCGTGCACCGTCTCGTGCTCGGCGAACCACGCGTTGGTGTGCAGCGGATGGTGGTTCATGGTGATCATGCAGAACAGGTGGTCCTCGGCTTCGGTGATGGTCTTGCCGGGCCAGTGCTTGTAGATGTCACCGACCTCGAAGTCCTCGAGGTAGCGGCCGAAGGGTCGGTCGTAGGTCGTCACGGCCCCGGATGGTACGGCGCACAGCGGCGTCGGTACCGTTCCCGGCCATGACCGGAGATCTGACGGCCGCCGCGTCGGCCATCGAGCTGGCGGGCACGGTGGTGGACCGGGCCATCGCCACGCTGGCCGCGAACGGGGGCGTCGACGCCAATCAGGTGATCGCCTACGACCTGGCCCACGCCGCGGCGGTGGTCGAGACCGGCCGGGCGCTGCTCGACTACGGCGGGAAGGGTGATGAGGAAGGGGCCATCACCTGCGCCTACATCGCCGACGCCGTCGCCGATCTGACCGGCAAGCTCTACGGCCGGGAGGCCGACTGGGGCGTCGAGCCCGGGGCACTGGACGCCACCCGCCAGTTCGTGGCGGCCCACCGGGATCCCGCCTTCCTGGCCGCGCTGGCCGAAGCGCCCGGCCCACTGCACCTGGACGAAGAGTTCGAGCTGGTCCGGGACACGTTCCGGCGGTTCGCCGAGGACAAGATCCGCCCGGTCGCCGAGCACGTCCACCGCACCAACGGCGACGTCCCCGAGGAGATCATCCAGGGCATCGCCGAGCTGGGCGGCTTCGGCCTGTCGGTGCCCGCCGAGTACGGCGGCTTCGCCGAGGGCGGCGAGTCGGACTACCTGGCCATGGTCGTGGCCACCGAAGAGCTGTCCCGCGGGTCTCTCGGCTGTGGCGGCTCGCTCATCACCCGGCCCGAGATCCTGTCCCGGGCCTTGGTCAAGGGCGGGACCGAGGAGCAGAAGCACGAGTGGCTGCCCAAGCTGGCGTCCGGTGAGGTCATGGCCGCCGTGGCCGTCACCGAACCCGACTTCGGTTCCAACGTCGCCGGCATCAAGGTCACCGCCGTCCCCACCGACGGCGGCTGGCTGATCAACGGGGTCAAGACGTGGTGCACGTTCGGCGCCCGGGCCGATGTCCTCATGCTGCTGGCCCGCACCGACCCCGACCGGTCCAAGACCCACCGGGGCCTGTCCATGTTCGTCGTCCCCAAGCCGAGGGGCGACGGCCACGGCTTCGAGCTGACCCAGGAGCCCGGCGACCACGGCGGCGCGCCGGGCGGCGGGACGATGGAGGGTCGACCGATCGACACCATCGGCTACCGAGGCATGCACTCCTATGAGATCGCCTTGGACAACTGGTTCGTGGCCGCCGAGAACCAGGTCGGCGGGGAGGAAGGGCTGGGCCGGGGCTTCTACCTGCAGATGGAGGGCTTCGAGAACGGGCGCCTGCAGACCGCGGCCCGGGCCGTCGGCATCATGCAGGCGGCCTACGAGGAGGCCCGCCAGTACGCCAAGGACCGGGTGGTGTTCGGCCAGCCCGTCGCCGAGTACCAGCTGACCCAGGCCAAGCTCGGCCGCATGGCTTTCACCATCCAGGCCGCCCGCCAGTTCAGCTATGTCGTCGCCCGCCTGATGGCCAAGGGCGAGGGCGCGCTCGAGGCGTCGATGGTCAAGGCGTACGTCTGCAAGGCCGCCGAATGGGTGACCCGTGAGGCCATGCAGATCCACGGCGGCTTCGGGTACGCCGAGGAGTACCCGGTCAGTCGCTACTTCGTCGACGCCCGGGTGCTGTCGATCTTCGAGGGGTCCGATGAGATCCTCTGCATGAGGGTGATCACCCGCCGTCTGGTCGAGCAGGCCAGCTGACCCCGATCTGTGTACTCGTATTCGTGACCCAGCGCGAATACCAGTACACAGAACGGGTGGGGGTGGCGTGAACGGGGCTCGCGGGCACGACCTGACAACATCAGCTCCTTGACCGGGGGGACCACCGAGCTTCGGCGGGGCGCGGAGTTGTTGGCCCTCACCGGGCTGGCGATCACCCAGCCCGTGCTCGACGTGCTGGGCAACAGCCCGGAGACCTTCGTGTTCCGCGGGGTCGACGGGGCCCAGCTGGTGGTGTTCGCGCTGCTCGTCGCCCTCGTCCCCGGCCTCGCCCTCTGGGCCCTGGGCGCCGCCACCCGGGTGTTCGGGGCTCGCGTCCGGGCCGGGGTGCACCTGGTCACCATCGCCACCCTCGTGGGCGTGGCCGTCCTCGTGGGCGTCCGGCTGGCCGACCTGGCCAAGGGGCCGACGGCCCTCTTCATCGCCGTGGTCGCCGCCGTCGCCGGTGGCGTCCTGTACACCCGGATCGCCGGGATCCGGCAGTTCCTGCTGTACCTCTCGCCCCTCCCCCTCCTGGCCGCCGCGCTGTTCCTCTTCTCGTCGCCCGTGTCGGGCCTGGTCGACGGGGGTGACACCGAGGTCGTCGAGGACGTGGGCAGCGACCAGCCGGTGGTCATGCTGGTCCTCGACGAGTTCCCGACGGCCACCCTGCTCGACGACCAGGGACAGATCGACGCCGCCCAGTTCCCCAACTTCGCCCGGCTGGCGGAGGGGTCGACGTGGTTCCGGAACTACACGACCCACAACGCAGGGACGGTGCAGGCGGTGCCCTCCCTCCTGTCAGGGCAGCTGCCCACCCGGGGGCGGGCGCCGCTGGTCACCGATTGGCCGACGAACCTGTTCACGCTGCTGGGGGGCAGCTACGACATGGCCGTGCAGGAGACCGTCACCCAGCTCTGCCCCCCGAACGTGTGTGGCAACGACTCCCGCACGGTGACCCAGCGGACCCCGGTCGACGGCGACGGACTCGAGGGGGCGGTCGGCGACGCCACCGATGTCCTGCGCCAGCTGGTCTCGCTCACCGCCGAGCCGGAGGTGGCCATCGACGAGTTCACCGAGGAGACCCTCTCGGTGCCCGCCCCCGACCAGATGGGGGTCGAGGACCGCAACCAGGTCACCAACCAGCCGACTCGCTTCACGGACTTCCTCGACGGGATGGTCCGGGACGAGGACCCGACGCTGCACTTCGTCCACCTCATCCTCCCCCACGGCCCATGGCGCTTCTACCCCGACGGCACCGAGTACGTGTCGCCCGCCGGTGATCCCGAGGGCGAGATCGCCGGCACGTGGACCGACGCCTGGCCGGCCGAGTTGACCCGCTTCCGCCTGGAGCTTCAGGCCCAGTACACCGACGCCCTGGTCGGGCGGACCATCGACCGGATGCAGGAGACCGGGCTCTGGGACGACGCGCTGTTCGTCGTGGTGGCCGACCACGGCGGAGCCTTCGTCGTGGGTGAGCCCGGTCGGGCGCTCGCCGAGAACAACGCCTTCGAGGTCATGTGGACGCCCCTGTTCATCCGGGACCCCGCCCTGGCCCAGGGCGTCGACGAGACCGACATGGAGGCCACCGACCTGCTGCCCACCATGGCCGACCTGCTCGACGTCGATCTGCCCTACGAGGTGGCCGGCGCGTCGGCCGTGTCGGCCCCGGACACGTCCGGGACGAAGCGGTACCAGCGGTTGCAGAACGCGTTCCAGGTCGAGCCCGACGCCCTACTCGACATCGACACCGCCTCGAACTACGCCCGGCTGCTGGACGACCACTGGCCCGTCGTGGAGGTCGACGACCCCGTGGCCGGCTTCTACCACCGCTACTCGTTGGGGGGCCTCTACGGGCGGGCCGTCACCGACCTGACCGTCGGCGAACCGGCGGGAACGGCCACGCTCGACCAGCGTGACGCGCTGGAGACCGGGGGCGACGGCCCACTACCCGCCTACCTCGGTGGTGAGATCGATGTGGACGGCGCCGGGGACGACACCTGGGTGGTCGTCGCCGTCGACGGCATCGTCCAGGGCTTCTCCCAACTGTTCCCGATGGTCGACACCGAGTCGGCCTACTGCATCCTGCTGAGCCAGGAGGCCGCCTCCGGGAGCAGCCACCAGGTCGACCTCTACGTCACCAACGGCCTGGATCAGCCCCTCCGACCCCTCACCCTGTCGTGACCGGGCACTTCCCGCCCGGCGAGGGTGCGGCGGGATATCGGCCCCTGGCGCGACGGAGCCTGCCGGCAGCCTGGGTCGAGCGGTGGGCGGCCGAGCCGGACGCCGAGGTCCTGTTCGAAGACGGCCGGGGCTGGGTCACCGCCGGCGCACTGGAGGCGGCGACGCGCCGGGTGGCCGGACGGCTCGCCGGGGCGGGACTGATGCCCGGTGATCGGGTGCTGTTCAGCACAGCGCCGTCCATCGACCTCGTCGTGGCCCACGTCGCGGCCTATCGGGCCGGACTCGTGGTGGTGCCGGCCAACACCGCCTACACCGAGCGGGAAGTGGCCCACGTCGTGGGCGACGCGGGCGTCCGGGCGGCGGTGGTCGACGATGCCGATCGGGGGCGGTGGGTGCGCGAGGCCGGCGGGGACGACGTGGTCGTCGTCGGCCCCGAGATCGACCTGCCCGACGGCCCGGCGCCGGCGCTGGACGCGGTCGGCCCCGACGACCCGGCCCACCTGGGGTACACCTCGGGGACCACCGGCGCCCCGAAGGGGGCGGCCCTGACCCACGGGAACATGCTGGCCAACAGTGAGGCGCTGGAGCGGGCCTGGCGCTGGACCGCGGACGACCGGCTCGTGCTCGCCCTCCCCTTGTTCCACGCCCACGGCCTGTGCAACGGCCTGCACGGGACGCTGCTGGCCGGGGCGTCGGCCGTCCTGCTGCCGGGGTTCACCGTCGACGGCGTGCTCGACGCCGCCACCGAGCACGCCGCCACCCTCTTCTTCGGCGTGCCGACCATGTACCACCGGCTGGCGGCCTCGGGCCGGGCCGCCGAGCTCGGTCGCCTGCGCCTCTGCGTGTCGGGATCGGCTGCGCTCCCCGCCGAGCTCCACCGGTCGCTGCAGGACGGGGCCGGGCTCACCGTGCTCGAGCGCTACGGCATGACCGAGACCAACATGCTGGTCTCCAACCCCTACGACGGCGAACGCCGGGCGGGGACGGTGGGCTTCCCGCTCCCCGGGGTGGAGGTCCGACTGGACGAGTCGGGCGAGGTCGAGGTCCGAGGTCCCAACGTGTTCGGTGGCTACTGGCAGCGACCGGAGGCAACCGCCGAATCGTTCACCGACGACGGCTGGTTCCGCACGGGCGACCTCGGGTCCTGGGACGACGATGGGTACCTGACCATCCTCGGGCGGGCCAAGGAGCTGATCATCACCGGGGGCTACAACGTCTACCCGCGGGAGGTGGAGGACGTCCTGGCCGACCACCCCGGGGTCAAGGAGGTGGCCGTCGTCGGCGAGGCGTCCGACGAATGGGGCGAGACGGTCGTGGCCCACGTCGTCGGCGACGGCGACACGGTCGCGCTGCTGGCTCACGCCGAGACCCAGCTCAGCGGTTACAAGCGCCCCCGCAAGGTGGTCTGGGTCGACGCGCTCCCTCGCAATCCCCTCGGCAAGGTCCAGAAGCACCTCCTCTGAGCCGCTTGGCACCCCGAATCAACACGATGTGCGGCCACCCGCCCACGGATCGCGTTCCTCCGGTGAGAACGGGGCTGGACCCTTTCGCCCATCGGAAGACATGTGGTACCAATCGGGGGCGGGACGGAAGGCATCGGATGCGGGAGCGGGCTGTGATTTCAACGGGCGGAACCAAGCAAGAGAAGCGCGGGCGTCGCCGCTATCTGTCATCGGTCCTCGTGGTTGTCGTCGGCGCGAGTGTGCTGGCCCTCGGCGCGCCGGACGCGGTGGCCGCCGACGTCGTCGTCGCTCCAGTCGCGGATTCACGTGTGTTGCAGGCGAGCCCCACGGTGAACACCGGAACGGCGTCGCGACTCGACGTGGACAACCCCGGTGAGCAGAGCTACCTCCGCTTCAACGTCACCGGCGTCACCGGCACGGTCCAGAGCGCCCGGCTGCGACTGTTCGTCCGCAACGGCTCAGCCAACGCCCCCTCGCTCTACTCCACCGACAACACCTGGACCGAGACCGGCATCACCTGGAACAACAAGCCCGCGGCAACCAGCGCGGCCATCGCCAACGTCGCCACCGCCACTGCCGGCACCTGGTCCGAGTACGACCTCACCGGGCACATCACCGGCAACGGCACCTACAACTTCGTCCTGCTCCCCGACAGCACCGACGGCGTCCAGTACGACTCCCGCGAAGGCACCTCACCACCACAGCTCGTCGTGACCAGCGGAGGACCCGACCAACGCGCCACCGGTCGCCGGTGACGACACCGCCACCACCCCCGCCGCCACCCCGGTCACCATCAACGTCGCCGCCAACGACACCGACCCCAACGGCAACCTCAACCCCGCCACCGCCACCACCACCTGCACCGGCTGCGCCACCCCCACCAACGGCACCCTCACCAACAACGCCAACGGCACCTTCACCTACACCCCCACCACCGGCTTCACCGGCCCCGACAGCTTCACCTACCAGATCTGCGACACCCTCAACGCCTGCGACACCGCCAACGTCACCATCAACGTCACCCCGGTCGCGACCAACGCGCCACCCGTCGCCGGTGACGACACCGCCACCACCCCCGCCGCCACCCCGGTCACCATCAACGTCGCCGCCAACGACACCGACCCCAACGGCAACCTCAACCCCGCCACCGCCACCACCACCTGCACCGGCTGCGCCACCCCCACCAACGGCACCCTCACCAACAACGCCAACGGCACCTTCACCTACACCCCCACCACCGGCTTCACCGGCCCCGACAGCTTCACCTACCAGATCTGCGACACCGACAACGCCTGCGACACCGCCAACGTCACCATCAACGTCACCCCGGTCGCGACCAACGCGCCACCCGTCGCCGGTGACGACACCGCCACCACCCCCGCCGCCACCCCCGTCACCATCAACGTCGCCGCCAACGACACCGACCCCAACGGCAACCTCAACCCCGCCACCGCCACCACCACCTGCACCGGCTGCGCCACCCCCACCAACGGCACCCTCACCAACAACGCCAACGGCACCTTCACCTACACCCCCACCACCGGCTTCACCGGCCCCGACAGCTTCACCTACCAGATCTGCGACACCGACAACGCCTGCGACACCGCCAACGTCACCATCAACGTCAACACCGTCAGCACCCCCCAGACGCTGGCCGCGGCGGCCGATTCCCGGGTCTTGCAGGCGAGCCCGACGGTCAACTCCGGCACGGTCAACCGGCTCGACGTGGACAGCCCCGGTGAGCAGAGCTACCTCCGCTTCAACGTCACCGGCGTCACCGGCACCGTCCAGAGCGCCCGGCTGCGACTGTTCGTCCGCAACAGCTCAGCCAACGCCCCCTCCCTCTACTTCACCGACAACACCTGGACCGAGACCGGCATCACCTGGAACAACAAGCCCGCGGCAACCGGCGCCGCCATCGCCAACGTCGCCACCGCCACCGCCGGCACCTGGTCCGAGTACGACCTCACGGGCGACATCACCGGCAACGGCACCTACAACTTCGTCCTGCTCCCCGACAGCACCGACGGCATCCAATACGACTCCCGCGAAGGCACCTCACCACCACAACTCGTACTCAACGGCGGCGGAGGAGGACCGACCAACGCGCCACCGGTCGCCGGTGACGACACCGCCACCACCCCCGCCGGCACCCCCGTCACCATCAACGTCGCCGCCAACGACACCGACCCCAACGGCAACCTCAACCCCGCCACCGCCACCACCACCTGCACCGGCTGCGCCACCCCCACCAACGGCACCCTCACCAACAACGCCAACGGCACCTTCACCTACACCCCCACCACCGGCTTCACCGGCCCCGACAGCTTCACCTACCAGATCTGCGACACCCTCAACGCCTGCGACACCGCCAACGTCACCATCAACGTCTACGCAGTCGGCACCGGTAGCGAGGTGTTCGTCGGCGCCGGCGACATCGCGGACTGCGGGCGCACGACCGATGACGCGACGGCGAACCTGCTCGACAACATTCCCGGCACGGTGTTCACGATCGGCGACACCGCTTACCCGGCCACGACCGCCGGCTTGAACAACTGCTACGCCCCCACCTGGGGTCGACACAAGGCCCGCACGCATCCGACGGCCGGTGACAACGACTACGACCAGGCGAACGCCGCGCCCTACTACAGCTACTTCGGCGCCGCGGCCGGCGATCCGACGAAGGGCTACTACAGCTACAACCTGGGCGCCTGGCACATCATCCACCTCAACTCGAACTGCTCGAACGTCGGTGGGTGTCGTGCGAGCTCGCCGCAAGGACAATGGCTCCAGGCCGACCTGGCGGCCAACCCCAGCGCGTGCATCCTCGCGCTCCACCACGAACCGCTGTTCAGCTCCAAGGGCGGTGACTCGGACATGCGCGACTTCTGGACGCCGCTCTACGCGGCGGGCGCCGACGTCGTCCTGAGCGGCCACCGCCACAACTACGAGCGCTTCGCGCCACAGACCCCCGCGGGGGTCGCGGATCCCGCTCACGGCATCCGGCAGTTCGTGGTCGGTACCGGCGGCTCGAGCCTGAGCAGCGCCAGCTCTTCCATCGCGGCCAACAGCCAGGTGAGGAACAGCAACACCCACGGTGTCATCAGGCTCACGCTGCACCCGACGAGCTACGACTGGCAGTTCGTGCCCATCGCGGGCCAGACGTTCACGGATTCCGGGACCACGAGCTGCGTCGCCTCGTGACCGATCCCCGAACCGCGAACCCGTAGGGGTCCACGGGAGGCCGTTCCGAAGGGCTGAGTAGGGTCAGCGGATGGCCTTCGACGTGCACACGACGACCGACGAGGTGGTGGCGGGGCTGGACCTGGCGGGACAGACCGTGGTCGTGACGGGAGCCACCAGCGGGCTCGGCAAGGAGACGGCGCGGGCCCTGGCCTCGGCTGGCGCCGAGGTCGTGCTCTGCGGGCGTGACGACGCCAAGGGCCAAGCCGCGGTGGACGAGATCAGTGGCGCCACGCTCTTCCACCACCTCGACCTCGCCGACCTGGACGCCATCCGGGCCTCGGCCGACGAGCTCCTCACCCGCATCGCCCGCCTCGACGTCCTCGTCAACAACGCCGGCGTCATGGCCTGCCCTCTCGCCCGCACCGCCGACGCCTTCGAGATGCAGTTCGGCACGAACCACCTCGGCCACTTCCTCTGGACCGCCCGCCTCTTCCCCCTCCTCATGGCGTCGGTCCCCGCCCGCGTCGTCAACCTGAGCTCGGCCGGCCACCTGATCGGCGGCGTCGATCTGGACGACCCCAACTTCGAGCACCGGGACTACGACAAATGGGTCGCCTACGGGCAGGCCAAGTCGGCCAACATCCTCTTCACCCGGGAGCTCGAGCGTCGCTTCGGCGACCACGGGCTGCACGCCTACGCCGTCCACCCCGGCGCGGTGGCCACCGAGCTGGCCCGCCACCTCGACCGGTCCGACTTCGAGGCCATGGTCGAGCGCATGAAGAACCGCCCCAAGGAGGGTCCGAGCACGGAGCTGAAGCAGGTGGACACCGGCGCGTCGACGCAGGTCTGGGCCGCCACGGGCGAGGACATCCCGGGCGGCTCCTACCTGGCCGACACCGCGGTCTCCGAGTTCGTCGCCCCCCACGCCACCGACGACGCTGCCGCCCTCGGCCTCTGGGAGCTCTCCGAGCAGCTGGTCGGCGAGCCGTTCCCGAGCTGGGACCAGCGGGGACGGTAGACCTTCGACCTGACTCGAAGGTCAAGACAGGCCGCCCGACGATGCATTTCCGGCTCGCTCCGTCATGCTGATGGCGATGACCACGGTCGCCGACAGCACCGACACCGACGTCCCCGAGGACGACGACGACCTCGAGCCCGTCTTCCGGGGACGGACCATCGACCTGGGCCGGGCGGTGCTGGCCACCTTCGCCCTGATGTTCCTGACCGGCGCCGGGGTCTTCGCCTGGCAGCAGGCCGCCAACGAGCCCAGCCCCAACGCCGTCGACATCGGCTTCGCCGACGACATGCGCACCCACCACCTCCAAGGCGTGACGATGGCCCTGAGCTACCTGAAGGACGGCACCGACCCCACGTTCCTGCAGATGGCCAACGAGATCGTGCTCGTCCAGGCCGGCGAGTCCCGGCTGCTCAGCCAGTACCTGGTGGACTGGGGCTCGCCCGACCTCGACCTCGACACGGCCATGGGCTGGATGGACATGACCCCCGTGCCCCAGACCGAGCAACCCGGCATGGCCACCGACGCCGAGCTCGCCGAGTTGGACGCCGCCGAGGGCCAGGAGCTCGACGACCTCTTCTCGAGCCTCATGATCGAACACCACCGCGGCGGCATCCACATGGCCCAGTACGCCGCCGACCATGGTGCGGAAGGGTCCATCACCAGCCTGGCGCAGGCGATCGTGACCACCCAGGAGTCCGAGATCGCCGAGATGAACCTGCGGCGGCAGGATCTCGGCCTCCAGCCGGTCTGATTCACGTCCCGCGGTCACACCGGCAACGGCGGACCGCAGCACACCGTTGCTCAGGCGGGCTCGGGGATGCCCCAGGTCAGCCCACACGGCACCACCCCGGCCCAGACCGGGAGGTCCATGTCCTCGGGTTCGTCGATCGGGCCTCCCGTGCGAGCCTTCGCCGACATGTCCTCCACCTCGAGGCGAAGCACCGCGGTCTGGCGCAGCTCGACCTCGGACGGCGGCCGGACCTCGTCCCAACGCCCCGGGCGGAGGTGTTCGCTGATCGCCTTCAGCGCGGCTGCCTTCTCGTCGCCAAGGACCGGGACGGCCCGGCCGAACACGACCGCGGACCGGTAGTTCATGGAGTGGTGGAAGGCCGACCGAGCCAGGACGAGCCCGTCCACGAGCGTGGCGGTCAGGCAGACCTCGACCCCGCCCGCCATCGTCCGCAGCAGCCGACTGGCTACGGAGCCGTGCAGGTAGATGGCCTCGTCGATGCGGCCATAGAGCATCGGGATGACGAAGGGCTGGCCGTCGACGACGAAGCCGAGGTGGCCCATCGGGGCGGCGTCGAGGACGGCGTGGACCGCGTCGGTGTCGTGGCTCCCCCGCTCAGGATGGCGCTTGATCGTGCTGCGCAGCGCGGTGCTCACGGCGCGAGCTCGTCGGCGCGGGCCTTCACCGTCGCCATCGCCTCCTTGAAGAGGCCGGAGCCGAACGTCAGCCGGGCCACACCCAGGGCACCGAGGCGCTCGACGGTCGGACCGCCGGGGTAGGCGAGGATGTTGACCGGCCCCGGGATGGACTCGGCCAGGCGGGCCGTCGTGGCCTCATCCAGCCGGCCGATCGGGTAGGTGCAGTCGGCCCCGGCGGCGAGGTACGCCGTGGCCCGGGCGATGGCGTCGTCGTCGTCGCCGTCCCCGGACACATAGGTGTCGACCCGAGCGTTGACGACCAGGCGCCCGGCGGCGAGCTCGACGACCGCGCCGAGGCGTTCGGCTTGCTCGGCCATGGGACGCGGGGAGCCGACGCCGTGGTCGGTGTCCTCGAGGTTGCAACCCACGGCACCGGCATCGAGGAGGCCCTCGACGATCTCGGCCGGGGCCAGTCCGTAACCCGATTCGAAGTCGGCCGTGACGGGGATGTCGACCGACCGGGTGATGCGGGCGATGGCGGCCAGGACCTCATCGACCGGCGCCTGCTCGTGGTCCTCGTGGCCGAGGACGTTGGCCACGGCCCCGCTGCTGGTGGCCAGGGCCGGGAACCCGGCGGCCGCGAAGGTGCGGGCCGACGCCGCGTCCCAGACGTTGGGCAGGACCAGCGGGCGCCGCTGGTGGAGGTCCCGGAGCGTGCCCGCGCTCATGCCGGCACCGCCGGCGCGAGCCGGATGATGGCGACGGATTCGGAGGTCGTGCGGAGGTCGATGCGTTCCACGGAAAGCAACCTACGGCCGAAGTGGTCCAAGGATAAGGTCCATTCCGATGGCAACGACATGGGCCAGTTCGGTGGACCTGCTCGTCGACCTGACCGAGGTCGACGGTCGAAGGTCCGCCCTCGAGCGGGCGTTGCGGGAGGCGATCCGCGACGGACGCCTCCTCGCCGGCCACCGCCTCCCGTCGTCCCGGGCGCTGGCCGCCGACCTGGGCGTGGCCCGGGGCACGGTGACCGAGGCCTACGCCCAACTCACCGCCGAGGGGTGGCTGGTGGCCCGTCAAGGGGCGGCGACGACCGTGGCGCCCGGAGCCGGGGGCGAGCGCCCCAAAGCGGTCATCACCGCACCGACGCCGCGACCCCGGCACGACTTCAAGCCGGGCAGCCCCGACCTGTCGGCCTTCCCCCGGCGGGCGTGGGCCGCGGCCCAGCGCCAGGTCCTGCGCACCATGCCCGACGCCGACCTCGGCTACGGACACGCCTTCGGCCATCCCACGCTGCGCGAAGCGCTGTCGGCCTATCTCGGTCGAGTGCGGGGCGTGGTCACCGATGCCGACCACCTCGTCGGGTGCTCGGGCTGGAGCCAGGCCCTGGACCTGACCTGCCGGGTCCTGGCCAAGCGGGGCATCGCCGCCGTGGGCATGGAGGATCCGTGCATCCCTCACTACCGGGCCACTGTGCGAGCCGCGGGGCTGGAGGTCGTGCCCCTCCCGGTGGACGACGATGGTGCCCGGTTGGACGACATCGACGGGGTGGGTGCCATCGTCCTCACCCCGGCCCACCAGTACCCGTCAGGGCCGACCCTGGCCCCCGAGCGGCGGGCCGCCGCCGTGGCCTGGGCCCGCGCCACCGGCGGGCTCGTGGTGGAGGACGACTACGACGGCGAGCTCCGCTACGACCGTCAGCCGGTCGGGGCGCTGCAGGCCCTCGACCCCGAGCACGTCCTCTACGTCGGCACCGCAGCGAAGAGCCTCGCCCCCGGCCTGCGTCTGGCGTGGATGGCCGTGCCCAGCGAACTACGCGAGGACCTGTTCGAGGCCAAACACCTCGCCGACCGCCACACGTCGGTGCTGGAGCAGCTGACGCTCGCCGAGTTGGTGACCTCGGGGACCTACGACCGTCAGCTCCGCGGGGCACGGGTCCGCTACCGCCGGCGCCGCGACGCCCTCCTCGACGCCTTGGCCGACGCGGTGCCCCACCTCGAGCCCTCGGGCATCGCCGCGGGCCTCCACGTCGTCCTCGACCTCGACGGTCGACCCGAGGCGCCTGTGGTCGACGGTCTGCTGGCCCGGGAGGTGGGCGTGGGCGCCCTCGGACCCTCCTACCACGACGAACCTCGCCGTACCGGCGTCGTCGTCGGCTACGGCACGCCACCCGAACACGGCTTTCCCGCCGCGCTGGAGGCCCTCGTGACCGGGCTCGCCGCGCTCACCTGACGAGGTCATCAGTCGCGGACCAGTGGGTAGGTCGCCCGGTATGCCCTTCACCACCCGCACCTCCATCATCGCCGACGTGGCCCTGCTCGGCCTCCGGGGGATCGTCGGCGGCTACGTCGCCGCCCACGGTGCCCAGAAGATGTTCGGAGCCCTCAACGGCCCCGGCCTCGACCGAGCCGGGGAGCACTTCGAAGGGGGGTTGGACCTGGCTCCAGGCCGAGAGATGGCGGCCACGGCCGCCGGGTCGGAGCTGGTGGGCGGGGCGTTGACTGCGGTCGGCCTCGGCGGCCCGCTCGGGCCCATGGCGGTCATCGGGACCATGGCCGTGGCCACCCAGACGGCCCATCGGGGCAAGGGACCGTTCGTGGCCGACGGCGGCCCCGAGCTCACGCTGACGAACATCGCCGCGGCGACGACCATCGCGGTGGTCGGCCCGGGGCGGTTCAGCCTCGATCGTCTGCTTCGGGTCCACCCGTCCAAGCTTCTGATCGCGCTGGCCGCGATGGCCGGGCTCGGTACGGCCGCCGCCGTCATCCAGACCCAGGCCGTCCACCGGGCCGAGCAGGAGATGAACCCGGTGCCCGCCGCCGACAGGGTCGAGCCCGAGCCCGACTACGTCGATGTCGACCTCCCCGTCCCCGCCTGATCGAACCGACCCGCCGCCCCGCTTCTGGCCTCTGATCTGCTCCCCCTGAGGAGCGAATCAGAGGCCAGAACGGGTGGGGTACGGTCCCGCCCTTGGCGGCCCTCTACCGATCGGCGGCCGGTCAGGAGGCCGTGCGGAACTGGTGCACGTCCCGCGTGGACGGGTGGACCACAGCCCACGAGCGCCGGGTGGTCACCACCGGGCTCGGCGCCACCAACCTGGTCAGCGCCGGCGACGGCGGCTCGACCGTCGTCCTGGTACCTGGGACGAACCTGAATGCGGCCACCAGCCTCGAACTGATCGACGTCCTCGGTGAGCATCGCCGGGTCGTGACCGTCGACCTGCCCGGCCAGCCCGGCCTCAGCGCAGCCGATCTGGCGGGCAAGGACCGCATCCCGGCGTACGGCCGTTGGCTGGACGAGATCCTCAGCGACCTCCCGGACGGACCGTTCGTGCTCGTCGGCCACTCACTGGGCGCCGCCGTCGTGCTCGCGGCAACACCTTCTGACCGAGTGGCTGGGATCGTCCTCGTCGATCCGGCGGGCCTGGTGAAGGCCACCATCCGGCCCGCCTTGCTGGCCACCAGCACCGCCTGGTTCCTTCGTCCCACGCCAGCCCGCAGCGCCCGCCTGATCGAGCGCATGCAGGCCCCCGGTCGCACGGCACCGCCCGACCTGGCCGAGTGGTTCACCCTGGTCGGTCGCCACACCCGCTCCGCCGGCGCCCCCGGTCCCGTCAGGGCCGAAGTCCTCAATCGGTGGCGGGACACCCCCCGCACCGTCCTCGTCGGCGACGCCGACACCTTCTTCCCGCCGGCCAAGCTGCGCCCGATGGCCGAAGCCGGCCTGGCGACGCCGATCACCGTGGTCCCCGACGGCGGCCACCTCCTCCCCCAGGAGCACCCCCAGGCCGTCGCCGACGCCGTCCTCGCCCTGCGCTGATCGGAACCTGGCGCCCGAATCCTGGGGCCAGAGGCCCGAAACCGGCGCCAGGACGAGAGATGTCGATCCGTTACGGTCGCCGGTCGTGACCATCAAGGTCGTCGGCGCAGGGCTGGGGCGGACGGGGACGACGTCGCTGAAGGCGGCGCTGGAACAACTGCTGGGCGGGCCGTGCCACCACATGTTCGAGTTCTTCGTCCACCCAGAGCAGGTGTCGCCGTGGCACGCCGCGGCCCGGGGCGAGGCCGTCGACTGGGCGGCGCTCCTGGCGGGCTACGACGCCGTCGTCGACTGGCCCGGAGCCTCCTTCTGGCCCGAGCTGGTCGAGGCCTTCCCTGACGCGGTCGTGCTGCTCTCCACCCGCGACCCGCACAGCTGGTACGAGAGCGCGATCAACACGATCTTTCCCAACGTCATCGCCGACGCCTCCGAGGACCAGTCGGAGGAGTGGAAGGCGTGGCACGCCATGGTCCGAGCCGTGTTCGCCAACCGCTTCACCATGGATCTCGGCGACGAGGCCGCCACCCTCGCCGCCTTCGAGGCCCACTACACCGCCGTCCGCGCCACCGTGCCCGCCGACCGCCTCCTCGAATGGACCGTCGCCGACGGCTGGGCCCCCCTCTGCGCCGCTCTCGACGTCCCCGTCCCCGACGATCCCTTCCCCCGCCTCAACACCCGCGACGACTGGACCCCGAAGGACTGACCCGACCCGATCGGCGCGGTCCGTAGGTCAGCTGCAGCCGCTGGTGGTGCCGCAGCTGGGGCAGGCGTGGCAAGAGCCGGCGCGCTGCATCTGGATGCCGCACTGCATGCAGAGCGGGGCGTTGACGTCGGCCACCGGCACCGGGGACTTGGCCTGGGTCAGGTCCAGGTCGAGGGCCAGCGTCGACGCCGACTCGATGGAGGGCGGGTCGGGCGTGATGTCCTGACCCTGGACGGTCTCGGTCACCGTCTCTTCGACGCCGGGCAGCGTCGGCTGGGTTCGCTCGCTGATCGTGTGGATGCCGAGCTCGGCCCGCTCCTCGGTCGACAGGTAGAGGATCGCCAGCTTGCGGAACAGGTAGTCCATCAGGCTGGTGGCGAAGCGGATGTCCTCGTCATCGGTCATGCCCGCGGGCTCGAAGCGCATGCCCGTGAACGTGTCCACGAAGCTGCGCAGCGGCACGCCGTACTGCAGGCCGTGGCTGATGGAGATGGCGAAGGCGTCCATGATCCCGGCCAGGGTCGAGCCCTGCTTGGAGACGGAGATGAAGATCTCGCCCGGACGGCCGTCCTCGTACTCGCCGACGGTCACGAAGCCCTTGCAGTCGGCCACCCGGAACTCGAAGGTGCGGGCCCGGCGGGTCTTGGCCAGCTTCTGGCGGTACGGCTCCTGGACGACCCGCTCGACGACCCGCTCGACGAACTGGGTCGCCGCGGCGGCCCCGCCGGCGACGGGATCGTCGTCCTCGGTGCCGGCCTTCTTCGCCATGGCCAGGGGCTGGGCCACCTTGCAGTTGTCCCGGTAGATGGCGACCGCCTTCACGCCGAGGCGCCAGGCGTCGATGTGGAGCTGCTCGACGTCCTCGACGGTGACGTCCTCGGGCATGTTCACCGTCTTGGAGATGGCGCCGGAGATGAAGGGCTGGACCGCCCCCATCATCCGCACGTGGCCCGAGTAGTGGATGGCGTTGTCGCCCATGGAGCAGGCGAACACAGGGATGTGCTCGGCCTTCAACGCCGGGGCGCCGAGGATCGACTTCTCGCGGTCGATGTACTCGACGATCGCAGTGACCTCGGCGTCGGTGTAGCCGAGGTTGCGCAGGGCCCGCGGCACCGTCTGGTTGACGATCGTCATCGTCCCGCCGCCGACCAGCTTCTTCATCTTGGTCAGGCCGAGGTCGGGCTCGACGCCCGTGGTGTCGCAGTCCATCATCAGCCCGATCGTCCCCGTGGGGGCGAGGACCGAGGCCTGAGCGTTGCGCACGCCGTGGATGGCGGCCGTGGCACAGGCCTGGTCCCAGGCCTGCTGGGCGGCGGACAGCAGGTCGATGGGCACGAGCTCCTCGTCGATGTCGGCCATCTTCTCGCGGTGCTGTTCCAGCACCCGCAGCATGTGCTCCTCGTTCTCGGCGTAGCCGGCGAAGGGCCCCATGCGGGCCGCGGTGATCGCGGAGGTGGCGTAGGCGTGGCCGGTCATGAGCCCGGTGATGGCCCCGGCCAGGGCGCGGCCCTCGTCGGAGTCGTAGGGCAGGCCCAGGGCCATGAGCAGGGCGCCGAGGTTGGCGTAGCCCAGGCCGAGCTGGCGGAAGCGGCGGGCGTTCTCGCCGATGGGCACGGTCGGGTAGTCGGCGTTGCCGACCAGGATCTCCTGGGCGGTGAAGATGACCTCGACGGCGGCCTTGAAGCCGTCGACGTCGAACTCGGTGTTCTCGGGCAGGAAGGTCAGCAGGTTGAGGCTGGCGAGGTTGCAGGCCGAGTTGTCCAGGTGCATGTACTCCGAGCAGGGGTTCGACCCGTTGATCCGCCCGGTGTTGGCCGCGGTGTGCCAGTGGTTGATCGTGGTGTCGAACTGCATGCCGGGATCGGCGCACTCCCAGGTGGCCTGGGAGATCTGGCGCATGAGGTCCTTGGCCCGGACCGTCTTGAGGATGGTGCCGTCGGTGACGGCCCGCAGGTGCCAGTCGGCATCGTCGACCACGGCCTGCATGAACTCGTCGGTGACCCGGACCGAGTTGTTGGCGTTCTGGTACTGGGTGGAGTGGCTGTCGGCGCCGTCGAGGTCCATGTCGAAGCCGGCGTCTCGCAGGACCCGGGCCTTCTGCTCCTCCCGGGCCTTGCACCAGATGAACTCCTCGACATCGGGGTGGTCCACGTCGAGGATGACCATCTTGGCGGCCCGGCGGGTCTTGCCCCCGGACTTGATGGTGCCGGCGGAGGCGTCGGCGCCCCGCATGAAGCTGACCGGACCGCTGGCGGTGCCGCCACCCTTCAGCAGCTCCTGGCTGGAGCGGATGCGGGACAGGTTGATGCCCGCCCCCGAGCCGCCCTTGAAGATGGTGCCCTCCTCGACGTACCAGTTGAGGATCGAGTCCATCTTGTCGTCGACGGAGAGGATGAAGCAGGCGCTGGCCTGCTGGGGCACGCCCTGCACCCCGATGTTGAACCAGACCGGGCTGTTGAAGGCCACCTTCTGGTTGACCAGCAGGTACTTGAGCTCGGCGTTGAAGGTCTCGGCCTCGTCGCCGTCGACGAAGTAGCCGTCCCGGGCGCCCCACTCGGTGATGGTGTCGGCCACCCGGTCGATGACCTGGCGCAACGACCACTCGCGCTCGGCGGTCCCCAGCGTCCCCCGGAAGTACTTCTGGGCCACGATGTTGGTGGCGTTCAGCGACCAGGTGGTGGGGAACTCCACGTCGGTCTGCTCGAAGGCGACCGTGCCGTCCCGGAAGTTCGTGATCCGCGCGTCGCGCCGTTCCCAGTCGACCATGTCGTAGGGGTGGGTCCCCTCGGTCGTGAAGTGGCGACGGATGCCGATGCGGGTCTGCTCGGGGGCAAGAGCCATGTGGGTCCTCCAGTGGTCGATGCTAGGGGTCGTGAAGTGCAGTCCCGACGGCTGTAGACGCACCACCCTGTGCCCCACATCTAGTGCCGAACCCCGGACTTCTTCCCCCTACCACCACCACATCTTGTTCAGGTGCGGGTGAGTGACAGGGCCGTAATTACATCAGCGTGAGTCGCCCACGTCAACGGCTGAGCAAAGAAATCTTCACCACCGCCTCCGGCCGACGAAAACGACTGCAGCACAGCGGTCAGGTACAGGACGGTGCCGATTCCCCCTTCCCATGTGGGCTGGGTGATCCACCACCGCCCCAAGCCGCGCCCGACCCGCCGGGGCCGCGAACGCCAACCACCTGAATCCGACCGCTGTGCTGCAGCCGCTTCACACTAAGGAACCGGGCCTGTGGAACTGAAGTGCGCGGGCTGTGGATTTCTCCGTCTGTGTCCACAGTTCTGGGTCGGTGATCCACAGGGCTACCTTCCGCCCCATGCGCCAGCTGTTTCCCGAGTCCGTGGACGACGTCGATCCGGAGGCCGTGCACGCCACCCTCCGGCGGGAGCCGCCCGAGGACCGGCCCTACGTGTTGGTCAACATGATCGAATCGGTCGACGGCGCCGCCGTCGTCGACGGGGTCTCCGGGGGGTTGGGCGGCGAGGGCGACAAGATCATGTTCCGGGCCGTGCGGACCGTGCCCGACATCATCCTCGTGGCCGCCCGGACCGCGAACGTCGAGAGCTACAGCACCCCCCGGGTCAGCGAGGAGGCCCGAGCCGCCCGGCGAGAGCGGGGGCAGTCGGCGACGCCCCGCCTGGCGGTCGTCACCGGTCAGCTCAGCGTGGACCTCAGCCTCGGGATGTTCACCGATCCCGGCGATCAGCGGCCGCTGGTCATCACCGCCGAAGCGGCCCCCACCAACCGCCGTGACGAGGTCGAGGCCGTGGCGGAGATCATCGTGGCCGGCGAGTCGAGCGTCGACCTGACCGACGCCCTGCGCCAGCTCCGCCGCCGGGGTGCGGGCGTGGTGCTGTGCGAGGGCGGGCCGTCGATGAACGGGGGCCTGGTCGGCCTCGACCTGGTCGACGAGTGGTGCATCAGCTTCTCCCCCGTCCTCGCCGGAGGCGACTCCCGCCGGATCGTCAACTCCGCGCCGCCCGCCCTGCGCCACCTGACCCTCGAGCGGATCTTCGAGCACGACAGCATGCTGTTCCTCCGCTACCTGCGGGGCGCGGCTTAGTTCTTGGTGAGGAGGCCGATCTCGCGCTCGAAGTCGGCCAGGTCGTCGAAGCCCTTGTAGACGCTGGCGAAGCGCAGGGCGCTGACGCCGTCGATGCGGGCCAGGGCCTCGAGTACGGCCCGCCCGATGCGCTCGCTGGTGACCTGCGTGCCCTCGAGGCGGACGATGTCCTCGACATCGGCGGCCAGGGCCTCGATGGTCGCCGGGTCGACCGGGCGCCCCTTGGCGGCCAGGGCCACGCCGGCCACGATCCGGGCCCGGTCGAAGGGGACCTCGTCGCCCGAGGACTTGACCACCACCAGGGGCGCCTCCTCGAGGCGTTCGAAGGTGGTGAAGCGGGTGGCGCACTCGAGGCACTCCCGCCGCCGGCGCACTGCGGTGCCGTCGTCGGTCGTCCGGCTGTCGACCACCTTGTCGTCGAGGGAGGAACAGGTCGGGCAGCGCACGGCCGGGAACGGTAGCCCCCACCTGCGGGCCAGTGCCCGGCGGAAACGAAGCCAAGGCAGCAACCACGGGGGCGTCGGGTCTCGTATAGCGTCGATTCACCCACAGATCTGTGGGTGAATCGACGCCATACGTGGGTGTCGGCAGGAGAACTCGTCCCAGCGGCGCACGGCAGGGCGGCTCGTCAGCCGGGCAGAACCAGGTTCTGCCCGGCTTCGAGCATCGCCCCGCCGTTGAGCGCGGCCAGCTCGTCCACCAGGGGGCGGACGTCGCCGGAGGGCTGCAGGTCGCGGGCGATGGTCCACAGGGTCTGGCCCGGCTGGACCAGGAGGGTCTCGCTACCGGCGGGCACCGGGGTGGAACCGTCGGCGGCGCTGAGTGGGCGGCCGCCGAAGGTCCCCGTCGACAGGACGACGGCCCGGAGCCCGGCCATGGCGACCACCACGAACGCCACGGCCAGGATCAGGGCCACCACCCGACGACGCCGGTACACCGCCGGCGTAGGTCCCGCGTCGAGCCCGCCCTGGAGCAGCCGGAGGGCCGGTCGGGGGTGGGTGTCGACCAGTGCGAGAGCCATGGACGAGATTCTCCTCGGGGGGTGTGACACGAACGATTGTTCGCTCTGGCACCCAACCACGAACGACTGTTCGCTGTCAAGGGGATGACGAACAAATGTTTGTCACACCTCGGCCCGGGTGCTACCGTCACAAACACCTGTTCGTCGCCTGCCCCCCAGGAGCCTCCCGTGCCCGCTGCCAAGTACACGCCGAAGAAGAAGGAGCTGACCGACCGTCAGCGCCAGATCCTCGACTTCATCGAGGCCGAGACCACCGAGCGGGGCTACCCGCCGTCGGTGCGAGAGATCGGCCAGGCCGTCGGCCTCACGTCCCCGTCCACCGTCCACTCGCACCTGGCCACGCTGCAACGCCGGGGCTACCTGCATCGGGACCCGACCAAGCCCCGGGCCATCGAGGTCCGCTACGACCCGAACTCGGGTGCGGGCGGACATGAGCGGCGTCCGGTGCGTCACGTCCCGCTGGTCGGCGACGTCGCCGCCGGCACCGATGTGCTGGCCCAGGAGAACGTCGAGGAGGTGTACCCCCTTCCCGCCGACCTCACCGGCGACGGCGACCTGTTCATGCTGCGGGTGCGCGGGGACTCCATGATCGACGCCGGCATCTTCGACGGCGACTTCGTCGTCACCCGGGCCCAGACCACCGCCGAGCGGGGCGAGATCGTCGTCGCCGGCATCCCGGGCGACGAGGCCACCATCAAGACCTACAACCGACGCGACGGCCAGATCGTGCTGGAGCCCGCCAACGAGCGCCTCTCGGACATGGTGTTCAACGAGGACGAGGTCGTCATCTACGGCAAGGTCGTCACGGTGATGCGCCGCCTCTGAGGCGACCGCACCACCGCACCGCCGGAATCAGAGCATGGCCAGGGCCTCGACGTAGCGCTCGGCCGGGCGGGCCTCACCGAGGCCACCGGACTCGAAGCTGTCGACGATCTTGCCGTCCTGGCCGATCAGAAAGGTCGCCCGGTTGGCGCAACCCGCGACCTCGTCGGGGGCCTCGGTGCCGGTTTCGATGGCCATGGCTCAGCTCCTGGGTTGCTCGGGAGGGATCCGAGCGCGCAGCCGAGGCAGTCCCCTGCGCCATGCCTCAGGGGCCGACGGTGATCAGGTCGTGCAGGGCCCGGTAGCTGACGTCCAGGCGATCGCCCTCGACCCGCTCGTTCTTGTTGTGGGCCAGCGAGGAGTCTCCCGCGCCGAGGTTCACCGCTGGGATGCCCCGGGCGGCGAACCGGGCCACGTCGGTCCACCCCAGCTTCGCTCGCACCCCGAGGGCGTTGCGCTCGACCAGAGCGGCCAGCAGTGGATGCTCCAGCGACGGGGCCGCGCCCGGCGCCACGTCGACCAGCTCGATCGTGTCGCCCTCCTCGAGGATCGGGGCCAGCAGGTCCCGCACGGACGCTTCGGCCTCCTCGGGTGTGCGGTCCGGAGCGAAGCGGTGGTTCAGGCCGACAACGGCCGAATCCGGGATCACGTTCGTGGCCACGCCCCCGCTGACGCCCACCGCCTGCAGAGCTTCACGGAACTGGAGGCCCTCGATCACCGGCTGGCGGGGCTCGTGGGCGTCCAGGAGGCTCAGCAGCGGCCCCAGGCGGTGCACGGCGTTGCGCCCCATCCAGGGACGGGCCGAGTGGGCCCGCTCCCCTGTCAGGGTGACCTCGAGACGCAACGTGCCCTGGCAGCCGGCCTCGACCTCGCCGTCGGTGGGCTCACCGAGGATGGCCACATCGCCGGCCAGCAGGTCCGGGCGCTCGACGAACAGCTCCTCCAACCCGCTCTCCTTCGCCGCGATCTCCTCCCGGGCATAGAAGACGTAGGTCACGTCGACCGCCGGCTCGGGCACAGCCAGGGCCAACTCGACCATGACGGCGAGGCCGCCCTTCATGTCCGCCGTGCCAAGGCCCCACAGGGTGGAGCCGTCACGGCGGGGGTCGGCGTTGCCATTGGCCGGAACGGTGTCGGTGTGGCCGGCCAGGACCAGGCGCAGCGGCCGACCCTGGTCGGTGCGGGCCACGAGGTTGTCCCCCACCCGGGTCCGCTCGAGGCCGGGCACCCCGGCCAGCAGCCCGTCCAGGTGGTCGGTGATGGTCGCCTCTTCCCGGCTGAACGACGGTATGGCGCACAGCTCCTCGGTGCGGGCGAGGAGATCGGGCATCAGACGGTCGACCCGTGGTCCCGGAGGATGTCGTTCAGGGCGCCCTTGTCGTGGCGCTCGCCTTCGGTCAGGCGCTTGATGACCAGGACGCAGGGCAGGCCGAAGGTGCCACCCGCGAACTCCCGGGGCCGGGTGGCGGTGACGGCCACGGACCAGGGCGGGACGTGGCCCCGGCTGATCTCCTCGCCGCTCTCGGCGTCGATCACGGGCACCGAAGCGGTGAGGATCGAACCGGCGCCGAGCACCGTTCCCGTCCCCACCGTCGCCCCCTCGGCCACGATGCAGCGGGAGCCGATGTAGCACTCGTCGCCGATCATCACCGGCGCGGCCTGCACGGGCTCCAGCACACCGCCGATGCCCACGCCGCCCGACAGGTGGACGTTGCGACCGATCTGGGCGCACGAGCCAACCGTGGCCCAGGTGTCGACCATCGACCCGGACGCGACGTGGGCCCCGATGTTCACGTAGCTCGGCATCATCACCACGCCCCGATCCAGGAAGGACCCCCAACGGGCCGACGCGCCAGGTACGACCCGTACGCCCTTGGCCTCGTAGTCCGACTTCAACGGCAGCTTGTCGGCGTACTCGAAGGGGCCGAGCTCGATGGTCTCCATGCCCTGGACCCGGAAGAGCAGGAGCACGGCCCGCTTCAGCCACTCGTTGACCGTGACCGCACCCTCACCGTCCCACTCGGCCACCCGCGCCGCGCCTGAGTCGAGGAGATCGACGGCCTCGTGCACGATGCGCCGGGCGTCCTCGTCCCCAGGACCAAGGTCGTCCCGGCGGGCCCAGAGGTCGTCGATGCTCGCCTGCAGATCGCTCATGACGGCCGCAGGCTACCGGCGGCCTGTCACCGGCCGGGGGGACCGTCGACAGGCACCCAGGGCCGTGAGGTGCGGCCCCGAGCGCCTAGGCGGGCGGCGGCGGGGGGTAGCTCGCCGGAGGCGGGGGGTAGCTCGCCGGGGGCGGCGGATTGCCCGCCCAGGCGTCGGGGCCCGCCGGCGGCGGCGGGTTCCAGGTCCCGGGCTGCGGCGCGCCGGGGCCGCCGCCAGGGCCGTTCCAGGCATCCAGCCAGCCCCGCTGCCGATGCCTGCGGCGCCGGACGCCCGTGACGATGAGCAGGATGATGCCGAGCACGATGCCGATGCCGGCGATGACGAAGCCACCGACGATGGCCGACACCAGGTCATTGGCCACCGAGGGCCCGAACGCCGCCGTCGTGGCGGTGGTCCCCGGCCCGTCGCCGACACGGACGTCGTAGTCCCCTGCCTCGTCGATCGCGAAGGTCAGCTGAGCCCGGCCGGTGTGGTTGCCGAAGTCGTAGGTGAACTCCGACACGTAGGCGTCGAACTCGACCTCGTCGGCGCCTTCCTGGCCCGCCGGCCGCATGCGGACCTCGTTGAGGAAGAGCGAGACGGCCTCGCCGCCACCCCGCTCGGCGTAGACGACGTAGTCCCCTTCGTCGAGCTGAACGGTGCTGATCTCACCCACGGGGACCCGTTCGAAGTCGTCGATGGCATCCAGGAAGGACGAGAAGCTCATCCAACTCCAGACGATGCCGCCGATGATCCCGCCGGCGATCAGGAGGCCTCCGAGCCAGTAGCCCAGCGAGGACGGTCCCGGCGGCTGGTCCATGGGGTTGGCGACATCCCCGCCGAACGGACTGGTCATCTCGAGGCCCTCCCCAATCGTCGACCCACCAGCTCGAGGCGGTCGTCGGCCTGCACCACGGCGATGCGCACGTGGTCGTCTCCACCGTAGAACTCGCCGGGAGCCACCAACGCGCCGCCCTCCGCGGCGAGGCGCCGGGTCAGGGCCCAAGCATCGCCGTCGGGCGCGGGGACCCACAGGTAGAAGGCGCCCGACGGCAGCGCACAGGGGATGCCCGCCTCCGCCAGCACCGCGGCCATCAGCTCCAGCCGGCGCCGGTAGCGGGCCCGCTGCTCGTCGACGTGGGCATCGTCCTCCCAGGCCGCCACCGCGGCGGCCTGCACCGGGCCGGGAACCATCATCCCAGCGTGCTTGCGCACCTCCCGCAGGTAGGTGACCAGCTCGGGGTCCCCGGCGTAGAAGCCGGCCCGCACGCCGGCCAGGTTGGAGCGCTTGGAGAGGGAGTGGACGGCCAGGACCCCATCGACGCCGTGCTCGAGGATGGTGCGGGGTGGCCCGTCCCAGGTGAACTCGACGTAGCACTCGTCGGACAGCACCGGCACCCCGTGGGCCCGCCCCCACGCCGCCGCGGCCTCCAGGTCGTCCAGCCCTCCAGCTGGGTTGCCCGGGGAGTTGACCCAGAGGCAGAGCGCCCGCTCGGCGTCGGCCGCGCTGATGGCGCCGAGGTCGAGGGCGCCGTCCGGACCGGGCGGGACGGCCACGGGACGGCAGCGGGCCAACGTCGCCCCCATGGCGTAGCTGGGGTAGGCGACCTGCGGGTGCAGGACGGTGTCGCGGTCGGGGGTGCGCAGCTTGAGGAACGCCGGCGTCCCGACCACGAACTCCTTGGTCCCCACGCAGGCGGCGAGGCCGTCGGGATCGACGGTCACGCCGAGGCGGCGGGCCATCCAGCCCGCCGCGGCCTGGCGGTAGGCCGCACTGCCGATGGACGGCGGATAGCCCCGCTCGGCGCCGGAGCCGGCCAGGGCGTCGACCACCGCAGCCGGCGGTGGGTCGATCGGGGTCCCTATCGACAGGTCGACGCAGCCACCGGGCAGGGCGTCGGCCACCGCCTTCAGCTCGTCGAGCCGGTCGTAGGGGTAGGGCGGCGGCCGGAAGCCCTCAGTCAAGGTCGGGCTCGGGCTCGTCGGCCCCGTCGATGCGGTAGCCCGCCAGCCGGGACCGACCCTCCGCGTCGAGGCGGGCCCGGACCAGGATCCCGCCCTCCCCCGGCTCTTCGACCAGGACCTCACCCAAGCGGTGGGCGGCGGCGAGGACGTCACCCCGGTCGAAGGGGACGAGCAGCTCGACGGTCTGGTCCCCGGCGTGGAGTCGGTCGGCGACGGCCCGCAGGAGGTCCTCCATGCCGGTCCCCGACCGGGCCGAGATGGCCACCGAGCCGGGATGGGCCGCGGCCAGCGTCTCGGCCGGGCCCTGGTCGGCCTTGTTGAACGCCAGGATCTCCGGGATCGCTCCGGCCCCGATCTCCTCCAGGACGACCCGGACGGCGTCGATCTGGCCGAGAGGGTCGGCCGCGGTCGCGTCGACGAGGTGGACCACGATGTCGGCCTCGGCAACCAGCTCGAGGGTGGCCTTGAAGGCCTCCACCACCTGGTGGGGCAACTTGCGCACGAAGCCGACCGTGTCGGTGAGGAGCAACGCACTCCCGCCGGGCAGCTCCAGGCGCCGGGTCGTGGGATCCAGGGTGGCGAACAGCCGGTCCTCGACCAGGACTCCGGCGTCGGTCAGGTGGTTGAGCAGCGTCGACTTGCCCGCGTTCGTGTAGCCGACCAGCGCCACTTGGGGGATGCGGGAGCGGTGCCGGGCCTTGTGCTTGGTGTCCCGCTGACGGCGGACGTCGCGGAGCTGGCGCTCCAGGTGGGTGATGTTGCGCTGGATGCGCCGGCGGTCGATCTCGAACTGGGTCTCGCCCGGGCCCCGGCGGGTGCCGATCCCACCGGCCTGCTGGGAGAGCCGGGCCCCGCTCCCCCGCAGCCGGGGCAGCCGGTAGCGGTACTGGGCCAGTTGGACCTGAGCCTTGCCCTCGAGGCTGGAGGCGTTCTGGGCGAAGATGTCCAGGATCACCGCCGTGCGGTCGATGGCCGTCCGCCCGAGCAGCTTCTCGAGGTTGAACTGCTGAGCCGGGGTCAGCTCGTCGTCGAAGACCACCGTGTCGCAGTCCGTCGCCAGGGCGACCTCGCGCAGCTCCTCGGCCTTGCCCTTGCCGATGTAGTACTTGGGATCGGGCGCCGCCCGCTGCTGGACGACACGGGCCGCGGTGTCGGCCCCGGCCGTGTCGACGAGGAGCTCCAGCTCGTCCATCGACGCCTCGGTGTCTTCGGCCGTGTCCGGTGGTGTGGTCATGCCCACCAGGACGATCTTCTCCCGGAACGACCGGTCGATCAGGGCCACGGATACTCCACCCTGGCCACGGCCACGATCGGACCGGCCAGCGACACGGTGTCCCCGAGCCCGACCCGGGCGATGCCACCCGGCATGCGCACCGTCACCTGGTCGCCCACCAGGCCCCAGTCCCGGGCCACCGCGGCGGCGGCGCAGGCCCCCGTGCCGCAGGCCTGGGTACGTCCGGCGCCTCGCTCGAACACGTCCATCACGAGCTCGTCCTGGCTGACCCGGATCATCTCGACGTTGATGCCACCGTCAACCGCCTCGTTGGCGGCTCGCCCCACCGCGTCGAGGTCGGGGGCGGTGTGTGGCTCCGGCGTCAGCAGGACGAGGTGGGGGTTCTCGATGCGGGCGAACGCAGCGTCGACCACGCCCGGGAGGAGCCACTCCGTCGCCTTGCCCTCGAGGTCGACGGGGCCCATGTCGGCCACCACCTCGTGGACGCCGGGCCGATCGGTGTCCGTCACCTCCAAGGCGTGGGTCGCCCGAGCCGTGGCCACCTTCACCGAGTTGCCGGTCGTGTCGGACAACACGAGGGCCTGGGCCAGGCAGCGCAGGCCGTTGCCCGACAGCTCGGCCTCGCTGCCGTCGGAGTTCCAGAGCTCCATGCGCACGTCGGCGCCGTCGGGATCGGGGCGAGCTCGAATCAGGCCGTCGGCGCCGATGCCCGTGGTCCGGTCGCAGACGGCCCGCGCCAGGTCCCCGTCCACGTCGAGGGTGGCGGAGAGGTCCAGGAGCACGAGGAAGTCGTTACCCAGGCCGTGGTGCTTGGTGAGCGGGAGGTGCATGGTCACCACGTCACACCGTCGTCGCTCCGCAACGTCATGAACTCCAGTCTCTCAGCAGAAGGTTCTTGACCGCGAGTGGGTTCTCGGGATGACCGACCCACTGGATGCGCGGGTCGCGTCGGAACCAGGAGCGTTGCCGGCGGGCGAAGCGGGTCGTGCGGTTGACGGCGGCGGTGAGGGCGTCGTCCAGCGGGACACCGGCCTCGACGTGGCTGATGAGCTGGCGGTAGCCCAGGGCCTGGCGAGCCGTGCGGGAGAGCCCGGCGGGCCGGGCCAGGAGCGCCCGGACCTCGTCGACGAACCCTGCGGCCACCTGGCGCTGGTAGCGAGCCCGGATGCGGGCGGCCACCACCTCCCGGGGCAGCCACAGGCCGACCAGCGCGAACGGGGTCGGCGGATGCTCCGCCAGGCCGGGGCCGTTGGCCGAGAAGGGCTGCCCGCTGCCGATCGTGACCTCCAGGGCCCGGACGACCCGCCGCCGGTTGGTCGGCTCCATGCGGGACGCGCCCACGGGGTCGAGCTCGGCCAGGCGGGCGTGGAGAGCCTCGGTGTCGGGCTCGGCCTCCAGCTCGGCTCGGACCTCGGGGTAGGGCGGCGGCAGGGTCAGATCGTCGACCACCGCCCGCAGATAGAGGGCCGTCCCGCCGACCAGGAGGGCCCGGTGGCCCCGGTCCTCGATCTCGGACACGGCGGCGGCCATGGCCGCCTGGAACTCGGAGAGGGTGAAGTCGTGGTCGGGGTCGGCCAGGTCGAGCAGGTGGTACGGGACCTCGGCCCGCTCGGCCGCGCTGGGCTTGGCCGTCCCGATGTCCATGCCCCGGTACACCTGCATGGAGTCCACCGAGCAGATCTCGATGTCACCGGCTTCCTGGGCCACGGCGTGGGCCACAGCCGACTTGCCCGAAGCAGTGGTCCCGACCAGGGCCAGGTGCTGGACGGGGCTCAGCCCGCGACCACCGGGATGCGGAGACGATGACGGGGCTGGGCGATCACGCCGAGCAGGTCGCCCCGAAGGTGGTGGGCACCGGCCCCGGTGATGTGGACCTCGGCCACGGCGCCGGGGCGCAGGCCGCCCTCGACGGCGAAGTGGACGAGCTTGTTCTGGCGCGTGCGACCGGAGGTCAGTGTCGGGTCCCGGCGGCCCGGGCCCTCGACCACCACCTCCTCGGTCCGACCGACCCGGGCGGCGTGCTGGGCCGAGGCCGAGCGCTCGATCACGACCCGCAGGCGCTCGAAGCGGTCGCCGACGACATCGGGGTCCACGAAGTCGTCGACCCGCTCGGCGGCCTCGGTGCCCGGCCGGGGCGAGTAGATGAAGGTGTACGCGCTGTCGTACTCGGCCTCGGCCGCCACTGCGAGGGTGCGTTCGAAGTCGGCCTCCGTCTCGCCGGGGAAGCCCACGATGATGTCCGTGGTCACCGACAGGTCGGCCACCGCATCACGGGCCGCGGCCAGCTTCTGCAGGTAGCGCTCGCCGGTGTAGCCCCTGTGCATGGCGGCCAGGACGCGGTCGCTGCCCGACTGGAGGGGTAGGTGGAGGTGCTCACAGACCGTGGGCACCTCGGCCATGGCCGCGATCGTCTCGGGTCGCAGGTCCTTGGGGTGGGGGCTGGTGTAACGGACCCGTCGGATGCCCTCGATGGCCCCGACCTCCCGGAGGAGCTCGGCGAACAACGGGCGGCGCTTGGTGATGTCCCGGCCGTAGGAGTTGACGTTCTGGCCGAGGAGGGTGACCTCGACCACCCCCTGGTCGACCAGCATCCGGACCTCGTCGACGATGGTGTCGAAGGGCCGGCTGATCTCCGGACCCCGCACCGCGGGGACGATGCAGAAGGCGCAGGAGTTGTCGCACCCGATCTGGATGGTGACCCAGGCCGAGTGCTGGCTCTCGCGGCTGGCGGGCAGCACGGAGGGGAAGGCGTGGGCGTCCTCGAGGACGGTGGCCTCGAGGATCTCCACGATCGGGCCCTGCTCCCGGGCCTGGGTGAGCAGGTCGGCGGCCCGGTGCACGTTGTGGGTGCCGAAGACGACGTCGACGTGAGGGGCCCGCTGGCGGATGGTGTCCCGGTCCTTCTGGGCCAGGCAGCCGGCGACGGCGATCTGGAGGTCAGGCCGTTCGTCCTTCAGCGCCTTGAGGTGGCCGAGGTGGCCGTAGAGCTTGTTGTCGGCGTTCTCCCGGATGCAGCAGGTGTTGAGCACGATGACATCGGCGTCGTCGACGTCGTCGGCCGGGACCATGCCGTCGCCCTCCAGCAACCCGGCGATGCGTTCGGAGTCGTGCTCGTTCATCTGGCACCCAAAGGTGCGCACGACATACCGCTGGGCCACCGGATCAGCCTAGGGAGGAGCAGGCGTGCTCGGCTGGTCGTCCGGGGTCTCCAGGGGCCTCCAGGCGAGGAACCCGCACCGCCGCCGCCATCGCTTCGCCCTGAGACGCCCATCGACCCGGGACGCGCCGCGGCCGCCGTCCGGGGGGATGGAACGGCGGCCGCGTGGTGCTGCCCGGCGGGTCAGCGAACGGATCAGTCGTCGAGGCTGAGGAGCTCGTCCTCGTCGACGGACTCGTCCTCGTCGTCGACGGACTCGCCGTCGGAGAGGTCGATGGCGTCACCCAGGCCGACCTCGGTCCGGATGCGCTCGGAGACCTCGACCATGACCTCGGCGTTCTCGGTCAGGAACTCCTTGGCGTTCTCCCGGCCCTGGCCGAGCTGCTCGCCCTCGTAGGTGTACCAGGCGCCCGACTTCTTGATGAACCCGAGGTCCACCCCGATGTCGAGGACCGAGCCCTCCCGGCTGATGCCCCGGCCATACATGATGTCGAACTCGGCCTGCTTGAAGGGCGCGGCGCAGTTGTGGACCACGAGGTCGTTGGCCACCAGCGAGTGATGCTCGGCAACCTCCAGGTCGTAGGTGCGACGCCATTCCGACGGGCTCACCGCGACAACTCGGTCGTACCAGACGTCCTCGTCCAGGACTTCGTGGAGGAAGGTGCTGTCCAGCGCGTCGGCCAGTCGCTGCACGCGGTCGCGCCGGAGCCGGCTGTGCCCGAGGACCTGGCGAAGTCCGCCCTGCGGTGCGCCGGCGCCATCACCGACGAGTTGGGCGGCGAGCACAGCCGTCACCCCTCGTCCTCGGAGGTAGGCCAGGATCGGCTCGATCTGGCTCTCCGGCAGGTAGTTCCGCTGTGAACCGCGGTGCTTCTCGAGGGCCGGATCGTCCAGTGCCTCGGCCAGCTTCTGGCCTCGAGGACCCCAGGACGGCAGGAACTCGGCGAGGCGGCTGACGTTGTCGATACCGGAGATCCGGGTCTCCCAGCAGACCCGCCGGTGGTACACCGGCCGGCCGTCGATGACGCTGGGCCGCTGCTGCGTGGGGTCGTAGGGCCGCACGGAGCTTCCGATCCCGGCCCGGAGCAGCAGCCAGTGGATCTGGTGGGCCAGCTGCATCGAGGTCGTCGTGAAGCCACACCGGAGCCCACCGGTCTGCTCACGGCTGGCGTAGCCATCGGTCTCGAAGATGCCGAACAGGAGATTGGCCACGGCGTCGCCCGTGATCTCTTCGCGGAAGAAGAGGGGGGGAATCTGCTTCTCCCAGGCCAGATGTCCCCAGATCCCCGCCTCACGGGCCAGGGCCAAGACCCCGTTCTTCTCGCCCGGTCGATGGGAGAGATGAGCCTGGATGCCCTGGCGCCTCACCTTGCACCCCAGGTCCGCGGCGATCTGGGCTACATCGGCGTGGAGGGAGGGTTCGACGTTGGTGAAGCTGACCGGCGTCTTGCCGCCGACGTACCCGTCGCCGATCAGGTAGCCGAGGAGCCGGGCATGGTCCGCAGACATCAGCTCCTCGGTGCCGAAGCCGAACACCCGACGGGGCCGGGCGACGCGGTCATCTGGGCCGAGGCCGCCTGCCTCCTGCCACCCGCGGTCGGTGAAGACCTTGTGGTCGGGGGTGACCCAGAGCTCGGTCCCGTCCCGGAAGTGCAGGCCTATGACCTCCTGCTCGCCCTGGTCGAACCGTTCGAGGATCGGGCGGACGTGGAGGTGGCCGAGCTTGTCGGACGCCACCACGTGGTCCGCCTCGCCGCCCTCGACGATGTCCTCGATGCGGTGGGTCGTGCCCGTGGTCGGGTCGAACACCGTCGTGCCCGCGGCCAGGCACTTGTTCTTCACCACCTTGACCCGGGTGCGGTTGCCCACCACCTCGACGCCGTCCTTGATGGCCTCGATGCGCCGGATGTCCAACCGCGCAGAGGAGTAGAACTTGAGTGCACGACCACCCGGAGTGGTTTCCGGGCTACCGAACATCACCCCTATCTTCTCCCGCAGCTGGTTGATGAAGATGCAGATGGTGTTGGTCTTGTTCAGGTTGGCCGTGAGCTTGCGCAGGGCCTGGGACATGAGCCGGGCCTGGAGGCCGACGTGGGTGTCGCCCATCTCGCCCTCGATCTCGGCCCGGGGCGTGAGGGCGGCGACGGAGTCGATGACGACCACGTCGATGGCGCCGGAGCGGATCAGCATGTCGGTGATCTCCAGGGCCTGCTCCCCCGTGTCGGGCTGGGAGATGAGCAGCTCGTCCACGTCGACCCCGATGGCGGCGGCATAGGTCGGGTCGAGCGCGTGCTCGGCGTCGATGAAGGCACAGATGCCCCCGTTGCGCTGGGCCTCGGCCACCACGTGCATGGCCAGGGTGGTCTTGCCCGAGGACTCCGGGCCGAAGATCTCGGTGACCCGGCCGCGGGGCAGGCCCCCGATGCCGAGGGCGATGTCCAGCGCCAGAGCGCCGGTGGAGACCACTTCGACCTTCATGGCGGCGCGGTCGCTCATCTTCATGACCGCGCCCTCGCCGTGGGCCTTGGAGATCTGGGCCATGGCCATCTCGAGGGCCTTGTCTCGT
Organism: uncultured Microthrixaceae bacterium; assembly: GCA_963725155.1. Classification (GTDB taxonomy): domain Bacteria; phylum Actinomycetota; class Acidimicrobiia; order Acidimicrobiales; family DATDAH01; genus DATDAH01. Next base: position 121,144 of record CAVRXU010000008.1, read on the forward strand.
TCCACGGTGGTTCCTTTCATCGGGGTGGCTTGACTGATGGTCAACCTACGAAGGGGGTGTGACACTCATCCCGGGAACCCCGTGGACCTCACCGGGGTTGTAGAGCATGACTGCACATCCAGTGCGAACGACAGGAATGTAGTTCCGAACGACTGTTCGATCAAGTCTTTCTCGAGAAAAGGACGACCATGAGCGAGCCCACCCTCACCGACGCCGAGTACCGGGAGAAGTTGACGCCGGAGCAGTACCACGTCGCCCGCCAGGGCGGCACCGAGCGGGCCTTCACCGGCATCTACTGGGACGAGCACGACGACGGCGTCTACCGCTGCATCTGCTGTGACGCCCCCCTGTTCTCCTCCGGCACCAAGTTCGAGTCCGGCTCCGGCTGGCCCAGCTTCTACGAGGCCCTCGACCCCGATGCCGTCGAGTTGATAAGTGACCGCAGCCTCTTCATGACCCGCACCGAGGTCCGGTGCGCCAACTGCGATGCCCATCTGGGCCACGTCTTCGACGACGGCCCGGCGCCCACCGGCCAGCGCTTCTGCATGAACTCGGCGTCCCTCCGCCTCGACCGCGACGCCGCGGCCGACGAGGACGACGCCGAGGACGAGGCCGCCGAGGCCTGATCGAGGGCCGGGGCGGCCCCGCACCGGGGCCGCCGCCAGCGCACTAGCTTGCGCTGATGGCCTCCACGCCCTGCGCCAACTGCGGCGCCCCCGTCCCGGCCGGAACGGCGTCCTGCGCCGGCTGCGGCGCACCGAGTACCGCGACCGCGGTGATCCCGGTCGCGCCACCGCCGCCGCCCGGCGCGCCGGCAGGTCAACAGCCCGGCTTCCCCGCTGCACCCGCGCCCGCCGCGCCACCACCACCCGGCGCCCCCGCTGCACCCGCGCCCGCCGCGCCACCACCACCCGGCGCCCCCGCGCACCCGCGCCCGCCGCACCACCACCACCCGGCGCCCCCGGCGCACCCGCGCCCGCCGCGCCACCGCCACCCGGCGCCACCCGCGCCCGCCGCGCCACCACCACCCGGCGCACCCGTGGCTCAGCAGCCCGGCTTCGCGGCCGCAGCCGTGGCGGCCGCACCACCGCCACCCGGTGCCCCCGCGTACCAACAGCCCGCCTACCAGCAGCCCGCCTTCCAGCAGTCCGGTACTGCGGGGGCGACCGAGCGCCCACCCGCGTCCGGTCGCAACAAGGCCGCCGGGGTGCTCGCCCTCATCGGCGTGGCGCTGGTCGTCATCGGGACCTTCCTCCCCATCGTGGAGTACGACCTGGGCAGCCTCGGTGCCGGGATCGGGGACTCCGTCAACGGGTGGAGCGACGCCATCAACGACGGCCCGATCCACGTCGTCGTGGGCCTGGTCCCGCTGGTGATGGGGATCCTCGCCTTGCTGAACCGGGCTCGGGTCGCGGTGAAGGTCCTGCTGATCGTGTCCGCCGTGATCGGGTTCTTCTGGGTCTTCGTCCGGTTCGCCGACATCTCCGGCTCGCTGGAGGAGGGCGACGCCAGCGCCTTCGTCGCCGAAGTGGCAGATCCGGGCGTCGGGCTGTACGTCATCGCCGCCGGCTGGGTGCTCGTCTTCGTGGCCGGCATCGTGGCCACGGCCGCCAAGCCCCGCCCCGTGCCCGCCGCGCCCTACGCCCAGGCCTATCCACCTCCCCCCGGCGCCTGACCGGCCCGTTGGGTTCGCCTGGGTTCGCCTCGGGTACGGTGCGGCGTGACAACACCTCGCACCCGCCGTCTGCTCGCCCTCGTCCTGGTCGTTCTCTTGAGCATTGCCGGCCTGTCTGCCTGCAGCGACGACTCCGACGACTCAGGGGGCAACGGCGACATCAGCGACGACGTCTCCTCCGACATCAGTGACGACCTCAGCGACGCCAGCGACGACGTCTCCTCCGACATCAGTGACGACCTCAGCGACGCCAGCGACGATCTCTCCTCCGACCTGAGCGACGACCTCAGCTCCTAGGTCGCAACACCCGCGGTTCTGTGCCTCGGGGTCGGTCCGTCAGCCGGTGAGCGGGAGAGTGGCCACCGTCTCGTAGCGCGCCGCATCGCCGCCCAACGAGCTGGACACCAGATGGACGGCGTGGACCGCGAAACGGGCCGAGAAGGGCTGACCCAGGACGCCCTCGGACGGCTCGCCCGCCATCCGGGCCAGGGTGAGGTGGCCGAGGAACGGCCGGCCCTCAGGCGGACGACCCAGGTCTCGGGTGGCGGCAACCACGCCGTCGGCCAGAGTGTCCAGCCCGGCCACCGGCAGGTGGAGCACCCCCTCCCCCAGCAGCTCCGTGGCCGGACCGACCACGGCCTGTACGGGTGGGTGCCGTAGAGCGGCCAGCGCTCTCGTCACCTCGTCGATGTCAGCCGACCCCAGGAACCGGAGCGTCACGTGCCACTGGTCCCGCCGGGTCCAACGACCGCCGTCTTCGACGGGCCGGCGCAGCGCCTCGATGCCGTCCAACACCTCGGCAGGCGGCCAGACGGCGACGAACAGGCGGTTCACGCCAGGAGGCGACGCCGCAGCAGGTCGAGGAGGGTGATCGTGGCGAAGTCGCGAACCCGACGGCGGTCACCCGGCAACTGGAGCCGTACCGCGTCGACGTCGTCACCGATGGCCCACCCGCAGAAGACGGTGCCCACGGGCTGGCCCTCCTGCTCCTCGGGCCCAGCCACGCCGGTGACGCCGAGGCCGACATCGGCCCCGAGCAGCTTGCGCACGCCGTCGGCCATCGCCTTCGCCGCCTCCAGGGTCACCACGGGGCCTTGGGGCACGTCCAGCAGGTCGTACTTGACCTCCGAGAAGTACGACACGACACCGCCCTTGAGGACGTCGGAGGTGCCCGGGACGTCGGTCAGCCGTGCGGTGACCAGCCCGCCCGTCACCGACTCGGCCACCGCCAAGGTGAGGCCTCGCTCCCGCAGCAGCCCCAGCACCACGGTCTCCATCGACTCGTCCTCGGCGCTGAACGTCCAGTCGCCCAGGATCGGCGCCAGCACCGCCACTTCCGCGTCGAGGATCGACTCGGCCGCGGCGTCGTCGTCGGCCTTGGCCGTGATCCTGACCTTCAGGCCCTCGATGCCGCTGGCCAGGAAGGCGATGGTCGGATTGCCCAGCGCGTCGAGCTCGACGATGCGGTCGGCCAGGATCTCGGCGATGCCCGACTCGGAGTGGCCCCACGTCCGCAGCGTGCGGCTGCGGATCACGGACTGGACACCGGCCCGCCGGGCCAGGTCCGGCAACACCGAGCCCTCCACCATCTCCTTCATCTCGTAGGGGACGCCGGGGACGGCGTAGATGACCTTGTCGCCCAGCGGGCAGATCAGCCCGGGCGCGGTGCCGGGTTGCTGGGCCATGACCGTGGCCCCCTCGGGCACATCGGCCTGACGCAGGTTGTTGGCCGGCATGTCCCGGCCCCGGGAGCCGAACATGGACCGGATCTTCGCCTCGATGGCGTCGTCCCGGACCAGCGCCACGCCCATGACCTCGGCGATCACGTCCCGGGTGATGTCGTCCTGGGTGGGACCGAGGCCGCCGCACACGATCACCGCGTCGGCCCGCGCGACCGCCTCCCGCAGGGCGGTGCGGATGCGGGCCGGGTTGTCCCCGACCTTGGCCTGGTAGACGCAGTCGATCCCGGTGAGCGCCAGCTGCTCACCGATCCAGCTCGAGTTCGTGTCGACGACCTGGCCGAGGAGCAGCTCGGTCCCGATCGCCAGGACTTCACAGTTCACCCCGTGCCCGTTCCTTCCGCCTGTCGCCCTCGGGTCACGCCGCGTCGGGCTCCCGGGAGCCGCCCCTCGACGCCAGGCGGCTGCCCGCCTGGAAGTACTGCCAACCCGTGCCCAGGGTGAGCACGACGGCGATCCACAGCAGGACGGGGGCCAGCCACTCGGCCAGGTCCTGGGCCCCACCCGGCCAGAGGGCCGTGCCCACGGCGAGGGCCTGGACCAGCGTCTTCAGCTTGGCCCCCTTGGTGGCCGGGATGGCCAGGCCGCGACGGCCGAACTGGATCCGCATCATGCTGATGCCGAGCTCCCGGGCCCCGATGAGGGCGACCGGCAGCCACCAGAACGTGCCGATCGACACCAGCATGACCATGGCCCCGAAGACCAGGACCTTGTCGGCCAGTGGGTCGAGGAAAGCACCGGAGCGGGTCGTCCCGTGCCGGCGGGCGATCCAGCCGTCCACGCCGTCGGTGGCGGCCAGCGCGACCCACAGCGCGAACGTGGTCCAGGTCGCCCCCTTGTCGGCGATCAGGCCGAAGAGGACAGGGGACACCAGCAGGCGGGCGACGGTGACGAAGTTGGCCGGAGTGCGCAGGGCCGACGGCCCGTAGGCGCTCGAGACCTCGGGCTCGGGCACCCAGGACGCGCCGCCGTCGGCGCCCGCGGCCGTCACGTCGCCACCAGGTCCGGGCCCAGGGACGCGGAGATCTCGACCGTCACGAACTCCCCCACGGGGAGATCATCGGTCACCAGGACGACGCCGTCGATTTCGGGAGCCTCGCGGTAGGTCCGGCCGACCCCCGGCTCGTCGACCAGGACCTCCACCCGGGACCCGATGAGGTCGGCCCGGCGGTCGGCGGTGATGCGGTCCTGGAGCTCGCCCAGCTCCCGCAGGCGCTCGGCCATGAGCTCGGGGGCGACGGTGCCGTCCTGGGTCGCGGCCAGCGTCCCCTCCTCCTCCGAGAAGGCGAAGAAGCCACACCAGTCGAGCTGGACGTCCTCCACGAAGGCCAGCAGCCGGTCGTGGTCCTCCTCGGTCTCGCCCGGATACCCGACGATGAAGTTGGAGCGGAAGGTGGCCGCCGGTTCCTTGGCCCGGATGGACGAGATGGTCGAGCGGAAGCGCTCGTCGTCGCCCCAGCGGCGCATGCGGCGGAGCAGGGGGCGGGACACGTGCTGGAGCGACAGGTCGAAGTAGGGCACGCCCGTGGCCAGCACGGCGTCGATCAGGGCCTCGTCCAGATCGGAGGGGTAGAGGTAGAGCAGGCGCACCCGGTCGACTCGGCCGGCCACCTCGTCGATGAGCGGCACCAGGGCCTTGGCCCCGTGGCCCTGGTCGAGCCCGTAGCGAGCCAGGTCCTGCGCCACGAGCACGATCTCGCGGGCGCCCAGCGCGTCGACCTCGGCCAGGATCGACTCGGCCGTGCGGGAGCGCTGCGGGCCCCGGAAGCTGGGGATGGCACAGAAGCCACAGGCCCGGTCACAGCCCTCGGCCACCTTCACGTAGGCCCAGGGGGCGGTGGCCGGCGGCCGGGGCAGCTCCAGCAGGTCGAAGGACGGCACGGCCCGCTCGCCCTTCCGCCCGATCGTGACGGGGACCCCGAACGGGGCGACCAGGTCGACCTCGGGCAGGGCCTGAGCCAGCTCGTCGCGGTACCGCTCCGCCATGCAGCCGGTCACGACCAGCTTGGCGCCCGGTGCCCGGCGGTCCGAAAAGGCGAGGATCGTGTCGATCGACTCCTGCCGGGCCTCCTCGACGAAGGCACAGGTGTTGATGACCACCAGGTCGGCGTCGGTCGGGTCGTCGGCCGCGGCGTAGCCGTCGGCCTCGAGCACCCCCACCAGCTTGTCGGAATCGACCTGGTTCTTGGGACAACCGAGGGTCTCCACCCAGAACCGGGACCTCATCCCCCGGGAGGCTACCGGCGCCCCATGACGGTGGGCCCGACCGTGGCCCGACGCCGTCCTATGCTCCGCCGCCGTGCGGCGCCCGATCCGAGAAACCCCATGAGCGATCCCCACGAGCCCGCACCGGACGGGTTCCGCCTGGCCTCGTTGCAGGACGTCGTCGAGATCGGCCGGGGCGGCTTCGCCGTCGTCTACCGGGCCTTCCAGCCCCGCTTCGGGCGAACCGTGGCGGTGAAGCTGCTCGACCCCCAGGGCGACCCGCGAGCCGTCGAGCGCTTCGAACGGGAGTGTGAGGCCATGGGCATGCTCTCCTCCCACCCCAACATCGTCACCATCTTCGACGCCGGCCTGACCGAGGACGGCAAGCCCTACCTGGTCATGGAGTACATGCCCGACGGGACCCTCGACGACCGGCTCGACAGGGATGGGGCGCTGGGGTGGGAGGAGGTCAGTGACGTCGGCGTGAAGCTGGCCGGAGCGCTGGAGACGGCCCACGAGGCGGGCGTGCTCCACCGGGACGTGAAGCCGGCGAACGTCCTGCGCTCGCCGTTCGGTGAGCCGTGCCTGAGCGACTTCGGTCTGGCCCGCTTCGGTGGTCAAGCCAAGACGACCGGGGTGGTCACCGCCACGCTGCTGCACGCACCGCCGGAGATCCTGGCCGGGCGGCCGGCCACCGCCCAGTCCGACGTGTACTCGCTGGCCTCCAGCCTGTTCACCCTGCTCGTCGGCGACGCCCCCTTCTGGCGCTCGACGGACGAGAGCATGCTCCCTCTCCTGGCCCGCATCGCCGACGAGCCGGTGCCCGATCTGCGGGGCCGAGGTGTGCCCGCCGGCATCTGCTCGGCGATCGAGACGGCGATGGCCAAGGACCTCGGCGACCGGCCGGCGTCCGCTGCCGCCCTGGGTGAGGCGCTCCGCGACGCGCAGGCCGCCGAAGGGCTCACGCCCACCCCGCTGCCCTTGTCCGGCCGGGAGTCGGTGGCCGCGGCCCGACGGGTGGCCACCGCGCCCACGGATCCCCACGACCCCAACGCCACGATCGCCCGCTCGCCCACACCGACTGCGGACGACAACCGGACGGTCGCCCGGCCCGCGGGCGCGCCGACGCCCGCGCCGACCCCGACGGCGAAGCCGCCGAGACGTCGGCGCCGGGTCCTTCTCGCTCTCGGCGCCCTCGCCCTCGTGGTGGTCGTGGGCGTCGCCGCCGCTTTGACGCTCGGTGGCGACGACGGGGGCAACGCCGCCGACGCGCCCGGGTCGGCGGGGGACGACATCGCGTCGGGCGGTGCCGCCACTCTGGATGAGATGGCGGCAGACGTCATCGCCATGACCAACGCCCATCGGGCCGATGTCGGCCTCGACCCCGTCACCGTCGACCCCCAACTGGCCCGCGAGGCGATGCGCCACGCCACCCTGGCCGCAGAGGTCGAGGGCTACCCGCAGGCGGACCTCACGGCCATCAGCAACCGACACGAAGGACAATGGGGGAACATCTTCGTCAACACGATCAGTGGCCCCGACGTCGAATCGGCCTTCGAGGGCACACTCCAGACGAGGTTGACTCGGAACAACCTCGAGAAGAGCTCGGCCACCGTGGCCGGCGTGGGGCTGGCCTACGCCGCCGACGGCACCACCCTGTACATGGTCGAGATGCTGGCCGCTGCCCTGTCCGACGCCTGATCACGCACAGTGGTAGGTTCAGTGACAGGCGATGGGTGGGGGGAAGACATGGGCGGATCGGGCGGGCGACGTCGGCTGGGGCTCTGCCTCACGTTCCTGGTGGTGGCGACGGCCTTCGTGGCCTGTGGGGGCAAGTCGGAGCAGGCCCAGGCCCAGGAGCTGATCCTCGGCGCCGCCCAGGCCACCTATGCCGCCGGGACCGCGCAGGTCTCCCTGAGCCTGGCAGGCCTGGGCGACGGTGAAGGCGAGGGCCAGGTCGACTTCGCCAACGACCAGAGCCAGACCACCATCGACCTGCCCGACGGTCCGGCCACCGTCTTCGTCGACGGGACCGACGTCCTCATCCAGGTCGACGACGTGACCACCGCGCTGGACACCGATGCCCTCGACCCCCTGGGCCAGCTCCGGCTGCTCCTCCTCTTCCTCTCCCCCGGCCAGGTGGTCCAGCTCCTGAACGGCCTCGACGGCGACGTCGACATCGTCGGCGACGAGCCCGTCGACGGCGTGGATGCCACCCACTACCGGCTCACCGTCAGCCTCGATGCCGTGCTCGACTCCCTCGACGGCGACGCCCGGGACGTCATGGCCGACCTGCTGGACGCCCTCGACCTGAGCACCCTCGACGTCGACGTCTGGCTCGACGACGAGGGACGAGTGGTCCAGTTCCAGACCGTGGTCGAGGTCGACGGCGAACAGGTCACGGTCACCATCGGCTACACCGACTTCGGCTCCGATGTCGACATCCAGATACCAGAAGCCAGCGCCGTGCTCACCACCGAAGAGTTCGGCCTGGCCACCGCCGACATCTCAGGCGCGGGTTGGGCCGCCGAGAGCAGCATCGCGTCGTCGACCGAGCCGAGCTGGTACGCCGTCGGACCGGCCAACGAGGGCGTGCTCAATCTCCGGTGCCGGCCGAACGGCTCGTGTGTCAACCGCGAGACCCACAACCGGTGGGACCCTGCGGGACCCGGGATGTGGACGATCAGCAACGACGACACCGGCGACTGCACCGACACGGTCACGGGAGCGGTCACCACCCCGGGCGGCTACCACGAGACCAGCGAGTACACATGGACAGTGACGGCCTACGAGGACGGCGTGGCCACCGAGATGACCCAGACCGGCACCATCCACGGCGAGATCACGGCTGCCGGCCGCGCCGACGGCTGCACCTTCGACGGGAGCCCGGGCGGCCCGGTGAGCGGTGACGCCACCGTCGAAGGGACCGCCACCCGGACCTGATCCCGCCCGGGGGCCAGGTCGGCTACTCCAGGTTGCCTTGGATCTCGTTCAGCTCGGTCTCCGTCATCAGCACGGCGCGGGCCTTGGAGCCCTCGGAGGGTCCCACCACGCCCCGCTGCTCGAGCAGGTCCATGATCCGGCCGGCCCGGGCGAAGCCCACCCGTAGCTTGCGCTGCAGCATCGAGGTGGAGCCGAGCTGGGAGCGCACGACCAGGTCCATGGCGGCCAGGAGCAGGTCGTCATCGTCGTCGGCCCCGCTGCCACCGGAGCTACCGGGGCCACCGCTGGTGTCACCCTCCACGCCCTCGACGTAGTGGACCTCAGGTGACTGGCGGCGCCAGTGCCCGACCACGCCGCTCACCTCGGCCTCGGTGACCCACGCCCCCTGCAGCCGGTGCGGGACGCTGCTGTTGGCGTCGACCAGCAGCATGTCGCCCTGGCCGACGAGGCGCTCGGCCCCGCCCTGGTCGAGGATGACCCGGCTGTCGGCCAGGCTCGACACCGCGAAGGCCAGGCGAGCCGGGATGTTGGCCTTGATGACCCCGGTGATCACGTTGACCGACGGGCGCTGCGTGGCGATGACCAGGTGGATGCCGACGGCCCGGGCCTTCTGGGCGATGCGACAGATGGAGTCCTCGACATCGCGGGCGGCCACCATCATCAGGTCGTTGAGCTCGTCGATCACGACCAGGATGTAAGGCAGGCGCTCGTAGGGCTGGTCGTTGACATCGGTGTCCAGCCGATCCTCGTCGACCGCGGTGTTGTAGCCCCCGAGGTCACGCACGCCGACCTTGTGCAGGACCTCGTAGCGCCGGTCCATCTCGCGGGTCGCCCACGCCAGGGCGTTGGCTGCCTTCTTGGGGTCCACGACCACCTGGGTCAGGAGGTGGGGCAGGCGGTCGTACTGGCCCAGCTCGACCATCTTCGGGTCGACCAGGATCATGCGGACCTCGTCGGGGGTCGAGCGCATGAGCACCGAGGTGATGATCGAGTTGATGCAGGACGACTTGCCCGCGCCGGTCGCCCCGGCGATGAGGATGTGGGGCATCCCGGCCAAGTCGGCCACCAGGGTGCGACCCCCGATGTCACGGCCCATGGGCACGGCCAGGGGGGCCGTCGCCGCCCGCGTCTCCGGCGCGGCCATCAGGTCCCCGAGAGCCACGACCTCGCGCTTGATGTTGGGGACCTCGACACCGATGGCCTGCTTGCCCGGGATGGGAGCCAGGATGCGGACGTCCGGGCTGGCCATCGCGTAGGCGATGTCCTTGTGCAGGCTGGTCACCCGGGCCACCTTCACGCCAGGGCCCAGCTCCAGCTCGAAGCGGGTGACGGTGGGCCCGACGACCATGCCGACCAGGCGGGTCTGGACGTCGTGTTCGGCCAGCGCGGCCTCGAGGCGGCGGCCGGTCTCCTCGACCAGGCGGCGGTCCACGTCCTGCTTGCCCATGCGCTCGAGCAGGCGGGCGGGCGGTAGCTTCCACGTCCCCCGGGGCGCATGGCGGGCTGCGCCCTTGTCGTCCAGGACGATCTCGGGCTGGTCCGGGCCCGGTTCGGTCAGGTCGAGGACCTCGTCGTCGTCGGCCAGGACCATGGGCTCGTCGTCCGAGTCGGTCTCGGCGTCCTCGTCGAACAGACCGCCCTCGTCCACCGCGGGCTCGACGGGGCCGGTGGTGCCACCGTTCACGTGGAACAACGAGCCGAGTCCCTGGCGCAGGCCCCGGGCGAGGGGCTGCACGCCCACGCCGGCTTTGCGGGTGAGGGCGTGGACCGACGCCCGAGTCCCCAGCACGAGGCCGAGGATGCCGATGGTGAGGAGGGCCAGGACCGCCCCCGAGGTGTCCAGGGCCGCGGCCAGAGGCCGGGCCACGGCGGCGCCGAGGACACCCCCGGCAGCGACGAAGTCGGCCGTCGGCGACCCCCAGGGGGGCTCGCCCTGCCCCAGGTGGAGCAGGCCCGTGACGGCCACGGTGAGGAGCGCGGCGGCGAGGGCCAGGCGGACCCCGAGCAGGGGGTCGTCCGAACCCGGGGCGTCCTCCTCCGGCGCGTTGCGCAGCAGGAGGAGCCCGGCCACGATCAGGGCCGGGGGCACGAACCAGCGGACGAGGCCGATGACGGCGCCGGTGGCGGTGTCGATGCCGTTGCCGGCGGGCCCGGCCAGGCCCCCGTAGATGCCGAGGCCCCCCAGGACGCCAAAGGCGATGAGCAGGACGCCGGCCAGGTCACGGCCCCGGTCGCTGACCGCCAGGCCGACCTTGCTCGGGGCCGGCTGGCGCCGGGCCACCGGCTTGCGGGTCGGCGCCTTCTTCGCCGTCGGACGCTTGCCGCCGCGGGCCGAGCTCCGGGACCGGGAGGCGTTCGACGGGCGGGTGCGCGAGGAGGTAGCCACAGTGGCCCCAACGCTAACAGCAGCCCCACCAGCCACACGGGAGGTCCACGCCGAGGGGCTGTGGACGCGGTCGAGATGCTACGAATCGGGGCCTGCGCCTGTCCCGGATCCTCCTCGCCGCCCTCCTGGTCATCGGGGCCGCCGCCTGCTCCGCCGACGACGACGAGGCCGCGCCCGCGGCCACGACCTCGGCCCCGGTCCCCGAGGGGGGCGAACCGTTCACGGTTGGTGACCTCGACCTGACGCCCTGTGAGGACCTCGAGGACATCTGGTGCGGCACGATCGAGGTCCCTCAGGACCGCGAGGACGACTCGTCGGACGAGACCATGACCGTCGGCTTCGAGTGGTACCCGCGGTCCGACGCCGGCCCGGCCGACGGCCTGCTCGTGGCCATGGAGGGCGGCCCGGGCTACGCCACCACCGCCAGCCGGGACTACTACACCGAGCTCTACGAGCCGGTGCGGGACCACCGGGACCTCCTCCTCATGGACCTCCGGGGCACCGGGCGCTCCGAGCCGGTCGACTGCCCGGACCTGCAGGCCTACACCGGTGACTACAGCGAGGACACCGGCGCCTGCGGCCACCTCCTGGGCGACGAAGCCGACGACTACGGCACCGTCCAGGGAGCCGACGACCTGTCCGAGCTGCTGCTCGCCCTCGACGCCCCCGAGGACGTCACCCTCTACGGGGACTCGTACGGCTCCTGGTTCAGCCAGATCTTCGCCCTCCGCCACGGCGACCAGCTCGGCTCGCTCATCCTGGACGGGACCTACGTCGTCGAGGACATGGACCCGTGGTACCCGACGGCGGCCGAGGTCATCCGGGACCAGCTCGACGGTCAGGGCACCCTGACCCGGCTGGCCCAGGCGGTCCGGGCGCAGCCGTTGGAGGGCCGGGCCGACAGCTACGACGGCACGCCCGTCGACGTGGTCCTCGGGCCGAGCGAGCTCGGGGACCTCGCTGCCTCGGGGGCGTTCAACCGGGCCATCTACCGGGACCTCGACGCCGCCGGTCGGGCGTGGTTGGACGACGGTGACCCGCTCCCCCTGCTCCGGCTGGCCGCGGAGAACTACGACCCGGGCACCGAGTACCCACTGGTCGAGTCCTCCGAGGGCGAGTACGCCTCGGTCACCTGCAACGACTACGACCAGCTCTACGACATGGCGTCACCGCCCACCGAGCGCCACCAGCAGTTCGAGCAGGCCATCGAGGACTACACGGCCGAAGCCCCCGACGCCTTCGCCCCGTTCACCGTCGAGGAGTGGGCCACCAGTCCCGGCTCGGCGTACCAGGACTGCATCGAGTGGCCGGTGATCCCCGGGGATGGTCCCGTCCTGGATCCCGAGCTGCCCTATCCGGACGTGCCGACTCTGATCCTGTCCGGGGCCCTCGACTCGATCACACCGATCGGTGAGGCCCAGCTGGTCGCGGCCGCGATGCCCGACGCCACGCTCGTCCAGGTCGGGGCCTCCACCCACGTCACTGCGCTGGGCGACCTCTTCGACTGTGCTTCGGTCATCGCCCAGCGCTTCGTCGTCGACCACGACGCCGGCGACACCGCGTGCGCCGGGGCCATCCCTCCCCTCCCGCGGGTCTCAGGCTTCCCCCGCACCGTCGCCGACGCCGTGCCCGCCACGTCGCTGTCCGACGGTGCGTCCGCGTCCGACCGACAGGTCGCGGCCGTCACCGTGGCCACGGTGTCGGACGCGCTGGCCCGCCTCCGCGAGCTCTACACCACGGTGGGCTACGGCCTCCGGGGCGGCCGCTACCGGTCCAACGGCGAGGGCACCCGGATCGTGCTCACCGACGTCCGCTTCGCCCGGGACCTCGCCGTCTCCGGGTCAGTCGAGGCCAACGACGAGGACCGCCTGCAGGAGGGCTCGACCGTCTCGGTCGACGTCACCCTCGACGACGGCACGACGGCCGAGCTCTCCTGGACCCTGGGCGGCCTCGGCGACGCTGTCACCGTCACCGGCACCGTCGACGGCCGCCCGATCGACGCCCAGGCCCGCTACGCATGAGCGAGCTGTCGTTCTGCACGGGCTGCGGTCACCCGGCCGATGAGTGCGACGGTGGCTGTGCGAGGACCCTCGACCCACCCCGCTTCTGCCCGGTTTGCGGGCGACGCTCGCGCGTCGATGTCACCCCTACGGGCTACGAGTCCCGCTGCAAGGACCACGGAACCTTCATGCGGGGGTGAGCGCTTCTCAGATCACCTCGGAGAGGGCGCCGATCGGCATGCGCAGGTCCGCCAGCATCTGGAGGTCCTCCTCCGGCGAACGGCCGAGCGTGGTCAGGTAGTTGCCCACGATCAGGGCGTTGATGCCCGAGGTGAGGCCCATGACCTGCAGTTCCCGCAGCGTGACCTCGCGGCCCCCGGCGTAGCGCAGGATCACGTCGGGCAGGGCGATGCGGAACAGGGCGATCCAGCGGATGGCCTCCAGCGCCCCCACCAGCGGACGGTCGCCGAGCGGCGTCCCCGGCCGGGGGTTGAGGAAGTTCATGGGGACCTCGCAGGGCTCCGCGGCCCGCAGCTCGGCGATGAGCTCGAGGCGCTGCTCGTCGGTCTCGCCCATGCCGAGCAGGACCCCGCAGCACAGCTCCATGTCGTGGGCCCGGACCAGCCGGCAGGTGGCGAAGCGCTCGTCCCAGCTGTGGGTCGTGACGATCTCACCGAAGAAGCTCCTGGCCGTCTCCAGGTTGTGGTTGTAGCGATGGACGCCGACCGCGGCCAGGCGCTGCGCCTGCTCGGAGGTCAGGATCCCGGCGCTGACGGCCACGTTGATCCCCACCTCCTCCTGCACCAGGGGCACAAGCTCCTCGAGCCGGACCATCGTCCGCTCGTCGGGGCCCCGCACGGCCAGCACGATGCAGAACTCCGTGGCTCCCAGGGCCTTGGTCTCCCGGGCGGCCTGCAGGACCTCGTCGGTGTCCAGGAACGGTGTGGCCTGGACGGGGGTGTCGAACTCGGCCGACTGCGAGCAGAAGTTGCAGTCCTCGGGGCAGCCGCCTGTCTTGGCCGACAGGATCCCTTCGATCTCCACCGTCGGTCCGTTCCAGGCCAGCCGGACCTCGTGGGCCAGGGCCGCCAGCGCCGGCACGTCCTCGTCGGGCAGCTGGGCCAGCGCGGCCAAGATGTCCATGCAGACGGTGCGCCGTTCGTCGAGCAGGATCGTCCGGGCCATGCCCAAGGGGTCAGCGATCACGGCTCGGACCGTAGACGGTCGGCCCTAAGGCGGTGAAGACGGGTCCCCGGAAGGGGTGGCTCAGGCCTCCATGACCACGGGGACGATCATCGGGCGGCGCTTGGTCCTGTCGCTCACGAACTTCCCGGCGGCCTTGCGGACGTGACGCTGGAGGTTCTCGAGCTCGATGACCTTGTCCTTCTTCAGCGCGTCGCGGATGCCCTTCCGGACCGCGTCGGCGGCCTCGTCGAGCAGGTCCTCGGCCTCGGGGGCGTAGACCCAGCCGCGGGTGACGATCTCCGGTCCGGTGATTATGGCGCCGGACTTCATGTCGATGGTGACGATGACGACGACCACGCCCTCCTCCGCCAGGACCTTGCGGTCCCGCAGGACACCGTCGCCGACGTCGCCGACCGTGCCGTCCACGTACAGGTAGCCGGCGGGCACGCCCTCGAGCCGCTTGATGCCCTTGTCCCCGAGCTCGATGCGGTCGCCGTCCTCGCAGAGCAGGACGTGGTCGGGGTTGACCCCCATCTGGCGGGCCAGGTCGGCGTGCGCAGCCAGGTGGCGGTACTCGCCGTGGACCGGGATCATCCAGTCCGGCTTGGTCACCGAGATGATGGTCTTCAGCTCCTCCTGCTTGGCGTGGCCCGTGGCGTGCACGTCGGCCAACCCGGTGTGCACGACCTTGGCCCCCAGACGGGTCAGACCGTCGATGACCTTGGTGACCCCGGTCTCGTTGCCCGGGATCGGGTGCGAGCTGAGGATGACGGTGTCGTTCTCCTGGATCTCCAGCCAGCGGTTGTCACCTGAGGCCAGCCGGGCCAAGGCCGACATCGGCTCGCCCTGCGAACCGGTGGAGATCACGCACACATCGCCCGGCGGGAGGCCGTCGATGTCCTCGATGTCGATGAGCACCGAATCGGGGATGCGCAACACTCCCAGCTGGCGCGCCAAGGCGACGTTCTTCTTCATGGACAAGCCGAGCGTGGCCACTCGACGACCGAAGGACTGGGCCGCGTCGGCGACCTGCTGGACCCGGTGGATGTGCGAGGCGAAGCAGGTGACGATCAGGCGCCTCCCCTCGTGGGCGTGCATGACGTTGTACAGCACGGCGCCGACCGAGGTCTCCGACCGGGAGTGGCCGGGCGAGTCGGCGTTGGTGGAGTCGGAGAGGAGCAGGCGGATGCCTTCGTTCTGGGCGATGGCGCCCATCACGCTGAGGTCGGTGAGGCGGCCGTCCACCGGGTTGAGGTCGAGCTTGAAGTCGCCGGTGTGCAGGATCGTGCCCTGCGGGGTGTGGATGGCGGTGGCGAACCCATGGGGTACCGAGTGCGTGACGGGGAGGAACTCGCAGTCGAACGGCCCGATCTTCAGCCTTTGGTTGTCGGCCACGACCCGGAAGTCGGTCCGGTCGACCAGGCCGGCCTCCTCTATGCGGTGCCGGGCCAGGCCCAGGGTCAGTTCGGAGCCGTAGATCGGGAACTTCAGCTCCCGGAGCAGGAACGACAGTCCGCCGACGTGGTCCTCGTGGCCGTGGGTGGCGATGCAGCCGACGACGCGGTCGGCGTTCTCCCGCAGATAGGTGAAGTCGGGCAGGACCAGGTCGATGCCCGGCATGTCCATGTCCGGGAACATGATCCCGCAGTCGAGGAGGACGATCTTTCCGTCCGACTCGATGCAGGCACAGTTGCGCCCGATCTCGCCCAACCCCCCCAGGAAGGTGATGTGTACCGGAGGCGCCACTAGCGGGGCCCGAGCCCGTCCAGGACGGCGCGGGCCGCGTCCTCGAGGCCTTCGGGAACGGGTCCGATCGGTGGACGGGTGAGCCCGACCCGGAGGCCGAGGGTGCGCAGCAGGGCTTTGGTGGTCACAGCTTGTGGGGCTCCACCCCAGGTTTCGAAGTCGTAGGAGTCGAGCAGTCGGGCGTTCATCAGCCGAGCGGTCTCGACGTCGCCTTTGGCGTGGGCCGAGATCATCTCCGCGTGCTCGGGAGCCGACCAGTGCGTGGCCACGCCGATCACACCCGCGCCCCCGATGGCGAGGAGGGGCAGCGTGAAGGCGTCGTCGCCGCTGTAGAGATCGAAGCCGTCGGGGGCCTCGGCGATCACCCGGGCCGACGCGGCCGGATCGCCCGCCGCGTCCTTGATGCCGACCATCGTCGGGACCTCGCGGGCCAAGCGCACCAGTACGTCGCTGTCGACCTTGCGGCCGGTGCGGATCGGGATGTCGTAGATCAGGAACGGCAGGTCGGTGGCGTCGGCCACGGCCCGGAAGTGGGCCTCGAGCCCGGCCTGGCTCGGTCGGTTGTAGTACGGCGAGACGACGAGGAGCCCGTCGACCCCGGTGGCCGCGGCCCGCCGACTGAGCTGGATGGTGTGGCGGGTGTCGTTGCTGCCGGTCCCCGCCAGGAGGGGGACGGTGACCGCCCCGCGTACGGCGGTCCAGAGGTCGACCGACTCGTCGTCGGACAGCGTCGGCGCCTCGCCGGTGGTGCCGGCCAGGACCAGGCCGTCGGCGCCCTGGTCGACCAACCACCTGGCCAGCGTGACCGCGGCCTCCAGGTCCAGCTCGAGCTCGTCGTCGAACGGGGTGACCATGGCCACCAGCACCGAGCCGAAGCGTCCCATCAGCCCTCACCTCCGGTCTCGGCCGCCCGCTCGAGGCCGAGCGTGGCCAACAGGTCCTCGTGGAGCTCGAACCACACGGTGTGGTACGAGTCGGTCATCGGCCTGTCGAACCAGTCGCCGTCGCCCGCCTGGACCTTGTCCACCGCCCGCTGCAGCCGGGCGCCGTAGCCCCCGAAACGGGCCAGCGCGGTGCCGAGGCCGGTGACGACGGGCTCGGCCTGCTCGTGCAGGGCGACCAGGCGGACGACCACCTCGGTGTCGTACGCGGTGTCCCGGTGGTCGTTGAGGACCCCGTCCCGGAGCTGCCAGTCGGTGCAGACCTGGAGGAAGGCGGGGTTGATGGCGGTGAACTCGCCGTAGCGCGCTTCCACCGCGGGACGGGCGCCGCTGGCGTCGAGCTCGTCGACCAGTCGCTTCTCGTGCTCGGCCCGACCCTGCGGGGTGAGCACCCACCCCGACACCTGCAGGCCGGTCTTGCGGGTGACGAGGCCCTCGGCGGCGAAGGCCTCCAGCGCCCGTACGACGGCGACGTCATCGAGGCCGGTGACGTCGGCCAGCACGTCGGTCTCCGCGAACCCCTTCACCCGGAGCCCGTGCAGCACCAGGGTGCCGGGCGCAGACGGATGAGGCATGGGGCGATCGTACCGGGGCCGCCGAGACCGCCCGGGTAGGAGGGGGACCGGCTCAGTGGACGATGTAGGTCTTGGTGCAACTCCGGTAGGGCCCGGTCGCCGGGGCGTCGACCTGCCGGCCGACGACCGTCACCGACAGGGCGCCCAGCGTCTGGCTGCGGATGGCGTTCCACTGGGCCTGGGTCGGCCGGAAGGTCTGCGCCGGCCGGAACGGCGAGGTGAAGAGGATCGGCCCGCCGGAACGGCGGAAGACCACCGAGAAGCGGTTGTTCCTGTGCGTCCCGCCGTTGCCCCGGGCCCAGTTGATCCGCGGGGCCACTTGGCTCACGCTGCTGTTGGGCGGACCGTCGATCCGGGGGCTGACGTTCATCCGGGTGAAGATGCAGTTGACGCCCTCGTTGCCCCGGTTCGGGCTGAAGAGCCCGTAGGCGGCCGACAGGGTCGTCGGGTCGTTGTCGTCGAGCCGGTCCCAGACCACCTGCGCGCCCAAGCTCGTGTGGTCGCTGCCCTCATCGACGTCGTCGTAGAGATCCCACAGGACGCTGATCACCGTCGCCTCGTTGTCCTCGCCCAACCTGTGGGGCGCCTCGAGGTTGACGTCGAGGTCGGCGTCCTCGGTGTCCTGGTAGCGGGTGTCGCCGATGTTGGGGATCCCCATGCCGGCGGCCGTCTCCTGCAGGGCGGACACGGCGAAGTAGGTGGGCCACCCCTCGCCCCAGGCCAGGCGGGTCCCGATCGACTTGCTGTGGCGAGCGTCGGAGAGGTTGTCGCTGAAGCTGTGCGGGCCTCCGGGGTTGGCCTCGATGTTGATCCGGTCGGCGACGAAGTGCCCGTACTCGTGGAGGCTCACGTCCCAGTCCCAGCGGTCGGGCTGGAGGATGTGGAGCGAGCCGTCGTAGAAGGAGCCGGACGGGTCCGGGAACTCGACGGGCACGGTGGGGAGCGGGGACCCGTGCACGGTGACGATGTAGTCCCGGGCGAGGACCAGCGAGGCGTGGACGGCGAAGGCGGTGTTGTTGTCATCGATGTTGTTGGCCGTCAGATCGTGGGTGACCTGTGAACCGGTGGGGACGTTCGTGTCGGTCCCGCTCTCGATGAACTGGTTCAGCATGAACCCGGGGCCGTCGGCCCGCACCTGGACGTAGACGTCCCGGCCGGTGGCGTCCTCGGGGTCGTCGTCGTCGATCGTCGCCGTGTAGTGCCCGCTGGCGTTCGTGGTGACCGTCGTGACGACCGTGTCCGCACCGGCGTTGGCCTCCCGGATCTGCACCGGCGCCCGGTCGACCGGGTGGGTACCGCCGACGGAATCGGTCCACAGGACCGTCCCGCTGACGCAGAGCTGGACGCAGGTGCCCGGCCCGACCGACTCGGTGTGGGTCGCGCCGCCGCCAAGGATCTCAGCTTCCAAATCGTTGGCCTCTGCCGCCGTCACCGTGCCGCCGTCCTCGAGGACGGCGACCCGCTGGAGGCGCAGGTCCTGCTCCCCGCTCTCGCTGACCAGGGTCCGGCCCTCGAACTCGTCGACCCAGACCGAATCGGAGGTCGATTGGACGGCGCCGGAGGCGTCCGTGGCGCGGAGCGTGGCCACGACGGTCGAACCCGACGCGCCGGCGAGGGCGGCCGCGGCGGGGTTCGCCGGCGGCGCGGCGCCATCGACGGCGACCGCCGTCGACGTGGACGCGGCCTCGCTGGGCACCGCGACCTCGGCGTCGGCGGCGGCCTCACCGGTGCCGGTGATGGTCACCGAGGCGTCGTCGAGGCCGGGGCGGGGGTCGGTGGCCACCGTCACGACGCCGTCGGCGAGAGCGGCGGCGTCGATCTGGACGATGCCGGCCGCAACTGGCTTGCTCCAGACGTCGACCGTCGGGGGTGGGGCCAGAGGGGCGGTTTCCGACGACGCCGGGGTGGACACGACCAAGGTCACGGCCGACGCCGCGACGGCGATCAGAGCGAAGATCTGCTGGCGACGGGACACCGATGCTCCTGAAGGATGGGGAGAGCGGGACGGACCCCACCCTTCGCCGAACCTAATGGGCCTCGACCGCTTCGCTCACCGGGGTGAGGATGGTCCCGAGCCGCTGGCAGGTCAGCACTGACGGAACCTGCGTGTTGAGCGCTACGTCTAGATCGTGCGCCTGCTGGTCGGTGAGGTCGGCTTGAACGGCTGGTGGGATGACGTGCCTCGAGCACTGAACCATTAGGGAGCTGCTGGTCGCCTCGGGGCTCAGAAGCGACAACGACCAGGAGGTTGCAGTGGGCGAGGTGTTTGTGGGTCATGACTGGGCTGAGGCCCATCACGACGTGTTCGTCGAAGACAAAGACGGGGGCCGTCTTGAGCGGGCCCGGCTGCCGGAAGGCATCGAGGGGGTGGCCCGGTTCCATGAACTGGTCGCCGCCCATGTCGATGACCCGGGCGAGGTGACGATCGCGACCGAGACCGATCGGGGCCTGTTCGTGGGTGCGCTGGTCGCAGCGGGCTATCGGGTATTGGCGGTGAACCCGATGTCCACGGCGCGTTATCGGGAACGCCATTCGACCTCGGGTGCGAAGTCCGATCCGGGGGATGCGTGGGTGTTGGCCGAGTTGGCCCGCACCGATGGCCACAACCACCGCCCGATCGCCGGCGACAGTGACCTGGCCGAAGCGGTCAAGGTCCTGGCCCGGGCCCATCAGAGCCTGATCTGGGGTCGGCAACGTCAGACCAACCAACTGCGTTCAACGCTGCGTGAGTTCTACCCGGCCGCTTTGGCCGCCTTCGAGGACCTCGATGGCGGCGACGCCCTGGCCGTGCTGGCCATCGCCCCCACCCCGACCCTCGGTGAGCGGTTGTCGATCTCCAAGATCGCCTCGGCCCTGCGCCGAGGCGGCCGCCAACGCCGCATCGACCAACGAGCGGGCGAGATCCAGACCGCCCTGCGGACCGTCCAGCTCCAAGCCCCGCCGCTGGTCGCCGAGGCCATGGGCGCCACCGTGGCCGCGCTGGTCGCGGTCATCGCCGAGCTCAACACCCAGATCGCCGGCCTCGAGACGCAGCTGGCGGAGGGTTTTGAACAGCACCCGGACGCCGAGGTCATCTGTTCCCTGCCAGGACTAGGGATGATCCTCGGAGCCCGGGTGCTCGCCGAGTTCGGGGATGACCCGAACCGCTACGCGGACACCAAGTCTCGCAAGAACTACGCCGGCACGTCACCCATCACCCGCGCCTCGGGCACCCGACGAGTCGTGCTGGCCCGCTACGCCCGCAACCGGCGCCTCGCCGATGCCTGCTACCTCTGGGCCTTCTCCGCCCTCACCACGAGCCCCGGCGCCCGGGCGTTCTATGACGCCCACCGCGCCACCGGCGACACCCACCACCGGGCCTTACGGGCCCTGGCCAACCGCCTCGTCGGCATCCTCCACGGCTGCCTCCGACACCACACCCACTACGACGAACACACCGCCTGGGCCCACCGCCAAGACCTCGCCGCTTGACGAGTTAGAGGCGTGGGATGTCTAGACGCGGCCCGGTCCGGCGTCACCACCCGAGCGGGGGGTGAGGCCGTCGGAGATCAGGAGGCGGCGGCGGCCTCGGCGCGGTCCTTGGCCACCTCGTCGAGGGCCTCGTACTCCTCACCGGTGTCGACCCAGTCCTCGAACTGGATCACGCCGATCTCGGTGAAGCGGTCCCGCAGCCAGCCGTCGCTGGCGTCCAGCAGGCCCAGCTTCTTGCAGTTCGGGACGATCTTGGAGAAGAGCATCGACTGGAAGATCTGGCGGTCGGGCGCCTGCAGGGTGGCCTGGAGGGCCTCCCGGGGCTCCACACCCATCCGCTCCCAGACCTCCTGCTGCAGCATCCGGTCCCGCATGCGCAGGGCCGCTTCGAAGGCGAACTCCTGACGCTCGCGCAGCTCGGCGGAGGTCAGCCCCTCGTAGTGCTCCTTCAGGCTGAGGACGCCGAAGGCCACGTGGCGGGCCTCGTCGCTCATGACGTAGCGCAGGAGCTGCTTCAGCAACGGCTCGGTGGTCATCTGGTGCATGAAGCCGAAGGCGGCCAGGGCCAGGCCCTCGACCATGATCTGCATGCCCAGGTAGGTCATGTCCCAACGGCTGTCCTGGATGATGTCGTCCAGCAGCATCCGCAGGTGGGCGTTGATCGGGTAGTGGCCCGACAGCTTGGTGTCGAGGTACTTGGCGAAGACCTCGACGTGGCGGGCCTCGTCCATCACCTGGGTCGAGGCGTAGTACTTGGCGTCGATCCACGGGACGGTCTCGACGATCTTGGCCGTGCAGACCAGAGCGCCCTGCTCGCCGTGCATGAACTGGGAGAGCAGCCAGTTGTTGGACTCGACCCCGAACTCCAGCCACTTCTCGTCGGACCAGTGCTCCATCTGGGTGCCCGAGAGGTCGAGGCTCTGCTCCATGAAGCCGTTCTGGGCGGCGTTGGCGGCCACGACGGCCTCCTGATCCACCTCGATCGACCAGTCCAAGTCGGTCTCCCCGTTCCACTGCGAGGTCTTGGCCTTCTCGTAGAGTCGGTTCAGCGCCGGGCGCTGGCCCTTCTCGTAGTCCCAGGTGAAGATGGCGTCGGCGTTGTCCTCGACGGCGTGGATCACCTCGTTCCGGTCGGTGTTGGACACGGCGAGGATGGCCTCGAGGTCGTTGACGTCCTCCCGCCCGATGAGGGCTTCGTTGCTGGACATCTCTTCGGTCGTGGACATGGCGTCAGCTCCTGGGGGAATCGGTGAGGGGGGCGAGGCCGGGGGTCACGAAGCGGTGGACGTGGCGCCGGGCGGCGTCGAGGTCCCCCACATCGAGGTCGGCCGATGGGGACAGGGTGTGAGACAGGGCGAGCCGGGCCACGAGCTCGGTGGCCCGGCGGGCGTCGTCCTCGTCGAGGAAGCGGCGCAGGTGGCGCTCGGCCACCTCAGCGGCGACGGCGAAGGCGGTGCCCATGCGGTCGAAGGCCAGGTGGGGCATGACCAGCTCGGGTTCGTTGGCGAGGAGGGCGTGCAGGGGCTTGCTGTCGCGGAGGAAGCGCACGGCGCCGGACAGGGCCTCGGCCAGGACGTCGTCGAGGGTGGTGGCGGCGGCCAGGCGGGGCTCCACCTCGGTGAAGAAGCGCGTCATCTCCCGACGGCCGGCGGCGAGGAGGACGTCGTTGCGGCCGCCGGGGAACCAGCGGTACACGCTGGCCCGGGAGACACCGGCCTCGACGGCGATGTGCTCGACCGTGACGGCCCGCACACCGTGGTCGGCGATGCACGCGAGGGCGGCGTCGGCGACCCGCTCGGGTCCCGTGCTCAGGTGTCGGCGTTCACTCGCCGCGATGGCCCCCATCACTATGAGACAGTACGCCCCTCTTTGTCTCAGGGGAAGGGGCCAGCGCTGTGACAAGCGTCTCATCTACATCTGACTGGCCTCGCTGCGCTCGGCAAGTCCGGCTCCGCCGAAGCTGCTCGTCCGTCGTGCTGCTCCGGCTGGCGCCTGCGCAGCCTCAGGAGAGCTGCGCTCGGCAAGTCCGGCTCCGCCGAAGCTGCTCGTCCGTCGTGCTGCTCCGGCTGGCGCCTGCGCAGCCTCAGGAGAACTCGATCATGCCGCTCGGGAGCCATTGCTGGACCGACTGACCTGCGCAGGCTCGCTCACCGTTGTGTCAGGTCGATCACCACGATGCCGCTCAGGAGCCAGCGGTCGACCAGTTCGCGGACCTGGGCGGGATCGCCCAGGTCCCAGACGCCCTCGTCCACGATGAGGCTGCCGATGAGGCGGGCCAGGTGGTCGGCGGCCTCGATCGGGGCGACGCCGTCGACCAGGGTCTCGGCCTCGAGGAGGGGTTCGAGGTAGCTGCGGATGACCCCGACCACGATGGGGGCGATCCCGGCCAGGCGGGCCCGGATCTCGCCCTGGTCGGTCGCCATGGCCCGTTGGAACGCCTCATGGTCACGCAGGGAGCGGTGGGCGAACGCCAGCCCCTGCTCGACCCGGGAGCGGAAGTCCGGGGCGTCGGCAATGGCATCGGCCAGGCGGGCGAAGAAGCGGCCGACCTCCCAGGTCACGGTCTCGCCCACCAGCTGGTCGCGACCGCCGGGGAAGTAGCGGTAGATCGTCGCCCGGGACAGGCCCGCCTGCCGGGCCACGTCCTCGACGGTGAAGCCCTTCATGCCCCCGTTCGCGATGCAGGTCAGCGTGGCCTCCAGCGCCTGGTCCCGAGAGCTCATGGCGTCGGGACGCGCTCGTCCTCGTGGACCTCGTCGACATCGTGGACCTCGGCCCCGTCGTCGACCTGGCGGGCCCGACGACGCAGGATGAGCGGGTAGCCGATGAGGGCGATGAGCGTGAAGGTGAACCACTGGAAGGCGTAGCTCAGGTGGGGTCCCTCGGTCAGCTCCGGCGGGTCGACCGGGGTGGGCCTGTCACCGACGGGCGGGTCCTGGGACTCGAGCTGGAGCCACACCGGGTAGAGGTCGGCGTCGACCTGCTCCTGGTACCGGTCGAGGTCCACGCGGGAGAGGGTGTCGAGGACCTCGTTCGTCGGATCGGTCGGACCGAAGCTGCCCCGGGTCTGGGAGGCCTCCAGGAGGCCCTCCACCTCGACGGTGCCCTCGGGCGGGGCGGCGTCGGGGCTCAGCGTCTGCTCCCCCGTCACGGGGACCCAGCCCCGGTTGACCACCAGGACCGTGCCGTCGTCCATGACCAGCGGGGTGAGGACCCACGAGCCGGGCGCTTCGTCGAAGCTCCGGTTGCGGACCAGCACCTGGTCCGCCTCGTCGTAGGTGCCCGTGGCGGTGGCCCGCCGGAACCGCACGTCGTCGCCCGCGTCGGTGGGCTGGTCGGCGCTCACGATGTCCTCGACAGGGGCGACGGGCTCGTCCTGGCGGGCCGTGATGAGGGCGTTGCGGTCCCTCTTCTCCTGGCGACGGTCGAGCTGCCAGAAGCCGGCGGCGATCATGGCCAGGATCAGCACCAGCACGAGCAGGTGGGACAGGATCCACTTGGGTTGCCGGGCGAAGGCGTACACCGCCCCCGAGGCTAGGACCGCCCCTCCCGATCCGTTCTGGAACCTGAATCTCGCGGTGGGCCGCGAGTGTCAGGGGTCAGAACGTCAGGGGGTCAGGGGGCGACGGCGCCGGAGTTCTCGTCGACGATCAGCGAGGAGGTGTCGACGGCTTCGAAGTCGCGGCCGGTGAAGTACTCGTCGAGGGAGTTGAGCACGTCGTTGTTCCAGTGCGGGTCCGGTGTGCCGCTCATGTACCAGGGCGAGCCGTTGTCGGCCAGGATCATCCCGTGGGTCTGGAGCGCCTCCAGGATGACCCGGAGGGGTCCGTGGAACCCACTGATGTCGACCGAGGCCTTCAGCCGGAACCACGCCCCCATGGGTGGGAGGTCGATGTCGGCGTCGCCCGCCTGGTGGCGGGCCGGCCAGATGTAGCGGTCGCGGGTCGCGGGGGCGGTGAAGCGGATGGCGTGGTCGATCTCACCCGCCGCCACCTCGGACCAGCGCACCAGACCGGGCAGGATCGGGAGCCCGGCGGCGTCGGCCGATGTCCAGCCCGCCGGTCGCAGGGCGTTGGAGCGCAGGTTCCAGACGGCGCCGGACCCGGCCCGCCAGCGTCCGTTGGCCAGCCGGACGGCGAAGAGCTCACGGAGCCGGCAGTCGTCCCGGTTCACGGTCAACAGGTGACGGTCCCCGCCGCCCTCGATGCGGGGGTGGGCCGGGATCGGGTACCGGCCCCGGTTGCTCTCGTCGGGCCAGGTGAAGCTCACCCGGTAGGTCGGCGTGGTCCGGGTGACCACGTTGGTGGGGATCCCGATCGGGTAGCCGTCCCACAGGCCGGAGCCGAAGTCGGCCTTCAGCCCGGCGTCGAGACCGATCGAGCGGACCCAGTCGGCGGAGCGAGCATGGACCGGGAGGTCGGACACATCGGCGTGCCAGTAGTTGTTCGCCGGGAACATCGGGCAGCCGGCGACCGGTCGGGCCTGGGCCGGCTGGGCGACCGTGCCCAAGAGCACGGCCACGAGCAGCACGAGGGTGGATCGCCGACGCATGACTCCTTACATCGAACCACGGCAATCGTCCCTTGAGGGGCCTGCCTGCCACAATCGACCGATGGAGAAGGCCCCGCCGAGCCGGGCACGGCTCTGGCTGGTGCTGGGGCCGCTCGTCATCCTGGTCATCGCGGCTCAGGTCGGGGACGCCTTCGCTCCCACCCTGGCGGTCGAGCACCCGTTGAGCCTGATCACGCTCAACGCCCGGAACCGCAACCTCATCCTGGTCACCAACTCTCTGGACGCGGTCTCGTTCTACACGGTCGGCTTCCTGCGCCTGCTGGCCTCGGACCCGCTCTTCTACATCCTCGGCTTCTGGTACGGCGACGCCGGCGTCCAGTGGGTCGAGAAGCGCTCGAGCAGCTTCGGCAGCATGCTGCGCTCGTGGGAGTGGCTGTTCCAGAAGGCGGCCTGGCCGCTCGTGGCCATCGCCCCCAACAACTTCATCTGCCTGTTCGCCGGGGCGGCGGGGATGACCCCGTCGGTCTTCCTGACCCTGAACGTCATCGGCACTGCCGTCCGCCTCTACCTGATCCGGGTCCTGGGCGAAGCCTTCGAGAAACCCCTCAACTCGATCCTGGACTTCATCCGGGACTACCGCCTGCCCCTGACGGCCGTCAGCGTGGGCCTCGTCGTCGTCACGGTCATCGCCGACCGCAGGTCGGGCAAGGGTGAGCTGACCGCCATCGCCAGCATCGAGGACGAGCTCGGCACCGCCGAGGATCCGGTCGACACCGACCGGGACGACGCCGAGACCGATGTGGACGACGATTCCACGGGAGCACGGGAATGAACCGAGGCACTGCCGTCGTCACCGGGGCGAGCTCGGGGATCGGAGCTGCCACCGCCGTGGCGCTGGCCGAGGCCGGGTTCGACGTGGTCGTCGGGGCCCGGCGGTTGGACAAGCTGCGCGAGGTGGCCGAGCCGATCGGGGCCCGCGTGCTCCCGTTGGACGTGACCGACGACGAGTCGGTCGCCGCCTTCGTTGCCGAGGTCGCCGAGTGCTCCGTGCTCGTGAACAACGCCGGTGGGGCGCT
Source organism: uncultured Microthrixaceae bacterium (assembly GCA_963725155.1). Taxonomy (GTDB): domain Bacteria; phylum Actinomycetota; class Acidimicrobiia; order Acidimicrobiales; family DATDAH01; genus DATDAH01. Next base: position 147,598 of record CAVRXU010000008.1, read on the forward strand.
GGGCCTGGAGCGCATCGAGGACGCCGACCTCGCGCAGTGGCAGGCCATGTTCGACACCAATGTGCTGGGCACGCTCCGGGTGACCAAGGCGCTCCTCCCCGCCCTGAGGGCGAGCGGCGACGCGCTGGTCGTCATGATCGGGTCCATCGCCGGGACCCAGGCCTACGTCGGCGGCGCCGGCTACAACGCGGCCAAGTTCGCCGAGCGGGCGTTCGCCGAGGCGCTACGCAAGGAGCTGTTCACCGAGCCGATCCGGGTGACCGAGATCGAGCCCGGCATCGTCGAGACCGACTTCAGCCTGGTCCGGTTCGCCGGTGACGCCGAGCGGGCGGCCAAGGTCTACGACGGCGTCGACGCCCTGACCGCCGAGGACATCGCCGAGTGCGTGGCCTTCGTCGCCACCCGCCCGGGCCGGGTCAACATCGACCAGATGGTCGTGCTGGCCCGGGACCAGCTCGGCGCCACCCAACTCAACCGCCATCCCACCTGAACATGCGCCGCATGCACCACCGATCCGTGGTCTCAGCGACGCAAGTTCGGGGCGACCGGAGGACGACGTGACCGAGCCCGTGTTCCGAGGTGTGGGGGTGGCGTTGGCCACCCTGTTCGACGCTGACCTGGCGGTGGACGTGGACGCCACCCGGGACCACGCCGTCCGCCTGGTCGAGGCGGGGATGCAGGCGGTGATCGTGGCCGGGAGCACCGGCGAGGCGTCGGCCCTGGACCGCGAGGAGCGCCGGGCCCTCATCACCGCGGTGAAGGAAGCGGTCACCGTGCCGGTCATCGCCGGCAGCGGGGCCCCCTCCTCCCGGCAGGCCGTGTCCCTGAGCCTGGACGCCCTCGCGGCCGGCGCCGACGCCCTGCTCGTCCTCTCGCCGCCCGGGGCCGCCGACCCGCTCCCCTACTACGCCGCCGTTCGAGCGGCGGTCCCCGACACTCCCCTGCTCGGCTACCACTACCCGAACGTCAGCGCCCCGGGCATCGCCGTCGATGCACTGCCCGGCCTGCCCATCGACGGCTGCAAGGACTCCTCCGGCGACGCCAACCGGCTGCTCGCCACGCTCGAGGTGTTCGACCGGCCGCTCTACACCGGCTCGTCGGCGGTGCTCAGCCTGGCCGGCCCGATCGGCTGCACCGGCGCCATCCTCGGCCTGGCCAACGTCGAGCCCGAGGGCTGCATCGCCGCCTTCGCCGGTGACGGCGCCGCCCAACGGGCCTTGGCCCCGTCCCACCTGGAGATGGGCCGCGCCTTCCCCGCCGCGCTCAAAGGCCTGATGGCCGCCAGGTGGGGCACCGCGGAGCACCGCCGCCTCCCCTGACCGCCGGGCCGGCTCAGCGGCGGCGGCCTTCTTCGACCATGCCGACCAGGCCGAGGGCGAGGAGGACGACGCCGGGGAGGAAGAGCCAGGCACCGAGAGGCAGGCCGGCGGCCATCAGCACGGCACCGGCGCCGACCCAGAAGGGGCGGAGGCTGGCGTGGGGCAGGAACAGCGCTTCGCGGTCCTCGTAGTCGGCCGGGTCCAGCTCCTCGCGCAGTCCGCCCCGGCGCTCGACCAGCGTGAGGAACCCCCCGGTCAGCAGGCTGAGCCCGGCCGACAGGGCCAAGAGGGCGGCCCCCGCCCACTCGCCGTCGGACGTGGCGGCGTAGACGACGGCCAGGAGCAGGAAGAAGGCGGCCAGGGCCAGGAAGATGCGCAGGCCGACCGCAGGGCTCGCCCCCTCGTCGGTGGGAACGGTGCTCACGGGACCGCCTCCGCCGCCCGCCGGGCGTCCCAGACCGGCCGCTCGGAGCGGATCGGCGGCAAGGGATCGACGAAGTTGCCGGGCGGCGGGGGTGAGGACGTCGCCCATTCCAGCGTGTGCCCCTCCCACGGGTCGTCGGCGTCGGCGTCGACGGGCCGGTGCAGGCTGCGCCAGACGTTCCAGAGGAACGGCAGGGTCGACGCCGCCAGGAGGAAGGCGCCGATCGAGGACACGAGGTTGAGGGTGGCGAAGCCGTCGGCGTCGGTGTAGTCGGCCACCCGCCGGGGCATGCCGTCGAGGCCGAGGATGTGCTGGACGAAGAAGGTCAGGTTGAAGCCGACGAAGGTCATCCAGAAGTGGACCTTGCCCCAGCCCTCGGTCAGGCGACGACCGGTGAACTTCGGGAACCAGTAGTAGATCCCGCCGAACAGGGCGAAGACCGACCCGCCGAACAGCACGTAATGGAAGTGGGCCACGACGAAGTACGAGTCGGTCAGCTGGAAGTCGAGGCCCGGCGACGCCAGCATCACCCCGGTCACCCCGCCCACCACGAAGACGATCAGGAACCCCAGCGCGAACAGCATCGGCGTGGCGAAGACCAGCTGGCCGCCCCACAGCGTCCCGATCCAGTTGAAGAACTTCACGCCGGTCGGGACGGCGATGAGCATCGTCGTGGCTCCGAAGAACGGCAGCAGGATGTCACCGGTGGCGAACATGTGGTGGGCCCACACGCTGATCGACAGGGCGGCGATGGCCAGCGTGGCCAGCACCAGGCCCCGGTAGCCGAACACCGGCCGCCGGGCGAACACGGCGAAGATCTCGGTGACGACCCCGAAGTACGGCAGGGCCAGCACGTAGACCTCGGGGTGGCCGAAGAACCAGAACAGGTGCTGCCAGAGGATCGGCACCCCCCCGTGGGCCGGGTCGAAGATGGCCCCGCCGAGATGGCGGTCGGCGAAGAGCATGACGCCGGCGCTGGAGAGGACCGGGAAGGCCAGCAGCACGAGGATGCTGGTGGCCAGCATGTTCCAAGTGAAGATCGGCATCCGGAACATGTGCATGCCCCGGGCCCGCATGGTCAGCACCGTGGTCACGATGTTGACCGAGGTCAGCACGCCGGACATCCCTGTGAGCAGCACCCCCGCGATCCAGAGATCGCCCCCGAGGCCGGGTGAGTTCACGCTGTCGCTCAGCGGGGCGTAGGCGAACCAGCCGAAGTCCGCCGGCCCGTCGGCGGTCAGGAAGCCGGACACCATCACCAGTCCGCCGCCCAGGAAGACCCAGTACGAGAGCAGGTTCAGCCGCGGGAAGGCCATGTCCCGCGCTCCGATCTGCAACGGCACCAGGTAGTTGGCGAGCCCGAAGGCGAACGGGCCGGCGAACAGCAGCAGCATGATGCTGCCGTGCATGGTGAACATCTCGTTGTAGGTGTCCCGCCCGACGACCTGCTGGCCGGGCTCGGCCAGCTCGGCCCGCATCCCCATCGCCAGCAGCCCACCGAGCAGGTAGAAGGCGAACGCGGTGACCATGTAGCTGACGCCGATCCGCTTGTGATCGGTGCTGGTCAGCCAGGCCAGGAGGCCGGTCGCCGGTGGGTGCTCAAGCGGCTCGACCGGGGCCACCGCCCGATCCTCGAGGAGGGTCACCCGGCCACCTCCCGCACCGACGGGTCAGCGCCGAGGTCGGCCGTGGCCTCGTCCAGCCAGGCGTCGAACTCGTCGGCGGGCATCGCCTGGACCTCGAAGTCCATCGTGGCGTGGTCCAGGCCGCAGAACTCGGCGCAGCGCCCCGTCCACGTCCCGGCCTCCACGATGTTGATGTCGATCTCGTTGTCGATGCCGGGGATGAGGTCCCGCTTGGTCCCGAACTCGGGTACCCAGAAGGAGTGGATGACGTCGTCGGCGACCAGCCGGAAACGGACGGTGCGGCCGACCGGCAGACGCAGGATTGGGCGCTCCCCCGGCGCGCCGGTCACCCGTATGCCGGCGTCGAGATAGGTGAACTGCCAGTCCCAACGGAACCCGTCCACCTCGACGACCAGGTCGGGATCGTCGTCGAGCCGGCTGATGTCCCGCTCGCCGATCACCGACGCAGTGAACAGCACCGCCACCAGAGCCAGCGGGACCAACGTGTAGGCCAGCTCGAGTCGGGGCTTGTCGCCGTCCTGATCGGGCAGGCCGTCGTCGTCCGGCCGGGCCCGGTACCGGATCACGCACCAGGCGACGAGGCCCCAGATCAGGAGCACGACCAGTCCGGCGATGACCAGGAACGGCTGCCAGAGGTCCTGGAACGTCTCGCCTTGCTTCGTCGTCTTGTCGGGCCCGGCGCTGCAGGCGGCGGCGAGGAGCATGACGGCGGGGACGAGGCGGCCGAGGCGAGGGGTCACGGCGCGGTCCCGAGTCCTCCGGTCCGGGCCTCGCGGTCAGCAGCCCGGCCTTCGGCGGCCATCCACGACCACACGATGGCCAGGACCACGACCAGTCCGACGATCTCGCCCACCGAGAGCAACAGGCCGGCCGCCAGGCGCTGGTCGGCCAGGGCGTCGCCCTGCCATGGTCGGCGGCCGGCGACGTGGGCGGCGGGACCGATGATCGCCGTCCCGGCCAGGAGGGCGATGCCGAGGAAGGCGTGGGCGGGGAGCGCCACGAGGGCCAGGCCGGTCCGGGTGGTCGGCGGGGCCTCGTGCGGGCGAGGGTCGGTGGCGAGCACGGCGCCGTAGAACAGCACGCCGACGACCACGAAGTGGACGTGAAGGCCGAGGTGGACCGCCTCGTTCCGCGCGCTGAGGTCGTACAGCGGCGTGAAGTACAGCAGCCAGAGGGTCGACACGAAGGCGACGAAGGCCACGATCGGCTCGGTCAGGAAGGCGACGACCGGGTGGTGCAGGACCCGCAGCGTCGTCACCTGCGTCGGGCGGGACCCGGCCTGGAGGACCAGGGTCACCGGCCGGGCGACGACCAAGAGCACGGGGACGATCATCCCCAGCAGGAGGTGCTGGGCCATGTGGGCCGAGAACTGGATCGTGTCGTAGGCAGCCAGGCCCGAGAGCGTGGCGACGGCAAAGGCAAGAAGGGCCCCGGCGAACGCCACCGACCGCCCCACTGGCCACGCCCGTCCCCGGTCGGCCAGGCGACGGACACCCACCGTGTACCCGACGGCGCCGAGCACGACCACGCTCACGCCGAGCGGATCGACGGCCATCTCGGTGACCATGGCGCCGGGTGACAGCGGCGGCAGCGGCACCCGCCGACCCTAACCCCGCACCCTCCGGGCCACCGGGCGGTCGCCCGGGGTGCCGCCGTGGTAGGAAGGTCCCGTGGCCCCACCGGACACCGTCGTGGCGGTCGACGGGGCACCGGTCGAGGGTGCCCCCCTGACCAACCCGCTGCCCGTGGGCGTGATCGTCTGGCTCAGCTCCGAGCTCATGTTCTTCGCCGGGCTGTTCGCCGCCTACTTCACCCTCCGCTCGGCCAACCCCGTCTGGCCCTCCGCCGCGGCCGACCTCGAGGAGACCCGGGCCGCCATCTTCACCGCCGTCCTCGTGGTCAGCAGCCTGACCATGCACCGGTCGGTTCGTGCCGCCGAAGCCGGTCGTCGGGAGGAGGCGATGCGCTGGCTCGCCGCCACCTTCCTGCTGGGTCTCGTGTTCGTGGTGAACCAGGCCGTCGAGTACGCCAACCTCGGCTTCGGCATCGACACCGACGCCTACGGATCGATCTTCTGGCTGCTGACTGGATTCCACTGGCTCCATGTCGTCGCCGGCCTCGCCCTGATGCTGGCCCTGGCCCGGCTCAGCTGGCCCGGCACCCGGGCCCCCCTGGGCGTCCACCACCAGGTCGTGGGTTACTACTGGCACTTCGTCGACATCGTCTGGGTCGGCGTCTTCGCCGCGGTCTACCTGATCCAGTGAGGGGGTCGGCGCTCAGCGTGGCGGTGGTGGTGGCGCTGAGCGGGTTGGGCGGCCTGAACGCCGCCGCCCAGTCGACGGGTGACCAGCCCGCGCTGGCCGACGACCCCGAGCTGGTCGCCGCCGGCCAGGAGCTCTTCGCGACCGGCTGCTCGAGCTGCCACGGGTTGGCCGGCGAGGGCAGCGGCAACGGTCCCCGCATCGCCGACGCCGGTGAGGCCGCTGCCGACTTCCAGCTCAGGACCGGGCGGATGCCCGCGGCCGACATCGAGGGCCAGCAACCGGTGAAGGACCCCGCGTACGACGACGACGAGATCCGGGCGCTGGTGGCCTATGTCGGATCACTGGGCGACGGCCCCCGCATCCCCGACGTCGACCCGGCTCGCGGCGACCTGGCCAACGGCGGCGTGCTCTTCCGCGCCAACTGCGCGGCGTGCCACAACGCCAGCGGCATCGGCGGGGCCCTGAGCTACGGCGGCGAGGCCCCGAGCGTGCGCGACGTCGGGCCCGTCCAGGTGGGTGAGGCCATGCGCACCGGCCCGGGCCAGATGCCCGTGTTCGGGCCCGACTCCTTCACGCCCCAGGACCTCGACGACATCGCTCGGTACGTCCAGGAGCTGGCCGATCCGTCCCGCCGGGGCGGCTTGAGCCTCGGCAGCGTCGGGCCGGTGACCGAAGGGTTCGTGGCGGTCCTCTTCGCCCTCGGCAGCATCGTCCTGGCCACCCGATGGATCACGGCCCGGAGGGCATCGTGACCGATCCCACCGCCGAGCCGGCCGACAACGAGGCCGCCGAGGCGCTGCCCTCCGCCACCGCCCCGGTCATCGCCTTCTGCGCCAGCGCGGCCGCCGCCGTCGGCCTCGCCGTCGTCTACTCCCTCGGCGGCCAACCCCAGGCCGAAGGCGTCCTCCTGGCCATCGCTCTCGGCGGCATCGGGTTCGGCCTCGTGTCGTGGTCCCGTCGCTTCATGCCGGACGACGTCGCCGTCGAGGACCGGGGCACGGTGGCCTCCGACCCCGGGGAGATCCAGGCGCTACTCGACGACCTCGGGGCCGAAAAGGCCCAGGTCGGGCGCCGTCACCTGCTCGTGCGCATGCTCGTCGTCGCCGGCGGCGCCCTCGGCGTGGCCGCCCTGTTCCCGATCCGCTCCCTCGGCCCCCGGCCGGGCCGGGGCCTGCTCACCACGCCGTACGACCAAGGCGACCTGCGCCTGGTGTCCGAGCAGGGCGCCCCCGTGCATGTCGACGAGCTGGCGGTGAACGGTGTCATCACCGTGTTCCCCGAGGGCCACGAGGGCCGGGAGGACAGCCAGACCCTGCTGCTCAACCTCCCCGAGGGCGAGCTCCAGCCCCGGCCCGGCCGGGAGGACTGGACCGTCGGCGGGCTGGTGGCCTTCTCCAAGATCTGCACCCACGCCGGCTGCCCCGTCGGGTTGTACGAGGAGCAGACGGGACTGCTGCTCTGCCCGTGCCACCAGTCGACCTTCGACGTCAGCGAGGCCGCCCGACCCGTGTTCGGCCCCGCCACCCGGTCGCTCCCCCAGCTCCCCCTGAGCACCGACGACGAGGGTTACCTGATCGCGACGGGCGACTTCTCCGGCCCGGTCGGACCCGGCTTCTGGGACCGCGACCGTTGATCCTGCGCCGGCTCCTCGACTGGGCGGACTCCCGCACCGGCGTGGCCGGCACCACCCGGCGCTACGTCGACAAGGTCTTCCCGAACCAGTGGTCGTTCCTGCTCGGCGAGGTGACGCTGTACTGCTTCGTCATCCTGGTGGCCACGGGGACCTGGTTGGCGTTCTTCTTCCAGCCGAGCACCGCCGAGACCGTCTACGACGGCAGCTACGCCCCGCTCCAGGGCGTAGCCATGAGCAAGGCCTACGCCTCGGCCCTCGACCTGAGCTTCGACGTCCGGGCCGGGCTGGTCATGCGCCAGATGCACCACTGGGCAGCGCTGCTGTTCATCGCCGCCATGACAGCTCACCTGGCCCGGGTGTTCTTCACCGGGGCCTTCCGCCGCCCCCGAGAGCTCAACTGGATCATCGGCGTGGTCCTGCTCATCCTGGCCATCGTCAACGGCTTCGCCGGCTACTCCCTGCTCGACGACCAGTTGTCGGGCACCGGCCTGCGCATCGCCTACTCCGTCGCCCTGTCGATCCCGTTGGCCGGCACGTGGATGGCGTCCCTCTTCTTCGGCGGCGACTTCCCGGGGGACCAGATCATCAGCCGTCTGTTCGTGATCCACGTCTACCTGGTGCCGATCGTCATCGGGATCCTGCTGTCGGCCCACCTGGCGCTGGTCGTGGCCCACAAGCACACCCACTTCGCAGGGGACGGGGCCGACGAGGACAACGTCGTCGGCGAACGGCTCTGGCCCACCTATGCGGCGAAGGCCGGCGGCCTGTTCTTCGTGGTCGCCGCCGTGCTCGCCCTCCTGGCCGGGATCGCCCAGATCAACCCGATCTGGGTCTACGGCCCGTTCCGAACGGCCAACGTCAGCACCCTGTCCCAGCCCGACTGGTACATGGGGTGGCTCGAGGGAGCCATGCGCCTGATGCCGCCGTGGGAGATCCGCGCCTTCGGTTTCGAGGTCCCCAACCCCTTCTTCCCGGGCGTCCTCATCCCGGGCATCACCTTCGGCATGCTGCTGGCCTGGCCGTTCCTGGAGGCCAAGTTCAGCGGCGACCACGCCGAGCACCACGTCCTGGACCGTCCCCGGGACCGCCCGCTGCGCACGGCCCTCGGCGTGGCCACGTTGGCCTTCTACACCGTGCTCGGCCTGGGCGGGGCCAGCGACGCGCTGTCCACCCTGTTCGACATCTCCCTCAACCGTCTGATCTGGACGCTGCGGGTCCTGCTCTTCGTGGTCCCGGTCGCTGCGGCCTACGCGACCCGACGGCTCTGCCTCGAGCTCCAACACCGCGACGGCCCCGTCGCCGAGACCGAATCGGTCCGTTCTGGTCCGTGATCTCGGCGTGCTGATCCGGCGATCACCGGGCCGAGCGAGGGTTCAGAGGCCGAGGAGGTTGTCGAGGCCGACGGTGAGGCCGTCGGTGTCGGCCACCTTCTTGACGGCCAGGAGCACCCCGGGCATGAAGGACGACCGGTCATAGGAGTCGTGGCGGATCGTGAGGGACTGGCCCATGGTCCCGAGCATGACCTCCTGATGGGCGATGAGCCCCTGCAGGCGGACCGAGTGGATGGGAATGGGTCCGGCCCGGCCACCGCGGGCGCCGTCGACCACCTCGTCGGTCGTGGGATCGTCGATCCAGTCGTCGGAGGCCTTGGCCATGCGCTGGGCCGTGAGGATGGCCGTGCCGGAAGGGGCGTCGACCTTCGCGCCGTGATGCAGCTCGATGACCTCGGCCGACTCGAAGTAGGGCGCCGCCATCTCGGCGAAGCGCATCATCAGCACGGCACCGATCGCGAAGTTGGGGGCCACGATGCAGTTGCTCTTGGTGAACTCCTTGCGCAGCCGGTCGTAGTCCTTCGCCGAGAAGCCCGTGGTGCCGACCACGGCGTGCACCCCGTTGGCGGCCAGCCAGTCCAAGTTCTTCTTGGCCGCCTGCCGCACCGTGAAGTCGATGGCGACGTCCACGCCCTTGGGATCGAGGCTCTCGGCGCTCGGACCGACCTGGATGGCGTCGAGGCTCTGGTCCCGGGTGACCTCGCGCAGGTCGAACCCGGCGTGGTGGGGATCGATGGCGGCGACCAGGTTCAGGTCGGGATCGGCGGCGACGGCGGCGCAGACCGTGGCCCCCATCCGCCCGCCGGCGCCGAAGACGGCGACACGCAGGGTCATGGCGACGGACCCTACCTCCCGGCGGTGGCTCCCAGCCCGGCCAACACCCGGTCCAGACCGTCGTCCCGGGGGCCCACGACGGCGACGGCCCGGGGGCCACCGAGGACGCGCTCGACCACCGCGGCCACGTCCTCGACCGTCACGGCCCGCAGCGCGGCGACATCCTCGTCTATGGGGATGACCCGGCCCAGCGCGCTCATCAGGCCGCCCGTGCGACCGAGGCGGCTGCCTGTGTCCTCGAGGCCGAGCACCAGCGAACCGGTGAGGTAGCCGACCGCGATGTCCCGCTCGTCCTGGGTGATGCCGTCGGCGACCAGACGGTCGATCTCGCTGACCAGCAGGTCGAGGACGACCGTGGCCTGCTCCGGAGCGGTCCCGGCGTAGGCCGTGAACTGCCCGGCGTCCGAGGAGGGCGAGGGCGATGACCAGACCGAGTAGGCCAGGCCCCGCTTCTCGCGGATCTCCTGGAACAGGCGACTGGACAGGCCGCCGCCGAGGACCTGGTTGGCCACGGCCAGGGCGTACCGGTCGGGGTGGCCCGAGGGCAGGGCGCGCCAGCCCAGTGCGATGTGGGTCTGCTCGCCGGGCCGGTCCACTGTGGTCACGGGGACGACGTCCTCACCAGGCGGCATGCGGGCCACCAGGCCGTCGCTGTGCCCACTCGGGAAGCGGTCGGTGACCCGGCGGACGATGTCGTCGTGATCCACGGGCCCGGCCACGGCCACGAGGAGGTCCTCGGTGCGGTAGTAGCGACGATGGAAGTCGGCGATCGTGTCGCGATCGAGGCCGGTGACGGTCTCGACGCTGCCGATGACCTCTCGACCCAGGGGATGACCGGGGAAGACGGCTTCGGTCAGGGCCACGTGGATGCGATCGTCCGGCGTGTCGAGGCTGGCCGCCAGCTCGTCGAGGATGACGTCCCGCTCCACCTCGACGTCATCGCCGTGGAAGGCGGGATCCACGACGACGTCGGCCAGGAGGTCGACGGCCATCGCCAGCTCGTCGACGGGGACCCGGGCATAGAAGGCCGTGGCCTCCCGCCCGGTGAAGGCGTTCATGTCACCGCCGACGCGGTCGATGGCCTCGGCGATCTCCAGGGCCGACCGGTCGGCCGTGCCCTTGAACAGGAGGTGCTCGAGGAAGTGCGACGCCCCGGCGAGGGCATCGGGTTCGTCGCGGGCACCGACCTGCGCCCACACGCCGACGGCAACCGACGGCGCGTGGGGCAGGTCCTCGGTGACGACCGTGAGGCCGTCAGCGAGGGTGCTCGACTGGATCAGCGACGTGAGTCCCGACCCCGGCCGCCGCGGTCACGGCCACCGCCGCGCCCGCCGCGGTCACGGCCGCCACCACCGGTGCCGGCGGGAGCCGCCGGGCCCAGGTCGCCGAACTCGGACTGCAGCTCCTGCTCGAACTCGTCCTCGAAGGAGACCTTCACGGGACGGTCGTCGCCGTTGTCGCTGCCGGGGGCGTCGTCGTCCCGGCTGGGGCGACGGTCGTTGTCGCGGTCACGATCCCGGTCCCGGGACTCGCCCCGGTCACGGTCGCCACCGCGGTCGCGGTCACCACGATCCCGGTCCCGGGTCTCGCCACGGTCGCGGGACTCACGCGGGGCCGGAGCCTCGTCGTCGTCGCCGCCACCGTGCTCACCCAGCGGGGTCAGGGACACCTTGCCGTCGGGATCGATGTCGTCGACCCGGACCTGGATGGGATCACCCAGCGAGACGACGTCCTCGACCCGGTCGATGCGGCGGCTGCCACCGAGCTTGGAGATGTGGACCAGGCCGTCACGACCCGGGAGGATGTTGACGAAGGCCCCGAACTTGGTGATGTTGACGACCTTGCCGTCGTAGGTCTTGCCCACCTCGGCCTCGGGCGGATCCATGATCAGCTCGATCTGGCGGCGGGCCTCTTCGACGGCCTGCTTGTCGGTCGAGCCGATGGACACCGTGCCCACCGTGCCGTCGTCGTCGACGTTGACGTCGGCGCCGGTCTCGGCCTGGATGGCGTTGATGACCTTGCCCTTGGGTCCGATGACCTCACCGATCTTGTCGATGGGGATCTGGAAGCTGATGATCTTCGGTGCCGTGTCGGCCACGTCGTCCCGGGGCTCGGGAATGGCGGCCAGCATGACCTCGAGGATCTGGGTGCGGGCCTCGTAGGCCTGCTGCAGGGCGGAGGCCAGGACGTCGGCGGGGATGCCGTCGATCTTGGTGTCCAGCTGCAGGGCGGTGACGAACTCGCTCGTCCCGGCCACCTTGAAGTCCATGTCCCCGAAGGCGTCCTCGGCGCCGAGGATGTCGGTGAGGGCGGTGTACTTGCCCTCGGCGTAGACGAGGCCCATGGCGATGCCGGCCACGGGGGCCTTGATCGGCACCCCGGCGTCCATCAGCGACAGGGTCGAGGCACAGACCGAGCCCATCGAGGTGGAGCCGTTGGAGCTCAGCACGTCGGACACGGTGCGCAGCGTGTAGCTGAACTCCTCCGACGGCGGGATGCACGGGCAGCAGGGCCCGCTCGGCCAGCAGGCCGTGACCGATCTCGCGGCGCTTCGGGCCACGCATGAAGCCGGTCTCGCCGGTGGAGAAGGGCGGGAAGTTGTAGTGGTGCATGTAGCGCTTGGAGGTGTCGCCGCCGAGGCTGTCGAGCATCTGCTCCATGCGGGGCATGCCCAGCGTGGTCACGTTGAGGACCTGGGTCTCACCCCGCTGGAACAGGCCGGAGCCGTGCGCCGTGGGGACGCAGGTGGACCTCCGAGGACAGGGGCCGGACGTCCCGGGTGCCTCGACCGTCGATGCGGATGCCGTCCTCGACGATGCGCTTGCGCACCACCTTCTTGGTCAGCGACCGGATGGCGGCCTTGATCTGCTTGTCGGCGCCGGCCACGTCCTCGAACTGCGGGAGCAGCTCGGCGACGATGGCAGCCTTCATCTCGTCCTCGACCGCGGTGCGCTCGGCCTTGTCGGCGATCTGGTAGGTGCTGGCGACCCGATCGGTGGCCGCGGCCTCGACGGCGGCGAAGACCTCGTCGCTGTAGTCGGTGGCGACCGTGAACTCGAAGACCTCGGGCTTGCCGCCGACGGCGTCGATGAGCTCCTTCTGGAGCTCGATGGCGTCCTTGATGTAGGACTTGGAGGCCTCGAGGCCCGCGGCCACGATCTCCTCGGTGACCTTCGGGGCGCCCGCCTCGTAGAGCTGCCAGGCGTGCTCGCCGCCGCCGGCCTCGACCATCATGATGGCGACGTCGCCATCGTCCAGCAGACGACCGGCCACGACCATCTCGAAGGTGGATTCCTCGCCCTCGTCCCAGGTCGGGTAGGCGATCCAGGTGCCGTCGGGGGTGAAGGCCAGGCGCACGGCACCGAGCGGGCCGTCGAAGGGGATGGGCGAGATGCACAGCGCCGCACGACGCGGCGTTGATGGCCAGGACGTCGTGAGGGTTCTCCTGGTCGGCGCCGAGGATGGTGCCGACGACGTGGACCTCGTTGCGGAAGCCCTCGGGGAAGGACGGGCGCAGGGGGCGGTCGATCAGGCGACAGGTCAGGATGGCCTGGTCGCTGGACTTGCCCTCCCGACGGAAGAACGAGCCGGGGATCTTGCCGGCGGCGTACATGCGCTCCTCGATGTCGACGGTGAGGGGGAAGAAGTCGGCCCCTTCGCGCACCGACCGGGAGGCGGTGGCCGTGACCAGCACCATCGTGTCGCCCATGCGTGACGGTCACGGCGCCGTCGGCGAGGCCGGCCAGCTTGCCGGATTCGAAGGACAGGGTCTTGTCGGTCCCGGACACGGGACGGGATACGGAGTGGCTCTCCGCCATTGGATGCTCTCTTCTGGGACCCGCCTTCGGGTCCCGCTGTGTGGAGCAGTAGTCCAGTTCCCAGTTGTCGGCCACCCGATCCGGCGTCACTGCGGGCCGGGGAGTCGGCGACTGGCAGCTGAACCGCTGCGCTGTCTTGGACTTTCAGTGGGGGCGAGCCACCGGGGTGGCCGCCGGAGGGAGAATGGTCAGCGCCGCAGGCCGAGCTTGGCGATGAGGGCGCGGTAGCGCTCGACGTCGTTCTTGGCGAGGTAGTCGAGCAGCCGGCGACGGCGGCCGACCAGCATGAGCAGGCCGCGGCGGCTGTGGTGATCCTTCTTGTGCACCCGCAGGTGCTCGGTCAGGTGGTTGATCCGATCGGTGAGCAGCGCCACTTGGACTTCGGGAGAACCCGTGTCGGTGTCGTGCTTGCCGTGCTCGGCCATCGTGGCCGACTTCGGGGGGAGGTTGGTGGGCGGTCGGGACATCTGCGTCTCTACGTCTTCTCTTCGTCGTCTGGGGCGCGGAGGAAGGGGATGCGCCCGGGTTCTCCGGGGGAGGCTACCAGCGACTCATGGTGTTGTGACCGTCCAAGAGAAGCGGGGGCGGCGGGTGGGGGGTGCGGGTTCGCCGCCCTCGCTGGTGAGCTCGGCAGGGGCGAGACGCTGGACGAGGGCGCCCCGCTCGTAGAAGGCCCCTTCGACGTCGGCCAACGAGACCTCGCCGGGCAACAGTCCGGCGTGGAGCAGGGCCCGACGCTGGGCCGCTCCGAGACCGTCCCCGAGCAACTCGTAGACGATGGCGGGCAGGGTCTCGGGGTCCTTCAGGACCCAGGAGTGCGTCGCCCCGTGGATGACCACGAGCTGGCCGTTGGCCAGGCGGGCGGCCGACCGGGCGGTGGAGAGGGGCACGGCGTAGTCCCGGTCGCCGTGGAGCACGAAGGTGGAGGTGCCGTGCCGGGCGACCTCCTCGAGCAGCTCGCAGCTCGGTGACGACCGCAGCATCGACACCGCCGGCGCCATGAGCCGCCAGGGCCGACGGGCGTGGGCGACGGCGGTGGGCAGGCCGAGGCGAACGAGCTTCGCGGCCTGTCTCGGGTCCCGGAACACCGGCAGGGTGCTGGCCGTGTCCACCATCAGCGTGGCCCCGATGAGGCCGAGCACGCCTGGGACCCACCGCGACCAGGCCTGGATGCGATCCCAGCTCTCGCCCACGATGGCGTCGAGCAGCACCAGGGCGATGGCCCGGTCCGGATCGGTCGCGGCCAGTTCCACGACCAGGCGTCCCCCCATCGAGTGCCCGGCGAGCACGGCCCGACGGATCCCCAGGTGGTCCATGACCCGGCCGAGCAGCGCGGCGTACTCGGAGAGATCGCCACCACCGGCCGGGAGGCCGAACGTCCCGCCGTGACCGGCGGAGTCGACGGCGATGACCCGGTAGCCCATGCCCACCAGGCGGGACAGGGTCTGGGCGTAGAGGATCCCCTCCGCGGAGAAGCCGTGGACCACAACGAGGGGGATGCCCTGACCGGTCACCGACACGCCGACCTCATGGCCGTCGGGCAGGGTCACCGTGGACTGGGCCAACCGGGGGTTGGGCCGGCGGCCCTCGACCGCGGTGAGTGGCCCGGGCCCCTCCGGGCCCACCAGGGGGTCAGTCAGGTGGTCGGGAACGGCGACCAGCCGGTTCTCAGCGATGACCGTCGTCCTCAGCCCAACAGGATCTGACGGGCCTGCTCGCAGTCCCGACCGATCTGCTCGATGAGGGCGTCGACCCCGTCGAACTTCACCTCGCCCCGCAGTCGCGTCACGAAGGCGACCCGGGCCCGCTCGTCGTAGAGGTCACCCGAGAAGTCCAGCAGATGGGCCTCGAGCAGCGAGGCATGGGCGGTCTCGTAGAACGTCGGGCGCCGGCCCAGCGAGATCGCCGCCGGATGCCGGCTGCCGTCGGGTCGGGTGTACCAGCCGGCGTAGATGCCGTCGGCGGGGAGGAGGACGTCGTTGGGCACCGCCACGTTGGCCGTCGGGCACCCCAACTCTGGACCACCGCGACCGTCGCCGCGTCCGACCACGCCGCGGACCTCGTGATGACGGCCGAGCAGCTCGGCCGCCCGCTCGACGTCGCCCAGGGCAAGCGCGGTGCGGATGGCAGTGGACGACACCTGGTGGGCGTCGTCGGCCACCCGGCCGTCGGGGCCGAGCAGGTCGACCCCCTCGACCGCGAAGCCCGCCTCGGCGCCCATGGTGCGCAAGAGCTCGACGTTCCCCCGTCGCTTGTGGCCGAAGTGGAAGTCCTCCCCGACCACGACCACCTTGGCCCCGAGGCAGTCGACCAGGATCTCGTTGACGAAGTCCTCCGGCGACTCCTGGGAGCGCTCCTCGTCGAAGCGGACGACCAGCAACAGGTCGAGGCCGGTGGCCTCCAGCAGCTCCAGCTTCTGCTCGGGGTCGGTCAGCAGGAGGGGGGCGCTCTCGGGTCGCACCAGGCGGGCGGGGTGCTGGTCGAAGGTGATCAGGGCCGACGCGATCCCCTGGTCAGCAGCCAGCTTGCGCACCCGGTCGATGATGGACCGGTGCCCGAGATGGACACCGTCGTAGGCCCCGATGGTGACCACCGAGCCACCCGGGAGCGCCGGGCAGGGCCCCGGGTACCGCACCACCTCCACGCCGATGAGGGTACCCCCCTCCTTCTGGCGCCCGATTCTGGGGCCCTGACCCCGAAATCAGGCGCCGGAACGAGACGGATGGTGTCGGTCAGTGGGCGAGGACGATGGAAGGCTTGACGCGGTGCTGGGACACTCGTTCGTAGACGGCGAGCAGGCGGCCGGACTG
Source organism: uncultured Microthrixaceae bacterium (assembly GCA_963725155.1). GTDB lineage: Bacteria > Actinomycetota > Acidimicrobiia > Acidimicrobiales > DATDAH01 > DATDAH01. The sequence goes on from CAVRXU010000008.1 coordinate 163,677, forward strand.
GTCGCTGACGGCCCACGGGCCGGGGCCGGTGACACCGCCGAGCTGGTCGGGGTCGAGGACGCGGCCGTTGCCCACCAGGAAGGCCATGTCGTCGTCGACGGTGGTCTGGGCGTAGTCCCGCAGCCCCTCCTTGGGGCTCAGGAGGGCCACGTCCTCCACGGCTTGGGCCTCGGCCTCGCCGAACGAGCCGATCTTGGTGCGCCGCAGGTCCGTCAGGTGGGCGCCGCCGCCGAGGGCGGCGCCCAGGTCGGCAGCCAAGGTGCGGATGTAGGTGCCCGACGAGCACTCGACCTCGGCCCGGTAGACGAGCGGGTCGTCGGTGGGCTCGACCGTGTAGCGGTGCACGGTCACCCGCCGGGGCTTGCGCTCCACCTCCTTGCCCTCCCGAGCCAGCTCGTGCAGGCGCTTCCCGTCCACCCGGACCGCTGACACCATCGGCGGGATCTGCTCGATCTCGCCCACGAACGCGATCGCCGCCTCGGCCACCTGCTCGGGGGTGACGGCCATCTCGTGGGTCGCGGTCACCTCGCCCGCGGCGTCCAACGTCGAGGTCTCGGTGCCGAAGGTGAAAGCGGCCGTGTAGGTCTTGGGCAGGTCGGTCAGGAAGCGCAGCAGGCGGGTCGACGGCCCGACCCCGAGCAGCAGGATGCCCGTGGCGTCGGGATCCAGCGTCCCGGAATGGCCGATCTTGCGCTCCCTGAGCACGTCGCGGGCTCGGTCCACGACGTCGTGGGACGTCATGCCTGCCGCTTTGTCGACGACGGCGATGCCGTTGGGCCGATCCTCGGGCTCAGCCACCGTCCGGCTCGTCGGACTCGGGGTCCCGGTGGTCGTCGGTCTGCAGGTCCCGCAGGATGGTCTCGATGCGGTTGGCCGACCGCGCGACCTCGTCGGCGGCGAAGATCAGCTCGGGCGTCCGCTTGAAGCGGGCCTGGCGGTTGATCGTGGCCTGAAGGTGCTTGCGGTGGTCGCCCAGCGCCTCGATGATCGCGGCGTCGTCCTCGGGCCCACCGAGGCCGGTCACGTACACGGTGGCGTAGCGGAGGTCGGCCTCACAGACGACGTCGACCACGGTGACCAGGGTCAGGCGCTCGTCGTCGATGCGCTCGAGCTCGTCGGCCACGATCTGGCGGACGAGCTCGTTGAGGCGGGCCGTGCGGGGATAGTCGTGGGGTCCTCGGGCCTGGCGGCGGTGCTTGCTCATGGTCGTGTCCTCAGCTGTCCAGCCATGTTCGCTCCATGGACAGGACCTCGATGCCCGGCCGGGCCCAGATCCACCGCTCGATCTCGTCCATCACGTCGCGCACATGGCTCTCGGTCCCCCCGACCGCGGCCACCCCCACGCGAGCGCGCTGCCAGAGGTCCTGGTCGCCGACCTCGGCCACCGACACCCGGAAGCGGCTGCGCAGGCCCTCCACCACGGGTCGCAGCACGGCCCGCTTGGCTTTGAGCGAGCGACATTCCGGGAGATGGAGGTCGATGTCCAGCGCGAGGACGTACACGGCTGTCAGGTGCGCGGGATCTCGCGCTCCTCGAAGGTCTCGATGACGTCGCCCGCCTGCAGGTTCTGGAAGTCCGAGAGGCCGATGCCGCACTCGAAGCCGGCCTGGACCTCCCGCACGTCGTCTTTGAAGCGCCGCAGCGAGGTGATGGTGCCCTTCCAGATGATCGTGCCCTCCCGCAGGAAGCGCACCTTCGATCCCCGCGTGATGGTCCCGTTGAGGACGTAGCAACCGGCGATGGCGCCGATCTTGGGCACCCGGAAGATCTCCCGGACCTCGGCGTCGCCGGTGACGACCTCCTCGAACTCGGGCTCGAGCATGCCCACCATGGCCGACTCGATGTCCTCGAGCAGGGAGTAGATGACCTCGTAGGTCCGGATCTCGACGCCCTCCTGCTCGGCCAGCTGACGGGCCTTGCGCTCGGGGCGGACGTTGAAGCCGAGGATGGTGGCGTTCGCCGCCGCCGCCAGGTTGATGTCGTTCTCGGTGATGCCGCCGACGCCGCGGTGGACGAAGGCCAACTTGACCTCATCCCGCTCCAGCTTGCGCAGGGCGTCGGTGACGGCCTCCATCGAGCCGTTGGTGTCGGCCTTGATGACCAGGTTCAGGGTGGCGGCCTCGCCGGCCTGGATCTGGCTGAAGATGTCCTCGAGCTTGGCCCCAGTGGCGACCCCGGCGTCACGGCCGAGGCTGGCCTGGCGGGCGAAGTGCTCCCGCTTGTCCGAGACGGTGCGGGCGACCTTCTCGTCGGGGGCGACCACGAAGCTGGTGCCCGCCGCGGCCACGTCGGAGAGGCCGAGGACCTCGACCGGCGTGGAGGGGCCGGCCGCCTTGATCTGCTGGCCGTGGTCGTCGATCAGGGCCCGGACCTTGCCCGCGGCGGCGCCGGCGACGACGGGATCGCCGACGGCGAGGGTGCCCTTCTGGACCAGGACCGTGGCCACGGGGCCCCGGCCGGTGTCCAGATGGGACTCGAGGACGACGCCGGCGGCGCGACCCTCGGGGTTGGCCCGGAGGTCCTCCAGCTCGGCGACCACGAGCAGCTGCTCGAGCAGGTCGTCGATGCCGAGGTCCTGGAGGGCCGAGGTCTCGACCACGATCGTGTCGCCGCCGTAGGACTCGGGGATCAGCTCGTGCTCGGTGAGCTGGCCCATGACCCGCTGGACGTCCGCGTTCTCGCGGTCGACCTTGTTGAGGGCCACGATGATCGGCACGTCCGCCGCCTTGGCGTGGTTCAACGCCTCGACGGTCTGGGGCATGACGCCGTCGTCGGCCGCCACCACCAGGATGACGATGTCGGTGGCGTCGGCGCCCCGGGCCCGCATGGCGGTGAACGCCTCGTGGCCAGGGGTGTCGATGAAGGTGATCTCGTGGCCGTCACGGTTGACCTGGTAGGCGCCGATGGCCTGGGTGATGCCCCCGGCCTCGCCCTCGGTCACGTTGCTGGAGCGGATCTTGTCGAGCAGCAGCGTCTTGCCGTGGTCGACGTGGCCCATGACGGTGACGACGGGAGCGCGCTCGACGGCGTCGGGGTCCTCGTCCTCCTCGTCCTCCCAGTCGTCGTACTCCAGGAGCTTCTGGAGCTCGACCTCCTGCTCCTCGCCGGGATCGACGAGGCGGACCTCAGCCCCGATCTCGGCCGCGAAGAGCTCGATCATCTCGTCGCTGAGGGACTGGGTGGCCGTGACCATCTCGCCCTGTTGCATGAGGAAGCGGACGACGTCGGCCGCGGTCCGGTTCAGCTTGGGGGCGATGTCCATCGGGGCGGAGGTGCGCTCGATGACGACCTCGCCCTCGGGGACGGCGGCGTCGGTCGGCGTATAGGTCGGCCGGTCGATCGGCTGCAGTTCCTCGCGGACCCGACGACGACGGCTCCGGCGGCGCCGCTGCGGTCGCTGGGGGCCACCACGTCCGGGCGGGCCACCGCCGGGGCGGTTGCCGCCACCGGGACCGGCGCCGGGAACGGTCGGACGGGGGCCACCGCCACCACCCATGCCTGGGCGCGGGGCGCCGCCGGGGCGAGCGCGGGGCGGACCACCGGGACGGGCGCCCGGACGGGCGGGGGGCGCACCACCGCGGCCACCGGTGCCGGGCGGCGGCGGGATGGGCTTGCCGGTCGACGAGGTGGGCGGCCGGGCCGGGGGCGGGATCGCCTTGCCCGTGTCCGACGCCGGGGGGGCGGCGCCGGCGGCCGCCGGCGCGGCCGAAGCCGCCGGGGCGACCGGAGCCGAGGCCGGTGGCGCGGCGGGCCGGACCCGCTCGCTGGCGGGCAGGGTCGGTGGGACCGGGGGCGGTTCGACAGGACGCGTTGGTCCGCTGCTGCCGCTCGAACGCACGACGCGCTTGGGGGCTTCGGTGGGCGAAGCCTCGGGCTCGGGGGCCTCGACCACCTCGGCCGCTTCGACGGCGGGGGCCTCGACCTCAGGCTCGGGAGCCGGGGCGGGCTCGGGGGCCTCGACGACCTCGGCGGCGGGAGGCTCGGGGGGCGGGGTGGGCGCCGGCACGGGCTTCTCGGCCTTGGGCTCGGCCTTCTTCTTGGGCGGGGCCTTCTTGGTGCTGACCGGCGGGTTCTTGGGCTTGGCCTCTTCGACCGGCTTGGCCTCTTCGGGCGGCGCAGCCTTCACGAGGCCGTCCTTCTGCGCCCGGCGCCGGACACGGTCGCCCTGGGCCTCGACGATGCTCGACGAATGACTGCGCGCGCCGATGCCCAACTTCTCACAGAGGTCGAGGACCTCCTGATTGCTCATCCCGAGTTCCCGGGCGAGTTCGTAGACCCGTACGTTCGATGGCACCTGGCTGTGTCAGCCCTTTCGTAGCTTCTGGCGGGCGTCTGCCCGGTCGAGCACTTGGTCACGCACCGCCTCGACATCGGCGTCCGCGACCGGCGCTCGCAGGGCCCGGGCGAAGGCCCCGCGCCGCTGGGCGGCGTCGAAGCACGCGGCTGATGATCGGCACAGCCACGCGCCCCGGCCGGGCAGTGTAGGTCCCACTGCCAGCGATCCGTCGCCCTGGCGGGTCACCCGCACCAGTTCGTCTGACCCTGTGGTCCGGCGGCAACCGATGCAGGTCCGCCGGGGGTTGGCGCGGGCTACGACGTCGCCTCGGCGTCGGAAGCGTCGACGGCGACGGCGTCCTCGGCCTCGACGGCCTCGTCCGCACCCTCGGCCGGCTCCTCGGCGCGGACCTCCTCGGCCGGGGCGTCCGCCACCTCGCCGTCGGAATCGGCGACCGCCTCGGTCTCCGGTGCCTCGTCGGCCGTCTCGGCCGCGGCGGCGGCCTCGGGCTCGTCACCGTCTGTCGGTTCGGCGGCCTCGGCGGCGGGCTCGGCGCCATCCGTCGGCTCCGCGTCGACCGACTCGGTCTCGGCCACCTCGATGGTCTCGCCTTCAGTGACCTCGGCCTCGGCCTGCTCGGCCCCCAGCTGGCTCCATTCCTCAGCCGTCATGGCCGGCGTGCCGTCGGCGGGCTGCCACATCTGCTCGCCGGACTCGGGATTGATGATCCACTCGCCCTGGGCCCAGTCGTCGGTCTGATAGGCCGCTTCCTCGGCCAGCTGGGTCTCGCTCTTGATGTCGACCCGCCAGCCGGTCAGGCGCGCGGCGAGGCGGGCGTTCTGACCCTCCTTGCCGATGGCCAGCGACAGCTGGTAGTCGGGCACGATGACCTCGGCGGTGCCGGTGTCCTCGTGGATCCGCACCTCCTTGACCCGGGCCGGGGACAGCGCCTTCATGACGAAGTCGGCGGCGTCGTCGGAGAAGGGGACGATGTCGATCTTCTCGCCTTTGAGCTCGTTGACGACCATGCGCACGCGGGCACCCCGGGCGCCCACACAGGCCCCCACGGGGTCCACGTTGTTGTCGTTGGACCAGACGGCGATCTTCGTGCGGTGGCCGGGCTCGCGGGCACAGGCCCGGATCTCCACGATGCCGTCGGCGATCTCGGGGACCTCCAGCTCGAAGAGGCGCTTGATGAGGCCGGGATGGGTCCGGCTGACCACGATCTGGGGGCCCTTGGCCGTCTTGCGGACCTCGACGATGTAGGCCTTGACCCGCGAGTTGGGCTCGGGCCGCTCGTAGGGGACCTGCTCGGCCTGGGGCAGGAGGGCCTCGACCCGGCCGAGGTCCAGCAGCGTGTAGCGCTGGTCGCTCTGCTGGATCATGCCGGTGACGATGTCGCCCTCCCGGCCGGCGTACTCCTCGTACTTCATGTCCCGCTCGACCTCGCGGATGCGCTGCATCATCACCTGCTTCGCCGTCTGGGCGGCGATGCGGCCGAAGTCGTCCGGGGTGACGTCGAGCTCGTCACCCTCGGGCTCGCCGTCCTCGTCCAGGTCCTGGGCGTAGACGCGGATGTCGAAGGTCTCGGGGTCCAGGGTGACCCAGGAGTACTCGTAGGCCCCGGGCGTGCGCTTGTAGGCCGACTCGAGGGCGTCGGCGAGGGCGGCGAGCAGGTCGTCGACCGAGATGCCCTTGTCGACGGCCAGCGCCTGCAGCGCTTCCATCATCTCGACGTTGTTTCCGCTCATGAGGCCTTCTTCTTCTTCGTCGTCGGCTTGGTGGTGGTTCCCCAGTCGAACAGCGTCCGGGCGGCTTCGATCTCGTCGTAGGCGAGATGTCGCTCCTCCGCATCCGGATCCTCGTCGGGGCGGATCGTGATGCCGTCGTCGTCGGCGGCGGTGAGCACGCCGGTGACCCGGCGCTCGCCCTCGGCCCCCGGGACGGTCTTGACCGTGATGCGGTCGTTGACCGCGCCGGTGAAGTGATCGGGCCGGCGCAGGGGCCGCTCGAGGCCGGGGCTGGACACCTCGAGGGTGTACTTGCCCGACACGGGATCGGCGTCATCCAGGGCCCGGGAGATGGATCGGCTGAGCTCGGTCAGGGCACTGATGTCGATGCCCCCGTCCTTGCTCACGAGGACCCGGAGGGTGGCCTGGTGCTGTTCGACGTCATACAGGTCGAGGCCCCGCTCCTCGGCCAGGGGCACGACGATGGCGCGCACGCGATCCGCGGTTGCCATGCTCGTACCTCCTTTACCGTAAGAAAAGGCGTGGGCCGAAGCCCACGCCTTTCGCTCGACCAGAACAAAATGCTTGCGGGAGTATACCCCCTGATCCGGCCCTTCGGGAGGCCGCCTCCCGACTACGGAGTGGCGCTCCACGCGGGGTCGCGACCCGCTTGGGCGACGGCCCGGTCCAGGCCCGTGGCCCCGTCCGGGACGGCCTCGGGGAGGCCGAACGCGTCGCCTCGGGCTTCGTCGGGGAAGGACCCGAAGAAGGCGGTGACCACTTCCAGCTCGGCGTCGGGGACGTCGTAGGCCTGGCCCGTGGCCCGAGCCAGGTCCCACCCGTGGACGACGGTCTCCTCCAGGGCGACGACCCCCGCCGACTCGCCAGGCGTGTCCATGCCCGCGATCCGGGTCATGCCCTCCCAGGCCTCCGGGCGGGCCCACGCATCGGCCAGCTCGGCCAGCTCCCGGGGTATGCGGTCCCGCCAGTCCTCGCCCAGGTTGGCGGCGGAGGCGGGAGGCGGGCGACCGGAATCGGCCGGGACCGTCTTGTCGGCGGCCTTCCGGAAGGCAACGGCGAACGTGCTGAGGTGGTCGAGCACGTCGCCGATGGCGTAGTCGGGGCACGGCGTCGGGTCGGCCAGCTGGTCATCGCCAACCGCCCGGACCAGGTCAGCGAGCCGTCGAGTGGCCGGCATCAGATCGATCATCGGTTCCTCCCAAGTAGGTCGGTCACCACTTTGACCCTTCCGCCCGCCCCAACTCATCGTTCGGCCTGACGTTCTGGTTGCACTCCCCCGCGACGGGCCGCGGATAGGTGCAACCAGAACGAATGGGTGCGGGTCAGTAGGAGCGGGCGACGAGGGCGATGAGGTCGGGCTCGTCGTCGGCTTCGGGCAGGCTGCCGTCGGCCCGCTGGAGGCAGCGGACGGTGAGGGCGTCGTCGGCCAGGCGGGTCTCGCCCTCGAGGCCGACGGCGTCCCAGGGGATGCGGACGAAGCCGTCCGCCGCGGCGTCGGCCACGTCCTCGATCGAGGTCACGTCGACGGTGCGGTCGTCCCGGTCCTTCGTGGCCCCGGCCAGGAGGTCGGCTTGGATCGTGTCGAGCAGGCCGGGGACCTCGCCGGCCACACCGGTCACGGCGACCTGGCGCTTCTCGCCGTTGTCGCGGCGCACGAGCGTGACCTCGCCCTCCTTCAGGTCCCGGGGGCCGACCTCGATGCGCAGGGGGATGCCCTTCAGCTCCCAGCTGGTGGCCCGGCGACCGAAGGACGTGTCGACCTTGTCGTCGAGGCGGACCCGGACGCCGGCGGCCTTCAACTCGTCGGCCAGGCGGGCCGCAGCCTCCCCCGCCCCCTCCTCGTCCCGGACGACGAGGACGACGACTTGGATCGGCGCGAGCGCGGGCGGGACCCGGAGGCCGTTGTCGTCGCCGTGGGTCATGATCAGGCCGCCGACCATGCGGGTGGACGTGCCCCAGGACGTCTGCCAGACGTTCTCCTGGTTGCCCTCGGCCGACAGGTACTCGATGCCGAAGGCCTTGGCGAAGTTCTGCCCGAGCTCGTGGCTGGTGCCCATCTGCAGGGCCTTGCCGTCCCGCATCATGGCCTCACACGCCATCGTGTTGATGGCCCCGGCGAAGCGCTCGGCCGCCGTCTTGCGGCCCTTGTAGACGGGGACGGCCAGGACCTGCTCCATGCAGTCGGCGTACACCTCATGGAGGATGCGCACGGCGAAGTCCCGGGCCTCGGCTTCGTTGGCGTGACAGGTGTGGCCCTCCTGCCAGAGGAACTCGGTCGTGCGCAGGAACAGCCGCGGCCGCAGCTCCCAGCGCACGACGTTGGCCCACTGGTTCACGAGCAGCGGCAGGTCCCGGTAGCTCTGGATCCACTTGGCGAAGTAGGTCCCCATGACCGTCTCGGACGTCGGCCGGATGGCCAGAGGCTCCTCCAGCTCCTTGCCTCCACCGATGGTGACGACCGCCAGCTCGGGGCTGAACCCCTCGACGTGCTCGGCCTCCTTCTCGAAGAAGGACATGGGCACGAAGAGCGGGAAGTAGGCGTTGTCGACTCCGGCGGCCTTGATGCGGTCGTCCATCGCCGACTGGAGGCGCTCCCACAGCGAGAAGCCATAGGGACGGATGACCATCGTCCCCCGGGCCGGCCCGTTCTCGGCCAGCTCCGCCTTGGCGATGACGTCCTGGTACCACCGGGGGAAGTCGTCGCCCTGGGGGGTGAGCACGGGAGCCTTGGCCATCCGGCGGAGGGTAGTGGCGCCCGGTAGGCCCTCCCGGGTCCGTTCTCCGACGCACTCAGGGGCGCCGCCCCGACACCATGCGGCTGAGCCCGGGGATGTCCAGGCCGGCATCGGTCGTGTAGGGGACGAACGCGGCGCGAACCCGGTCCTGAATCGCCGAGGTCGTCGCCTCGTCCAGCCCGGCCAGCACCGCGGCGAGCGGCCCGGCGAGGTCCGAGGTCAGGTTCCAGTACTCGTCGAACGAGCCGGTCCGGTGGGGCACGGGCACGTCCTCCTGCTCGACGTCGGTGAACCCCGCGGCATCCAGGAGAGAGCTGAGGTCGGCCTCGCCGAGGGCGAAGGGTCCCGGGATGCCGGGAGGCGGCATCGGCATCCCCAGCTCGGCGCTGGCCGCGGCCAGCATCTCGCCCAGCCACGGGTTGTCCGCGGGCGAGGCCCAGACCGAGAGCGCGGCGCGGCCGCCGGGTCGGAGGACCCGGACCACCTCAGCGGCAGCGCGGGCCGGGTCAACGGCGAACATCAGGCCGTCCCGGCAGAGGACGGCGTCGAACGACTGGTCGGGCTGGTCGATCGCTTCCAGGTCGAGCACGGCGGTCCGCACGTTCGCCAGGCCGCGGGCCGTGGCCCGCTCTCCCGCTACGGCAGCCATCGACTCGGCGACGTCGGAGATGACGACCTCGCCGTCCGGCCCGACGGCGGCGGCCGCCTCGAGCCCCACCCCACCCGGTCCGCAGGCCAGCTCGAGCACCCGGTCCCCCGGACGCAGGCTGGCGGCGTCGATGAGCCGGGCGGTCTGCTCGGCACCCCGCTCGTCGACCTGGTCGGCATGCTCACCCCACTGCGGCGCCACGCCCGCCCACATGCCGTGCACGATCGTGCGGACCTGGTCGTTCGGATCATCCGACATGGCGCCTCCTTATTTCGTTCGTATCTCTGAGTATTGAATACTCGGATAGAGTAGTCAAGTGGCTCGGGCCTACGACTCGACCCGAAGGAGGGCGCAGGCGGCGCTGACCCGCCGGTCGATCCTCGACGCCGCGCAGCGCCTCTTCGAGCGGGACGGCTACGTCGCCACGACGATGGAGGCCATCGCCACCGAGGCGGAGGTGAGCCTCAAGACCGTTTACCTCGCCTTCACCACCAAGGCCGGCCTCCTTCGGGCCGTGTGGGACCTCCTGCTGAAGGGCGACACCGATGCCGCCCCGGTCGCCGAGCGGCCCTGGCACCTCGAAGTGCTGGAGGAGACCGACCCCGAGCGAAAGCTCCGCCTCACCGCCCACCACAGCGTCGTCGTCAAGCAGCGCATCGGCCCGATCCTCCGGGTCATCCGCAGCGCAGCCGTCGTCGACCCCGATGGGGCCGCCTTGTGGCAGCTCGTCCAGACCGACTTCCACGCCAACCAGCAGGCGATCGTCGAGTCCCTGGCCGCCCAGGGTGGGCTCCATGTCCATCTGGACGTCGACGGGGCGACCGACATCCTCTGGACCCTCAACCACCCGGACGTCTGGCTCCTCTTCGTCGACCGCGGCTGGACCCCCGAAGCGTTCGAGGATTGGTTCGCTGACACCCTCGTCCAGCAGCTGCACGGCTGAACCGAATCGACTGAACCGGAACGGGGTCTGGTACGTCTCTGGGTGTGCAGCGAGCTGATGCGGCGATCAGGGCGGCGGCGGCGCCGGGTGACGGCGGCGCGGACGCCGGGGCCCGGGTCCTGAGAGCTGACGGCGACGACGATGTCCCGACTTCCTTCCCTGCGAGGCCCGCCCCGTCGGCCCCGCATGATCACCCGGGGGTTCTGGCAGGGGATCTGCCGGTCCCAGGCGGCACATCCCCCGCCAGAACGACTTGGGTCAGAGCTTGCGGATCTGGTCGATGTGGGATTCGGCGTCGTTGACGTCGTCGCCCTGCTCGGTCAGGAGCGCGGCGCGGTCCTTCTCGGCCTCGGCCGCGGCCCCGGAGTCGGCTCGCTCCAGGGCGGCTTCGACGCCGTCCTCGCTGACGATCTTGGCCCATTCGACGAGGGCCTCGACCATCTCGTCCTCGGCGACGACCTTGACGACCTTGCCCTTCACGAAGAGGTGACCCCGCTTGCGGCCGGCGGCGATGCCGAGGTCGGCCTCGCGGGCCTCGCCCGGGCCGTTCACCACACAACCCATGACCGCGACCTGGATGGGGACGTCGAGCTCCTCCAGGGCCTTCTGGGCCGCGTCGGCGATGGCGTAGACGTCGACCTCGGCCCGACCGCACGACGGGCAGGCGATGAGATCCAGGCCCGTGCGCTCCCGGAGGCCCAGGGACTCCAGCAGCTGGCGCCCGGCGCGGGCCTCCTGCACGGGATCGGCGGTCAAGGAGTACCGGATGGTGTCCCCGATGCCCTCGGACAGCAGCGTGGCCAGCCCGGCGGTGGCCTTGATCAGGCCGGCGGGCGGCGGGCCGGCCTCGGTCACGCCCAGGTGCAACGGGTAGTCGGTGGCCTCGGACAGCTGGCGGTAGGCCTCGATCATCAGGGGGACGTTGGACGCCTTCACCGAGATCTTCACGTCGTCGAAGCCGACCTCGGCGAAGTAGTCCAGCTCCCGCTGGGCCGACTCGACCATCGCCTCGGCGGTCAGGCCGCCGTGCTTCTCGTAGAGGTCGGGGTCCAGCGAGCCGCCGTTGACGCCGATGCGGATGGGCACGCCCCGGTCCTTGCACTCGGCGGCCACCGCCTTGATGTGCTCGGGACGACGGATGTTGCCCGGGTTCAGGCGGAGGCAGTGGACCCCGGCCTCCAGGGCGGCCAGCGCCATCTTGTACTGGTGGTGGATGTCGGCCACGATCGGCACCGGCGAGCGGGGCACGATCTGGGCCAGGCCCTCGGCCGCCTCCTTCTCGTTGCAGGTGCAGCGGACGATGTCGGCCCCGGCCCCGTAGAGGGCGTAGATCTGCTGGAGCGTCCCCTCGACGTCGGCCGTCTTCGTGATCGTCATGGACTGGACGCTCACCGGGGCGTCCCCGCCCACCGTCACCGGGTGCGACGGGTGGCGGAGCACCACCTCGCGGGTCTTCCGGCGCTCGTAGGTCACGGCGTCAGTCTCGCAGCCTGCCCCGTGCTTCGTACCTTGTGCACCAGTGCGCCACATCTGGCGCACTGGTGCACAAGGTACGGGAGGCCCGTGGGGCTAGCCCGGGAAGTCGATCGGGTTGGCGATGTCGGCGTAGAGGGCCATCGTCCCGATCGTGACCATGAAGAGCACCACGGCGTAGGCCACGGGCAGCATCCGGGTCAGGTTGGCCTGGTAGCGCCGGCCGGGGTGGCCGATCTCCCGGATCCGCTCGTAGGTCCCGATGGCCACGTGGCCGCCGTCGAAGGGCAGGAGCGGGATCAGGTTGAACAGGCCGATGAAGACGTTGAGCACGACCATGATCTGGAAGAGGGCCACCAGGCCGTTGGCGTCGGTGGCCTGGGCCCCCAGCCGGGCGGCGCCGACGATGGAGATGATCCGGCCGTCCTCGTCGCTGCTCGAGCTGCTCGCCGCCGTGCTGCCGGACGATGCCGGCTCCTCCTCGTCGGTCGGGCTGAACACCGCATCGGCGAAGCTGCTGAGCCCGCTCGGCGTGAAGAAGTGGCCGATCGCCGAGACCGAGTCGGCCATGAGCGTTCCCACCTCTTCGACCGAGCCCCGGGCCGCGGACAGCGCACCAAAGCGCTCACGAGGCTCCTCCGCGGCGAGGCCGATGACCCCCGTGGCCGCCTCGCCGGTGCCAACCGCGCCGATCGGCAGCGTGGCATCGATGGTCTCGTCGCCCCGCTCGATCACGAGGTCGACCGATGCGCCGGGGTGGTCCCGGATGAACGCGCGGAAGTCGATGTAGTCGTCGAACTCGACACCGTCGGCCGAGACGATCCGATCGCCGGACTCGAGCCCGGCGATCGTCGACGGCGTCTCGCCCTCGTCGAGCAGCTGTTGGAACGACTCGCTGAACTCCTCGTTCGGGTGCTGTTGGGTGATGTCCTCGGGGGTGGAGAGCTCGTCGACCGTCCAGTTGCGGGCGCTGTTCTCGGTGATGGCGCCGAAGGACAGCAGGCTGACGAAGGCGAGGACCAGGGCCATGAGGAAGTGCATGGTCGAGCCGGCCACGGCGACAGACATGCGCCGGGGGTAGGACTTCTGGCGGTAGGTCCGGGACTCGTCGGCCGGGTCGACCTCCTCGAGGCTGTTCATGCCGATGATGCGGACGTAGGCCCCGGCCGGGATGGCCTTGATGCCGTACTCGGTCTCGCCCCGTTGGAACGACCAGATGCGGGGCCCGAAGCCGATGAAGAACTCGGTGACCTTCATGCCGGCCTTCTTGGCCGTGATGTAGTGGCCCAGCTCGTGCATGAAGATCATGACCACGAGCGACACGACGACGGCCAGGATGGGCCAGCCCCCGAACAGGCCGAGGGCGACGAAGGCGCCGGTCAGTCCGACGAGCCCGAGGACACCGGCGATGTCACCCTCCGGCTCCTGGTCGGCCGCGATCGGCCCATCGGGTGTCGGAGGGATCAGCTCGGTCTCGGACATGCGCTCCGCTTGCTCTAGGGGGTGAGGGCGGTGACGATCTCGCGCGCCACCGTACGGGCCTGACGATCGGCCTCCATCACAACGTCGGCCGATGTCGCTTTCGTTCCATCGTGCCGGTCGAGCGTGGCCTTGAGCACGTCGCTTATGGCCAGCCAGCCGATGCGACCCTCCAGGAAGGCGTCGACGGCCACCTCGTTGGCGGCGCTGAGCCACGCCGGGACCGTCTCCCCCGCCCGCCCCGCCTGGTAAGCGAGGCCGAGGCAGGGGAACGCATCCCGGTCGGGGGCCTCGAAGTCCAGCGAGCCGAGGGTGGCCCAGTCGATGCGCCCGAAGGGGGCCGCCGACCGGTCCGGGTAGGCCAATGCGTACCCGATGGGCAGGCGCATGTCGGGCATCGACAGCTGGGCGATGGTCGAGCCGTCGGTGTACTCGACCATCGAGTGCACGACCGACTGCGGGTGCACGACCACGTCGATGTCGTCGTAGGCGACGCCGAACAACTCGTGGGCCTCGATGACCTCCAGGCCCTTGTTCATCAGCGTGGACGAGTCAATGGTGATCTTCGGGCCCATCGACCAGGTCGGGTGGGCCAGGGCGTCGTCGATGGTGACGTCGGCCAGCTCGGCTCGGGACCGGCCCCGGAACGGCCCCCCGCTGGCCGTCACGACCAGGCGGGCCACCCGATCGGCGACGTCGTTGGCCCGAAGGCACTGGTGGATGGCGCCGTGCTCGCTGTCGACGGGGATGAGCTCCGCCCCCGGCGTCGAGCGGACCCGCTGCACCACCGGACCGGCGGCGATGAGCGACTCCTTGTTGGCCAGGGCCAAGCGACGCCCGGCCTCGAGGGCGGCCAGCGTCACGCCGAGGCCGGCGAAGCCGACGACGCCGTTGACCACCACCTCGGCTTCCCGGGCCGCGTCGGCCAGGGCCGACTCGCCCACCATCAGCTCGGTCCCCGGCGGCAGGCGGTCGGCGATCTCGGCCGCAGCAACCGGGTCGACCACGGCCACGACCCTCGGCCGGAACTCCTTGGCCTGGTCGGCCAGGAGGTCGACCGAGCGGCAGGCCCCAAGGGCGACGACCTCGTACCGCCCGGGTTCGGCCCGCACGACGTCCAGCGTCTGCGTGCCGATGGAACCCGTCGCCCCCAGCACCGCGACCGACGTCATGGGGTCACCGGGCTCACGGGACGTTCAGGTAGACCTCGAGCAGCCGCACGACGTAGTAGGTCGCCGGGAGCACGAAGAGCAGCCCGTCGAAGCGGTCGAGCAGTCCCCCGTGGCCGGGGAGCATGTTGCCCATGTCCTTCACGCCGAGATCCCGCTTGAGACGGGACACGCACAGGTCGCCCAGCGGCGTCAACACGCCACCCACGATCCCCAGGACGGCTGCGTCCTTGAACTCCCACGGGAACACTCCGGGCACGACGGCGAGGATCAGCACCGCGGCCACGAAGGCCACGACGATCCCACCGACGAAGCCCTCGATGGTCTTGTTGGGGCTGGCGGCGGTGAGCGGGGACCGCCCCATGCGCTGACCGACGAAGAGGCCACCGATGTCTGCCGCCACCGAGACGAGGATGGCGCCGAACAGCATCCCGATGCCGTCGGGGAACTTCAGCAGCAGGGCGGCGAAGGACCCGAAGCCGCCGACGTACATGATCCCGAAGACCGTGATCCCGACGTTGGCCACGGCGTGATCGGGCGGGCCCGCGTCGAACAACCACCAGCAGAGGGTGGTGACCACGACCAGGAAGAGCATGAGGGGTATGGCCCCTTCACCCCGCCAGTAGGCGGCGAGCACGAAGCCCCCGGCGCCGACCAGGCCGACGGGTACCGCCGGGTGATAGCCCGCTCGGCGGGTGGCGGTGAAGAACTCGGCGGTGGCCAGGACCACCACGACGGTGACCAGCGCGACCAGGGCCTTGGCCCCGATGGCGGCACAGACGAAGAGCAGGACGACCAGGCCGACGCCGACGATGACGGCCTGCTGCATGTCGCGACCACCACCCCCTCCGCCGAGGCCGCCCAAGAAGCCACCCCCGCCCCCGCCGCCGTCGTCAGCGAACTCATCCTCGGGGGGCTCCGGGTACGGGTTGCGGCGCTGGGGTGGGCCCGCCGGTGACTCGATGGCGGCGGCGGCCACACCCAGGTCGTCGAAGATCATCTCGTCCTCCCCCACGGATTCGACACGGGTCTCCTCGTCGGCGAGGTCGGAGAAGTCCTCCGGCTCGCCGCTCTCCTCGCCCTGGCCCCGCCAGCGCGGCCCGCCGGAGACACCGGCCACGGCGTCGTCGTCGTCGTCCGTCGCCGGATCTCCCCAGTGGGGCAGATCGTCGTCGGGCCCGGGGCCCAGCAGGTCGTCGAGGTCGTCGTCGGTGTCGCCACCCGGGAGATCGACGAGGTCGGCGAACGGGCCGTCGTTGGCCGACCGTCCGGCCTCGATCTCCAGCTCGGGCTCGTCGTCGGGGGCGGCCCACACCCGGATGTCGTCGAGGTCCTCCGCGCTCGCCGGGGGGACGACCGGGACGGCCGCGGTGATCGGGAGATCGAGGTCATCCAGGTCCGGGGCGGGGCCCTCCGGTTCGGGCACGGCCCGCACCGGTGGCTCGTCGGCGGCCTCCGGGACGGGGGTGGGGCCCGGCGGTGTCGGGTCGACCGGCGGCTCGTCGGCGGAGATGATCGGGACGGCACCGAAGCGGTTCGGGTCTTCTGCTGGTGGTGGCTCGGAGGCGCCGGGAGGCTCGGGCTCCTCGGGAGGCGGTTGCGCCGCCACGGTCGGGTGCTCACCGGTCGCCGGCTGGGCGCCCACGATGCGGATCCGACCCGACGGTCGCGGGTCGCTCGGTGCGCCCTCGTCCGGACGGTCGTCACTCATCGAGAAGCTCCTTCTCCTTGTCGGCCAGTGCGCCCGCGAGGTTGGACTCGTGGGCGTGGATCATGTCGTCCAATTCCTTCTCCGCCCGCTTGAGCTCGTCCTCCCGCAGGTCCCCGCTCTTCTCGAGGCCCTCCAACTCGTGACGGGCCGCACGACGGAGGTTACGCAGCGCGATCTTGCCCTCTTCGGCCATGCCCCGCACGAGACGCACCAGTTCCTTGCGTCGCTCGACCGTGAGGGCCGGGAACGCCAGACGCACGACGTGGCCGTCGTTGGTGGGGTTCAGGCCGAGGTCGGAGTCGCGGATCGCCTTCTCGATGCCGTTCACCGAGCCCTGGTCGAAGGGGGAGATGACGAGGAGCCGGGCCTCGGGCACCGAGAAGTTGGCCAGCTGCTGCAAGGGCACCTCGGCGCCGTAGTAGTCGACCGGCAGCTTCTCGACCAGGGCGGAGGACGCCCGGCCGGTGCGGACCGTGGAGAACTCGTGGCGGGTGTGCTGCACGGCTTTGTCCATCTTGTCGCCCGCGTCATCGAGGACGAGTTCGATCAGATCACCTTCATCACTGTCGGCCATGCGGAGTGGTCTCCCCCGACTCCCGAGTCAGGAAACCAGCGTACCGATGCGCTTGCCTTCGAGGATGGACCGAATGTTTCCCGGGCCCAACAGGTCGAAGACGACGATCGGCACGGCGTTGTCCATGCAGAGGGTGATGGCCGTGGAGTCCATGGCCCGGAGGCCCCGTTCGAGCACCTCCATGTAGCCGACCTCGGGGATGAGGGTGGCGTCTGGGTTGGTCTTGGGGTCGTCGGTGTAGATGCCGTCGACCCCGGAGTGGGTGCCCCGGAGGATGGCGTCGGCGTCGATCTCGGCCGCCCGCAGGGCGGCCGCGGTGTCCGTGGTGAAGAACGGGTTGCCCGTACCAGCGGCGAAGATGACGACCCGGCCCTTCTCGAGGTGGCGGATGGCCCGGCGCCGGATGTACGGCTCGGCGATCTCGGCCATGTCGATGGCCGTCTGCACCCGGGTGGGCTGGCCCAGGCGTTCGAGGGTGGCCTGCAGGTCGAGGGCGTTGATGACCGTGGCCAGCATGCCCATGTAGTCGCCCTGGGACCGGTCGAGGCCGGCGGCCGCCGCCGTCTGGCCCCGCCAGATGTTGCCGCCGCCGACGACGATGGCGATCTGGGTGTCCAGGGCCTTCCGGACGGCGATGACCTCGTTGGCGATGAGGTCCACGACCTCCTGGTCGATGCCGAAGTCCTGGCCGCCGGCGAAGGCCTCACCGGAGAGCTTGAGGATGATCCGTCCCCAGTCCCGCCCGGTGTCGTCCTCGCCGGAGGACATCAAGCCCCGATCACCACCTGAGCGAAGCGCACGACCGTCGCGTCGCCGAGCAGAGCGGCGATGGTCTGGCTCTCGTCCCGGACGAACTTCTGGTCGAGCAGGACACGGTCGGCGAAGAAGCGACCCTGGAGCTTGCCGTCGACGATCTTCTCGATGGCCTGCTCGGGCTTGCCCTCGTTGCGGGTCTCGGCCTCGAGGAGCGCCCGCTCCTCGGTGATCTCGGCCTCAGGGACCGCATCACGGGTGAGGTACGGAGGGCGCTTGAAGGCGATGTGCAAGGCCAGGTCGTGGGCCAGCTCCTGGCTGCCCCCGGCCAGCTCGACGAGCACGGCGTTCACGCCCCGACCCTCCTGGATGTGGAGGTAGGAGTCCATGACGTTCGCCGGCGCCTTCTCGAAGCGGACGAGCTCGCCCACCTCGATGTTCTCCTTGAGGGTGACCTTCAGATCGTCGACCCGCTCGGCCACGTCGGCCTCGGCCTCGTCATCGCCCTTGGCCGCCGCGAGGTCGGCCAGGTCTTGGACCAGGTCCGTGAACTGCTCGGACTTGGCGACGAAGTCGGTCTCGCACTTGATCTCGGCGATGGCCATGACCTCGGAGTCGCCGCCCAAAGCGACGGCCCCCTGGTCGTTGGCCCGGTCCGAGCGCTTGGCGGAGCTGGACAGGCCCTTCTCGCGCAGCCACTTGGCCGCGGCCTCGAAGTCACCGTCGTTCTCCTGCAGGGCGCGCTTGGCGTCCATCATCCCGGCCCCCGTCTTCTGACGGAGCGCCTGGACGTCCTTGGCGGTGAACTCGGCCACGATCAGCCTTCCTCGGGGGTCTCGGTGGTTGCGGCCTCGGGCGCGTCCTCAGCGACCTCGGCGACGGCGGGCGACTCGGCCTCGGGGGCCGCGGCCTCCTCGACAGGCGACTCGGCCTCGATGGCCGCGGCCTCCTCGACAGGCGACTCGGCGGCGGGGGCGGGCGCTTCGGGGGCGGGGGCATCGGCTGCGGCATCGGCTTCGGCCTTGGCCGCGGCGACCCGCGCCTCGCGCTCGGCGGCCTGGCGGGCCGCCTCGTCGCGGGCCTCGGCCTGCTGGCGGGCGATCTCGGCCTCCTCCTCGGGGGTGCGCACGGCGGGCGCGGCCGGGGGGCCACCGTCGCCCGGCACCTTCTTGGAGCGGATGTAGCGCCCTTCCTTCACGGCGTCGGCCATGATCCGGCACATGAGGCTGCCGGAGCGGATGGCGTCGTCGTTGCCGGGGATCACGTAGTCCACGACGTCGGGGTCACAGTTGGTGTCGACCACGGCGATCAGCGGGATGCCGAGCTTGTTGGCCTCGGTGACCGCGATGTGCTCCTTCTTCGTGTCCAGCACGAAGACGGCGTCGGGCTTGCGATCGAGGTTCCGGATGCCGTTGAGGTTGCGCAGCAGCTTGTCCAGCTCCCGCGTGTTCATCAGGGCTTCCTTCTTGGGCATGGCGTCGAACTCGCCGCTGTCCCGCTGGTGCTCCAGGTCGGCCATCTTCGCAACCCGCTTGGAGATGGTCTCGAAGTTGGTGAGCATGCCGCCCAGCCAGCGCTGGTTGACGTAGGGCATGTTGCAGGACATCGCGTACTGCTCGACGGCGTCCGATGCCTGCTTCTTCGTGCCGACGAAGAGCAGGTTCCCGCCGTCGGCGGTCATGTCACGGACGAACTCGTAGGCGACGCGGACGCGGTCCAAGGTCTGCTCGAGATCGATGATGTAGATCCCCTGGCGCTCCCCGTGGAGGAAGCGCTTCATCTTGGGGTTCCAGCGCCGGGTCTGATGTCCGAAGTGGACACCTGCGTCCAGCAGCTGCTTCATCGTGACGACTGGCGCCATCTGGTTCTTTCCTCCCCGACGGTTCTGACGAAACCCGTGCGCTTGCGCCCGGAGGCGACCGCGGGATTGGCACGGGTGGATGGTCTGCGGGCCGTGCGGTTCACGACCGACGGGCGAGTGTACCGGCGACGCTCCCCGCCCCACCGCCCGTCAGCCAGGCCCACGCCTCGTTCTGATCCACACCGCGTGTGGCCGGCGACACGGTTCCGGACCCGGAAGCGTGAGGCGACCTCGACCCGACCGGGACCAGGTGGACGCCGGTCGTCGTGAAGAGGGCGGCCGGGTCCAGGTAGGTCCCGCCGGACCGCACACCGAGGTGGAGCCGTTCCCCCGCCGTCCCCACGGTCTGTCCGACGACGACCCGGTCACCGACGGTGACCAGCCGCTCCGCCAGGTACCCGTAGCTGGAGCGGAGGCCGTCGGGGTGCAGAACGGTCACGTAGTCGACGCCGGCGACCGGTCCGGCGAAGACCACCAGCCCGTCGCCGATGGCCCGGACGGCCTGGCCCGGCACGGTGTCGTACTCCAGGCCCCGGTTTCCGGCACCGAAGGGCCCGTTCGGGAGGCGGAAGCCGTCGACCACCGGGGCGTCCACCGGTGGTCGGTAGATCGCGGTGTCGGCGGCCGCGGACGGGCCAAGGCCCGCGGTCATCGCGAGCAGGAGCAGAACCAGGAACGAGCGGGAACGGGACACGCGGGGACCCCCGGAGAGACTCTCGACGGGGGAAGCGCCGGGGTGAACGCTAGACCGGTGAGCGCTCCGCCGCCACGACCCGGGACCGCAGGTGGAGGACCGCCTTGGTGTGGATCTGACACACCCGACTCTCGGTCACCCCGAGGACGCCGCCGATCTCGGCCAGCGTCAGGCCTTCGTAGTAGTAGAGGGTCAGGACCAGCTTCTCCCGCTCCGGGAGGCGGTTGATCGTCGCCGCCAGGAGCTGGCGGGTCTCCTCGACCTCGAAACGGCCGACCGGGCCGTCGCCGCTGTCGGCGATCGTGTCACCCAGGGTCACGGCCTCGCCTCGCTCGCCCCCCATGGCCAGGACCTCGTCGAGGGCAGCCATGCCGACGAAGGAGATCTGGGTGAGGAGCGTCTGGAGCTGGTCCTCGGTCATCTCCAGGGCGTCGGCCAGCTCGAGGTCGGTCGGCGGGCGGGCGTGCTCGGCCTCGAGCTTGGCGTAGGACCGTTCGAGGGCCCGGGCCTTGGCCCGTACCGATCGGGGCACCCAGTCGATCGAGCGGAGCTCGTCGAGGATGGCGCCCTTGATCCGGCTGATGGCGTAGGTCTCGAACTTGAAGCCCCGCTCGGGATCGAACTTGTCGATGGCGTCGATGAGGCCGAACATCCCATAGCTCACGAGGTCGGCGTGCTCGACGTTCTGGGGCAGGCCCACCGCCACGCGGCCGGCGACGTACTTGACCAGCGGGGAGTAGTGGACGATCAGCTGGTCCCGGTCGGGCCGCGTGGCGTCGTCGCGGTACCGGGCCCAGAGGTCCTCGATGCCACCACCGCCACCTTGTCGATCCACCGCCCGTCCCTACGCTCGAGGATGCGTCGTCTCGAGCACGCCGCGCAGGCGTTCCCGGCTCACATGTGTGTAGAGCTGGGTCGTCGCGAGATCGGCGTGTCCGAGTAGTTCCTGTACAGCACGAAGGTCGGCACCACCGTCCAGAAGATGAGTGGCGAAGGTGTGGCGGAGGGCATGGGGATGAGCCGGACCGGCCGCCCGACGGTCGAGGATGCGGCGCACGTCCCGGGGCGTGAGGGGATGGGCCCGGCGGTTCACGAAGACCACGTCGTCGGGGGTGTCGGCGTCGACGAGCACCGCACGACCGTGGTCCAACCACTGGCGCAGGGCGTCGACCGCCGGCGGGGAGAGGGGCACCGTGCGCTGCTTGGACCCCTTGCCCCAGACGGTCAGGCGGGACCGGGGCAGGTCGATGTCGACCGGTCGCAGGCCACAGGCTTCCGCCACCCGGAGCCCGCTCCCGTAGAGGATCTCCAAGACGGCGCGGTCCCGCTGGGCGAGGGCGGCTTCGACAGGGTCGTCGGTGGGCGGCGGGCCCCCGTCGAGGAGGACCTCGATCTCGTCGCGCCGCAGGACCCGGGGCAGGCGGCCGTCGTGGCCGGGAGCCGAGAGTCGGGCCGAGGGGTCGACCTCGAGGCGCCCCCGTCGTCGCAGCCAGTCGAAGTAGCGGCGCAGTGAGGCGACGTGGCGGGCGATGGTGCGACGGGCGTAACCCCGGGTGGTGAGGTAGGCGACGTAGCGCCTCAAGACCCGCCGGTCGACGGCAGTCGGGTCCTCGAGGCCGAGCCGACCGGCCCACTCCACGAAGGCGTCGAGGTCCCGGCGGTAGGCGGTGACGCTGGACGGGGCCAGGGCGGTCAGGGACGTCGTGAACTCATCCAGGTCCCAGGCCACGGCCGCACGCTACCCCGCGGTCACCCAGAGGGAACGACCCCGCGCGGAGGGTGGCAGGATCGACTACGAGCGCGGGAGGTGAGAGCCGACGGGTCGCCCTCACCTACCATCGCCTCCATGCCCTTGCGCACCGCCGACGAGTACCGGGCGGGGCTGGTCGACGGCCGGCGCCTGCACTACCAGGGACGGCCGGTCGTCGACATCAACCAGGAGCCCGACCTGAAGGTGGCGGTGGACCACGCCGCCATCGACTTCGACCTGGCCCACGACCCCGACCACCGGGACCTGGCGGTGGCCACCGACCCCGACACCGGCGATGAGTTCAACGCCGCCTACCGCATCCCCCGCAGTGCGGAGGACGTGATGGCCCGCTCGAAGCTGATAGAGGCGGGCACCGCGGCCGGCGGCACGGTCGTCACCTTGATCCACGAGATCGGCACCGACGGCATGTTCGCCATGCTCCGCGTCCTCGAGGGCGAGAGCAGGGAACGGGCCGAGGCCTTCCACCGGCACTGCCGCGACGGCGATCTGGCCGTGGCCGTGGCCCAGACCGACGTCAAGGGCGACCGTTCCAAGGCGCCGCACCAGCAGGACGACCCAGACCTCTACGTCCGTGTGGTCGACCGGAGTGACGACGGCATCGTCGTCCGGGGCGCCAAGTGCCACACCACGAGCAGCGCGAACGGCGACGAGATCATCGTCTTCCCGACCCGGGCCATGGGCCCCGACGACGCCGACTACGCCGTGTCCTTCGCCGTGCCCGCCAACACCGAGGGCCTCTCGCTCTACGTGTCGGGCTACGGCGGTGGGGGCGGTGGCCACGACGCCTTCGACCACCCCGTGTCCTCCCGGCACAAGCTGCTCGAGACACTGACGGTCTTCGACGACGTCTTCGTGCCCTGGGAGCGGGTCTTCCTGTGCCAGGAGCCGGAGAAGGCGGGGGCCCTGGCCCTGACCTTCGTCGAGTACCACCGCTTCACGGCGGTGTCCTACAAGCTCCCCCTGGTCGATGCCTTCGTGGGCGCGGCAGCCCAGATCGCCGAGATGAACGGCGTGATGAAGGCGAGCCACATCCGGGACAAGCTCACCCACCTGGTGGCCTACGCCGAGACGGTGCGGGCCCTGACCGAGGCCGCCGCCCTGCGATCCCGGATCGGTGAGCACGGCATCGCCTACCCGGATCCCATGACCACGAACATGGCCAAGTTCACCTTCGCCTCGGGCTTCTACCAGGCCGTCGAGTGGCTCCAGGACATCGCCGGCGGCCTCCTGGTCACCGGGCCCTCCGGCGCCGACTGGGACTCCGACGAGATCCGGCCGGTCCTCGAGAAGTACTACGCCGGAGCGAAACCGGCCCCCGAGCGCCTGGCCATGATGAACCTCATCTCGGACCTGACGGCGAAGGACCTCGGTGGCTACCACGCCGTGCTCGCCGTCCACGCCGAGGGCTCCCTGGAGGCCGAGAAGCTCCAGATGCTGCGCTCGTACACCGCCCACCACGCCCCCGACGCCATCGCCTACGCCCGCAAGCTCGCCGGCCTCGACTGACCAGCTGTTCTGGCCCCCGATCTGCTCCCGCTGGGCATCGAATCAGAGGCCAGAACGGGTGATGGGGGTGGTGCGCTCGTAGCGGCCGGCGGACTCGGCCAGCCAACCGGTGCGGCAGAGCTCGTCGATGGCCGCGGCCGTCTCGGGCAGCGTGAGGCCGCTGCGGTCGACCAGGGCCTGGAGCGTGACCGACTCGTGGGCGCAGGCGTCGAGGACCCGGCCGGCGACACCGCCGGGCTCGGGCGCCGGGTTGGACCCGCCGGTGGGTGAGTGCAGGCCGAGGGTGAGGAAGACGTCGTCGACCGAGCACAGGGGTGTGGCCCCGTCGGCGATGAGGCGGTTGGTGCCGTAGGCCGCAGGGCTGGTGATCGGGCCGGGCACGGCCAGCAGGGGGACGTCGCGGAGAAGGGCTGAGTCGGCGGTGTAGAGCGAGCCACCCGTCTGCCGGGACTCGACCACGACGACGGCCTCGCTCAACCCGGCGATGATCCGGTTGCGGGCGGGAAAGCTCCAGCGCGTCGGGCGCAGCCCGAGGGGCATCTCGCTGACCAGCAGTCCCTCCGCTCCGACCCGCTCCCACAGCTCCCGGTGCCGGCCCGGATAGACGACGTCCAGCCCACAGGCCACGACGCCCACGGGCGGGGCGCCTCCGGTGCGGAGCAGCCCTCGGTGGACCGCGCCGTCCACGCCGAGGGCCAACCCCGACACCACCGCCACCCCCGCGGCCCCGAGCCGCTCCCCCAGCCGTTCTGCCACGCCGAGCCCGTAGCGGGAGGCGTTACGGGTGCCGACGACCGCCACCCGACGTCGCTCGAGGACGGCGAGGTCGCCGCGGCAGAACAGCACGGCCGGCGGTTCCGGATCGTCGCGGAGCGGGACCGGGTAGTCGGGGTGCTGCCGGCCGCAGACCACGACGCCCGCGTCCTGGTGCCATGCCCACAACCG
Source organism: uncultured Microthrixaceae bacterium (assembly GCA_963725155.1). Classification (GTDB taxonomy): domain Bacteria; phylum Actinomycetota; class Acidimicrobiia; order Acidimicrobiales; family DATDAH01; genus DATDAH01. The sequence goes on from CAVRXU010000008.1 coordinate 187,967, forward strand.
TTCGAGATCAGTGGGGGCACCCGGTCGGGACCGCAGCCGATTCCAGGCCTCCGTCGGCGGCCCGGATTCGAGCTCCTTGCGCATCGTCGCCGGGCCGACGCCGGGGATCGAGGCGAGGCCGGTGAGGTAGGCCTCGTCCGGGAGTCCCATGTCAGGACGCGGCCACGAGGGGCTGAGCCCGCAGGACCAGCGCCATCGAGACGTGGTCCCGCGTGGCGGGGCCGTCGTGACCCTGGAGGTCGGCCAGCGTGCGGGCCACCCGACGGATCCGGTCGAGGCCGCGGGCGGAGAGACGCCCACCGGCGAGGGCGCCCTCGAGCACCAGCTCGGTCTCCGGCGTCACCGGGCACAGCTCGTCCAGTCGTCGCCGGGGGATGTGGGCGTTGCAGGCCACACCTCGCGTTGCCGCCCGGGCCCGGGCCTCGCGGACGCGGGCGGCCACCACCGCCGTGGCCTCACCCGGTGCGCCCCGCAGCAACTCGTCGGGAGACGGCCGGTCGACGTCGACCCGCAGGTCGAAGCGGTCGACCAGCGGCCCGGAGAGCCGACGCCGATATCGGGCCCGCTCGCCGTCGGTGCATCGGCAGCCCTCGGGGCCGGCCATGCCGCACGGGCAGGGGTTCATGGCCCCGACGAGCAGGAACCGAGCGGGAAAGGTGGCCGCGGCCTGCGCCCGGGTGATGCGGATGACCCCCTCCTCGAGGGGCTGGCGCAGGGCGTCGAGGACGGCCGGGGCGAACTCGCCCAACTCGTCGAGGAAGAGCACCCCGTGACTGGCCCGGGACACCTCGCCCGGGCGGAGGATCCCCGTGCCGCCTCCGGTGAGCGCCACCGGGGACGCCGTGTGGTGCGGCGCCCGGAACGGCGGCACCATCGGCAGCTCACCGCCCTCGAGGGGTTCCCCGACCGCCGAGCGGATCCGGGCGACGGCCAGGGCCTCGTCGACCCCCAACGGCGGCAGCAGCCCGGGCAGGCGGCTGGCCAGCATCGTCTTCCCCGCGCCCGGTGGACCGACCATCAGCAGGTGGTGGCCGCCGGCCGCCGCCACCTCCAGGGCCGTCCGCGCCGCGGCTTGTCCCCGCACGTCGGCCAGGTCCCGCACGGCGACCGGGGCGAGCGGGCGGACCGGCTCGGCAGGAGGCGGGAGCTCCGGCCACGGGGCATCGTCCCGCAGGGCCTCGACGACCTCGACCAGGCGACGGGCGCTGCGCACCTCGTGGCGGCCGTACACCGTGGCCTCGGCGACCGAGGCCGCCGGGACCACCACCGTCCGCACCGGCGAGGCGTCGACCAGGCTGACCATGCCCCGCACCGGTCGGAGGGACCCATCGAGACCGAGCTCGCCGAAGAACGCCAGGTCGTCCAGCTCGCCGCCCGGCACCTGCTCGGACGCCGAGAGCACCCCCACGGCCATGGCCAGGTCCAGGCCGGACCCGGCCTTGCGGAGGGACGACGGGGCCAGGTTCACCGTGATCTTGCGCATCGGGAACTCGAAGCCGCTGTTGGTGATGGCGGCCCGGACCCGGTCGCGAGCCTCCCGGCAGGCGGTGTCGGGCAGGCCGACGATGGCGAACCCCGGGAGCCCGGAGGTGAGGTGGACCTCGACGCGAACGGGGTGACCGTCGATGCCGAGGAGGCAGGCCGAGGTGATGGATGCGAGCACGGTGGGACCCTCCGCGAGGAGCGGGACGTGGAGGGGGCCGTGACGCCGGCCTACCGAGCGATGGACCGCACCCTACGAAGGGGGTCTGACAGGAACCGCTAGCGGCCGAGCTCTTCGCGCTCGTACAGGACGACGGCGTCGATCTCCTCCGGGGTGAGCTGGCCCTCCCAGGCGGGCATGCCGTTGCGTCCGTTGGTGACCACGTCGGTGTGCTCCTCGACGGTCAGGTCCGCCTCGACCGCGCCGTCGCCCAGCTGTGGGCCGACCCCGCCCTCGCCGTTCGGACCGTGGCAACGGGCACAGTTCGCGTTGTAGACCGTCTCGCCCTGGCTCTCACCTCCGCCACTGCCCCCGGGCTCGGAGTCTCCTCCGCACCCGGCCACGACCAGGGCCAGCGCCGCGGCCAGTGCGACCAGGAGGAGGCGGAACCGTCGCTGCACGGCGCGGAGAGTAGCAACGCCATCCGCTGATCCAGGGCGATACTGGACCCCCATGGGCCTCAACCCCTTCCGTCCCCAGAGCGTCACCGCCGCCGACATCGCCATGGTCGTCGGCGCCATCGTGGCCGTGGCCCTCCTGGTGGCCTGGGCCGTCTTCGGGTGAGCCCCACAGGACCGCTCGAGGACGACTGCGCCACCCGTTTCGTCCAGCCCTACGAGGCCACCAAGGCCTACATCTGTCCCGGTTGCAACCAGGACATCCCGCCCCGCACCTTCCACCTCGTCGCCGTGCCCCGCCTGGCCCCCGACCTGCGCCGGCACTGGCACAAGGGCTGCTGGGACCACCGGGCCCGTCGGCGGCCGGGCCGGAGGGACTGAGGGAACTCTGGTGCCGGCGCCACGCAGGACGGATCAGAACGCGGCTTCGATGATCTCGATGTGGCCGGCGAGCACGGCGGCGACGTCGAAGCGGACCGTGCTCGGGCGGAAGGGCGCCGTCTCCAGGTAGCGGCGGGCGAGCAGGCGGAGCTTGGCCTGCTTGACCCGGGTCACGGCCTCGGCCGGTGTCCCGAAGGCGGCGGAGCTGCGGGTCTTGACCTCGCAGATCACCAGGGTTCGGCCGGTCCGCAGGACCAGGTCCAGCTCGCCGTCGCGGCAGCGCCAGTTTCGCTCCAGCAGGGTGTAGCCCCGCGCTTCGTAGTGGTCGGCGACCCGCGCTTCCCCCTCCGCCCCCAGCTCCTGACGCCGGGAGACCACGACGCGACTAGTTGTCGCGCTTCTCCTTGATGCGAGCCCGCTTCCCGACCCGATCGCGCAGGTAGTAGAGCTTGGCCCGGCGAACATCGCCCTTCCGGACGAGCTCGATCTTCTGGATGATCGGGGAGTGGACCGGAAAGGTCCGCTCGACGCCGACCCCGAAGGAGAGCTTGCGGACCTTGAAGGTCTCCCGCACACCACTGCCCTGGCGACCGATGACCGCACCTTCGAAGACCTGCACGCGCTCGCGGTTGCCCTCGACGACCCGGACGTGGACCTTCAGCGTGTCGCCGGGGGCGAAATCGGGGACGTCGTCCCGCAGGTTGGCCTGGTCGACGAGATCGGTTGGCTGCATCGTGCACGTGCTCCTGTGCGCCCGGGATTCAGGGAAAGGTCGTTCGGGGACCCGGGGGAAGTGGTCGAACGGTCAGGAGAGCGTATCGACCAGATGGCCCAGCCCGAACTCCGTCAGCCAGGAGCGCTCCTCGGCGGTCACCCCGCCCCGGGCGGCGACGAGGTCCGGACGGCGCTCGATGGTGCGGGCCAGAGCCTGGGCCCGGCGCCAGCGGGCCACGCGGGCGTGGTCGCCGGACCGCAGGACCTCGGGGACCTCCCAGCCCCGGAAGGCAGCCGGACGGGTGTACTGCGGGTACTCCAGGAGCCCGGTCGAGAAGGACTCGTCCTCGACCGACGCCTCGTTGCCGAGGACGCCCGGCACCAGCCGGCCCACGGCTTCGATGACCACCATGGCCGCCACCTCACCGCCGGCCAGCACGTAGTCGCCGATGGACAGCTCGCCGTCGACGAGGTGGTCGTGAACCCGCTCGTCCACCCCCTCGTAGCGCCCGCAGAGCAGGGAGAACCCGTCGAGGGCGGCCAGCTCCGTGGCGTACGCCTGATCGAGGCGTCGACCCCCGGGACCGAGGAGGAGCAGGGGTCGGGGCGGGTCGGCGGCCTCGACCGAGTCGAACACCGGGCCCGGCGTGAAGACCATCCCCGCGCCCCCGCCGAACGGCGAGTCGTCGACCGAGCGGTGGACGTCGGTCGTGGCGTCCCGCAGGTCGTGGACCCGCAGGTCGAGCCGGCCCTCCTCCGCGGCTCTCCCCACCAGGCTCTCGCCGCTGAAGGCGGCGACCATCGCCGGAAAGATGGTGAAGACGTCGATGCGCACAGCGGTCAGTCGAACAGGCCGTCGGGCACGTCGACGGTGATCCGCCCCTCGGCGCGCTCGGTCACGAAGGTGAGGGGTACCAGGCCGCCACCGTCCAGCACCAGGAGGTCACTCGCAGGGTTCAGCTCGACGGCGATGACGGCACCGTGCTCGACCCCGTGCTGGTCGACGACCACACCGCCGATGAGCTCGTGGACCCACAGCGCGTCCGGGTCCTCGAGGGGCTCGGCCGAGAGGACCACGCCGTGTAGTGCGTCGGCCGCCTCGCGGGTGTCGACGCCGGCGAAGCGCACGATGTGACGGTGCTGGTGGGGCCGCGACCCGGTGATGGTGAGTGGCCCGCGATCCGTGTGCAGCACGGTGCCTTTGGCCACGCGCTCGGGGCGGTTGGTGCTCAGCGCCACCACGACCTCCCCACGGAGGCCGTGGGCCTTGGCCACCCGCCCGACTTCGAGCAGGGGCGGCCCGGAGCTACTCGACGAACTCGACGTCGACCTCGACGCCGTCCCGGGCGGCGGCCGCCCGGACCACGGTGCGGATGGAGTTGGCCACCCGGCCTCGCTTGCCTATGACACGACCCATGTCGTCGTCGGCCACCTGGACCTCGAGGCTCACGGTGCCCCGCCGGCCTTCGACACTGTCGACCTCGACCGCGCTCGGGTCGTCGACGACGGACTTGGTGATGTACTCCAGCACCGTGGCCGCGGTCGCCCCCTCGATCAGGTTGGGGTCCTTGCGGTTGTAGTCCTCGTCACCCGCGTCGTCGCTGCCGTTGGCATCGTCGTCGTAGGTGTCGTCGTAGCCCTCGTCGCTCATGATGCAGCCTCCGCAACCTCAGGAATGCCGTCGGCCTCGGCCGCCGGCTCCTCAGCCGGGGCGGCGGGCGGCGCGGCGGGGGCGTTGCCCTTGAACTCGTCCCACGCGCCGGCGATCTGCAGGAGCTTCTGCACCCGTTCGGTGGGCTGGGCCCCGTGGCGCAGCCAGTGCACGGCGCGCTCGTTGTCGACCTTGACGACCGACGGCTCGGCCCGGGGGTCGTAGATGCCCACGACTTCGATGAACCGACCGTCGCGCGGCGAGCGGCTGTCGGCCGCCACGATCCGGTAGGTCGGCTGCTTCTTCTTGCCCATCCGCATCAGGCGGAGCTTCACGGCCACAGTGCTGGTTCCTCGCTGGTCTGTTCGAGAGCTGTCGACCGGGGGCGAAAAGGGTCCCCGGTGAGCGACGCGGAAGGCTACCGCTCACCGAGGATCTTTCCTGACCCGCCGGCTGCTCACGGGATGCCGGTCGTGACCTCACCCGTGTCGGCGGTGCCGCTCCTGAGATCGGAGCGACATCAGTTGAGGCCGGGGAGCTCCAGGGGGACCTTGGGGATGGGGGCGGCGCCCTTGGTGGTGGTGCGGCCACCCTTCTTCTGCTTGCCCTTGCGACCCTTGGCGCCGGGGCCGCCCGGGGCGGCGCCCATCTTGCGCATCATCTGCTGCATCTGCCGGAACTGCTTGATGAGCTGGTTGACCTGGTTGGGTGAGGTGCCGCTGCCGTCGGCGATCCGCCGGCGTCGAGACCCGTCGATGATCTTGGGATCGATCCGCTCGGCCACCGTCATCGACCGGATGATGGCCTCGACCGGGGCCAGTTCGTCATCGCCGATCTCGGCGTCCTTCACCTCTTTGGGGATGCCGGGGAGCATGCCCATGATCCCGCTCAGCGGGCCCATCTTCTTGAGCTGCTGGAGCTGGTCGAGGAAGTCGTCGAGGGTGAAGCGGCCCTCCATGAGCCGGGCGAGGTCCGCCTCGGCCTGATCCGCCTCGTAGACCTCTTCCGCCTTCTCGATCAGCGTGAGCACGTCGCCCATGCCGAGGATCCGCCCGGCCAGGCGATCCGGGTGGAAGAGGTCGAGGTCCTCGATCTTCTCGCCCGTGGTGGCGAAGGCGATGGGCCGACCCACGACCTCCTTGACGCTGAGGGCGGCCCCGCCGCGGGCGTCGCCGTCCAGCTTGGTGAGGATGACGCCGTCCAGCTCCAAGGTCTGGTGGAAGGACTGGGCCGTCTGGACGGCGTCCTGGCCGGTCATGGCGTCGACGACCAGGAACGTGTAGTCGGGCTTGACCTGCTTGGAGATGTCCCGGACCTGGGCCATCAGCTCCTGGTCGATGGCCAGGCGACCGGCGGTGTCGACGATGACCACGTCCCGCCCGAGGCGATTGGCCTCCTTCATGCCCGCCTTGGCCACCTTGACCGGGTCCTTGGGCTCGCTGAACACGGGCACGTCGATGGAGGCGCCGAGCGTACGGAGCTGCTCGACGGCGGCGGGCCGCTGGAGGTCGGCACCGATCAGCAGGGGGTTGCGCCCCTGCTGCTTGAACCAGCGGGCCAGCTTGGCGGAGGTGGTCGTCTTGCCGGACCCCTGGAGGCCGGCCAGGAGCACCACCGTCGGGGGCTTGCTGGCGTAGGTGAGCTTGAAGGTCTCGCCGCCGAGGGTGACGGTGAGCTCCTCGTTGACGATCTTGATGACCTGCTGGGCCGGGCTGAGGCTCTCGCTGACCTCGGCGCCGATCGCCCGCACCCGGATGCGCTCGACCAGGTCCCGGGCCACCGACAGGGCGACGTCGGCTTCGAGGAGGGCGACCCGGATCTCCTTGAGGACCTCGTCGACGTCGGCCTCGGAGAGCTTGCCCCGCCCCCGCAGGCGCTTGAGTATCCCGTCGAAGCGGTCAGAAAGCGTCTCGAACATGAGCCGACGATCCTAACGACGGCCGTGCTCCATGGAACTCCCCTCTTCCGGCCAGGATCTGGCCGGAAGGCGTGCCACGGTGTTTCCATGACCAGCACCGAGTCCCCCACCAGCCTCGATCCCCGTGCCGTCTTCGGGCGGGCCTTCGCCACCGCCAGGACGGTGCTCGACGGCATCGGGCCCGACCAGTTCGAGCGTCCGACGCCGTGCACCGAGTACGACGTGCGGACCCTCGCCGGTCACCTGCTCGCGGTGGCCCAGCGGGTGCGCAACGTCGGTCGAGGCGAGAGCCCGTTCTCGGTGCCCGAGGTGGTCGAGGGCGTGGCCGACGACGGGTGGGTCGAAGCGTGGGACGAGACCGGGGCGGCCATCACCGATGCCTGGGCCGACGACGCAACCCTCGAGCGCATGATCGAGCTTCCGTGGGCCACGATGCCCGGCTCGGCCACCTTGCTCATGTGGACCAACGAGTTGTCCGTCCACAGCTGGGACCTGGCGACGGCCACCGGCCAGTCGCCGGCGTGGGACACCGACGCGCTCGAAGCCGCCTTCGCCGCCATCCGGATCGGCCTGCCCGCGGAGGGCCGGATGGAGTCCTTCGAGGCCGCTCGCCGGAACATGCCCGAAGGCATGGGCGACTTCACCCCGCCCTTCGCCGCGGCGGTCGACATCCCCGACGACGCCCCGCTCATCGACCGCCTCGTCGCCTGGAACGGCCGCGACCCTCGCTGACCCCGTTCTGGCGCCCGATTTCGGGCCTGGGGCACCAGGATCAGGCGCCAGTTCGGGTCAGCCGCGGTCGTGGGAGAGGGCGTCGACGGCGACGGTGACGGCCAGCACGAGGACGCTGTCCTTGTCCTGCTCGACCTCGACGCCGTAGGTGTCCCGGACACGGAACCACTTCTTGGAGATCTCGGCGATCTTGTCGCCGTCCCGGTCGATCTTGTACTCGTGGTCGGTGACCTTGCCGTGGACCTTCAGGTCCTCGCCGCCGGCGACCTCGACGATGAAGCGATCCCGGAAGCCGACCAACGCCTTCTTCACGGTCGCCTCGAAGCCTTGGCCGTACTCGATCTTGATCTTGTCCCGGACCGAGAGCTTCTTCTCCCGGATCTTGGCCACCTCGTTGCCCGCGCCGTCCTCCAGCACCCAGGTGTCCCGCAGGCGGGCGACCTTGCCGTTGACCTTGAAGGCCTTCGCCCCGGACTCGTCCTCGATCCAGTAGTCGTCACCGATCGAGAGCGCGTTCTCGCGCATCTGGAACGTGCGCTTCCGCTGCGGATCACCCTGGCTCATGCTCATGGCGCGAGCGTACGGGTGAAGCGTGGTCCGGGCCCGCCTCGTTCGGTCGGCTCCTCTGCTAGTCGGTGGGGAGCACCGGGCTGTGCGCAGGAGCGGTGACGACGGGCGGAGCCGGCGGGGCGGTCACCTTGGCATCCTGCCGGCGCTCGGCCATGGCGACGGTGACCCGGCTGACCCCGGTGAGGGCGGCCCGACGGGCTTTCGGCGACGCCACGAGGACGCCGGTGGCGAAACCGACGCCGAAGTACAGGGCCCGAGTGGCCCCGACGGCGCGGCCGGCGTACCAGCCGGCGCGGGCGGAACCGGCGGCCAGGCGGAAGGGGAAGGTCAGCAGGCGGAACACAGCACGCTCCTCAGCCTTCGAACAGGGCGTCGACGAACTCATGGGGGTCGAACACGATGAGGTCCTCGGCCTGTTCACCGAGCCCCACCAACTTCACGGGGATGCCGAGGTCGTCCTGGATGGCGACCACGATGCCGCCCCGGGCCGAGCCGTCCAGCTTGGTCAGCACCACGCCCGTCACGTCCACGGCTTCGGTGAACTGCCGGGCCTGCGCCAGTCCGTTCTGACCGGTCGTGGCGTCGAGCACGAGGAGCACTTCGGTCACGTCGCCGGGATCGCGGTCGGCGACCCGACGGACCTTGCGCAGCTCCTCCATGAGGTTCGACTTGGTGTGGATGCGCCCGGCGGTGTCGGCCATGACCACGTCGGCGCCCCGGGCCGAGGCCCGCTGTACGGCATCGAAGATCACCGAGCTGGGATCGCCGCCGGCCTGGCCCTGCACGACATCGGCCCCCGTGCGCTCGCCCCAGATGCCCAGCTGCTCGCCTGCTGCCGCCCGGAACGTGTCGCCCGCAGCGAGCACCACGCTCCGGCCGGCGTCGACCTCACGCTTGGCCAACTTGCCGATGGTGGTGGTCTTGCCCACCCCGTTGACCCCGACGAACAGCCAGACGGTGGTCCCGTCCACGGAGGTCGCCATGGAGCGGTCGCCGGCCAGGCGGGCCTCGATGTCGCCCTTGAGGGCGTCGATCAGGGCGTCGGGCCCCTCGATGGTGCCCGCCGTGACCTGCTCGCGCAGGCCGTCGAGCAGGGCGGTGGTGGTGCCAACGCCGACATCGGCGGAGAGCAGCGCCTCCTCCAGTTCGTCCCACGCCGTGCCGTCGAGGGTCGAGCGGGACCGCAGGTTGCGGACCGCACCGGCGAGGCGCTCCCGGGTCTTGCCGATGCGGTCCCCGATGCGGGCCGGGGCCTCCACGGTGGCCGTGGCCGACGGGCCGGTCGGCGCGAGTGGCGACGGCCGGGGTTCGGGCGTCGGGGGGGCCTCGGTGCGGCCCCGCATGGCGATGTAGCGCGGGATGAGCGCCAACAGCAGGCAGGCGACGACCACGACGGCGATCAGGATCTCCATGACCGCCCGACCCTACCGACGGTCGGATCTGGTCGGCCCAACTCCGAGAGGTCCAGCAAGAAACGAGGCTGCGCAGTCGAAGCGGAGCAGCGCCGCAGACCCTCAGCTTCGGCGGAGCCGGACTTGCTGAGCGCAGCGAAGCCAGTCGGCCTCACTCCGAGAGGTCGAGCAAGAAGTGAGGCTGCGCAGTCGAAGCGGAGCAGCGCCGCAGACCCTCAGCTTCGGCGGAGCCGGACTTGCTGAGCGCAGCGAAGCCAGTCAGATGTAGCGAGCTCAGTCGGCGGTGGAGCCCAGGGTGACGGTGACCTGCTCTTCGTTGCCGCCGCGGGAGACGGTCAGGTCCAGCTGGTCGCCGGGGCCGTGACGCCGGATGATCACCCCGAAGTCACCGAAGCTGGTGACGGCGTCGCCGTTGACGGCCACGACGAGGTCACCGGCCTGGAGCCCGGCGTCCTCGGCGGGCGAGCCCGGGACCACGCTGGCGATGAGGGCGCCGGGATCGGTCCCGGCGGAGGTGCCGCCCTCGATGCCCAGGTAGCCGAACTCGACCGGCTGGCCGGCCACGAGGGCGTCGGCCACGCGCTCGGCGATGTCAATGGGAACGGCGAACCCGAGTCCGACGTTGCCCCCGGTCTCGCTCTGGATGTAGCTGGCGATGCCGATGACCTCGCCGTTGCGGTTCGCCAGCGGACCGCCCGAGTTACCCGGGTTGATCGGGGCGTCGGTCTGGATCGTGCCCACCGACGGCCCACTCGGACCACCGGGCCCGGCGGACGGCGCCGGGCGGTCGAGGGCACTGACGATCCCGGCCGTCACGGTCTGGTCGAGGGCATAGGGGCTGCCCACGGCGACGGCGAGGTCGCCCACGTCGGGCGGTGAGTCGGCCAGCACGGCGACCGGGAGGCCGTCGCCCCCGCCGTCGATGGAGACGACGCCGATGTCACTGTTGGCGTCGGTGCCGACGACGGTGCCGTCACGGGTGGTCCCGTCGGCCAGCCGCAGCGTCACCGACGTGCTGCCCTCGACCACGTGGGCCGCGGTCAGGATCAGGCCGTCGGGGTCGTAGATCACACCAGAACCGAGCCCGGCCGAGGTCTCGATCTGGACCACGGCGGGAGCGACGGCGTCGGCCACCGCGGCGGCCGGCTCCTCACCCGAGGTGTCGAGCGGCGGTTCGGTCGGCCGGTCCTGGCTGTCGGCCTGTGCGGCGACGGCGGCCGACTGGTCGGTGGCCGTGGCAGCCGAGCCGCCGTCGTCGCGGTTCAGGGCCCATCCGGCGGCGAAGGAGCCGGCCACGAGGGCCAGGCCCAGGATGACGCCGAGCAGCGCGACAAGCGTGCGCCCTCGACGCTTCGGCGGGGGCGAGGCCGGCGCCTCGCCCGGGACCGGGGGCAGGTCCGGCGGGCGGGCGCTGAACGTCGGCGGCGGATGGGGAGGAAGGCTGTCGGCCACAGGCACCTGGTCGGTTGGAGGGGAAACGGTCATGCGCGGACCGTAAGCAGTCAACCCGAAAACGGGCCGAAAGAGCGATTAGCCGGTCGTCACCCGAGGGATCCACAGGGAGAAGACCGAGCCCCGGCCGGGTGCGGACGCCACCCGGGCCGCTCCCCCGTGGGCCACCAGGATCTGATCGACGATGGCGAGGCCGAGGCCACTGCCCCGAGTGGCGTCGGGCCCGCCGCCGCGCCAGAACCGTCGGAACACCAGCGCCCGGTCCTCGGCGGCGATGCCGGGGCCCTCGTCACTGACCGCGAGCCAGGCCCAGGGCCCGTCGGCCCCCGCGCCCACGCCGACGGTCGAACCCTCCGGGGCGAGGCGGACGGCGTTGTCGAGGAGGTTGGCCAAGGCCTGCCGCAGGGCGGCACGGTCCCCTGACACCGAGATCGGGCCCGACGGCGTCGCCACCGCGATCGTGAGCGATCGGCTCGTGGCGGGCGACCGGAACTCCTCGGCCACCTCAGCCATGAGCGGCCCAAGGTCGATCAGCTCGCGCTGCATGACGGCCTGCTCGTTGCGGGCGTAGCGAAGGAGGTCGTCGACCGTGTGGGTCATGCGCTCGGCGGTTCGGGCCGCCAGCTCAGCGGCCGTGCGCAGGTCGGCGGCCGAGGCGGCCTCGTCCTCGAGGGCGACGTCGAGGTTGGCCCGGATGACCGCGAGGGGATTGCGCAGCTCGTGGGAGGCCTCCTGGAAGAAGTGGCGCTGGCCCGCGAACGCCTCGTCGAGGCGGCCCAACATCCCGTCGAAGGTGTCGGCCAGTTCCTTCATCTCGTCGTCGGGGCCCTCGAGGGCGATGCGACGGGAGAGATCGGTGGCCTGGATGTCGCGGGCCACACCGGTGATGCGATCCACCGGGCGCAGGACCCTCCCGGCGGCGAACCAACCCACCCCCACGCCCGCCACCGCGCCGGCCAGCAAGGCCAGCAGGGACCAGCGGGCCAGCTCGTCGAGTGCTCGGTCGTTGACCTCCGCCTCGAGGCCGGGGAGGGCGGCCTGCACCCTCCCCTGCGGGACCTGGACCGAGCCCTGCGGCGTGGGCACCACGAGGGTCACGTCGTAGGTCCGGGACACAGGCTCGTCGGAGAGCGAGTGGGTCAACCCCAGGTAGACCCCGCCGGTGAGCAGGGCCGAGAGCCCGAACACGAGCACGGCGTACAGCACGGTCAGCCGGACCCGGATCGATCCGGCCCACGCGGGGAGCCGCGAGGCGAGGCCCACCGCCGTCACCGGTCGTCCCGCAGTCGGTAGCCCTGCCCGACGAGCGTCTCCAGCGGGCCTTCCTCATCGGGTCGGGCGGCCTCCAGCTTCCGGCGCAGCGTCCCGACGGTCACCCGCACCGTGCTCGTGAAGGGGTCGGCGTTGGCGTCCCACACGTGGGTCAGCAGCTCCTCCTGAGACACGACCACCCCGGGACGGGTGAGGAACCAGTGCAGGACGGACAGCTCCTTCGGGGTCAGGGCCAGGGCCACCCCCGACCGGGTCGCCTCCTGGCGAGCCGTGTCCAACCGCAGGTCGCCGACCTCGACGACGGCGCCGGTCGGCGCGGCTTCGCGGCGCAGCAGCGTGCGCACCCGGGCGTTGAGCTCCCGGAAGGCAAAGGGCTTGACGAGGTAGTCGTCGGCGCCGGCGTCGAGACCGGTGACCCGGTCGTCCACCGTGTCCCGGGCCGTCAGCATCAGGACCCGCGGCATCGGCCCGGCCGCCGCGCCGTCCCGGATGGCCCGGCACACGGCCAGCCCGTCGTGGTCGCCGGGCATGGCCACGTCGAGGAGCACGAGGTCGTACTCGTCCACCGCCAAGAGGTCGAGGGCGGCGTCCCCGTCGTAGGCGACGTCGACGGCATGGCCTTCGCGGCGCAGTCCCGTGGCCACGGCGTCGGCCAGGTCGACCTCGTCGTCCACGACCAACAGGCGCACGTCGGCGACGGTACCGCCGGGTCGGGCGGCCGTACCGGCAGACCCGGGCGCGCCTCGGAGGCGGCACCCCGCCCCGTATCGTGGCCGCCCGTGACCCAGGCTTTCCTGCCCCCGCCCCCGACCGGCGCACCCGTGGCGCCGGGCCCCGCCCCGGGCCCCGAAGGCCTCCCCGGCCGGGCCGCCCTCCTCGAGAAGGCCCTCTTCGAGGTGAAAAAGGTCATCGTCGGCCAGGACCAGGCCATCGAGCGCCTGCTCATCTGCCTGCTGGCCCGGGGCCACGTGCTGCTCGAGGGGGTGCCCGGTGTGGCCAAGACGTTGGCCAGCGAGACCTTGGCCAAGGTGGTCGGCGGCTCGTTCGTCCGCATCCAGTTCACCCCCGACCTGCTGCCCGCCGACATCGTCGGTACCCGCATCTACCGCGGCTCGTCGGAGAGCTTCGACGTCGAGCTCGGCCCCGTCTTCGCCAACTTCGTCCTGACCGACGAGGTCAACCGGGCCCCGGCGAAGGTGCAGTCGGCCCTGCTCGAGGTCATGGCCGAACGCCACGTCTCCATCGGCGGCGAGACCTTCCCCGTGCCCGACCCGTTCCTGGTGCTGGCCACCCAGAACCCCATCGAGTCCGAAGGCGTCTACCAGTTGCCCGAGGCCCAGCGGGACCGGTTCCTCATGAACGTGCCCGTCGGCTACCCGTCGCCCTCCGAGGAGGTCGAGATCGTCCACCGCATGGGCGTGGCCCCTCCCGCGGCCACCCAGGTGCTGTCCCCCGAGGAGGTGCTCGAGCTCCAGGCCGCGGCCGACGCGGTGTACGTCGACCCCGGCGTCGTCGACTACGCGGTCAACGTCGTCTTCGCCACGCGGGAGCCCGCCGACCACGGCATGTCCGACCTCACCGGGATGATCGCCTACGGGGCCAGCCCCCGGGCCAGCCTCGGCCTCGTCGCCGCCGGCCGGGCCCTGGCCCTGCTCCGGGGTCGGGACTACGCCCTGCCCCAGGACGTGTTCGACGTGGCCCCTGACGTCCTCCGCCACCGGCTGGTCCTCTCCTATGAGGCCCTGGCCGACGGCGTCGACGTGAACGACGTCCTGATCCGGGTCCTCTCCACGGTCCCCGCCGCGCCGGTCGCCCCCGCCCGGGCCGGATGAGCCCTTCGGGCGCGGCCCCACCCCGGGTCGCGGGGGCGCCGGCCGAGGAGGTGCTGCGCCGCCTGCAGATCGACGTCACCCGTCGCCTCGACGGAATGCTGCACGGTGACTTCGAGGGCCTCGTCCCCGGCCGGGGCAGCGAACCGGGCGACACCCGGGCCTACACGCCCGGTGACGACGTCCGCCGGATCGACTGGAACGTGACGGCCCGGATGCCCGCGGTCCATGTGCGCGAGACGATCGCCGATCGGGAGCTGGCCACCTGGGTCCTGCTCGACCGCTCAGCCAGCCTCGACTTCGGCACCGCGACCTGTGAGAAGCGGGACATGGCTCTGGCGGCGACGGCCGCCATCGGCTTCATCACGCTGCGCACAGGGAACCGGCTCGGGGTGGTGGTCGCCGGCGACGGCGACGTACGGGTCCTGCCCCCTGGCACCGGACGGCGGCACCTGCTGGCCACGCTGCATGCCGCCACCGTCGCGTCGGCCGCAGACGGTGGCAGCAGCGTCGACCTGGCCGCGGCCATCGACGCCCTCGCCCGGGCGGGGCAGCGCCGCCGCGGCCTCATGACCGTGGTGTCGGACTTCCTGGCCCCGGGGGGCTGGGAGCGTTCGCTGCGAGGCCTGGCGTCCCGTCACGAGGTCCTGGCCGTCGAGGTCGTCGACCCCCGGGAGCTGGCGCTGCCCGACGTCGGCGTGATCGAGCTGGTCGATCCCGAGACCGGCGCCCAGCGGGAGGTCCGCACCTCCCGCGACCTGCGGGAGCGCTACGCCGCGGCCGCCGGCGACCAGCGCCAGGAGATCGCCCGGCGGATCCGGGCCGCCGGGGCCGACCACTTGGTGCTGCGCACGGACCGGGATTGGCTCCTCGACATCGTCCGCTTCGTCAGCCGACGTAAGGAACGCCGCCGCGTCGCGGCCGGAACCGTCCACCGTTGAGCTACCTCGCCCCCCATTGGCTGTGGCTCCTCGCCGTCGTCGCCCTCCTGGCCGTCGTCTACGGGGTCCTGCAATGGCGGCGGCGGTCCACCTTCACCGTCCGCTTCACGAACCTGGAACTGCTCGACTCCGTCGCGCCCAAGCGTCCCGGCTGGCGCCGGCACATCGTGGCCGGCCTGCTCCTGGTCTCGATGTCCCTGCTCGTGGTGGCGCTGGCCCGTCCGACCCGCCCCGAGGCCGCGCCGCTGGGGCCCGTCCTCGTGCTGGCCATCGACACCTCCCTGTCGATGGAGGCGACCGATGTCGACCCCAACCGCATCGAGGCGGCCCAGGAGGCAGCCGACGGCCTGGTCGAAGGCCTCGCCGAGAACGTCCGGGTCGGCCTCGTCAGCTTCGACAACGGGGCCACCATCCAGGTCACGCCGACGACCGACCACGACGCCGTCCGCGACGCCATCGACGGCCTCAGCCTCGACGAGTTCACCGCCATAGGCGAGGCCATCTTCGCCGGCCTCGACGCCATCGCCATCGCCGAGCAGGACCAGCCCGAGGCGGCCGCCGACCCGGCCGCCGACGAGCCGCCCCCCAGCCAGATCGTGCTCATGTCCGATGGCGAGACCACGACCGGCCGTCCCGACGCGGAAGCCGCCCAGGCCGCGTTCGACGCGGGTGTGCCCGTGTCGACCATCGCCTTCGGGACCCAGGGAGCCACCATCGACATCCCCGGCCAGGGCCCCGTGGACGTCTCGGTCAACGAACAGGCCCTCCAGGCCATCGCCGACTCCACCAGCGGCGAGTACTTCGCGGCCACGACCGGCGACGAGCTGGCCGACGCCTTCGCCGACATCGGCGGCACGGTCGACTCCGAGACCGTCGAGCGCGAGGTCGGGACCTGGTTCCTGGGCGTCGGCCTCGCCCTCCTGGTCCTGACCTCGGCCCTGTCTCTCCTGTGGTTCAGCCGCTTGCCATGACACTCGAGTGGCTTCGCTTCGCTCAGCGAGCGTCACTGATGGCTGGGGCGGGGCGGTCTAGTTCACCAGCTCGGAGTCGGTGACCCGTTCGGAGATGACCTTGGACGAGCCCCCGGGTTGCATGGTCACGCCGTAGAGCACATCGCCGGCCTCCATGGTCCGCTTCTGGTGGCTGACCACGATGAGCTGGGCCTCCATGCGGAACTCCGCCAGCAGGTCCAGGAACCGGTGCAGGTTCACGTCGTCGAGAGCTGCTTCGACCTCGTCCATCACGTAGAAGGGCGACGGCCGGCTGCGGAAGACCGCGAACAGGAACGCCAACGCGGTCAGCGAGCGCTCGCCGCCGGAGAGGAGGGAGAGCTTGCGCACGTTCTTGCCCGACGGCCGGGCCTCGATCTCCAGGCCCGTGTCGAGGAGGTTGTCCGGGTCGGTGAGGCTCAACCGACCGGTGCCGCCCGGGAACAGGGTGGCGAAGAGGGACTCGAAGTTGGCGGCCACGTCGGCGTAGGCGGCAGTGAACACATCGCGGATCTCGTCGTCGACCGCCTTGATGACCTTGCGCAGCTCCCGGCGCGACTCCTGCACGTCCTCCAGCTGGCCCTGCAGGAAACCGTGACGTTCCTGGAGCTGCTCGAACTCCTCGAGGGCGAGCGGGTTGATCGGCCCCATCAGGCGCAGGTCCCGCTCCAGCTCGCGGGCCCGGCCGGTTGCCGTGTTCCCTTCCGGCAGGTCAGGGCACTCGGTGGTCACGGCCCGATCGGGCTCACAGTCCAACTCCACGCGGAGCGTCTCGACCGCGGTCTCGAGGCGGACGGCGATCTCGGCTTCGCGCACCTCCTCCCGCTGGGAGCGTTCGCGCACCTCGGCGAGAGTGCGCTCGGCCTCGCCCCGTTCCCGGCGCAGGCCGTCGAGACGGGCCGCGACGCCCCGCACGGCCTCCGACTGCTGGCGCCGGCGCTCGCGTAGGCCGTCGCGGACCTGGTCGATGTCAGCCGATCGGGCCTCGACCTCGGTGGTCAGCCGTTCCACCGCGGTGGCCCGCGCGTCGATCTCGGACCGGCGGCTCTCGGCGTGCTCCCGCTCGTGGGCGTCCTTGGCCAGCCGCGGCTCGATCTCCGCCAGGCGCTGCTCGGCCACCCGCCGGCGCTCCCGCAGGGAGGCCTGACGGACCTCGAGGTCGGTGCGTCGGGACGAGAGGTCAGCCGCCCGCTCCTCGATCGCCCCCCGGAGCAGGCGCAACTCCCGGCCGGCGGCCTTGGCCGCGTCCTCGTCGTCCTCCAGCTCGGCCAGCCCCGACTCCAGCTCGGTCACCCGGGCCTGCTCACGGTCCAGCCGGGCCGCGACCTCGTCCCGGTGGGCGGTGAGGGCGTCCTTCTCGGTCGCCCCGTCCCGGCGGTCGGCGTCGACCCGGGTCAGGCCCTCGAGGGCCGTGGTGCGCCGGCGGTCGTGCTCGTCGATCTCGCGGGCCACGTCGGCTTCGGTGCCCTGGGCGTCGGTCAGCGCCTGCCGGGCGGAGTCCAGCGCCTCGACCGCCGCGGCGTGCTCGATGGTGGCGGTCTCAGCCCGGTCGCGGGCGTCGTCGAGGGCGGCCTTCGTGGCCCCACCCTGCTGACGGCCCACCCGCCATCCGCTCGAGCTGAAGCGGTCGCCGGCCCGGGTCACGATGACGGCCCCGGGGTGGGCCTCCGCGGCATCGGCCGCCACCGTCCAGTCCCCCTCGACAGCCACGGCCGCGCCGACCAGCGCGTCGAGCACGGCCTCGACCTCAGGGCGTCGGGCCCGGACGTGGCCGCGAACGGCCTCGCCCACCGAAGGGGTGTCGGCGGGTGGCCGGGTGAGGGCCACGGGCAGGACCGCACCACTGTGCTCGCCCTCGCGCAGGGCCACGATGGCTCGGCGGGCGGCGGCCACGTCGGCCACCACGACCGTGCCCAAGGCTTCGCCGACCGCGGCCTCGACGGCGGGCAGCCAGCCGTCGTCCACCTCGATGGCCTCGAAGAGCGGGCCGAGCACGCCGTCCACGGCGGTGAGGTGGTCGGCTCCCGAGCGAGAGCGGGCGTCCTCCAGGGCCAGTTCCAGGGCGTCGGCCCGGGCGGACCAGCGATGGCGCTCGGCATCGGCTCGGCGCAGTGCGTCCTCGGCTCGGCTCAGGTCGTGCTCGACCCGGCTGCGGGCGTGCTCGGCCTCCTCCAGGGCGTCGATGAGGGGACGCTCGGCCTCGACGATGCGCTCCAGCTCGAGGCGCCGGTGCTCCGCGTCGGCGTCGAGACGCTCGGCGGTGGCGGCCAGCTCCGCCAGGCGGGATTCCAGCCGGTTCAGCTCGCTGGTGTCGCGCTCGATGCCCCCCCGCCGGGCGACCAGCTCGCCCCGAGCCTCCGCGGCCCGCCCGTCGCTGTCCGTGTCGGTGTCGGCGGCCCGGACATCGAAGGCGGCCCGGTCGGCCTCCAGCGCGTCGGTCGACTCCGCCAGAGTGGTCAGCTCGGGCGCCAGGCGCTCGACCTCGGCGGCCACGTCGGTCAACTCCCGGCGCAGGGTGGCGGCGTCGGCCTCCAGGGAGAAGATCACCCCTTGGTCGGTGAACGACAACCGCTCCCGCTCGATGCCCCGGGCCCGCTCCTTGAGCACGGCAGAGAGGCCGCGGGCCCGCTCGCGCAGGGACTCGAAGCGGACCAGGTCGTCACCGACGTCGTCGGCGCCGCGGGCGGACAGTTCGGCTTCGGCCCGGATGACCTCGGCGTCGAGGTGGGCCAGCCGGCCCTTCAGGTCCTCGGCCTCCCGGGCCAACTCGGTCTTGGCCGTGACCGCCTTCTCGAGGCGGGTGCGCAACTCGTCGATCTGGCGCCCGGCGATGTAGAGGCGGAGGGCGGTGAGCTCGGCCACGACCCCGGCGTGGCGGCGGGCGGCGTCGGCCTGCTTCTCCAGTGGTCGGAGCTGACGACGGACCTCTCGCACCAGGTCCTGGAGGCGGTTGAGGTTGCCCTCGGTGGCCACCAGGCGACGCTCGGAGCGCTCCTTGCGCTTGCGGTACTTGAGGATGCCGGCCGCCTCCTCGATGATCGCCCGCCGGTCCTCGGCCTTGGCGTTGAGGACGGCGTCGATCTGGCCCTGGCTGACGATGACGTGCTGCTGCCGGCCGACCCCGGAGTCCGACAGCAGGTCCTGGATGTCGAGCAGGCGGCAGGGGACGTTGTTGATGGCGTACTCGCTGTCGCCTGAGCGGAACAGCGTGCGACTGATCGTCACCTCGGTGAACTCGAGGGGCAGCAGGCCGGCCGAGTTGTCGATGGTGAGGGCGACTTCGGCCCGGCCCAGGGCGGGGCGCTGGGAGGTCCCGGCGAAGATGACGTCGTCCATCACCTTGGAGCGCACGATGCTCGGCGCTTGGGCGCCGAGCACCCAGCCGATGGCGTCCACGACGTTGGACTTGCCGCTCCCGTTCGGCCCGACGACCACGGTGATGCCTGGCTCGAGGTCGAGGCGGGTGGCGTCAGCGAAGGACTTGAAGCCCTTCATGGACAGTGACTTCAGGAACACGTGCGCACCCCGGGAACAGTGATGCTCCGGACGTTAGCCAGCGCCCTTGCGCTGGTCGCGCACCCCAGAGACCTCAGGTGGCGCCGGGGTTTCCGGTGTCAGGAACCAACCCCGGCTAGACCTGGCACTGCTCGCAGAAGAAGGTGCTGCGGCTGTTGGCCTTGACCCGCACGATGACGGAGCGGCACCGACGGCAGGCTTCGCCCTCCCGGTCGTAGACCTGGTGGTGCTCCTGGTACTCGCCCGGCTTGCCCTGGAGGTCGACGTACTGGCCGTCGGCGAGGGTCGAGCCCCGGTACTTGATGGCGTCGTGGAGGGTCTCGACCAGGGACCGGTACAGCCGCCGGATCTCCTGGGTGGACAGCGAGTCCGAGAGCCGGTCGTAGCGGAGACCGGCGCCGTAGAGGATCTCGTCGGCGTAGATGTTGCCGATGCCGGCGATGAACTTCTGGTCCATCAGCAGGGGCTTGAGCTTCACGCTGCGGTTGACCAGTGCCTGGCCGAACCGGGTCCACGACACGGCCTGCTCGACGGGGTCGAAGCCGAGGTGGGCCAACTCGGGGACCTCGTCGTCGATGGCGTCGGCGTCGACCACGAACATCTCCCCGAACTTGCGTGGGTCGATGAAGCGGAGCTGGCCCTTCTGGGTGAAGGTGAGGACGACGCGAGTGTGGGGCTCGGCCGGGTCCTTGGCCGCGTTGCGCCGGAGCTGACCGCTCATGCCGAGGTGGATCACCAGCACGCTTCCGGTGTCCAGGGACAGGACCAGGTACTTGCCCCGACGATCGACCCGGGTGACCTTGGCTCCGTCGAGGAGCTTGACGAACGGCGCCTTCTTGGCGTGGCGGCGGATCGACCGCAGATCGTTGACCTCGACGTCCTTGACCCGGAGCCCGACGATGTCGCGCTCCAGCTCCCGCCGGATGGTCTCCACTTCGGGAAGCTCAGGCATCGGCAGTACGGCTCTCGGTCTCAGTCGTGGATTCGGTCTCGTTCGCGGCTTCCGGCTCTGGCTCGTCCCGCAAGGACTGCCAGGCGACCCGGGCGGCGGCCTGCTCGGCCTCCTTCTTGGACTTGCCGCTGCCCTGGCCCCGCTCGGCCCCGCCGATGCGGACCACGGCGGTGAAGCGGCGGTCGTGGTCCGGTCCGGTGCCCGACACCTCATAACGGGGCACCTGGCCGTACTGACGGGCCGAGGCCTCCTGGAGGCGGGTCTTGTGGTCGGCCTCGCCCGGCCCGGCGACGGCCCCGGCCAGGCGCTCCGCGACCAGGGGCAGGAGCAGCGTGCGGACGGCAGCGAGTCCGGCGTCGACGTAGACCGCGCCGATGATCGCCTCCATGGAGTCGGCCAGTATCGAGCGCTTCCCCCGGCCGCCCGTGGCGTCCTCCCCCTTGCCCAGGCGGAGGAACTGGCCGAGCTCCAGGACCGACGCCAGCTGGGCCAGGGCCTCGGTGCTCACCACGGCGGCCCGGGCCATGGCCAGCTCCCCCTCGGGCATGGCCCCTTCGACCTGGAAGAGGTGGTCGGCGATGACCAGGCCGAGGACGGCGTCGCCCAGGAACTCGAGGCGCTCGTTGGACGGCGTGCCGACGTGCTCGGCGCACCAGGAGCGATGGGTGATGGCCTCGACGAGGAGGCCGGGATCGGCGAAGTCGTGGCCAAGGCGCGCCGCGAGGTCGCTCATGGCGCGCTCGGTCATGTCCACAGATCCGTCCTCACGCCATCGCCGGGCCTCAGCCGAGGCGGGCGACCACGTAGTCCACAGCGTCGCGGACCGACTTGAGGTCCTCGAGATCTTCGTCCTCGATGCGGAACCCGACGGAGCGCTCCGAGAGCTCCTCCTCGAGGGCTTCGACGAGCTCGATCAGGGCCAAGGAGTCCGCATCCAGGTCGTCGGCGAAGGAGTCGCCCTCCTGGATCTGGCTCGGTTCGATCTCGAGGATGTCGGCCAGACGGTCACGGATGAGCTCCAGGACCTCGGGTCGCCCCATCGGGCCCTGTTCGACATGGGTCTCGGCCGGCACGTGCGCACTCTCCCCGTTCGCTCGTCGTGGTGGGTCCGAGAATTCTATCGCCGCTGACCACCCGCTCGCGGGGCGCGCCCCATGCCCTTTCCGCCCTTCTGTGAGGGTTTCAGATCACTCGGGTGGGCGGATCGCCACGGTGAGGTCGCCGACCAGGTCGGCCGCCGCCATCTCGGCCCCGACCCGCACGGCGTTGACCACAGCCCGGGCCGACGACGACCCATGACTGATGATGCACACCCCGTCGACCCCCAGGAGCATCGCCCCACCGGTGGAATCCGGGTCCAGCTGGTCGGCCAGGGGGAGCAGCGCGGGCAGGAGCACGTCCGCCGCCGCTTTGGTCTCCTCCGACGAGCCGAAGACCTCGTAGATGGCCCCGACGATGGCCTTCAGCCCACCCTCGAGGGTCTTGAGGGCCACGTTGCCGGTGAAGCCGTCGGTGACCACGACGTCGGCGTCGTCGCCCATGAGGTCCCGGCCCTCGACGTTGCCGACGAAGGTCGCGCCCACCGCCTCGACCGCGCCCTCGGCAAGTAGGGCGTGGGTCTCCTTGACGAGGGGCGAGCCCTTGGTGGGCTCCTCGCCGATGCTGAGGAGGGCGACCCGCGGCGTCTCGATGCCATAGCGGCAGCGGGCGAAGACGGCGCCCATGACGGCGAACTGGACCAGCATCTCCGGGCTGCACTCGGCGTTGGCCCCGGCGTCGAGCATGACCGTCGGGCGTTCGTGGCCGGGGGCGGGGATCGGGGTGGCGATGGCCGGGCGGTTGACGCCCTTGATCCGACCCATGCGCAGCAGCGCCGAGCCCATGGTGGCTCCCGTGTTGCCGGCGCTGACCATCGCCGACGCCTTGCCGTCCCGCACCGCCTCGGCGGCCCGCACCAGCGACGAGTCCTTCATCCGCCGGACGCTCTTGGCCGGGTCGGCGTCCATGGCGATGACTTCGGACGCGGCGATGACCTCGAGCCCGCCAGTGTCACCCAGCTCCTCGGGTCGGCCGACCAGCACGACCGGGACACCGAGCTCCTCGGCGGCCTGGATGGCGCCGGCGACGATCTCGCCGGGGGCCTGGTCGCCGCCCATCGCATCAACGGCTACGGGAAGCATGCAGGCATCCTCCGATCCGGGGTGAACCGTCGCATCGGAGGTTCAGCGCGGTGGGACTCGAGGCCCGACCTACTCGACTTCGACGGCCTGGCGGCCGCCGTACCAACCGCAGTTGCTGCAGACCACGTGCGGGCGGCGCACGGCGTCACAGCGGGGGCAGGTGCTGCGCCCGGTCGTCTTGATGCGCCAGGCGGAAGCCATGCGGCTCCGGCCCTTCATCTTGGAGGTCTTCTTCTTGGGGACGGCCATCGTCAGGTCCTCGAGAGTTTCAGTGCCGACACGGTGGTGAAGCGACGGGTCAGGGTAGCGGCGAGACCGTCACACTTGCGTTCCCTCGCTGCGCTCACGAACGCCGGCGCCGCCGATCCCGAAGGTCCTCGGAGCTGCTCCGCTCCGCTGCGCAGCGTGCCTACTCCTCGAAGGTGAGCTCGTCGAGGGCGGCCCAGCGATCGTCGGCCCGGGGGGCGGACTCGTCGGCGGGACCGGTCGGGAACCGGTCCGGCGAGGGGCCGGCGCAGTCGGGACGGCAGAGGGGGACCATCGGGAGGGCGCCGGCGACGACATCGCGGACCATCGGCTCGAGGTCGATCTCGTCGTGGCCGAGGGGGTAGGCGTCCTCGTCACCCTCGGGCCCGCCGAAGATCTCCTGGACGTGCTGGACGGTCGTGCCCCGCACCTCGTCGAGGCAGCGGCGGCACTCCCCGGTCCACGGCACCTCGACCCGGCCGGTCACCGAGATGCCGCCGCTGAAGGCCTCGATGAAGAACTCGAGGTCCACGTCGGCGTCGGGGTCCACCCGGGTGGACACCACGCCGAGATCCTCGATGCGGATCTGGTCCCGGTACTCGCGGCGGGTGCCGAGGTTGCGCAGCAGGTCGGCCACGCCGACCCGCAGGCGGGCCACCGGGCTCAGCCTTCTTGGTCGAAGAACTCGGTGCGCTCGTCGCCGTGGGCACCGAACTGGGCCACGTCGGCGAGGTTGTCCTCGTCCGCAGTCGGGGCAGCAACGGCTTGGAGCTTCTCGCGGCCGGAGGCGACTTGGGCCTGCACCCGCTCGAGTGCGATCTCGAAGCTGCCCAGCTTCTGGTCGACGAAGTCCTCCGCCTCGTTGCGCATCTGGCGGGCCCGGGCCTCGGCCTTCTCGACGATCTGGCGGCCCCGCTGCTCGGCCGCCTTGACCACCTCGGTGCGCTGCACCATGCGCTCAGCCTGGCTGCGGGCCTCCTCCAGCAGGTCCTCGCCCTCGCGCTTGACCTTCTCCAGGAACTCCTCGCGCTCCTTGAGCAGCCAGCGGGACGCCCGCAGCTCCTCGGGGAGGCGAGAGCGGACCTCGACGAGCAGGTCGAGGATCTCGTCCTTGTTGATCATCGCCGAGGTCGAAAGCGGCATGGGCCGGGCCTGGTCGATGAGGTCCGTCACCCGGTCGAGCAGTTGCTCGACCTCAGGCATCTTGTACCCGCTGCCCTTGGGCGTCGGCTCGGTCGCGCTCACGTGAGTCGCTCCGCGAGGCGCTTGGCCACGGGGGGCGGGACCATGGAGTCCACATCGCCCCCGAAGCGGGCGATCTCGCGGATCAGCTTGGACGCCAGGAAGGAATGTGACGATGCCGACGGGATGAACAGCGTGTCCACTCCCGAGATGGCGTGATTCATCTGGGCCATCTGCAACTCACTCTCGAAGTCCGAGACCGCCCGCAGCCCCTTGACGATGAAGTCTGCACCGATGTCCCGAGCCAGGTCCACCACCAGGCTGGAGAACATGGTGAAGGTGACGTTGTCGAGGTGCGAGAGGCTCTCGCAGATCATCGCCTCCCGCTCCTCGAGGGAGAACAGCGGCTCGCCCTTCTGCGGGTTGCGCATGGCCGCGACCACGACCTCGTCGAAGAGATGGGCGGCCCGTTCGATGACCTCGAGATGACCGTTGTGGATGGGGTCGAACGACCCGGGACAGAGCACCTTCGTCACGACGGGGACGGTACCGGGTCCCCCGCCCGCCGACCCACCGGCGTAGCGTCGGGTAGGTGACCGACCCCTTCCCCCTGGTGCCCGAGACGATCGTGTGCGTCGACTGCGGGGGCGTCTGCCATCTCCTCTCCCACCCGCCGCCCGACGAGCCCTTCGGCCCCGGCGACGTCGTGGCCTACCGCTGCGCGGACTGCATGGACCGCTGGGACATCGTCATCCCCGACGAGGACGACGCCCGGGGCGACTGAGCCGCCGGTTCGCGGCCCAGACGGCGCGATCCACATCGATTTTTCATCATTTTCCGTTGATTTCCTGTTCGGCCACGGCAAGGCTGTCCGGTGGAGGGGGCTTCACGGAGGAGCTCCAGATGATCCGACGCCTCGTGGTCGCCATGGCCGTCGTCGCCGCCATCGCCCCCCGCCCGGCCGATGCCGCCGATTCGCGTTCCCGGTTCACGGCCTGCGCCGCGGTGTCGGCGACGGCACCGCGCTGCTACCGCGGCGTCACCTACGCGGTGGGCCGGACGGTCTTCCTCCGCGGCCGGGTCTTGCCGGCCCAGCCCGGCTTCGGCGACGTGGTGCGACGAGCGCCTCACGGCCGCCGGTTCGTGCCGGTCGGCACGATGGGCATCGGGACCGATGGCCGGATCCGGTGGTCGTGGACCCCCCGACGGCGCGACATCGACCGGGCCGAGCCGTACCTCTTCGCCTTCCGCGTCCACGGGGTGGGGCGGAGCCCGGCGGTCGAGGTGTGGGTCGTCCCCGAGGACTACGAGGCCGGCCAGCGCTGCTGAACGAGCCAGGCCGGCCCGTTCGAGCGCAGGATCCGGTCCGCCGCACTGCCCGGGCCGTAGAGGAAGACGTCGTCGGTGCCGTCGCCGTTCCAGTCACCCATCACCGGCACGAACCGACCCGTGATGCCGAGGTCGCCGGACTCCCTCGTGAAGTACGGCGCCGTCGGGGCCCGGCCCCGCCAGAGGACGTCGACGGCCGCGCCCGGTTGGTAGAAGATGATGTCGGCCTTGAAGTCACCCGACACGTCCCCGAGGATCGGCTGGAAGGCGGCCGGCTGGGTCCGGTAGGTGCGGCGGGTGAACGACGTGCCGTCGGGTCGCGTGAACCAGGCCTCCACCTCCCCGTAGCTCCGGAGCGGCCGGTAGAGGACGAGATCGGCCTGCCAGTCCCCGTCGAAGTCGCCCGCCCGGACCGTGAAGCCCCGCGGGAGGCTGACGCTCGAGTCCGTGTGGCCCGCCTGGGTGAACCGGCGCATGGTGCTCGTCCCGCCGGGCGACACGAAGAGGATGTCGTCGCGGCGGTTGGCGTCGAAGTCCCCGACGATTGGATAGGTCTGGCTGCCGCCCAGGCTCGCCTGCGCGGCCACCACCTGATGCGAGCCGTCGTCGGCGAACTCCCAGATGCGGTCGGGCCGGGTCCCCCAGCCGTAGAAGAAGAGGTCGTCGATGTCGTCGCCGTTGAAGTCGCCCGCCACGACCCGGTGCGTGCCCGCCGACGGGAGCGCTCCGCGGGCGAACCCGTTGCCGGAACCGTTCGACGTCCACAGCTCACCACCGCCGGGGGCGGCGAAGTAGACGTCATCGTCGCCGTCCCCGTCGAAGTCACCGGCGATCGGGAAGCCGGAGCCCTGGGCGCTGATCGTCAGCGGGGTGAAACGGGGCGGCACCGGCGACGGCCGGCCCGACCAGACGAACACGTCGGTGCGCCGGCACGCCCGGACCGGGACCTCGAAGAACGTGTACCGGGCGCCCGGGACGAAGATCTCCACGCCATACCGCCGGTCCGGCGCCAGCCCGTCGAACTCCGGGGCGGCGTCACCGGTCGGGATCACCCGCTGGTCGCGGAAGCCCTGGATCCCGAACGGCGGGAAGTCGGCGCCCGTGGCCACGAACTTGCTGAGGTTCCCGACCGGCTGGCCGTTGACGTAGCGCCGGACCCGGATCGAGCCGGTCGTGCCCCCTGGGACGTTGGTGCAGTTGAGCGGGAAGACGATGTCGATGCCGCTGAGGCCATGGCCCGACGGGAGGCGGAGGTTGCGCTTGACCGCCCCGCCGTAGTGGGTGAAGTTGCCCGCTCCCGACCCGGCCTCCCGCGGGTACACCTCGAGGGTCAGGTGATGGGCGTTCGGCGGGAACCCGTCGATGCGCCACTGGTCCTCGCCGCCTGACACCAGCCCTTCCAACGGCGCGCCGGGGTTCATGCTGACGGTCGCGGCGTAGGCCGCTCGGTTCGTGGTCACCGTCCCGCCCATGGTGATCGGGCGGTCCTGGCTGTCCCGCAGGACGAGGCTGATCTGGGCGTTGACGAAGCGCCCGTCGATGCCGCGAATGGTCCCCGAGATCGACCGCCCGACCTCAGTCGGCGCGGCCTGGGTCGCGGGCGCCTCCTGGGCTGAGGCGCCCGTGCCCGCAAAGGCAGCCACGGCCAGTGCCGCCGCCAGACCGATGACCGAACGACTTCTCCTCATCGCTGCCAAGTACGGCAGGCCAGGTCAGTTCTTGAGCAGGAACTCGGCATCGTCCTCCTCGTGCAGGAGGTCGATCTCGTCCCGGAGCAGGGGGTGGGCCGCCAGCTCGGGGTCGGCCGTGACCAGGTCGAGCGCAGCCCGACGGGCCTTGACCACCCACTCCTTGTCCCGGCGGAGGGACGCCAGCTTCAAGTCGTTGCGGCCCTTCTGGCGCTCGCCGAAGAGGGTGCCCTCGCCCCGTAGGTCCAGGTCGACCTCGGCCAGCTCGAAGCCGTCGGTGGTGCGGACCATCGCCTCCAACCGGGCCTCGCCGTCCGAGGTCAGGCCCTGGCCGACCAGGAAGCAGTACGCCTGGTCGGCGCCCCGCCCGACCCGGCCCCGTAGCTGGTGGAGCTGGGCGATGCCGAAGCGGTCGGCGTCGAGGACGACCATGACCGTGGCGTTGGGAACGTCCACGCCGACCTCGATGACGGTCGTGGCCACCAGCACCGGCAGGGCACCGGCGCGGAAGAGCTCCATGGTCCGCTCCTTCTCCGCCGGGCTGACCCGACCGTGGAGCAGCCCCACCTCGAGGTCGGCCAACTCGCCGGTCCGCAGCGCCTCCCAGGTCTGCTCGGCCGAAGCCACCTGCAGCTTGTCGCTCTCCTCGATCAGGGGGCAGACGACGTAGGCCTGCCGACCAGCAGCCACCTCGGAACGCACCTTTTCCCACAACTCGGGCTGGCCGAGCTCCAACGCCCCCTCCTCGGTGCGGACCCATTCGGTCTCGACCGGGGTCCGGCCGGGCGGGAGCTCGTCGAGGACGGACACATCCAGGTCGCCGTAGACCGTCATGGCCGCCGTCCGGGGAATCGGGGTCGCGGTCATGACCAGCACGTCGGGCACACCGTCCCCCTCGCCTGCGTCACGGAGGGCGGCTCGCTGCTCGACGCCGAAGCGATGCTGCTCGTCGATGACCACCACCCCGAGGGACTTGAAGCCGACCTGGTCCTGGATCAGCGCGTGGGTGCCGACGACGAGATCGACCGAGCCGTCCTTCAACCCGTCCAGCACGCGGGTCCGGTCGGCCCCGGTCGTCCGGTTGGTCAGCAGCTCCAGGCGCAGCGGCCGTTCCCCCATCAACGTGGCGTCGTCAGGCACCATCAGGTCGGCCAGCAGCTGGCGCAGGCCGAGATGGTGCTGCTCGGCCAGGACCTCGGTCGGGGCCATCAGGGCTCCCTGGTGCCCACCCTGCACGGCGACGAGCAGCGCGCTCACCGCGACCACCGTCTTGCCCGAGCCGACATCGCCCTGCAGCAGCCGGTGCATGGGGAACGTGCGCCCCAGGTCGACCTCGATCTCGGCGATGACCCGCTCCTGAGCCGGGGTCAGCGAGTACGGCAGCGCCTCGTGGAAGCCCCGGACCAGGCGTCCCCCGAGGTCGTGGACGATCCCCGGCGTGGTCCGTTCCAGCTCCAGCTTCCGCCGCACCAGCGCCAGCTGGACCCGGAACAGCTCGTCGAACACCAGTCGGCGCCGGGCCTGGTGGACGTCGTCCATGGACTCGGGCCGGTGGATGTCCCTCATCGCCCGCTCCCGGTCGACGAAGCCGTGCTCGGTGCGCAGGGCGGGTGGGACGGGATCGGCGATCCCCCGCCGCTCGGAGCGGCGCAGGATCTCGGCGATCCAGGTCCGGTAGTCCGTCGAGTAGAGGCGGGACTTCTCCGATTGCGGGTAGACGGCCACGATCTGGCCCGTCTGATCCCCGGCGAAGTCGATGAACGCGTTCGTGACCTGCCGCTTCCCCCGGAAGGTCTCCAGGCGCCCGAAGAGGATGACCTCCAGGCCGGGGCGCAGCTGCTTCTCCCGCCAGGGCTGGTTGAAGAAGGGCACCGACACCGAGCCCGTGCCGTCGCTGACCCGCACCTCGAGGATGGTCCGCCGTCCCCCGAGCCGGCGCAGGTTCACCCGGTCGACGGTGACCAGCAGGGTGGCCTCGTCGCCCTCCTCCAGGTCCCCGATGGTCGACTGCCGGGTCCGGTCCAGGTGGCGCCGCGGGTAGTGGGTCAGCAGGTCCAGCAGTGAGGTGATCTCGAGGTCGGCGAGGGCCTTCAGCTTCACCGGCCCCACCCCCTTGAGCGTGTCCACGCCGAGATCGGCGAAGTCGGCCAGCGTGAGCGGCTCGGGCACCTACTCGATGCCGAAGTAGTAGGGGTAGAGCGGCTGGCCGCCGTGGTGGACCTCGGTCTCCACGTCGGGGCGGTTGTCCTCCAGCCACTCCCGGATGTGGCGGGTGTCGCCGACGGTGGCGCCCTCGCCCTCGATGATCGTGACGATCTCGTGCTCGTCGGTCACCAACACGTCGAGCAGGCCGACGGCGACGGCGGCCACCGAATCGGCCACGGCCTGGATGCCGTCACCGCTGATGCCCAGGTAGTCGCCCTCGTGGATCGGCCCGGCGTCGCTGGAGGACTCGCGCACCGCCCTGGTCACCTCGCCGGCGACCACCGAGGCCGCAGCCTCGCCCATGGCGTCGGCGTTGTCGTCGGCGGAGGATTCGGGGTCGTAGGCCAGCAGGGCGGCGAACCCCTCGGCCGCGCCCTTGGTCGGCACGACCCGCACGGTCTTCTTGGTCTCGGCGTCCACCTGGCGGGCCACGGCGATGATGTTCTTGTTGTTCGGGAGGATGACGACCTCATCGGCGGGGACGGCCTCGACCACCTCGAGCAGCTGCGCCGTCGACGGGTTCATGGTCTGGCCGCCGAGCACCACGCCTTGGACCCCGAGGCTGTGGAAGATGCGGCGGATGCCGTCGCCCGTGCACACGGCGACCACCGCGGTGGGCACCGGCGTCGAGGCAACGACTCCGACCAGCTCCGGCGCGGCGTCGCGCACCCAACGCTCCTCCTCGACCTGCTCGAGCAGGTCGGTGACCCGGATGTTGCGGGGGCGCCCGCAGTCGAGGGCGGCCTCGACGGCGGCACCGATGTCGTCGGTGTGGATGTGGCAGTTCCAGAGGCCGTCGCCCCCGACGACCACGATCGAGTCGCCGATGCCGGCCCACACGTTCTTGAAGGCCGGGATGGTGGCGTCGGTCGCCTCCAGCAGGTACATCACCTCGTAGCGCAGGTCTGCGATCCCGCCTTCGTCACCCTCGCCGTGGCCGGCGTGGGCCATCGTCCTGGCCAGGTCCTCGTCGGGCACCTCGATCGCGTCGGGCTCCGGGAGCGGGCGCCCGTCGAGCACGTGGAGGAGGGCGTCGAGCAGGAGCAGGAAGCCGGCCCCGCCGGCGTCGACGACCCCGGCCTCCTTGAGGACGGGCAGCATGTCGGGCGTGCGGGCCAGAGCGTCGGCCCCCTGGGCCTTGGAACGGTCCAGGACGTCGACCAGGGACGCGCCCCCGCCGCCGCCTCGGCTCCCGCCTCCGATGCCTCGCGGACCACGGTCAGGATCGTCCCCTCGACCGGTGCGCCCACGGCGCCGTACGCCGCCGTCGAGGCCTCGGTCAGCGCCCGGGCCCAGGTCGCCCCGTCGACCTCGTCGTCGTCGGCCATCACGGAGGTCAGGCCCCGCAGGACCTGGCACAGGATCACGCCGCTGTTGCCCCGGGCCCCCATCAGCGAGGCGTGGCCGATGGCCTTGCAGGTCGCGGCCATGTCGCCGGCCGTCCCGTCCAACTCGGTGACCACGGACTCCACGGTCAGGGCCATGTTGGTGCCGGTGTCCCCGTCGGGCACGGGGTAGACGTTGAGCCGGTTGATCGGCTCCTGGTGGGAACGGAGCAGGTCCCGGAAGGTGACGACCGCCGCCCGCAGGTCGTCGGCGACGAGGTGCTCGCGGGGCATGGCGGCCGATGGTAGCCAGCGGGCTGGCGCCGACCCGGGGGGCCGTCGGCGCTCGGCGCGCCGACGATGGCGGTCCGGACTGCCGCGCCGCGACAGGCGGCTGGTACCGTTCTCCCACCCCAGTTGCCTGCTAGTGAGGTTCCCCCGGTCATGCCTGCGGTCTGTGAGATCTGTGGCAAGCATCCTTCGTTCGGCATGAAGCTGAGCCACTCCCACCGTCGCACGCGTCGCCGGTGGAACCCGAACATCCAGAGCGTCCGCGCCGTCGTCGACGGACGCACC
This sequence comes from uncultured Microthrixaceae bacterium, assembly GCA_963725155.1. Taxonomy (GTDB): domain Bacteria; phylum Actinomycetota; class Acidimicrobiia; order Acidimicrobiales; family DATDAH01; genus DATDAH01. Next base: position 219,127 of record CAVRXU010000008.1, read on the forward strand.
CGGCGGGTCCGAGCGTGCACCTCGTGCATCCGGGCCGGCAAGGTCGTCAAAGCCGCTCGCTGACCGGCGGGGGCGACGACGTGCAGGGAGTCATCAAGTCCTACGACCCCGGGACCAAGGTCGGCGTGGTGATCAGCGACGCCGACCTGGCCGAGTTCGACCTGAGCGAAGAGGCCCTCACGGGATCCATCTTCCGCACCCTGCGGCAGGGCCAACGCGTGGTCTTCGACCTCGACGGCTCGGGTAGGGCGTCCAGTGTGCGCATGGGCTCCGAGGTGGACCTCGGCACCCCCGACTACCTCGAGGAGCCGTGAGCGTGTCCCCCACGACCAACCCGCCGACGTCCAACCGCCGACTCCTGGAATGGGTCGACGACTGGGCTGAGATCTTCCAGCCCGACGCCGTCGAGTGGTGTGACGGTTCCGAGGAGGAGTACGCCCGCATGTGCGAGCTCCTCGTCGAGGGCGGCACCTTCGAGGCCCTGGACCCGGAGCTGCGGCCCAACAGCTTCCTGGCCCGCTCCGACCCCGCCGACGTGGCCCGGGTCGAGGACCGCACCTTCATCTGCTCCGAGCGCGAGATCGACGCCGGCCCCACCAACAACTGGCGGGCGCCGGCCGAGATGAAGGCCGAGATCCTCGCGTTCTTCACCGGCGCCATGCGGGGCCGCACGATGTACGTCGTCCCCTTCTCCATGGGCCCGCTCGGTTCGCGCATCGCCCACATCGGCGTGCAGCTCACCGACTCGCCCTATGTCGTGGCCAACATGCGCACGATGACCCGCATGGGGACCCCGGTCCTCAAGGTCCTCGGCGCCGGCGCGTTCGTGAAGTGCCTGCACTCGGTCGGCTACCCGCTGGTCGACCGCGACGACGTGGCCTGGCCCTGCGACGGGGACAACAAGTACATCTCCCACTTCCCCGAGACCCGCGAGATCTGGTCCTACGGCTCCGGCTACGGCGGCAACGCCCTCCTGGGCAAGAAGTGCTTCGCCCTGCGCATCGCGTCGGCCATGGCCCACGACGAGGGCTGGCTGGCCGAGCACATGCTGATCCTGGGCGTGACCCCGCCCGAGGGCGAGACCAAGTACATCGCCGCCGCCTTCCCGTCGGCCTGCGGCAAGACCAACATGGCCATGATGATCCCGACCCTTCCCGGGTGGAAGGTCGAGTGCGTCGGCGACGACATCGCCTGGATGAAGTTCGGCGACGACGGCCGGCTCTACGCCGTCAACCCTGAGGCCGGCTTCTTCGGCGTGGCCCCGGGGACATCGGACGAGACCAACCCCAACGCCATGAAGACGCTGGGCGAGAACATCATCTTCACCAACGTGGCCAAGACCGACGACGGTGACGTCTGGTGGGAGGGCATGGGCCCCGCCCCCGACCACGTCGTCGACTGGAAGGGCGAGGACTGGACGCCTGAGTCCGACGGCCCGGCGGCTCACCCCAACGCCCGCTTCACCGCCCCGGCGTCGCAGTGCCCGGCCATCTCCCCGAGCTGGGACAACCCCGCCGGCGTGCCCATCTCGGCCATCCTCTTCGGCGGCCGCCGGGCCAGCGCCGTGCCCCTGGTCACCGAGGCCAACGACTGGGAGCACGGGGTCTTCCTCGGCTCGATCATGTCCTCGGAGAAGACCGCCGCCGCCGGCGGGACGCTGGGCGAGGTCCGCTTCGACCCCTTCGCCATGCTCCCGTTCTGCGGCTACAACGTGGGCGAGTACTTCAGCCACTGGCTGAGCATCGGCGAGCACGCCACCCACGCCCCGAAGCTGCCCCGCCTCTACTGGGTCAACTGGTTCCGGAAGGACGAGGCCGGCAAGTTCATGTGGCCGGGCTACGGCGACAACAGCCGGGTCGTCAAGTGGATCATCGACCGCCTCGACGGCAAGGTCGACGCCGTGGACACGCCCATCGGGCGGGTCCCCCTCGCCGAGGACCTCGACGTCAGCGGCCTGGGGCTCGACCCGGCCACCGTCGAGCGCCTCGTCAGCGTCGACATCGACGCCTGGCGCCGTGAGGTCGACCTGATCGAGGACCACTACGCCTTTGTCGGCGAGCGCCTGCCCGCCGAGCTCCGGGACGAGCTCCGCGACCTCGAGAAGCACCTCGACCGGCCCCCTTCTCAGGGTTGAAATCAGCGAATCGCTCCGGGTGACTGCCGCATCCGCGGTCGTCCCGATGGACATCCCCCGCAGGATCCTCTCTCCGCGCCAATAGACAGAAGAAAAGTTATGTTGATAACACTCAAGTTTCCTGTTATCCTGACCAGCGACGCACCCAACCGCTTCGGAGGTACCCGACATGCTTCTCCAGTTCGACCCCTTCCGTGAGATCGACCGCGTGGCCGACCAGGCCTTCGCCCGCACCACCCCGACGATGCCCATGGACGCCGTGCGCCGGGGCGAGACCGTGCACGTCTTCCTCGACCTGCCCGGCGTGGACCCCGCGTCCATCGACCTCGAGGTCGAGCGCAACGTCCTCACCGTGAAGGCCGAGCGTCGCTGGGCCCGCGAGGAGGGCGACCAGGTCCTGGCCAACGAGCGCCGGCAGGGGTCCTTCCTGCGCCGCCTGCTCCTGGGCGACACCCTCGATGGCGAGAGCGTGGCCGCGGACTACCGCGACGGCGTACTGGCCATCTCCATCCCGGTGGCCGAGGCCGCGAAGCCCCGCAAGGTCGCCGTCGGCACCAGCGACTCGTCGGCCGCCATCGAGGCCGACAGCAAGGACGCCACCGCCGCCTGATCCTTCATGCTGACCCCCTTCCAGCGTGAAGCGGGCCCGGACCTTCCCAGCGAGGGTCCGGGTCCGTTCGCGTACGCTGGGCCGCACCACACACAGGGGGAACGTCATGACGGTTCGGGCCTACGTGCTGATCCAGACCGAGGTGGGCAAGGCCGCCGCCGTGGCTGCCGAGATCGGTGCGCTCGAGGGCATCGTCTCCGCCGACGACGTGACCGGCCCCTATGACGTGATCGCCACCGCCGAGGCCGACTCGGTCGACGACCTGGGGAAGATGGTCGTCAGCAGGGTCCAGATGATCGAAGGCATCACCCGCACGTTGACCTGCCCCGTCGTGAATTTGTAGCTAGGCGAGGTAGATGGCGCGGAGGCCGAGGCCCATCAGGAAGAGGCCGCCGAGGCCATAGAGCAGGTAGGTGTAGGCCTTGACCTGCGGGCGGTAGCTGAAGATCAGGGCGGCGGCGATGAGGGCGACGAAGCCGTAGAACTCGTGGAACTCGGGGGCCTCCAGGTCCTTGGCCGAGCTCAGGGTCACGCCCAGCAGCACCTGGATGACGATGGTGGCCTGGGCCAGGCCGGTGAACCACCACAGCGCCTTGCCCCGCAGGGTCTCGACCCAGTGGGCCGCCAGCGCCCAGCATCCGGCCAGGGCGTTGGTGCCGACCATCACCCAGGCCATCACGTTGTGGAGGTCCAGCAGGGTCTCGGTCGACACGCGGCCGCCGAGGGTAGTGCCGCCGACCATTACGCTCGGGGCGATGTCGATCGCCGACGGGGCCACCGGGGTCCTGCCCAGCCAGCACCTGGCCGAGGCGATCGCGGACGGCTGGATCGGCGGCGAGGTCGACGAGGCCAGCATCCAGCCCGCCAGCGTCGACCTCCACCTCGGCTCGGTGGCCTATCGCATCCGCTGCAGCTTCCTTCCCGGGACCGAGACCGTCGAGCGTCGGGTCAAGGCCTACGTGGTCGACGAACTGGACCTCACCGGTGAGGGCGCGGTCCTCGAGACCCAGCGCCCCTACCTCATCCCCCTGAAGGAGACCCTGGACCTCCCGGACCACATCCGGGCCCGGACCAACCCCAAGAGCTCCACCGGACGCCTCGACGTCTTCACCCGGGTGATCACCGACGGGGGCAAGGCCTTCGACGAGATCGCGCCGGGCTACACGGGCACCCTCTGGCTCGAGGTCGTCCCGCTCTCCTTCACCGTCCGGGTCCGCGAGGGCCTGGCCCTCAACCAGATCCGTCTCATCGCCGGTGACCGGGTGGCCCTGAGCGACGACGAGGTCCGGGCCCGCCACGCTGAGCAGGGACTCCTGTTCCGCGCCGACCGGGCGGTGCCTCCGGAGGACTTCCGCATCTCGTCGGGGCTGTTCCTCGGACTCGACCTGGAGGGCGACGAGGTCGGCCGGGTCGGCCACCGGGCCAAACCCCACACCGCGCTGCTGGACATGGGCCGGATCAGCGCCTACCACCCCGAGGACTACTGGGATCCCGTCCGCCGCGAGGAGGGCGACCGCATCGTCCTCGCCCCCGGCGCCTTCTACCTGCTGCTCTCCGATGAGGCCGTGGTCATCCCGCCCGACCTGGCGGCGGAGATGACGGCCTATGACCCGACCGCGGGCGAGCTGCGCACCCACTACGCCGGCTTCTTCGACCCTGGCTTCGGCTACGACCCCGCCGGCTTGCTGCGGGGGTCACGGGCGGCGTTGGAGGTCCGGGCCCACGACGTTCCCTTCATGGTCGAGCACCGCCAGCCCGTCTGCAAGCTGACCTTCGAGCAGATGCTCGAGCCCCCCGAGCGCCTCTACGGCGCCGGCATCGGCTCCAACTACCAGGGCCAGGTCGAGACCCTGGGCAAGCACTTCATCCGCCCGACCGCCCATCCGTCGCTGCGCTGACCCGCCATTCTGGTTGCGCCTCCCCGCGACCAGACGCGGCTGGATGCAACCAGAACTGACGATCAGGCGGGGTCGGCGGCCTCGTCGACCAGGCGGGTGGACGGGATGCTGGCCAGCTCACCGGTGGCCATCAGCTCACGGACGGCGGGGACGGGATCGGTGTCGCCGAACATCTCGCCGTCGGCGTAGTCGGCCGGACGGCCGGTGGGCTCGGTCACCCAGTAGCTGGCCTCGAGGGCGATGCCGTTGGGGTCGGTGAAGTAGACGGACTGGACGAAGCCGTGGTCGACCAGCTCGGTCACCTCGACGCCGTGCTCCCGAAGGCGGCCCTGGAGGTCGATCAGATCCCGCAGCTCGGGCAGGTTGAACGACACGTGGTCGAACTGGGCGGGGAACTCGGGCGGGATGCCCGCCGGCTTCTCGAAGGTGTCGACCTCGGCGTCGGACCAGCAGAAGAAGGCGATCGTGTTGCCCGTCCCCATGTCGAAGAAGTAGTGCCGCATGGGCCCGGCGTTGATCGTGGCCACGATCGGCATGCCCAGGGCCCCGTGGTAGAAGCGGACCGTCGCGTCCATGTCGGGCGTGATGAGCGCCAAGTGGTTGATGCCTCGCCAGCGGGGGTTGCTCATGGTCCGAGCGTAGGCCCGTCAGCCGAACAGGTCACCTGCGAACGGCTCACCGCCGCTTGCGCCGCCGTGGTCGTCGATGAACCACTCCAGCCCGAAGCTGAACGCAAACGCCTCGTCGGGCAGAGCCAGGAAGAAGTGGTCGTCGGGGATCTGGCTGGCGTGGGCCCGCATCGAGGCCCGCTTCGCCTCGATCTGGGCGGAGACATCGATGCGGTGGGTGATCCGGGATGCCGGCTGGCCGAAGTTCTCCTCGTCGATCTCCGGTGCCTCGGCGTCACCGAGGTCGAACTCGCCTGACTCCATCCGAGCCCGGACGAGCTCGATGATGAAGTCCCGGTTCATCGTGGCCATGAAGCGGTGCGGCGTCCCGGCCAGCTCCCCCGCCCGCCGACCGACCTCGTGGACCTTGATGTGGTCGGGGTGGCCGTAGCCGCCGATCTCGTCGTAGTAGGTCAGGACGTCGGCCTGCTCCTCGTCGAGGATGAGGGCCAGGCGCCGAGCGGCATGGTCGACGTCGGCCTGCCAGAAGGAGGCGCGCTCGTCGTTGGTCGACTCGCCCATCATCCCGGAGTCGACGTAACCGAGGAACTCGACCCGCTGGACGCCGAGCAGCTCAGCGGACCGATAGGTCTCGGCGATGCGACGCAGGCCGAGGGGCTCGCCGTCGTCGAGGACGCCGGGCACGACCTCGCCGTGCTCGCCCCGAGTGGCCACGACCAGGGTGACCCGGTGACCCTCGGCCGCGGCCTTGGCCATGGTGCCGCCGGTCTGGATCGACTCGTCGTCGGGATGGGCGTGGAGGACGACCAGTGAGGCCACTAGGCCACCGCTCCCGCATCCCGCAGGGCGGCGATCTCGTCGGCACCCAGCCCGGCCTCGGCCAGGATCTCGTCGGTGTGCTGGCCGGCATGCGCCGGCGGGCCCTGAATCGCGCCCGGCGTCCGACTGAAGCGGGGGGCGGCGTTCGGCTGGGGCACGCCGGCCACCTCCACGAACGTGTCCCGGGCCACGTTGTGGGGGTGGCTCGGGGCCTCCTCCATGGACAGGACCGGGGCGAAGCACACGTCACTGGCCTCCATCAGGGCGCACCATTCGTCACGGGTCTTCGACTTCATGACCCGGGTCAACTCATCGCGCATCTCCGGCCAGGCGCCCCGATCCATCTGGTGTGGTTCATGGGCCATGCCGCTGAGGCGGACCAGCTCGGCGTAGAACTGCGGCTCGATCGACCCGAGGGCGACGTACTCGCCGTCGGCGCATTCGTAGACGTCGTAGAAGGGGGCGCCACTGTCCAGCAGGTTGGTCCCCCGGGGGCCGCCCCAGGCCCCCATGGCCTTGAGCCCGTGGATGAAGGTCATGAGCAGTGCGGAGCCGTCGACCATGGCGGCGTCGACCACCTGGCCCTCGCCGGACGCCCTCGCCTCGACCAGCGCACAGGCGATGCCGAAGGCGAGGAGCATGCCGCCGCCCCCGAAGTCGCCGACCAGGTTCAGCGGCGCGATCGGCGCCTCCCCGGCCCGGCCGATCGGATGCAGGGCGCCGGCCAACGCGATGTAGTTGATGTCGTGGCCCGCGGCCTGGGCGTAGGGACCGTCCTGGCCCCAGCCGGTCATGCGCCCGAAGATCAGCTTCGGGTTGCGGGCGTGACAGACATCGGGGCCGAAGCCGAGGCGCTCGGCCACACCGGGGCGGAAGCCCTCGACCAGGACGTCGGCGCCTTCCACCAGCTTCAGCAGCGTCTCGACACCGTCAGGGTGCTTCAGGTCGAGGCCGATCGACCGTCGACCGCGGGTGAGGACGTCCTTGGGGGGATCGGCGGGATCGCCACCCAGGGCCGCCACCGAACGGTCGACGCGGATGACGTCGGCGCCCATGTCCGCCAGCACCATCGCCGTGAACGGGCCGGGGCCGATGCCCGCCAGCTCGATGACCTTGACCCCCGAGAGTGGACCCATGCCCGCATCGTACGGGCGAGACTCGACCCGATGATCCTCCGCACCGCCCGGTTCGCCGACCTCGACACCGCCACCCTCTACGCCCTGCTCAAGCTGCGAATCGACGTCTTCGTGGTCGAGCAGGCCTGCCCCTACCCCGAGTTGGACGGCCGGGATGCCGAGCCGGACACCGAGCACCGCTGGTTCGAGGATGACGCCGGAACGCCGACGGCCTATCTGCGCACCCTGACCGACGCCGACGGCGCCACCCGGATCGGCCGGGTCGTGACCCGCCCCGACGCCCGCGGCACCGGTCTGGCCCGGCAGCTCGTCGAGGGCGTCCTCGCCGACCACCCCGGCCCGGTCGTGGCCGACGCCCAGGCCCACCTCGCCGGTTGGTACGAGGCCCTCGGCTTCGTGGTCACCGGCCCCGAGTACCTCGAGGACGACATCGCCCACGTCCCCATGCGCCGAGATCCCTGACGGACGCCGAATGTGGCTGAGCGCGGGTCGCTGACTTGCGCATGCCGCGACCTCGTTGTTCGACCGAGGCCCTCATCCCCGCCAGGGGCCGCGCCGCGAGACGCAGCTACGAGTCGTCGACGTCGAACTGGACGGGGGTGTCGGTGCGGCCCGGCCAGCCGACGACGGAGTCGCCCGTCCAGACGGAGCGGAGGCCCGTGGGGGCCGAGTTCTCGATGCCTCGCCAGGTGTCGGCCACCGGGTCGTACCCCAGCGTCGGGGCGTTGGCGTCGAGGAAGAGGAACTCCTCTCCCGTCCAGAGCCGCGAGGCGTGCACGTCATCCCCCGGCTTGGGCGCCGGGTTCCGCCAGCCGCCCTCGGGGCCGAAGTCGAAGACTCGAAGGGCCTCGGAGCCGTCGTCGAACAGGACCACCTCGTCGCCACAGGTGATGGACGCCTGGTCGCCGGTGGGCATCACCCCGGCCTGACCGGTGGGGAACCACACGCGGGCGTCCCCGTCGAGGGCCAGGACGGCGAGGGACGGGCCGGCCGCCGCCGGATCGGTCGGGGTCACCGGCGCCCCCGCGGCGGTCTGGGGCAGCAGACCCGAACCCACGACGACGTCGTCACCGGCGAGACAGACCCCCTCGATGAGCGAGCCGGGCGACGGGAGCTGCTCCCACTCGTCGTCGGCCGGCGAGTAGGTCCAGATCTCCCGATTGGCGATGGCACCGAAGCCGTCTCGGCCGCCGAGCACGAGGACCGCCCGGCCGTCGGACGTGGTCCCGAGAGCCTCGCTCTGGCCGTTGCTGATCAGCTTGAGGTGGTTGGGGAGGTCGATCTCCCGCCAGTCGTCGTCGGCCACCGAGTAGACGGCCCCCCGGTACGCGCCGGCATCGCAGGCTCGGTCGTCACGGTCGGTCTCGCGGCACAGCTGGCCGACGACGACCACCTCGTCGTCGACGGCGACCGCGGCGGGGGCGACCCGTAGCGGCCGGTCGAACGGCGGGTCGGGCAGTTGATCGACGTCACCGTTCGCGGGGTCGATCAGGGCGGCGTCGTTGAGCGGTTCCGCGGTCAGCGCGCTCTCGCGCTCGGAGGGCACAGGGTTGCCGCCGTAGACGAACAGGCGCTCGCCGGTCCAGGCCAGCGCCGGTGAGCCCCGCGGAGCCCAGTCGTCATCACCGCGGAGCACGCCGATGGAGACCCAGAGGATCGCCGCCGCGACACCGAGGACGAACAGCCACCCGTACCAGGTGCCGTCGGTGCCCCATGATCGCCGTCGGAAGATCAGTGCCCACCTCCAGGTCGTGCCGCCGGACGCTGAGGTTAGGCAGACCGGTCCCTGTGGCTGCCGTCGGGGACGCCCCGTTCGTCCGGCGCCGCCACTACGTTCCGACCCATGAGCCCGCTCTGGGGAGTCCACACCGGCCTGCAGAACACGACCGTCACCGAGCTCCAGGATCTCTGGCGCCGGATCGAGGGCCACGGCTTCGACTGGATCTCCATCTGGGACCACTTCTACGCCGCCGACCTCGACGGCACGCACTGCCTCGAGGCCGTCGCCGCCCACACCGCACTGGCCATGACCACGGAGCGGGTGCGGGTCGGGGCGCTGGTCTACTGCGCCGGCTACCGCCACCCGGCCGTGCTGGCCAAGGCGATCACCACCATCGACCACCTCTCCGGGGGCCGGGCCGACATCGGTCTCGGCGCCGGGTGGGCCAGCGGCGAGTACCACGCCTACGGGATCCCGTACCCCAGCGACGGGGACCGGCTCGACATCTTGGAGGAGGCGGTGCAGTGCATTCGGGGACTGCTCCGTCAGGACCGCACGGACTTCGCGGGCGACCTGTTCACCCTCACCGACGCGGCGTGTGACCCCAGGCCGCTGCAGGCCGAGCTCCCCATCTGGATCGGCGGCGGCGGCGAGAAGCGGACCCTGGCCATCGCCGCCCGCTACGCCGACGGCTGGAACATCCCCTTGGTGGCCCCCGAGGTCTTCGCCCACAAGAAGGACGTCCTGGCCGAGCACTGCGAGCGCGTCGACCGGGACCCCGGCGGGATCCGGTGCGCGGTCAACGTCGGCGCCGCGGTCGACGACGCCGCCCTCCAGGCCCAGTTCGGTGGCATGACCGAGCACGCCCGGCCCGGCTGCCTGGTGGGATCGCCCGACGAGATGGTCGACCAGGTCGGGGCCTTCGTGGATGCCGGCGCCGACCAGATCAACCTGTCGCTCCGGGCCCCGTGGGACCTCGCCGTGCTCGACCACCTGGCCGCCGCCAAGGACCAGTTCGCCACCTGATGGCCGACGACCGGCGGGTCGATCCGCTGACGGGGGCCCGGGTGCGGGTGGTCGCCGCCCGTCAGGACCGCCCCAACCTGCCCGCCACCGACCAGTGCCCGTTCTGTGTCGGCGGCCTCGAGGCCCCTGAGCCCTATGCGGTCAAGGCGTTCCCCAACCGCTGGCCCCCGATGCCCGACGACCGGGCCGAGATCGTGCTCTACACGCCCGACCACGACGCCACCTTCGGCGGCCTGGGCCGGGCCGGTGCCCGCCGGGTCGTCGACCTGTGGGCCGATCGGACAGCTGTCCTCGGGGCTCGCGACGACGTCGCCTACGTGCTCGTGTTCGAGAACCGGGGCCCGGAGGTGGGCGCCACCATCCCCCATCCCCACGGGCAGATCTACGCCTACGACGAGATCCCCCCGGTCCCGGCCCACGAGTTGACGGCGGACAGCTGCCCCCTCTGCGCTCCTCCCGAGCCTGATCTGCTGGTGGCCCGCGCCGGTGGCTGGCGGGTCAGCGTTCCGGAGGCCTCGGACTGGCCGTACGGCCTGCTCGTCGCCCCCGACGCTCACCTGCCGGACCTGCCCGCGCTGGACGATGGCGACCGGAACGGCCTGGCCGACGCCCTGGTCGACACCTTCGCCCGCCTCGAGCGCCTGTTCGCCGCTCCCATGCCCTACATGGCCTGGCTCCACCAGCGCCCCACCGACGGGGGGGCCTGGCCCAACGCCCACGTCCACTTCCACATCGCCCCCCAGTACCGGTCGCCGGGCACGCCCCGCTTCGTCGCCGCGGCCGAGGTCGGCGCCGGCATCTACTTCAACCCCGTCGCCCCCGAGGCCGCCGCCACCACCCTCCGCGATGCCTGACCACCCGAACCTGCGCTCGGTGCACCACAGATCCGTGGTGCGATCGCCGCAAGTTGGAGGGAGGGAGTGATCCGGGCGTACGCGCCGGGGCGGGTGAACCTGATCGGGGATCACACGGACTACCTGGGCGGCCTCGTCCTCCCGATGGCCATCGACCTCGGCACGACGGTCGAGGGGGAGGCGGGGGGCGATCTCGTCACCCTCACCTCCGCGGACAAGGACGGGCCCGCCGTCGTGCCGACCGACGTCGATGACCTGGCGGCGATCGAGCCCGGTTGGGCCCGGTACGTGGCCGGAGTCGTCGCCGAGGTCCGGCCGGCGACCGGGTTCACCGGGACCGTCGCCACGTCATTGCCCATCGGTGGCGGGCTGTCCTCCAGTGCCGCCCTGGAGGTGGCGGTGGCCCTGGCCCTCGGTTTCGAGGGGAGCGCGCTGGAGCTGGCCGAGGCCTGCCAGCGGGCCGAGCAGGCGGCCTCAGGCGTGCCGTCGGGGATCATGGACCAGCTGGCCTCGGCCGCGGGGGTCGAGGGCCACGCCCTGCTCGTCGACTGCCGCTCACTCGACTTCCGGCCCGTGACCGTGCCCGACGACCTCGAGGTCGTCGTGGTCGACTCGGGCGAGGCCCGCACGCTGGTCGGGTCCGCGTATGCCGAACGCCGAGCCCAAGCCGAGATGGCCGAGTTCGTCATCGGCCCACTGCGGGACGCCAACACGATCGACCTGCAGCAGCTCCAGGACCCGGTCACCGCGGCCCGGGCCCGGCACGTCATCAGCGAGAACGCGCGGGTGTGGGCCTTCGCCGAGGCCCTCGAAGGGGGTTGGCCCGACGAGGCGGGGGCGCTGATGGCCGCCAGCCACGCCAGTCTGCGCGACGACTACGAAGTCTCCACCCCGACACTGGATGCCCTGGTCGAACGCCTGTCGGCCCAGCCCGGCGTGTACGGCGCCCGCCTCACCGGCGCCGGGTTCGGCGGCTGCGTCGTCGCGCTCACGACCCCCGGCGCACTGGACGTGGGCTGGACCGTCCGCCCGGCGACGGGCGCCCGGGTGACGACCGCCTGATCCGTCAGCCCAGGAGCTGGGCCTTCTGGGCCTCGTACTGCTCCTCGGTGATGGAACCGCGGTCCCGCAGGCCCTCGAGCTTCTCGAGCTGCTCGGCGATGCTCAGCCCGCCACCGGTGAGGCCACCCTCGAGGTTGGCCCCGACCCGGTCGTACTTCCGGTTCTCGTTGGCCTCGCTCTGCTTGTAGATCTCGGCCTGGACGATGGACGGCTTGCGGATGTCGGTGAACCGGGCCGGGTTCTGGCCCGCCGATTCGATCTCCAGGTCGCCGGCGCCGATGATGCGCTCGAACGGTCCCTGGTGGAACACCACGGTGTTGATGCGGTCGAGGGGCACCTCGATGCCCCGCTTCGACAGGACCCCGCTGCGGTAGATGACCCGGTCGCTGGTGACCACGAAGTTCGTGGTCATCCAGAGGGCATAGCGGAGGAGGAAGAAGACCAGGGCGGCGAGGACGAGGACGCCGGCGAGGCCCTTGAACCAGGAGGCGTCGAGCCAGGAGACGTCGGTGCCGATGGCGTAGACCCCGAGGAGCACGGCCAGGGCCAGCAGACTCAACCGGGGGACCAGGTACCACCAGTGCGGCCGCAGGTCCAGCTCGACGGTCTCGTTCTCGTTCAGCAGCTTGCTCGGATAGGCCACGGCCGCGCAGCGTACCCCCGGCGGTTCAGCCCCAACCGAGTTCGTCGAGGCGGTCGTCCTCGATCCCGAAGTGGTGGGCGACCTCGTGGATGACCGTGATCCGGACCTGCTCGACGACCTCGTCCTCGGTGCGACACATCAGGCACAACGGGCGCCGGTAGATCTCGATGCGGTCCGGCATCGGCAGGTGCCCGTAGCCGCCGTACCCGTCGTCCCGCTCGGTGAGCGGGACCCCGTCGTAGCGGCCGAGCAGACCGGGCTCGGGCGGGTCGTCGACGACCATGACGGCGACGTTGTCCATGAGGGCGCCGAGCTCCTCGGGGATGTCGTCGAGGGCGTCGGCCACGAGGTCCTCGAAGCGTTCGGGGGCGACGTGCACGGAGCCGGAACCTACCCCCCGGCCCGCCGGCCGTACGCTCCGAGGGTGGCGACGGAGGGGCAGGGCGACGAGTTGCTGGGGGGCCTCGACGAGGCCCAGCGGGCGGCCGTCACCAGTGCGGCCGGGCCCCTCTGCGTCCACGCCGGGGCCGGATCGGGCAAGACCCGGGTCCTGACCCGCCGCATCGCCCATCGGGCAGCGACCGGCGACCTCGACCCCCGCCACGCTCTCGCCCTGACCTTCACCCGCAAGGCCGCGGGTGAGCTGCGGGCCCGCCTGCGGGAGCTCGGGCTCCGCGACGACGTCGCCGCCGGCACCTTCCATGCCATCGCCTACGCCCAGCTCCGGGCTCGCTGGGCCGATCGGGGCGCCGAGGTCCCCCGGCTCATGGACCGCAAGCTCCGCTTCGTCGCCGACCTGCTGGGCCGGCGCCGGGACGCGGCTCAGGACGTCGTCAGTGAGATCGAGTGGGCCTCGGCCCGGCTCATCAGCCCGTCCGACTACCTGGATCGCGCCGCCCGGGCCGGTCGCCGCCCCCCGCTGCCCGGCGACGAGATGCCCCACCTCCTCGATCGCTACGCCGAGGCCAAGACCGAGTCGCGGCTGGTCGACTTCGACGACCTGCTCCGGTTGGCGCTGCGGATCATGGAGCGGGACGCGCCCGCCGCCGCCGCCCAGCGCTGGCGTTTCCGTCACCTCTTCGTCGACGAGTTCCAGGACGTGAACCCGCTGCAGTACCGGCTGCTGAGGGCCTGGCTCGGCGATGCCGACGACCTGTTCGTCGTCGGCGATCCCCACCAGGCCATCTACGGCTGGAACGGGGCCGACGCCCGCTACCTGGACCGCTTCGAGGAGGCGTTCCCGGCCGAGCGCCATCCCGGCGTCGCCGTCCTGCACCTGCGGGACAACTACCGGTCGACCCCACAGGTCCTGGCCACGGCGGCAGCCGTGCTCGCGACCACCCGCCTCGTCGCTCACCGTCCGGACGGGCCGATGCCGACGGTCGTGGCCCACGCCGACGAGGCCGCCGAGGCCCGAGCCATCACCCGGGACGTCCGTGAGCGGCACGGCCCGGGACGGCCGTGGTCGACCCAGGCCGTGCTCGTGCGCACCAACGCCCAAGGAGCCGTGATCACCGAGGCCCTCAGCCGGGCGGGCATCCCCCATCGCCTCCGTGGCGCCGATCAGCTGCTCGGCCGGCCCGGCGTGGTCGACGTGCTCCGACGCCTGCGCCGCGAGCCGTACGCCGCCGTGCTGGCCGATCTCCGCTCGCCACCGTCCGACGTGGGGACCGAGGCGACGGCCCTCGCCGCCGAAGATGCCGACCAGGCCGCCGAAGACCGGGCCACCCTCGTGATCCTGGCCCGGGAGTACGAGGCCCTGGACCCCGAGCCCTCAGGCCCGGCCTTCGCCAGCTGGCTGGTGGCCGCCGTGCGCTCCGGTGAGGGCGCGGACAAGGACGTCGTCGAGGTCAGCACCCTGCACGCCGCCAAAGGCCTCGAATGGCCTGTCGTCCACCTGGCCGGTCTGGAGGACGGGCTGGTCCCGATCGGCTACGCCAAGACGCCGGCGGACCTGGCCGAGGAGCAGCGCCTGCTCTACGTGGGGGTCACGCGGGCCCAGGACGAGGTCCGCCTGCACTGGTCCCGCACCCGGGTCCAGGGGGGCGAGGCCCGCGAGCGGAGCCCGTCGCCGTGGCTCCCGCCGGTCGAGGCCGCGATCACCGACCTCCTGGTCGCAGCCCGCCCCGTCGACGGCCGCCACCACCTCGAGGCGCCGAGGGCCGAGCTCCACGCCCGTCACCCCGACCCGGTGGAGGGGGTCGACGAGGTCCTCACCCGACTCGCCGCCTGGCGGGCCCAGACCGCCCGAGTGGCCCGCGTTGCCCCTCAGGCCGTCGTCGACGACCGCACCCTCCACGCCATCGCCGAGGCCCACCCGACCTCCGTCGAGGCCCTGACCGGACTCCCCGGCCTCGGCCCGATCAAGGCAGCCCGCTTCGGCGACGGCATCCTCGCCGCACTCGATCCGTCCTGAGCGAAGATGGCCCAGCGGGTCGGCCGGCCGATGAGGAGCAGCAGATGCCGAAGGGCTACGTCATCCTGACCGAGGACATCCACGACCCGGCGGGCATGGCCGAGTACAGCGCGGCCTCGGCGGCGCCGCTCCTCGACCACGGCGGCCGCGTCCTGGTCGTCGACGAGGACGTCGAGGTCCTCGAAGGTGAGTGGCACGGCACCCGGACCGTCGTCGTCGAGTACTCGTCAGTCGAGCAGGCCCGGAAGTGGTACCAGTCGGACGGGTACCAGGCGGTGCTCCCACTGAGGCAGGCGGCCGCGAACTGCAACGTCGTGATCGCCACCGGGTTCACGCTGGGCGACGCCGGGCAGTCCTGAGCACCGGCCGGGGGACGGTCAGTCGGCGGTGCCGTCCCGCAGAGCGAGCAGTTCTTCGACGCGCTCCCGGTCGATGCTGATGAAGATGCCCTCGGCTTCGGCGGTGAGGACGTCGTCGGCGTAGCACCTGCCGGTGGTGAAGATCTTGCGCCCCTCCACGCCGGTCACCCCTGCCTCGAAGCGCAGCGGGGTGTGCAGGGGCGTGGGCGAGCGGTAGCGGATGGTCAGCGTGCCGGTCATGCCGGGCCGGCCGCCGAGGGATTGGGCGGAACCGAGGACCTCGTCGAAAGCGGCCGCGATGTAGCCGCCGTGGACGCAGCCCGGCGGGCCTTCGTACGCGGCCCCGAAGGTCACACGACCGTCGATGTGGTCGTCCTCGACCCGGATGACCACGGGCGGTGACAGGGGGTTGGCCAAGCCGATCAGCGGGCTGTGGTCGAAGAAGGCCTGTTGGTCGCCGCCGGCGTTGGCCGCCTCGGCGAAGCCCTCATAGGTGTTGCCCTGCGGGTACTGCTCGAACTCGACAGCCAGGCGCTCGAGGGAGTCGGCGGCATAGCGCAGCGCTTCCTCCGGGGCGGAGGTGGCCACGAGGCGGTCGATCACCGTGCGCATCCGCTCCGCCAGTCGCCGCTGCTCACGGTGGCGCGGCGTGAGCTCGTCGGCCTCCACCTCCCGCCACCGTTCGCTCACCATCTCGCGGTCCTCGTCGGACATCTCCTGCGGCCCGCCACTCACGTGAAATCCACCACCACGGGCGCGTGGTCCGACGGCTTCTCGCCCTTGCGGGCGTTCCGGTCGATGAGAACCGCCCCGGCCCGCTCGGCCAGCGGCGGCGTGGCCAGGACGTGGTCGATGCGCATGCCCTTGCCCTTGTGGAAGTTGCCGGCACGGTAGTCCCACCACGAGTACAGCCCGCCGACCTCATAGCGCTGCCGGAACACGTCGACCATCCCCCAGTCGACGAGTCCGGCGAAGGCGGCCCGCTCGGGGCCACTGGTGTGGGTGGTGCCGACGTAGAGGGCCGGGTCGTACACGTCCCGGTCGTCGGGGGCGATGTTGAGATCGCCACAGAGCACGACCTGGTCGACGGCCGGCTCGAAGCGCTCGGCCACCATGGCCTGCAGGCGGGCCAGCCAGGTCAGCTTCTGCTCGTACTGGGGAGCGTCGAGGGTCCGGCCGTTGGGCACGTAGGCCGTGATGACGTGGACGTCGCCGCAGCGCACGGTCAGCAGGCGGGCCTCGACGTCGAGGTCGGCGTCGTCCAAGCCAGGACGGATCTCGTCGACACCCAACCGGCTGGCGATGGCGACGCCATTCCACCGTCCCTCACCGTGGGGCACGACGTCGTAGCCCCAGGAGGCGAAGTCCATGGCGGGGAAGGCGTCGTCGGCGCACTTCGTCTCCTGCAGGCACAGGACGTCGGGCTGGAACTCCTCCACCCAGGTCTGGACCCGGGGCAGGCGGGCGGCCAGCGAGTTGACGTTCCAGGTGGCGAGCCGCACAGCGGCGCACGGTACCGTCGGCCCACGATGCAGGCCCTCCTCTGGCGGGACTACCTCTGCCCCTGGTGCCACCTCGGACGAGACCGCACGGCGCTGCTGACGACCCTCGGCGTCACCGTCGAGGCGCAGGCCTACGAGCTCCACCCGGAGATCCCGACCGAGGGTCGCCCCGTCCGCGCCGACGGCCGCTTCGCCCGTGTCCTCGACCACATCGCGGCCGAGTGCGCGGCGGTCGACCTCCCGTTCCGGGTCCCGACCCGCATTCCCAACACCCGCCGGGCCCTCGAGACCAGTGAGGTCGTCCGGGCCGAGCACCCCGAGGCGTTCCCGAGCGTCGACGCCGCCTTCTACGACGCCCAGTGGGTCCACGACCTCGACCTCGGCGATGCCGCGGTCATCGACGTCCTCTTGGCCGATGCCGGCCTCGAACCCGGCCCGATCGGTCAGGCCGTGGCTCGCGGGGACGGCGCCCGAGCCCTCGAACGGTCCCTGGCCGAGGCCCGTGGGCACGACGTCACCGGCACGCCCGCCTGGTGGGTCGACGACCGCCTCCTGATCCCCGGGGTCCAGGACCGCGACACCCTCGAACGCTGGATCCGCCGCCTCCAGGATCACCGGAAGGACGACGCAGGCGATCGGTAGGCTCGCCTCGATGGCCGACGCCCCACGCAACTTCGAAGATCTCGGGCCCAACGAGTGGCTGGTCGACGAGATGTACGAGCAGTACCGGGCCGATCCCGCGTCCGTCAGCGAGAGCTGGCAGGAGTTCTTCGCCGACTACCGGACCAATGGCTCGGCAGCCGACGCGGCGCCCGCCCCGACGACGACGCCCGCACCGGCCACCGAGGCGCCGGCTCCTGCGCCGCCGCCCGCGCCCGGGCCCGCAGCCCCCGTCAAGCCGGCCGCACCGGCCGCCGATCCCGACGGCGTCGCCATCAAGGGCGCGGCGGCCCGCATCGTCACCAACATGGAGGCCAGCCTCGCCGTGCCCACGGCGACCAGCTTCCGGGAGATCCCGGCCAAGCTGCTCGAGGTCAACCGCCGGATCATGAACGGGTATCTCGGACGGACCCAGGGGGGCAAGGTCAGCTTCACCCATCTCATCGGCTACGCCGTGGTCCGGGCCATCGCCGACGAGGTCCCGGCGATGAACGCCAGCTACGTCGAGGCCGACGGCAAGCCTCGGCTCGTGCGCCACGAGCACCTCGGCCTCGGCCTCGCCGTCGACGTGGCCAAGGACGACGGGTCCCGGACCCTGCTGGTGCCCTGCATCCGGGACGCCGACACCCTCGACTTCCGGGGTTTCTGGGCCGCCTATGAGGAGATCATCAAGAAGGTCCGCAACAACAAGCTGTCCCCGGACGACTTCGCCGGGACCACGGTCAGCCTCACCAACCCGGGCACGATCGGCACCGAGCGGTCGGTCCCCCGCCTGATGCCGGGCCAGGGCCTGATCGTCGGGGTCGGGCGCCTCGACTACCCCGCGACCTACGAGGCCGCCGACCCCCGGGTCCTGGCCGACCTCGGGCTGTCCAAGGTCATCACCGTCAGCTCGACCTATGACCACCGCATCATCCAAGGAGCCGAGTCCGGCCTGTTCCTGAAGCGGGTCCACGACCTGCTGTTGGGCGAGGACAACTTCTACGAGGACGCCTTCCGCTCACTGGGGGTGCCCTACGAGGCCGTCCAGTGGCGCCCGGACATCCATCCCCTGGACCGCGACCAGGCGATGCTCGACAAGCAGATGCAGGTCAACGCCGTGATCAACGCCCACCGCGTGCGGGGGCACCTGATCGCCGACCTCGACCCGCTGGCGGCCAAGGAGCCGCACATGCACGCCGAGCTGGACCCGGCGACCTACGGCCTCACCATCTGGGACCTGGACCGGGAGTTCCTCACCGGGAACCTCGGCTGCAACACCGACCGACTGCCCCTGGGCGAGATCCTGCGGATCCTGCGGGACGCCTACTGCCGCCGGATCGGCATCGAGTACATGCACATCCAGGAGCCGGAGGAGAAGCGCTGGATCCAGGAACACGTGGAGGGCGTCGACCAGGTCCTCAGCGCCGACGAGCACCGCCACATCCTCGAGCGCCTCAATGCGGCCGAAGCCTTCGAGCAGTTCCTGGGCAAGCGCTACGTCGGCCAGAAGCGCTTCGGGCTGGACGGGGCCGAGGCCGCCATTCCCCTCGTCGACGCCGTGCTCGAGGCGGCGGCCGAGGACGAGCTGGACGGCGCGGTGCTGGGCATGGCCCACCGCGGCCGGCTCAACGTCCTGACCAACGTCGTGGGCAAGTCCTACGACCAGCTCTTCGCCGAGTTCGAGGGCTCGATCGACCCCGAGACCATTCAGGGCTCGGGCGACGTGAAGTACCACCTGGGCCAGTCGGGCAAGTACGTGAGCCGCACCGGCGCCGAGCTGCCCATCGAGCTGGCGGCCAACCCGTCGCACCTCGAGGCCGTCGACCCCGTCGTGCTCGGCATGGTGCGGGCCCGTCAGGACCTGATCGACCAGCCGGGGACCTACTCGGTCCTGCCCCTGCTCCTGCACGGCGATGCCGCGTTCGCCGGTCAGGGGGTCGTGGCCGAGACGCTGCAGAGCAGCCAGATCTCGGGCTACCGGGTCGGGGGCACGATCCACCTGGTCATCAACAACCAGCTGGGCTTCACCACGCCACCCGAGTCGGCCCGCTCGTCGGAGTACCCCACCGACATCGCCAAGATGGTCGCCTCGCCGATCATCCACGTGAACGGCGACGATCCCGAGGCCTGCGTGCGGGCCGCCCGGCTGGCCTTCGCCTTCCGGCAGCGGTTCCACAAGGACGTCGTCATCGACATGATCTGCTACCGCCGGTTCGGCCACAACGAGGGCGACGACCCGTCCTACACGCAGCCTCTGATGTACAAGAAGATCGAGGCCCGCCGGTCGGTGCGCAAGCAGTACACCGAGAGCCTGGTCAACCGTGGCGACCTCACGCTGGAGGAGGCCGAGCAGGCGCTGAACGACTTCCAGTCGCGCCTGCAGGACGCTCTGGACCAGACCCGCGAGCACGTCCAGGAGGTGGGCGAGATCCGGGCCAAGCCCGCGCCACCGCCGATCGGGGTGCTCCCCCACATCGACACCGCCCTCGACCTGGCCACAGTGCGGCGGATCTTCACTGCCATCGACACCGTGCCCGAGGGCTTCACCGTCCATCCGAAGCTGGCCAAGCAGTTCGACACCCGCCGGGCCGCCTTCGCCGACGGCACCGGTGACGTCGACTGGGGGCTGGCCGAGGCGCTGGCCCTGGGCTCGCTGCTGGAGGACGGCACGAACGTCCGCCTGGCCGGCCAGGACACCCGGCGCGGCACCTTCTCGCACCGCCACTCCGTTCTCGTCGACTACGAGACCGGCCGCGAGTACATGCCCCTGGCCCACCTGGGTGAGCGGCAGGGCAAGTGGTTCGTCTACGACTCGCTGCTCTCCGAGTACGCCGCCCTCGGCTTCGAGTACGGCTACTCGGTGGTGGACAAGGACGCGCTCGTCTGCTGGGAGGCGCAGTTCGGCGACTTCGTGAACGGGGCGATGATCATCATCGACCAGTTCCTGGTGTCGGCCGAGGACAAGTGGGACCAGACGTCGGGCCTGGTCATGCTCCTGCCTCACGCCTACGAGGGCCAGGGCCCGGAGCACTCCTCGGGCCGCATCGAACGGTTCCTGACGCTGTGCGCCGAGGACAACATGCAGGTCGCCTACCCGTCGACCGCCGGGCAGTACTTCCACCTCCTGCGGCGGCAGATGGTGCGACAGGTGCGCAAGCCGCTCATCGTCTTCACGCCCAAGTCACTGCTCCGGGCCAAGCAGGCCCGGACCCCGGTGGCCGAGCTGGTCTCGGGCACGTTCGAGGAGATCCTGGACGACCCGGGGGTGACCGATGCCGCGGCGGTGAAGCGAATCGTCTTGGCCTCGGCCAAGGTGGCGCACGAGGCCATCGCCCGCCGAGACGAGACCGGTGCGCCGGTCGCCGTGCTCCGCATGGAGCAGCTCTACCCCTGGCCTGCCGCGCGGCTGGACGAGCTGGTCGCCAAGTACGCCAACAGCGAGTCGGTGGTCTGGCTGCAGGAGGAGCCCCGCAACATGGGGGCGTGGCGCTTCGCCAAGCGCTACTTGTTCGAGGGCTACGCCGACCGCCTCTTCGTCCGGGCCGCCACCCGCCCCGAGTCCGCCAGCCCCGCCACCGGCAGCGCCGCCGTCCACAAGCAGGAGCAGGAACAGCTCCTCGACGACGCCTTCTCCGCCCTCTAGCCGACCACTTCCCCGCTCGTTCTGGCACCTGATCCGGTTGCTATGACCGCCGGATCAGGGGCCAGAACACGGAATGGTTGACGACGGTCCACGAGGCGACCTACAACTCGCGCTGAGCGGTCGCTTCCCCCAACTGCCACCCGTTCTGGCACCTAGTCCGGTCGTCATGACCACCGAATCAGGTGCCAGAAGTGATGCGGGGGAATGCCGATGTCTCTGCACCTCGTCGCCTGTGTCCTGGCTGAGCGTCAGCACGGGCTGGTGTCCACCTTCCAGCTTCGGGCCGACGGCTCGACCGACGCTGCGGTCAAGCACCTGACTCAATCCGGGCAGTGGGAGCGGCTGACACCGATGGTCCTCCGACGCGTCGGATCCGCTCGGGGAACCGAGCAAGCGGTGTCGGCGGCCGTGCTCGACGCTGGTCGCCGTGCGGGGCTCTCCCACCACTCCGCCGCGGCCTGGTTCGACGTCAACGGGTTCCGGCTGAAGCCGTTCCACGTCACCCGACTCCGGGCGACGACCAGCATTCCGAGCCGCCTCTCCGCGATCCATGAGCCGCGGGCGCTGCCCGAACATCACCTCACGACCCACAGGGGCGTGGTGGCCACCGTGCCGTCCCGCATTCCGTTCGACATCGCCGCCCTCGGTGACACGAAGGGGGCAGCCCGCGCCCTGGACCGCGGGTGGGCACGACGCCTCCTGAACCATCAGAGCTCGTACCGCATGCTCGACGAGCTCGCCGAGAAGGGCCGCCCGGGGATCACGCTCATGCGCGAACTGCTCGCCGAGCGCGGCCCGGGCTACCGACCGAATGACACGAACCTCGAAGACCGCTTCCAGGACCTGTGCAAGATCGTCGGCCTCGTGGTCGAACGCCAGAGAAACCTCCTCGACCAAGGCGAATGGCTGGGGCGGATCGACTTCGTCAGCGAACGACTGATGCTTGTCATTGAGGTCGACAGCGCTCTGTACCACGACGCTCTCATCGACCAGCAGGCTGATGAGGAGCGTCGGAGTGCACTCGAAGCGGCCGGCTACCGCGTCCACGCCTTCACCGACCACGAGATCTTCCACGACCGGCAAGGCACGCTCCGTCGCCTCCGAGCCATCCGTTCTGGCACCTGATCTGGTCGCCATGACCGCCGGATCAGGTGCCAGAACGAGGGGTTGCGAGGGTCAGCTCGCCAGGAGGTCGATGGCGACGGCTTGCCAGAGCTCGGTGGACAGGCGGAGTGACTCCTGGTCGACGCGTTCGTCGTCGCCGTGGAACATCACGCTGTAGTCCTCGTAGGTCATCCTCTCGCTGAAGAGGCCGAAGCCGTAGGCGGTCATGCCCAGCCAGCGGAAGAAGCGGGCGTCGGTGGCGCCGATGGTGAGCATCGGCACGACCGACGAGCCCTCGTACCAGCGGGGTACGAGGCGCTCGAGGCACTCGTAGAGCGGGGTGTCGACGGGCGAGGCGCTGGGTGGCTCGGAGCTCTGGACGGTCAGCTCGACGGAGTCGGCCAGGTCGCCGATGGCCTCGTCCAGCATTCGGCGTACGTCCTCCTCGGTCTCGCTGGGAACGATGCGGATGTCGAGATCGATCTCCACGGCATCGGGGACGACGTTGACCTTCGACCCGCCGCGGATGATCGTCGGGTTGACCGACGTGTGGGTGCAGGCGTGGAAGAGGCGAGCCATCGCGTCCGGATAGGCGTCCAGCGCGTCGAGGAACGTGTCGGGGTCCGACAGCGGGGCCGTCATCTCCTCGGGGAACCCGATGCCCGCCAGGAACCCGGTCCAGGTCTCGTGGATCCGCGTCTCGGGCCGGTGGCTCGACACCCGGCGGACGACCTCGGCGGCCTTCACCAGGGCGTTGTCGACCTTGTAGCTCTGCGACCCGTGACCGGGCGTGCCCGAGACCTTCAGGGTGCACCAGAACGACCCCTTCTCGGCCACGATCAGGGGCAGCTTCATCCCCCCTGGCGTCTCGGTCGGCATGCCGCCGGACTCGGTCAGCACGTAGTCGGCGCTGACCGCCTCGGGCACGTGCTCGGTCAGCCACTGCGCTCCATGGGTGCCCAGCGCCTCCTCGTCGGCCACTCCCAGGTAGATGAGCGTGCCCTCGGGCCGGAAGCCCTCGTCGGCCAGCTTGCGGGTGGCCACGGCCATGGAGGCGGTCAGGTTGAGCATGTCGACCGCACCCCGGCCCCAGACCTCCCCGTCGATGAGCTCGCCCCCGAAGGGGTCGTGACGCCACCGGTCAGGGCTGACGGGAACGACATCGGTGTGGCCCATGAGCAGCAGCGAGGGCGCCGCCGGGTTCGACCCTTCGATCCGGGCCACGATGCTGGTCCGCCCCGGTTCGGGCTCGTAGCGCTCGATGTCGACGCCCGGGCCCTCGAGCACGGCGGTGAGGATGTCGGCGCTGCGATCTTCGTGGCCCGACTCGACGCTGCCGTCGTTCACGCACTGGTTCCGGATCAGCACCTGGAGGAGCTCGGTGACCTCACCGGTGAGTTGATCGGGCATGGGGGGACACTAGGGGCCGCACTCGGCGGGCAGGCGGTCCCGTGCATGGGCGCCGACCGCACCGCCATCGGGGCGTGGGGTTCCGCGGAATCGGTGACTGCGGGTGGTCTACTGGGGCGCACATGACTGATTCCGAAGCGTCGGGCGGGGGCCACGTCGTCGTCGACGGCTCCAACATCGCCACCGAAGGACGCTCCCAGCCCAGCCTCGAGCAGCTCGACGAAGCCGTCCGCTCGTTCCTCGAGGAGCACCCCCACGACACCGTGACGGTGGTGGTGGACGCCACCTTCGCCCACCGCATCGACCCCTCCGAGCGCGACGAGTACGAGCTCGCCGTCGCCGCCAACGAGCTGCTGACCCCGCCCGCCGGGGCCATCGGCCGCGGCGACGCCTTCGTCCTCCAGATCGCCGACCGGGCCGGGGCCACCGTCCTGTCCAATGACTCCTTCCAGGAGTTCCACGGCGACTACGAGTGGCTCTTCGACGAGGGCCGGCTCATCGGCGGCAAGCCCGTGCCGGGGGTCGGCTGGGTCTTCGTGGCCCGCTCCCCCGTCCGCGGCCCGGCCAGCCGGCGCTCCGTGCAGGACGCCAAGCGCCGCGAGGTCCGCAAGGAGCCCCGGACCCGCACCAGCACGCCCGCCGTCCGGGACCGCGAGAAGCGGGTCAAGGACGAGCCGCCGACCGAGCCGTCGGCTGAAGAGCCCCAGACCCGGCCCGGCCCCGAGGGCCCGGAGGCATCGTCGAAGGCCTTCCAGCGATTCGCCGCCACCCATCCGCTCGGCGCCACCGCCGACGGCACGGTCGAGGGCTTCGCGTCCCACGGCGCGTACGTCATCGTCGACGGGGTCCGCAGCTACATCCCGCTCAGCGCCATGGGCGACCCCGCCCCCACCGCCGCCCGTCAGGTCCTCGACCAGGGCGAGACCCGCGAGTTCGTCATCGACGGCATCGACTGGGACCGCGAAGGCCTCGACCTGGCGCTGGCCGGCTTCGAGTCCGAGGAGGCCAAGGCCGCGCCCAAGCAGAAGGCCCCGCTGCCGGACGAGTCCGCGGCCAAGCGCCGCCGCCGCTTCGGTCGCCGTCGCAAGGACGAATGACCGCCCGGCAGTGAAGGGCCGACGCGCTCCCTAGCCTGCGTCCCCGACATGGCTGCGCAATTCATCTACACGATGCACAAGGTCGGGCGCTTCCACCCGCCGTCCCGCCAGGTGCTCGAGAACATCAACCTGAGCTTCTACCCCGGCGCCAAGATCGGGGTGATCGGGACCAACGGGTCGGGCAAGTCCACCCTCCTGCGGATCATGGCGGGGCTCGACGACGACTACTCCGGCGAGGCCCGCCTGACCCCGGGCTTCACCGTCGGCCTCCTCGAACAGGAGCCCCACCTGGACGAGAGCAAGGACGTCGCCGGCAACGTGCTGGACGGCGTGGGCGAGGTCGCCGCCCTGCTCCACGACTACGACGAGGTCCTGGCCGGGTGGTCCGACCCGGACGCCGACTTCGACAAGTTGGGCGCCAAGCAGGCCGACCTCGAGGCCAAGATCGAGGCCGCCGGGGCGTGGGACCTCCAGCGCACCATCGACATCGCCATGGACGCGCTGCGCACCCCGCCGGGCGACGCCGCCGTCGACACCCTCTCCGGGGGCGAGAAGCGCCGCGTGGCCCTGTGTCGCCTGCTGCTGTCCAAGCCCGACCTGCTCCTGCTCGACGAGCCCACCAACCACCTCGACGCCGAGTCGGTGGCGTGGCTGGAGCAGACACTGGCCAAGTACGAGGGGACCGTCGTGGCCGTCACCCACGACCGGTACTTCCTCGACAACGTGGCCCAGTGGATCCTCGAGCTGGAGCGGGGCAAGGGCCTGCCTTTCGAGGGCAACTACAGCTCGTGGCTGGAGCAGAAGCAGGTCCGCCTGGAGCAGGAGCAGCGCTCCGACGACGGCCGGCGCCGCACGCTGGCCCGCGAGCTGGAGTGGGTGCGCATGGCCCCCAAAGCCCGCCAGGCGAAGGGCAAGGCCCGTCTCAACGCCTACGAGAAGCTGCTCAAGGAGTCCCAGGAGGCCGACCGGGCCCACAAGACCCTCCAGATCGAGATCCCTTCGGGCCAGCGCCTGGGCGACCAGGTCATCGAGGTCAGCCACCTGCGCAAGGCCTTCGGCGACAAGCTCCTGATCGAGGACCTCAGCTTCTCGCTGCCCCCCGCCGGCATCGTGGGCATCATCGGCCCCAACGGGGCGGGCAAGACCACGCTGGCCCGCATGCTGACCGGCACCGAGGAGCCCGACGATGGCGAGATCAAGATCGGCAAGACCGTCGACCTGGCCTACGTCGACCAGTCCCGGGACACCCTCGACCCCGACAAGACGGTCTACGAGGAGATCACCGACGACTACGACCAGCTGACCATCGGCGACGTCGAGGTCAACAGCCGGGCCTACGTGGCCTCGTTCAACTTCAACGGCTCCGACCAGCAGAAGAAGGTCGGCACGCTGTCCGGCGGGGAGCGCAACCGGGTCCACCTGGCCAAGGTCCTGCGCCGGGGCGGCAACGTCCTCCTGCTCGACGAGCCCACCAACGACCTGGACGTCGACACCCTGCGGGCGCTGGAGGCCGGCCTCGAGTCCTACGCCGGCTGCGCCATCGTGATCAGCCACGACCGCTGGTTCCTGGACCGGATCGCCACCCACACGCTGGCCTTCGAGGGCGACAGCCAGGTGCGCTGGTTCGAGGGCAACTTCTCCGACTACGAGGAGTGGCGCCACAAGGAGATGGGCGTCGCCGCCGACCAGCCCCACCGCATCAAGTACAAGCCCCTCGCCCGCCGCTGATCGGGCTAACGGCCCCGGGTCCCGGGCCGATGGGAGGGGATGAGCGATGTCCTGAACCGGGTCCTGCACCTCGTCGTGCTCCGGGTCATCAGCCTGTTCGGCAGCCTCGTCGTGCTGCCCTTCGCCCTCGCCGGACGCCGAGCGCACCGCTGAGCGCGTAATCCGGTTGTCCTGATTCGCCGGGCGGACTCGACTGCCGGGCGTGAAGGACTACGAGCCGGTCATGAGCTTCGGCGAGGACACTGCGTCGGTCTACGACGAGGAGGAGGTCCGGGGCGACGAGGCCGAGACGGTCGCGTTCCTGGCCGACGTCGCCCGGGAGGGGCCGGTCCTCGAGCTGGCCATCGGGACCGGACGCATCGGCCTGCCTCTCGCCGCCACGGGGGTACGGGTCGACGGCATCGACCTGTCGACGGCGATGGTCGACCGCCTGCGGGCCAAGCCCGGTGGCGACCAGCTCGATGTCACGATCGGCGACTTCGCCGCCGTCGACCGTCCAGGCCGCTACCGCCTGATCTACGTCGTCTTCAACACCTTCTTCAACCTGCTCACCCAGGACGACCAGGTCCGCTGCTTCAGCAACGTGGCCGAGCACCTGACCGACGAAGGCGTCTTCGTCATCGAGGGGGCCACACCGTGGTGGCTGCACCGACTCGACCGGGGCCAGTACGTCGACGCCGAGGAGATCCGCCCCGACCGGGTGACCCTCGACATCGGCCGCTACGACCCGGTCACCCACCTCTACGACGAGAGCCACGTCTCACTGTCAGCCGGCGGAGTTCGGCTCAGCCCGATCGTCACCCGGTACTGCGAGCCGAGCGAGCTGGACCTCATGGCCCGCCTCGCCGACCTCCACCTCCACGACCGCTGGGGCGGCTGGCACGGCGAGCCCTTCACCGCCGACAGCCGCCGCCACGTCTCCGTCTGGGGGCGTTGACCTGACGATCGAGTCGCCTAGAGCTGGTCGAGGATGATCAGGACGGCCATGCCGACGGCGAGGGTGACGAGCACGTTCTTGGTCCAGAAGGCGACAACCGTGGCGACGAGGCCGGCGACGAGGCGGGGCTGGGTCAGGTCGAACTGACCGCCGGGGCGGACGAAGGCGGGCAACACCAGCGCTGCCAGGGCGGCGGGCGGGATCATGCGCAGGATCCGCTGCAGGGCGATCGGCGGGTCGGCGATGCGGTGGGCCACACCGAGGAAGCTGATGCGGGCCACGAACGTCCCGGCGCCGGCCAGGACGATGGTGAGCCAGAGGCGGCCGGTCTCGGTCACGGATCCTCCGGCGACAGGCGCCAGTCGGCGGCCGCCCCCGCAGCGATGCCGGCAACGGCGCCGAGGACGATGGCGGCATCCGCCAGGCCGGCCTCGGCGACCAACACCGCGCCCACGCCCCCGACGACGCCGGCCACCATGGTGGGGCGGTCCTTGACGGTGGGGACGAGCAGGACCAGGAAGCAGAGCGGGATGGCGAAGTCGAGGGGGATCTCCTCGGGGATCTTGGTCCCGACGAGCGCGCCGATGACCGTCATCACCTGCCAGTTCAGCCAGAGGGGCACGGCGACACCGAGGTAGTAGCGCAGCCGGTCCTCGACGGGAGTGCCCTTGCCGTAGTGGGTGATGGAGAGGGCGAAGGCCTGGTCGGTGAGCACGTAGGCCGCGCCGGTCCGGCGCCGGGTCGACACGTGGCCCAGCCACGGGGCCAGCGCCGCCGAGTACATGACCATCCGCAGGTTGATCAGCCAGGCCGTGAGCACGGCGACGGCGATGGCCGACCCCCCGGACAGCAGGTCGATGGCCGCCAGCTGCGAAGCTCCGGCGAAGACGATGACCGAGAACCCGACGGCGCCGCTGAGGCCGTAGCCCGCCTCCACCGCGGCGGCCCCGGCGACGAGGCCGAAGGGGATGATGCCAATGGCGATGGGCAGCGTGTCCCGCGCCCCCTGCACCTCCGGTCGGACGGCCTCCGTCACGAACGGGTCAAGACCAGCGACGCGGCAAGCGGGCCCCCACCCGCGGCGGCCACTGCCACCTCCGGTTCGCCACCGACCTGCCGCTCCCCGGCCTCACCCCAGAGCTGCGTGCAGGCCTCGTGGAGGAACCCGTAGCCGTGCAGTCGGCCGGCCGAGAGCTGGCCGCCCTGGGTGTTGAGGGGCAGCTCACCGTCCCGGGCGATGCGGTGGCCGCCCTCGATGAAGGGCCCGCCCTCGCCGCGCCCACAGAAGCCCAGGGCCTCCAACCAGCACAGGGTGATGAAGCTGAAGCCGTCGTAGGCCTCGACCACGTCGACATCGGCCGGCGTCAGGTCCGAGCGTTCCCACATCATCGCCGCCGCGTCCCGGGCCGCCATCGTGGTGAGGTCGTCGAACTGGTCCCAGGAGTTGCGGCCGTGCAGCGCGGAGCCCACGGCCTCGATCCTGACCGGTGGCCGCCGCAGGTCCCCTGCGGTCTCCGCCGCGCTCACGATGACCACCGTGCTGCCGTCCGCGGGGACGTCGCAGTCGTAGAGGCACAGCGGCTCGGACACCATGCGCACGTTCATGTAGTCGTCCATCGTCATGGGGTCGCGGTAGATGGCCTTCGGATTGACCTGGGCGTTGCGCCTGGCGTTCAAGGCGATCTGGGCCAGTTGCTCGCGGGTGGTGCCGAACTCGTGGAAGTGACGCTGGGCCATCATCCCGATCCAGTTGGCCGCCGACGGGGCCCCGAAGGGCAGCGTCCACTGCATGAACCCGTCGGCCCGGTAGCTGCCACCCCCGCCCGCACCCATGGTCACGGACGCCCGCCCCTGGTCGCCCTGGGCTGACGCCTCCCACACGGTGCGGAAGCAGACGATGTGCCGGCAGAGGCCGATGCCGACGGCGGCGATGGCGTTGACCACTGAGCCGAACTGCCCGGGCGACTCGAGGCCTCCCGAGAACCAGTTCAGCTCGAGGTGGAGCGCTTCCTGCAACTCCGTCACCCCCACGCCCGAGAACCCGGGCGGCATGCTCACCGCGCCGGGATAGGTCGAGATCCCGTCGATGTCAGCGACCGTCAGGCCGGCGTCCTCGAGGGCGGCGAAGGTGCCTTCGATGGTCAGGTCCAGCGGGTCCCGATAGATGCGGCGGCCGATCTGGCTCTGGCCCACCCCGCTGATGACCGCTCTCCGCTCGCCCCGGTTCGTCACCCTCTCTCTGTACCAGACCTCACAGCCCGTGCGGTGCGGCCGACGGGTACAGCATGGCAGCGACCGCAACCGCGACTCGCCCCCGTCGGGCGACCCGCGCGAAGAAGGCGTCCTGGAAGAGCCGAGCCGTGTACCGCCTCATCGAGGCGGGCAGCGCCGTGACCTGTGTGCGCTGTGAGGAGCACATCAAGTTCAAGGCCAAGGTCCGGGCCAAGCAGGTGATCTGCAACGTGTACGCCAAGGGTGTCTGGCAACGCGTGGAGCACTTCCACGACGAGTGCTACACCCAGGCGGGTCAGCCCTACGGCCCCGCCGGGGACTGAGCCGCAAGCAGCCGGTCGGCCGCCCCCCGGATGGCGGGTTCGACCACGTCGAAATCCGAGCCCTCCGGCCCCGAGACGCTGAGGCTCGACACCACGGCCCCCTGGACCAGGACGATCACGACCGTGTCCGTGCTCCCGGCCGCGTTGCGGGACCGGATGATGACCCCCGCCCCGTCCACGCCCACCTCCGGCACCGGATAGGTCCCGATGATCTCCCGGGTGACCGGTCCCCCGCCCGTCGGCAGCGGCGCCTCCCGCCATGGCCCGGGGCAGTCGGCCGCCACTGACTCGAACCGTTGGAGGAAGTCGTTGGTGTCACCGCCGCTGGTGACGGTGTGACTGACCTCGACCGCGCCGTTCGCGAACCGGGACTGACGTCCGGCGACGGTGCGGAGCTGGGCGCGGATGTCCTGGTCGCAGAGTCGGATGCGGGAGGCCCGCTCGGCCGAGAACGGCCGGGACACGACGACGGCGCGGAAGTCCCCGTCGCCGAGGTTCGCCTTTCGGATCAGAAGTTGGTTCAACCGGACCGCGGCGGCGCTGGGGACCGACGTCGAGGTCGAGGCCGGGGCGGTGTCGTCACTCCCACCGCCGCCGTCGTCACCGGTGCAGGCGCAGGCGCCCAGCAGCAGCCCGAGGGCCATGGCGACCGCGACGCGCCGCCTCACCGGGGAGGGAGCACGCCCTGCTCGACGAGCAGGGCCAGGACCAGCTCGGCCTGCGCTCCCGCGTCACCGTCGGCCGGGGTGAGCACGAGCTCCGCCGCCTCCGGGGCCTCGTAGGGGTCGTCGATCCCCGTGAAGCCCTTGATCTCCCCGGCCCGGGCCTTGGCGTAGAGGCCCTTGGGGTCGCGGCGCTCACACTCCTCGATGGGGGTGTTCACGAAGATCTCGACGAAGAGCAGGCCGGCGGCCTCATGGGCGGCGCGGGCCAGGTCCCGGTCGTCGCGGTAGGGGCTGATGAGGGGTACGAGCGCCACGACGCCGGCGTCGGCGAAGAGGCGGGCGACCTCGCCCACCCGGCGGACGTTCTCGTGACGATCCTCGGCGCTGAAGCCGAGGTCGCCGTTCAGGCCGTGCCGAAGGTTGTCGCCGTCGAGCAGGTAGGTCGGACGGCCGGCGTCCAGGAGCCGGTCCTCGACCGCGACGGCCACGGTCGACTTGCCCGAACCGGAGAGGCCGGTGAACCAGACGGTCACGCCGTGCAGCCCGACGGCACGCCACCGCTCGTCTCGAGGCCGCTCGCTCTCGTGCCATCGCACGTTCTCGCTGCGCGTCATGCGGTCGGGAGGGTACGGCCCCGCCCCCGCCGACGGCCAACGCCCCATCGAACCGGGAGCTGCGGCACGGCCGGGGCTAGCGTCGTCCGCCGTGCCTGCGGACCCCCGTGACCATGTCGAAGCCGCTCGTATCGCCGACGCCGCGGGCGAGCTGCTCGTCGCGCTGCGGGCCCGCCTGAGCGACGAGGGGGTCGACCCCGCCACCCTGAAGGACGAGGGCGACCGGCGGGCCAACGACCTGATCCTGGCCCTGCTGGCCGAGGCCTATCCCGATGACGCCATCCTCTCCGAGGAGGCCAAGGACGACAAGGCCCGCCTGGAAGCGGACCGCATCTGGATCGTCGATCCGCTGGACGGCACCCGGGAGTTCAGCGAGCCCCCCCGGGTGGACTGGGCCGTGCATGTCGCCCTCGTCGACCGGGCGGGCACACCGCTGGCCGGGGCCGTAGCCCTCCCCGGGCGGGCCCTGGTCCTCGGCACGGACCCACCCGTCGTCCCCGCTGAACGGCAGCCGGGTCCGCCCCGGGTCGTCATCAGCCGCACCCGGCCCCCCGCCGAGGCGCTGGCCGTCGCCGAAGCCCTGGGCGGTGAACTGGTCGAGATGGGCTCGGCCGGAGCCAAGGCCATGGCCGTGGTGCTGGGCGAGGTCGACGTCTACGTCCACTCGGGGGGCCAGTACGAATGGGACTCCTGTGCCCCGGTCGCCGTGGCCCGGGCCGCGGGGTTGCACACCAGCCGCATCGACGGCTCGCCGCTGGTCTACAACCAGGACGACGTGTACCTGCCCGACCTCCTCATCTGCCGACTCGAGTACGCCCAGCCCGTCCTCGACCTCCTGAACTGAAGCCCGGTGGAGCTCAAGGTCGTCCGCTACGAGGTGGCCGACCGGGTCGCCACGATCACGCTGAACCGGCCGGAGCGACTCAACGCCTGGACCGGGCGGATGCACCACGAGTACCGGTGGTCCATGGCCGAGGCGGAGGCCGACCCGGACGTGCGGGCCGTGGTCGTGACCGGCGCCGGACGGGGCTTCTGCGCCGGAGCGGATGCCCGGGCGCTGGACGGTCACGTCGAGAAGGGGGCCTACGACAGCGGCGTGGTCGAGGACGAGCTGCCTCGGCCGGGCTACGGCGTCCGGCCGGAGTTCGACCACGCCTTCGCCTTCCACTACGGGCTGACCGTGCCGGTGATCGCCGCCATCAACGGCCCCGCCGCCGGGGTCGGCCTCGTCCTGGCTTGCTTCGCCGACATCCGCTTCGCCGCAGCGGGGGCGAAGTTGACGACGTCCGCGCCGCGGTTGGGGCTGCCGGCCGAGTACGGCCTGTCCTGGGTCCTGCCCCGCCTGGTCGGCGCCGGCCACGCCGCCGACCTGCTCCTGTCCAGCCGGGTCGTGTTGGCCGAGGAAGCCGCGTCCATGGGACTGGTCAACCGCGTACTGCCACCGGACGAGCTGCTGCCCACCACCTACGAGTACGCCCGGGTCTTCGCCGAGGAGGTCTCACCCGCCTCCGTGCGCCAGGCGAAAGCGCAGCTCTACGCCGACCTCCACGGCGACGTCGGCACCGCCGTCACCGAGTCCGAGCGGCTGCTCGAGGCGATGGTCAAGGACCCCGACTTCGCCGAGGGCGTGGCCGCCCTCGAGCAGAAGCGCCCCCCGAAGTTCTGACCCTTCGGGCTGGGCGAACCGATGGCACGAGGGGGTGCGGTGCGGGTCCGCGGTCACCTTCGACTCGGTGGCGCTCACGGTCCGTGGCCCGCTGCGCCGACAGCGGTCGACCCCACCACGAGCGGTGAGGACGTGGGCCTGCTCAACGTCGTCGGAGGCAATAAGGGGCGGCTTCCGCCCCTTATTGCCTCCAATGAAGACAGGCCGGCCACCACGCGTGGCGGGGTGGGGCGGGCACGCCCCCGACGACCGGCAGCCCGACCCCACGCCCCCGTGGTTGCCTCGGTTTCGGTCCCCCAGCCCCCGAGGCGTCAGCGGTCGGCGGGTTGACCGTCGATCGTGGCGACGACGTAGTCGCTGCCGTTGGGGGCGGTGACGTAGATGCGGAAGATGAAGCGGTCACTGAAGGGCAGGTCGCTGGTCACGATCACGTGGGTCACCTCGCCGCGTGGGAAGTGAGCCCGTGCCGGGGCGTTGGCCACCAGGCTGGGGAGGGCGTCCCAGTTGACCCGGGTCATGCGGAACGATTCGGCATCGAGATCGGTGCCGGGGAAGGGATCGGTCCGCTCCGGTCCCTGCACGCTGCCGTCTCGCCAGCCGAACTCCAGGATCTTGCTCGGGTGTTCGGGGTCGCGGATGTCGGCGAAGCCGTAGTCGGTGTAGAGGACGACCTCGACCGCCTTCGCCCCGTCACCGGCGGCATCGATCCAGGCGTCGACCGCCGGCCGTGGGTCGTTGCGGAGCAGATCCAGCGCGGCGGGCGGGTCCTCCTCGCCGGGGTCCTCGCCCTCGTCGTCTCCCGGCTCGCCGTCGTCGCCGGGCGGCTCGTCCACGTCGGGCGTGCCGTCGCCGTCATCGTCAGGATCCTCCGTGTCCGGGATGCCGTCGTCGTCGTCGTCGGCGTCCTCGGTGTCGGGCACGCCGTCGTGGTCGCCGTCGGGCTTGTCGGTCGGGTCCTCGTCATCGCCCTCGTCGTCCTCATCGGCCGGCTCGGTCGTCGCCGTCGTCTCGGTCGGCTCGTCGGACTGGTCCGCGGTCGCCCCCTCGGCGGTGTCGTCGTCGCCACTGTCGTCGCCACCGCTGTTGGCGACGAGGAGGAGCGCCCCTGCGGCGAGGGCCGCGAGCACCATGAAGCCGACGAGGGCGAGCAGGATCCTGGGCGCAGCCGACCGTTGGGACTGGCCCGTCGGGTCGAACGGATCGCCCGGGTCCATCGGATTCATGGGCTCCACGTGCCCATCTGAGCACAGGCGGTGCGATCCGAGGCCGCTCCCGCCACCCTTACGGCGTGAATCGACCGGCCGACCTCGCGTGGGGCGTCTTCAGCGACCGCGCCCCGTGGGTCCTGGCCGACGAACCGCAGGCCTGGCAGGCCCATCTCCACCTCGTCCGGGAGGCCACGCGGCGCTCCGCCCCCGAGCTGGCCCGGCCCCGCAAGGTGCCGCCCTTGGGCCGCCTGGCGACCGTGACCCGCCATCTCGGCATCGGCGTCGCCCGCTGGGCGGCCAGCGACCGCGGCGACCCCGACCGCTCCGTCGCCGGGCTCTCCCTCCGCCTGCGCATCGCGGCCGAAGCCCTCGGCCCGACCTACATCAAGCTGGGCCAGATCATCTCCTCCGGCGAGGGCATCTTCCCCGACGAGCTGGTCGACGAGTTCAAGCGCTGCCGTGACCGGGTTCGGGCCGAACCCTTCGCCGACGTGCGCCGGGTGGTCGAGGAGGACCTCGGCCGCCCGCTCGAGGCCGTGTTCGCCTCCTTCGACCGCGAGCCCCTGGCCGCGGCCTCGATCGCCCAGGTCCACGCCGCCACCCTGCGCACCGGCGAGTCGGTCGTGGTCAAGGTCCAGCGCCCCCAGGTCGCCACCCTCGTCCAGGAGGACCTGCGGGTCATGGCCTGGCTGGCCCCACTGTTCGTCGGCCGCATCCCCGTCGCCGCCCTGGCCAACCCACCGGCGCTGGTCGAGCTCTTCGCCGAGACGATCGTCGAGGAGCTGGACTTCCGCCTCGAGGCCGAGAACATGCTCGACGTCTCCCGCTCGATGCGCGAGCTCGGCCAGCAGGCCTACGTCATCCCCCGGCCCCACCCCGAGCTGGTGACCCGCCGGGTCCTGGTCATGGAGCGGCTGTCGGGGTTCGCCCTCGACGAGGTCGATGCCATGAAGGCAGCCGGGGTCGACCTGATGGCCCTCATCCGCACCGGGATCATCGGCTTCCTCGAGGGGGCCATGTTCCACGGCGTCTTCCACGGCGACCTGCACGGCGGCAACCTCTTCATCCAGCCCGACGGCCGCACCGCGCTGCTCGACTTCGGCATCACCGGTCGCCTCGACGAGCCCCGACGCCTGGCCTTCCTCAAGCTCCTCGCCGGCGGCAGCACCAACGACATCCGAGTCCAGCTCCCCGCCCTGGCCGAGCTGGGCGCCCTGCCGATGGACACCGACTTCGAGGCCCTCATCACCGAGCTCGGCCTCGACGCCCCCGCCGTCGACCCCACCCAGATGGACCCCGACGAGATGGTGGGTGAGCTGCAGCGGGTGCTCAAGGCCCTGCTCGGCTACGGCGCCCGCATGCCCAAGGAGCTGATGCTCTTCGTCAAGAACATGGCCTTCAGCACCTCCATGGGCCAGACCCTGGCCCCCGACCTCGACATCCTCGAGCTGATCCAGCAGGTGATCGTCCACTTCGCCACCACCCACGGCGAGCGCATCGCCGCCGACCTCCAGCAGGAGTACGACCCCGAGGCCTATCTGGCCGAGGTGAGCATGGACGGCTACCGAGCCTCCCTCGGCATGCCTGATGCCCAGGCCATCACCCTGGCCGAGCTCCAGGAGCGCCGCCGCCTCATCCGCGACCGGCTGTCCAAGCGGAGCCGCAAGGGCGGCGGCCTTTACACGCCAACTGGCCCGGAAAAGGACCCCGTGGGAAGATGAACCCTTCCATGACCGCAGACGCCCTCCCTGACGCGCCTCGGCGCACGCACCTCCAGCAGCTCGAAGACGAGAGCATCCACATCATCCGTGAGGTGGTGGCCCAGTTCGAACGGCCGGTGATGCTCTACAGCATCGGCAAGGACTCCGGGGTCATGCTCCGGCTGGCCGAGAAGGCCTTCCATCCCGGCAAGCTGCCGTTCCCCCTGCTGCACGTGGACACCACGTGGAAGTTCAAGGACATGATCGCCCACCGCAACCGCATGGCGGAGGAGCTGGGGGTCGAGCTGATCGTCCACACCAACCAGGACGGCGTCGCGGCCGGCATCAACCCCTTCGACCACGGCTCCAAGAACTACACCGACATCATGAAGACCCAGGCGCTCAAACAGGCGCTGGACGCCGGGGGCTACGACGCCGCCTTCGGTGGCGCCCGGCGCGACGAGGAGAAGTCCCGGGCCAAGGAGCGCGTCTTCTCGTTCCGGGACAAGCACCACCGGTGGGATCCCAAGAACCAGCGCCCGGAGCTGTGGAACTTCTACAACGGGCGGGTCCACCCCGGCGAGAGCATCCGGGTATTCCCCCTGTCGAACTGGACCGAGCTCGACATCTGGCAGTACATCTGGCTGGAGGAGATCCCGCTGGTACCGCTCTACTACTCGGCCCTGCGCCCGACGGTCGAGCGGGACGGGACGCTGATCATGGTCGACGACGACCGCTTCCGCTTCGAGCCCGGCGAGGAGCCCGTCGACCGCATGATCCGCTTCCGCACCCTGGGCTGCTACCCGCTCTCCGGCGCCGTCGAGTCCACCGCCGACACCCTCCCCCAGATCATCCAAGAGATGCTCTTGGCCACCCGCTCCGAGCGGGAGGGCCGGGTCATCGACCACGACCAGGCCGGCTCCATGGAGGAGAAGAAGAAGGAGGGGTACTTCTAGATGTCGCACCAGTCCGAGCTGATCGCCACCGACATCGAGGCGTACCTCGCCGAGCACGAGCAGAAGGACCTGCTCCGCTTCCTGACCTGTGGCTCCGTGGACGACGGCAAGTCGACCCTGATCGGCCGCCTGCTGCACGACTCCCACCTGCTCTACGAGGACCAGCTCGCCGCGGTCGAAGCCGAGTCGACGACCATCGGGTCCGCTGGTGGCGAGCTGGACCTCGCCCTCCTCATGGACGGTCTCAAAGCCGAGCGGGAGCAGGGCATCACCATCGACGTCGCCTACCGCTACTTCTCGACCTCGCGGCGCAAGTTCATCATCGCCGACACCCCGGGCCACGAGCAGTACACCCGCAACATGGTCACCGGGGCGTCGACCTGTGACCTGGCCATCATCCTGGTGGACGCCCGGCACGGGGTGCAGGCCCAGACCAAGCGCCACAGCTACCTGACCTCGTTGCTCGGCATCGAGAACACGGTCGTGGCCATCAACAAGATGGATCTGGTCGACCACTCGAAGGAGCGGTTCGAGGAGATCCGGGACCACTACCTCGAGTTCGCCGAGCGCCTCGACCTGAAGAAGGCGCCCTGGTTCATCCCCATCTCCGCCCTGAAGGGCGACTGGGTCGTCGACCCCGGCACGAACATGACCTGGTTCGAGGGCCCGACCCTCATGGAGCACCTCGAGACCGTGCCGGTCTCGGTGCCCGAGGACGGCGACCTGCGCTTCCCCGTCCAACTGGTGCGGCGCCCCGACCTCACCTTCCGGGGCTTCGCCGGCACCGTCGCCTCCGGTGTGGTCAAGCCCGGCGACGAGGTCATGGTGCTGCCCTCCGGCGTGGTCACGACGGTGGATCGCCTGGTCACGTTCAACGGTGACCTGGACGAAGCCGGCCCCGGCACGGCCGTCACCATGACCCTGACCGACGAGGTCGACGTGTCCCGGGGTGACGTGCTGGTCCACCCCGAGCGCCGGCCCCAGCGCAGCCACGAGGTCGACGCCATGGTCGTGTGGATGAGCGAGACCGACATGGCCCCGGGCAAGGAGTACCTCGTCCAGCAGGCCAACCGGATCCTCCCCGGCCGCATCACCACCTTGGCCCACCGCATCGACATCAACACCCTCGAGCCCGAGGCCGCGGCCGGCCTCGCCGTCAACGAGATCGGGCGCTGCACGGTGACCTGCGACCAGCAGCTGCTCTTCGACGCCTACGAGCGCAACCGCACGACGGGCGCGTTCATCCTGGTCGACCGCCTGAGCAACGCCACGATGGCGGCGGGCATGATCCTGCCCCAGGACTCGGCGTGGGACCTCAAGCCCGACGAGCACCTGCAGCGTCACCTGAGCCAGATCACCGTGGCCGAGCGGGAGACCCGCTACGGCCAGCGCCCGTGCACCGTCCTGCTGACCGGGCTCACGGGAGCCGGGAAGTCGACGACCGCGGTGGCCCTCGAGCGTCGCCTGTTCGACGCCGGCCGAGCGACGCTGCGCATCGACGGCGAGGACCTGCGCCTGGGCATGAGCCGCGACCTCGGCTTCAGCGCCCAGGAGCGCTCCGAGAACCTGCGCCGCATGGCTGAGGTGGCCCGCCTGGCCAACGAGTCCGGGATCATCGTGATCGCCGCCTTCGCGGCCCCCAAGGCCGACGTGCGGGACCGGGCTCGGGAGTTGGTCGGCCCCGAGCGCTTCCTCATCGTCCACCTCGACGCCCCGGTGGAGATCGCCCGCCAGCGGGACCCCGAGGGTCTCTACGAGGCGGCCGACCGGGGCGAGATCCCGCAGTTCCCAGGCGTCTCCGCGACCTACGACGTCCCCGAGAACCCCGACCTGACCCTCGACACCGCCACCGTCGACCAGGCCGACAACGTCGACCGCATCATCGACCTCCTCACCGAGCGCGGCTTCCTCACGTCCTGACCGTCAGTCCTCGCGGTCGTCGACGGTGATGTCGAACGCGGCCAGGAAGGCGAGGGCGAACGACACGACCTGATCGGGGCTGAGGACGATGTCGCGCAGGCCGCCGATGCCACCCAGCTCGTCGACCGTCGAGCGTTCCAGCCGCAGGGCCGTGACCACGGCCTTCGAGAACTCCGCGCCCGTCAGGTCACACCCGAGGAACCCGGTCCGGCGGACCGTGGCGGCGTAGAAGTCGGCCCGGCGGAGGTCGCAGTCCAGGAACTCGGCGCGGTCGATCTCCGCCATCCGGAACCAGGCGTCATCGAGGCGGTTCTCGGCGAAGCTGACGTGCTCCGCGTCGAGATCGGCGGTCGAGAGGCCCGACATCCGGCAGTTCTCGAACCGGACCCGCCGGAGCTTCGTGGCGCCGAAGGTCACTCCGGACAGCTCACAGCCCACCAAGAGGACGTCTTCGAGGACCAGCCCGTCGAAGGAGGACCCCGTCAACCGCACCCCGTCGAGCCGGCAGCCGGTGAGGGTGAGCCCGTCGAGCGAACCCCCGACGAGCTCGCCGGTGACCAGGGCGTCCTCGACCTCGTCCCCGCGGGTCAGGTCGGAGAACGCAACGGCGTCGAGGTCGCCGGCAACCTCGGGCGGGTCCACGGGAGCGGGACCGCCCGCGGGCGGGATCAATCGACGGTGATCTGGCCGGTGACCGGGAACTGCTTGCGGACGACGAGGCAGTCGCCGTCGTCGGCCACTGCCTCGTAGCCCAGCTCGGCGTAGCTCTCCTTCACTCCGTCGAGCTGCGTGGCGGGGATGTCCACGATGGTGAGGTACTCCCAGCGCTCCGAGATGTGCATGGGGCGAGCGTAGGCACCTCAGGCCTACGCTCGCCCGCCGTGAGGCTCGTGATCGCCCGGTGCCAGGTGGACTACGAGGGTCGACTGACGGCGCACCTGCCCATGGCACCGCGGCTGATCATGGTGAAGGCGGACGGGTGCGTCGCCATCCACGCCGACGGCGGCGCCTACAAGCCCCTGAACTGGATGAACGCGCCCAACACCCTCGTCGAGGGCGACGGCGTGTGGACCGTGACCAACCCCAAGGGTGAGCAACTGATCATCACCATGGAGGCGATCCTCTCGGACTCGGCCCACGAGCTGGGGGTCGACCCGGGCCTGACCAAGGACGGGGTCGAGGCCCACCTGCAGGAGCTGCTGGCCCTCGACTGCAACCGCATCGGGGACGGATTCAAGCTCGTCCGCCGGGAGTGGCCGACCGACATCGGCCCGGTCGACCTCCTCTGCCGGGACGCCGACGGCCGTGCCGTGGCCGTGGAGGTCAAGCGCCGCGGCGAGATCGACGGGGTCGAGCAGCTGACCCGCTACCTCGAGCGGATGGACCGGGACCCGTCCCTCCGTCCGGTGCGCGGCGTCTTCGTCGCCCAGGTCATCAAGCCACAGGCAAAGGTCCTGGCCGAGTCCCGGGGCATAGCCTGCGTCGAAGTCGACTACGACGAGCTACGGGGCATCGAGCGCAACGAGCTGAAACTGTTCTGACCGGAGAAGGGGGACCGCCATGGCGGACGTGAAGAGCTGGTTGAAGGACGCGGCAGCAGGCTTCGGCTCGTGCCTGGAGGGCGTGGCCGACGACCAGTGGTCCTCCCCCACGCCCGACACCGAATGGGACGTGCGGGCGTTGGTCGCCCACGTCGTCGACGAGCAGCTCTGGGCCCCGCCGCTGCTGGCCGGGCGGACCATCGACGACATCGGCGACGAGATCCCGTCCGATCCGCTGGGCGATGAACCCGTCGCCGCCCAAGGCCGCGCCACGACCGCGATGGTGGACGCGCTGGGCGACCTCGACCTCGACGCCACCGTGCACCTGTCCTTCGGCGACGTACCGGCCCAGGAGTACCTGATGCAGCTCTTCGCCGACCACCTGATCCACACGTGGGACCTGGCTCGGGCCACGGGCCAGCCCGAGCGGCTGGATCCCGAGCTCGTGGCCCTGTGCGCCACCTGGTTCGTCGGGCGGGAGGACCTGTACCGCCAGAGCGGGGCCATCGGACCGGCCGTGACGGTCGAGGACGGCGACGCCCAGTCCGAGCTCCTCGGCCGATTCGGCCGCACCCCCTAGCCGGACGCCGGGGCGGGAACGGTCGACGAGAAGTCGCCGACGTGAAGGGATAGACATCCCTCCATGATGCGACTCGCCCTGCAGGTCCCGAACTTCACGTACCCCGACGTCGAGGACGGCGACCTGTTCGAGACCGTGGCCGAGGTGGCGTCCGCCGCCGAGGCGTCGGGCTTCGACACCTTGCTGGTGATGGACCACTTCTACCAGCTGCCCATGCTGGGGTCGCCCGACCAGCCCATGTTCGAGGCCTACACCCTGCTCAGCGCGCTGGCCGCCCGGACGAGCTACATCCAGCTCGGCACCCTGGTGACCGGTGTGACCTACCGGAACCCGGCCTTCCTGGCCAAGGTCGTCACCAACCTCGACGTCATCTCTCGGGGCCGGGCCATCCTCGGCATCGGCGCGGCCTGGTTCGACATGGAGCACGACGCCTTCGGCTACGACTTTCCACCGGTGTCGGACCGCTTCGAGATGCTGGAAGAGGCCATCCAGATCACCCAGGCCATGTTCGCCGACGAGCGGCCGACCTTCGAGGGCAAGCACTTCCAGGTCAGGGAGATCATCAACAACCCCAAGCCGATCCGCAGCAAGATCCCGCTGATGGTCGGCGGCGCAGGCGAGAAGAAGACCCTGCGCATCGCCGCCCAGTACGCCGACCACTCGAACCTGACCTGCGGCCTCGACGAGGTACCCCACAAGCTGGACGTGCTGGCCGGTCACCTGGCCGACGTCGGCCGGGACCGCAGCGAGATCGGGGTCAGCGCCCTGAACTTCCTGATTGCGGGCGACACCGACGACGAGGCGTTCGCCTCCCGGGACGAGCTGGTCCGGGGCTTGGGCATGGAGTGGGACACGCTGGACGACGCCACCCGGGAGATGCTCGGCCACCGCATGCTGGTGGGCGGACCCGACAGCATCGGCGAGCAGGTCCAGGACCGGATCCTGGGCCAAGGCCTCGATGCCGTGGTGGTCAACATCCCGACGGGCGGCCACCTCCCCGAGGTCGTCGCCCGGGCCGGCGAGATCCTGACCAAGGCCCTGCCCTGACGGACTTCTTCGCCGTCGTCGGCCGGCAGCGGGCCTGCCGCGCCTTCTCGCACGAGGCCGTCGACGACGAGATGGTCGAGCAGGTTCTCGACGCCGCCCGCTTCGCGCCGAGCTCGGAGAACACACAGCCCTGGGTCTTCGTCGTCGTGCGTGAGGCGGAGCGGCGGGCGCGGCTCACCGACCTGATGGACCGGCTCTGGTCGTCGTCGGTCACCGAGGCGGACCTGGCCCCCCGTCTCCAGGCGGACGTCGCCGCCGGCTTCGGCGGTGGCTTCGCCACGGCGCCGGTGTGGATCGTCGTCGGCGCCGACGACCAGCGGGCCGAGCGGCGGGAGCAGGCGTCGTCGATCTTCCCCGCGGTCCAGAACCTCCTCCTGGCGGCCACGGCGCTGGGCCTGGGGTCGGCCATGACGACGATCGCGGCCTACGACCCGACCGAGGTGCGGGCCATCGCCGAGCTCCCCGCGTCGGTGCGCCCCTTCGCCATGATCCCCCTCGGCTGGCCGGCCCGACCGCTGGGCCCACCCCGCCGCCGTCCCGTAGCTGAGATCGCCCACCGCGACACCTACGGCACCGGCTGGTGACGCCCCCCGTTCTGGAACCTGGATCTTGTGCCTGGCCGCGAGGTTCAGGGTTCCCGAACGAACGTCAGACGGGGGGCAGGGGGGAGCGGCCGCCGGTGGTGCGTTGGGCCGCCTCGTAGAGGCCATCGCGGAAGTCGGGGTGGGCGATGGCGGCGAGGGCCTGGCCCCGCTGGTGGATGGTGAGGCCCTGCAGCTCGGCCGTGCCGTACTCGGTGATCACGACGTCGACCTGGTGGCGGGGGGTGGTGATGACGGTGCCGGCCTCGAACCAGGGGACGATCCGGGACTGGACGACGTCGCCCCGGCGGAACGTGGAGGGCAGGCAGAGCAGCGAGCGGTCCTCCAGCTCGAGGGCGGCACCGGCGACGAAGTCCTCGTGGCCCCCGATCCCGGAGTACTGGCCACCGCCGATGGTGTCGGCCACGATCTGGCCGTGGATGTCGACGCCGAGGGCGGCGTTGATCGTCACCGTCCGCCGGTTGCGGGCGATGACCTCGGGGGAGTTGACGATGTCGACGGGCAGGAAGGCGACCTCCTCGTTCCCGTCCAACCAGGCGTAGAGCTCCGGGGTACCGGCGGCGAAGGTGACGATGGAGAGGCCGTCCAGCTGACCCTTCTGGTTGGTCACCTTCCCCGCCTGGTGCAGGCGCATCAGGCCCGTCGTGAACATCTCCGAGTGCACGCCGTAGTCGCCCCCGTCGCCTTCGGCCAGGAGGGTGGCCACCATCGAAGGCACCGCCCCGATGCCGGTCTGCAGGGTGGCCCCGTCGGGCACGAAGGTCCTGACGTGTTCGGCCATCGCCCGCTCGATCTCGGTCGGCGGCGGGTCGTCGAGCACGAACGGCACCTTGTCGGACTCGATCAGCACGTCGATCTCGTCGACGTGCAAGGCGTGGCCGTGCTCGCCGAGGCCGACCGTCCGCGGGTAGGCCGGGCTCGCTTCCACGACGAGCAGCCGGTCGGGGTCGGCCCCGGCCCGGTGCAGCTCGGCCACCGTGGCGCCCGCGTGCAGCGAGAGGCTGCACCAGCCGTCGGCATCGGGCAGGGCCGCCGCCGTGCTCATGACCCGCGGTGCCTGCTGTTCCAGGATCGGCATGAAGCGGCGGAAGTCGGCCGGGGCGAAGCTGAGGTTGGCCCCGCCGTCCCGCAGGGACCGCTCCAGCGGCCCGAAGAAGCCGCTCAGGTAGTGGACGTTCGGATGGACGAAGAGATCACTGAGGACGGTCAGCAACGCGCCGTAGATCCGTAGGTCCTCCCAGTCCGAGCGCTCCCCCATCGCCTCGATCAGGGCGACGGGCTGGCCCGGGCCGAGGGGCATGCCGAAGGTGTCGACCGGGCGCACCTCGGCCGAGGCGTCAGGGGCGCTGAGCCGGCGCACGCTCAGGTGTCGCCGGCCATGATCTGGGCCAACTCGGCGCGGTTGGCGACGCCGAGCTTGTCGTAGACGCGTCCCAGGTGGTTGTCGACCGTGCGCACCGACACGAAGAGCCGCCCGGCGATGTCCTTGCTCGTGATGCCGCCGGCGGCGAGGACCGCCACCTCCCGCTCGCGCTTGGTGAGGGCGACGGGCTCGTCGGGCACGGCCAGGCCCGGCGTCCGGGCACCAGGGCAGCTCTCGGCCCACGCCGTCGCCTGGCGAGTCCAGGCCGTGGCCTCCCGCGGGCCCCCGCGACGCCGGT
This sequence comes from uncultured Microthrixaceae bacterium, assembly GCA_963725155.1. Taxonomy (GTDB): domain Bacteria; phylum Actinomycetota; class Acidimicrobiia; order Acidimicrobiales; family DATDAH01; genus DATDAH01. The sequence goes on from CAVRXU010000008.1 coordinate 263,211, forward strand.
ACTCGCCGGCCAGCCCGAAGGCCGCCTCGGCCGCCAGCAGGTTCGCGCCGACCTTGCCGAACGCCTCGGCGGCCGAGCCCACCAGGTCGAGGTCACCCGTGCCCAGGCCCGTGATGTGGTGGATGCGGGCGGTGCCGATGGACCCGATGCCGTGGTCGGCGAGGGGCGCGGCACGGGCCGCGTCGGGCTCGCCCAACCGGGCCAGGTCGTGGAGCATCATCAGCGCGTACGGCCACTCGCCCCGCTCCTGGGCCAACTCGACTCCCGCCGCCAGCTCGGCCCGGGCGTCGGTCGGCTGGCCCTTGGCCACCGCCAGCCAGGCCCGGGCCCGCTGACGGTTGACGCCGTGGAAGTCGGCGGGGTGACTGAGCTCGGCCTCCTCCCGCAGCGCGGCGTCCGCGGGCCCCACCTCGCCCCGCATGGAGTGGGCCAGGGTCAGGCCGATCAGGCTCCAGCCCAGGGGCCCACCGTGGTTGACGGCGCGGAACAGGCCGGCGGCCTCGTTCCACCACCGGATGGCGTCGTCGAGCAGGCCCCGTTCGAGGGCCACCACGCCCCGGGCCTGGGCGAAGAACGCCCAGCCGGCGGCGTCGTCGGAGACCAGGGCTTGCTCGTAACCGGCGACGGCAGTGGCCTCGGCTTCCTCCAGGCGACCGACGATGGCCTGGGCCAGCGCCTTGGCCACGTAGAGCAGCGACGGCTCGTAGAGGGTGAGCTGGCCCCCGAGGCGGGTGTAGGCCCGTATGCCGGCGTCGACCGCCAGCTCCGCCTCGTCGGCCCGACCCAGCAGAGGCAACCCCAAGGCACAGGCCAGCGACGCCTGGACGATCGCCCGATCGAAACTCACGTCGAGCAGCCCGAGCCCGCGGGCGACGCCGTCGGCGGGCCTGCACGAGGTCACCTCCAGCATGGCCCGGAGGCCCTCCAGCTCGTCCAGGTGGTCGCGATCGCTGATGGCCCGGCAGCCCTCCTCGATGACTTCGACGGCGGCGGGCAGGTCGCCGTCGTGCCAATACCGGTTGTAGACCCGGACCCGCACCAGGGTGGCCCGCTGGCTGTCGTCGGCGGCCTCGTCCTCCAGCGCGGCCAACACGCTCTCGGTCTCGTCGGAGCGCCCCAGCGAGTAGAGCGAGTCGGCGATGATCTGGCCTGATGCGAACGTGGCCTCGATGGCGTGGGCCGCGTTGGCCAGCCGCAGCGCCGTCGGCAGGTCATGGGCGAAGCCGGCCTGGCGGGCCGCCGCGATCAGCAGTTCGGGCGAGGTGGCACCGCCAGCCTCCACCCGCCACAGCGCCACTTTGAGCACGTCGATCCGACGACGATTGTCGTGAGACTCGACGGCATCGGCCAGCTGCCGCTGGACCTGCCGGGCCCGGGTGAGCGGGGTGCGCTCACGCACGACCTCACCGTGGACGGGATGAGCCAGAGTGGCCTCGAAGCGCCGCCCGTCCAGAGCCGTCTCCACCAGGCCCTTGCGCTCGAGGCGCACGAGGGCATCGGCGCCCACGAGGCCGGCCACCACGTCCACGCCCAACGGCTCGCCGAAGGCGACCAGCTCGAGGGTGGCCACCTCGTCGTCGTCCAGGCCCGCCAGGCGCTCGCCGACCAGGTCCTGGAGGCGGGCCGAGGGCGAGATGGCGCCGACGGTCCGCCACAGGCCGGCGTCGTCGACGAGGGTGCCGGCGTCGACACCGGCGAGCACGAGCTCGCGCAGGTACTGGAGGTTGCCCCCACTGGCCTCCCACAGCTGCTGCAGGGCGGCGCCCTCGACCTGGGCGCCCAGCACCTGCTCGAGGAGGTCCTTGGTCTCCGCCCGGTTCAGCGGACCGACGTCGACCCGGTCGCAGAGCCCGTTCTTCCAGACGGCCTGGACGGCGTCGGGGGCGGGTTCGCCGGTGCGCACGCTGGCGACGGCGAACACGGTCCGAGCCGACACGAGCTGCTGGAACAGCAGGGCGGACGCGTCGTCCAGCCATTGGGCGTCGTCGACCAGCAGGAGGAGGCGGTGGCCGCCGCTGCGCTGCATGAGCGCCTCGGTCGCCTGCCCGAGCATGGCGATGCCCCGCTCGACCGCCAGCGCGGCAGGGGGCAGCAGCGGGGCCAGGGCACCGAACGGGATGGCCCGAGCCGACTGGCTGGCCACGGCCCGCTCGACGTGGAAGCCGGCGGCGGACCCCTGCTCGGCGATCTCGGCGGCCAGCCGCGTCTTCCCGACGCCGGCCGGCCCGGCCAGGATCACGCCGGAGAGATCACCACGACGAAGGTCCTGCCGAGCCTGATCGAGGATCTCAGAACGCCCCACGAGAGGCCACGCAGCGCGCATAAGCGTGCGGGATTCTGGCAGAACCTTCGGGACAGCGGCGAACCGCCGACGGGCAACGTCAGCGGTTCGCCCGGTCAGCTCTGGCTGTACAGGATCCCGTAGCGGGTGCGCACGGCTTCGCTGGTCGACATGCGGTTGACCCACCCCGTCTGGACGACCGCCCAGGTGCCGGGCTTGACACCGTGTTCCTCGAGCCAGTCCTGGGTCTCGTCAGGGGTGCCGAGGTCGTGCCGGGCCATCGCCGCCGTGAGCTGGGCGTACTTGTCGAGGGTGATGCCGTCGATCGGGTGCCAGATGGGTTCGGTCAGGTCCACCGGCTGGCCGGCGGCGGCGTGGGCCGACTCGGCCTCCCGCCGCATCTCGGAGACCACCGTGTCCTCGATGTCCTTGGAGGTGCCCACCGGTGCGTCCTTTCGTCGGCGGCAGGGGAGTCGTCCCCGTCGTGGGCCCCATGGTCCGCCCGCGGGCGCTCGCGGGCATGAGTAGGTGTTACTCAAATCTTCAGGTCGGATCCCCCAGCCGTTCATCGGTGGGGTCGCCTGACCGGACGCGCTTCTTTCAGTCGCGGAACTCGCACTTCCCCGCGTCGAGGACCACACGCCCGTCGTCACCGGTGGTCTGGAAGATGGCCTCACCACCGTCCACCCACATGTTGACCGTGAGCGATTCGCCGGGGAGCACGGGCGAGGAGAAACGACCGTCCATCGATGTGAAGCGGGACGGCTCTCCGTCACACAGGGTGTGCAGGAGCGCCCGGCCGGTGAAGCCGAAGGTGCAGAGGCCGTGCAGGATCGGTCGGTCGAAGCCGGCGAGGGCGGCGAACTGCGGATCGGAGTGCAGCGGGTTGCGGTCACCGGACAGCCGGTAGATGAGGGCCTGGTCCGGGCGGGTGGCGTAGGTGACCGAGTGGTCCGGTGCCCGCTCGGGGGGCACGTTCTGCGGGCCCGACGGTCCACGGTCGCCGCCGAAGCCGCCCTCACCCCGGATGAAGGCCGACATGGTCGTGTCGAACAGCGGCTCGCCGCTCGCCGCGTCCGTGGCCTTGGACTCCATGACCACGACCGCGCCCTTGCCCTTGTCGAAGATCCCGGTGATCTCGGTGGTGCAGGACAGGGTGCCGCGGACAGGAATGGGCTGGTGGAGGCGGACGCCCTGCTCGCCGTGCACGAGCATCGCCCAGTTGAAGTCGCCCAGGCTGGCCATGCCCCCGCCGATGACGCCGAGGACCACGGCCATCGTCGGGAGGACCTTCTGGTCGACGTCGATGGAGTTCTCGGTCACGAAGGGGAGCTCGTCGGTCCCGGCGCCCACGCCGAGGGCGTAGAGGATGGCGTCCTTGGAGTCCCAGGACATCTCGGTCGGGTCGGTGACGGTCCCGACGGCATCGAGGTTGAGGGGCATCGAAGTCTCCTACTGCTTGTCGTTGCCGGACATGTCGGCGTTGGGGCGGGCGTTGGCCAAGAGCTCGGCCACCTTGGCGCCGATCTCGGTGAGGTCGTCGGTGGGCTCCACCGTCGGGCCCTTGTGCCAGCCTTCGGCGACGGCCAGCTCGCGCCCGGACACCTGGAAGATGCGGCCGGTCACGGCGGCGGACGCGGGGCTGGCCAGCCACGTCACGATCGGTGCGATCCAGCGGGGAGACATGGAGGCCTTCGTCTCCTCGTCGAGCTGGCCCATACCGAGGCCCTCGGTCATGCGGGTGATCGCCCCCGGGGCGATGGCGTTGGCCGTGACGCCGTACCGCTCGAGCTCCATGGCGGCGATCACCGTGAACGCGGCGATGCCGGCCTTGGCCGCGCCGTAGTTGGTCTGGCCGACGTTGCCGTAGATGCCCGACGGGGAGGTCGTGTTGATGATGCGGGCGTCGACGGTGTCGCCCGCCTTGACGAGCTCCCGCCAGTGTGCGCTGGCGTGGCGGGAGGGCCCGAAGGTGCCCTTGAGGTGGACGGCGATGACGGCGTCCCACTCCCCCTCCGCCATGTTCACCAGCATCCGGTCCCGCAGGATCCCGGCGTTGTTGACGAGTACGTCGAGGCGGCCGAAGTGATCGACGGCCTGCTGGATCAGCTCGCCCGCGGCGTCGAAGTCGGCCACGTTGGCCCCGTTGGCGATGGCCTCTCCGCCCATGGCTTCGATCTCGGCCACGACCTGCTGCGCGGGGCTGGTGTCCTCACCCTCCCCGGTCATGTCCCCGCCGAGGTCGTTGACGACGATCTTGGCCCCCTGCCCGGCCAGCATCAGGGCGTACTCCCGCCCGATGCCCCGGCCGGCGCCGGTGATCACACAGACCCGACCTTCACAGATCCCGCTCATGTACTGGTCCTCGTTCGCTCTCGACGTGCTGGCCACCAAGTGGGCGAAAGAGTGTTTCACCGACGGGCCGGGACGGGCGAATCCCCCGGGGGTGACACAGGATCGGCCGACGCGCACGCCAGAATGGCCGTGAATGCGTCGTCGGTCCCCCCGCAAGGCCGTCGCGCTCATGATCCCGCTGGTGATCGTGGCCGCGGCCGTCCTGACCTGGGTGGTCGACACGCGCATCCACTCGGACCTCGTCGCCCGCAACGTCGTCCTCGACGGCCGGGCGATCGGCGGCTTCGGCCAGGAGGACATCGACGCCCGGGTCCGCCACCTCTCCTCGACCTACCTCGACACGCCGGTCGAGATCCACTCCGGGGACCGCACGCTGGAGACCACCGTGGGCGAGCTCGGCGCGGAGGTCGACCAGCAGGCCACGGTCACGGCCGCCCAGAACATCGGTCAGGACCCGGTGGCCTGGGCCCAACGGTTCAGGGAGGACGAGGTGGCTCCGGTCATCCTGACCCTGGCCGACAACCCGGTGAGCCGCACGCTGCAGGAGCTGGAGGGGTCGGACCGCACCAGCCCGATCGAGCCGCTCATCCAGCACTCCGGCTTCGGCTTCGCCGTCGTCCCGGGGGTGCCGGGCCACGGCATCCGGGCGACTGAGGTCATCGACCAGGTCGTCGCCGGGGCCGTCACCGGGGAGGACCCGATCGTCGTCAACGTCGACGCGACGGACATCCCACCCCGCTTCGACGACGGCGAGGCCGAGGCGCTGGCGCGAGAGGCCAACACCCTCACCGAGAACGGGATCACCATCAACGCCGACGGCACTTCGGCGGACGTGCCGGCGGAGACGCTCGGGGCCTGGGTCACCTCGCGGCCAGGACGGGAGGCCCTGCAGCTGGTGCTCGACCGCGAGCAGGTCGGCGAGGACCTGCCCGGCCTGTTGCCCGACGTCGGTGACCCCCCGGCCGCCGCCAGCTTCACGGTCAGCAACGGCCACCCCCGCATCGTCCCCGGCCAGGCCGGCACGGGCTGCTGCGCGCCGGGCTCGGCGCGCCGGGTCATCGCCGCGCTGCGCAACGGCGACCAGTCGGTGGACCTCGAACTCACCCGGATCCGGCCCGAGCGCGACGCCGAGTGGGCCGAGAGCCTGGGCATCGTCGAGGAGATCACCCTCCCGGACCAGGAGCCCTGTACCGCCTACGCGGCCGACGGCTGCCGGAGCAGCACCTGGCACGACTGCTGTGAATCGCGGGTCACCAACATCAACCGGATGGCCGACATCGTCCAGGGCTACGTGATCCCCCCGAACGGTGGGCACTTCTCGATCAACGAGGTGGTCGGGCCCCGGACGACCGAGAACGGCTTCGTGGTCGCCGGCGCCATCGAGAACGGTGAACACGTCGAGTCGGTCGGCGGGGGCGTGTCCCAGTTCGCCACCACCTCGTTCAACGCCGCCTTCTTCGCCGGGCTCGACATCCCGAACTACCAGTTCCACACCGAGCACCTCAGCCGCTACCCGTACGGCCGGGAGTCGACCGTGTCCTACCCCGAGCCCGAGTTCCGCATCGTGAACAACACGCCGTACGGCGTGCTCATGTGGCCCACCCACACCGACACGCAGATCTCGATGCACCTCTACTCGACCCGCTTCGCGACGGGGGCCCAGACCGGCCAGACCGTCGATCGGCGGGGCAGCTGTGACTTCGTGACCACGACCCGCACCCGGACCTACGTCGACGGCCACACCGAGAACGACACCTTCAGCGGCTACTACCGCCTGGGCGGCCCGACCTGTTGATGGTGACGCCGCCTCGGATATGAGGTGAACTGGAGAGGTGACCGACGAACACCTCGACTTCCAGCCCCGCATGAGCGACGCCGACAAGCTCATGTGGACCATCGAGCGGGATCCGCTGCTGCGCAGCACCATCACCTCGGTCGTCGTCCTCGACGGTCCCCCCGACCACGCCCGCCTGAAGGACAAGCTGGAACGGGCCAGCCGGACGGTCATCCGCCTGCGCCAGCGGGTCATCGGCAACGCCCTGTCCTTCTCGCCGCCTCGGTGGGAGGTCGATCCCAACTTCGACCTCGACTACCACCTGCGCTTCGTGAAGGCGGCCAACGACGGGAGCATGCGCGAGCTGTTCGACATCGCCGAGCCGATCGGCATGCAGGCCTTCGACCGGGCGCGCCCGCTGTGGGAGTTCACCGTGGTCGAGGGCCTCGAGGAGGGTCGGGCCGGTCTCATCATGAAGATCCACCACGCCGTGACCGACGGCGTGGGCGGCGTGAAGCTGATGCTGGAATCCTTCGACGCCGAAGCCGACCCCGGCGATCCCGGGGCCGTGCCCGAGGTACCGGCCGTGCACGTCATGAGCCAGGCCGAACGCTTCGCCGACGCCGTGGCCCACGAGCAGCGTCGGGTCCGGGGCGTGGCCAAGCGCTCCTTCGGCATCCTGTCCTCGGCCGCGCTGGTCACCGTCGCCGACCCGGTCGGCGCCGGGGCCCGGGTGAGCGAGACGATCGCCTCTGCCCTCCGGTTGCTGGCGCCGGCCAGCGCGCCCTTGTCCCCGCTCATGACCGAGCGGTCCCTGTCGGTGCAGTTCCACACGCTGACCGTCCCGCTGGCTGAGATGAAGATCGCCGGCCGGCGGGCGGGGGGCAAGCTCAACGACGCCTTCGTGGCCGCCATCGCCTCGGGTTGGCGCCGGTACCACGACCACCACGGCCAGCAGGCCACTTCCCTGCGGATGTCCATGCCGATCAACGTGCGCACGGCGGCGACCGAGAACGTGGCGGGGAACCAGTTCGCCCCGGCCCGCTTTGCCGTGCCGCTGACCGTGGTCGACCCCGTCCACCGCATGAAGGTGGTCCGCGACCTCGTCGGTCGGGCCCGGGCCGAGCCCGCACTGGCCCTGACCGAGCCCCTCGCCAACGTGCTCAACCACCTGCCCCCGGACGTCACCACCGGCATCTTCGGCTCGATGCTGCGGGGCGTGGACTTCGTGACCTCGAACGTCCCCGGCCCGCCGTTCCCGATCTACCTGAGCGGGGCCCGGGTGATCAGCCAGTTCCCCTTCGGACCCATGGCCGGCGCCGCCGCCAACATCACGCTGCTCAGCTACGTCGACGAGCTCAACATCGGCATCAACACCGACCCGGCAGCCGTGCCCGACCCCGAGACGCTGGTCGAGTGCATGCAGGAAGGCTTCGACGAGATCCTGAAGTGCTCGTGACATTTGACTGGCTTCGCTTCGCTCAGCAAGTCCGGCTCCGCCGAAGCTGAGGGTCAGCGGCGCTGCTCCGGCTGGCGCCTGCGCAGCTCGAACTACGCGGTCCAGTCCTTGAGCTTGGTGACGATCTCGGTGGGGTTGCCGATGGGGGTGATGTTGAGCATGGTGACGCCGGACTCGCGGTAGGCGGCCAGGCGTTCTTTCACGTAGCCCTCGTCGCCGCAGATGGTGGTGGCCTCGAGCAGGTCCTCGGGGATGATCGCCGCGGCCTCGTCCTTCTTGCCGTCGAGGTAGAGGTCCTGGATCTCCTTCGCCTCCTTCTCGAAGCCGTACCGGCAGACCAGGTCGTTGTAGAAGTTCTTGCCCCGCCCCCATGCCCCCCACGTAGAGGGCGACCATCGGGCGGGCGAAGTCCCGGAAGCCCTTCACCTCGTCGGTCGGGCCGATGGCCACGAGGCCTCCGGCCACGACCTCCAGCGGGTCGAGGTCATCGGACCGCTTGGCCGTCCCTCGGGCGAGGTCGTCGCCCCAGACGTCCTTGGCCTTCTCGGGCAGGTAGAAGAGCGGGAGCCAGCCGTCGGCGATCTCAGCCGTCAGCTCGACGTTCTTGGGGCCGAGGGCGGCGACGTGGATCGGGATGCGGTCCCGCACCGGATGGGTGATCAGCTTCAGGGGCTTGCCCAGCCCGGTGCCCTGCCCTTCCGGCAGCGGGATGTCGTAGGCCTGGCCCGAGAACTCGACCCGCTCCCGCCTCCAGACCTGGCGGCAGATCTCGATGATCTCCCGGGTCCGGGTGAGGGGCTTGTCGTAGGGCACGCCGTGGAAGCCCTCGATGACCTGAGGCCCGGACGCCCCGAGGCCGAGCACACAGCGACCGCCCGACAGGGCGTCGACCCCGGCCGCGGTCATGGCCAGGAGGGTCGGCGTGCGGGTGTAGAGGGGCAGGATCCCCGAGGCGATCTCCACCCGCTCCGTGACGGCGGCCAGGTAGCCCATGATGCTGACGGCGTCGACGCCGTAGGCCTCGGCCACCCAGATGAGGTCGAGACCGGCCGCCTCGAGGTCCACCGCTTGCTGGGCCACCTCGGCGGGCGAGACGTCGTAGCGGAGCTGGGTGCTGATCTTCATGCCGGCCGAACCTAGCGCCAGAGGGTCAGCACCGACCTCGGCCGGGTGGGCAGGCTCGCGGCCCGCCCCGCGGTGAGCCTGAGGTCCCGGGGCCGAGGCTCGGGGAGGTCCCGGCTGTGGGCCGCGGTGATGCCCGCAGGGTCCAGGCCATGGGCCTCGGCCAGGACGAGTCCGAGGTCGTAGCGGCTGACGGCGTCGGGCCCGACGAGGTGCCACGGACCGCGGCGGTCGGCCCGGGGCCGGGCGGCGAGGTCCCACAGCAGCCCGGCCAGGTCGTCGGCCCGGATCGGGCAACGGATCTCGTCGGTGAAGAGCGTGATCGACTCGCCCGCCCGGAGGGTGTCCACGACCCACGCCGAGCGGGGGTCCAGCGGATCGGCGGTGCACACCAGCGACGTACGGCAGACTGCGGCGTCGGGCACCGCCGTCACCACATCGGCCTCCGCCTGCGCCTTGGCCCGGCCGTAGGCGTGGACGGGCACCGGGGGTGCGCCTTCGGCGTACGGCGCGTGCTCGCCGTCGAAGACCACGTCACTGCTGAGGTGGACCAGCGCCACGTCGTGGATGGCGCAGGCCGCGGCCACCGACCGGGTTGCGGCGACCACATCCCGTTCGAGGTCGTCAGTCCCGTACGCCGCGTGGACGACCACGTCGGGCCGCACCGCCGCCAGCAGCCCGACCGGCTCGTCCGGGTCAGCCAGGTCGACCGTGTGGGCCTCGGTCCCCACGACCGGCGTGTTCCGCTGGGTGGCGTGGACCTCGACGCCGTCAGGCGCCGTGGCGATCAGGGTCGAGCCGACCAGCCCCGCTCCACCCGTGACCAGGACCCGCATGTCAGGGGTCGAGAGCTGGTTCAGCGGGGAGACCGAGGACGCGCTCGCCGATGATGTTGCGCTGGACCTCGGCCGTGCCGCCGCCGATGGTGAGCGCCGGACCGAAGAGGAAGCCGTAGCGCCACATGTCGGGCGGGCCGTCGAAGGGCCCGGTCTCGGCCAGCATCCCGCCGGCGCCGGCCAGGTCGAGGGCAAGGCCCATGAGGCGCTGGCCGTGTTCGTCGGCGAAGACCTTGCGGATCGACGCCTCCGGGCCCGGCTGGGCCCCCTGGATGGCCGCGGTCACCGTGCGCAGGCGCAGAAGCCGGAGCAGCTCGCCCTCGATGTGGACCTTGACCAGGCGCTGCCGCAGGGCGGGGTCGGTGATGCCGTTGGCCTGGGCCAGGGCCACCAGGTCCGACGCCGACGGACCCCGTCCCCACAGGGCGCCGCCACTGGAGAGCGAGACCCGTTCGTTGGCCAGGGTGACCTTGGCCAGGTCCCACCCCCGGTTCTCCTCCCCGACCAGGTTCTCGGCGGGGATGCGGACTTCGTCCAGGAACACCTCGTTGAAGAGGTGGACACCGGTCATCTCGACGATGGGCCGGACCTCGACACCGGGGGCGTCCATCGGGCAGATGAAGTACGAGATCCCCCGCTGCTTGGGGGCGTCGGGATCGGTGCGGGCGATCAGGATCCCGAACTTCGACACGTGGGCGATCGATGTCCAGACCTTCTGCCCGTTGACCACATAGGAGTCACCGTCCTTCACGGCCGTCGTCCGCAGCGACGCCAGGTCGGATCCGGCACCGGGCTCACTGAACAGCTGGCACCAGAACTCTTCCCCCGAGAGGATCGGTGACAGGTACCGGTCTTTCTGCGCCTGGGTCCCGGCCGCCAGCAGGGTCGGCCCCGCCCAACCGATGCCGATCTGGTTCGGCGGTCGGTGCACGCCCGCCGCCGCCAGCTCCTCGTCGATCAGGATCTGCTCGATGGGATCGGCGTCGAGGCCCCACGGCCGCGGCCAGTGCGGCGCCACATAGCCGGCTTCGGCCAGGTCCTGGCCCGACGGCGAGGGATGGGCGACGAGCCAGTCCCGGACGGCCATCCGGCGAGGGTCGTCGTCGCCCGGCAGGTCGAAGTCCACGGGCCGAACCTAATTCCCGGCTCAGTAGGGTAGGAGCGGCGGGCGAGCGCAGAGAAGGGAAGCATCATGGAACCCACCACCTGGGGCCTCATCGCCGCCGGCGCCTTCGTCGTCCTCGTCCTGCTCCTCGTGGTCGTCGTGCGAGCCCGCGGCCGGCGCCGTGCTGCCGGCCGCTCTGCTCAACTGAAGGACCGCTTCGGCCCCGAGTACGATCGGGCGGTGGCCGACCAGGGCCGCGACGAGGCCGAAGCCGAGTTGGAGGGCCGCGTCGACCGCTACCAGCGGTCCACCACCCGGCCCCTGCCCCGCGAGGAACGCCGGCGGGCGCTCCAGCGCTGGAGCGAGTTGCAGGCGGCCTACGTCGACGACCCCCGTGTCGCCATCCAGCGGGCCGAGGCGCTGCTCCGCCGCATCCTCGACGAGCGGAAGATGCCGGCGGACCGCCTCGACGACCGGGTGACCGCAGCCGCCTTCATCCGTCCCGGTCTGGCCGACCAGTACCGCCGGGCCCACCAGGTCTTCATCGACGTCGAGTCCGAGCGCACCGGCCCCGGCGACGAGCACGATCAGCGCATGGCCTTCCTCGTCTACCGGGAGCTCGTGGTCGAGCACACCCGGGAGCCCTCCGGTGACCACGTCGAGATCATCGACGAGGTCCGGGTCGTCGACCTGCCTGCCGCCACGGGGCAACCGACCGGCTGAGCCCGTCGGGGACGCCCTCGTATGCTGCGCGGGCTGTCGACCCAGGGGGACCGATGTCGGGCTGGAACTTCGCCGATTCGTTCGAGGTGGTCGCCGAGGCCTTGCCCGACGCCACCGCGCAGGTCCACGGCGACCGTCGCTACTCGTGGCGGGAGTTCGACCGGCGATCGGACGGCATCGCCCTCGCCCTGCTCGACGCCGGGGCGAAGCAGCAGGACAAGGTCGCCCTGTACGTCCACAACGGCCCGGAGTACATGGAGGCCTGCACAGGGGCGTGGAAGGCGGGCCTGGTCCCGGTCAACACCAACTACCGGTACACGGCGGACGAGCTGGCGTACCTCTGGGACAACGCCGACGCCGTCGCGGTTGTCTTCCACGGCACCTTCGCCGAGACGGCCGACGCCGTGCGCGACCGGGTGCCGGTCCGCACCTGGCTCTGGGTGGACGACGGCAGCGGCCCCTGCCCGGCGTGGGCCACGCCGTACGAAGGGGCCGCCACCCTGGCCTCGACCCGCACGGTGGCCCCGTGGGGGCGCAACGGCGACGACCTCCTCATGCTCTACACCGGCGGCACCACCGGCATGCCGAAGGGCGTCATGTGGCGCCAGCACGACCTCTTCCTCGCCTACGCCCACGCCGTCGCACCGCAGTACGGCGACGACCAGGACCTGGACCTCATGCGGCAGTCGCTCACGAAGCCGGGGCCCGTGCACGTCCCCGCCTGCCCGCTCATGCACGGCACCGGCTGGTTCACCGCGCTCATGGCGATGATGACGGGGGGCAGCGTCGTCACGCTCACCGGCTCGTCGTTCGACGCCGTGGAGCTCTTCGACACCGTCGAGCGTGAGGGCGTGAACATGATGGCGATCGTCGGCGACGCCTTCGCCAAGCCGATGGTCCGAGCGCTCGATGCCACTCCCGGCCGCTGGGACCTGTCGAGCCTCGTGGCGGTCATCTCGTCCGGGGTCATGTGGAGCGAGGCCAGCAAGGAGGCCCTGCTCGCCCACCACCCGAACATGCTCCTTCAGGACGCCTTCTCCTCGTCGGAGGCCCTCAACATGGGTGGCTCGATCTCCAGCGGGGGCTCGGCGGCGGCGACAGCCAGGTTCACGCTCGGGCCCGACGCCATCGTGGTCGGCGACGACGGCACGCCGATAGCGCCCGGCTCGGGCGAGATCGGACGGGTGGCGGTCGGTGGGTTCGTCCCGGTCGGGTACTACAAGGACCCCGAGAAGTCGGCGGCCACGTTCCTCGAGATCGACGGCAAGCGCTATTCGATGCCCGGCGACTACGCGATGGTCGAGGCCGACGGCTCGCTCAGCCTTCTGGGGCGCGGATCGGTGTGCATCAACACCGGAGGCGAGAAGGTCTTCCCCGAGGAGGTCGAGGAGGTGCTGAAGGCGCACCCGGCCATCGTCGACGCCGTCGCCGTGGGCGTGCCCGACGAGAGGTTCGGTGAGGCGGTGACGGCCGTGGTCGAGCCCGACGGGGACGCCCTGATCGACGAGGCCGACGTGATCGCTCACGTGCGCCAGACCCTGGCCGCCTACAAGTCACCCAAGCGGGTCCTCACCATCGACACGATCGGCCGAGGGCCCAACGGCAAGGTCGACTACAAGCGCCTTCGGGCCTACGCCGAGGCGCGCGTGAACGGCTGACCCCGCTCGTTACCGTCTTCGGGTGCCCAGGACCCGGAGACGTCGTCGTTCCCGCGGCGCCCGCCTGGCCGTCACCCTCAACGTGGCCCTCGTCTTCGGCCTGCTCACCGCCGTCGGGGGCACCGGGTTCCTCTACCTGAAGCTCGACAAGATCCCCCGGCTCGAGCTCAGCGACACCCTGGACGAGGCTCCTGGCGGCAACTCGGCCCAGAACTACCTGCTCGTCGGCACCGACAGCGCCGACCGCCTCGACCCCAACGACCCCGTCACCAACGGGCGCGAGGACCTCGGCGTCCTCTCGGACACGATCATGCTCCTCCGGGTCGACCCCGACTCATCCCAGGCCCAGCTCCTGAGCTTCCCCCGCGACCTCTTCGTGTCCATCCCCGGAGGCGGCGAGGGGAAGATCAACTCGGCCCTGGCCGTTGGGGGCCAGGACGCGCTGATCGGCACGATCCAGCAGACCTTCGACGTGCCCGTCCACCATTACATCCAGGTCGACTTCCTCGGCTTCAAGGAGCTGGTGCGGGCCATCGACGGCGTCCCCTTCTTCTTCAGCACCCCCGTACGGGACAGGTCCACGGGCCTCTTCGTCGGCCATCGCGGCTGCAACACGCTCGGCCCCGACCAGGCCCTGGCCTACGCCCGGTCCCGCCACCTCGAGACGCTCGAGGACGGCGTGTGGGTCACCGACGGTACGGCCGACCTGGGCCGCATCTCTCGCCAGCAGGACTTCATCCGCCGGGCGATCGCCCGCACGGTGACCGAGGGGGTGGCCAACCCACTCCTGCTCGGCGACGTGTTCGACGTCGCCACCGACGCCGTGCAGATCGACAGCGACCTGGCCGTCGGCGACTTCGTGCAGCTCGGGCGCAAGTTCCGCTCGTTCAACGACGACACCCTGCAGACCCTGACCTTGGACGTCAGCGACGACAACGTGAACGGCTCGTCCATCCTGCGCCTGCAGGACACGGCGGCCAACGACCGCCGCATCGGCATCTTCCGGGGCCAGGGGGGCGCCGGGGCCGACCAGGCGCCGACCATCAGCGTGGTCGTTCACAACGGCACCGGGACCGACGGCCAGGCCGGCGAGGCGGCCGACGGCCTCGACCGCCTCGGGTTCGACACCTCGCCGGGCACCGGCGACGCCGAGAACAGCGATTTCGGGCACAGCGTGGTCCGCTACAGCAGCGCCGACAACGAGGCCGAAGCCCGTTTCGTCGCCGCCCAGATCGATGGGGGCGCCGACGTCGAGCAGGTCGACAGCATCGCCGGCGGAGCCGACGTCGAAGTCGTCACCGGCGCCGACTTCGAGGGCATCAGCAGTGACCTGCAGCCCCCGCCCCAGCCCCTGGGTGGCGGCGGTGGCGGCGGGGCCGGTGGCGGCACGACCCCCGTCGGCCAGGTCCCCAGCGTCGACCCCCCCGAGCGCGCCGACTGCTCGTGAGGCCATGCCTCCCGTCGCCGCCCGCGCGGCTCCTGCCGCCTACGGCAGCTTCCGACGACCTTCAGCGGAGCTGCTTCGCTTCGACTCCGCAGCGTCGCTCCGGGCTGAGGGACGTCAGTCCGGCATCAGGTCCAGCGCGTCGAGATCGAGGATGGCGCTGGCGGAGCGGGTGAGCATCGCCTCGAAGAGCGCCCGGGCCCGGTCGTTGACCAGGTCGAGGGCACCCGCGTTGAGCGGGTAGCAGGCGCAGAAGAGGATGCCGAGGCGGTAGTCCTCCCAGCACTGCTCGTAGCTGTAGTCGTCGACCCCGCCGGCCTTGAGGGCCTGGTGATAGGCCCGGAGCACCTGCTCGTCGGCCCCTTTGCGGTCCTCGGGGGTGAGGCTCTGGCTCATGAAGTAGGCGATGTCGTAGGGAGCGCGACCCAAGCCGCAGATCTGCCAGTCGATGGCGACGACCGGGTCCTCGGCACCCGGGTCGAAGAAGAGGTTGTCCAGCCGGTAGTCCCCGTGCAGCAGGGTCATGGGGGCCTCCGAGAGCCGCTCCAGGAGCTCCACACAGGCGTCCGGCATGCGCCGGGCGGCCTCGAGCATCGGCCCGGGCAGGAGATGGGCGAACTCGGACTCGATCAGGGGCCAGGACTGGCGGAGGGTGGGCGGCAGGGCCTGGGGGTTGGGTGGGTCGCACGTCCGCACGGTCCAGTCGGCGTCGATGATCTCGATGTCGTTCCAGTACCAGGCGTGGTGGGCGGCCACCTCTCTGGCCGCGATCAGGGCGTGGTCGACCGAACAGCCGTCGAGCTGGTCGTACTGGGTCCGGTCCGCGAGGTCCTCCAGGAGGAGCACGAAGTCCTTCGTCGATGCGTCGTAGCCGGACGCATAGAGCTCCGGGGTGCCCAGCGGGGTCCGCGGCCCGGCGTCGCGGTAGAAGTTCACCTCGCGGCCGTAGAAGTTGAAGGCGTCAGCGGTCTGGCGGGCACCAGCGACGGTGTGCGGCAGCTTGAGGACCGCCGTGGCCGGTCCGTCACCACCGCCGTAGGTCAGCTCGACCCGCCACAGCAGCGAAAGGATCCCGACCCCGACGCCGATCGCCTCGGCCGAGGCCGCGGTGACGGTCGTGTCCTCGTCGATGGTGCCCGTCGAGCGCAGCGCGGCCGTGTACCAATCGGGCGTCAACCCGTCCGGCGACACCGGATACCCCAGATCCGCGGAACCCCCCATGGCCCTCTCCCCCCCGGTCGAACCGTCGCCGCAGCGTAGTGGGGGGATTTCTAGCGGCCGGGTGCACGTCAGTACCGTTCGACGCCATGGCTGACATCGGGTTCGACGGGAAGGTCGCGATCATCACCGGGGCGGGCGGGGGGCTCGGCTTCGAGCACGCCAAGCTGCTTGCCTCTCGAGGCGCCCAGATCGTGATCAACGACCTCGGCGGCTCGGTCTCGGGCGAGGGCGGCGACGAGAGCGCGGCGGAGTCGGCGGCCCGTCAGATCGAGGAGCTGGGCGGCGTGGCCGTGGCCAACCACGACAGCGTGGCCACCCCCGAGGGCGGCGAGTCCATCGTCTACACCGCCATCGAGGCCTTCGGCCGGGTCGACATCGTGATCAACAACGCCGGCATCCTGCGGGACAAGGCGTTCCACAACATGACCCCCGACCTGGTCGACCCCGTCATCGACGTCCACCTGCGGGGGGCGTTCAACGTGACCCGCCCGGCCTGGATCAAGATGCGTGAGCAGGGCTACGGCCGGGTGGTGAACACGGCGTCGACGGCCGGGATCATCGGCAACTTCGGCCAGGCCAACTACGGCGCGGCGAAGATGGGCCTGGTCGGCTTCACCCGGGTCCTGGCCGCGGAGGGCGCCCGCAGCAACATCAAGGCCAACGCCATCGCCCCCATCGCCAAGACCCGGATGACCGAGGACCTGCTCGGCCCCATGGGCGAGAACCTGGCCCCTGAGCTCATCTCCCCCGTCGTGGCCTGGCTGGCCCACGAGGACTGTCCCGTCACCGGCGAGATCTACTCGTGCGGCGGCGGCATGGTGGCCCGCTTCTTCATCGGCCTGACCACCGGCATCTACGACCCCGAGCTGACCCTCGAGGGCATGCGGGACCAGTTCGACACGATCCGGGACGAGGACGGCTACATGGTCCCCACCGAGACCGGTGACGAGCTGCGCAAGCTGCTGGCCTACTTCAAGGGCGACTGAAAGGCAATAGGCCTAATGGCCCACTCGGCGGGGCCGATGGAGGGGCGTGGAAGCCCCCCCGCTAGCGCCCGACCGCTTGGACGCGGTCCTGGCCACCCTCCCCCCCGACTGGGCGGTGGCCCGACTGGGTCGCGACCGCTTCGTGGCGGGCCCGGCCGGGGCGTTCGTGCTGCGGCCGTCCACCGGTGAGCACCACCGCGACGCCCGGCGAGTCACCCAGATCGCCCGGGCCACGCGCACCGGTCTCGGCGACCACCTGGCCTGGATCCCGGTGATCGACGCCCTCGTGGTCACCCCCGAGCGCATCCGTGAGCCCGTGGGCGCCACCGTCATCCCGGTCGGCATGGTCACCTCACTGCTCCTGGAAGGCATGCAGCCCCTCGACCAGGAGACGCTGCGCCGCATCACCGGCCTCATGGTCGAGCGCCGCCTCACCCCCGAGTGGGTCCCCTCCGCCCCCCAGCCGAGCACGGTCCTGGCCCCTGACTGAGGGCGCCCGGGGGTCACTGAGGCTGTCACTGGGGGTGCGTAGGCTTCGGTCATGGCACTGGAACCTCCCACCGGGCTCTCCCCCTCCCGGGTCTCGTCCTTCCAGGACTGCGCGCTGGCGTTCCGGTTCTCGGCCATCGACCACCTGCCCGAGCCCTCCTCGCTGCCCGCCGTGCGGGGCACGCTGGTCCATGCCGCGCTCGAGCGGCTCTTCGATCTCAGCCCGGCCGAGCGCACCCCGGAGCGGGCCACCGCCTGCCTGGCCGAGGCCCACGCCGCCATCCAGGCCGACCCCGAGTACGTCGGCCTCGGCCTCGACGACGACGGTGACCTCGCTCTTCGGGTCCGGGCCCAGGAGCTGCTGGACAACTACTTCCGCCTCGAGGACCCGACCACCGTCACCCCCATCGGCCTCGAGCTGCGATTGGAGGCCCCGCTCGGCGATCTCAACCTGCGGGGCATCATCGACCGCCTCGAACTGGACGCCGATGGTGGCCTGGTCGTCACCGATTACAAGACCGGTGCCGCCCCCCGCCAGCAGTTCGAGCAGGGCCGGCTCGGCGGGGTCCACTTCTACGCCTTCCTCTGCGAGGAGGTGTTCGGACAGCGTCCGGCGAAGGTCCAGCTCCTCTACCTGGCCGACCCCGTGGCCATCGTGGCCGAGCCCACCGATCAGGCCAGTCGCGGCCTGCGCCGCAAGCTGACCGCGGTCTGGGCGGCCATCGAGCGGTCCTGTGAACGCGAGGACTTCCGGCCCCGGCCCTCCAAGCTGTGTGACTGGTGCGCCTTCCAGACCCATTGCCCGGCCTTCGGCGGCGACCCCGACGCGGCCCGTCGGGAAGCGGCGGCGACGGCCGCCCTCGAGGCGACGCCGATCGACCTGAGGCCGGTCGCCATCGCCGGGTGACCGCCCGCGAACGCGTGGCGGCGTTGGACGACGCCGTCGACCAGGCTTTCGACCACCTGCGCGGCAAGGCCACCGCCGACCGCGTCTTCTACACGGCCTCCACCCTGGGCGACTTCAGCGTCCTGTGGGGGCTGCTGGGCTCCCTGCGGGGCCTGCGCTCGGAGCCGGACGCCGACGCCGCCATCCGCCTGCTGGTCTGCCTCGGGCTCGAGTCAGTGCTGGTCAACGGGCTGGTCAAGTCATTGCTCCCCCGCACCCGGCCCGTCCACGAAGGCAACCACCCCCACCCCCTGCGCACGCCGAAGACGACCAGCTTCCCGTCCGGCCACGCCAGCGCCGGGTTCACCGCGGCCACGCTCCTCGCCGACGGCCAGAAGGCACCGTGGTGCTACGGCTGGTACGGCCTGGCCGCGGTGGTCGCCTCCAGCCGCATCCACACCCGGGCCCACCACGCCTCCGATGTCGTCGCCGGCGCCGCCCTCGGCCTGGTCCTCGGCCGGGTGGCCAAGCGGATGTGGCCCCTCCCGGAACAGTCCAGCGCCCCGAAGGGTTGAGCCGTCCATGAGCACTTCCTTCGCCGTCACCTGGGACTACCGCTGCCCGTTCGCCCGCATCGGCCATCAGCACGTGCTCGCCGGCCTGAACGACGGCGCGGACTGGGACGTGCACTTCGTGCCCTTCAGCCTCGGCCAGATGCACGTCGAGGAGGGCCAGCCCGATGTCTGGGACAAGCCGGCCAACGAGTCCGGGCTGCTCGCCCTCCAGGTGGGCACCGTGGTCCGCGACCAGTTCCCCGAGCAGTTCCCGGCGGTGCACCTCGGGCTCTTCGACGCCCGTCACGTCGATGCCCTCGACCTCCGCGAACGGGACGTGCTGGGCGGGATCCTCGACGCCAATGGTGTCCCCCGCGCCGCGGTGTTCGAGGAGATCGACGGCGGCGGGCCACTCGACGTGGTCCGGAAGGAGCACGAAGCCGCCGTCGCCGAGAACAACGTGTGGGGGGTGCCCACCTTCGTGCAGGGCGACCGGGCCGTGTTCGTCCGTTTGATGAACAGCCCGACCGATGATGCTGACGGCCACGCCACCGTCGACCGGCTGCTCGACCTCATGGCTTGGTCCGACCTGAACGAGTTCAAGGCGACCTCGATACCGAGGTGAACCGGGACCGCCGGTAGCGTCGGAGCCATGGCGGAGCGCGAACTGCGGTCGGACCCGCGCATGACCGATCTCGAGGCCCTGATGTGGAACCTCGACAAGGACCCGCACCTCACCGCCGTCTTCGCCAACGTCAGCGTCCTGGACTGCGCGCCCGACCGGGAGTACCTGCGGCGCAAGCTGGGCCGGGCCGTCCAGGACATCCCCCGCCTGCGCCAGCGGGTGGTGCCCGCCTTCGGCCGTCTCGCCCCACCCACGTGGGAGGAGGACGAGGCCTTCGACCTCGACTACCACCTGCGCTGGACCGGCGTGCCCAAGCCGGGCGACCAACGAGCGCTGCTCGAGCTCTCCACCCGCATCCACCAGCAGCCCTTCGAACGGGGCCGGCCCCTGTGGGAGTTCGTCGTCGTCGAGGGGCTCTCCGGTGGACGAGCGGCCATGATCCAGAAGCTGCACCACACGATCACCGACGGGGTGGGCGGCCTCCGCCTGGCCGAGCGCTTCCTCGACTTCGAGCGGTCACCGGTCGAGCCCGACGCGGTCGAGCCTGTGGCCGGTCGCACCCCCGCCTTCGGCGGCCCCCAGCTGGTCGGCCGGGCGCTGGGCACCGCCGGCCACCTCACCAAGCAGGTGGCCAACGCGACCGTCGACGTGGCCAAGGGCGCCGGCGGCACCCTCGTCCACCCCGACCAGTGGCCGTCGAGGCTCCTCGATGCGGGCGAGACCGTGCGCTCCGTCGTCCGGCAGGTGGCGGGCACCAGCGAAGCTCGGTCACCGCTGTGGACCGAGCGCTCCCTGTGGCGGGAGTTGGTCGTGCTCCGTGTGCCCTTCGACGACGTGAAGGCGGCCGCGACCAAGCACGGCGTGACCATCAACGACCTGTTCGTCACCGCCGCCGCCCGAGCGGCCGGCACCGTCCACCGCCGGGCCGGTCAGCCCGTCGAGGAACTGCGCATGGCGATGCCCATGAGCACCAGGGACGACAAGAGCGCGGCGGGCAACGCCTTCTCACTGACTCGGAGCCTGGTGCCGATCGACATCGACGACCCGGTCGAGCACCTGCTCGCCGTCCACGAGCTCCTCGCCGCCACCCGGGGCGAGAAGGCGTTTCAGGTCCTGGACCAGTTGGCCGGGGTGATGAACCTGCTGCCGACCTCGGCCCTCGTGGCCGCCGCCCGGCACCAGGCCGAGACCGTCGACTTCACGACGTCGAACCTCCGGGGCGCGCCGTTCCCCCTGTTCTTCGGCGGGGCTCAGATCGTCGAGAACTATCCGGTCGGGCCGCTGGCCGGAACCGCGTTCAACCTGACGGTGCTCAGCTACGCCGGTGAGCTGCACCTCGGTCTGCTGGCCGACAGCGCGGCCATCGCCGACCCGGAGGCGTTGCGGGACGCGTTGGCAGACGCGTTCGAGGACTTGACGACCTGACCGAGGTCAGTTCGTGGAGACCAGCTCTTCTGACGGCTTGGACAGCAGCGTCCGCACGTCGAGGAGGAGATCGGCCACTTCGTTGGTCGACACCAGCTGGCGATCGAGGAGTGTGCCCAAGCCCTGGTCGATCAGAGCGAGCGCCTCGGTGATGCTTTCGGCGTCGTACTTTTCCGTGGTCTCCGTCATTACAGAGCCATGGTACCCGTCTCCGGTGACAGGAGTGGGTCACTAGCGTTAACACGTGACCACCGCCACGCCGACCGGCGTCACCTTCGCCGGCTTCATGCCCCTGGGACCGCAGGTCGCCATCGATGTGGCCCGGGAGGCCGAGGGTCTCGGCTACTCGTCCTACTGGACGGCCGAGACCACCGGCTCTGAGGCCTTCTCGCTCCTCGGGGCCGTTGCCGGCGTGGCCCCCCGCCTCGATCTCGGCACCGGCGTGCTCGCCCTGCAGCTGCGCACGCCCATGGTCACGGCCATGGGTGTGGCCACCCTCCAGGCCCTCGTCCCGGACCGGGACGTGCTCCTCGGCATCGGCATCTCCTCACCGGTCGTGACCCAGCAGTGGCACGGAGTCCCCTACGGCGACCGGCCACTGGATCGCGTCCGGGAGTACGTGACGCTGGTTCGGGAGTGCCTCAGCGGCGAGTCGGTCACCTTCCAAGGCGACTTCTACGATGTCCGTCGCTTCCGTCTCGGCATCCGTCAGGGCGAACGGCAGCCGAAGATCGTGATCGGCGCCCTCAACCCCGGGATGCTGCGGCTGGCTGGCGAGATCGCCGACGGCGTCCTCCTCAACTACCTCCCGGCCAGCCACGTCCCCCGGACCGTCGAGCAGGTCCGGCAGGGCGGTGACGCCGAGGTGTACGCCTACGTCCACGTCGGCGTGGCCGACCGGGATGCGGCGGCGGAGAACGCCCGCAAGGACCTCTTCTCCTACGCCGTGGTCGACGCCTACGCCCGGAACTTCGAGCGGGCCGGCTTCACCGACGAGGTGGCCGAGATCCGCGAGCGCCACGCCGCGAAGGACCGCGAAGGCGCGCTGGCTGCGGTGTCGGATCGCATGGTCGACGCCATCGACGTCGTGGGTGACGCCGCCCACGTCCAGGCCACGATCAAGGACTACGTCGCCGCCGGCGTCGACCACCCCATCGTCATGCCCCTCCCCTGGGGCGAGGACCGCCGCCAGGTCATCACCGACACCCTGCAGGCCGCCATCAGCTGACCCTCGTTCTGGCCTCTGATCTACCGGCCAGAGGCGGAGGATCGGAGGCCAGAACGGGGGTGGTCAGGGGTCGAGCTCGGGGACGACGAGGCCTTCGGGGAGCTCGCCGCCGGCGGCCAGCCAATCGGCGACCACCTGGGGCGCCTCGTCGGGGTTGTAGCAGTCCTCTTCATAGGACCACTGGTCGTCGCCGGCGTAGTGGAGGACGACGCACGCGGGGAACTCATAGGTCGTGTCGCCGCCGGTGGGGTCGGGCAGGCGGTTGCCGGCGACGAAGACGACCCGGTTGGCGTCGATGCCGTACCAGTGGGTCGGGAAGTCCATCTCGGGGAAGGGCTGCATGACGCCGACGATCCAGTCCTTGATCTCGGCCCGGCCGTTGAAGCGGCCGTAATGGTGCTCGAAGTAGCGGGCGTCCTCGACGAACTGCTTGGACCACGTCTCCCAGTCGCCGGTCGCCACCGCCTGTCGGCCCCGCTCGACGTAGCGGTGGAAGGCGGCCTCGACCTCGCTGCGCTCGTGGTCGGGCGGCCGCGGCACAGGCGCCCAGTCCTCGGGGGCGACCAGGTCGTCGTTCTCCGGGGATTCCTTCGAGCCCCCGGCCCGGTACCAGTCGCCGACGGCCCGGTTGGCGTCGGCCGGGTTGTAGAAGTCCTCCTCGCGGGACCACTTCCCGTCGCCGGCGTAGTCGATCAGGCTGATGTTGGGGAACGAGTAGAAGGTGTCGCCGCCGGCCGGGTCGGGCAGGTGGTTCCAGATGTAGAAGGCCACCCGGTCGCCCTCGATCACATGCCAGTCCACCGAGAAGGTCATGTTCGGGAACGGGGCCATGGCGTCGACGATCCAGTCGTGGACCGCCGGTTGGCCCTCGAAGGTCCCCAGGTTGTGCTCGATGTACTCGGCGTCGTCGGTGAACAGTGCGGCCCAGGCCGGCCAGTCCCGGTTCTCCACCCCCCGGCGGATGAACTCGGCGAACGCTTCCTCGACCTCTTCCCGCGGGCGTGCCATGCGCGGCGAAGGTAGTGCACGCTGAGCCGTACGCTCTGCGCCCGTGCACCTGAGCGGGAAGGTCGTGGTCATCACGGGCGGGGGCAACGGCATCGGGGCGGCCATGGCCCGGCGCTTCACCCAGGAAGGTCCAGCCGCCGTGGTGGTGGCCGACCTCGACGGTGATGCAGCCGCCGGAGTGGCCGACGAGATCGGGGGCCGGGCCGTCACCGTCGACGTGGCCGACGAGGCCCAGGTCCAGGACCTGGTCGCCTCCACCCTCCGGGATCACGGGCGGATCGACCTGTTCTGTGCCAACGCCGGCGTCGGCAGCTTCGGCGGGGTCGAGGTCGCCGACCAGGAGTGGCAACGCTCCTGGGATGTGAACGTGATGGCCCACGTGTACGCCGCCCGGGCACTCCTGCCCGACTGGCTGGAGCGGGACGACGGCTACCTGCTCCACACGGCGTCGGCCGCCGGCCTCCTGACCAACATCGGGGCTGCGCCCTACTCAGTGTCCAAGCACGCCGTCGTGGGCCTGGCCGAGTGGCTGTCCGTGACCCACGGCGGTGGCGGGGTCCGCTTCTCCTGCCTGTGCCCCATGGGCGTGCGCACCAACATGGTCGCCGGCGGCAAGGACGTCGCCGCCGGCGCCGTGGTCATCAACCAGGGCCTGATCGAGCCTGAGGACTGCGCCGAGGCCGCGGTCGCCGGGCTGGCGAGCGAGCAGTTCCTGATCCTCCCCCACCCGGAGGTGGCCGACTTCGTGCTGCGCAAGGCGACCGACCACGACCGCTGGCTCGCAGGCATGCGCCGACTCCAGGCCACCATCGAGGAAGGTCTGTCGTGAGGCGGGTCAAGAAGCTCCTGGGCGTCCTGTTCCCGCTGCTGTTCATCGGCGTCTTCGCGATCATCGGTGCCCTCTCGGGAGACCCCGGCGACGGCTCCGGGTCCGACAAGTCCTTCGACCTCGAGTCGATCGACGTCACCGCCGCGCTGCGCCGCGATGGGGTCCTCCTCGTGAGCGAGGAGGTGACCTATGACTTCGACGGCACCTTCAACGTCGGCACCCGCGACTTCGACGCCGGGCCCTGGGAGATCACCCACATCCGGGCCTACGAGGACGACCAGCCACTTGCCACCGTCACCAACTCGCCCACGCTGTTCGAATGGGACATCTCCCCCGCCTCGGGCACCCACACCTACGAGTTGCGCTACGAGGTCCATGACGCCGTCATCGCCTGGCCCGATGTGGTCGAGCTGAACTGGCAGTGGGTGGGCAACGACGTGCCTGTGGGCGTGAGCCACCACGAAGTGACGCTCCGCGTGCCCGGCGACGGTGAGGGTGTCCGGGCGTGGGCCCACGGCCCGCTCAACGGCACCATCGACGTCGACGGTCGCGTCGTGCACACCGACATCGACGATCTCGCCTCCTACACCTTCCTCGAGACCCGGGTCATCGCCCCCCGCAGCCGCTTCGCTGAGGGGCTGCCCGGAGGCCGGGTCGGCGACACCGAGCCCGGCGACTACGACACCCCCTGTGACCTGTACCGGCAGGCGCTCGAGTCCGACGGTTCGCTGAACCCGCGCCAGATCCAACGCCTGGTGGCCGACTACCCGCCCTGCGCCAGCCTCCCGCCCGTCGAGACGGCGGCCCAGCAGGAGCGCATCGTCGCCGAGGAGACCGTCCTGGCCGAGGAAGCCAACCGAGCTCGGGCCGCGTACGAGGAGGAGCAGCAGGAGAAGGAGGACCGGCGGCGGGCCCTGAGCCTCGCCGCCCCGTTCCTGATCGGCGGCATCCTCCTGCTGGCCTGGGTCGTCTGGCGCAAGTGGGGCAAGGAGCCGGACCTGACCGCGGAGATCGACTACTGGCGGGAGGTCCCCGACGATCCGCCAGCCGTGGCCATCGCCCTGCGGGACTGGGGCTACGTGGACACCGACGCCTTCTCCGCGACCGTCGTCGACCTCGCCCAGCGGGGCTACCTCACGATCGAGGAGACCGACCGCGACCACAGGTTCGTCGCGACGGACAAGCCCCGGGACGGCCTGCTCGAGTTCGAGCGGATGACCATGACCCGGCTGTTCGCAGACGGCAACGAGTCCAGCCAGAAGCAGCTCACGAGCTGGGCCAAGGGCCACCGGACCGACGCCGCCGCGTGGCTGAGCTCGTTCACGAACGCCGTACAGAAGGGCTATCGGGCGAAGGGCTATCAGGTGCGGGGCCAAGCCACGGGCTGGATCCTCTACGGGTTGCTCATCGGCGGGCTCGGCCTCTTCGCCGCCGTCGCCCTCGCCAACGAAGCCTTCGCCGCCGGCGGTGCCGCCATCGGCGCGGCGGTCGTCCTGTTGGCCTGCATGGTGCTGCTCCGACGGCGCACGGTGGCGGGAGCCCAGCGCTACGCGGAGTGGAACGGCCTCAAGAAGTTCCTCGAGGACTTCTCTCAGCTCCAGGACGCCCCGTCGGGCCACATGGCTCTCTACGAGCGCTACCTCGTCGCCGCCGTCGCCCTCGGCGTGGCCGACGAGCTGGTCGACGCCCTGCGGGTCCGCATCCCCGAGATCGCCAACGACCCGACCTTTGCCACGTGGTACGTCGGGAGCCGAACGGCGACCGGGTTCGGCTCGTTCAGCACCCTGGGGGACTTCAGTTC
This sequence comes from uncultured Microthrixaceae bacterium, assembly GCA_963725155.1. Taxonomy (GTDB): domain Bacteria; phylum Actinomycetota; class Acidimicrobiia; order Acidimicrobiales; family DATDAH01; genus DATDAH01. The sequence goes on from CAVRXU010000008.1 coordinate 289,020, forward strand.
TGGCTTCTCCGCGGCGACGGCCTCGTCGTTCCGCCCCCCGTCCTCGTCCGGCTCGTCCGGCGGCGGCGGGGGCGGCGGGTTCTCCGGTGGCGGCGGCGGGGGCGGCGGCGGCGGTGGCTTCGGCGCCCGCTGACCCGGGGCGGCCAGCGAACCGTCGGCAAAGATCGACGTCGACGGTGACTCGTGCCGAAGGTTCGGGGGGTGTCGGTGACCCGACGCTCGCGGTCTACGAGGCGCGGGCGGCCGAATGGGCGGCGGAGCGTACGGCGGCCCACCCCGAGCGGGCCGAGGCGCTGGCCGCTCGAGCCGGGAACGGAGCCGTGGTCGACCTCGGGTGCGGACCGGGCTGGCACCTGCCGCACCTCGGTTCCGGCGCCGTCGCCCTCGACGGGGCCCGGGCCATGCTCGACCTCGTCCCCGACCACGCGCCGGTCCCGCGGGTCCAGGCCCGCTTCGACGCCCTCCCGTTCGTCGGGGCGCGCTGGCGGCGGCGTGGGCGTCCAAGTCCTACATCCACCTCCGCCGGCCGGACGTCCCCTTCGCTCTGGCCGACCTCCACCGGGCCCTGGCGGTCGGGGCGCCGGCCGACCTGACCGTCTTCGGCGGTGACGTCGACGAGCTCACCTTCGCCGACGACGCCTTCGCCGGACGTCGCTTCTCGGGATGGCCCGAGATGATGCTGCGCGACGTGCTCGTCGGGGCCGGGTTCACGGTCGATGAGTTGGAGGTCGAGCCCCGCTCCGACGGCATCCCCTACCTGCTCGCCTCGGTGCGCCGGGAGCGGACCCTGCCCGACACGGTCGGCGCGGGCATGCGCCTGCTGGTGTGCGGGCTGAACCCGAGCGTCTACTCCGCGGACGTGGGGATGGGGTTCGCCCGACCGGGCAACCGCTACTGGCCGGCCGCCCTCGCCGCCGGCCTGGTCAGCCGCGACCGGGACACCCGCCACGCTCTCCTCGCCCACGGGATCGGCATGACCGACCTGGTGAAGCGGGCCACGCCCCGGGCCGACGAGCTGTCCACCGACGAGTACCGAGAGGGCGTCGGCCGGGTCGGCCGGCTGGCCGAGTGGCTGCAGCCCGGCGCGGTGGTGATGGTCGGCCTCGCCGGCTGGCGGGCGGCCGTCGATCGCAAGGCCGTGGCCGGGGTCCAGCCCGACCCGTTCGGCGGCCGCCCCGTGTACGTCATGCCCAGCACCAGCGGCCTCAACGCCTCCAGCCGCCTCGACGACCTGTCCGACCACCTCCGTCAGGCCGCCGCCCTCGCCGATCAGGCGTAGGTTCTGGCCATGCCGCTGCGCCTGGAGCCCGTCGACGAGTACCTGCACGAGTTGGGGCCGGAGACCACGTTCAACGAGTCGATGTACTTCAACGTGTACGACCCGGCGGAGAACGTCGGCGGCTTCGTCCGCCTCGGGAACCGGGCCAACGAGGGCTACGCCGAGATGACGACCTGCCTCTACCTCCCCGACGGGCGGGTGGGCTTCATGTACAACCGCCCCGAGATCAGCGACAACGACGCCTTCGCCGCCGGGGGAATGTCCTTCGAGGTGGTCCAGCCGTTCGAGGAGCTGCGGGTCGGCTACGAGGGCAAGGTCGTCATGCTCGAGGACCCCCTCGAGATGGCCGACCCCCGGAAGGCGTTCACCGAGAACCCCTACGAGCAGGCCAAGGTCGACCTGACCTACACCCGGGTCAGCGACCCCATCGGGGGGGAGCCCACCGAGAACCACGAGCGGGAAGGCGAGGAGTTCGCCAAGGGCCACTACGAGCAGCTCAACGCCGCCACCGGCACCATCACCGTGGGCGACGAGGAGTGGGCCGTCTCCGGCTACGGCCTGCGCGACCACTCCTGGGGGCCCCGGACGTGGCAGGCCCCCTGGTACTACCGCTGGCTGACCGCCAACTTCGGCGACGACTTCGGCTTCATGGGCTCCCGCATCGCCCGCCCCGACCGGGATGGCATGCGGGGCGGGTTCATCTGGGACGGTGAGCGCATCCTCGGCTGCCACCACTTCGAGATCAGCACCGACTGGACCGAGACCGGGACCTACCACCGGGCCATCGAGGCCACCCTCCACCACGCCGAGGGGTCCCTCGAGGTCAAGGGCAAGGTGCTGAACCTGATCCCACTGCGCAACCGGCGCGACGGCATGGTCACCCGCATCTCCGAGGGCCTGACCGAGTGGACCCTGGAGGACGGTCGGGTGGGCTACGGCCTGTCGGAGTACCTCGACCAGATCATCGACGACGAGCCCGTCGGCCTCGCCGAGTAGTCGTCAGGCGGCAGCCGGAGCCGCGGGCAGGGCGGGAGAATCGGGGAGAGGCCGGCCGGCCTTGTCCACGTGGCAGAGCCGGCGCCACGGGCCGGGCACCCGACCCGCCTCGAAGAACCCGGCCGAGATGACCGCGTCCAGGATCGGGCGACAGGCCTCGTAACGCAGGGCGAGGCGACGCTCGGAGCGGTTGGCCTGTACCCAGGTCCGCAGCGGGGGCAGGCCCACCGCGGCGTAGACGCCCGGGTCGAGCACAGCGCCTCGGGGTCGAGCACCACCGACTGGCCCGCCGGGTCCTCGCCGGCCAGGAGCCTGAGGTCATCCACCGACTGGCCGACCTCCCCGCCCTCCAGGCCATCACCGCCGAATTGGCGGGACTGCTGCGGGACGGACAGGCGCGGGGAGAGGTGGCCACCGACGTCGACGCCGCCACGTTGGCGGTCGGCGTGGAGACCGTCGTCCTGGCGCTGCTGATGTCCGCCGTTCAGGTTCCGGGCGAGGCCGACAGTCGCATCCCGGGCATCGTCGCCGTCTTCCAGGCCCTCTTCCGCTCACCCGAGTAACCGTTCATCGGAGACTGGCGCAGATCCCGGGCTGCTCCTCGGCCAGGCGGCCGCCGCAGGTGGCGCCATAGCCCTCGTAGGAGTTGGTGGACGGGCTGACCGGGGTCTGCCGGTAGAGGCCGTCGCAGTCCCTGAAGTCGCCCGCGAAGCAGCTGTCGGCCAGCGAGTCGAAGCCGGCGTCGCTGCCGTACTCGGGGATGAAGTCGTCCGGGGCGACGGGCGAGCCGACCTGGCTCTGGCCGAGGGTGACGCAGTTGCCCCCGTCCTCGTCGGCCAGGCGGCCGCCGCAGGTGGCGCCGTAACCCTCGTAGGAGGCGGTGGCCGCGGCGACCGGCGTGACCGCGTAGAGCTGGTCGCAGTCCCGCAGGTCCCCGCCGAAGCAACTGTCGGCCAGCGAGTCGAAGCCGGCGTCGGTGCCGTACTCGGGGATGAAGGTGGCCGGGTCCACCGGCGGGCCGAACACCGACGGGGGCGGCGGGGCGGCCGTGACCGGTGGCGTCGACGTGGTGGGCGACGTGGTCGGGGCGGGCGGCTCTGTGGTGGTGGTCGGCGCCTCGGTCGTCGTCGTGGACTCGTCGGGCGCATTGGCGAACCGCTCGGCCTGGCCGCCGTCGTCCCCACCCTGGGTGAGCACGACCGCGGCGATCACGGCGATGACGACAGCCGCGGCGGCGAGGATCCACGGCCATTTGGGCTTCTGCTCCGCCTCCTCGGGCGGGAGGTACGGCGCCGGGGTGATCGGTGGGGGCGGTGGCGCAGGGACATCGACAGGCGTGGGGGCCAGGGGCGCGACCGCCCCGGCGACCACGACGGTCTCGCCGATGTCCGGCGCGGCGCCTTCCTCCAGGGCCACCGGGAGCGACGTGACGGCCACCCCGAGGGCCTGCTGAGCGCCTCGGAGGGCCTGGCCGAACTGGGCCGCGGTGGCGAATCGAGCCGCCGGCTCCTTGGCCATGCCGCGGTCGATCACATCGACCAGCGGCGCCGGCACCCCGCCGCGGCGCAGATCGGGCGGCGCCTCGGACAGCACCCGGTTCATCACCGCCAGCGTGCTCTCGTCGGTGACCTTGACGAAGGCCGGGGTGCCGGCCAGCAGCTGGTGGAGCGTGGAGGCCAGCCCGTAGACGTCGCTGGCGGCGGTCGGCGCCTGGCCCTGCATGACCTCCGGGGCCGTGTGGGCCGGGGTGCCGGTGACCATGCCGCTGGCCGTGAGGTGGGCGCCGCCCTCGAGCCGGGCGATGCCGAAATCGGCCAGGACGGGCTCGCCGAACGACGAGACGAGGATGTTCTCGGGCTTCACGTCCCTGTGCAGCACGCCGGCCCGGTGGGCGGATTCGAGGGCGCCGGCCATCTTGACGCCGATGTCAGCCACCTCGGCCCAGGGGATGGGCCCGCGGGCCCGGAGCCGGTCCGCCAGGGAGCCACCGGGCTGGAAGCCCATGATCAGATAGGGCAGGCCCTGGTCGGTGACCCCCTCGCCGTGCACGCTGATGATGTTGGGGTGCTCGGACAGGCCGCCGACCGCTTGCAGCTCCTGCTCGAAGCGGCTGCGGACCCGCGCGTCGACCCCGGCCACGACGACGACCTTCACGGCCACGTCGCGGGAGAAGGCCGGCTGGTGGCCCTTGTAGACGACGGCCATGCCGCCGCGTCCGATCTCCTCCAGCCCCTCGACCCCGGGGATCGTCAGCGCGGGCCCGTCGGCCATCAACGGGGGGCCAGGGCCCGATAGGCCTCCTGCTGCGAGAGCGCCCCGGGGAAGGGCATCAGCGCCACCGCGGTCGTGTCGACGCCATTGGCTCGGTAACGCTCGAGGTGCTCGCGACAGGCCTCCGGCGAGCCGTGGACGATCAGCTGGTCGACCACCTCGTCGGGAATGGCCTCCAAGGCGGCCGCCCGGTCGCCCGCCTTCCAGGCGTCCCACATCGGCGTCAACGCCTCACCCCGGCCCAGCCACTCGTGGAAGGCGGCGTAGACGGGCACGTTCAGGTAGGCGGCGATGGCGAAGCGCCCGGCGGCCCGCATGGCGTCGGCGTCATCGGACACGGCGACGAAGATGCGGGCCACGACCTCCTTGTCCTCGCCGAAGGCCTTCACGATCGGCGCCACGGTCGAGACGTCGTCGGCCGAGAGCCAGTTGACGATGGCCCCGTCACCCTCCCGACCGGCCAGGCGGAGCATGCCCTCCCGGAGGGCGGCGACGAGGATGGGCACCGGCTCGGTCGGGCGCACGCCCAGCTTGAAGCCGTTCACCGAGAAGGTCTCGTACTCCTGGCGCACCTTCTCGCCGCCGAGGGCCTCCCGCAGGAACCGGACCACGTCGCGGGTGCGCTTGTAGGGCTCCTCGAAGGGGATGTCGTTCCAGCGCTCGACGATGACGTTGGACGAGCTGCCCACGCCGAGCACGAACCGGCCGGGCGCGGCCTGCGCCACCGAGCCCACGGTCTGGGCCAGGCAGCCCGGGCCCCGGGTGTAGGCCGGGACGATGGCCGTCCCCAGGCGGAGCTCGGGGGCCCAGACCGACGCCAGGGTCAGGGGGGTGAAGGCGTCGGCCCCGTCGGCCTCGCTGGACCAGACGTCGGTGTAGCCGAGGTCGACCAGCTCCCGGAACCAGTCCCGCTGCTCGCCCAGCGGCAACCCGGCGAAGGGGACGGTCATGCCATAGCGAGTCGTCATGGCCGGAGCCGAGCGCAGCGAGGCGACCAGGAGGCACAGCATCCACTCGCCGAGCGCAGCGAGGCGATACACGTGATCAGCACGTCAGGCCCGAACCTTTCTGTTGGGGTCATCCGGAATCCTTCCAGAAGCGGACGATGGCGGATTGGCTGGCGATGGCCAGGAGCTGGCCCGTCTCGGACCAGAGCAGTACGGCGCCGTGGCCGAAGCCGCCGTGGACGGCCAGCACCCGGATGTCGAGCAGGACCCAGTCGGTGGGCTCGAGGCGAGCCACTCGGAAGGTGTTGTCCAGGCTGTTGCCCCCGGCGGCCAGGCCCAACGCCTGGCCGATGCCGAAGGGGACGAAGTCACCGAGGATGGCCAGCGCCGCACCGGACATGTCGAGGACCTCGGGCATCCGGGCCCAGAGGGCGCAGTTGCCGTTGCTGGGCGTGCCGTCCAACTCGTCGAGCGGACGGCCCACGGCCAGGCGTTGCTCCATCCGGGACGCCACGGACTCGTGCTCGAAGCGGTGGGTGCGGACACCACACTCGTCCGGGCCGGGGACGTCGGGCATCGTCGCCCACTCCCCCTCCGGCTCGAACGGTCGGGAGCCGAGGGCGGCGTTGACCGTGAGGATCTCGCTGTCGACGGTCCGACCGACCGCCCGGGCCTGGGTGAGGCTGCGGCCCTCGGCCCCGATGGTCACGTCGTACTCGACGACCGCACCCGGGCGGGCGTAGGAGAGGTATTGGGCCGTGGCCCACACGACCGGGCGCTCGGTGATCTGCTCGAGGGCGACGATGGCCGCCGCCAGGCCGCAACCCCCGAACAGGAACCCACCGCCGGCGGTGATGCCGGGCACGACCGGGAGACGGAAGCCGGAGGGGGTCCCGTCCGTTTCGAGGCCGAGGAAGGTCCGGGCGTCCATCGGCGCAGGACCCTATGGGACGGTGGCGCACCCGTGGGCGAACCTCCCACCCGGCGGTCGACGGGCGCCGCAGGGTCGACCCAAACGACGTCGGTCACTCTCAGCCCCTGACCCACCTGTCTGCGTGACCGTTCCGTGCGCTTTCTGTGGTTCTCAGCCCACGGTGGGCGATGTGACCGACGACCACCCGTCCCGCGGGACTGACTGTCACACCCCCTGGGGAGACTGGAGGCATGACACGGCAGTTGCGACTCCTCGACCCCGTGGGCGAAGAATGGCGGATCGACGAGGAGACCCGCCGGGTCGGCCTCGCCGGCGTCGCCGCAGCGCGTGAAGCGTTGCGCTCCGTCCGCCCTCCGGCCCCGGGCGCCGAGCACCCCGACGCCGCCCACGAAGCCGCCTGACCGAGCACGCTCGCCCGCGTCGTAGGCTCTGGTCATGAGCTCGGGATCCCCACGCGACATCGTCATCTGTGAAGCCGTCCGCACGCCCGTCGGGCGCCGCGGCGGCGGCCTCTCCACCATGCACTCCGCCGACCTCCTCGGCGTGGCCCTGAAGGAGTTGATCGAACGCTCCGGCATCGACCCGGCCGAGGTCGGCCAGCTCATCGGGGGCTGCGTGTCCCAGGTGGGTCAGCAGTCCTTCAACGTCAGCCGCACCGCATGGCTGACCGCCGGCCTGCCCATCTCGGTGGCGGCGACGACCGTGGACAGCCAGTGCGGCTCGTCCCAGCAGGCCACCAACTTCGCCACCAGCCTCGTCGGCTCGGGCGTGGTCGACGTCGCCGTGGCCTGCGGCGTCGAGGTCATGAGCCGGGTGCCCATGGGCTCCAGCCTCGGCGAGGGCGTCGGCAAGGCAATCCCCAAGTCCTACTTCGAGAAGTACGAGTGGACGAGCCAGTTCGAAGGGGCCGAGCGCATCGCCCAGAAGTGGGGCATCACCCGCGACGAGACCGACGCCTTCGGCCTCCTGTCCCAGGAGAGGGCCGCCCAGGCATGGGCCGAAGACCGGTTCAGCACCCAGCTCGTCGAGGTGGACGCCCCCGACCTCGGCGAGGACGGCAAGCCCACCGGCACCACCCACCACGTGGCCAAGGACGAGGGCCTGCGGGACACCACCCTCGATGGCCTGAGCCAGCTCAAGGCAGTGGCCGGCCCGGACGGCGTGCACACGGCCGGCACCTCCTCACAGATCTCCGACGGCGCCGGCGCCGTGCTCATCGCCACCCGCGAGAAGGCCGAGGCCCTCGGCCTCACCCCTCGGGCCCGCGTGGTCGACACCTGCCTGGTCGGCAGCGACCCGGTCCTGATGCTCACGGGCCCCATCGACGCCACCCACCACCTCCTCGAGCGCAACTCGATGACCATGGGCGACATCGACCTGGTCGAGATCAACGAGGCCTTCGCCTCGGTGGTCCTGGCCTGGGAGCGGGAGCTGAGCCCCGACATGGCCACCGTCAACCCCAACGGTGGGGCCATCGCCCTGGGCCACCCCCTCGGCGGCACCGGCGCCATCCTCACCACCAAGGCCGTGCACGAACTGGAGCGCTCCGACAGGAACACGGCCCTGGTCACCATGTGCTGCGGTGGCGGACTCGCCACCGGCACCCTCCTCGAGCGCATCTGATCCCAGACTCGAGGCGCTACCTGTCGGAATCCGACGGTGCCTCGAGTGATGGCCGCTTCCCCCGGCTGAACCCGTCGTCTGAGGGAGGCGCGCCGTGCGGCGAGCCCTTGTCCTGGTCCTGCTCTGTCCACTCGCGTGCACGCGCTCGAGCGGTCCACCCGTCGATCCCGGGTCGGCAACGGTGCTCCACGTCGTCGACGGCGACACCGTGGTCGTCGATGTCGCCGGCCGGCACGAGACCCTGCGCCTGATCGGCATCGACACGCCGGAGACGGTCGATCCCGACCAGCCCCCCGAGTGCTTCGGGGCTGAAGCCAGCGCCCACACCAAGGCGCTCCTGCCCGAGGGCACCGAGGTCCGACTGACCAGGGACGTGGAGGCCCGGGACCGTTACGACCGCCTGCTCGTGTACGTCGAACGGGCCGAGGACGACCTCTTCGTCAACCTCGACCTGGTGGCCGGTGGCTGGGCCGACGACTACCCGTTCCCGCCCAACGTCGCCCACGAACGCGACTTCGCCCTCGCCGTGGCCCAGGCCCGCACCCAGGACCTCGGCCTGTGGGGCGCCTGTGGCAACGCCGACACCCCGGCCGGCTGACATGGGCCCGTCGCCTCGGGTGAATGACCGCATTCCCATCACGTTGCCCGGTGCGCAAGCTTGCACAGACTGCAATAATCTGGCATACTGCAGGACATGAGCGAGACGATCGGGCTGCGAGAGCGCAAGAAGGCCCAGACCCGCCGGGCCCTCACCGCGGCGGCCATCCGCCTGTCGATCGAGCGGGGCAGCCCCGACCGGGTGACGGTCGAGGAGATCAGCGAGGCGGCCGATGTCTCCCCCCGCACCTTCTTCAACTACTTCTCCTCGAAGGAGGACGCCGTCCTCGGCGTCGACCCCGAGCGCCGGACCGAGCTGCGGGCCGAGCTGGAGCTCCGCCCCGCCGACGAGGCCCCCGTCGAGGCGCTGCGGGCCTCCCTCCTGTCGACGGCCGAGAGCATCGACGAGAACGCCGAGCTCTGGGCCCAACGCATGCAGCTCGTGCGCGACCACCCGTCGCTGTCCGCCGGCTACGTGGCCAGCTTCGCCGACTTCGAGCGGGGCATGGTCGAGGCCATGGCCGCCCGCCTGGGCCTCGACCCCGACGCCGACCTCTACCCGGCGATCGTCGTGGCCACGGCCCTGACCATCACGCGCGTGACGGTGAAGCACTGGCAGGCCACCGACGTCGACACCCCCCTGGCCGACCTCCTGGACATCGCTTTCGATCAGTTGGCCGTCGGCCTCACCCTGCCCCCTACCTGACCCCCCTGAGCGAACTGGATCCCCCGTGCAGACCCCGACCGTGCCCGAAGCCGTGCCCACCGCGAACCCGCTGACCCACCGCCAGATCCTGGTCATCTTCAGCGGCCTCATGCTCGGCATGCTCCTGGCCGCACTCGACCAGACCATCGTGGCCACCGCCCTCCCCACCATCGTGGGCGACCTCGGCGGGCTCAACCACCTGTCGTGGGTGGTCACCTCCTACCTGCTGGCCGCGACGGTCTCGACCCCGATCTGGGGCAAGCTCGGCGACCTCTTGGGCCGCAAGCGCATGTACCAGGTGGCGATCGTGGTCTTCCTGGTCGGCTCGGTGCTGTCCGGCCTCTCGACCTCGATGGCCCAGCTCATCGCCTTCCGCTTCGTCCAGGGCCTCGGTGGCGGCGCCCTCATCGTCCTCGCCCAGGCGATCATCGCCGACGTCGTCAGCCCTCGCGAGCGGGGCCGCTACCAGGGCTACTTCGGCGCCTTGTTCGCGGCCTCCAGCGTGGCCGGGCCGCTGCTCGGCGGGTTCTTCACCGACCACCTCTCGTGGCGCTGGGTCTTCTACGTCAACATCCCCCTCGGGATCCTCGCCCTGCTCGTCACCAGCGCCGTCCTACCAGCGACCGGAGCCCGGGCCAAGGTGGTCATCGACTACCTGGGCGCCGGCCTGCTGGCCGGTGCCGTCAGCTGCATCGTGCTGCTGACGACGTGGGGCGGGACCCAGTACGGATGGACGTCACCCACGATCATCCGGCTCGGCGCCGCCGCGTTGGTCCTCCTCGGTGCCTTCCTGATCACCGAGCAGCGGGCCGAGGAGCCCCTGCTCCCCCTCCGCCTGTTCCGCGGGTCCATCTTCAGCGTCAGCAGCGGCGTGAGCTTCGTGATCGGTGTGGCCATGTTCGGCTCCATCAGCTTCCTGCCCCTGTTCCTGCAGGTGGTGGGCGGGGTGTCGGCCACGAACTCCGGCCTCCTGCTGGTCCCCTACATGCTGGGCATGCTGGGGGCTTCGGTCGTCGCCGGCCAGATCGTGACCCGGACGGGCCGGTACCGGGTCCTGCCCATCACCGGAACGGGCCTCGCCGTCACGGGCCTGTTCCTGCTGTCCACCATGGACAGCGGCACGACCCGCCTCCAGTCCGGCGTCTACATGACGGTCCTCGGGATCGGGCTCGGCCTGAGCATGCAGGTCCTGGTCCTGGCCACGCAGAACTCGGTCAAGGTGAGCGACCTCGGGGTGGCCACCTCTTCGGTCAACTTCTTCCGCTCGGTCGGTGGCTCGGTCGGCGTGGCCATATTCGGCGCCCTGTTCAACACCCGCTTGACCGCCGAGCTCGCCGGCGGTGCGGGCGCCATCCAAGGCACGATCAGCCCGCAGGCCATCGACGCCCTTCCGGCCGCTGACAAGGTGGTGTTCATCGACGCCTTCGCCACGGCGCTCACCGACGTGTTCCTCATCGCCGTGCCGGTCATGCTCGTGGCCTTCGTGCTGACGTGGTTCCTCCGGGAGATCCCCCTCATGGCCAGCTCCGGCCAGGCCCGGGCCCTGGCTCAGGAGGGCGCCGTCCTGGAGACCGACGTCGCAGCCGTGGCCATGGCCAGCTAGCGGACGGTCACCCGTCCGGCTCCGTCTCGCCCTGGTCGATGCGGAACGGCGGGTACTCGTCCCGCAGCAGCAGGACATAGGCCAGGACCCGGAACACCCACCGGTTCAGACCCACGATCGCGTCGAACAGCCCTCGGGTGTACCGGCCGGTGAAGAGCAGGCCGACCCCGGCGATGATCACCAGGATGCCGATGAGGCCCGGCAGGAGCCGTCGATCACCGCCCCACCACGCGCCGGGACCACCCCCCGCGAGGATCCCGATGATGATCAGGTGCGGGATGGCCAGCAGCCAGGACTTCACCCAGACCAGGCCCTGTGAGAGGCGCTCCGGGTAGTCGACGTCGAAACCGGCCGCGTCGTCGGGCTGGGCCTCGAACGAGAACGGCGGGTACCGGTCCGTGCCCAGGGCCGCGTACGAGTAGAAGCCGACCCGCCAGGTCCACCGCATCACGCCGACCGTGTACCCGAATAGCGAGCGGGGATAGCGGCCGGTGAAGACGATGGCGAACCAGGCGATGATCCAGACCACACCGACCCCCACCCAGAGCAGGCCGAGCACGATCACGTGCGGGACGATCAACACCCACTTGACCAGCCACAGCCAGCGGTTGAGCCCGTCGTCCAGGTGACCGGTCAGGCGGATCGGGGCCGTTGACGGCCCCGTCGACCCCACCGCAGGAACGACGGGGGCGTGCTCGGCGCTGTGCCGGGAGAGACCGACGGCGCCGAAGACGAGCAGGAGGGCGCCACCCACGAGGACCACGAACCCGCCGATGAGCAGGCCGATCGCCAGTGGCAGCAGCCAGTCGACCTTCGCGGCGACGGCGGCATCGACGCTGACGCCGGCCGAGCCGTCGGCGTTCATGACCACGACGGCCCAGTCCCCGCTCTCCAGGTCCCAGACCAGCGGCTCACCGTCGGTGCCCTGGGCCACCCAGAAGTCCTGCTCGGTCGGCGGGTCGGCCTGGTCGGCACCGTCCCGGAACTGGTACTCGACCCGGAACGGGTCCAGCTCGACGTCCTCGATCTGGGCCTGGGCCACTCCGTCCAGGTAGGCGGCCACGTCGGCGGCCGGCCCGATGCCGACGAAGGCCGGGGTCTCCCCCACCCCCTCCACGTCGAGGCGAACGGTGGCCAGGTCGCCGGCGTCGAACCAGCGGGTGTCGCTGGGCGACACCCCGAGGTCCAACTCGTCGGAGATGATCACCGGCGTCGCCGTGTCCAGGCGCTCGCTGGACGTCGAGAAGTACCCGTCGTCGTCCCGCTGGGTGGCGTGGGCCCACGTCAGGGCCACCCCGGTCAACACCACCGCCCCCGCGACCAGCACGATGAGGGCGCCGGCGACGATCATCAGGATCCGTCCCACCGGCGCATGCGACGCCGGGGGCACGTTGGGGGCAGGAGTGGGCTCGGTCATGGCCCCATGCTCGCGGTTGTGAACGGGCCGTGCACGGGCCGCAGGTCCCGTCCCGGTTCTCACCGGTAGCTTGGTCGGGTGACCACGTTGGCGGAGCGCCTCGGCTATGGCGCCGATGCCCGGCTGCTCATCCTCAACTGCGACGACCTCGGGTCGGCCCACGCCGTCAATCTGGCGGTCTACGACGCCCTGCGCGACGGCGTGGCCACCAGCGCCTCGCTCATGGTCCCCTGCCCGTGGGCCCGGGATGCCGCCCAGCGCTATCTGGGTGAGGACGTCGGCGTCCACCTCACGCTCAACGCCGAGTGGGACACCTACCGCTGGGGCCCGATCACCCAGGCTCCGTCCTTGCTCGACGGCGATGGCGGCTTTCCCCGCACCCTCGAGGACCTGTGGGACCATGGTGACATCGACGAGGTCCGCCGGGAGTGCCGAGCGCAGGTGGAACGGGCCATCCTCTGGGGCTTCGACGTCAGCCACCTCGACACCCACATGGGCGGCCTGCAGCTCAAGGCCGAGTTCTTCGACGTCTACCTGGAGCTCGCCGTCGACTTCGGCCTTCCGCTCCGGCTCTCGGGGGCCTCGACCGAGCACCTGATCGGGTTCCCGTTCCGGGAGCTGGCGTCAGCCGAAGGCGTCGTGTTCCCCGACCACTTCGTCCATGTGCAGGGCGTGGGCAGCCGGGCCGCATTGCAGGAGGCGCTGTTCGACCTACGCCCGGGCGTCACCGAGGTCTACGTCCATCCCGCCGTCGACTCCGCCGAGTTGAGGGCCTCGTTCCCCGATGCCGCCGCCCGCATCGACGACCACGAGCTGGTCACCAGCGACACGGGCATCCGGGCCATGATCGACCGCTCCGGCGTCGAGCTCATCGGCTTCCGGGAGCTGCGTGAGCTCCAGCGGGCGGGCTGACGACCCGCCGGGCTAGCGCAGGCCGGCGAACAGATCCGTTTCAGGGAGGTCGGACTCGACCCGGCTCCGGGCCAGGACGTAGTCGTCGTAGGGGTGCACGGTGCGCGAGACGTCACGGGGCAGGCCGAACCAGAACGGCGAGGTCGGGTCGACCTGGGTCTCGTGGGCCAGCAGTGAGTCGAGGCGGACGTCGTACCAGTCGGCGATGTCGATGCTGGTGGTGATCTGGTCGTCCTGGCTGGGGCGTTTGAACCAGTCCTCCCCGAAGGGGGACTCGATCCCCAGCTCCACGAACTTCTCGTGGGTGGCCTGGATGCGGGCCCGGGACCAGACGACGTAGTAGAGCTTCTGCGGTTCGAACGGCTCGCCCATCTCCGGGTAGGCGGTGGGGTCACCGGCCGCGTCGAAGGCCGGGAGGCTGATGTCGTGGACCCGCAGGTGGTCGGGGTGCGGGTAGCCCCGCTGGTCGTCGCCGTAGGTGACGATCACCTGTGGCTTCTCCCGCCGGATGATCTCGACGAAACGGCCCACGGCCTCTGACAGCGGGGCGTTGGCGAAGTTGTCGGGGTGGGCGTTGTCCTCGCTGTCGGGCATGCCGGAATCGCGGTAGCCCAGCATGACGACCTCGTCGTAGCCGATGATCTTCGCCGACCGGGCCAGCTCCTCCTGGCGGACCTCGTCGATCCGGTCACGGATCTCGGGCCGGTCCATCACCGGGTTCAGGATGTCGCCCGCCTCGCCACCGGTGGCGGTCACCAGGACGGTGCGCACCCCCTCGTCGTGGTAGCGGGCGACGGTCGGAGCCCCCTTGGAGGCCTCGTCGTCGGGGTGGGCGTGCACGGTCAACAGGCAGAGGTCGGCCATCGGCCAGGAACGTACCGCTGAGCTAGCGTGACGCCACCGACGGACGGCCACCGCTAGGGGGACCATGGCCCACCTGACCGCCCATGAGGCCGTCCTCACCTACTTCGACGAAGCCGCCCGGCTGCTCGAGCTGGACGAGAAGCTCCACACCGTCCTGCGCAGCAGCTACCGGGAGGTGCAGGCTCAGGTCCCGCTGACCCTGGACAACGGCGACCTGGTCGTGGCCCGGGGCTACCGGGTCCAGCACAACGGGGCCCGGGGCCCATACAAGGGCGGGATCCGCTACCACCCGACGGCGGACCTGGACGAGGTCAGGGCCTTGGCGTCACTGATGACGTGGAAGACGGCCCTGGTCGACATCCCGTTCGGTGGGGCCAAGGGCGGCATCGAGATCGACCCCACCCCCCTCAGCCACAAGGAGCTCGAGCGCCTGACCCGGCGCTTCATCGGCGTCATCCACCACGTCCTCGGGCCCTATCGGGACATCCCGGCGCCCGACGTCGGCACCAACGCCCAGACCATGGCGTGGATGATGGACGCCTACGGGCGGGTCGAGGGCCACACTCCGGCGATCGTCACCGGCAAGCCAGTGGCCCTCGGCGGGGCGCCGGGGCGGGAGCAGGCCACTGGTCGGGGCTGCATCGAGGTGCTGGACGCCCATCTGCACGCCGAGAGTCGGACCATGGAGAACGCGACCGTGGCCATCCAGGGCTTCGGCAACGTGGGTTCGTGGGCCTCGCTCGAGGCGGTGGCCCGAGGGGCCAAGGTCGTCGCCGTCTCCGACGTGCACGGTGGTGTCCACCACCCCGACGGCCTGGACGTCATCGACCTGTGCCGGACCGTCCTGAACGGCGGCGGGTTGGCCGACGCCGACGGCGTGACGGTCATCGACAACGAGGACCTGCTCGAGATCGAGTGCGACGTGCTCATCCCCGCCGCCCTCGGCCAGGTCGTGACCGGCGCCAACGCCCATGAGGTGAAGGCCGGCATCGTCGTCGAGGCGGCCAACTACCCCGTCACGCCCGACGGGGACGGGGCCCTGCGCGAGATGGGCGTCGCCGTCATCCCGGACATCCTGGCCAACGCCGGTGGCGTCGTGGGCAGCTACTTCGAGTGGACGATGAACATCCAGCAGTTCACGTGGGACGAGGCCCAGTTCAACCAGCGGCTGGCCGATCGCCTCCTGAAGGCGTACGCCGCCACCCGGGAGATGGCCGACTACCTCCGGTGCTCGCTGCGCTCGGGCGCCTACGCCATCGGCGTCCGCCGGGTCGCCGAATCCGTCGAGCTCCGCGGCTACATCTGACCCCTGAACTTGCGGTCAGCTGACCCGGTCGAGGGGGAGGAGCTCGTGCTCGCCGGTCTCCTCGTCGAGGGTGAACCGCCAGCCGAGGCGTTCAGCCATGAGGGCGCGACCCTCGTCGGGTCCGCTGACGATGAGCTCGTCGCCGGCCTGGAGTTGGACGTAGCGGCGAGGTTGGTAGCGGTAGCGACCGTCCCGCTTGATGGCCAGGATCTGGAAGCCGGGCTCGATCTCCAGCTCCAGCTCGCTGAGCTTGGCCCCGTCGGCGTCGGATCCGGGAGCGACGGGGATGCGCAGCACCACCTCGTCGCTCTCGCCCAGGGCGATGCCGAGGATGGGGTGGATCTCCTCGCCGTGCTCGATCAGCCAGACCATCTGCTGGGCCTGGTCACCGATGTCCTCGGCCGCCTGGGAGAGGGCCAGCAGGCCCCGAAGGGGCGACGGGTCGATGTCGGCGGCCCCGGCCCGCAGGACCCAGACCTCGAGACGGTCTTTCATCTCGTCCAGCCGGTCCTCCAGGTGACGGACCTCCAGGGCCAGGCTGCGGTCGCCGAGCACGAGGGCGGAGTAGGCCAGGCCGACGGCGGCCTCGGAGATGTTCTTCATCTCCACCAACGTGTCGACCGCCCGGTCGAGGTCGGTCAAGACGGCGCCGTCGGGCACCAGCGCGGGGGTCCAGGCCGACGCCCCGGCCAGCTCCCTGAGACGGGTGATCCCGGCCGGCGAGCCCTCGCAGAAGAGCACGTCACCGGGGAGGATGACCTGGTCGCCCCGGATCTCGTCGATGATCCACTCCCGGCCCCGGCGGATGGCCATGATGCGCATGCCCGTGGCCACCGGTAGCTCCAGAGCGGCGAGCGGGCGGTGGGCCATGTGCGAGCCCTCCCGGATGAGGACGCGGTGGGCCACCTCCTCGGCCTCGGACAGGTCGGCCACCAGCTCCCGGGGGATGCCCAGGCGGTGGGTGACGATGCGGGCGATGTTGGCCGCGGCGTTGGCGATGCGTTCGATGGCGCTGATGACCTGCAGCACCGAGGCCATCTCGTCGGCCTCGCTCGGCTTTCGGGCGGCCAGGATGCAGACGGCCCGCATGTCGTGGACCAGGTCGTTCATCTGGTCCTCGAGCTCGTCGACCTCCTCGGCCATGTCCGGGTCGCCGAAGTAGACCGAGGCATAGGCCAAGTCGAGCATCAGCTCGGACGCGTCCTTGGCCTCCGTGAGCATGGAGCGGAGGTTCCGGGGCTTGTCGTCCATCACCTTCCGCCGTACTCCGTCCGGCTGGCCCCGCCGATCGGGGCCAGGCGTCGGAGCTGCTCCGCGAGGCTGCGCAGCGTCATGGCCTCAGGGTAGGTGGTCTTGCGGCCGGAGTACGCCGCCCGCGGGTCAGCCCGCGGCGCGCTCCCCGAGCCGGGTCCGCATCTCGTCCTCGAACGCCTGGACGTCCGGGCCGGCATGGGCCGCGGTCAGGGCCGCCAGCCGGGCGTGGCCCGTGTCCTGCTCGGCGTCCCACTCGTCGGCGAAGCGCCCGGACGTGATGTCGTCGACCAGCTCCCGCATGGTGGCCCCGACGTCCAGGTGGTCGTAGCGACCCCGACGCGACAGCTGGCCGTACTGGCTGGTCGGCGAGTGGTACGCCATCTGCCGGGCGAAGCCCTCCTCCCGCAGGAGGCGATAGGTGCGCTCCACCTCGCCCGACAGGACCAGCTCGGTGATGATCGCCTCCAGCGGGATGCCCTGGTCCAGCATCACGCTGACGAAGTTGTTGGACACGTGGGTCAAGGCCGGGGACAGAACCTGCTCGACGGCGAGATCGAGGACGGCCTCCTGCTCGGCGGTGAGCTCGATGGCGCCTTGGCGCAGGCCACCGATGCCCTTGGCCACGGCCAGCGTGCGGGCCTGGGCCGTGCCCGTGACGTCCCGGTGCACGCCGACGGCGGTGATGAACCCGCGGCCCTCCTCGTAACACCGCCGGACCTCGGGACCGAGCATGCGGGGCGCGACCATCCCGATGTCGCCGGCCGGGGCGAACCGGTCGAAGGCCAGCGTGTAGCCGCTGGCCACGAGGGTCAGCGCCGACTGGCCCGGCGCCAGGCCCAGGGACGGGATGGCGTCGTCGGGCACCAAGATGCAGACCACGTCGGCGTCGTCTGCCGCGGCCACCTCGGCGGCCGCGAACCCGTCGGCCTCGGCCTGGTCCCGGGTGGCGTCGGCTCGGACGCAGACCTGGACGTCCAACCCCGAGTCCCGCAGGTTGAGGGCCCACGAGCGGCCCTGGTTCCCGTAGCCGACGACGGCCACGTGCTGGCCGGCCAGGACCTCGAGGTCACCGTCGGCGTCGTGATGGATGGTCGTCATGCCCGGAGCGTAGGACCGCACCGGAAGGGGCTCGATCCGCCGCCTCCGACCGGTCAGGCGGAATACTGCCCCGGTGTCGCTCCCCTCCCGTCCCCCCCGCTGGCTGGTCGGCACGGCCCTGACCGTCCTGGTCCTGGCCGCTTGTGGACCCGACGACGGGCGGCACCTGGCCGACCCGAACCCCGAGTTGACCGCCGTGCCGGTGCCGACCACGACCCCGGTCCCCATCATCGACGAGGACGCACCGCTCCAGGGCGTCGGCCCCGGTGGCCTGACCCTCTCCAGCCCGGACTTCGCGCCCGGAGCCACGATGCCCCGTAGCGCGACCTGCCGTGGGGACCGGTCCCCGGAGCTGGAGTGGACCGACCCGCCCCGCCGAGTGACCGAGTTGGCCCTGGTCGTCCAGGACGTCGATGCCGACGGTGTCGCCCAGTGGGTCGTCACCGGCATCCCGCCGGGCACGACCCGGGCCCGCCTGGGAGAGCCGCCCGGCGGCGCGGACGTGCGGCTCAACAGCGCCGGTGTCGCCGCCTACTCCGGTCCCTGCCCGCAGGACGGGTTCGCCCACCGCATCGTGTTCACGCTCTACGCCCTGGACCAACCCCTGCCTGTCGGTGCGGGTGACCCCAACTCCGTGGTCACCGCCGTCCAGGCCGCCTCCTACGGCTCGGCCAGCCTCATCGGCCGCGCCGCCCCCGCTTTCACCGAAGACGGCTGAACGAAACCCCCTGCTACCAGGTGACGGTGAAGCCGGTCTCGCCGGTCGGTTCGATCGCCTCGACGGTGACGGCGTCGACGCGGGCCCGGGGTGGGCCTTCGCCGGCCCACGCCAGGAAGGCCTCGACCGCCGTCGCCTCGCCCTCCGCCTCCAGGACCACCCGGCCGTCGGGCCGGTTCGCCGCCGAGCCGGCCACTCCGAGACGTTCGGCCTCCTGGCGGGCCGTGTCCCGGTACCAGACGCCCTGCACCCGGCCGGACACGACAGCCCGGCGGCGCACGGTCACAGGATGGCGGCGAGCTGACGGGACTGGGCCAGCAGGCGCCCCGAACGGCCCCAGATCTCACCGTCCTCCTCGAGGTAGCCCTCTGCCGCCACTCGGGTCCGGAAGCGGACCAGGAGCCACCCGTCGTCCTCACGCGTAGGGGTCCGGCGGAGGTGCACGGTGAGGTCCACCGTGGGCACGCCCAAGCGGTCGGTCGCGGCCCCGAAGATCGCCGGCACCCAGGCGTCGGTCATCTGGACCAGGACGTGGGCATCGGTCGGCTCCGGCTCGACCATGCGCAGCCAACCGCCGGTGACCGGCTCACCGGGCGTGCTGAACGGCTGCGGGCCGATGGCGTGACGGCTCTCGATCTGCTCCCGGATCGGGATGGGGAACGGCGGGCGGGCGAGCACGGCACAGTCTTCGGGCGGCGGGACGTCGGGCATGGGCGCGTCGTCGAACTCGTAGGCCTCCCGCGCCAGCCCGGCCGACACCAGCACCAAGGCCAGCAACCGGCCGTCCTGGAGCAGGCGGGCTGACACCGCGCTCATCGTGCGGCCCGTGCGCTCGACGGCGACGTCGACCTCGACCGGGCCGTCCTCGGGCGGGCGCAGGTAGTGCACGGTCATCGAGCGCGCCACCCGCTCGGGGTCGGCCAGCTCCGTGGTCACCGCCCGGAGCAGGATGGCGGCCACATAGCCCCCGTTCGGGCGCTCCACCCGCCACCCGGGGTCGATCCCGGCCCGGTAGCGGCCGTCGCCGAGCGCGGTCACCGCGGTGTCGTGGGCGAAGCGGGAGGTCACCGGGGCGAAGGTAGCGGCGCGTCGGGGGCCCGCGATCACTCAGGGGGCGCAGGCGACGGCCGAAGGAGACCCGTGGTGGTGTGGCTCATGCTGGTCGGCTTCGTGGCCTTCGGTGTCATGACCACGGTCGCGTTCAAGCGCAAGGCCGACCGCAACCTGGACCTGCAGAAGCTGGCCGCGGCCAACGGCTTCGTCTACACCGAGGAGGACTGGTTCGCCTCCACCCGGGTGCCGTTCCAGATCTTCCGCCTCGGCAACCGCTCGATGGTCGAGAACATGATCGTCGGCCAGTCCGCCGACGGCGCCCCGGTCCGCCTCTTCGACCTGACCACCTGGGACGAGAAGCAGACCGAAGACGGGACCCAGGAGAGCCACTACCGGTACATGACCTGCTGCCTGACCGAGACCGACCACGCCTTCCCCCACCTGGTCGTGCAGCCCGACACCGTGGCCACCCGCCTCCTCGAGAAGGTCGGGATGCCGTCGATCGACCTGGAGTCCGAGGCGTTCAACCGCCGCTTCATGGTCACCTCCGAGGACGAGCGGTTCGCCCGGATGTTCCTCGACCCCCAGATGATGGAACTGCTGCTGTCGACCGACGGACAGTTCCAGTTCGAGGTGCGGGGCCGCTGGGTCCTGGTCGCCGCCCCCCAGCTCCCCGCCAAGCTGTGCCTGTCGCTGGTCGGGCTGTCGACCCGCTTCCGCGAGTTGATCCCGCCCGTGGTGCGGGAGTTCCACCCCGACCTGCCGGACATCGTCGAACCGACGCCGCCCCGATGAGCGTGACGCTGGCCGTGCTGATCGGCTGTGGTGTGGTGCTGGTGGGCTGGATCTGGGCGTCCTACAACCGCTTCGCCCTGCAGCGGGAGATGGTGGAGAACTCCTGGTCCACCGTCGACACCGAGTTGCGCCGGCGCTACGACCTCATCCCCAACCTGGTGGCCACCGTGAAGGGCTACGCCGCCCACGAGCGCGAGACGCTGGAGACGGTGATCCGGGCTCGGAGCCAGGCCGTCGCCGCCACCGGCGCCCCCGAGGACCAGGCCCCGGCCGAGAACCTGCTCGTGGACGGGCTCAAGCAGCTGTTCGCCGTGGCCGAGGCCTACCCCGACCTGAAGGCCGACGCCCACTTCCTGGAGCTCCAGAAGGAGCTGGCCGCCACCGAGAACCGGATCCAGGCCGCTCGGCGCATCTTCAACGGCAACGTCCGGGACCTGAACCGGCGCGTCCAGCAGGTGCCGTCCAACCTCGTGGCCAAGCTCGGTGGCTTCCACCGGGCCGAGTACTTCCAGATCGACGAAGCCGCCCGCGCCGTACCGGTCGCATAGCGCCTGATTCACGTTCGTCAGGCTGCGCAATCGGAGCGAAGCTGTGAGTCAGCGCCGCAGACCCTCAGCTTCGGCGGCGCCGGACTTGCTGAGCGAAGCGAAGCCAGTCAAAAGGCAACGGGCGTGCCATCTCTCGATTGCTTGAGGATGCGTCGGGCGACGGTGTGGACGTGGACCTCGTCGGGGCCGTCGTAGATCCGGGCGAAGCGGGCCGAGCGGTACATGAAGCTGAGCGGGGTGTCGTCGGTCAGGCCCTTGGCTCCGTGGGCTTGGATCGCCCGGTCGATGACGTTGTGCAGCATCCGGGCCCCGACCACCTTGATGGTGCCGATCTCGACCCGGGCCTGGTCGCCGGCGTCGATGCGCTCCGCGGCCTGGAGCGTGAGCAGGCGGCAGGCCTGGATCTCGGCGTAGGACTCGAACACGTGCTGCTGCATCAGCTGCTTGTGCGACAGCGGCTCGCCGAAGGCGACCCGGGCGTTCAGGCGCTCGCAGAGCAGCTCGAAGGCGCGCTGGGCCTGGCCCAGCCAGCGCATGCAGTGGAAGATCCGACCCGGGCCCAGCCGGTCCTGGGCGATCTGGAAGCCGTGGCCGCGGGGCCCGAGCAGGTTGGCGGCCGGGACCCGCACGTCGGTGTAGCGGACCTCGCAGTGGCCGCCCCTGATGCCGAGCACCGGGGTCTCGCGGACGATCTCGTAACCCGGCGTGTCGGTCGGGACCACGATCATCGAGAAGGCCCGGTGGTCGGGGGCGTCGGGCTCGGTCCGGCACATGACCGTCGTGTACGCGGCCCGGTTGGCTCCGGTCGTGAACCACTTCAGGCCGTTGATGACCCACTCCTCGCCGTCGAGCACGGCCGCGGTCTGCAGCTGGGTGGGGTCCGACGACGCCACCTCGGGCTCGGTCATGGCGAAGCTGGGCGAGATCTCCGCCGCCACGAGGGGCGCGAGGTAGCGCTCCCGCCACTCCGGGCTGGCGTACTTGTCCAGCATCAGGGAGTCCTGGAGGGTGAAGGTGCCGAGGGCGAGCTGACCGAACTCGCTGCGGCCCTGGACCTCGTTGACGTAGACGTAGTCCAGGAAGGGCAGCCCCCCGCCGCCCAGCTCGGCCGGGTGCCCCAGGGCCCACAGTCCCTCGGCCTTGGCTTCGGCCTGCAGGCCCCGCAGCAGGTCGCGCGCCGCCTCGTCGCCGGCGTGGAGCTCGGGCTCGGCGGGCTCGACCCGCTCCCGCATGAAGGCCTCCACGGCCGCGCGTACCGGACGGACGTGCTCGGGCACCTCGAAGCTCATCTCACTCCCCTTCTTCGACGAACGTGCGGCGCCGCGGCCGGCGGAAACTGAGCCGGGGCAGGTCGCCCATCCGGTCCGAGGACCACAGGGCGGGCGGCGGCTGCACGAGGGCGCAGAGCTCGAGCAGCACCCGGTCGTAGTTGACCCGCCAGCCGGCGAAGTCCCGCCAACACTGGTCCCGGTCCGGCTTCAGCGGGACCCCGGCGGCCCGGAGCTGTTCGTAGACGCCGTCGAACTCGGCCTTGTGGATCGAGATGGGATCGGTGGGCTGGGGCCGCCGCTCGTGGTGGATCCCGAAGAAGTCGGCGACGGCCCGCAGGGCGAGGTAGCCCGACCGGATGGTCAGCTCGGCTCTCGCCTGCCGCGGGATGTCGAGGGTGGACGACCGCAGGGCGGCGGCGTCGAGCACGGCCCCCGCGCCCGTGAGCCAGGAGCGGTGGTCGTCGATGGAGCGGAAGTGGACGAGCGCCGGATAGGTGGTGTGGCTCTCTTCGAGCTCGACGAACCAGTCCTCCCAGTCCGGCCACATGTCGTCGAGCTGCTCGAGACGCTCGAGGCGGTGGTGGCGGATGAACATCTCGGCGGGCGTCGGCGGTGTGCCCGCTCGGCTGGAGAGCTTGGCCACCAGGTGCTCGCGGCGGGAGAAGTGGCCGTACATGGTGGGCAGGAAGCTGATGAGGAGGGCGACCAGGCCGAGGCCGATCACCGCCTCGACGACCGAGGCCCCCAGCGCCGGGCCCTCGTTGGGTCGGGAGAAGCCCAGCGTGGTGACCGACGACCCCGACAGCACGAACTCCTCGCCGATGGGCTCCGCGCCGAGGGCCCAGTAGATGGGCACGAACCCGATCATCACCCCGGTCACCCAGGCCAAGGGCATCAACATCAGGGTCGTCGGGCCGTAGCGGGCCCGAATGGCCTCACGCTGGGTCACGGTGTGGGCACGGCAGGCGAAGAACTCGAAGGGCCTGCGCACCACCAGGAACAGGGCCCGGGTGAGCCACACCTGCTCCGGCCGCGGCACCACCACGGTCCACACCGCGGCCCGCACCACCCACAGCACGACCGACGCGCCGGCGACGAACGCCAGCAGCCGGACCGGGAAACTCACCATGCGCGCCGGAGCGTACGCCGCCCCCGGTCCACCCTCGTTCTGGCCGGAGGCGGGACTACTCCTCCGCCAGATCCGGCATGAGGGAGAGGGTGAGGGCGCCGGAGCGGAAGGCCACGATCACGGCGCCGACGCCGACCCCGAGGGCCAGGGCGGTGACCAGCCGCTCGAAGGCGAACGGGACGTCGGTCGGGAGCACCGGGTTCGACAGCACCGCGAGCCGGAACACGCCCCAGGTGGCCAGGAACACCCCGCCGGCGAGCAGGCCGACCATCCGCAGCCGCTCGACGAACACGGCGACGAGGGCCAGGACCACGGCGACCAGCGCCACCACGACCGGGACGATCGATGCCCCGGTGCCCGACGGCAGGCTGGTGTAGCCCACCCCGGCGACGCCCGCGGCGAGCAGGCCGACGCCGAGGACGAGGACGGCGGGCACCCGGTCGGGCAGGCGCACGCCCCAGACGCCGAGGCCGATGAGGACCAGCAGGGCGAGGGCGAACCACGGGATGGGCGAGACCGCATCGTGATAGGTGATCTCGCCGTTGACCGTCACCGATTGCCCGTCGACCTCCAGTTGGACGGGACCGAGCCACTCGAAGGACTCCCCGCGGCCCACCGGTGGGTCGGGCGTCATGAGGTGCGTGCGGTGGTCGTGCCAGGCGTAGGACCCGTTGGTGGCGATCTGCTCCCAGTCCGGCTCCAGGTCGGCCGCCTGGTCTCCGACCAGCCGATCCGGGATCAGGTCACCCCCGCCGAAGCGGGCGTCGTTGATGTAGGTGGCCTGGGAGTTCCGGTTACGTTCCACGGTGCCGTCGGCGTTGAAGCGGAGGTAGGGCTCGCCCTGGTACCCCTCGACGACGACCTCGGTGCCCTCGTCGACGGTGAGCGACAGGAAGGCGTCGCCCCCCGCCGTCTCGATGGTGAAGCCACCCGGGTCGGGCTCGACGGAGGTGACCTCCGACGAGTAGTCCCCCGGCTTGGCCGCATCCGCGGCGGCCGGGCCGGCCCCGAGGACCAGCCCGACCACCGCCAGGGCCATCGCCCGACGAGCGATGGCCCAGGCGTTCACCCCGTCAGGATGCCTTGCGAATGGTCACCACGGCATACCCGCCGAGGAGGAAGCCCAACATGCCGAGGATCAGGGCTAGTCCGGCGAGGCCGTTGCTGTCACCGTCCTCGCTCTCCCCCGAGTCCGACGCCGCGGCGTCCTCGGATCCGTGGTCGTCATCGGCCATCGTCGTGGCCGTCGGCTCCTCGGCGTGATCGTGCCCTTCCTCCTCGGCCTCGGTCAGCGCGATGGCCGGAGCCGGATGATCCGGCTCCTCGCCGCCCTCGGGTGTCTCCTCGATCCAGGACACCTCCTCGCCGCTCTCGCAGGTCTGGATGGTCGGGAACAGGACCGTCTCCCCCGGGGTGTCCGGCAGGCCGACCGACAGGCCGAACTCCATGAACTGGTCGTGGGGCAGTGGGCCACCCTCCCAGGTCACGACCACCGGCCCGGCATCGTCCACCGTCGCCTCCCAGCCGGGGAGGAACTGAGGCGTGGCCGACTCGACGCCTTCGGGCATCTGGACCTCGAGCTTCACCGTGTCCGAGTCGTCCTCACAACCATGGGGCACGACCAACGCAAAGGTGAGTTCGCCTCCGGCGGGCGCCTCTTCGACGGTGGGCTCGATGTGGGCCGATGCCGGGGCGGCCAGCCCCACGAGCAGGACGCCCGCCCCACCGAGCACGATCAACAGCTTCTTCATGACGCTCCCTTGGTTTGGATGATGGACAACGCTCAGCCGCCGACGAGGACCTCGACCTCGCCGGTCGCCGACTCGAAGCGGGAGATGTTGGCCGTCACCGCGATGGTCCAGCGACCACCGGTGACGAGCTCGTTCCCGTCGATCTGGAAGTGGGCGGGCCCGGCCCGGAAGGGCTCCCGCACGATGGGCCCGATGTCGTCGGACGGCAGCGACAGGCTGACGCTGACGTCGTCGGCGATCTCGGCCGGCCGACCGTCCTCGTCGTAGAAGTAGAGGTGGATGGCGTTGCGGCCGGCCCGATTGGGGTCGACGACGACGTTGACCGAGCCGGCGTCACCGAGAGTCACGGTCTCGCTGAAGATCTCCCCGATGCCCGCCGCGCTGCGGGCGGGGGTGACATTGACCAGGACGGCCGTCAGGGCGATGGCCACGACGAGGGCCATCGCCTCGAGGCGGACGCTCTTGCGCAGCAGCGACCAGGCCCGAGGAGCCGCCGGCGAGCGTTGTATGGCGGGGACGACCCGAAACCGGTTGTGGGCCCCGATGAGGCCGACGAGCAGAACGACCCCGACCTTGGCCAGCAGGGTCCAGCCGTAGGTCGTCGAGGTCAGCGCCCGCAGGGCCCGGACCTCGGACCATGACAGCACGACCCCGGCGGCCCCGACGGCGAGGACGCAGACCGTGGCCACGAGGGAGAACCGGCCCACCATGCCGGCCGAGGAGGAGTGGTCGTCCTCGTCGCGGCGACCCCAGAGGACCACCGCCAGGAGGACCAACCCGCCGAACCACACGGCGGCGGTCACGGTGTGCACGACGGCGGCGCTCACGGCGAGAAGCTCGTTGTCCGTGCTGCGGGTGTGGCCGCTCAGGGCGAACGAGCCGGCGGCGAGCAGCACGCCGGCCCCGATCACGGCCCGACGGGTCCCGCCGAGCACGAGCAGGACCAGGCCGACCAAGCCGACGAACGTGGCCAGGCCCACCCCCTCCTGCAGCACCTCGCCCAGCACCCCGCTCTGGGTGATGGCGCCCAAGCCCTGGCCCGTGCCCAGCGCGGCCTGGATCGGGAGGGCGGCCAGGATCCCCACGGCGCCGACGACCGCAGCGCGGCGGACGAGGCGGCGCAGGTGGTCGACCTCGGGCCCGCCGTCGTGGACGAAGGCCAGGAAGAAGGCACCACCCGCGGCCAGCAACACCCCGGCGTAGGCCAGGAACCGGAAGACGGCGCCGGCGATCTCCCAGGCCCGGTCCGAGCCCTCGTCGAAGAACTGGCTGATCAGGGCCGGGTCGGCCTCGCTGTCGCCGACACTGAAGACCAGGCCGCCTTGGACCGGATGGCCGTCGTCGGACACGACTCGGTACGTGGCGACGTACGCGCCGTCGGCCAGGTCGTTCTGCAGGTCGACCTCGACCACCTCGCGGTCCGAGCGGGTCTCGCCGACATCGACCCGGTCCCCGTCGGCCGAGAACACTCGCAGCCCGCCCAGATCGGCCGACACGGGCTCGTTGAACTCGAGACGGACGCTCTCCGGGGGGGTGTCGAGGCGGGCGCCGTCGCCCGGGGTCGACGCCTCGAGGACGGCGTGGGCCGACGCCGGGGCGGCACCGAGCAGGAGGAGCGCCGCGACCAGGGCCGCGGCGGCGAGCAGTCGCCTCACCGAGCGAGGACCGGCCGGGTCGAACGGGCGCCCTCGTCACGGTGGGCCACGAGCCAGAGCAGAGCCACGCCGGCCACCTCCAGCAGGTGGACGGCTTCGCCGGCCCCGGCGGTCGCCCCCGAGATGATGTCGACCAGGGCCCCGAGGCTCAGGACCCCGGCCAGCACGAGGCCCAACGGGAGCATCCCCCGGGCCCGGGCGGGCTGCCAGGCGGCGACGAGGAGCCCGACGGCGAGGGCCGCGGACCAGCTGCCCAGCTCGCGGGTCGTGTGCACCGCTTCACCGCTGGGGCCGGTGAGCAGCGACGGGAGGGCGATGACGAGCTGAGCCAGGGCGACGACCACGAGGCTCCATCGGGCCGCCTCCCGCCGCGGGTCGCGGAGCACGGGCGGGTTGGCGGCCATGACCGCGCCGGCCAGATCGGGGACGGGCTCGGCCGGCGTCAGGCGGGTGACCCGGTCGAGGGCCGTCAGCGAGGAGGCGAAGTCGGTGCAGGCCGCGCAGCTGGCAAGATGACGGTCCAGCACGGCCAGTTCGTCGGCCGTGGCCTCACCGTCCAACCGGGCGGACAGCACATCTCGACTCTGATCACAACGCATGCCCTACCTGTCGAACCAACCCCCCGTCTGGTTCCCGGCGTGGGCCCGAGATGTCTGACGACCGGCTGACCGAACTGGCCTTGCGGGCTGCCGGTGGCGATCGCGTGGCCCTGTCCGACCTCGTCCGGGGCACTCAGGCCGACGTGTGGCGGCTGTGCGCCCATCTCGTCGACCGCCAGAACGCCGACGACCTGACCCAGGACGTCTACGCCCGGGCCATCACGGCCCTCCCCCGCTTCCGGGGGGAGAGCCCGGTGCGCCTCTGGCTCCTCGGCATCGCCCGCCACGTCTGCATCGACGAGGTCCGCCGCCGGACCCGCCGCCGGCGGATCGTGGCCCGCAACGACGGGCAGGCGGTCGAGACGGTCGCCGACCCGACCGGGGCCGTCGACCTCGACGTGCTCCTGGCCGGCCTCGACCCCGACCAGCGCGCCGCCTTCGTCCTGACCCAGGTCCTGGGCCTGCGCTATGCCGAAGCGGCCGAGGCCGTGGGCTGTCCCGTCGGGACCATCCGCAGCCGCGTCGCCCGCGCCCGCGAGGCCCTCGTCACCGCCGTCACCGCCGTCACCGCCCCCGCCACCGACGAAGCCACCGGTTCTGGAACCTGAAACTCGCGGCCCGTCACAAGCGACAGGTTCCAGAACGAGGGGGGGTGGGGGCTGATCAGCGGAAGTCGCGGCTGGGTTGTGGGGTGGGGACGGGGAGGGGCTCGAGCTTGTCGGCCACCACGTTGGTGACGCCCTCGACCTGCTCCAGCGTCCCTCGCACGATCAGGGCCGGGGTGGCGCGGGCCACCTTGCGGTAGCGGGCCCAGCAGCCCTTGGAGACGACCACGTTGACCAGGCCGGTCTCGTCCTCCAGGTTGAGGAAGGTGATGCCCGAGGCCGTGGCCGGGCGCTGGCGGTGGGTGACCACCCCGCCGACCTGCACCCGGACCCCGTCGGGCATCGTCTTCAGGGCGACGGCGGTGACCACGCCCCGTCGGTCCAGCTCCTCGCGGACGAAGCGGGTGGGGTGGCCGTCGGGGCTGATGCCGGTGGCCCACAGGTCGGCCAGGGACTCCTCCCGGGGCTCCATGCCCGGGAGCATCGGCGCCGTCACCCCGGTGACCACCCCGGCCAGGCGATCGGCCCCGCCCTGGGCCACGGCCCCGGCCCCCCACAGGGCCGAGCGGCGGTCGAGGCCGAAGCAGCCGAAGGCCCCCGCCGTGGCCAGGGCCTCCAGCTGGGCCAGCGTGGCCCCGGTGCGCCGGGCCAGGTCCTCGGGACCCCCGTAGGGCCGCCCGGCGGCGATGGCGGTCGCCAGGTCCTCCCCGATCCCCCGCACCACCCCGATCCCCAATCGCACCACCGGCCCGCCCCGCCCCCAGGTCGACGGGTCGGGGCCCGGCGAGCTGGTCGAGCCCGCTTGGAGGGTGGCCTGGGCGGCGCTGGCGTTGACGTCGGGGGTGCGGATCTCGACGCCGTGGCGCCGGGCGTCCTGGACCAGGGTGTGGGGCGAGTAGAAGCCCATGGGCTGGGCGTTGAGCAGGGCGGCGCAGAAGGCGGCCGGGTGGTACCGCTTCAGCCAGGAGGAGGCGTAGACCAGGTAGGCGAAGCTCACCGAGTGGCTCTCGGGGAAGCCGAAGTTGGCGAAGGCGGCCAGCTTCTCCCAGATCTTCTCGCCCACCGGCTCGGTGATCCCCCGCTCGGCCATGCCGGCGAAGAACCGACCCCGCAGTCGCTCCATGCGGGCCACGCTGCGCTTGGAGCCCATGGCCTGGCGCAGCTCGTCGGCCTCCGATGCGGTGAAGCCGGCCACGTCGATGGCCA
This sequence comes from uncultured Microthrixaceae bacterium, assembly GCA_963725155.1. Taxonomy (GTDB): domain Bacteria; phylum Actinomycetota; class Acidimicrobiia; order Acidimicrobiales; family DATDAH01; genus DATDAH01. The sequence continues at coordinate 318,157 of CAVRXU010000008.1, forward strand.
TCTGCATGAGCTGTTCCTGGAAGAGGGGGATGCCCATGGTCTTCTCCAGCGACTTCTCGAGCAGGGGGTGCAGGTAGGTCACCGCCTCCTGGCCGTTCCGGCGGCGGATGTAGGGGTGCACCGAGCCGCCCTGGATGGGGCCGGGGCGGATGAGGGCGACCTCGACCACCAGGTCGTAGAAGGTGCGGGGCTTCAGGCGGGGCAGGGTGGCCATCTGGGCCCGGCTCTCGACCTGGAAGACCCCCACCGTGTCCGCCGCGCACAACATGGCGTAGACCTCGGGGTCCTCGTGCGGGAGGGTGGCCAGGTCCAGTTGGGCCCCCTCGTGCTCGGCCACCAGCTCGATGCAGTAGCGGAGGGCGGAGAGCATCCCCAGGCCGAGCAGGTCGAACTTGACCAGGCCCGCCGCGGCGCAGTCGTCCTTGTCCCACTGCAGGACGCTGCGGTTCTCCATGCGCCCCCACTCGACCGGGCAGACCTCCGCCACCGGCCGGTCGCACATGACCATGCCCCCGGAGTGGATGCCCAGGTGGCGGGGGAAGTCCTCGACCTCGGCGGCCAGGGCCAGCACCTCGGCGGGGATGTCGTGGTCGACGTGGCCGTCGGGGCCCCGCTGGTGCTCGCTGTCGGACACGTGGCTCCAGCGGTCGATCTGCTTGGCCCAGGCGTCCTGCTGGCCGGGGGCGTGGCCCAGGGCCTTGGCCATGTCCCGCACCGCCGAGCGGGCCCGGTAGGTGATGACGTTGGCCACCTGGGCGGCGTAGGCCCGGCCGTGGCGCTCGTAGACGTACTGGATGGCCTCCTCCCGACGGTCGCTCTCGATGTCGATGTCGATGTCGGGCGGGCCGTCCCGCTCCGGGGACAGGAAGCGCTCGAAGAGCAGGCCCAGCTTCACGGCGTCGGCGTTGGTGACCCCGAGGGCGTAACAGACCGCGGAGTTGGCCGCCGACCCCCGCCCCTGGCAGTAGATGCCCGCCTCCCGGCAGAAGCGCACGATGTCCCAGACCACCAGGAAGTAGCCCGGGAACCCGAGCACCTCGATCATGTCCAGCTCGTGGTCGATCTGCTGATACGCCACCGGGTGCTCGGCCCGCGTGCCGTATCGCCCGAGCGCGCCCTGCTCGGTCAGCAGGCGGAGGAAGGACATCTCGTCGTGGCCCGGGGGGCAGGGGAACGGCGGGAGGTTCGGGGCCACCAGCTGCAGGTCGAAGGCGCACTCGCGGCCGAGGGCGGCGGCCCGGTCCACCGCGCCGGGGTAGCGGGCGAAGCGGCGGGCCTGTTCGTCGCCTGAGCGCAGGTGGGCGCCGGCGGCGGCCGGGAGCCAGCCGTCGATCTCATCGAGGGAGCGGCGGGCCCGGACGGCGGCCAGGGCGGTGGCCAGGCGGCGGCGGGAGGGCGTGGCGTAGTGGACGTTGTTGGTGGCCACCACGTCGACCCCGGTCCGGACGGCGACCTCGGCCAGCCCGTCGTTGCGGGCGCTGTCCATCGGGTCGCCGTGGTCCCAGAGCTCGACGGCCACGTTCTCCCGCCCGAAGGCGTCGACCAGGCGGGTCAGCTCCCGCTGGGCGGCCGCCGGCCCCCGCTCGACCAGCGCCCGGGGCACCGCCCCCTTACGGCAGCCGGTCAGCACCAGCCAGTGGTCCCGGGCCGCGGCGTCACCGGCCAGGGCCGACAGGGAGGTGCGGGGCGCCCCCTTCTCCCCCGCCATCTGCGCCGCGCTGATGGCCGTCCCCAGCCGGGCGTAGCCGGTCGGGTCCCGGGCCAGGACGACCAGGTGGTCGCCCTCGGGGTCGGCCGCGCCCATCTGGGGCGCGGTCATCCCCAGGGTCAGCTCGGCGCCGAAGACGGTGGGCAGCCCATAGGCCCGGGCCGCTTCGGCGAAGCGGACCACGCCGTAGAAGCCGTCGTGGTCGGTGAGAGCCAGGGCCTCCAGCCCCAGGCGGACGGCCTCCTCGGCCAGCTCCTCGGCGTGGGAGGCCCCGTCCAGGAAGCTGAAGTTGGAGTGGCAGTGCAGCTCGGCGTACGGCGTGGCCGCCTTCCGCCGCTCCAGGGCGAGGGCTTCGTACTTGTCCCGCTTGCGGGACCAGGCCGGGCTGTCGCCCCCGTCGGCCCCCGGCCAGTGGGACTGGTCCAAAGGCGTGGCCCACTGGTCCGAGAGCCGACCTTCCAGCTCCGACCACGTGACCGGAGGGTTCCTCCACCCCATGGTCCCGACCGTAGCGAACACGTGTTCGCTACGCCACTCGGAGCGGGCGGCAGCCGGATTCAGTCCACTTCGGTGCCACAGGTGATGTTGAGGGCCGTGGCGGTCATCGACCGGGACAAGTCCGAGGCGGCGAAGACGGCGACGTGGCCGACGTCCTCCAGGGTGGGCGCCCGACCGAGCATGGTCGAGCTCTCGGTCATCTCGATCACCTCGTCCTTGCCCGGGAAGTCCTCGGTGATGCTCTCCAGGATCCCTGCCGTCTGCAGGGTCAGCGCCCGGATGCCGTACCTCCCGAGCTCGGAGGCCAGCTGGCGGCGCAGCGCCTCGATGGCCTGGAAGGCGATCTGCAGGCCGCCCAGGTCGTAGCCCGGCATCGGGTCGCCGTAGCCCCCGAAGAAGAGCAGAACGCCGGACCCCTGCGGGATCATGTGGCGGGCGGCGGCCCGCGTGGTGAGGAAGTTGGTCCGCAGGCCGTTGACGACCGGCGCCTCGAGGTCGGCCACCGACATCTCCACCAGCGGCGTCCCCTGCACGTCGCCGTGCTGGATCACGTTGAGCGACACGTCGATGCCCCCGGACGAGGAGGCCACGGCGTCTGCGTGGGCATCGACTGCGCCTTCATTCAGCGCGTCGACCACCGCCGTCTCGGCCGACCCGCCGTTGGCGCGGATGTCGTCGGCCACCGCCTCCAGCGGCGGCGCGGTCCGGCCCGTGAGGTGCACGGTCGCCCCCTCGCGGGCGAAGGCCCGACCGACGGCCCCGCCGATCGAACCCCCGCCGCCGTAGATGATCGCGGTCCTGCCCTCGAGCAGCATGTCGGTTCCTCTCGTTGGTCTGCCTCCTTTGGACCTCACGGGTGGAGCGGACTCATCGCCGCCGGGCATCCGCCATGATCAGAGGGTGCTCGACGACCTGACCCTGGCCCGACTGGCCCACCTGAACTACGTGGAGTTCGGGCGGCAGAGCTCGCTCTGGTCGGACCGGGGCGAGGCCCGGGATGTCCCGGGTGTGGCGCTGTTCGCGAGTGGTACGGACTTCCCGTTCGTGTTCAACGGGGTCTTCCGCACCGACCCCGCGGCGGACCCGGCCCAGGTGCTGAGCCAGGCCGACGCCTTCTTCGACCAGTGGTCGCGGGGCTACACCCTGGTGACCGGTCCGGGCGACGACGACCTCGCCGCCCACGCCGAGGCCACGGGCCTCTGGGCGTTCGCGGACGCACCGGAGATGGTCTGTCGGGCGCGGCTGGCCGACGTCGACCCACCGGCGGGCATCGAGCTGCGCCGAGCCACCGACGAGGCCGGGATCACCGACTTCGTGGCCGTCGGCTCGGCCGCCTACCCGTCCCTGGGCATGCCCGACACGGCCATGGGCGAGGCCATCGACCGCTTCGACCGGGTCCTGGAGCCCCATGTGGCGGTGGTCGTGGCCTACGACGGCGATGCGCCGGTGGCCGCCGCCCAGGCGCTGCTCAGCCATGGCATCGCCGGCGTCTACTGGGTCGGCACCGTCGAGGCCGCCCGGGGCAAGGGCCTGGGCGAGGCGGTGTGCCGCTGGGTCACCAACTGGGCCTTCGACCAGGGGGCGGCGGCCCAGAGCCTGCAGGCCTCGACGATGGGCGAGGCGATCTACGCCCGCATGGGGTACGAGACGATCCACCGCTACCAGAGCTGGTTACGGTCCGCGGACCGGTGAAGGGGAATCAGGTGAGGAAGCCCGCCGGCACGCAGATGTCATCGGTGGGCCCGGGGCAGTAGGGCACCCGGACGTGCACGTCGTTGACGAAGGTCGTCGCCACCCCGATGGTGATGATGCGGCCCACGCTCAGGTGCGTGGCACTGGTGGCGAAGCGGGCCTTGTGGTGGTCCACGCCGGCCGAGACCCGGTAGCGCCCGGGCCCGGGGACCACGAAGGAGTACCAGCCGGTGGCCTCGTCGTTGCCGATGCCGTCGATCGAATGCCACCCCGTGCTGGTCTGGCGCCAGATCCCGACGCTGGCGAACTTGGGCACGCCGCTCGCATTCGTCACCCGGCCGGCGATGACCCGACCGCGGGGCACGAGCGCCTCGTTGACCACGACGGGGCCGGGAGCGGCAACGGTGACCACGGTGGCCACGGTGACGTTGGGCTGGTCGTGGTACCACTCGGGCCGGTAGCTGTCGGCCACGAACTTGATCTTGTAGGTCCCCGGGAGCAGGCACGTCGTCCAGCGACTGGCGAGGTTGGTGCCGACGCCATCCTCGTACTTGATCGACACCCCACCGATCTCCACGCTCGTGGTCTCGGCCAGCGGCAGGCCGGTCGCGACGTCGGTCACCCGGCCCCGAACCTCGACCTGGCTACCGCTGCAAGGAGCGGGACCGGCGCCGGCCGGCGGAGTGAGCCCGACGACGGCGGTGACCGCGAGGGCGAAGACGAGCAGCAGGCCGGAGCGGGGTCGCATCGGCGGGACGCTACTCCGCGACCTCTTCGGTTCGGTGGGCACCCACCAGGGCCTCGAGGTACACCGCCCGGGTGGCCAGCGACTCCCGCATCTCCGAGAGCATCCCTTCGAAGAACTCCTCGCGGTAGGTCTGGTCGGTCAAGGCCGAGAACGTGAACTGCAGGGCCGAGAAGGCGGCGACCAGGCCCGCGACCCGGATGAGGTCCCAGGTCAGGACCACCGGGTGGCCGAAGACCGTGACCTCGCCGATGACGTCCAGGGGGGCGCCGACCCAGGAGGCCATGGTGTCTCCCGCACGGCCACCAGGCCGAAGCCGACGTAGAAGAGGCCGATCACGGTCGCCACCAGGATGATCTGCACGCCCTGGCTGAACACGAGGACGAGGGCGATGTTGATCCGGGCCCGGCGTCCGAGCGGCTCGGGGTCAGGCGGCTCGACCAGGTCGTCGACGGCCACCACCGACACCGGCGAGGACCCCGAGCACTCGAGGGCCTCGGGCCAGGTGCGGAAGTGCGAGACGAGGTCCACCTCGCGCCGCTGGCGGAGCACGAGGAAGATGACCCCGGCGCCGAAGAGCATGCCCAGGACCATGAGCAGGAACGGGGCCTCCAGCTCCGCGGCCACCTGCCAGATCTCGGTGTTGAGGAACAGGAAGGTGGCGAAGAGCAGGAGGAGGGGCAGGGAGCGGACCATCAGGTCGGCCACGTTGGCCAGCTGGCGGAACATCTGGCCGAGGGCCCAGCGGGTCATGGGCACCAGGCCGTAGCTCGTCACGACGAAGGTCAGGGCCAGGATCACCAGGTTGAGCAGGACGGCACCCAGGGTGTCGGTCAGGTGGTCCTTGCTGAACAGTGCGGGCAGGAGCGCGGGGGCGATGACGAACAGGCTCAGCTCCGGGGTGCCGACCCGGTCGGGGCGCTGGAGGGGGCGACGGCCCCGCAGTCGGTTCACCGCCATGAGGCCACCCACGAAGATCGCCAGGCCACCCAGGAGGGGCAGGAGCTCGCGCAGGCCTTCCCGGTCCTCGTCCAGGCTGAAGGAGAGCTCGGCCAGGAAGACGAGGGTGAGGAACGGAGCCGCCCGGGTCCAGACGTCGGTGGTGGCCCGGTACTCCTCGATGAAGTGGGGCAGCCCTCGCTGGACGAACCACCGCTCGGTCCGGCCACAGAGGTCGGCCCGCGTGAGGTCATCCACGGCGGAGAGTTTGGCCCGTAGGTTGGGAGCCATGGAAGATGTCTTGGTCACCGGCGGGACGGGCGTGCTCGGCACCCGGGTCGTGGAGCGCCTGCTGGCCGGCGGCCACTCCGTACGGATCACGTCGCGGGACGGCAGCGCGGCGGCGCCCGACGGGGTGAGCGTGCACCAGGCCGACCTGAAGTCCGGGCAGGGACTGGTCGAGGCCGTGGACGGGGTCGACACCATCGTCCACGCGGCCACGGCGCTGAAGGCCAAGAAGACGGTCGAGGTCGGTGGCGCCGGGCGACTGCTGGAGGCCATCGGTGACGCCCGTCCCCACCTGCTCTACGTCTCCATCGTGGGCGTCGACCGCCACCCCTACAGCTACTACCGGGCCAAGTGGGCGGCCGAGCAGGTCTTCGAGGCAGGTGACGTGCCGCTGACCATCCAGCGGGCCACCCAGTTCCACGACCTGCTGCACCGGCTCCTGAGCATGACGATCACCGCGCTGCCCTTCGGCGCCACCTTCCAGCCCATCGACGTGAGCGAGGTGGCCGGTCGCCTGGTCGAGCTGGTCGACGCCGGCCCGGCGGGTCGGGCCGAGGACATCGGCGGCCCCGAGGTGCTGGACATCGAGGACCTGACCGGCCAGTACGCCGAGGTGCTGGGGACCAAGCCCCGCTGCTTCACCCTTCCCGCCGCGGGCAAGACCCTGCAGGCCTTCGGCAAGGGCATCCAGACCACCCCGGACCACAAGTACGGCACGATCACCTGGCGCCAGTTCCTGGAGACCAAGGCAAGCGCCGAAGCCTGACCGTCAGTCGTAGGTGGCCTCCAGCCACCACCGGCCCTCCTCGACGGACAGGAGCAGGGCCCTGCCCTCGACGGTCAGGACCTGGAAGCGGGCCCGGCGTCGGTGGTTGGCGGTGTCCCACCAGCGCTCGTCCACCAGCCAGGGCCCGGCCCAGCCCGCCACTGCCTGATCGGCGCCGGTGCCGATCCGCACCCGGGCCGGGGCTGCGGTGGCCAGGCCCCGCCCGCTGACCCCCACCGGCCGGTCGTGGCGGTCCACCACCTCGGCCCGCACCGGGGCGGGCAGGACCCGGGCCGGGGAGGGGGTGGGCAGGCGACCGGGCCAGGGGGCGACGGCGGCGTCGGTGACCAGGGAGCGTTCGCTGAGGTCGACGGCGTCGGCCGGAACCAGGGCGATGGCCTCGGCCGGGCTGCGCCCGCCCCGTCGCTCGGGGACGGTGGCCGCCCCGGGGCCCAGGAGGCCGTCCACTCGGGCCAGAGCCCGGGCCGCCCGTTCGGCCGCTGCCGTCTCACCACCCCAGAAGCCGAGCTGACGGCCCCGGGCCGCCCCCACCTCGGTGGGCTCCAGACGGAGGAGGGCGATCCCGCTGGTGGGGCGGCTGGCGGCGCTGCTGTTGAGCCAACCCTCCAGCTGCCAGCGCACTCGCTCGGCCATGGCCGGGGCGGTGAGCGCTCCCTCGTGGCGCCAGCAGCGCTCGTGGACCTCGCCGTGGTCGGTCTCGGCCGTGACCAGGACCTGGGCACAGGACAACCCCCGGCCGGCCAGGCGGTCGTGGAGGTCGTCGGCCAGGCGTTTGGCCGCGAAGGCGGCGGCGTCGACCCGCTCAGCCGGGGGGTCCAACTCGACGCTGGCGACCAGGTCGGGCGGGGGTGGCCGGGTGTCGGGCAGGCGGGCGTCGTCACCGGAGGCCAGGCGGTGGGCCCGTTCCCCAGGCCAGCCGAAGCGGGCCACCAGGTCGGGGCGGGGCAGGGCGGCGAGGTCGGCCAGGGTGGCGATGCCCAGGCGGGTGAGCACGTCGGTCAGGGCCTCGTCCCCCAGCGCCTCGACGGGGAACGGGGCGAGGAAGGCCGGGGTCGACCCCGGCGGGACCACCAGGCCCCGCCGGGCGGCGAGCAGGGCGGCGAAGGGGCCGTCGGCCACCCCCACCCGGCTGGGCCCGGCGATGGCGCCGGCGACCAGACCCGCCACCCGCTGGGCCAGGGCCTCGTCGCCCCCGAAGTAACGGGAGGGGCCCCGGGTGGGGAACGAGCAGACGCCGGGGCGGGTCAGCTCCACCCGGGGGGTGACAGCCTCGACCGCCCCGGCCACGGCCTCGAACGCCCGGGCGTCCCGGGCGGGGTCGTGGTCCACCAACTCCACCTCGGGGCAGCGGGACTGGGCCTCCCGCCGGCGCAGGCCCACCCGGACCCCCTCGGCCCGAGCCGCAGGGGTGGTGGCCGTCACCCGGTTGGCGTGCAGGACCACGGCGGGCACGGCCAGATCCACTCCCGCCGCCACCAGGGCCCAATCCGGGCACCACACCACCATCGTCCGCGTCGGGGTCACGCCACCCGCACCGGCGAGACCGTTCTGGCCCCGGCCAGAACGCGGAGGTCGGGGACCACGGGCTCGACGGCGGCGACGGGGTCGGCCTCGGCGGGCAACCAGAGGTCGGCGGCGCGGGGACGGGCGGCCTCGCGGCGGCCGCTGACCTCGAGGTGGACCCGGCGGCGCTGCAGATGGCCGTGGCCCCGGCCCAGCCCCTCCCAGTCCGGGCCGGTCAGGGCCAGGCGCAGGTCGGCTCCCTCGGGCCAGGCCGAGACGGCCCCACCGCCGGCCAGGACCACGACCGTCCCCCGCTCCCGGGCCCGGGCGGTGAGGCGGCGGGCGTCGGCGGGGCGGACCTTGCGGTCGGGGGCGGCCACGACCAGGTCGAAGCCGTCGAGCAGGGCGCCCAGCACGGTGGCCCACGACCCCCCGGGCGGGGCGACCACCGCCAACCGCTCCAGCGCCACCCCCGCGTCGGCCGCGGCCAGCAGGCCGGCCGCGGGCAGGCCCACCAGCACGGCCCACGAGCCGGCCTCGGTCGGGGGGGCCAGCAGGGACCACAGCAACGACGTCGAGCCCGGCCCCTCGAGGCCCACCACCGAGCCCCGACGCACGCCACCCCCGGGCAGGACCGCCTCCAGGGCCGGGGCCGCGGGGAGGCGCTGCTCGTCGGTCAGGGTCACCGGCCTGACCCGTTCCTGCAGTGCTACCGCCATGCCCCCTGTCGCCGCCTGCGTGGCTCCCCCCGCCACGCCGGATCCGACGAACCGGCTTCGAGCTGCTGCGCTCCGCTCCGCAGCGTCAGTCATCATCTCGGCTCCCCAGCCTTCGTCCGTTGGACGTACCAGTATCGAACATCTGTTCGTCACTGGCAAGCGGCGGGGAACATCGACCTCCCTCAGGCGTTCAGTCGGGCATGGAGCTCGACCTCGACCGCCTCGCCGCCCGCCGCCAGGAGCTGAAGGACCAGTACCTGCGGGAGCGGGAGGACCGTCCGGCGTCCAGTGCCCGGGGCGTGCACCACGTGGCCCTGCTGTCCGCCGACGTCGAGACGACCATCCGCTTCTACCAGGACGTCCTGGAGTTCCCCCTGACCGAGCTCTTCGAGAACCGGGACTACGAAGGCTCGACCCACTTCTTCTTCGACATCGGCAACGGCAACGCCATCGCCTTCTTCGACTTCCCCGGCCTCGACCTGGGGGACTACGCCGAGGTCCTCGGCGGCCTCCACCACCTGGCCATCTCGGTGCCGCCCGACCGGTGGGCGACCATAAAGGCCCGCTTCGACGACCTCGGGGTGGAGTACGCCCACATCGACGGCAGCTCCATCTACTTCCGGGACCCCGACGGGGCCCGCCTCGAGCTCATCAGCGACCCCCTGGGCGAGATGTACGGCTCGCCCGTCACGTGAGGAGACACCCGTGATCGACGTGCGGCGCGCCGGCGACCGGTTCCACACCGCCATCGACTGGCTGGACTCGTGGCACAGCTTCAGCTTCAGCAGCCACTACGACCCCGCCAACGTGGGCCACGGCCTGCTGCTGGTCAGCAACGACGACAGGGTGGCCGCCGGCCAGGGCTTCGGCGCCCACGCCCACCAGGACATGGAGATCGTGACCTGGGTGCTGGAGGGGGCGCTGGCCCACCAGGACTCGGCCGGGAACTCCGGGGTCATCACCCCGGGCGTCGCTCAGCGCATGTCGGCCGGAACCGGCATCCGCCACTCGGAGATGAACGCCAGCCGGGACGAGCCCGTCCACTTCCTGCAGATGTGGGTGCGGCCCGACACGGCCGGCGTCGAGCCCGGCTACGAGCAGGTCGACATCAACGACCGCCTGGCCCCCGGCGAGCTGGTGCCGGTGGCGTCCGGCCAGGGCCACGAGGGCGCCGTGCACCTCCACCAGGAGGACGCCGTGCTCTGGGCCGCCCGCCTGGACGAAGGTCAGACCGTCACCATCCCCGCCGCCCTCCACGTCCACGTCTTCGTAGCCCGGGGCTCGGCCCGCTTGTCGGACTCGATCGACCTGGCCGAAGGCGACGCCGTCCGCCTGACCGACGAGCCCGAGCAGGAGCTCACCGCCACCGCCGACGACACCGAGGTCCTCGTCTGGGAGGTCTGACCCTCGACGGTCGGCCGCGACGGTTTTGGTCGGGACCGGACGCGGGTAGACCCGGTGGATGTTGTTGGCTGAAGACTTCGTCCTCCTGGCCCTCGATGCGAACGGCGCGCCGGCCCGGGGGAACACCAACCAGTCGTCGGTGGCCCTGGGCGTGACCGGGGCGCTGATCGCCGAGCTGGCGATCGACGGACAGGTCGAGCTGACCGACGGCCGCATCCACCTCACGGGCACCACGCCGACGCACCCTCGGCTGGTCCAGGCCCTGGAGAACCTCGCCCCGCACGAGGGCAAGAAGCTGAAGAGCCGGTTGGCGTCCGTGAAGCACGCGGGCTGGAACGAGGTCGTCGACGGGATGGTCGAGGCCGGGACCATCGGGCGGGAGAAGGACGGCCTGCGCCCGACCCGGCATCCGGTGACCGACCCCGCCGCCCACGCCACCCTCCTCGCCGAGGTTCGGGCCGCGGCGGTCGGCGACGGTCCGCTGAGCCAGCACGACGCCGTCCTGCTGGCGCTGGCCGGGCCCTGTCAGCTCCTCGAAGTCGTGGCCCCCGAGCGGGCCGACCGCAAGCAGGCCAAGCGTCGGATCGCGACGGCTTCCGAGCAGGTCGAAGCCGCCGCCGCGGTCAAATACGCCATCGAGACCGTGGCTGCGGCGACCACTGCGGCGGTGGTGGCGAGCACCGCCGCCTACGTCGGCTGACGCCCGGCGGCGTCAGCTCCGCTTGGCCAGGAGGGTCTCGACGGGGCCGAGGTCGAAGGGGTGGCCGGTCATCACGATGACGTGGGTGGCGCCGGCGTCGAGGTAGGCGTCGACATCGTCGACCTCGTTGCCCTGGATGGCGACCGTGCGCTCGATCTCGCCGGGGTCACGGCCCAGCTTCTCGCACCATGCGTCGAGCACGCCGTTCTTGTGGGCGAAGTTCGACGGCGGGCCGAAGGTGTTCCAGGCGTCGGCGTACTGGGCGACCAGGCGCAGCGTGACCTTCTCGCCCCCGCCGCCGATCAGGATGGGAAGCTCACCGGCCGGGCCGGGGTTGCGTTCGGCCAGGCGGGGCTTGATCCGCTCCAGGGAGGCCTCGAGCTGGCGCAGGCGGCGCGGGGCGGTGCCGAACTCGTAGCCGTACTCGTCGTAATCCTTCTCGAACCAGCCGGAGCCGATGCCCAGGTAGAGGCGCCCACCCGAGAGCTGATCGACCGTCCGGGCCATGTCGGCCAGCAGGTCGGGGTTCCGGTACGAGTTGCCGGTGACCAGCATCCCGAAGTGGGCGTTGCTCGTGGTGACCGCCATGGCCGCGAGCAGCGACCAGCCCTCGAAGTGGGCGCCGGTGTCGTCGCCGTACAGCGGGTAGAAGTGGTCCCAGGTCCAGATGCTGTCGATCCCCAAGGCGTCGGCCGCCTCCCAGGCCCCCCGCAGCTCGTCGATCGAGCAGTGCTGCGGATGGAGCTGGACACCGACACGGAAGGAAGCCACCCGCCGAACCTACCCACGCCTCGACCTCACCCCTCGGGGCCTCCCCGATGCCGCGCCGGTTCCCCTTCGGGCACCTGACGCGGAGAGCGCAGGGTCAGTCGGCGGAGGTCTCCGCACCGCCGGGGACCACGACCTCGACGCCTTCGCGGTAGTACGTGAAGAGGGTCTCGATGTCGCCGAGCAGGCCGTCGGCGGGGACTCCGGAGCCCAGGTCGACGGTGATCACGTTGCTGTACACGTGCACCCCCTCGACGCCGGGATGGGCCAGCAGGCGACGGGCGATCACGTCGGGCGGGGCGTCACCCAGGACGTCCTCACCGGCGACATACCGGTGGGGGTCCATGCCCGTGATCGAACGGTTGATCTCGAAGCGGACGACGTCAGCGCGTGACGTCGGCTTCTGCACGACGGTGACCGGTTGTCCCATGACGGAGCGGCATCGTAGTGGTGCGGACGGCGACGGCCGCCAGTGCGATGGAGATCACGGCGAGCACGACATGTACGGCGATGAAGGCGGCCTCGTGGTCGGCGAGGGCGATGCCCACCGCTCGGACGACCCAGACGACGGTGGTCCACGCCGCCGCACCCTGCACCACGAGGCCTTCCGCCCGGGACAGGGCCCGCCCCCGCGAGCGCCCGGCCACGACCAGGAGGGCCACGCCCAGCACGGTGAACGAGAGGGCCAGGCCGACGCGACCGGCCCGGGCGGCGGCGCTCAGGTCGTCCTGGGTCCAGGCGGTGCCGATGCGGGTGGCCCAGACGAACAGGGTCCACGCGCCGAAGGCGACCAGGACGCCCTTGCCTCGCATGGGTCCGACGGTACCGGCGCGGCTAGCTTGACCAGGCAGTCAAGTTTTCTCCGGGAGTGCACCATGGCAGAACCCACGCTGGACGAGTTCCGGGACGAGGTCACGGCCTTCCTCGACGCCAACGCCGAGCGCCGGGCCGAGGTCAAAGGCGACCAGAAGTTCGTCTGGGGTGAGGGCGAGGACGACGTCGCCATCCTCGAGGAGAAGAGCAGGGAAGAGGAACTGGCCGAGCTGGCTGAGGCCAAGGTCTGGAAGGCCAAGCGCTACGACGCCGGCTTCGGTTGGATCACCGGCCCCACCCAGTACGGCGGTCGCGAGCTGCCGGTGGCCTTCGAACGGGCCTACACCTCGCTGGAGAGCGGCTACCAGATCCCCAGCCAGAGCCACTTCGGCATCGGCCTCGGCATGGTCGCCCCGACGATCCTGGCCCACGCCACCGACAAGGTGAAGGACCTCTACCTGGCCAAGCTCTACCGGGGGGACCTGGTCGCCTCCCAGCTGTTCAGCGAGCCCGGCGCCGGCTCCGACCTGGCCGGCCTGCAGACCAAGGCCGTCAAGGACGGCGACGAGTGGATCGTGAACGGCCAGAAGGTCTGGACCTCCGGGGCCCACTACAGCGACATCGGCGAGGTCATCTGCCGGACCGATCCTGACCAGCCGAAGCACCGGGGCCTCACCGGGTTCGTCGTCGACCTGAAGGGGCCCGGCGTCGAGATCCGCCCGCTGCGCCAGATGACCGGAGGCGCCTCGTTCAACGAGGTCTTCTTCACCGATGTCCGCATCCCCGACGACCACCGTCTCGGCGACGTCGGCCAGGGCTGGGCCGTCGCCCTCACGACGCTCATGAACGAGCGGGCCTCCATCGGTGCCGGCAGCGGCTCGGGCATGGGCCTCGGCAACGCCAGCCGCCTGATCGAGATGGTCCGCCACTTCGGCCTCGACGAGGACCCGCTGACCCGGGGCGAGCTGGCCCGGCTCTACGAGAACCTCCAGGTGGCGAAGTGGAACAACCAGCGGGCCATGGACAAGATCAAGTCCGGCCAGGCTCCGGGTCCCGAGATGTCGATCGCCAAGATGGCCCTCACCCGCAACATGCAGATGACCGGCGACTTCATCTCCAAGGTCCTCGGCCCCAAGATGGTCGCCGACACGGGCGAGTGGGGCACCTACGCCTGGGGGAAGTTCGTCCTGGGCACGCCGGGCATGCGGGTGGCCGGCGGAACCGACGAGGTCCTGCGCAACATCGTCAGCGAGCGGGTCCTCGGCCTGCCCAAGGAGCCCGGCATCGACACCACCAGCCCCTTCAAGGACCTCGCTCAGAACTGACCTCGCTACATCTGACTGGCTTCGCTCCGCTCAGCAAGTCCGGCTCCCGCCGAAGCTGCGGGCCATCGGCGCTGCTCCGGCTGGCGCCTGCGCAGCCTCACGGGCGGGGCTCGTCGGGTGTCGTGGGAGCAACGCCGTCGCCCGTGAAGAGCTCGCCCTGCATGGACGGGGGGATCGTCCGGGGGATGCCGGTCCAGCTGAGGTGGTCCATGAAGACCCAGGAGCGGCGGTGGATGGCGCTGGGGCCCATCCACTGCAGGGCCGCCTTGTGGCGGGGGCACGGGTAGCCCTTGTTGAACTCGAAGTCGTAGCCCGGGAAGTGGGGGGCTTCCGCCCGCATGATCCGATCCCGGGTGACCTTGGCCAGGATCGAGGCCGCGGCGATGGACAGGCACGTGGCGTCACCCCGGATGATGCGGCGGGTGCGGCGGCCGCCGCCCACGAAGTCCCAGTTGCCGTCGATGAGGACCCGGTCGGGCTCGACGCCGAGCCCGTCCATGGCCCGGGCCGCGGCCAGCTTCTGGGCCGCGGACATGCCGAGCGTGTCGCACTCCTCCTGGCTGGCGTGGCCGACGGCCCAGGTGACGCACCACTCGGCGATGCGGTCGAACATGACCTCGCGCTCGGGCTCGGTCAGCATCTTGGAGTCCCGCACCTTGTAGACCCGGCGGTCCTGGGGCAGGACGGCGGCGCCGACGCTCAGCGGCCCGGCCCACGAACCCCGGCCGACCTCGTCCACCCCGACGATGACCTCGTGGCCTGCCGCCCAGAGGTCCCGCTCCACCGCGAGCGACGGTGAACGACGCTTCAAGGCGCCACGGAGCTGCGGAGCGGTGACCGTCATCCGCCGGCGACCCTACCCCTGGCCCGTCGAGCCCAGGAGTACGGTGCGCGCCGTGCCCGAGTTCCTTTCGCCGGGCGGTCGGGGCGAGCCGAGCCATCAACCACCACCGCCGACCCTGGCTCACCCGCAACCGATGTCGTGCGAGGGCTCGGTCGCGTCGATCCAGTCCATCGGCTCCGCCGGTTCGATCCTGTGCATCGGCTCGGCCGGGTCCATCCTCTCGATCGGCTCCGCCGGGTCGGTGCTGTCGATCGGTTCGGCCGGATCGGTGCTGTCGATCGGGTCGTTCGCCTCGGTGGGCTCCATCGGCTCCGCCTTCTCGGTGGGCGCCTTCGGCGGCTGGGCCCAACGCCCTGGCCGCGTCGTCGAGGTGGCGACCACCGCGTTGACGCTGGCCGCCCTGCTCGTCGCCGCAGGCCCTTTGGCGTCGAAATACCCACAGAATCGTGGGGCAAATGGCGCCAAACGCTCGATGCCTGCCTAGGCCAGGAGGGTCACGCCGGGGTCGCCGTCGACGACGCGGCCGATCTCGGTGAAGCCCTCGAGCTCGCCGACGAGGCCGGGATCGACGGCCGCCAGGAGGCCGCCGGAGGTCTGGGGGTCGTACGCCAGCGCCTCGACGGCCTCGTCGGCATCACCGTCGGTGTGGCCGGCCAGGTACTCCCGGTTGCGGGGATCGCCGCCCGTACGCACGCCGGCCTCGGCCGCAGCCCGGGCGCCCGCATAGAGCGGGAGCGCTGAGCCCTCGACGACCAGACGGGCCGCGGAGCGGTCGGCCATCTCCCAGCCGTGACCGGCGAGGCCGAAGCCGGTGACGTCCGTCGCCGCGTGCACGGCCCCGTCGGCGGCGACGAGGGCCTCAGAGGCGGCCCGGTTCAGCTCCCGCATGCCGGCGATGACCGCGGCCCTGTCGGCCCCCGACCCGCCGGCGAGGACCAGACCCGTGCCCAACGGCTTGGAGAGGACGAGCGCGTCACCCGGCCGCGCCCCCGCCTTGGTCAGGATGCGGTCGGGGTGGACGACGCCCTGCACGGCCAGGCCGAAGATGGGCTCGTCGGAGCGGATGGTGTGGCCCCCCGCCGTGGTGCCCCCGGCCGCGGTCACCCGCTCGGCGGCGGCGGCGAGGATGGCAGCGATGGCCGCACGGGGCAGCGCCTCCGGGAAGGCGGACAGGTTCAGGGCCATGACGACCCGAGCCCCCATGGCGAACACGTCCGAGCAGGCGTTGGCGGCGGCGATGGCCCCGAAGTCGCCGGGATCGTCGACCAGCGGCGGGAAGAAGTCGGCCGTCGACACCAGCGCCACATCGTCGGCCACCCGGTAGACCGCGGCGTCGTCGGAGGGAGACAGGCCCACCAGCAGCTCGGCATCCACGCTGCCGGGCAGCTCGCCGACCAACCGCCGCAGCGCCGTGGCTCCCCACTTCGCGGCGCAGCCCCCGCACTCGGTCCACTCCGTCAACCGGACCTCATCGCTCATGCCCGGAGGCTACGGAACCCCACGCCAGCGACACCACGACGGACATTCCGGCACGAAGACGTGAAGTCCGTGTAAACCCTGGCCGATATCGGGGTCCAACCACTTGACGTCGAGAGGACCCCGCCGACAATGACGGTCGTGACCATGGTCGAGCCAACCGAACGGGCGCTGCGAGAAGGGACCCCCATCGAGGTGCGCAACCGCTTCGACGCCCGGTGGAACCGGGGCTTCGTGATCGACCAGGTGGCGCCCGACGGCTACCGCATCCGGCGCTCGTCGGACGACCAGCTCCTGCCGACGGTCTTCACGGCCGACGAGATCCGCCGGGAGCACCGCCGCGGCCAGTGGTGGTACTGACCTCCTGACCCGGTCCGCGCCGGTCGCCCGCCTGCTCGAGGCCGAAGGCGAACTCGACGCCGTCGTCGTGGCCAGGCGGCAGGATGTGCTCGACGGTCAGTTCCCGTAGGTTCGGATGTCTCGCCTCGGGCAGTCGCCGAGGATCCGACGACGCCACGGAGCCCACGACGATGCAGGACACGATGACCGCGGTGGTCCAAGACCGGTACGGCGCGGTGGCCGCGGAGGTCCTCACCATCGAGCAGGTCGCCCGGCCCACGATCGGTGACAAAGAGGTCTTGGTCCGGACCGGCGCCGCCGGCGTGGACCGAGGCACCTGGCACCTGATGGCCGGGCTCCCCCTCGTCGGTCGGGTCGCCTTCGGGCTGCGAGCGCCCAAGGTCCGAGTCCCGGGCCGGGACGTGGCCGGGACGGTCGAGGCCGTGGGCCGGGACGTCACCGGGTTCGCCGCGGGCGACGACGTCTTCGGCACCTGCGGCGGCACCCACAGCGGCTCCTTCGCCGAGCTCTCGGTGGCCCGGGCGAACCGCCTGGCCATCAAGCCCACCAACCTCACGTTCGAGCAGGCCGCGGCCGTACCCATCTCGGGCCTCACCGCCCTCCAGGCGGTGCGGAAGGCGAAGGTCGAGGCCGGGCAGACCGTCGCCATCCTCGGTGCCTCCGGCGGCGTGGGCACCTACGCGGTGCAGATCGCGAAGGCGTTCGGCGCTGAGGTCACCGGCGTGTCCAGCACGGCGAAGCTGGACCTGGTGCGCTCCCTCGGCGCCGACCACGTCATCGACTACACCAGCCAGGACATCGCTGATGGCGGGCCCTACGACGTGGTCCTCGACATCGGTGGCAACCGCACGCTGGCCGAACTCCGCGGCGCACTCACCCCTGAAGGCACGCTGGTGATCGCCGGCGGCGAGACCGACGGCCGCTGGTTCGGCGGATACGACCGGCAACTTCGGGCCGGCCTGCTCTCCCCGTTCGTGAGCCAGACCATGGGTCAGGTCGCCTCGAGGGAGAACGCCGACGACCTGGTGGTGCTCCGGGACCTGATCGAGTCCGGCCAGGTGACTCCGTCCGTCGACCGGACCTACCCGCTGGTCGAGACGGCCGCGGCCGTCCAACACCTCGTTGACGGCCGCGCCCGGGGCAAGGTCGTCGTCACCCTCTGAGGCGATCGGCCTCTAGAGCGGGTCGGGGTCCGTGGCCAGAGCGGCGATGTACTCGTCCACGTCGATGGCCTTGATCGTCGTGGTCTTCATGGTTCCCCGGGCCGCGAGACGGGTGGCCAGCTTGGCCACGGTGACGTCGTCGGGGGCGTCGATGATGTTCAGGAAGTCGTACTGGCCGAGCAGGGCGTACTGGTGCAGGATCGTCACGCCCAGCGCCTCCACGTCGTCATTGACCTCGCGGAGCCGGTCGGGCTGGGTGTTCAGCTTGTGGAATCCGTCCGGCCCGATCGTGGACAGCATCACGAAGATCGGCATGGCCCCGACCGTAGCCACCGACCCGCCTCGGGGACCGTCGGGTTCGTTCAGTCGTGGCGGGGGAGCATCTCCAGCGGGCTGAGCGAGGGCGATCCGGGTGGCCCGGACACGGCCAGGAACTGGAGGTCGTGCTCTCCTGGGGTCAACAGGCTCTCGGCCAGAAGCGACCAGAACGTGGCGAACTCGCCCTGGCGGTAGGTCCGGGCGATGCCGGCGACAGTGCCGTCGACCGCCACCGCGATCCAGGGCTCGGGGGCCTCGGTCCAGATGCCCTCGACGTAGGCGGGCAGGTCGGTCGCCCCCTCGGCCACGGTGAAGGTCGGCCGGGAGAAGGTGGTGACCCGGAAGTCGAGCGGCGGGCCCGCGCCGGCCTCGGCCACGTCCGTGCCGACGAGGTCGCCGTACTCGCCCAACCGGAGGACGGCAAAGGGATCGTCGCCGTGACCGGCCATCGGGGTCGTGCCCTGCATGACCTCGGCGAAGCCGTCAGCGCGGTCGAAGACCACATAGCCGTCGTCGTTGGCGTCGACCGTGTCGAACCGCCACCAGATCATGCGGGCTGGACGGTCCGCGCGATCGGCTTCGTCATCGAAGACCGAGACGCCGTCGACGGGCCAGGGGATCTCCACGTCGAGGACGTCGGCGATGGTCGGCACCACATCGATGGTCTCGGTCGGCCGGTCGTCGACCGCCCCCTCCGACTGGCCGGGCAACTTGACGAACATTGGCGTCCACATCACCTGGGCGTGGTTGCGCTCCGAGATGGCCCGCAGGGGCTCCTCGCCGACGAAGCCGATCCCGTGGTCGGCGGTGACGATCACCAGGGCGTCGTCGTAGAGACCGTTGGCCCGGAGGTCGGCGAGGGCCTGGGCCACGAGCGTGTCGGTGTGCTGGAGCTGCACGAGATGGCGTTGCCGCCCTGCGTCGGCCGACATCTGCGTGAACCAGTTTCCGAACTCGGCGGACCGGGGCGGGTCGGGCGCGTCGTAGGTCCGCCCTGACGCCAGGAAGTCCCAGGGCTGGTGAGGCAGGAGGAAGTGACCGAAGTCCAGCGTCGGACGATCGCCGGGGACCGACTCGCGGCCGAAGGCCCGGAGCCGGGCCGGCGCCTCGGGGTCCGAGGGGTTGCGGTCGATGATGAAGCCGACCGGCGCCTGGTCGGCCCACGGTTCGGCCACCCCCCGGAAGACGGTGACGCCCTGGTCGAGCAGGGTCCGCATGACGCTCGGCGTCGACGGCCGAGCCCGCTCCTCGCAGATGCCGGGCGGGCAGAGCTCGGTCAGCGTCTCCACGGCGTCGACGTCGTAGGTGCCGCCCAGCAGGGTGAAGACGTTCTCGTCGAAGTTCGTGGCCACCGGGGCGGGGAACAGCTCGTCGGGCAGCTGGCCCGTGAGGATGGCCGGCAGGGCCGAGGGCGTGAGCGGCGACACCCCCGTGTTGTTGCGGAACCACGTCGAGTCCCCGGCCAGGTCGGCGAACCCGGGGTAGGCGTCGGCGTCGATGCGTCCCTCACCATCCAGGAGCGAGACCTCCGGGAACTCGTCGAAGGCGATGAGCACGACCGGGACCGGGTTGCCGACCTCGACATCGGCAGCCTCGACGCCACCGGACACGACCAGGTCGGCCACCGGCGAGGCCAGCAGGAAGAGGGCGAGGAACGCAGGCGCGGCCAGGGCGAGGTACCGGACGATCGACCGGGCCTTCTCGGAGCGGAGGAACAGCCAGCCGGCGGCGACGGCCACGAGCAGGCCGGCGAAGATCAGCCAGGACCGACCCTGGGCGTCCAGCACCGTCGACTTGATGAGCTCGATGGCGAACAGGCCCACGCCGAGGCCGACGATGGCGACGTGGATCCGGTCCCGGACCGTCGGCCCGAGGAGCCGGAACGGCTGCTCGATCAGCCACAGCACGAGCGGTGGCCCGAGGACGACCAGCAGGGCGTAGACGACGATCTCGGTCGGGCCCGCCCCCAACGACACCAGCTCTTCGGGGGCCTGCTGGACGACGTTGAAGACCGGCTGGGCCACGGTCACCGCCGTGATCCCGACCAGCTCGATCAGATACCGCCCTTCCCGGCGCCACCCGCCACCCTCTGTCGCCACGGGGTCAGACCGTACTTGTCGCCTCTCGGCGGTCCCTCGCGGTCGGTGGATCTGCGCCGGGTCGAGGTCGACGATTGGCCGACCGTGACCCGTCCGGTGTCGGGTTTGGCCCCGGCCGTACTCTGAGGCCATGGCGCGCACGGTGTCGGTCGTCCCCCATACGCATTGGGACCGGGAGTGGTACGCCCCGTTCCAGCGGTTCCGGCTACAGCTGGTCGACCTGCTCGACGACCTCCTCCCCCGGCTCGAGGCCGACCCCTCGTTCCGGCACTTCCTGCTCGACGGTCAGATGGCGGTGGTCGACGACTATCTCGAGGTCCGCCCGGAGGCCGAGGACACCCTGCGCCGCCTGGCCACGTCGGGGCGCCTGGCCATGGGCCCCTGGTACGCCCTGCCCGACGAGTTCCTGGTGTCCGGTGAGACGCTGGTCCGCAACCTGCAGCTCGGCCTGCGCCGGGCCGGCGCCTTCGGGGGGGCCATGGACGTCGGCTACCTGCCCGACATGTTCGGCCACGTCGCCCAGATGCCCCAGGTCCTGGCCCAGTTCGGCTTCGAGCACACCGTCGTCTGGCGGGGCGTGCCGTCGGCCATGGACCGGAGTGGGTTCTGGTGGGAAGCCCCCGACGGCACCACCATCCGGGCCGAGTACCTGCCCGAGGGCTACGGCAACGGGGCTCGGGTCCCCGACGACGCCAAGGCGCTGCTCCACCTGGTCGACGGTTTCATCAGCACCCACGACGACCTGCTGACCGGGCCCGTCCTGTGGATGATGGGCACCGACCACCAGACGCCCCGGCCGTGGCTGGGCCGGGTCGTGCTGGAGGCCAACGCGCTGCAGGCCGATGTCGAGCTGGTCATCCGCTCGCTGGCCGAGCACGTGGCCGACGCCCCCACCGAGGGCCTCCCCCACTGGACCGGCGAGCTGCGGTCCGGGGCCCGGGCCAACCTGCTCATGGGGGTGGGCTCGAACCGGACGGACGTGAAGGCGGCCGCCGCCGTCGCCGAGCGCACGCTGGAACGGTTGGCCGAGCCGCTGGCCGCCCTGTTCACGCCTGCCGCCGACTGGCCGCAGACCGTGCTGGACCTGGCCTGGCGGGAGGTCATCCGCAACTCCGCCCATGACTCGGTCTGCGCCTGTTCGCACGACGACGTGGTCGACGCCGTCCTCCACCGCTACGCCGAGGCCCGCCACATCGGCAAGGGCGTGATCCGCCGGACGATGGGCCGCTTCGCCGACTCGCTGGCCGTCACCGGCGCCGTGGTCGTGAACCCGTCGGCCCCTACCAGGGGCGGCATGGTCGAGCTGGACCTACCCGGTACCGGACCCGCCGATGGCCTGCAGCTCCTGAGCGAGACGCCGGCCGAGGAGCTGCTCCACGAGATCGCCGCAGCCGACGCTGTCCTCGTCGTCGAGCGGGAGATCTTCCTCCACCCGGCGCTCGTCGAGCTCGAGCTGGAGGTCGACGGCGGGCGGGCCGAGGTCCTCCTCCGGGAGGGCGAGCGCCTTTGGACGCTCCGCCCGAGAACACCATCGTGGTCCTGGCCACCCTGTCCGAGCTGGCCGCCGAGCATCCCGACGGCGTCGTCCGCATCGAGCGCCGCGGCCCGGCCCGCCGCCGGGTGCTGGCCCACGTCGACGCCGTGCCCGGCTACGGCTGGCAGGCCTGGGACCCGACCCGGTCGGGGGCCGCGTCGGATGTGACTGTCGACGGCACCACGCTGGCCAACGGCCTCATCACCGTGGTCGTGGACCCCGCCGACGGGACCTTCTCCCTCGACGGCCTCGCCCGACTCGGCAAGATCGTCGACGACGGCGATGCCGGCGACACCTACAACTGGTCACCCCCCGACCAGGACGTGTTCGTCGACCACGCCGAGACGATGACGGTCAGCGCGGCCGAGGCCGGACCGGTGCGGGGCCGCGTCGTGGTCGACGCCGTCTACCGGCTCCCCCACCACATCGAGGACCAGGCCCGCGTGGGCGACGTCGATGTGGCCGTGCAGACGACCTACGAGCTGCGAGCGGGCGAGGACTTCGTCCGCGTGGTAACCACGGTCGACAACCAGGCGCGGGACCACCGGCTCCGGGTCGGCTTCCCGCTGCCCGAGCCGACCGACCACTCCGAAGCGGAGTGCGCCTTCACCGTCGTGCGGCGGGGCCTCGACGCCGAGGGCGGCCCGACCGAGCGGCCGATGAGCACGTTCCCGTCCCGCCGCTTCGTGCGCGCCGGCGGGCTGACCGTCGCCCACGAGGGGCTGCTCGAGTACGAGCTGGTCGACATCGCCGACGGCCGCTCGCACCTGCTGGCCCTGACCCTGCTGCGGTGCACCGGCATGCTGTCCCAGGGGCCGATGACCACTCGCCCGCTGCCTGCCGGGCCCGAGAACCCCCTGGAGGGCCCGCAGATGCAAGGCCGCCAGACGGTGCGTTACGCCGTGCGGCTGGGTGACGGCGACCCCTATGCCTTGGTCGACGACGCCTTCACCCCCCTGCTGGTGGCGACCGGCTCGGGCGAGGGCCCGGTCCCCGGCGACGGCCAGATGCTGTCGGTCGTCGGGGCCCAGGTGTCGGCCCTCTACCGGGACGGCGGAGCGCTCCACGTCCGGGTCTTCAACCCCACCGACGAGCCGACGACGGTCACCGTCGACGGCCACCGCGGCTGGAGGGTCGACCTCCGCGGCCGCCCCGTCGAGCCCTTCGAGACGACCGTGGACCTCGCCCCCCACCAGATCGCCACCCTTCAACTCACCGACCCCTGATCGTTCAGTCGGATGGGGGGCCGGGGGCGCCGAGGTCGAAGACGCTGCCGAAGCGCTCCTCGATCCAGGCCCGGCCGATCTCCCGCCGCATGCGGGCCTTGTCGAGGAGGGACATCTCCTCCTCGGTGCGGCGCAGGAGCCAGAGGGGGACCTTGCCGATGTCGCGGAGGGTGTGGGCCCGGATGCTGACCAGGTTGAAGCGGTCGTCGTCGGCCAAGGCGTCCTGCACCGACTCGGGGACCACGATCGAGCCCGGGTAGGCGATGCCGACGATGCGGTGGGCCAGGTTCACGATCGGCCCGTAGAGGTCGCCCTCGTACTGGAGCACCGGACCGTGGGCCAGGCCGACCCGCACGTCGGACACGACCTCCTCCTGGCGGAACTGCTCGGACAGGCCCAGGGCGATGTCGGCCCCACTCACGACGTCGTCGGCGCTGAACATGACCTCGTCGCCGATGGTCTTGATCAGGCGTCCGCCGTGGACCGAGATGACGTCGGCGGCCACGGCCTCGAAGCGGCCCACGACGTGCGCCAGCTCGGCCTCGGGGAGCTGCTGGCTGAGCGCGGTGAAGCCCACCAGGTCGGCGAACCCGACCACCAGGGTGGCGCTCTCCTCCTGGTCACCGGCCCCCTCGAGCTGGGCCAGACGGCGCCGGGCTTCGACCTCGAGATGGCGGCGCCAGACGTACTCGAGCACGCCGGGCATGATCTGGAACAGGAGCTGGGCCCGGTCGGCGAAGGGGGCCTCGACCACGTCGTCGGAGGCCTGCTCGGTCTGACGGTCCATCATCACGGTCACCTGGGCGGCGGCCACGCGGGAGAGGGACTGGCCGATGACCCGGGCCATCTGCAGGGTCAGGTCGGCGTCGGTCAAGCCCCGGTCGAGCAGGGAGCTGACCATCATCGTCATCTCGGCGTCGGTGCGCGTGTAGACGGGCTCGTCGGGCTCGACATGGGGAAACCCGAGCGCCCGCCAGACCCGGGACACGTCTTCGACCGGTAGCCCGGCCTCGGTGGCGATGTCCCGCTGGCTCAGGTTCCGGGGCGCCTCGTCGAGCAGGCGGTCGATGGCCAGGAGCTCGAGGCCACCGATGTGGGCCGCCCGCTGGATGTCCTCCTCGGGGACCCCGCCCGCGAGCAGGGCCTCCTCCATCGACGGCTTCCGGCGCAGCCGATCCCACAGGTTCACGCCCACCTCCCGTTCGGGCCCCTGCCTTCGACCCTGGGCCACGGAGATCCCCGGCGAGTACACGTGCTCACGAGAAGGAGGCCTCGGTGTCGGCGCCGGATCCCTCCGCCGGCCACGGGGCGAGGAGGGCCTCGCCCTTCACTTCGGTGCTGAACCAGCCGGGATCGAGGCCGGGGCACTCGAGGCGGAAGGGCGGCGCGCCGTCGGTGGGCTCCAGCTCCCAGAGGACGGCGGGGCGGTCGCCGTGCCAGCGGACGGCGAAGCCGAAGGTCCCGAACGCGGTGGGCGCGTCGTGGAGCTCGAGGCCCTGGCCGTACCACTCGGGCACGGCCACGGGCAGGGCGACGAGACGGTCGGGCGGGGCGAGGAACGGCCCCCGCTCGACCACGAGGAGGCCGCGAGTGGCCAGGAGGAAGGCGGCCGTCGCCGGCGGGTGGTGATCGGCCAGGTCGACGGGGATCCGGGGCTCGCCGCCGACCAGCTCGGGCCAGACACCGGCCCCGGCTGCCGCCAGCGCCCGCAGGCGGGTCAGGCCACCCGCATCGCCGAGGCCGATCTCGACGCGGGCCAGCAGGGCGGTCAGCCACGGTGACCAGCCGTCGTCGCTCAGGACCCCGGCCCGGACCCCACCCGCCTCGGTGACCAGTTCGGCCCGTACGAGGTCGAGCGTGGCCGCCACCGCCGGCCCGGCCGGGTCCGCCGCCCCCAGCGCGGCGGCCACGACCACCCCCACCACGCCGGCATCGAGCGCCCGTCCCGGTCCGGCCGGGATCGCCCTCCTTCTGGCCTCCGATTCGCCGGCCCTGGCCGGCGAATCGGAGGCCAGAACGGCAGCGGTCGAGCGGTCGACGTCGGCGGCCAGACCCCGGGCGAAGCGCCAAGCGTCGACGGCGGCCTCGACCTGACCCTCAGCTTCCAACAACCCGGCGGCCCGGGCGAGGCCGGCGACGGACCACCAGTCGTCCAGGTAGGTCTGGTCGGTTGCCCCCAGCACCAGCGGCTGGGGCCCGGCGGGGAGCAGCCCCGCCCGCAGGGGATCCTTGCGGTGCTTGCGGACCCGGCGTTTGCGTTCGATCCAGTGCCCCGCCTTGGCCACCGGTCCGATCAACTCGGGGTCGGGGGCCGAGCCCAGGGCGACCAGGGCCTGGCCCGTCGCCGCCAGGCTGCCCGTCTCGTCGTCGAAGCCCCCGGTGAGCCGCTGGCGGGCGGCGAGCGCCGAACGCGTCCCCTGCTCGTCCCGGAGCCCGAGGAGGTGCCGGGCCTCGGCCAAGAGGGCGGTGGTGAGCAGGTCGGGCTCGTCGTGAACCAGCAGGAAGCCCCCGGCGGCATCCGCCGCCGCGCTGATGGTCGGCTCGGGCAGCGACCACGACGCTCCGGCGTTGGCTTGGGCCCGCCAGCCGGCGGCGACTCGTTCGGCGTCCGGGAGCTCGGTGGGATCGGCGGCCTCACCTCGGGCCAGGACCACCCGCATCGTCGCCTTGTGGGGCAGCGGCAAGAAGGCGACGGGCGCGACCCACTGGCTGGCGGGGCGGGGCAGGCGCACCTGATGGTGACCGTCCACGGTCACCACCTCGCCGTCGATGTCGACCGAGCCCGCCCCGTCGACGACCAAGGCGATGGCCACGGGCACCGGGGTCTCGTTGGTGATCTCCGCCACGAGGGCCGCCCCACCAGGACCGTTGGCGGCGTAGGCGTGGTGGACGACATCGCCCCCGACGACCCGCACCCGGGTCTCGACCACGGGCGTGGCGCCGACCAGGGACTGGCGGACGGCGGCCTCGACGGGCGGGACGTGCCAGCGGTCCTCGGCCCCGACCCACCAGCGCAGCGTCCAGTCGACGCCTGCCGGGGTCAGCCCGCCGCCGAGGTCGACCGCGCCGAGTCGACCGGCGCCGAGGACCCCGAGATCGGTCACCTCAGTGCCGTTCGGAGGAGACGGTGCGCTTGAGCAGGCCGCGGTAGGCGATCTTCGCCGGGGCGGTGCCGGCGACCACCTCCGCCACCTCGGCCGTGATGGGCATGTCCACGCCGTACTGCTCAGCCAGCTCCAGCACGACCTTGGCTGTGCGCACGCCCTCGGCCACCTGGTTCATCTCTTCGGTGATCTGCTCGATGGACTTGCCCTTGCCCAGCTCCTCACCGACGTGGCGGTTGCGGCTCTGGCTCGAGATGCAGGTGGCGAGGAGGTCGCCCATGCCGGCCAGGCCGGAGAAGGTCTCGGGCTGGCCTCCCATCGCCACGCCGAGGCGGGTCAGCTCGGCCAGGCCCCGGGTGATGACCGCGGCCCGGGTGTTGTCGCCGGCGCCGAGCCCGTCGGCCATGCCCGACGCAAGAGCGATCACGTTCTTCAGCGCGCCGCCCAGCTCGCTGCCGATGACGTCCTGGTTCGTGTAGACGCGGAAGAGGTCGGTGGCGAACAGGCCCTGCAGGCGGGCGGCGACGGTCGCGTCGGACATGGCGATCACGGCGGCGGCGGCGTACTCGGACAGGATCTCCTTGGCCAGGTTGGGCCCGGTCAGCACCCCGTAGGGGTGTCCGGGAAGCTCCTCCTGGATGACCTGGGTCATGCGCAGGTGGGTCCCCTGTTCGAGGCCCTTGGCCAGGCTGACCACCGGGACCCAGGGGCGAAGGTCGGTGGCCACCTCCTTCAGGGTCTCCCGGAAGGCGGAGCTGGGGACGCCCATGACGAGGACGTCGGCGCAGCCGACGGCGGCGGACAGGTCGTCGGTCGCCACCAGCGCCTCGTGGAGGGTGAAGTCAGCCAGGTAGCGGCTGTTGGTGTGGCTGGTGTTGATCTCTTCGGCCACGTCGGAGCGCCGAGCCCAGAGCGTGGTCGGCGTGTTGTGCGCGGCGAGGTGGGCGACCGTCGTCCCCCACGAGCCGGCGCCGAGAACCACCACTCGGACGTCCATGAGGGCCACCCTAGACTCGCCCTTCCATGCTCGTCCTCGTGCCGGTCAAGGCCTTCGGGCGGGCCAAGGTCCGGTTGGCCGAGGTGCTGGACGGCCCGTCGCGAGCGGCACTGGCCCGGGAGATGGCCGATCGAGTGCTGACCGCCGCCGCCCCTCTGCCCGTCGCCGTGGTCTGCGACGACGACGACGTGGCCGCCTGGGCCGAGTCCCGCGGGGCCCGTGTCCTGTGGCGTCCCGGCCGCGGCCTGAACGGGGCGGTCAACGACTCCGTGACCACACTGGCCGGCGAGGGCGTCGACCGGGTGATGGTCACCCACGCCGACCTGCCGCTGGCCACAGGCTTCGACGAGCTGCTCGCCGGCGACGATGGCGGCGTCGTCTTGGTCCCCGACCGTCACGAGGACGGGACCAACGTGGCCGTCGTGCCCGCCGCGTCCGGGTTCACCTTCGCCTACGGCCCGGGATCCTTCCCTCGTCATTGCACGGAGGCGTCGCGCCTGGCGCTGAGCCTGACGGTGCACCGTCCGCCCCGGCTGACCTGGGACGTGGACGTGCCCGCCGACCTGGACCTGCCCCCCGACGTGCCCACGACGCCCCTGCTGGCAACGTGATCACGTCGACCAACCTCGCCGTGCCCGAGCGGGCGCTGGCCATCGCCGCCCACCCCGACGACGTCGAGTTCAACTGCGGCGGCACGTTCGCCAAGTGGTCGGCCGGGGGGTGCGTGGTGAACCACCTGATCCTCACTGACGGGGCGAAGGGCTCCTGGGATCCGGAGCAGGACTTGGAGGTGCTCGTCGCCCTCCGCCAGGAGGAGCAGCGGGCCGCGGCCCGAGCCCTGGGCTCGACCGGCGAGGTCGGGTTCTGCGGCTGGGCGGACGGCGAGCTGGAGGTCACCCTCGAGCGCCGAGGCGTCGTCGCCTGGTGGATCCGCCACGTCCGCCCCGACGTCGTCCTCGCCCACGACCCCTGGAAGCGCTACCGCATCCACCCCGACCACCGCGCCGCCGGCTTCCTGGCCACCGACGGCGTGGTCGCCGCCCGAGACCCCCACTTCTTCCCCGAGCACGACGTCGACCCGTGGCGCCCGACGACGTTGCTCCTGTTCGAGGCCGACGAACCCGACCACGTCGAGGACGTCACCGACTGGACCGAGCCCAAGCTGGCCGCCCTCGAGTGCCACGAGTCCCAGTTCGAGACGACGATGTACAAGGACCTCGGCGAGGTCGGGTCCGAACGGGAGGCCTTCCGCGCGAGGGAGCGGCAGAAGATGGTCGAGATGGGCGAGGTCGCCAGCTTCGGCTACGGCGAGACCTTCGCGCTGGTCACTGACATCTGACCCGGGGCTGCGCCGGCGGTCGACGCCTTCTCAGTTCCGCCCGCTCACGACGACCGGGTTCCCGCCGGCCAGCCTGGCCTGAAGCATCGCTTCGTCGGCCCGTTCCACGAGCGCGTTCCCGCTCTCGACACCGTCATGGACGGCGACACCGAAGGCGGCGTTGATCCGAGAGGCCACCGGGGACACCTCCAGCTCCTCCAACGCGGCCCGAGCCAGTTCCGCCCAAGCGGTGGCCACGCCGACCCCGGCGTCGAGCAGGACGACCATGAACTCATCGCCCTCGATGCGAGCGACGATGTCAAAGCGGCGGGCCTGGTCGACGAGACACGACGCAACCGCGGCCAGCACCCTGTCCCCGACCTCAC
The DNA here is from genome assembly GCA_963725155.1 of uncultured Microthrixaceae bacterium. Classification (GTDB taxonomy): domain Bacteria; phylum Actinomycetota; class Acidimicrobiia; order Acidimicrobiales; family DATDAH01; genus DATDAH01. The sequence goes on from CAVRXU010000008.1 coordinate 346,871, forward strand.
GGCCGTAGCGGTCGTTCAGCATCTCCATGTCGTCGATGTCGAGGGCCACGATGGCGATGTCGAGCCCGGCGGCGGCCGCTCGGGTCAACGACAGATCCAGCGCGTCGACGACCCGTCGGGCGTCGGGGAGGCCGGTCGTCTGATCGAGACCTCGGCGGGCGTCACCCACCTGTTCGTCCATCGGGTTCCTCCTGCGTTCCGCCCACAAGACTGCCCGTCGAAGCGCTCCCGCGCCCGCATACCTTGCCCGCTGTCAGGGTCTCGCGCCAGTACCCGGGTCGCGGCGGGCGGCCATGCGGTCGGCGACCTCCTCGAAGTCGACCCGGATGAACAGGCCATCGGCCTCCGCGGTCAGGGTGTCGCCCGCATGGCAGGTGGCTTTGGCGACGATGCGGCGGCCGACGTCCTCGGTGATCCAGGCCTTGAGGAGCAGGTCCTCCTCGATCGGGGTGATGTGGCGGTAGTGGACGGTCAGGCGGCCGGTCACACCGGGCTTGTCCATCATTCGCTGGGTCGCGCCGAGGACCTCGTCGAACATGCCGGCCACGTAGCCGCCGTGGACGCCGTGGGGCGGGCCCTCGTAGGCGACGTTGAGGCGGACCCGGGCCTCGATGCGGCGGCCGTCCTCGTCCTCGACCAGCGCCATCGCCATGGGCGGGGCCAACGGGTTGTGCGTGCCTCGGTACAGGCTCTGGTTGTTGAAGGCGGCCGCGCTGATCTCGTCCAGCTGGCCGTCGACCCGACCGGCCTCGTACCAGCGGGGCGACTTCGGGCCGTCGAGGAAGGTCCGCAGCTCGGCCGCCATCGTCACCGCCTGGGCCACCCGCTCCGGGTCGTGGGCCACCGAGCTGAGCTCCTCGATGGCGCCCCGGAGCTCGTCGGCGAGCTGAGCCGCCGGGTCTTCGCTGCTGCTGTCCATGGGCCGCATCATGCACGCGCGAGGCTGGGTCCATGGCCCTCCCGCCCGAGCTCAAGGAACTGGCCGCCCGCGTGTCCAACTGGGGACGCTGGGGGGAGGACGACCAGCGGGGCACGCTCAACCTGATCGACCGGGCCGCCGTCCTCCGGGGCGTGGCCGCGGTCAAGCAGGGCCGGGCCTTCTCCCTGGCCATCCCCTTCGACGAGCACGGCCCCCAGATCGGCCTCATCCCCGGCCGGGACAACCCCAAGCGGACGATGATCGCCGTCAACCAGTCCTACACCGGCGACACCGACGACTTCTGCACGTCCGACGACCAGGTGACCATGGGCATCCAGGCCGCCACCCATTGGGACTCGCTGGCCCACGTCGGTTACGAGCAGCAGCTCTACAACGGCGTCCCCTTCTCCGAGGTCGACGAGGCGGGCTGTCACAAGCTCGGCATCGACACGGTCGGGCCGCTGGTCAGCCGGGGTGTGCTGCTCGACGTCGCCCGGGCCCTCGGGGTCGACACCTTCGCCGACGGTCACCCCATCACCGCCGAGGACCTGGAAGCCGCCGTCGCGCTGGCCAACGTCGAGATCCAGCCCGGTGACGTCCTCATGGTCCGCACCGGCCAGATGGCCTTCCTGGTCCAGGGCGACAAGCTCCGCTTCGCGGACCCCAGCCCCGGCCTGTCGACCCGCTCGGTGGAATGGCTACGGGACCACGACGTGGGCGCCATCGCGACGGACACGCTCGTCTTCGAGTGCTGGCCCTGCGAGGATCCCGCCGTGCTCCTCCCCGTCCACCTGCTGCATCTGCGGGACATGGGCCTGTTCCAGGGCCAGCTCTGGTTCCTCGACGACCTGGCCGAGGACTGCGCCGCCGACGGGCAGTACGACGGCCTGCTCACCGCCACCCCGCTGCCGTTCACCGGTGGCGCCGGGAGCCCGGTCGCTCCCACCCTGGTCAAGTGACGATCCGGCTCGGCATCGACATCGGCGGCAGCGGCGTGAAGGGCGCCCCGGTCGACCTGGACACAGCGCAGTTCACCGAGGAGCGGCTCCGGTTCGAAACGCCCCAGCCATCGACCCCCGAGGCCGTGGCCACCACGGTCACCGCCGTGGCCGCCAACTTCACCGCCGAGGCCACGATCGGCTGCACCTTCCCCGGCATCGTCCAGCAGGGCGTGATCCGCAGCGCGGCCAATGTGGACCCGGCCTGGATCGACACCGACGCCGCCGCCCTCTTCGCCGCCGCCACCGGACGGCCGGTCGTCGTGCTCAACGACGCCGACGCCGCCGGTCTGGCCGAGGCCCGCTTCGGCGCCGCCCGGGGTCGTCAGGGTGTCGTCCTCGTCCTCACCTTCGGCACCGGCATCGGTTCGGCGCTGCTCAACGACGGTGAGCTGGTGCCCAACACCGAGCTGGGCCACATCGAGCTGGACGGCCACGACGCCGAGGACCGGGCCGCGGCTGCCGCCCGGGAGCGGGACGACCTCTCCTGGGAGGACTGGGGGGCGCGGGTCAACCACTACCTGCAGCACCTCGAGCGGCTGTTCACACCCGACCGGTTCGTCATCGGTGGCGGGGTCAGCAAGCGCTTCGACCGCTTCGTCGAGCTGCTCGACGTCCGGGCCGAGGTCGTCCCCGCCGAGCTGCGCAACCAGGCCGGCATCGTCGGCGCCGCCCTGGTGGCCGCGGGCCGGGAGGCATCTCCGTCCTGACCGGGCCGAGGGACCACCCGGAGTAGCGAGACCATCACCCGCAGCGAACTGGCGTCTACGATCGCCAGACCGCGCCCGACCGACCGAGGCGTCCGATGAGCGGACCCGTCACCAAGTTCACCGCGTTCGTGGCCAGGCTGCATCGGACCGTGCCGCGCCTGATCTCCGGCGCCGTCGCTCGGACCGACAAGGCCTGGGACGGTCTCTGGGCCCGCCTCCCGAGCCGGGGCCTGCCCGGCGAGGCCTTCCTGGTGACGGTCGTCGTGGGCTACGTGATGCTCGACGTCGCCCGCTCCACCCTCGACAAGGGGATCCAGAAGATCCATGCCATCGGGGTGAGCGGCGTCAGCGCCAACTCGCTCCACGACGGTCGCGACGCCATCGACACCGCATTCATGACGTGGAGCGACGGCGACGCTCGGCTGAGGGCGCTCGTCCGCTTCCACCCGGTCACCCTGGCCAGGGCCCAGACCGTGCTCGAACTTCTGCTCGTGCCGCTGACCCTGGTGCTCTTCTACGGCCTGCTCAAGTGGCTGCGCGGCCGGGTTCGCACCGGCCCGAGCTCTCCGGCGCGCGCCGCGGTCCTCACCCTCCTCGAGGTGGCGGCGATCGGGGTGTTGGGCTACGTGGTCCTCGGGCTCTTCAACCAGCTGGCCGAGCTCGCCATTCTCGCGAACGGTGACAGCGGCGGCCCCTTCCCCGGCGTCCTCGTCCTCACGGGCCTGATCCGGAGCCTTCTGCTGCCGCTGTTCCTCGTGCCCGTCGGGGTGGCCCTGCTCCAGATCCACCGGGACCGCACCAGTGGGTCCGGCCCTCCGCCGGAGCCCGTGTGGCGGGGGGCGCCGACGGCGTATCGGGTGCTCTTCGTCGTCGTCATCCTCCACGCCGTGCTCGTCCTCGTGAGCATCCCCGGCGAGCAGAGCGCCGACGCCCTGCGCCTCTGGCTCACGAACCCGCTGCTGGGGGTCACGGGCCTGGTCTTCACGGCTGTGTTCTGCATCGCGCTGGCCGCCATCGCCCTCCGCATCGGCACCGACGCCAACCCGAGACGGGCGGTCCTGGCCCGGGCCGGCACCGCGCGGCTGATCGGCATCGGCTTCACCCTCGGCGCCGTCGGCGGCGTCGCCCGTTACGGCTTCGACCAGGCGTGGGGCGCCGGTGTGCTGGCCGCCGGCATCCTGGTGCTCCTCGCCGGGCTGCTCAGCTTTCCGCTGGCGCCGGCGGTGGGCGGTGATCCGCCGAAGACGGCGACGACCGAGGCGAGCCTGGACGTCGTCGAGCCGGTCACCTCCGTGAAGCGCCTGGTGCCGGCCCTCCTGGTCGTCGCCCCGTTCACGGTGCTGGCCGTCAGCCTCGTGCGGGCCGCGATCCCGACGATCCTGGACGAAAGCTCGAGCGGCTGGCTGGCCGGCGTGGCGGTGATCGCCGGTGCCTGCGCCGTCATCGGGTGGTGCCTGGCCAGACTGGCGGCGCGGTGGGCGTTCAAGGCGAACACCGCCACCCGGCGCCGGGTCTTCCTGACCACGGCCTGGGCGCTCGCCGCGGTCATCGCCGTCGTGTACCTGGCCGTCGTCTTCGGCGATCCGCAACGGTGGTCCCGCGACCTCGGCGTCGTGGCCATCATCGCCGTGTTCCTGACCGCCGTCGTCCTCGTCTTCGGGACGCTGGGCTACGTGATGGAGAGTCGGGCCCTCCCCGCCGTGCTCGACTTCGTCAACTTCCGCCGCCTGCCCGTCATCCTGTCGCTCGTCGCCTTGGCGCTGCTCAGCAACCAGTTCGCCCTCCCCGGCTACCACGATTTCCAGCGCCTGGACGATGTCGCCGTGCCGGCCGAGTCCCAGATCACCGCCGAGGAGGCGTTCGAGCGGTGGACGGCGGCCAACCTGGCCGACGCGCAGCCGACCGACGAGCCGGGCGACGACCAGGCGGCGACCCCGATGGTCTTCGTCGCCGCCGCCGGTGGCGGCATCAAGGCCGCCGCCTTCACCGCGTCCACCATCGACTGTCTCTTCCAGGACCACGACAACCCGAACGAGGGTCACCCCTGCAACGACACCGACGCCTACAACCGGCTGTTCGCGGCCAGCGGGGCGTCCGGGGGCAGCGTCGGCATCGCCTCCGTCCTCGCCGAGCGGGCCGACGGGCAGGTCAGCGACGACTGGGTCCAGGAGCGTCTGGGCGACGACCTCCTGTCCCCGGAGCTGGCCTGGCAGGTCATGGTGGAGGTGCCGAACGCCATCGCCCGGTTCCAGCCCGGCCAGGACCGGGGCCAGGTCCTGGGCGACTCCTGGAGCGCCGAGTTCGTCGAGGACGAGGACGATCCCGGCGCCGAGCCCTTCTACGTCGACCAGACCGGTGCGGACTGGTCCGGACCCCAGGTGTTCTTCAGCGGCACGAACCTGAACGACGGCTGCCGGGTCAACATCTCGGCGGTGCGATCGGCCCAGGCCGACCGCAGCCCGGAAGACCAGGAGCCCCTGGCTGTCGAGGCCACCCGCTCGGGGGCCTGCAACGCCCAGCGGGCCGATGACGGACGGGCGCCCGATCAGGCCGGGACCCGCGACCTCGTCGACTACCTCTGCGGCCAGAACGTCGATCTGGCCACGGCCGCGTTCCTCTCCGCCCGCTTCCCGTTCGTCTCACCCACGGGCACCACGCGCTGCCCCGACGACGACGCCGGCACCAGTGACAGCCTGTCGATCGGTGACGGTGGCTACCGGGACAACTCCGGGGCCGGGTCGCTGATGGACAGTTGGGCCGCGCTCGACCCGCTGGTGGCCGAGTTCAACGCCTCCCACGACCAGTGCATCGTCCCGATCTTCGTCGAGATCAACACCGGCTACTCCGGGTTCGGAGGTCCCTCCGCGGCGGCCGACGTGGCCCAGATCATCGCCCCGCCCCTGGGGGCCGCCCGGGTGTTCTCCGACCTGTCCTACGGTCCGATCGAGCAGGCCGCGGCCGAGTTCAGCCGACCCCTGGCCCCCGACCGGCAGGTGCTCGTCAACGACGAGGAGCTCCCCACCCGGTTCTTCCGGGTCACCCTTGTCGACCACCCGGGGGTCACCGCCGCGCTCGGCTGGTCGCTCAGCGAGCGGGCCGTCGACGACCTCGTCGACCAGCTCGACCTGACCGAGAACCGCCAGGCGCTCGACGGCCTGCGCGACCTGCTCGACCCCTCCCGCGCCGACACCCTCCGCTGCGCCTAGACACCGGAAGGAGGACGGGGGCCGCGGACGACGGCCGGGTGGACGCCGGTACGGTCCCGGGATGGCTCCGGCGGCACCCGTCGTCCGTGCCGCGGCCGTTCTCACCGCGGTGGCCCTCGTGCTCGTCGTCGGGCGCGGGGTGCTGCTCGACAAGGACGCCCACCGGCTGGAGCACCTCCTGGAGCAGACCGAGGCCGAGGCTCCTCGGGACCTGACCCCCTACGACGGGCTGGGCACGTGGGTCGACGCCTACGACTACGGCCCGGCCTATCAGACCGACGGCCACGAGCCGCCGGTCACCCCCGACGACGTGGCCGCCATGGATGAGGCCGGCGTGCGGACCGTGTTCCTACAGGTCAGCCGGGACGACGAGCGGTCTCCCGACGGCGTCGTCGACCGGGAGCTGGTGACCGAGTTCGTGACCGAGGCCCACGAGCGGAACATGGCGGTGGTCGGCTGGTACCTGCCGACCTTCTGGTCCGTCGCCGTCGACCTCGGCCACCTCCAAGACCTCCTCGACTTCGACGCCGACGGCCAGCGCCTGGACGGCGTGGCGGTGGACATCGAGTCCACCGAGGACGTGCCCAATGCGGCCGTGCGCAGCCGTCGGCTGGTCCGCCTGTCCGAGCGGCTGGCCGAGGCGGCGGCTGGGGATCCGATCGGCGCCATCGTCCTCCCCCCCGTGTTGACCGAGGTGGTCAGTCCCGACTTCTGGCCAAGCTTCCCGTGGTCCGACATCGGCGCGCTGTACGACGTCTGGCTGCCCATGAGCTACTGGACCCTGCGCACCGAGGACTCGGGCTACCGGGACGGGGCGACGTACCACGAGGAGAGCGTCCGGCGGATGGAGGCCGATCTCGGCCGGGACGACCTGGTCGTCCACGGCATCGGCGGCATCGGTGACGAGACGACGGGCGAGGACCTCCTGGCCTTCGCCGAGACGCTGTCGGCGATGGGTGCGGTCGGCGGCTCGATCTACGACTGGGCCACGCTCGACCAGGACGACCAGCTCCTCCTGCGCCGCCTCTTCGACGACTACCCCGAGATCAACTGAGCTCGGACGCGGGGGCTCCTGGGCGGTCGAGCAGGTCCCATTCGGCCAGGACGCCGCGGACCCCGGTGACCGTGCTCTCGGGCAGGAGCCGGTCCAGCTCCTGCAGGTACTCGTCCAGCAGGGGGAACTCCGCCATCACCCAGCGGGCGAACATGCCGTCGTCCATCCAACCCGCGCCATCGGGGTCGAGGTTCTCGACGGGCCACTCGCCGGCCGCCGCCGCCCGGCGCAGGTGGGGCCAGTTGCGGGCCTCGCCCAGGATCCGCCCGATGCGGACCAGCCGCTCCGCCGCCATGTCGACCAGCTTCGGCTCGTGCTCGGCGACCATCTCCACCCCCGGATGGGCCCGCGCCGCGGCCCGCAGGCCCCGCAGCCGCTCGCCCCGGGCGGCCCGGGCCAGCAGGTGGTCGAGCCAGAGCAGGGCCCACAGCGCCGTGCTGTCCGACGGAGGCGGGGCGGTGGTCAGGCCCAGACAGCGGCGGCAGACGTCGATCAGGCGGCCCTCGCCCGTCTCACCCCGGACCATGGGCTCTTCGCCGGCGTGGCGGATGACCGAAGCCAGGGCCCCGTGGCGGTCGACCACGTGGGTCAGGCGCACCGGCCGGGGGTCGGCCGATCGGTCGTCGAGGGCCCACGCTCGGCCCTGGACCACGACGGCCATGGCCTCCCACTCGGCCGGGGCGTCGAAGCCGACGAGGGAGGCGACCAGGTCGGCGGGATCGGTGCCCGACGTCCCGGGGACGGGAGCCGGCGGGTTCACGTCGTCCACCCCCTCGTCGGTCAGGCCGATGAGCATCGGCGGACCGCCCCAGCCCGCCTCCTCGGCGATGGCGTCGAGCTGGCGGGCGACGGCGTCCAGGTCACGGGACGGGCGATGACGGGTTCGGCAGGTGTGGGCCATGGGGCCTCCGGGGGTGTGGCCTCCCGATGGGAGGGCCTCGAAGGCGCCCGTCAGGTCGGGTCGCGAACCAACCGCGAGTCTGCCCGGACCCTGTGACAGTCGGGCGCTCCTGCTACAACCCAGCGGGTGCCCGCCCTGAAGACCGAGATCACCGAGATCATCACCGGGCTGGCGATGTGCGGGCGGGCGGACCTCGACATCGCGTTGCAGCACCGGCCCCCCGAGCTGCTCAACGTCGACGACGCCACCTGGGGACGCATCACCGGTGCCTGGGAGCGGCGGGAGCTCGGCCAGGAGTTCTTCGCGGCGTGGGCCAACGGGTTCGCCTTCCTGAAGGCCCGCAGCGGGTTGCGGGGCAAGGCGCCGCTGCGGGTGGAGTGGAAGGGCCCGCACAAGGCACCCGGCGACGAGCGGGTGCCCGCCGACCTGCGGGTCGACCACGTCTACCTGATCAGTTGCAAGTACCTGTCGCAGATCCTCCACAACGCCTCACCCTCGGCCTTGTTCGACCACCGACTCGGTGCCACCGACGAGCGGATCGCCAACTGGTACGCCGAGGTCGCGCCGGCCGAGTTCCAGTCCCTCTACGAGGCGGTCCGCAACGACGCCCTCCCCGCTCGGGCCACGGACCTGTCCCGCGACCAGCGTCGGGCCCTGAGCGAGACCCTCAAGCCGGGATGGCCGGATGGCGCTCTGGCCCGCTACGACGAGCTGACGGCCGTCGTGGCCGCCGCATCGGCCGCCCGCTGGCGCCACCAGCTCGGGAAGGCGTTGGCCCGTGAGGAGATGGCGTGGCGGCTGCTGCGCCTGCAGCCGGCGCCCTACTTCGTCCTGGGCACGACCGATGCCGCGGTCCTGCGGGTCCGGGTGGGGACGCCATGGGACTGGCGCCAGCGCTTCGACCTGCGGGCCTTCGACGTGGCGGCCGAGCCCGGGGGCCAGCCTCGCGTGTCATGGCGGCTGGAGGTCCACGACCGTGAGACCGACGAGGTCCGGGTCGCCGCCGGCCACGTCGAAGTCCGCTGGAGCCACGGTCGCTTCGGCCAACCGCCGGAGGCGAAGGTCTACCTCGACACCCCCCACCGCGACGTCCCGGGGTACTTCCCGCTCGACTGACCCACAGGTCGACGTTTGAACGAAGGCTGCGAAGCACAGCCCCGCCGACAGCGGTCCGGATCGGCGGAGCCGCGAGCCGATCTCAGACGGGTTTGCGACCCTGCTCGACCGCGTCGAGGCGGGATCGGAGTCGGTCGGGCGCACCGAGGTCGATGGCCTCGTCGATGTCCCCGAGAGCGACGGTCACCGAGAGGCGGCCGGTGCGGTGCTCGATCTCGACCAGTTGGGCTTCGACCGGGAGGCGGGGCAGCGGGAGGCTGCCGGTGAGGACATCGCCCAGTCCGCTGGGCAGGGTGCGGCCGACGGCCTTGACGGGGCGCAGGCGCAGGGTCCCGTCCTCCCGCACGGCCAGCTCGGTGAGGAGCTTGCCCATGCGCAGGGGGCCGACACCGGCGCTGGACACGATCCCCTCGTCGGTCAGCTCGAGGCGGAACGGCAGGCTGGCCCGGCCGACCCACTCGTCGACGCGCTCCTGCTCGACGGTGAGCTTGGCCGTGACCGGGCCCCCGGTCAGGCGAGGTTCGCGGCCGGCATGGATGCGGGCGTCGGCGATGCGGACCACACCCTTGTTGATGGTCAGACCCGCCACCCGCAGGTCTTCGACGCCGATGGTGAGGAGGCGGGCCCGGCCCCGTAGGGCGTCGAGCGGAGCGGCGTCCCAGCGGATGCTCGCCGGTCGCCCCGTGACCCGGGCCGCCACCTGATCCACCAGCCAGTTGACCGGGGCCAGCAGCGGCAGGGTCGGCGCAGCCATCAGGAGCCGAGGCTACGACCACCCCGCCGCCCCCTCGGTCCCGGGACCGAAGCGGGACGCCGGACCCACGGATTCAGGTCGCGGGACGAGGCGGGGCGACGAGGACGATGTGGACGTGGCGGGGGCCGTGGACGCCGAGGGTGAGGATCTGCTCGACGTCGCCGGTGCGGCTGGGGCCGCCGACCAGGACCAACGATGACGGGGCTCCGGCGGCGAGGGGGTGGAGGACGTCGGCGGGGGTGGCCACGAGCTGGTCCTCCCGGAGCACACAGATGTGGACGGGCGGCAGCAGGCCGGCCGCCCGCGACCCGGCCGTTGAGGCGTCGAGGACCAGCGAGCCGGTGGCGGCGACGCCCGCGACGGCTCCGGTGAGGCCCACGTCCGCGGCGGCGCCGGCGGCGGGGTCGTAGTGGTCGACGGTCACGCCCGCCGCGGAGAGTGCCGCCGCAACCGGCTCCAGGTCGAGCTCGGCGCTGCGCACGACCGTTGTGGCGCCGTACTGCCGGGCCAGGGCGAGGACCTTGGCGTCGACTCCGTCGGCGTCGACCCGGTGCACGACCGCGTCGACCTCGCTGGCCACGGCCACGAAGCTGCCCACCAGGTCGTCGAGGTCGAGCGCCGTGAACCGGACCTCCGGGGGCACTGCGGTCGGCTCCGGCCGCACGTGCACCGGGTTGACGTGGATGCCCCCGCCCAGGCGAGCCCGCGCCTTGGCCAGGAACGCAGCACGATCCCCGACCTCCGTCACCTCCACCCCTTCGTTCTGGAACCTGTCGTTCGTGACCCACCGCGAGCTCCAGGGGCCAGAAGGACGGGGGTCACAGGTCGCCGGCCTTCCAGCGGGTGTGGAAGGGGCGACGCACGGGCTGGAGAGGGGTGCGACCGGCGGACCAGCGGCGGGCCAGCGGGGACAGCGAGGCGCCCCACTTCCCAGCCGCGGTGGACGCCCGATAGCCCCTGGGGGTGGACCACGCCGCGGCCCAGGCGGCCCACGCGGCCCGCTCGCCGACGCCCCGGTCACGGTCCCGGCGGAGGGCGAGGAGCAGGTCCTGCAGCGGGATCTCGATGGGGCAGGCGTCCATGCACGCGCCGCACAGGGTCGAGGCGTCGCTCAGGTCGTCGCCCCCTGCGGCAAGCAACGGCGTGAGCACGGCGCCCATGGGGCCGCTGTAGACCCAGCCGTAGGCGTGGCCGCCGGTCTGGCGGAACACGGGACAGACGTTCAGGCAGGCCCCACAGCGGATGCAGCCCAGCATCTCGTGGAACTCCCCGGCCAGCAGGTCGCTGCGCCCGTTGTCGAGGATGACGACGTGGAGCTCGTCGGGACCGTCGGCCTCGCCGGACCGTCGGGGACCGGTCGTGACGCTGGTGTACGAGCTCAAGGGCTGGCCACTGGCGGACCGGGCCAGCAGGTTGATCATCAGGTCGAGCTGGGCCCAGTCGGCCACCAGCCGCTCCATGCCGAGCACCACGAGGTGGACCCGGGGCAGGGAGGTGGCCAGCCGCCCGTTGCCCTCGTTGGTGACGAGCACGATCGAGCCCGTCTCGGCCACCGCGAAGTTGGCCCCGGTGATGCCCACGTCGGCGTCCAGGAACCGGGGCCGCAGGGCGCCCCGGGCGTAGGCGGCAATGGCATCGGGGTCGGCGTCCAGCGCTTCGGGGTCGGCCCCGGCGTGGTCGACGAGCACGTCCTTGATGGTGTGCCGGTCCCGGTGCAGGGCGGGGATGATGATGTGGCTCGGGGTCTCGCCCGCCAGCTGGATGACCCACTCCCCGAGGTCGGTTTCGACCACCTCGCAACCGGCCTCGGCCAGCGCGTCGTTGAGGCCGATCTCCTCGGTGGCCATCGACTTCGACTTCACGACCCTCCCGCCTGCCGCGACGGCGACCTCGGTGACATAGCGGGTGGCGTCGGCCGCCGTCGGGGCCCAGCACACATGGCCGCCGTCGGCCAGGACCTGGTCGGCGAACTGCTCCAGCAGGTCAGGCAGCCGAGCCAGGACATCGGCTTTGACGGCCCGGGCGGCCCGACGCATCCCGTCGGCGTCCTCCAGGCCGGCCAGCCCCTCGCCCCGCTTGGCCACGAACCGGTCGACGGCGGCGGTGACCCGCCCGTGGAGCTCGGTGTCCGCCACCGCCGCCGCCGTCCGCCCCCGCAGCGTCCCCTCGATGGCGTGGCTCACGGCGCCCCCACCGTTCTGGCTGCACCCAGCCGCGGCCCACCGCGGCGAGCCGCAACCAGAACCGGCCACACGACCCTCACCCCCGTTCTGGCTGCACCCAGCCGCGGCCCACCGCGGCGAGCCGCAACCAGAACCGGGGGGTGCGGCGGCGGATCGGTCATGGGAGGGAGTCGTCGAGGAGTTGGGCGAGGTGGCGGGTGCGGACGGGCGCACCGACAGACTCGCTGCGGGTCCGGAGCTGAGCCAGGCAGGAGGCGTCGCAACCGACGACGACGTCGGGTCGGGCGTCGGCGAGGGCGACCAGCTTCTCGTCGGCCATCGCCACGGAGACCTCGGGCAGCTTGACCGAGAAGAGGCCGCCGAACCCGCAGCAGCGGTCGTCGCCCTCCCAGGCCACCCGCTCGACGCCGTCCACCCGGTCGACCAGCCCTTCGGGCGTCCCCCGGACGCCGAGCTCCCGGAGCATGTGGCACGAGTGGTGGTAGGCGACCCGGGTGGCCGGGCCGCTCAACCCCGGCAGGTCCCGGTCAGCCAGGAACTCCGACAGCTCGAAGGTCCGCTCCCCCACCCGCCGGGCTCGCTCGGCGGTGTCGGCGCCGCCGGCGACGGCGAACAGCTCCGGCCAGAACACCCGCACCATCGACGTGCACGAGCCGCTGGGGACCACGACGGCTTCGGCCCCGTCGGCCAGCTCGGCTTCCAGGGCGGCCAGCGTCGCCCGGGCCACCTTCGCCGCCTCCGGTGCGTGGCCGGCGTTCCAGCCGGGCTGGCCGCAGCAGGTCTGCCCGAGCGAGACCGTGACGTCACACCCGGCGGCTCGCAGGACCCGCACCGTGGCCTCACCCACCTCGGGCTCGAGCAGGTCCACCACACAGGTGACCAGCAGCGTGACCCGCACGCCGCCCACCGTACGCACGCCTACGGTTCGGGTGTGGCGGACTGCGTCTTCTGTCAGATCATCGCCGGGGAGCTACCGGCCCGGATCGTCTTTGAGGACGAGCACACGCTCGCGTTCCTCGACCGGAGGCCCCTCTTTCCCGGCCACCTCCTCCTGGTGCCGAAGGTCCACATCGAGACGCTGGCCGACCTGCCCGACGAGCTCATCGAGCCCCTGTTCGGCCAGGCCCGACGCCTGTCGGCAGTGATGGAGACCGGCCTCGGCGCCGCCGGCTCGTTCGTCGCCCTCAACAACAAGGTCAGCCAGAGCGTGCCCCACCTGCACGTGCACGTGGTCCCCCGCAACCGCAAGGACGGCCTGAAGGGCTTCTTCTGGCCCCGCACCAAGTACACCGACGACGCCCATGCCGACCAGATCGCCGACACCCTGCGCGCGGCCCTCACCTGACTCGAACTTGCGTCGCTGAACCCACGCTTGGTGGGTCCATCGACGCAAGTTCGGGGTCTAGAAGACGTGGACGGTGTCGAGGAAGCGGGTCGCCGTCGCCTCATCGCCAGCGATCGTCACGTCGAGGTCCTGCCCCTTGGCCCGGCCGGTGGCCCAGAGGACGAGGTCCGGGATCGACGAGGTGACGGTGGCCGCGGCCTCACCTTCCGGCCCGAGCCGAGCTGTCCTCCCGCCGGGGCCGGTCAGCACCAGGTCCACGGGCTCGGCCACGGCGGCCGGGGTCATCTGCGGGATGCAGGCCAGGATCCAGTCGGCTGACGCTGCGAGGTGAGCCTCCAGCACGGGCGGGGCCGGGCGCTCGACCGGGCCGCCCGGGGCCAACACGTCGACGCGGATGTGGGTGTAGTGGTCGAAGGCGAAGGCGTTGGCGATCAGGTGCATCGGGTGGGTGCCGAGGTCGCCGAGGTCCATCGTCTCCTCGACCCCCTGCAGTCCCTCGAGGCCGGCGAGGGCCTGCTCCCCCAACGTGCGGTAGTCGGCCAGGACCTCCTCGACCGGGAGGTCCTGGAGCGCCTCGACCCAGCGGTCCTGGGTGCGCTCGGTCAGGCCCGACGGATCGGCGGGCGGCAGCGATGCGGGATCGACGACCTGACGGAAGAGCTGGGTCATGTGCCCGAGCACGTCCCGGACGGCCCAGCCCTCACAGGCACTGGGGGCGTTCCAGTCCTCAGCGGTGAAGCCCTCGGCCAGTCCGGAGAAGGCGGTGTGGTCGGCCCGGAGGGCCTCGACGGCAGCAGTGGTCATGACCCAGATCCTGGCCCACGATCGACGGCCAGTCGACTACGTGCCGGGTCAAGGGCGCCTGACGGTTCTGGGGCCGGAAACGTGTCGCCGGCGACACGCCGGGTGGATCAGAACAGGTCAGGCGGGTTGGGTGTGGTCGGCGGCGCGGCGGAGCTGCTCGAGGGCGGCGGTGATGGCGGCGGCGTCGGCCCGGTCGGCGTGGGCCCGGCCGAGGGCCTCCTGGGCCCGGGTGATCAGCTCCTCGGTGTCCTCGATCACGGTCAGGTCCTCGCTCGTCAAGGCGGCCGGCGCGGGGTCATCGGCCTTGACCCCGAAGGGGTGCACCACCAGCGGCTCGCCCTCCAGCTCCGGCACGGTGGCGGCGAGCTCGGCCAAGGCGTCCTCGAGGAACCCCGCCAGGACCCACGGGTCGCCGAGCAGCGCGGGGTCGCCCTGCAGGCCGAAGTCGAGCTGCTCCTGGTAGCTCATGACCGTCATGTTCAGGCCCGACCCGTCGAAGATCGGCCCCATCGGATAGTTGGCCACCAGCCGGGCCCCAGCCGAGTAGAGCGGGAACGGAGGGCCGGGGACATTGGAGATGGTCACGTTGAAGACCGGGCGGTGCCGGTTGGCCAGCTGCATCCGGGAGTAGAGACGGGCGGCCCGACCCAGCAGCGCCGGTGCGGCGAACTCGGCCCAGTCGGTCAGTGCGTCGGCGCCGACGGCGTGGCGCTCCTTGGCCTCGCGGGTGGCGTCGCCGATCACCTGCAGCCGCAGGGCTGGGTCGCTGACCTCGGTGGCCAGGCTCACCAGCATCGACGACACGCGGTTGCCCATGGCCCCCTTCTCCCCCTCGGTCCGCACCGAAACGGGGACCATCGCGACGAGCGGCCCGGACAGTTCCTCTCCCCGGTCCTCGAACCAGCGGCGCAGGGCTCCGGCGCAGAGGGCCAGCACGACGTCGTTGACCTTGACGTCGTGGTGGACCTTGATGGCCTTGACCGCGGGCAGCGACAAGGAGGTCATGGCGAAGACCCGCTGTCGGGTGAGCGGACCGTTGATCGACGTCTTCGGGGCGGCGAACGGCGACGGCGGCGCACTGGAGCGGGGCAGGCTCCGCCGCCCGAGGGCGGTGTCGATGCTGCGCCGGGTGGCCTTGACCATGCCGACCGGCGAAGCGAGCAGCGAGAGGGTGGCGTGGGTCAGCATCGAGGCGTCGGACGGGACGGGGTCGGGCGTCCAGTCCACGTCCGGAGGTGGGACCTCGCTGCCTTCCTGGGCGATGTCGAGGGTGGCCACGGTGATCTCGTTGCCCGACGCCCCGTCGATGGCCGCGTGGTGGACCTTGCTGAGCACGGCCACGTTCCCCCCGACCACGCCGTCGATCAGCCACATCTCCCACAGCGGGCGGCTGCGGTCGAGCGGGATGGCGTTCAGGTGGGCGGCCAGGTCGGCCAGCTCACGGGGCCCGCCCGGCGCGGGGACAGCGACGTGGCGCAGGTGCCAGTCGATGTCGAAGTCGGGGTCCTCGATCCACAGCGGGTGATGCAGGCCGAAGGGCACCTCCCGCAGGCGACGGCGGAAGGGCGGGGCCAGGTGGAGGCGGGGCACGTAGACCTCGCGCAGGTGGTCGACGTCGAAACGGCCCTCGACCTCGGAGGGGTCGAAGATGGCCAGCCCGGCCACGTGCATCGGGGCGGTGGGCGTCTCCATGGAGAGGAACCCGGCGTCGAGGCCAGTCAACCGCTGCATGCGACACCCCCTGGTCGTGTGGACCGATCGTAGGACCACGGTCGGTCCCGTGGCCCCTCAGGAGTATCACTACGGGAAGGCGCCTGCCTCCGGGACGACGATCTCCATGACCAGGCCCTTGGCGTCATGCCGGCGTTCGCCCAGGCGACGCCCCTTTCCGGCCAGCACGGCCCGGGCCGTGAGGGCGACCACGGCGGCATCGAGGACGTCGTCGACAGCGGCCCCGGTCGGCGGCTTGGCCACGAGGGCGTCGATGCCGGGGACGTGCGGCCGGAGTGTGGCCAGGCGTTCGTCCCGACCCAGCCGGCCCTTCTTGGGGTGCGCCATCGGGACGCCGTGGACGGCGGCGAAGGCCACCTCCGGATGGCATTCGAAGATGCTGCCCTGGCGGGTCGGGTCGAGCAGGCGGTCGACCTCGCCGATCTTGGCCACCAGGTTCCACGACTGCTTCGAGAGGCCGACCCCGCTGGCTGACCGGGACCGGCTGAGGGCCTGCTCGAAGGACCGCGCGCCGAGCACCGACCGCACCGGGGCAGGGAAGACCGACGACCGCCGGTCACCCAGCAGGGCCCGGGCCTCGATGTCGCACTGGCGGGGCGGGCCGTCGGACAGCCCGATGGGGATGTCGACCCCGACGGCCCCGAGCTGGCCCTTGGCCTGGCGGGTGGCGACCTTCGTGAAGCGGTCGACGACCTCGACCGTGGCGTCACCGTCGACGGGCAGGGTCACCACACACCAACCACCCCGGCAGGCGTCGGCACCGGCGACGGCCTGCGGAACGCCGAACATGTCCAAGCAGCGGTCGAGGCCCTCGATGCGGATGTCCCTGCGCCGCTGCTGCTCCCATGTCTCCCGGGTCATCCGGTAACGGCGCAGGACCTGGCCCTCGCCCCGCCGGAGGTCCATCTCCACGCCGTTGGGCTCGTAGCCGAGGCGCTCGGTGACGCCGAGGGAGGCGGCGTTGTCCTCCCAGGCGAAGGTCTCGAGCCAACGGGCCCGGAGGCCGGCGAAGGCGAAATGCAGGATGGCCGCCCGCATCTCCTTGCCGATGCCCTTGCCCTGGTGCGCCATCCCCAGCCACGAACCGCTCTCCGCCACACCGGTCAGGTGGAAGTTCTTGGCGAAGATGTCCTGGACGCCGACGATCGTCGGCTCGGGGTCCCGCAGCACGACGGCGAAGCCCAAGCCCCAACCCTCCTTGGTCCAGTCGGCCCGCTGCCGCCAGTTCCACTGCAGGGCCCCCCGCTCGAGGGCGGGCGACGGCAGGTCGGTCCACGGGTTGGAGAACGGCATCATCGACGGCTCGTGGATCCCCCGGCGGATCAGGTCGACGAGGGCCATCAGGTCCTCGTCCGAGGGCGGCCGAAGCTCGAGGCGGGGCGTGCGCACCCGGATGTCGAACAACGGCCAGTAGGGGTGCGCCACGACGCCAGTCTCGTCCACCTCGCCCCGCCGACCGGGCATGGTTTCGGGCCTACAGTCCCGGCGTGCCCCGACTGATGGCTGCCTGTTACGACCGGTCGTTCGCCAAGACCGAGTCGGCCGGTCTGCGGGACTGGCGGGCCGCCCTCCTGGCCGACGTGGCTGGTGAGGTCCTCGAGATCGGCCCCGGGACCGGGCTGAACCTGGAGCACTACCCGGCCACGGTGACGCGCCTGGTCCTGGCCGAGCCGGACCGGTTCATGCGGGCCAAGCTGGCCGCGAGGGTCGAGGCCCGGTCGGGCCCCTTCCCAATCGAGATCGCCGACGCCGGCGTCGACCCGATCCCGTTCGCGGACCGCAGCTTCGACGTCGTCGTGTCGACCCTCGTCCTCTGCTCCGTGCCGGACCACGACGCCGCGCTGATGGAGATCCACCGGGTGCTGCGCCCCGGTGGGCTCTTCGTCTTCCTCGAGCACATCGCCGCCGTCGAGAACCCCAAGCGCCACCGCTGGCAGCAACGCATCGAGCCCCTGTGGAAGCGGTGGGCCGGCAACTGCCACCTGACCCGCACCATCGACCAGGCCATCCCCGCGGCCGGCTTCGAGCTGGTCGAGGTCCGCAGGGAGTCCATCGCCAAGATGCCCCCCTGGGTCCGGGTCAGCACCCGCGGCCACGCCGTCAAGGCCGTCTGAACCCGTTCTGGGGCCTGAGCTCTGCGTCCCGGCTCGAGGTTCATGACCCCAGACCGAGCCCACCCCGTTGGACCTACTCTGCGCTCCATGACCATCCACTTCAAGGCCGACGGGGTCGTCGCCGTCGTCACCATCGATCGGCCGGACGTGCGCAACGCCGTGGACGGACCCCACGCGGCAGAGCTGGCCGACGCCTTCCGCCGGTTCGAGGCGGACGAGGACCTCAGCGTCGCCGTACTGACCGGGGCGGACGGGACCTTCTGCGCCGGCGCCGACCTGAATGGCGTCTCGGATGGGCGGGGCAACCGGGTGACTGTCGACGGTGACGGGCCGATGGGGCCGACCCGGATGCTGCTGGACAAGCCGGTCATCGCCGCCATCGAGGGCCACGCCGTGGCCGGCGGGCTGGAGCTGGCCATCTGGTGCGACCTCCGAGTGGCGGCCACCGACGCGGTCTTTGGCGTCTACTGCCGGCGCTGGGGCGTGCCCCTGTGTGACGGCGGGACGATCCGGCTGCCCCGCCTCATCGGCCACAGCCACGCGTTGGACCTCATCCTCACCGGTCGGGGCGTGTCCGGGGACGAGGCCCGGGCCATGGGCTTGGCCAACCGCCTGGTCGAGCCCGGTCAGGCCCTGACCGCCGCCATCGCCCTGGCCAACGACATCGCCCGCTTTCCCCAGCACTGCGCCCGCTCGGACCGCGAGTCCTCCTACGACCAGTGGTCGTTGAGCCTGGACGACGCCCTCCTGCGGGAGACCGAGCTCGGCCTGGTCACCATCGCCAGCGGCGAGACCCTCGAGGGGGCCATGCGCTTCGCCGGTGGCGAGGGCCGCCACGGCTCCTTCGACTGAACCTTCACGAGAAAACGACGAAGGCCCGCCCCGCGCCGTTGCGGGACGGGCCTCCGGCGAACCCGGCCGACGGTGAGGTCAGCCGTAGTAGGCGCCGCAACCGGGCCAGTGCTGCAGCCCAGACTGGACGCGGATCCGCTCGGCGATGGTCGCCTGGTACCAGGCCGCCTTCTCGTTCGGCAGGCCCGTCCCGCCGTAGGCGCGCCAGGTACCGACGTTGAACTGGAGGCCGCCGTAGTACCCGTTGCCGCTGGCGAGGGCCCAGTTGCCGCCCGATTCGCAGCGGGCGACCCCGTCCCAGTTGCTGACCAGCGCCTGCCTGTGGCGAGCCACCTGGAGGGCGAGGGCGTAGGCCCGCACCTGGCGGGCCTCCCGCTGGAAGTTGGGCCAGGTCTCACCGCGGGTGCCACGGACGCGGTCCGAGCCCCACCGGAACCAGCGGCCGTGTCGCCACTGGAACCTGCCGTCCCGCTGGTGGGCCTTGGCCACGTCGCAGGCGGTGTACCCACGGCCACAAGGGCCGTAGTCGATCCAGCGGGGATCGGGACCACGACGCTCGGCGCTCCGAGGGACGGTCGACCGGGAAGCCGGGGCCTCGCCAGTGGTCGGGGCCGGGGCCACGGTCGTCGTGGGCGCCTCGGTCGCCGTGGGGGCGGGAGGAACGGTCGTCGAGCTGGTGCTGTCGACGTCACTGGCGGACGCCACGCCGCCGTCGACGGCACCGATGAGGCTCAGAGCGAGCGTCAGGCACAGCGCCGTCAGCCCGATCTTCTTCTTCATGTTGCGCACAGGGGGGTGTGCTCCTTGGGGGGACTACCCCCACCGGACAGAGGGCGCGCGGCAGTGCTCGGAGGTGAGGGGATCACCGGCCGGCCCGGAGGGGCAGCGACTCGAGCGGGCCGTTGACCGGTCGCTCCGAGACTCGGAGGACCAGACGGCACTTCTCTTGGTGGGGTGACGGACAGGATCACCGCGGTCGTCATGAAACCGCAACATTCAGCCATGTGATTACAGTCACATGGCTTCTTTGCCCGCTTTTCCTCACATCAGACCATGACGATCCGATGACACAGGCTGGCCGTGCCCGCTGCTCCGTATCCTGGGCCGCAGTGGATGCCCCCTTCTCCGTCACCGACAAGGCCCGCAAGCGGGTCCTGGCCATGCGGGCCGACGAGCCCGAGCCCGACGGCTTGGCCCTGTGGGTCGAGGTGGTCGGGGCCAACGCCACCGAATTCGTCTACGACCTCTACTTCCAGGGCACCGAGCACGCCGATCCCGACGACCTGGTCCTCGACCTCGGCGACCTGACCGTGGTGGTGCCCGACGGCAGCCGGGACTTCCTGGAGGGGGCCACGCTGGACATGGGCCGGGACCTGCTCAACCCGGGCATGGTCCTGGACAACCCGAACCGCCCGCCGGCCGGCGCGGTCAGCCCCGAGATGGCCGAAGGCCTCGGCGAGCTGACCGGCACCGTCGAGGAGCGGGTCCGCACCGTGCTGGAACGTCAGATCAACCCCGCCGTCGCCAGTCACGGCGGGCGGGCCGAGCTGGTCGAGGTCAGCGAGTCGGGTGTGGTCTCCCTTCGCCTGAGTGGCGGTTGCCAGGGCTGTGGCATGGCCGCCCAGACCCTGCGCAACGGCATCGAGGTGGCCCTGCGGGACAACATCCCCGAGATCACCGAGATCGTCGACGTCACCGACCACGCCGCCGGCCAAAACCCCTACGTCCAAGCCTGAGCGTCAACGACACCGAAAACGACGCGCCGAAGCGGTGGGGGCGCCGGTCGGCGGGCACTCTTCAGCCAAATTGCGTCAGTTGGAGCTGCACAGCGTCACCAACTGACGCAATTTCGAAGACTTCAGACCGAACCACCCGTAGTTGCCACCGACCGGCATTCCAACCCTCTACTTCAACTGTAGGTCGAGACCGTCGAGCACGGAGCCATCGGTGACCACAGACGTAGGGGTGGGGAGGGGGGCCTTCCGCGGCGACGGTTTCGCTCGTTTGCGTCAGGAGCAAGGGAGGCACCCCTCCCCACCCCGAAGCCCGCGGAGAATCAGAACATCAGACCAGGCGCTCGAAGATCATGGCCATGCCTTGACCCCCTCCGACGCACATGGTCTCCAGGCCGAAGGTCTTGTCGTGCTCCCGCAGGTTGTGGATCAGCGTGGCCGTGATGCGGGCGCCGGTCATGCCGAAGGGGTGACCCAGGGCAATGGCCCCGCCGGCCACGTTCAGCTTGTCCCATTCGATGCCCAGCTCGTCGGCCGAGGGGATGACCTGGGCGGCGAAGGCCTCGTTGATCTCGACCAGGTCGATGTCGTCGATGCTCATCCCGGCCCGGGCCATGGCCTGCTTGGAGGCCTCGATGGGCCCGAGACCCATGATCTCGGGGTTCAGTCCGGTGACGCCGGAGGCCACGATGCGGGCCAGGGGGGTCAGGCCGAGGGCCTTGGCCTTCGTGTCGCTCATGACCAGTACGGCCGCGGCGCCGTCGTTGAGCGGACAGGCGTTGCCCGCGGTGATCATGCCGTCGGGGCGGAACACCGGCTTCAGCTCGCTCAGCTTCTCGGCTGTGGTCCCGTCCCGGGGGCCGTCGTCCTTGCCGACCACGGTGCCGTCGGGGAGGGTGATCGGGGTGATCTCCCAGTCGAACCACCCCTCCTGCTGGGACTTCACCGCCCGTTGCTGGGACAGGGCGGCGAACTCGTCCATGCGCTCCCGGGGCACCTGCTTGTACTCGGCCACGTTCTCGGCCGTCTCGCCCATGGCGATGTAGATGTCGGGTAGGCCCTCGGGCGGGGACCAGTCGCCGGCCCCACCTTGGGCGCGCTCCGCGGTGCGGGCCCGAGCGCCGTCGAAGCTCGGGTTGGTGGTGCCGGGCATGCCGTCGGACATCCCGCTCATGAAGCGGCTGACCGTCTCGACGCCGGCGGAGATGAAGCAGTCGCCCTCCCCCGCCTTGATGGCGTGGGCGGCCATGCGGGTCGTCTGCAGCGACGACGAGCAGTAGCGGTTGACGGTGACCCCGGGAACGTCGGGCATGCCGGACTCGACGGCCACGACCCGGCCGATGTTGTAGCCGGACTCCCCCGCGGGCTGGCCACAGCCCATGATCAGGTCCTCGACCTCGGTGCCGTCCACGCCGGCACGGTCCATGAGCGAGGTGACGACCTGGGTGGCCAGGTCGTCGGGGCGCATGTCGACCAGGGACCCCTTGTTGGCCCGGCCGATGGGGCTCCGGGTGGCGGCGACGACGACGGCTTCGGGCATGAGGGTTCCTTCGTTGGACCGGCTGCGAGCGCAACGACGCTACCGCTCACCATCCGGGCCGCCCCAGCCGGACACCGCGGTCGCACCATGTACCTGACGGTTGGCGAAGCGAGGCGTAGGCTCGGTGGCAGTGCGGGTGCAGATCGGGCCGGTCTCGGCCACGAGCGTCACAGCCTGGGTGGGCTACGCCCGCAAGTCCCTCGACGAGATCGTCGGCGAGCCGGGCGGCGAGGGGGTCTGGCTGCCCGACGACACGGTCGACACCTTCGTCCACTACCTCGACGAGTGGGAGCAGGCCGCCGCCGGTGTCGACGAGGTGCGCTGGGCGTCGGAGATCCCCGCCGATGAGGCCGAGTACCTGTCGCACGCGTTCTTCCGCATCGCCAGCAACCTGGCCAACCAGGCTGACGAGCGGGGCTACACGCTGGCCCCGCCCGAGAGCGAGGAGTTCTACCGGACGCTGGTGACCTCGTTCCTGGCCGCCCTGAAGGAGGAGGGCCACGGCAGCGAGGAGTTCTCTGAGCACCTGCGCTCGTTCTGGCCCGGGTTGGAGGACCAGACATGAGCCTGCTGGGGGGCGTCCATCACGTCTCGCTGAACGTCGACGACGCCGAGGTCGCCGGACGGTTCTACGAGGAGGTCCTCGGGCTGACCCGCATCGAGCGGCCGGACTTCGGCTTCCCCGGCGTGTGGCTGAGTGCCGGCGCGGTCCAGGTCCATCTGATCGAGGTCGACGGCCACGCCGCCCCGGACGGACAGCACTTCGCCTTCCAGGTCGACGACGTCGACGCCGTGCAGGCCCGGCTGGTCGAGCTGGGCGTCGACGCGTCGACGCCGTACTCGACTCCTGGGGCCGGGCGACAGTCGTTCCTCCACGACCCCGCCGGCAACCTGATCGAGCTCAACCAGCCCGAGTCGCCGGCGTGAGCTTCGGCTTGCCGACCCGGGGCCGCCTCCTGGTCGCCGGGCCGCCTCTGGAGGACCCCAACTTCCGCCGCACCGTCGTGTTCATGATCGAGCACAACGACGAGGGCGCCCTCGGCGTGGTGCTCAACCGCCCCTCCCCCATCGAGCTGGCCGACGCGGTGCCGCAGTGGGCCGATCTGGCGGCGGCCCCGCCTGCGGTCTTCATCGGCGGCCCGGTCGAGCAGGGCGCCGTGCTCGGCCTCGGCCGGCTGGTCGCCGAGGTCCCTCCGGAGGGGCTGACCCCGGTCCACGCCGGCATCGGCGTGCTCGACCTCGAAGCCGATCCGGTCCGCCTCGTGGGCGATGTCGGCGGCGTGCGCCTCTTCACCGGCTACTCGGGTTGGGGCCCCGGCCAGTTGGAGGACGAACTGGCCATGGGCGGCTGGTTCGTCGTCGACGCCGAGCCCGACGACGTCACGACCACCGAGCCCGACGACCTCTGGCGGGCCGTCCTGCGCCGCCAGGCCGACGACGACCTCGCCCGCCTGGCGCTCTTCCCGGACGACCTGTCGGCCAACTGACGGCTTCTCACCCGGGTGATGGCCCCCCTAGGGGCCGGATCGCGGGTAAGAACGCGAGATGGCGACAGCACGGCTGGCGGGGGTGGCGCTCGAGTACGAGCTGGCGGGGACGCCGGGAGAGCCCCGGCTGCTGTCCATCTCGGGCTCGGGCAGCGACCTGCGCCGCGCGCCCCGGACCCACGACGAGCCGGTGCTGGCCGAGCGGTTCGAGATCTTGGCCTACGACCACCGGGGGCTCGGCCGGTCCGTGCCCGATGACCCCCACCGGGAGCCGACGATGGCCGATTACGCGGCCGACGCCGGCGGCCTCCTCGACCACGTGGGCTGGGGCCCCTGTCGGGTCCTCGGGATCTCCTTCGGCGGCATGGTCGCCCAGGAGCTGGCCGTCACCGCGCCCGAGCGCATCGAGCGCCTGGCGCTTGCCTGCACCTCACCGGGCGGGGCCGGAGGCTCGTCCTCACCCCTTCACACCTTGCTGGACATGGCCGAGGACGAACGCCTGGCCCAACAGGTGGCCTGGCTCGACGACCGCACCGTCGACGACCCCGAGCTACGGGCCTTCTGGACCGAGATGATGGCCGGCCTCACGGGGAACGAGCCGACCGAGGGGGAACGCCTCCAGTTGCAGGCCCGGTCCCATCACGACGTGTGGGACCGGCTCCCGCAGCTGGACCTACCGGTCCTGATCGCCGCCGGGCGCTTCGACGGCATCGCCCTGCCCGCCAACCAGGAGGCGCTCGCCCGTCAGATCGAGGGCGCGGATCTCCGTTGGTTCGACGGCGGGCACGGCTTCTTCCTCCAGGACCGGACCGCCCTGCCCGTCATCGCCGACTGGCTGGCTGAGGGCTGATTCGTCGGCCACGGTCCGGGCCAGGTCGGTCGCGTCGGGCGGGGCCTCGTGGAGGCCGAAGCGCTGCTGGAGGCGCTTGAGCGGCGCCGGCGCCCACCAGTTGGCGTCACCGGCCAGCTTCATGAACGCCGGTACCAACAGGGCCCGCACGATGGTGGCGTCCATCACCACGGCCATGGCCAAGCCCAAGCCGAACAGCTTGATGAAGGTGATGCCCGAGGTGGCGAAGGACAGGAACGTGACGGCCAGCAGCAGGGCGGCGGCGGTGACGATGCGGCCGGTGTGCTCCAGACCGGCGGCCACGGCGTGCTCGTTGTCGCCGGTCCGGTCGTACTCCTCCTTGATGCGGGAGAGGAGGAAGACCTCGTAGTCCATCGACAGCCCGAAGGCGATGCAGAACATGAGGATCGGCGTCGTCGTGTCGGTCAGGCCGGTGGGCGTGAAGTCGAGCAGGCCGGCGCCGTGGCCCTCCTGGAAGATCCAGACCATGGCCCCGAAGGTGGCGGTCAGGCTGAGCGTGTTGAGGACCAGGGCCTTCGCCGGCACCAGGATCGATCCGAACATGGCGAACAGGAGGATGAACGTGGCCACCGCGATCCACAGGGCCGCCCACGGCACCAAGCCGAAGATGGCGTCCTTCACGTCGATCTGCTGCGCGCCCTGCCCGCCGACCAGCACCTCGTCGAAGGGACCGTCGAGGTCCCGGACGGACCGGATCAAGGCCTCGCCCTCCTCCGAGATGGGCTCGACGGTCGGCACCAGGCTGAACCACGTCGCCCCGTCGGCCCGGAACTGCTCGGTCGTGGCGTCGGGGCCGATGAGCAGCGTGCCGTCGGCGTAGCGACCGGTGCGGGCATCGACCCGGGCGATCCCCGGCAGGGCCGACAGCTCGGTGGCGTACGCCTCGACCGCGGCGTCATCCACGGTCCCGAGGGCGACCACCGGGAAGGCGTCGGCCTCGTCGGACAGGAAGTCGTCACGCAGGGACTCCGACACCTCGCGGGCGGGGCTGCCCTCGGGCAGCACCCGATGGTCAGGCGAGCCGAACTGGGCCTGCAGGAAGGGCAGACCGAGGCCGACCAGCAGAGCCACCACCGCGACGGTCACGACGAGTGGCCGGCGCATGACGGCCGTGGCCAGGCGGTGCCAGAAGCCGGTGCCGACCGCCGGCGTCTCCCGGTGGCGGAAGACCCGCCAGCGATCGACCCGAGGGCCGAGCACGGCCAGGAGGGCGGGGAGGCTGACCAGCGAGGCCAGCATGGCGACCAGGATCACCCCGATCCCGGCGTAGGCGAACGAGCGCAGGAAGAACAGCGGGAAGATGAGCAGGGCGGAGAGCGACGCGGCCACGGTCAGGGCGCTGAAGGCAACCGTGCGTCCCGCGGTCTCGACGGTGCGCACGACGGCCTCGTCGACGGTGCGCCCGGCGTGCAGCTCCTCCCGGAACCGGGACACCACGAACAGGCTGTAGTCGATGGCCAGGCCGAGCCCCATGGCCGTCACCAGGTTGATGGAGAACACCGACACGTCGGTCACCGCGGTGACGAGCCAGAGGACGAAGAAGGCGCCGAGCACGGCCAGCATCCCGACCCCGACCGGGAGGAGGGCGGCCACCACGCCGCCGAACACGATGATGAGCAGGATCAGGGTGATGGGGACGGCCACGCTCTCGGCTCGGGCCAGGTCGCTCTCGATGGTCGCGCCGATCTGGTTGAAGATCTCGACCGGGCCCCCGACCTCGACGGTCACCGGGCCGCGCTCGCCGCTGAAGGCCCCGGCCAGGCCGTCGGCGGCGTCCTGCCAGTCGTCCTGGTCCCCGGCCAACCGGCCCACGACCATGGCGGCCGACCCGTCCTCGCTCCGCAGCGGTGGGGGCGAGCCCAGTGACCAGTACGACACGACGTCGTCGGCCTTGGGGTAGGCGGCCAGCTCCTCGGTCAGCTGTTGTCCGACGGCGGCCACCTCGGGGGCGTCGACGTCACCGTCGTTGGCCGTGACCAGGAGGACGACGTTGGGGGCCCCGGCACCGAAGCGGTCCTCGAGCAGCTCGTCGGCCCTGGTCGACTCCGAGTCCGGGTCGGCGAAGCCACCGCTGGCCAGCCGGTCGAACACCGTGCCGCCGAGCACGCCGGCGGCGATGACGACGACGACGGTCAGGGCGAGCACGAGGCGCCGGCGTCGGACGGCGAACTGGCCGATGCGGGTGAACATGGTTGTGTGTTTACGCTCGTACATCTACGCTCGTCAACGTGAAAGCGGTCACACGGGAGCGCAACCCCCGAGGTCAGGGCGAACGCCTGCGGGTCGACCTGATCGACGCCGCCGTCGACCTGATCGCCGAAACCGGCTCAGTCGACGGGGTCAGCCTGCGAGCCGCAGCCAAGCGGGCCGGCGTGTCGCCGATGGCCGTGTACAACCACTTCGCGGACAAGGACGCCCTGCTCGTGGCCGCCGTCGAGCACTGCTGGGACGAGTTCCAGGCCGCCATCGCCGCCACCCTCGACGAGCCCGAGCCGTCGGCCCGGCTCCGGGCCGCGGGGGACGCCTACGTCCGCTTCGCCCTCGAGCACCCCGGTCGGTACGCCGTCATGTTCTCCGGCACCCGCAACCTGCCCGAGCGGGCCGCGCCCATCGGCATGAGCGCCTTCGACACCCTGGTGGCCATGGTCGCCGACATCCTCGACCTGCACCACGACGGGCGGGACCCCGCCTTCGTCGCCGTCCAGGTCCACACCTGGATCCACGGCATGGTCAGCCTGTTGGGGTGCGCCCCCGACGGCCCCTGGCCGTCGACCGACGCCCTCCTGGACGACCTCATGGTCCGCCTCGGCCTCGGCCCGCGGAGCGCCTGACGCGACCCCGACGGGTCAGCCCATGTAGAGCACGAGCATCTGGTAGATGAGGCTGGGCTTCTCGACGTCGACCACGTGGACGGCGGTCTCGGTCTTGACCAGGGTGCCGCTGCCCTTGGCCTCGGCGCTGACCAGCTTGCTGCGGGCGTGGACCGTGCTGCCGGCGGGCACCGGGGCCAGGAAGCGCAATCCGTCCGCGCCGTAGTTGACGGCGTTGGCGTGGCCGGAGATGACGAGGTCGGTCCCGCCCGACAGGACCGGGAGCAGGGACAGGGTCAGGAAGCCGTGGGCGATCGGCCCGCCGAAAGGCCCGGCGTTGGCCCGCTCGATGTCCACGTGGATCCACTGGTGGTCCCCGGTCAGCTCGGCGAACTGGTTGATCATCTCCTGGGTGATCTCGACCTCGCGGCCCCAGTCCCCGTAGTCGCCGCCCGCCGCGGCGTTGATGGCTTCGATGTCGTCGAATCGGAGGTCGGTCACGGGAGAGAACGTAGATCAGACGGACCGACACGCCCACACCAGCGGGCGACGAGGACGCCCTGTCGAGCAGCCGTCAGGGTCGTCCCGGCGTCGGCCTCGAGGGATCCGGAAGGCGGCCCAGGCTGTCCTCACGGCCGCCGGGTCGACTGCGGGCGTCCCAGCAGGCCGCCTGCTCCTCGTGCAGGAGGGCGAGATCGGAGGCCAGCGCCTCGTCGTCCGGTGTGGCGAGCTCGTGGCGGCGGGCCAGGCGCCATGCACCGTGGCGGGCCAGGGCCACGGCCTGGCGCAGCTCACGTTGGGTGATCGCCCCGTCAGGGTCGGTGAAGACGGCGGCGGCGAGCTCGTCGTCGGCCCCGTCCAGGGTGGCGACGACGTCGGCGATCGTGGCTTCGGTCGGGGCGCCGAAGCCCCCCAGGCCGCCGCCGGCCAGCGCGTCGTGGAGCGCAGAGCCGTTGGGCTGGACGACGCCGGTGCGGCCGTAGACATCGCCCGCCGCCAACAAGGCGGCGCCGGCTCGACCGGCAACTTCGGGCAAGACGTGACCGTCGAGGGCGGCGGCGACGTCCAGCGCCTCGTTCGTCGCCCGGCACCAGGCCACGGACGCGGCGTAGGTCAGGGCCGGCAGCATCACCGTGGGCGGCTGGAGGTGGCCGTTGTCGCCCCACTCGGTGACGAGGATCCCCGAGGCGCCGTACGCGGCCGCACAGGTCACGGCGTCGAGGGCGTTGGCCCGGGCGTTGGACCAGCGGCCCACCAACGAGTTCCAACCGCTGGTGCCGGGGCTGACCCACCAGTCGATGCCGGCATTGGCGAAGTGCTCGGCCCGGGGCCCGAAACCGAGGTGGGCCTGGCTGTCGATCCAGTCATGGGCGACCGAGGCGAAGGGCTCGGGCAGGTCGAGATCGCCGAGCACGTCGGCGGAGTCCTCAGCCATCGGTGCCTCGTAGTGCCAGAGCAGCGCGGTGGCGTCGCCCACCCGGTCGGCGGCAGCCGCGGGGTCGCCGTGGATCATGTCGGCCCAGAACCGGGGGTGGCGGCCCAGGGCCCGCGTGCCGTCGAGGAGCCGGCCGAGGTGCTCGATGAACCGGTCCTTGTCGCCGTGCAGCTCGAACACCTCGTCACAGCCGATGTTCACGGCGGTGTTGGCGTGGACGTCGGTGAGCTCGGCGACCAGGTCGAGGGCGAAGCGGGCGTTGTCCTCGGTCGGCGCCAGCGAGAGGGGTCGGGGCGCCGACGGGTCGATGGCCCGCTGCCGGTAGCGGTCGAGGCGCAACCACCGTTCGAAGTGACCGAAGCAGTTCTGGTTGGCCACGAGGTCGATGCCCCGGCCCGTCGCCTCGCCGTCCAGCCAGCGCACGTCCGCAGGGGTCATCGGGGAGGCGTCGCGCCAGACCGCCTCGTGGTCGGCGTAGGCAAAGGTGTGCTCGGTGTACAGCTCGAGATGGTTCAGCCGCACCCGCGCCATCCGGTCGAGCAGCGCCAGCAGGCACGCCCGGTCGGGGACCCGGTCACGGCTGATGTCGAGCATCAGGCCGCGATGGGTCAGGTCGGGCCAGTCCCGGATCCGGCCGGCTCGCAGGCCCTGACCCTGGAGCTGGACCAACGTCTGGAGGCCGTACCGCCGGCCCGCATCGTCGGCGTGGTGCAGGCTCACCGATGACTCGGTCAGCCTGAGCTCGTAACCCTGAGGAGGGAGGCTCGGGTCGACGACCACGCTGACAGCCCCGTCGTCCGGCAACCGGCGCCCGGACAGGTCGAGCTCTCGCGGGGCCGGGACGAGCAGTGGGTCAGCCACGCTGTAGAGCTACCACGCCTCGCCGGGGGTCCCCGTACGCTCGCTGCCGTGCGTCTGCGCTCGCTCTTGTTCGCGCCGGGGAACCGGGCCGAGGTGTTGGCCAAGCTCCCCCGCTCGGGGCCTGATGGTGTGGTCCTGGACCTGGAGGACGCGGTGCCCGCCGAAGCCAAGGCCGAGGCCCGCGGCGTCGTGGCCCGGGCGGCGGCCGAGTTGCGGGACGGTCACCCGGGGCTGGCCGTCCACGTGCGGGTCAACCCGGTGCCCAGCGAGTGGTTCGCCGACGACGTGGCGTCAGCCCTGGTCGCCGGGATCGCCGGCGTGGTCGTCCCCAAGCTGGAGTCGGCCGCGCAGGTGGCCATCGTGGCCGACGCCCTCGACAGCCGAGGGCTCGGTGACCTGGCCATCGTGGCCGGGCTGGAGACGGCGGCCGGGGTGGCCCGCGCCGAAGAGGTCACCGCGGCCGACCGCGTCCCCGCCGCCTACTTCGGGGCCGAGGACTACGTCGCCGACCTGGGCGGCGTCCGCACGCCGGACGGCACCGAGGTCCTCTATGCCCGGTCCCGGGTGGCGCTGGCAGCACGGCTCACGGGGACCATCGCCATCGACCAGGTGGTCACGGACCTGTCCGACGAGGACCGCTTCCGAGCCGACGCCGCCGTCGGTCGCTCGCTGGGGTACCGGGGCAAGCTCTGCATCCACCCCGCGCAGGTGGCCTGGGCCCACGACGCCTTCTCACCGTCGGCCGAGGAGCGGGACCGGGCCCGCCGCCTGCTCGAGGCCTACGACCGCGCGGTGGCCGCCGGTACGGCCGCCATCGCCTTCGAGGGCCAGATGGTCGACGAGCCCCTCGCCCGCCAGGCCCGCAGCCTCCTCGAGGCCGACGAGTCGTCCTGATCCACCGGCCATGGCGATGACGGCCCTCACCCGCAGGGCGGCGGGAGGTCAGGACGGACGACGGTGCATGAGGGCGGTGCGGGTGGCGCGACAGACCAAGGTGTCGTCCTGGTTGTAGGCGCGGTGCTCGAAGGTGACGATGCCGGCGTCGGGGCGGCTGCCCGAGTCCCGCACGGCCATGACCTCGGTCTCGGCGTGCACCGAGTCGCCCGGGAACAGCGGTGCGGGAAACACCACCTGCTCGAAGCCCAGGTTGGCCACTGTCGTGCCGTGGGTCGTCTCGTGCACGGAGATGCCCACGAGCAGGGCCAGGGTGAGCATCGAGTTGACCAGCGGACGGCCGAACTCGGTCTCGGCCGCGTAGTGGCTGTCGAGGTGCAGCGGGGCCGGATTGAGGGTCGCCGCGGTGAAGCCGATGTTGTCGGACTCGGTGATCGTGCGGGTCAGCGCGTGGGGGACGATCTGGCCGACCTCGAACTCCTCGAACCACCGGCCCAGAACCGGGCGCTCCCATGCCATCGCCTCACCCTATTGTCGCCGTCGCATGGGTGATCTCGAGGTCGAGACGAGGCTGGACGGGGGCGACGGGCACTGGACCGTCACCCTCGACCCGGCGTGGGAGATCTGGGGGCCCTGCGGTGGCTACATCGCCGCCCTCCTCCTGCGGGCCGCCGGCGCCCATTCCGCCTTCCCCCGCCCCGCCACCCTCGCCGTGAACTTCCTGGGCGTGGCCACGTTCGCCCCGGTCGATCTCCACGCCGAGACCCTTCAGGCGGGGCGCCGCAGTCAGTGCGTGCGGGTGGCCATGACCCAGGAGGGTCGCCCGATCAGCCATGCCGTCGTCTGGACGATGGCCGAGCCCGACGGCCGGGAGGGCATCGCCTACGACTGGACCGAGCACCCCGTGGTCCCCGGGCCCCACGAGCTGACGTCGATGGACGAATTGGAGGAGGACACGAACTACCGCTTCTGGGACAACCTCGAGTGTCGGCCGATCGGCTGGCTGACACCCGACGAGTGGGCGACGCAACGCCCGATCGCGCCGACCCTGTCCAACTGGTACCGCTTCCGTCCGACCGCGGTCTTCCACGACCCCTATGTCGAGGCCGCCCGAGTGGCAATGGTCTGTGACCTCGCCGGTTGGCCGTCGGTCGTGCGGGCGCTCGAACCCGGTGTCGAGGAGCGGTGGATGGCGCCCAACGTCGACGTCGTCGTCACCTTCCACCAGCCGCCCGAGGGGAGCGCTTTCCTCCACCTGGACGGTGCGGCGCCGATCGCCGCCGCGGGGACCATCGGGGCCCAGGCCCGGGTCTGGTCCGAGGACGGTCGCCTCCTGGCTTCGTCGATCCAACAGATGCTCGCCCGACCCCGTGGGCTCGGCTGAGCCGAGGCCGCCATCACGTGAGGATCGCCACCCCGGCGCCGGTCGCGACCACCGCCAACAGGGCGAAGCCCGTCCACACGAAGCGCCAGTCGCCTTCCTGCCACCACACCACGATCAGCCAGGCCACCCGCAGCAGGGGGGCGGCGATGATCACCACCACGGCTGCGGTGCCGACATCCAGGCCCACCCGACCGGGGAGGGCGAGGGCCACGGCGGCGCATGCCGCGGTGACGACGACGGCCCGGCTGAGCCAACGCGACAGGTCGTCCAGGGGCTCGCGGGCCAGCGGGGCCGACGTCATGCCACGGCCACGAGGAGGGCGGCGATCCCCACGAGGATGATGCTGAGGACCCGCCGCACCTGCGGGCCCCGCAGGTGGCTCTGGAGGCGGGCCCCGGCCAGTCCCCCGATCACGCTGCCGACGATGACGACCGCGGCGGGGTGGGCCTCGATCCGCCCCTGCGCGGCGAAGACCAGCAGGCCGACGGCGGCGGTGATCCCGACGGTGAAGGTGCTCGTCGCCGCCGCCACCTTCACCGGGACGTACATGATCTCGCTCATCACGGGTGTCTTGATGAAGCCCCCACCAACTCCGGACAACCCGGACACCAGCCCGGCCACCGTCATCGCACTCAGACCCAGCGGCACCCGTTTGACGCGGTAGGGCGCCACCCCCCCGAAACGGGCGACGGCGCCGCCCAGGGAACCCACCCGCTCGCCCACGTGCTCGAGGCCGAAGGCCGGGTCGGGCGCGTTGCGGATCCCCTTCCGCGATCCGCCCGCCAGCGCCGCGCCCAGGGCCACCACGGCCAGGGCGTACACCAGGGCCCGCTCACTGACCACGCCGGAGACGAGGGCCCCGACCGCGGCCCCGGCGCTGGCCGCCACCTCGGTGGTCACCCCGAGGCGGTGGTTCACGGACCGGTCCTCCAGATGGCGGGAGCCGCCGGCCAGCGACCCCGAGGCCACCAGGACCAGGCCGAGGGGGGCGGCCTCCGTCGCCGGCGTGCCGGTCGCCACCAGGAGGGGGACCAGGAAGATGGCCCCACCCAGCCCACCGATCGCCCCGACGGCCGCGGCGAATCCAGCAGCGAGGACCAGCAGCGGTGTGGCCAAGCCCCGAGTGTCCCATGTCCGCCTGGGCGCGAGAACCACCGTCGATGTCCGGCGTTCCGCGCCGGCTTCGAGTCAACGCTCGCCTCGGGCGAGCGCTCACGCCCAGACGCGGAGGAGACCGGCCAGCACCTCGGGCCAATGACCGTCGGCGACGTCCAGGTGGCCCTCGCCAGGGAAGATCACCAGTTCAGAGCCTGCGATGCGCTCGGCGTACCAACGCCCGTGCAGTGCGCCCGCGCCCCCCGCCTCCCACACCACTGTCGGGGCAACGACATCGGATGGGTCCACGTCCCACGTCGCTCCCCAGGCGAGGTTGTCGAACACGTAGCCGTCCAGGCGATCCAGGACCACAGCCATGTTGGCGGCCCAGAGCGCCCTGTACTCGTCGTCACGGGTCAGCGGGCTCGCCGGGCTGTCTGGCTCAGCCAAGGTCTCGTCGACCCGTGCATCGTCGTCCAGCGCCCGCATGCCGCCCCATTCCTTCTCCGCGATCCGACGCATACCGGCCCCGGCGCTGGCCGCATCTCCGGCGTCAAACAGATCGAGACAGCCGCGCTGCTCCATGTCCTCCTCCGTCGGCTCGTCCAGAACACGCCAAGGCCCGATGCCACCCACGACCGCCAACGCGCGAACTGCACCGGGATCGGCGACCGCAGTGGCAACGGCGAAAGGCCCTCCTCCAGAAATGCCCAGGACCGCGTAGTCCTGCAGGCCGAGAAGCCCAGCCAGGGCGGCGGTGTCCCGTCCGGTCGCGAGCAAGCTCGGCGCGTTGGAAGGCGTGGATCCGCCGTAGCCGGGTCTGCTCACCGCCACCAGCCGCACACCCGACGACGCCGCCGCCGCGTGACCCCATCGGCCCAGGATCCGCGTCGCTGGAGTGCCCGGATGGACGATCACCGCACGCCCTCGCGTGTCGCCGCCCTCCCAGTACTCGACGATCCGCCCGTCCGGCAACACACGACTTGCGTCACGACCGGCCCCACTCACCACGCGACCATACGCCCGGTCCCCAGCAGCCTCATCTCGGCATGTCCGGACGTTCGCTGGGCGCGAGAATCACCGTCGATGCCCGCCCTCCTGCGCACCGAACGGCCGGCCGACGGGGTCGTGGTCGTCACCCTGGACCGGCCCGACCGCCGCAACGCCCTGTCCATCGCGCTGCGCCAGGAGGGCAATGCCCTGCTCGCCGAACTGGCCGACGACGACTCGATCCGGGCGTTGGTCGTCACCGGTGCCGGCCCGGCGTTCTGCGCCGGGTTCGACCTCGGGGAGTTCGGACCCGCCCTAGAGGACCCGACCCTGGCCGAAGCGCTCTGGGCCAGCAGCGACGAATGGCACGAGCGCTGGTTCACCTTCCCGGTGCCCACCATCGCCGCGGTCAACGGCGCGGCGCTGGCCGGCGGCTTCGACCTGGCGGTGCTCTGTGATCTCCGGGTGGCGGGCCCCACGGCCACCTTCGCCCATCCCGAGGTCCGCTTCGGCGACGTCGTCTACGGCCCGCTGCACGACCTCGTGGGCGGGGCGGTGGCCCGGGACCTGTGCTTCACCGCCCGCATCATCGACGCGCCGGAGGCCCTCCGCCTCGGGGTGGTCGGTCAGGTGGCCGACGATCCACTCGCCGCGGCCGTGGCGCTGGCCGAGCAGGTGGCCGCCAGCCCCCGTGACGTGCTGGTCCGGACCAAGGCCAAGGCCGTCCGCGCTGCGTCCAGTACGACGACGGCGACCCTCGAGCTCTAGGCGCGCTCAGCCCGGGCCGGAGTTCGACCCGCTGCGGTCGCCGCCGTCATCGCCTCCGCCGCCCTCGTCCAGAGCTTCCAGCGCCGCGATCAGGACCTGCTCCTCCTCGTCGGACAGGCGGGCGTCGGCATGGAGCCGCAAGTACTGGCTCGGCGGCATCGATCCCTCCTCCACCGTCTCCGCGGCGTCATGGGCGTCGTTGTCATCCTGGTCCCAGGTCGAGAAGTTGAGCTCGTCCCGTCCGGCGTCGATGTCGCGGCGGACCAACCAGGACATCGGCGCGATGTAGGAGTAGACCGGCCATTCGGTCTCGTTGGAGTGACAGTCGTAGCACGCGGTCACGGCCAGCTCGCGGGCCTCCTCGGAGGGCCACGGGGCGTCCTGGGTCACCGGCGGGTTGCCGTGGTCCCAGCCGTAGGGCACGAGCTGGATGAGCACGGCGACGCCCACAACCGTGAGCAGGACGGGCTTCACGAACCGACGCACGCCCCCCTCCTACCCGATGGCCCCGTTCTGGAACCGGAAACCCGCGGCCCACCGCGAGCCCCAGGTACCAGAACGGGGTGTCGGCCGCGTCACAGCTCGCTGATCATGCGGTTGACGATCATGTCGATGTCGTAGCGGTCGTCGGCGCCGGGGAGCGCCTCCCTGTCGAACGCGGCCAGGACCTCGGCGCTGCGCTCGGCCGCGAACTTCCGGGAGTGGGCATGGGTGACGATGATGAAGTCGCCCCGCTCGATCCCGGCGACGGCGCGGGCGGCCAGCTCGTCGGCGGGCATGCCCTGCGCGAAGAGCTGCTGGGCCATGTCGTGGCCCATGGCGTCGGGATCACCGAGCTCGGCCGGCTTGTTGCGGTCAGCCTCCCACAGGCGGGTGCTGACCAGGCCGGGGCAGAGGACGCTGACCCCGACGAAATCGGGGACCTCGCGCCGCAGGACGTCGGAGAAGGCGAGGACGGCGTGCTTGCTGGCCGTGTAGGGCGCGCTCATGACGTTGGGGATCCCGAGGCTGTGCTCGGAACCGGTGGTGACGATCCGGCACGGCGTGCCCTGGGCCACGAAGCGCCGCCCGAACTCGACCATGCCGATGAACGGGGCCACAGCGTTGACCTCGAGCACCCAGCGCAGGTCCTCCAACGGCGTGTCCAAAAGGAGGTTGGTGCTCACCACGCCCGCGTTGTTCCAGATGAGATCGATGCCGTCCAGCGCCTCCCACGACCGGTCGGCCAGCTCCCGCACCGCCGCGGGATCGGTGACGTCACAACGGGTGGCGACGCCCCTGCTTCCCCGAGTCGTCACGGCCCGGGCGGTCTCCTCCGCGGCCTCGAGGTCGAGGTCGGCGGCCATCACGTCCATACCCGCGTCAGCCAGGGCCAGGCAGAGGGCTCGGCCGATGCCGCTGCCCCCGCCGGTCACCACCGCCGCCTTGCCCGTCAGGTCACCTGTGCAGTCCGGCCATGGATCCTTCCCCGAACGCCCCGTGGCGGGGGCCCGGCGGCCAACGTAGTGGTCTGCCACGATGGGCAGGTGACGACGACGGTGCCCTACGAGCGGGGTCTGCACGAGGTCGGCGACGGGGTCTTCGCCTGGCTCCAGCCGGACGGAGGCTGGGGGTGGAGCAACGCCGGGCTCCTGCGGGGCGACGGCGGGTCGCTGCTGGTCGACACGCTCTTCGACCTCGCGCTCACCCGGTCGATGCTCGACGCCATGGCCCCGATCACCGACGCCGCACCCATCGCCACGCTCGTCAACACCCACGCCAACGGCGACCACTGCTACGGCAACCAGCTGGTGACCGGGGCCGAGGTCATCGCCTCGGCGGCGTCGGCGGCCGAGATGGAGCAGCTGCCGCCGTCGGCTCTCGGCCTGATGACCTCGCTCGACCTCGGCGACACCACCAACCGCTACGTCCGGATGGCCTTCGGGCCGTTCACCTTCGACGACATCGAGCCGCCGCACCCGGACCGCACCTTCTCGGGGGCGCTGTCCCTGGAGGTGGCCGGCCGCCCCGTCGAGCTGGTCGAGGTCGGCCCGGCCCACACGGCGGGCGATGTGATCGTCCACCTACCGGACGCGGCCGCGGTCTTCACGGGCGACATCCTCTTCGTCGGGGGGACGCCGCTGATCTGGGACGGTCCGGTCCAGAACTGGCTCGACGCCTGTGACCGGATCCTCGACCTGGGCTGCGAGGTGATCGTCCCCGGTCACGGGCCGCTGACCGACGCCGACGGGGTGCGGGCGACGGCGGACTACCTGCGCTTCATCCGAGCCGAGGCCACCACCCGGCACGCGGCCGGCCTGTCGGCCACGGAGGCGGCGTGGGACATCGATCTGGGCAACTTCGGCGACTGGGGTGAGGCCGAGCGCGTGGCGCTCAACGTCGATGCCGTCTACCGCGAGGTCGACCCGACCTATGAGACCCCCGGCGTGCTGGCCCTCTTCACCCTCATGGCCGAGATCGCCGACGCCCGCGCCTGACCACCGGAGGTCAGGGTTCGGGGGCGAAGCGGCGGTAGTGCCAGCGGCCGTTGATGGTGCGGCCCGGGAGGTCGTTGGCCAGGCCGATCCAGCGGCCGACGACCGGGGGCACGCCCGCGTTGCCGAACACGATGCGCTCGTCT
This sequence comes from uncultured Microthrixaceae bacterium, assembly GCA_963725155.1. Classification (GTDB taxonomy): domain Bacteria; phylum Actinomycetota; class Acidimicrobiia; order Acidimicrobiales; family DATDAH01; genus DATDAH01. The sequence continues at coordinate 384,046 of CAVRXU010000008.1, forward strand.
GGGGGACCGCTGGTGAGCGAGCGACGCAGGAGCCAGGGCTGGCCGCGGACCATGCCGGGATCGGTGCGACCGTTGCCGTCCCAGTCGCCGGCCACCGGCCGGTCGTTGGGTCGCCCGAAGCTGAACTCGTTGGCGGGCGTGCCCGTCGTGTTGCGATTGCGGATCGCCCAGTGGTTGCCGTCGACCATCCCGGCGGTGTCGATTCCGTCCCCGTTCCAGTCCCCCACGACCGGCCGGTCGCCCGCGGTGCCGAAACGGAAGCTGATGACCGGGAACCCCGCGCTGTTGCTGTTGCGCAGCAGCCACTGATTGCCGCGGACCACGCCGACGGTCTCGGTGCCGTTGCCGTCCCAGTCGCCGCAGACGGGCTGGTCCCCGACGTCGCCGTAGGGGAAGGTCACCTGGGGGCCACCCGAGCTGAGGCGGTTGCGCAGACGCCACTCGTTGCCTCGGACCAGGCCGGGCGACTCGTCACCGTCGCCGTCCCAGTCACAGGTCAGGACCTTGTCCCCCCGCCGGCCGTAGGTCGAGTGCTGGATGGCGTCGCCCTGGCTGCGCACGCCGACACCGTGACGGCTGCCGGCGGCTGAGCGCTCACCGGGAACGGGCCAGACGTTGTGGCGGCAGCCGTCCAGCGCCTTGGACTGCTGCTGCATGACCGGGGCGGGCTGGCCGGGCCCGGGGCAGCCGGCATGGCCGAAGCCGAGCCAGTGGCCCGTCTCGTGGTTGACGACGTAGTGCCGGTAGCTGTCCAGCGAGCCGCCGCTGCCGTTCCACGAGTCGGTGGCCGACTGCCAGCGGGTCTGGTTGATGATGACCGCTCGCCCCACCCGACAGGACCACATGCTGCTGCAGGGTGAGCCGAAGGACGGGACGGTCGAGGCCTCGGCCAGGTAGACGGTGAAGTCGCCGCCGCTGCTGACCTGGCGGAACTCGATGGAGCCGCCGAGGGACCAGCCCCGAGGATCGTTCAGGGTCTGGGCCACGTGGATGGCGAAGAACTGGGTGTCGGCGGTGATCGAGCCGCGCGTGGCCAGCGAGTAGGTGTAGGTCCGACCCTCGGTGCCCCCTTCGGCGCCGGTCGGGCTCCGGCGGGGCGGATCCTCGGGTCGGGGCCCCACGGTCACCGGCGTCACGGCACTGCGGGCCCCTTCCCCGGCCGCGGTGACGGCCCGGACCTGGTAGCGGTGCCGGTCGTGGTCGGTGAGGCCGGTGTCGGTGAAGACGGGCGCCGACAGGTCGGTGACCACCGCCACCCGGCGACCGTCCCGGTAGATGCGATAGGCGGTGACCGGGCCCGGACCGCCCGCCGGGGTCGTCCAGGACAGCGTCACCACACCGTCGCCGGGGATGGCCTCCAGCCGCAGCACGGGCGCATCCTGGGCGGTGGCGGCGGCCGACGAAGGGACGAACGAGGGCACCAGGATCGTCAGAACACCGAGCACCACCACGAGCCGCCGCATCCCGCCCGACGCTAGTCGCCGGTGCCCGTCTGCTTGCCGGTGACGGGGGTCACCACGACTAGTGGTTGACCAACCACTGATTGTGGCGCATAGTGGGGGTTGCTACAGAACGGACACCCCGGAAGCTACGCCTGGTGGTCCCCCACATGAATGACACCGACAGGTCACTGGACCTGGAGGTCGCCGCCGATCCATCCGCCCCCGCCATCATCCACGCCGAGCTCCGCCGTTGGCTCGGTCAGGTGGGGGTTCGAGGCTGGGTCGTCGACGACCTGCTGGTCGCCAGTGACGAGATCTGCTTCGAGACCATCCTCATGCCGACCGTCACCCGCATCGAGGTCCACGCCTCGCTCCACGACGGGATCATCCACATGGATGTCACCTCGGACCGGCGCCTGCGCCGCGAGTTGCGCATGGTGCCGTGGGTCACCGGGCTGGAGGTGGTCGACGACCTCAGCCCCGAGCTCGGCCTCGCCTACCAGGTCGCCGACACCTTCGCCGTCCGCACGTTCCCCGACCACACCACGGTCGAGCTCACCAAGGTCCTCGGGTAGTCCCGCCCGACACCAGTCCTGGCGCCTGATCCGGTTAACCCGCCTGCCGGATCGGGCGCCAGGGCCCTTTCGCCCGGGGACGCTGGTTCGCTAGGTGATGGTCCCGTCCGGGGCCACCAGCTGGTGCCAGAGCAGTGAGATGGCCCATCCCCGGAACCGGCCGACGTCCCATCCGCAGTCCGTGGTGAGGAGCAGGAAGACCTCTTCGTTCAGGAGCCCGTAGAACACGTCGGCCGCGGTGTCGATCTCGAGCCCGGGCCGCAGGTACCCCGCCCGTTCGAGGACCTCGACCAGCCGGCGCTGATCGTCGCGTCGCCGGCGTCGGTTCTCCTTCAGCAGCGTGCCGACGTCGGGGTCGGCAGCCGCCTGTCGGATCACCTCGTAGATCGGGGAGGTGCGGGCCAGGATCGTCACCGACACCTCAACCAGGCGCTCCACGGCGGAGGCCGCGTCGCCGGCGGACTCGAGCCCGTCGAACCAAGGTCGCTCGAGCACGGCGACGGGCTCGACGTCGCCGGCGATGCTCGCGTCGAGCACGGCAGCCAACAGGTTCCGCTTCGTCCCGAAGACGTAGTACACGGTCTGCGGGGCGACGCCGGCGCGGTCGGCCACGGCCTCGATCGTGGTCTCGAGGTAGCCCCGGTCGAGGAACAGCTGCTCACCGGCGTCGACGACGCGGGCGCGGGTGCGGGCTGATCGCTGACGACGACCGTCCGTGGCCGCTGGTCCCATGTCACCGCCCCCCTGGGTTGATCTTATTTGTAGTCACACTCTAGTGTTCTACCATGGATAGTCCTGGTCCCCGCGACCACCCACCGAACGTGACGCGGACCTTCCTGTTGACCGACATCGAGGGATCGACCCGCCAATGGGAGGAGTCGCCCGAGATGAACGATCAGGTCGAGCAGCACTTCGGCGTGTTGCGCACGGCCGTGGAGCACGGCGGAGGCGAGGTCTTCGCGACGATGGGTGACGGGATCGCGGCGGCGTTCCCGTCAGCCGACGCCGCCGTACAGGCGGCGATCTCAGCCCAGCGGGACCTGTCGCCGATCGGCCTCAAGGTGCGGATGGGAGTGCACACGGGTGAGGTGGAGCGCTTCGGGGACGACTTCCGGGGTCGGCCTGTCAATCGCGCCGCTCGCGTGATGGCGGTCGGCCATGGCGGCCAGATCCTCGTCTCCGACGTGACGGCTGCGCTCGTGCGCTCCGGTCCCAGCCCCGTGGGCTTCGCCGACCTCGGCACCCAGCGGCTGCGCGACCTCACCGAACCAGAACGCGTGTGGCAGGTGGTCCATCCGGACCTCCCACGACACTTCCCCCCCGTGCGTGGGCTGGACACCTACGCGAACAACCTGCCGGCCCAGCGCTCGACGCTCGTCGGCCGCGACCATGATGTCGCCCGTGTCATCGCGCTGACCGAGCAACACCGGATCGTCACCCTGACGGGCGTCGGTGGGGTCGGCAAGACCCGGCTCGCCGTGCAGGCCGCGGCCGATCTGCTGTCGGTGCACACCGCGGTGTGGTTCGTCGAGCTGGCCAGCGTCGCTGACCCCGACGACGTCGCCGATGCGATCGCGCTCACCATGGGGCTCGGCGCCGCGACCGATCCGCTGGCGGCGGCCGCGGCGGTGCTGGCCGAGGACCCGCTCCTCGTGATCGACAACTGTGAGCACGTCGTCGAGAGCGCGGCGGCGGTGATCGACGCACTGACCGCCGCCTGTCCCAAGCTCTCGGTGATCGCCACGAGTCGCGAGGCCCTCGGCATCGACGGCGAGCACGTCGTGGCGGTGCGGTCGCTCGATCCGGCCACGACCGGCGCCGAGCTGTTCCGGCAGCGGGCCGTGGCGGCGGGGGCCGATGTCGAGTCGATGGCCCGCTCGATGATCGAGCACATCTGTCGCCGCCTCGACGGCATCCCACTGGCCATCGAGTTGGCGGCCGCCAGGGCGGCGACGCTCGGGGTGCCGGCTATCGTCGGCGCCCTCGACGACCGGTTCGCCCTGTTGGGCGGAGGCCGGCGTCGGGCCGTCGACCGGCACAGCACCATGCGGGCCACCATCGACTGGTCCTACCGCCTGCTCGACGCCGACGAACAGCAGGTGTTCCTGTGGCTGTCCGTGTTCTCCAACGGCTTCGAGCTCGATGCCGGCCACCACATCGCCCACGGGTTGGGGATCGACGAGCACACGGCCACAGAGCACGTCGCCTCGCTGGTGCACAAGAGCATGGTGTCGCCTGAGTCGCACCCGCACGGCGTGCGCTACCGGATGCTGGAGACGGTGCGCGCCTTCGCCCTCGAACAGCTCGAGGAGCGCGGCGACCGCCTCGGAGCACTGACCGCGCACGCCGAATGGGTGACCACGATCACCGATCTCCCCTTCGACGACCCGTGCAACGCCGCGGTCGAAGCCAACGCGTTCCGGCTCGAGCGCGAGGCTGACAGCTGGCGCGACGCGGTCATGTTGGCGGCGCAGCTGCAGTCGGGCGACCTCGCGGCCCGGTTGTGCGGCCCGCCCGTCGCCTTCTTCCTCCTCGGCCGCCACGACCTCGCGGACTTCGTGCGACCGTTGCTCGAGTTGTGCGGCCACGACATCGGTCAGCGTCGGGCCGTGCTCTGCGCGCTCCTGGTGTCGGCCGCGGGGGCGACCGATCCGGCGCAGGTGCAGTCGTGGGCGGCCGAGATGCAGCGGATCGAGCACCACGAACCCACTGGTTTGGGCGGTCTGATGCAGTGGTTGGCGCTGGCCTGGAAGGGCGACTTCGCGACGTCCGTGGAGGTGTGCGTGGCGGCATCGCTCGACCCGCGGCTCCGCCAGGCCACCCGCGACATGTTCGTGGGGATCGCCGTTCTCGACCACTTCAGCCTCACCGACGCGACCGACGATCCGCACGGCCTCATCGACCGGGCCTTGGAGGTGGCTGGTCGCTCGGACGCGGCGATCCATCGGGTGACCTGCTGGCTCGGTGCGGCGTGGGGGCTGGCCGGCGCTGAGCCCGAGCGGTCGTTGCAGCTCGTGCGCCTCGCTCTGCGCGACATCCCAAAGGTGGCGGGACTGACCCGGCTCACCCTCCCCGGCAGCGCGTCGCGTCTGCTGACCCGCCTCGACCCCCGGGTCGCGGCGCAGGGCCTGTTGGAGCAGCTGGACACGACGTCGTCGCGGCGGACGTTCGTCGACCTCATCCCGGTCTTCTACGCCGCCGCCCTGCTCCATCGTCTGGGGCACCCGTCGGCGGGGACCGCCCTGGCGACGTTGACGGTGTCGCCGATCGCGCCGTACCTCTCGATGATGGATTTCGTGGACCTGGCCCGGCGAGCGGCATCCTCCACGAACCCCGTGTCCGTCAGCGAGCTCGAGACGATGGTGCGGTCGGCTCTGGCCGACATCGTCGAAGCCGTCGAGGAGGTCCGGCCCGTGAGCGCACTGACCGGCGCCTGACCACGGTCCTCGGGCGCCTCGAGGATCTCTTCGTCGGTGCGGTCGAAATCGGCGGTGGCCGTTCGTAGGACTCGGTGAAGGGCCGGTGACCACGCCGGTCCCCGCACCGAGGAGCAGCCATGACCGTCATCACCGTCCCCGAGGCCACCGTCGCCACCGTCCGCACGCCGTCATGGAAGTCCGGCCTGGTCACCGGGGTGATCGCCGCCGTGGTCACCACCGCCGTCGCCGTCGCCGCCCGGGCCGTCGGCATCCCCCTGGACATCCAGGGTGAGGCCATCCCGATCCTGGGCTTCGCCCAGATGGTCCTGCTCGGCACCGTCATCGGCATCGTGCTGGCCCGCCACCTCGCCCGCTCGACCTTCATCGCCACCACGGTCGTGCTCACGGCCCTGTCGGTCATCCCCGACGTGCTGGCCGACACCGGCACCGCCACCAAGCTGACCCTGGCCCTGACCCACGTGGTCGCCGCCGCCATCGTCATCCCCCGCCTCGCCGGCCCCGCCGCCGACTGAGGTCCAACGACCCCCCGTTCTGGCGGTTGATTCGGTTGCCATGGCGACCGAATCAACCGCCAGAAGCGCGGCTCAGGCAGCGTCCGCGACCTCGACTCGGTCGCGACCCAGGGCCTTGGCCCGATGCTGGGCGGCGAAGGCCCGCTCGAGGAGGGCTGTCGCCGTCTCGGTCCCGTTGTGGGTGGCGACGCCGAACGACGCCGTCACACCGACCGGCGTTTCCCTGACGGTGAGTTGGCCCAGCAGGACACGGGCCTCCTCAGCTCTCGTGTGCGCCACTTCGAGGCCGGCGCCCAGGAGCACCAGGAGGAACGCGTCGCCCCCGCGGGCCAGCACCATGTCGAGCGGACGAACGAGGTCCCGCAACGCCAGCCCGGTCGCGGCCAGGACCTCGTCACCGAGATCGTGGCCGCGGGTGTCGTTGATCCGCCCGAAGTGATCCAGATCGGCGTGGACCACCGACAGCGGCACCGCCTCCGGAACGAACTCAGCGAGCGTGGCGTCGATCGCGTCGGCGTACCGGTGCCGCCGGAACCGGAGCAGGCCGCTGAACGGATCCCGATGCAGTCCCCGCCGCACCCGCGCCGCCGCCCGGAGGATCAGCTCGTCCCGCACCGACCACTCCCCCGCATCGTGGGTCTCGATCACACAACTCAATCGTCCAGGTCGGTTCAGCGCTGAAGGTGAACAAACACTCGTTCTGGCCTCTGATTCGCGTGCCCTGGCCAGCACATCAGAGGCCAGAACCGCTGGTGGCGCGAACTTGGCAGCCCCAACGGGGTTCGAACCCGTGCCTCCACCTTGAGAGGGTGGTGTCCTAGGCCGCTAGACGATGGGGCCGAGCTGCGACAGCCCCGAGAGGTTATCGCTGCAGCTCGGGGGGAAGGACTCGAACCCTCAATGACTGGACCAGAACCAGCTGTGTTGCCAATTACACCACCCCCGATCGGTGGGACGTTCGAGGGTACCGGCTCGGGAGGGGTCAGCCGTCGGTGTTGTTGACGGTGTCATCCAGGTTCATGAGACGGCGATAGCCGATGAGCCGACCGACGGAGACGGCTGCCGTCTCCCGCACCATCGCCCGCAGCTCAGCGACCCCGCTGACCGGGCTGGAGTCGGTCGGCGACACGAACGCGTTCAGCCCGACCTCGTCCGCGATCTCCTCCAAGCGCTTCGAGTGGAAGGGGTCGGAGACGACGATCACGTCCTCCACGCCGTCCTCCCGCAGGATGCGGGCACTGGCCGCCAGGGACTCCCAGGAGTTGCGGCCCTGGACCTCGAGGCGGAGGTCGGACTCGGGTACGCCCTGATCCTCCAGCCAGAGAGCCCCGGCCTGGGCCTCGGTGAACTCGTCGCCCTCCTGGCTGCCCCCGGTGAGGACGATCAAGTCGGACAGTCCCTGCTGGTACAGCGCCAGGGCGTGCTCGAGGCGGGCCTCGTAGACGGGCGACGGCTCGCCGTTGTACTGCGCCGCGCCCATGACGACGATGGCCCCGGCGGCTTGGGCCTGGTCTCGACGGGAGACCTGCCAGACCTGGAAGAACGTCCCACCCACGTAGAGGGCCAGGACCACCACCACACCCAACGCGACCTTCCAGGCGATGCGGAACCAGCCGGGGCCGACGCCGGGCATGTCAGAGCCTCGCTCGGGCCGCCCGCAGCCGCCGCAGCGTCTCGTCGCGGCCGAGGAGGGCGAGGCCCTCGAACAGCGGGGGGCCGACGGTCCGACCCGTCACCGCCACCCGCACGGGGGCCTGGGCCTTGCCCAGCTTGAGCTCGAAGCGCTCCTCGCCGAGGACGCGCAACGTCTCCTTGAGGACCTCGGCCTGCCAATCAGCAGCCTCGTAGGCCTCGATCACGGCGTCGAGCAGGTCGGCGGCGGGGACCGGGCCGGTCATCGCCTTCGCCCAGGACTCCGGGTCCTCGGGGGCGTCGGCCAGGAAGAGCCAGTCGACCTGGGCCGGGATGTCGGCCATCAGCTTGAGCCGCTCCTGCACCAGCGGGGCGACGGCCCGCCACACCGACCCGTCGAAGCGGTCGGCCGGCCAGGGGATGGCGTCGCCGGTGACCCACGGCTCGGCCGCGGCCAGGAACTCGTCCGTCGACAGGCGCCGGATCCACTCGCCGTTGATGTGCTCCAGCTTCTTCAGGTCGAAGAAGGCGGCGCTGCTGACGACATCGTCCAGGCGGAAGAGGTCGACGATCTCGGCCATCGGTCGGACCTCGACGCCGTCGGGCGGGCCCCAGCCGAGCAGAGCCAAGTAGTTGGCCATCGCTTCGGGCAGGTAGCCCTTGGCCGGGTAGTCGCCGACGGACACGTCGTCTTTGCGCTTCGACAGCTTCTGGCGTTGCTCGTTCACCAGGAGCGGCAGGTGGGCGTACAGGGGGTCGTAGTCCATCCCCAGCAGGCGGCGGATGAGCATGACGCGGGGAGTCGAGCTGAGCAGGTCCTCGCCCCGGACGACGTGGGTGATCCCCAGGTCCGGGTCGTCGACGGCGTTGGCCAGCAGGAAGCCCGGGGTGTCGTTGCGCCCCCGCCAGATGACGAAGTCCTCGATGTCGGCGTAGTCGAAGGTGACCTCGCCCCGGATGAGGTCCCGGATCTCGGCCGTGCCCTCGGGCACGCGGACGGCCACGCCGAGGCCGGGCTGCAGCGTCGAGCCCGGCATCTCGTTCTTGTCGTCGTCGATCAGATAGGCGCCGCCGTCGGCCAGCAGCTTCTCGCAGGCGGCCCGGTAGAGGTCCCGGCGGTCGGACTGGAAGATCGGGCCCTCGTCCCAGTCGATCCCCAGCCAGGTGAGGGACTCGAGGATGGCCTCGATGAGCTCGGGCCGGCTGCGCTCCTGGTCGGTGTCCTCGATGCGCAGGACCAGCGTGCCCCCCTGGTGGCGGGCGAAGAGCCAGTTGAACAGCGCCGACCGGGCGCCCCCCACGTGCAGGTACCCCGTGGGCGCGGGCGCGAAGCGAACACGGGGGCTGGCGGTCACCGGGTCGAGGGTACCGGCGCCCTCGCGGGCGCTCGCCGCGGCACCCCGACGGCTACCGGACTCCTACCAGGGCATGGCCACGCCGCCGTTGGGGCGCAGTATCTGGCCGGTCATGAACTTGCTGGCCTCGGAGGCGAGGTAGAGGACGGCGTAGGCGATGTCGTCGGGCTCGCCCACGGTCCTCAGCGGCGCGCCCTTCGACATCTGGGCGGTGACCGCGGCCTTCGCCGCCTCGTCCTCGGTGCCGTCCTCGGCGACCCACGCCCGGTTCGTCATGCCCGTGACGATGTAGCCCGGGGCGACGGCGTTGACCCGGACGCCGCTCGGGCCGATCTCGGTGGCCAGCACCTTCGTCAGCTGGACGATCGCCGCCTTGGCCATGCCGTACGGGGCGAGGCGCGGCGCAGGTTGGTCGATGGCGGCCGAGGCCATGTTGACGATCGACCCCGACCCCTGCTCGACCATCACCCGCCCGGCCGATTGGCAGCCGAAGAACACCCCCTTGAGGTTGACGGCCAGGATGCGGTCGAGGTCCGTTTCCTGGGTCTCGAGCACGGTCGAGGTGTGGATGATCCCGGCCACGTTGGCCATGACGTCGAGACGACCGTGACGCTCGAGCGCGCCCCGCACGACGGCCTCGACCTCGTCGGGATCGGTGACGTCCAGGCTGACCGCGGCGGCCGACCCACCGGCGTCGGTGATGTGTTCGGCCGTGACGGTGGCCCCGGCCCCGTCCCGGTCGGCGCAGACGACGGTCGCCCCGGCCTCAGCCATGCGCTCGGCCGATGCCCGGCCGATGCCGCTGGCCGCTCCGGTGACGACGGCAACCCGGTCCGTGAGATCGAAGGCGTCCACGCCTCCGGACCGTAGTCAGCCCCCCCGCCCCACCCGTTCTGGTTGCGTCTCCCCGCAGTCAGCCGCGGCCACGCGCAACCGGAACGGGTCATTCGAGCAGGCGGACGATCCCGGCGACGCCGTCGTAGACGTCGGTGAAGCGGGTGGTCAGGGGCGAGCAGCCGAGGCGGACGAGGTCGGGCTCCCGGAAGTCGGTCACGATGCCCACCGCCATGAGGTCGTCGACCAGGCGACGGGCCTCGGGGTGGAGGATCGACACGTGGCCGCCCCGCCGGGCCGGGTCGCGAGGGGTGGGCGAGTCGAGACCCCACTGGTCACACAGCTCCAAGGCCATGCCGGTCAGGGCTGTCGCCTTGGCCTGGATGGCCTCGATGCCGGCCTCGGCCACGACCTCGATGGCCGCCTTGGCTGCGACCAGGCCGATGATCCCCGGCGTGCCGATGAGAAGGCGGCCGATGTCGGAGCGGGGCTCGTACGTCGGCGGCATGGCGAACTGGTCGTCCCGCCCGAACCAGCCCCAGATGGGCTGGTCGACGGTGGCCTGCAGGGCACGGGCCACGTAGGAGAACGCCGGCCCGCCGGGCCCCGAACCCAGGAACTTGTACGTGCAGCCCACGGCCAGCTCCACGCCGGCCCCGTGCAGGTCCAGCTGGAGCACGCCGACCGGGTGGGACAGGTCCCAGATGACCAAGGCCCCGGCGGCGGTCGCCCGAGCCGTCTCGCCGGTCAGGTCGACCACCTCGGCCGTGCGGTAGTCGACCATCGACCGAACGACGACGGCCACGTCGTTGAGACGGTCGAACCCGGCCTGGACCCCGTGCCCCGTGCGCGCCGCGATCCCGGCGACCACATAGACGTCGCTCGGGAAGTCGGCCGGGTCCACGGCGATGACCCGCCGGTCCGGGCGCAGGGCCAGGGCGGCGTGGACCAGCTGGAAGAGGTTGACCGAGGTCGAGTCGTGGACGATGACCTCGTCACCGTCGACCCCGAGCAGGGGCGCCAGCACCGCCCCCGTCCGCTGCGACAGGTCGAGCCAGCCGTCGTCCCAGGAGCGGATCAGGCCGGTGGCCCAGCCGTCGGCCAGAACCGCGTGCACCGCCTCGATCGCCCGCCGGGACGGGATGCCCAGCGAGTTGCCGTCGAGATAGACCAGGTCGGGGTCGGCCACGACGAACTCGTCCCGCCACCGGGCCAGTGGGTCGGTGGCGTCGAGGGCCTCGGCGGCACTCCGGGAGAACACCGCCGCAGTCTGACCTACTGTCCCCGACGACGATTCCCTGTCACCGAGCGATCGAAGGAGACGCCAGGGTGAAGGCCTCCGACCTGCTCGTCCGCTGCCTCGACGCCGAGGGCATCCGCTACGTCTTCGGCGTCCCCGGCGAGGAGAACGCCGACGTGATGATGTCCCTGGAGGACTCCGGCATCACCTTCGTCCTCACCCGCCACGAGCAGGGGGCGGCCTTCATGGCCGAGGTCCACGGGCGCCTCACGGGCGAGCCCGCCGTCGCCCTCGGCACCCTCGGCCCCGGCGCCACCAACCTGCTCACCGGCGTGGCCGACGCCAACATGGACCGCTCCCCCATGCTCGTGCTCACGGGCCAGGGGGCCACCACCCGGCTCCACAAGGAGTCCCACCAGGTCATGGACGTGGTGGGCATGTACGAGCCCATCACCAAGTGGGCCCAGTCCGTGCGCCACGCCGCCAACATCCCCGAGATCGTGCGCAAGGCCGTCCGCATCGCCCTGACCGAGAAGCCGGGGGCCTGCCTCATCGAGCTGCCCGAGGACATCGCCGAGCACGACGTCGACGCCGAGCCGATCACGCCGATGAAGTTCCGGCGGCCGGTTCCCGACGACAAGATCGTGGACCAGGCCTGGGCCGCCATCCAGGCCGCCGAGCGGCCGATCATCCTGGCCGGCAATGGCACCATCCGTCGCCGGGCGTCCAAGCAACTCCGCCTGTTCGTCGAGCGCACGGGCATCGGTGTGGTCAGCACCTTCATGGCCAAGGGCTGCGTCGACATGGACGACGAGCGCTGCCTGTTCACCATCGGCCTCCAGGCCCGGGACCACCCCGTGCGGGCCATCGAGCAGGCCGATCTGGTGATCACGCTCGGCTACGACATGGTCGAATACCACCCCCGGCTCTGGAACCCCGAGGGCGACAAGTCGATCGTCCACATGGACTTCCTGCCCGCCGAGGTGGACGAGCGCTATGACGTCGACGTCGAGGTGGTGGGCGACCTGGCTCACACCCTCTGGATGCTGAACGAGCGGTGCTGGCGGGGCAGCACGACCGACGCCCACTGGGACCACAGCCACACCCGAGCCGCCCGGAAGGCGATGCTCGAGGACTTCGCCTCCTACGCCGACGACGACGCGGCCGGCGCGATCAAGCCCCAGAAGGCGCTCTGGGACGCCCGACAGGTGCTCGGTCCCGACGACGTGCTCCTGTCCGATGTCGGCGCCCACAAGATGTGGGTGGCCCGCTACTACCAGTGCCACGAGCCCAACACCTGCCTGATCCCCAACGGATTCTGCTCGATGGGCTTCGCCCTGCCCGGGGCCATCGCCGCCTCGATGCTCTACCCGGACCGGCGGATCCTCGCCGTGTGCGGCGACGGTGGGTTCCTGATGAACGTGCAGGAGATGGAGACCTGCGTGCGCATCGGGGCCCACCCGGTCGTCATGGTGTGGGAGGACGGGGGCTACGGGCTCATCGCCTGGAAGCAGGAGAACGAGTTCGGCCGCCACACGGACCTGGCCTTCGGCAACCCCGACTGGGTCCAGCTGGCCGAGGCCTTCGGCTGGCGGGGCGTCCGGGTGGAGCGCTCGGCCGACCTGGCCGGCGCCCTCGAGGACGGCTTCGGGTCCGGCCAGCCCACCCTCGTCGCCGTGCCCATCGACTACCGGGAGAACATGCTCCTCACCGAGCGCCTCGGCATGATCGACGAGACCATCTGAGCCTGCTGATGCCGGGGCGGTGCCTCGGTGCCGAAAGACGACGATTCCGCCCGCGTACGACGACAGGAGACGACCATGCCCAGGCTGAGGGAAGTGCCGAGAGCGGAGGTGCATCCGTTCGGGGCGGTGATCTACGACATGCTGTTCGGCGACCGTGACCCGGTCGCCGAGCCCGGGACAGCCACGGGCTCGCCCGGCGACTGGTGGACCGTGTTCGCCCAGTGCCCCGACGCATTCGACCACGCCTGCGGTGGCTTTGCCTTCTACCGGTCGCCCGCCCGCGAGCTCGACCCGCAGCTGCGCGAGCTCGGACAGATCCGAGCCGGGTGGGCCTGCGGCTCGCAGTTCGTGTTCAGCCAGCACTGCAAGGCGGCGCGGGACGCCGGCCTCACCGACGAGCAGGTCGAGGCCATCCCCCACTGGACGGTGGCCGACTGCTTCTCACCCGTCGAGCGCGCCGTGCTCGCCTACACCGACGCCCTCGCTCTCCAGCACGGCCGGGTGCCCGACGGTGTCTTCGCTGTGCTCCACGAGCACCTGAGTGAGGTCGCCATCCTCGAGCTGACCTACATCACCGGGACCTACGTCATGCACGCCATCACGACGCGGGCGTTGCGCCTCGAGTTCGACGACGTCGACGATCCCTGCGTCGAGGTGGCCGATCCCGAGGGCAACAAGGCCGGTTTCGACGTGATGGCCGTGGCCGACGTCGAGCCGGCCTGACCCTGTCCCTCAGAAGTCCATGGGATAGGGGAACTTCACGCTGACGCCGCCGTCGACGACCAGGGTCTGGCCGTTCACGTAGCCGGAGAGGTCGCTGACCATGAAGAGCAGAGCGGCGGCGATGTCCTCGGGGAGGGCGACCCGGCGCAGTGGCGTGTTGAGCTCGTTGTTCTTGCGGCCCTCGTCGCCGACGTAGGCACTGACCCGCGGGGTCCAGACCATGCCTGGGGCGATGGCATTCACCCGGACGCCCCGGGGGCCCAGTTCGACGGCGGCCGTGCGAACGAGGCTCATCAGGCCCGCCTTGAACACGCCGTAGGCACCGTGGAGTGGAGCCGAGCTCAGACCTGACACCGAGGCCACGAAGGCCATCACCCCGCCGCCGCCATCGGCCATTGCCTTGCCGCCCAGGGTGACAGCCAGGTGGGCGTGGCGCAGGACGATGTCGTGGTGCCACTGCCAGTTCTCGTCATCGACCTCGAGCAGCGCCTGGTACTGGGCCATGCCGACGATGTCGACGATCCCGTCCAGCCCGCCGAGGTCCCTGTGGGCGGCGTCGAACATGGCGGTCGCCCCCACCCGGTCGGTGGCGTCACCGGCCCAGCCCACACCGTCGACTTCGGCGGCGATGTCGTCGGCCCGATCCTGCTCCACGTCCGCGCACAGGACCTTGGCCCCCTGCTGGACGAGGGCGTGGGTGGCCTGACGGCCGATGCCCTGCCCGGCGCCGATGACGACGAAGCGCTTGCCGTCGAGGCGCAGCAGGTCGGCGTAGTCAGGCACAGGGGAGTCGTCGGCTCGCGTCATGACGCAGATCATGGCGCGACACTGCGGGCGTGGACCGAATCGAGGCGCTCGCCGCCGCGCTGGAGGCCCGACGGGATCCGGACCAGGCCGCCACCATGGCGGCGTACATGAAGGACCACTTCGCCTTCTTCGGCATTCCGTCGTCCGAGCGGCGACTGGCCCAGCGTGAGGCCCTCGGCGACTGGACCGCCCCGACAGCCGACGCCTTAGCGGCCTTCGCCCGGGGTTGCTGGGCTCAAAACGAGCGGGAGTTCCAGTACGCGGCCTGCGACACCCTCGTCCGTCACGTGAAGCGACTCAGCTCCGCGGATCTGGACCTGCTGGAGGAGCTCATCACCACGCGGTCGTGGTGGGACACCGTGGACATCCTCGCCAGTCGGGTTGTCGGACCCCTGGCCGAGCGGCCCACCATGGAACGCTGGCTGGGCTCAGGTGACCTCTGGCTGGAGCGGGCGGTCATCCTCCACCAGCTGGGCGACAAGGAGGCAACCGACGAGGCGTTCCTCTTCCGCGCCTGCCTGACCCACGCCGCGTCGAACGAGTTCTTCCACCGCAAGGCCATCGGCTGGGCCCTCCGCCAGTACGCCAAGACCGACCCCGACGCCGTCCGCACCTTCGTCGCCGACCACGCCGACGATCTCTCCGGCCTCTCGAAGCGAGAGGCGCTCAAGCACCTCTGACGGTGCTCGGGAAGGCGACCTCGCCCCCACGGAGGACGGGGGTCCACAGGTAATAGCTGCCCGTCTCGGCGTGCTCGAGGCGGGCGGCGGCGTCCTCCGGGATGTCGCCGAGGGCCTCGTCGTTCGCGGTCAACGCCTCCGCGGTGCGGTCGACCGTCCCGGCGATGCCGTAGTGGTACACCATCGCCGCCCGCAGACCGTCGGAGCCGTTGTCCTTCGAGCGGTGCATGAGGTGGCTGTCGAAGACGAGCACGTCGCCGGGCTCCATCAGCACGCAGACCTCGTCGTCCATGTCGTGGTCGACGATCTCGACGTAGCCGAAGTTGGCCGACTCCCGGGTGTCCGGCACGTGTGGGTGGACCGTCTCCCGGTGCGAGCCGGGCAGGACCCAGAGGGGACCGTTGCCCTCGGTCGCCGCCGTCACCGCGATCCAGACGCCGACCTGGTGGTCGGGCTCGAACGGGAAGTAGAAGCTGTCCTGGTGCCAGGGCTGGCCGATGGCCCCCGGGTTCTTGAAGATGAACTGGGACAGGAAGCAGTCGAGGTCGTCGCTCAGC
This sequence comes from uncultured Microthrixaceae bacterium, assembly GCA_963725155.1. Lineage (GTDB taxonomy): Bacteria > Actinomycetota > Acidimicrobiia > Acidimicrobiales > DATDAH01 > DATDAH01. The sequence continues at coordinate 399,588 of CAVRXU010000008.1, forward strand.
AGACCGGCCACGGCGGCCAGGATCCGGGGGTCCCGGCTGACCGGGCCGAAGACCGGGTCCCAATGATGGAGCAGGAACACCTTGGAGACGAAGTCCTCGGGGTCGGTCGCCCCGGGCCACGAGTTCTTCTCCGGAGCGATGAACGAGCCCTTGGGCATGGGCTCGCCGGAGGCGGCGAGGCGACAGAGCTCGACGGCACGGTCGAGCTGGGCCGTGACCAGCGGCGGGTCGAGCAGGCGGCGGAGGATGACGAAGCCGTCCTCGTCCCACCGCCTGCGTTGCCCTTCGGTCAGCACCGTGCGGAGAGTAGTGACAGGGTTTTGGCGATGAGCTGGTTCATGCGTCCGGACAAGTGGCCCATCACGCCGCAGGACTGGCTCAAAGTGGTGGACGACCTCGCCCGGGCCCCCACGCGGGTCCTCTTGGAGACCTTCGCCTCCGTGGCCGACGCGCTGGTGGGCAAGGAGGTCGAGCTGCGGTCAGCGAAGGGGACCGTCACCGTCAACGTCGACTCGGTCGTCGGCACCCACTCGGCACCGCCGGTGGCATTGGGGGCGTGGCGGCCCGGCCTCGACCTCGAGGGCCTCGAGGAGGTCGACATCGGCGTCCGCGACGTGCGCTGGGACGCTGGTCGCATCGACCGGTTGACCATCCAGGCCCGGAACGTCAACCTCGAGGGGGGCGTGGTGTCCAGCGTCGTGGCCGGTCCCATCGACATGGCCGGCGAGGTCGACCAGGCCACGGTGGACGAGTTGTTGGAGCGCTACGAGGCACCGGTCCAGGTGATCCTCGACGGGACGGACCGGGCCACCGTCCACCAGGGCGGGCGGCTGACGGCAACGGTCTCGGCCGAGCTCGACGGCGAAGAGGTCATCTTCCCCGTCCACGAGGTGCGCTGGGCGGGCATCCCGCTGCCGTTCGTCAACCGCTTCCTGACCACTCGCCGGGCGACGATCCCGCCGCTCCCGCGGGGGGTGCGCCTGACCGGCGTGTCCTCCGCGCCCGGCGTGCTGCGGGCGACGGCGGTCCTCGACGAGTTCCGCGAGCCACTGGTCGTCGAATCCGTCCTCCGGGCGGCATCGACCGTGGGTCAGCGGGTCGTGCTCAACCGGACCGCCCCTCGTCAGGCCTGATCCGCCCGTACCTTGGGCACAGCTGCGCCAGATGTGGCGCACTGGTGCGCAAGGTACGTGGAGTGGAGCCAGGCCAACCAACGGGCGATGCCGTTGACGACGTGGGTGCCGCGCACCGTGTGGAAGGTGTCGAAGGCGTGCTGGGCGGCGGGCAGCTCGGCGTAGACGACCGGTTCGGCGGTGACGGCCCTGAGCTCGGCGACGAAGGCTCGGGCCTCGGTGACGTAGGCCATCGAGTCGAACGTGCCGTGGAGCACGAAGAACGGTGGGGCGTGGGGCCCGACCTGGGCGATGGGTGACGCCGCGTCCCAGCGCTCGGGGCACTCGGCCGGCGAGCACTTCATGATCTTCTTGGCGAAGAAGCCTTCGAGGCGGTGCCGGCCGCGGGCCCCGTGGCGGTCGAGGAAGTCGTAGATGCCGTAGAGGGGCACGCAGCCCTGCACCCGGGTCTCGGGGTCGAGGGCGGCCAGCGCCACCAGGTGGCCACCGGCCGAGCCGCCGGTCAGCACGATGAAGTCCGGGTCGGTCCCCAGCTCGTCGGCGTGGGCCCGGACCCAGGCGACAGCGGCCTTCACGTCGTCGATGTGGTCAGGGAAGGTCGCCTTCGGACTGAGGCGGTAGTTGATGGAGACCACCACCCAACCCTCCTCGGCCAGGTGCCAGGTCAGGGGCTTGGCCTGCCGCTCCTTGCGACCGTGCATCCACGAGCCGCCGTGGACGTGGATGAGCGTCGGGGCCGGGCCGGTCGTGTCCCGGTGGCGGTAGACGTCGAGGGTGTTGAACCTCCCGTGCGGCCCGTACGACAGGTCGCGGGTGACCTCCACCTCAGCCACCTCGTAGCGGAAGGGTCGCCACAGCAACCCCCGGGGGACGTGATGGCGCAGCCGGCCGCTCAGCTCGGGGGCGATGCCCTCCCGATAGTCGGGCCCGAGGGCGTCGACCAGGGCCCGTTCGACGACGGACTCGGCCCGGCGGGCGCGACGGTGGGCCAGCAGGAGGCCGGCGGCACTGAGCCCCATGAGGACGAGACCGACCTGACCGATCGGCGCGTCGAGGGCGCCGGTGCGCACGGCGATGGCCACGACCACGGCCTGCCCCGCCAAGTGGAACAGGGCGAACTCGCCCGTCAGCCAGCCGGCCACGAACCAGGCCATGGCGAACGGCGGCCGCCCCCGGAAGGTGGCCAGGAAGGCGTGCGTCGCGCAGAGCGCCCCGATCAGGAAGAACACCTCCGGGCTCACCCGGACCTCATCGGCCGAAACCCTCGAGTCCCCAGCCGCCCCCTCTCGTTCTGCGTTCTCCGTATGGCCCGCATCCCGTTCAGGACCCAGAACGAGAGGTCACTGGTCGAGGAGGGCGGCGGCGACGCGGCGCCGGTGCCAGGCGGCGTCGCCCCAGGCGGGGCTGAGGGCCCAGACCCGCTTCATCCAGAGGTGGAGGTCGGACTCGAACGTGTAGCCGATGGCCCCGTGGACCTGGAGGGCGACCCGGGCGGCCTGCTCGGCGGCGTCACCGGCCATGGCTTTGGCCATCGAGACGTCCCGGGCGACGGTCGCCTGGTCGGTGGCCAGCGACCAGGCGGCCCGATACACCGCGGGCGCGGCGAACTCGACAGCCAGGTGGGCCGAAGCCAGATGGTGCTTCACGGCCTGAAAGCCACCGATGGGCTGACCGAACTGCTGACGCTCCTTGGCGTACGCGACGGTGTCCTCGACGAGGCGCCGGGCCACGCCCACGAGGGTGGCCGCCGTGCCGAAGGCCATGCGGTCGAAGGGGTCGCCATCGAGGGTGGCCAGGGGCGCGGCCGCCGTCACGTCGGCGGTGCGGACGAGGCGCCGGGCCCGGTCGACCGAGGGCTGGGGCTCGACGCCGGTCGGCGCCGGGTAGAGCGTCGAGCCCACGACCACGACATCGGCGGAGGCGGCTCCAGCCACGTGAGTGGCGTCGGCCGGTGCGGCCGCCACCTTGGCCGACCCGCCGCCCGGGACGTGGCGGGCGAGCAAGGCCGACTCCATGAGCGGCTCGGGCAGGGCGGCCCGGCCCGCTTCCTCCAGGAGCAGGACGAGGTCGACCTCCGTCAGGCCCAGTCCGCCGTCGGCCTCGGCCATGGTCAGGCCGACCACGCCCATCTCGACCAGCGCATCCCAGCGGCCCGCGTCCCATGGGTCCTCGGCGTGCCCACGCCGCCCGCACGGCCTCCGGCGAGCAGGTCCCGGCCAGCAGGTCCCGCACCGCGTCCCGGAACGCCAGCTGGTCCTCGGAGAAGGCGAACTCCATCAGCTGACCCTCCGTTCTGGAACCTGAAACTCGCGGCCCGTCACCAACCGCAGGTTCCAGAACGGTGAGGTGGACATCAGACCCTTGGGAGGCCGAGGACGCGCTCGGCGACGACGTTGCGTTGGATCTCGTTGGTGCCGGCGTAGATGGGGCCGGCGAGGGAGAACAGCCAGCCGTCCAGCCAGCGACCGCCGTCGGGGACGTCCTCACTGTCCAGGCCCAGCTCGCCCTCAGCGCCGATCAGGCGCTGGGCGGTCTGGTTCAGGTGGACGTCGAGCTCGGACCACCACAGCTTCATGAGGCTGGCCTCGGCACCCATCGGCCGGCCGGTCTGCAGCATGCGGCTGATGGCCTGGAAGGTCAGGAGCCGGTAGGCCTCGGCGTTCATCCACGCCTGGGCCACGTCGTCCCGCAGGTGCTCGTCCGGCCGGCGCCGGTAGAGGTCGATCAGCCGATCGGCCGCCGCCATGAACCGACCGGGGCTGCGCAGGGTCAGACCCCGCTCCGAGGACGCCGTGGCCATGGCCACCCGCCAGCCCTCGTTCACCCCACCGAGCACGTTGGCCGAGGGCACCCGGACCTCCTCGAGGAAGACCTCGGCGAACGCCACGTCGTCGTGCAGCCCACTGATGGGGCGGACCGTCACCCCCTCGGCATCCAGGGGGACGAGGAAGTAGGTCAGGCCCTGGTGGCGCTCGGCCTCGGGGTCGGAGCGGAACAGGCCGAAGAGCCAGTCGCAGAACACGCCCCGGGTCGACCAGGTCTTCTGCCCGGTCAGCACCCAGTCGTCGCCGTCCTGGACGGCCCGACTGCGGAGACCGGCCAGGTCGCTGCCGGCGTCGGGCTCGGACCAGCCCTGGGCCCAGAGCTCCTCCCCCGCCGCCATCCTGGGCAGGTAGCGGTCCTGCTGGGCCTTGGTCCCGTGCTCGAAGATCGTCGGGGCCAGCAGGAAGATGCCGTTCTGGGTGACCCGGCCGGGACCGCCCGCCGCCCAGTACTCCTCCTCGAAGATCAGCCACTCGATGAGGTCGGCGCCTCGGCCGCCGTACTCCTCGGGCCACGACACGACGGCCCAGCGGGCATCGAACAGGGTGCGTTCCCACTCCTTGTGGGCGGCGAAGCCTGCGGCGGTGTTCATCGACCCCAGCCCGGAGGGCACGTTGTCCCGCAGCCACTCCCGCGCCTCGGCCCGGAAGGCCTCGTGCTGCTCGGAGAAGGTCAGGTCCATGCCGGCGAGAGCCTGACGCCCCGCCCGACCGAGTCGCAACTCGGACCTGACGACCCGTCAGATGGGCCGGGTAGCCTCCGGGCCGTGAGCTCCACGGACACGGCGAAGCCGCGCGTGGCGGCGATCGAGGGCTGGTTCACCCTCGACGATCCGCCCCACCTGCTCGGGACGAGGTGCTCGGCCTGCGCCACCTACTTCTTCCCCCGAGAGGACGGCTGGTGCCGGCGCCCGGGCTGCGGCAGCACGGAGCTGGTCGAGGTCGAACTGAGCCGGACGGGGAGGATCTGGTCCTACACCGACGCCCGGTACCAGCCGCCCACGCCCTACGTCTCCCCGCACGAGGAGTTCCAGAGCTTCGCCCAGGCCGCCGTGGAGCTGGTCGAGGAGCAGCTGATCGTCATGGGCCAGGTCGTCGAGGGCGTCGGCGTGGCCGACCTGACCACCGGCCAGGAGGTCGAGCTGGTCATCGAGCCCCTGTTCGAGGACGACGAGGCGGTCCACCTGGTCTGGAAGTGGAAGCCGGTGGAGGGCACGCCGTGAGGGACGTCGTCGTCGCCGGGGTCGGCATGCACCCGTGGGGCAAGTGGGGCCGCAACTTCGTCGAGTACGGCCGGGCGGCCGTGGCCGATGCGCTGGAGGACTGCGGCATCGACTGGCAAGACGTCGAGTTCGTGTCCGGCGCCGACACCATCCGCAACGGCTACCCGGGCTTCATCGCCGGGGCCACGTTCGCCCAGGCGATGGGCTGGACCGGCGTGCCGGTGGCCAGCAGCTACGCCGCCTGTGCCTCCGGGGCCACGGCCATGAGCGTGGCCCGGGACCGCATCCGCGCCGGGGCCTGCGAGATCGCCCTCGTGGTCGGTGCCGACACGACGCCGAAGGGCTTCTTCAAGCCCGTCGAGGGCGCCGACCGCTTCACCGATCCGGACTGGCTCCGCTTCCGCCTCCTGGGGGCGACCAACCCGACCTACTTCGCCCTCTACGCCCGACGGCGCATGGACCTCTACGGCGCCAGCGACGAGGACTTCGCCCAGGTCAAGGTCAAGAACGCCAAGCACGGCCTGGCCAACCCGAAGGCCCGCTACCGCAAGGAGGTCACGGTCGAGGAGGTCCTGGCCTCCCCGATGGTGGCCGACCCGCTGCGCCTGCTCGAGATCTGCGCCACCTCCGACGGCGGGGCCGCCGTCATCCTCATGAGCCAGGACGAAGCCGAGCGCCGGGGCCTGGCCGACCCCGTGAAGGTGGCGGCCGTCTCGACGGTCACGCCGACGTACCCCAACACCGTGCTCGACCTACCGGAGTTCGCCACCGACTCGGCGGCGGTGACCGCGGCGCCCGAGCTGACCTACCGGGCCGCCATCAGTGCCGCGGCCTACGAGGAGGCGGGCCTCGGTCCCGACGACATCGACCTGGCCGAGGTCTACGACCTGTCGACGGCCCTCGAGCTGGACTGGGTCGAGAGCCTGGGCCTCTGCAAGGAGGGAGAGGCCGAGCAGCTCGTCCGCGCCGGGGAGACCAGCATCGGCGGTCGCATCCCCGTGAACACCTCGGGTGGTCTGTCCAGCTTCGGCGAGGCCATCCCCGCCCAGGCCCTGGCCCAGGTCTGCGAGCTCACCTGGCAGCTGCGGGGCCAGGCCGGTGACCGCCAGGTCGACGGCGCCCGGGTCGGCATCACCGCCAACCAGGGCCTCTTCGGCCACGGCTCGTCCGTCATCCTGACCCGCTAGATCCGAATTGAGGACGTGAACATGGCTGAGGCGTACATCGTCGATGCGGTCCGGGCGCCGGTGGGGCGACGGGGCGGGGGCCTGGCCCACGTGCACCCCGCCGACCTCGGGGCGCACTCGCTCAACGCCCTGATGAATCGCACCGGCGTCGACCCCAGCGCGGTCGAGGACGTGATCTTCGGCTGCGTCGACACCATCGGGCCCCAGGCCGGCGACATCGCTCGCACGGCCTGGCTGGCCGCTGGTCTGCCCGAAGAAGTGCCCGGCACCACGATCGACCGCCAGTGCGGCTCGTCCCAGCAGGCGGTGCACTTCGCGGCCCAGGCCGTCATGAGCGGCACCACCGACCTGGTCGTGGCCGGCGGCGTCCAGAACATGAGCGTCATCCCCATCGGTTCGGCGATGACCGTGGCCGAGCACGTGGGCATCACCGACCCCGACCCGTTCCAGGGTTCCAAGGGCTGGGTCGCCCGCTACGGCGACCAGGAGGTGAGCCAGTTCCGGGCGGCCGAGATGATCGCCGAGAAGTGGGACATCTCCCGAGAGGACATGGAGGCCTTCGCCTTCGAGAGCCACCAGCGGGCCATCCGAGCCATCGACGAGGGCCGTTTCGAGGCCGAGATCGAGCCGCTGGAGGGCGTCGAGCACGACGAGGGCCCTCGGCGCGAGTCGACGCTGGAGAAGATGGCCACGCTACGCACCCTGGTCGAGGGCGGCCGGCTGACCGCCGCCGTCTCGTCGCAGATCTCGGACAGCTCGGCGGCGCTGCTGATCGCCTCGGAGCAGGCGGTCAAGGACCACGGCCTGACGCCTCGGGCCCGCATCCATCACCTCTCCGTGCGGGGCGCCGACCCCGTGTGGATGCTGACCGCCCCCATCCCGGCCACCGAGTACGCCCTCGCCAAGACCGGCATGGCCCTCGATCAGATGGACCTGGTCGAGATCAACGAGGCCTTCGCCTCGGTCGTGCTGGCCTGGCAGAAGGAGTCCGGCGCGGACCTGGCCAAGGTCAACGTCAACGGGGGGGCCATCGCCCTGGGTCACCCCCTCGGCGCCACCGGTGCCCGCCTCATGACCACCCTCCTGCACGAGTTGGAGCGCACCGGCGGCCACTGGGGCCTGCAGACCATGTGCGAGGGCGGCGGCCAGGCCAACGTCACCATCATCGAGCGGTTGTAAGGCCGACCTACCGCCGGCGACCCGCTGGGTGGATCAGAACCTGACATGCTCGGCGGGTGAACGGGGGGCCGACGGCGGGTGAAGGGGGCCCTGGCCCAACGGTAGGGCGGCGGGGGTTCCTGCTCGGGTCGGGGGCGCTGCTGCTGGCCTCGTGCTCGAGCGGCGACGACGGTGGCGCCACGGCGGCGTCGACCACGACCACGCCGACCAGCACCACCCTGCACACCGCCCGGCTGAGCGGCGACCCCTTCACGCTCGGCGTGGCTTCCGGCGATCCGGCACCCGCCTCGGTCATCCTCTGGACCCGCCTCGCCCCGCGGCCGCTGGCTGCCGACGGCGCCGGAGGGATGCCCGATGACCTCATCGACGTCCGCTGGCAGATCGCCACCGACGACCGCTTCACCGCCGTGGTCAACGAGGGCGTGGCCACGGCGGACCCCGAGTACGGCCACAGCGTCCACGTCGACGCCGACGGCCTCGACCCGGCCGCCGACTACTTCTACCGCTTCACCGTGGGCGACTTCACCAGCCCTGTCGGTCGCACCCGCACCCTGCCCGCCGAGGACGCCACCGTCAGCCGCCTGGCTCTCGCCGTCGCCAACTGTCAGTGGTACGAGGCCGGCACCTACGCCGCGTACCGGCACATGGCCGAGGAGGACGTGGACCTGGTCGTCCACCTCGGCGACTACATCTACGAATACGCCGCGGGCACTGGCCGCCGACAGTCCAAGCCGACCTACGAGATCGAGTCCCTGGCCGACTACCGGCTGCGTTACGCGTCCTACAAGGTCGACCCCGACCTGCAGGCCGCCCACCTCCGCTTTCCGTTCGTGGCCACCTGGGACGACCACGAGGTCGCCAACAACTACCTGGGCGACAGCGTCCCGGAGGGCGAGATCCCCGTTGAGCGGCTCCCCGAGCGGAAGGCCGCGGCCTACCGGGCGTGGTGGGAGAACCTGCCCAGCCGCCTACCGGCCCCGGACAGCGACCACGCCGACATCTACCGAGAGCTGACCTTCGGTGACCTGGCCCGGCTCGAGATGCTCGACGAGCGCCAGTACGCCGACGTCGCGCCCTGCCGGGACGAGGCGGCCGACGACTTCGGCGACTGCGCCGCCCGCACCAGTGAGGACCGCACCCGTCTCGGCTCCGACCAGGAGGCCTGGTTCACCGAGACCATCGGCCAAGGCGGTGTGACCTGGGACCTGATCGGCAACCCCGTCGTCCTGGCCGGGATCGACGCCGGCCACCGGCGCTCCGAGTTCTACCTCGACACCTGGGACGGTTACCCCGACGCCCAGCGCCGGTTCATCGCCGCGATGGCCGACGCCGACAACCCCGTGGTCCTCACCGGCGACTACCACGCGGGCATGGTGCTGGACGTGAACGAGGTCCCCTTCGAAGTCGACACCGAACTGGTCGCCCCGGAGTTCATGGCTCCGCCGATCAGCTCGGTGCTGTTCCCCGACGACGTGTCCGACCGCACCCCCCAGCTCCGCCAGCAGATCAACGCCCACGGCTACCTGACGGTCGTCGCCGACCCCGAGCAACTGACGGCCACCTTCCGGGTCCTCGACGACGTCCAGGACCCCCGCAGCGCCATCAGCACGGTCGCCACCTGGCAGGTCGATGCCGGCGACCCCACCCCACGGCAGGTGTGATCCTCAGCGGCGGATCGAGCGGACGCGAACGAGGTCGTTCGTAGTGGCCGCGGGTCATCGCCGCCCTCGACATAGTACTTTCTATGTACTATGTTAGGACCGTGGTTGGGGCCAGGGGGTTTCCCGGCAAGGGGCGCACAACCGCCGGACGACGCTTCCGCCTGGTGCTCGAGATCCGACCCGCCGACCGACGCATCGTCGTCCGGCGACGACCTCAGGCCGGTCGCCGGACGACGAGCTCGGCGAAGTCGCCCACCCGCACCGGCTGACCCGGCTCCGCGACCTGCGCGTCACCACCGTCGGCCGACACGGTCCACGGCCCACCGTGGACCACGACGGCCAGGTCGTCATCATCCACCTCGTAGGCGTCATCTTCTGGTTGTCGAAAGGCGGCCTCAGCGCCAGCCCGGCGCCGGACCGTCCAGTTCGACGAGTCGCCCGCCGACACCTCGAACTCGTCGAGCCGGTGAGGGCCGTAGCCGTCGCTCGCATCCCGGTACCAGGACGACTGCCTCGGTTCGGCGGACTCGTCCGGCGGGTAGAGGTGGAGCACGTCTCGCCCCACCTCGTCGGTGGCCAGAACCGCCCCCGCCCTCACGAACACGGGGATCCGGTCCATCGTGACCGGCGCCGAGAACGTCCCCTCACGACGCTCGTCGCCGACCAGGTCATACCAACCTCCGACAGGCAGGCGGACCGTCCGCTCCGTCACTCCCGCGGCGAACACGGGCGCCACCAGCACGTGCGGACCGACGAGGAACTCGTCGTCGACGGCCAGCAGGTCAGCGTCCGCACACGCGGCTTCGGCCTCGGGCCATCCCGACCACCACACGGGCAGGATCGGCGGGTCTCCACCGCCGCTGACCGACCAGCAGAGTGTGTACAGGTACGGGATGAGCCGATAGCGCCACGTCATCGCCTCCCGGATCGCCTCCAGATGGGGGCCGGCGGCCTTCCACGGCTCCCGGGACGGCTGGGTGTCGATCGAGTGGGACCGGAAGAACGGCAGCCACGCCGCCATCTGGAACCAACGGGTGTAGAGCTCGGGGGACGGGTCCCCGGAGAAGCCTCCGACGTCGGGGCCCGTGTACGGGATGCCCGACAGCGTCAGGTTCAGGGTCGTGCACAGCGTCCGGCGCAGCATCGTCCACGAGGTGGCCACGTCGCCGGTCCAGGTCCAGGCGTAGCGCTGGAGCCCGGCCCAGCCCGACCTCGTCAGCAGCCACGGGCGCTTGTCCGGCCGGTGCTTCCGCTGGGCCTCGTAACCCGCCTGCGCCATGCCCAGCCCGTACAGGTTGCGGCCTTCGACGTGATCGCCACCCTGACCCTCGAGGTGGTGGCGGGTGGCCAGAGGCAGCGCGGCGTCGACCCCGGCGGCAAACACCGCGGGCTCGCACATGTCGTGCCAGATGCCGGCCACCCCCTGGTCCAGCAGGACCGGATACTGATCGGCCCACCACTCGCGGACCGCCGGGTCGCTGAAGTCCGGGAAGCCGACGAGGCCAGGCCAGACCATGGCGTTGACCTCGCGGCCGTCGGGCAGCTTCAGGAAGTGACCCTGCCGCCGGCCTTCGACGTAGAGCGGGAAGTCGTCGGCCTTGGCGACGCCCGGGTCGATGATCGTGACCGCCTTGATCCCCGCGGCCCCGAGATCGGCGATCAGGCCGGCCAGGTCAGGGAACGCCTCCTGGTTGACGGTGAAGACCCGGTACCGGTCCATGTAGTCGATGTCGAAGTGGATGGCCGACACGGGGAGGTCGTGGGCCTTGAAGCCGGCCATCACCTCCCGGATGTCGCCCTCGGTCTTGTAGCCCCAGCGACACTGGTGGTAGCCGAGGGCCCATCGGGGCGGAAGCTCCGGTTCGCCGGTGAGCTGGTGGAACTGCCCGAGGGCCTGGGACGGACGACCGGGGGCGACGTAGGTGCGCAGCGCGCCGCCTTCGAAGGTCGCCGTCAGCGTGTCCGCCACGGTGACCGTCCCCTGGTGGGTGTTCTCCCAGAAGCCCAGGTGGGAACGGCCGGGACCCACGACCAGATGGACCGGGATGGTGATGTAGAGCGGGTCGGCCTCGGGGCCGTAGCTGCCCGACTGCTCGGTGTTCCAGAGGCCGTAGGTCCCCGGACGGAGGTTCAGGGGCGCGGCGCGCTCCCCCAGGCCGTGGACCTGGTCGTCGGGGTCCAGCTCGACGATCGCGGTCCACCGCTCCCCCGCCCGCACCGGCGGCCGCTCACGGCGCACGACCCGCCAGTCATCACTCAGCGGGATGTCCTTGTTCGCACCGTCCCGATGAGCAACCTCGATCGCCCCGTCGGCGCCCACCGTCACGCGAAGCACAGACGTCGTGAAGACCAGCCCCCCGTCGACGTCCCGAGCGAGCACATCGTCCCGCGGTGCGCGACCAACGTGGGTCGGCTCCAGCGCCGCGGGCACAGGAAGCGACCCCGGTGTCCAGGTCAGGCGGACGAGACCGTCGTCGACAAAGGCCACCTCGAGAGTCAGATCACCGAAGGTGATCGTGGTGACCCCCTTCTCGGCACGCACCTCACCCCTCGGTCCCGGCCGGATCTCAGGTCCACTCGGCTGGCCGCGTCGGTAGCGCCGGTCCAGTCGGGACTTCCTGAGGCCGTAGGTGGCCGTGTGCAGCGCCCCCCGCCACCCCACCAGGTGGACGCCTTGGCGAGCCAGGGCGATCAGGCCTGGTTCCTCGTCGCTCTCCTCGGCCACGACGGGCGACCATAGCCATCGTCCTCAGCCCGGCCCGGCGGAGGCCGACGGGTGAGGGTGAGCACGAGCCGGACGTTGTGCCGGGCGGCGAGAGGGGTGCTGCTCCAGGGTGAAGAGCCGGTCATCGCCGTCCTCGCCCGCAGCGACCGCGCCGGCTGGCCCGATCCCATGGTCCAGGCGTCCCGCATCCCGGCGGACACGGAGGTCGTGCTCCTCGTGACCAGCCACCGTCTCCTCGTGCTGTCCACGCAGGGTCGGGGCCACGTCGGCGAGCCGTACCTCGGCGTCGGTCCCCACAAGCTGCTGACCCTCGACGCCACGGTGCGCAACCCGGTGACCGTGGCCCTCACCATCCAGTTCCTCGACGGTTCCCTGGTCGAACTGACGACCCCGGTCATCGGCGCGGTCCCCGGGCTGCGTTCGGCGTTCGCCCGACTCCTGCCCGAGCTGGACGACGCCGCGACGCGCTAGGTCGACGCCAACCGGGTGAGGACGGCGTCGGCCTCGGCCATGATCCGCTCGAGGAGCTCCTCGACGGTCGGGAGGTCGTCGATCACGCCGACCACCTGACCGCCGGACATGACGCCCAGGTCGGGGCGGCCGTCCACCATCGCCGCCTTGAGCAGCATGGGGGTGTTGGCCGCCATGACCACCTGGCTCCAGGTCAGCTCCTGGCGCTTGCGCATGGCCCGACCCTCCCGGAACAGGTCGGCGAAGCTGATGCCGGAGATCTTCTTGAACGCCAGACCGTTGCGGACGGCCCGGGGCAGGCTGGTCAGCGGGCTGCCGGCGTCGAGGTGCTCGGTCAGCTCCGTGCGCAGGACCCGGTGGGGCACGCCGTCGACCTGGGTGGTGCGGATGGTGCCGTTGACGTCCTTGCTCAGGTAGACGTCCTTCACCGCGTCCGGCACCGGGGCGTCCGCGGTCATGAGGAAGCGCGTACCCATGGCGATGCCGGCGGCGCCGTAGGCCAGGGCGGCCACGAGGCCCCGGCCGTCGAAGTAGCCGCCCGCGGCGATGACGGGTATGTCCACGGCATCGACCACTTGCGGCAGCAACAGGCTGGTCGGCACGGCCCCGGTGTGGCCACCGCCCTCGCCGCCCTGGACGAGCACGGCGTCGACCCCCCACAGGGCCACCTTCTCGGCGTGGCGCTTCGCTCCGATCGAGGGGATGACCACGACGCCGGCGTCCTTGAGCTTGGCGATCAGGTCCTGGTTCGGGGCCAGGGCGAAGGAGCCGACCTTGACGCCCCTGTCGATCAGCAGGTCGATGCGAGCGGCGGCGTCGGGGGCGTCGGCCCGGAGATTCACCCCGAACGGCGCCTCGGTGGTCGCTTTGACCTCGTCGATGGCCGAGGCCAGCTGGTCGTAGCCCATCGTCGCCGCGGCGAGGATGCCGAGGCCGCCGGCGTTGGCCGTCGCCGACACCAGCCGGGGGCCGGCGACCCAGCCCATGCCGGTCTGCACGATCGGGTAGCGCACCCCGACCAGGTCGCACAGCGCGGTCTGCAGCGCGGGGTGGGCCATCGTCAGGACCGGATCTCGGCCTCCCGGAGGCCCTGCGGGTCGAGCACGTCGCGGATCAGCGCCAGCTCCTCGTCGGTGGGCAGCCGGGACTCGTCCAACGTGTCGTCGATGACCAACTCGAAGCCGGTGGCCTCCTGGACCTCCTCGACGGTGACGCCGGGGTGGACCGTCCGCAGGCGCATCCGGTGGTCATCGGTGGCGAAGTCGAACACGCCGAGGTTGGACACGACTCGGCGGATCTCGAGGCAGCCCCGGTCCCAGCCCACGCCGGTGACCAGGTCGACCTGCTCGACGAAGACCTTGGGCGAGTGTTTGGGCACGAAGTAGCTGGTCGGGTTGCAGACCGTGTTGCCCGGCGCCCCCCGAAAGCCCAGGAGCTGGACCTTGGGCTTGGCCGGGTCACCGAGAGCGGCGATGTTCTGGTTGCCGTACCGGTCGACCTGGGTGGCCCCCATCATCACGTGGCGCTTGCCGCCCCAGACCACGTCGAACATGGTCCGGTACGGGTTCCACCCCTCGGCCACCAGCTCGGGATCGCCCTCCGTGCCCGCGGCGTGGATGTCCGCAGCGAGCATCGCGAAGCCATCGGTCATCACCAGCTCGGGCTCGAAGGTGGCCCGGGCCAACCGGCCGCCGATCATGGGGATGGTGCCGATCGGGTTGGCCAGGATCTCGCCGTCGCCCCGGAAGCACTCGGCCACGGCGACACAACAGACCTCCGAGCGGGTGACCTCGGCCGGGCCGCTCACGAGTCCCTCCACTCCTCGAGCCAGGTCGTCCAGGCGTCGGGGTCCCCTGAGGTCACCGCGTAGGCCTTCTGGGCGTCCTCGTCCCGTTCGTAGTCGGGCTGGCAGGAGGTGAAGCCGGCTCCTCCCGGGGCCTCGACCACGCCGTCGACCTGCAGTCGGTTGATGCGCAGGGTGTGGAAGGGGGTCATCTCGGCCGTCGGCACAACCTTCTCGCAGGAGATGAACGTGGCCTCGGCGGCGGACGCGAACAGGTCGTCCATGTAGAGGTCGGGCCCGAGGAACTGGGCGTTGCCCCGCTCGTCGGCCCGGTTCAGGTGGAGCAGCGACACATCGAGGGGCAGAGCGGGCATGGCGACCAGCTCCTCCTCCTCGCCGTCGGGCCCCGCGTACGGGGAGGTCACGGTCGTCAGTCGGGGGTTGACCCGGAAGAGGTCCGAACCCAGCCCCACCCGGGTGGGCAGGAACGGCACGTTCCAGGCCGCGGCCTGGAGCCCGAGCAGGAACATGCCCTCGTCGTACTCCTCGACCTCGACGGCACCCGACTCGCGTGCGGCCCGGAAGTGAGGCTCGAGGGGGATCGTGTCGAGGGAGACGAAGGCGAACACCACCTTGCGGACGCGGCCGGCGGCACAGAGGATGCCGACGTCGGGGCCCCCGTAGGTCACCAACGTCAGGTCGTCGACATCGGTGCGCAGGAGGGCCTTGAGCAGAGTCATGGGCTTGCGGCGCGACGCCCAGCCCCCGATGCCGATGGTCATGCCGCTCTGGATGCCCGCGACGGCCTCGTCGGCCGTCATCGTCTTGACCAGGGCCACGTCAGTCCTTCCCGCCGAAGTCGGCGCTCTCGCCCCGCTCGACGAAGGCGTCGCGAGCTTCGTCGGCCACCCCCGCCAGGTTCAGCTCGAAGGTGAAGCCTTGTTCGAAGCGGTACGAGCGCTTCACATCGACAGGATCGATCCCGTTCAGGGACTCCTTGGCCGCCCGGATGACCGTCGGGCTCTTGGCCGCGATGGTCTCGGCCACCTCTCGGGCCGCGGCCATAAGTTCGTCCCGGGGCACGACCTGCAGGACCGATCCGTAGTGGTGCAGCTCGGCCGCGGTGGCCACCGCCGACGTGTACACCATCGCTCGCATCTTGTGCTGGGGCACCAGCCGGGCCAGGTGGGTGGCCGCGCCGAGGGCACCCCGGTCCACCTCGGGCAGCCCGAACGTGGCGTCCTCGGAGGCGATGATCACGTCGGCGTTGCCGACCAGGCCGATGCCCCCACCGAGGCAGAAGCCGTGGACGGCAGCGATGACGGGTACGGCGCACTCGTAGACGGCGGCAAAGGCGGCAGAACAGCCCTTGTTGGCCCCGATCAGGGCCTCGTACCCCTCGCTGGCCTGCATCTCCTTGATGTCGACCCCGGCGTTGTAGCCCCGACCCTCGGCGGCCAGGATCACCACTCGGACGGCGGGGTCGTCGCCCAGGGCGCGGACGATGTCCGCCAGCTCGAACCAACCCGCCACCGTGAGGGCGTTGACCGGCGGGTTGTCCATGACCACGGTGGCGATCCCGTGGGCGTCGACCTCGGACGTGATGGGCATGCGCGGCGGACCGTAAACGATGCGACCCCCGCTGGGCGAACGTGTCGGGCCCCTCCTCCGTCGCGCCGGCCGGTTCGCTCTACGCTCGCCCGACGATGAGCGCAGCCACCGATCTCGACGGCCGGGTCGCCCTGGTGACCGGCGGGGCCCGAGGCATCGGGCGAGGCATCACGGACCGGCTCCTGGCCGCCGGGGCCCAGGTCGCCGTCTGTGGCCGCAGCCAGCCCGACGAGCTGCCCGCCGGGGCCCGCTTCTTCGGCGCCGACGTCCGGGACGCCGAGGCGGTGGACGGCTTGCTCGCCGCGGTGGTCGAGCACTACGGCCACCTCGACATCGCCGTGAACAGCGCCGGCGGCTCGCCCATTGCCGAGGCGGCCACGGCCTCGCCGACGTTCTCCACGGCCATCATCACCCTCAACCTCATGGCGCCGCTGTTCGTGAGCCAGGCCGCCAATCGGGTCATGCAGGACCAGGACGAAGGCGGGGCGATCGTCAACATCGGCTCGGTCACCGGTCTGCCGCCCTCGCCCGGGACGGCTGCCTACGGGGCGGCCAAAGCGGGTTTGGTCGACCTCACCCGGTCCTTGGCCGTCGAGTGGGCGCCCAAGGTGCGGGTCAACTGCGTGTCCGCCGACCTCATCGCCACCGAGCAGGCTGACGACGACGCCATCACGGGGGCCGAGGTGCCTCTCGGCCGGATGGGTACGGCAACCGACATCGCCGACGCCGTCTGCTATCTGGCATCGCCCCTGTCGGCCTACGTCACCGGGAGCCAACCTGGTGATCCACGGCGGCGGCCGCCGACCGGCGTACCTTGGGGCGATTGCCGGAACCTGACCCGGCGGCCACGAGGATTGGCACGCGCCGACCCCGTCGCCTACGTTTCTGTAACCAATCCGCAACCAAACTGCAATCAGATCGGCGACCGGTGGAAGGGAAGCCCACCGAAAGGCATGTGCATGCGGAGAGTGTTCACAGTACGTAGGCAACGTCCGACCTTGTGATGGTGCGCCGAGTTCTCACCACCCTGACCGCCGTCGTGGTCGGGGCGTCCGCCCTCGCTGTCGCGCCGGTCGCGGTCCCCTCGGCGCAGGGCGAGGGGGACCCGACCCTGGCGACCTCCGTCGCCGAGGGCCTCACCGGCACCTCCATCCAGGTCTCGGGCACCGGCTGCTACCTGCCCGACGGGATCACCGGCGCCGACGGCGTGCTGTTCCAGCTCATCGCGCCCGACGGCAGCGCCGCCGCCTCGGGCACCCTCCCGGTCGAGCGGGACGGGACCTGGGACGCCCCCTTCGTCGTCCCCAACGGCGTCCCCGCCGGCACCTACGGCGTCAAGGGCACCTGCATCGCTCCGATGTACGAGGACCTGGGCGTCGTCACCGCCGACCCCTTCACGGTCACCGGGGCCGGCGCCCCCGTGGCCGAGCGGGCCCCGGTCACGCCCCGCTTCCCCAACGAGATCGAGCCCTACCCGACCTACGACGGCCAGAGCACCTGCAGCCCCGCGCCCAAGCCGGGGATGATCGCCTACCGGGACATGGTCATGGCGGCCTACCCGGCGACCTCCAGCTACGGCATCAGCCGGGACTGCAACATCGGAGGGACCAGCGAGCACAAGGAAGGGCGGGCCTGGGACTGGGCCAACAACGCCAACACGGTGGAAGGCCGCCGCCGGGTCGCCAACTTCTTCCATTGGCTGTTCGCCACCGACAGCTACGGCCACCGGCACGCCATGGCCCGCCGCCTCGGTGTCATGTACATCATCTGGAACCGCCAGATCTTCCGCATGTACCGGGCCAACGAGGGGTGGACGCCCTACACCGGGTCCAGCCCCCACACCGACCACGTCCACGTCAGCCTGACCCGCCGGGGCGGCAACAAGCGGACCAGCTTCTGGACCATGCAGCTGAACGGGCCACCGACGGACCCGCCGCCGCCCACAGATCCGCCGCCCCGTCCCAGGCGGGCCCGGGCCGAGTTCGAGCAGACCGAACGGGCCGTCGACGGTGCCTTCGAGCAGGCCCGAGTCGGCGACTTCGACGGCAACGGCCTGAACGACATCCTGTGGTACGGCGAAGGGTCCAAGCCCGAGTACATCTGGTGGGGCCGCCGGGGCCGGGGCTTCGCCGTGGCCGAGATCACGGCCCGGGGGCGCTTCCGCCCGATGGTCGGCGACTACGACGGTGACGGCCGCGACGACATCCTCTGGTACGTGCCCGGACCGGGCCAGGACTACCTCTGGTACGGCCGGACAGACCGGACCTGGGACACCAAGCCCACGCGCATCGCCACCCGATTCCCCCGCTCCGAGGTGGGCGACTTCAACGGAGACGGCCGGGCCGACGTGTTCTGGTATGGGCCTGGCGACGGTCTCGACAAGCTCTGGTTCGGCCGAGCGGACCGCCACTTCGCCCTCCGTTCCCTGACCGTGGCCGGCGACTTCGTGCCGAACGCGGGTGACTTCGACGGCGACGGTCGCGATGATGTCCTGCTCTTCGGGCGGGGCGCCGGGGCCGACGAGCTGTGGTTCGGCCGCACGGACCGGACCTTCGACGCCACCGACCGCACCATCAACCAGAGCTCGGACCCGATCGTCGGCGACTTCGACGCCAACAGCCGCGACGACATCTTCTGGTACGCCCCCGGAACGACCCCCGACCGGGTCTGGTGGGGCTCACGGAACCGCTCCTTCGGCGCCGGCGCCGTGACCAACGTGTCGGGCACCTACCGGCCCGCCTTCGCCGGCGACTTCGACGAGGACGGCCACGACGACATCTTCTGGTACCGGTCCGGCGCGGCCGCGGACTACATCTGGTGGTTCCAGTAGCCAGGTGCCGGCCGGCGAGGTCGATCCGTCAGCGCCACCCGGCGGGGCCTCGTACTATCCGCGGCCATGGCCGACAACTTCGTCCGACACCTCGCCACCGTTCCCCTGTTCTCCGAGTGCTCGAAGCGTGATCTGGCGAAGATCGCGTCCTTGACCGACGAGATCGAGGTCGCGGCCGGGCGAGCTCTGGTCGTGGAGGGCGACATCGGCCACGAGGCCTTCGTCGTGGTCGACGGCACCGCCTCGGTGACCCGGGAGGGCAACGAGGTGGCTGAGATCGGACCGGGAGCCGTGTTCGGCGAGATGGCCCTCATCGACCGGACCCCCCGCAACGCCAGCGTGACGGCGACGACACCGATGCGAGTGCTGGTGATCGGCAAGCGGGAGTTCTCCGGCCTGCTCGACGAAGCCGCCGACTTCCGCAACAGCATCATGAGCGCCCTCGCGGCGCGCGTCCGCCAGAAGGACCTCGACCTCTACGGCTGACCGACCGTTCTGGTTGCACCTCCCCGCGCCCCACCGCGGCCACACGCAACCAGAACCGGGATCGAGCGACGACCACCTCGTTCTGGTTGCACCTCCCCGCGCCCCACCGCGGCCACACGCAACCAGAACCGGGATCGAGCGACGACCACCTCGCTCTGGTTGCACCTCCCCGCGCCCCACCGCGGCCACACGCAACCAGAACCGGGATCGAGCGACGACCACCTCGTTCTGGTTGCACCTCCCCGCGCCCCACCGCGGCCACACGCAACCAGAACCGGGGTCGGGCTAGGCGGCGAGGCCGTCGAGGGCGCGGATGGCGGCTTGGGCCGTGGCCACGCCGCCGGACTCGGGGCTGAGAGCGGAGCCGAGGGACACGGCGTGGTCGCCGCCCTCGAGGAGGACGACGGCGGCGTGCTCGCCCTCGTGGGCGACCTCGCTGGCGTAGCGGAACATGAGATGGCGCCCGGCGGCGACCAGCACCGCCCGGGTGATGGCCTCCACCTGGGTGTCGGCCCGGCCGTGGCCGGGACGGACTTGGTCCCCGATGCGGACCTGGACCTCGGCCAGCACCGAATCCCGGGACCGGTGGGCCTCGACGTAGACGGGCGTGGCGATGGTGGCGGCCGGCGACGCGGCACCGTCGAGCTGGTGGACGGCGCGCCCGAACGAGCGGCAGAAGCGGGCCGCCACCTCCCGTTCCGGCGCGGTGATCTCCTCGAACCGGGCCACCACCCAGAGCCCACGGGAGCCGGCCCCGACCGTGGCCACGCTGACTCCCCGGAACCCGGCGGCGTCGAACGCCGCTTCCGACCGACCAGCCTCGAGCTCGACGCGGAGGCCGCCGAACAGGGCGTAGGTCCGGGTCGCCCCGATCCGGTCCATCGACGGGGACTCCAGGAAAAGGTGAGGGTCCTCGCCCGGGCCCTCGTGGAGGTACGCGCACAGGTCGAGGGCCATCGTGTTGGCCAGGCCGTCGAGCAGGGCCCCCACCAGGTCGTCGCGGAGCTTGCGCACGGCCGAGGGCGCGGGCACATGGACCGGGGCCGGTTCGGTCGGGGCGGCGACATCGGCCCCGGGCTGAGGCGACTCGACCGGCGGCGGCCCTTGGTCCTCGATCGGCCCGCCGAGGAGGGCGGCCAACCCACCGCGGCGTCGCTGACGGCGTCGGTTTCGGGGGGAGGTGTCAAGGTCGGCGGCCAGGGTCGGGATGATGGCGGCCAGCCCCCGGCCGAGCCCGCTCTGCCCCTCGGCGTCGTCGCGATCATCGTCGGGAAGACCGGCTCCATCGGCCGACTCGGCGGACTCGTCGTCCACCGGGCCACCGAGGCCGGGCAGGGTGTCGGCCACCCGCCTACGGTACGGACCGGGGGCGAGCGAGTGGGGGACCCGATGGCGAACGAACCCGATGACGAGCTGGTGGTCGTGGTGCCCGCCGCCCACCAGGCTGGGGTGTGGGCCAACGACGCCATCGTGTACTCCAGCGATCACGAGGTCACCGTCGACCTGCTGCGGGTCGATCACTCCGTCGAGCCCAACCTGGGCACCGTCGTGGCCCGCGTCGCCATGTCGCCGAAGCTGCTGCGCCAGCTCATCGATGATCTCAGCGACGCCTGGGACGCCTACGTCAACGAGATCACCGACCGGCTGATCGACGCTCCGTCGGACACGGGGCCGTCGCCGCCCATCGCGGGGGATTGAGTAGCGCCTACTCACGTCCGGGCGGGGACGGGGCCCTAGCGTCGGCGCCCATGGAGCGGCCCGATCTCTTTGCCCGGCGGAACCGACTGCGCATCCTCGGACTGATCATCCTGGCCACGGTCGTGTACTGGATGGCCGTCTGCGCGGCCACCGTGGCCACCGGGCTGATCGTCATCTTCTGGCTGATCAGCGAGGGGGGCTTCCCGGACAGCTTCGAGGTGGTCAAGTGGTTCGGCCTCTTCTGCCTCGCCGTGATCGCCCTGTCGATCGTGATCGGCAGCGTGATGTCGGTGGTCCGGCTGCCCACCCTCCGGCGCAAGCTGGAGGCCCAGGTCCTGCGGGAGACAGGCGCCCAGCTGGCCAACCCCGACGCCTACCCCGAGATCGGGAACGTCCTCGACGGCCTCGCCCTCTCGGCCGGGATCCCCGCCCCCCGCTTCGCCGTCATCCAGGACGTGACGCCGAACTCCTTCGGTGTGGGCACCCGTCCCGACAAGACGATCATCGGCATCACGTCGGGCCTGGCCGACGAGCTGACCCGCGACGAGCTGGAGGCCGTCCTGTCCTACGAGGTGAGCCGGATCGGGAGCTGGGACATCGCCCTGTCGTCGTGGGCCGTGGCCCTGACCTCCGGCGCCATCGCCGCGGCCGAGGCCGACGACCTGAAGGCCATCGTCGGGTGGATCCCGGCCCGGATGGCCGAGTGGCTCCAAGCCTGGGCCCTGCGAGACCAGGGCGAGGACCGAGACCGGGTCGCCGTGCAGTTCACCCGGCACCCCGAAGCCCTGATCACCGCTCTGGAGAAGCTGGAGGCCGACCCGGGCGAGATCATCCGGGTCAGCCGGGCCACGGCCCCGCTGTGGATCGAGGTCCCCGACGGGGTCTACGCCGGCGCCCTGTCGTCCCGGTCCAAGCGGTTGGGCACGTCACTGCTCCTGCAGCAGCGCATCGGTCGGCTGACCGAGCTGGCCGGGCTACCGCCACGCCCGAAGGTGGTGCCGAAGGCCCGACCCCTGCCGCCCCCGCCGCAGGCGCCGGCCCCGGTGCCGGTCGCGCCACCCCCGGCCGGCTCACCCGTGGCCGGCGTCCCGGTCGTCGGCCAGGTGGTGATGCCGCACCTCCCGCCCCCGCCGACGGCACCCCCACCTCCGGCCGCTCCCCCACCTCCGGCCCCGCCTCCGCCGACCCCGGGCGGGGGCGGCAGCGGCGGGTTCCGCGTCAGCTGAGGCGGCCGAGGGCACAGCCCACATCCGTCGGGCGCAGGGCCAGCATCTCGACCCGGACGTCGGCGAAGCCCGCCCGGTCGAGTCGCTCGGCGTTCTCCTCGGCCAGCCGCCGGGCGTCGGCGTCGGTCGCCCCCTTGAAGCGGGGCTGGATCGCCAGCGCCACGCGGCCCCCGGGCAGGAGTCGGGTGGCCACGGCGTCCAGCGTGGCATCGATGTCCTTCCAGAACTGGGCCGTGTTGGCGGCGTAGGTGGCGGCGAAGGGTCCGTCGGGGAGCGCCTCCGCCGACCCGTCGGCGATGACCACCCGACCGTCGGCCACCGCGGTGGCGTTGCGGTGGGCGGCCATGGACCGCATCACGGCAGAGGGGTCTATGGCGGTGACCCGGCCCCCGGCGGCCACGACCTCGGCCACCGCCAGCCCCGGCCCGCAGCCGATCTCGAGCAGGTGCTCGTCGGGCTGCGGCTCGAGCAGGCCGACGAGCCAGCGGTTGCGACGGCCGTTCTGCATCGTCATGACCCAGCCGGCGGCGCGACCGCCGAGGCCATGGGGGTGGGCGAACTGGTTCTTGAAGCTCATGGAGCCACCCAAACACTTCATGTACACTTGAAGTCAAGTGCACGAGCTGCTGACGATCGGCGAGGTGGCCGAGCAGGCCGGGGTGGCGACCTCCGCCCTGCGCTACTACGACGAGCTCGGCCTGCTCCCGCCCGCCACCCGGGTCTCGGGCCAGCGCCGGTACCGACCGGAGGCGGTGGCGCGGGTCGGCGTGATCCTGCTCTTGACCGACGTCGGCTTCACGTTGGCCGAGGTGGGGATGCTCCTGGCCAGCCGGGCCGAGTCTCCGCAGGCATGGCACGCCCTGGCCGAGGCCAAGGTCGACGAGCTGCGGCGGGCCGAGGCCAGCGCCCAACTGGCCCGCACGGCACTGCAGCACGCCATGAAGTGCCCGAAGGACGACATCGTGGACTGCCCCACCTTCTGGGCCCTCGTGGGCGACCGCCTCGCCGGCGCGTCGCTCCGCGAGCCCGCTACGGGTGCTGCGAGCTGACGGCCACGACTTCGCCGGTCATGTAGCTGGAGTAGTCGCTGGCCAGGAAGACGATGACGTTGGCCACCTCCCAGGGCGTGGCGCCCCGACCGAAGGCCTCCTTGGCCTCCAGCTCCTCGAGCAGGCCCTCGCCCATGACCTTGGTCAGGAACGGGTGGGTCGCCAGGCTCGGGGCGACGGCGTTGACCCGGACCCCGGCGGCGGCCGCCTCGATGGCCGCGCAGCGGGTGAGGGCCATGACCCCGGCCTTGGCCGCCGCGTAGTGGGCCTGGCCTCGCTGGGCTCGCCAACCGAGGACGGAGGCGTTGTTGACGATGACGCCACTGCCCCGGGGAAGCATGTGACGGAGGGCGGCCCGGGTGGTGCGGAAGGTGCCGTTGAGGGTGACGTCGAGCACCAGGTCCCACTGGTCGTCGGTCATGTCGATGAGGTCGACCTCACCGCCGAGGCCGGCGTTGTTGACCATGACGTCGATGCCGCCGAGGGCCTCAGCCGAGCCATTGACCAGCGCCCGCACCGCGGCGTCGTCGGTGACGTCGCAGACGATGGTGTGCGGGCGCTCACCCACTTCGGTGGCTATGGCGTCGGCGGCCTCACCCAGGCGGCGCTCGTGGTGGTCGGAGATGACGACCCGGGCCCCCTCCTCGGCGCAGCGCTTGGCGGTGGCGAACCCGATGCCGGTGCCGGCCGCCGCGGTGACGACGACGCCCTTGCCGGCCAGCAGGTCGTGGCCCTCCGGGTAGGGCGGGATCTCTCGGCTCATCGTGGCTCCCTTGGAAGGCCCAGCACATGTTCGCCGAGCACGTTGCGCTGGATCTGGTTCGAGCCGCCGTAGATGGTGTCGGCCCGACTGAAGAGGAACAGGCTCTGCAGCTCGGAGAGCGGATAGGCCTCGCCGCCCGACATGGCCGCGTCAGACGTGAGGATCGTGCCTTCGGCGCCCAGGACGTCCATGGCCAGCTCGCCGAGGCGGCGGTGGAACGTGGCCCAGTAGAGCTTGTTGATCGACGTCTCCGGGCCGGGCTCGCCCGAGATGGTGCGCAGAGCGGTCAAGCGCATCAGCTCGAGACCGATCCAGGCGTCGGCCAGGCGCTTGCGCATCTCGGGCTCGGTGGCTTTGCCGTTGCCGCGGGCCGCCTTCAGGACGAGGTCGAACTCCTGGCTGAACGCCATCTGCTGGCCGAGGGTCAGCACCCCCCGCTCGAAGCCCAGGGTGCCCATGGCCACCCGCCAGCCGCCGTTGACCTCGCCGACGACGAGGTCGGACGGCGTGCGGGCCTCGTCGAGGAAGACCTCGTTGAACTCCGAGGTCCCGGTGACCTGGATGATCGGGCGGATCTCGATGCCGGGCTGGTCCATCGGGCAGAGGAGGTAGGAGATGCCTCGGTGCTTGGGGTCCGCCTCCGGGTCGGTCTTGCAGACCACGAACATCCACTGGGCCCAGGCGGCCAGCGAGGTCCACACCTTCTGGCCGCTGATGACCCACTCGTCGCCGTCGAGGTGGGCCCGGGTCTGGACGTTGGCCAGGTCCGAGCCGGCATTGGGCTCCGAGTAGCCCTGGCACCACAGCGTCTCGCCCGAGACGATGCCAGGCAGGAAGCGGGCCTTCTGCTCGTCGGTGCCGAAGGCGATGAGGGTCGGACCGAGCAGCCCCTCCCCCACGATGCCGACCCGGCCCGGCGCCCGGGCCCGGGCGTACTCCTGGTGCCAGATGACCTGCTGGGTGACCGGGAGGCCCTTGCCCCCGTACTCCTTGGGCCAACCCACGACGCTCCAGCCCTCGCGGCCGAGGAGCTGCTCCCACTCGAGGCGCCCCTCGAAGTCCTGGTGCTCCTTGCCCGGCCCGCCCAGGCCCCGGAGCGCGGCGAAGTCGGCGGCCAGGTGGGTCTCCAGGAAGTCCCGGGCCTCGGCCCGGAACGCCTCGTCCTCGTCGCTGAACCGGAGGTCCACCGCCCTTCATTACCATCGCCGCCCGTGCCCGACCCTCATCGCGTCGCCATCGTCGGGGCCGCGTTGTCCGACGTCGGGCGGGTCGACGACCGCACGCCCTACGAGCTGCACTACCAGGCCACGTCCCGGGCTCTGGCCGACGCCGGCCTCGGTCGCGACGACGTCGACGGCCTCTACTCGTGCGGCCTCGGCTCGCTGGCACCGGTGGAGGTGGCCGAGTACCTCGGACTGCGACCCGCCCACTTCGACTCGACTCAGGTCGGGGGGGCGTCGTGGGAGGTGATGGTCGGCCACGCCGTCGCCGCGCTGCAGGCCGGCATGGCCGAGACGATCGTCCTCGTCTACGGCTCGACCACCCGGGCGGACCTGAAGGCCGGGCGGCGGCGGGCCAACCTGTCGTTCGGCTCCCGGGGGCCGACCCAGTTCGCGGCCCCGTGGGGGCACACGCTGATCTCGCAGTACGCCATGTCGACCATGCGCCACATGCACGAGTTCGGGACGACCATCGAGCAGCTGGCCGAGGTCGCGGTGTCGACCCGGTTCAACGCCGGCCTGAACCCCGACGCCTACTACCGGGACCCGCTGACCATCGACGAGGTCAACTCGTCGGCGATGATCGCCGACCCCCTGACCAAGCTGCACTGCTGCATCCGGTCCGATGGCGGCGGGGCGGTCGTGCTGACCACGGCCGAACGGGCAGCCGACTGCGCCAAGGCGCCGGTGTGGGTGCTCGGCACCGGCGAGGCCATCTCGCACACGACGATGAGCGAGTGGGACGACTTCACGGAGTCACCTTGCGTGCGCTCCGGAGCCGATGCGTTCCGACGGGCGGGGATCGGGCCGTCGGACGTCGACGTCTGCCAGCTCTACGACGCCTTCACCTACATGGTCGTGGCCACCCTCGAAGGGCTGGGCTTCTGCCCCAAGGGCGAGGGTGGGCCGTTCGTGGCCGACGGCCGGTTGCGGGTCGGCGGGACCCTGCCCACCAACACCGACGGCGGCGGGCTGTCCGCGTGCCACCCCGGCATGCGGGGGATGTTCCTGCTGGTCGAGGCCGTGAAGCAGCTGCGGGGCGAGGCCGACAGCCGCCAGGTCGAGCACGCCGAGATCGCCTGCGTCAACGCCACCGGCGGCTGGTTCACCTCCACCGCCACCGTCCTCCTGGGCACGTCATGACCACCACCCGAACTTGCGTCGGCTACACCACGAACGCCGTGGGTCAACGAGCGCAAGTTCGAGGGGGCGGCATGAGGGGCGTACGGAACACGGAGAACGGGATCGAGGTGTTGGACCTGCCCGCGCCGGAGCCGACCGGGGACGACGTGCGGGTGCGGGTGGCCGCGGCGGGCATCTGCGGGTCGGACCTGCACCTGGTCGAGTGGGGGCCGATACCGGTGACCCTCGGCCACGAGATCGCCGGGTGGCTGGACGACGGCACCCCGGTCGCCCTCGAGCCCGTCGTCCACCGTTGCGGGACCTGCGAGCGCTGCCTCGCCGGCGACACCCACCTGTGCCGAGAGGCGCAGACTGTCGGCATCGGGGTGGACGGGGGTATGGCCGACGAGCTGGTCGTGCCGCCCGAGTGCGTCGTACCGCTGCCCGACGGCCTCGCCGTCGGGGATGCCTCACTGGTCGAGCCCGTGGCCTGCGCCGTACGGGCGATGCACCGAGCCCGGATCGAGGCCGGCCAGCGGGTCGCGGTCATCGGCGGGGGAACGCTCGGCGTCGCCTCAGTGGCCGCGGCCGTCCACCTCGGCTGTGAGGTCGGCGTCGCCGCCCGGCATCCGCACCAGATCGCCGCCGCCGAGTCCGTCGGCGGTCGGCCGGTCGAGGGCCATTACGACGTGGTGATCGAGGCGGCCGGCACCTCGTCGGCCTTCAACCAGGCGATCGGCCTGACCCGGGTGCGCGGGACCATCGCCCTCCTCGGCACCTACTGGGAGGAGGTGGCCCTCGCGGCCACGCCGATCGGCCTGAAGGAGCTCGACGTCGTCGGCTGCATGGCCTACGGCCACCACGGCGGCCACCGAGAGGTCGACGCCGCCGGCGCCCTGCTCGCCGCCGTCCCCGAACTGGCACCCGCGCTGATCACCCACCGCTTCGGCCTCGACGACGCCGCCGAGGCCTTCCGGGTCGCCGCCGACCGCTCCGCCGGCGCCATCAAGGTCACCCTGGAGCCGTAGGTCCGTCCACCCGTTCTGGCACCTGATTCGGCGGCTATGGCAACCGAATCAGGTGCCAGAACGACTGAGCGTTCCCACGACCGCATCGAGTTCGGCTTGCAGGTCGTCCTTCAACTGGGCCAGGTCGGGGCAGGCGGTGGGGTCGGCGACGACCGTGATCGTCAGCGTGCCGGCGTAGGAGAGGACGGCGAAGGCGACGGTGACGTTGCCGGAGATGGCGGAGACGGGGATCAGCCCGTCGACCTCCGCACCGAGGAACGTCAGGCGCTCGGTGGGGCCCCGCAGGTTGGTGACGAACGTGTGCACCAACCGCTGGCGATTCGCGAACCAGCGGAAGAGGTGGAGTCGGCCCGTGAGGCGGAAGACGGCGTCGAGCAACCTCGTGGCCGCCGCGGTCGGCGGCTCGGCCCTCGCCCGGCGGCGAGCGGTCTCGACCAGTCGATCGTCGATGGCGCCCTGCGCGGGCACGGCCACGGTCTTCACGCCGATGTCGTTGCCGAGCTCGGTGGTGCTGGCGTCGCGGCGGGTGGAGACCGGGATGGTCATCACGAACTCCGGCACCGTGGGTTCACCTCGACGCTCCAGGGTCGACCGGAGCGCACCGGCCACGGCCGCCAGCACCACGTCGTTGACCGTCCCACCATGGGCGTGGGCGACCTCGACGACTGACGCCAGTTCGACCCGGGCCACGGCCAGGGCCCGCTCGGGGCCGGTCGGTCGGTTCAGCGAGCTGCGCTCGATGCGGGCGGCGTCAGTCCGACGGAGCTCGCCGACCGCCTGCCCGACGGACCGCAGGGTCGACGGCACTCGGTGCAGCGCCCGGAGGCGATCCTTGGCGACGTCGACCAGCAGCGCCCGCGCTCCGGGCCGCGGTCGGGGGAAGCCCTCCGGCGGCGCGACTTCGCTCGCTCCGTCGACGAGGCCGGCGAGGACGGCCAGCCCGCCGATGCCGTCCGCCAGGACGTGGTGGAACACGGCGACGATGGCGGTGCCCCCGGAGGCCAGGCCCGTCACGAACGTGACCGACCAGGGCGAGTGCTTGTCGGGCAGGCGCTCGATGACGACGTCGGCGGCCACCGCCAGCAGCGCCGCCTCGTCGCCGATGCCCGGACAGGTCACTTGTCTGACGTGGCGCTCGATGTCGAAGTCGTCGTCGTCGACCCAGAGCGGGCGACCACACCCGACCGGCGTATCGACCAGGCGCTGCCGCAGCCGGGGGATCGCCCGGGTCCGACGGTCGATGGCCTCGGTCACGGCCGTTCCGGAGATGGTGGGCGGAGCGAGCACCAGCACGGCGCCCACCTGCATGGGTACGGACCCCCTGTCGATGGCCCGGGGGACGAGGTCGCTCGGGCTGGCCCGCTCGATGGGCGCGGTCATGATCCTCACGACCCCCGACTCTGCGCCCCGCCGACCCCGACCGCCAGGGCCGAACGTCGCTGCTTCTGTCAGAGCGGCAGGTTGTCGTGGCGTCTCGGGGCCAGGACCTCCCGCTTGGTCGACAGCACTTCGAGGGCGGCGCACAGCTCGCGCCTCGTGTCCGCGGGGTCGATGACGGCGTCGATGTAGCCCCGCTCGGCGGCGATCCAAGGGTTGAGGTACTGCTCCTCGTACTCGGCGACCAAGGCCGGACGCTCGGACGGGTCGGTGCGGCGATGGAGGATGCCCACCGCGCCCTCGGCGCCCATGACGGCGATCTCGGCCGTGGGCCAGGCCAGGTGGAGGTCACAGCCCATGGTCTTGGAGTCCATGACGATGAACGCCCCGCCGTACGACTTGCGCAGGGTCAGGCCGACCCGGGGCACGGTGGCCCGGGCGTAGGCGAAGGCCAGCTGGGCACCGTGGCGGATCATCCCCCGCCACTCCATGTCCTTGCCGGGGTAGAAACCGGACGTGTCGACCAGGGTCACGAGCGGCAGGTTGAACGCATCGCAGAAGGACACGAAGCGGGCGCCCTTGTGCGAGCACGTGATGTCCAGCGTCCCCGCCAGCTGTTGGGGCTGATTGGCCACGATGCCGACGGGGCGGCCGTCGACCGTCGCGAAGCCGGTGACCAGGTTGGGGGCATAGAGCTCCCGCAGCTCGAGGAACTGGTCGTCGTCGACGATCGAGCGGATCACCGACCGGACGTCGTAGCCCGCCGTCGACTCGGCCGGGAGGATGGCCCCGGCATCCGGCGTCGCCCGGTCAACCGGGTCCGACGTGGACCAGCGTGGTGGCTCCTGGTCGTTGCTGCCGGGGAGGTAGGCCAGCAGGTCAGCGAGAGCGTCATCCACTTCGTCCACCGCCACCACCCGGGCGGCCACGCCCGTCGACCGCTGGTGGGCGCCGACGCCGCCCAGCTCATCGGACGAGATCATCGCTCCGGTCATCTGGCGGACCATTCGCGGACCGGAGACATAGGCGTAGGCGTCCGGGGTCATCACGACGATGTCGGCCACGCCGAGCAGCAATGCGGGACCGGACACGGCCGGGCCGACCAGCGCGGCGAGTATGGGGATGATCCCCGAGCAGGCCACCAGCTCCTTGGCCGCCCGTCCCCAGCCGACGAGGGCGTCGACGCCTTCGAAGACGTCGGCCCCGCTGGAGGCCAGCACCAGCACGATCGGGATGCCCGACTGACGGGCCGTGCGGGCGGCGAGGGCGATGGTGTCCCCGTCCCCCGCGCTGATGGCCCCGGCGCGGCGATCGCTGATCGACCGGACGACCACCGCCTCCCGACCGAAGGAGTCATCGACCTGCGCCTCGACGGTCCCGTCCACGGCCGCACGAAGGGCGAGCGCGGCGGGCATCGACCCATTTGACCACCGATCCGACCCGGCCGTTACCCCCGCCCCGGATGGTCAGGATGCGAGGGGCTTGGCGAACCAGTGGTCGGCGTGGACCTCGTCGTTGAAGGGGTCGACCTCCTCGAAGCCGACCGCCCGATAGAGGGCGATCGCCTCGGCCAGGGCCCGGTTGGTCTCCAAGCGCAGGAGGCGGACGTCGTGGGCCCGGGCCTGCGCCTCGAGCTCGAAGAGCATCCGCCGACCGAGGCCCAGCCCGCGAGCCGAGGGATCGACCCACATGCGCTTCACGTCGGCCTTACCGCCGGCGAAGAAGTGGAGCGCGCCGCAGGCGACGGCCTCGTCGCCGAGACGGGCGATGAGCAGGAGACCCTCCGGCTCGACCATGTCGTCCACGGCGAAGGGCTCGGCGGCGTCGAAGTCGAAGCCGGTCTCGAAGCGCTCGTCGATCTCGGCGAAATAGGCCCGGAGGCAGGCATCGGCATCGGGGGTGTGCGGGTCCTCCGGGGCCACCACGACCTGGCCGAGGCGGAGCAAGCGGTCGACCGTGGTCATGGCGTCGAGGAGCCGGCCGCGAGACCTGTCGTCGAGCGGGTCGAGCAGGGACCAGGCCAGGGCGTCGCTCAGTCCGTCCATCTCGGCCAGCTCGGCCCGCCCGGGATCGGTCACCTCGACCCGGCGTACCCGGGCGTCGACCGCATCGGGGGTCACCCTCACCAGGCCCTCGTCGTCCAGGGCCCGCAGGAGCCGGCTCAGGTAACCGGAGTCCAGGCCGAGGCGAGCGCGCAGCGCCCGCACGTCGGCACCGTCGACACCGACCTCCCACAGCACCCGGGAGGCGGCCAGGGACCGGCCGCGAGCGAGGTACTCGTCGTCGAGCACGCCGATGCGCTGGGTCACCGTCCGGTTGAACCGGCGCACCGTGGCCACGGCCCCGTCGTCCATTCCTCTGACTCTAGTCAGAGATTCCGCCATCGACCCGCCGGTTACCGTCCCGCCATGCCGTTGCCCGACGACGCCCGCCAGCTCTGGATCACGACGCCCTCCAAGGCCCGGGGCGCCCGGGCCCAGAAGCACATGCTGGTCGAGGAGGCCAAGAAGGTGGTCGAGCGGGTGGCCCTGCTCGACACCGAGCGGGTGGGCGAGGACGCGTTCGCCGAGCTCATCGAAGCGACGGCCCACCTGGCCGAGCTCCTCGACCGGCCGCCGTCGCTCCGGGAGCGGGGAGGCCTCTCGGCCTCGGGCGGCGACGACGCCATCCTCACCGAACGATCCGGCATCAGCGGGGCCAGCAACCCGCTCGCCCCGCCGATCGAGTTCGTCATGGAGGGCGAGGTCACGCGGGGCTCGGCCACCTGGGGCGCCGCCTACGAGGGCCCGCAGGACTGCCTCCACGGCGGGTTCGTCGCCGCCGCCTTCGACGACCTCCTCGGCTGTGCCCAGATGGCCTCAGGCATCGCCGGCTTCACCGGCACCCTGACCGTGAAGATGGTCAAGCCCACGCCCCTCTACCGCCGCATCGATTACGCCGCCGGGGTCGACCGCACCGAGGGCCGCAAGATCTTCTGCTGGGGCACCGCCCACGACGGCGACAAGCTCCTGGCCGAGGCCCAGTGCGTCTTCATCGCGCCCGCCACCGGCATGGCCAGTCGTCCACCCGAGTGACTAGTGGGTGATGCCGTAGATCCGGTGGGGCGTGACCAGGACGACGGCTCGGCGCTCGTCGGCCATCGCCCGGTCGAAGGCATCCCAGTCGTCGTGGGTGCCTCCCGCGGCGGTGAAGACCTCCCGGAGAAGGAGACGCAAGCGCTCGGGGTCGATCGCCGGGTTCGGGTCATCGGGACCGACGACCTCCGCCCGCCCCTCGACGGTCGCCCACTCGAAGCCGACCCGGGCCACCACGGTCGTCGCCGGTCGAGAGCGAACGTTCCGCAGCTTCAGGGCATCGCCCCGCACGACATAGGCCACGACGGCTGTCCCGCCGATCGGATGGGGCAGCACGCCGGCGTTCACGACCGACGCCTGAACGGTGCCGTCCGGACGGGTGGACGTGACCACACAGAGGCTGTCGCGCCCGATCAGGTCGGCAAAGGCGTCGAGGGTCGTCATGCGGGTCTCTCAGTCGGTCGGCTTCCAGAGGGGGATGTGGGCCCGGTCGCCGGCGTCGGCGAACCAGACCTGGACGGGCAGGCCGATGGCGACGGTCTCGGGGTCGACGTGGGTGACGTTGCCCATCATGCGCACGCCCTCGTCCAGGTCGATCATGGCGACCACGTAGGGAAGCTCGTCCTTGAAGCCGGGCCCACCGAACTGGCGGATGACCGTGAACGTGTGGACCGTGCCGGTTCCGGCCGCGTCCCGCAGCTCGGGCGTGGCGCCGCAGGCCGTGCAGACGGCCCGGGGGTAGAACTGGCGGTGCCCGCAGACCAGGCACTCCTGAAAGGTCAACCTCCCCTCGAGGGTGGCGTCCCAGAAGGGCTTGGTCACCGCGTCGACGTACGGGATCGGCTTGACCCAGTCGCCGGTCTCCGGGCTCATGCCGGACGGTCCTTGCCGAGCAGCACCATGCCGATGCACGACAGCCATCCGCCCGAGCCGGCCGCCAGCGCCACCTCAGCGCCGGGGACCTGGGCCTCGCCTCCCTGGCCCCGGAGCTGACGGACGGCCTCGATCAGCAGGAAGATCCCCCGCATGCCCGGGTGGTTGGACGACAGGCCGCCGCCGTCGGTGTTCAGCGGCAGCTTCCCGCCGCGATGCAGGTGGCCCTCCTGGACGAACGCGCCGGCCTCTCCTTTGGCGCAGAAGCCCATGTCCTCGAGCAGCACGGCGACCGTGATCGTGAAGCTGTCGTAGAACTGGATCGTGTCGACGTCGGCCGAGGTCAGGCCGGCCTCGGCATAGACGTCGGCGCTGATGCGCGCACCAGCCGAGGTCGTGAAGTCGGGGCACTGCGAGATGTTCCAGTGGGACTGGGCCCCGCCCGCGCCCAGCACGTAGACCGGCGGCTGCTTCAGGTCCCGAGCCCGCTCCTCGGTCGTCAGCAGGATGGCACCGCCGCCATCGGTGATCACGCAGCAGTCCAGCTTGTGCAGCGGGTCGGCCACCATGCGGGAGCCGACGACGTCCGCAACGGTCATCGGGTCCCGATAGCGGGCCAGGGGGTTCAGCCCGGCGAACTCCCGGACGCCGACGGCGATCTCGGCCAGCTGCTCCGATGTCGTGCCGAACTCGTGCATGTGACGCTGGGCGACCATGGCGTAGGCCCCGACCAGGGAGTTCCCGTACGGCGCCTCGAACTGCAACGGGCCGGGCACGGCCTGGCTCTGGCCCGCCCGGAAGCTGCCCGTCCCCAGCGTCCGCCCCATCCTGGTCAGCTGATCCGAGCCGTAGGTCACGAGCACCGTATGGGCCCGGCCGTCCCGGATGGCGGCGGCGGCGTGCTGCACGTGGAACTCGAAGGAGGACCCGCCGGTCATCGTCCCGTCGATCCACCGGTGGTCGATGCCGAGGTACTCGGACATGGTGACGGCGTCGTCGACCATCATCCCGCCGCCGCCCGCCGACACGTAGCCGTCGATGTCCGCCTTGGTCACGCCGCTGTCCTCGAGGACCCGCTGCATGGCCAGCACGTGGTGCTGGACCCCGTCGAGATCCGGGGCCACGGGGTAGTCCGACAGCGCGGTCCCGGCGATCACCGGTGTCCGGTCAGGTCTCACCCCCACGGCGTGGGACCGTAGCCGGGCCACAATGAGCCGCTGATCGGCGGACGACCGGACCGGGGGGTCGACGAAGGTGAGTGACGAGCAGGAGCGGCTGTACCCGGGGACCTGGGCGGAGCAGCGGCCGGACCACCCGGCGGTGATCATGGCGGGCTCGGGCGAGGTCATGACCTACGGCCAGTTCCATGAGACGGCGAGCCGGCTGGCCAACCTGTACCGCTCGCTCGGGCTGCAGCCCGGTGACCACGTCGCCTTCTGCCTGGAGAACCGGATCGAGTTCTTGGCCCTGGCCTGGGGTGCCCGGTACGCCGGCCTCTACTACACGGCCATCAGCTCCCGGCTCACGGCCGAGGAGCTCGGCTACATCATCGAGGACTCGGGGAGCCGGGTCTTCATCACCTCCCCGGCGAAGGCCGAGCAGGTGGCCGAACTTCGTGAACAGCTGGGCGGGCTCGATCTTCTGGCCTCCGTGGGAGGCCGGGTCGACGGGTTCGAGTCACTCGAGGACCTCCTCGCTGCCCAGTCACCTGACGAGCCGGTCGACGCGGTCGAGGGCCACGCGATGCTCTACTCGTCGGGCACCACCGGCCGGCCGAAGGGGGTGAAGGCTCCCTTCACCGGTCCCCGGCTCGGCACCGCCGAGGCCATGACATCGCTGATCACGCTGGTCTTCGGCGCCGACGCGGAGTCCGTCTACCTCTCCCCCGCCCCGCTGTACCACGCAGCGCCGATGGCCTTCTGCATGAACTTCCTGCGCGTCGGCGCGACCGTCGTGGTCATGGAGCACTTCGACGCCGCCGAGGCGCTGGCGCTCATCGAGCGGTACCGGGCGACGCACAGCCAGTGGGTCCCGACCATGTTCGTGCGCATGCTCAAGCTGTCACCCGAGGACCGCTCGGCGCACGACCTGAGCTCGCTGAAGGTGGCCGTGCATGCCGCCGCCCCCTGCCCCATCCCTGTCAAGGAGCAGATGATCGAGTGGTGGGGGCCGGTCATCCACGAGTACTACGCGGGCACCGAGGGCAACGGCTTCTGCTACTGCAACAGCGAGGAGTGGCTGGCCCACAAGGGAACGGTCGGCCGCGGCCTGACCGCGCCGGTCCTCATCCTCGACGAGGAGGGCCACGAGGTGCCCGCGGGCGAGGAGGGGACGATCTGGTTCGGGGCGACCGCGGCTGGGCGGATCTTCGAGTACCACAACGACCCCGACAAGACCGCCGGCAGCTACCGGGACGACGGGTCCAGCACGCTGGGCGACATCGGCAAGGTCGACGAGGACGGCTTCCTCTACCTCACCGACCGCAAGGCCAACATGATCATCTCGGGCGGGGTGAACATCTACCCCCAGGAGACCGAGAACGTCCTGATCGTGCACCCTGACGTAGCCGATGCCGCCGTCATCGGGGTCCCCAACGACGACTTCGGCGAGGAGGTCAAGGCCGTCGTCCAACTCGTCGACCCGTCGGCGGCCGGCTCGGAGATGGAGCGAACTCTCATCCTCCACTGCCGGGAGCACCTGGCCGACATCAAGTGCCCACGGTCCGTCGACTTCCGGGACGAGCTCCCCCGCCACGCCACCGGCAAGCTCTACAAGCGCCTGCTCAAAGACGAGTACTGGGCCGGCTACGCCAGCCGGATCTGACGTGGGAGGCTGGCTCTTCCACTCGCTCGAAAGGGAGCACGCATGCCGTTCGTCGTCACCTTCGGTCTCAGCACCGCGGTCGTAGGTGGGATCTGCGGCTACCTCTTCGGCAAGCGTTGGAAGAACCGGCCCGTGCTCGGTGCCGTCCTCTGCTTCGTGATCCCCATCCTCGGGCTGATCATCCTCTGGTACGTACCACCCAAGGAGCCCGGCCCGATGCGGCCCGCGACCTGAACACAGGCTCCGCCTGACAACACCATTGGAGGCAATAGGGGGCGGTTTCCGCCCCCTATTGCCTCCGACGGGATCGCCGACGCCTCGGTAGCGTCGCCCTGCGCTTCCCCGCTCGGTGTCGTGACGCGGAGGAAGACATGTTCGATCAGCAGGTGGCGTTGCTCGCTGCCGTTCAGCACGGCGTGTTCGCCCGGTTCCAACTTCTCGAGGGTGGGATCGAGCCGACGTTGGTCAAACGTCGCCTTCGATCGGGCCGGTGGATACGGCTCGCCCCGGGGGTCTACGGACTGCCGGGCCATCGGGACACCTGGGACCAGCGACTGTGGGTGACCTATCTGGCGGCCGGTGAGAAGACCATCGTCTCGCATGAATCGGCCGCCGCCATCTACCCCCTGCCAGGGTTCCCTCGCGTGCCCTTGATCGTCACCGTCCCCCACCCCCAACACCTGCGCGTCGCCGGGGCGACCGTCCACCAGACCCGGGACATGCGGCGCCACCACTGGTTGAACCTGTACGGCCGGCGGACCACGACCCTCGCCCGCACGATCGTCGACCTGGCGGCAACGACCTCGCGGCTGCGGCTCGACCGTGCTTACGAGGATGCCCTCCTCACGGAGCACCTGTCCTACGCGAGGATGAGTCGCTGCTTCAGCGAACTGCTCAAGCCGGGTCGCAAGGGCATGACGAAGCTGGCATCGATCCTCGACGACCGCGGCCCAGGGTTCGTACCGGCCGCCAGCGAGTTGGAACGGATGCTCTTCGATGTGTGCGCCCTCGTCGACCTCGAACCGGTCCGACAGTTCCCTCTCCCGGGTCGAGGCGACATCACCGGCTTCGTCGATGCCGCGTTCATCGAGGCCAAGCTGATCCTCGAAGCTGACGGGCGGCGTTGGCACGACCGTGTCGCCACGCAACGACACGACCGAGCCCGGGTGAACAGCGCGGCGAGGGTGGGGTGGCAGACGCTGCGCTTCGGGTACGAGGAGCTCACAGCGGATCCCGATGGCGAGGCGCAGGTCATCCGCGAGACGTACAACGAGCGCGGTGGCCTCCTGGGCGCACGGCCCTGATCCATCGGAGGCAATAAGGGGCGGCTTCCGCCCCTTATTGCCTCCAATGATTGCCGGCTTCGACCGGCCACTGGAACGTGTTCTAGTTTGTCGCTCGTGAGCACGACGGGGGAACGCACCTTCAACCTGGCGGACCTTTTCGAGCAGGCGGTGGACGCCTTCCCCGAGCGGGAGTACCTGGTGGTCGGCGACCAGCGCCGGACCTACGCCCAGATGGAGGAGCGGGCCAACCGGCTGGCCCACGACCTGGCCGAGCACGGCGTCGGGCCGGGTGACCATGTCGGCATCTACGCCCACAACTCCGCCGAGTGGGTCGAGACCCTCTGGGCCGTCTTCAAGATCCGGGCGACCTGGATCAACATCAACTACCGGTACGTCGAGGGCGAGCTCTCCTACCTCTTCGGCAACAGCGACCTGAAGGCCCTCGTCTACGAGCAGGGCTTCGGCCCCCGGGTCGCGGCCTGCGTCGACGCGCTGCCTCAGCTCGTCCACGCCCTCGTCATCGACGACGGCTCCGGCGCCGACGTGGGCCTGCCCGACGCCGTGCCCTACGAGGACGCCCTGGCCGCCGCCTCCCCGGAACGGGACTTCGGCCCCCGCTCCCCCGACGACCGCTACATCCTCTACACCGGCGGCACCACGGGGATGCCCAAGGGCGTCGTCTGGCGCCACGAGGACGTCTTCATGGCCCTCGGCGGCGGCATCGACCCCGTGACGAAGACCCGGGCCACGAAGCCCGAGGAGATCATCGCCAAGGCCTACCCCGACCCCATCACCTTCTTCCCGATCGCCCCCCTCATGCACGGCGCCACCCAATGGGGCCTCATGAGCCAGGCCATGACCGGCAACCGGGTCGTGCTCGTGGCCGACTTCGACGCCGACGAGTGCTGGCAGCTCATCCAGCGCGAGGGCATCAACTCGATGATGATCACCGGCGACGCCATGGCCCGGCCCCTGATCGAGACCCTGCAGGCCAACCGGACCCGCTACGACGTGTCCTCGCTGATATCGCTGTCGAGCAGCGCAGCGGTCTTCTCGCCCTCGGTGAAGGACCAGTTCTTCGAGGTCTTCCCCGATCTGATCCTGACCGACGCCATCGGCGCCTCCGAGTCCGGCAACAACGGCATGGTCGTCGTGGGCAAGGGCAACACGGCCATGAAGGGCGGCCCGACGGTCACCGCCATGCCCGACTCGGTCGTCATCGACGAGGACTTCAACGTCGTCCAGCCCGGCTCCGGCGTCGTGGGCAAGGTGGCCCGCTTCGGCAACATCCCGCTCGGCTACTACAACGACGAAGTCAAGACGGCCGAGACCTTCATCACCGGCCCCGACGGCACCCGCTACGCGGTCCCCGGCGACTTCGCCACCGTGGAAGAGGACGGCTCCATCACCCTCCTCGGCCGAGGCTCGGTCTCCATCAACTCCGGCGGCGAGAAGATCTACCCCGAAGAGGTGGAGGCCGCCGTGAAGTCCCACCCGGCGATCTATGACGCCACGGTCATCGGGGTGAAGGACGAGCGTTGGGGCCAGCGAGTGGCTGCCGTCGTCCAGCTCCGGGACGGCGCCGAGCTGGCCTCGGTCAAGGACCTCCAGGAGCACTGCCGCAAGGAGATCGCCGGCTACAAGGTCCCTCGGCAGGTCCACTTCGTGGACGCCGTGACCCGGGCCCCCAGTGGCAAGCCCGACTACCGGTGGGCGGCGGAGACGGCCGCCGGCACCCCCGACCTGATCGACGAGGCCTTCGCCTGAGAGGCTCCTCGGCGTGACCACCGTCCTCTCCCAGATGGGCGAGCGGATCACGGGCGAGATCGCGGCCGCGTTCCCGGCCCTCGACGTCCGGTCGATCGGCACGGGGGACGCGCTCGAGCACGACGCCGCCGGCGAGGTCCTGCTCACCTCCCACTGGTTCGCCGGTGACTTCCCGACGTTGTTCGGGCGGGGGGTGCGCTGGGTCCACAACTTCGGCACCGGGGTCGACCACTTCCCCTTCGACCTGTTGCTCCCGGGCCAGGTCCTGACCTGCTCCCGTGGGGCCGGCGCCGGCCCCATCTCCGAGTGGGTCATCACCCAGATGCTGGCCTTCGAGAAGCACTTGCCCGGGTCATGGATCACCGAGCCCCCGGAGCACTGGAACAACGCCGACCTCGGGACGCTCAAGGACAGCCACGTCGGCATCATCGGCTTCGGCGGCATCGGCTCGGCCGTGGCCCAGCGGGCGCTGCCATTCGGCAGCGAGGTCCGGGCGTACCGGCGGCGCCCGATCCCCGCCGACGACCCCGCCGTCGAGATCGTCACCGACCTGCTGGCCCTCGCCGAGTGGTGCGACCACCTCGTGGTCACCGCCCCCGCCACGCCGGACACCCAGCACCTGGTCGGTCCCACCGTCCTCGAGCGGCTCGGCCCCGGCGCCCACCTCGTCAACATCGCCCGGGGGGCGATCGTCGACCAGGACGCCCTGCGCCCGGCCCTGGACGACGGCCGGGTGGCGCTGGCCTCCCTCGACACGGTGGACCCCGAGCCCCTGCCCGAGGGTCACTGGCTCTACACGCACCCGCAGGTGCACCTGAGCCCGCACATCTCGTGGAGCTCGCCCGAGGGCTACGACCGCATCCTCGGCATCTTCCTCGAGGAACTGGCCCGCTGGGAATCCGGCGAGACCCTGGCCAACGAGGTCGACCGGGACGCCGGGTACTGAGCGGGTTGTTCCGTCTCGCTCCATTTATCGCTAACTTCCCCGCATGACCCTGACGCTGCAGGAGGCGGCCGACCGCATCGGCGTCCACTACATGACCGTCTACCGCTGGGTGCGGACCGGGCGCCTGCCCGCCGTCAAGCACGGGTCGGCGTGGGCGGTGGACGAGGCGGACCTCGACCTCCTCAGCGAGCCCGAGCCCGAGCCCGCCCGGACCCGCAGGGTCGACCACGCGGAGCGCATGACCCGCCGACTACTGGCCGGGGACGAGGCCGGTGCCATGACCGTGGCCGAGACGGCCCTGGTCGGCGGAATGAGCCCGGAGGCGCTCTACCTCGACGTGCTGGCCGTGAGCATGGGCCGGATCGGCGACTCCTGGGACGCTGGCCAAGCAAGCATCGCCGAAGAGCACCGGGCCACGGCGATCATGCACCGCCTCCTCGGGCGCCTGTCCCGGTCCTTCGTGCGCCGGGGCCGTCGCCGGGGGACGATCGTGCTCGGCGCCGCGCCGGGCGACCCCCACGGCCTGCCCTCCGCCTTCCTCGCCGATCCCCTTCGGGGAAGGAGCTTCACCGTCATCGACCTGGGTGCCGACACGCCCGTCGAGGCGTTCGTCGACGCGGCCACGGCCAGTGACCACCTCGTGGCCGTGGGCATCACCGTCACCCTCCCCGCTGACGACGTCGTGACCGCGGCGGTCACCGCTCTCCGGGCGGCCGGCGTCACCGCGCCCGTGGTGGTCGGCGGCCGCGCGGTCCCCGACGCGGGGCGGGCTCGGGCCCTCGGAGCCGACGGCTGGGCCGCGGATGGCTGGGGCGCGCTCGAGCTTCTGAGCACGACCCCCGACTGACGCTTCGGGGGAGTTCTCCTGAGGTTGACATTCTGTTTAGTGATCAATAGAGTCTTTAGTACTAAACACCCCACAAGGAGTAGATACCGATGCCCCGCCGTTTCCTGAAGCTCTTCTCGTTCGTCCTGGCCGGCGCCCTCGTGCTCGCCGCCTGCGGTGACGACGACGAATCGGCCGAGACCACCGAAACCACCGAAGCCGCCACCGAGACGACGATGGCCGCCACCGAGACAACCGTGGCCGAGCCCACCATGGACATCGTCGAGACGGCTACGGCCGCCGGCGACTTCACCACCCTGGTCGCCGCCGTGGAGGCCGCCGGCCTCGTCGAGACCCTGCAGGGCGACGGGCCGTACACGGTGTTCGCTCCCACCGACGAGGCCTTCGCCGCCGCGCTGGAAGACCTCGGTCTCACCGCCGACGAGCTCCTCGCCGACACCGAGACCTTGGCTTCGATCCTCACCTACCACGTGGTCGAGGGCGAGGTGCCCGCCGCCGACGTGGTCGGCCTCGACGGCCAGACCGTCCCCACCGTGAACGGGGCCGACGTGGAGATCACCGTGGACGGCGAGACGGTCATGGTCAACGACGCCACCGTCACGACCACCGACATCTTCGCCACGAACGGCGTGATCCACGTCATCGACAGCGTCCTACTGCCGCCGGCCTGACCTCTCCCCCCGCCGGGTAGAAGTGGGGGTGCGGACCCTCCCCCCGCCCCCCACTCCCCGGTCGGAGCCCCATGACGAGCAACCCCCTGCCCGCGGCCGTCGACCTCCTCCTGGAGGCGACGGTCGCCGGGTCGTTCAGCCGCCTCGGCTACGAGGCCCGCCGGCGCCTCGACGACTGGGAGGACGCGCCGGCCGACGCCCTCGCCGGCAAGCGCATCCTGCTCACCGGGGCGACCTCGGGCATCGGCCGGGCCGCCACCGGTCAGCTGCAGGACCTCGGCGCCGAGGTCCTCGTCGTCGGCCGGGACGAGCAGCGCACCATCAAGGCGGTGGCCGAGCTGGACATCGCCCATCCGAACGGCACGGTCTCGGCCCACATCGCCGACCTGGCCGACCTGGCCGCCGTCCGGAAGCTGGCCGGCGACCTGCTCGCGTTCGGCGAGCCACTCGACGCCATCGTGCACAACGCCGGCGCCCTCCTGGCCGACAAGACGATGACCGTCGACGGCCTCGAGACCACCCTCGCCGTCCACCTCGTCGCCGCCCACCTCCTGACCGAGCGCATCACCCCGCTTCTGCGCCCGACCGCCCGGGTCGTCTGGGTCACCTCGGGCGGCATGTACACCCAGGGCCTCGACGTCGACTACCTCGAGATGGACGATGCCGACTACAAGGGCACGACCCAGTACGCCCGGGCCAAGCGGGCCCAGGTCGAGCTGCTCGAGCTCTGGGCCAAGCACCTGGCGCCCACCGCCGTCGTCCACGCCATGCATCCCGGCTGGGCCGACACGCCGGGTGTCGAGGCGTCGCTGCCCACGTTCCGCAAGATCACCGGGCCGGCCCTACGCACGCCCGACCAGGGCGCCGACACCCTGGTCTGGCTCCTCTGGGCCGACGAGCCGGCGCGCACCACCGCCCGCCTGTGGCTCGACCGCCGCCCTCGGTCCACCGTCCATTTCCCCGGCACCGGAACGACCGACGGGGAGCGCCGGCGCCTCTGGGCCTGGGTCGAGACCGCGGCAGGAATCTGACATCGGCCCGTCGGACTTCGGGGCTGGGGGACGATGGAGGGGTGGTGACTGACCCGGCGAGCACTGTCAACGACCAGGGACCGGCCCTGCTCGCGCTGTACGACGAGGCGCTCCCGCAGGTGTACGGCTATCTCCTGCACCGCTGCGGCGATGAGGGCACGGCCGAGGACTTGACATCGGAGACCTTCATGGCGGCGGTCGACGGCGTGCAGCGGGGCCGCATCCCGGACCTCACCGTGGCCTGGCTCATCGGGGTGGCCCGCCACAAGCTGGTCGACCATTGGAGGGCGAAGGCCCGAGACCAGCGCAAGCTCGCCGCCGTCGAGGCCGACCCCCGCCAGGCCGCCGAGGTCGACGACTGGGACGCCACCGTCGACGCGGTCGTGGCCCACGACGTGCTGGCCGACCTCGGTCCCCACCACCGGGCCGCCCTCACCCTCCGGTACCTCGACGGCCTCCCCGTCCCGTCCGTCGCCGGCCACCTGGGCCGCACCATCCACGCCACCGAGGCGCTGCTCGTCCGCGCCCGGATCGCTTTCCGGAACGAGTATGGCGAGAGGACCCCCGATGCCTGATCCGCTCGAGTCCCTGCGCCTCCCCGAGACGCCCGAGGCTCCCCGGCCCGAGTTCGCCGCCGCTCTCCGCGGCCGGCTGGAGGCCGCTCTGGGCCTCTGGCCCCCCGACCCCGCAACGACGTCCACGACCACCAGGAGCACCGCCATGTCCACCACCGAGACCGCCACCACGCAGGTCCTCATCCCCTACCTCTGCGTCCACGACAGCGTGGCCGCCCTCGCCTTCTACCGGGACGCATTCGGCGCCTTCGAGACGATGCGAGTGGTGGGTGACGACGGCCGCATGGGCCACTGCGAGTTCACCATCGGTGGGGCCAGGTTCATGATGGCCGACGAGTTCCCCGAGATCGACGTGGTCAGCCCCCGGACCCTGGGGGGCACGCCGATGGCTCTCTACCTCGACGTGGTCGACGTGGACCACGTCCACGATCAGGCCGTGGCCGGCGGTGCCGAGAGCCTCGCGGGGCCCGCGGACCAGACCCACGGCAACCGGACGGCGACGATCCTCGACCCGTTCGGCCACCGCTGGATGCTCGCCCAGACAGATCGAGCAGCTCAGCACCGACGAGTACGCCGCCCGCGAAGCGGCCTCGGGCGACTGGACGGTCAGCGCCAACAAGGCCCCCGTCGAGCCCGGCTACCTCACCTACCAGACCGGCGATCTCGACAAGGCGAAGGCCTTCTTCGGCCAGCTCTTCGGGTGGGAGATCCAGGCGGGCAGCATGGGCGACGGCTACGGCCACGTCGGCAACACCCGTTCCCGATGGGCTTCATGCCCACCGGCGACGGCGAGATCCGATCACCGTCTACTTCCGGGTCGACGACATCGAGCCCTACGCCACCCAGATCGAGGCCCTCGGCGGCCGGGTCCTGTCCCGCACGCGACTACGCCTCAGGCGGCAACGCCGAGTGCGAGGACGACCAGGGCTTCCGTTTCGAGCTCCACCAGCCCGCCCCCGGCTACTGATCACCGTTCTGGTGGCTCCCCTGTGTTCTCCAGAACACGGGGCAGCCACCAGAACGGGTGTCACAGCCGCTCGATGATGGTGCCGGTGGCGAGGGCGCCGCCGCAGCACATGGACACCAGGCCGAACTGACCGTCGGTGCGTTCCAGCTCGTGGAGGATCGTGGTGATCAGGCGGGCGCCGGTCGACCCCACGGGGTGGCCGATGGCGATGGCGCCGCCGTTGACGTTGACCTTGTCCCAGTCCGGCTCATGGAGCTGGGCCCACGACATGGCGACGGAGGCGAAGGCCTCGTTGACCTCGAAGAGGTCGATGTCGGGGATGGTCATGCCGGCCTTCTCCAGCACCCGGGTGGTGGCCACCCGGGGCCCGTCGAGGTGGTAGTAGGGATCGTCGCCGACCAGGGCTTGGGCCACGATGCGGGCCCGAGGCTTGAGGCCCTCGGCCTTGGCCCGGTCCTCGTCCATCCACAGCACGGC
Source organism: uncultured Microthrixaceae bacterium (assembly GCA_963725155.1). Lineage (GTDB taxonomy): Bacteria > Actinomycetota > Acidimicrobiia > Acidimicrobiales > DATDAH01 > DATDAH01. The sequence continues at coordinate 443,519 of CAVRXU010000008.1, forward strand.
GGCGGCGCCGTCGGAGATCTGTGAGCTGTTGCCGGCCGTGTGGATGCCATCGGGCATGACCGGCTTGAGCTGGCCCAGGCTCTCCTGCGTGGTCTCCCGCAGGCCCTGGTCCTTGATGATGACCTCCTTCTCGCCGGTCGGGTTGCCCTCGCCGTCGAGGACGGGCACCTCGATGGGGGCGACCTCACGCTCGAAGCGGCCCTCGGCCCAGGCCTGGGCCGCCTTGCGCTGGGACTCGGCGCCCAGCCAGTCGACGTCGTCCCGGGTGATGCCCCGGTTCTGGGCGATGCGCTCGGCCGCCCCGAACTGGTCGGGCATGTCCCACGGGAAGTTGTCCGGCTTGGACGAGCCGGGGCCGTTGAAGACGTTGGCCCCGAGGCCGACGCGACTCATGGCCTCGACTCCGCAGGAGATGCCGATGTCGATGGCGTCGACCGCGATCAGGTTGTTGATGAAGTGGCTGGCCTGCTGGGCCGAGCCGCACTGGCAGTCGACGGTGGTGGCCGCCGACTCGTAGGGCAGCCCGGCGCTGAGCCAGGCGTTGCGGGTCACGTTCGAGGCCTGCTCGCCGGCCTGGGTGACACAGCCCCCGACCACCTGCTCCACCGAACCCGCGTCGATGCCGGCCTTCTTGATCAGCTCGACCTGGGCGGCGGCCAGCAGCTCGGCGGCGTGGAGGCCCGAGAGCCAGCCATTGCGCTTGCCGATCGGCGTCCGAACGGCCTCGACGATGACAGGCTGACCCACGTGCTTCTCCCCGGTTGGATGACGGCTCCCAATTCTAGAATCCGTTCTAGTTTTCTCCCCAAGTGAAGGATCACCGCCGCGGCGGCATGCCGTCGGCCTACCCGGCAGCGATCGGCCGCCGGCTGATCACCATCCCCGCCGCCTGGCTCCTCTTCGCCGTCGCCATCGTCCTCGCGCTCCCGGCCCTGCTCGTCGCCGCCGCGACCGACCTCACCCTGCGCCGCACAGGATGGCCCACGGTCCGCATGGTCGCCTTCGTCCTGGCCGCCCTCTGGATCGAGACGAGCGGCCAGGTGCGCATCCTGTGGAGCTGGGTCACCCAGCCCTTCGTCCGCGTGACCTGGACCGAGCGCAACCACCAGCTGATGCGCTGGTGGGTCAAGCGCCTCATCGGCGCGGCCGAGCGGGTCGTCGGCGTGCATTGGCGCTTCGACCTCCCCGCTGACCTCGGGCCGGGGCCGCTCCTGGCCTTCTCCCAGCACGTGTCGATCGTCGACGCCATCGCTCCCGTCTACATCCTGGCCAACCGCCAGGGCTGGTACCTGCGCTACACGCTGACCCGGGGTCTGCGCTTCGGGCCCTGCCTCGACATCGTGGGCCACCGCATCCCCAACCACTTCGTGGCCCGCGGCAGCGGCGACAACACCCGAGGAGCTGGCCCACCTGCGCACGTTGGTGACGGACATGGACGTCGACGAGTGCGCCGCGATCTTCCCGGGCGGCGGCCTGTTCACGCCGGCCGGCCTGGTCCGGGCCGTCGAGAAGCTGTCCGAGCGGGACGATCACCACAGGCCGTCGCCGCCGCGGGCTACCGCCACGTCCTCCCGCCCCGACCCGGCGGGGTCACCGCCTTCTTCGACGGCGCGCCCGACGCCAACGTCGTCGTGGTCGGCCACGTCGGCTTCGAGCCGCTCGCCTCCATCCGCAAGCTGTGGTCCGTCCTCCCGCTGAGCGAGCCGGTCGACGTGAAGATCTGGCGCTACGACCGGGCCGAAGTGCCCGTCGGCGAAGATGAGCGGATGGCCTGGCTCTACGAGAAGTGGCGGATCATGGACGACTGGATCGACGACCGGCTCCGGGCCCGGGGCGCCGAGGGGGCGGTCGCGGCGTGAACTACCTGCAGGTCTTCGGGGCCAGCGCGCTGGCGATCGTCGTCCTGATGGTCGGCACCTGGGTCGTCTCCCTCGCCCTGAAGAACGCGTCCATCGTGGACATCGTCTGGGGCGCAGGCTTCGTCCTCGTGGCCTGGGTCAGCTACGCGGTCGGCGACGGCACCGAGAGCCGCCGCCTGCTTCTGGCCGGCATGGTCACCCTCTGGGGCGGCCGGCTGGCGATCTACCTGTTCATCCGCAACCACGGGAAGGGCGAGGACCCGCGCTACGTCGCCATGCGCAAGCGGCGGGGGGACAAGTTCGCTTTGCAGAGCCTGTGGGTGGTGTTCGGGCTGCAGGGCGTCCTCATGTGGATCGTGAGCCTGCCCGTGCAGGTGGGGTCGGTGCCCGACCAGCCCGACTCACTGGGGCCGGTCGAGATCGTCGGGATCATCCTGTACACGGTCGGCGTCTACTTCGAGTCCATGGGCGACATGCAGCTGTCGCAGTTCAAGGCCGACCCGGACAACGCGGACAAGGTCATGGACCAGGGGCTCTGGCGTTACACCCGCCACCCGAACTACTTCGGCGACTTCTGCGTCTGGTGGGGCATCTGGATCGTGGCCGCGTCGACCGGCATCGGGATCTACAGCGTCGTCGGCCCCATCGTCATGACCTTCTTCCTCCTGCGCGTGTCGGGCGTGGCCATGCTCGAGCGGTCCATCGGCAAGCGCCGCCCCGGCTACGACGACTACATCCGCACGACAAACGCCTTCTTCCCGGGTCCTCGTCGTCACATTTGAGTGGGCTCGCTCGCCGCTCTCAGCGGCAGGCCGTCTGACTGGTCGACTCCTCCTGCCACTCGCGCTCGGTCGCTCGCTCACCAACTCCCGCTCCGCTCGAAGCGGTCAGCGCAGTGTGCTGCTCCGCTCCGCTGCGCAGCCTCAACGCCGGCTGGGCGCCTCGTCGACTACTCGCCGGGTATGCCTCTGAAGTCGGGCGTGCGCTTCTCGAGGAAGGCGGTGAGGGCCTCGAGGTTGGCGGGGCCGCCGGTCAGGGTCGAGAACTCGCGGTCCTCGCGGCGCCGGGCCTCGGCGACGGCGTCGGCGTGCACGGCCCGCAAGACGCGCTTGGTCCCGACCAGCGAGGAGATGGGCCACACGGCGATCTCGGCGGCCAGGGCCAACGCCTCAGCGAGGAGATCGGCGTCGGCCACCTTGCGCAGGGCCAGGCCCGAGGCCACCGCCTCGTCGGCACTGATCCAGGCGCTGGTCAGCAGGGCGTGGGTGGCGGCCTGCCAGCCCATCATCGCGGGCAGCGTGTAGCTCGACGCCGCTTCCGGCACGACCCCCAGGGCGGTGAACGGGGGTCGGAAGCGGGCGGACTCGCCCACGAGGGTCAGGTCACAGTGGCCCACGATGGTCAGGCCCAGCCCGACCCCGAGGCCGTTCACCGCGGCGATGAGCGGCTTGGGGAAGCCGATGAGGGCGTCCATGAAGCGGGGGAACCCGTGACCGGCGCCGCTGCCGTCGACATCCTGGGCCAGGGCGGCCATCTCGCCCAGGTCCTGGCCGGCCGAGAACGCCCGCCCCTCCCCCGTGAGCACGACCACGGCGATGGCGGCGTCGGCCGCGGCCTCGCTCAGCCCGGCGGCCGCCGCGTCGTAGAGCTCGGTGTTGAAGGCGTTGAGCGCCTCCGGTCGGTCGAGGGTCAGGAGCCGGACCCGGCCGTGGTCGTCGGTGCGGAGCATCGGCTCGTCTTACCATCCGTCCATGGCCCCGCCCGACGCCGACGCCAGCCCCGGCATCGTCCGGACCCGGGTCGAGCGGTGGCTGGCCGAGGCCGTGCCCGACGGCCGGGGTCCCTACACCTTCCGGCTGGTGGCCGCCGGCGGCTCGAACCTGACCTTCGAGCTCACCGACGCCGGCGGCCGTCGGTGGGCCCTCCGTCGGCCGCCCGTAGGTCGGGCACTGGCCACCGCCCACGACGTCGTCCGGGAGTGGGAGGTGCTGTCCGCCCTCCACCGGCACGACACCGGTGTTCCCGTCCCGGAACCGGTGGCCCTCTGCGAGGACGACACCGTGACGGGGGCGCCCTTCTACGTGATGGGCTTCGCCGAGGGGACGATCCTGCGCACGGCCGAAGACGCCAACCGCCTCGATCCGACCGTGATGCGGGTGGCCGCCGACTCGCTCCTGGACACCCACATCGCGCTCCATGCCGTGGACGTCGAGGCCATCGGCCTGGGCGACCTCGGCCCACCGACCGGCTACGTCGAGCGGCAGCTGGAGCGGTGGCGTCGCCAGTACGACGACGGTCGGGTGCGACGGATCCACCTGCTGGAGGAGCTGCACCTCCGGCTGGCCCGCACCATCCCGCCTCCCACTGGGAAGCCGGGGATGATCCACGGCGACTATCGCTTCGACAACGTCGTCCTCGGGCCGACCGGGCAGGTCACCGCCGTCCTCGACTGGGAGCTGGCCACGCTCGGTGACCCGGCGGCCGACGCCTGCTGGTCGCTCCAGTACTGGGCCGACCCCGACGACGAGGCCACCTTCCTGCCCTCGTCGCCGACGACCGCGGTGACCCTCCCCCGCCGGCTGGAGATGCTCGGGCGCTACGCCGCCCTCAGCGGGCGCCCACTCGACGGCTGGCCGTGGTTCGAGATCTTCGGCTGGTGGAAGATGGGCTGCATCGTGGAAGGCGTCCACGCCCGCCGCAGCAAGGGCCAGGCCGCCGGAGCGCCATCAGGCCCGCTGGACACGATCGCCGCCCGCGCCGACCGCTGCTTCCATGTCGCCGAGCAGAAGGCCCGGGCCCTCGGCCTCTGATCCGTTCTGGTTGCAGCCCACCGCGGTCAGCCGCGGCCACGCGCAACCAGAACGGGGGGCGGTCAGGTCTGGGGGTTGCGGGGGACGCCCCGGCGTTCGAGGGCGGCGATGAGGCCCTCACAGTCCGCGACCGTCACCGTGGCGCCGGGGTGGTTCATCAGGGACCCGGGGACCAGCGCCGGCACCGGTTCGGCGAACAGGACGCAGACGCCCCGCTCCGTCGTCGTTCCGAAGGTGACGCCCTTGTCCTTGAACGAGCCCCGGGCGCCAATGGCCTTGTACCAGGCGTAGCCCTCGGTCAGGCAGGTCCCGGTGCAGTTGGCGATGGTGGTGTTGAGCTTCCATCCCCCGAACCGGATCCGGTACTCGTCGTCGGTGACCGTGACCAGGGTCGTGTCCGGGGTGATGCCGCCGAGCCGCAGGAGTCGCGTGAAGCGGGGACCGAAGGCGAACTCGAAGGTGTCGATGTCCGACCGGTTCGCCATCGCCCCGAACCTACGCGTCCGCCGTCGGCGGCGTGACAGCGAAGCGGTTGATCCGGGGCTGAGCGCCCTCGCTGATCGTCGTGTAGCCGTCGGGCGTGAAGGCCACGGCCTCGCCCTGGACCTCGATCGCGGTCGGCGCATCACAGGACGCGTTCTCGACCAGGGCCTGGGCCAGAGACTGTTCGGCCTGACGCGGGAACACGAGCAGCCCGGCGTAGGTGCGGAGGGCCACCACCTGACCGTCGAAGCCGACGTCACCGGCCGTGGTGGCGTCCAACGGGGTGTCGCCGACAGCCACGCTGCCCACCCGCTCGAGGGTGGCGTCGCCGTCGGACCAGTCGGCCTCGGTCGCCTGGTACACCTCGGAGTCGCCACCGAAGCGCTTGTCCACGATGACGATGTCACGGGTGACGGGGTCCACCAAGAGGGTCTCGGCATCCCGGGGCCCGTTGGGATAGTGCAGGGTGATCGACTGGATGTCGGCGGCGGGGATCGTCACCTCGCCGGTCGGCGCCGGCTCGGGGACGGCGAAGCGGTGGACGACGATCTCCTCCCGGGCCGCGGCGTTGTCCCCGATGTCGCCGGCGAACAGCTCGCCTGCGGACGGACCCGCCCCGCTCAGGTCCTCCCAGTCGAAGGCGGTGATCCCCTCGAGGTTGACCACCGCCAGCGTCTGGCCCTGGTCGTCCAGGCGGAAGACCCGCGCGGTGTCACCACTGTCGTTGTTGGCCCACAGGCCGGAGTCGAGGCTGACCAGACCGGACAGCTCGTTCACCTCGGGGTCCGTCACCCGCACCCGACCCCGGACCCGGTGGGCCGCGCACACCGCCGCAGCCAGCTCGTCCGGCGTCACCGCGGGCACAGTGGTCGTCGTCACCGCCGCCGTCGTGGTGGTCGTGTTCCCCGCCGACGAGCCACCGTCATCACCGCCCGAGCAACTCACGAGTCCCAGGACGAGCAAGCCGATCAGTAGTGGTCTCCGCACAGAACCCATCCTGACGCCTGCGATACTCGGGCGTGGACTTCGCCGTGACCGAGGAGCAGGCCGACCTGCGGGCCGAGCTGCGCCAGTACTTCCATGACCTGCTCACCCCGGAGATGCAGGCCAAGCTCTGGGCCGACGAGATGGGCGGGCCCGTGTGGAAGGAGGCGGTCAAGCAGATCGCCGCCGACGGATGGTTGGGCATCGGCTGGCCGAAGGAGTACGGCGGCCAGGACCGCTCGCCGATCGAGCAGCTCATCTTCTTCGACGAGGCGCAGCGGGCCGAGGCACCCGTGCCGATGCTGTCCATCAACACCGTCGGCCCGACGATCATGCGCTTCGGCACCCAGGACCAGAAGGACCGCTTCCTGCCCGGGATCCTGCGGGGCGAGCTCAACTTCGCCATCGGTTACACCGAGCCCGGCTCCGGCACCGACCTCGCCTCGCTCAAGACCCGGGCCGTGCGCGATGGCGACGAGTACGTCGTGAACGGCCAGAAGATCTTCACTTCCCTGGCCGCGGCCGCCGACTACGTCTGGCTGGCCGCTCGCACCGACCCCGACGCCCCCCGGCACAAGGGCATCTCCATCTTCCTGATGCCCACCGACACCCCCGGTTTCTCGGTCGTGCCCCTGAACATCATGGGCGGGGCCGACACCACGGCGACCTTCTACGAGGACGTCCGCATCCCCGTCGCCAACCGGGTGGGGGGTGAGAACGAGGGCTGGGGCCTCATCACCAACCAGCTGAACCACGAGCGGGTCGCCATCTGCAACGCCGGCCTCATCTGGCGCTACCTGGAGGAGGTCACCGATTGGGCCAAGGCCACCAAGACGGCCGACGGTGACCGGGTCATCGACGAACAGTGGGTCCAGCTCGGGCTGGCCCGCGTGCGGGCCTCGGCCGAGGTCCTGCAGCTCATGAACTGGAAGGTGGCGTGGGGCCTGACCGTGGGCGACCTCAGCCCCGCCGACGCCTCGGCCACCAAGGTCTTCGGCACCCACAAGTACATCGAGAGCTTGGGGATCCTCATGGAGATCATGGCCCCGATCTCCTTCCTGCGGGCGGGCTCGCCCGACGCCCTGCTCCGGGGCCGGATGGAGCGCAGCTACCAGGGGATCCTGGTCCTGACCTTCGGTGGCGGGACCAACGAGATCCAGCGGGACATCATCGCCATGCTCGGCCTCGGCATGCCCCGAGCGCCGCGCTGATGGCTCTTCGCCTGACGGCTCATCGCGGTGCCGGCCGGGGCCCTACCCAGCCGACCACCGGCCTTCGGCCGGCACGCTGATGGCTCTTCGCCTGACGGCTCATCGCGGTGCCGGCCGGGGCCCTACCCAGCCGACCACCGGCCTTCGGCCGGCACGCTGATGGCGCTTCCTCCCGCGTTGGACTTCGGGGGTCGGCGGGTCGTCGTCACCGGCGCCGCGTCAGGCATCGGGGCCGCCACCGCGGGCCTGTTCGCTGACCTCGGCGCTGACGTCGTGGGCCTCGACGTGGCCGACGGTTCGCTCGACCTGCGGGACCCCGACGCCATCGACGCCGCCGTGGCCGCCCTGCAGGGCACACCGATCTGGGCGTTGGTCAACTGCGCCGGGGTGCCCCAGACCGCGGGCGGGCGGATCGTGCTGACGGTCAACTTCCTCGGGACCCGCTACCTGACCGAGGCCCTGCTGCCGCAGATCGTCGACGGAGGCGCCGTGGCCAGCGTCGCCTCGCTCGCCGGGCAGGGATGGCCGGAGCACCTCGATCTCCTCGGCGAGCTCCTCGCGACCCAGACCTTCGAGGACGGTGCAGCCTGGGTCGACGCCCACGTCGACGGCATGGACGACCCGTACTTCTTCTCGAAGGAGGCGGTCATCCTCTGGTCGCGTCGCCGGGCCCGGGCCTTCCGACGGGACCACGGCGTCCGGATGAGCACGGTCAGCCCGGGTCCGGTGGACTCACCGATGATGCCGTCCTTCCGGGAGGCCATGGACGAGGCAGTCCTCGAATGGACGGCCCGCGAGGCCATCGGTCGCATGGCCCGGCCCGACGAGATGGCCCTCCCGCTCGTGTTCCTCTGCGCTCCCGGCGCCTCCTACGTGTCGGGCGTCGACCTCATCGCCGACGCCGGCTTCAAGACGGACCTGGACGAAGGCATGGTCGACTTCGAGGGCATCGGCGGTTGAGCCCGGTCGCCCTGGTCACCGGGGCCAGCCGGGGCATCGGGCGGGCCACGGCGATCGCACTGGCCGAGAAGGGGTTCGACGTTGCCCTCGGCGCCCGCACCGTGCACGAGGGGGAGGGCCGGGACGATGCCCGTCCGGGATCAGAGCCGCTGCCCGGCAGCCTCGACGCCACGGCCGCCGAGGTCGAGGCCCACGGCGTTCGGGCGTTGGCGGTGCGCATGGACCTCCACGAGCGGGAGTCGCTGACCGCAGGGGCGACCACGGTCCTGGACGAGTGGGGCCGCATCGACGTCCTGGTCAACAACGCCGTCGACACCGGGCCCGGCTCGATGACGACCGTGGCCGAGACGACGCTGGACGACTACCAGCGCAAGCTGGAGGGCAACTTTCTGGCCCAGCTCGTCCTCATCCACGCCGTGCTCCCCCACTTCCTGGATCGGGGCGAGGGGACGATCGTCGACATCACCTCGGCCGCGGGGATCACCGATCCACCCGCCCCCGCCGGCGAGGGCGGTTGGGGCCTGGCCTACGCCGCCTCCAAGGCCGCCTTCCACCGGGTCGCCGCCCACCTGGCCGTCGAGTTCGGCCCGCGGGGCGTCCGGGCCTACAACGTCGAGCCGGGCATGGTCATGACCGAGAAGATGGCGATCAACCAGAAGGCCATGGGCCTGGAGAACAAGTTCCCCGTCGCCCCGCCCTCCGTGCCTGCCGCCGTCATCGCCTGGCTGGCCACCGACCCCGAAGCCGCCGACCACAACGGCGAGACCTTCACCGCCCAGAAGTTCGCCAAGGACCGCGGTCTCCACGCCCCTGGTGGGGCGGCGGGCGGACCAGCGACGGCAGCAACGGGCGCGGGGTCGGGCTGCTCGTCGTCGGGGGGGTCGACTCGCCACGCCGACCGGCTCTCGAGAGCCGCGTGACGGACGTCAGCCGGCGGTGCCGCGGTCGTCGAGGACGCCACCCTCGGCGCTGGCGAAGAGGACGTCGTTGATCGCTTGCCGCGGACCGACGTAGTCGAAGGCGTGGTCCTGGACGAAGGTGGCGTAGAGGGCGCGCCGGCCACCGATGCCGGTCGGCGAGCCGGCCCGGTGCAAGACGTGGCCGTAGTGGATGGTCACGTCGCCGGGCTCGGTGTCCACGGCCACGACGGTCCGACCGTCGACCGAGTGCGGGTCACGGGGCCACCAGCCGGAGGTGTGCGATCCCGGCAGGAACTCGAGTTGGCCCGTCTCCGCCGTGGCCGCCTCCAGCTGGATGCCGACGTTGAACTCGGGGCACATGATCGAGTGCCCGCCCAGGCCGCAGTCCCGGTGCCACGGCAGATCGGCGAGGCCCTCGACCACCCCCGGAGGCTTCATGACCACGCTGAGGCCGTCGAAGCGGTCGACGGCGAGGCGCACGTGCTCCCCGGTCGCGGCCACGAGATCGGCCAAGCGGTCGTCGCCGGTCACGACCTCGGTGATCAGGTCCGAGCCCTCGTCGGCGTAGAGCAGCCGGCAGCAGACGTCGTCGCCCTCGCCGGTACGGGCCCACCAGGAGCGATGGTCGTCAGGCCGGGCCGCCTCAGTGAGACGGGTGGCCTCCGCCCGCAACGTGGCCACCTCGTCCGGGCCGAACACGCCCGGCACCAGGGCGAAGCCCTGGACGGCGAGCTGCTCGGCCAACGGCGCGTCCGGCGCACACGGCTCGACCTCGGGCAGGGCTGGGTCCCGACCGGTCCACGCCGCCCGCAGCGTGGCCTCCCAACGGGACAGGCCGTCGAGGCGCCCGACCACACAGTCGGCCAGCTGGGCGTACCCCAGTCCGAAGGTCGACCGCAGCTCATGGGCGAAGTCGCTCCAGGCGTCAGGTTCCAGCCGGACGTGGGTACGCGGTGACTGGACGCCGTCCACGACCTCCACTCCACCGGGCGCCACCCGGTAGGTGACGGCCAACTCGCCCACCTCGAGGGTCAGCGGGGCCAGGTCGTCCGGCCGGTGGGCGACGACCTCGGCGTGCTCGGCCAGCAGCGCGGGCAGGTCGGCGTGGAACGCCCCGAACTCGACCGGTGCGAACGGCGGCGCCCCGACCGCGCTCACCTGACCCCCACCGTTCTGGTTGCATCTCCCCGCGGCCGGTCACGGCAGGCAGCAACCAGAACCGGGGTCATGCGGGGGTCCAGGTCGACGTGGAGGCGTCGAAGTGGCCGGCGGACGAGCCGCCGAAGTGGGTACCGAGGATCAGCGTCTCGCCGTCGCCAAAGCGGTCGACGAACTGGCGGCGGGTCGCGGACGCCAGCGTCGGGTCCTCGTCGGCGACCATCGTCCACGCCGGGTTGACGAGCTCGACAGGGTGGTGGGCCAGATCGCCGGTGATGACCGCCTGCTTGCCGCTGGACTCGATCAGCACGCTGACGTGGCCCGGCGTGTGGCCCGGCGTCGGGACCATGCGCAGCTCGTCGGTCACGACGTGGTCGAGATCGACCAGGTCGGCCACGCCCCCGTCCACGAGGGGTCGGATGCTGCTGTCGACCGACCCGTACTGGTCGTCGCTCTCGTTGGTCGCCCAGAAGGCCCACTCGTCGCCGCTGAACACATAGCGGGCGGCGGGGAACGCGGGCTCGCCGTCGGCCAGGTTGCCCCCCACGTGGTCGAAGTGGAGATGGGTGCAGAGCACGGTGTCGATGTCCTCCGGCACCCAGCCGGCAGCAACGACCGCCCCCCGGACGTCGCCCTCGTGGTCCGTGATCGAGCCGAAGTTGCGCACCACGCCAAGGATCCGGTCGGCGGTCTCGTCGTGGCCGGCGCAGGTGTCCACCAGGATCCGCCGGTCACCCGCCTCCACGACCAGGCCGTGCAGGGAGATGTCGGCGACGCCGTCGTCCAACAGTCCCGGCGCCACCCGCGCGCAGGCGTCGGCGGTGGCCTCCGGCACCAGGCCGTACAGCGGGATGTGCCAGGTCATCTGCGGGACCTTGGTGATGCGGACGTCGCCGACGGTCCACGAGGTCACGTTGCGGGGATCCAGTTCTTGCGCAGGTGGTGGCCGAAGAAGCCGCCCTTGGGGCGGGCGTGGGCGTGGTAGTGGTCCGGGATGTTGCGCATGTTGTCGTCGACGTAGAACTCGCCGATCGTGTCCAGCGCCACCCGGCCCAGCTCGTCGTGCATGTGGCCCTTGGCGTCCGGAGGCGGGTCCGTGCCGTGGTCCTTCCAGACCACCATCGGCGTCGAGCAGAGCTCACATTCCGCGATCCAGCAGACGTCGTCCTCGTGGAACCAGTGGGTGATCTTGGCCGCTTCGCAGAGGTCGCAGTCCGGGTCCTTCGCCATATCGGCCAGACCCTACGCTGCCGCCCATGACCGACTGGGTGCGTGACCGACTCGAGATCGACGACCTCCTGACCCGCTACGCCACGGCCATCGACACCATGGAGCTCGACCTGCTCGACCAGGTCTTCACCGAGGACGCCGACTGCGACTACGAGGTGGTCGGGGGCTTCCGGGGGGATCGGGCCGCCTTCAAGGACTGGCTCAGTGAGGTGATGGGGTTCTTCGAGTTCCACATGCACTACGTGACCAACCGCACCGTGACCCTGGACGGCGACGAGGCGACGGCGGTCAGCTACCTCTACAACCCCTGCGTGCTGAAGGGCGGCGACGGCAAGGTGCTCACCGAGGGGGGCCGGTACCACGACCGCATCGTGCGCACCCCCGACGGCTGGCGCGTCGCGGCCCGCCGCGAAGAGCCGATCTGGAACGCCTGGCCCCCCGGCCTCCGGCCGTAGTGGTCACATTGCTCCGCTCCGCTCCGCCGGCTTCGCCGATCGCTCGAGTCGCCTGAGCTGCTGCGCTCCGCTTCGCAGCCTCCGGGGCCTGCCGAACGCCAAAACTGAAACGTGTTCTAGTTTGCTGTTAGCGTTCCGGGCATGGAGTTCGGCATCTTCAACAGCCTCTACTGCCCCCATCAGGCCGTGGAAGCGGGTCCCGATCCAGAACTCGTCGAGCACACCCGGCTCATGGACGAGGTGGCGTGGACCAAGGCCGCGGACCGGTCGGGCTTCAAGTACACGTGGGCCACCGAGCACCACTTCCTCGAGGAGTACTCGCACCTCTCGGCCAACGAGTCCTTCCTCGCCTACCTGGCCGGCGTGACCCAGGACATCCACCTGGGCAGCGGGATCATCAACATCACCCCGCCGGTCAACCACCCCGCCCGGGTGGCCGAGCGGGTGGCCATGATCGACCACCTCTCCGGCGGCCGGTTCGAGTTCGGCACCGGCCGCGGCTCGTCGACCACCGAGCAGGCCGGCTTCGGCATCACGGACCCCGACCAGACCAAGGCCATGTGGGCCGAAGCCCTGCCCCAGATCGTGCGCATGTGGACCGAGACCGACTACTCGTTCGACGGCGAGTTCTTCTCGATGCCCCCGCGCAACGTCCTGCCCAAGCCCCTGACCAAGCCCCACCCACCCCTGTGGGTCGCCGCCGGCAACCCCGGCACCTTCGAGACCGCAGCCAAGATGGGCCTGGGCGTGCTCTGCTTCGGCATCTCCAACCCGGAGGCTCTCAAGCCCCTCATCGACATCTACAAGACCAACATCGGCGACGCCGACCCGGTCGGGGGCTTCGTCAACGACAACATCATGGTGACGACCCAGATGCTGTGCCTGGAGGACGGGCAGAAGGCCAAGGAGATCGCCACCCGGATGACCACCGGCTACCACACGTCCAGCCTCTTCCGGTACCTCGACACCTTCCCCAAGCCCGAGGGCATCCCGACCTGGCCCGAGCTCATCCCCGAACCGACGCTGGAGCAGATCGAGCAGTCGGTCGAGCGGGGGCTCATGGCCATCGGCTCGCCGGACGAGGTCGAGGCGTGCGTGGCCAAGTACGAGGCGACCGGCGCCGACCAGCTCGTGTTCGGCATGCTCTCGACGACCATGCCGATCGATGTCGCCGTCGAAGCCGTGGAGACCTTCGGTCGCCACCTGATCCCCGCCTTCGACAAGGACCCGGTGCACCGCACGACGGCCCAGCGCGAGGCCCAGGTGAGCCCTCAGCCCGCCTGACAGGCGATGATGGGCCGGTGCGCACGACACCGGCGGTCCGACGGGTCACGGAGGGCCTGCGCCTCCCCGGCTTCTGGTTCACCGACCTGGGCGAGATGACCTGGCCCCGCCCGGGCCTGGCCCTCGCCTTCTGACCGGCATGGCCAACTTCTCCGACCTCCTTGCCGTGCGGGCCGACGACACCCACGACGCGATCCGGTTCCGGGAGGGGCCGGACGACGAGATCCGGGCGTGGAGCTGGGCCGAGTACGTCGTCGAGTGCCGGGCCCGGGCCGCCCTCCTGGAGGACCTGCGCCAGGACGGGCCGTTCCACCTCGGCGTGCTGCTCGACAACATCCCCGAGTTCCCGATGTGGCTGGGAGGCGCGGCCCTGGCGGGGGCCACCCTCGTCGGCATCAACCCCACCCGGCGGGGCGAGGAGCTGGCCCGCGACATCCGCCACACGGACTGCCAGGTGATCGTCACCGAGCCCGCGCACCGGCCGCTCCTCGACGGCCTCGACCTGGGCCTCTCCGACGACCGGGTGCTCGACGTCGAGTCCGACGCGTACGCCATGGTCGTGGAGGAGCACCGGGGTGCCCCGGCCGCCGCCCCCGAGGTCGATGACACGACCCGCTTGCTGCTCCTGTTCACCTCCGGCACCACCGGTGCCCCGAAGGCCTGCATCTGCTCCCAGGGCCGCGTGGCCCGGGCGGGCGTCGGTCTGTCGACCGGCTTCGGCCTCGGGACCGAGGACCGCGCCTACCTGGCCATGCCGTTGTTCCATTCCAACGCCCTGTTCGCCGGGTGGTCGCCGTCCGTCGTCGCCGGAATGACGATGGTGCTGCGACGAAAGTTCTCGGCATCGGCGATGATCGACGACATCCGCGACTTCGGCGTCACCTACTTCAACTACGTCGGCAAGCCCTTGGCCTACGTCCTGGCCACCCCCGAACGCCCCGACGACGCCGACAACCCGCTGAGGGTCGTCTTCGGCAACGAAGCCGCCGAACGGGACGTGCAACGGTTCAGCGAGCGCTTCGGGGCGATCGTCGTCGACAACTACGGCTCGACCGAGGGCGGCGCCGTCGTCACCCGGGACCCCGACCAACCGCCGGGCTCGTTGGGGAAGGCGAGCCAGGGCATCGAGGTCCGAGACCCCGAGACCGGGGAGACCTGCCCCCCCGCCCGCTTCGACACCGACGGCGTGCTCCTCAACCCCGACGAGGCCATCGGCGAGATGGTGAGCACCACCGGCGCCGCCGGGTTCGAGGGCTACTACGCCAACGACGAGGCCAACCGGGAGCGGGTCCGTGACGGCGTCTACTGGACCGGCGACCTCGCGTACGTGGACGCCGACGGCTTCGTCTACTTCGCCGGCCGGGGCTTCGAGTGGCTGCGGGTGGACGGCGAGAACTTCGCCGCCGCCCCCGTCGAGCGCATCCTGGCCCGGCATGCAGACATCGCCGAGGTGGCGGTGTACGCCGTGCCCGACGAGGTCGTGGGCGACCAGGTCATGGCCGCGGTGGTCCCGGGCCCATCGGGCTTCGACGGGGCCGGATTGGCCGCATTCCTCACCGAGCAGGCCGACCTGGGGACCAAGTGGGCACCTCGCTACGTCCGGGTGATGGACGCCCTCCCCGCGACGTCGACCAACAAGTACCTGAAGCGCGAGCTGCGCTCCGAGGGCTGGGCCGTGGCCGACCCGGTCTGGTGGCGACCCGACCGCGACGGCGACTACTCCGAACTGACCGATGACGATGCTGCGGCCCTGCGGGCCCGGTTCGCCGACCGCTGAGCGCCTGCTGACCGTGCCCGTCGACCCCCTCGACCTCGCCGCCGCCCTGGCCGACGCGCTGGACGCCCCGCTCCCCTCCATCGGCCTGCCCGCCCACCTCTGGCTCCTCGGCATCGGTAGCCACCACGACGCCGCCGAGCTCGTCACCCACCTCTTCGCCGGAACCGGGCGGTCGTGCCGGGCCATCGGCGCCGACGGCCATGCCCAGCTCTCCGGCCTGATCGGTCCGGCCGACACCGTGGTCCTCATCGGGCCCGATGACGAGTTCCTCGAGTTCGGCCAACGCGTGGCGGCCGGCGCGGGCGCCCTCGTCGTCGAACTGCCGGAGATGCCGGTCGAGGACGACAGCACCACGCGCCACCTGACGGCGGCCCTCCGGCTGGCCCGCATCGCCCTGGCGGGCGGGGCCCACGGGGCTACCGCAGCTGACCTGGCCCGCATCCCGGGGGCGGTGGCGGCCGTGGCCGTCGACCCCAACCTCCCCGACATCCTGCCCCCCGCCCGGGCCCTCCTGGTGGCCGGCGGGGGCCCCGCCGCGGTCACCGCCCGCCACGCCGCCGTGGGCTTCCGGGCGGCGGGCCTGCCCGCCGAGGGCGTGGACGCCGCCGACCTGCTCGGCGGGCTCGTCACCGACCTCGGCGCCGAGGACACCCTGATCCTGCTCGACCCCAGCCGTGACCCCGAGAGCCCGGCCGCCTCCCTCAGCCGCCTCGCCGGCGCCCTGGGCACGACGGTCCACAAGATGGACGGGCCCCCCGACCTCCCGCCGGTGTGCGCCCAGTTCCCATTGACCGTCCGCCTGAACCTGCTCGCCCGTTGACCCACCGTCCCCCCGACAAGGAGCATTGATCATCGATGGCCCAGAACGTCCCCACCTTCGAGTTCACCGAGGACGCCAAGCGAGTCCGGGAGTTCGTGTTCCGGTTCTGGAGTGACGAGCGGCGCCCGCCCAGCCTGCGCGACGTGAGCCAGGCCCTCGACCTGGACCGGCGCCAGATCATCGACGCCTACAAGGCGATGGACCTCGGGATCATCTTCACCGTCGACCTCGACACCCAGAACGCCAACCTGCTGAAGGCCCCGCCGTTCAGTGCCTACCCGAGCCAGGTGGCGGTGTTCATCGACGACGAGTTCCACAGCTACGCCGGCTGTGCCAGCGAGGCGACGGCCATGTCCAACATGCCGGCGTTCGCGGGCCGGGAGCTCCGCCTCGAGGGTTGGTGCGCCTGCTGCATGGAGCCCAT
This sequence comes from uncultured Microthrixaceae bacterium, assembly GCA_963725155.1. Lineage (GTDB taxonomy): Bacteria > Actinomycetota > Acidimicrobiia > Acidimicrobiales > DATDAH01 > DATDAH01. The sequence goes on from CAVRXU010000008.1 coordinate 459,894, forward strand.
CACGATCACGTCGAAGGACTTCGAGGTGACCTCCACGTCCCACGACGGGATCCTCATGCACATCTCGGCCAGCCCCCACGACTGGAACAACGTGAGCATGGTCACCATGTGCGACGCCATGAACTTCGTGCTCGGTCCCGACCACGCCGAGCGCTACGAGCGCCAGATCTCCCGAAGGGGTGTCCTCCTCGACCTCGACCAGGTCAAGAAGTTCGTCACCTACACCGCCACCCAGCGGGCCCATGACTACCACTGGCCACCGCAGACGATGATGCCCGAGATCGTGATCCAGCTCTTCGAGGGCTACGGCGTCGACTGCACCAATTGGCGGGGCTGAGCGTGCCGGACGGATCCCGGGCGGCCGGCGGTCCCGCTCGACCGGGGGTGGCGCCGCCGTCCCGTGGCCGAAGGGCGTAGCGTCACCGGAGACATGGAAATCGAGGTCGTGGTCGAGATCCCGAAGGGGTCGCGGAACAAGTACGAGATCGATCACGACTCGGGGCAGATCTGGCTGGACCGGAACCTGTTCACGGCGACGCAGTACCCGGCGGACTACGGCTTCATCCCGGACACGCTGGCCGGGGACGGCGACCCCCTGGACGTGCTCGTGCTGCTCGACGAGTCGACCTTCCCCGGCTGTCACATCCGGGCCCGCCCGATCGGCGTGTTCTGGATGAAGGACGAGGCCGGGCCCGACGCCAAGGTGCTGTGCGTCCCCGCCGGTGACCCCCGCTGGGAGTCCTTCAACGACCTGACCGACGTGCCCGATCACCTGCTGCAGGAGATCCATCACTTCTTCGAGGTCTACAAGGCGCTGGAGCCCCACAAGGACGCCGACGTGCGGGGCTGGGACAATCGCGAGGCGGCCCTGGAGGCCATCGAGGAGGCTCGCCGGGCCTACCTCGCGACCGACTCACGATCCCATGGCGACTAGGCAATTCGTTAACACGTCGTTCACGAGTCGCCTTCGGCCACCGGCATCTGTCCCACTACCGTCCCCGCCGTGAGCCTGTACTCGACGGTCAAGCGGGTCATCGTCGGCCGACCGCTGGAGTCCCATCTCGAGGGCGAGCAGCGTCTCGGCAAGCCCATCGCGCTGGCCGTGTTCGCCTCCGACGCCATCTCGTCCACCGCGTACGCCACCGAGGAGATCCTGGTCGTCCTCGTGCCCCTGGCGGCGATGGCCGCCCTCGACTACCTCGTCCCGCTGTCCATCGTCGTCATCCTCCTGCTGATCATCGTCGTCACCAGCTACCACCAGACGATCCACGCCTATCCGGGTGGGGGCGGGTCCTACGTGGTCTCCAGGGAGAACCTCGGGGTGAACCCGTCCCTGGTCGCCGGCGCCTCCCTGCTCGTCGACTACACGCTGACGGTGGCCGTGTCGATCTCGGCCGGCGTCGCCGCCATCACCTCCGCGATTCCGTCGTTACGGGGTGACGAGGTCCTGATCTGCAGCGCCCTCATCGTCATCCTCACCCTGGGCAACCTCCGCGGGGTCAAGGAATCGGGCCGCCTCTTCGCCTTCCCGACCTACGGCTACATCGTCACCCTGACCGCTCTCATCGTTCTCGGCCTCTACCGCTCGTATACCGGCGAACTCCCGCCCCTCCCGGTCAACCAGGCCCAGCTCGACCACTTCACCGACAACGGCGCACTGGTCAGCGGCGTCACCCTGTTCGCCCTCCTCCGAGCGTTCTCGTCCGGTGCCGTGGCCCTGACCGGGGTCGAGGCCATCAGCAACGGGGTCAGCGCCTTCAAGGCGCCCGAGAGCCGCAACGCGGGGCGGACCCTGACCTGGATGGGTGTCATCCTGGGGACGGCCTTCCTCGGCATCTCGGTCCTGGCCCATCGCCTCCAGCCGACCCTGTCCGAGGAGCAGACCGTCCTGTCGACCATGGCCCGGGCGGTGTTCGGCGGCGACAGCTTCACCTACTTCGCCCTGCAGGCCTTCACCGCAGCGATCCTGATCCTGGCTGCCAACACCGCCTACGCCGACTTCCCCCGCCTGGCCTCGTTGATGGCGGGCGACCGCTTCCTGCCCCGTCAGTTGGCCAACCGGGGTGATCGCCTGGTGTTCAGCAACGGGATCGTGGTGCTGGCCGGCGGAGCTCTCGTCCTCATCGTCGCCTTCGGTGGCGACACCAGCGCGCTGATCCCGCTCTACGCCGTCGGCGTCTTCACCGCCTTCACGCTGTCCCAGTCGGGCATGGTCGTGCACCACTGGCGCCTGCGGGACACCAACTGGAAGTCGGGCATCGCCATCAACGGCACGGGCGCCGTCGCGACGTTCATCGTGCTCCTGGTCGTCCTGATCTCGAAGTTCACCATCGGGGCTTGGATCCCCGCCGTGGTGATCCCGATCATCATGGTCGCCCTCAAGGGCGTGAACCGGCACTACGCGAAGGTGGCCGACGCCCTGCGATGCACGCCGAAGTGGGAGGCGCCGGTCCGCACCCACACCGCCGTCGTCCTCGTCGCCGGGGTCCACCGGGGCTCACTCATGGCCATCGACTACGCCCGCCGACTGCATCCTGAGCATCTGTTGGCCGTCAGCATCGCGCCCGACGCGGAGGCCGAGGCCAGCCTCCGCGAACAGTGGCGACAGTACGGGCTGACCCTGCCCCTCGAGGTGGTCGAGGCGCCGTACCGGGACCTGGTCCCGCCCGTCCTGGCCTTCCTCGACGAGCTGGACGCCCGCAATGGAGAGGACCACGTCACCACGGTCATCCTCCCGGAGTTCGTGGTCTCCCACTGGTGGGAGCAGATCTTCCACAACCAGAACGCGCTCGCCCTCAAGGCCCGCCTCCTGTTCCGGCCCCGGACGGTGGTCACCTCGGTGCCGTTCCACGTCGGCGTCGACGACATCCCGGAGCCGGATCACGGGCCCCCCGAACGCAACGCGAAGGGTGTCGTCGCGAAGCCGGATCCTGTCGCCGACGGCGCCGTCGGGAAGGCCGCCGCCGACGCGGTCGAGGCGGCCGAGCAAGCCGCGGTCGAGCAGTGGGGTCCGCGGTCGTGACGTCGACCGAGCCGACCAAGCACCAGAGCCTCCCGTCCCGCTGGCGGGAGGTGCTGACCACCACCAACCCACCCGCTTCCGGCGAGATGGACCTGGTCAGCCGCTGGCTCTTCCTGACCCGGGCGGCGGTGCTGCCCATGACGGTGACGGCCGGCCTCGTCGCCGGCCTGCTCGCGGTCCACGCCGACGGCTTCAACGCCGGCTGGTTCGCGCTGGCCTTCCTCGGGATCATCCTGGCCCACACCGCCAACAACCTGATGAACGACCTGTTCGACAGCACGACCGGGCTGGACAAGGCCGACTACCCACGGGCCATGTACTCGCCGCACCCGGTGCTCGAGGGGTACATCACCAAGCGGGGCCTGGCCACGGCGGCCATCGCCGTGAACCTCGTCGACGTCGGGGTGGGCGTCGTCCTGTTCATGGCCCGGGGTTGGCCCGTCATCGCCTTCGCCCTGGCCGGGTTCTTCCTGTCGGCGGCCTACACCGCTCCTCCGCTGCGGCTGAAGAAGCGCGGCCTCGGTGAACCGGACGTCTTCGTCGTGTGGGGCCCGCTCATGGTCGGGGGCGTCTACTACTCGGCGGTGGGCTCCATCCCCTGGGAGGTCTACGCCGCCTCGGTCCCCTACGGCCTGCTGTGCACCACGGTCCTCATGGGCAAGCACGTCGACAAGGCTCCCTGGGACGAGCGGGAGGGCATCCGCACCCTGCCGGTGATCCTCGGCGACACCCGGGCCCTCGCCGTCACCCGGGGGATGATGGTCGGCTTCTACCTCACCGCCATCGTCGGCGTCGCCATCGGCGCTCTGCCCTGGCCCGTGGTCGTCGTGGCCCTGGGCCTGCCCACCCTGGTCGAGGCGTGGGGGCCCCTGACGGAGCCGAAGCCGGCCGAGCCGCCGAAGGGCTTCCCCATCTGGCCGCTCTGGTACGCCGCCATCGCCTTCCTCCACACCCGGCGGGCGGGCGCCCTCCTCGTCGTCGGCCTGGTCGTCGCCGCCGTGGCCGGCATCGAACCGGGCTTCCTGAGCTGAGCCGGGCCGGCGCGGGATCTGACGCCCCGTCAGGGCCGTCGTAAGCTCACCCGCCGCTCGCCAACCAGCCAGAGGAGTACGCCGACATGGGAACGCTCGACGGGAAGGTCGCCATCATCACCGGCGCCGGACAGGGCCTGGGGGCGGCCCATGCCAAGCTCTTCGCCGCCGAGGGCGCTCGCCTCGTCCTCAACGACCTCGGCGACGGGGTCGAGGACGTCGTGGCCGAGATCAACGCCTCCGGCGGCGAGGCCGTGGCCAATCGCACGAGCGTGTCGGACTGGAACGCCTCCAAGGAGATGATCGAGCAGGCCGTCGACACCTACGGCGATCTCCACATCCTGGTCAACAACGCCGGGATCCTCCGGGACAAGATGTCCTTCAACATGGAGGAGGACGAGTGGGACGCGGTCATCAACGTCCACCTCAAAGGCCACTTCTGCCCGTCCCGCCACGCCGGTGCGTACTGGCGCTCGCAGTCCAAAGCGGGCCACGACGCCCCCCGCCGCATCATCAACACGTCCAGTGAGGCCGGGCTGTTCGGCAACGCCGGCCAGGCCAACTACGCCGCGGCGAAGTCGGGCATCGCCACGCTGGCCATCGTGTTCGGCCGGGAGCTGGCCGCCTACGGGGTGACCGGCAACGTCATCGCCCCCCGGGCCCGCACGGCGATGACCGACTCCATGGAGTTCTTCAACGCCCCCGAGGACGACAGCCAGTTCGACCGGTTCCTGCCCGAGAACATCTCGCCCCTGGTGGCGTGGCTGGCCTCCGACGACGCCGCCGACGTCAACGGCCAGGTCTTCGTGGTCATCGGCGGCGACGTCTGGGTCATGGAGGGCTGGAGCATCGCCGGCCACCTCCACAAGGACGGCACCTGGACCCCCGAGGAGCTGGCCACCAAGAAGGACGAGCTCTTCGCCGACCACGACCGCACCCTGCCCGGGATGGCCGTCCCCAGCTGGTGATCACCGTTCTGGTGGCTGCCCCGTGTTCTCCACGACACGGGGTTGCCACCAGAACCGGGATCACATGGGCATCGACTCGTAGACGTCGACGCTGCCACCGCTCTGCAGGACCGGGCAGCCCCCGGCCAGCTCCGTGGCCTCGGCCAGCGAGCCCGCGGACACGATGGAGTAGCCGGTGAGCGCCGAGTCGGCGCCGTCGGCGGGCTGGCCGTCGCCGGTGCGCGACATCGAGGCGCCGAAGGGCGCCCCACCGTCGACCACGGCATCGCCGAGGCTGCCGAACCAGCCCATCCAGGCCTCCATGGTCGCCTGCTGATCGGCCTCGCTGTCCGGCACGCTGCCGCCCCGATAGGCCAGTACGAAGTTCGCCATCACGAGCCTCCTTGATTCGATTGGAACCAAATTAGATCACAGTCGAAATAGCTCGTCCAATCGGCTACGGTGAGGCAGGTGACGGAAGGGCCCCAGCGGTTGCTCGACGCCCTGTCCTCACCGGTCCGGCGGGAGATCCTCTGGATGGTCTGGGACCGCGAGATGGCCGCCGGAGACATCGCCGCGGCGTTCGCCGTCACCCCGCCGACCATCTCCCAGCACCTCACCGTCCTCCGTGGTGCGGGCCTCGTGACCATGCGGGCCGAGGGCAACTTCCGCCGGTACCGGGCCCGCCAAGACGCGTTCCGGGGCTTCGAGGCCCTGCTCAGCCACACGGGGCGGTGGGCGCCCCCCGATCGGCCGGTCGACGACGACGTGACCGCGGTCGGCGCCGACGTCGTGGTCCTGCGGGTCGAGGTCGACCAGCCGCCCGAGGTCGCCTTCTCGGGCTTCGTCGACCCCGAGCGCTATTCGCGCTGGCTGGGCGTGCCCGTGAGCATCGTCGACGGTCGGTTCGCCTGCGAGACCGAACGGGGCATCCGGGTGCGCGGGATCTACGACGTGGTCGCCCCGCCGACCCTTCTGGCCATGCGCTGGGACTTCGATGCCCAGGACGTCCCCGTGCCCGCCGACCTGCGCACGGCGTACCTGCGGGTCCTGCCGACGGCCACGGGCAGCCGGGTCGAGGTCCACCAGTTCGCGGCCGACGAGGCCGAGGCCGTCGACCTGCGGGCCGCCTGGTCCTCGGTCCTCACCCGCTTCCGCGACCACCTCGCCGACGCCCTCTGACCCCGTTCTGGTTGCGCTCCCCCGCGTGTCACCGCGGTGGGCCGCAACCAGAACGGGAGGGTCCTGTGGTTCGGCCATGCTGTTCGGGTGCTGGGGGGACTGCGGGTCATCGACGCGTCGACGGAGGTGGCCGGCCCCTACGCGACCAAGCTCCTGGCCGACGCCGGGGCCGACGTGGTCAAGGTCGAGTCGCCGGACGGTGACCCCCTGCGCCGGTGGACGGCGGCCGGCCTCGACCTGCCCGACGGTCAGGACTCGGCCCTCTTCCGGTTCCTGAACACGTCGAAGCGCTCGGTCGTCGGCACCGTCGGCGACCTGGCTGCGGGGGCCGACATCGTGATCGGCGATGGCTCGCTCGAGGCCGCCGGCCTGACGGCGGCCCACCCCCACCTGGTCGTCCTCACCATCAGCCCGTTCGGGTCCAGCGGACCGTGGGTCAACCGTCCGGCGACGGAGTTCACCCTGCAGGCGGCCTGCGGCTCGACCGGCTCTCGGGGGCGCAAGGACCGTCCCCCGCTCGCCGTCGGGGGGCGCTTCGGCGAGTTCCAGGCGGGAGTCAATGCCGCTGTGGCCGCCGTCGCCGCTTGGCGGGCGGGCCGGGCCACGGGCGTGGGCGAGCAGGTCGACCTGTCGATGCTCGAGTCCATGGCCCTCGGCATGAACACCTATGGGCCCCTCTTCGCCGAGCTCTACGGCGTCGTCGCCCCCGAGGAGCCCGCCTTCCGCCACATCGACCACCCGTCGATCGAGCCCACCGCCGACGGCTGGGTCGGCTTCGCCACCATCGCCAACCAGCAGTTCAAGGACTTCCTCGTCCTCATCGAGCGGGGTGACCTGCTGGCCGACGAGGCGCTGGTCGACATCAACGTGCGCACGAAGCGGGCCGACGAGTTCGAGGCCGCCGTCCAGGCCTGGACCACCCGCCACCGGACCGACGAGATCATCCAGCGGGCCTCCGAGCTGCGGGTCCCCGTCGCCCCGATCGGCGACGGGGCCACCGTCACCGAGGTCGAGCAGTTCACGGCGCGCGGCGTCTTCGTCGAGGGCCCCCACGGCCGCCAACCCCGGGTCCCCTACCGCCTCGGTGACCACGCCGGGACCGAGTTCGGCCCCGCGCCCGCCCTGGGTGAGCACACCGGGGCCGTCGAATGGGATGCCCGTCCGGGCCCCGCACCCGACGCCGACGCCCCGGGGCTGCCCCTCGCCGGCGTCCGCATCGTCGACCTCACCTGTTTCTGGGCCGGTCCGTCGGCCGGAGTCACCCTCGCCGCCCTCGGAGCCGACGTGGTCAAGGTCGAGTCCGTGCAACGCCCGGACGGGATGCGCTTCACCAGCACCCGCCCACCCACCACCGAGCAGTGGTGGGAGTGGGCCCCGGTGTTCTGCGGGACGAACGCGGGCAAGCGGGCCGTGACCCTCGACTTGGCGACCGATGACGGTCGACGCCTGCTGCTGGAGCTGGTCCGAGGGGCCGACGCCGTCCTCGAGAACTTCTCCCCCCGGGTGATGGAGCAGTTCGACCTCGACTGGCCCGTGATCCATGCCGCCTCCCCTCGGGCCGTGATGGTCCGCATGCCGGGCTTCGGCCTCGACGGCCCATGGCGGGACCGCACCGGCTACGCCCCCACGATGGAGCAGCTGACCGGCTTGGCCTTCATCACCGGCTGGGCCGACCTGCCTCCCATCGTGCCCCGGGGCCCGTGTGATCCCCTGGCGGGACAGCACGCCGCCTTCGCGCTCCTCGTGGCCCTGGAGGAACGGGACCGCACCGGTGAGGGGCTGCTCCTGGAGGTCCCGATGGTCGAGGCCGCGCTGGCCACCGCGGCGGGACCAATGGTCGAGGCCGACGCCTACGGGATCGTCCAGCCCCGAGAAGGCAATCGGGGCCCTGTCGCCGCCCCCCAGGGCGTCTACCCCTGCGCCGAGCACGAGCGCTGGGTCGCCGTCGCAGTGACGACGGGTGCCCAGTGGGCCGCCCTGGGCCCGGTCCTCGGTCGGGCCGACCTGGCCGACGATCCCACCCTGGCCGACCACGCCGGACGCCGTGCGGCCCAGGACCGGCTGGACGAGGCGCTGGGGCAGTGGGCGGCCGACCGGCCGGTGGCCGACGCGGTCGCCGCGCTGGTCGACGCCGGTGTGCCCTGTGCCGAGGTGGTGTCGCCCGGGGCCGTCGATCGCAACCCTCAGCTGGTGGCCCGGGGGTTCTTCGAGCCGATGCAGCGGGCGGTCGTCGGCCTGCACCACATCCCCTCATTGCCGTACCGCTTCGCCTCCCGGGGCGACCGGCCCTGGCACCGCACGCCGGCCCCACTGATCGGGGAGCACAACGACGAGATCCTCGGCGGTGAGCTGGGGTTGGGTCCCGACGAGCTGGAGCGGCTACGCAACACCTCCGTGATCGGCGATCGACCCCTCAACGCGTGAGCCCCCGGCCATGAGCGACGACTGGGGCACGAACGTCCCCCTCGACGACGTCGGAGGGAAGGTGGCCATCGTCGGGGTCGGCGAGTCCGAGCACAGCCGGGCATCGGGCCGCACGCCGACCGAGATCGCCGCCACCGCCGTCGAACGGGCCCTGGCCGACGCCGGCCTCCGGCCCGAGGACGTCGACGGGATCATGCTCGGCCCCGGCGTGCCCGACCAGCTCGACGCCGCCGCCTTCCACGCCCACTTCGGCACCAGCCACGACCTGTGGGAGTCGACCGGCGGGGGCGGGATGCGCTGGGCGGCCACCGCCCCCGTCCCTGCGGCTGAGGCCTTGGCGAGCGGCGAGGCCTCGGTCATCGTCAACTCGTTCGCCGTGGCCTGGGCGACCCAGCGGGGGTCCATGACCGGCGGGCCGGGGCAGGTGCACGCCGAGGAGCGCTTCAAGGGCAACCTCGAGGCCCCGTTCGGCTGGTTCCCTCAGCCCGTCTACTTCGCCACCATCGCCCGCCGGCACATGCACGAGTACGGGACGACCGAGGCCCAGCTCGGGGCCATCGCCGTCGCCTGCCGGGAGCACGCCAACGCCACGCCCGGCGCGGTCATGCACGACCGACCCCTGAGCCTGGACGACTACCTGGCCTCGCCCTACCTGGCTGAGCCGTTCCGCAAGGAGGACTGCTGCCTCATCTCCGACGGCGGGGCGGCCTACGTGATGACCACGCCGGAACGAGCCCGGGACCTGGACCGGCCGTCCGTCGAGGTGGCGGGGATCGGGCTGGGGCGGTCCCACACGGGCACCCACTGGGCCCAACAGGGCGACTTCACCAGCACGCCCCAGGTGTTCGCCGGGCCGGCCGCCTTCGCCATGGCCGGCATCCGACCGTCGGACGTCGACGTGGCCACGGCCTACGACCCCTTCACGATCGTCAGCCTCATGCAGATCGAGGACCTGGGCTTCTGCGCCAAGGGTGACGGGGGCGCCTTCGCCGAGGCCGGCGAGCTGCGGGTCGACGGGGGCTCCCTGCCCTACAACCCCCACGGCGGGATGCTCTCCCACGCTTACGTCCTGGGCATCGCCCACGTGGTCGAGGTCGTGCGCCAGCTCCGGGGCGAGGCCGCCAACCAGGTGGCCGGCGCCGAGATCGGCATCTACGGCGGCTACACGGGCCCCGAGGCCGCCACCCTGGTCCTGCGCCGGAGCGCGGCGTGACCGCGCCGGGCTTCCCACTGCCCGAGACGGACTGGGCCCCGACCGCTCCGTTCTGGGCGGCCGCAGCCGAGCAGCGGCTGTCCCTCCCCCGCTGCGATGCCTGCGGGCGCCTGGTCTGGTACCCCGCGGAAACCTGCGCCCGCTGCGGTGGGGGCGGCCTCACCTGGGTCGACCTCTCCGGGCGCGGGACCCTGTTCTCCTGGGTGGTCGTCCACCAGCAGTTCCTCCCTCAGTACGAGCCGCCCTTCGTCACCGCTCTGGTGGCCGTCGACGAAGACCCGGCCGCCCGCCTGGCCACCCGCCTGGTCGACGTGGACCCGCGGGCCCCCGGCCTGCACATCGACCAGCCCCTCGAGGTCGTCTTCGCCCCGCTCCGCTTCGCCGGCGTCGACGGCGAGGTCACCGCCCCGTTCTGGCGACCGATCGCGGGCCGCTAGCCCGAACCATCCCGCCGTACGGCAGGCTGAGACGATGCGGTGGCTGCGGCGGATCGGGTTGGTCCTCGCCTTCCTCCTCATCGGCGGTCTGGTCGCGTCGTGGGACGGGCTGACCGGCGACCGCGAGGACCCGGTGCCGACCACGACCACCGCCGCCCCCGGCCGGGTCGCCGCCCCGATCGCCGGGAGTGCCGAGGACCCCCGCATCGCCTGCGCCCGGGCCCTGCCGCCCCGCCGGCAGTTCGGCCAGCTCCTGGCGGTGTCGGTCGACGGGCAGGCCCCTGACCTCCAGGCCCAGCACATCGCCGACCTGGGCATCGGGACCGTCTTCCTGCAGAGCCTGTCCGCCGACCGGCCCATCGCCCGCATCCAGGCCCTGAAGGATGCGTCGACCATCCCGCCGCTGGTGGCGGTGGACGAGGAGGGGGGCGCCGTCCAGGACCTGCGGGACGTGCTCGGGCCGTTCCCGTCCGAGGAGCGGATGGCGGCCACGACCGACCCGGCCGGGGCCCAGGCCCAGGTGCTGGCCCACGCCCAGTCGATGGCCACGCTCGGCATCGACGTGGTCTTCGCCCCCGTGGTCGACGTCCTGCCCGGCGACGGTCGGGACCCTCTGGGCGACGACCGCACCTTCGGCAGTGACCCCGCCCTCGTCACCCGGTACGGGCAGGCCTACGTCGACGCCTTCGTCGAGGCCGGGATCCTGCCCACGCTCAAGCACTTCCCCGGCCACGGCAACACGACCGGCGACAGCCACGACGGCGTGGTCAGTGCCCCGCCGCTGACCGAGATGCGGGACCGGGACCTCGTCCCCTACGACACCCTGCTCGAGTCCGACGTCGCCGTGATGGTCGGCCACATGGTCGTGCCCGACGTGACCATCTTCGGGCCGTCCAGCCTGTCCAGCGGGATCATCACCGACCTCCTCCGGGACGAGTACGGGTTCGACGGCCTGATCTTCACCGACTCGCTGTCCATGGGAGGGGTGACCGGGCAGGGCCCGCCCGAAGAGCTGGCCTTCCAGGCCCTGCGAGCGGGCGCCGACGTCGCCCTGTTCGCCACGTTGCCGAGCCCCGGGCTGGTGCTCGACCGGCTGGTGCGGGGGATGCAGAACGGGGCGCTCGACGCCGACCAGATCGCCACGTCGGTGGTCCGGGTGCTGGACGTCAAGGGCATCGACCCCTGCTCACTCTGACCCGTTCTGGAACCTGTCGTTTGTGATGGGCCACGAGCTTCAGGGGCCAGAACGGGTGAGCTGGTCGACCAGGCCCCACTCGAGAGCCGTAGAGGCGTCGATCGGCCGGCCAGTGAGCGCGAGCCACGCCGATCGCTGAGCCCCGATGCGGCGGGGGATGCTGACGGTCCCCCCCTGGCCCGGCACCAGGCCCATGGACACCTCGGGGAGGCGGAACAGGGTGCCGGGATCGGCGATGACCCGGTGACAGAAGGCGGCCAGCTCAGCGCCGGCACCGACGCAATGGCCGTGGACCTGCGCCGTCACACGGTCGGCGACGGCGGCCAGCGCACGGGCGGGTAGCCGCTCGAGGCGGATGGCGTGGGCCGATGCGGGATCGGGGAAGGTGCCGAACTCTCGGAGGTCGCCCCCGCTGCAGAACGACGGTCCGGCGCCCCGCAGCGTGACGGTCAAGGTCGGATCGGCCTCGACCAGCTCGAGCGCCTCGAACAAGCCGTCACGCAGGGCGACGTCGACGGCGTTGTGGGTCTCGGGTCGGTTGAGGGTGATGGTCAGGTGGTCGCCCTCCCGGTCCAGCAGGACGGGCCCGGGCGACGGGACAGGAGTGACCGGTCCCCGCTCGTCCAGCCAGAGGGCGAACTCGGGGCCGGCCTGGAGCTCGGCGTAGGCCAGGGACTCGGCAACCAGCCCGTCCTCGACCGAGGGCGGCCGGTCCGTCAGCAGTCTGACGCAGGCCGCGCTGGCCTGCGGGTTCTGCTCGACCGCCGCCGCCACGGCGTCATCCCAGAGGTCGCCCAGCAGCGCCCCGGTCGGGTCGGCGGTCATCGGAGGGACTCGCCGATGACCTTCTGCTCGCGGAGGGCGGCGAGGTCGTCGGCGGACAGGCCGAGGCGGCCGCCGAGGATCTCGTCGTTGTCCTGGCCGAGGGTGGGGGCGACCCAGCGGTGGTGGCCGGGGACGCCGGCTGAGAACGACATGGGCCAGCCGGGATAGGGCACCTCGCCCACGAGCGGGTGGGTCAGGGGCTGGTAGTAGCCCCGGGCGACGAGCTGCGGCTCGGCGAGCATCCCGGGCACGGTCAGCACGACGGCCGCCGGCACCCCGGCGGCGAGCACGGCCTCCGCGGCATCCGCGGCCGAGCGCTCGGCGATCCAGCCCGCCAGCGCCTCCTCGTCGGTGGGGCCGAAGGACCGGTCCAGGGCGGCTTGGTCCTCGGCGTCCCGCACGGAGACCGCCACCCAGCCGTCGTCGGCTTCGTACACACCCTCGAACACGGCCTCGTCGGACTGGTTGCCCGTCCGTCCGGGCGCCTGGCCCGTCGCCGCCGCGGTGATGACCTGCTCGGCGGTGACGGCGGCCATCACCTCGACCTGGGCCACTTCGACGAGCTGGCCCTCTCCGGTCCGGTCCCGGTGGCGGAGGGCAGCCTGCAGCGCCACGGCGGCGTGCATGCCGACGACCGGGTCGGCGAACCCGCCAGGGTTGAGCGGGGGTCCGTCCGGGAAGCCCGTGACCTGGGCCAGCCCGCAGGCCTGCTCGTAGACCATGGCCCAGCCCACGTGGTCCCGCCACGGGCCGACCAGGCCGAAGCCCGGCATGCGCAGGTAGACGAGCCCGGGGTGGCGCTCCCGGACGGCCCCCTCGGACAGGCCGAAGGACTCGACCACTCGGGGCGAGAAGTTCTCGATGAGGACATCGGCCCCGTCGAGCAGCTGCCAGACCAGCTCCTGGCCCTCGGTCCGGGTCAGGTCGAGGGTGATGTCCTTCTTCGAGAGGTTGGTGGCCTGCCAGACCAGCGAGCGCTCGTACCAGTCGGGCCCCAGCTCGGGGAACGACGCCGAGTAGCGGAAGCCGTCGGGGCGCTGGACCGACTCGATCTTGACCACGTCCGCCCCCAGCGAGCCGAGGTACATCGAGAGGTAGGGGGCCGACCAGAAGATGCTGAGGTCGACCACCTTCAGCCCGGCGAACGGCATGCCGACCGAACTTGCGTCGCCGGCACCACGGATCCGTGGTGTGGTCGGCGCCAGTTCGCCGGGGGCGGGCGGTGGGCCGGGCCGGGCCGGTGTCGCCGACAGCCGGTAGGGGGCGACCGGGGCGACGACGTCGGTGCCGGGGAGCTCGGCGTAGAAGCCCCGCTCGACGAACTGGGACAGGCCCGGGAGGTTGATCCCGTTCCCGATGGGTGCCGCCGGGATGCGCAGGGCCTGGCAGATGGCCACGATCTCCTCGGCCCCGTGGGTCTCCAGCCAGGGACGGGCATCGGCCAGGAAGTCGGCATAGGCCGTGTCCTCGATCACCTCCCGCTGCCGGCGCTCCCACTGCGGCAGATCGAGGAGGGCGCACACGTCGAGCCAATGCTGGCCGGTCAGGCAGTTGATGCCCACGTGGCCGTCGGCGCAGGGGACGATGCCGGGAACGACGTAGCGCCGCTCACCGAACCGCTGACCCACCTTGTCGAGCGTGAACTGAAAGAGCATCGGGTACGGGAGGGTGCCGATCAGGCAGGCCTGGATCGAGAGGTCGACGACGACGGGCTCGCCCGTGGCGACCGCGGTCCGGTGGGCGGTCAGGGCGGCCGCCGCGGCGTAGCCCCCGGCGACGTAGGCGGGCGCCCGTCCACCGGTGCGGACCGGGTCGAGGCCCGGGATGCCGTGGTTGGACACCCAGCCCCCGGACGCCTGCACCGTGAGCTCCGTGGCCGGCTGGTCGGCACGGGGCCCGGCCTGGCCGAAGGGCGAGATGCGCACGACGGCGCCGGTCGGCGTCAGCCCGGTTGCCTCGAGCCCGCCGGGCCCGAGGTCCTCGACGACGATGTCGGCGTCGACCGGTTCGTCGAGCAGTGTCTTGCCGGCGTCGAGGTAGGCGCCCAAGCCTTCGGGGCGAGGCGACCCGACCTTGCCCACCGAGGCCCCGAGGTCGGCCAGGAGCTTGGTGGCGTACGCCGAGGCGACCCCGCCACCCAGCTCCACCACCGTCAGACCGTCCAGTGCCCCCACGCCGTGGAGAGTACGTGGGAGGGTTCCGGGCCGTGGACGCCGACGAGATCATCGAGCACCTCGACCTCGAGCCGCATCCGGAGGGTGGGTACTACCGGGAGACCTGGCGTCACGACCCGGGTGACGGCAGCCGGGGCGCGGGCACCGCCGTCTACTTCCTGCTGCGGGAGGGACAGCGCTCCTACTGGCACCGGGTCGACGCCGACGAGCTGTGGCTGTACCACCTCGGCGCCCCGGTGACCCTGCGCATCCAGCAGGGCGACGAGCCGATCACCGTCCACGTCCTCGGCCCCGACCTGGCCGCCGGCCAGGAGCCCCAGGTCCTGATCCCCGCCGGCGCCTGGCAGACCGCCGACGCCCCCGACGGCACCACCCTCGTCACCTGCACCGTCAGCCCCGCCTTCCAGTTCGACGGCTTCGAGCTCGCCCCTCCCGACTGGACCCCCTGACCTGCCGACACCACGGTCCGGCGGCGCGAAAGGCTGCGAAGCGGAGCGGAGCGGCACCGATCGACCGCTGGATCGGCGGCGCCGGCGATTCCTGAGCGCAGCGAAGGAACGCGAATGTGGCATCCTCGCCGACCTTGCAGCTGATCTTCCTGTGCACGGGGAACGCGGCGCGGTCGGTCATGGCCGGGGCCCTGTTCGCCGCCCGACGGCCGGAGGCCACGGTCATCACCGCCGGGACCCACGTGGTCGACGGCCACCCCGTCAGCTGGCGGACCCGGGACGCGCTGGCCTCGGTCGGCCAGGACGCCCGGTCCCACCGCAGCGCCCAGCTCCGGGCCCATGACCTGCCCGAGACCGATGTCATCGTGGCCATGGCCAACGAGCACGTGGAGTGGATCCGCCGCCAACACCCCGAGGCGGCCGACCGCACCATCACCCTGCACCGCCTGGTCCGGGACCTCACGCCGCCCGGTGAGGCCCTCCCCGCCCGCCTGAAGCTGCTCCAGCCGGCCACGGTCC
Source organism: uncultured Microthrixaceae bacterium (assembly GCA_963725155.1). Classification (GTDB taxonomy): domain Bacteria; phylum Actinomycetota; class Acidimicrobiia; order Acidimicrobiales; family DATDAH01; genus DATDAH01. Next base: position 475,312 of record CAVRXU010000008.1, read on the forward strand.
ACCTCGAGCCCTGGGAGGAGGTGGCCGACCCCGCGGGCGGCGAGCTGCCTGAGTACCTGGCCTGCGTCCAGGAGATCGACCACCTGATAGAGCGGTTCGCCGACCTCGCCTAGCCTCGCCCCATGGGGGATGGACAAGGCTTGGCCGGCACGACGGCACTGGTCACCGGCGCCTCGGGTGGCATCGGCGCCGCCCTGGCCGAGGGCCTGGCCGAACAGGGGGCGACCGTCGGCCTCTGCGCCCGGCGGGAGGACCGGCTGGCCGAGGTCCTCGAGCGCTGTCAGGCCCACCAACCCGACTGTCGCTCCTGGGTCGTGGACCTGGCCGACCTCGACGGGGTGGCCGGCTTCGCCGAGCAGGCCGACGACGAGCTGGGCGGCGTCGACCTGCTGATCAACAACGCGGGGATGCCCAAGCGCCGGACCGTGGCCGACCTGAGCGTCGCCGAGATCGACGAGGTGATGGCCCTCAACTACTCGTCCCCGATCCGCCTGATCATGACCCTCCTGCCCCGCATGCAGGCCCGGGGCACCGAAGCCCACATCATCAACATCTCCTCGGTGGCCGCTCGGCTCTGCCCGGCCGGTGAGGCCGCCTACGCCGCATCCAAGGCCGCGGTCACGGCGTTCAGCGAGTGCCTGGCCATCGAGGTCTGGGACTCGCCGGTGGCGATCCACGTCGTGAACCCCGGGGTCATCGACACCGAGCTCTTCACCCTCCCTGGCAACGACCCCCTCAAGGCCGACATCACCCCGGAGTCGCCGCAGATCGTGGTCGACGCCGTGCTCGACCAGCTGTCGACCGGGATCTTCGAGATCTACGTGCCCGGCTACTTCGAAGACTTCGCCACCGGCAAAGCCACCAACCTCCAAGAGTTCCTGGGCGGCTCGGCCGAGTACTGGCGCAGTCTGCAGGACACGCCGTGAACGTCGAGCGGATTCGGATTGAGCCCGCGGCCGTGCTCTGCCGCGCCGGACCGGAGCTCCAACGATGAAGGTCGACGGCGCGTCGGTCCTGCTCACCGGCGCCTCCTCCGGAATCGGTGCCGCGCTGGCCCCGATGCTGGCCGAAGCCGGGGCGCGGGTCGCCCTGGTGGCCCGACGGGAGGACCGCCTGCTGGAGGTCCTCGAGCAGTGTCAGCCCCACGCCCCCGGATCCCAGATCTGGGTGTGCGACCTGGACGATCCGGCCGCGGCGGAGGAGTGCGCCCTCGAGGTCGAAGGGGCGTTCGGCGCCGTCGACATCCTCATCAACAACGCCGCCATCCCCAAGCGTCGCCCGGTGACCGATCTGTCGGTGGCCGAGTTCCAGCAGACGATGCGGGTCAACCTCGAGTCGCCGGTGCGCATGACCCTCTCGCTCCTGCCCGGGATGCTGGAGCGGGGCCGCGGCAGCATCGTCAACGTGGCGTCGATGGGCGGCCGCGTCGGCATCACCCACGAGACGGCCTACTGCGCGGCCAAGTTCGGCTTGTCCGGTTGGAGCGAGGCCATGGCCCTCGACCTGTGGGACACGCCCATCGAGGTCCGCCTGATCCAGCCCGGGCCCATCGACACCGAGATCTGGGACCAGCCGGGCAACGATGCCGCCCTCTACGACGGTCCGCTGGAGCCGCCGTCGATCGTGGCCGAGGGCATCGTGGCCGCCATCGAAGGCGACACCTTCGAGCACTACCTGCCCGACCTCAAGGGCGTCGTCGAGTTCAAGACCAGCGACATCGACACCTTCCTGGCCGGGTCGGCCGAGGCCATGCGCCCGAAAGGGGACGACCCATGAAGGCGCTGGTCTTCGGCGTCACCCCGGAGGACGTCCCCGCCCCGCCGGCCGACGCGCCCCGGCTCCTGCAGAACCTGGCCACCACGCCGATGGCGCTGCAGGAGGTCGACGAGCCGAAGCTGTTCGGGCCGGACTGGATCGTCCTGCGTACGCGGATGACCGGCATCTGCGGCTCGGACGCCAAGCAGGTCCTGCTCGACTTCGACGCCGAGGCCGGCGACAACCCCATGAGCGCCTTCATCTCGTTCCCCCAGGTGATGGGCCACGAGGTCGTGGCCACGGTGGACCAAGCCGGCCCCGAGGCCGGGGTGGAGCCGGGCCAGCGGGTCGTGCTGAACCCGTGGCTGTCGTGTGCCCCGCGGGGCATCTCGCCCGTCTGCCCGGCCTGCGAGGACGGCGACTACAACCTCTGCTGGAACTTCAACGACGGGCGCATCACGGCAGGCATCCACACCGGCAACTCCTCGGACGCCTCCGGCGGGTTCGCCGACCTGCTCCCGGCCCACAAGCTGATGGCCATCCCCGTGCCCGACACCATCGCCGACGAGGTCGCCGTGCTGGCCGACCCGTTCGCCGTGTCGCTGCACGCCATCACCCGCAACCCGCCGCCCGAGGGCGGGCGGGTCCTCGTCTACGGCGCCGGCGCGCTGGGGACGACGTCGGGGGCGATCCTGGCGGCCCTCTACCCGTCCGTCGAGGTCGGCGTCGTGGCCCGGTTCCCCCAGCAGGCCGCCCTGGCCGAGAAGCGGGGCCTGAAGGTCTTCACCCCCGAGCCCCGCCTCGACCTCATCGAAGCCTTGGCCGACTGGTCGGGCGGCATCCTGCGCGCCCCCTGGGCCGGGCTGCCCACCTGCCACCCCGGCGGGATCGACGTGATCTACGACACGGTCGGCTCGCCCGAGACCGTCGAGGTCGGCATCCGGGTCCTGCGGGAGCGGGGGACGCTGGTTCAGATGGGCGTGTCCTCGCCGGCCCGCTTCGAGTGGACGCCGTGGTACTTCAAGGAGCTGCGCCTGGTCGGCTCCAACGCCTTCGGCGTCGAGGAGGTCGACGGTGTCCGCCAGCACGGCATCGCCCACTACCTCGATCTGGTCCAGGACGGCCGCATCGACCTCGACGGGATGCTCACCCACACCTTCCGGCTCGAGCAGTGGCGCGACGCCCTGGCCGCCTGCGCCGACCAGGGCTCCTCAGGGGCGCTGAAGGTCGCCTTCGACTTCCGTGGATAGGAGAGGTCCATGACTCCGCAGATCGCCACCAACACCAACGTCGACCTGGACGCCCTGCTCGCGTTCGTCCGGCCCCGGCACCGCATGGTGCTGGTCACCCACCGCCGCGACGGCTCGCCTCAGCTGTCCCCCGTGACCGGGGGCATGGACGGAGAGGGCCGGATCGTCATCTCCACGTACGCCGAGAGGGCCAAGACGACCAACGCCCGGCGGAATCCGAACGCGTCAGTGCTCGTGCTCTCCGACGAGTGGAACGACGCCTGGGTGCAGGTCGACGGCCGCGTCGAGGTCCTCGACATCCCCGACGCGGTCGAGCCGCTGGTCGAGTACTTCCGGGTCATCGCCGGCGAGCACGACGACTGGGACGAGTACCGGCAGGCCATGGTCCGCCAGGGCAAGTCCCTGCTGCGCATCACCCCGGAGCGCTGGGGACCCATTGCCACGGGCGGCTTTCCGCCCGACCGAGCGCCGTAGCGTCACCCGGGTGGAGCTGATCGACCTCGGGCGGAGCCGGTTACGGGTCACACCCGTCGGGCTGGGGATGGCCTCGATCGGCCGGCCGGCGTACATCAACCTCGGCCACGGCGAGGACATCGGCGCCGATCGCAGCGTGGCCGCCGTCCAGGCGCTGGCGGTCGACGTGCTCGACACCGCCTGGGAGCAGGGGGTCCGCCACATCGACGCCGCCCGCTCCTACGGGCGGGCCGAGGAGTTCCTGGCCGCCTGGATGGAGGCCCGGGAGCTGGGCCGGGACGACCTGACCGTCAGCTCCAAGTGGGGCTACGAGTACACCGCCGACTGGCTGGTCGACCCACCCAGCGGGAAGCACGAGACCAAGGAGCACTCCGTCGGCCATCTCCGCCACCAGTGGGACGAGAGCCACCGCCTGCTCGGTGACCGGCTGGCGCTCTACCAGGTCCATTCGGCCACCTTCGACAGCGGTGTCCTCGACGACCGTGAGGTGTTCGACGCCCTCGCCGCCATCCGGGAGCAGGGCGTGGTCATCGGCATCACCGTCACCGGCGTGGCCCAGCGGGACCTGATCCGCCGGTCGATGGAGATCGAGTACGACGGCCGCTTCCTGTTCGAGACCGTCCAGGCCACGTGGAACCTGCTGGAGACGTCGGCCGAGGACGCCCTCGCCGAAGCCGCCTACGAAGGCATCGGCGTCATCGTCAAGGAGGCGCTGGCCAACGGGCGCCTGACCGAGCGCAACCGACTGGGCGGCGACGGCGACCTGGTCGAAGCCCTGGGGGACGCCGCCGACGCCCTGAAGGTGCCGCTGGACGGCGCCGCCATCGCCGCCGCCCTGGCCCAGCCCTGGAGCCACGTCGTCCTGAGCGGGGCGGCCACGCCCGAGCAGCTCAAGTCCAACCTGCAGGCCGTCGGCGCCGAATGGACCGAGCGCCTGGCCAAGCCCTTCGAGAACTTCCTCGAGGACCCCAAGGACTACTGGCGCACCCGCTCCTTCCTCCCATGGACCTGACCCCCAACTGGCGTCGATCAACCCACAGATCCGTGGTGTTTGCGACGCAACTTCGAGCGGGAGGGGGCCGAGGGTGAGCCTCCGGGCGACCTTCGCGCACCCGCAGGCTGAGGCGTGGGCCGAACCTGGGGGGCCGTGGGACCTGCCGCCACTGGATGACGTGCTCGGTCCGTCCGAGGGCGTCGCGGCCACGGCCGGTGGCCTGCACGCGCTCGGCGTGAGCCGGGGTGACGTCGTGGCCTGGCAGCGGCCCAACGGAGCGGACGTGGTCGCCCTCTACCGGGCGTGCTGGCGGTTGGGGGCGGTGGCGGCGCCGATCCACCACCAGGCGGGGGACGGCGAGGCGGCTCGCCTGCTGGCCCGGGTCAACCCGACCGTGTTCTTCGCCGCCGACGACCCCCTGCCCGAGGGCCCGCCCGCGGCGGCGACCGGTCAGGCCGCCGACGTCGCCTGCGTGCTGTGGACCGCCGGCTCATCGGGTGAGCCGAAGGGCGTGCTCCACACCCAGCGGACCCTCGGCTACAAGGCCAACGTCATGGTCGACGTCCACGGGCTCACCGCCGACGACGTCGTGCTCATGCCCGCGCCCCTGGCCCACATCAGCGGCCTGCTCAACGGTCTGCTCGTCCCGCAGGCCGCTGGCATGCGGTCGGTGTTCATGGCCAAGTGGGACCCGGAGGCCGCCCTCGACCTGATCGAGACCGAGCAGATCACGTTCATGGTCGGCCCGCCCACCTTCTTCATCGGCCTCATGGGCGCGCCGACCTTCTCGCCCGAACGGGTCGCCTCGCTGCGCCTGATCTCGTCGGGTGGCGCCGGCGTCACCCCGGCCTTCGTCGACGAGGCCACCGAACGCCTCGGCGCCGCCGTCAAGCGGGCCTACGGGTCGACCGAGGCCCCCACCGTGGCCACCGCCCATGTCGGCGACCCGCCCGAGCGGGGTCGGGACAACGACGGCCGGGCCACGGGTGCAGTCGAGCTCCGCCTCGGCGAGCACGACGAGCTCCTGGTCAGCGGCCCCGAGCTGTGTGTCGGCTACGACGATCCCACGGCCACCGAGGCCGCCTTCACCGACGGCTGGTTCCACTCCGGCGACCGGGCCACGATCGACGACGGTTGGATCACCATCACCGGCCGCCTCAATGACGTCATCATCCGGGGCGGCGAGAACGTGTCGGTCGCCGCCGTCGAGGCCACCCTGGAGGCCCACCCCTCGGTCCGCCACGCCGTCGTCGTGGGTGAGCCCGACCACCGCCTCGGTGAGCGGGTCGTCGCCGTGGTCGACGCCGAGGACACGTTCGACCTCGCCGACTGCCAGCGGTGGTTCGCCGAGCAGGGCGCCACCAAGTTCACCTGGCCCGAACGGGTCGTCGTCGTCGACCAGATCCCCACCCTCCCCGCCGGCAAGCCCGACCGCGAGGCGGTCCGCCGACTGGTGACCGGCTGATCCCGCTCACGACAGTCGAGCTCGGTGCCGACTCGAGCAACCCGTTCGGCAACAGGTTCAGCCGCCGACAATCGTCGCCGCCAGCGCGACGCGGTGGTCCTTCGTCCAGGGCGGGCCCAGCCGCTCCCGAGGGCCCTGCAGGACCTCGTCGGCCCGCTCGCCCAACCGGTCGATCGCCTGGCCCACCACGTCCTTCGCGACGTAGAGGTGGACCTCCCAACCACGCTGCTGAGCCAGCTCGGCGAGCACCTGGCGGTACATGATGGCGTCGGCTCGGGCCTCGTAGGGCGTGCGCCGCTGGACGGCGATGTCGTCGGGGAAGTCCGATGGCCACGTTCGGAGCGAGATCGATGCGACCGGCGCAGGCAGCGCCGCGGCGAGCTCGTCGAGCGCGGCGGACGTCGCCCGAACGATCGACGCCCGCACCTCCGCGACCAGCGCAGCCGTCGCCGCGACATCGAGACGCTTGCTCTCGTAGTGGATCGGGGCCGGCGTCAGCCCAGGTTCGACCAGCTCGATCCGGCGACGGTCGACGACCTCGTGGTCAGGGGATGCCGTCACGGCGACGGCCCAGCCGAAGTGATCGGCGAGGCCCAGGCGCATGGCCCCGATCATGCCGTGTTGCCCGAACGCGTCGCTTCAGAGCAGCGGGAGGCCGGCTTCGAGCTTGGCCCGGAGCAGGCGACCGAGGCGGTCGCGGTGCCAGGTGGCATCACCGAAGCTGATGCCGTCGAGTTGGGCCCGCTTCACGAAGAAGTGGAGATCGTGCTCCCAGGTGAAGCCGATGCCGCCGTGGACCTGGAGGCCGGACGCCATGACCCGGTGGGAGGCGTCCGAGCACCAGGTCTTGGCCGTCGAGGCGGCGACGGACCGGTCGGGATCGCCCGCGCCGAGGGCCCACGCGGCGTGGTAGACGGCGGAGCGCATGCCCTCGACGTCGACCAGCATGTCGGCGCAACGGTGCTTGATGGCCTGGAAGCTGCCGATGGGCCGGCCGAACTGGACCCGCTCCTTGGCGTAGTCGACCGAGAGGTCCAGCACCCGGGCCGACGCCCCCAGAAGCTCGGCGCTGTGGCCGACGGCCCCGAGGTCGATGAAGCGTTCGACGGCGTCGGCGCCGCCGAGGCGTACGGCCGGCGTCGAGTCGAGGGTGACCCAGCCCAGCGACCGGGTCCGGTCCATGGCGGGCTCGGCGGCCGACGAGATCCCCACGGCCTCGAGGTCGACCGCAAACAGCTCGTCCTCCGTGCGGACCACGAGCACCCGGGCGGTCGGGGCGTGGATGACGGGCTCGGGCCGACCGGTCACCGTCGACCCGTTGGAGGACACGGGCGAGAAGGCGACCGTCCCGACGACCTCCCCCGCCACCAGCGAGTCGATCAGCTCAGCCGGTCCGTCCCCGGCGATCAGTGCATCCAACGCCAGGGCCTGCTGCAGCACGGGGGCGGGCGCCACGTGGCCGCCGACCTCCTCCAACAGGAGGGCCAACTCGACGATCCCCAGCCCGAGACCGCCCCGATCCTCGGGCACCGCCAGAGCCGTCCAGCCCTGCTCGACCATGGCCGACCACAGCCCGTCGTCGATGCCGGCCTCCGCATCGACGACGGCTCGGACCTGGGTCGGAGCGGCTCGGCCGTCGAGCAGGCGGCGGGCGCCGTCCCGCAGGGCGACCTGATCGTCCGAGAGCTCGAAATCCACGTGCGTACCATTGCATCCCCGTGGACCTGACCCCGACTCGCGAGCAGGAGGCCTTCCGGGCGGAGCTCCGTGCCTGGTTGGCCGAGCACCCGCCCGACGCCGACCTGCGGGCCCACCACGAGGACCTGGCCCAGGAGGTCGTCGACCTGCGCCAGTGGCAGGCCCGCCTGGCGGAGGGGCGCTGGATCGGGGTGACCTGGCCCGAGGAGTACGGCGGTCGGGGCGCGGGGGCCCTGCACCACTACATCGTCCAGGAGGAGCTGGCCCGGGCCCGGGCCCCCGAGCTGGTCGGCCGCATCGGCATCAACCTGGTCGGCCCCACCCTGCTGGCCCACGGGACCCCCGAACAGAAGGGCCGCTGGCTCCGCCGGATCCTGGCCGCCGACGAGCTGTGGTGCCAGCTCTTCTCCGAGCCCGGTGCCGGTTCCGACCTGGCCGCCGTGTCGACCAAGGCCGAACGGGTCGACGGTGGATGGCGGGTCACCGGCCAGAAGGTGTGGACGAGCTACGCCCAGTTCGCCGACTGGGGCCTCTGCCTGGCCCGCTCCGACCCCGACGCCCCCAAGAACCGAGGCATCTCCGCCCTCGCCGTGGACATGCGGGCCGATGGGGTCGAGGTCCGCCCCCTCGTCCAGATCACGGGCGAGGCGGAGTTCAACGAGGTCTTCTTCGACGGCGCCTTCGTGCCCGACGACCGCCTGATCGGCGCCGAGCACGACGGTTGGCGGGTCTCCAGCTCGACCCTCAGCCACGAGCGCGGCACCAACCCCCGCCAGTTCGTCATCCACGCCCAGTTGGTCGAGGAGCTGTTCCGCCTCGCCGTCGAGTCCGGCCGCTACGACGACCCCCGCCTGCAGCGGAAGCTGGCCGAGGCCTTCGTCGAGGTCCGTCTCTTCCAGCTCCACAACTGGCGCTCCTTGTCCCGCCTGGCTGCCGGAAAGGAGTTGGGACCCGAGGGCAGCCAACTCAAGCTCTACTGGAGCGAGATGAGCAAGCGCCTCCACGAGACGGTCATGGCGGTGCTGGGCGAAGCCGCCCCCCTCTGGCGGGGGGCGGAGGACAACCCCGGCGACGGCGAATGGCAGCGCTCGTGGCTCTACTACCACGCCGCCTCGGTGTTCGCCGGGACGAACGAGATCCAGCGCAACATCATCGGCGAGCGGGTCCTGGGCCTCCCCCGGGAGCCCCGACCGGCATGAGCGAGCGACAGCGAGTGGGGCCCGAGCGGCCCGGCGACCCCGTCGCCACGAGCGGATGAGCACAGCCAGACCGCTGGAGGGCCTCCGGGTCCTCGACCTCGGGACCCGGATCGCGGCCCCGTTCTGTGCCGGCCTGCTGGGCGAGCAGGGGGCCGAGGTCGTCAAGATCGAACAGCCCGGGGCGGGCGACTTCATGCGCGAGATCGGACCGTTCGACGAGGGCTACTCGCTGTTCTGGGCCGTCGAAGGTCGGGGGCGCAAGAGCGTCACCCTCGACCTGCGCCAGCCCGACGGTCAGGCCCTCCTCCGCCGCCTGGCCGAGACCGCCGACGTCCTGGTCGAGAACTTCCGGCCAGGGACGCTGGAGAAGTGGAACATCGCCCCCGACGCCCTGCCCGACCGGCTGGTCACCGTCCGCATCAGCAGCTTCGGCCAGGACGGGCCCAACTCGGCCCGGCCCGGCCTGGACCGGGTCGGCATCGGCTTCGGCGGGCTCATGCACCTGACGGGCTACCCGGACCGCCCGCCTGTGCGGGTCGGCGTGACCATCTCGGACTACCTGACCGGGGTCTTCACCGCGCAGGCCGCCACCGCCGCCCTCTACGAGCGGGACGCGAGGGGGACCGGCAAGGGCGCGGTCATCGATGCCGCCCTCTACGGCGCCAGCCTCCGCATCCTGGAGTGGACCCTGCCGGCCTACGACCGCCTCGGCGTGGTCCGGTCGCGAGAGGGCAACCGCCTGGCCATCTCGGCCCCGCTCGACAACTACCCGACCGGCGACGGCAAGTACGTCTGCATCGTGGCCGGCAGCGACGCCAACTTCGCTCGCCTGTGCTCGGTCATGGAGCGGCCGGACCTGCCCACCGACCCCCGCTTCGACACCCTGCCGAAGCGGGCCGGGCTCAGCGACGAGATCAATGGCGTCGTCGCCGACTGGACCATGACCCTGTCGGCCGAAGAGGTCGTCGAGCGCTGCGTGGTCGCCGATGTCCCCGTCGCCACCGCCTTCACCGCCGCCGACATCTTCGACGACCCCCACGTCGCCGCCCGGGGGGACCTCGTCACCGTCGACGACCCGGTCGCCGGCCCGATCCGTCAGCAGGCCCCCTACCCCCGCCGGGTCGGCGAGGTCCCCGAAGCCCCAACCGGCGCCCCGACCCTCGGCCAGCACACCAACGAGGTCCTCGCCGACCTCGGCCTCGACGCCGCCGAGCTGGCCCGCCTGTCCGACGCCGGGATCATCTGATGCTTCGTACCTTGTGCACCATTGCGCCAGATCTGGCGCAGTGGCGCACAAGGTACGGGGAGGGGTGATGCAGCCGATCGCGCCGGGGCTGTTCGAGATGGCCGATGACGGGTCGATCACCCTCGTCGGCGGCTTCTCGCACATCTCGGGCCACCACCACTTCCCGCTCGGGCCGGTGTGCCCGTTCACCGGGGCCGACGACGTCGAGTCGGTGGCCCTCCCCCGGGACGGACGGCTGTGGGCGTGGACCGCCGTCACCCATCCGCCGCCTGGCTACGCCGGCCCGGTCCCCTACGGCTTCGGCGTGGTCGAGCTGGACGGCATCGGCCTCCGGGTCGTGACCCGGTTGACCGAGAGCGACCCGGCCCGCCTGCACGACGGTCAGCGCATGACGCTGGTCACCGACGACGTCGGCGACGGGGTCGCCACGTGGGCCTTCGCCCCGGTGCCCGAATGAGCATCGAGGTCGGCATCGCCGGGGTGGGGATGCACCCGTTCGGTCGGTTCGACGACGCCGGGCTGGTCGACCTCGGCGTGACCGCGGTGCAACAGGCCATGGCCGAGGCCGGCATCGGTCCCGGTGGCTTCCAGGCCGCTTACTGCGGCACGGCCTACGGGGGCGTGGCCACCGGGCACCGGGTCCTCGGCGCCCTCGCCCTCACCGGGACCCCGATCATCGACGTGGAGGCCGGGTGCGCCAGCGGCGGCGCGGCCCTCCAACTCGGCGGCCAGGCCATCGCCTCTGGTCGTCACGACACCGTCCTCGTCTTCGGCGTCGAGAAGATGCCCAAAGGGATCATCCGCTCGTCCTTCTTCGCCCCGTGGCAGGAGGAGGCCGGCCTGTCCCCGGCTCCCGCCTACTTCGCCCTGCGGGCCCAGCGCCTGCTGGCCGACACGGGCTTGACCAAGGACGACCTGGCTGCCGTCTGCGTCAAGAACCGGGCCCACGGGGCCGCCAACCCGCTGGCCATGTGGCAGGAGCCGGTGACCGCCGAGGCCGTGCTGGCCAGCCGAGTGGTGTGCGAACCCCTCCACCTTTGGATGCTCTGTTCGCCCAACGAGGGCGCGGCCGCCGTCGTCCTGCGCCGGGCCCGCCCCGATGACGTCCGGGTTCGAGCCGTCAGCCTCCGCTCCCACCTGCCCGGCAGCGTCCTGTCCGAGGCCACCCCACTGTCGGGCCTGGTCGACGACGCCATCCCCTCGGCCACCACCCTCGCCGCCGACGACGCCTACGCCGCGGCCGGCCTCGACCCCGACGACGTCGACGTGGTCGAGTGCCAGGACACCGACGCCGCCCGGGAGCTGCTCTCCTGGCAGGAGCTGGGCCTCTGCGCCCCCGGCGAGCAGGCCCGGATCCTGGCCGACGGCGACGCCACGCTCGGCGGTGCCCGCCCGGTCAACCCCTCCGGCGGCCTCCTCAGCAAGGGTGAGCCCCTCGGCGCCTCGGCCCTGGGTCAGGTCGTCGAGCTCGTCCACCAGCTCCGGGGCACGGCCGGGCCCCGCCAGGTCGCCGATGCCCAGGTCGCGTTGGCTCACGTCGTCGGCCGCGGCGCCAACGCGTGCGTGACGATCCTCAGCCGCTGAGCCCGGGCGGCGAGCCGTCTGATCCGCGGTCGAACGCCGCCCGACGTCGGATCGTGCTCATCCTCATCCTGGTCGTGGTCCTGGTGCCATCGGTCTGGCTCCTTGGACGCCTCCTGCAGGTGTGGTCCGTTGGTCGGGACGATCCCTTGGCGGAGTGCGCCGACCGGTTCGACGACGACAAGACCCAGCTGGTGGACACCGAATGGCGGTGGTTGCCGCCCCGATGGGGGTGCGTCTACCGAGACCCCGACATCAACCACGCCGTGCCCTGAGCCTCGGACCCGGCGGATGAGCGCGACCATGCCGATGTCGTTCGCCGTCGGCCCGACCGGTGCGGCAGGCTGCGGGGGCCGTGACCGTCGCCGAGCCCGCCGCCCCCACCCTCCAGCGGCCGCTCGCGGGCGTGCTCGCGGCGGCGACCGGCGTGATCCTCTGGGGCTGCCTGGTGCCGTTGGCGAAGGCGGCCGACAACGTCAACGGGATCGTGCTCGGGTTCCACCGGCTGTGGATCGGGTCCCTCGCCGTGCTCGGCGTGTTCTACGGCACCGGCGGGCGGCTCTCGAAGGCCGGCCTGCGGACGTCGTTCTGGGGCGGGATCCTCTTTGGCCTCGACATCATCTTCTTCTTCTCCGCCCTGAAGCTGACCACGGTCGCGAACGCGACCATCGTGGGGGCGCTGCAGCCCGCCCTGCTGCTCTACGTGGGCGCCCGCTGGTTCGGCGAGCAGGTGAACGGGGCCCTGATCGGCCTCACCGTGGTGGCCATCGGCGGCGCCGGCCTCGTGGCCGTCGGCTCGGCGTCGGGCAGCAACGACGAGTGGAGCCTGCTCGGCGACGTGTGTGCGCTGCTGGCGCTGGCGTCGTGGACGGGTTACTTCATCGCCTCCAAGCGGGCCCGGGAGACGCTCAGCTCGCTCGAGTACCTGGCGTCGTTCCTCGTGATCGCATCGGTGATGGTCCTGCCCATCGCCCTGATGGCGCCCGGTCCCTTCGACCCCGGCGCCGAGGGCTGGTGGATCGTGATCGTCGTCGCCGTGCTGTCGGGCGGCGTGGGGCACTTCCTCATGAACTTCGCCCACCCCCACATCCCGCTGTACCTGGCCAGCCTCCTGACCCTGGCCGTCCCGGTGATGTCGACGACGGTGGCGCTGCTCCTCCTGGACGAGTCGATCAACGCCCTCCAGGTCCTCGGCATGATGGTCGTGCTCACCGCCATAGGCCTCGTCGTCCTGCGCAGCGAGCGGGGCAGGGACGTCGACAGTGCCGTCCTCCTCGAAGCCGAACCTCCCGCCTGACCTTTCGTTCTGGTTGCATCTCCCCGCGCTGGGCCGCGGCCAGGTGCAACCAGAACCGGAGCGGGGCTCAGTCGACGGCGACGACCAGGCGGTAGCCGAGGTCATAGGCGTCGACGTCGAAGAGGTCGCCGTAGCGGCGGTGCCAGGCCCCGGAGCGCAGGTCGGCGTCGAGACGGGCCAGGCCTTCCCGGTAGTGCTCCACCTCGGCCAGGGCGAAGGCGGAGATGGCGGACCGCACCCCGTGATCGAGGTACAGCGACGGACGGCGCCAGTAGGCCCCGAAGAACCCGTCGGTGCAGTCGTCGGGGACGGGCACGGGGACGACGGTGTCGGCCCCGATCAGCTCGGCGACGTGGTCGACGGGGACGGCGGTGGCCCGCAGGCGCCGACCCAGGTCGGGCAGGTAGTCCCGCAGGAGCCAGAAGTCGTGCTCCATCACCCGCTGGTCCCAGGTCAGCACGATGCGGCGGGACACCGCGACCCGGTTCAGCTCGGCCAGGCCGGCGGCCAGCCGCGGCCAGTGATGGATGGTCAAGATCGCCAAGGCGGCGTCGAAGCAGTCGTCGGGGAAGGGCAGGGCCTCCGCGCTGGCCTGGATGCACGGCGCCATGGCCGGGGGCCGCTGGGCGATCATCGCCCCGGAAGGCTCGACGGCGAACACCTCACGGTCGGCGGGCTCGTAGGACCCGGTGCCGGCGCCGACGTTGATCACCCGCCGGCAGTCGCCGAGGGCCTCCCGTAGCCCTGAGGCGATGCGTCGGTCGGGGCGGCGCCAGGCGGCGTAGCCGACACCGATGACGTCGTACGGCGCCCCGCCCTTCCCCTCGCTCGACCGCCCCATGTGACGCAGAGCGTAGGTTCTCGCCACCCTCTGTCCTGAATCTGGTCCGTCCACCGCTACGCGGGGGTGAGGACCTGGTCGGCGAGCCTCGAGCGGTGCCAGCCGCCGGAGCCGAGGAGGAGGTCGTCCTGCTTCGCCCGGCGGTAGAAGAGGTGGGCGTCGCAGTCCCAGGTGAAGCCCACCCCGCCGTGGATCTGGATCGACTCGGCCGCAGACCTCGTTGGCCGACTCCGAGGCGAAGCCCATCGCCATGGCCACCGCCTCGGCTCGCCGGTCGTCCTCGGTGTCGGAGGTCCACGCCGCGTAGTGGGTCCCCACCCGGGTCAGCTCGATGGCGTGGAGCATGTCGACCGCCTTGTGCTTGATGACCTGGAAGGTGGCGATGGGCCGGTCGAACTGGACCCGGACCTTGGCGTACTCGACGGCGAGGTGGTGGGCCTGCTCCATCACCCCGAGGAGGTCAGCAGCAGAGGGCGACGTTGGCGTCGTCGACGATGCGGCGCCAGAGCGCGGTGTGGTCGCCGTCGGGGCCGACCCGCTCGGCGGCCCGGCCGCCAAGGTCGAGACGGGCCACCCGCCGGGTGTGGTCCCAGGTGGGGACGGTCTCGCCCTTGGGGGCCTCCAGCAGGAAGGTGCCGATCCCCTCCTGGGTGCGGGCGGGGACCAGGGCCCAGTCGGCGGGCGAGCCGTCGAGCACGACCGGCTTGAGCCCGTGCAGGCGCCACTGCCCGCCCTTGCGCTTGGCCCGGGTGCGGATGCGGTCGACCGGGTCGCCGTGGCCCAGTCTCGTCGACGGCGATGGTCCCCCGAGTCGCCCCCGACGGCCAGCGACCGGAGCTGCTCGTCCAGCCCGAGCCGGCGGGCGGCGATCGTGGCGAAGACGGCCGAGGACAGGAACGGGCCCGGGGAACGGCACCTGCCCCATCTCCTCGAGCACGACCGCCATGTCGACCAGGCCCAGCCCGAGCCCACCAAGGTCCTCGGGCACCAGCAAGCCCGTCCAGCCCAGCTCGACCAGCTGGTTCCAGACGTCGTCGGACGTGCCGACCTCGTCGTCCATCATCGCCCGGACGTAGGCCGACGGGCTCTCCTTGCCCAGGAAGGCCCGCACCGTCTCCCGCAGGGCGTCCTGGTCGTCGCTGAAGGTGAACTCCATGGTCTCTCCGCGTAGCTGACACCGGCGTCAGGGGCGGACAGTAGTGTTCGCCCCCGATGGACTTCGCCTACACGCCTGAGGACGAGGCCTTCCGCACCGAGTTGCGGGAGTGGCTCGACGAGCACCTGCCCAAGTTCCTGGCCGAGTGGAGCGACGAGGACCCCCAGACCGAGGACACCTCCGGCAGCCACGACTACGGCGGCCTCCTGCGCTCCATGGAGCGACGCAAGGCGTGGCAGCGGACCCTGAACGAGGGGCGCTGGGCGGCCATCAACTGGCCCACCGAGTGGGGCGGCCGCGACGCCACGGTCACGCAGAGCGTCATCTACTCCGAGGAGATGGCCAAGGCCCGCACGCCCGGCATCTACAACGCCAACGGCCTGTGGCAGATCGGGCCCATGATCATCCACTGGGGCACCGACGAGCAGAAGAACACCTGGATCCCCAACATCCTCAACGCCGACGACCACTGGTGCCAGGGGTTCAGCGAGCCCGAGGCCGGCAGCGACCTGGCCAACCTCCGCACGACCGCCGTGCTGGACGGCGACGACTACGTGCTCAACGGCCAGAAGATCTGGATCTCCACGGCCCACATCGCCAAATGGGGCCTCTTCCTGGTCCGCACCGACCCCGACGCCATCGCCGAGGGCCGCAAGCACGAGGGCATCACCGCCCTCATCGTCGACATGGAGGCCGACGGCATCGAATGCCGACCGATCGCGGGACATCACCGGCGAGGAGATGTTCAACGAGGTCTTGTTCACCGACGCCCACGTCACGGCCGAGTACCGCCTCGGCGGCGAAGGCGAGGGCTGGCAGGTGGCCATGGGCACCCTGGGCCGCGAGCGGGTGGGCACCGCCGGCCTGGCCATCACCATGAAGGCCGACCTCGAGGCGATGGTCAACCTGGCCCGGGCCGAGAACCCCGACGCCCTGGAGGACCCCGACCTGCGGGAGCGCATCGCCCGGGCCCACACCCAGATCGAGTTCACCCGCCTGCTCAACTACCGCGCCCTCTCGAAGGTCCTGAAGGGCGAGAAGACCTGGCCCGAGGTCCCGCTGGCCAAGCTGCAGTGGAGCCACCTGGCCCAGACGCTGGCGGAGCTGGCGGTCGACCTGCTCGGCCCCGCGGGCATGCTCGAGAAGGGTGGCCCCGACGCCATCGACAACGGCTCGTGGAACCGGCTCTTCGTGTTCCAGCGCTACACCTCGATCGGCGCCGGCACCACCGAGGTGCAGAAGAACATCCTGGCCGACCGCTCCATCCGGATGCCCAAGAAGTAGCGCCGCCGTGGCCTGGGAGGACGCTCGGGTCGGTGAGTGGCAGGCCCGCAGCCAGTCGATCGAGGTGGTCGGCGAGCGGGTCGCGGTCTGGGACCTCCCCGCCCTCGAGGGCGAGCGCTTCGAGCCGCTCCTGATCGTCCACGGCTTCCCCACGTCGTCGTTCGACTTCGTGGACGTGGTCCAGCGCCTGGCCCGTCACCGGCGGGTCGTCCTGAGCGACCACGTCGGCTACGGACTGTCGGCCAAGCCCGACCGGCGCTACACCGTGGCCGCCTACGCCGACACCATCGTCGGGGTCACCGCGGCCGTGGCGGTCGACCGCGTCGCCGTGCTCAGCCACGACCTCGGCGACACGGTGGTGGGCGAGCTGCTGGCCCGCCAGCAGGAGGGGTCCTGGCCGATGGAGGTCACCCGGCGGGTCGTGACCAACGGCAGCATCTACATCGCGATGGCCCACCTCACCGCGGGCCAGGAACTGCTCCTCAGCCTGCCCGACGAGCGGGTCGAGGCCGGGCCGGGCGTCGACGGCATCGAAGCCAGCCTCGTCGCCACCCTCGCTCCGGGCCGGGCGTCGACCCCGATGCGGGGTCATGCCGAGCTGGTCTGCCACGACGGGGGGGACGCCCTCCTGGCCCGCACCGTTCGCTACATCGAGGAGCGGCGGGTCCACGAGCGCCGCTTCACCGGTGCCATCGAGACCCACGACTCGCCGCTGCACGTGGCCTGGGGCCCCGAGGACCCCGTTGCGGTGAGACCGATGGCCGAGCGCCTGGTCGAGGCCCGCCCCGACGCCACGCTGGCCTGGATCGACGGCACGGGCCACTACCCCCAGGCCGAGGACCCCGACGGCTGGCTCGCCACCGTCCTCCCCGGCCTGGAGTAGCGCTCAGGACGAGGACCGCGACAGGGCGACCACACCCCTCGGCCGGTCGTACAGGCACCCCCGCAGAAACCGCCGCTGCGCAGAGGACCGAGCGCCTACCGTCCCCGGCGTGGAGCAGGAGGGTCGGATCGCCCGCATCGACCGCGGCCGCGCCTTGGTGGCCGTGGGCGACACGATGCACTCGGTGGTCGACACCGGCGCCGAGGACCTGACCGTCGGCGACCACGTCCGCTTCGACGGCGAGACGCTGGTCGAGCTCCTGCCCCGCACGTCGCTGCTGACCCGGCTCGGCCACGACGGCAACGAGCAGGCCATCGCCGCGAACGTCGACCTCGTCGTGCTCGTGGCCGGCCTCGACCGTCCCGTCAAGGCCGGCCGGCTCCTTCGGGCCACCACCCAGGCATGGGAGGCGGGGGCCACCCCGTTGATCGTGCTCACCAAGGCCGACCTCGAGGACCCGGCGGCTGTCATCGCGGATCTGGCGACCCAGGTCGTCGGCGTCGACGTGATGACGGTCAGCTCGGTCACGGGCGAGGGCATCGACGAGCTGCTCGACCGGCTGGCGGGCCGGACCGCGGTGATGCTGGGCGAGTCCGGGGCGGGCAAGTCCAGCCTGGTCAACGCCCTGACCGAGGGGGACGAGCTGGTCGGCGAGGTCCGCGACAGCGACGCCAAGGGCCGCCACACCACGACGTGGCGCCAACTGGTCGACCTCCCCGGGGGTGGGTCGCTCATCGACACGCCGGGGGTGCGCTCGCTCGGCCTGTGGACCGACGCCGAGACCGTCCAGGCCAGCTTCACCGACATCGCCGACCTGGCCGAGCACTGCCGGTTCCGGGACTGCAGCCACGACGCCGAGCCGGGGTGCGCCGTACGGGCCGCGGTCGAGGACGGGACGTTGCCCGAGGAGCGCTTCGAGCAGTACCAATCCCTCGTCCGGGAGGCCGCCGCCCTCGAGCGCCGCTCGGACCCGACCGCGCAGAAGCGCTTCGGCAAGCAGTTCGGCAAGATCGCCAGGGAGGCCAACGAAACCCGCCGGAAGAAGGGCGACACCGGCTGATGCGGGCCGGGATCATCACGCCCGTCGTGACCCTGAACCCCCGGGCCCACGGCACCTGGGAGGAGGCGGCAGGCCTGCCCGAGCTGACCGCCCTGGCCGAAGCCGCCGACCGCCTCGGGTACCACCACCTCACATGCTCCGAGCACGTGGCCGTCCCGGTCGAGGAGGCCCCGCGCCGAGGCTCGCGCTACTGGGATCCGCTGGCCACGCTGGGGTACCTGGCCGCCCGAACCACCCAGATCCGGCTGGCCACCCACGTCCTGGTCCTCGGCTACCACCACCCCTTGGCGATCGCCAAGCGCTACGGCACCCTCGACGTGGTTTCGGCGGGACGCCTGATCCTCGGGGTCGGGGTGGGCTCGCTGGAAGAGGAGTTCGCCGTGCTCGGCGCCCCCTTCGTCGACCGGGGCGACCGGGGCGATGACGCCCTCCGGGCCCTGCGGGCCGCCCTCGGGCGGCGCCAGCCCAGCTACGAAGGTCCCTACTACGCCTTCGACGACTTCGTCGTCGACCCCCCCGCCACCCGGACCGATGTGCCCCTGTGGGTCGGCGGGCGCAGCTACCGCTCGCTGCGTCGGGCTGTGGAGCTGGCCGACGGCTGGGCGCCCTTCGCCGTCACGCCGGAGCAGATCGGGACCTGGCTGGTCCGGGCCCGGGACACCGAGGCCTGGACCGCCCGGAAGCGCCCGCTGGAGATCGTCCTCTATCCCGATCCGCAGGTCGATCCGGTCGGTGACCCGGATGGCACCGACGACCTGGTCGGCCGTTACATCGAGGTGGGGGCCACCGTGCTCAACCTGCGCTTCCGGGCCCACTCGGTCCAGGACTGCATCGACCAGCTCGAGGCCATGGCCGCCCGACCGGAGTTCACGCCCTCGACGTCGTGAACACCCGGCCGCCCGGCCTCATCCCCGCGTCGTCAACAGCACTCCGGGGCGACCGCCGGCATTGTTGAGGTCGGCCAGCCCGGCCTGTGGCGAGCCGCCGATCGTGGCGTCGAGGAAGGCCAGGATCGCGTCACGGACGGCGCCGTGGACGACCCCGGCGGACTGGAGATAGCCGTCGTGGTCACCCCGATCGACGGTGAGCAGGTAGGCCGACGTCCCCACCGCCTGAAGGGCTTCGCCGCTGCGGGCGTACGGCACGACGTCGTCCCGGGCTCCGTGGACGAGCAAGACGGGGATGGTACCGGTGTTGTAGATGCCGCCCGGGAAGGCCGCCAGCCCACCGGCTACGGCCACGACGGCATCCACCCGGTGGTCGACACAGCAGCTGTTGAACCCCTCGGCCAGGGCGGTCATGGCCCCGAGGCCGTGGCCGGCGACGGCGATGTGCTCCGGGTCCGCAGCGGCAATGGGGTACCGGCCGGTCGTCACCGCATCGATGACCTGGCGCACGCGACCGGGCTGGAAGGGCAGGGCCAGAACGGCCTCCGCGCCTGCGCTTCCGGGCATGGCCGGAGCCACCACCACGTTGCCCACGGCCGCGATCTCGTCGAGCAGGGCCGCGTAGGACTCGGGCGGGGCACCGGGTCCATCGACCCATACCACCAGGGGCCACGGGCCGTGCTGACGGGGGCGGACGATCACCGTGCGCATCCCGGCCACGGTCCGCTCGTCAGTGCGGATGGGCAGGCCGGTGTCCTCGACGGTGGGTTCGGCGCGCACGGGCTCATCGCCGCCCCCGTCGTCGCTCCCGCAGTTCGCGAGCGCGAGCGTCAGGAGGATGGCCCCCACGACCGCCGCGGCCCGCCGCGCCATGGGGTCAGGTCACCCGTTCGATCACCGTGGCGTTGGCCTGCCCGCCCCCCTCGCACATGGTCTGGAAGCCGTAGCGCCCACCCGTGTCCTCGAGGTCGTTGAGCAGCGTGGTCATCAGCCGCACCCCGCTGGCCCCGAGGGGATGGCCGATGGCGATGGCTCCACCCCTGGAGTTGTAGCGGGTCATGTCGGGCTGGAACTCGCGGGCCCACATGAGGGCGATGGCGGCGAAGGCCTCGTTGCACTCCACCGAGTCGAACTGGTCGACGGTCATGCCCGACCGCTCGAGCAGCTTCTTGGTGGCGGGGACCGGGGCCGACAGCACCAGCCACGGGTCCTCCGCGGCCACGGCGAAGTGGCGGATGACGGCCCGGTAGGGCAGGCCGAGGGCGTCGGCCGTGCTGCGCTCGGCGATGAGCATGGCCGAGGCGCCGTCGGAGGTCTGGGAGGCGTTGCCCGCCGTGATGTCGGGGGCGATCGACGGGTCCCAGGACGCCGCGCTGGGCAGCTGGGCCAGCGACTCGACCGTGCTCCCCGGGCGGATGCCTTGGTCCCGGTCGAAGAGCTCGCCGGTCTCGACCCCGTCCTCGTCCTTGATCGGGACGGGCACGGTCTCCTTGGCGAAGTGGCCGTTGTCCCAGTTCTCGTGGGCTCGACGGTGGGACTCCACGGCGTAGGCGTCCATGTCCTCGCGGGTGACGCCGTAGCGCTCGGCCAGGATCTGGCTGACCTCGAACTGGGTGGGGTGGAACCGACCACCGACCGCTTCGATCCACTGCCCCGAGAACGGCCCGGTGCCGCCGCCGGCATTCGAGCCCATGGGGGTCCGGGTCATCGACTCGACCCCGCAGGCGATGCCGAGGTCGTAGGCCCCGGCGATGACGCCCTGGGCGACGAAGTGCACGGCCTGTTGCGACGAGCCGCACTGGCGGTCGACGGAGGTGGCCGGGACGTGCCACGGCAGGCCCCCCGCGATCCACGCGTTGCGGGCCACGTTGTTGGACTGCTCGCCCACCTGACTGACGCAGCCCCCGACCACATCGTCGACCCGGCCCGGATCCACGCCCGTGCGGTCGACGAGCGCGTTGAGGGTGAACCCCAGCAGATCCGTCGGATGCCAGGTCGCCAGTGCCCCCTTTCGCTTGCCGATCGGCGTGCGGACGGTGTCGACGATGACGGCCTCGCGCTCGGACATGACGAAACGCTACTCAGCCCGCCCACCGGCCGGTCAGACCTGACGGGGGTGTCAGGTAGGGTCGGCCGCCATGGCTGCGGGGGTGCCGGTGGACGTGACGGGCCGTCCGACCGAGCTACGGGACGTCGATCTGCGCGGCTTCTTCTCCCCGCAGACCGTGGCCGTGATCGGGGCGTCGGACAACCGGAAACGTCCGAACGCGGCAATGACGAGCAAGATCGTGGCGTGGGCCGAGGAGCACGGGGCCACCGTCCACCTCGTCAATCCGAACCGGGACACGATCGACGGTCGGCCCTGCTTCACCTCGGTGCTGGACGTGCCCGGCGACCTGGACCTGGCGGTGATCCTGGTGGGCGACGCCGTCGACGCCTTCGAGGAGGCCCTGGCCAAGCAGCCCCGGTTCGCCGTCGTCTTCTCCGCCGGGTTCGCCGAAGCCGGCGCTGAGGGGGTCGAGCTGCAGGCCCGACTCGAGGCGCTGGTGGCTACGGCCGACACCCGCCTGCTGGGGCCCAACACCAACCTCAACGCCTTCGAGTCCTTCACGGAGGGCAACCCCGGCCGGGCCGTCGCCCTCATCACCCAGAGCGGGCACCAGGGCCGGCCGATCTTCCAGGCCCAGGACCTCGGGCTCCGGCTGTCGGCGTGGGCTCCGACCGGGAACGAGGTCGACCTGGAGTTCGCCGACTTCGCCCGATGGTTCGCCGACCAGCCCGAGGTCGGCGTGATCGCGGCGTACATCGAGGGCTTCAAGGACGGTCGCACGCTGATGTTGGCCGCCGACCACGCCGCCCAGCAGCGGGTACCCATCGTCGTGGTCAAGGTGGGCCGGACCGAGGAGGGGGCCTCGATGGCCCAGTCCCACACCGGGCACCTGACCGGCTCCGACGCCGTCACCGACGCCGTCTTCCGCCAGTTCGGCGTGATCCGGGTCGACGGGCTGGACGAGCTCCAGGACACGGCCATGCTCCTGGCCCGGGCCGCGCCGCCCACCACCGACGGGGTGTGCATCTACGCCATCTCCGGCGGCACCGGCGCCCACCTGGCGGACCTGGCCTCGGCGGGCGGGCTGAAGATCCCCGACCTGAACGAGGCCACCCAGACCGCGCTGCGCGAGTGGATCCCCGACTACCTGCGGGTGTCGAACCCGGTCGACTGCGGTGGCGCCCCGTCCGCCGACTGGCGGGGGCGCAAGATCCTCGACGCGCTGCTCGCCGACCCCGACGTGGGCGTGCTCGTGTGCCCCATCACCGGCGCCCTGCCGACCATGAGCCGACCTCTTGCCGAGGACCTCGTCGCCGTGGCCGAGACCACCGACAAGCCGATCGTCGTCATCTGGGGCTCGCCCCTGACCGACGACCCGACATACTCCGACGTGCTGGTGCCGTCGGGCCTGCCCGTGTTCCGGACCTTCGGGAACTGCGTGGGCGCGGTGAAGGCCTACCTCGACCACCACGAGTTCCTGGCCCGCCACCAGTCGCCCTTCGCCAAGCCCGTCCGCCGCCGCGCCAAGGCCGCCATCGATGTCGACGTTCTCCTCGAAAGCCCCCGTTCTGGTGGCGGCGCCCTGTCGGAGTTCGAGTCGAAGGCGGTGCTGGCCGCGTACGGGATCCCGGTGACCGCCGACCGGCTGTGCCACTCGGCCGGTGAGGCCGCCAGGGCAGCCACTGCCATCGGCTACCCGGTGGTGATGAAGGCTGGTGCGGCCGACCTCGCCCACAAGAGCGACCTCGGCCTCGTCGTCGTCGGCGTCAGCTCCGCGGCCGAGGTGCGACGGACCTACGCCGAGCTGGTCGAGCGCTCCCCCGTCGTACCCGACGGCATCCTCGTGTGTCCGACCGCGGCGCCGGGGGTCGAGTGCGTGGTGGGCGTGTCCCAGGACCCGCTGTTCGGCCCGGTGGTGATGTTCGGCCTGGGAGGCGTCCTCGTCGAGGTGCTGGGCGACGTCACCTTCCGGGTGCCGCCCTTCGACCGGGCCGAAGCGGGGCGCATGATCCGCGAGGTCAAGGGGTTCCCGCTGCTCACCGGCGTGCGGGGAAAGCCCACGGCCGACCTGAAGGCGCTGGTCGACGTGATCCTGAAGGTCCAACGGCTCGCCGTCGACCACACCGACACCATCGCCGAGCTCGACATCAACCCCCTGGTCGTGCACCCCACCGGTGCCGTCGCCCTCGACGCCCTGGTCGTCACCCGATGACCATCAACGACGCCACCGCCATCGTCGGCATCGGCCAGACCGAGTGGGGCAAGGGCCTGGAGGACTCCGAGCTGGTGCTGGCGCTCCGGGCCATCAAGGCCGCCCTGGACGACGCCGGCATCGAGCCCGGGGAGGTCGACGGCTTGTCGTCGTACACGTTGGAGACCAGCGACGAGGTCGACATCGCCCGCAACCTCGGCCTCGGCGACGTCACCTGGTTCAGCCAGGTGGGTTACGGCGGGGGTGCCGGCTGTGGGGTGGTGGGCCACGCCGCCGTGGCCGTCGCCACCGGGCAGGCCAACGTGGCCGTGGCCTGGCGCAGCCGGAAGCGGGGGGCCGCGGCCAGTCGGCCGTGGAGCCAGGTGGCCAGCCGGGTCGGCGGCTCGCACCAGTGGAGCCGGCCCTTCGGCCTGCTCCGACCGGTCGACGAGATCGCCATGTTGGCCCGCCGCTACTTCCACGAGTTCGGCGGCACGCGGGAGCAGCTGGCCGCCGTGGCCGTCACCGTGCGGCAACACGCCAACCGGAACCCGGCGGCGATGATGTACGAGAAGCCACTGACCGTCGAGCAGTACCTCGAGGCCCGGTGGATCTCCGAACCCCTCTGCCTGTTCGACAACTGCCTGGAGTCCGACGGGGCCGCCGCCGTGGTCATCGTCTCGGCCGAGCGGGCTCGTGATCTCGACGTCTCCCCGGCCTTCATCCACTCCTTCGCCCAGTCGATCCCCCAGCAGCACCAGGTCATGACCAACTACTTCGGCGACGACCCCCTCAAAGGCCCGGCCTGGGCCTGCGCCGACCTGCTCTGGAAGAACTCGGACCTCACCCCCGCCGACGTCGACGTGGCCCAGCTCTACGACGCCTTCTCGCCGCTCGTACCGCTGTCGCTGGAGGGTTACGGCTTCTGCGAACGGGGCGAGGGGCTGGCCTTCTGCCAGGACGGCGGCATCTCCTGGGACGGTGGGCGGCTGCCGGTGAACACGTCAGGGGCCGGCATGTCCGAGGCCTACGTCCACGGCTTCAACCTCATCACCGAGGCGGTCCGCCAGGTGCGGGGGACGTCGACGGCGCAGGTCGACGGCGCGAACGTGAGCCTCGTCACCTCGGGCGAGGGCGTGCCCACCAGCGCGCTCCTGCTGCGAGCCTGACCGCTCCTCGGCCCTCGGCCCATCCCTACCTTGTGCACCAGTGCGCCAGATTTGGCGGGCTGGTGCACAAGGTACGAGCGGCCGGCGGTTACTCGGTCGGGGCGGAGCCGGTGGCGCCGTGCGCGCTGGCGGCGTTGACGATGTCGAGGATGGTGATGGGGCCTTCGCTCGGGTCCCGGGGGGCCTTGCCCGTGCCGTGCATCGACACGTCGTGGCCGGCGGCTTCGGCCCGGAGTGCCCCCACCGTGGCCTTGTCGCGGGGCCGGTGGGCGAAGGGGTCGTACTGGAAGAAGCGCATGGCGTTCTCGTGGGTCATCTGGTTGACCTCGGCGTCCGGGATGCCGTGCAGCGACTTGCTCAGGAGCTCCGGCGAGGTGGGCCAGGTGGAGTCCGAGTGCGGGTAGTCGCATTCCCAGCAGATGCGGTCGACGCCGATGTGATGCCGGTTCTCCAGCCCGAAGGCGTCGTCGATGAAGCAGAAGATCGTCTTCTCGAGGAACAGCTGGCTGGGCAACTGGTCACCGAAGTCGGCGCCGGTCCACGCCCGGTGGTGCTGGTACACGTAGTCGGCCCGTTCGAGGAAGTAGGGGATCCAGCCGATGCCGCCCTCGGACAAGGCGAAGCGGACGTCGGGGAACTGGTGGAACACCCTGGACCACAGCAGGTCGGACGCGGCTTGGACCAGGTTGACCGGCTGCAGCGTGATCATCACGTTGATGGGGGCGTCGGCCGCGGTCATGATCATCTCCGACGACGAGCCGATGTGCAGGCAGACCACCGTGCCCGTGTCCGAGCAGGCCGCCCAGAACGGGTCCCAGTGATCGCTGTGGAAGCTGGGCCAGCCGAGGCGCTCGGGGTTCTCCGAGAAGGTCACGGCGTGACAGCCCTTGGCCGCCACCCGCCGGACCTCGTCGGCCATGATCTGCGGGTCCCAGACGGCCGGGATGGCCAAGGGGATGAAACGGCCCGGCTCGTATCCGCACCACTCGTCGATGTGCCAGTCGTTGTAGGCCCGGACCATGGCCAGGGCCACGTCCTTGTCCTCGGTCCGGGCGAAGAGCTGGCCGCAGAACTGCGGGAACGACGGGAAGCACATCGAGCCGAGGACGCCGTTGGCGTTCATGTCGGCGATGCGGGCCTTGATGTCGTAGCAACCGTCCCGCATGTCGCCGAAGGACGTCGGGTCGATCCCGTACTCGGCGGGCGGGCGGCCGGCCACGGCGTTGAGCCCGATGTTGGGCAGCTCCTGGCCCTCGTAGGACCAGACGTCGTTGCCCGCCTCGGTGGTGATCGCCTTCGGGGCGAGGTCCTTGTACCTGTCGGGCAGATGGCCGTCGAACATGCCTGGCGGCTCGACGACGTGGTCGTCCACGCTGACCAGGATCAGATCCTCGACGTTCATGTGCGATCCCCCCGACTCGGTGCCGACACCGGGTGCCTGCGGTTCGGTCCTCGCAGCGTACCTGACGCTCGTGTCAGCTTTCGCCGACGTGCCACCATGACGCCGTGCTGGCCGGGATCCGCGTCGTCGACCTCACCGGGGAGTCCGGGGCGCTGGCCGCCCGCGTCCTCGCCGACCTGGGCGCGGAGGTCATCCGGCCCGAACCACCGGACGGGGGCCACTTCCGCCACCAGGTCCACCGCCACGCGGCATGGACGGCTCGGTCCGAGATCCGGCCCATGGCGGTCGACGATCCCGCCATGGAGGCGCTGCTGGCCGAGGCCGACGTCGTGCTGGCGACGCGGGGGCACGGCATCGAAACCGGGCGGGCACCGAAGGCCGTCTGGGTCCACCTCTCCCCCTTCGGGCTGACCGGTCCCCGGGCGGGCTGGCGGGCGGGCGACCTCGGCGTGCTGGCCTCGACCGGCAACTTGTTCGCCACCGGCGACCCCGACCGCGCCCCCGTGCGCTGCGCCGAGCCCGCGGCCTACGCCCACGCCGGGCCGGAGGCCGCCTTCGCCGCCTTGACCGGCCTCGCCGTCGGCGGTCCCCAGCAGATCGACGTGTCGATCCAGGAGGCGGTCATGGTCGCCTCCATGGGCGGCGCCGGTCGCTACCTCCGCGATCACGACCGGGGTCGCCGCCGGGGGGCCAACATCGGAAGCACCCGGGAGATCTGGCCCTGCGCCGACGGGTGGGTCAGCTTCGGCCTCCGGGGCGGCAAGGCCCGCATCCCCAGCCTGGAGACCTTGAGCGCCCAGGTCGACCTTCCGGTCCTGACCGAGCGGGACTGGTCGACCTTCAGCCCGGCCACGACCTCCGCCGAGGACCTGGCCGCCATCGAGGAAGCCGTCGGCGCCTGGTTCGCGACCAAGACCATGGGCGAGCTCTACACGCTGGCGTGCGAGACCAACCTGATGCTGGCCCCGATCAACTCCCCCCGGGAACTGTTGGCCTCCGAGCAGTTGGCCGCCCGGGGCCTGCTCGGCCCGATCGCCGGCGTCGAGGCCGCCCCCCTCACGTTCGTTCACGTCCACGACGGCCCCGCCCCGACCGACGCTGACCCTTCTGGCCGGGGATCTCCGGGTCAGGGCGCCGACAGCAAGGGCCAGAAGGAGCAGGGGGCGTGGGCGGGGACGCGGATCCTGGAGTTCGGGGCGGGGGCGGCGGGACCGATCGCCACGAGGTACTTCGCCGAGCACGGGGCCGACGTCATCCGCATCGAGAGCCGGAGCCGACCGGACTTCCTCCGGGGCTACGGCGTGGACGCTCCCGACGACCCGGACCGCCTCGAGCGCTCGCCGCTGTTCGACGCCCTCAACCCGGCCAAGCGCAGCGTCGCCATCGATCTCAAGCACCCCGAGGGTCGGGCGCTGGCCATCGAGCTGGTCAAGCGGGCCGACGCCGTCGCCGAGAACTTTGCCCCCCGGGCCATGCCGGGCCTCGGCCTGGCCTACGCCGACCTGGTCGAGCACAAGGCCGACCTCGTGATGATCTCGGCCTGCCTCAACGGCCAGACCGGGCCCCATCGGGACTACCCCGGCTTCGGCGGTCAGGGGGCGGCATTGGCCGGCTTCAACCAGCTGACGGGCTGGCCCGACCGTGAGCCAGTGGGGCCCTTCGGCACGATCACCGACTCGTTGGCCCCCCGGTTCAGCGCCGCCGCGCTGGCGGCCGCCCTCCTCCGCCGCCGGCGCACCGGGCGGGGGGCCTACCTCGACCTGAGTCAGGTGGAGGCCGGCGTCTACGCCCTCTCCCCGTGGCTGATCGAGTACCAGGCCACGGGCGTCGCCCGGGCCCGCATGGGCAACCGGGCCGTCGATGTCGTCCCCCACGGCGTCTTCCCGTGCGCCGGTGACGACCGCTGGATCGCCCTCGCCGTCTACAACGAGCCCGAGTGGGCCACCCTGGCCGCCCAGGCCGGCCTGGCCCGCCCCGAATGGGCCAGCCTCGAGCGCCGTCAGGCCGACATCGACGCCGTCGAGGCCGCCCTCGCCGACTGGACGGCCGGCCAGGACGCCCTCGCCCTGGCCGAGCACCTGCAGGGCCTCGGCCTGGAGGCCGTCCCCGTCGCCGACTTCGCCGACGCCAGCGCCGATCCGCAACTCCGGGGCCGGGGTCACTACGTCGCCCTCGATCACCCCGTGCTGGGGCCGGGCGAGTACGAGCGCAACGGCATCCGGGTCAGCGGGGCCCCGTGCGCCTACCGGGCGCCCAGCCCGACACTGGGCCAGCACACCGACGAGGTCCTCAACGAGGTCCTCGGCCTCGGCGACCCCGAGATCGCCCGCCTGCGCGCCGCGGGCGCCATCCAGTAGGGCTCAGCCGCCGAGGACGGCCACCAGGTGGTTCTGGGTGTCGCGGCAGGTGTCGTCGGCGGCCTCGGCCTCGGCGACCCCGGGCGGGACGTCCTCCCCGAAGTCCAGGTCGGCCGCGGCGAAGGCGGCGGGGAACTCGCCGAAGGCCTGCGCCCCGCTGAAGAGCTCCTCCGCGGTCGTGTCCTCGTCGAGGAGCCTGGCCGCGTCGGCGGCCGCGGCGAAGGTGGTGGCCGCCTCGTCGAGATCGGCCAGGAGCTCCTGTCGGAAGGCGGCGCCGTCCGCGGTGTCCGGAGCCGGCGTGTCGGCCACGACGTCGCGGTAGCGCTCGACGAAGTCCGGGAGGGCCAGGAAGGCCTCTCGCAGCGCGTCGGCCTGTTCGCCGAGGGGGGCGTCCGGCTCGACCTCACCCGGCAGCTCGTCGATGACCGCCAGTGCGGCCCCGAGGTCCGCCGTGGCGCCGGCCACCTCACTGCACACCGTGGCCACCCACACGTCCGGGGCCACCGGCTCGCCGCTCCCGCCGTCGTCACCCCCGCACGCAGGCAGGACCACGAGGGCAACCACCAGCCCCCACCACGCCCTGCGCACGGCGGCGGACCGTAGCGGGGTCACCCGTGCCGGACAGAACCATCCCGCCGCGACTTGACGTCGACCCGATGTTCAGGTTACCTAACGGTTGTGGACAAGGGTGCACGACCCAACAGCTACGGCCTGCGCCGCATCAGCTGGGTCCGGATCGACCTCACCGGGGACCACCCGCGGGCTGAAGTCGCCGGCGTCGGCCAGCACCGACCGGTCACCCGCACCGTCCCGATGAGCGTGGCCGCCGAGTTGTCGGCGAGCGGTGTCCCCACTTACGTCCGCCGCCTCGCTCCGGCCGAACCCGACCTGGTCGAGGTGGGCTGACATGTTCGTCTGCGGTTGCCGGGCCGTCACCGACCGCGAGGTCCACGACGCCGTCCAGGCCGGGGCCCGCAGCGCGGGCGAGGTGGCCGACCGCTGCGGCGCCGGGAGCCGGTGCGGCAACTGCGTGGACCTGGTCCTGGCCGTGATCGAGGCCTCCCGGCCGATCTCCGAACGACAGGTCGCCCTGCCCGTGCTGGCCCCCACCGCCTGAGCCTGGGACACTGGCGCCGTGCGAGGCGACCCGGACATCATCGAGCTGCTCAACGAGGTCCTGAGGGCGGAGTTGACGGCGATCAACCAGTACTTCCTCGACGCCAAGATGCTCGACAACTGGGGCATCGAGCGGCTGGGCCACCACTTCCGGGAGGCCTCGATCGACGAGATGAAGGACGCCGAGCGGATCACGGACCGGATCCTGTACCTGGACGGCATGCCCAACTTCCAGCGTCTCAGCCCCCTGAAGATCGGCGAGACGGCGATGGAGAAGCTGCGTCTGGCCCTGGAGCTCGAGACCGAGGCCATCGAGCGCTACAACCGCGGCGTGGTCCTGGCCCGGGAGAAGGGCGACAACGGCACCCGCGAGATGCTGGAGTCCCTCCTCGTCGACGAGGAGGAGCACGCCGACTGGCTGGAGTCCCAACTGGACGCCGCCGAAGCCGTGGGTGAGGCCAACTACCTGGCCCAGCACCTCTTCGAGGACGACTGAGGTCGATCCGCCCCGACGTCAGGCCAGAGCGACCTCGAACTGGTCCCGGGCGTCGGCCCACCAGCGGCGGCGGCGGTCGAAGCGCTCCATCCCGCCCATCTCCTCCCACATCTGGATGAAGTTGGGGTCGCCGGCCTCGACCCGGCGGAGGACGAACTCGCCACCCCGGTCGAAGGTGTCCCCGATCACGACGACCAGCTCGTGCCGGCCGTCGGCGTCGAGACCGTAGGTGTCGGCCACGAGACGCAGCCGGGCCGGCTGGTCGACGGGGCCCCAGCCGAGGCGGGCCGCGCTGGCGTCGTCATCGACCGGGCCGCACATGCGGGCCATCGCCGCCAGGTCGTAGACCGGGCGGCCCGGGGCGGCGAAGTCGAAATCGAGCAGGGCCACGGCGACGCCGTCCCGGAAGACGACGTTCTCGGGGCACACGTCGTTGTGGACCACGATCGGCCCGTGCGCGGGATCGGCCATCTCGTCGCTCCAGCTCTCGCCCGTCGGGTCGAAGGAGCGGGCCGCCTCGTGGAAGCGGCGCATCAGGGCGGCGATGGACGCGAGGACGGTGTCGGCCTGGAACCACGTCGGGAAGGGAGCAACGGCCACGTCGCCCGGGATGAAGCCCAGCCGCTCCCGCCCGTCCGGGTCCACTGCGACGGGCACCGACGCCCCGTCGAACCCGGCGTCGCGCAGCGCGGTCAGGAAGCGGTGGATCGACCCGGTGTGCGGGTTCGACGGTCGGAGGACGTGATCGCCCTGGCGCACGACGGCGCCGGCGTTCGCCACCCCGCCCTGCAGCACCTCGTCGACCACTGGGCCAGTGTGGCCGCGGACACCCGTGATCACCCGAGAAACGCTCGCCGGCCCGCGCCGGTCCGTAGCGTTGCGGATTGTGACCGTCCGGGTGGCCACCAGCCTGACCGCGGCCTGCGACGCACTGGCCGCTGACCCGGAGGCCGACGTGCTGGCCGGTGGCACCGACTTCATGGTCGAGGTCAACCACGGCCTCCGGCGCCCCCGCTCGGTCGTCGCCGTCAGTCGCGTGCCGGAGATGGCGGGTTGGCTCGCAGAGGGGGACCGGCTCTGGCTCGGGGCCACGCTCACCTACACCGAGCTGGGGCTGCCCGACCTCGCCGCGCTGGCCCCGGGCCTGGCGCAGGCGGCCCGGACCGTCGGGTCACCCCAGATCCGCAACGCGGGCACCGTGGGCGGCAACCTCGGCACGGCGTCGCCGGCCGGCGACCTGCTCCCCGTCCTGGTGGCTCAGGGCGCCGTCGTGCACCTGCGCTCGGCCACGACGGGCCGCGACCTGCCGATCACCGAGTTCCTGACCGGCGTCAAGCAGACGGCTCTCGAGCCGGGGGAGCTGATCGTGGGGGTGACTGTCCCCGTGACTCGGGGCCCGCAGCACTACTTGAAGGTGGGTACCCGCAACGCAATGGTCATCGCGGTGGCGTCCGTCGCCCTGGTGGTCGACCCCGACGCGGACCGCGTGACCATGGGCCTCGGGTCGGTGGGACCCACGCCGCTCCGGGTGAGCGCCACGATCGAGGAAGCCACCGCCCCCGACTTCCCGGCGCAGGTGGCGGCCGTGGCCCGACCGATCGACGACCACCGCTCGTCGGCGGCCTACCGGCGCCACGCCGTCTCCGTCCTGACGGCCCGGGCGGTGCGGAGGGCGTTCCCGTGAACCTCCGCTACGCCCTGCGGGTCAACGGCGCCGTCCACGAGGTGGAGGACGCCTGGCTGGCCGAGAGCCTGCTCAACGTCCTGCGGGACCGGCTCGACCTGCCCGGCACCAAGAACGCCTGCGAGGAGGGCGAATGCGGCTCGTGCTCCGTCAAGGTCGACGGCACCCTCGTCTGCTCGTGCCTGGTCCTGGCCGCGTCGGCCGTCGGGAGCGCGGTGGAGACGATCGAAGCCCAGGAGCACGATGGTGCCCTCTCGGCAGTACAGGCCGCCTTCGTCGATGAAGGCGCCGTCCAGTGCGGGTTCTGCACACCGGGCCTGGTGATGGCCGTCGACGACCTGCTCGATCGCAGCCCAACCCCCACCGACCTGGAGATCCGCGAGGCGATCTCTGGGAACCTGTGCCGGTGCACCGGCTACGGCCGGATCATCGAGGCGGTTCGGGTGGCCGCCCGTCGGCGGAGCGCGACCGGTGACTGACACGGTGGCTCCCGTCGAGACCAGCGCCCCGCCGCGCATCGGGACCAGCGTCCCCCGCCCTGACGGTGTCCCGAAGGTGCGGGGACGGTTCGCCTTCGGCTCCGACCTCTGGGCCGACGACGCCCTGTTCGGACTCACCGTGCGCTCCCCCCACGCCGCCGCCCGGATCCGCTCGATCGACATCGGCCCGGCGCTCACCGTGCCGGGCGTGTACGCCGTGCTCGTGGCCGAGGACGTGCCCGGCGAGAGCCACTACGGCCTCGACCGTGCCGATCAGCCGGTGTTCGCCTCCGAGGTCATCCGCTACCAAGGCGAAGCCGTCGCCGCCGTGGCCGCCGACCATCCGGAGACCGCCCGCCGGGCCGCGGCCGCCGTCGTGGTCGAGTACGACCTGCTCGAGCCCGTGGTCGACGCCGAAGCGGCGGTCACCGCCGAACCCCTCCATCCCTTCGGCAACGTGTTCCGCGAGCTGGTGATCCGCCACGGCGACGGCGACGCCCATGGCGAAGTGGTGGTCGAGGGGACCTACGAGGTCGGGATGCAGGACCAGGCGTTCATGGGCCCCGAGTCCGGCATGGCCATCCCCGCCGAGGACGGCGGCATCGACCTGTTCGTGTCGACTCAGTGGCTGCACTCGGACCGGGACCAGGTGGCGGCCTGCCTCGGGCTGCCGCTGGAGAAGGTTCGGCTCACCCTCGCCGGGGTCGGGGGGGCGTTCGGCGCCCGCGAGGACCTCAGCCTCCACGTCCACGCCAGCCTCCTCGCCCTCCACACCGGGCGGCCCGTGCGGATGAGCTACACCCGGGTCGAGTCCTTCGTCGGCCACGTCCATCGCCACCCGGCCCGGATGCACTACCGCCACGAGGCCGACCGGGACGGCCACCTCGTGCGGGTCGACGCCCGCCTCCTCTTCGACGGCGGCGCCTACCAGTCGTCGTCGGCCGCCGTGCTGGGCAACGCCTCCTGTTTCGCGGGCGGCCCCTACCTCGTGCCCAACGCGGTGATCGACGGCAAGGTCGTGCGCACCAACAACCCGCCCTGCGGGGCGATGCGAGGCTTCGGGGCCGTGCAGACCGGTTTCGCGGTCGAAGCCCAGATGGACAAGCTGGCCGCCGCCCTCGACCTCGACCCCGTCGCGCTCCGCCTGCGCAACGCGCTGAAGCCGGGCGACGAGCTGCTCACCGGCCAGGTGATCACCGGGACCGCACCCGTCGCGGAGGTCATCCGGGCCTGCGCCGAGCACCCCCTCCCCCCACCGGCAGGCGAGGATGTCCTCGACCGTCCCGGCGGCGCCGGCCTCACGGCCGACCCCGGAGACGTGCGCCGGGGGGTCGGCTTCGCCGTCGGCTTCAAGAACCTCATGTTCTCGGAGGGCTTCGACGACTACTCGACCGCGTCCTGCCGCTTGGAGAACGGCGTGGTGACGGTCAAGACCGCCTGCGCCGAGGTCGGGCAGGGCTTCGTCACCCTCGTGCGCCAGATCGTCCACGAGGTCCTCGGGGTCGACGATGTCGTGCTGGCGCCGGTCGACACCGACATCGGTTCCGCGGGCTCGACCTCAGCCAGCCGCCAGACGTGGATGTCGGGAGGTGCCGTGCACGCCGCGTGCGACGCGGTCAAGCGGCGGATCGACGAGGGGGACATCGGGGTCATCGAGGAGGAGGTCACGTTCCGCCACGCCGCCACCGCCCCCCTGGACGAGGACGGACAGGGCGATGCCCACGTGTCCTTCGCGTTCGCCGCCCATCGCGCCGTCGTCGACGTCGACCCCGAACTGGGCCTCGTCCGCGTGGTCGACATGACCACCGCGCAGGACGTCGGTCGGGTCCTCAACCCCCTGCAGGTCGTGGGCCAGATCGAGGGCGGCACGCTGCAGGGTGTCGGGCTCGCCGTCATGGAGGAGATGAAGCTGTCGGGGGGCAAGGTCCTCAACCCGACGTTCACCGACTACCTGATCCCGACCGCGCTGGACGCCCCGGAGGTCCGCATCGCCGCCCTCATCGAGGAGCCCGAGCCGGGCGCTCCCTTCGGGGCGAAGGGAGTGGGCGAGCCGCCGACGCTGTCCTCGACCCCGGCCGTGGCCGCGGCCATCCGGGACGCGACCGGCCGGGAGCTCCCCCGGGTCCCCATCCGCCCCGAGGACATCTGCCTCTGATCAGCCGAGCACGTCGTCGATCGTGACTCCGTCGGGCAGGGGGAGGAGCCCGCCCTCGCCGAAGCTACGGACGATCACGGCCCATGAGGGGCGCTCGGCGACCAGCGTCCGCAGCTCGGCGACGCCGGCGTCGACGGCCCCCGACGCGATCAGGGCACCGCCCCGCAGGAAGCGGAGGTTGTCCTCGCCGGGCAGGGTCCTGAGCGCGTCGTCGACGGTCGTCACCGCCCCGGCCGGGTCGCCCGCCATCAGTTGCTCGAAGGCTGCCGAGAACCCGGCGAAGGCGTCGGCGGCGTCCAGCAGGCGGGCCAGCTCGCCGAGCGGGTCGGTGCTGCGGTCGATGCGCACGTCGACCACGGTTCCCGCCGCGGGCTGCGGCGCCGGCGTGCCTTCGACGACGAGCAGGGCCGCCGACATGTGGCCCCGGGCGTCACCTCCGGCGCCTTCTCCGGCGAGCAGGGCCGCCAGCAAGCGGCGGGCCAAGGGGCCGGTCGACGACTCGAACGCCTCGGCCATCGCCGGCCACACGTCCGCCGACGCCAGCATGTTGCCCTGGGCGGAGTACCCGTCACCGGCCCGGTGACCGGCGTGGTCGATGCACAGTTCGCCGGTGAACGACGCCACGCTGCCGTCGGCCCCGACGATGCCGACCTGTCGGACCTCGGCCATCTCGTCGACCGCCTGGGCCGCGGCCAGCGCCTCGGTCGCGTCCTTGCCGTCGGCCAGTGCATCCAGGGCGCGGGGCCCGTAGGCCGGCTCGGCGATGGCTTGGGTGGCAACCGCGCCGACCCCGGGCCGCGCCCACGGCGCGATCGCGCCCACGGCGAAGAAGCACGTCTGCACGGCGACCCCCAACTCGCCGGTCGACGGGTCGCGGGCCGCGATCGAGTACGTCATGCTCCCGGCTCTCTGCCCGTCGCGGGGACGGGGCGATCTACTTTGTGACGGCGGTGTGGAGCGGGAAGTACTTCCGGTCCGGGACGATCTCGGGCGGGAGGTTGGGCTTCACGTTCTCCTCGAACCAGGCCCGGCCGTCCTCCTCGGACTCCCAGCCTTCGATGACCCGCCAGCCGCCCGACGGGTTCGGGCCGCCGGAATGGAAGATGAACCCTTTGGCGGCCTGCATGAGCGGCGTCATCTGGCCCGCCAGCCCCCCGTAGACCTCCTCGGTCAGGTTCGGCACTTCAGCGATCATCAGGACGGGCACAAGTCGTCTCCCTCCGTGCGGGTGCGCAGCGAATGTTACGACACATCGACCCGGCACACTGGTGGGGTGCTCGAGGAGCTCCGGGTCGACGGTGAGCGGCTGCGGGGACGGCTGGCCACGCTGGCGGAGGTCGGTGACACCGGCGACGGGGGCAATTGCCGTCTGGCCCTGACCGACGCCGACAAAGCGGGGCGGGACCTGGTCGTGGAGTGGATGGAGGCCCTCGGCCTCGACGTCCGCATCGACGCCATCGGCAACGTCGTCGGCCGGCGAGCGGGGCGCGAGGACGTCGCCCCTGTGATGACCGGTAGCCACATCGACACCGTGGCCACCGGGGGGCGCTACGACGGCAACCTCGGCGTGCTCGGCGGGCTGGAGGTGGTCGAGACGCTGAACGACGCCGACGTCGTCACCCGACGACCGATCGAGGTGGCCTTCTTCACCAACGAGGAAGGCGCCCGGTTCAGCCCCGACATGCTCGGGAGCATGGCCTACGCCGGCGGCCTGCCGCTCGAGGAGGCCCTCGACCGCACCGACCGCGACGGCGTCGTGCTGGGCGACGAGCTGGACCGAATCGGCTACCGGGGGACGATGCCGGTCCCGGGCCCGGTGCCTCACGCCTTCGTCGAGCTCCACATCGAGCAGGGGCCGGTCCTGGAGCGCCAAGGCCACACGATCGGGGCCGTCACCGGCGTACAGGGCATCTCCTGGCAGGAGCTGACCATCCGCGGACAGGCCAATCACGCGGGCACGACACCGATGGCGATGCGCCACGACGCCGGGTTCGCCGCCGGCGCCGTGACCCAGAGGGTGCGGGATCTGGTCACCGAGATGGGCGGCGCCCAGGTGGGCACGGTCGGGGTCATCGACGTCGAGCCCGGCCTGACCAACGTCGTGGCCCGCCGGGCTCGGATGACCGTGGACCTGCGCAACACCGACGAGGCCCTGCTCGAGGAGGCCGAGCGCCGCCTGGCCGATCACGTGCGCGAGGTGGCCGAGGCCGAGGGGGTCACGGTCGACAGCCGCTCGACGGCCCGCTTCGAGCCGGTGACCTTCGACAACCGCGTCGTCGACCTGGTGGCGACCACGGCCGGTCGCCTCGGCCACTCGGTGCAGCGCCTGCCCGCCGGCGCGGGCCACGACGCCGGGCTGCTGGCCGGCGTCTGCCCCGCGGGCATGGTCTTCACGCCCAGCCACGAGGGGATCAGCCACAACCCGGCCGAGCACACCGACCCCGAGGATCTCGACGCAGGCGCCAACGTCCTCCTCCAGGTCCTGCTCACCCTGGCCGAGGAGGACCTGCCGTGAGGGTCGCCGGCGCCCAGCTCGGACCGATCGCCCGGGACGAGCGCCGGGCCGACGTCGTCGAGCGCCTCCTCGGACTCCTCCGGGCCGCGGTCGACGACGGTGCCGACCTGGTGGCCTTCCCCGAGCTGGCCCTGACCAGCTTCTTCCCCCGCTGGGTGCTGGAGGGCGATGAGCTCGACGCCTTCTACGAGACCGAGATGCCCGGCCCCGAGACCAAGCCCCTCTTCGAGGAGGCCGCCCGCCTCGGTGTCGGGTTCTCCCTCGGCTACGCCGAGCTGGTCGGCGGCCATCGCTACAACACCACCGTGCTGGTCGACGGCCAGGGCACGGTCGTCGGCCACTACCGCAAGGTCCACCTGCCCGGCCACGAGGAACCGGAGCCGTGGCGCCCGTTCCAGCACCTCGAACGGGCCTACTTCGAACCCGGCGACGGGTTCGCCACCTGGTCGGCCTTCGGGGCCGAGGTGGGCCTGGCCACCTGCAACGACCGCCGCTGGCCCGAGACCTACCGGGTGCTCGCCCTCGAGGGCGCCGAGGTGGTGCTCATCGGGTACAACACCCCCATCCACTACCCGCCCGATCCGGACCAGGACCGGCTGGCCGGGTTCCACAACCGGCTGGTCATGCAGGCGGGCGCGTACCAGAACGGCCTGTGGGTCGTCGGCGTGGCCAAGGGAGGCGTGGAGGAGAGCGTCGAGCTGCTGGCCGAGAGCTGCATCATCGCCCCATCGGGCGAGATCGTGGCCGAGGCGGCGACCACCGGTGACGAGGTGATCGTGGCCGACGTCGACCTGGCGGCCTGTGCGCACTACCGAGAGACGCTGTTCGACTTCGCCCGCTACCGGCGGCCGGAGGTCTACGGGAAGATCTGCGAGCCATGACCACGTTCACCCTGAACGGCGCCCCGGTCGAGGTGCCCGACGACCGGGCCCACCTGCTGGTGGCGCTGCGGGAGGACCTCGGGATCATCTCGGCCAAGGACGGCTGCGCCCCCTCCGGCCAGTGCGGCTGCTGCACGGTGCTGCTCGACGGCAAGGCCGTGGTCGCCTGCCAGGTGTCGCTGGAGAAGGCGGCCGGCAGGGAGGTCGTCACCCTGGAGGGCATCGAGGAGCGCCAGCGTTACGCCGACGCCTTCGCCGCCGCCGGCGCACTCCAGTGCGGCTTCTGCACGCCCGGGATCCTGGTGCGCACGAAGGCACTGCTGGAGAAGGACGACCTGACCCGGGAGAAGGCGGCCCGCCACCTCGGCGCCCACCTGTGCCGCTGCACCGGCTACATCAAGATCCTCGACGCCATCGAGGCCCTGGCCCGGGGCGAGTCACCGGTGCCGTGCCTCGACGGGGGCGTGGGAGCCCGGGCCGGGAAGCACCAGGGCACCGCGTTGTCCGCCGGCACCCGCCCGTTCATCGACGACCTGAGCCCCGAAGGAATCCTGCACGCCGTGCTCCGGCTGGCTGATCACGCCCGCGCCGACGTCGTGCGCATCGACACCACGGCCGCCGCGGCCGTCCCCGGCGTCGAAGCCGTGCTGACCGCGGCGGATGTGCCCGGTGAGCTGCGGGTGGGCCTGATCCACCAGGACTGGCCGGTCTTCATCCCCGAGGGCGGGCGGACGTCCTACCTGGGTGACGTCCTGGCCGTGGTCGTGGCCGCGGACCGGGCGACGGCCGAGCGAGCGGCCGCCCTGGTCGATGTGACCTACGAGGTGTTGACGCCCATCGTCGACCCCGAGGCCGCCCTGGCCGGCGACGAGGACGCCGTGTGGGGCCTCGACGGCAACGAGCTGTCCCGTTCCACCTATGCCCGGGGCGGCGACGTCGACGCCGCCCTCGCGGCATCGGCCCACGTGGTCCGCCAGGCCTTCCGGACCCAGCGAGTGGAGCAGGCCTTCCTCGAGCCCGAGTCCACCCTCGCCGCGCCCCGACCAGACGGCGTGCTCCAGGTGTGGTCCGGCGGCCAGGGCGTGTGGGACGACCGTGACCAGATCGCGTCCGTGCTCGGCCTGCCGATCGACGCCGTCGAGGTCGAGCTGGTCTCCAATGGCGGGGCGTTCGGGGGCAAGGAGGACATGGCCAACCAGGCCCAGACCGCCCTGGCCGCCCACCTCCTGCAGCGGCCCGTCAAGTGCACGTTGACCCGCGAGCAGTCGCTGCTGATCCACCCGAAGCGCCATCCGATCGCCATGAGCTACGAAGCCGGCTGTGACGCCGAGGGCCGGGTGACCGCCCTCCGGGCCCGCCTGATCGGTGACTCGGGGCCCTACGCCTCGGTGGGCATGAAGGTCCTCGAGCGAGCCGCGGGCCACGCCGGGGGGCCGTACGCCTGGCCGACCATCGACGTCGAATCGGTGGCCGTGCGGACCAACAACCCCGTGTGCGGCGCCTTCCGGGGCTTCGGCGCCAACCAGGCCCAGTTCGCCACCGAGGGCGTCCTCGACCGGCTGGCCGAGCTGGTCGGCATCTCGGGCTGGGAGATCCGGGCCCGCAACGTGATCGAGCCCGGCGCCCTGTGGGGCCCGGGCCAGCGCATGGACGACGGCTGCCTCGGTGCCCGCCAGTGCCTCGACGCCGTCCGCCCCGCGTACGACGCCGCCATCGCCGAGGGTCGGCCGGTCGGCCTCGGCCTGGGCCTGAAGAACGCCGGGCTCGGCAACGGCCTCGTCGAGGTGGCCAAAGCCGTGGTCCGCTTCGAGGAGGACGGCACCATCGAGGTGCGCCACTGCTGGACGGACATGGGCCAGGGCGTCGACACCGTGGCCCGCCAGGTCGCCGTGGAGGAGCTGGGCGTGGACCCGGCCCGCATCCGCGTGCAGGTCGACACCAGCCGGGAGCTCGGCACCGGGCAGACCACCGGCAGTCGGGGGACGATCATGGGCGCCGGCTCAGTGGCCGATGCCTGCGCCGCCGCCCTGGCCGACGGCTGCCGGCCGGGCATCGACTACCCGGGGGAGTACCGCGTCGACTGGACGAACTCGCTCAACGACGGCGTCGCCGAACCGGTCATCCACTCCACGTTCGGCTACGCCGCCCAGCTCGTGATCCTCGACCCGGAGACGGGCGCGGTGGCGCGGGTCGTGGCCGCCCACGACGTCGGGCGAGCCGTCAACCCGGTGCTGTGCGAAGGTCAGATCGAGGGCGCCGTGCACATGGGCCTCGGCTACGCCCTGTCGGAGGACTTCCCGGCCGACGACCAGGGCCGCCCGACCAACATGACCCTGCGCAGCCTGGCGATCATCCGGCCCAAGGACATGCCGCCGGTGGACGTGATCCTGGTCGAGTCGCCCCAGCCCAACTCCCCCTATGGCATCAAGGGGGTGGGCGAGATCGGCCTCGTCCCCACGGCCGGCGCGGTGGCGGCGGCCCTCCACGCCCACGACGGCGAGTGGCGATCACAGCTGCCCATGACCACGTAGTGGCGCCCGTGGCCGTCACGCCCGGGCTGGTCTGTGCCCACCACCACCTGTATTCGGCACTGGCGCGGGGGATGCCGCCGCCACCGCGGACCCCGAGGACGTTCAGGGAGATCCTCGAGCTGGTCTGGTGGCGGTTGGACGTGGCCCTCGACCTCGACACGATCGGGTGGTCGGCCCGGCTCGGCGCGCTGGAAGCGCTGGCGGTCGGCTGCACGGCGATCATCGACCACCACGAGTCGCCGAATGCGATCGACGGTTCGCTCTCGGTCATCGCCGACGCCTGCGCCGAGGTGGGGGTGCGGGTGGTGTGCGCCTACGGGGCGACCGACCGGCACGGGGCCGACGGGGCCCGCCGGGGATTGGCGGAGAACCGCCGCTTCCTGGCCGGCGGCGGCCGGGGCATGGTCGGACTCCACGCCGCCTTCACCTGCTCGGACGAGACGATCGACGCCGCGGCCGCCCTCGCCCTCGACCACGGGGTGGGCGTGCACGTCCACGTGGCCGAAGGGCCCGACGACGCCCAGGCCGCCGACCGCCTGGCGTCGCACGCGATCGACGACTGGCTGCTGGTGCACGGGGTGCACCTGGCCGACGACCACGGCCTGGCCGGGACGATCGTCCACAACCCCCGGTCGAACATGAACAACGCCGTGGGCTACGCCCGCCCGACCCGGTTCGCCGGCCCCGTCGCGCTCGGCACCGACGGGATCGGCGCCGACATGCTGGAGGAGTTCCGCCTGGCCTACGCCCGCCTGCGGGAGAGCGAC
This sequence comes from uncultured Microthrixaceae bacterium, assembly GCA_963725155.1. GTDB lineage: Bacteria > Actinomycetota > Acidimicrobiia > Acidimicrobiales > DATDAH01 > DATDAH01. Next base: position 516,175 of record CAVRXU010000008.1, read on the forward strand.
GTCTCCGCCACCCCCGACACACCCTGGTCGTGGCTGGACGAGGGCCGACGGCTGGTGCCCGAGGTGGCGGACGATCGGGTGACGTGGTCGGTGGACACCGTGGACCCCTGGTCACTGGCCTTCACCACGGGGGTGCGGCCCGTTGAAGTGGAGATCGGCGGCGAGGTGCTGTGGGCCGACGGTCGGCCGACGAGGGTCGACGGTGACGAGATCCGGGCCAAAGCAGCCGAAGCCGCCCGCCGCCTGTGGGCCAGGATGGACCCGTGACCGACCGGCTGGCGCTCTACCTGCAGGACGCCCACCCGATCGCCGACGGCATCGAGATCTGCCGTTACGCCGAGGCCAAGGGCTTCGAGGCGGTCTGGCAGGCCGAGAGCCGCCTCGTACGGGAGGCGACCGTCCCGATGGCGGCGTTCCTCTCCCACACCACGACCCTCAAGGCCGGGTCCGGTGTGGTCAACAACTGGACCCGGAACCCCGCCCTCCTGGCGTCGACCTTCGCCACCCTCGACGACCTCGCCCCGGGGCGGGTCATCCTCGGCATCGGGGCGTGGTGGGACCCGCTGGCGGCCAAGGTGGGCATCGACCGCTCCCGGCCCCTGCTGGCCATGCGGGAGACGGTCGAGGCCTGTCGGGCGCTGCTGGCCGACGAGACCGTGACCTACGACGGCGAGTTCGTGCACCTCGACGGCGTCGAGCTGGACTACGTCCACCAGGAGCGGCGGCCCAAAGCCGTGCCCATCTACATCGGGGCCACCGGGATGCAGATGATGGAGCTGACCGGGCGCATCGCCGACGGTGTCCTCCTGAACTACCTCGTGTCGCCCGCCTACAACGACCGGGCCTTGGAGCACCTGGCTCGAGGAGCTGAGGCCGCGGGCCGGACCGTCGACGATCTGGACCGACCCCAGCTCGTCGTCTGCTCGGTCGACGACGACCGTCAGGTCGCCCTCGACTCCGCTCGCCTGCTCGTCACCCAGTACCTGGGCCAGCAGCCCCACATCATGAAGGCCTCCGGGGTCCCCGAGTCGCTGCTGGAGGAGATCGGCCGGGTCCTCACCTGGCCGGCCACGCACGAGCAGGTGGTCGAGGCGTCCCGCCTCGTCCCCGACGACATCGTCCAGATGATCTGCGCCGCGGGCACGCCCGCCGAGTGCAGGGAGAAGGTGGCCGAGTACGTCGCTCGCGGCTGCACGTGTCCCGTCCTCTACCCCCTCGGCCCCGACGTGAAGCAGATGATCGACGTGTTCGCCCCGTGATCCTGCGCAACCCGCTGGTGGGACCAGTCGAGCCGACCGCGCCGGGCGACGCGCCCTACGCCTTCCATCGGCGGCTACCGGGGTACGCGGCACGACCGGTAGTCGATCTCGCGGACTCCTTCGGCCTCGGGTCGGTGGCGGTGAAGGACGAGTCGGACCGGTTCGGGCTGCCGTCGTTCAAGATGCTGGGCGCGTCCTGGGCCACCTACCGGACTCTTCTGACCCTCCTCGGCCACGAACCCGCATGGACCACCGTCGACGAGCTGGCCCACGCCCTCGCGCCGTTGCGCCCGCTGACCCTCACGACCGCCACCGACGGCAACCATGGCCGGGCCGTGGCCCGCATGGCCGCGCTGCTCGGGTTCGCCGCCCGCATCTACGTGCCCGACGACATGGTGCCCGCTCGCATCGCCGCCATCGAGGGCGAGGGGGCCGAGGTCGTCGTGGTCGACGGCAGCTACGACGAGGCCGTCGCCGCGGCGGCCGCCTCGGGTGACGTGGTGGTGGCCGACACCGGCGAGGGCGAGGCTCCGGCCCGCGTCATCGAGGGCTACTCGACGATGTTCCGGGAGCTCGGCGACCGCCCGTTCGACGCCGTGTTCTTCCCCGTCGGCGTGGGAGCCCTCGCCGCCGCGGTCGTCACGGCGTTCCGCCCCGGTGACACGGTCCTCGTCGCCGTGCAGGCGTCAGGCGCCCCGTCCCTGGTCCACTCCCTGGAGGTGGGGCGGGTGGCCACGCTGCCCCGCGAGCCGCGCACGATCATGGCCGGGATCTCCTGCGGCACGCCGTCGCCGGTCGCCTGGCCACTCGTGTCCCGGGGCGTCGACTGGGTCGTGACCGTCGATGACGACCAGGCCCGGGACGCCATGCGGGTGCTGGCCCGCGAGGGGATCGTCTCGGGCGAGACCGGGGCGGCCGCACTGGCGGGTCTCCTCGAGGTGCTGGCGACCGAGGCCGAGGGCCCCGAGCTCAGCCCCGACAGCGCGGTCCTCGTGCTGTCCACCGAAGGCGCCACCGATCCGGTCGCCTACGAGGAGATCGTCGGCCGAGCCCCGTGAGCCGGCTGGTGCTGCGGGGCGCCCGCCAACCTGGGGACATCGCGCTGAAGGACGGGCGGATCGAGGCCATCGGAACCGTCACCGCGGAGCCCGGAGACGAGGTGCTCCGCTGTGACGGGGACCTCGTCACCGCCGGGCTGATCAACACCCATCACCACCTGTACCAGTGGGCGACCCGCGGCCGAGCGGTGGGCTGCAACCTCTTCGACTGGCTGGTCGAGCTCTACCCGATCTGGGGACGGCTGTCGGTCGAGGAGATCCACGACGCCGCCCTCCGGGGGCTCACCGAGCTGGCTCGCTCGGGGTGCACGACCGCCGCCGACCACCACTACCTCGTGCCCCGCGGCGACGACTCGGTGTTCGACGCCATCGCCGCCGCCGCCCGGGAGGTGGGCATCCGCCTGGTCCTGTCCCGTGGTTCGATGGACCTGGGCGAGAGCCAGGGCGGGCTGCCCCCGGATCACGTCGTCGAGGACCGGGAGGCCATCCTGGCCTCGACGGAGTCCGTCATCGCCCGCCTGCACGACCCGGACTGGTGCCAGGTGGTCGTCGCTCCGTGCTCTCCCTTCTCGGTGACCCCTGAGCTGATGATCGAGTCGGCGGAGCTGGCCCGGAAGCACGGGCTGCGCCTGCACACGCACCTGTGCGAGACCGTCGAGGAGACCGAGTACTGCCTCGAGCACTTCGGCCGGCGACCGGTCGATCTGCTCGACGAGTGGGGCTGGGTGGGCGACGACGTCTGGCTGGCCCACGGCATCCACATCTCGCCGCCCGAGATCGACCGGCTGGGAGCAGCGGGGACGGGGGTGGCCCACTGCCCGTCGTCCAACGCCCGCCTGGCCGCCGGCCTGTGCCCCGTCACCGACCTCGAGGCGGCGGGCTGCCCGGTCGGGTTGGGGGTCGACGGCGTGGCCTCCAACGAGGTCGGTGGCCTCTTCCCCGAGATCCGTCAGGCGCTCTACACGGCTCGCATCCGAGCCGGCCGGGCCGATGCCTTCCTACCCGGGGACGCCCTGCGCCTGGCCACCGCGGGAGGGGCCAGGTGCCTCGGACGCCCCGAGCTCGGACGCCTGGAGATCGGCGCGGTGGCCGACCTGGCCGTGTGGCCCGCCGACGACCTGGAGGACCTCCCCGACCCGATGGACGGGCTCGCCCTCGGCCCCGACCGCCGGGTTCACCACCTCATCGTGGACGGTCGCGTCGTGATCTGAGGCGTCAGCCGGCCACCCCGTCAGGGTCGGTGAGGAACCCGCGCTCGATCAGGGTGGCGACCGAGTCGAGGGCGGCCCGGTCGGTGGGGAGGTCGCGTGAAATGGCGAAGTAGGCGAAGCGCTCGATCAAGGCCAGGAGGGCGACCGGGCCGAGGGGGCCCAGCGCCACCGTGTCCACCGACCGGCCCATGTCGTCCACGGTCCGGGCAAAGGCCTCCTTGGCCAGGCGGTGCAGGCCCCGGTCCCGGGCGTGGTCCTCCATCCAGGCCCGGAAGACGGCGCCATGGCGGCGGTAGCCGGCGACGAAGCCGTCCAGCCAGTCGACGAGATCGTCGCCCGAGGGGCGGGGGTCGGCGGCCAGCTCGGCGACGCGGGCGATCATGTCCTCCGCCGCCTCGGCGGCCAGGATCCGGAACAGCTCCTGCTTGTCGGTGAAATAGAGGTAGAAGGCCCCGTGCGAGACTCCGGCATGGCGCACGATGTCGTCCACCCGGGTGGCGTGGAAGCCCCGGTCGTCGATGGCGGCCAGCGCGCCGTCGAGGAGGCGGCGCCGGGTGCGGGCGCTTCGGGGCTCGACCTCGGCGTCGGGCTCGGTGGTGTCGGGATCAGTGGTCGTCATGGCGCCGGAGGTGGGGGCTGATGCTGGACGGAACCCTACGGGCCGCCGCCGAACGGTGGGGACAGACGCCGGCGTACGTCGCCACCCAGGGGTGGGCGCTCAGCTACGCCGACCTCGATCGGCTGGCGGGTGAGGTCGCCGTCGGGCTGGCCGAGCGGGGGCTGGGCGAAGGCGACGTCCTGGCCCTGGTGCTGCCTCCGACCCCGGAGTACCTGGTCGCGTACCTGGCCGCGGCCCGCCTGGGAGCGACGACCGCCGGCGTCAACGGCCGGCTCACCCCGGACGAGCGGACGGCCGTGCTGGCGCGGGCGGGGGCGGCGATGGTCCTGGCCACCCCCGACCTGGCCCCCGCGGGCGAGGCCGTCATGGTGGTCGGACGGGCGACGGCGAAGGAGGACCTGCTGACCGGCGTCCGCGCCCCCGGAGCCGATGTCCCGGCGCCGGCCGACGACCCGGACCGACCGGTCGCCATCGTCTTCACGTCCGGCACCACGGGCCTACCCAAGGGCGCGGTGTTCGCCGGCCGCCAGCTGCAGGCCATCACCGACATCGACGTCGGGAACACGTGGGGCGGCGGCGGGACCACGATGGCGGGGACGTCCTTCGCCCACCTCGGCCCCATGACCAAGCTGCCCGGGGTCCTGCGCCGGGGGGGCACGACCCACCTGATGGACCACTGGCGGGCCGAGGACGCACTGGAGCTGATCGAACGCCACCGGCTGGGTGGCATCGGCGGCATCCCCACCCAGCTGGCCCTGATGCTGCGCCATCCCCGGTTCGACACCACCGACGTCAGCAGCGTGCAGGCGGTGATCATCGGTGGCGGCCCGGCCACGGCGGCCCTGGTGCGGGAGGCCCGTGAGCGCTTCGCCTGCGCCTTGTCCGTGCGCTACTCGTGCACCGAGGCGGGGATCGGCCTGGGCACGGCGTTCGACGCGCCGCTGGAGGATGCCGAGGTCAGCGTCGGTCGTCCCCACGCCGGTGTCGAGCTGACCATCCGGTCGGGCGACGAGATCCTGACCCGCGGCGAGGAGGGCGAGGTCTGCCTCCGCTCCCCCGCCGCCATGGTCGGCTACCACCAGGATCCCGACGGCACCCGGGAGGCGTTCACCGACGACGGGGCCGTGCGCACCGGTGACATCGGCTACGTCGATCCGGCCGGTCGCCTGCGCCTCGTGGGCCGCTCCAAGGAGCGGTACGTGCGGGGTGGCTACAACGTCTACCCGGTCGAGATCGAGCAGGTCCTGGCCGAGCACCCGGCGGTGGCCGAGGTCGCCGTCGCCTCCCGCCCCGACGACGTCATGGGTGAGGTGGGCGTCGCCGTCGTGGTCCCCGTCGCCGGGGCGTCGGTGCCCTCGGTCGACGAGCTCCAGTCCTTCGCCGGGGACCGTCTGGCCCGCTACAAGCTCCCGTCCGCCGTGGTCTCGGCGACGACCCTCCCCCTCACCGCGGCCGAGAAGCTGGACCGCGGCGCGCTGCGGCGCATGGTCGAGGGCGCCTGATCTCGTTCTGCGGTCAGGTCAGCGGCTGAAGAGCTGCTCGGCGGCGGCCCAGGTGTCGTCGACGAGGTCCCAGCCCGCGGAGTTGGTCTCCTCGTAGTGGCCGTCAGGTTCACCCAGCTCGCGGCCGAGGGCTTGGCCGTAGCGACAGACGGCTTCCAGCGCCGTTCGGGCGTTGCCGGAGGGCAGGTCGGTGGCCTCGGGCTCCTCCAGCATCTCCCGGCACACGGGCCCGGCGACGGCGTCGGGAGTGACCAGCAGGCCCTCGTCGAAGAGCTGCTGGCACGAGTAGCCCGCCTCCGGCGGCAGGGCGAGGTCGAGGCACTTGAGGCGGGCCTCGTTGATGGGCACGAAGTAACCCAGCTCGTCGCCCCCGAGGCCGACGGTGAACGTCTGCTCGGTGGGGACGAGGTCGAGCAGTGCGCCCGGGATGGCGTAGTCGTCGCCCGTGGCGTGCAGGGCGGGCTCGTCGTAGTAGGTGGCGGTGTCGTCGAAGTCGTCGGGCAGGCCGACCACCAGCTCGGGCGGCAGCTCGCCGGGCATGAACAGGAAGCCCACACCGCCGACGTCCACGAACACCAGGCGGGTCTGGAGCACGTCGCCGACCCGGATCTGGCTGTCGACGAGCGGCGTGAGGATCGGGTCGTCCTCGACCTCGCCCCCGTCGTCGGTGCAGGTGTCGTCGGAGAACGGGCGTCCGGTGCACGTGTAGCCCGGCGGGTCCTGCCATCCGAGGTCGCCGTCGGCCAGCAGCACCCGGAAGCCGATGTTGGTCAGGCGGGTGTAGAAGGCCTGCTCGTCCCACGAGATCGTCGGCTCGAGAGGCGCACCGGTCTCGTCGAGGAGCTCCGGCCACGCGCTTGAACAGCTCGGTGCCGATGGCGTCGGTCCGGGCGAAGTTCTGCTCGCGGAAGTCGACGGCGCCGTCGACCGGCTCGGCGCCGGCCGGAGCCACGGACGGGCCGTCGACCGGCTCGACGGCGTCAGTGCGCCAGACATCGGCGTCGCCCGGCCCGATCTGACTGCCGATGGCGCCGTTGAGGTAGACGACCTCGCCGCCGACGTGCTCCTGCAGGCGGGTGCGCAGCACGCCGGGGTAGTCGGCGGTGAAGTAGCGACCGTCGGCCGTGCAGTCCTCGCCCGTCCACCCCTTCGCCGCGCAGGCCTCGGCCAGGTCGACGGGCGGTGACCAGCCCAGCGTGGTCTCGGGATGACTGGCCCACTGCACGACCGTGGCGATGGTCTCGTCGGTCTCGGCGGCCTTGACCGACAGGACGTTGACGGTCGGGTCGACGATGAGGGGGTCCCGGGCATCGACCTGGCCGAACCCGTGCTCGCCCTGTGCGGCGGTCAGCTCGGCCGGCTGGAGGGCGTCGACGGCGTCGGCGATGGCTCCGGCCGTCTCGTCGGCCATCAGGTCATACCAGTCGTCGTTCACGCTGAACGCCGTGTCGGGTCCCTCGTGGACATGGGTGGCGCTGATGATGATGCGGGCGCGGTCGGCCACGTCGTCGGGCAGGAGCTCGCGGGCCCGGCGTTCGATCTCGGCGGCATCGACGGCGAAGACCATGTAGACGTCGACGGACACGATCACGACCAGGTCCTCACCGGTGGACAGGGCGACGGCCGACGCCCGCAGGTCGTCGTGGACCCAGGAGCCGTCGTCGGACCCGTTGCCGACATCGATCTGGCCCTGGTCCCACGCGGGGACGAAGACCCCCGGATCGTCGGGGTCGTAGTCGTTCCACGTCGGCGCCTCGTCCAGGTAGGCCCGCTCGCCGTCGACGGTCGGCAGCACGCTGCGACTGGCCGCCCCGGCCAGGAAATCGGTGGCCTCCGCCGGCGCGGGGGACCCGTCCGACGCCGTCGCGTCCGAGCCGCCGGAGTCGTCACCGCCGGAACAGGCCGACGCCAGCAGTGCCACCGCCGCCAGCGCGGCCCAACGTGCCTTCATCCGTCCCCCTCGACGCCCGGCGGTGGCGCCCGGCGCAGGACCGTACCGGACCCCTGCGCCGCGGCCGGGTCAGGCGTTGGCGGCGAGGAGGCCGAGCAGCTCGAGACCGCCCGCCCCGGCGATGCGGAGGGGGGCTAGCACCCCACCGGGTCGGCGTGGCTGCGCCCTCGCTTCCCGGACGGTCGTGTGTCGAGATGGGGAGGCAACCAACAGCGGAGGGCTCCCGTGCGACGCAGCACATCCGTGTACCGACGATGCCTCAGGGCAGCGGTCTTCGTGACCAGCGTCGCGCTGGCCCTTGGAGCGTGCGGCAGCGACTCGGAGGACGCGGCGCCAGCCGACGCCACCACGACGACCGCGCCGCAAGGCGCCTCCTACAGCACCGAGGCGTTCGTCCTCCCCTTCGATGTGACGGTGCCCGCGATGTTCCCTGCCGAGGCGACCACGGACACGGCGAACTTCGTCACCTGGGAGACCGCGAGCGAGGACGACCCCGCCGTGCGGTTCCTCGTGCCCGTGAACGTCTACGTCCCCGGCGACACCGAGCCGACGCCACCACCCGCTGACTATCTGACCTACCTGCTCGGCCAGAGCGAGGACGGCGCGACCTTCTCCGATCAGGCCGAGACAACGGTCGACGGCTTCCCCGCCACCCTCGTGACCGCCGGCGTCACGGACAGCCTGGATGGCTCGCTCGGCTGCCCTGCTGAGGACGTCGCGGCGGACGAGTGCTACGGCCTGCAGCCCGATCTGACCCTGCGAATGGCCGTCATCGACACCGGCGACACCACCCTCCTCGCCTGGCTACGTCACACCGGCACCGCGGAGACTGGAGACGCGACAGGGGAGTTCACGGCCTTCGAGGACATGCTCGCGAGCATCTCGTTCCGCGAGGAGAGCCCCGTGACCACCGAGGCCCCCGCCGAGGTCGCCACCCCTCTCGACGGTGCCTGGACGACCTCCGTCTCCGAGGACGAGCTCGCGAGCTCGCCCCTCCTGTACGACCGCGACGAGGTCAACGATCAGAACTGGGGCGATCTCGCCTTCACGTTCGACAGGGGTCGGTTCACCTACACCCAGGAGAACGCGAGGGACAGCTACCAGAGCACGGGCACGTTCACGGTCGACGGCGACACGGTCGAACTGAACCTCGACAACACCGAGCACTTCGTGATGCGTTGGCACATCGAGGGCGACACGCTCACCTTCGAACGGGACGACGCACTCGGAACCGCACCGACGCCCCTCATCATCAACCCGTGGACGCGGTCGCGCTGACAGTGACGAGCAGGCGCCGAGCATCTTCGCCCACTCGGACTCGATCTCGGCTCTGAACCGCCACCCGAGCGGCGGCCAGCCCGACCACCCGAACCACGAGGCGCATACGACGGACGGCCATGACGCGAAACCACCGGAGCCCGATCGGCACTTGCGCCGGGCCCACCACGGATCTGTGGTGTCATCGACGCATGTTCGGACTGGACGTGAGCGCGTGAGCGCACGGCGAGCCATCACGGCGGATGTCGCGGAGATCGTGCGGCTGCGGCAGGTGATGTTCGATGCTCTCGGGTGGGACGACGGGTCCGAGCCGTGGCCCGCCGCCTGCGCCGAGGTGCTCCAGCGCGGCCTCGCCGATGGGTCGATCGTGGCCTTCGTCGTTGACCGGCCCGAGGGGGTCGGGCTGGCCAGCGCCGGGGTGGGCACGGTGGCCCAGCGCCTGCCCGGACCCGGCAACCCGACCGGGCGCCACGGCTTCGTGCAGTCCATGGCCACCGACCCGGACCACCGACGCCGCGGCCATGGCGCGGCGGTGTTCGCCGCCCTCGTCGGCTGGTTCAAGGCCGAGGGTCTGACCGCGGTCGACCTCCATGCCAGCCCCGACGGCGAGGGTGTCTACCGCAGCTTCGGCTTCCGCGAAGGCGAGCACGTCGAGCTGGGCTGGCGGACCCGGCACGACGCCTGACCCGGGGCGTCAGGCCGGGCGAGCCTGCGGACTAGCTTCGCGCTGCGTGCACCTGGCCTTCACCGATGAGCAGGAGGACCTGCGGAGCACGATCCGGTCCGTCCTGGCCAAGGAGTGCCCTGCCGCGCTGCCCCGCTCGATCGTCGAGGGCAAGGGCGACGCCGACGGCCTCTGGGCCAAGATGGTCGACCTGGACTGGCCCGCCCTGACCGTCCCCGAAGGCGACGGCGGCATCGGCTACGGCTACGTCGAGCTGGCCGTCCTGGTCGAGGAGCTGGGCCGGGTGATCGCCCCCGGGCCCCTGTTCGCCACCGTCACGCAGTTCGTCCCCTTCGTCCGGGAGGCGGGCTCGCCCGAGCAGCGCACGGCCCTGCTCGGAGCGGTGGCGGCCGGCCGGCTCACCGGCACGGTTGCGCTCGCCGAGCGACCGGCGGGCTGGTCCCTCGACGGCGTGCAGGCCACCCTGTCCCGGTCAGGCGACGACTGGGTCCTCGACGGGTCCAAGAGCCACGTCCTCTCCCCCGACGTCGACCAGATCGCGGTCGTCGCCCGCCAGGACTCCGGCGAACTGGCCGTGGCCGTCGTGCCGGCCGCCGAGCTGACCATCGACGAGATCACGCCGCTGGACAAGACCCGCCCGGTCGGCCACCTGTCCTTCGCCGGTGTGGCCGTGCCCGCCGACCACGTCCTGCTGGGCGGCACCGAGGCGCTGACCCGGGCCCTGGAGGAGGCCACGGTGGCAATGGCCATCGAGACGCTCGGCACCTGCCAGGCCATCTTCGAGGTCACCCTGCAGTACGCCAAGGACCGGCAGCAGTTCGGCGTGCCCATCGGCAGCTTCCAGGCCGTGAAGCACCGCCTGGCCGACTGCTACATCCAGCTCGAACGGGCCCGGGCCGTGTGCTACTTCGCCGCCGCCTGCCTGGCCGAGGACGACGCCCGCCGGGCCGAAGCCACCGCCATGGCCAAGGCCGCCTCCGGTGACTGCCAGCGCTTCGTCGCCGCCGAAGGCATCCAGCTCCTCGGCGGCATCGCCTACACCTGGGAACACGATCAGCACCTCTGGGTCAAGCGAGCCATGACCGGCGGCCTGCTGTTCGGGACCACCCGCGAGCACCGGGCCGACGTGGCTGCGCTCATCGGCGTCTGAGCGACCAGGCGATCAGAGCTCCGGGCCGGACGGGTCGGTCGAGGCGGCATCCGGGCGCAGCGGGGACCGCCGCGGGACGAGCATCGAGCTGAAGTCGCCGGTGGCGATGATGCGGTCTTCGATGTCGAGGACGCGGGTCTCGACCACGATCAGCTGGCGGCCGGTCTTGACGACCCGGGCTTCCGCCCGCACGGCGTCCCCACCACGGGGGCGGCCCAGGTAGCGGATGTGGAGGTCCGCGGTGACCAGCGAGTGGGTCTCGAAGTCGAAGGGATTGGCCCGCGACGCGGCCATGGCCGAGGTCACGTCGATCAGGGTGGCCAGGGCACCACCGTGGAGGTTGCCGGTGCCTCCGAAGGCGTTGTCCTCGATGGGCATCTCGAGGACGGCCACCTCGGCGTCGATGCGGACCGCTCGCAGGCCGAGAAAGCGGTGCAGCGGCGAGAGCTGGAGGCGTTCGGTGACTTCGACGGGATCGAAGGAGCCGGGCTGGGGGTCGTTCACCCGGACAGTCTCCCCGATCGGCGCGGTGGTCTCAGAGGACGACCGTGGGGTAGGTCGCCGGGGCGCGGGTCGAGCGAAGGGAGCTCCCCAATGGACCAGCAATGGACGAACCGGCCGGTGGTCGACGAGCACCACGAGGCAATCAGCTACTACGACCTGAACTGAGCTGCCGCCCACCCGGCACGGTCGCCGGGGGCCATGGCAGACTCCCCTCACCGAGAGGGGGCCGCACATGGCGGAGGCCGAGGTCGAGCTGCTGACCCAGGACGCCAGCGTCTCGGCCGCCAAAGGGATGGCCCTGCGGGAGCCCTGCACGCTGCGGGACGACAGCTACTTCCTGGACGGCCCGGTGTGCCGCCGGGTCGCGGTGGTCGACTTCGACCCGATCGACGGTCGCCCTGGGCCGGCGCCGGCCCCGTTCCTGCCCGACGCCGTGACGCCGGTCAACGGCACGTACAGCATCGCCGGGTTGGGCGAGGACGACCCCGCCACCCTGGCCGTGAACGCCTTCGGCACCGTCATGGACACCGTCGCCATGGTCGAGGAGCCCAATGGTCTCGGGCGACGGATCGCCTGGGGCTTCGCCGGCCCGCAGTTACTGGTCGTGCCCCGGGCCGGCGAGTGGGCGAACGCCTTCTACGAGCGGGCGACGCGCAGCCTCCAGTTCTTCTCGTTCACGGCGCGAGAACGCTTGATCCACACCGCCCTGAGCCGGGACATCGTCGCCCACGAGTGCGCCCACGCCATCCTCGACGGTGTCGCCCCGACGCTCTACGACGCCATCACCCCGCAGTCCCACGCCATCCACGAGGCCGTCGCCGACCTGGTCGCCGTCCTGATGGCGGTCCGCAGCCGTGAGCTGCGGGCCCGGGTCCTGGCCCAGACGGGCGGGCGCATCGACGAGTCGACGGCGTTCAACTCGATCGCCGAGGACTTCGGCGCCGCCGCCCGTCTCCAGCAGGATCGGCCCGGCGCCCTGCGGGACCTGAACGAGCGCCGGACCCTGCCCGAGACCGACCCCACCGACCCCCACGCCCTGAGCGTGGTGCTGTCGGGCGCCCTCTACCAGACGCTGGTGGACGTCTTCGACGGCTACGCCGCCGACTACCGGGCCCAGGGCTCCTCACCGGAAGCCGCGGCCCAGAAGGCGCTGGCCGTCAGCGGCCCGCTGTTCTTCCGCCGCCTCCTCCTGCGGGGCCTCGACTACCTGCCGCCGGGCGAGCTGACCTTCGCCGACTTCGCCCGGGCCCTGCTCGCCGCCGACCGGGCCTCCTACCCGGACACGGACTTCCCCCATCGGTCCGATGGCCGCGGCCTCCTGGCCGACCGCATGATCGATCGGGGCATCGCCATCTCCCGGGCTGACCTGATCCTCGGCGCCCCCGAACTGCCACCGGTCGACGTCGACCTCGACGCCGTCCGGGACAGCGACTGGGCCGCCTACCGCTTCGTCGAGCCCCTGCGCCCGGACCTCGGCATCCCCGCGGACGTGCCGATCGTCGTCCACCCCCGAGTCGACGCCACCAAGCTCGTCTACCTGGGCTTCGAGCAGTCGGGCTCGAGCGTGCGCGAGCAGCGGGAGCTGTTGGTCAAGGTCAGCTGGGACCACACCGAGCCCAACCGCGTGCGGCGGCTCCGGGCCGGTCGCCGGGTCATCCGCACCGGCGCCACCCTCGCCATCGCCTGGGACAGCAAGGAGGTCCTGGCCGTGCTCCGCAGCGACTCGGCCGACCCGGCGTCCCGGGCCACGAGGGACGCCTTGATCCGCCGCCTGTTGGACGAGAACGCGCTGAGCGTCGAGCGCACCGGGTCCACCGTCCGCCCGACCGCCCAGTCCGCCGTCGCTCTGGTGCAGGGCGGCACCGCCCGGGTCAAGGGCAACAGCCGGCTGCTGCATCTCTCGGGGAGGGGCTGACCGTGCCCGACCTGGTCGTGCGCATCTACAACGTGCGCTTCGGGGACGCCATCCTCGTCTCGATCCCCGAGGACGACGGCGGCCCGATCGTCACCCGCCACCTGCTCATCGACGTCGGCAACGTGAACGCCGCCGAGGAGGGGGGTGCCGACGCAGTGTTCGAGGCGACCGTGCAGGCCATCGTCGACGTCACCGGTGGCGAGGTCGACCTCTACGTGATGACCCATGAGCACCTCGATCACTGCCAGGGGCTGTTCTGGGCCAAGGCCAAGAAGGCCATCGACCTGAGGGCCAAGTTCGCCTGGCTGACCCGGTCGGCCGACCCCGACTACTACGACGACTTCGACGAAGCTCGCGAGGAGCTGGCGCTGGCCACCGAGCGCTACCACCACGCCCGGGCCTGGTTCAGCCTCGAGGAGCCACCGCCGTGGGTGGCGGCGATGCTCGAGAACAACAACCGGTTCCTCCCCGCCTCGGGAAACCCGATGCCGACCCGGACGGCGGATTGCGTCGACCACCTCCGCACCATCGCGCCCAAGGCCGAGACCCACTACGTGAGCCGGCTGTCCACGGTGGCCGGCAAGCACCCGTTCACCGAGGCCCAGCTGCGGATCCTCGCCCCCGAGGCCAACACCGCGATCTACTACACCCGTCGCCCGTCAGCCCGCCTCAGCGCGGCGGACGACGCCGCCGAACCCGCGGCCCCACCCGGCCCGGCCCCGAACCCGCAACCGCCGGCCGGTGTCGACGCCGGCGCCTTCTTCGACCTGGTCAGCTCCCGCGAGAACGGGGTCACCGACGACCTGCTGGCGATCGACCAGGCCGCCAATGACACCAGCATCGTCCTGGAGCTGGAATGGCGGGGCTGGCGCCTGCTGTTCCCCGGCGATGCCGAAGAGAAGAGCTGGGACATGATGGCCAGCAAGGACGTCCTCCGCCCCGTCCACTTCGTGAAGATCGGCCACCACGGCAGCCACAACGGCACGCCCGATGATCCGCTCCTGAACCTCGTCCTGCCCGAGGTGGCGCCGGACCCGCGGAAGCGGGTCGCCGCCGTCTCCACGTTCGACGGCACCTACAACAAGGTCCCGGACGAGATCGGCGATCACAACACGATGGCCGCCTACCGGTCCCGCTGCGACGAGGTCTTCGACACCCGCACCCTCGCCGACGGCGAGTGCTTCGAGATCCGCTTCCCCGGTTAGCCGAAGACGACGGGGAGGGCGGGGGGTGCCCGGAAGACCATGCCGGTGATGTAGGGGGCCTCGGCGTCAGGGTCGAGGCGGAGGTCGGGCAGGCGGTCGAGGACGGCGTTCAGCACGACCATCGTCTCCATGCGGGCCAGGTGGATGCCGAGGCACATGTGCACGCCGCTGGCGAACGCGATGTGGGGCACCTGCGGGCGGAAGATGTCGAAGGACTCGGCGTCGTCCCAGCGGCTCTCGTCGTGGTTGGCGGCCCCGATGTTGATGACCACGGTGTCGCCCGCGTGGAGGGTCTTGCCGCCGAGCTCGACGGAGCGGGTCGGGGTGCGCATGATCGTCAGCAGCGGCGGCTCCCAGCGCAGGGCCTCCTCGATGGCCTGGGGCAGCAGCGAGCGGTCGTCCCGAACGGCGGCGAGCTGGTCGGGGTGGGTGAGCAGGCCGAAGAGCAGGTTGCTGGACGAGCGGTAGGTGGTCTCGGCCCCGGCCGACAGCAGGAGGCGGAGGAAGGCGATGATCTCGTCGTCGGTCAGCTGCTGGCCGTCCAGCTCGGCCCCGGCCAGCACGCTGATCAGATCCTGGGCGGGGGCAGCCCGGCGCTCGGCGATGATCGTCGAGAAGTACGCGTGGAGGTCGGCCGATGCCTTGAGCGCCCGCTCCATGTCGACCTGGACGCTGATGAGCTCGGTGGCCATCCGGTGGAAACGGGCCCGGTCGTCTTCGGGGAGCACCAGCTGGTCGGCGATGACGTCGAACGGGAACGGGAAGGTGAGCTCGCGCACCAGGTCGGCCCGGCCCTCGCCGACGAAGCCGTCGATGAGGCTGTGCACGACGGGGCCGATGACGTCGTTCTCCCACCGCTCCATGGCCTTGCGGGTGAACGCCTGCTGGATGAGGCCCCGGTAGGTGTGATGCTCCGGCTCGTCCATCTCCAGGATGGAGTGGCCGAACACCGCACCCATGATCTCCTCGTACCCCTTCGACGAGAAGCCCTCGCCGTCTCGCAGCGCCGCCTGCACGGCGTCGAAGGTGTTGAGCGTCCAGACCGCGTTCTCCGGCGCCTCGTCGTCGGAGAGGCCGAACATCTCCCGCAGGTCCAGCTCGGCGACGGGGGTGTCCCGGCGCATGGCGACGAAGTCCGGGTACGGGTTCTCGACCGTGCCGGCCCCGTTGGCCTTGTTGAAGAGGTCGAACGGGTCGTAGTCGTCGTCCGCCGTGGCGTCGACGTCGGTGGCGGTCATGAGTGCGGCCCCCCTCGGGCTACCTGACATGGGCGTCAGTGCGCAGGGTAGTGGCGCGGATCAGGCCCGGGTCGCCCACACGGCGTAGAGGGGATCCACGCCGCGGCCGGGCGGCACCCGGACGTCGACGGTCGGCGACCGGAACCGGCCGCTGGCCTCGAAGTAGGCGGAGACGATGCGCAGGTGGCCGGCGTCGTCGTTGGCCAGCCAGCCCCGGATGGCCTTGGTCGGGAAGCAGCGGTTGGAGAACGTGGTGACGAAGCGCCCGCCGGGGCACAGGACCCGGGCCACCTCGGCGAAGACGTCGACCGGGCGGGTCAGGTAGTCGACCGACACGCAGCACACCGCGTCGTCGAAGGACTCGTCGGCGAAGGGCAGCACGGGGTCCCGATTGAGGTCGTGCACGACCCGCTCGTCGGCCATCGGGTTCGCCTCCAGCTCCCGCCGGTTCATCCCCAGCACGGTCAGGTGCTCGGGCGCCTCGTCGAAGTGCGAGACCCAGGACGACATCAGGTCCAGGACCCGGCCGGAGACGCCGAGGTCGGCGTACAGCGTGCCCACCGCGGCGATGGCCCCGTCGTCGATGTGGGTGACCAGCCGGTCCGGCCCGTAGAAGGCGGGGTCCGGCCCCTCGTCCTGGCGATCGAAGAAGCCGTCCGGGAACTCGATCACCCGCCCAGTCTCGCCCGAACCAGAACCAGGACCGCGGGGCGAGCACTACGGTCGGACCGGTCAAACCGAGGGGGGCGGCGTGACGCAGGGACGACGGCGGTTGCCGGACCCGGGAGCGGTGCACGACGAGGCCGAGATCGAGGCCGTGGTCGAGGTCCTGCGCAACACCACGCTCGGGCTCGGGGCCAACGTGGCCGAGGTCGAGCGGCGGGTGGCCGAGCTCCTCGCCCGACGACGTGGGGTGATGGTCAACTCCGGCTCGTCGGCCCTGCGCCTGGCGGTTGACCTCCTCGACCTCGAGCCCGGCGACGAGGTCATCACCCCGGCGGTCACCTTCGGCACTGACGTCGCCCCGCTCGTGCACTCCGGCGCCGTCCCCGCGTTTGTCGACGTGGACCCGTCGACGTACCAGGTCGATGCCGAGGCCATCGAGGCCATGGTCTCGAGCAGGACCCGGGCGATCCTCGTGCCCAACCTCGTCGGCAACGTGCCGGACTGGGACCGGATCCGAGCGGTCGCGGACGTTCACGACCTCGTCGTCATCGAGGACAGCTGCGACGTGCTCGACGCCCGCCTCCACGGTCGCCGGACCGGTGAGCGGGCCGACATCTCCGTCACATCCTTCGCCCGGGGCCATGCCATCACCGCGGCGGGAGGCGGCGGGCTGATCGGCGTCGACGACGACGCCTGCCTCGACCGGGTCGTCGCCCTCCGCCGCTGGGGCCGTCGGGGCGAGACCTACGAGTTCGGCTCCCGGCAGGGCGAGCGGGAGCGCTTCGGCCCGCTGGCCGACGGCACCCCCTACGACCTCGTGTTCGTCTTCGATCACGCCGGCCACAACTTCGAGCCACTGGAGATCGCCGCGGCTTACGCGCGGGTCCAGCTGGACAAGCTGGGCGACTTCAACGCCCGCCGGCAGCAGGCCTGGGACCGCCTCGATGCCTTCTTCGTCGACCACGAGGACCAAGTCGAACGCCCCCGCACCACCGACGGCGCCGCCACGACCTGGATGCGGTACCCGTTCATCCTGCGGGACGGCCTCGACCGCACGGAGGTCCAGCGGGCCCTGGAGAAGCGGGGCGTGCCCACGCTCATGGTCTGGACCGGCAACATCCTCCGCCAGCCCGGCTTCGCGGGGATCCAGCGGCGGGAGCCCGACGGCGGCCTCCCCGGAGCCGACCGCATCATGGACCGGGCGTTGTCGCTGCCGACCCACCACGCCCTACAGGACGACGACATCGACCACATCCTCGACTGCGTGGGCGACGTCTTCACCTGACATTCGGGTTCTGGTGGCATCCCTGTGTCGTGGAGAACACCGAGCTGCCACCAGAACGAAGAGGTTCGTCAGGCGCGCAGGTGCAGGCGGGTGATGAGCTCGGGGACGACGTCCTCCCAGGAGGCGACGAGGCCGATGTCGACCCAGTCGAAGATGGGGGCGGTGGGGTCGGGGTTGACGGCGACGATGGTGCCGCTGGCCCGGACGCCGACGGTGTGGTTGAACTTCCCGCCCAGGCCGAGGCCGACGTAGAGACGGGGCGAGATGCTGTGGCCGGTGATGCCGATCTGGCGGGCCCGCGGCAGCCAGCCCTTGTCGGTGACCTTGCGGGTGGCGCCCAGTTCGGCTCCCAGCAGGTCGAGGAGCGGCTGCAGGTCGTCGTAGCGCTGGGGCGGGACACCGGCTCCGACACCGACGACGGCGTCGGCGTTGGCCATCAGGTCGGTGTCGTCGTCTCTCGTGCGGTCATGGACGACGACCCGGCGGCGGGGCTCGACGACCACCTGCTCCTCCCGCACGTCAACGGGTTCCCGGGGTGAGGGCATGGGGAGCATCCCGGCCCGCACCGTCGCCATCTGGACGGGCGAGTCGGCGGTGATGACCGCGGCCAGGCGCCCGCCAAAGGCCGGCTTGAGCGCCTCCAGGCGACCGTCCTCGATCGTCAGGGCGACGGCGTCGCCCGTCAGGCCCGCCCCCAGGGTGGCCGCCACCCGGGACGCCACCTCCCGCCCCCACGCCGTGCCGGGCACGAGGATCGCCCAGGGGCGGGCCGCAGTGGCCCAGCGGGCGATGCCGGTCGCCACGTCCTCCTCGGTGAGGGCGCCCTCGACGGTGATGACGTCCTCCGCCCCCCACGGGCCGAGCACCTCCGCCGCAGGGTGATCGGTCCCGATGGCCGCCACCCGGCCCGGCAGGCGACCGGCCAGACGGGCGGCGGCGCCGAGGAGCTCCCGGGTCAGGCGATTCCGGCCCGGCTCCACCACCACGGCGATGACGGGACCGTCCACGCCGGAGGGCGGAGCCACGGGCTCCACCTCGTCGACCGCGGTCGGCGGGTCGAGCACACCCCGGTCCTCCAGCACGCTCACCAGGCGCTCGACCTGGCCGGCCACCGGACCGTCGAGGATCTCGCCCACCCGCTCGACCTCCAGCAGGCGCACGTCCCCCACCGTCGTCGGGCTGGCCTCCGTACCCCACGGCCCGTCGCCGAGGTCCGCGGCCGTCAGGGTGCGCAGACGCTCGGCCGACACCGCGGCCCGGGCGTCGGGCGGCTGCTTGCAGGGGTCGATCAGGCGCTCGGCACAGGACAGCACGGCGGGCAGCGACACGGTGGCGTCGACCCACTCGTCGTCGTGCTCGAGACGGAGCCGGACCTCGCCCTCCCCCAGGGCGAACTCCCGCACGCCGGTGGCGAAGGGCAGGTCGAGGAGCTGGGCCAGCTGCGGGCCGACCTGGCCGGTGTCGGCGTCGACCGAGTTGCGACCCGCCAACACGAGGTCGAACGGGCCCTCACGGGTCAGCGCGGCGGCCAGCGCCTTGGCGGTGGCCAGCGTGTCCGACCCGGCGAAGGCGGGGTCGCTGACGAGCACGCCGTCGACCTCGAGACCGTCCTGGGCGCCCCAGGCAATCGCCTCCCGGAGCACGTCCTCGGCCGCCGGTGGTCCGAGGGTGAACACGGTCATCGACCCACCGGTCGCCGCGGCCACCTCACAGCCGAGGGCCACGGCCCGCCGGCAGTAGGCGTTCATCTCCAGGTCCAGGCCGTCCCGGACGAGGCGCCCGTCCGCACCCAGCGCCATCGCCTCGAAGGCCGGGATCTGCTTCACCAGCACGGCGATGCGCACGGCTCGAACCCTACGGGCGGGCGCCAATCCCTCCCGCCCGCACCGTTCTTACCCGGGATCCGGCCCCCCAGGGGGCCTGATCCCGGGTAAGAACGCGGAATGGGGATCCTGGAGGAGTTCGCGCTGACGGACCGGGTGGCGGTCGTCACCGGGGCGGGCAAGGGCATCGGGGCGGGCACGGCGAAGGCCTTGGCCGAGGCCGGGGCCGACGTCGTCTGTGCCGCCCGCACACCGGATGACCTGGAGCGGACGGTGGCCGAGATCGAGGCCGCTGGTCGGCGGGGCCTGGCCGTGCCCACCGACGTGCTGGAGCGGGACCAGCTCGAGCATCTGGTCGCCGCCGCGGTCGAGACGTTCGGGCGCATCGACATCCTGGTCAACAATGCGGGCGGCTGGCCGCCGCAGCCCGCGCTGCGAACGGGCGAGGCCGCCTTCGAGCAGGCCCTGCGCTTCAACGTCGTGTCGCCGTTCCTGCTCACCCGCTTCGTCGTGCCCGTGATGGTCGAGACGGCCGGCGGCGGGGCCGTGGTCAACATCAGCAGCCGAGCCGCCTCCATGGTCCAGCCCAACTTCGTGGCCTACGGGACGGCCAAGGCCGGGCTCTCGTTCATGACCAGGCAGCTGGCCAGCGAGCTGGCCCCGAAGGTGCGCATCAACGCCATCGAGGTCGGCGGCGTCGAAACCGACGCCCTGGCCTCCGTCCTCACCGACGACGACATCCGCAAGCAAATGGAGACGAACACCCCCATGCAACGCGTCGGCCAACCCGAGGACGTCGCCGCCTGTGTCGTCTACCTCACCAGCCCCGCCAGCTCCTGGGTCACCGGCAAGATCTTCGAAGTCGACGGCGGCGCCGAACACCCCGCCTTCACCATCCCGGTCCAGCCGCTCTAGCGAGCGGCCACAGCCAGCCCGAGAGCCGGGCAAACCGATGGCAACCAAGGGGGCGTGGGGACGGGCTGCCCACCGTCGGGGGCACACCAGCCCTCCGGCTGGACCAACCGATGGCAACCAAGGGGCCGTGGGGACGGGCTGCCCGCCGTCGGGGGCACACCAACCCTCCGGCTGGACCAACCGATGGCAACCAAGGGGCCGTGGGGACGGGCTGCCCGCCGTCGGGGGCACGCCAGCGCCCAGAACTGCTGGAATCTCACCTGCGGTGACCACCTCCCGTTCTGGCACCTGATTTCGGCGGCCATAGCACCGAAATCAGGCGCCAGTTCGCCGAGATCCCCCTGCACCCGTCGTTTCGGCCACGGACCG
Source organism: uncultured Microthrixaceae bacterium (assembly GCA_963725155.1). Taxonomy (GTDB): domain Bacteria; phylum Actinomycetota; class Acidimicrobiia; order Acidimicrobiales; family DATDAH01; genus DATDAH01. The sequence goes on from CAVRXU010000008.1 coordinate 536,808, forward strand.
TGAGGACGGCACCGCTGCCCAGCCACCCCCCTCCAAAAAACGAATGAGGCGGTCGACGAGCCACCGACGACACAGGGGGGCGACACGGAGGTCTTCCGAGAAGCGCTTTTCAGCTCCGCTGTCGCATCGAGGGAGGCCTCGGTGGCGCCCCCCGGAGCCCTAAACCCGATCCAACTCCAACATCTTGATCGCGTTGCCGCGCAAGATCTTGTAGACCGCCTCGTCGTCCAACCCCGCCACCATCTTCTCGGCGTAGGCCTTGGAGTCCGGCCAGGTCGTGTCGGTGTGGGGGTAGTCGGTCTCGAAGCAGATGTTGTCGGGGCCGACGGCCTCCAGGTTGGCCAAGCCGTGCTGGTCCGCCGTGAAGCAGCCGAAGATGCGGCCGTAGTAGTAGGTCGACGGCGGCTCGGGGATCCGGGCCTTGGAGTTCATCCAGCTGTCGTGGTGGTCCCAGACCGTGTCAGCCCGCTCGAGGGCGTAGGGGATCCACCCGATCTGGCCCTCGGAGAAGGCCAGCTTCAGCTCGGGGAACTCGATCAGCTTCCGGGAGAAGAGCCAGTCGCCCATGGAGGCCATGCAGTTGTTGAAGGCGATCATCCCGCCGACGGCCTTCGGCGCGTCCGGCGACGCCAGTGGCGTGGTCGATGACGAGCCGATGTGCATGCAGACGGTCACGCCGTTGTCGTTGCAGACCTGCCACAGCGGGTCCCAGTAGCCCGAATGGATGGTCGGCAGGTTCAGGTGGTGGGGCAGCTCGCTGAAGCAGACGGCCCGTACACCCCGGTCGGCGTTGCGCTGGGTCTCCACCGCCGCCAGCTCCACGTCCCAGAGCGGGATCAGGCCGAGCGGGATGTTGTAGCCCCGCGACGGGCCGCACCACTCGTCAACCATCCAGTCGTTGTAGGCCTGCACGCAGGCCAGCCCCAGCTCCTTGTCCTCGCCCTCGTAGAAGGTCTGGCCGCAGAATCGGGGGAAGGTCGGGAAGGGCAGTGACCCGTCGACCCAGTTGAGCTCGAAGTCCTTGATGCGCTCCTCGACCTGCCAGCAGCCGGGACGCATGTCGTCGTAGGTGGTGGGCGTCATCTCCATGTGGGAGCGGTCGAAGTCGATGGTGCCCTGCGCGTTGACCGTCGTGGCCGCCTGCGGGATGGCGACGAAGTTCTTGTGCACGTAGATGAGCTGGCCGTCGTAGTACCAGGCGTCGCCCCACTGGCCCTCGGGGTCCTCGGTCATGTCGTAACGGGCCCCGGCCTTGTGCCGGAACTTGCCCCAGCGCTTGCGTTCGACCTTCGGCCCCCGCTCGCGCCACTTCTCGGGCAGCCACTCCTGCCACACGTGGGGCGGCTCGACGACGTGGTCGTCCACGCTGATGATCTTGGGGAGCTCCACGGGCGGCATCGTACGCGACCTACCTGACACGCGTGTCAGGTACGACCCAGGGCGTAGGGTTCGCGGCCGTGAGTGGACCCAAGGCCCTGGTGACCGCGCCCTTCCGGGGTGCCGGGATGGTCACCTTGGAAGCCGTGGCCGACGTGGTCTACGACCCGTGGATCGACCACACCCCGCTCCGGCTGATGGACGACGAGGCCCTGGCCGCCCGCATCGCCGAGGAGGGAGCCGACATCGTCGTGTGCGAGGCCGACGCCTGTAAGGGCGCCGTCCTCGACGCCGGCCTCCGGGTCATCGGCTCGACCCGGGGCGATCCCACCAACGTCGACGTCCCCGGGGCCACCGAGCGGGGCATCCCGGTCCTCCACGCCCCCGGCCGCAACGCCGACGGTGTGGCCGAACTGGCCGTCGGCCTCCTGCTCGCGGCTACGCGGGGGATCGTCCCCGCCGATCAGGACGTGCGCACCGGCACGGTCTACGACGGCGGCACGATCCCCTACCAGCGCTACCGGGCCTGGCAGGTCGCGGGGCAGACGGTGGGCATCATCGGCCTGGGTTCGGTCGGCCGCGCCGCGGCCTGGCGCTTCGAGGGCCTGGGCATGAAGGTCATCGCCCACGACCCGTTCAACGACGCCGCCACCTACGAGCTCGACGACCTGCTGGCCGAGGCCGACATCGTCTCGATGCACGCCATGGTCACGCCCGAGACGATCGGCCTGCTCGGCGCCGATGAGTTCGCCCGCATGAAGCCCGGCGCGGTCTACCTCAACACGGCGCGGGCCGCCCTCCACGACATCGATGCCCTGACCGCGGCCCTGGCGTCGGGACACCTCGGCGCCGCCGGGCTCGACCACTTCGAGGGCGAGAACCTGCCCACCGACCACCCGCTCCAGGCCATGACCAACGTCGTCCTGACGCCCCACATCGGCGGGGCCACCTACGACACCGAAGCCAACCACTCGATGCTGGTGGCCGACGACATCGCCCGCCTGCTCGCCGGCCAGCGCCCCGTCCATTGCGCCAACCCGGAGGTCCTCCGATGAGCGACGAAGTCGATCGGCGGGCCGAACAGGCCTGCCCAGCGATGAGCCGTCAGGCGAAGAGTCGACCACGATGAGCTCGCCCACCCACGAGGCCGTGCTCGCGGCCGCCCACGAGATGCTCGCCAAGGGCCTGGTGGCGGGCACGGCGGGCAACGTGTCGGGCCGCATGCCCGACGGCAACGTCGTCATGACCCCGTCGTCGGTGGCCTACGAGACGATGACCGTGGACGACCTGGTGGTCGTCGACCTCGACGGCAAGGTGGTCGCCGGCGAGCGGGGCCCCACCAGCGAGAAGGCCCTGCACCTGTCCTGCTACCGCAGCTACGACGAGGTCGGCGGGGTCATCCACTGCCACGCCACCTACGCCTCCATGTTCGCCCTGGTCCGCCGGCCCATCCCGGCGGTCATCGAGGAGTTCGTCGTCTACGTGGGCGGCGACGTGCCCATCGCGGCCTACAAGCCGACCGGGAGCGACGAGCTGGCCGACGAGATCGCCACCCACCTGACCGACCGCTCCTGTGCCCTCATGGCCAACCACGGCCTGCTGGCCATCGGCCGGGACACCGGCGACGCCCTCCACACCGCCCTCTCGGTCGAGCACAACGCGAGGATCATCTGGGGGGCCAAGGCCCTGGGCGAGCCCGTGCCCATCCCGGACAAGAACACCCAGGACTTCACAGGCGTCTACCAGTACATCCGGGGCAACACTTGGAGCACCTGGAAGGCCTGAGCCACCCGCCGACGTCAGGGCGTCCGGCCGAGAAAGGCGACGAGGGCCTCGACCGACGATGCACCGGCAGGGGCGTCGACGACTGCCCCGAAGGGGGCACCGCTGCCGTCCGGACCTCGCATCCCGTCGGACACGATGCCTTGGACCTCGGTGAGGAGGTCGGCGGCCATGGACTCGTCGAAGGCCACGTCCTGGCCGGTGGCCCGGGCCAGGTCCCAGCCGTGTACGAAGACGTCGTCGGTGGCGATGGTCAGGAAGACGGCACCCGGCAGCTCGCCGAACGGCAGGGCGATGAGCTCCTCCAGCGCGCCGGGTGACCCGAAGGCGGCCAGGGTGGCGGCCACGCCCTCGTCGTAGGAACCCACCAGGTCACCGGCCGCGAAGTCAACACCGTGGGTCGGGTCCGGGTCCGGCGCCGCTCGGCCGTTCACGCAGAGGGCGAACCAGTTCGCCCCTTCGACGACGTGGTTGGCAACGTCCCGCACCGTCCACGACGCGCACGGCGTAGGTTTCCCGTGGTCCTCGGCGCGCACGCCGGCCAGGATCTCCCGGGTGGAAGTGAAGGCGCGGTCCAGTCGATCAACGCTCATGACGGTCCCTCCTCGTTGTTCGCGTGGTTCGGCACCACCGAGCCTCCCGGATCACCCTTCAGGCGGTGACGCCGGCTCCGGGCAACCAGCCGCTCCAGCAGCCCCGTCAATGCTCGGCGGTCGGCGGAAAGCCTCAGTCCGGGCGAGCCAGGGTCAGCAGGAAGTCGCCGGCCGGATCGGTCCAGGCCGTGTCGACGATGAAGCCGCTTCCCGCCAGCTCCCGACGGAGGCCCTCCCGGGTGAACTTGGCCGAGATCTCGGTCCAGAGGTCCTCCCCCTCGGCGAAGGTCACGTCGAGGTCGAGCTGGTCGACGCGGATCTGCTGGTCCTGGCGGGAACGCAGGCGCATCTCGATCCACGCCTGGTCGGCGTTCCAGAGGGCGACGTGGTCGAAGGCCGCCGGGTCGAAGTCGGCGTCCAGCTCCCGGTCCAGGACCAGGAGCATGTTGCGGTTGAACTCGGCCGTGACCCCGTCGGCGTCGTCGTAGGCGGCGACGAGACGGCGAGGGTCCTTGACCAGGTCGGTGCCGAGGAGGAGCCACTCGTCGTCGTCCATCGCCGCCCGGAGGTCGTCGAAGAACGCCCGCCGCCTGATGGGGTCGAGGTTGCCGATGGTCCCGCCGAGGAAGGCGACCATGCGCCGACCCTCCCGCGGGATCAGGCCGAGGTGGCGGTGGAAGTCCCCGACGACGGCCCGCACGTCCAGCTCGTACTCACCGGCGATCGAGGCCGCCGCGGTCCGAAGGGTCTCCTCGCTCACGTCGAATGGCACGAAGCGCTGGAGGGTGCCGGCCTCGGCCAGGGCGTCGAGCAGGAGCCGGGTCTTGTCCGACGTGCCCGAGCCGAGCTCGACCAGCGTCGTGGCACCGGTGCGGCGGGCGATGTCCCCCGCGTGGGCCTCGAGGATCGCCCGCTCCGCCCGGGTCGGGTAGTACTCGTCCAGCCGCGTGATCTCGTCGAACAGCTCGCTGCCCCGCTCATCGTAGAACCAGACGGGCGAGAGGACCTTGGGCGATCCCGTGAGCCCGTCGCGGACCTCCGCGGCCAGGACGTCGGCCCAGTCCGGGGCGGCGAGGTGGACGTCGACGGCGACGGTGGCGCTCATCGGAGCCCCTCCGGGTCGCGGGCCAGCCGGACGCCGGAGAACGCCCACTGCGCGCCGGGCGGGAAGAAGTTCCGGTAGGTGGGTCGGACGTGACCCGCCGGGGTGACGCACGAGCCGCCCCGGAGGACGTGCTGGCTCACCATGAACTTCCCGTTGTACTCACCGACCGCGCCGGCGGCGGGGCGAAACCCGGGATAGGGCAGGTAGGCCGACGACGTCCACTCCCAGACGTCCCCGTAGAGGCCGAGGTCGCCGGGCGGACCGGTCTCGGGTCGGAGCCGACCGAGGTCGAGGAGACGACCGTCGACCTCCTCGGTCGCGGCGACGGCCTCCCACTCGGTCTCCGTCGGGAGCCGGGCGTCGGACCAACGGGCGAACGCATCGGCCTCGTAGTAGCTGACGTGGACGACCGGCCTGCCGGGGTCGAGGGCCACGACCCCGGCCAGGGTGACCTCGGTCCACGCCCCGTCGGTCCACCGCCAGTAGAGCGACTCCGTGGCCTCCGCGGCCTGCACCGCGGCCCAGCCGTCGGACAGCCAGAGCTCGGGCCGGCGATAGCCGCCGTCATCGACGAAGGCCAGCCAGTCCCCGTTGGTCACCGGGCGGTCACCCAGGGCGAACGGCTCCAGCCAGACGCTGTGGCGGGGGCTCTCGTTGTCGAAGGCGAACCCGTCCCCGGCGTGGCCGATCTCCACCAGCCCCCCGTCGTGCTCGACCCAGTCGAGCGGGCGCGACTCGCCCGTGGGGGCCGAGGCCAGGGGGTGGTAGGCCGGCTCAAGGGGGTTGACAGACAGGACGTGCTGGATGTCCATGAGCAGGAGCTCCTGGTGCTGTTGCTCGTGGTGGAGGCCGAGCTCCACCAGCTCCCCGACCTCGACGGCGACGTCACCGTCACCCAGGAACCGGGCCATGGCCTCGTCGACGTGGCTGCGGTAGGCGCCGACCTCCGCCACGCCCGGTCGGGTGATCACGCCGCGGTCGGCCCGGGCGTGCCGTTTGCCGACGGTCTCGTAGTACGAGTTGAAGAGGTAGCCGAAGGCCGGATGGAACGGCTGGTAGCCGGGGACGTTCGGCGTCAGCACGAACGTCTCGAAGAACCAGGTCACATGGGCCCGGTGCCACTTCGTGGGGCTCACATCGGGCATGGACTGGACCGTCTGGTCCTCGGGCGAGAGGGGCGCGGACAGGGCCTCGGTCAGGTCCCGGACCCGCCGGTAGTCCTCGAGGGAGGGCGCGCGCGTCGACGCGGTCGTGGGGCTGGCGGTCATCGCGCCGTTACCCGAGGCCGAAGCGCGAAGCGACCCAGTCGTCGTTGCGCCACGAGGCTTGCCAGCAGCAGATGGCGCTGGCCGGTCGGGGGAAGGCGGTGGGACCGCCGGGTGAACTGCGCATTGGACCTCGGTTCGGGGTCGGAAAGGGGACAACGCCATGATGCAACGCCGGGCCGGCGTGCGCCGTTCCTCCCTACCCCGTGACCTACGCGCGGATGCGCAGCCCGTCGGGGTCGTAGACGGGGTCCCGGGCCACCTCGGCCCCGATCCACTCCCCGAAGACCTCGACCTCGACCCGGCGGCCGATGTCCGCCCGATCGGCGGGGAGGTAGGCGAAGGCGATCGAGCGCCGCACCCGGTGGCCTTGGTTCCCACTGGTCACGCGGCCGACGATGTCGCCGTCGACCCGCACCGGCTCGGAGCCGAGGGCCACGGCGAGGCGGTCGTCGAGCAGCAGGCAACGCAGCCGTCGGGCCGGGCCGGCCGCCTTCACCTCGGCCAGGGCGTCCCGACCGACGAACCCCCCGGGCTTGTCGAGGCGGACGGCGAAGCCCAGGCCGGCCTCGTAGGGGTTCTCCTCGGGCGTGATGTCGACGCCCCACACCCGGTAGCCCTTCTCGACCCGAAGAGCGTCGATGGCGCGGTAGCCGCCGGCCATCAGATCGTGGCCCTCCCCCGCCGACCAGAGCCGCTCCCAGAGCGCAGCCCCGAAGTCCGTCGGGCAGTAGAGCTCCCAGCCCAGCTCGCCCACGAAGGTCACCCGCACGGCCAGCACCGGCACCGGGCCGAGCGACAGGGACTGGGCGGTGAGGTAGGGGAACGCCTCGTTGGCCAGGGCGCGTCCGGGTCAGGGGCTGGAGCAGGTCCCGGGCCGCCGGTCCCCAGAGGCCGAAGCAGGACCAAGCGGCGGTGACGTCCCGGGCCACGGCACCGGCTCCTTCGGGCAGCCGGTCGGCCTGCTTGTGGATCCACGCCAGGTCGTGGTGCCCGAAGGCGGTGCCCGTCACCAGCAGGTAACGGTCCTCGGCCAGACGGGTCGCGGTCAGGTCGCACTCGATGCCGCCGCGGTCGTTGAGCAGCTGGGTGTAGGTGACGCTGCCCACGGCCCGGTCGACCTCGTTGGCACAGACCCGGTTGAGAAAGGTCGACGCCCCCTGTCCGACCACCTCCATCTTGGAGAAGCTGGTCTCGTCGAAGAGGGCCACCGTGTCCCGGCAGGCCAGCGCCTCCCCTTCGATGGCCGGGCTCCAGTGCTGGCCCGCCCATCCCACCGGTTGGTTGTCCGGATCGCCGGCGGCCTCGTTGGGGGTGAACCAGTTGGGCCGTTCCCACCCGCTCTTCTCACCGAAGACGCAGCCCAGGTCGGCCAGGGCGCCGTAGGCCGGTGAGCGACGCAGCGGGCGGCCGGCCTGGCGCTCCTCGTTCGGGTAGTGGATGTCGTAGTAGGTGGCGTAGACCTCGACGGTGCGGGCCAGGGCGTGGTCCCGGCTGCGGTAGGCCGGGCCGAAGCGCCGGATGTCCATCTTCCAGGTGTCGAAGCTGGACTCGCCGTCCAGGATCCATTCGGCGATCACCCGCCCGACCCCGCCCGCCCCGGCGATGCCGTGGGCACAGAACCCGGCAGCCACGAAGAACCCGGCCACCTCGCTCTCCCCGAGCACGAACTCGTTGTCGGGGGTGAAGCCTTCGGGGCCGTTGACCAGTTGGACGATGTCGGCGTCCTCGACGGCCGGCACCCGCCCGATGGCGGCCTCCATCAGCGGGGCGAACCGGTCCCAGTCATCGGGCAGGAGCCGGTTGTTGAAGTCGGCGGGGACGCCGTCGACCGACCACGGGGCCGGGTTCCGCTCGTAACCGCCGAGGACCAGCCCAGAGCCCTCCCGGCGGAAGTACACGAGGTTGTCGGGGTCCCGGAGCTGGGGCAGGTCGTCGGTGACCCCGTCGACGGCCTTGGTGATGAGGTACTGGTGGGCCATCGGCACGATGGGGACCGTGACCCCGGCGAGCGCCGCCACCTCCGTGGTGTACATGCCGCAGGCGGCGACCACCGTCTCGGCGGTGATCTCACCCTGGTCCGTGACGACCCGGCGGATGCGGCCGCCCTCCACGACCAGGTCGGTGACCCGGGTGTTGGCCTCGACCGTCACCCCCTTGGCCTTCGCCGCACCGAGCAGGGCGTAGGTCAGTCCGCTGGGATCGAGGTAGCCGTCGGTCGGCAGCCACGCCGCCCCGAGGACGCCCGTCGGGTCCATGAGGGGGAACAGGTCGTGGGCCTCCTGCGAGGACAGCAGCTCCATCGGCAGGCCGAAGGTCTTGGCCCATCCGTTCTGGCGGTGCAGCTCGTCGAGGCGCTCGGGGGTGGCCGCCAGGCGCAGGGAGCCGACCTCCCGCCACCCGGGCGAGCGACCGGTGTCGGCCGACTCGGCCTCGAGGCGCCGGTACACGTCGACGCTGTGCATCATCATCCGGGTCAGGGGGAGGGACGACCGGAGTTGGCCGACCAGGCCGGCCGAGTGGAACGTGCTCCCGCTGGTCGGCTCGGCCCGGTCGAGGACGAGCACGTCACTGCACCCGGCTTCGGCCAGGTGGTAGGCGATCGAGGCGCCGCCGACCCCTGCGCCGATGACGACGATCCGAGCGTGGTCACGCATCGGGTAGGGCGGCGTCGTCGAGGAGCCGGTCGAAGCCGACGAGGGAGGCATTCCCCAGCAGGCGCTCGAAGTGCTCTTCGGCGTAGTCGATGAAGTCGACGTCCAGGCTGCTGACCCCGGCCTGCACGATGCCCCACATCGCCTCGCGTAGGTCGCTCACGACCTTCATCACCCGGAGGCGGCCCAGCCGGCGGGGTGTCACCGCACCGAAGTAGGCGACGAGCAGGGCCTCGTCACCGGTCCGGTCGAGCTCGTTGTTGACCGCGAAGTTGCCGAGGTCGAAGTAGCGGTCGTTCATGCCCGCGTACTCCCAGTCGAGCAGGCAGAGGCCGCCGTCCGCGAGGGCCAGGAAGTTGGCGGGGAGGAGGTCGTTGTGACAGGGGCACGGCGGCTCGGCCTCCTGTGCGAAGGCCGCCCGCACCCGCTCGGCCACGGCCATGGCCCGGTCGTACGCGTCGGGCACATCGACGCCGTGGGCCCTCGCCGTGGCCGCGTAGTCCTGGGGCACGCGGTACCAGTCGAAGATGGGCGTGATCGGGGCCGACTCGTGGAAGCGACGCACGAGCGCGGCGGCTTCGTCCAACTGCGGCGCGCGGGAGAGCGACTCCGGCGGGCCGCCGTCAACGAAGCGAGTGACCAGCGATCCCTCGGGCTCGACGAAGGCCACGACCTCGGGGCCGATGCCGAGCTCAGCGGCCCGTTGCGCCGCCTCGAGCTCATGGCCCCGGTCGATGCCGAGGAGATCGGTGTCCTTGCCCGGGGCCCGGACGACGAAGCTCGCCCCACCCATGTCGACCCGGAGGTTGTGATTGGTGATGCCACCCTCGAGTGGGGTGACGGTCCGGGCCTGCCCGGCCCAACCCGGTACGCGGTCCAACAGGTCGTCGACCGTGGCCACCTCCTCACCCTCCCCCATCTGGGGCGCGTCTGTAGCACGTCGTGGGCGACGCCGCTCACCCACTTCGGCGAGCGCGGCTTCGGAGCGCCTGACATACTTTCGCCCGCTCGACCAGGGGGGCCGGGATTGAGGGGGTAGGCAATGACGGCACCGTCCACCGATGCCGATCGTGACCGACTGAACGAACTGGGCTACGCCCAGGAGCTCAATCGGAAGATGAGTTGGTTCTCCAACTTCGCGATCAGCTTCTCGATCATCTCGATCCTGGCCGGGGGTACGACCACGTACTACCTCGCCGGCTTCGCCGGTGGCCCGAGGATGATCACCCTCGGCTGGATCATCGTGGGATTCTTCTCCCTGCTCGTCGGCATGGCCATGGCCGAGATCGTCTCCGTCTACCCGACAGCCGGCGGGCTCTACTACTGGTCGGCGAAGCTGGCCCGGACGAACGGGGCCATGTGGTCCTGGTTCACGGGCTGGTTCAACCTCCTCGGCCAGATCGGGGTCATCGCCTCGGTGGACTACGCCCTGGCCCTGTTCACCGGCTACTTCATCAAGCTCTACAACGAGGACTTCACGCTGACACCGAGGACGGTGTTCGTGATCTTCGCCATCATGCTGGCGCTCCACGGCCTCATCAACAGCCGGGGTGTGACCCTGGTCAAGATCCTCGGCGACATCAGCGTCTGGTGGCACGTCGGTGGCGTGGCCATCATCTTCGTCATCCTGCTCGTCGCCCCGGACAACCGGGAGGGCTTCGGGTTCATCTTCGATTTCAACAACATCACGGGCTGGACCAACAACGGCAACGGCAGCCACATCCCCGGCATCTACGCCTCGATGATCGGCCTCCTGCTCGCGCAGTACACGATCACCGGCTTCGATGCCTCCGCCCACGTCTCGGAGGAGACGACGGATTCGGGCCGCAGTGCCTCGATCGCCATCGTCCGGGCCATCTACGTGTCGGCCATCGCCGCCCTGATCCTGAACGTCGCGATGCTGCAGGCGACGCCCAAGGGCACGTTCAACGACGTCATCCTCGGCACCGACGGCTTTCTCGCCCTCGGCGGGGCCAACGCCCTGGCCGCGCCCCTCGGGGGCTCCGGGGCCAAGTTGCTCATCGCCATCTGTGTGGTCGCCCAGTTCTTCTGCGGCATGGCCTCGGTGACGGCCAACTCGCGGATGATCTACGCCTTCTCCCGTGACGGTGCGATCCCGGGCCACCGGATCTGGCACAAGATCAACCCGAAGACCCGGACGCCGACGAACTCCATCTGGCTGGGGTGTGGTCTGTCCCTGCTGGTCGGGGCCCTGTCGCTCTACCAGGCCAATGACTACTCGGTGGCCTTCTTCGCCATGACCGGGATGTGTGTGGTCGGCCTGTACATCGCCTACGTCATCCCGATCTTCCTCCGCCTCCGCAACCACGACTTCGAGCAGGGCGCTTGGAACCTCGGCACGTGGTCGAAGCTGGTGGGCTGGACGTCGGTGGCATGGGTGGCCTTCATCACCATCCTGTTCTTCGCCCCACCGTTCTGGCCCTTCTGGCCGCCGGGTGGGAGCACGACGTTCGGCGTCGGTGACGAAGCCTTCACCGTGTTCCACCTCAGCAACTTCAACTTCACGCCGGTGATCATCATCGGCTTCTTCATCGTCATCCTGCTGTGGTGGGCGCTCTCGGCCAAGAACTGGTTCAAGGGCCCCCAGATCCAGGGCACGCCCGAGGAGCTGCTCGCCATCGAGCTCGCCCTCGAGACCGGCGACATCAAGACCTTCAAGGAGCTGGAGGAACTGGAGGACGAGCGAGTCACCGAGACCCAGGAAGGGCACTAGACCGTCGTTCCGGAGGGGCGCAGCGCCGGCTGCGCCCCTCCGGCGCGTCTGGGACACTGCGACCCGTGACCGTCCTCGCCATCGACCAGGGGACGTCGGGGACCAAAGGCGCCGTAATCGGTGACGACGGCGAAGTGGTGGCGCTGGCCGAGGTGCCGGTGCGCGTCGACGCCCGGTCCGATGGCGCGGTGGAGACCGACCCGGAAGGTCTCTGGCAGTCGGTGCTCGCAGCAGGTCGTCAGGCGCTGGCCGGCGCCGGCGACCCGGCCCTCGACGCCGTGGCCCTGGCCAATCAGGGCGAGACCGTCCTGGCCTGGGATGCCGCCACGACCGCGCCGCTGACGCCGGCCATCGTCTGGCAGGACCGTCGCTCCCAGCCCGTGTGCGACCGGCTGGCCGACCACGCCGATCGGCTGGTCGAGATCACGGGCCTGGAACTGGACCCCTACTTCGTCGCTCCCAAGCTGGCGTGGCTCCGGGAGGAGCTGACCACCGAAGGCGTCGTCGGCACGACCGACACCTGGCTGCTGCAGCGCCTGAGTGGCGCGTTCACAACCGACGTGGCCACCGCTTCTCGCACCCTGCTCCTCGATCTCGACGCCGTGACCTGGAGCGCCGAGGCCTTCGCGCTCTTCGGCCTGGACGGCGAGCGCCAGGCCACGCTCGTGGCCAACGACGCCGTGGTCGGCACGACCACTGCCTTCGGGGCCGAGGTCGACGTGCGGGGGACGTGCGTCGATCAGCAGGCCGCCCTCTTCGCCGAAGGGTGCCGCACCCGGGGCGAGGCCAAATGCACCTACGGAACCGGGGCCTTCCTCCTGGCCAACACCGGGGCGTCGGCCCGGCGCTCCGAGGCCGGCCTCGTCGCCTGCATTGCCTGGCAGACCGATGTCGGCCTGGACTACTGCCTGGACGGGCAGGTGTACACGGTCGGCTCCGCGGTCACCTGGCTGCAGCAGGTGGGCCTCATCACCGAGCCGGGCGAGATGGACCCCCTGATCGAAGGCCTCGCCGACAGCGGTGGGGCCACGTTCGTCCCCGGTCTGGCCGGGCTGGCTGCACCGTTCTGGGCGCCCGAGGCCAAGGGGGCCTGGGTCGGGCTGTCGCTGTCGACCGAGCGGGCCCACCTGGTCCGGGCCACCCTGGAGGGCGTCGCCGCCGCGGTGGCCTGGCTGGCCCGCGGCGTGGCCGACGACTTGGGCACGCCACTCGAACGGCTGCGGGTGGACGGTGGCTTGACCCGGTCCACGGCGCTCATGCAACTGCAGGCCGACCTCGCCCAGCTTCCGGTCGAGGTCTACCCGTCGCCCCACGCCACTGCCCTCGGCGTCGCCCAACTGGGCGGCGCCCCCACCCCCGCCTGGACACCGACTGCGGTGTACGAGCCGGAGGTCACGCCCGACGAGGCCGATGCCCGCCTCGTCCGCTGGCGGAAGGCCGCCGAGGCCACCCTGTCCCTGTGAGCCCCGAGGACGTGGCCGTGGTCGGGGCCGGGGTGGTGGGCACGGCGATCGCCCGGGCGGCTGCTTTGGCGGGAGCCTCGGTGGTGCTGATCGACGCGGCCACCGATGTCGGGGCCCGCACGAGCAAGGCCAACACCGCCATCCTCCACACCGGGTTCGACGCGAGGCCGGGAACGCTCGAAGGCCGCCTGGTAGCCCGCGGCTACGACCTCCTCGGGGCCTACGTCGAGGCCGCGGGCATCGCCGTCGAGCGCACCGGCGCACTCCTGGTGGCTTGGGACGAGGAGCAGGCGGCGGGCCTTCCCGTCATCGCCGAGAAGGCGGCAACCAACGGGCACACCGATGTTCGACCGGTAGACCTCGACGAGCTGGTGCGGCGGGAGCCTCACCTGGGCTCGGGTGCCGTAGCCGCTCTCGAGGTGCCGGGCGAGTCGATCATCGATCCCTGGTCGCCGGCCATCGCCTTCGCCACCGAGGCGGTGGGCGCAGAGGCCCGCCTGCTCTTGCAAACGGAGGTGACCGGGGCCGACGTAGGCTCCGAGACGACCGTCCTGGCCACGTCCGCCGGCCCCATCGAGGCCCGGGTGGTCATCAACGCCGCCGGGCTGGGCGCCGACCTCCTCGACCGGGCGTTCGGTCACGAGGATTTCACCGTCACGCCCCGCCGGGGTGAGCTGCTCGTCTTCGACAAGCTGGCCCGTGGCCTGGTTGATCATGTGCTGCTCCCCGTGCCGACGGCCACGACCAAAGGCGTGCTCGTCGCCCCGACCGTGTTCGGCAACGTCCTGCTCGGGCCCACCGCCGAGGACCTCGAGGACCGCACCGACACCTCGTCGTCGCGAACGGGCATCGAGGCCCTGCTGGCGCACGGGCGCCGGATCCTGCCTGCGCTGGTCGGCCACGAGGTGACCGCCGTCTACGCCGGGCTCCGGGCCGCAACCGAGCACACCGACTACTGCATCCGGGCCCATCCTGACCAGCGCTACCTGACCGTTGGCGGCATCCGCTCAACAGGGCTGACCGCAGCGCTGGCCATCGCCGAGCACGTCCTCGGCCGTCTGGGCGAGCTCGGCCTGGATGGCCTCGATCCCGATCGGGCCGCGGTGCCCGGCACGCCGCCGGTCGGGCCGATGCTGGGCGAGGCCTTCGTCCGTCCCCACCGGAACGCCACGGCCATCGCCGCCGACCCCGCCTACGGCCAGGTGATCTGTCATTGCGAGCGGGTCACCGCGGGCGAGCTGCGGGACGCCGTCGAGGCGATCGTCCCGGCCACCGACCTCGACGGCCTCCGCCGACGTACGCGAGCAGGGATGGGGCGCTGCCAGCAGTTCTTCTGTGCCGGCGGCCTCGCCGTCACCCTTCGGGAGCGGCAGCCGCCGCCAGAGGCCCCCTCGGTGCTCGCCCTGCCGGCGACGGGCGAGGTCGTTGTCGTTGGCGCAGGACCGGCGGGCCTGGCCCTGGCTGAGGCCCTGGCCCGCCGGGGTGCCGAGGTCGTCGTGCTGGACCGGGAACCGGAGCCGGGCGGCATTCCCCGCCACTGCCACCACCGCAGCTTCGGACTCGACCTGCGCCGACCGCTTCGGGGCCCCGAGTACGCCCGGCGCCGGGTCGATCGGGCCCTCACGGCGGGGGCCACGATCCTGTCCGGGGTCGGCGTGACGGGGTGGGAGGACGATCGGCTCCGCTTCACCGCTCCGACCGGGCCGGGATCGATCGGGGCCAGGGCGGTGGTCCTGGCCACGGGCTGTCGGGAACGCCCCCGCAGCGCCCGCCTCGTCCCCGGCGACCGCCCGGCCGGGGTGATGACCACAGGCCAACTCCAACAGCTCGTCGCTGTGGGCGCCCCGATCGGGAAGCGGGCCGTGGTCGTGGGGGCCGAGCACGTCAGCTACTCGGCCGCCCTCACCCTGCGTGACGCCGGGGCCACGGTGGTCATGACCACGCCCGCCGAGCGCCACGACACCTTCGCCGCATTCGCGCTGGGCATGCGGGCCCTGCGGGTCCCCCTCCGCCGTGACACCGTGGTGACCCGGATCCGGGGTCGCGGGCGGGTCGAAGCCGTCGAGTTGGGCGACGGTTCGTCCATCGAGTGCGACACCGTCGTCTTCACCGGCGATTGGGTCGCCGACGACGAGCTGGCTCGCACACGGGGCATCGAGATCGGCTCAGACACCACGACCACGCAGGCCGGCGTCTTCGCGGTGGGCAACCTCCGCCTGCTGGGCAAACGGGCCGACCAGTGCGTCCGCGACGCCCAGGCCGCCGCTGACAGCGTCACCGCGTGGCTCGAAGAAGGCCCGGCCTGACCATCGACGGACCATCCGTCTCTCCGCGGCGGGTGTACATTGCTGACACGAGCGTCAGTTCGCGCGAGCAGGGGGTTCAGGCATCGTGACCAACGTCGACCTCGTCCGCCTGGCCGAGCGCCGCGGGCGCCTGGCCCCCGAGCCCTCGGTGGATCCCGTCACCGCCGAGGTCATCCGGAACTCCATGGAGACGGTCTGCTTCGAGATGGCGCAGTACGTCTCCCGCACGGCGACCACGCCCATCCTCAACCAGTCCAACGAGCGCAACGCCACCGTGCTCGACGCCCAGGGCCGCCTCGCCGCCCTGTCGGTCGGCATTCCGCAGTTCATGCTCACCAGCACGCTGCCGGTGCGCTTCGCCCTGGACTTCCTCGGGCCCGAGGAGTTCCGTGAGGGTGACGTGTTCGTGGCCAACGACCCCTACCACGGGGGTGGCCACCTCCCCGACTACAACGTCTTCGCCCCCGTCTACGGCACCCAGGCCGACGGCACTCGGCGCATGGTCCTGATCTGCTCCATCCAGTGTCACCACGGCGACACCGGCGGCTCGGTCCCCGGTGGCTACAACGTCACCGCGGCCGACATCTGGGGCGAGGGGTCGCGCTGGCCGGTCGTCAAGGTCATCGACCGGGGCGAGGAGCGCCGCGACGTCCTCTACGCCCTGACCGTGAACAACCGGCTGCCCGACTACATCGGCGACCTGCGGGCCCAGATGGGTGCGGCCCAGATGGCAGCCGAGCGCCTCGGCGCCATGATCGACCGCTACACGGTGGCCACCGTCGAGGAGTCGGTCGACTACATGATCGACTACGCCTCCCTCCGTTTCCGGG
Source organism: uncultured Microthrixaceae bacterium (assembly GCA_963725155.1). Classification (GTDB taxonomy): domain Bacteria; phylum Actinomycetota; class Acidimicrobiia; order Acidimicrobiales; family DATDAH01; genus DATDAH01. The sequence continues at coordinate 552,917 of CAVRXU010000008.1, forward strand.
AAGAGGTCGCCTCCTGGCCCGACGGCACCTACGAGGGCGACGCCTACGTCGACCACGACCCGCTGGGCAACCCGGACATCCACCTGCACGTGAAGATCACCGTGGCCGGCGACCGCCTGGTCATCGACTACACGGGCAGCGACACCCGGGACGAGATCCAGGCCTGGTCGACCTACGGCAACACCCGGGGCTACACGGTGGCCCAGATCGCCTCGATGATGGACCCGGAGATCCCCAAGAACGAGGGCTTCTTCGACTCCCTCGAGCTGGTCGTGCCCGCGGGCTGCGTCCTGAACCCGGCGCCGGGCAAGCCGGTGTCGGCCGGCACCCACCACCCCGGCGCCGACATCGGCGAGGTCATCGCCGTCACCATGCAGCACGTGCTGCCCGAGCGGGCCGTGCCCCAGACCTACAAGACCGGCATCCCCACGATCATCCGGGGCGTCGACCCCCGTACGGGGGCCACCTTCACCGACCACTCGGCCGAGGTCTACGCCGGCTGGTGCAACGCCGCGAAGGGCATGGACGCCTGGGGTTGCCAGGCCGCCTCCTTCGGCAACCTCTGGAAGGCCACGGCCGAGATCAACGAGAGCCTCTTCCCCCACGTGCAGTGGAGTCGGGACTACCGGACCGACTCGGGCGGGCCGGGCCAGTGGCGCGGCCTGTGCGGCAGCCACTACCGCAAGGAGGTCCGGGTCCCCAGCCACGTCTACACCTACGTCGTCGGCATGAAGTACCCGATGCCCGGCATCGCCGGCGGCGGGCCCGGTGCGCCCAACGCCATGGTCCTGCGGGCCGACTCCGACGACCCGTACCTCGTCACCCACACCGCCGACTGGGTGCCCATGGAGGCCGGCGACATCGTCCAGTACGACTACGGCGGCGGCGGCGGTTGGGGTGACCCCCTCGACCGGGAGCCGCAAGCCGTGCTCGACGACGTGCTCGACGAGTACGTCAGCGTGGCCGGGGCCGAGCGGGACTACGGCGTCGTGCTCACCGGCTCCCTCGATGACTTGACCCTCGCGGTGGACGAGGCGGCCACGGCTGCGCTCCGGGACGAGCGGCGCGGCTGAGCCTTGGGGTACCGGATTGGCGTCGACGTCGGGGGCACGTTCACCGACCTGATCGCGGTCACGCCCACGGGCGAGGTCGTGCTGGACAAGACCCCTTCGACCCTCGACGACCAGTCGCGGGGCGTCATGACCGGCCTCGGCCAGATGGCCGGGCAGTTCGGGCTCTCGCTGAGTGAGCTGTGCGACGACATCGACGTCCTCGTCCACGGCACCACGACCGCCGACAACACGATGATCGAGATGGACGGAGCCGCCACCGGCCTGCTCGTCACCGAGGGCCACCGCGACGAGATCGAGATGCGCCGGGTCCACAAGGAGCAGATCTGGGACCCGGCCGCGCCGGCCCCGCTCCCCATCGCCAAGCGCCGGGCCCGCATCCCGATCCCCGAGCGGGTCGACTTCGAGGGCAAGGTGCTGCTCCCGCTGGACGAGGACGCCGTACGTCGGGGCGTGCAACGGCTGAAGGCCCTGGGGGTCGAGTCGATCGCGGTGATGTTCCTGTTCAGCTTCGTGAACCCGGACAACGAACGGCGGGCGGCCGAGATCATCCGCGAGGAGTTCCCCGACGTCGGTCACGTCTCGCTGTCCCACGAAGTGATGCCCCGGGGCCCCGAGTTCGAGCGGGTCTCGACCACGTTGGTCAACGCCTACGTGGCCCCCCGCATCGCCCACTACGTCGACAACCTGTCGGCCACGCTGCGGGAGGCCGGCTACCGGGGACCGCTGCTGATCATGCAGTCCACCGGCGGGGTCATGCCCCCCGAACACGTCCGAGGCCAGGCCGTGAGCCTGCTCGGCTCCGGTCCCACGGGTGGGGTCATGGGCGCGGCGGTGGCCGCCGAGCGGGGCGGCGAGCCCGACTTCGTCGCCATCGACATGGGCGGCACCAGCTTCGACATCTGCCTCGTGCGGGATGGCCACCCCGAGATCAAGACCGACTGGAACTGGCGCTACCGCTACTACATCGGCCTGCCGATGGTCGACGTGCAGAGCGTCGGAGCCGGCGGCGGCTCGATCGCCCGGGTCCGCCAGGGCGCCCTCCTGGTCGGGCCGGAGAGCGCGGGCTCGACGCCGGGCCCGGCCTGCTACGGCCGCGGCGGCGACCAGCCGACGGTGACCGACGCCGACGCCGTCCTCGGCTACCTGCCGACCACCGGGTTCGCCGGCGGGCGCATGGCCCTCGACGTGGACGCGGCCCGGGCCGCCATCGAGCGAGAGGTGGCCGGACCGCTGGGCGTCGACGGGACCGAGGCCGCCTGGGGCATCGAGCGCATCGTCAACACCAACATGGCCAACGCCACCCGTCGGGTGCTGGCGGGCTACGGCGCCGACCCCCGCGACCTGGCTCTCATCGCCTACGGCGGCAACGGCGCCGTCCACGCCGCGCCCATCGCCGCCGAGCTGGGGGTCGACCGCATCCTCGTGCCCCGGGCCGCCCCGGCCTTCTCGGCCCTCGGCCTGCTCGTCGCCGACTACGTGGTCGACATCGTCCGCTCCTACGTGACGCCCCTCTCACGGGTCGACCTGGACCGTCTGCGGGGCCTCGTGCGGGAGCTGGAGGACGCCGCCGACAAGGAGCTCGAGCCGGCCGACCTGTCAGCCGCGGCCATGACCCGCCGGCTGTTCGTGCAGATGGCGTACGCCGGGCAGAACTTCGACATGTCCGTGCCCTGCCCCGAGGGGGAGACCCTGGACGACGCCGGCCTGCTCGATCTGGCCGACCGCTTCCACGACCAGCACGAGCGGGACCGGGGCTTCGCCTTCCGCAACCAGGAGCCCGTGGTCCGGGGCGCCCGGCTGATGGCCCGGGGTGAGACCCCGAAGCCCGAGCGGCTGGCCCCCAGCGTCGCCGCCTCGACCGTGCCCACGGCGAGCCGGTCCGTGTACTTCGGCACGGACTGGGTGGACACGCCGGTGCACGCCGGGCCGGCCGTGGCCACCGGCACGACGATCGAGGGCCCCGCGCTCATCGAGGAGCCGTTCACCGTGGTCGTCGTGCCCCCCGGCTGGTCGACCACCCTGACCGACCACGCCGCCTACGAGCTCCGTCGCTAGCCGACGTCGGCGGGCGTCACCGCGGCTGCGTCCGACACCAGCCACTGCTCGGCGAGCGCCGCGCTCACGGGCCGACCCAGCAGGTAGCCCTGGCCGAGGTCACTGCCGGCGGCCTTCAGCGCGTGGTGCTGTTCCTCGGTCTCGATCCCCTCGGCCACGATCGTCAGGCCGAGCAGATGGCCCATGGTGACGATGGCCTGAACCAGTGCCGACTCCTCCGCGCCGGCCCCCATGGCCACCACGAAGCTCCGGTCGATCTTGAGCTTGTCGACCGGCAGGCGCACCAGGTAGCTCAGCGACGAGTAGCCGGTGCCGAAGTCGTCGATCGCCACCTTCACGCCGCGACCCCGGAGCTGCTGGAGCTTCTCGATCGTCGGCTCGGTGTCGTCCATCAACATGCTCTCGGTGAGCTCCACGACGAGGCAGGCCGGGTCCAAGCCGATCGCCGCCAGCGTCGACAGCACGTCGGTGGCCATACCGGGCTGCCGGAGCTGACGGGCTGACACGTTGACGCTCATCTCCAGCGTCCCCCGCTCGGGAAACTGCGCCGCCCAGTCGCGGGCCTGGGTCACCGCCGTCGTCATGACCCAGCGTCCCAGATCCAGGATCAGGCCGCTCTCCTCGGCGACCCGGATGAACTCCGCCGGGCCGACCGGACCGTGGACGGGATGGTTCCACCGGGCGAGCGCCTCGAAGCCGGTGAGCGACCCGGTGCGCAGCGAGAAGATCGGCTGGTAGGCCACCTCCAGCTCGTCCCGCTCGAGCGCGGCGCGCAGATCGGCCTCCAACTCCATGCGGCGAGCCACCAGGCCGTGCATGTCACCGTCGAAGCGGGCGTACCGGCCCTTGCCCCGCGCCTTGGCCGTGTACATCGCCGTATCGGCGTTCCGCAGCAGGTCGCCGGCCGAATCCGTGCCGACCGACGCGGTGGCGATCCCGATGCTCGCTCGGCTGTGCATCGTCCGGCCCCCGACCACGAACGGCGCCCCCATGGCCACGAGGATCCGCTCGGCCGCCCGAATCGGTTCCAGCTCGTCATCGATGTCCTCGAGGAGGACCGCGAATTCGTCACCGCCGAGGCGGCCCACGGTGTCTCCCGGGCGGAGGCCGCGACGGAGGCGGTCGGCCACCAACACGAGGAGCTCGTCGCCGACGCCATGGCCGAGGCTGTCGTTGACGTTCTTGAAGTCGTCGAGGTCGATGAAGAGAGCACCGACGAGGCCGTCGGGCCGGCGGCGGGCCAGCGCGTGCTCGACCCGGTTCTGGAACAAGGCCCGATTGGCGAGGTCGGTCAGCGGGTCGTGGAACGCCATGTGCGTCAGCTGCTCCTCGAGCGCCCGCCGTTCCGTGTCATCCCGGGCGTTGAGCACGTAGCCCGCCACGTCGGGATCCTCGAGGCGGTTGGTGACCACGATCTCCGCCCGGCGAGGACGGCCATCGGCGTGCACGACCCCGCAGGTGAGGACCCGGGTCGCTCCCGGCTCGATGTCGGCGAGGGCGGCGAACACCGAGGCCAGGTCCTCAGGGGCGACGAGCGCGGCCAGCCCCCGATCCTGCAGCGCCTCAGGCCGGTGGCCGAAGACGTGCCGGATCGACGGGCTCTGATAGCCGACGACACCGTCCGCGGTGACCACCGTGATCACGTCGGAGGAGTTCTGGACGAGGGACCGGAAGCGGGCCTCGCTGCGCTTGAGCTCGTCGGTCTGCACCGCGATCGTGGCCTCGAGGTCACGCCAGAAGGCGATGTTCTCGAGCAGGGCGTAGATCTGTCGGGCGATCACCAGCACGACGAGCGCCACCCCGAGGGTGATGAAGACGTCGGACAGCCGACCTTCCCGGATGGCCTCGGCCGCCAGGGCCACCAGGCCGACGGCCAGCGGGACCGACGGGATGTAGACGCTGGCTCGCGTCGGCAACCCGGGGCCGGACCCCGACGCCGTCCGCACGGCCACGGCCAGCACGCCGACGCCGCTGAGCGCGCCGACGGTCGCAGCACCACCCAGGCCGATGGCCCCGCCGAGACGGGTCCAGACCAGCGCCGAGTCGGCGACGGCCAGAGCGCCGAGGCCGGCCGTGGCCAGGGCCAGCGTCCGGCGGGCGTCGGGACGGGCCCGGGTCAGCATGACGATGGCCATCGCCGCGACCGCCACCAGGCCGAAGGCATGGAGGACGGCCAGGGCGAAGTCGCTGCTCGCTCCGGCGTGGAAGCGATCGTCCAAGCCGGCGGCCCAGGCGGTGGCCAGAGCCGCCGTGGCCACGATCAGGCCGTCGACGACGGTGCGACCCCGTCCGGCGGCACGGTCCGGTGCCCCGGGGAAGACGAGGAGCGCGATGCCGGCGGGGACCACGGCGGCCAGGAGGAGCAGGTCGCCGGGACCGATCTCGCCCGGGGCCGGCGGGGCGACGAGGAGCAGGACCCACCCCGCCAGCACCAACAGGGCGGCGAGCGCGCTCGCCGCGACGAAGGCCGGCCGCCACCGCTCCGACGCGGTCCGCCACCCCATGCTCAACCCGTCGACCACAGGTCAGGCGTTGTTGAGGGCGACCGTCCCCAAGCGTCGCGATTCGACCGCACCGACCCTGGTCGGCGGCGGGACTCGCGGCCGCGTAGGGTGACGCTGGCGTCAGGTTCGTCGGGGGGCGAACACGGCGCCTGGGGGAAGCATGGCCGGACCGCGCCGTCGGATGTTGGGGATCGTCGTGACCTGCCTCGTGGCCGGATCGGCCGCGGCATGCGGCGGAGGGGGTGACTCGGGTGGAGGCGGCGGCTCCGAGAGCGCGGTGCGCTATGGGTTCGACTTCAACCTGAACCTGACCGACACCTTCGACCCCCAGCAGAGCCTGTCGACGTGTGACCGACTCGCGCTGGAGTGGATCTACGGGACGCTGACCACCCTGGACGAGAGCGGTCAGCCCCAGCCGGGCCTGGCCGAGAGCTGGGAGCTGGATGACGCCGCCGGCACCTTCACGCTGACCCTCCGGGACGGCCTGGAGTTCTCCGACGGCACGCCCTACGACGCTGAGGCCGTGGCCGCCGGCCTCAACTACCTCAAGACCGGTGACCAGACGGGCGAGGACCTGGTCACGATGGACGACGCCGAGGCGGTCGACGACCTCACGGTGCAGATCAACCTCAACGGGCCCGGGTTCAGCCTGCCGTACAACCTCTCGCAGCGGGCGGGCATGATCCCCGCCCCGTCCACCTACGACATCGACGACCCCCCGGCCGGGAGCGCCGGGACCGATCCCATCGGCGCCGGGCCGTTCACCTTCGTCAGCTTCTCGCCCGGTGAGAGCATCGTCCTGCAGCGCAGCGACAGCTACGGCGGTCCCGAGGAGTACGACTTCGACAACCTCGAATTGGATCAGGTGGGCGTCGGCAACCCGGCCGTGACCGCCCTCGCCGCGGGTGACCTGGACGTCATCGGCTACGAGGCCGAGTCCCAAGAGGCCATCGACGCCGACAGTTCGCTCAGCTCGAACAGCCGGATCGGCGAGGTCTACGCCCAGATCCAGATGCGGCTCGACCCGCCCTTCGACGACGTCCGGATCCGCCAGGCCGTCAACTACGCCATCGACCGGCAGGCCTACATCGACGTCGTGCAGAACGGGGTGGGCGAGATCGCCTGGATGCCCTACCCCGAGGCATCGCCCAACTACAACCCTGACGTCGCCGGCGTCTACGAGCGGGACCTGGACAAGGCTCGGGACCTGTTGGCCGAAGCCGGGGTGCCCGACGGCTTCGAGTTCGACCTGGCCATCCCCGGCGGGGTGACCAGCCAGGAGCGTCAGGCCGAGCTGATCCAGAGCCAGCTGGCCGAGGTCGGCATCGTGGCCAACATCGTCCCCCTCGGCACCGACATCGCCACCGAGTACTACCTGCAGCACAACGGCAACGCCTTCTCGGCCGCCCGCCCGGCCTCAGCGGACCCGGTCGGCCAGGTCCAGGGCCAGTGGGCCAACTTCCAGTTCGTGGCCATCAACAACAACGCCGAGCGCCAAGACCTCACCGACCTGGTCGAACAGGCCCAGCTCGCCCCCACCGACGAGGAACGGGCCGCGATCATGCAGCAGGCGATGGTGATCATCGTCGACGAGGCCCTCGAGGTCCCCATCGCGTTCACGCCCCGGAACGTGGCGTGGAGCAACGAGCGCATCGACGGCGAGATAGGGGCTCCGGCCGAGATCTGTGATCCCGTAGACCTGCAGGGCATCAGCCTCCGCTGACCCGGGGCCGCTGACACCATGGGCGCCTACATCGCCCGTCGCCTCCTGGGACTCATCCCCCTGCTGCTGCTGATCAGCTTCGCCGTCTTCGCGCTGGTGCTGGCCGTCCCCGGCGACCCGGCCCGGACCATCGCGGGCGGGCTGGACGCCTCCGACACCCGGGTGGACGAGATCCGCGACGAGCTCGGCCTCGACGACCCCCTGCTCGAGCAGTACGGCCGCTGGCTCGGCGGCGTCCTGTCCGGCGACCTGGGCACGTCGCTGTTCAACGGGCGCACGGTCGCCAGCGAGCTGGAGGCCCGCTTCCCGGTCACCTTCAGCCTCGCCCTCGGCGCCATCGTCTTCGCCGCCGCCGTGGGCATCCCCCTCGGTCTCCTCGCCGGCACTCGACCAGGTTCGCTGCTCGACCGCGCCCTCAGCGTGGGGACCAGCTTCGGGATCGCCCTGCCCGACTTCTTCCTGGCCACCGCGTTGGTCGTCATCTTCGCCGTGGAGCTCGACGTCCTGCCCGCCATCCACTACGTCGACATCGCCGAGAGCCCGATCGAGTGGGCCAAGCACCTGGTCATGCCCTGGATCGCCCTCGGCGTCGCCTCTGCCGCCTCGCTGGCCCGCCAGGTCCGGGGGTCGATGATCGAGGTCCTCGACGCCGACTACATCCGCACCGCCCGGTCCAAGGGCCTGGCCGAGCGCCGGGTCCTGGGCCGCCACGCCCTCAAGAACGCCCTCACTCCGGCGCTGACCATCCTCGGCCTGCAGTTCGCCTACCTGCTTGGCGGAACGTTCATCATCGAGTCGATCTTCGCCCTCCCGGGCATCGGGCAGTACATGCTGGAGGCCATCACCAGCCGGGACCTGCCCGTGATCCAGGGCGTCGTGCTGCTCGTGGCCGTCATCTTCGTGTTCATCAACCTGGTGGTGGACATCCTCTACGGCGTCCTCAACCCGAAGGTCCGGGTCACGTGACGGCGATCCTGAACGAGGCCGAGCGGATCGGCGAGGTCCACGCCACCGCGTCGGCCACCAGCTCCTGGCGCCTCCTGGCCCGCCGCTTCCGCCGCCACCGCCCGGGCATGGTGGGCCTGGCCATCCTCCTCGTGGTCATCGCCATGGCCGTGTTCGCCCCCCTGCTCGCGCCGTACCCACCCAACCAGCTGTCCGACCTGATCAACACCGGGCCCTCGACCGCCCACTGGCTGGGCACCGACGACGTCGGCCGGGACCTGCTGAGTCGAGTGATCTTCGGGGCCCGGAACTCCCTCATCGCCTGCACGGGGATCGTCGCCCTCGCCGTGGCCTTCGCCCTGCCCCTGGCCCTCCTCGCCGGGTACCGGGGCGGCCGGACCGACACCGTGATCATGCGCCTCACCGACGCCGCCTTCGCCTTCCCCCCGCTCGTGGTCGCGCTGGCGATCGTGTCCTTGCGGGGCAACAGCATGTTCAACCTCGTCCTCGCCATCGGGCTGGTCTTCATCCCCAGCCTCATCCGCCTCATCCGGGGACAGGTGCTGGCCGTCCGCGAGGAGACCTACATCGAGGCCGCCCGGTCGGTGGGCACCCCGTCCGGGCGCATCGCCGCCCGCCACGTGCTGCCCAACGTGGCCTCCCCCCTGATCATCCAGGTGGCCGTCAGCCTCGGCTTCGCCCTGCTGGCCGAGGCCGGGTTGGCCTTCCTGGGGGCCGGTCCGCCACCGCCCACCGCGACCTGGGGCCGGATGCTCCAGACCGCGTTCCAGTACGTCCTCGTGGTGCCGTGGCAGATCTTCGTCCCGGGAGGGGCGATCACCCTGACCGTGTTGGCATTCAACCTGATCGGTGACGGCCTGCGGGACTCCTTGGGCCGAGCCGGGCCCGTGCCCCGGAGCCCGGGATCGGAACCGGCGCCCGACGACGACGCCGACGGGTCGGCTGGCCTCATCGAAGTTCGGAACCTGGGCATCGAGTTCGCCCGGGGAGACAGCTGGGTACGGGTGGTCGAGGGCGTGGACCTGTCCCTCCCGGTGGGCCGCACCCTGGCGCTGGTGGGCGAGAGCGGCTGTGGCAAGACCGTCACCGCCCTGGCCCTGATGGGGCTCCTCCCCCGGCGCACGGGGCGCGTCGCCACCGGCTCCATCCGCTTGGACGGTCGGGAACTGGTCGACCTGCCGCCCGGGGCGATGCGGGCCATCCGGGGGCGGGAGATGGCCATGATCTTCCAGGAGCCCGACACCAGCCTGAACCCGGCGTTCACCGTCGGTGACCAGATCGCCGAGATGCTCCGGGTCCACCAAGGCCTGGGGCGCCGGGCGGCGATGCTGGCCGCCGTCGAAGCGCTCGAGCGGGTCGACATCCCGGACCCGGGAGCGCGAGCCCGCAGTTACCCCCACGAGCTGTCCGGCGGGATGCGCCAGCGGGCCATGATCGCAATGGCCCTGGCTTGCGAGCCCCGGGTGCTGTTGGCCGACGAGCCGACCACCGCCCTGGACGTGACCATCCAGGCCCAGATCCTCGACCTGCTGGCCACGTTGCGGGACGAGCTGGGGATGGCCATGGTGTTCGTGACCCACGATCTCGGCGTGGTGGCCGAGATCGCCGACGACGTGGCCGTCATGTACGCCGGCCAGATCGTGGAGCGGGCGACGGTGGACGAGCTGTTCGCCCACCCGAAGCACCCCTACACCGAGGCGTTGATCCGAGCCCTCCCCCAGTCGGCCATGCCGGGCGAGCGCCTGGCCACCATCCCCGGCCAGGTCCCCGACCCGGCGGCGTGGCCCCGGGGCTGCCACTTCGCCGACCGCTGCGCCCACGCTCAGGACCGGTGCCGCACCGCCCCGGTCGAGCTGGTCGGCGGCGTCCGCTGTGTCCGAGCCGCCGAGCTCCACCTGGTGGGCACGACATGACCGAGACGCTCCTCACCGTGCGGGGCTTGGAGAAGCACTTCCCCGTGCGCAGTGGCGTGCTGCGGCGCGTCGTCGGCCACGTGCGGGCGGTGGACGGCGTGGACCTCGAGATCCAGGCTGGGCAGACGCTGGGCCTCGTGGGCGAGAGCGGTTCCGGGAAGTCGACGACGGCCCGCCTGGTCACCCGCCTCATCGAACCGACCGGCGGCCAGGTGATCTTTGCCGGCCGCGACCTGGCCGCGCTCTCAGGGGCCGAGTTGCGGACGGCGCGGCGGCAGGTCCAGATGGTGTTCCAGGACCCTACGCCTCACTCAGCCCCCGCTTCACCGTGGCCCAGATCGTGTCCGAGCCCCTCCAGGTCCACCACCTGGACGAGGGTGACCTGACCGTCCGGGTCGTCGAGCTCCTCGACCAGGTCGGCCTCGACGCCAGCGTCGTCGACCGCTATCCGCATGAGTTCTCGGGCGGACAGCGGCAACGCATCGCCGTGGCCCGGGCCCTGGCCCTGCGCCCGGACCTGGTCGTCTGCGACGAGCCCGTCAGCGCCCTGGACGTGTCCGTGCAGTCCCAGGTCATCAACCTGTTGGCGGACCTGCAGGCCGAGCAGGGCTTGGCCTACCTCTTCATCTCCCACGACCTGTCGGTGGTCCGCCACGTCAGCAACCGCATCGCGGTGATGTACCTGGGCCGCGTGGTCGAGGAAGGTCCCGCCGCCGCCGTCCACGATGCCCCCACCCACCCGTACACGGAGGCGCTGGTGTCCGCCGTGCCGGTGCCGAACCCGAGTCGGCAGCGGGCCCGCCGACGCATCGTGCTGCAGGGCGACGTGCCCAGCCCACTGCACCCGCCCGCGGGCTGCCACTTCCACCCCCGCTGCCCGCATGTCCTGGACATCTGCCGGACCGTGGACCCGCCGGCCTTCACCCTGCCCGACGGCGGCCGGGTCCACTGCCATCTGCACACCGAGGGCCCCCGCCTGGCGGGCGCCCCGGTCCGAGCTCTCGAAGCGCATCAACAACGGGAGGTAGCGCGATGAGGAAGCAATGGGGGAAATGGCTGCTGGGGCTGGGAGTCGTCCTGATGGTGGCCGCCGGCTGCAGCAGCGACGACAGCGGGGACGATGCTGCCTCGGACACCACCGCCGCGGCCGAGGAGACCACGACCACTACGGCCGCCGTGACCACGACGACGGCGGTGACCTTCGCCGCCGGTGAGTTCGACTGCGCCGACTCCGTACCCGACTGCGACGGTTCGGTGACGCCGGCAGAGGGCCTGGTCGACGGTGACGAGATCACCATCGAGGCCTCCGGGTTCGCGCCCGGGACGACCTTGGGCCTGACCCAGTGCGCAGACGAGAACGACCCCGACTTCGGGATCGACACGACGGGGGCCGGCGAGTGCAACCTGCGGGCCATCGGGAACGCCGAGGCCGACGCCTCGGGCGCCGTGTCCGCCACCTACGTGGTGGCGGCCGGGGCGAACATGGAGCAGAACACCGAGTCCGGCGTCACCTGTGACGCCACCCACGACTGTGTGGTGTCGGTCGGCGAGCTGATCGCTGACCCCAACGCGCAGCGCATCACCTTCCACCTGAAGTTCGCGTAGCTCACCCTCGTTCTGGCCCCTGATTCGGTGGCCCTGACCACCGAATCGGGTGCCAGAACCGTGGGGTTAGCCTGCGCGGGGTGAGGCGGACGGCGGTCGTCGTGGTGCTGGTGGTCGCCGGCCTCGCCACCGCGTGCGTCGGCGGGGAACGACCCGAGCTGAGCGACGAGACCCTGCCCGGGCGGCGCTGTTCGGCGGACGGCATGGTCGTGGGCCCGGTGGACAGCGATGGCCTCCCGTCGCCGGTCGCCGCCCGGCGCCAGGAGCTGATCGACGCCGCCGTGGCCTGTGACTACCGGGCGTTGGATCGCCTGGCCCGCCAGGACGACCTCGACATCCGCTTCGAGGGCGAGGTCGTCCCCGTGAGCCAGTGGCGGGAGCGCGAGCGGGACGGCATCGCCATCCTCCGCCCGTTGGCCGGCCTCCTCGGCCTGGCCTCCACCCGCCAGGCCACCGACGACGGAGAGCTGATCACCTGGCCCACCGCCGTCGACTGGCCCACCGCCGACGGGGCCGACGCCGGGGAGCGGGCCGACCTGCTCGACGTGGTCGGCGAGGCCGGGATCTTCGGCTGGGCCGAGTCCGACGGCTACGCCGGCTGGCGCACCTCCATCGCCCCCGACGGCACCTGGACGAGGTTCTGGTACGGCCCCGTCCCCGGCGAGCACGACTGACCCCCGAGGTCTCGCCGTCGGGCTACCAGGAACGACAACGACGGCACCGACGGGGGCGTGGGGTCGGGTTGCTGGTCGTCGGGGGCAGGCCAGCGTCGAAGCGCCACCGTGGGTGGCCGCCCATCGATCATTGGAGGCGATAGGGGGCGGATTCCGCCCCCTATTGCCTCCAATGGACCAGCGACGGGAACGTGACCAGCGAAGGGCCACATGGCGTGTCGGCGCCGGCCGCAGCCGGCGTTCGACGACCACAGGGGGTGGCCGAGGCCATCGAGCGGTCGGCTCCGCCGGCAGAGCACCGCCCTACGTGCCATCAGTCCGTGAGCGCGTGGCGCCGCGACGGTCCGAGTCGCAGCGGGTCCGGGCTCAGGGGGATCGCGGCGCGGCCGATGGGAAGGGTGATGCCGACGCGGAACTGGGGCCCCTGGGTCGTCGCGGCTGTCGTGGTGACCCTCCTGGCCCTCGGCGGCATCACCTTCTGGCCCGACCGTGGCGGCTCCGCCGTTGATGACTTCAGCGACAGCCTCGAGGGGAACGCGGCGGTGGCCGGCCCGACCATTCCCGCGCCGGAGGTGGCGGCGGGGCGGTGCGGGACCGTGACCTACACGCCGCCGACGGCGTCAGAGGCCCACGAGGCCGACCTCTGCCGACCGGACGAAGACCCTCGCGGCGCGGTGATCCTCGTCCACGGCGGCGGCGGGTACAGCGGGGACCGCTCGACGATGCGGGAGTGGGCCGGCTGGTACCGGACCCAGGGCTTCGTCACCCTGTCGATCGACTACACGCTCCTGGGCGACGGCTCGCCAGAACCGGTCTATCCCCGACCAGAGCAGGACACGAAGGCCGCCATCCAGTGGGTCCGCATGCAGGCCGATGCGCTGGGCTACGACGCCCAGCGGATCCTTCTGCACGGCAGCTCGGCCGGTGCCCGGCTGGCCGCCCAGGCCTTCGTCACCTCTGGTGACTCGTGGTTCCGGGGACCGGACGTCTGGCCGGACGTCGCCGACGACGCCGCCGGGCTCGTCGGCTTCTACGGCTACTACGACGGCGACACGTTGGAGGCCGCGCGGTACTACGGCGGTCTCCCCACCACCGGCGACCGCCAGGTGACCCGGCGGTGGGCCCATGCCGACTCGGTGTCCCAGGCGGCCAACGCCACGGGCCCGGTGCTCTTGTTCCACGGCGACGTCGACGGCCTCATCAACATCGCCCAGACCGAGCGCTTCGGCGCCGCGCTGGCCGAGTCGGGCGCCGACGTGACCGCCTTCATCGTCACCGACGGCGACCACGCCTTCGACGGCCGCTTCGGCGACCTCACCACCGACACCGGCGCCGACGCCGCCGCCGAAGTCGCCACCTGGCTCGACGCCCGCTTCCCCGCGTAGGGCAGGGCCAGACCTCACTTCGGCCCGTCGGGCTGGAGGAACGAAACCGAGGCAACCACGGGGCCTGGCTGTCCGGGGTGCCGGTCTGCGGTGCCCTCCGACACCCGATTCTCACCCAGGGTGGCCAAATCGGCCGGTTCACCCCGGTCTCTTCGTTCTGGCACCGGATTCGGCTGCCAGGACGACGGAATCAGGTGCCAGAAACGAGTCCTCCGGCCCGATCAGCCTCGCGGGAGGCCGAGGATGCGTTCGGCGAGGATGGTCTTCTGGACCTCGCTGGTGCCGCCGGCGATGGAGGCGGCCTGGGACCAGAGCCATTGATGCGGCCAAGGGCCCTCGTCGATGGGGGCGGCCTCGCCCACCACCCGTAGGGCGACCCAGGACAGGTGCTGGGTCATGTCGGTCCAGGCCAGCTTCACGAGGCTGGACTCGGGGCCGGGCGGGATGCCCCGGCCGAGCCGGGAGAGGGTCTGCCAGTTGTGCAGCCGGAGCAGGCGGAGCAGCACGAAGGCCTGAGCCAGGCCGTCGGCCACTTCGATGTCGTCGAGGCGACCAGTGCGCAGAGCCAGGTCGTAGAGCTCGGCCAGGTAGGTCTCGTGGACGACCTGCTCCTTGAACGGGAACGACGTCCCCCGCTCGTGGGCGAGCGTCGTGTTGGCCACGGCCCAGCCCTGGTGCAGACCGCCGACCAGGTGGTCCTCCGGGACGAAGACCTCCTCCAGGAAGACCTCGTTGAACTCGGCCTCCCCCGTGATCTGCACGAGGGGACGGATCTCGATGCCGTCGGCCTCCATGTCCACCACCAGGTAGGAGATCCCGCGGTGCCGGGGCGCATCCGGATCGGTGCGGACCAGCGCGATCCCCCACCGGGCGAAGCCGGCATAGGAGGTCCACACCTTCTGGCCACTGACCAGCCAACCTCCGTCGGTGGGCACTCCCCGGGTGGTCAGCGACGCCAGGTCGGAGCCGGCGTCGGGCTCGCTGAAGAGCTGGCACCAGAGCTCGCTGGCGTCGAGGATCGAGGGGAGCCAGCGGGCCTTCTGCTCGTCGCGGCCGTGGGCCAGCAGGGTCGGGCCGGCCAGGTTGATGCCGACCCGGTTGACCGGCTGCGGCGCCCGGGCCCGGGCGTACTCCATGTTGAACAGGGCGACCTCGACCGGCGTGGCGTCGCGGCCGCCGTAGGCCGCCGGCCACTGGATCCCGACCCACCGGTCGGCGGCCAGACGGGCCTGCCAGGCCCGTCCCCACGCGATCTCCTCGGCGGCGTCGGCAAAGGGCGGCGGAGGCTCCAGCGCGGCCGCCAGCCAGGCCCGGACCTCGGCGGCGAAGGCCTGCTCGGCGGCGCTGAAGGCGAGGTCCACGGCGCTACAGGTCCCAGAAGCGCGAGCGCCCGGCGGCCGTGAGGTCGGCCAGGAACTGCGCTTCGTCGTCCGCAGTGAACAGCCGATAGGCGACCTCGCCCCGGTCCCGGTGCCAGACGGGGTCGCCGCCGACCCGGTCGGAGCGGAACTTCTGCCGGGCGAGGTCCCGTTTGAGGACCTTGTTGGTCCCCGTGGTCGGCACCTCCCGGGCGACCCGCACGTACCGGGGCCGCCACTTGGGCCCGAGGTCGGCCTGGGCGTCGATCCAGGTCCCCAGCTCGGCCGGGTCGAGTGACGCCCCCTCCCGCACCACGACCGTCGCCATCACCTGGTCACCGGCCGACGGGTCGGGCACCCCGTAGACGGCAGCCACGATGACGTCGGGGTGGCGGACCAAGGCGTCCTCGACGGGCCCGGCAGGGAAGTTCTCGCCATCGACCCGGATCCAGTCCGCCGTCCGCCCGGCGAAGTAGAGGAACCGGTCCTCGTCGAGGTACCCGAGGTCACCGCTCCAGTACCAGCCGTTGCGGGTGGTCTTCTCGTTCGCCTCGTCGTTGTTGTAGTAGCCCTCGAAGGGGCCACTGCCCGCCGTGTTGACGATCTCGCCCACGCAGTCCTCGGGGTTGAGCAGGCGCCTCTCGGCGTCGAGGCGGGCCACCGGCCTCGCGACCCCGTGCTCGTCGACGACCTTGACCGCGTCGCCCGCCCGACCGAGGGCGCCGGTCGGCATGTGCTCCTCGCGGTTGACGGCGATGCCGCCCTCGGTGGCGCCGAAGGCGTCGATCACCCGAACACCGAAGCGCCGGGAGAAGCGTTCGACCACTTCCGGGGCCCCCTCGTTGCCGAAGGCCACCCGCAGGGGGTTGTCGGCGTCGTCGGGCTGCTCCGGCGAGGCGACCAGATAGCTGAGGGGCTTGCCCGTGTAGTTGAACCAGGTGGCCCCGTAGCGGCGGACGTCGGGCAGCCACTGGCTGACGCTGAAGCGCCGGCCCAGGCCGACTGACGCCCCGGCCACGATGGAGGGCGCCCAGCCCACCATCACCGCGTTGGAGTGGAACAGCGGCATGCAGATGTAGCCCACGTCGTCGGGCCCGATGTCCATCAGCATCCGCATGCGGTTCCCGGTCACCAGGAGCCGGCGCTGGGTGCAGATGACCGCCTTGGGGGCCGACGACGTCCCCGAGGTGAAGATGAGCGCCCAGAGGGTGTCGAGGTCGGGCTCGGGGCCGAGGTCGGCAGGGTCGGCGGGCAGGGCCGCTTCGAGCTCCGGGCCGGCGCGGAGCACGTTCTCGGGGGGCAGGCCGAGGTCGGCCCGGATCGGATCGAGGTCGCCCTGGTGGGCCGACTCGGTGATGACGAGGCCGACGTCGGCGTGGTGCAGGTCCCTCAGCAGGTGCTCGCCCTGGCGGGTGTGGTTCAGGCCGACGACGGTGGCCCCGATCAGCGCCGCCCCGGCGAAGGTGAACAGGTACTCGGGGATGTTGTCGGCCAGCACGCCGACGTGGGGCGGCCCGTCCGCCGGCAAGCGCTCCCGGAACAAGGTCGCGTAGCGGCCGGCCTCGGCGTACACCTCGCCGTGGGTCCAGGTCCGCTCCGTGGTCAGCAGTGCCGGGCGGGACGCGATCTCGGGGTCCGTCCCGTTGCTCCGCAGCAGCGCCGCGGCCGACGACGCGACCACCGGGGCCTCCCCCGGCGCCGGCACCCCCGCAGAGCTCACGGCCGACGACCGTACGCGTTCTGCCCCGGCCAGCCGGCCAGAACGCGTACGGTCCGGTTGATGGAGGTGGTGGGGGGGCCGGGTCGGCCGGCGGAGGGGCGCGAGTTGCGGGCCCGGGGCGTGGAGACGATGCACCGCCTCCTGACCGCAGGCGTGACCGTGTTCGGGCGGCGGGGGCTGCACGCCGCTCGGGTGGACGACATCGTCAAGGCGGCCAGGACCTCCCACGGCACCTTCTACCGGTACTTCGCCAGCAAGGAGGACCTCTTCCGGGCCCTCACGACCGACGTGGCCGACCGCCTCGGCGAGCTGGCCGACTCCCTGGGGGAGATCGGTCCCGGCCCGGAGGGAGCGGCCGAGCTGCGGGCGTGGGTGGCCCGCTTCCGCGAGGTCTACGACCAGTACGGCCCCGTCATCCAGACCTGGACCGAAGCCGAGCAGGACGACACGCCCGAGGGCCGCCTCGGCGCCGACGTCCTGGCCCAGTTCGTGGCCCGGCTGGCCGAGCGCATCCGGGCCGCGGGCGTCACGGTCGTGGACGCCGACATCGCCGCCATCGCGCTGGTGGCCATGATCGAGCGCCTGACCTACTACGCCGCCACCCGCCAGGTCCCCGCCGACGCCGACGCCATCACCGATGTGTTGGCCACGGCCGCCCAGCGCTCGCTCTTCGGCCCTACCTGACACGCGCGTCAGTGCCGTCCCAGGGGCCGTGTAAGGTCCGCGCACACCAAGGTCCGAGCCGGGGGGACATCGTGAGCCGTCGACGAATCGCCGCACTGCTGCTGGTTCTCGCGCTGGTCGCGGGGGCCTGCAGCAACGCATCAGACGACTCGAGCGGCGCGGGTGACGACGCCGCCTCCGACACGAGCGCGAGCGACGGTCCCCTGACCTACGCCGAGGTGCTCGAGCTCCCCATCGACGAGAACGTCCCGGTCGACGCCCCCGGCGTGGACGACAGCACCATCCGGGTCGGCGGCGTGGCCTCGACCACCAACCCCATCGGCGGCACCGAGGGTGAGGCCTTCGAGGGCGTCGAGGCCTACTTCGAGTACATGAACTCCCAAGGCGGGGTCTACGGCCGGGACCTCCAGCTGGTCGCCCAGGAGGACGACAACACCGGGTTCGAGAACACCCAGGACATCCAGAGCCTGCTGACCCAGGATCTCTTCGCGGTCCTCCCCGTCGCCACCCTGGACTTCTCCGGTGCCGAGCTGCTGGTCGACGCCAACATGCCCACCTTCGGGTGGAACATCAACGAGGAGTACGCCCTCGGCGACAACCTCTTCGGCATGCGGGGCTACCTCTGCTTCACCTGTCCCGGCCAGGGCTCGTGCCCTGGCTGGCCCAGGAGACCGGCTCCACGACCATCGGCGTCCTCGCCTACGACGTGCCCCAGTCCTCGAGCTGCGCCGAAGGCGTCCAGAACAGCTTCGACACCTACCCCACGGCCGAGGTCGCCTTCGTCGACGCCAGCCTCCCCTACGGCATCCCCGACCTCAGCGCCCAGGTCCGCGACATGAAGGACGGCCGGGGTCGACATCGTCGGCCCCTGCATGGACTTCAACGGGGCGACCACTCTGCAGCAGGAGATGCGCCGCCAGGAGCTGGACGCCATCCAGTACCTGCCCAACGGCTACGACTACAACTTCCTGGAGGAGAACGGCGACCTCTTCGAGGGCTCGTACGTCCTCACCCAGTTCGTGCCCTTCGAGGCCGAGGACCCGCCCGAGGCCCTCGGCACCTACGAGGACTGGATCGACCAGACCGGCGGCACGCTGGGCGAGCTCAGCCTGGCCGGCTGGATCTCCGCCGACATGTTCGTGACCGGCCTGCGGGCCGCCGGACCCGAGTTCAGCCAGCAGGGCGTGATCGACGGTCTCAACCAGCTCACCGACTACAACGCCGAGGGCATCATCCCCGGGCCTGGACTGGACCATCGAACACACCGCGGACGCGGCCCAGGCGTGCTCGGCGCTCTCGATCATCCACGACAGCGAGTTCGTGCCCCAGTTCGGCGAACCGGGCGAACCGTTCATCTGCTTCGACACCGCCGCCACCGAGGTGCCCGAGCAACCCGAGGTCTCCGCCTGAGTCGGGGCCACGGCGGACCTCCGGCCCTCAGCCCATGACCGACGTCCTCAACGCCGTCATCGGCGGCGCCCCGATCGGGTGCGTCTTCGCCCTGCTGGCGGTCGGCCTGGTCCTGACCTACCGCACGGCCGGTGTCTTCAACCTCGCGTTCGGGGCCCAGGCCTTCGTCTCCGCCGCCGTCTACTACGACACCCGGGTCCGCCACGAGTGGCCGATCTGGGCTGCGTTCCTGCTGGCCGTCGTCGTGGTCGCCCCCCTCCTCGGCTACATCCTCGACCGGGCCCTCTTCCGCCACCTCCGCACCGCCAGCTCGATCGCCAAGCTGGTCACCACCCTCGGCCTGCTCGTGGCCATCCCCGAGATCACCAAGCTCTGGTTCGGGGGCGGGGCCTCCTTCGGGGTGAAGGGGATCTGGCCGACGACGGACGAGATCGGCAGCCCCACCATCTACCGCTGGGGCGACTACGCCATCGACGGCAACCAGCTGGCGACGATCATCGTCACCCTGGTCGCCGTGGGCGCGCTCACGGCCCTCTTCCGCTGGTCCCAGCTCGGCCTGCGGATGCGGGCCACGGTCGAGAGCCCCCGCATGACCGAGCTGGCCGGCATCAACGCCGACCGCATCAGCACCGTCGCCTGGATGCTCTCCAGCCTGTTCGCCGGCCTGGCCGGCGTCCTGCTGGCCCCGCTGTTCTCCCAGGTCAACAACGAGAACTTCCTCTTCCTGCTCATCGCCGCGATGGCGGCGGCGGCGTTCGGCAGCCTCCAGTCGATCCCGATGACCCTGGTCGGCGGCATCGCCCTCGGCATCGGCTACCAGCTGCTCTACACCTGGCTGCCCGCCGGCAGCATCCTGTCCCAGGGCCTACGTCCGGCGCTGCCGTTCGGCGCCCTGTTCCTCCTGCTGCTGTTCTGGCCCGGCTTGCGCAACCGCCGGGAAGCCGCCGATCCCCTCGCCGGGGTCGACCCGCCACCACCGGCCCCCGCGGCCACGCTGCGGACCCGGGCCATGACCATCACCACCCGGGTGCTCGGTGTCGGGGTCTTCGTCTTCATCAGCGCCGGCGTGGCCTGGTTCTTCGACGACTTCTGGGTCCTGCTCTTCGCCACCGGGATCGTCTACGCCGTCATCTTCTGCTCGTTGACGGTCATCACCGGCATGGCCGGGTTGCTCTCCCTGTCCCAGGCCGCGTTCGCCGGCATCGGCGCGTTCACCACGGCGCAGCTGGTCGACCGCTACGACCTGCAGGTGCTGGTGGCCATCCTCATCGGGGCGGCGCTGGCCGCGCTGGTGGGTGGGGTCTTCGCGCTCCCCGTCCTCCGCCTCGAGGGCCTCTACCTGGCCCTGGCCACGTTGGCCTTCGCGGCCATGTTCCAGTTCGTGATCCTGCCCGCAGAAGTGGGCGGGAGGCCAGAACCTGCAGATCCCACGCCCGATCATCGGCCCGATCGACTTCTCCAGCACCCGCTCCTACTACTTCCTCTGCCTGGTGTTCCTGGGCCTGGTGGGGGGCGCCGTCCTGCTCATCAAGCGGGGCACCGTCGGTCGCTACCTCGACGCCCTGCGGGGGAGCGAGATCGCGGCGGTGTCGATCGGGATCGACCCCCGCCGGGCCCGGGTCACCGCCTTCGGCCTCTCGGCGGGCATCGCCGGCCTCGGCGGTGGCCTGCTGGCGGTGCTCGACGGTCGTCTCAACCTGCTCAACTACAACTTCATCCAGGGCCTGGTGTGGGTGGTCCTCGTCGTGACCCTCGGGCCCCGGGCCATCCAGGCCGCCGTCACGGCCGGGATCATGTTCAAGCTCTTCCCCGAGATCATCTCCCGGATCGACATCTCGGCCCTACCCGACACGCTCAACCCGGCGAAGAACCCCCAGGCCCTCGCCTTCGCCCTGTTCGGCCTCGGCGCCCTCACCTACGCCAGGCACCCCGAGGGCATCATCGAGTACCAGACGGCCAAGGCCCTCGCCTTCGTGAACCGCCGCATCCTGCGACGGCCCGAAGCGGAGGCCGACGCGGACCGCGTCGCGGCCCAGAACGAGCCCGTCGAGGTGGCGTCGTGAGCCCGACCACGCTGCTCGAGGCCGAGGGGGTCACGAAGCGCTTCGCCGGCATCACCGCCCTGAGTGGGGCCTCCCTGCGGGTGGACGAGGGCGAGATCGTGGGCCTGATCGGTCCCAACGGCGCGGGCAAGACCACCCTGTTCGACTGCATCTACGGCTACCTCCGCCCCGACGGCGGTCAGGTCCGGTTCTGTGGTGAGAACCTGATCGGCCAGCGCATCCACCACCGGGCCCGCCTTGGCATCGGGCGCACGTTCCAGCGCATCGAGCTGTTCACGGGCACCAGCGTGCGGGACCACCTGCTGGTCGCCGAACGGGCCCGGCACGGCACGGGCGGGCTCTGGCGGGACCTGCGGGGCAAGGGTGGACCGACCGCCGAGGAGCTCGAGCGGGTGGACGAGATCCTCGACCTCCTCGGGTTGCTCGACCTGGCCGACCGACCCATCGAGGCCCTGACCCTCGGCAAGGGGCGACTGGTCGAGCTCGGTCGGGCGCTCATGATCGAACCCCGTCTCCTGCTGCTGGACGAACCGTCCAGCGGGCTGGACGGCGACGAGACCCTCGCCCTGGGCGCCGTGCTGGCCCGCGTCTGCGAGGAGCGCCACGTGGCCATCCTCTTGGTCGAACACGACGTGGAGCTGGTGCGGTCGGTGACCAGCCGTCTCTACGTGCTCGACTTCGGGACGCTCATCGCCGAGGGCGCAACCGACGCCGTCCTCGGGGACGAGGCCGTGCGCAAGGCCTACCTGGGGTCGACGTGACCGCGCCGGTGCTCGAGCTGGACGACGTCGATGCCGCGTACGGTCCCTTCCGCGCCTTGTTCGGCGTGTCGCTCACGGTGCCCGACGGTGGCGCGGTCGCTCTGCTCGGGCCCAACGGCTCCGGCAAGACCACGGTGGCCCGGGTGGCCTCCGGCCTCCTGGCCCCGACCCGAGGGCGCCTCCGGGTCGGCGGGGATGACCTGACCGGCCAGCCCACCTGGGCCGTGGCCCGTTGCGGTGTGCTCCACGCCCCCGAGGGTCGATCCGTCTTCGGGACGCTGACCGTGGAGGAGAACCTGGTTCTCGGCCTCGGGGGGGCGGGCGCCAAGCCGGACATCGCCCCCGGGCTGGAGCGGGCGTTCGAGCTCTTCCCGCGCCTCGGCGAACGGCGCACCCAGCAGGCCGGGACCCTCTCCGGCGGCGAGCAGCGGATGCTCTCCCTGGCCCGGGTCATGGCCCGACCGCCCAAGCTGCTGATCGTGGACGAGCTCTCCCTGGGCCTGGCCCCGATCGTGGTCGAGGAGGTCTACAACACCTTGGCCAAGATCAGAGAGGCGGGCACCGCCCTGCTCATCATCGAGCAGCACATCCACCACGCGCTCGAGATCGCCGACGACGCCACCATCCTCCACCAGGGCCGCGTCGCGTTCCACGGTCCCACCGCCGGGCTGACCGACCGGTCCGACCTGCTCCACGGCGGCCTGGACGCATGATCGTCGTCCAGGAGGTCCACGACGTCGCCGGGCGGGACGAGGACGCGTTCGACCTCGCCCTGCGAGACAGCTGGGCCCCGGCCTTGGCCGAGTCAGGCGACGCCCGGCTGGTGTGGGCCCTGCGCCAGGCCCACGGCACCGGGGCCAGCTACCGGGTCGTCACCTACACGGCGGTGCGTTCAGCCGACGCCTGGGGAGACATCGCCGAGCGGGTCGCCGGTGGCGATCTGCGGGCCGTGGTCGACGGGCTCGACCGGTACCGCCACGGCGTGACGGCGAGCCTGCTGCGCCCGGTGTCGTGGTCACCCCTGCAGGAGATCGACATCGACGCCGTCCCCGAGCCCGACGAGTCAGCACCGGCGAGCCTGTTCATGGAGGACACCGCCTACCCCTTCCGGGAGCGCCTGGAGGACTACCTGGCCCAGGCCGGCCAGCTCTACGCCGGGATGCTGGCCGAGGGGGCCGAGCGGGGCACGTCGATGCTGGAGATGGTCGCCGCCTTCCAGCCCCTCTGGGGCACGGGGCCCTGGCGGCAAGTGGTGCTCTGGCAGCGGGTGACCAACCCCGAGCACCTCATGGCCATGTTCTCCATGGAGGTCCCGGCCAAGTTCCGCGCCCCGGGGACCTGGATGCACGATGCGCTCGAGCTGCGGGACCAGTGGGAGAGCCGCCTGCTGCGCACGCTGCCGTGGTCGCCGTTGCGCTAGCGGGGCCCGGCCTTGGCCGCCCGCTTCGCCGCCTTCCTGTCTCGGCGCCGCTGGCGACGGCTGGGCGGGGGCACGACAGCCTCGGCCCGCACGCCTGACCCGTCGTCGGTCGGGCCCGAGCGGGGCGGGGGCACGACAGCCCGGGCGGCACCGGTTCGACCCCGGTAGCGCCCGAGGTCGACCACCCCCGCGGGGGCCGGCGTCGGTGGGGCGGCGCCACCCTCGCCAGCGGTGGGCTCGGTGCTCATCAGCTCGCCGGGGTGAGCGTCCCCGAGGTGACCCGCTGGCTCAGCCGGGACAGGATCTCCCGCGTGACCTCCCAGTAGTCGGTCGCCAACCCGGCGGCGTTGCGGGCGAAGCTCTCCTCGCTGGGCCGCGCGTCGTACCAGGGGGCTGCCTCCTGGGAGGCGAGGAAGTACTCCGACGCGACCACACCGTGGGCCCGCATGTGGCGGGCCGCCTTGCGGGCCTCCCTGATGAACGTCGGGAACACCGGCGCCACGCCGTCCAGCAGGTACTCCAGCTGCGCCCGGGTGTCCCGCAGCATGCGCCGCTCGGCCACGCTGAAGCCGAAGAGGACCAGCCCGAGCAGCTCCAGGTCGCCGTTGAGGCCGCTGTCAGCCAGAGCCCGGCGCCGGGCATCGACCCGGGCGAGGCCGTCGACGCTGCCCTGGTCGAAGCGGACCGGGCAGCAGACGAAGCGGGCGCCGGCCAGGCCCAGGTCGAGCAGGCCGTCGGCCGACGGGGCGGTGTCGACGACGACGAGGTCATAGCCCTCGCCGACCGCGACGAGGGCGTCACGGGCCGGCCCGAGGCCGTCCGGGCCGTGGGCGTGGACCCGCCGGGCCAGGTCCGCGGCCAGGCGGTCGGTCCACGGCCCGGCGGTCAGGACGTCCAGTCCCTCGCGGACGCCGGGGACCGGTACCAACCGGCCGCCCTCGGTCAGGGCCTGGAACACGGCCTCTCCCCCGTCGCCGAGGCCCGACTGCGCATAGCCGAGGTCCTGACCGAGGTTGGCCTGGGGGTCGAGGTCGACGGCCAGGCAGCGCCAGCCCATCGCCGCCGCGGTGGCCGCCAGGCCCGCGGCCAGGGAGGACTTGCCCACCCCGCCCTTGCCGTTGGCCACGGTCACCCCTCGGTCGAGGATCATCCGTCGCCTGCCTCCCGCTTCACTCGCCGCACGCCCGACCGTCCCGTCCGCCGATCCCATGGTGACAGCGCGTCACCGAATCGACCACCGATCGTCCCATGCACCACGCTCGGTGGCAAGTCCGTCGCTTTAGGTGCAGTGCGTGATGACCTCGACCGGGAAGTGGTCCGAGGGGTACCGACCGCCCTCGGCGCGATCGTCAACGCGGTACGTGGTCACGGCCCAGCCGGGGGACAGCAGGACCACGTCGATGCGCTTGCCCGGTCGGGGGGCGTCGAAGCCGTTCAGCGTGGTCGTCGGGCCCTCGTGGCGTTCGGCCACGGCCTGGGCGTCGACCAGGGTCACCCGGTGGCCGCTGCGGGCCGTGAGCACGGCGTAGGCCTCGTCGGCCGGCGTGGCGTTGAGGTCGCCGGTGACCACCACGGCCTCGTCGCCCACCAGGTCGTCCAGGGCCCGACGGATCTGGTGGGCGCCTTCCACCCGCGCCCGCTCGACCCGGTGGTCGAGGTGGGTGTTGAGCACGAACAGTCGACGGTCGGTGCCCCGTTCGGTCAGGCGCACCCAGGTGGCCATGCGGACCACGGCCCGCTCGTGGTCCCTGCTCCCGGGTACGTCGGGGTGGCTGGAGAGCCAGAAGTGCCCGTGCTCGACGGCGACGAAACGGTCGGCCCGCCAGAGGACGGGCACGAACTCCCCCCGCTTGTGCCCGTCGGATCGACCCACGCCCACCCACCGGTGCATCGGGGCGCCGTAGACGAGGTCCCTCAGCATCGGCCAGCGGGCCTCCTGCAGGCCGGCGATGTCGGCCCCGCGGACCGTGGCCGCGACCCGGTCCCGCCGGTGCCGCCACCGGTTCACACCATCGGCCCGGGTGTCCCGCCGGAGGTTGTACGACAACAGCCCGAGCTCGGTCATCCCCTGCTCCCGGGCACCCTTGGCCGGGGGTGTGAGGCGGCCGGTCATCCCCTGGTCCCGGGCACCCTTGGCCGAGGGTGTGAGGCGGCCGGTCATCCCACCACCCGGAGCTCGACCCGGCCCTCGTCGGGGTCCACCGCCACCACCTCGACCTCGGCCTCCTGGCCCGCCTCCAGCCCGCCGCCCCGGGCCGTGGCCAGAACCGCAGGGTCCCGGAACTGCACGCGGGCGTCGTCGTCCTCCTCGACCTCGGTGACGACGACGAGAAATCGTTGGCCCACACGGTCCCGCAGGACCATGGCCTCGGTGAAGTCCACACAGGCCCGATCCAGGGCCGCCTGCCTGCGGGCCCCGTCTTCCAGGACCTCGGGCAATGCCCCCAGCGCGTCGACGGCCCAGGTCTCAGGGGCCCGACCGTCGTGGGCGGCCAGGGCCAGCTCGATGGCGAAGCGGTCACCCAGGCGACGGAGTGGGGCGGTCACGTGGGCGTACGGCGCCCCGATGGCGGCCTGTTCGGTGACCTCCGGGACCGACCCGGAGAAGCCGACGTAGCCCGCGCCCCGGAAGAGGCGGGCCGACTGGGTGATCAACGCCGCGTGCTCGGGCCGGGCCGGGTCGAGGCCGGCGAGGATCGAGGCGTAATCCGGGGTGTGCTTGGGCCAGTCGATGCCCAGGCCGCGGGCACAACGCCCGAGGGCCCGGACCACGAAGTCCGGCGGGGGCGGCAGGGTGCGCAACAGGCCGGTCCCGGCCGCCAGCATCAGCTCGGCCGCGACCATCCCCGTCAGGAGCGAGATCTGCTCGTTCCACCGCTCGATGGGCCGCGGTGCCTCGAAGACCACGTCGTAGCCGTGGTCACCGACCACGACCTCCTGGTTGGGCAGGTGGAGGCTGATGCCACCCCGCTCGACCTGACGGGCGATGCGGCGCTCGCCCACCGCCCGCAGCTCGCCGATGGCCGGGTGCCCGCCCCGGTCGGCCAGCTCCTGGGCCTCCTGGTACCCGAGCTGGGCCCGGCTGCGCACCAAGGCCCGCTCGACCCGGCGGCCGGTGACCTCGCCTCCCTCGTCGAGGTCGATGCTCCAGAGAACGGCCGGCCGGTCACCGTCGGGCAGCAGGCTGGCCGCCCCCTCACTCAGCGCCGCGGGATGCAGCGGCGCCCGATGGTCCGGGCTGTACATGGTGACGATCCGCCGCCACGCCTCCGCGTCGACCGTGTCGCCCGAGGCGACGAAGGCGGCCACGTCGGCGATGGCGTAGTGGACCCGGTGCCCCCCGCCCCGGGCCTCGATGTGGAGGGCCTGGTCCAGGTCCCGGCTCCCGACCGGGTCGATGGTGACGAACGGGATGTCCCGGCGATCGGCCCGGTCGGCGCGCACGGCCCGCTCGGCGGCCCGAGCGGCCGCCGCCTCGACCTCGGCCGGCATGGTCGCCGGGACGTCCAGTCGCGCCCGGATGGCGGCGAAGCCGGCCCGGAACTCCTCGGTGTCGGGCGCTCGCACGCGGGGCAGCGGCACGGACAGCGACCGTAGCCACCCGCCGGTGGACCGCTCGGATCCCGGTCACCGGCCCCCGGTGACGCCCGTGTCAGGCATCTCGTAGTCTCCGGGGCGATGGGCGACCGGACCTGGACCACGGGCATGGCCAAGAGCGAAGCCCACGGCCTGCTGCCCGACCCCGAGCCCCGCGACATCCGCTACACGGTGATCTCGGTCGACGACCACCTGGTGGAGCCGCCCGGCATGTTCGAGGGTCGCCTGCCCGCCCGCTTCCAGGACGCCGCCCCCCGGGTCGTGGAGACCGAGGAGGGCCACGAGGTCTGGGAGTTCGACGGGAAGATCTTCCTGCAGGTCGGCCTCAACGCCGTCGTGGGCCGGCCCCGGGAGGACTGGAAGATCGAGCCGACCCGCTTCGAGGACATGCGCCCGGGCTGTTGGGACATCGACGCCCGGGTCAAGGACATGGACATCAACGGGGTCTGGGCGGCGCTGAACTTCCCGTCCCAGATCACCGGCTTCTGCGGTCGGGTGTTCAGCCAGTGCTCCGACCCCGAGCTGGGCCTCGAGGTGACGAGGGCCTGGAACGACTGGTTCCACGACGAGTGGTGGCAGCCCCATCCGGAGCGCAACATCCCCATGGGCATCACCTTCCTGGCCGACCCCGAGGCCGGAGCGGCGGAGATCCGGCGCAACGCCGAGCGTGGGTTCCGGGCCGTGACCCTGCCCGAGCAGCCCCACCGCATCGGCCTGCCGTCGATCTTCTCGGACCACTGGGACCCGATCATCGAGGCCTGCGCCGACACGGGGACCGTCGTCTGCCTCCACGTGGCGTCCTGTGGCGTCGTCGACATGCCGAAGGGCGCGCCCGCCATCCAGTTGGGAGCGACCCTGTTCGGTCAGCTCGCCCTCGGGGCCTGCGCCGAGTGGCTGTGGTCCGGCCATGCCGTTCGCTTCCCCGGCCTGCAGATCGCCATGTCCGAAGGAGGCATCGGCTGGGTGGCCATGCTGATCGACCGCTTGGACAACATGCTCGAGCGTTCGGGCTACGGGCGGGACTTCACGGGCTCGTTCGGCCTGCCCAGTGACCTCCGCCCCAGTGACGTGCTCCGCCGGAACTTCACCTTCTGCACCATCGACGACCCGGGCACGATCAGCACCCGGGATGTGATCGGCGTCGAGAACATCTGCTTCGAGACCGACTACCCCCACGGCGACGGCACCTGGCCCGACACCCAAGCCGTCATCGAGAAGGCCTACGGCGGGATCCTGACCGACGCCGAGATCGCCGCCATCACCCACGAGAACGCGGCCCGGGTGTTCCGCCACCCGCTGCCCCCGCCCGACAGCCCCCACGGCGCCGGCCTCCGGAGCCGGACCTGATGCGCGAGCACCGCTACACCCTCGACATGCCCCACTCGGCCGCCCGGCTGTGGGCCCTGTTCCAGGACTACGACAGCTGGACGAAGTACGCGCCGATGGTCACCGAGGTCGAGGTCGTCCATCCCGGCGACCAGTACGGCAACGGCCTCCTGCGACGGGTGATCTACCAGATGCCGATGGGCCGCAAGGGGGCGGCCCTGGAGTTGGTGACCGACGTGGCCAAGGAGCGGGGCTACACGTTCACGATGTTGAGCCACAAGGCGGGCAACGACCAGACGGGAAAGGTCCGGCTCGAGCCCCTGGGCCCCAACCAGACCCGGTTCCACTTCGAGGAGCGCTACCACCTGACCAGCGCTCCGTGGAAGTGGTTCGAGGGCCGGATCTACGGCTTCATCAACAAGAAGAACGAGGAGAGCATGCGGGCGGCGTCGCAGTGGTTGACCGACCATCCCGAGTACCGCCCGGACTTGGTGGCGCGGTGACCCTCCCGGCCACGATGCCTGCGGCCGTCTACCGCGAGAAGGGCCGGTTGGACGTGGTCGACGTCGACACGCCGACGGTCGGGCCCCACGACGTGCTCCTCGAGGTGTCCCACTGCGGCGTCTGCGGCAGCGACCTGCACTTCGTGCTCGAGGGCTGGGGCACACCCGACGCCATCGAGGGCCACGAGTACACGGGCACGATCGTGGCCGTCGGGCGAGAGGTCACCCGCTGGGCCGTCGGGCAGCCGGTCGTCGCCGGCCCGTCCCGGCGCTGTGGCCACTGCGGCCCGTGCCGGGCCGGGCGCCCGTCCCTCTGCCTGAACCGGGAGGACGTCGGCACCGGCGGCTACCAAGGGGCCTTCGCCCGCTACTCGCTGACCCATGAGGACGAGGTCCTGGCCCTGCCCGACGGACTCAGCCTGCGCCAGGCCGCCCTGGCCGAGCCGCTGGCCGTGGCCCTGCACGGGATCACCCAGGCCCGGGTGGAGGTCGACCACCGGGTGGTCGTCTTCGGTGCCGGCCCGATCGGGGCCCTGACCACCGCGGCCCTCGCGGCCAAGGGCGTCACCGACCTGACCGTGGTCGAGCCCACCCCCGCTCGGCAACGCCTGGCCGAGGCAGTCGGGGCCACCCGCGTCCTCACCCCGGACCAGTTGGTCCACGCCCGGCTGGCACCCCGGCCAGGT
This sequence comes from uncultured Microthrixaceae bacterium, assembly GCA_963725155.1. Taxonomy (GTDB): domain Bacteria; phylum Actinomycetota; class Acidimicrobiia; order Acidimicrobiales; family DATDAH01; genus DATDAH01. The sequence goes on from CAVRXU010000008.1 coordinate 582,343, forward strand.
CCTGGACGAGCCCTACGACCGGGCCCTGGAGTGTTCGGGCAAGCGGGCCGCCATGGAGCAGGCCCTCGGCCAGCTCGGGCGCATGGGCCGCCTGGTGCTCGTGGGCGCAGGCATCGACCCGCCCCGCTTCGACGCCAATCGCATCATGCTCAACGAGCTGGAGGTCACCGGGGCCTTCGTCTACGACGCCACCGGCTTCGAGGACGCCCTGGCCCTGCTCCCCCAGCTCCCGCTGGAGCACCTGATCGAGCCCGTCGACGTGACCCTCACCGGGCTCTTCGACGCGATGGAACGCCTGGCCGCCGGCGAGCTGGCGGGCAAGGTGATGGTCACCCCAGGAGGAACGCCATGAGTGAGACCCTGCCGATGACCCGCCCGCCGCGGTTCAACCACGTGGCCATGAGCGTCCCCGCCGACCTGTTGGCCGCCGAGGGTCGGGCCGAGATCCTGGACTTCTGGGGTGGCGTGTTCGGCTTCGAAGAGCTGCCGTCGGAGACGATCGACCGCCAGGTGCTGGTGCTGTCGGCCTACGACTGGGAGCAGTTCCTCTTCCTCATCGCCGACGACGACCCGATGGCCTGTCCCCGCCTCGACCACTTCGGGATGTCGGTGGGCTCGCTGGAGGAGCTCGAGGGCTTCCTGGCCAAGGCCAAGGCGTTCGCCGAGGAGGACGACCGGGTCGACATCATCGACCACAAGGCCGAGGTCCACGGTGACGCCCTGACCCTGCACAGCTTCTACGTGCGCTACCTGCTCCCGATGATGATCGAGATCCAGTTCTTCGACTGGGACCCGGCGGTGGCGGCGCTGAACCCGGGCAACCGGTGACCCATCCGGTCCGGTTCGGGGCCTTCGTCCCGCAGGGCTGGAAGCTGGAGTTCATTGGTTGGGACCCGGCCCGGGCGTGGGCCCGGGCCAAAGAGGTGGCCCTCGCCGCGGAGTTGGCCGGGTACGACCACTTGTGGGTCTACGACCACGTCGAGACCGTCCCCCGCCGGGAGCCCGAGCCGATGTTCGAGGCCTGGTCGATGATGGCCGCGCTGGCCGAGGTCACCCACAAGGCCCACCTGGGCCAGATGGTGACCTGCGCCGGCTACCGCAACCCTGCGCTCCTGGCCAAGCAGGCTGCGACCGTCGACGTCATGTCCGGCGGCCGGCTCATCTTCGGCATCGGGGCGGGCTGGTACGACGAGGAGTACCGGTCCCACGGGTGGGTCTACCCACCGGACAGCGAGCGCCTGGCCCTCCTGGAGGAGACCATCCAGATCGCCAAGGCGCTGTGGACCGAGCCGTCGGCGTCCTTCCACGGGCACCACGCCTGGATCGAGGACGCCATCTCCTACCCGAAGCCGATCCAGTCCCTACCGCCGATCTGGGTGGGCGGCGGCGGCGAGAGGGTCACGCTCCGCATCGCCGCCGAGCACGCCGATGCCACCAACTGGCAGGTGGGGCTGGAGGCGTTCACGCACAAGTCCGAGGTGCTGCGGGGCCACTGCGAGGCCATCGGTCGGGACTTCGACGACATCGCCCGCACCCACGCCCCGGATTGCCGCCTCTTCGACACCGAAGCCGACCTGCAGCGCTGGCTGGACGATCCCGCCGGGGGTGACCTCTGGGGTGACGACGACCCCGCCGCCTACGTCCGGGACAACCTCATCGGCACCGACGCCCAGGTGGCCGAGAAGGTCCAGGCCTTCCTGAACGCCGGCTGCTCCGAGTTCGTCCTCTGGTTCCGTGACTACCCCGACACCGAATCCATGGAGCGCTTCATGGCCGCCGTCGTCCCGAGGCTGCACCTCCGGTCGTGAGCCCGGCCCCGCTGGCCGTTCCGCGGAGCCCTCGACGCTGGGTAGGTTCGACCCTTGGCCTCTTCGACCCATCTCTCCGCCGATGAGCAGGCCGACCTCGAGGCGGCCCGCCAGGGTGACGAGGCCGCCTTCGCCCGGCTCGTCGAGGGGCACCGACGGCCGCTGCACGCCCACTGCTACCGGATGCTGGGCTCGGTGCACGACGCCGACGACGCGCTGCAGGACACCCTGCTGGCCGCTTGGAAGGGCCTTCGTGGGTTCGCCGGTACCGGCTCGTTCCGGTCCTGGCTCTACCGCATCGCCACCAACGCGTCGATCCGGGTGGGCGAGCGCCGCCGGCGCCGGATGTTGGCGCCCGAGCTCGGCCCCGCGTTCACCCAGGTGTGGGATCTCGGCCAGACGGTGACCGAACCGGTCTTCATCGAGCCGTACCCCGACGCCGGGCTGGCCGACCGGTCCGGCACCGCTGACCCCGAGGCCCGGTACGACCTGCTGGAGAGCGTCGAGCTGGGCTTCGTCGCCGCGCTGCAGGCCCTGCCCGCCACCCAGCGGGCGGTCCTCGTGCTGCGCGAGGTCCTGGCCATCCCCGCCGCGGAGGTGGCCGAGACCCTCGACACGACGGTCGCCGCGGTCAACAGCGCCCTGCAACGGGCTCGGAAGACGATGGAGGGCCGTCTCGACCCGGTGACCCAGCAGGCCACACGCCGGGCCCTCGGCGACGACGGCGAGCAGCAGCTGGTGCAGTCCTTCATCCGGGCCTGGGAGCACCACGACGTCGACGGGCTCGTGGGGCTGCTGGCCGAGGACGCCCGGCTGACGATGCCCCCGATGCCCGCCTGGTTCGCCGGCCGGGCCGCCATCGGCGAGTTCTTCGCCGATCGTGCCTTCGACCGGCCGTGGCGGTTCGTGCCCATCACCGCGAGCGGCCAGTTGGCCGTCGTCGGCTACATGGGCGATGCCGCCGGTGCCTACCCACTCCAGAACGTCAACGTCCTCACCCTCCGGGGTCGGGACATCGTGGCCGTCGACTGCTTCCACGACCCGACCATCCACCCGCTCTTCGCCCTGCCGCCGGAGGTGCCCGCCTGAGATTTCTCGCCGGGACCGATGAGTTCGGGCCCCGCGGCGTCTCTTACTCCATGACCGGCTCCGAACCGCGGGGCCGAGACCGAGGAGGAACGAGATGCCGAGTCACACCGTGGGCACCCGGGAGGAGTGGCGCGCCGCCCGGCTGCAGCTGCTGGAGGACGAGAAGGCGCTGACCCGCCGCAGCGACGAGGTCGCGGCCCAACGTCAAGCCCTGCCCTGGGTCCCCATCCCCGAGTACACCTTCGACGGCGAAGAAGGTCCGGTCACCTTGAGCGACCTGTTCGGCGGCCGCTCGCAACTGATGGTGCAGCACTTCATGTACCCGCCGAGCTGGGACGCGGGCTGCCCGAGCTGCTCGGCGATCGCCGACGGCTGGAACGGGTCCCGGGTCCACCTCGAGCACCATGACGTGGCGATGGTGGCCATCTCGCGGGCACCCCTCGCCCAGCTCCTGGCCTACCGCGAGCGCATGGGGTGGGACTTCCCGTGGGTGTCCTCGTTCGGCAGCTCGTTCAACTACGACTTCGGTGTCTCCTTCACCGAGCGCCAGGCGGCCGAGGGGGCGGAGTACAACTTCCGCCCACACGAGGTCGACCCGAGCCGGCTGCACCAAAGCGCCGACAGCGACGAGCCGTTCGACGACGGCGAGGGCCCCGGCGTCAGCGCCTTCGTGCTCGAGGACGGCCAGGTCTTCCACACCTACAGCACCTACAGCCGGGGCGTGGACGGGATCTGGGCCATGTACTCGTGGCTCGACCGGGCTCCGCTCGGCCGCAACGAGCAGGGCATGTGGTGGCGGCGCCACGACGAGTACGAGCCGGCCCGGGTCGGCTGAGCCGGTGACCGCGGTCGTGCTGGCCCATGTGGCCGGGGTCCCGCTGGAAGAGGTGCTGTCGCTGGCGATCCCGCTCAGCACCTGTGCGGCCGTCGGGATGCGCGTGGCGTGGCGTCAGCTGCGCGCGTCCCGCCGGTGACGGCCGCTGCCACGATGGAGGGATGACGCCGCCACGGGGTGACGGGGACCGGCTGGGCCGGATCCGGCCGGAGCCGCGCCAGGAGGAGTCGGTCAAGCCCCTGGAGCTGTTCTTCGACCTGGTCTTCGTGCTCGGGTTCACGCAGTGCACGGCCCTCATGGCGGCGCACCCGACCTGGACGGGAATCGGGCAGGGGATGCTCGCCCTCGCCGTGCTGTGGTGGGCGTGGGTCGGCTACGCGTGGCTGACCAGCGTCATCGACCCCGAGGAGGGGGCGATCCGCCTCGCCATGTTCGCGGCGATGGCCGGCCTCCTGATCGTCGCCCTCTGCGTCCCTGAGGCCTTCGGCGACCGGGCCGTCGCCTTCGCCGTGGCGTACGCCGCAGTGCGGGGCGGCCACATCCTGCTCTACCTGCTGGCCAGCCGTGACGACCCCGCGATGCGCCACTCGGTGGCCGGTCTGGCGATCAGCTCCGCGGTCGCCGCCGGGCTCCTGCTCGGTGCCGCGTTCCTCGACCCCGGTTGGCAGGAAGCGGTCTGGATCCTGGCGATCGCCCTCGACTTCGGGGAGCCGGCCGTCATGGGCATGGACGGGTGGACGCTCGTCCCCGCCCACTTCGCCGAGCGCCACAACCTGGTGATCATCCTCGCCCTCGGCGAGTCGATCGTGGCCCTCGGCGTCGCGTCACAAGCCGACCTCACCACCGGCGTCATCGTCACCGCGGTGCTCGGGATCGGGCTGGCCGCCGCCCTCTGGTGGACCTACTTCGACGTCGTCGCCCTGGTCACCGAGCGGCGCCTGACCCAGGCCGCCGAGGGCCGGGAGCGCAACACCCTGGCCCGGGACTCCTACTCCTACCTGCACTTCCCGATGGTGGCCGGGATCATCCTCGTCGCCCTCGGCCTGGAGCGGACCCTGGCCCACCTGGACGAGCCCCTCGACCACGTCGCCGGGTTCGCTCTCCTGGGCGGGACCGCGATCTACCTGCTGGGCCACGTGGCGATGCGGCTCCGCAACGCCCACACGCTCAACGTCCAGCGGCTCGTCCTCGCCGTCGTGCTCCTGGCCCTGGTGCCGGCGGTGACGGCCGTGGACGCGCTCGTCACCCTCGCGGTGGTCAACGTGGCGCTCTGGGCGATGATCGCCTACGAGACCTCCCGCTACGACGACCGCCGCTACCGCCTGCGCCACGGCCTGGAGCCCTGACCCCCCACGCGAAACGGCGCCCCGACGGGCGGGGCGCCGTGTTCAGTTCAGTTGTGCTCCGGAGTCAAACCACCCGGACGTTCTGGGCCTCTTCACCCTTCCGACCAGGGGCGACGTCGAACTCGACGGTCTGACCCTCGTCGAGGGATCGGTAACCCGAGCCCTGGATGTTGGAGTAGTGGACGAACACATCGTCCGCACCCTCACGCGAGATGAAGCCATAGCCCTTCTCGGCATTGAAAAACTTGACGGTTCCTGTAGCCAACGCTGTTTCTCTCTCTCATCAGCAAGGTGGCCAAGAACGACCCCCTCGTCAGATGAGCAGGGTACGAGGCTGCCGCCGAAGACCAACCTTCCCGACTCACGGGTCAGTTCTGGGCTAGCCGGTGGGCAGCTCGCTGAAGGGGGTGGCCTTGTCGGGGCCGGGCTCCTTGGGCAGGCCCAGGACCCGCTCACCGATGATGTTCCGCTGCACCTCGTCGGTCCCGCCGTAGATCGACGGCGCGGGGCTGAACAGGGCCAACTCCTGGATCATGCCCCCACCCGGCGTGTCCGGGCCCATGACCGTGCCCGCCGGTCCGACGATGCGCAGCCCGAGGTCGCGGGACAGCCGGGTCATGTGACTCATCATCAGCTTGGCCAGGTTGGGCAGGGCCGGTGAGGCCTGGCCGGCCTTGGCCCGCTGCACGCCCCACCCGCTGATCTGGTCCATGGAGTAGAGCCGCATCAGGTCCTGGCGGATCAGCGGGTCGTCGTTCTTGCCCAGCTCGGCCACGAGCCTCTGCAGGAGCTTGGTGCTGCGCCCGGCCAGGATCGTGGCGGTGCCACCACGGCCGCCTTTGGCCACGAAGTCGCCGGCCCGGCGCTCGAGGTGCCCGGCGACGGTGCCCGGCAGGGCCAGGGACGTGGCCGACGATCCGCCACCGCCGCCGAGGCTGGCCCGCTCGTTCATCAGGGTCGTGTTGGCCACGGCCCAGCCGTTGCCCAGGCCACCGATGAGCAGGTCGTCGGCCACCCGGGCGTCGTCGAGGAAGACCTCGTTGAACAGGGCCCGGCCTGTCATCTCGACCAGCGGCCGGACGTCGATGCCGGACTGGTGCATGGGGATGCCGAAGTAGCTGATGCCCTTGTGCTTGGGGGCGTCGGGATCGGTGCGGGCGATGAGCATGCCCAAGTCGGCGTGCTGGCCGCCGCTGGTCCAGACCTTCTGGCCATTGACGATCCACTCGTCGCCGTCCCGCACCGCCTTGCACTGCAGGCCGGCCAGGTCAGAGCCCGCGCCGGGCTCGCTGAAGAGCTGGCACCAGGCCTCCTGGCCGTTGGCGATCATGGGCAGGAAGCGCTGCTTCTGCTCGTCGCTGCCGTGGGCGATGATCGTGGGGGCGGCGAGCATCGTGCCGAGGCCTCCCGGCGGGCCGAGGGCGCCGGCCTCGCCGATCTCGACCCCGACGGCGTTGGCCTCGGGACGGGCCAGCCCCCGGCCTGAGTGCTCCTCGGGCCAGCTCGGCATGGCCCAGCCGGAGTCGGCGAGCCGTTGCCACCAGTCGGCCACGGTCAGGTCCGGGTCCCAGTTGTCGTCCAGCCAGACGCGGACCTCGGTCCGCACATCCTCAGTCACAGCCATCCGGCGAGCTTACGTAGGGTGGTCTTCGTGGCCGTCACCGACCTTCCGTCCGTCCCCCTCGACGAGATCGACCTGACCGATCCCGACGCCTACATCGACCGGGTGCCCCACGAGCAGTTCGCCACCCTGCGCCGGGAGGCCCCGGTCTTCTGGCACGAGGACGTCGAAGGCGGCTTCTGGTGCGTGACCCGCCACGCCGACATCGTCGCCGTCAACCGGGACTGGGAGACCTACTCGTCCTACCGGGGCGCGGTGTTCCTGTACACGCCCGACGACCTCGACATGTCCCGGCTGATGATGCTCAACATGGACCCGCCCGAGCACGCCAAGCTGCGCAAGCTGGTCAACCGCGGCTTCACCCCCCGCCGCATCCGCGAGCTCCAGGAGGTCTTGGCCCGCCGGGCCACGACCATCGTGGACGAGGTCATCGAGGCCGGGGCCTGCGACATGGTCGAGGCTGTCGCCGCCGAGCTGCCGCTCCAGGCCATCGCGGAGTTCCTGGGCGTGCCCCAGGAGGACCGGCACCTGGTCTTCAGGTGGAGCAACACGATGATCGGCTCCGACGACCCCGAGTACGCCTCCGAGAAGGACGAGACGGGCCAGACGGACGAGACGATGGCGGCATCGGCCGAGCTCTACGCCTACGCCCAGGGTCTGGCCGAGGACCGGCGGGCCAACCCCCGCGACGACATCGTGTCCGACCTGGTCCACGCCGAGGTCGACGGCGACGTGCTGAGCGACACCGACTTCAACCTCTTCTTCCTGCTCCTCGCCGTGGCCGGCAACGAGACCACCCGCAACGCCATCTCCCACTCGGTGCTGGCCCTGGCCGAGAACCCCGACCAGCGAACCGGGCTGCGGGAGGACCCGGACCGCTGGGACACGGCCGTCGAGGAGCTGCTGCGCTGGTCGACGCCGGTGATGCACTTCCGCCGCACGGCCACCAGGGACACCGAGTTGGGCGGGCAGGCCATCGCCGAGGGTGACCGGATCGTGATGTGGCACATCTCCGGCAACCGGGACGAGGCCGTGTTCACCGATCCGTTCCGTCTCGACCTGGGGCGCACGCCCAACGACCACCTCGCGGGCAGCCAGATCGCCTTCGGCGGTGGCGGCCCCCACTTCTGCCTCGGCGCCAACCTGGCCCGGGCCGAGATGCGGGTGATGCTGGAGGAGGTGGTCGGGCGCCTCGGTGACTTCGAGATCGACGGACCCGTGCAGCGCCTGCGCTCGAACTTCATCAACGGGATCAAGCACCTCCCCGTCGCCTGGAGCACACCATGACCGTCCCCGACCTCGGCCGGGTCGGCCTGTGGACCTTCTTCCTCGATCTCCAACCCGCCGATCGGGTGCGGGACCTCGTGCCCGAGATCGAGGCCATGGGCTGGGGCTGCATCTGGGTCCCCGAGGCCGTCAACCGCGACGCCATGGTGAACTCGGCCCTGCTGCTGTCGGCCTCGACGACGCTGAACATCGGCACCGGCATCGCCTCGATCTGGGGCCGCGACCCCATGACGACCGCGGCATCCCTGAAGTCGCTCTCCGAAGCCTGGCCCGGTCGCTTCGTCCTCGGCCTCGGCGTGAGCCACCAGCCGATGGTCGACCACGTCCGGGGCCAGGACTACACGAAGCCGTTCTCCAAGATGCGCGACTACCTGGCCGCCATGGAGAGCTCGCTCTACATGTCACCGGCGCCGGAGACGACCCACGTCGTGCTGGCCGCCCTCGGACCGAAGATGTTGGCGCTGTCGGCGACGGCCGCCGACGGCGCCCACCCCTACTTCGTGCCCGTCGAGCACACCGCCGTCGCCCGGGAGCACCTGGGCCCTGACGCGCTGCTGGCCCCCGAGCAGGCGGTCGTCCTGTCCACCGACCCGGACGAGGCCAGGCGGGTGGCCCGGGGCCACTTGGCGACCTACCTGAGCCTGCCCAACTACACGAACAACCTCCGCCGCTTCGGCTGGGGCGACGAGGACCTGGCCGACGGCGGCAGCGACGCCCTCGTCGACGCCATCGTGGCCTGGGGCGACGAGCAGGCGATCGTCGACCGGGTCGCCGCCCACCACGAACGGGGTGCCGACCACGTCGCCCTCCAGGTCCTCCCCCTCGACGGTGCCTCCGTCCCCATGGACGACTGGCGCCGCCTGGCCACCGCGCTCGAGCTGAGCTAGGGGGCGAAGGCGCGGTCGACGATGTCGTGGAGGGTGGCCAGCGGGAGGCGCTCGTGGGGGTCGTCGTCCACCACGGCCGGGTCGGTCGACTGGTACGCCGCGACCAGGCCCGTGAACAGACGGCCCAGGACGCCCGGATCGCCGTCGCGGAGCACGCCGGCGGCCTGGCCCCGGCGGAAGATGCCGGCCTGGACACCCATGGCCCGGTCGAAGTTGGCGGTCAGGGTCTGGGACGGCGGCAGGTCCATGCCCGGCAGCGTCGAGCTGGACGTCCGCAGGTAGAGCCGGCCGAAGTGGGGGTGGGCCCGGAAGAAGCCGACCTCGTAGTCGACCAGGGCATGGAGCTGGGTCCGGGCATCGTCGCCCCTCCCGGCCGCCGCCTCCATGCCGGGCAGGAACTCCTCGCCCCGGCGCAGGAAGACGTTGAGGAACAGGTCGTCCTTGTTCTCGAAGAACGAGTACACCGAGCCCACCGAGAACTCCGCCAGCTCGGCGATCTCCTTCAGGGTCGTGTCGTGGAAGCCCTTGGCCCCGAAGACCTCCTCGGCCGCGTCGAGCAGCTGGGTCCGGCTCAGGTCCTGGTGGAGCTGGCGGCGCTCCTCGCGCCGGCTGGCCGTGGTGCTGCTCACGACGGGACCGTGGCGTTCGACGGCCATTCGGGGCGGTGGTAGCCGTTGAACTCGAGCTCACCGTCGCGCAGGTGGCGGATGGTGAGGAAGTCGCCCTTGTAGCCCTTGCGGTCATGGGGGCCGAACTGGATGTAGGTGCCGGGCCCGCCGTTGGTGGCGGGCATCCAGCGGATGCGCTCCATGCCCTCCTTCACCCAACGGGGCTCGGGGATGGCGGCGTTGCCGATGCCGTGGATGGCCACCCGGGCCGTGTCGTAGGCCAAGGCCACCACGACGTTGCGACTGACCCGGCCGAAGCGCTTCTCGAAGCGCTCGATCATGGCGTTGTAGTTGGGGTTGGCCCCGTCCTCGCCCAGTTGGTCGACCCCGTGCCAGCCCTCCAGGCCCTCGGCCCAGGCGTTCGAGTTCGAATAGAACATGAAGGCCGTGCCCATGACCCGGGGCGGGTCCCAGTCGAGGGCCTTGAAGGCGTCGGCGAAGTGGAACGTGGCGTAGCCGTAGCCCCCGTAGTAGATGCCTTCCGTGCCGAGGTCGCGCATGGCGGCCAGGTCGTCCTGCAGGCCGACGGGGTTGGGCTCGAGCTTGACCTCACGGGTGATCGTCATGCCGAGGCTGAGGGCCGTGTCCCGGAAGAACTCGCAGTAGTCCTTCCCCGACGATCCCTGCTCCCAGAAGAGGCCGACCTTCTCGTGGCCCTGCTGCTTGAGCCAGTGGGCGCACATGGCCCCTTCGGAGGGGATGTCACCGTTGGCGATGGTGAAGGCGTACTCCGACGCGTACTTGTGGGCCCCGGTCCAGCCGATGGACGGCACCCGCAGCTCGTTGACCGTGTCCTGCAGGATGAGGCAGTTGTCCGAGATCATCGGCCCCAGCACGACGACGCACCCCTGCTCGACCAGCCAGCGGTAGCCCTCGATCACCTTGCGGTAGTTCTCCCGGGGCAGGGCCCGGGCGTCGGCCACCACCAGCTCGATCGGCCCCCGGCGCCAGATGCCCTCGTTGAGGGCGTCCTCGATGGCCAGGATGGTCGGATCGATCCAGTCGGCCAGGAGCTGGCCCAGCTCCATGTCGATGAGGATGCCGATCTTCACCGGCTCGAAGGGGTCGCCCTGGGTCTTGATGCCGCGGCGCGGCGGATAGATGGTGATCCCCTTGACCGCCTGGTCGCCGACGGCTCCACCGCCCTCGTACCAGTTGGTGGCCTCGCCGCCGGCGCCCTCCAGGTGGGCGCGGGTCCCGGCGGGGACGTTGGTCACGGCCCGGTCGTCCTCCGCGATCCCGAGGTCGACAGGCTCGGGGAACATTCGCTCCACGTACTCCGGCATGACCCGACACTAGTCGAGGTTCAAGCTGCTGAACGCCGGTTCATCCGGTGAACGGCGGTCCGGCGGGCACCGGGCCCGGCGGGGGCGGGGCGACGAAGGCGTGGGCCTCGACGGCGCCGATGTCGCAGTCGGCCGCGATCTCGATCGGCTCGCCCTGGGCATAGTCGCTCCGGGTCTCGCCGTCGCCGTCCTGAGGCCGCAGCACGCCGCGCTGGTCCAAGGGATCGAGGCTCAGGAAACGGGCGCAACCGCCCTCGAGTGACGGGAAGCCGTAGCCGGCCGCGATGGCGTCGATCAACGGGCTGCCGAGCAGGGGCTCGCGGGTGAGCGTGCGTCCACCGTTGTCGGTCAGCGGGCCCAGCCCGGCGGCGCCCCCGAAGCTGCCGCCGCCACAGCTGTGGTCATCGGCGTGGTCGTCGTTGACGACTCGGGAGCCGACGAAGAAGCAGTTGTCCCCGCCGACCGGCTCGGCGAAGACGGAGAAGAGCAGGTACAGGTCGCGGCCGAGGGAACTGATGTTGGCGCCCTCGGGCGCCGCGTTCCCCGTCACCGTCAGGTAGATCCCGGCGCTGATGCCGCCGTTCACGCCCAGGATCCCGCCCCCGCTGACCGCCGCCCGGTTGTCGACGATGGTGGAGTCGGCGATGACCATCCCGGCATCCAGCACCAGGCCACCGCCCCGGCGGGCACTGTTCCCGGCGAATGTCGAGTCCCGGACGCCGTCGCTCGACGAGATGGAGCCGAACCCGATGGCGCTGACCGCGCCGCCGTCGCCCGCCGGCGCGCGGTTGTCGACGAACTGCGACTGGCGGAGCAGGAGCCGGCCGGCCGGCGCGGCGGCGTCGAGGGCCCCGCCGTCGCCCGCCGCGGCGACGTTGTCGGTGAACTCCGATCGGGTCACGAACGCCGCCAGCGGGAACTCGATGGCGCCGCCGCTACCCGACGCCTCGTTCGCGTGGAACCGGGCATCGGCGACGAAGACGGTCGAGTCGTTGAGGACGAGGACGGCGCCGCCGTCGCCGTCGGCGTTTCCGTTCTGCAACGTGATGTCGACCAGACGGAGCTGGGCGTCGGTGGGTGAGTCCACCACCACCAGGCGACTGGTCGCGGCGGCGTCGAGGGTGAAACCATGCCCGTCGATCGTCAGGTCCTGGTCGCCGGTGTAGGTCGGGTCGGTACCGTCGTCGACGGTGATGTCGGCGGTGAGCTCGATGGCGTGCGGTCCGGAGGCGTCGGCCGACAAGCTCGCCAGCGCGGCCCGGTAGGCGGCTTCGTCGCCGACGCTGAGCGAGGTCTCCGCCGGTCCAGCAGGCTCCGTCGTGGCCACCGGCACGGTCGTGTCCGGCGTAGCGGTCGTCGACGGCGCCGTCGACGGTGGGAGCGTCGTGGTCGTCGGTTCGGCGGCCGCGGCGAAGAGCGGCAACGAGCAGAGCGCCGACGCCAGCATCGCCACGGACACGGGTCGCCTCACCCGAGGGACCCTACGACAGGGGGTTCCTGGCTCGTCCGGGCCGAAGGTCCCGTTCTTCGTCGGGGCCGGGACTACCGTGCGGGCACTCCTCGCCCGGAGGCGCCGGTTCGTGAACATCCTGCTCATCACCCTCGACCAGTTCCGAGGCGACTGTCTCTCCAGCGCCGGGCATCCGCTGGTCCGGACGCCGAACCTGGACGCGCTCGCCGCCGCCGGCGTCGGGCTCCGTCGGCACTACAGCCAGGCCACTCCCTGCTCCCCCGGCCGGGCCTGTCTCTACACGGGCACGTACCAGATGAACAACCGGGTGGTCGCCAACGGCACCCCGCTCGACGCCCGCTTCGACAACGTGGCCCACGCCGCCCGACGGGCCGGTTACACGCCGGTTCTGTTCGGCTACACGGATCAGAGCATCGACCCTCGGCAGGCCACCGGCCCCGACGACCCGCGGCTCTCCGACTACGAGGAGATCCTTCCGGGCTTCGACGTGGAGCTCGACCTCCGCGGTGCCATGTCGGCCTGGACCGACTGGCTCAGGGAGCTCGGCCACGAGGTGCCCGACGACATCGAGGCGGCGCTGAGCACCGAGCCGGAGCGGCCCGCCGAGCACAGCATCTCGGCCTTCCTCACCGACCGGGCCATCGACTGGCTGGGGCGTCGGGACGATGCTCCCTGGTTCGCCCACCTGAGCTACCTGCGCCCCCACCCGCCCTACGCCGCCGCGGGGGCGTGGGCCGATCGCTACGACCCCGCCGCCGTCGGCCTGCCGATCCCCGCCGAGCCCCTCCACTTCCTGCACGAGACCGCCCTGACCCTCCCGATCACGGCCGCTCCCGCCGACGAGGCGAAGGTGCGAAAGCTCCGGGCGCAGTACCTGGGCATGATCAGCGAGGTCGACGACCAGCTGGGACGGCTGTGGGCCGCTCTCCAGGCGTCCGGGGCCTGGGACGACACGTTCGTCGTCGTCACCTCCGACCACGCCGAGCAGCTCGGCGACCACGGGCTGATCCAGAAGCTCGGATACTTCGAAGAGAGCCACCACATCGTCGGCATCGTCCGCGACCCCCGCCACCCGGAGGTCCACGGCACCGTGCTCGACCGCTTCACCGAGAACGTGGACGTGTTCCCCACCCTGTGCGAAGCGATGGGGATCGACGTCCCCGCCCAGGTCGACGGCCTGCCCCTGACCCCCTTCCTGGCCGGCGACGAGCCGCCCTGGTGGCGGGACGCCGCCCACTGGGAATACGACTGGCGGGGGATGCTCATCGGCGACGAGGCCGCTCCGTGGCCCTGGGACCGTCGCCTCGAGCGCCAGCACCTCGCCGTCATCCGCAACGACACCCACGCCTACGTGCAGTTCGGCAACGGCGACTGGTTCTGCTTCGACCTGGCCACCGACCCGACCTGGCGCACGACGACCGAGGACCCTGCGGTCGTCCTGCCACTGGCTCAGGCCATGCTCACCTGGCGCAGCCAGCACACCGAGCGCACGCTCACCGACATGCTCGTCGAACGGGGCGGCATCGGCCGCTGGCCCCCGCTGGAGCCTGCCGGTGGGGTCAGTCCTTTCCCAGCCAGCACAGGGCAGCAGTGATCACGGCCTCGATGCCTGTGCTCAGGGTGGGTTGCCACTCGCGCCCTCCGCTTGGGCGAGACTGCGGGCATGGGGAACGGTGACCTGGCCCAACTCGAACGGGGACGGCTGTGCGACCTGCTGCTGGAGGTCGGGCCGGACGCCCCCACCCTCTGCCAGGGATGGACGGCCGCGGACATGGCCGCCCACCTCGTGGTCCGGGAGCGCAAGCCGCTGGCCGCTCCCGGGATCGTGGCCGGCGGGAAGCTCGGTGACTACACCGAGAAGGTCCAGGCGGCCACCAAGGCCGGGGCATCCTTCGCCGACCTCGTGGCCCAGGTCCGCAGCGGGCCGCCCGCCCTGATCCGCCCCTTGGACGGCGCCATCAACCTGTCCGAGTACTTCATCCACCTCGAGGACGTCCGCCGGGGCGGCGGCACGACGACGGCCCGCCCCGCCGAGGAGGTGGGAGAGGTCGAGGATGCGCTGTGGGCCATGCAGGGTCGACGCACGAGGTTCCTGACCCGGACGCTGGACGACATCGACCTCACCCTCGCCCTGCCCGATGGCGAGACCAAGCCCATCGGGGGCGGCTCGCGGCCGGTGACCCTGAAGGGACGGCCGGGCGAGCTCACCCTGTTCCTCGCCGGCCGTCGCGACGCGGCCGAGGTGGAGCTCACCGGGCCGACGGAAGCAGTCGACGAGGTGCGCACCGGGAAGCTCGGGATCTGACCGCCGGGTGCCGCCGACCCGCGTGTCTCAGCAGAGGTTGGGGGGTGGGGCTCGGGTTTGGCCGGTGTCGGGCCGGGCGGGTGGGGGCCGGTTGTGGTTGTTGGTCTTCCAGCGGTTGTGGAAGGCGCAGAGGGGTTGGGCGTTGGCGATGTCGGTGGGTCCGCCGTGCTGCCATTCGGTGATGTGGTCGGTCTGCAGGAGCGGTCCGGTGCGGTCACAGCCGTAGGGGTGGGCGCAGCGCCGGAACTTGGCCCGGATGGCGGCGGCTTGGGCGGGGGTGAAGAGCCGTTTGCTGCGGCTGTAGGCGAGGATCTCGCCGTTGGTGTCGAAGACGACGCGGCGGAGGTTGCCGAGGAGGGACAGGTAGAGGGCGGCGACGGGGCTGATGACGGTGCCGTCGTCGGTTTCGCAGAACCCGTCGGTCGGGTCGGGGGCGAGGTCGTCGTGGCCGAGGAGGCGGCAGAGGGCGGTGATGAAGGATCGGTCCTGGCAGTGGATGACCACTTCGGCGGCGGCGGCGACGGCGCCGCCGGCGAGGGTCTTGGAGCGCTCGGCCATGACCCGCAGGGCATCGGCGGAGCGTTGGTCGGTGGTGCGGGTGAGCTCGGCGAGCTCCTTGGCGTCGGGGTCCCGGCCCAGGATGTCGCGGGCGGCGGCCCAGTCGGTGTTGAACTCGAGGGTGACGAGGCGGTTGTGCTCGGCGGCGAAGATGGCGTAGGTGATGGGGTCGAGCCAGCCCCGGAGGTAGCCGAACCCGTCGATGGTCGTGGTCTTGGTGAAGCTGCGCCCGGCGACCTGTTGTTCGAACCGGTCATCGGCGTCGGTGGGGGAGAGGAGGTCGGCGAAGCGTTGGGCGTGACGGGCCAGGTCCTCGAACCGGCCGCCGGTGGCGACGTAGTCGACCAGGAGCGGGCACAGCTCGAGCCAGGCGTCGTGGTGGCGTTCCCGGTAGGCGTCGGCGATGACTTCGACGTGGTCGAAGCTGATCACCCCGTCGGCCAGCGCGGCGGCGACCGGGGGGAGGTGGTCGACGAAACGGGCGAGGCGGGCGGTCCGCACCGCGGTGCGCTTCCTCAGCCCGCAGTGGTGTTGCAGCCAGCCCACCACACTGGCGTGGCCCTCGCCCCGGTGCTCCCCCCGACCCGAGAAGGACCGCACCGCCCCCAGCAACGCGGCGTCGGCCTGGTTCCGGGCCCGGCAGAGGCCCTCGATGCCCTCGCCGACCACCACCGGCGCCAGGTTCCCCCAGGCGACCTTCGCGGCGAGGTGGCTGGTCTGGCAGAGGTCGTCGATCTCGGCGGGCACGGTCCCTCCCTTCGACAGGCAGGAAGCAGACATCTTCGGGTAGCCGTGCCCGGCCATCGAGATCGTCGACGGCCCCAGTCGACTACGAACTGGTGTTCTACAACCTAGCGTCGGGGCGCAGCCAGCGCAAGCGTTTCACCGGATTTCTCGGGCTCAGCGGAGCCACTCTCGGACCAGCCCGCGGAGGCGGTCGATGCCGGTGCCCTTGGCCGCGCTGACCCAGATGACGTCGCTCTTGTCCAGGAGGCAGGCCTGGGCCAGGTCCTGCTTGCGCTTCTCCCGTTTGGAGGCCTTGACCTTGTCGTGCTTGGTGGCGACGACGGTGTGGGGCAGGACCTCGGCCCGCAGCCAATCCAGCATCTGCAGGTCGAGCTTGGTGGGACCGATCTCGCCGTCGACCAGGACCAGGATCATGGCCAGTTGCTCCCGCGTGAGCAGGTAGTCCTCCATCATCTTCTGCCACTTGGCCCGCTGGTTCGCCGCCACCGAGGCGTACCCGTAGCCGGGACAGTCGATGACGGCGGCTCCGTCGCCCAGGGCGAAGCAGTTGAGCAGCTGCGTGCGGCCGGGGGTCTTGGACACCAGGGCCAGCTGCTTCCGGTTGGCGAGGGCATTGAGCAACGAGGACTTGCCCACGTTGGAGCGGCCGACGATGGCCACCTCGACGTCGTTGTCGGGCAGTTGGTCGGCGCGGGCGGCCGACAGCACGAACTCGAGCGGGAGGGGGCCTACGCCGGACACCACCCGATCATGGCGGGTCGTCGACCGTTCAGCGCGGGATGTGCGACGCCGTGAGGACGAGGCGCACACCGCGGCTCCACCCGTCACGGCTGCCGGCGCTGGCCTCCTCCGTCGGGCTGTTCCCTCAGAGCCACGCCGGCGGGGTCGGTGGATGGCCGGACGGGTCCGATGTGATGAGACCGGTGCCGTCGCCCCGGCCGGAGAGCCAGAGCAGCACCTCGGCGGCAGGGCCCGACACCTCGACGGCATCGACGCCGTCACCCAGGGTCCACGAGCAGCCCAGGTCGTCGGCGGTGACCACGAGCGGGGGCTGAGCCGACGCCGCGCTGGGCCAGCCCGCGATCTCTCCCAACAGGGCCTTGACCAGGTCCGGGGGCTGCTCGGCGAACGTGGCACCCGTGTCCAGGTCGACGACGTGGATCCAGCTCTCGCGCACTCGCATCCACGGGACCTCGGAGGCCGGGATGGGCCGGCCCCGAGCGGTCAGGACCTCACCGTCCCAGGCCTCCGCCGGCATCGCCTCGACATCGAGGAGGAGGCGGGCGACCGCCTCGGTCAGGTCGGCCCGAAGCGCCGCCGGGGCCAGACCAGCCGTGGCCTCGATGCCGTCGGCCCGCTCCTCGACCGAGCGGTACATGGGTGACGGGTCACCGGTACGAGCCCACGCCAGCAGGTTGCGCAAGGCGTCGGCGTTGCGGGCCAGGTGGCCGACGACGTGGGCCCGGGTCCACTCCGGCAGGAGCGACGGCCCGGTCAGATCGTCGTCGCTCAGGTCGGCGACGGCGTCGAGCACGTACTGCTCGCCGCCGCGGAACCAGTCGAGGCGCTCAGGGTCGACCGTCAAGGCTCAGATCGGTCGACGCCGGCGTCCCCCGCTGCGTTCATCCCACCCAGTCTGACGCCCGCACCCCCCTCAATCCACCAGAGCGGTGAGTTCCGGGGGCGGCGGTGGTCGAAGCTGGTGACAACGAGCTGGAGGAGACCGCCATGGGCACCGTGATCGTGGATCTGAGCGTGTCGCTCGACGGGTTCATCGCCGGTCCGGACGACGGGCCTGCGCTACCCCTCGGCCGGGGAGGCGAGGGGGTCTTCACCTGGATGGGCTCCGGACCGGAGGAGAACCGCTTCAACCAGTGGCTCACCCCGCCCGACGCCAGCAAGGTCGTCATCGACGAGTGGATGAGCGACTGCGGCGCCATGATCAGCGGCCGCCGCACCTTCGACATCGCCAACGGGTGGAAGGACGGCCACCCGGTCGACGCCCCGATCTTCGTCGTCACCCACACGCCACCCACCAAGGGCGAGTGGAGCCCCCAGGTTCGCTTCGCCACCAGCCTCGACGACGGCCTCGAGCAGGCCCAGGAGGTGGCCGGCGACAAGGAGGTGTCGGTGTGCGGCGCCGACATCGCCCAGCAACTGCTGCGGGCCGGCCAGATCGACCAGATCCAGGTCAGCATCGCGCCGCTCCTGCTCGGAGGGGGCGTGCGCCTCTTCGACCACCTCGGAGGCGAGCCGATCGCGCTGGAACAGACTCGGGTCATCCCCTCCGACGGCGTGACCCACGTCCGCTACCGGGTCCTGCGGGACTGACCCTCGCGACCATCTGCTGGGTCACGACGTTCGTGACGGGGCACGTGCTTCCGGTTTTGCCTGTCACCTTCGACAAGACTGACCGCTTGGCCGACCTCGGCGACCCGCCCGCCCTCGTCGACCGCCTCACCGCCGACTGAGGCGGGCCCGGCCTCGTCGGTGTAGAGAGGGACCATGGCCAAGCTGATGTACACGGCGATCACCTCCCTGGACGGCTACATCGAGGACGAGGACGGCAGCTTCGACTGGTCGGCACCGGACGAGGATGTGCACGCCTTCGTCAACGATCTCGAGCGGCCGATCGGCACCTATCTGTTGGGACGACGGCTGTACGAGACGATGGTCTACTGGGAGACGCCACCGGCCGACTCGCCCCCGGTCGCGCTGGACTACGCGCGGGTCTGGCGGTCCGCCGACAAGGTTGTGTACTCCACGACCCTGCGGGAGACGGCCAGCGGCCGGACCCGGATCGAGCGCACCTTCGACCCCGACGCCGTTCGCGCCGTGAAGGAAGCGGCCGGCGCAGACCTCAGCGTCGGCGGCGCCGACCTGGCCGCCGACGCGTTCCGGGCCGGCCTGGTCGACGAGGTCCGGCTGTTCCTCAACCCCGTCATTGTCGGCGGTGGCAAGCGGGCGCTGCCCGATGGCGTGCGTCTCGACCTCGAGCTGCGCAACGAGCACCGGTTCGCCAACGGCGTCATCTACCTCCGCTATGCCGCTCGCTGAGTCGTCCTACGCTTCGGCGATGGCGGCCTGTTCGTGCTGTGGCAAGGAGCGGGAGCACGTGGCGGCGCTCGGGTGCCACCCCGAGGTGGCCATCTGCGGCGGCTGCATCGCCTGGCTCCGGTCGTCGCTCCCGCGGTCCGTCGAGTCGACGCCCATCCTGGCGGTCGCCGACCTCGACGAGGCCGAGGCGTTCTGGGCCGCCGTCGACCAGGACGTCCGCCGGTGGGAGGGGGGCGGCTACGCCTTCGTCGGCACTGACGAGTCCGTGGTGGACCTGGGCGAGGAGGACGAGGCGGCGGCGGGGGGCGGCGCCTGTTACCTGCAGGTGGGCGATGTCGACCTCTGGCACTCGGGCTGGACGGCGGCCGGCTTCGAGCCGGGTGCCATCGAGGTCATGCCGTGGGGCATGCGGGAGTTCCGCATCGCCGACCCGTGGAGCAACACCATCCGCGTCGGCCAGCCCGCGCCGGATTGATCCTTCTGGGACCTGGATCTCGAGTCCCAGCCCGAGCGCCCGGTCCCAGGACGTCGGTGGTGCCGGCGCCAGACCCGCTCTACGGTCGGGCGATCGACCTCCGCCCCGCCACTCCCGACGACCTCGACGTCCTCGCCGACATCTGGCGCGACGCGTGGCGGGACGGTCACGCCGGCCACGTACCCGACGAGCTGGTGGAGCTCCGCACCCCCGGCGACTTCCGCCGCCGCCTGCCTGAGCGGGTCGAGCGCACGACCGTCGCCGTGCTCGACGGCGAGGTCGTCGGCTTCGTGACGGTCACCGGCGACGAGCTGGAGCAGCTCTTCGTCGCCGACCGCGCCCGTGGCACCGGAACGGCCGCCGCGCTCATCGACCACGGCGAGCAGCAGATCGCCCGCGACCACGACCGCGCGTGGCTGGCCGTCGTCGCCGGCAACGCCCGGGCTCGCCGCTTCTACGAGCGCCAGGGCTGGGTCGACCACGGCGGGTTCGCCTACCGCGCGGACGGCATCACCGTCCCCTGCCTCCGCTACGAGAAGCCGGTCGGCCAACACCCGTTGGAGGCCCGCAGTCACGGAAACCGTGACTCATTGCCTCCAAAGCAGGAGGACATCGCGTGACCGCGCCGCTGGAGGGCAAGGTCGCTCTCGTCGCGGGCGGGACCCGGGGCGCCGGTCGGGGCATCGCCGTCGAGCTCGGCGCCGCGGGCGCCATCGTCTACGTCACCGGCCGCACGACCCGCGAGCAGCGGTCGGAGATGGACCGGCCCGAGACCATCGAGGAGACGGCCAAGCTGGTCGACGAGGCGGGGGGCACGGGCATCGCCGTGCCGGTCGACCACCTCGAGCCCGACCAGGTGCAGGCCCTCGTCGCCCGCATCGACGAGGAGCAGGGCGGGCTGCACATCCTCGTCAACGACATCTGGGGCGGTAGCGAACCCGAGTGGGACAAGACCGTGTGGGAGTCGGACCTCGAGGTCGGGTTGCGCACCTTGCGCCTGGGCGTCGACACCCACGCCATCACCAGCCACTTCGCGTTGCCCCTGCTCATCCGCCGGCCGGGCGGCCTGGTGGTCGAGGTGAACGACGGCACCGACGACTACAACGCCGATCACTACCGGGTGTCGTTCTTCTACGACCTGGCCAAGTCCGCCGTCGGGCGCATGGCCTGGGCCCTCGGCCACGAGCTGGCCCCGCACGGGGGCACCGCCGTGTCGGTCACGCCGGGATGGCTGCGCTCCGAGGCGATGCTCGAGGCGTTCGGCGTCACCGAGGAGACCTGGATGGACGCCACCGAGCGCATCGCCCACTTCGCCATCGCCGAGTCACCCCGATACGTCGGCCGGGCCGTGGCCGCTCTGGCCGCGGACCCCGACGTCGACCGGTGGAACCAGCAGTCGCTGTCCAGCGGACAGCTGGCCAAGGTCTACGGCTTCACCGACCTCGACGGCAGCCAGCCCGACGCCTGGACCTACCTGGTCGAGGTCCAGGACGCAGGCCTGCCGGCCGACGTCACGGGCTACCGCTGAGCGGTGGGCGACTACTCGGACCCGCCCGAGGCCATCGTGGCCAAGGTGCGGGCCATCTGCCTGGCCCTGCCTGACGCCTACGAGGAGAAGGCGTGGGCCGGAACCCGCTGGATGGTGCGCAAGAAGACGTTCGCCCACGTTCTCGCCATCGACAAGGAGTCGCCGCCCGTCCTGGCCAAGGCCTACGAGAAGACCGGATCGGCCACGGTCGTCACCTTCAGGTCCGGGGGCGAGGAGTTGGAGATGTTGCGCCACGCCGGCCACCCCTTCTTCTACGCCGGGTGGGGTCGGGACGTCATCGGCCTGGTCCTGGACGACGACACGGACTGGGACGAGGTGACCGAGCTGATGACCGAGAGCTACTGCGTCATGGCCCCGCAGAAGCTGGTCGACCTGCTCGACCTCCCGCCGCCGGTCGACTGACTAGCGGACGGTGGCCTCAGCCATCTCGCCCAACACGAGGGCATGGCAGGGCCCGGGCTGGGGGCACCAGCAGGCCAGGGTGGCGCCGGCCAGCGGCGCGACTGCAAAGCTGAGGCCGACGTCAGCACCGAGGACGGGGGACGACCGATGATGGAGCAGACCGAGACGTTGGTGACCAAGGACGGCCCGATGGGCGTGCACATCGTGCGCCCGGACGGGGACGGGCCCTTCCCGGTCGTCGTCTACTTCCACCACGGGCCGGGCCTGGATGACGGGTCGAAGGAGTCGATGGCCCGGATCGCGGATGCCGGCTACTACGTGATCAGCCACGACCGCTACCACCGGGAGCAGCCGTGGCTGGTCGTCGAGCGGGGCAAGACCGACGACAAGACGATGGAGCGCTTCTGGGAGATCCTCATGGGGACGACCGACGAGATGGTGGCCTCCGACCTCGACGCCGTGCTGGCCTACCTCGACGGCGATCCCGCCGCCCGGGAGGCGCCCATGGGCGCCATCGGCTTCTGCATCGGCGGCCGGTCCGTGCTGCGCACCATTGCCGACCACGCCGACCGGTTCCGGGCCGGCGTCGGCTTCCACCCGTCGTACACCGTGACCGATGAGGACGACTCGCCGCACCTGGCCGTCCCCGCGTTCACGGGCTCGATCTACCTGGGCTATGGCGCCGACGACACGATGCAGTCCCCCGAGTCCCAGCAGGCCCTCATCGACATGGTCGAGGCCCATCCCCACGGCGAGGTCGAGATCCACGAAGGCGCCAACCACGGCTACTCCGTCCCCGGCCGGGCGTACCACGATCCCGCCGCCGACCGCTCCTACGAGCGGGCCCTCGCGCTGTTCGACGAAGAGCTGCGCTGAGCCAAACCACCCGACGACTGCTGAGCCGACGGCGTGGAGTGACCGGTCAGGGCCTTGACCGGTCGGCGTCTCGGGAGGACGCTGGCCGGGCCAGAAGCGCCCGACAGAGGGGGAAGGCGATGTTCGCTCAGATCATCGAAGGCAAGGCCAGCAGCCCAGAGGCCATGGCCGCCGCGGGTGAGGCCTGGGAAGCCCAGGTCCGTCCCGTGGCCGAGGGCTTCCTCGGCAGCACCGGCGGGGTCGCCGCCGACGGGACCGCCATCCTGGTCGCCCGGTTCGCCGACCGGGCTGCCGCGGAGGCCAACAACGCCCGGCCGGAGCAGTCCGCCTGGTTCGAGGCCCACGGCTCGACGATGTTCGACGGGCCGCCGACCTTCACCGAGAGCGAAGATGTCGACGAGTTCCTCGGCGGCGGGTCCGACTACGCCGGGTTCGTGCAGATCACCCAGGGCCGGATCGCGGACCGGGAGGCCCTGGCCGACTTCGAGGCGAGAACCACGAAGCTGCTGATGGCCGCTCGACCCGACCTGATGGGCGGCCTCCGCGTCTGGCACGACGACAACCGCTACACCGAGGTCAACTACTTCACCTCGGAGAACGAGGCCCGGGCCAACGAGGCCCGCATGGGCGAGACCATGGCCGACGACTTCGAGGAGTACATGGACCTCGTCAAGGTCGACCGTTGGATCGACCTGACCGACCCCGTCCTGCAATGACCTTCTGGCGGCTGATTCGGCGGCGGTCATGGCGACCAAATCACCACCACCACCACCCCACGCCCGGTCAGCGCTCCGGGAGCCAGGCCAGGCCGTAGACGTCGATGGTCCCAGCCGCACCGGGATGCCGAGCCAGGACGCGGCCGTCGGCGGCGGAGATCTCGGCGACGCCACCATCGCTGGTGACCGCGATGCGGCTCCCGTCCGGCGACCACGCGAGGGCGAATTGGCTGTACTGGCTCGTGAAGATCCGCCTGCCCGCTGGGGCGACGTCGTCGTAGACGTGCAGCACCTCCGCCCGAACCGGTTCGCCGGGCTCGAACCGGAGGGCCACCAGCTGAGGCCACGCCGGACGGCCGACGGGGGGGCTGGCGACGCTCACCGCGAGGGTTCTGCCATCCGGGGACCAAGCCAGGTCCGCGAGCACGGGCGGCTCCCGGTGCTCTCCGTCCGCGGGGTCGGCGGTGTGCACCAGCTGCGGCTCGCCGCCGTCCCGGCCGAAGATCCAGACCTCGACGCCGCACTCGTCACCGAACGGGTCGCAGTTCGCCGCCTCCTGCCCGCTGGTGCCGACGGCGAGACGGCTCCCGTCCGGCGACCACGCCAGGCCGGCGAGGGACCGCTCGGCCGTCCCCGTGCCGTCGTGGGTGAAGGCGGCCGAGATGTCCACCGACTCGCGCACCGTGCCGTCCCACGCGATGACCTGGACCCGCTCGGGACGAACTGGGCCGTGGTCGCAATCGGTGGGCCCGGAACAGGTGGCGTCGAGCACCAGCGCCGTCACCTCGTCGGGCCCGGGGCCGAAGGCGGTCCCCCAGCAGTTCGAGAACGGGCAGACGATGTTCGCCTCCTCGTCCCCGCCCTCACCCAAGATCCAGATCCGCGAGCCGAAGATGTACTCGACGTGGAGGAAGGATCCCGTGGCCGGGTCGAAGTCGCTCCAGTCGTAGGGGTCATTCGCGTTCTCCGGCCGCGGCGGCGCCGTCGCACCCTCCGGCCAACCGTGGCCATCGGCCGTGACGATGCTGCCGGTCGACGGCGTGTCGGTCAGCGGCGGCGTGGTCGTCGTGGGGACCACGTCGACGGGACCGTCGCGGTCTTCGCCGTCGCCGACGATGCGGAGCAGCGCGACGGCGGCCACGACCAGCACCACGGCGGCAGCGGCAGCCAGCCACCGGGCGGAACGGGCCCGCTGGGGCGTTCCCAGCCGACGCCGATCGTCCTCGACCGCGGGCTGGTCAGGGTCGGCCAGGCGGACGAGCGGAACCTCTTCCGGCAGATCCTGATCGGCAACGACACCGGTCCTGTTCGTAGGGGAGGCGAGCCGGCCGAGCAGCTCTCGTTCCAGTCGGTCGGCGAACGCGGGGTCGGGCTCGGCCCGGTAGGTGTGCACGTCGTCAGTCATGGGAAGGGCTCCGGTGAAGTTGACGGAGCTCGGCCCTCGCGCGAGCGAGGAGCGAGTTCGTTGCCGTCACGTCACGGCCGATGGCGGCCGCGACTTCGGGAACCGGGAGATCGTCCACGTAGCGCAGCACCAGGACGGCACGGTGCAGCGGGCGGACGTCCGCGAGGTGGTCGAGAACCTCCGAGCTCGTGGCCTCGCCTTGGTCGTCGTCGACCCGCCGGAGGAGCGCCAGCTTCCTCACCCCGAGCTGCTGCCGGCGGGCGTCGTCGATGAACCTCGACCGGGCCACCGTGATCAGCCACCGGATGTCGGCCCGCTCGTGATGCCCTGATCGCAGCTCGTCCACCAGGCGCAGCCACACGTCCTGGGTGAGATCCTCGGCCATCGCCTTGTCGCCCGCACAAAGGCGCAGCAGGTAGCCGTACACCGACGGGAGGTGCGCCCGGTAGAACGCCCGGAACTCCTCCGACGACATCGCCCCCTGTTCGGACACAGCCCCCCCGGCACTCACACCCCGTTCAACGAGCGGGACAGGACGAAATCGTCGCACGAGGTCGACTGATCACGGGTCAGGCTCGGCTCAGAGCCTCCACCGGTGGGAATCCAACGTCTTCAGCATGGGAACAGGACCGAACCCAGCGGCCTGCATCCGCGCCCACCGTGCGCCTTCGAGTTCTGTCGACCGCCCGATTAGCCGCCAGAACGCGTGCGGGTCAGGACGGGGACCAGCTCCAGGGGTAGTCGGGGTCGCTGGCGGCGCGGGCGGCGTCGGACACGCCGAGGGGGCGGAAGGTGTCGAGCATGACCGCCAGCTCCTCGGTGCGGTCCTGGTCCACCGAGCGCTCGTAGCTGCCGGGCTGGGGGCCGTGGACGAAGCCGGCCGGGTGGTACGAGATGGATCCCACGCCGATGCCCGAGCCCTCTCGGCTCATGAAGTTGCCCCCGGCGTAGAAGAGGACCTCGTCGGAGTCGGCGTTGGCGTGGTGGTACGGCACCTTCACCGCGTCGGGGTGGAAGTCGTAGGGCCGGGGCACGAACGAACAGATGACGAAGCCGGGCCCGGCGAAGGTCTGATGCACGGGGGGCGGCTGGTGGATGGCCCCGGCGATGGGCTCGAAGTCGTGGATGGAGAGGGCGTGCGGGTAGAGGCAGCCGTCCCAACCCACGACGTCGAACGGGTGCCGGGCGTGGACCAGGCGGGACAGGCCGGCCCGGTTGCGGACGAGCACGGCCACGTCGGTGCCGTCGACCAACAACGGCTCGTCGGGGCCCCGCAGGTCCCGCTCGGAGAACGGCGCGCCTTCCTTCAGTTGGCCCCGGCTCGACAGGTAGCGCTCGGGAAAGCGGACGTGGCCGCCGACCTCGAACACCAGCACCTCGAGCCGGTCCCCGCCGAGGACCCATCGGTGGGTCGTCCCCCGGGGGACGACGACATAGTCACCGCGGGCCACGCCGAGCGCACCGAAGCTGGTTTCCAGCGTGGCCTCGCCGTCGTGGACGTAGACCAGCTCGTCGCCGATGGCGTTGCGGTAGAGGTCGCTGTCCTCGGTGGCCACGGCCCAGCAGAGGACGACGTCCTGGTTGCCGAGGACGGCCTGACGCCCGAGGACCACGTCGGCGCCCGCCGGCAGCTCGCCCGTGCGGATGTGGCGGGGCGTCAAGGGCAGGTCGACGGCGAGGGCGGCGGCGTTGGGCTCGTCCACCGTCTCGATGGCGGTCAGGGCGCTGGGCGAGTGGCGGTGGTAGAGCAGGGACGCCTCTTCCGAGAAGCCCTCCTGGCCCATCAACTCCTCACTGCGCCGCCCTTCGTCGGACACCGCGACCGTGTGGCGCTTGCGGGGCACCTCGCCGACCGAGCGGTAGTACGGCATGTCAGCTCCCTACCCCGTCGTACGCCGCCACGATCGTGCCGGACAGGGGCCCGAAGCCGACCTTGTCCTCACCGGTGCCGGCCCAGCCGTCGAGGACGACCTCGTCGCCGTCGGCCAGGAACGACCGCTCCTCCCCCGTCGACAGGGTGAAGGGCTCGGCCCCCCGCCACGTCCGCTCGATGAGCGAGCCGGCCTGCGTGGTGTGGTCCGGGCCCGAGATGGTGCCGCTGGCCAGGAGGTCACCCGGCCGGACGGTGGCCCCGTTGACCGTGCAGTGGGCCAGCTGCTGGGCCGGGGTCCAGTAGAGCGACGGGGCCAGGTCGACCTCGCCGACGCGGAAGGGCTCGGCTCCCTCGTCCCGCATGCGGGCGCTGGCCAGGTCGACGGTCAGGTGCAGGTCGGGCACCGCCGGGTCGCCCCGCAGGTACGACAACGGCTCCGGGTCCTGCTCGGCGGCCAGCCCGGCTACGCGGTGGGGCGCCAGGGCGTCGACGGTCACGACCCATGGTGACACCGATGTGGCGAAGGACTTGCCCAGGAAGGGGCCGAGGGGCTGGTACTCCCAGGCCTGGATGTCGCGGGCCGACCAGTCGTTGACGAGCACGAAGCCGAACAGGTGGGCGTCGGCCTCGTCGACCGGGATGGGCTGGCCGGCCTCGTTGCCCACGCCGACGATGGCCCCCAGCTCGAGCTCGATGTCGAGCTGGGCGGACGGCGCCAACACGGGGGCGCCGTCCACCAACACCTGGCCCGACGGCCGCGTGATCGCACCGCCCCCGACCACAATCGTCCCCGCCCGCCCGTGATAGGCGACGGGGAGGTGCTTCCAGTTGGGCTGCAGGGGGTCGCCGCCGGGGCGCAGGATGCGACCGAGGTTGGTGGCGTGGTGGAGCCCGGCGTAGCCGTCGACGTAGTCGCCGATCGTCACCGGCAGCTCCATGGACAACGCCGTCCGACCGACCATCGCCTTGGCCAAGCGGTCCGGCTCGGTCCGCAGGATCGAGGCGACCTCCTCCCGCAGCCCCCGCCAGGTCGGCGGGCCGGCCGCCAGCAGGCCGTCCAGGCGACAGCCCTCGACGATCGTCGGGTCGACGGCGACGAGTCCCAAGCCGGCCGCCGCCGCCACGTCGACGGCATGGTCACCGACGGCGATGTGGACCCGGCCGTCGGCCACACCGAACGGCAGGTTGGCCAGTGTGAAGGGTGACTCGTCGGGGACCGGGACGCCGTTGCTCAGGTCGAGGGCCAAGGGCTCACGCCCCCTGCAGGATCGTCTTCAGCCTGTCCAGATCCTTGTCGTTGGCCCGCCGCATCGCCGCGGCCATGATCGGTGCCACCAGCCGGAAGAACCCGGCCGGCTCTCCCCGGTTGCGCAGGGTCATCCGGGTGTACCCGTCGGCCGTGGGCAACCAGGTGTAGGTCGTCTCCATCGCGAAGGGCCCCTCGGCGCTGCGCATGACGAGGCGCTCGCCGGGCACCAGCTCGACGACCTCGTAGGTGTAGGTCAGCCGCCGACCCATGAACCGGGCGACGAACGTCATCCGGGAGCCGACCTCCACCGGGGGCTCGGTCTCCCATTGGACCGACTCGATGTTGTCGTACCAGTCCGGGGCGTTGGTGGGGTCGGCCGCGTAGCCGGCCACCTCGGCCACCGGCCGGGCGATGACGGTCTCGGTCTCGACGTCGACGGCGATGCCCCCACCGTACGCCGGGATCCTCAGCCGTAGTTGGGGATCTGCTGGACCGCCCAGCCGTTGCCGTCGGGGTCGGCGAACCAGATGAAGCGGCCCCATTCGAAGTCCTCGATGCCCTTGACCTCGATGCCGCGGCCCTCGAGCTCGGCCTTGGCCGCCTCGATGTCGTCGACGACCACCTGCAGGCCCTGGACCGAGCCCGGCTCGGCCTCGCTGACGCCCAGGCCGAAGGCGATCGAGCAGGCCGAGCCCGGAGGGGTCACCTGCACGAAGCGCATCTCGTCGCCCACGACGTGGTCATGGTCGATGGTGAAGCCGACCTGCTCGTAGAAGGCCTTGGCCCGGTCCACGTCGCTCACCGGGATCGCCACCAGCTCCAGTCGGAAGTCCATCGTCTCGCTCCTCGTCGTCGTCGGGCCCGTCCATCGGGTCGCAAGCAGAGCGTCTCACGCCTTGCGGACAGATCCTGGCCGCAAGGCCAGATCCTCAGCGAAGGTCGGGTGGGGTCATACTTGTCGACCGATGAAGCTGGCGACGATCCGCGACCGTGACCGCACCAAGGCCGTGCGCATCGACGGCGAGGAGGCCGTCGAGCTCGACGCCGCCGACGTGGGCGCGGTCCTGCACCGCGACGACTGGCAGGCCTGGGCCGCTGCCGGTGACGGGACCCGTCGACCCGTCGCCGACCTGGACTACGCGCCGCTGATCGTCGCCCCCGACAAGATCGTCTGCTGCGGCCTCAACTACCGCAACCACATCCTCGAGTTCACCCGCGAGCTGCCGTCCCACCCCACGCTCTTCGCCAAGTACCGCTCGACCCTCACCGGGGCCCACGACGACATCGAACTACCGACGGTCACCGACGACGTCGACTGGGAGGTCGAGCTGGCGGTCATCATCGGCAGGCGGGGCCGCGCCATCGCCGAGGCCGATGCCGCCGCCCACATCGCCGGCTTCGCCGTCCTCAACGACGTCTCGATGCGGGAGTACCAGAACCGCACCCTCCAGTGGCTCCAGGGCAAGTGCTTCGAGGCGACCACCCCGCTCGGACCGTGGCTGGTCACCAGCGACGAATCACCGGGGCCGAGTCGCGAGGTCGTCTGTGAGGTCGACGGCGAGGTCAAGCAGAAGGCGAACACCAGCGACCTGCTCTTCGGCCCCGAGCACCTGGTGTCCTACATCTCGGACGTCATCACGCTGGAGCCCGGCGACGTGATCGCCACCGGCACCCCCGGTGGTGTGGGCTTCGCCCGGGACCCCAAGGAGGGCCTCGTCGACGGCAGCGTGATGGTCACCAAGATCGAAGGCCTCGGCGAGTGCCGCAACGTGTTCAAGGCGGCCCGCTGACCCGATTCGGGCGCTCGCCCTCGCGGGCGCTACAAACGCCCGGTGGCGAGCAACCCCGATCCGGCCTTCCGGGTGGACTCGAGCCGAGGCGTCTCGGTCGCCGTCCACGATCTCGGCGGCGAGGGCGACCCGCTCCTGGTGGCCCACGCCAACGGGTTCTGCGGAGGGGCCTATGGCCCGCTGGCCCGCGAGCTGGCCCCGCACCGTCACGTCTGGGCCCTGGACTTCCGGGGGCAGGGCCAGTCGACGCTGCCGCAGGACCTGGACTTCGACTGGATGGGCCTGGCCGACGACGTGCTCGCCGTGGTCGACGCCCTCGGCGGCGGGCCGATCGACGCCATCGGGCACTCGATGGGCGGCGCCGGGCTCCTGCGGGCCGAGGTCCACCGCCCCGGCACCATCCGGCGCGCCTACCTCTACGAGCCGATCGTGTTCCCGGTCGGACAGGGCCACGTGAGCGCCGGTGGCAACGTCATGGCCGAGGGCGCACGCCGGCGCCGGGAGACCTTCTCGTCCCGGGCTCAGGCCGTCTGGTCCTATGCCCGCCGCCCGCCGCTCGGGTACCTGCGGGCCGACGCCCTGGCCGCGTACGTCGAGCACGGCTTCGAGGAACTGGAGGACGGCACCGCCCGCCTGCGCTGCCGGGGGGAGCACGAGGCCCTGATGTTCGAGGCCAGCGGGACCATCACGACCGACGATGCGAAGGCGGTGACCGTCCCGGTGACCGTGGCGGTGGGCGCGCTGGAGGAGGGCTGGGGCGGTCCCGCCCGCTTCGCCCCCGCGGTGGCCGAGGCGCTGCCGAACGGCCGCCTGAGCCTCCACCCGCTCCTCGGGCACTTCGGCCCGTTGGAGAACCCGCCCGTGATCGCCGCCGACGTCCTGACCGCGATCGAGCCGTGATCATTTTCTTTACAGCTGTCTAGACGTGTGATGCACTGGTCGGGTGGGCGAGCCTGAGTCGTACCGGATCAACGAGGACGACGAGCAGGTCCGGCTCGAGCAGATCCGCCTGCTGACCCTCGCCCGGGTGGTCGACCCCGCGACTCGGGCGCTGCTGGAGCCGCTGGTCCAGCCCGGCTGGCAGTGCTGTGACGTCGGCTCGGGCGCCGGCACGGTGGTGGCCTGGCTGGCCGGACGGGTCGGGGCCGAGGGTCGGGTCGTGTCCCTCGACGTGGACACGCGGTTTCAGCCCCCGTCCTTCGAAACGGTCGAAGTCCGCCAAACCGACATCACGGTCGAGCCCATCGGCGACGCCGAGTTCGACCTCGTCCACGCCCGGGGCCTCCTGCAGCACCTGGTCCAGCGGGAGGTTGTGCTGGCGGCGATGGTCGCGGCGACAAAGCCCGGCGGCTGGGTCGTGGCCACCGACACCGACTGGATCCAGTTCGACGCCCAGGCCATCCCCGAGCCCTTCGCCACGCTCTCGTCCACGCTCCGGGCCCATTCGGTCCAACAGCACGGGTACGACGGCACCTGGGGCCGGCGCCTCGTCCCCGCCTTCCAAGCCCTCGGGCTGACCGACGTCGACGCCTCCGGCCACAGCTGGACCATGCACGGCGGCACCGACTCGGCCGAGTGGTACGTCGGCGCGCTCGACCGGGCCCTGCCGGTGCTGCCCCGGGAGATCTTCCCGGACGGCTTCGTGCCCGAGGACGCCATCGCCCAGGCCCGGCAGCCCGACTTCGCCATCCTCTCCCCGCTGTCGGTGACCTGCGTCGGACGGAAGCCGGCATGACCGTCGCCGAAGCCGCCGTCATCACCCGCCCGCTCTCGCGCACACAGGCCGCGACCCGACGCAAGCTCCTCGATGCCGCCCGGGCCCTGGCCGCCACCGACGGCTACGACGGCGTGACCGTGCGCACGGTCGCCGCCGCGGCCGGGGTGTCGGCGCCGACCGCCTACCAGTACTTCTCCTCCAAGGACCACCTGCTCGTCGACGTGCTCGTGGAGCTGGTCGGGACCACGACGATCTCGCTGGCGGACCGGCCGGTGAAAGGCGCCACGCTCGCCGATCGAGCGTCGGCCACGCTCCGCCGGGCCGTGGCCAACGTGGCCCGGGCCCCCGAGCTCTACGTCGCCCTGACCCGGGCCTACCTGACCGGCGGGCCCGATGTGGCCCACGCCCGCGACGCCATGGAGGGCTCGACCCGGCGCTGGACCGAGCTGGCGCTGGCGGGCACGGACGTCGACCCCGACCTCCAGGACGTGCTCGAGAGCCTCCTCTTCGCCCACATGGTCGGCCTGGTCACCGGTCGCCGCACCCCCGCCACCCTGGCCGACGACCTCGAGCGGGCCGTCCGCACCGTCCTGGAGGCCCGCGCGTGAGCCCCGACTTCACGACCTCGGCGGCAGCCCGGATCCGGGAGTTCCCGGGCGAGACGCCGCTGCAGGTGATGGCCCGGCAGGGCGAGCACGAGCCGACCCAGATGACCTCGCGGGAGCGGTTCCCGTACTACACCTCCTTCCCATTCGCCTGGTACTGGGCCGCCTACAGCGCCGACCTGGCTCCGGGCGACGTCCGTCCCGTCCGCTACCTGGCCCGGGACCTGGTCCTCTGGCGGGACCAGGAGGGCACGGCCCACGTCATGGACGCCTACTGCCCACACCTCGGCGCCAATCTGGCCCTGGGCGGGCGGGTCGACGGCTGTCACCTGGTCTGCCCGTACCACTGGTGGGAATGGGACGGCGACGGCCGCAACGCCCACATCCCCTACAGCGACCGCCTGAACAAGAAGGCCCGGGTCCGCCCGTACCCGACCATCGAACGCAACGGCTTCGTCCTCTTCTGGTACCACCCGGACCCCGAGCAGGTCCCGCTGTGGGAGGTCCCCCAGCTCGACGAGTACTTCACCGACGAGTGGACCGACTTCTTCCCGACCGAGTGGAAGGTGCGCTGCCCGTGGCAGGAGCTGGCCGAGAACGGGCCTGACTTCATCCACCTCAAGACCGTGCACGGGGCGGCCACCGTTCCCGAGGTCGAGGAGATCACCTACGACGGCTGGTTCAGCACGCTGCGGTCACGGGTCGACTTCGCCACGCCCCGCGGCCCGCAGCCGGGCCGCATCGACACCGACGGCTGGGGCCCGGGCGTCGGCATCGCCCGCTTCACCGGGATCATCGACACCGTGTTCATGAGCGGCTCGACGCCCATCGACTGGGAGTGGACGCTGTCGATCAAGGCCTACAAGGTGCGCAAGCTGGGCACCGACGCCGAGGCCCTGGCCAAGACGGCCCGGGTGGGCGACGCCCTCATCGCCGACCTGCGCAAGCAGATGGCCGAGGACAACGTCATCTTCGACAACAAGGTCCACAACCCCAGCCCCGCCCTCATCGACGCCGACGGTCCCATCCTCCCCTTCCGTCGCTGGGCCGAACGGTTCTACGTCGCGACCCACCGGTTCTGGCGCCTGATCCTGGTGCGACAGAGGCCCGCGAAATCGGGCGCCAGGACGACGTCGGGTCAGGCGGTGAGCTCGGCCATCATCGTGAGGACGGCGGGGTCGCTGCTGCCGACGATCAGGGTCGACACGGGGCTGGCCTTCCAGGCTTCGAGGCGCTCGGCGATGCGGCCGCGGGGGCCGCAGAGGCTGATCTCGTCGGCGAAGTCGTCGGGCACGGCGGCGATGGCTTCGTCCCGCTTGCCCGCGAAGAAGAGGTCCTGGATCTCGAACGCCTCCGCTTCGAACCCCATCCGGGCCATCAGCTCGGTGTGGAAGTTGCGGCCCTTGGCCCCCATCCCCCCGATGTAGAAGCCGAGGGTGGCCTTCACCGGCCACAGGGCGGTGGCCACGTCGTCGTCCACGAACACCGACACGTTCACCGCGATCTCGAAGCCCTCGGGCACCGCCGGCAGCTCGTAGAGGTCCGCCCGGGACGGCGGGAAGTAGAGCGGCAGCCAGCCGTCGGCGATCTCGAAGGCCAGGGCCACGTTCTTCGGGCCCTCCGCGCCGAGGAAGATCGGGATGCGGGGCCGCAAGGGGTGGGTGATCAGCTTCAGCGGCTTGCCCAGGCCGACCGAGCCCTCGCCGTCGTAGGGCAGCGGGTAGTGGGGGCCGGCGCTGGCGACCGGGGCCTCCCGGGCCACCGTCCGCCGAACGATGTCGACGTACTCCCGGGTCCGGGCCAGCGGCTTGGCGAACGGCCGGCCGTACCAGCCCTCGGCCACCTGCGGCCCGCCCACGCCGAGGCCGAGCACGGCTCGCCCACCAGACAGGCCGTCCAGGGTGATGGCGTGCATGGCCGCCGTGGTCGGGGGCCGGGCCCCGATCTGGGCGATCCCCGTGCAGAGCTTGATCGACGACGTCGACCCCGCCACCGCAGCCAGCGGGGCGAAGGCATCGCTCGACCACGACTCTCCGGTCCACAGCGAGTCGTACCCGAGGGCTTCAGCCTGCCGGGCCGAGGCGATCAGGTCTGTCGCGGGGCGGGGGTCCGCCGTCCAGTAGCCGTACTGGTAGCCGAGCTTCAGGTTGGGCACGCGGGAAGGGTGGCACGGTTGACCTCGAAGGGACGAACGGCTCTAGGCGGGCGGTGACTGCTCCGCCACCCTGGGGGCATGGATCTCCGCCGATCCCTGGCCATCACCGCTGCCGGCCTCGGCGCGTACCTGGCCCTGGGCCGACCATGGCTCCGACGCTGGGGCGCCACGCCCGACGAGGTCGTCTGTCCCTACCCCGGCGACCACCTCATCGCCGGCGCGGGCAACCCTTCGACGATGGCCACCACCCTGCCCGCTCCGCCCGACGACGTCTGGCCCTGGCTGTTGCAGATGGGCTGTGACCGAGCGGGCTGGTACTCGTGGGACCGCCTCGACAACGGCGGTCGGCCCAGCGCCGACCGGATCCACCCCGAGTGGCAGGGCCTCCGTGAGGGCGACTGCCTGCTGTCCATGCCCAGCGGCGCCACCTGGTTCACCGCGGCGATCGTGGACGCTCCCCGGACCCTGGTGCTCCGGGCCGACATCGAGCTGCCCTCCGGCCATGCCTTCGACCCGTCCGGTCCTCTGCCCAAGGCGTTCAGCGAAGGGGTCTGGGGGTTCCACCTCCGACCCGTCGACGGCGGCGCCTCCACCCGCCTGGTCGTCCGGACCTGGGGCCGCACCGCGCCTCAACCACTCATGAAGATCGTGGACCTACTCGTCGGTGAGCCGGCCCACGCCATCATGCAGCGCCGCCAGTTCGAGAGCCTGCGCCGTCGCGTCGGCCGGGCCGAGCGGACGAGGCCGACGCCCACCGGATCATCGGCCCCCGCACCCCCGGCCCCCGGAGCTCAGGGGAACAGGACGTAGACCTTGCGCAGCGTCTCGTGGATCTCCCAGGTGCCGGCCCAGCCCTTGGGGAAGACGGCCGTCGACCCGGCCGACAGCTCGACCTCCGTGCCGTCGTCGTGGCGACAGGTCATCCGGCCCGACAGCACGTGGATGAACTCGCCCTCCTCGAGGTCCCAGCGCGAGGTGCCGGGCTCGCACTCCCAGATCCCGCTGGACACCGACTCGTCGTCGGCCGCCCAGAGGTCCAGCCCGTAGGTCGCCATCGGTTCCCCCAGGGCGGTGGCCAGGGGCGGCTCCAGTGTCCCCCAGTCCTCGAGATCCTCGGTGGACAGTTCGGCGGCGCGGACGTTCGGCGTGGTCATCGCCCGGACCGTAGCCAACCCGGCCTCCGCCCGAGGCCGGATCCCGACGGGTCTAGATTCACCGGCCGTGCCCCCACCTGCCTTCGACCGCGACGACCTGCTGGCCAAGGCCCAGGAGCGGGCCGGCGGTCTGACCGAGCTCGGGCCGGGGCCGTTCCTGGAGGGGATGGACCGCTTCGTCGACTCGCTGAACGCCGAGGCCCGGCTGAACGACGTCGGCCGGTTCATCGCGGAGGAGCGGGTCCTGCTCCACACCACCAACCGCCTGCTCTACACCCACGACCGTGAGCAGCACCCCGAGATCGCGGCCGTCGACGTGGTCAAGCCGGTGTTCATCATCGGCCTGCCCCGCACGGGCACGACGATCCTGCACGACATCCTGAACCAGGACCCGGCCAACCGGGCCCCGCTCACCTGGGAGCTGATGTTCCCGTCCCCACCCCCGGAGGCGGCGATCGGCGACGACGACCCCCGGGTGGCGGCCTGCCAGGCCACGATCCCCGACGACGACCTGCAGTCGACCCTCTTCAAGGCCATGCACCCGATGGGGGCGACCCTGTCCCAGGAGTGCGTCGTCATGATGGGCGAGGCGATGGTGACCCCCCTGTTCCACAACCAGTTCCGGGTGCCCGCCTACCAGGACTGGGTGGATGACGGTGCGGACTGGTCCGCCGTCTACGCCTTCCACCGCCGCCAGCTCCAGCACCTCTGGTGGCACAAGCCCGGTGACCGGTGGATGCTCAAGACAGGTGCCCACATGTGGGGGCTGGACCAGCTGCTGGCCACCTACCCGGACGCCCGCATCGTGTTCACCCATCGGGACCCGGTGAAGTCGATGACGTCCTACGCCAGCCTGACCACGCTCGTCCGGTCCATGGGCAGTGACGAGGTCGACCCCTACGAGATCGCGGAGGACTGGACCGCCCGGCTGAAGACGATGCTCGAGCGATCGATGGCCGTGCGGGCCGCCCGGGACTACCCGGATGCCGTCTTCTACGACATGTACTTCTCGGACTTCGTGGCCGACCAGTTCGCCGAGATCGAGCGGATCTACGACGCCCTCGACCTCCCGATGTCGGACGAGGGGGCGGCGGCCATGCGGATCTACATCGCCGACCACCCCAAGGGCGTCGACGGGATCCACCGCTACCGGCCTGAGGAGTACGGCGTCGACCCGGACACCGTCCGCCGCGACTTCGCCCCCTACATCGAACGCTTCGGCCTCGAGCCCGAGGCCCCCGAACCCGAGGACGGCCCATGACCCCCACGACGATGCGCGCCTGGCGGACCCACGAGTACGGCGAGCCTGGGACCGCCCTGCACCTCGACGAGGTCGAGGTCCCCGAGCCGGGCGACGGCGAGGTCCGCATCCGGGCCCTCGGCATCCCGCTCAACCTGAACGACCTCGAGCGCATCACGGGCGGCAACATGATGGTGCGGCCCGAC
The DNA here is from genome assembly GCA_963725155.1 of uncultured Microthrixaceae bacterium. Classification (GTDB taxonomy): domain Bacteria; phylum Actinomycetota; class Acidimicrobiia; order Acidimicrobiales; family DATDAH01; genus DATDAH01. The sequence goes on from CAVRXU010000008.1 coordinate 618,720, forward strand.
CTGCCCTACGCCCCCGGCATGGAGGTCATGGGGACGGTCGACGCCTGCGGGCCCGGTACCGAGAGCTGGGCCGGACGGCGGGTCGTCGCCATCACCCGGGGCGCCCACGGCGCCTTCGCCGAGTACTCGATCTGCCCCGCGGTCTCGCTGTTCGCCATGTCCGACGACATCCCGCTGCCGGATGCGGCGGCCCTGTTCTTCCCGTTCCACCTGGCGTGGCTCGGACTGTTCGACCGGGCCGAGCTGCAGGCGGGCGAGACCGTCCTCATCCACGCCGCGGCCGGGGGCTCGGGCTCGGCCGCCATCCAGCTGGCGGCCGACGCCGGGGCCCACGTCATCGCCACCGTCGGCTCCGACGAGAAGGTCGAGCTCTGCCGCGATCTCGGCGCCGAGACCGTCGTCAACTACCGCACCGATGCGTTCGCGCCGGTCGTGATGGAACAGACGGGCGGCAAGGGGGCCGACGTCGTCTTCGACAACGTGGGCGACGCCGTCATGGCCGACTCATTGAGCTGCACCGCCTACAACGGCCGCTACCTCATGATGGGGTTCGCCTCGGACAAGACGGTGGCGGACGAGAAGTCGATCGTCCCCCGCAGCATCGCCCTGGCCAACATCAAGCTCTGCGGTGTGCTCCTGTCGTACGCCGACGTCGAGTTCGGCGCCGCCATCAAGCAGGCCATGGGCTGGAACTTCCCGAGCAACGAGCTGGGGGCCGAGATCATGCAGAAGGTCATCGACCTCGTCCGGGAGGAGCGGGTGCGGGCCGTGGTCGGGCGGGTCGTCGCCTTCGACGACGTCCCCGCCGCCTTCGAGGCGATGGCCAACCGCGAGACCGTCGGCCGCACGATCGTGAGGCTCTGGGAGGACTGACTGCTCAGTCCCAGACGGCGCCGATGCGTTCGGCTTCGGTCCGGCCCTGGGCCAGGCCGGCGGTACCGACGGCGGCGACCGCGGTCGCGCTGAAGTCCATCAGGTTGCCGCCCGCGGCGGCCTGGGTGGCGTCGTCGAACTCGAGCAGCTCGACCTCGGCCCCGGCGTCCCGCAACGCCCCCATCTCGAGGTCCAGTGGTCCCCGCAGGAACTCCTCGGCCCCGGGGACGACCCGGGAGATGACGGACACGATCACGACCTTGTCGTGGCCCTGGACCAGGCCCGAGTTGGTGCCCGAGAGGACGCCCCCGTCCATGTAACGGCGGTCGCCGATGGTGATCGGCGGGAAGAGCGCCGGCACCGCGCAGCTGGACGCGACGGCCCGATCGAAGGGGGCGCCGGACGTCGGCGTCCCAGGCCACGAAGGCACCGGAGTGGACGTCGAAGGCCGTGCAGGCGTAGTCCCGCTCCGGCCAGTCGGCGCCGAGGCTCAGGCCGACCATGCCGACGAACTGCTCCTCAGGGATCGTCTCCGCCGCCAGCGCCTTCTGGCCGAGCTCCCGCACGATCTCGTCATGGGGACGGGCGCCGGTCAGCCCCTCGAAGATGGCGGTGCCGATCGTCATCAGGGCGTCGGCGTCGACCGCGGGCGCCCCGTCGCGCGGGCTGGACACGGTCGAGCTGGCCGTGAACAGGTCGGCCGGCGCGTCGCCCCGGGCCAGGCGGGCCCCCACGATGGAGCCCGCAGACGTGCCGACGATGCGGTCGGCGTCGCTCAGGTCGACCCCGGCGTCGGCGAGGCCGGCCAGGAGACCGGCCTCCCATGCCACACCGACCGGACCACCACCGCCGAGGACGAGTGCCTTGCTCATGGCGCCCTTGTTACCAGGGGTGACGCTCGACCAGCTCCACCTGGTAGCCGTCGGGGTCGGCGACGAAGCCGATCGTGACCGGCCAACGCTCCATCCGGGTCGGCTCCATCACCGAGGCGTGACCGCCGGCAAGGGCGGCGGCGTAGGTGCCGGCGATGTCGTCGGTGTTCACGTAGAGCTTCCAGAGCGCCGTCCCCATGGTGATGGGCCCGGCCTGGTCGTCCTGCTGGGCCAGCTGGACCTTGCCCCCCTTGTCGGGGTGCTCCAGGATCGCCTCCTTGGCCCCGGCGATGTCGGTGCGGCTGGTGCAGGTCAGGCCGAGGGTCTCGTAGAAGGCAACCGTGGTGTCGAGATCAGTGACGTTGATGCAGTACTGACCGAGCCACGCCGGCGTCGTGTCGTCACCGTCGAGCCAGGGATGGCGCTGGACGAGCTCGACCAGGTAGCCGTCCCGTTCCTTCACGAAGCTGACGCTGGTCGGCCACTGCTCCATGCGCATCGGAGCCATGACCTCCTCAGCGCCGGCCGCGAGGGCGGCGGCGTGGGTGGCCCCGATGTCGTTGGTGTTCACGTAGAGCTTCCAGAACGCATTGCCCATGTCCAGCGGACCGTCCTGGTCCTTCTGCTGGGCGAACTGGACCTTGCCGCCCTTGCCCACGGTCTCGACGATGGCCTCGCCCACGGTGTCGATCTGGGTCCGGCTGGTGCATTCGAGGCCGAGCGACTCGTAGAAGGCCACGGTCGCATCCAGGTCGGTGACGTTGATGCAGTACTGCCCGATCCAGCTCGCCATCAGTTTTCTACTCTAGTTCAGAAACTCCTGGAGCAAGGCCGAGAACGCGGCCGGGCGGGTCACCGGCGGGATGTGGCCACAGTCCCAGTCCAGGACCGTCGGCGTGCCGGGGAGGCGACCGATCATCTCGTCCTGCAGGGCCGGGGGAACCGCCCGGTCGAGGCTGGCCCGGACGTAGGTGATCGGCGCCGCCACCGTGGACCAGGTCACCGGGTCGAAGTAGACGTTGAAGGAGTCCTCGACCAGCCGCTCGAACACGAAGGCGAGCGTCTCGTCGTCCAGCCGCTCGCCGTAGGCCTCCCGCAGGGCCTCGGGATCCTCGGGGACGGGGGCGACCAGGCGCTGGCCCTCGGACCGGGCCCACTCGACGCCCGCCACCATCCGCTCCCGGTGGCTGGCCTTCATGCAATCCAGCCCGGTGCCCCCTTCGGGAGGGACCGAGGCGGAGGAGAGGACGACCGCGGTGACCCGGTCACCCAGGAGGTCGACGACCCGGGGCACGACCAGCCCGCCCGACGAGTGGGCCACGACCACGACCGGCCCCTCGGAGGCCGCCGCCCACAGGTCGGCCGCAACCGATGCCGCCCCGTCGTCGAGGGTCACGGTCATCAGGTCGGCCGGACGGTTTCCCCGCCCCGGCAGGTCGACGGCGACCGCGGCCGGCCCGACCCGCTCGACGACCCGGTCCCAGAACCGCGCCGTCGACGCCCCGCCATGGATCAGCAGCGCCGACGTCATCTCCCGCCCTCACCCCCCGTTCTGGAACCTGAACCTCGCGGCCCACCACGAACGAGAGGTTCCAGAACCGATGAGCGGGTCATGACCGACCCTCAGCCGGGCAGCAGGCTCGGATCGGCGCGGAGCTCGCGGCGGGCTGCCGCCTCCCAGAAGCCACGAAAGCCCTCGCCGTCGCCGCCTGCGAAGAAGCCCAGGACGGCCGGGGGCAACTCCTCGCCGCCACCGCCGACCTCGGTCAGCCACGCCGTGCGGCTACGGGACTCGAAGGCCACGGCCCGCTGGTGAGCGGCCCGGATGGAGCCCCCCAGGATGAACACGCCGTGGTGGGCCAGGATCGCCAGGTCGGCGTCGCCCATGGCGGCGATGGCCTTGGCCGCCGACGACGGGTCGTTGACGGCGCCGCCGTACTCGTCGACCAGCGCCGCCGTGCCGCCCCCCAGGACCGAGCTCTGGTCGTGGCGACCAGGCAGGCGGCCGAGGTCGGCCCAGACCGTGCCCCATCGGGGATGGTGATGGACGGCGACCTGCACGTCGGGCCGGGCCCGGTGCAGCTCGAGGTGCAGCGGGATGCCCAGCGGTACCGGCCAGTCACCCTCGACCACGTTGCCCTCGAGGTCGATGCGGATCACGTCCTGGGGCCGGAACTCCTCCCAGGTCAGGAGCCACGGGTTGCACAGCAGCGTGCCGTCACCCTGGTTGACCGTGATGTGGCCCGCCAGATGGTCGTCGTAGCCCTCCCGCCAGAGGGTGCGGGCCAGCAGCACCATCTCGGTCCGGATGTCGAGCTCCGGCAGCAGCCGGTCACGCGTCGGTTCGAAGTTCATGTCAGTGGATTGAGTCTAGATTCACCCCGCGTGGGGGGTCGTCTGGAGGGCAAGGTCGCCATCGTCACCGGGGCCGCCCGCGGCCAAGGTGAGGCCGAAGCCCGCCTGTTCGTCGCCGAAGGGGCGCGGGTGGTGGCCACCGACGTCCTGACCGACGCGGTCGAGGCCGTGGCCGCCGACCTCGGGGACGAGGCGATCGCGCTGACCCACGACGTGGCCGACGCCGACGCCTGGGCTTCGGTGGTCGCCGCGGCGATGGACGTCTTCGGCGGCGTCGACGTGCTCGTCAACAACGCCGGCATCCACTGGATCCGGGCGATGGTGGACGAAGACCCGGCCGACCTCGAGCGCCTGCTGCGGGTGAACCTGGTCGGCCCCTACATCGGGATGCAGACCGTGGTCCCGGCCATGCAGGAGCGGGGCGGTGGCTCGATCGTCAACATCTCGTCCTTCGCCGGGCTGGCCGGGGCCTGGGGCCACAGCGCCTACTGCGCCTCGAAGTGGGGGCTGCGGGGCATCACCAAGACCGCGGCCATCGAACTGGGGCCGCTCGGGATACGGGTCAACTCCGTCCACCCCGGCCCCATCGACACCGCGATGCTGCCGGTGCCGGCCGACGCTCCGATGTTCACCGCCTACCCGTTGGGTCGGGCGGGTACCGCCGACGAGGTGGCCGAAGCGGTCCTCTTCCTGGCCTCCGACGCCTCGTCCTACCTGACCGGGGCCGAGCTGGCCGTGGACGGCGGGCTGGCCGCCGGCACCGTGCCCCGAGCCACGCACTGAGCCTCCGGGACCGCCCGGGCGGGCGGAATCCCGGGTCAAGTATCGTGCGTCCATGACGACGGTCGAGTCCGAGGCCAGCGAGCTCTACTGGGACCCGTTCGACACCGAGATCGACGCCCACCCGTACGAGATCTGGCGCCGGATGCGGGACGAGGCGCCCGTCTACCGCAACGACACCTACGACTTCTGGGCCCTGTCTCGCTACGCCGACGTCGAAGCGGCCCACAGGGACCCCGCCACGTACTCCTCCGCCCAGGGCACGGTGCTCGAGCTCATGGGCAAGGGCATGCCGCAGAGCATGATCTTCATGGACCCGCCCGAGCACGGTCGGCTGCGGACATTGGTCTCCCGGGCCTTCACCCCGAGGCGCATCGACGGCCTCCAGCCCCACATCCGGGACCTCTGCGCCGACCTGCTCGACCCGCACGTCGGCGGCGACGGGTTCGACTTCGTGCAGGACTTCGGGGCCCAGCTGCCGTCCATGGTCATCTCCGAGCTGCTCGGCGTCCCCGACGACCAACGGGAGGCCGTGCGCGAGGCCATCGACGGCACCTTCCACATCGAGCCCGGCGTCGGCATGATCAACGACGTCTCGCTCGAGGCCCGGATCCGGCTCTGGGGGCACCTCGAGGCGATCATCGCCGACCGCCGGGCCCACCCCCGCGACGACATGATCACCGACCTGGTCCAGGCGGAGATGGCGGAAGAGGACGGCTCGACCCGGCGGCTCGACGATGAGGAGTGCGGCAACTTCGTCAACCTGTTGGTCAGCGCCGGCACCGAAACCGTGGCCCGCCTGCTCGGTTGGGCGGCCATGACCCTCGACGCCCACCCCGACCAGCGGGCCGAGCTGGCGGCCGACCCCGGACTGCTGCCCAACGCCGTCGACGAGCTGCTGCGCTACGAGGCCCCCTCCCCCGTTCAGGGCCGGTGGACGACGCGCGACATCCAGGTCCACGACACGATCATCCCCAAGGACAGCAAAGTCGTCCTGCTGACCGGCTCGGCCGGGCGGGACGAGCGCAAGTACCCCGACGCCGAGCGCTTCGACATCCACCGCGCCTTCGACAACCACGTGTCCTTCGGCTACGGCATCCACTTCTGCATCGGCGCCGCCCTGGCCCGCATGGAGGGCCGCATCGCGCTGGAGGAGGTCCTGGCCCGCTTCCCCGAGTGGCAGGTCGACCACGACAACGCCAACCGCCTCCACACCAGCACGGTGCGGGGCTGGATCAACGTGCCTGTCCGCGTCTGACCTCGAGCCGGCCCCCGGCTGGGGGAGGTCAGCCCCCGTTGTGGCGCGCTCGGCCAGCCGAGACAATGCGTGAGACCTCGCCCTTCGCGCCCGAGGAGACACGACATGCCCGTCGACGAGCCGTGGAACATGAAGACGCCCCGACCGCACGTCGAGCCGTCGGCGCGTTGGATCCGGACCCGGGTGGGTGAGACGGACCTGGCCGACAGCCGGCGGGCGATGCTCCTGGCCTGGTACGGCCCCGGACGCCTGCCGACCTACTGCCTTCCGCCCGACGACGTCGTCACCGACGGGTTCAGCCCGTCGGTGGGATCCGGCGCCGAGGACTTCCTGGTCGACCATGACATCGACATCGACGGCCGGGTCCTCCCCCGGGCCGCCCGCCTGTTCCGGGATCCGCCTTCCCCGATGCGCAACCTGGACGGCCACTGGACGTTCACCTGGGGCCAGGGTGTGGCCTGGTTCGAGGAGGCGATGGAGGTCCACGTCCACGCCAAGGACACGTCGAAGCGGGTCGACGTCCTGCCCAGCGATCGCCACGTGCGGGTCGAGCTCGACGGCGAGGTCGTCGCCGAGTCCAGCCGGCCCCACGCGCTGTTCGAGAGCTGGCTGCCGACCCGTTGGTACCTCCCGCCGGACGATGTGAACGACGACCTGCTCCTGGCGTCGAACACCACGAGCGACTGCCCCTACAAGGGCCACGCCACGTACTGGTCGGTGCAGACGGCGACGGGGCTCCACCCGGACGTGCTCTGGACCTACACGGACCCGGTCGTGGAGTGCCCCCGGATCGCGGGCCTGATCTCGTTCTTCAACGAGCGGGTGGACCTGGTCGTCGACGGCGACCTCCAGGATCGGCCCGTCACCCCATGGTCACAGGGAGCACCGCCCTAGTCGTCCATGACCTCGGCTTCGTCGGCGGGGTCGTAGTTGGAATAGAACTGCCGGGACCAGCGGCGGTGCTCGAGGATGTACTTCTCGCTCTTCGTGAGCACGGGGCGGGGGCGGTAGATCTTGTTCTCCCAGATGGGGATGTCCTGACTGACACCGGCGCAGAAGGCGTCGGCCGCCTCCTTCACCGAGGCCTCACCGTTGGCCTTGGGCGCGGTGAAGACCCAGCGCACGAGGACGTTCTCCTCGTCGATGGGCGTGGTCGAGGACAGGAAGGTGACCCAGCCCTTGATGCGCAGGACGCCGAGGCCGAGGCCGTAGCCCTCCCGCACGAAGTTGCCGTCCTGACCGACCGTGCGCTTGTAGGTGCCGTCGACGAAGAAGTCGTCCTCGGGGATGGCGTCGGTGCCGTGGACGTAGCGGAAGTGGGCGAAGTCCACGTTGTTCTCGGCCATGTCCTGGCAGGGCACGGCGATCTCGAACTCGCGGCAGTCGATCGGAGTCCAGTCGGGGCTGGAGAACTCCTCGACCTCGGGGACCTCGTAGAACGGCGCCTCGCCCTCAGCGTGGTGCCAGGCCCAGATCATCTGGTTGCGCTCGACGGTCGGGTACGTGCGGGCGTGGGCCTTGGACGGGATGCGGTCGCTGGTCGAGTACGGGATTTCGACGCACTGGCCGTCGGGGCCGAACGACCAACCGTGGAACGGGCAGCGCAGGCACTCGTCCTCCACCTTGCCGCCGACGGCCAGGTGGGCACCGAGGTGCGGGCAGTGGGCATCGAGGACCCGGGGCTGGCCCGAGGCCGTCCGGTACAGGACCAGGTCCCGGCCGAACAGGTAGAGGGCCTTCACCTGCCCGGGATCCAGCTCGTCGGACCGGGAGACGATGAACCAGCCGTTGGGCACGGGGAACGGGAAGCGCCGGCCCCGCTGCCGCGTGACCTTGAGGCGGAGTGTCGGATCGGTGACCATCGCCGCGTCGCGGGGCATCGGCAGGCCCGTCAGCCCCTCCCGGGCCTCGGACTCGCGGCGGGACGGCGGCGGTGGCTTCTTGAGCAGCTCGGAGACGTCAGTCACGGTCCTCGGGGACCTCCTGTAGCGGGATCTCGCCGTGGATGTCCTCGACGAGGGGGCCGATGCGCTCGACCAGCGGAGCCAGGGCGGCGGTGTCGATTCCGTACAGGCCGACCGCATTCTGACCCAGGATCTGGCGGCACTCGTCACGGGGGACGTCCTTGAAGCGGCGCCGGACCAGCTCCCGGGTGTAGGGGAAGGTGCCTTCGGGGTGCGGGAAGTCGTTGCCCCAGAGGAGGTTGCCGATACCGACCTCGTGGCGGCGGCCGATGTCCTCCACCCCCGGCGTCGAGGCGGCGAAGAAGCAGTTGCGGTCGATGTACTCGCTCGGCTTCATCGCTGATCTGCTCGCGGAAGGCGTCGCCCATCTTCCTGGTGTTGTGGCCGCCGAGGTACTTCTCGTCCATCTTGCGCGACGAGGTCGGGCACCCACCAGGCCCCGTTCTCGGCGATCACGTAGCGGAGGTCGGGGTGGCGCTCGAAGACGCCGGCCCAGAGCAGGACCCAGAGCGGGCGGGCCGCCCACCAGTAGGCCTCGGTGGCGTAGATGGCCATGAAGCCGGGGCCGATCTCGTAGTCGGCCGGTCCGGCCCCGGAGTGGGTGTGCAGCACCAGGCCCCGCTCGGCTCGACCGCGGCCCAGACCGGCTCGTAGACGGGCTCGTGGTAGGCCGGGCTCGTCGATCCAACGGGTCGGGATCATCACCCCGCGCAGGCCCCGGTCGGCGGCCTCGTGGATCTCGGTCACGGCGGCATCGACGTCGACCACGATCGGGACCACGGCGACCCCGATGCGGCGGTGCGGTTCCTTGGCGCAGAAGTCGGCGAGCCAGCGGTTGTGGGCCCGGGCCCCGGCGAAGACCAGCTCGGGGTCACAGCCGGTGGGGTTGCCCAGCCCGGAGCCGAAGGGTGAGCTGGCCACCCGGCCGGTGCCGAGCACGTCGGCGTCGGGGAAGAGCACCTCGGCGGCCACACCCTCACCGTCCAGCCGCTCGTTGCGGGCGTCGGAGTCGTAGGCCGCGTGCAGGCCACCGTCGCCGGTCTTGGCCTCCCACTCCTTGCGGAAGTCCTGGTTCATCGACTGCTGGAACTCGCGGATGACGCCGAGCTCGGCCTGGTGGGCGTCGAACTGCGGGTGGTAGGCCTCGTCGAGGTACTCGCGGTAGTGCTCGGCCGGCGGGCCGGTGTGGCCGTCGGAGGAGATCAGCAGGTAGCGGCCGTCGGTCGTGAGCTCGGTGTTCACAGCAGTCCCTTCTCGTGGACGGGCAGCCGACCGGCGGCGAACGTCTCACCCCGCGTGCGGAGGGTGTCGGCGATCTTCTCTCGACCGATCATGACGATGAAGTCGTCGTCCTTGATCCCGGCGATCAACACCCGGGCCAGCTCGTTGAGGTCCTGCCAGGGCAGCTGGTAGCCACCCCGCTCGGCCATGGCCTCGAGCTTCTCGACGGTCATGGGCTCGGTGGAGCGGGGTCGCTCGCGGGCCAGCTCGTCGGGGCGGGTCTTGTCCGAGGTCCACAGGCCGGTCCGGAGGAGGCCGCCCGATGGGTAGAAGATCGAGGCCCGCAGCTTGGTCCCCTCGCTCTCCAGCTGGCTGGCCAGGCACTCCGTGAAGGTGGTGACGGCGGCCTTGCTGGCGGCGTAGACCGACGCCGTCGGCAGCGGCTCGATGCCCCCGTCGCCGGAGGACGTGTTGACGACGTGGCCCTCCTCGCCCGCCTCGATCATCCGGGGGACGAAGGTCAGCACGCCGTTGACCACGCCCATGACGTTGACGCCGTGGACCCAGCGCCAGTCGTTCACCGTGGTCTCCCACGGGGTGGAGGACGGCGCGCCGACGCCCGCGTTGTTGACCAGCAGGTGGCAGGCCCCGAAGCGCTCGTAGGTGGCGTCGGCCAGGGCCTCGACCGACGCCGGGTCGGACACGTCGGTGACCACGCCCAGGACCTCGCCCCGCTCGCCCAGCTCGGCCGCCGTGGCCGCGACCAGATCGGCCTGCACGTCGGCGACGACGAGGGACATGCCCTCGGTCAGCAGCTCCTCACCGAGGGCCCTGCCGATGCCCCCGGCGCCACCGGTCACGACGGCCACCCGGCCGACCAGCTGGTTCACGTGTCCCCCATTTCCGAACTCTTATAGAAAACCCTACGAACGGCGTCCTGTCAAGCGCGTCGTACGCTCACGGGGTGGCGAAGGTGGGGCGTCCGGCCCGGATCAGTCGTGAGGCGATCGCCGAGGCGGCCAACGACGTCGGCCTCTCCGACCTGACGCTGCGGGCCGTCGCCGATCGCCTCGGCGTCAGCATCGCCAGCCTCTACCACCACGTCGAAGGCAAGGACGACCTGCTCCGGCTGGCCGCCGAGTACTCCGCCGCCCGCACCACGATCCCTCAGGACGAGGGTCAGCACTGGGCCGTCTGGCTCCTCCAGTGGGCCGTCTACAACCGGGACGCCTTCGTCGCCGAGCCCGCCCTCTTCGCCCAGTTCATGGACGGGGCCATCGGCGCCGACGTCATGGCCGACAACACCGACGCCATCCTCGCCCGCCTGGTGGCCCAGGGCTTCACTGCCCGGGAGGCCCAGAGCGCCTACCAGCTCGTCAGTGGTTGCGCCCTGGGCGCCGCCGTCCAGGCCATCCGCGAACAGCGGGCCGCGGCCGCGGGACGGCCGGCGGCCAAGGAGTACGTCCGCCTCTTGGCCGACCGCGATCCCGACGACCTCCCCCACCTGCGAGCCCTTCTGGCCGAAGCCGCGGTCACCCCGCTGGACAGCTTCGAGACCCGCATCATCACGGTGCTGGCCGGCATCGCCGCCCGGCGGGGCGAGGACTGGTCGGCGATCGCCACCAAGGTCGACCGCTTGCTGACCGCCCACGGCTGAGCCCGCCCCAACCACCGTCGCGGCTACGCAACGGAGCGGAGCAGCACCAACGAATCAGCAGCTTCGGCGGAGCCGGCGTTGCTGAACGAGGTGAAGCCACGCCGATGTGGTGGTCGTGAGTTGCACGACCGGTCGAGAATCGACCACCATGGCACGGTGGAATTCGGCATGTTCTTGCAGGGCTACGTCCCCGGGCCCGCGGCCCACACCACCGAGGGCGAGCACGCCGCGCTCCTGAACGAGGTCGAGATGGTCGTCACCGCCGACCGTCACAACTGGAAGTACGTGTGGGTCAGCGAGCACCACGGCCTGGCCGAGTACTCCCACACCTCTTCCAGCGAGGTCTTCCTGGGCCACTGCGCGGCCCTCACCGAGCGCATCCACCTCGGTTCCGGCATCTTCGGCCTCAGCCCCCGAGCCAACCACCCGGTGCGCAACGCCGAGCGGGTCACCATGCTCGACCACCTCTCGAACGGTCGCTTCGAGTTCGGCACCGGGCGAGGGGCGGGCAGCCACGAGGTGGCCACCTTCAACATCCACGACACGTCCTCCACCCGGGCCGAGTGGGACGAGGTCATCTGGGAGCTCCCGAAGATGTGGGAGCGCAAGGACTACACGTTCCAGGGCGAGCACTTCGCCATGGACAAGCCCCACAACGTCCTGCCCAAGCCCTACGGCGTCGGCCACCCGCCGATCTGGGTGGCCTGCGGCTCCCCCTCGACCTTCGGCAAGGCAGGGGCGCTCGGCATCGGGGCCCTCGGGTTCAACTTCAGCCCGATCGACGAGATGCGGCCCCAGATCGAGGCCTACAAGGCCGGCATCGCCGGCTGCACCGAGCCCATCGGCCAGTTCGTCAACGACAACGTGATGATCACCAACGCCGTCATCTGCCTGGAGGACGGCGACCGGGCTCGGGACGTCATGACCCGGGCGGCCAGCGGCTACCTCTACTCCCTGGTCTGCCTCTACCACGACACCTTCCCGGTGCCGGAGGGCGCCATCGTCTGGCCCGAGCCGCCCCGGCAGCTGGACCGGGCGACGGTCGACCTCGCCATCGAGTACGGCGGGGTCCTCTGCGGCACCCCCGACGAGGTGAACGAGCAGCTCAGCCGCTACGCCGAGGTCGGTGTCGACCAGCTCGTCTTCGGGATGCCCAACAACCTCACCCAGGACGAGACGCTGGAGTGCATCGAGCTCTTCGGCGACAAGGTCATCCCCCACTGGGACCCGGACCCGCTCCACCGCACCAGCCGCATGCGCCAGACCGCGCAGCCCAAGTACGGCCCCTTCGAGCACGAGCCCCCGGTCATCGAGACGATCTTCACCCGCGAGGGCTGACCGTCAGCCGGTCGAGAGCAGCGCGGCGGCGGCCCGGGCGAGCGCCACGTCGTCGTCCTCGGGCAAGCCGCTGACACCCACCGCGCCCACCACCTCGCCCTCGACCACCACCGGGACCCCGCCCCCCCAGGTGACGTAGCGGAGCTCGCCGAAGTTCGTCATCGGGAAGTCCTCGCCGCGGGAGGCCTCGCCCACCGATCGGGACTCCGTCTGCTCCCGGGCCGCCGTGTAGGCCTTGTTGATGGCGATCCGCCCCGAGGACAGCCGGCAGCCGTCGGTGCGCAGGAAGGCGAGGAGCTCTCCGTGGGCATCGACGACGGCGACGGCGGCGCCGCGGCCCTCCGGCTCGAGCGCGGCGAGGACGTGGTCCACCAGGCGCTGAGCATCGGCGTGGCCGAGAACGGTCTGCGGGTACACGAGCGGCTCCTTCAGCGGACTTGACTCAGGCGGACAGCACTGCGCTCGCGCGCCGACACGACGGCGGCTTCGAGGACTCGCTGGGTCTGATAGGCATCGTCGAAGTCGGGAAGGGGAACGACCGGCGTGCCCCCACTCACGGCGGTGACCATGTCGGCCACCTGGTTGACGAAGGTGTGCTCGTAGCCCAGGCCATGGCCGTCGGGCCACCAGGACCCCGTCCACGGATGGTTCTCATGGGTCACCTGGATCGTGCGCCACCCCTGGAGCTCGGGCGGGTCGTCCGCGGTGAAGACCTGCAACTCGTTCATGCGTTCGAAGTCGAAGCGCAGCGCGCCGCGTTCACCGTGGATCTCGATCCGGTTCGAGTTCTTCACGCCCGTGGCCAGCCGGGTCGACTCGAAGGTGGCCACGGCGCCTCCGGCGAAGCGGGCGAGGAAGAGGACGGCGTCGTCGACGGTGCTCCGACCGGTCCGGCCCGGGTCATCGATGAGCGGCCGCTCCTTGATGAAGGTCTCGACGATCGAGCCGCTGACCTCGACGATCTCCTCGCCGGAGATGAACCGGGCCATGTCGACGATGTGGGCACTCAGGTCGCCCAGGGCCCCGGAGCCGGCCACCCCGCGGCGAAAGCGCCAGGCCAGCGGTGTCTCGGGTCCGCCCCAGCCCTGCAGGTAGGCGCAGCGGACGTGGTAGAGGCGACCGACCCAGCCCGATTGGACCAGCTGATGGGCCAGGGCCACGGCGGGGACCCGCCGGTAGCTGTACCAGACGAAGGTGTCGCCCTTGGCCCGGCGGGCCGCATCCCGCATGGCCCGGGCGTCGTCGAGGGTGCCGGCCAAGGGCTTCTCGCAGGCCACGTGCTTGCCCGCCTCGAGCGCGGCGATGGCCTGCTCGGCGTGGCGATCGTTGGGCGTGGCCACGTCGACGAGATCGACCTCGGGGTGACACGCCGCGGTCCGCCATCTCGTGGTCGCCTCCTCCCAACCCCAGCGGTCGGCGAACGCCCGCGTCGCCTCCGCGTCGCGGCCGGCGACGATCCGCAGGCCGGGCTCGGCGGGGAGGTCGAAGAACCGACCGGCCGTACGCCAGGCGTGGGCGTGGGCCCGGCCCATGAACTTGGTGCCGAGCATGGCCACGTTCAGTCGTCGGTCGGTGCTCATCATCTGACCTCCTCGCCGAGGGTGAGGATCTGGTTGGCGGCCACGTGCTCGACCACCGTCGACCGACCGTCGGGCCACCGCACCCGGACCTCGGCCACGCGGGTGACGCCGAGCCGAGCCCGAAGTGGGCACGGGGGTCCTCGGACGACAAGTAGCTGCTCCCGGCCCGCAGCTCGCGTCGGAAGCGGCGGCCGTCGGCCAGGCGCACCGCCACCACCGCGCCGGGTGAGAAGTCGGCGCTGGCGACCTCGAGCCAGTTCCCGTCCGCACCCCGGTTCTCGAGGAGGACCAGGGGGGAGCCGACGTCGTTGACGGCCACGTCCATGTCCCCGTCGTTGTCGAAGTCCGCCACCGCCAGTCCCCGGGCGTTGAGTGGGCCGAGGGCCTCGAGGCCGATGGCGGCCCCGATGTCCTCGAAGCGGCCCGGCGCACCGTCGGCGGCGAGGTTGCCGTAGGCGCCGATCGTCTCGGCATCGAGGCCGAGGTCGACGATGGGGATCGCACCGTTGGCCACCAGCAGGTCCAGGTCGGTGTCGAGGTCGAGGTCGACGAAGGTGGTGCCCCACCCGGTCCTCGACCCGTTCGGCGCCTCGTCCCCGAATGTCGGCAGACCGTCGGTGAAGGTCGGGGCCCCCCGCCGCGTCCGGTTCACGAACAGGGCGGGGGTCTGACCGGCCAGGTTGGTCACGTAGAGATCTCCTCGCCCGTCGCCGGTGTAGTCGTCACCGGCCACCCCCATCGCGCTCCCCGCGTCGGCCACGGACGCCTCCGTCCCCACGTCGCGGAGGGAGAAGCCGAGGCCGCCCGGATCGTCCTGCCCGCTCACGGGCTCGTTGAGGTAGAGGCGGCTCGGGTTGGTGTCATTGGCCACGTAGAGGTCGAGGTCGTGATCACGGTCGACGTCGGTGAACAGCGCGCCGAGGCCGTAGTCGGCGTCGGGATCGACCCCGAGCCGCTCGCCCACCTCCCGGAAGGTGACCCGTCCGTCGGCACCCGGGCCCTCGCTGAGGTAGAGCAGGTCGCGGACGCCCCGGTGACTGTTGGGGAACCCTTGCGCCGATTCCGGATCGGCGCGTTCACGTTGACGTAGCCGGACACGAACAGATCGGGCCAACCGTCGCCGTCGACGTCGCCGACGGCCGCCCCGGTGTACCAGCCGTAGGCGTCGACGCCGGCGGCCTCGGCCCCTTCGGTGAACGTCCCGTCGCCGTTGCCCCACAGCAGGGAGTTCCCGCGCGCCGTCGTGACGAAGAGGTCGGTCGCCCCGTCCCGATCGAAGTCGGCGGCGACGCAACCCTCGCCCCGAACGGCCAGGTCGGCCCCCGAACCGACGCTGATGTCGGTGAAGTGGCCACCGTCGTTGCGGAACAAGCGGTTGGTGGGCCGCTCGCCCTCGGCGTCCCACTGTCGGGACTCCAACTCGGCATACGAATTGACTGCGTAGAGGTCGAGCCGGCGGTCACCGTCGGCGTCGAGCCAGCACACGCCGCTGCCCATCATGGCCGCCCGGTCGCCGGAGACGTCCCAACGGAAGGCACCGTGCGTGAACGCCACGCCCTGCGCCTCGGCGACGTCGACCAGGGTCAGTTCCTCAGGCGGCGCCTCTTCCTCCCGGATCTCGGCCGCCGGAGCGGCGTCGGGGATGGTCCCGGCGTCGGAGCACGCGGTCAGGACCACCCCCAAGGCCACCGCCGTCGCCACGACCCGCGGGCGATTCGGCGGCCTCCGGCGCACCCGACTCAGACGATCCCCGCCGCCGCCCGGCCCTTCCTGGACAGCGAGTCGACCAACACCGCGGCGAGCAACACCAGCCCGGTGACGATGAACTTCGTTCCCGATGCCAGCCCGAGCAGATCCATGCCGTTGGCCACGCTGGCGATCACGAGGGCGCCCAACAGGGCGTTGACGGGCCGACCCCGACCGCCGAACAGGCTGGTGCCCCCGATCACTGCGGCGGCGATGACGTTGAGCAGCAGGTTGCCGCCGCCGGTGTTGGTGGACACCGAACGGATGCGCGAGGTGAGGATGATCCCGCCGGCACCGGCCATGAAGCCCACGATCATGAAGACCGCGATGCGGATGCGATCGACGTTGATGCCGGCCCGCCGGGCGGCCTCCGGGTTGCCGCCGACGGCGTAGATGTGGCGTCCGAACGCCGTCCGGGCGGCGATGAACGACCAGAAGACCAGGAACACGAGCAGGATCACCATGACGAAGGGCACGCCCCGGTCGCGGTTGGCGTACCAGACGGCCCACCCCACGACGGCGGCCAGCCCGGCGATCTGGAGCAGCAGGATGATGAGCGGCTTGGCGGCCAGGCCCCTCGCTCGACGGAGGAATGCCGTCCGCAGCTCCACCGCGGCGAACAATGCCACGGAAAGGACGCCCAGGATCCAGCCTTGGGCGTCGCTGAGGAACGCACCGGCGATGTCGATGACCGTCTGGTCCTGGATGCGGATGGTGCCCGAGGTCGACGACTGCGTGGTCAGGGTGAGCACCACCCCGCTCCAGATCAGGAGACCGGCCAGGGTGACGACGAAGGACGGGACCCCGGCCTTCGTCACCAACAGGCCGGTGCTCAGCCCGATGGCCGTCGTGATGAGCAGCGCGATGCCGATGGCCAACGGCCACGGGTACGCCTGTACATCCGGGCGCAGCAGCATGGTCATCACCACGCCCCCGACGGCGCTGACGAACGCCACCGAGAGATCGATCTCGGCGATGAGCAGGACGAACACGACGCCGATGGCGATGGTGGCGATGCCCGCCATCTGCAGGAGCAGGTTGGTGAAGTTCCGGGGAGAGATGAACACGTCCTCGGCGAGGCCGAAGATGGTCACGATGAGGAAGAGGCCGACGATGATCGGCAGGGAGCCCAGCTCGCCCGACCGCACCCGGACCCACCACGCCTTCATGTAGGCGCTCAGGGTCGGCAACGTGTTCCGGTCAGCCCTGGCCAGGGCGGGTCCGGACTTGTCGTCGTCGGGAAGATGGTCGCCCTGTTCGACCTCACTCATGATTCGACCGCCTCGGCCATGCCGGGGACGTGTCGCAGTTCGCCGGCGGTGATGGAATGGACGACTTCCTGCTGGTCGGTCTCGGCGGTGACGAAGAGATCGACCATCTGGCCGAGCCGGAGCACGGTGATCCGGTCCGCGACCTCGAAGATGTCGTGCAGGTTGTGGGAGATGATCACCACGGCGAGCCCCCGGTCCGCCAGTCGACGGGTGAGATCGAGGACCTGGCGGGTCTGGGCCACGCCGAGGGCCGCGGTCGGCTCGTCGAGGATGACGACTTGTGACTCCCACATGACGGCCTTCGCCACCGCCACCGCCTGCCGCTGGCCGCCGGAGAGCCCGGCCACCACCTGACGGACAGAGGAGAGCGTGGTCACCGAGAGGCTGTCGAGGGTCGTCTGGGCCTCCTCCTCCATGGCCGCCTCATCCAGGATGACGCCCTTCTTGCGTTCGCGACCGAGGAACATGTTGGCGACGACGTCGAGGTTGTCGGCCAGAGCGAGGTCCTGATAGACGATCTCGATGCCCAGGGCGGCGGCCGCGGCCGGACCGCCGATGTGGACGTCCTCGCCCTTGAAGCGCACATGGCCGGTGTCGAACGGATAGATGCCGGCAATGCCCTTGATGAGGGTCGACTTGCCCGCCCCGTTGTCGCCCACGAGGGCCA
Organism: uncultured Microthrixaceae bacterium; assembly: GCA_963725155.1. Taxonomy (GTDB): domain Bacteria; phylum Actinomycetota; class Acidimicrobiia; order Acidimicrobiales; family DATDAH01; genus DATDAH01. Next base: position 636,302 of record CAVRXU010000008.1, read on the forward strand.
TCACCTCACCAGGGCAGACCTCGAAGTCGACGCCGTAGAGCGCTTGGACGGCGCCGAAGGCCTTCGACACGCCCCTGCACTCGAGGATCGGTGGTTCAGCCATGCACGTCGCTTTCGATCAGTACGGTCGTGGGGGGCGCCCCGAGGGACGCCCCCCACCAACCGGGCTCGATTCAGCCAGGGACTTCGAGGACTAGCAATACTGCGCGAAGTCGCCCACGCAGACGTCGTCGGGGTTGACGAAGCCGTCGGCGTACACGGTGTCCTCGATGTTGTCGGCGGTCACGGCGACGGGATCGAGCAGGACGGCGGGGCCACCGCCGACGGGCGCCGTGTCGGGGGCGACCGTTGCGACGTCGCCGCACTGCTGCAGCGCGAGGGCGGCCTCGGCCGCCGCGGCGGCCTCGTCCTGGATCGGCTTGTAGACCGTCATCGTCTGGTCACCCGAGAGGATGAGCTGAATGCCCGGGACGGTGGCGTCCTGGCCGCTGACCGGGATCTGGGTGGTGTCCAGACCCGCGTTCTGCATGGCCGTGATGGCCGCCCCGGCGAGGCCGTCGTTGGCCGCGAACACGGCGTCGACCTCGTTGTTGGCGTCGGTGAGGATCTGCTCCATGATCCGGCCGGCCTCGTCGTTGTCCCAGTCGGGGACGTCCTCGTCGGCGACGAGGTTCCAGTCACCGGCTTCGACCCGGGCCGACACCGTCTCGTTGTAGCCCTCCTTGAACAGCCGCGCGTTGTCGTCGGTCGGACCGCCGTTGAGCATCACGACGTTCGGCGGATGATCGAGCCCGAGGTCATCGATGGCGGGCTCGAGCACCTCGGCCATCGTCTGGCCCACCACCACGTTGTCGAAGCTCACGTAGACGTCAGCGCCGTCACCCTCGACCGTCTCACGGTCGTAGTCGACCGTGGCCACACCGGCCGCTCGAGCCGTGTCGATGATCGTGGCCCCGGATCCGGAGTCGAGGTTGGTCAGAAGGATGACGCCGGCGCCCTCGGCGATCGCCTGGTCGGCCTGGGACTGCTGTTGCTGCGCGTCACCCTCGGCGTTGACGATGGTGTAGTCGACGCCGGCCTCGTCGAAGGCCGCCTCGAAGGCCGGGCGGTCTTGGGTCTCCCAGCGATCCGAGGAGGCGCTGTCAGGCAACAGGACCCAGATGCTCGAGTCGGCGGTCGCACAGTCACCGGCGGCCTCAGAGCCACCGCCTGTGGTGTCACTGCTGCTGCTGTCATCGCCACTGTCGTCGCCGCATGCTGCGACCACGAACAAGAACGCCAGCAACAGGCCCAGCAAACGGACCCCCCGAAGATGTCTGATCATCGATGTCTCCCCCTACGCCTGATACCAGTGGACATCACCGGCGACGAAACGCGAACGCTAGCAAACCGTTCCGAGGGGGGTGGGCGCGGCCGGGTTCACGCCTCGGCCGCGGCGCGGCTCTGGGCCCGGATCTCGTCGAGGACCGCCAGGTTCGCCACGGCCTCTTCAGGGTCGATCGGGGCCGGACCTCCCTCGCGCACGGACGCGGCGAAGGCCTCGGCCTGCAGCGTGTACGGATCGGCGGTCGGAAAGGCCAGGGTCTCGGTGTCGGGGGCGGTGGGCGGGTCGCCCCCAGCAGTGCGCCACACGGTGGTGGACCGGTCCGGCGGGATGTTGAACGGGATCTCGATCTCGACCCGGCCCTCGGAGCCGAGCACCGTCACCCGCTGGTCCGGTTCGCCCCGGGTGGAGACGGTGAACGTGGCGTGGCCGGTGGGGAAGGCCAGGACCGCCGAGCTCAGGACGTCGACGCCCGTCACCGGATCGATGTCCGCCATCCCGGTGATCGCGGTGGGTTCGGCGCCGAACAGCAGGCGAGACAGGTCGACGGCGTAGCAGCCGATGTCGAGCAGGGCGCCGCCACCACTCTCCGGTTGGTTGCGGATGTTGTCCGGGTCGTCGTTGAAGTAGGAGAACCGAGTGTGCACTGCCAGGAGCCGGCCGATGTCCTCGGCGACCAGGCCGCGCACCGCGTGCCAGGAGGGGTGGAAGCGGTACATGAACGCCTCCATGAGGACCGACCCGGGCTCGAACTCGTCGACGATGGCTCGCGCCTCGTCTCGGGTCCGGCCCAGTGGCTTCTCACAGAGCACGTGCTTGCCGGCCCGCGACGCGGCGACCGTCCACTCCCGGTGGAGGTGGTTCGGCAGCGGGTTGTAGACCACGTCGACATCAGCGGCGTCGAGCAGCTCGTCGTAGCTGCCGTAGGAACGCTCGATGCCAAGGGCGCCGGCTGCGGTGGCGGCCCGCTCGGCGTCACGAGACGCGATGGCCACCACCTCGCACCCCTCGGCCCGCTGGATGGCGGGGACGACCTTCTCGATCCCGATCGCCGCCGTGCTGAGCACGCCCCACCGCACCGTTTCCATCGTTCGCTCCCTCCGCCGCGGACCGGCCCTGGCTAGGGCACGGGGATGCTGTTGCGGTACCCGTTGTCGACGATCATCTGGCCGGTCTCGGCGTAGTCCTCGCGGTTGGGCGGGGCCCACGTCCCCAGGCCGTCGACATAGCGGTTGTACATGCAGAAGGCCGCGGCGATGAGCACGGTGTCGTGGATCTCTACGTCGGTCGCCCCCTCCTCGCGGGCGGCAGCCACCAGCTCGAGGGTCACGTTGAGCCCACCCTCCTGCACCTTGCCGGCGATGCGCAGCAGGGCCCGCAGCTTGTCCGAGATCGGGGCGCCGTCCAGATCCATGATCACCGCGTCGACGGTGTCCCAGCCCTCATCCAACTGCAGGGCGGCGAACGTGGCGTGGGAGCTGTGACAGAAGTGGCAGTCGTTCAGCTTCGAGACGTGGGCCGCGATCAGCTCCCGCTCACCTCGGGTGAGGTGGTTGTCCGGGTGCTCCTCGCGGAGGAGGACCTCAGCGAGGTCGTTGAGGGGCTTGGCCGTCTCGGGACGGAACGCCATGGGACCGATGATCCCGGGCAGCTCCTCGGGGAGGTCGATGTGAGGCACGGTGACTCCTTTGCGCGGCGGCTCAGTCGGCCGGAGCCGCGACCGTAGACGCTGAACCCCGACCGCTGCCGTCCGACCTCTAGGGTCGATGCCTTGACGACGGCCACCCTGCCCGTCCCGGTCACCGCCGCCCGTTCGGTGCGGATCGGCGGCCGCTCCTGGCCCGTCATCCTCCCGTCGCTGCGGGACAGCCGCCTCCACGTCGCCACCACCCTCCTCACCGTCCAGGTCCTCGGGCAGACGGTGATCGACTGGGACCTCTCCATCACCCAGATCCTGGTGGCGCTGGCGACGTGCTTCGTCCTCGAGGTCACGATCGTGGCCCGGCGTCAGGGGGTCCTGGCCTGGCCGGCCAGCGCCCTGTTGACCGGGAACGGCGTGGCCCTGCTCCTCCGGGTCCCCGGAACCGAGCACGGCGACTGGTGGAGCACCCGGGGCTGGCTCATCTTCGCCGGCACCGCGGCGCTGGCCGTGGTGTCGAAGTACCTCATCCGGGTCGGCGACCGGCCGTTGTTCAACCCGTCCAACCTGGGTCTCGTCCTGTGCTTCGTCGTCCTCGGCAGCCAGCGAGTCGAGCCCCAGGACTTCTGGTGGGGACCGTGGTCACCCGGTCTGGCCCTGACCTACGCCGTGATCGTCGTGGGCGGCGTCCTCGTCACCCGCCGCCTCCACCTGCTCGGCGTCGTCGTGAGCTTCTGGGTGACGCTGGCCCTCGCCCTGGGGGTCGTGGCCCTGAGCGGCCATGCCATCACGGCCCGCTGGCACGTCGGCCTGCTCACCGACTGGGCGTGGTGGTGGGTCATCGTCACGTCGCCGGAGACGCTCATCTTCCTCTTCTTCATGATCACCGATCCGAAGACCGCCCCCCTGGGACGGGTGGCCCGAGTGGCCTTCGGCATCGGGGTCGGGGTCCTGGCCGCCGTGTTCGCCGCGCCCCAGCAGACCGAATTCGCCACCAAGGTGGCCATCCTCGGCGCGCTGGTGGCCATGTGCGCCGTCCGGCCCCTCCTGGAGCGGGCCCTGCCGGCGCCCGGTTCGAACGAGGACCGCTGGTCGGAAGTGCGGGCTGGGTTGGGGCGCCGGCCACGGCTGGCGGTGGGCGGGGCCTTCGCCACTGGCCTCCTCGTCGTCGCCCTGGTCCTCGCCGGCGGGCATTCGCGAGCACTCCTGCCCGACTACGCCATCCACGGCGAGCGGCCGGTGGTGGCGATCGGGCCGGTCCCTGAGGTCGTCGTCGATGACAGCGTGGCCGATGTCGTCCTCGGCTTCGACCTGTCCGAGATCGGCGTCCTCGCCCGCGACCTGGTCGAGGACCTCGAGATCGAGGCGGAAGCCCTGCGCACCGACGACGAGGGGGTGGCGGCCCAAGCGGCCATCGGCGTCCGTCTCGACGATCTCCTGGCCCAGATGCACGCCTCCGGAGCGGTGACGGTTCCCCACTACCGCTTCGACTCCCTCCGTCTGATCCTCCACCGCGAGCTGGCCGAGGGACAGGCCGCTCCCCGGCTGGGGATCGAAGCCCACGGCTCCGTGCGCCGTGACCGCGCCGTCGACGGCCGGCTCACGCGGGGCGACACCGAGGCCCACGAGGGCGTCTACCTGCTGACCGAGGTCGACGGCCACTGGCTCATCGACGACGAACGGACCGTCCCGGGCTCCTGAGACGCCGGGCCCGACGCCTACGCCCCCAGCCGCTCCTGTGCCTGGCTCCGCAGCTCGTACTTGAGGACCTTGTTGCTGGCGTTCATGGGGAGAGTCTCGACGATCTCGACGTAACGGGGAGCCTTGTAGTTGGCCATCGTCTCGCGGGCCCAGGCCACGATGGCGGCCTCCTCGGGGCGGCTGCCGGTGGTCGGGACCACGAAGGCCATGCCCACCTCGCCGAGGCGCTCGTCGGGCACCCCGATGACCGCGACCTGGGCGATGTCGGGGTGATCCAGGAGCAGGCTCTCGATCTCGGCCGGGTAGGCGTTGAAGCCGCCCTGGATGAACATGTCCTTCATGCGGTCCGTGATGTCGATGTAGCCCCGCTCGTCCATCACGGCGATGTCGCCGGTGTGCAGCCAACCGTCGGCGTCGATGGTCTCGGCCGTCTGCTCCGGCTCTTCGAAGTAGCCGCTCATCACGTTGTAGCCCCGGATGACGACCTCGCCCGGCTCGCCCCGCGGGAGCTCGTTGCCTTCGCCGTCGACCACGAGCACCTCGACGTCGGGGATGGCCCGCCCGTCGGTGTTGGCGATCGTCTCGGGGTCGTCGTCGTGACGGCACATGGTGGCGATGCCGTGGACCTCGGTCAGCCCGTAGCCGGTGACCACCGTCTCGAAGCCGAGGGTGTCGTACATCCGGTTGACCATCTCGACCGGCACCGGAGCCGCGCCCGTGACGGCGAGACGCAGCGAGCTCATGTCGAAGCGATCGAGGTCCGGATGGTTCAGGATCGTCTGGTAGATCGCCGGCGGGCCGGGGAGCATCGTGATCCGGTCGATGGGCACCCGTTCCATCACCGTCGGCACGTCGAAGACGGGCTGGGGCAGGATCGTCGCCCCCTTGAGGAGGCTGGCCAGGATCCCGGCCTTCAACCCGAAGGCGTGGAAGAAGGGGTTGATGATGAGGTACCGGTCGCCCTCCCGGAGGCCCACCACCGTCGACCACGCGTCGTACGCCCGGATGCCGGCGGCGTGGCGGAGCATCGCCCCCTTGGGGTTCCCCGTGGTGCCGGAGGTGAAGAGGATGTCGCTCAGGTCCTCGCCGTCGATGCCCGCGGCCCGCTCGACCGCGGCCTCCGGGCTGACCTGGTCGGCCCGGGCCAGGAACTCCGTCATCGGGGTGGTCCCGGCCGGCGACGCCCCCCGCAAGGTGATCGTCTCCTCCAGGCTGTCCAGGCCCTCGACCCCGTCGAGCAGCGCCACGTAGTCGGTGTCGAGGAAGTCGGTCACCGTGAACAGCAGGCGGGCCCGGGACTTGTTCAGGACATACGCCGCCTCCCGGCCCTTGAACCGGGTGTTGAGCGGGACGAGGACGGCGCCCGCGGTGTGCAGGCCCAGCTCGGCCACCGCCCATTCGAGGCAGTTGGGGCCCCAGATGGCGACCCGGTCCCCCGGCTCCATGCCCGAGGCGATGAAGGCGCGGGCCGCCCGCTCCACCTCGGCGGCCAGCTCCACATACGACAGCGAGACGGCGCCGTCCACGAAGGCCTCGGCGTCACCGAACCGCTCGGCCGCCCGGGTCACCACCGCGCCGATGGTCTGGGGGAGATCGTCGCTCACGGCTCGGGATCGTAGGGCGTGAACGGACAGCCATCGGCAGCCGCGCGCGGCCGGATCGGTTGTCAACGGAGCAGGGTCGACGGTGCCGCGGGGGCAGCGGTCTCTGGGTTCGGTTCGTCGCGATCAGGCGGCGGAGGCCTCGGGTGGGGCATTGGCGTTCTTGGGGTGGGCCGGGTCCTCGGGAGGCACCATCAGGCGCCGGCCGATGCCCTCGACGAGGGCCCAGCCCTGGTGGGTCTTGCGTCTGTGGTCCTCGATGCAGAGCCAGTCGAGGCTGCGGAGCTCGGTGAGGTGGGTGTGCGCCCAGTCGATGCGGTGATCGACCTGCAGGTTCCGGGTGGCTCCGCACCCTTGGCGAGTGCACTGGCCGCCGATCCAGTCCAACACGACCTGCTGACGAGCCGTGGCCCGCCGTCCGAGGTGGGTGACGTTGAACACGTCCACGCCGTTGGTGATGACCAGATCGATCGTGGCCTGAGGCAGAAGGGCCCGGACGGCCTCGACCGAGACGGGCCCGAGGCCGTCGATCTCACAGACCTCCCCCGCCACGGTGTGGCCCCGCTGCAGGGCGGCAGCGTCGACCCGGACCAGGATCCGCACGGGTGGCCCCACCGGCCCCGGCCGACCGCCGGGCACCGTTGTCCCGGCACCATCGGGGCCGGCCCCGGTCATCTTCCCCTTCCGGGCTGCGGCTGCGAACCGCAGGGCGGCAAGGAGGGCGTCGAACATGAGGGCTCCGCGGCGCTCGCGGCGGCCGGCTCGGCGGGCCCGGTGGAACTCGGCCTGCACCCAAGGCTCCAGCAGCGCCAGGATCTCCGCGATTGACGAGGTGGGGCCCTTGCCGTGGATCCAGCCCTCCCCTTCCTCTTCGTCGACCCCGGCGCTGAAGTCCCGCCGTTCCTGGGCCCGCTTCGCCTTCTCCTCGGCGTCGGTCGCCGCGGCGCGGACCTTCTTGGCCTTCCGCTTCAACTCCGGCACCGACGCGTTCTTCGCCGTGTCCAACAACTCGTGCTCCGCGGTGGGGTCCGCCCCTGCCCCAGAGGTCACCTCATGGGCCTGGGTCGACGAGAGCTCCCCATTGCGCAGCGCCTCGTCGGTTGCGTCCAGCTGCTCGAGCTTCTCTGAGGTCTCGAGGTCTTTCTCTGCATCTTTCGGGCTCTGACCGGTCCGCTTGGCCAACCACCGGGCCCTGCTCCCGTCGCCGTCCTCGCCGACCGTCGCCTGGTCGATGTGCTTCGCCGCTCGCAACCGGGCGCCCGCCGCCAGCTTCTCGATGCCCACGAACTCGTCGATCGCCGCGGTCAGCTCCGGCCCGGACAGCCCTTCCGGGTCGAAGTCGCGACAAGCCTTCCGAAGGTCCCGACGCAGAGAGGTGAACGGAGCGAACATCTGCGACTCACATTACTGAGGGGGTGTGACAGTCAAAGCGCCAAACCCGGCCTCGGCGACAGAGAATTTCTCCCCTTTCTCGGAAGCGGCCGGACTCCGTCTGATCCCAGCCAGAGCAACGGAATGTCACCCATCGAGGCAGGCCGGCCACCTCGAGTGATCGGTGCGAACAAGATGTACGAGATGCAAAGACTTTGGAGGAAATAGCCCCCGGATTCCGGGGGCTATTTCCTCCAATGAGTTCCCGGCACCACCGAGCGCCAGAATCCAAAGCCCGACGAGCCGACGGTGACGACCGACCAGCAGCACCCCCTCCGTGCCATCGGTTCGCCCAGCCCGCTGGCGACTGCGGCGTGGACGGCTTCAGCCAGGTCGGGTCGTTGCAGGCGAGGCACACGTGCTCGGGGATGACGCCCACCCGCATGAGGACGGCGAACACGTGGCAGCCAAGGCAGATGGCGAACACGGACTCCAGCGTCGCGGCCACGACGATTGCGGCGAGCAACACGTACGCCGATGCGCTTCCCGGCGTCGCTGACACAGACCGGCCCTGGCCTCGACGGGGGCGACGGGGCCGCGGAACCCTTGGCTACCAGGCCTTGACGGCCGATGAGAGGGACCAGAACCAGGTCTTCTCATGCCCCTGCTCAAGCTCACTGCCGCTGCTCTCAGCGCCGCCCTGCTCGTGGGCGCGGGCTCGGTCGCGCTCGGCCAGAGCGGGGGCACCCTCTCGGTGGACGTGTCGGTGGACGAGGCCAACGCCCGGTTGGCCGCCGCCGAGGACGACGTGGTCGCCCTGCGGGGCCAGCTCGCCGTGCTCCAACTCGAGCGCTCGGAGTACGGGCGGCGCCTGGCCCAACGCGACGCCCGCCGCGAGCAGGCCGCCCTCGACCTGCGGGCGGCTCGGGCGACGGCCCAGCGGCTGGCCGTCCAGGCCTACATGGGCGCGGGCAGCGCCCCGAGCGCCGAGACCATCGCCTACGCCGACCTCGACCCGCTCGACTACACGTTCCGGGCCACCCTGCTGGAGGACTCCACCAACGCCCGCTACCGCGCCGCGACCTACTACCAGGAGCTGCGGGATCAGGCCTCCGACGCCGTGGCCGCCACCGTCGCGCACCTCGACGACCTCGACGAGACCATCACCACGACCCGCCTGAGGCTCGGCGAGGCCGAGGATGCCCAACGCACCGCCGCGGTCGTGCTGGCCGAGGCCGAGGATGCCGAACGGGCCGCCCGCCAGGCCGCCGAACTCGTACCGATCGGGGTCGGCGGCCCGCCGGCGGACGGCTCGTTCGTCCCCCTGGGCGAGTGGCCGGGAGGACCCTCCTACGCCCAGTGGTCGGCCCTGCGCCAGTGCGAGTCGAGCGGCAACTACCGGGCCGTCAGCCCGTCGGGGCTCTACCGGGGCGCATACCAGTTCGATCTCGGCACCTGGGCCACCGTGGGCGGCACCGGCGACCCCATCAACGCTTCGCCCGCCGAGCAGGACCACCGGGCCCAGTACCTGTGGTCCCAGCGGGGAGCCAGCCCCTGGCCGATCTGCGGGCGCTACCTACTCTGATCGGCGGGGGCCGCCTCCCTGGCGGCGCCGAGGCCAAGGCTGTCGAGGAAGGGGGTAAGAACGGGGGAATGACCGAGGCCGGCGACATCGACCGGGTGGCGGCGGACCACCTGCTGACCACGACCCGCTCGGTCCGGCGCCGCCTCGACCTGAGCCGGCCGGTCCCCCGGGACGTGCTCCTGGAGTGCATCGGGATCGCCGAGCAGGCACCGGTCGGGTCCAACCAGATCTCCCGTGTGCGCTGGCTGGTGGTCGACGACCCGGACCTGAAGGCAGGCGTGGCCGACGTCTACCACGAGGCTTGGGCGCCGTACGCCGGTCGCTTCGACCCGGGCGACCTCGACGACCGGGCCCGACGGACCATTGACGCCGCCGCCTTCATCGCCGAGCACCTGGCCGAGGTGCCGGCCCTCGTCATCCCCTGCGTCCGACGCCACCGCACCGTGCCGGACCCGGCCGTGGCCATGCCTCATGCGCCCGCCTCGTCCGTCTACGGCTCGGTCTACCCGGCGGTCTGGAGCTTCTGCCTGGCCCTGCGCAGCCGGGGCTTGGGCTCGTCGATCACAACCCTGCACCTCTACGGCGCCGACCGGGTGGCCGCCCTGCTCGCCGTGCCCGACACCTTCCTCCAGGCCTGTCTCCTGCCCGTCGGCTACTACACCGGTGACACCTTCCGGCCCGTGCCCCGCCCCGACCCGGCGACGATCACCGGGTTCAACGGCTGGGCCTGATCCGCGGGCGGCGGGGCGCCGGCTGGGAAAGACTGCGGCTGTGCATCGGTGGAGGGTCGGTGACGTCGAGATCGTGCGGATCGAGGACGATGACTTCGCCGTGCCGTCGGCGCGGCCGGTGCCGGACTGGGCCGTGCCCGACCTGGCTCCCGACACCTCCTCCTACTTCGTCGCCTTCAGTGCCTACGGGATCGCAAGTGGGAGTCGGAGGATCGTGGTCGATCCGTGGCTGGCGAACGACTTCGTGCGCACGTTGCCCGATGCCGCCGAGCGGGCCGAACGCCTCCTAGGTGCCCTGGCCGACGAGGGCTTTGACCCCGAGGACGTCGACACGGTCATCAACACCCACCTCGACGGAGTGGGCTGGAACACGCGGCCCGATGGCGACAGGTGGCGGCCGACGTTCCCCAACGCCCGCCACCTGTACCACCGGGCAGAGCACGATGCGTATGTCCGCGGGGAGACGATGTTCGCGGCCGTGGATCTGTCGCCGCTGTTCGACGCCGGCCTGGTCGACGCCGTGGATCCGCCCTTCGCCGTCGCCGATGGGGTGAGCCTCGTGGACCGGCCCGGGGAGAACTTCGGGCACATGGCCGTGCAGGTCGACTCGGGCACGGAGCTGGCCATGATCCCCGGCCACCTGTTCCTCTCGGTGATCGGCGTGTCGGATCTGTCACCGGGCGATGAGGAGCGCGAGGACGCGGTGGTGTCACGGGCCCGTGTGCTGGACGAGCTCGCCGACCGGCGGGGCCTCCTGCTGTCCCCGCTGTTCGGCGGCACCGGCGGCGGACGGGTCGAGCGCAGCGCCGACGGCCACCGTCTCGTCGCCGCCGACTGAGCCGGTGGGCCCGCTCCTTAGCCGTGCCAGGCCCGGCCGAACTTTTCTTTCACGAACACTTGTACGAGTTGATCGGCCTGGATAGACTCAGTACTGGTGTTCGATCCGGACGCGGCCGTGGCCCTCCTCGGGCAGGAACCCCACAAGCTCACCCGGGCCGAGATCGACCAACGACTGGGACTGGCCGAAGGGATGCGGTCCTGGACCTCCGGGCGCGAAGCCCGCCTGCTCCGGGCCCTGGCCGACCTCGAACACGACCCGTCGGACCCGGCCAAAGACACCGCTGACCGCCTCGCCCGCAAACAGAACTGCGGGCCCGGCAAGGCCAAACGGCGGACCGAGACCGCCACCCAACTCGGCCAGTTGCCCAAGACCCAGGACGCCCTCGAGAACGGGGCCATCACCGACGAGCACGCCGAAGCCATGGCCCACGCCCGAGCCAACGCCGACCCGTCGGCCCGGGCCGCCCTCGACGAGCACGAAGCCGACCTGCTGGCCCAAGGTTCCGGTGAGACGGCCTTCGAGTTCCGCAAGCGTCTCCAGCAGTTCATCCAACGTCACTCCGAGGACGATGGGCGCAACGAGTGGGAACGGATGAAGGCCAAGAACCGGCTGCGGGCCTGGAAGAACCGGGACGGCATGACCCAGATCGCCGGCGAGCTCGACCCCGAATGGGGCCGCACCGTCCTGACCCAGCTCCAACGGGTCAGCGAGGACCTGTTCCGCCGCGACCACCAGGACCACCCCGTCGACCAGCCCGTCCCCGTCGAAGAGCGGACCAACGACCACCGCCTGGCCGAAGCCCTGGTCGAGACCTGCCGGCGGGCCGAAGGCCAGGACCATCCCACCTTGACCCATGACCGGGTCATCTGCACGTTGACCGTTCAGGATCTGTTCGGTCAGGACCACGACGGGCCGGGGCCGACCATGCACGACGGGACCCCCGTCCCCGCCTCGGTCGCCCGCCGCATGGCCTGCACCGCCGGGATCATCCCCCTGGTCCTGGGCGGCGAGTCCATCCCCCTCGACCTCGGGCGAGCCCGACGCATCGCCACCCCCGGCCAACGCCTGGCCCTCGGGGCGCTCTGGTCCACCTGCTCCTTCGCCGACTGCCGGCGGCCCTTCGACTGGTGCGAGATCCACCACGTCAACCCGTTCCACGCCGACGGCGGGCACGGCAAGACCAACCTGGCCGAGCTCACCCCGGTCTGTGGGCACTGCCACGACCTCTCCCACCGACCCGACTGGCACTTCGACAAACTCGCCGACGGCTCCACCCTCACCCGCGCCCCCGACGGCACCCAATGGCGCCGCTACCCGGACCGGCACGGCCAGCAACAGCGAACAGCCGAGCCGCCTCCGGCGGCGGCCCCCCACCCCGAGCCCGACCCGGCATCGGCCGCCACCCTCTTCACCCACGCCGCCTGAACCCGTTGGCTGATTCCCCACCGGTGCCGTCTCCCGGCTAGGAAAGCCAGTCATGACCGACCGTCCTCCCCTGCTCGCGGGCGTCCGGGTGATCGAGAGCTCCCTGCTCGGTCCCGGCCTGCTGAGCACGTTCTTGTCCGATCTCGGCGCCGAGGTCATCAAGGTGGAGCCGCCGCAGGGCGACTACATCCGCCAGATGACGTGGCCCATCGTCGAAGGCACCTCTCTCCTGCACCTCCACACCCACCGGGGCAAGCGCTCGGTGACCCTCGACCTGCGCACCGAGGACGGGGTGGCCGTCTACCAGGACCTGGTGCGGGGGGCCGACGCCGTCGTCGAGGCCATGCGCCCCGGCGCCCTGGCCAAGCGTGGCCTGGGTTACGACGACCTGAAGGCGGTCAACCCGAAGATCGTGTTCTGCACCCTGTCGGGCTACGGCGCCACCGGCCCCTACCGGGACCTGCCCAGTCACGGCATCGCCTACGACACCTGGGCCGGCCTGATCCCGCCCGAGGTCGACGAGGCCGGCTTCACCCGGATCCCCGAGATGCCCAACATCGGCATCAACGTGGGGCCGATGCTCGGCGCGCTGGGCCTGTTGGCCGGGATCATCCGGGCCCGGGCCACCGGCGAGGGCTGCCAGATGGAGCTGGCCCAGTCCGACGCCGCCGCCTACATGGACTGGTACCGGATCGAGACCTGGCTGGCCTACAACCGTCCCGAGGACGAGGTCACCGGCAATGCGGCCGACGACTACGAGCGCCGGGCGCCGGGCTTGGCCGGCATGCGCGAGGGCGTGCGCTACCAGCTCTACGAGTCGGCCGACGGCCACGTGCTGTTCATGGCCTCCGAGCAGGCCTTCTGGAAGAACTTCTGCGAGGGCATCGACCGGGCCGACCTGTTCGAGCGCTGGCCCGGCTCGAAGTTCGCCGACCACGCCAAGGGCAACCTCGAGCTGCAGGCCGTGCTCAAGGACGTCTTCCTCACGAAGACCTCGGCGGAGTGGCTGGCCTTCGCCGACGAGCACAACGTGCCCCTCGCCCCGGTCAACACGGCCAAGACCATCGTCGACGACGCCCAGTTCCAGCACCGCTTCCCGCTCTTCGGGGTGGACCAGCTCGGGGCCGAGCAACTCCCCCTCCCCCTCCACCTCGTCGGCGAGGACCTTCCCGTACCGACCAAGGCCCCCGAGGCCGGGCAGGACACCGACACGGTCCTCCGCGACGTCCTCGGCTACGACGATGCCAAGCTCATCGCCCTGCGTGAATCCGGAACCTTCGGTTCCGACTAGAAACGACGCTGCGGAGCAGAGCGAAGCAGCTCCCCCACCGTTCGTCGAAAGCTGCCGTAGGCAGCGGGAGCCGCGCAGGCGGCGACAGGAGACATCGTTTCATGGCTCAGGTACTGACCGAGCGGGACGGTCACACGATGATCGTGACCCTCAACCGCCCCCATCGCTTGAACGCGATGACCATGACGATGTTCGCGATGCTCGACGACGCCTGGCACGAGGCGGCCGACGACCCGGAGATCCGCACGATCATCCTCACCGGCGCTGAGGGCAACTTCTCCTCCGGCATGGACCTGCGCTCGTTGGCCGGGGACAGCGACGAGGACGACGCCCTGTCCCAGGACGAGATCACCCAGAAGCTGGCCGACGACGTCGACTTCATCTACCGGGGCCTGCTCAAGACCTACCAGCCGCCAAAGCCGGTGATCGCCGCCGTCGAGGGCAACGCCATCGCCGGGGGGACCGAGATCCTGCAGGGCACCGACATCCGGGTGGCCGGCGACACGGCCACCTTCGGCGTCTCCGAGGCCAAGTGGTCGCTCTACCCGGCCGGTGGGTCGGCGGTCCGCCTGCGCCGCCAGATCCCGTACACGATCGCCGCCGAGATCCTGCTGACCGGCAAGCACCTGACCGCCCACGAGACCAAGGACATCGGCCTGATCGGCCACGTCGTCCCCGCCGGCGAGGCCCTGGCCAAGGCCCGTGAGATCGCCGAGGTCATCAACTTCAACGGCCCGCTCGCCGTCGAAGCCATCCTCCGGACGCTACGGGAGACCGAGACCCTGTCGGAGGAAGAGGCGTTCGCCCACGAGATGACCTACGGCATGGCGGTCATGGGCTCCGAGGACGCCAAGGAGGGCCCCCGGGCCTTCAAAGAGAAGCGCCAGCCGAACTTCCGGCGGAAGTAGTCGGCGCAGCCGACCGCGGGCCGAGAGCCGACAACAGAGGGGGGTCAGGGGGATGCCAGGCACGCACGAGCCACTGACCGACGCGCTGGTCGAGCCCGGCTTCAACGCCCGGGACCCGTTCCCGCACTACGCCCGGCTGCGGGCCGAGGCGCCGGTCGCCTGGAACGCCACCCAGGGCTTCTGGGCCCTCAGCCGGCACGCCGAGGTCCACGAGGTGTCCTGTGATCCGCAGCGCTTCAGCTCCAAGGGCGGGATCCTGACCATGGAGATCGGCATCGAGTACCCGTCGCCTCCGACGATGATGCACACCGACCCGCCGGACCACACGGCGTACCGCAAGCTCGTCCAGCCCGGCTTCAAGCCGTCGCTGATGAGCGCTCTGGAGCCGGTGGCCCGCGAGCGCCTGTTGGACCTGTTCGGCCGGGTGACCGCAGGCGAGCCGGTGGACTTCGTCGAGGCCGTCTCGGTGCCGTTCCCGCTGCGCATCATCGGCGACCTGCTCGGCCTGCCCGACGGCGACTGGGAGCGGTTCTTCTACTGGTCCGAAGCCATGATCCCCGGCGCCCTGGACCTGACCCCGGCGGAGCGGGATGCCATCCAGGTCGACATGCGGGCCTACTTCATGGCGGTCATCGGCGAGCGCCGGGTCGAGCCCCGGGAGGACTTGATCTCGGTCCTGGCCGCAGAGGACCTGAACGACGACGAGCTCTACATGTTCCTGAACCAGATCCTGGTGGCGGGCAACGAGACCACCCGGAACACCATCTCGGGAGGCCTGTGGGCGCTGGCCGAGCGTCCTGACCAGTGGCAGCGCCTCGTCGACGACCGTTCCCTGATCGCGCCCGCGGTGGAGGAGATCCTGCGCTGGACCACCGCGGTCATCTGCTTCATGCGCACGAGCACCGAGGACACCACGCTGGGCGGCGTGGCCATCGCCGCGGGCGACCCCGTGCTCATGCTCTACAGCTCGGCCAACCGGGACGAGGCCCAGTTCGGGCCCACCGCCGACACCTTCGACATCGGGCGGAACCCGAACCACCACCTGGCCTTCGGGTTCGGCGCCCACTACTGCATCGGGGCGGCGCTGGCCCGGCTCGAGGTCCGCCTCGTGCTGGAAGAGCTCCTGGCCCGCTTCCGCACGATGGAGCCGGCCGGCGAGGTCGCCTACTCCCCCTCCGACATCATCGCCGGGGTCACCTCGGCCCCCTTGCGCTTCGCTGGATAGGAGTCACCATGGACCGATTCGAGGGCAAGACCGCACTGATCACCGGGGCCGCCAGTGGCATCGGCCTGGCCATGGCCGAGCGATTCGCGGCCGAGGGCATGGAGCTGGTGCTGGTCGACATCGACCAGGCCGCGCTGGACGAGGTCACGGGTCGGCTCGGCGGGACCAGCCACGTGGTCGACGTCACCGACATCGACGCGCTGGAGGCCTTGGCCGGGAGGGTCGGCGATGTGCACGTCCTCTGCCCCAACGCCGGGGTCGGCCCGGTCGGGCCCATCCTGGAGTTCAGCCGGGAGAACTGGGACTGGCTTCTCGGGGTCAACCTGCAGCACGTCATCCACCTGACCCGCCTCTTCGGACCCCGCCTGGTCGCCCAGGCTGACGGCCACATCGTGTTCACCGCGTCCGGGGCCGGGATCATGGCCGTCCCCACCCTCGGCCCGTACTGCGTGACCAAGCACGGCGTGGTGGCGCTGGCCGAGACCCTGTTCCTGGAGCTGCAGGGCACCGGCGTCGGGGTCAGCGTGCTCTGTCCGGGGCTGGTGAAGACGGGGATCTTCGCCTCCGAGCGCAACCGACCGGACCGCTTCGGAGGCCCGACCACCGAGGCCGACGCCCTGCAGCAGGGGCACCAGACCATGCTCGAGGGCATGGGCATCGACCCCGCGATCGTGGCCGACCAGGTGCTGGACGCCGTGCGGGAGGGGACCTTCTGGATCCTGCCCCATGATGAGTTGAAGCCCATGGTGACCACGCGGGCCGAGACCATCGTCAACGGGACCAACCCCGGCGGGCTGGACCTGGGCTGATGCCCGCCTTCGACCTCAGCGGCCGGCGGGCTCTGGTGACCGGCGGCGGCCAGGGCGTGGGCGAGGGCATCGTCCGGGCCCTGGCCGACCACGGGGCGACGGTGGTCGTCAACGACCTGCACGCCGACCGAGCCCAGGCGGTGGCCGACTCCGTCGAGGGCGCCATCGTCGCCGCCTTCGACGTCACCGACGGCGACGCTGTGGCCGCAGCCGTCGCGGCCGTCGGGCCGATCGACATCCTGGTCAACAACGCCGGTGTGCCGGAAGGGATGGGCATCGGCCCCTTCGCCGAGATGGACCCGGCCGAGTGGGCCCAGTACGTCGACCTGAACCTCTACGGCGTCCTCCACTGCTGCCACGCCGTCATCGGCGGGATGCGGGAGCGGGGCTGGGGCCGGATCGTCACCATCTCCTCGGGGGCCGGGGTCAGCGGCATCAACCTCGGCGTGTCGATCTACGGCGCGGGCAAGGGCGGGGCCGTCGCTTTCATGCGCCACCTGGCCATCGAGAACGCCCGCTCCGGTGTGACCGCCAACTGCCTGGCCCTCGGCCTGATGGACAACAAGGGAAACCGGGAGGTCACCGAGCACCTGGCCCGCTCGGTCCCCGTCGGCCGCCTCGGCCGACCCGACGACGTCGGCGCCGCCGTCGTCTACCTCACCTCGGAGGAGGCGGCCTGGATGACCGCCCAGACCATCCACCTCGACGGCGGCTCCCTCCCAACCTGAAGGGCGTGACCGACGACCGGTCTTTCCGGCGCGGGATCGGGGCAGGTAGGGCCGATGTTCGATCGACCGCCGTCGCCACCCGCCCCGCGGGGGCCGCTCTCGACCGCCGTGTTCCGGCGCCTGACCGGCGAACCGGGCCCGCTGGGGCCGGTCCCCTGTCCGGTGGATGACCCGCTCACCGGCGACGACACCCACGTCACGCTCTACACCGTCTATGAGCTCCACTACCGGGGTCTGGCCGGCGTGGACGACGGCTGGGAATGGCACCCGGATCTCGTCCGACTGACCGCCGATCTGGAAGCCCGATACGAGGCTGCCCTGCGGGCCGACGTCGGGCTCCTCCCCGTGGTCACCCCCGACACGATGGCGACCGGGCTCCGTCAGCTCCTCGACGGCGCCGGCGGGCCCTCGCTCTCCAGCTTCCTGGAGTCTCAGGGCACCCTCGACCAGCTCCGGGAGTTCGCCATCCACCGCTCCGCCTACCAGCGCAAGGAGGCCGACCCCCACACCTGGGCCATTCCTCGCCTCAGCGGGCGAGCCAAGGCGGCGATCATCGAGATCCAGTCCGACGAGTACGGCAACGGCCGGCTCGGTGAGGCCCACGCCGACCTCTTCGCCGACACGATGGTCGCCCTCGACCTCGACCCGACCTACGGGGCCTATGTCGACGACCTGCCCGGCGTGACCCTGGCCACCGTGAACCTCGTGACCTTCCTCGGCCTCCACCGACGGCTGCGCGGTGCGCTGGTCGGCCACCTGGCCGCCTTCGAGATGACCTCGGTCGGCCCGATGGGACGATACGCCCGCACCCTGCGCCGGCTGGGCCGCGGCGGCCACGAGTTCTACGACGTCCACGTCGAAGCCGACGCCC
This sequence comes from uncultured Microthrixaceae bacterium, assembly GCA_963725155.1. Taxonomy (GTDB): domain Bacteria; phylum Actinomycetota; class Acidimicrobiia; order Acidimicrobiales; family DATDAH01; genus DATDAH01. The sequence continues at coordinate 654,352 of CAVRXU010000008.1, forward strand.
ATCACGAGGTGGTCGCCGCCCACGAGCTGGCTGGAGGCCTCGCTTCGGCCGAGCCGGACCTGGTCGGCGAGATCCTCTTCGGGGCGATGGCCGTGACCAACGCCGAGCGGCGCCTGGCCGACCACCTCCTCGCGTCCTGGGCCGGGGGGCACAGCTCGCTGCGAGGAGTGGCGCCACTCCCCATTGCCACCCTCGCCGGCTGAGCCGAGGGTCAGAGGGCGATGTGCAGGGGTGGGGTGTAGCGACTCCGGCCGTCGTCGTCCCGGACGTAGAGCTCCACGTCCACCGCGGCGTCCTCCAGGTCGTAGATGGCGTGCCAGTAGGTCCGGCCCCCTTCCAGCGGGGCCTCGAAGCGGACGGCCCGGAACTGTTCGCGGATGTCGTCCCGGTCGACGACCGCACCGTCCCCGGTGGCGGCGTCGAGCGAGCGCCAGCGGGTGTAGGTGAGGGCCGCGGTCCCCAGCGTCCCGTCCTCCTCGGGCAGGTCGGCGGCGTCGGGCCACCGGTGCAGGAGGTGGTTGGTGCAGACCAGTCGCCCCGCGGTGGCCGGGTCGGGCACGACGACGTGCTCGTGGTTGTGGCCGGGCGAGTGCTCCCACACGAAGCTGGCGCCCGTGCGGTCGGCGACCACGAAGTGACACGGCACGAACGCGTAGTAGTGCTTCGCCAGCAACAACGCCTCCTTTGCCTCTGCCGCGGTGGTGCAGGTGTCGAGCAGGTAGCGGACGACCTGCTGCTCGGACAGCCCGACCTGCACACGCTCGCCGACCGGTTCGGGGGCCGGTGACTCGTTGTCCGCCAGCAGGGAGACGGCGAGCCCGGCCTCGTTGACGCCGTCCATCCCGCCCAGGAGGTCCATGATCCCGATCACCACCGAGGCCAGTCCCCCTTCCGGGTGGAGCTCGACGATCCACGGGTCGGCCGCCAGGCGTCGGGTGCCGGGTCGGGCCGGGAGCCCCCTGAGCTCGTCGATCGTTGCTGTGGGGAAGTCGAAGTTGCGGGCCAGCAGGGTGTGGCCGTCCTTGGTCCCCGACCCGGGGTAGACCACCGTCGAGCAGCCGGCGGGGCCGGCGTAGGTCGCCAGCCACGCCAGGTCGAAGCGGTCGTCGTCGGCGTCGACACCGAAGGCGTCGGCCACGCCGAGCATGCGCTCGGCCAGGACCGGGTGGTGCTGGTCGAACCAGCGCCGCCGGACCCGTTGGACCGTACGGTCCGGGGCCGGGGTCGGGCCGGCCGCCTCCCCGTGCACGGCGCGAGCGGCCAGGGCCAGGTCCCGCCCGATCTCGCGGTCGGTGCCGGCCAGGCGCAGGTAGCGGACGGTCACGGCGTCGCCGTCGGACCCGCCGGCCACGACGGTGATCTCGGGGTGTTCGGTGATGGGCATCAGGTCCTCCGAGTTGGTGCGATTTCGTACTATACTGGAGATGATGCGAGATCGCAGCACTTCTGTCAAGGGGGGATCCGAGCCGCCGGCGATCGACGAGCGCCTCGACAACGTCCTCTTCAACGTCTGGCTCGTGTCCCGGGCGACGAACGGGCTCCTCGACCGGGCGCTACGGCCCGCCGGCCTGGACGGCGACGAGTTCGCCCTCTACTCCCTGCTGCTCGCCGGCGACGGGGCGACGCCGAGCGACCTCGCCCGTTGGATGGCGGCGCCCCCGACGACCGTGTCCAGCTACGTGAAGCGCCTGGAGCGCCGAGGGCACGCCGAACGGGAGGCCAACCCCGACGACCGCCGGTCCTACCGCCTCCGCCTCACCGCGGCAGGACGGGCCGCCCACGCCGAAGCGGGGGCCCTCTTCCTGCCCGCCCTCGCCGCGGTGCGGGCCGGGCTGGGCCCGGACGAAGGCACGGTCACCGAGGCGCTCCATGCCGTGCGCCAGGCCCTCTACGCCGCCGGCAACCCCTGATCCCCCGTTCTGGAACCTGAAGCTCGCGGCCCGCACAAACGACCGGTTCCAGGAGGTCAAGGGGGCGTGGCGCGGGCTTCGACGGCGTGGATGAAGTCGGACTTGGCGTCGGTGTAGGCAGCCCGGTCGTGGCGGTGCTCGGCGGCCAGGCGGCGTTTGAGGTCGGCGTAGGCGTCCCGGTCGTCGTCGTGGGTGCGCAGCCAGTCCCGGAAGGCGACGTGGCGGTCCCACCAGGCGGCGTCGGTGCGCTCGACGACGTGGATCTGGTGGGTGCGCACGCCATTGACGCTGCGCCGGAAGTACCGGCGGAACGGCAGTTCGACCTCGAACTCGGGGACGTACTCATAACCCAGGCCCTCCACGGCGACGACGATCGCCGGGCTGTCGTCCAGGCTGCGCACCCCGGCCATCAGGTCGATCACCGGCTTGGCCGCCAGCCCCGGCACCGCCGTGCTCCCGATGTGCAGGACATCGACCACCCACGGGGCGAGTGCGGTGACGACCTCCTCAGTGGCGGCGACGGCTGCGGCGGGCCACGCCGGGTCATAGGGGACGATCTCGATCGGATCGTCGCCGTCGACACTCATGCCCCCAGTCTGGCGCCCGTCAGAAGAGGACGGTGCCGGGCGGGGGAACGGCCCAGGCCGTCGGGCGTCGAGCGAGGCGGTAGAGCGCGCGGACGAACTGAGCCCGGGTGACCGTGTGGTCGGCGACGAAGGTCGGGGCGGGCACGTCGGGGAAGAGGGTGAAGTCCTCGGCCCACGCCGCCGCCATCTCGTGGGGTGCCCCGGAGGCCACGTCGGCGTATCCCGACGGCAGGGTCACGGTGGGTGAGCCCGCGGCCGCCCAGAGCCAGGTGACCGCGGTGGCCCGGGTGAGCGGGCCCGCCCCGGGCGTCGAGTCGACCGGGCCACCCCCCGGGCGGTCCAGGAAGCGCCAGACCCAGTCCGCCGCCGCCTTGCGGGTGATGACGTTCGCGGGGCGGAAGGTGTGGTCGTCGAACCCGGTGACGATGACGCGGGCCCGGGCCCAGTCCACGGCCGCCCGGTTCACGCTGTTGGGGCTGACGTCGGCGAACGGGCGCATCCGGTACAGGAACACCGCGCCGGTGCCCCGGTCGAGGGCGTCGGTGCCGCGGAACGTGGTCCCCCCGACGACGCCGAACTCGGCCGCCCAGTCCAGGGAGGAGCGGGGCGCGGCATCGGTGAACGGGTGCGGCACGGCGACGGCCGGCTCGTCCAGGAAGCGCCAGAGCATGTCGACCATGGCCTGACGGGTCATGTCCCGGCCCGGGCCGAAGCGAGTGGCGGAGATCCCCCGCAGGACGCCCGCGCCGTAGCCCCACTGGACGGCCTCGATGAAGGGGGCGTTGCCCGCCACATCGGTGTAGGGCTCTGCGGCGCCGGGTGGAGAGCCGGCGAAGCGCCACAGCCAGACGGCGGCGTCGGCCCGGGTGGCGTCGCCCCGGGGCCGGAACCGGCCGTCGTCGTACGGCGGGATGATGCGGGTGTGACCGGCCCAGTGGATGGCTCGGGCCTGTCGGTTGGCCCAGGGCACGTCGACATAGGGCCCCGGGGCCACGAGGGCCACGTCCTCGACGACGCGGATCCGGGCGTAGAGGGCGTCGCCAGGGCAGCTGGTCTGGCCGATGTCGCGGTGGCCCATGATGTTGGCCCGGGTCGGGGTCAGGCCGTGCCTGCGCAGCTTCCAGCCGAGGAGGCGCCCCATCGAGCGCAGGACGCTCGACGACGGTGTGTAGCGGGAGCCGTCGCCCAGGAAGGCCACGGTGACGTTGCCCGTCTCGTCCCCGGACGAGGCCGACCCGATGACCGGGTCCTCGTAGCTGCGGGCCCGGCCCTCCCAGAGCGTCCCGAACCGGTCGACCACGAAGTTGTAGGCGATGTCGGCCCAGCCCCGGGTGTCCTGGTGGTAGGCCTGGATCGACCGCAGCATCGAGGGCACCTGGTTCCGGCTGTACGTGTTCGAGTTCACCGTGTGGTGGATGAGGCCGCGGCGCAGCGACGAGTTGAGGCGGACGGTGCCCCGGTACGGCCGGGCGCCCCAGGCCTCCCGCATGCGGATGGTCGGGGCGGTGCCCGCCGCCGCCTCCGTCGGTCCGGCCACCGCCGCGGCCTCGCCCGTGGGTCGCACGAGGTGGACGACGAGGCCGGCGGCGTCGTCAGGGAGGGACAGCTGGAAGCCATCGGCCTCGCCCACCCAGACCGGGTCGCTGGCGGGCGGGGCGTGGCCCGCCTCGGGGCTGCTGGGAGCGGGGCCGTCACCCCCGCCGTCGGCCCCGTGCAGGTCGAACCAGGCCGTCCACCCGTCGGCCGTGTGGGCCCGAACCCGGCCGTCGACCGCGGATGGCGACCGGTAGGAGACCCCGATGGTCACGAAGGGCTCGAGGCCCAGCTGCGGAGCGGTGGCCTCGGGCGGGGTCACGTCGTCGACCCGGTACGCCGACGCCTCGATCGGGACGGCCGCCGGCGACGCGGGAGCAGCCTCGGCCACCCGCGGGACCCCGGGCAGGGCCAGAATGGCCACGAGCACGGATGCGCTGAGCAGGCGCCGGGTGTGATCCGCCATCTCCAGACCGCGATGCTATGACCGCCGACCGTGGCGTCACGCCCAACCCCCGCGTTCTGGAACCTGTCGCTCGTGGTGGCCGCGAGATTCAGGTTCCAGAAGGGGTGGTGTCGGGCTCAGTCGTAGAGGCGCCAGTCGCCGGTGAGCAGGGTGCCGTCGGCCAGTAGGCAGCGGTTGACCGCGGCCTCGGGCCGCCCGCCCGAAGGCGTCGTCGGCCGGGCGGCTCGACGCATCACCCGCCCCGCTGTCGTCCCCGGTGCACGCGGTCGCGAACAGCAGGGCGACGACGATCATCCCTGCCCCGACCGTTCGCATCGGCGGGGGATGGTAAGCCAACCCGATGGACACGCGACTTCGGCTCGGGCTGGTGGGGTGCGGGGCCATCGCGGCGTGGCACCACGACGCCATCGACCGGCGGGCCGAGCGCACGACGGTCACCGCGACCGTCGACCCGGACCGGGCCCGGGCCGAGGCATTGGCGGCGCGTTCCGGCGCAATCGCCTTCACCTCGCTGGACGAGGCGCTCGCCGCCGACGCCTTCGACGCCGCGCTGGTCATGGTCCCCCACCATCTCCACGAGCCTGTGGCCACCACCGTGCTGTCGGCCGGCAAGCACCTGCTGCTCGAGAAGCCGCTGGCCCACACGGTCGAGTCGGCCGAGCGAGTCCTCGCCGCGGGGGCCACCGCCGACGTGGTCTTCCAGATCGCCGAGAACGCCCAGTTCTGGCCCGAGGTCGTCGAGGTCCAGCGCCTGATCGCCGAGGGGGCCATCGGCGAGGTCATCAGCGCCCGTTCGTGGCACTGCGCCCCGCCGATGGGTGACTTCTACGCCGAGGGGGCGTGGCGCCTGTCGGCCGGGTCCGCCGGCGGGGGCGTGGCCGTCGACACCGGGTCGCACTGGTTCCGCCCGCTGCGCATGTGGCTGGGCGAGGTCACCGAGGTGCTCTCCGTGACCGGCCATCCGTACGCGGCGATGGAGGGCGAGTCGATGGTCCGGTCCCTGTGCCGCTTCGACTCCGGCGTCGTGGCCAGCTTCGACGTCACCCTGACGCCCGGTGCGGCCGCGTTGGAGCCGTTCTTCCAGGTCACCGGCACGGAGGGTGAGCTGGTCGTCGAGGCCCTGGGCGAAGTCGTGCTGTGGGACGGCACGCCCGGCACGGAACTGACCGGCACCGTGGTCAGCCGGGGCAACTACATGCACAGCTACGGCAACCAGATCCGGGCCTTCGAGGCGGCCGTCCTCGACGACACCGAGTACCCCGTCACCCCCGAGTACGCCCTCGGCGAGCTCCGCGCCGCCCAGGCCCTCTACCGCTCCGCCGAGACCCGCCAGTGGGAGCCCGTCTGGTAGCGGTCAGAACAGCTTGCGGACCGGGTCGGTGCTGCCGTCCCAGTCGTCGGCGGCCTGGCGGACGTGGTCGGCCAGGCCCTGGGTCATCTCGTTCAACTCCATGACCTCGAGGCAGGTGGCCGCGACCTCCGGGGCCTCGCAGTAGAAGAAGGCGGCCACGCTGGTGCCGTCACCCTTGAAGATGACGGGCCAGTCGGCGGCGTGAGCGGCGGCCTCGACGGCGGCGACGTCCTCGGCCCACCAGGCCAGGTGGTGGAAGCCCTCGCCTCCGGAGTCCAGGAACTCGTTGTAGGCGGTGGGGGCGTCACCGGTCTGGTGGATGAGCTCGATCTGCAGGTCGCCGGAGTTGGCGAAGGCGAGCGTGATCGTGGGCCGGGTCGGCTCGCCCCGGTAGACCATGCCCTGCTCCATCGGGCCGAGGGTGATCCACGGCCCGACCCCGAGGCCCAGCCAAGCCTCGATGGCAGCATCGAGGTCGCGGACGACGTAGCCGTTCTGGCGGATGGCTCCCGGAAAGACGGTCGTGGGATCGATGGGCATGGCAGGTCATACGGTAGGCCTCGTGGGGGCACGGGTGTGACGAGCGTGGCGTTCGACTTCGCCGGGGCGCAGGTCCTGGTGACCGGCGGCTCCAACGGCATCGGGCTCGGCGTGGCCACGGCCTTCGCCGACGCCGGGGCCATGGTCACGATCACCGGCACCCGGGAGGGGGCCGGTGACTACGACCACGACCTCTCCCGGTTCGCCTTCCGCCGCTGTCGCATGACCGACGCCGACGAGGTCCGAGCGCTGGCCGACGGGCTGGACGCCCTCGACGTCCTGGTCAACAACGCCGGCCAGAACCTGCCCGGCGGGCGCAGCGAGTGGGACGACGGGGTCTTCGAGGAGGTGTTGGCGGTCAACCTGGTCGCGCCCTTCCGCCTGGCCCAGGCCTGCCACGCCCGGCTGGCGGCCAGCGAGGTCGACGGTGGCGGCAGCGTGGTCAACGTCGGCTCCATGGCCAGCTTCTTCGGGATGGAGATCGTGCCGGGCTACGGCGCGGCCAAGGGTGGGGTCGTGCAGACGACCAAGACCCTGGCCGTGAGCTGGGCCCGGGACGGCATCCGGGTCAACGCCGTCGCCCCGGGCGTGGTCGAGACGAACATGACCGCCCCGATGCTGCCCTTCGACGAGATCACCGCCCCCCTCCTGGCCCGGACCCCGATGGGCCGCTTCGCCACCCCGGCCGACGTCGCCGGGGCCGTCCTCTTCCTCGCCAGCCCGGCCGCCCGTTACGTCACCGGCCACACGCTGGTGGTCGACGGCGGCTTCTCGGTCCTGGGGTGAGCCCCGAGCCGATCCGCATCGAGGACCTGGCCGACCCCGTTCTCAGCGAGCACCAACGGGGGGTGCTGGCCTTCGGCGAGCGGGTGGCGACCGAGCTGAGCAGCAGGGCCGTGCTCTCGGCCGCCGTGGAGCGCACGGGCCTCGACGACTTCGGCCCCGACGACTTCCGGGACCGGCTCGCACGCTGGCTGGGCGAGGTCGACCGGGACCCGGACCGCACGGGCCTCGGACGCATGATCCTGTTCAACGACTGTGTCCGCTACGCCGCCAACCGCCTTCGCATCCACGCCCTCCTGACCCGGCACCCCGAGATCCACGACGAGGCGATCGTGGCCCCGATCATCGTGGTCGGCCTCCCCCGGTCGGGCACCACCCACCTGGTCAACCTCATCGCCGCCGATCCCCGCCTGCGCTCGTTGCCCCTGTGGGAGAGCTACGAGCCCGTGCCCACGCCTGGTGAGCCCGCCACCCGGGATGCCGCCGACCCCCGCCACCAGCGCTGCGCGGCTGCGTGGGAGGCCATGCAGCAGACCGTCCCCTACCTGGCCGCGATGCACCCGATGGCGCCCGACCACGTCCACGAGGAGCTGGAGCTGCAGCTCCCCGACTTCTCCAGCTACGAGCTGGAGTGGGTGGCCCGGGTGCCCGAGTGGCGGGACCACTACCTGGCCACCGACCAGACCCCGCACTACGAGTACCTGCGCACCGTCCTGAAGGTCCTGCAGTGGTACTCGCCCGGTGAGCGCTGGGTCCTGAAGTCGCCCCAGCACCTGGAGCAGCTCGGTCCACTGCTGGCCACCTTCCCCGACGCCACCGTCGTGGTCACCCACCGGGATCCGGTCTCGGTCATCCAGTCGGCGGCCACGATGGTGACCTACGGGGCCCGCATGAGCTACCGGACCACCGAGCCCGAGTGGTACCTGGCCTACTGGGCCGACCGGGTGCAGCGCCTGCTGGAGGCATCGGTGCGGGACCGGCCCCCGGTCCCCGCCGATCGGTCGGTCGACGTGCTCTTCCACGAGTTCATGGCCGACGACGTGGCCACCGTCGACCGCGTCTACGAGGTGGCCGGGCTGCCCATGACCCCGGACGCACGAGCCGCCATCGCCGGCTACCTGATCGACCACGAGCGGGGCAAGGACGGCCAGGTCGTCTACGACGTGCGCCGGGACTTCGGGGCCGAGCCCGACGAGCTGCGGGCCCCTTTCGGCTTCTACCTCGACCGCTTCGCCGTGCAGGAGGAAGTGCACTGATGGCCAAGATCGACAAGGCGGTGGACCGGCTCATCGACGAGCGCCCCGGCGCCGAGCTGCTCATCCCTCGCTACGACGACCCCGCCCACCCCGTGGCCGACGGCATCTGGCGCTCGGGCGGGACCACGGCCGCCTACCTGATCGGCACCGAGACCGGACGGGTCGTCGTCAACACCGGCATGGGCTTCGAGGCCCCGCACCACAGGCGGGTGTTCGACGCCGTCCATCCGGGCCCTACGCCGTACATCGTGACCACTCAGGCCCACGTGGACCACGTCGGCGGGGTCGGGCTGTTCCGGGAGCCGGACACGCAGTACGTGGCCCAGGCCGCCAACCCGGCCTGCCAGGCCGACGACCTGCGCATCCAGCGCTTTCGCTTCTCCACGGCCATGATCTGGTTCGGCCAGTTGCCCGAGATCATCGGCCGGCTGGCCGAGGAGAGCCCCGGCGCTCCGATGGACCAGGACCGGCCGACCCCGGACCTCCTCTTCGACGCGCGGATCGAGCTGACCGTCGGCGAACTCGAGCTGGAGCTGATCTCGACCCCCGGCGGTGAGACCCGAGACGCCTGCGTGGTCTGGCTGCCGCAGCGTCGCACCGCCCTGGTCAGCAACCTCTTCGGGCCGCTGTTCCCCCACTTCCCGAACTTCAACACGCTGCGGGGCGACCGCTACCGGTACGCCGAGCCCTACCTGGCCGCGGTGGAGACGGTCCGGGCCCTGCAGCCCGAGGTGCTGATCACCGGCCGCCACGACCCGATTGTGGGGGCCGACCTGATCGACGCCTCGCTGGCCCGGCTGCACGGGGCCGTCGACCACGTCCACCGAGCCACCCTCGACGGCATCAACGCGGGGAAGGACGTGCTCACGCTCATGCGGGAGATCGAGCTGCCCAAGGAGGGGCGCGTCGGCCAGGGCTACGGGCGCGTGCCCTGGGCGGTGCGCACCTTCTGGGAGAGCTATGTGGGCTGGTTCCGCCTGCAGTCCTCCACCGAGCTCTATCCCGTCGATCCGCGGGATGCGACCGTCGACCTCGCCGGGTTGCTGGGCGCCGAGGCCGTGCTCGAGCGGGCGATCGACAGGTTGGCCGCCGGCGAGCCGGTCCTGGCCCTGCACCTGGCCGAAGCCGTGCTGGCCCGCGACGGCGGCCATGCCGGGGCGAAGGCCGTGGCCCGCGACGCCCAGCAGGCCCTGCTCGACGCAGGCGACGCCGACAACTTCTGGGCCGCGGGCTGGCTCCGGGACCGCATCGCCGGCCTCGACGCCTGAGTCCGGCGTCATTCCCAGGGACCTCTCAGGCCACTCACCGCCTGGCCTCAACCTCAGGGCGCACGCTCCACCCATGACCGAGACCGAGGCTCGCTCTCTTCACCCCGCAGGTTCGGCTCTCCCTCCGCCTGCGGGGCCCGCGACCGGGGCCGGCGGGGGGGTGAGGACGACCCCGCCGTCGTTTCCCCCCGCCGGCGCCGGCTCCTCCTCCCCGCTCCCGGCCCCGACGACCGACGCCGCGGCCTGAGGGCAGGCTGACCGCAGCCAACCGGACCTGACCCTCGGGGGACCCACAGGCCAGACTGTCCGGCTGTGACCACACGATGGGGCATCGCGGCCACCGGCGGCATCGCGGCCAAGTTCGCTCAGGGTCTCCAGCAGACCCCGGACGCCGAGCTGGTGGCGGTGGCGTCGCGGACCGAGGAACGGGCCGAGGCGTTCGCCGACGAGTGGGACATCCCTCGGCGCCACGGCGAGTACGAGGCGCTGGCGAACGACGACGAGGTCGACGTCGTCTACGTCGCCACCCCGCAGTCCCGCCACGCCGACGACGCCTGCCTCTTCCTCGATCACGGCAAGCACGTGCTCTGCGAGAAGCCACTGGCCATGACCGAGGCCGAGGTGCTGCGGATGACGGCCAGCGCCCACTTGGCCGAGCGCTTCCTCATGGAGGCCATCTGGAGCCGGTTCCTGCCGGCCTACGTGACGCTGTGGGAGCTCCTGCTGCACGGTCGCATCGGCGAGCCCCTCTTCGTCGAGGCCGACTTCGGCTTCCGCATGCCCGTCGACCCCGCGCACCGCCTGTTCGACCCGGCCCGAGGCGGCGGGGCCCTGCTCGACCTCGGCGTCTACCCGCTGCAGCTGGCCTCGTTCGTCCTCGGGGCCCCTGACCGGGTGGCGGCCAGCGGGCACATGGGCACCACCGACGTCGACGAGACCGTGGCCGCGACGCTGCACCACCCGGGCGGCAAGCTGGCCGTGGTGAAGGCCTCGATCCGGGTCAACCTGGCCTGCACCGCCCGGATCGTGGGCACCGAGGGCAGCATCGAGCTGCCTGCGTTCATGCACTGCCCCGAGGCGCTGACCGTGCGGGACGCCTTCGGTCAGGCCGAGGTCATCGCCACGCCCATCGAGGGCGAGGGCCTGCGCTACCAGGTCGACGAGGTCCACCGGTGCCTGGCCGAGGGGCTGGGTGAGAGCCAGGTCATGGGCCTGCACGAGTCGGCCCAGATCGCCGCCACCATGGACACCATCCGCGAGCAGATCGACCCCGGCTGACGTCGCGCCCCCGTTCTGGCCTCCGATCCTCTGGTCGGGGCCGGAGGATCGGAGGCCAGAACGACGGGGCCGACGGCGGCCAGGGCCAAGCGAGCCGTCACAGCGGTCCCCACGTGGGGGTGCGGCCCTCCCGGAAGGCGGCGAAGGCCTCGGCCAGCTCACCCGTGCCGGTGCACATGATCTGGGTGCGGTTCTCGAGGTCGAGGGCGTGACGGAGGCTGGGCGAGTCGACCGTCTGCCACATGGTCTCCTTGGTCATCCAGACGGCCAGCGGTCCGTTCTCGGCGATCTGGCGGGCGGTGACCAGGGCCCGCTCCACCACCTCGCCGTCGGGGACGACGGCGAGGACGAGGCCCATGTCCCGGGCCTCGGTGGCGTCGAAGGTCCGGCCGGTCAGCAGCAGCTCGGCCGAGCGAGACGCCCCGACCAGCCGGGGCAGGTGGTACGAGGTCCCCATGTCGCAGGCCGACACGCCCCGCTTGATGAAGACGGCGCCGAAGGTGGCGGACTCGGCCGCGAAGCGGATGTCGCAGGCCAGCGCCAAGGCGAACCCGCCGCCGACTGCGGCGCCGTTGACGGCGGCGATGACCGGCTGCCGGAGCCGGTGGATCTTCTCGAACAGGCCGGCCATGTGCTCCTGGCTGGCGAAGGTCCTGACCACGTCGTTCTGGGCGGACTCGAGGAGGGCACCGATCGGCGTACCCCCGAGGCCCTGCATCTCCTCCGGCCCGCCCTTCATGTCGGCGCCGGCGGAGAAGCCGGCCCCCGCCCCGGTCATGACCACGACCCGGATGGCCGGGTCCGACCCGATGGTGTCCACCGCCTCGTGCAACTCCGCCAGCACCTTGTTGCTGAGGGCGTTGCGGCGGTCCTGACGGTCGATGGTCAGGACGACGATGCCGTCCTCCACCTCCTCGATCCTCACGTGCTCCATGGCCGCGATCCTGTCACCCGAGGCGGAAGACCCACTCCAGGCCGTCGATCTCATCCAACTGCTCGCCGACCTGGGTGAAGCCGAGTTTGGCCGCGATGGCCAGGGAGGCGGCGTTGTCGGGGGAGATGGAGAGCAGGAACGCCGTCGCCCCGTTGGCTCGCCCGTAGGTCATCAGCCCCTCGGCCACCTCGGTGGCGAAGCCACGGCCCTGCCACGCCGTGTGGATCCGGTAGCCGATCTCGGTCACCCCTTCGACTGGTGCCTCGTGGAACCCGCCGTGGCCGACGGTCTCCCCCGTGTCCGTCAGGATCACGTCCCGCAGCGACCAGGGCGCGTAGTCCGCATCCTCCCGGAGCTGGCCCGACCGCAGCTCGTACAGCCACCCCGAGCCGTCGAAGTCGCCGGCGGACCGCTCCTCCATGACCTCGAGCGGCAGGGGCCGCAACGTCAGCCGGGGCGTGACGATGTCGGGGACGGCGTCCACGGGCACGCCCCATCGTGCCCGTACGATGCGCCCGTGCGACGACTCGGCCTGGCGGCCCTGGTGGTGACCGGCCTGCTGATCGCCTCGGGCTGCGGGGGCGGAACCGACCCGACGCCGGTGTTCGGGGCCCGGCTCGAGCCCGATGGGGTCACCCTCACGCTCCAGCTCGAGTCCTGCAACACCACCGAGCAGACCGCCGAGGTCGTCGAGACGGACACCGAGGTCCGAGTCACCGTGCACACGAAGGGCGGTTCGGACAACGACTGCGCCGACAGCATGCAGGTCGAGCTGACCGACCGCTTGGGCGACCGTCCCCTCATCGACGACCCCACCGACACCGAGATCGACGTCGCGCGCGGGCCGAGCTGAGGCTCAGCGGTCCTGGTGGCAGACGGCCTCCAGCAGGAAGCCGTGGGGGTCGACCCAGAAGCTGGCGTGGTACGGGGGCGGGTACTCGGGCCACTCGCGGGGCGCGTGGGCCATCAGCGGAAGCCGACCGCGAGGTGGCTGATGCGGCCGGCGTCGTCCACGGTCAGGTGGTCGACGGTCTGGGATGTGGCGCCGTCGACGCGGGCCGCGAGGTGGAAGGTGACCGTTCGCCCCTGCTCCAGCCAGTCTTTCGGGGTCACCTGCGGGGTGAAGGCCAACACGTTCTCGGCGTAGAAGGCCCGGATGGCGTCGGTGCCCTCGAAGGGGCCGAAGGCGTGGTCGAGCACGGCGTCCTCAGCGAACAGGGCGACGAGTCCGTCCAGATCCACCGCGTTGACGGCGTCGACGTACGCCTCCGCCGTCGCCCGGGCCAACGAGCCGGTCACGGGGCCACCTCGATGATGAGGTGGCGGATGCCGGTGTGGCGGTTGGACCGGGTCCACTCGACGGGCTCGACCAGCGCGTAGCGGCGGAAGCGGGGCAGGACGTCCTCGAACATGACCTGCATCTCGAGGCGGGCCAGGTTGGCGCCGAGGCAGTAGTGGATGCCGTGGCCGAGGGCGACGTGGGGGTTGGGGCTGCGCCCGATGTCGAAGCGGAGGGGGTCGGCGAAGACCAACTCGTCCCGGTTGGCCGAGCCCTCCCAGAACAGGACCTTCTCCCCGGGCCGGATGGTGTGGCCCGCCAGCTCGGTGGTGACGGTGGCGGTCCGCCGCTTGGCCGGGGACGGGGTCGTCCAGCGCAGGATCTCCTCGTTGGCCGTCCCCAGTCGGCTGAGGTCGGCCCGGAGCGCGGCCATCTGGTCAGGGTGCTCGATCAGGGCCAGCAGCCCGCCCGCGATGGCGTCGCGGGTGGTGTTGGCCCCGGCCGAGAACAGCAGCACGAAGAAGGACCAGAGCTCGATGTCGCTGAGCTGGGGCGGATCCTCGTCGGGCAGGGTGGCGTGGATGACCGTCGAGAGCATGTCGTCGGTCGGCTCCGCCCGCTTGGCGTCGACCAGCTGGACGGCGTAGTCGAGCAGGTAGGCGTGGCCGGGCCTGGGCGAGCCGGTGGCGCTCTGGGCGTCGCCTTCCCGGATGTCGAAGGTGGTGGCCACGGCCTCGGCCAGCCCGTGCCGGTCGGCCTCCGGGACGCCGAGCAGGCCGCAGATGGCCTGCATGGGCAGCTCGGCGGCCACGTCGACGAGGAAGTCGAACGGCGTGCCGGGCTCGATGCGGTCGACCAGCACCCGGGTGCGGGCCCGCAGGTCGTCCTCCAGTCGGCTGATCGTCCGAGGGGTGAGCCCAGAGGTCACCAACCGTCGGATGCGGCGGTGACGGGGGTCGTCCATCATCGACAGGACCATCCCGGCCTGTTCGATGTCCTGCAGGAGGGTTCCGCCGTGCTCGCGGTCGCCGCCCCGCTCCGAGGAGTAGGTGGTGGCGTCGTGCTGGACGTGCTGGACCTCGGCGTGGGTGGCCACCGACCAGAAGCCCTCACCGTCCGGGGTGTGCTCGGTCGGCTCGTGCCACCAGACCGGCGCCTCGCGGCGGTGGAGGGCGAAGAGCTCGTGCGGGAACCCGTCGGCGAACAGATCGAGATCGGTCAGGTCCACCTCGGCCATCGACGTCGGGGGCGACACGGTCACCTTCACGGTCGGCTCACCAGGCGCGCAGGACCTGGGCCTTGTCGAAGGCGTTGCAGGTGGAGTCGCGGGGATAGTCGTCGGGCGCCAGGACCTCGGCCACCTCGTCGACGGTGGGGCCGATCCGGTCGGCCAACGGGCGCAGGGCGTCCAGGTCGAAGCCGAAGAAGGCGGCGGCGTTCGTCTCGAGCATCGCCCGAACCTCGGCCTCGGGGACGCCGCCGAACGCGGCCCGCAGCGCTTCGGTGGTGAACCCGTAGCTCCCCTCGCTGTGGGGATAGTCGGCGCCCCACATGATGCGGTCGATCCCGATGTCGTGACGCAGGGGGGCCTCGGTCGGGCGCAGGAAGCTGGCCCCCAGCCAGAAGTTCCGGGCGAAGTACTCCGAGGGGGTCATCGACAGCCCCTGGGCCACAGCGCCGAAGAACTGGGCTTCGGCCGCCTCGGGCAGGGTCATGCGTCGGTAGAACCAGTCCAGGGTCTCGAGGCCGCGGGGCAGCCAGGCCACGCCCTGCTCGGTCAGGACCACCCGCAGCGCCGGGAATCGCTCCAGCACGCCCGAGAAGATGAGGTGCCACACCGGTCGGTGGGCGAACCAGGGCAGCTCGATGAGCATCATCGCCCGGGCCGCCTCGTGCTCGCCGTAGTCGGGCAGTCCGCCCCCACCGTGGACCTGGATGGGGACGTCCAGCTCCTCGCAGACCCGCCAGAGCGGGTCGTAGTGCGGCTCCCACAGGCCGGGCAGGCCCGAGTTGGGCGGCACCGACGGCAGCAGCACGCCGGCCAGGAGCGGGAAGGTCGCCCGGGCCCAGCGCACCTCGGCCACGGCGTCCTCGATGCGGTTGACGAAGACCTGGACCACCGCGGCCCGGCGACCAGCCGCGGCGGCGCAGAAGTCGGCGCTCCACCGGTTGTGGGCCTGCAGGCCGGCCCAGCGCCGGTCGTAGTCCTCGGCCGTCGGCGGGAGGGCGACCAGGTTTCCTTCGGAGAAGAAGGGCGGAACCGTGTTGGGGAAGAGGACCTCGGCCACGATGCCGTCCGACTCGGTCTCCTCCAGGCGGCGGGCCGAGTCCCAGCTCCGGTACGCGGTCGGGGCCTGGAGGTCGGCGAAGGGGTTGACGTAGGTGGGGGCCCAGGCGTCGAAGTCGTCGTGCCACTGCGATGCGAGGTAGTCCCGGTACTCGTAGAGCTCGGCGCCGGCGTGGCCGTCGGAGGAGATGACGGCATAGCGCTCGGCGGTGCTCACAGGAACTCCGCCACATTCGCCGTGCTCCGCCCGGCTGGCTTCGCCATCTCCGTCACCGGCGAAGCTGCTCCGCTCCGCTGCGCAGCGTCACGCAAGCTCACAAGAACTCCATCATGTTGGGCGGCAGGGCCCCTTCCGCGATGGCGTCGGCCCGGGCGTGCAACAGCTTCCCGGCCCGGTCGAGGTCGTAGCCGATGATGAACTGCTCGGCCTTCACGCCGGCGACCACGAAGCGGCCCAGCTCCAACAGGTCGACCACGTCGGTCGGGCGGCCGGCGGCGGCCAGCTGTTCCTTGAACTCCGCGAAGGTCGTGCCCGGCGCCGGCGCCCGGTCCATCTGGCGGGCCAGCTCGTCGGGCCGGTTGCGCTGGGCGGTCCAGAGCCCGGTGTCCAGGAGGCCGCCGCCCGGGTAGAACACGGCCGCCTTCAGATTGGTCTCGCCCGACGCGAACTGGTGGGCCAGGGCTTCGGTGAAGCAGGAGACGGCCGCCTTGCTGGAGGCGTAGACCGAGGCGTAGGGCACCGGGGCGATGCCGCCGTCGCCCGACGACGTGTTCACGACCACGCCGGGCTCGCCCGACTCGATCATGCGGGGCACGAAGGAGAGCACGCCGTTGGCTGGGCCGAAGACGTTGACGCTGAAGCACCAACGCCAGTCGTTGGCCTCCTGCTCCCAGGGCTTGCCCCCGCCGCCGGAGGTCACCCCGGCGTTGTTGAAGAGGAGGTGGCAGGCCCCTTCGGCGGCGAAGACGTCGTCGGCCAACGCCTCGAAGGAGGCCGGGTCGGACACGTCGGTTCGCACGCCTCGCACGTCACCCCGTGCCGACAGCTCGGCGACGGCGGCGGCGAGCACGGGGGCCTCGATGTCGGCGATGACGACCCGGACCCCCTCCTCCAGGAGGGCCTCGACGATCCCCCGCCCGATCCCCCCGGCCCCGCCCGTGACCACGGCGACCTTTCCCTTCAGGTCGTCCATCAGAGCGCTCCTACCTTGTGCACCAGTGCGCCAGATTTGGCGCACTGGTGCACAAGGTACGGATCGGGAGGGTTCACACCGGGGCCTGCACGTCGTACTCGGCCTTCCACCACCGGGCGTTGGCCACCTCGTCGGGATCGGTGCGCAGGTCGGGGTCCTGGTGCAGGTCCGCGGGCGTGGGCCCGACCCGCTCGGCGATGGGAGCCAGGGCGTCGAGGTCGAAGCCGTAACAGACCGCCGCCGTCTCCCCCAACAGCTTGCGGGTGTCCTCCACCGACACGTCCACGAAGTCGGACTGGAGCTTGGCCTGCGTGTGGGGCCAGGTCCCCTCCGGGTGCGGGTAGTCCGTGCCCCACATCACGACGTCACAGCCGATGACGTGGCGGCGCCGGATCTCCTCCGGCGACATGGTCGAGGCTCCGATGAAGATGTTCGCGCCGAAGTAGTCCGACGGCAGCTTGGAGATCTTGCCCTTCATCAGGGCGGCCATCTTCTTGGTCGTGTGCCCGCCCCCCAGGTACTGGTCCCACTTCCACATCATGTCGGTCGACCAGTAGGCGGCGGCCTCGGTGACCACGAACTTCAGCCCGGGGAAGCGCTCGAAGGCACCGGAGAAGAGCAGGTGCCACATCGGACGGGTCGCCCACCAGACGACCTCGGCCAGGTAGATGCCGATGTGCTCGCCCATCTCCTCCCGAGGCGCCTCGCCCGAGTGGGTGTGGACCGGGAACCCGGCGGCCTCGCAGGCGGCCCAGACCGGGTCGTAGGCGGCGTCGTTGTAGGGCAGCCGGTCCCGCCACATGGTCGGGATCATCACCCCCCGGATCCCGGGCTGGCCGGCCAGCCACTCGACCTCCTCGACCCCCCGTTCGATGTCGTGGGCGACGGGGACCAGGGCGATGCCGCCGCGGCGCTCCGGGCTGTGGCTGCACATCTCGACCAGGAAGCGGTTGTGGGCCCGGGCCCCGGCGTAGGCCAACTCGGGGTCGTCGATCATCCCGGCGCCCAAGCCGGCCCCGAAGGGCGGCGAGGCCATGCCGGTGATGGCATCGGCGTCGGCGAACATGACCTCGGCCGACACGCCGTCGGCATCCATCTCCTTGTCCCGCTGCTCGGGGTCGAAGGCGCCCCGGAGGCCCTCCGCGTTCTCGGTCTCCCAGCCCATGATGTAGTCGTAGTTGAGCTTCAGGGCCTCCTCCCGGGAGCCCTGCTGCTCGGCCAGGTAGTCGTCGAACCGCCCGTGGTACTTCTCGTCCAGGAAGGGCCGGTACTCGGCCGCGGGCAGCCCGCAGTGGGAGTCGGCCGAGATGATCGTGTAACGATCGACTTCGTCGCTCATCTCAGCTCTTCTTCCCAAGGACGGACAGGTCGTCGTAGCGCTGGTGGATGAAGGGGACCAGGTCCTCCCGGGGCACCGGGCCGATGACCCGGCCGACCTGGGTGGAGGCCCGCTCCGTCCAGTTGATGTCCACGACCCGGCGCACGACGAGGTCGGCGATGGGGTCGAGGGGCGAGTCCTTCAGAACGACCTCGCCGTCGATGCCCTCGTGGACCCGGGCCTTCTCGGTCTTCTCGCCGTAGACCAGGAGGGGGTCCTGGTCGAGCTCGCCGGCCGTCTCGGCCGACGGCGAGAGCTTGAACCAGAAGTCGCACTTGGTCTTCTCGTAGGGCTCCCGGGCCTCGGTGACCGTGCCCTGGATCTCGCAGACGGTGAAGCCCATCCGGGCGATGCCGGCGTCGATGGCGTCGCCGTCGCGTCGGGCCCACACGTCGGCGATCTTCTTGGGCTCCCCGTAGGTGTCCCGCCCCCCGAGCACGGACTGCTCGGTGGTCATGGGCATGAAGATCGGGTATTCACCGAGTTGGTCGCCGTGGCGGGCGGCCACGCCGAACCAGCCGGCGCCGAACGCGGGTAGGCCGGGCATCTCGACCGAGGTGATGGTGAGTCGCACCAGGGGCTGGTCCGCCGGCTCGAGCGGCTTGGGGAGGACGGCGGCGATCAGCTCCGGGTCGGTCTCGTAGACGGCCGTGACCGCCGTGGACCAGATCTCGGCCCGGGTGGCCTCGATCTCCCGACTGCGCTGCTCGACCTTCGCGCCGTAGCGGATCTGGCCCATGACATCCCCCTTGTCGACACCTCGGCGGGTCTCTGCAACACTGTTACAGATGACCGGGCCGTCGGCAAGCCGCAGCCGCATCGTCGACGCCGCCCGCCGCCTGGTGGAGACCGACGGGGTCGACGCCGTCAGCATGCGGAAGGTGGCGGCCGACGTCGGCCTCGCCCCGACCGCCATCTACTGGCATGTGGGCAGCCGGGGAGACCTGCTGAACGCCGTGCTCGACGAGATGATCGCCGACCTGCCCCCGATCCGGGCCCGGGGCACCGGGGCCCGCGACCGCATCGCCTCCGTGGCCCGAGCGGCCCGCCAGGAGTTCCACGACCACGTCCGCACCCTGCAGCTGGCCACCGAGCTCGGGCGGGGCAACGAGCTGTCCTTCCGCGCTCAGGTCGCCCTCGCCCGGGAGATGACCGCGGCCGGCTTGGACGGCGACGACGCGGTCGCTGCCCTGCGCTCGATCCTGTTCCTGGTCGGCGGCTTCGTCATGATCGAGGAGGAGTACCGCCAGCGGGAGCCCGTCCAGGTCGGCACCCGCCACCTCTGGGCCGACGTGGACGACGAGGCCATCGACCCGGTGATCCGGGCCGCGATGACCGGCTCGACCGACACCGACGCCCTCTTCACCTACACCCTCGACCGTCTCCTCGACGCCGTCCTCGACTGACGCCGCGGGGCCGGAGCCGACGCACTAGAAATCGGTCGATGTGGCTCCTCAGCCTCCGGGATCTGCAGTGGCGGCGGCGCCGGTTCCTGATCGCCATCGTGGCCACCTCGCTCATCTTCGCCCTCACGCTGCTGGTCACGGGGACGTCCAAGGGCATCGACAACGAGGTGGGGCGCATCGTCTCGTCCTTCGCCACCGACCGCTGGGTCGTCGACGAGGGGGCCACCGGCCCGTTCACGTCGACGCGGCCCCTCGACGACGATGTCGTGGGCTCGGTCGCCGACAGCCCGGGCGTCGAGGAGGCAGCCGGCGTGATCCTCTTTCGGGGCACGCTCGGCGGCGCGTCGCCCGTCGACGTCAACCTGATCGGCTACGAGCCGGGGGCCCTCGGCTCGCCGGTCATCGACGAGGGACGGGAGGCGACCGACTCCGGGGAGGCCGTCGTCGACGTCGCCCTCGGGATCGACCCGGGCGAGACGATCGACCTCATCGGCGAGGAACGGGAGGTCGTGGGTACCGCCGGCGGGGTGACGTTCTTCTACGGCGTCCCCACGGTGTTCCTGCCCCTGGCCGACCTGCAGGAGATGGCGTTCGGCGGCCTGCCCCTCGTCACCACGGTCATCACCCGGGGCGAGCCGTCGTCGCTGCCCGACGGGGCCGTGGCCCTGACCAACACCCAGGTCGAAGAGGACCTCCGTCGACCCACGCAGAACGGTTCCTCCACCGTCGACTTCATCCGCATCCTGCTGTGGCTCACGGCGGCCGGGATCATCGCCTCGATCGTGTACCTCACCTCGCTCGAGCGCCTGCGCGACGTCGCCGTCCTGAAGGCCACTGGCGCGCCCAACCGGGTGCTGGTCGGGAGCCTGGTCGCCCAGGCCATGGTGCTCTCCCTGGCCTCCGCCCTCCTCGCCATCCCCCTGGCTCTGCTCATGAAGCCCGGCATGAGCTTCGAGGTGGTGCTGACCGGCCGCGACTACGTGACCCTCGCCCTCGTCGGCGTGGTGATCGGTGGCCTGGCCAGCCTCGCCGGGCTCCGCCGGGCCCTGGCCGTCGACCCCGCCCTCGCCTTCGGGGGCTGACGTGGCGAGCATCGTCGTCCGCGACCTGGTCATCGAGTACCGCAGTGGGGACTACCTGGTCCGTCCGATCGACGGGCTGAACCTCGAGGTGGGCTCGGGCGAGCTGGTCCTCCTGCTCGGCGCCAGCGGGTCGGGCAAGACCACCTTGCTGTCCGCCCTGGGCTCGATCCTCACGCCGACGTCGGGGTCCATCCGGGTGGGCGACACCGACGTCCTCGGTCTGAGCGGGCGGGCGCTGACCGACTACCGACGCCGTCAGATCGGGATCGTCTTCCAGAGCTTCAACCTCATCCCGAGCCTGACCGCCCGGGAGAACGTCGAGATGCCCCTGCGGGCCGGTGGGACACGGGGCCGGGAGGCCCGACGGCGGGCATCAGAGCTGCTGGCTCGGGTCGACCTCACGGATCGGGAGAGCCACCGGCCGGCCGACCTGTCGGGTGGGCAGGCCCAGCGGGTGGCGATCGCTCGGGCCCTCGCCTTCGATCCGCCGCTCCTGCTGGCCGACGAGCCCACGGCCCACCTCGACTACATCCAGGTCGAAGGCGTGCTGGCCTTGCTGCGCGAGCTCGCCGCCCCCGGGCGATCCGTCGTCATCGCCACCCATGACGAGCGCTTGATGCCGTTGGCCGACCACGTGGTGGAGCTGACGCCGCGGGCGGCGGCCGACGCCGGCCCGCCGCGAGAGGTGACGCTGTTGCCCGGTGAGCAGCTGTTCGCCCAGGGCGACGCCGGTGACTTCATCTACGTCGTCGAGTCCGGCACGGTCGAGGTGTCCCGGGAGCGGGCCGACGGTGGCGAGGAGGTCGTCGGGCGATTCGACCCGGGCGAGTACTTCGGGGAGCTGGCCCCCACCTTCGGCCTACAGCGCTCGGCCGGGGCCCGCGCCGGCGAGGACGGTGCCGTCGTGACCGGCTATTCGGTCAAGGACTTCCGCCAGCGGGCCCGCGCCTGACCCGAACCGCCTCACGGCACGAGCGGTCGGGGCCAGCGGTCAGTCGGCGGGGATGCCGGTGGGGTTGGGGAAGGGGAGGACGCCCGAGCCGGTGATGGCGCGGGCCAGTGGGGTCAGCTCGTCGGCCAGAGCCAGGACGGCATCGGCGTCACCGAGGCCGGCGACCAGCGCCTGCAGGGCCAGCTCGTCGGTCGTGGTCTCGATGTGCTCGTGAAGGGCCCGGCCCTCGTCGGTGACCGTCGTGGCGTCGACAAGCAGGCCCCGACGGACGAGTCGGTCGACCCTGTCCGCCCACTCCTCCTCGGTCCAGTCCCGGCTCTGGCGCAGGACCTCTCCGGGGAAGCCCGAGCCGATGGCGTAGATCAGGTGCATCTCCACGGGGTCCAGGCCGACCGAGGCCTGCGTGGCCACGTGACCATCACCCCGCTGCTCGCGGAGGCAGGTGGCCAGCTGCCACAGGGCCCCGACGGGTTCATCGGGGACGCCGAGGTCCCGGTTGGCCGCGAAGAGGGGGCGCCCGAGATGATCGGCGTTGTCGACCACGGCCTGCAGGCGCTGGAGGACGGTCGGGGCCACCTCCAGCTCATCCGCCGCCACCCGCTGGAGGGCTGCGGCGGCGGCGGACCGGCGGGCCGCGATGCACGCTTCCGGGGATGCGAACGACCAAGCGTCGGGGATCGCCTTGCGCACCCGCCGTGGCGCGAAGTTGGCGAAGATGGCTTCGACCACACCCGCGTCGACGTCGCCCAGCGGGGCCGCCCGGAAGCCGAAGTACCCCATCCAGAAGCCCTTCAGCCCGATGTCGGCCGCGGCCTGCCGGGACTCGTCGGCGAAGTAGGTGACGGCGTGGACCATCTCCAGGCGCTGGTGGAGCCGGCGGGCGGGATGGTGCGAGGCGGCCACTGACCGACCGTACCCGGGCGTGGCAGGGTGAGGGGATGAGCACGCCCATCGCCGAACGCCTCGGCATCGAGTTCCCGTTGTTCGCCTTCTCCCACTGCCGCGACGTCGTCGCCGCCGTGAGCAAGGCCGGTGGGTACGGCGTCCTCGGCGCCCTCGCCTACAGCCCGGATCAGCTCGAGATCGAGCTGTCCTGGATCGACGACAACGTCGGCGGCAAGCCCTACGGCGTGGACTTCGCGATGCCCGAGAAGTTCGTGGGCAAGGGCGAGGACTTCGATCTCGACAGCCTCCAGGCGGCCATCCCCGAACAGCACCGCCGGCACGTCGAGCACCTGCTCGAGGAGCACGGCGTGCCGCCGCTGCCCGACGGCGACGAGGGGGTCCTGAAGGCCGCCGGCCTGGCCGTCGAGGTCGAGGGGCCGGGCCAGGTCGATGTCGTCCTCGAGCACCCGGTGTCGATGATCGTCAACGCCCTCGGCCCGCCCCCGCCGTACGTCGTCGAGGCCGCCCACTCCAACGGCGTGCTGGTGGGGGCGCTCTGCGGCAGCGCCCGCCACGCCGAACGCAACGTCGAGCGCGGGGTCGACGTCCTCGTCGCACAGGGCACCGAGGCGGGCGGCCACTGCGGTGAGATCTCGACCATGGTCTTGATCCCCGACGTGGTCGACACCGTCGGCCCCGACGTCCCCGTGCTCGCCGCCGGGGGCATCGGTCGGGGTCGCCAGATGGCCGCGGCCATGGCCCTCGGGGCCCAGGGAGCCTGGACCGGGTCGATCTGGTTGACGTGTGCCGAGTCCGACACGCAGCCCTGGGTCATCGAGAAGCTGCTGAAGGCGGGCTACAGCGACACCGTCCGCTCCCGGGCCATGACGGGCAAGCCCGCTCGCCAGCTGCGCACGGCCTGGACCGAGGCGTGGGAGCAGGAGGACGGGCCCGCGCCACTGCCGATGCCGCTGCAGGGCCTGCTCTACGCCCCGGCCGCCCACCGCTTCAGCCGGGTCCAGAACGACGCCCTCTCCGGCTCGCCGGTGGGCCAGATCGTCGGCCTCATGGACAAGGTCCGCCCGGCCAAGGACATCGTCTTCGACATCGTCGAGGAGTGGATCGACACCACCCAGGCCATGTCCGGCGCGCTCGACACTTGACTGGCATCGCTGCGCTCAGCAAGTCCGGCTTCGCCGATCGAGAATCGTCGGCGGCGCTGCTCCGGCTGGCGCCTGCGCAGCTTTGGCGACGGCGGGCCGCTCGCTAGCGGGCGAAAAAGGCGTCGGCGGTGGCGACGATGTGGTCGACGTCGGCGTCGGTCAGGCCGTGGTTGCTGGGCAGGACCACGCCGTGCTCCATGACCCGGTCGGCGTTGGGCAGGCCGGTGATGGGCCGGCGGTGGGCGATGGCCCGGAAGCCGGGCTGACGCAGGATGTTGCCCGTCCACACCATGCGGGTGTCCACGCCGTGGCCCTCCATGTGGGCCTGGAACTCGCGGCGCCGGATGCCGGACTCGGGCCGGAGCAGCAGGGGGAACATGTGCCACGCCGTGTCCAGGCCGTCGAGCGTGCGGGGCAGCTCGACGGCCTCGGGGTGCTGGCCGAAGCCCTCGCAGAGCCGGGCGAAGTTCCGCTTGCGGGCGGCCAGGTTGTCCGGCAGCTTGCGGAGCTGGACCTCGCCGAAGGCCGCGCTCAGCTCGGCGGGCTCGAAGTTCCAGCCCACCTCGTCGAAGATGAAGAGGTTGTCGTACTCGAGGTCCCCGTCGATCTCGCTGAAGAAGCGCTTCTCGACCCCCTTGGCCGAGCCGTAGAGCTGGACCTCCGAACGCCGCCCCCACCGACGCAACAACAGGGCCCGGTCGGCCAAGGCGGGGTCGTCGACACAGACCATCCCCCCGGTGCCCGCGGCGGTGATGATGTGGGACAGGGCGAAGCTGGTCACCGAGATGTCCGATCGGGTCCCGGTCGGCGTGCCCCGTAGGGTCGCCCCGAGGCAGTCACAGGAGTCCTCGATGACCTGGAGGCCGTGGGCGTCGGCGATGGCCCGGAGCCGGTCCCAGTCCGGGGCGTTGCCGATCAGGTTCGGGGCCAGGATCGCCTTGGTCCGCGGGCCGACCATGGCCTCGACGGCGTCGACGTCCAGGTTGTAGGTGTCCCGCTCGACGTCCACGAAGACCGGCACCAGGCCGGCCCGGACCAGCGGGGCGATGTCGGTCGAGAAGGTCAGGGGTGACGTGAGGACCTCGTCGCCCGGCTCGAGGCCCAGCAGCTCGACCGCGAGATAGAGGGCCGACGAGCCGGAGTTGACCATGATCCCGCGGGCCTTGCCGAACAGCTCGGCCACACCCTGCTCGAACCCCCGGACGTGCTGGCCGATGCGCAGCGCCGTCGGCCCGCCCCGCAGCACGTCGACGACGGCGGCGATCTCCTCCTCGTCGTGGACCGACCCCGCGTACTCGATCCGCCTGACCTCGCCCATCACCACCCCCCGCCCGTTCTGGTTGCACCCCACCGCGGCTGGACGCGGGGAGACGCAACCAGAACGGAAGGGGCGGGCGGGGTGGAGGTCACTGGCGGAGGAGTTCGAGGCTGACGAAGGTGCCACCGGTGACCTCGGGGCCGCAGTCGCACAGGATCAGGGCGCCGGCGACCATGTCCGCCATCGACTCGAACTGGTCGTCGTCGAGCGCGCCGGCGAGGTGGGCGTCGGCCCCCTCCGAATGCACGGCAGCGCGGGGCTCGACGGTGTTGACCCGCACGCCGCTTCCCCACACCTCCTCGGCCAGGGCGTTCGTCATGCGGTTGAGCGCCGCCTTGCTCGCTCCGTAGATGCCGAGGGTCGAGCCCATGGCGTTCGCCCCGAACGGCGGCCCCGGGCGGGAGCGGGCGCTTCCCGACGACAGGTTGAGGATCCAGCCCTCGCCCCGGTCGATCATCCCGGGGAGCACGGCCTGGGCCAGGTCCAGCGGGGCGTGGACGTTGGCCTCGAAGATCAGCCGCCGCCGCTTCAGCGGGTAGTCGGCCAAGGGCTGGTAGATCGCCGCCGCCGCGTTGTTGACCAGCACGTCCAGCGGACCGCCGAGACCGGCTTCGGCCTCGGGGACGATTCGGGCCCGGTCGTCGGCATCGGTCAGGTCGGCCACGATCGGGACGGCCCGGCGACCGTATGTCTCGATGGCCGCCGCCGTCTCCTCGAGCGACCCCGGCAGCGTGGCGTGGGCGTCCAGCGTGCGGGCGGTGATGGCCACGTCCGCGCCCTGGGCCGCCAGCTCGACGGCCAAGGCCGCGCCGATCCCCCGGCTGGCCCCCGTCACCAGCACCCGCCGCCCCCCGAACCGCGCCGTCACCGCCCGCCCCTCCGTTCTGGTTGCACCCCACCGCGGCCAGGCGCGGGGAGATGCAACCAGAACGATCGGCAGGCGGGGGTCATGGGCGGTGGAAGCCGGGGCTGGTGGCGTCGGCGGGGATCTGGTCGAGGGGGACGGCGATCTCATCGACGGTCGGACCGAACGCGGCGGCGAGCGGGGCCAAGGCGTCGAGGTCGAAGCCGTAGACGTCGGCGGCGTTGCCGGCCAGGACCTGCTGCAGCTCGACGGGGTCGGTGCCCGCGAACGACCGGCGCAGCAGCTCGCGGGTGTAGGGCCAGCTGGCCTCGTGATGGGGGTAGTCGCTGCCCCACAGGTAGTGCTCGACCCCGATGGCGTGGCGAGCGTCCGCATCCACGGGGCTGGGGAAGCTGGCCCCCACCCACACGTTGCGGTGGAAGTACTCACTGGGGGCCATGGGCAACACATCCTCGGGGGCGTACTTGAGCTCCCCGATGCGGCCCGTCTGTGCCGCCTGGGCGTGGAACCCGTCGAGCTGGGCCAGGGTCGGCGCGATCCATGACGCCCCCTGCTCGGTGAGGACCAGCTTCAGGTTCGGGAAGCGCTCGAAGACCCCGCCCACCAGCAGGTGGGTCAAGGTCCGTCGCGAGAAGAAGGCCGCCTCGGCGATCCAGACCATTCCGGTCGCCCGGTGACGGCCGTAGTCCGGCGAGCCGCCGCCCGAGTGGTGGTTGACGACCACGCCCAGCTCCTCGCACGCCGCCCAGAGCGGGTCGTAGGACTCGGCGTACAGCGGGTCGATGTGGGGGACGTCAGGGGGAACGGCAGGGAGCAGGATCCCGCCCCGGAGGCCGTGCTCGGCCGCGAAGCGGACGTCGGCGATGGCCTCGTCGAGGTCGTTGAGGAAGATCTGGGCCATGCCCGCCCGGCGCACGGGCTGCTCGGCGCACCACTCGGCCATCCACCGGTTGTGGGCCCGGATGCCGGCCAGCCGGCGCGGGAGCTCCTCCGGTGTCGGCGGGCGGGCGACCAGCGCGCCCGTCGGGAAGAAGGGCGGCACGGTGTTGGGGAAGACGACCTCGGCGACGACGCCGTCGGCTTCCTGCTCGGCGAGGCGACGGTCGCTGTCCCAGTTGCGGCTGCGGCCGTCGCCCTGGAGGTCCCGGAACGGGTTCTGGTAGCCCCCGCGCCAGGCGTCGAACTCGTCGCGCCAGTCGGGGTCGAGGTGCTCCCGGTAGGCGGCCATGTTCCCGCCGCCGTGGGTGTCGGCGGAGATGACCGTGTAGCGGGCCGCGTCAGCCATCGAGCTTGAACACCCGCAGGGCGTTCTCCCGCAGGAACGGGGCCCACACGTGGTCCCGGAAGGGCACGTCGGGCATCTCGGTGAAGATGCGCTCGAGGCTGAGGCCCATCGGGTAGTAGCCGGCGTACAGGATCTTGTCGGCGCCCCGGGTGTTGGCGTAGTCGATGATCGCCTGGGGGTAGTACTTCGGGGCGAAGGCGCTGGTCATGTAGTGCAGACCGGGCCACTTGAGCATGAGCTTGACGGCCAGCGCCTCCCAGGGCTCGGCCCCGTGGCGCATCACGATGACCAGCTCGGGGAAGTCGTAACAGACCTGGTCGAAGTGCATGACGTCCTGCACGTGGGACGGCAGGCGGGGCCCGGCGATTCCGGCGTTGGCCACGATCGGCAGGCCCAAGTCGATGCAGGTCTGGTAGATCGGGTAGTAGCGGCGGTCGCTGACGGGCACGGGGGGGTTGCAGCCCTGACGGGAAGGTGGTCACGGCCTTGATGCCGTGCTCCTCGTGGGCCTTGCGGATCCGGCGCACCGCCTTGGTGATGTCGTTGGGGTCGATCTCGATGCTGGCGAAGAAGCGGTCCGGGTGCTCGGACAAGGCCCGCTGGTTGACGTCGGGGCTGCAACTGGTCATGGCCATGGCCACGCCGTACTTGTCCATCTCCCCGAGGGTGATGGCAATGGCGTCGTCCTCGGGCTCCTTGTGGTTCGGGACGTCCTTGAACATGTACTCGGCCGGGAACTCCATCTCGGCCGAGGCCTCGTCCTTGAAGTTCGCCTTCATGTAGTCGTAGTGCCGACGGGCGTCCTCGGCCGGGAAGCCGATCATGAGGTCGACGGCCCCGATGTCGCTGGGCATGGGCATCAGGCGGATCTCCCGTGGTGGTTCGACTGGTCGGTCGGGCGGTACTGCACGGACCGAAGGTCCTCGACGAAGCGGTCGAGGAGGCCGGCGAAGGTGGCCCGGTCGGCTTCCGACCAGCCGTCGAGCACGTCAGCCATGTGGCGGTCCTGGACGGCGGCGATGCGCTGGCGGACCCTCCGGCCCGCGGCCGTGGCCCGCATGACCCGGATCCGGGCGTCGCCGTCGCGGCCTTCGCGCTCGACCAGGCCGTCGGCCTCGAGCACCTTGGCCTGGCGGCTGACGGCACCGGGGTCCATATCGGTCGCCGCCGAGAGGTCACCCAGGGTGATGGGCCCGTCCTCGACGATGCGGGCCAGCAGTGCCGCGCCTGGTGGTGACAGCTCGACCCCCGCCGCCACCACCTGGCGGGCGTAGACCTTTCGGCTGGCACCGAGACGGAGGAGGCGCGCCAGTGGCTCCCGGATCGTGTCGAACGCCCCGTCAGCCATCACCGGGCACCGTACGGCAGTTGCTTGACTCAGTCAACTACATGTTCTCGGCGTGCGGTGCCGATCGCCTCACCGCGGCCGTCAGCAGAGGTTCAGCATCGGGAGCGCATCCTGACCGCAGACGACCGACCCGACCCCCACCATCTTCCGAAGCCGTCGCGAGCGGTTGTCGGCGGGCGCCTTCGTGCTCACGGCCGCCACCGTGCTGGTGGTCCAGATCCCCTTGCGGCACGCCACCGCTTGGCACTGGTTCGACCAGGCCGCGCACCTCCTCATCGGCCAGGAGCCTGGCCCCCAGGCGCTCCACCTGTACGCCGGGCACCCCGAGTTCCAGTTCGGCCCGCTGAGCATCCTGGCCGCCGTCCCCCTGGCCATGGCCGGGGCGCTGGCGGCCATGGCGACCCTCTCGGCCGTCGGGGTCTGGTGCGCCGTCGCGCTGACCCGACTCGTCGGCCGCCTCTGCCCATCGGCCGACCCGCGGGCGACCTGGATCTCGACCACCGTGGGTGGCGTCCTCCTGGTCCTGGTTTGGGGCGACGTCGCCGTTCGGACCACCCACCTCGACGACGGCCTCGCCCTGGCGGCCACGGTCGCCGCCCTGGCCGCCGCGGCGCGGGGTCGGGGTGGCCTCGCCGCGGTGGCCTTCGGTGTCGCCGGGGCGGCCAAGCCGTGGGCGGTGGCCTTCGCGCCGATCCTCCTCGCCCTCGACGACGACCATCGTTGGCGCCACCTGGCCCTGGCCTTCGCCATCGTCGCGCTGACCTGGGCGCCGTTCGTCCTGGCCGAGCCGGAGACCCTGCGCATCGGCGACTTCACGATCGCCAACGAGAGCTCGTCGGCCCTCCGCGTCCTTGGCGTCGACAACCCGGCTACACCCGGTTGGGTGCGGCCGACCCAGCTCGTCGGCGGCCTGGTCGTCGCCGCGGGCCTGGCGATCCGTGGTCGATGGACCAGCGTGGTGATGGCCGCCGTCGCCGTGCGCCTCCTCTTCGATCCCGCCGCCAACCGCTACTACACGGTGGGCCTCGTCCTCGGGCTCCTGCTCCATGAGCTGTTGACCCGACCGGAGCGGCTGCCGTGGATGGCCGCCTGCGCCGCGCTCCTGCTCGAGCTCCCGCAGAACCCCTCCTTCCCGCCGACCCTGGCGGGGTGGCTGCGGGTGTTCGTCGTCGTCGGGGTCTTCGTCGCCGCGGCCCGAGCCCCCCTGAGCCCAGCCCTGCCCGCCCGTGAACCGGCCTTCATCGGGCTGAGTACGCTCGCCCCGCATGGGCGATCTCTGGCACGAAGAGCGGCTCTACATCGACGGTGAACTGGTCGACGCCGAGGGCGGGGCGACCTACGAGAACATCAACCCGGCCACCGAGGAGGTGTTGGGGGTGGCCGCCGACGCCAGCGTCGGCGACATCGACGGGGCCATCGCCGCCGCCCGACGGGCCTTCGACGAGACCGGATGGGCCACCGACGTCGAGCTGCGGGTCCGCTGTCTACGCCAGCTCCACACCGCCCTGCTCGACAACCTCGAGGAGATCCGGGCCACGACCGTGGCCGAGGTGGGCACACCCGTAGCGCTGACCTACGGCCCGCAGCTCGACGCTCCCGTGGGCTTCCTGCCCTACTACGCCGACCTGGCCGAGAGCTATGACTGGAGCGAGGATCTGGGCGACGCCGAGCCCATGGGCATCCCGTCGCACCGCTGGATCGAGAAGGAGCCCATCGGCGTGGTCGGGGCCATCACGGCCTGGAACTTCCCGCACCAGCTCAACATCGCCAAGATCGCCCCCGCCTTCGCCGCCGGCAACACCGTCGTGCTCAAGGGAGCGCCGGCCACACCCTGGGCGGCCCTGATCCTCGGCCGCCTGGCCGCCGAGCACACCGACATCCCGCCCGGCGTTCTGAACATCATCACCTCGGGGCGCAACGACATCGGGGAGGCCATCACCACCGACCCCCGGGTCGACCTCATCACCTTCACCGGGTCAACGGCAGTGGGCAAGCGGATCATGGCCGCGGCATCCGACACGGTGAAGAAGGTGTTCCTCGAGCTCGGCGGCAAGTCCGCCATCATCGCCCTCGACGACTGCGACATGAACGCCGCCGCCGGCACCGGCGCCTTCGGTGTCTGCACCCATGCGGGCCAGGGCTGCGCCATCACCACCCGGCTGCTCTTGCCCCGCTCCCGTTACGACGAGGGGGTCGAGATCGCCAAGACCGTCCTCGAGTCGATGCCCTACGGCGACCCCGCCGACCCGGGGAACTTCATGGGTCCATTGGTCACCGACGTTCAGCGGGAGCGGGTCGAGCGACTCATCCAGACGGCGCAGGACGAGGGGGCGACGCTGGTCACGGGCGGCAAGCGCCCGGCGCACCTCGACAAGGGCTGGTTCGTCGAGCCGACCCTGCTCGTCGACGTCGACCCCGACAGCACCATCGCCCAGCAGGAGGTCTTCGGGCCCGTGCTCGCGGTCATCCCGTTCGACGACGACGACGACGCCGTCGACATCGCCAACAACTCGATCTACGGCCTGTCCGGCGCGGTCAACTCGGGCGACATCGAGCGGGCCAAGGCCGTCGGCCGCCGGATCCGGGCCGGCACCATGTCGATCAACGGCGGCGTGTACTACGGCGCCGACGTCCCCTTCGGGGGCTACCGCCAGTCCGGCCTGGGCCGGGAGATGGGCATCGAGGGCTTCGAGGAGTACCTGGAGACGAAGTCCTTCGCCGAACCGGCGTGAGCCGCACCGGTTTCGCCCCGTCGGGCTCGGCCCGCATCGCCTACGAGGTCGAGGGCGTGGGGAACGGGCCGCCGGTGTTGCTGGTCCACGCCGGGGTCACCGACCGCCGGGCGTGGTGGCCCGTCGTCGAGGCGTTGAAGCCGAGCCACACCACGCTCACCTTCGACCAACGGGGGTTCGGCGACACGACGTTCACGCCTGAGTCGCACTCCGGTGTCGACGACGCCGTGGCGGTGCTCGACCATGCCGGCGTCGACGCGCCGGTGGCCGTCGTGGCCTGCTCCATGGGCGGGCGGCTGGCGATCGACCTGACCCTCGCTCATCCCGATCGGGTCGAGCGGCTGGTCCTCATCGGCTCGGCGTGCCGTGGCGCCCCTGGTCCCACCGAGTGGCCCGAGTCCTACCGGGAGCTCGGCCTGGCCCTCGACGCCGCCGAAGCGGCGGGTGACCTCGACGAGGTCAACCGGCTGGAGGCGTGGATGTGGCTCGACGGCGCAACGGCGCCCGAAGGCCGGGTGGCCGGCCCCGCCCGCACGATGTTCCTGGAGATGAACCACTGGGGCCTGAGCGCCGAGGACCCGGGTGACGAGATCGAGCGACCGTCGGCCTGGGACCGCCTGGATCAGATCGCGGCGCCGACGCTCATCCTCGTCGGTGACCTCGACCTCGAAGACGTCCGCGTCACATCCGAGGGCCTGGCCGAGCGGATCCCCGGCGCCTCACTCGAGGTCTTGGCCGGCACGGCCCACGTGCCCCACGTCGAGCGCCATCCCCGCGCCATCGAGGCCATCGCCGACTTCCTGCGCTAGGGGTGGGCGAACGAAACCGAGGCAACGACGGGCGCGGGGTGCCGCTGCCGATGTCGGGGCGACTTGGGCGCTCGATTCTCACCGGTGGTGGCCAGATCGCGGCCGCAGGCTCAAAGCTCGGCAGATCCCCCGCACCACGTCGGGTGCTGCCGAAAGTTCCACTGTCGGCACGCATCGGGCGTCGCTTGGCCACGCACGGTGAGATTCTGCGCCCCCGACGACCGGCAGCCCGTCAACCCGCCCCCCCTTTCTTGACTCGTTGTCGTTCGTCCAGCCCGACCGAGGGTCAGCCAACGCTCTCGCCGGTGGCGACGGACTTGGCCCAGCGGTAGTCGGCCTTGCCGCTGGGACTGCGGGTGACGGTGTCGACCAGGTGGAGCTGGCGGGGGACCTTGTAGCCGGCGATCTTCGTGCGGGCGTGGTCGGCCAGCTCCTCGAGGCTCGGGGTCGTGCCCGGGCGGGGCGCCACGACGGCGGCGACCCGCTGGCCGAAGCGCTCGTCGGGGACGCCGACCACGATGGCGTCGAACACGGCGGGGTGGCTCTTGAGGGCCGCCTCGACCTCCTCGGGGAAGATCTTCTCACCGCCGGAGTTGATGCTGACCGAGCCCCGCCCGAACAGGGTGATGGTGCCGTCGGCCTCGACGGCGGCGAAGTCGCCGGGTATGACCCAGCGCCGGCCATCGGCGTCGTGGACGAAGGTGCGAGCCGTCTTCTCCTCGTCCTTGTAGTAGCCGAGCGGGATGCGGCCGGTGCGGGCCAGCATGCCCTTCACGCCGGACCCCGGCTCGACCGGGCGATGGTTCTCGTCGAGTACGGCGGTCGAGTCGTTCACGGCGAAACGCGGGTGGCCTTCGTCGGAGGAACCGACCCCGCCACCGTTGGCGCCGGTCTCCGAGGCCCCGAAGGCGTCGGTGATGATCAGGTCGGGTCGGGCCCGCGTGAACTGCTCCTTCACACCGGCGGAGAGGATGGCCCCGCCCGAGCCGAGGGCGAAGAAGCTGGAGAGGTCGTACTTGTCGGGGTTGGCCAGCAGCTCGTCGGCCAAGGGGCGGGCCATGGCGTCGCCCACGACGGTCATGGTCGTGACCTTCTCCTGCTCGACCATGCGCCAGATGCCCGCGGGGTCGAACTTGCGGGAGGCAGCCAGCACGAGCGTGTTGCCCTGGTGGAAGCAGATGAAGGCGGCCCACTGAGCGGCGCCGTGCATCAGGGGGGCAGCCGTGGCCATGGTCAAGGTCCCCGCCGACTCCTCCACGCGGGCCGCCAGGTCCTCCGGCGCGGCTGGTGGTTCGGCCAGGCCCATGGCCGACAGGTCCATGGCGGCGAAGAAGATGTCCTCCTGTCGCCACATCACGCCCTTCGGCATGCCCGTGGTGCCACCCGTGTAGAGGATGTAGAGGTCGTCGCCGGAGCGCTCGGGGAAGTCCCGCTCGGTGGAGGCCGCGGCCAGGGCGGTCTCGTAGTCCTCGGTGGGGAGGCCGGCCATCTCCACACCGGAGTCGTCGGCCACGTAGAGGAAGGTGTGCACGCCGGGGACCTGGTCCACGACGGCGGCGAGCGTGGGGGTGAACTCCTGGTGGTGGATCACCGCGGTCAGCTCGGCGTCGTCGAAGAGGTAGACCAGCTCCTCCTCGACGTAGCGGTAGTTCACGTTGATCGGGACGGCCCGGATCTTCCAGGCCGCCAACATGGCCTCGATGTACTCGGTGCCGTTGTAGAGGAAGAGGCCGACGTGGTCGCCGGCGCCGATGCCCCGCTCGGCCAGCACGTGGGCCAGCCGGGTCGCCCGTTCGTCCACTTCGGCGTACGTCAGCCGGCGATCCTCGGTGACGATGGCGGTCTGGTCGGGCACCGTGTCGGCCACGACCTCGAACGTGTCAGCAAAGGTGAAGGGGCGGTTCGCCATGGCCCGGGACCCTAGGACCTCAGCTGCCAGGTGCACCCTTCGCGCGGTGAGCGGCTGGCTCGCCTCGCTGCGCTCGGCGAGTAGCGACACTGTGCTCTCAGGTCGCCTCGCCTGTCGGCTCGGCTCCATGACGGCTTTGTCGAACGGCCCGAATCTGACAGGGTGTCAGATGTTCGCGCGGAGCGGCATGACCGCTGACACAAAGGGGAACTGGTGAGCATCAACGGCGTACAGGATCGCGACACGCTCTGGATCGGTGGGGACTGGGTCTCCTCCGACGGCGGCGGTTCGATCGAGGTCATCTCCCCGCACACCGAGCAGGTCATCGCCACCGTTCCCGAGGCCTCCACGGCCGATGTCGACAACGCCGTGGCCGCCGCTCGGGCCGCTCTGGAGAGCGGGCCCTGGGCCACGATGGACCCCGCCGGTCGGGCCGAGATCCTGACCAACCTGACCGGGGCGCTGGGCGGCCGGGCCGAGGACCTGGCCCAGACCATCACCGCGGAGATGGGCTCGCCCATCATGTTCAGCCACCTGGGCCAGGTCGGCGCCACCCTGATGGTGGCCGACTACTACGCCAATCTGGCGAAGGACTTCACCTTCGAGGAGGAGCGCCAGGGCCTCATGTCCAGCGTGCTCGTCCGCCGCGAGCCCGTCGGCGTCGTCGGCGCCATCGTCCCCTGGAACGTCCCGCTCTACGTGACCATGCTGAAGCTGGCCCCGGCGCTGGCCGCCGGCGCCACCATGGTCCTCAAGCCGGCCCCCGAGTCCCCGCTCAGCGCCTACCTCCTGGCCGAAGCGCTGGAGGAGGTGGGCCTGCCCAAGGGCGTCGTGAACGTCCTGCCCGCCGGCCGTGAGGTGGGCGAGCACCTGGTCCGTCACCCCGGCGTGGACAAGATCGCCTTCACCGGTTCCACCGCGGCGGGCATGAAGATCGCCTCCATCTGCGGCGAGCAGCTCAAGCGCTACACCCTCGAGTTGGGTGGCAAGTCGGCGGCGATCATCCTCGACGACGCCGACGTCGACACCACGCTGGACAACCTGCTGCAGGTCGCCGGCCTGATGAACAACGGTCAGGCCTGCGTGGCCCAGACCCGGGTGCTGGCCAGCACGACCAAGTACGACGAGGTCGTCAACGGCCTGGCCACCCGCATGGAGGCGGTCAAGGTCGGGGACCCGGCCGAGATGGACACCGAGGTCGGTCCACTTGTCGCCGAGCGCCAACGGGACCGGGTCGAGAAGTACATCGTCCAGGGCCAGGAGGAGGGCGCCGAGGTGGTCGTGGGTGGCGGTCGCCCCGCGGGCCAGGACACCGGCTGGTACGTCGAGCCCACCCTCTTCGCCAAGGTCACCAACGACATGCGCATCGCCCAGGAGGAGATCTTCGGGCCGGTGATCTCGGCCATCGCCTTCGAGGACGTCGACGACGCCGTGGCCATCGCCAACGACTCGACCTACGGCCTGTCGGGCTCGGTCTGGACCGCGGACGCCGAGGCCGGGCTCGACATCGCCAAGCGGGTCCGCACGGGCACGTTCAACGTCAACGGCTTCATGCTCGAGCCCTGCGCCCCGTTCGGCGGGTTCAAGCAGTCCGGCGTGGGTCGGGAGGGCGGGCCCGAGGGCCTGGCCGCCTACCTCGAGGACAAGGCCATCAACCGGTTCTGATCACCACCAGGGGGACATGACATGGACTTCGGTCTCTTCGCCGCGCTCGCCGCGCCCTACGTCACCACCGAGGGCCTGATCGCCCTTGGCACCGAGGCCGAGGCCCACGGTGTCGAATCGCTGTGGGTGGCCGAGCACGTCGTGCTCTTCGACGAGTACGCGCCCGACTACCCCTACGACGAGAACGGGCGTTTCCCGGCGACCGCCGACTCGGGCATCCTCGAACCGCTCACCACGCTGGCGTTCCTGGCCGGCCAGACCTCCACCGTGCGCCTCGGGACCGGGATCCTGCTCCTCCCACAGCGCAACCCCGTCTACACGGCGAAGGAGGTGGCCAACGTCGACTGGCTGTCGGACGGACGCGTCGACCTCGGCATCGGCGTGGGCTGGCAGCAGGAGGAGTTCGCCGCAGTGAACGTCTCGTGGCCGAAGCGGGGCAAGCGGACCGACGAGTACATCGCGGTGATGCGGTCCCTGTGGACCGAGGACACGTCGACCTTCCGCGGCGAGTTCTACGCCCTGGACAAGGCCCGCATGTACCCCAAGCCGGTGCAGGCCCATCTGCCGATCCACATCGGCGGCGAGTCCGACGCCGCGATGGCCAGGGCGGCCCGCCTGGGCGACGGCTGGTACACGTTCAACCGCCTGCCCGAGGACGTCGGCCCGGCGCTGGCCCGCCTCGACGACCTGCTCGACCAGAACGGCCGGACGCGAGCCGACCTGCAGATCAGCGTGTGCCCGTACATGCACCCCCTGACCCCCGACATGGTCACCGCCTACGGCGAGGCCGGGGTGGACCGGGTCATCGGCATGGTGTTCGGCGCCGGCCCCGACGACTTCAAGGCCGGCATCGAAGCCCTCGAGCCCTGCCTCGAACGCGCCCGCTGACCCGCCCCCCTCGTTCTGGCCTCTGATCCTCCGGCCAGAGCAAGTAGATCAGAGGCCAGAACGGAGCGGATGGGCCGGTGTCCTACGGTCCGGGGCATGGAGCAGCTGAGCGGACGGGTCGCCGTGGTCACGGGGGCCGGATCGGGGATCGGGCGGGCGCTGGTGCGCCGGCTCGTGGACGAGGCCATGTCCGTGGTCGCCGCCGACGTCGAAGCGTCGACGTTGGATGAGACGGTGGCCGGGTCCGAGGCCGTCCCGGTGGTGTGCGATGTGAGCGATGCCGACGCCGTGGAGGAGCTGGCGGCCACGACCTACGAGCGCTTCGGCGCCGCCCACCTGGTGTGCGCCAACGCCGGCGTCTTCCAGGGCGGGATCAGCTGGGAGCGCAGCCTCGAGGACTGGCAGTGGGTGCTGGGCGTGAACCTGTGGGGCGTCATCCACACCGTGAAGGCGTTCGTCCCCCGCATGATCGAGGGGGGCGACGAGGGCCACGTCGTGGTGACGTCCTCGATGGCCGGCCTGGCCTGCGCCGCCTTCAGCGGGCCGTACCAGACCTCCAAGTTCGGGGCCTACGCCGTGGCCGAGTCCCTGGCCCACGACCTCCGAGCCTCGGGCGTCTCGATCGGCGCCTCCGCCCTGTGCCCCGGCGCCGTCAACACCCGCATCGCCGGCTCCAACCGCAATCGCCCTGGCTCACTGGCGGCCAAGGGCGGCGAGGACGTCGACTTCGTCGAGGAGGCGCTGGCCGACATGACCAGCCGGCAAGGCATCGACCCCGCCGATGTCGCCTCCCGCGTTGTGGCGGCCGTGCAGGCCGGCGACTTCCTCATCCCCACCAACGACGCCTACGCCGACCAGCTCCGGATCCACACCGACGCCCAGATCGCCCGCCAGCTCCCCCCGATGGCCGATTTCAGCTGAACCCGACCCGTACCTTGTGCACCCCGGCGCCAGAAGTGGCGGGCGGGTGCACAAGGTAGGGAGCCACTAGACGGGCATGACGGTGCCGCCGTCGACGCAGAGGATCTGACCGTTCACCAGGGCGGCGTCGTCGGAGGCGAAGAACAGGGCCGCCCCGGTCAGCTGATCGGGCTGCACGTTGCGCTTCATGGGGCTGAGCTGCTCGAAGAAGGGCATGGCGAAGTCGGGGACGGTGGTCTTGGTGGCCTCGGTCATGGTCAGGCCGGGGGCGATGCAGTTGACCGTCACCCCGAACTGGCCCAGTTGGCCGGCCAGGTGGTGGGTCAGGCCGATCACGCCCCACTTGCTCTGGGCGTAGGCGTAGTTGCCGACGCCGTTGAACTCGGGGTCGAAGGCGTTGATCTGGTGCAGGTAGGCGGCAATGGAGGCGATGTTGACGATGCTCCCCCGGCCCTGCTCCACCATGAGCGGAGCCACGGCCCGGGCCATGAGCCACTGCCCGTGGAGGTTCACGTCGAACACGGTGCGCAGGTAGTCGAGGCTCTGGTCGCCGATGTCCAGGTTCCCGTAGATGGCGGCGTTGTTGACCAGGATGTCCACGCTCCCGAACCGCTCCCGGACCGCGTCCACGCTGGCCTGGACCGAGGCCTCGTCGGCGATGTCGGTCGGCACCGGCTCCACGTCGCCCAGAGCAGTCAGCTCTTCGGCGGCCGAGCGACAGGTGTCCTCGTCCACCTCGGCGATGGCGACCCGGGCCCCTTCACCCAGGAAGCGCTTGGCGTACTCGAAGCCGATGCCCCCTCCGGCGCCCGTGATGATGGCCACTCGCCCGTCCAGTCGTCCCATGGGGGCAACGTAGTCTCGGCGCATGCTCACTCCGGGAGACGACTTCCCCATCCACCAGGTGGCTGAGCCGATCCGCCACGTCGGGACCAGCGACCGCAACTTCTACGACCGCTACTACTTCAACGCCCACAACTGCTCGGGTGACCTCTTCCTGGTGCTGGGCCTGGGCCTCTACCCGAACCTCGGCACCCAGGACGCCTTCGCCGTCGTGCGCCGAGGCGAGAAGCACCGGGTCGTGCGCTCCAGCCGGGTCCTCGACGACCGCATGGACCTGACCACCGGCCCCCTGCGGGTCGAGGTGGTGGAGCCGCTGCACAAGATCCGCTTCGTGCTCGAGCCCACCGAGCATCCCCTGGCCCTGGACATGATCTTCGAGGGGGCGCACGCCGCCTTCGAGGAGCCCAAGCAGCTCATCCGCAAGTTCGGCCGGCTCCTCTTCGACACGGCCCGCTTCTGCCAGAACGGGCGGTGGTCGGGCTCGCTGGAGGTGGACGGCGAGTCCTTCACGGTCGAGCCCGAGACCTGGTGGGGCATGCGGGACCGCTCGTGGGGCGTCCGTCCGGTCGGCGAGGCCGAGCCTCCCGGGATCCGCGGCGAGACGGGCCAGATGGTCGGGCTCTGGAACTACGCCCCCATGCAGTTCGAGGACCACCAGATCTTCTACATCTGCCAGGAGGAGCCCGACGGCACCCGCACCCTCGAGGAGGCGATCCGGGTGTGGAACGACCCGGCCCGGGAGCCCGAGCCGCTGGGCCGCCCGGAGTGGAAGCACACCCTGGTCCGCGGGACCCGTCGCATCGACACGCCGTCGACCCTCTCCTTCCCGGAGGCCCCGGGCGGCGGCTTCACCGTGACCGTGAACCCCCTGGTCAACGCCTATGTGGCCATCGGCACCGGCTACGGCATCGAGGACGACTGGCGCCACGGCATGTACCAGGGCGACCTGGTCACCCAGTACGTCGAGCACGACATGGCCGAGCTCGACGCGTGGGCCTGGTACTCCCTCAACGAGCAGGTGGCTCGCTTCGAGCGCTCCGACGGCCCCGTCGGCTACGGCATGCACGAGTACGGCGTCTTCGGCGCCTTCCCGAAGTTCGGTCTCGGTGACGGTGCGGCCGTGGCCGACTGAGGCTGCGCAGTCGGAGGGGTCAGGAGCGGACGGAAGCCGCTCCGACGAACCGGTGCCGCGGTAGCGGAGTGACGGTCACTTAGCCTTGATGGATGCGGCGGGCGACGTTCCTCGGGGCGATGGCGGTCGTCCTCGGTCTCACGCTGAGCGCGTGCGGGGACGACGAGAGTGGTCACGGCGTCACGGCGGCGGCGACCACCTGCACCGTGGGCACCGATCCCTCGGGTCCCCTGACCACCGCCAGCGGAGGGCTCCTGGTGGCGCCCGTGGCCCAGCCGTCCGGGTGGGTCGAGCCACCCCAGGAGGGCTTCGACTGGGACGGCGACGGCGAGGCCGACGTCCTCGGCTTCGACCAGGACGCCGGCGCGGTGTCGGTCACCTGGGCCGACGGGTCGCTCACCGTCACCGACGTGCGCTCGGATTTCGCCGGCGAGCCGGGCCAGCCCGTCGAACCCGGCGGCGACCCCTTCCTCGACCAGCCCACCGAGAGCGGTCCCCCGGCGGAGGCCGCCGTGGAGGACGGCCTCGCCGCGCCCACCCCCGCCGCCGTGGCCGACGTGACGGGGGACGGCCTGCTCGACCTCATCGTCCTCGATCAGGGCACGGCGTCGGTCCTGGTCGGTGCCGGCGGCGACTCGGCGTCGGTCAGCGTGGCCCAAGCGGCCATCGGCACCGAGGTCGCGGGCTGGCGCAGCCCGCCGATCGTGCCCGTGGCTCCCGCCGGCTTCAGCGACGACCAGCCCGCGGTCCCCTACGACCAGGCCACGGTCGTCCCCCGCTGGGACCTGACCGGGGACGGCGTGGCCGACTGGGTCGTCGAAAGCAACCTCCCCCGGGCCCTGGGCCCGGTCGCCGCCTACGCGGGACGGGCGTGCGGGTGAGGCGGGTGGCGCTGGCCGCCCTCCTGGTGGCAGCCGGCCTCGCCGTGGTGACCGTTCCGGGGCAACCGACCGCCCAGGCCGCCCCCGGGCGCCCGACCACGTTCTTCCCGGACTCGCCCGACCCCCACGTCCTGCGGGTGGGCCGCCGCTACTACGCCTACACGACCAACCGGGCCGCCTCCTTCGGTGGGCTGATCCACCTCCCGGTGCTCCGGTCCACCGACCTGCGCAACTGGACCGAGCCGGTCGACGCCATGGCCAACCTGGCGTCCTGGGTCGAGCCCGGCCGGACGTGGGCCCCCACCGTGGTCCGCGACGGTGAGGGCTTCGTGCTCTTCTACTCGGCCACGGAACGGTCGACCGGACGCCAGTGCATCGGCAAGGCCCGATCCCGAACGCCGGTCGGGCCCTTCCGGGACACCCACCGCGGCCCGGTCGTCTGCCAGCGGCGCCTCGGCGGCTCGATCGACCCCTACGTCTTCCGAGCGCCGAACGGCAACCGCTACCTGTACTGGAAGAACGACGGCAACTGTTGTGGACTGCGGGTCTCGCTGTGGGGTCAGCGCCTGCGGCCCGACGAGCGCCTGGCCGGGCACGCGACCCGCCTGCTCAGCTACGACCGGGCGTGGGAACGGCCCCTCATCGAGAACCCGGCCATGACCTACGCGCC
The DNA here is from genome assembly GCA_963725155.1 of uncultured Microthrixaceae bacterium. Lineage (GTDB taxonomy): Bacteria > Actinomycetota > Acidimicrobiia > Acidimicrobiales > DATDAH01 > DATDAH01. The sequence continues at coordinate 695,149 of CAVRXU010000008.1, forward strand.
CTCCCACGGGGCCGAGTTCCGACTGTTCTACGCCGCCAACTGGTACGACTCGCAGAGCTACGCCACCGGGTACGCCCGCTGCGCCACGGCCCTCGGGCCCTGCCGCAAGGTGACGACCCAGCGCCCATGGCACGGCACCACCCGCTACGCCTACGGGCCGGGTGGGGCTTCGTTCTTCACCGACTCCGGCGGCCGGAACTGGATGGCCGAGCACGGCTGGTCCCGGCCGCCGGACAAGGTCGGCTACTCCAACGGGGGGCGGCGGTCCCTGTTCATCGAGAAGGTGGACTTCTCGGACCGGCGGCCCCGGGTCAACACCACCTTCCCGTACGCCTACCACCGCAACCCGCCCTACCCGTTCGTGGACGTCCCGGCCTGGGCCGACGCCGCCGTCACCTGGGCGTGGGCCCACGAGATCGTCACCGGGTACCCGGATGGTCCGGACCGCACCTTCCGCCCCGATCTGACGGTCACCCGAGGCGACGCCGTGCGCCAGGTCCGACTGGCCCGACCCGGGCACCACGTCGACACCCTGCGCCGGACCAGCGTGGCCATCACCCGCGGCCAGGCGGCCCGTCTGCTGTACCAGGCCGCGGGCGAGCCCGGCGTCCGGCGGGCGACGTTCGACCACGAACTGACCGATGTGGGCTCACCGCCGTCGCTGCGGGCCGCCGTCCGTTGGATCGTCCACGACCCCGACGGGGCCGGCGGCCAGGAGGCCGTGGCCTCAGGGTTCCCCGATCACACCTTTCGCCCCGGGCTCGCGCTCCACCGCGCCGCCTTCATCCGCATGCTGCACCGGATGCGTACCGCCGCCTGAAGCACCGTTACGACCGTTCGGAACCTGAAACTCGCGGCCCACCACAAACGACAGGTTCCAGAACGGTCCGGTCAGCGGCCTTTCCAGTGGGGGTCGCGGCCTTCGGCGGCGGCCCGGAGGCCTTCGGCGGCGTCCTCGGTGGCACCGGCGACCTTGCGCATGGTCTCGCCGAAGCGCACCGCGTCGATCCACGGGAGCTCCCGACCGCGGCTCGCCATCTCCTTGATCGCCCGCTGGGCCAGGGGCGCGCCCTTGGTGAGGCGGGCGGCCAGGGACCGGGCCTCGTCGAGGAGCTGGTCGTCGGGGACGACCTTCCAGACCAGGCCGATCTCCTGGGCGCGGGCGGCGTCGATGGGGTCACCGAGCAGGAGCAGCTCCATGGCGTGCTGCCAGCCGAGCTTCGGCGGCAGCCGGAGGGCGCCCACGATCGTCGGGACGCCGATGCGGACCTCCGGGTAGGCGAAGGTCGCCGACTCGGCGGCGATGAGGAAGTCGCAGTGGGCGGCGGCGGTGAGGCCGTAGCCGATGCAGGGGCCGTTCACCGCGGCGATCGTCGGCTTGAAGATCTCCCAACCGCTCTCGAAGGAGTTCAGCGTGGGGATCTCCCAGAAGGTGCCGGGCCAGGTCCCGACCGATCCGGCCCCGTCCTTCAGGTCGGCGCCGGCGCAGAAGGCCCGGCCCTCCCCCGTCACGATGGCGACCCAGGCGTCCTGGTCGTCCCGAAACCGCTCCCAGGCCGCGTTGAGCCCCTGTCGCATCGCCCCGTTGATGGCGTTCAGGGCCTCGGGTCGCCGGTAGGTGATGGTGACCACGTGGCCGTCCTGCTCGTAGCCCACGGCCTCGGCCGTCGATTCGCCCATGGGGCCGACCGTAGACTCGCCGGACCAGTCGAGGGGGACCGATGGAGAAGGTGTTCGTCGTGGGCGTCGGGATGACGCCGTTCGTGAAGCCCGGCAGCCGGGAGGGCTGGGACTACCCCGACATGGTCCACGATGCCGGGACCGAGGCGCTGGCCGACGCCGGCATCACCTATGACCAGGTCGACCAAGCCGTGGTCGGCTACAACTTCGGCGACTCGACGGCCGGCCAGCGCGCCCTCTACGAGCTGGGCCTGACCGGCATCCCGATCACCAACGTCAACAACAACTGCGCCAGCGGCTCGACCGCGCTGTTCACGACCCGGGCCTTCATCGCCGGCGGCATGAGCGACTGTGGCCTGGCGGTGGGCTTCGAACGCATGGACGACGCCCACGTGTACACGACCCGTGCGTACCCGATCGACAAGCACGTGACCGACATGGTCGAACGCCGGGGCTCGGGCGACGTGGTCATCACCGCCCAGCTCTTCGGCAACGCCGGCCGGGAGCACATGGAGCGCTACGGCACCACCGCCGAGCAGTTCGCCAAGGTGGCGGTCAAGAACCACGCCCACTCCGTCGACAACCCCCTGTCCCAGTACCAGGACCCCTACACGCTGGAGGAGGTGCTGGGCTCCCGCGAGATGTGGTCGCCGCTGACCCTGCTGCAGTGCTGCCCCACGTCCAGCGGTGCGGCCGCGGCCGTGCTGGCCAGTGAGCGCTTCGTCGACGAGCACGGGCTCCGGGACCAGGCCGTCGAGATCGTCGGTCAGGCCATGGCCACCGACACGGCGTTCGTGGGCAGCGACCTGAAGATCTGCGGTACGGAGATGACCCGGTCGGCGGCCGAGCAGGCCTACGAGCAGTCGGGCCTGGGGCCCGAGGACGTCGACGTCATCGAGCTCCACGACTGCTTCTCGACCAACGAGCTCATCACCTACGAAGGCCTCGGCCTCTGCGCCGAGGGCAAGGGGGGCGAGCTGATCGACAGCGGCGCCGTCACCTACGGAGGAGACTGGGTCGTCAACCCGTCGGGCGGCCTGCTGTCCAAGGGCCACCCCATCGGCGCCACGGGCGTGGCCCAGTGCGCCGAGCTCAACTGGCAGCTCCGAGGCATGGCCGACCAACGCCAGGTCGACGGGGCCAAGGTGGCCCTCCAGCACAACCTCGGCCTCGGTGGCGCCGGCGTGGTGACGATGTACAGGGGCCCGGTGCGGGCCTGAAACCCGAACCGGCGCCGGGCCTGCTGAGCTACCCGCAGACGGGCCAGGGGCTGGAGCCGCTCCGGTCGTAGAGGATCTGGGCTCGCCTGTCCTGCTCAGCCGGCGAGGCGGCGGCCGGGTCACCGTGGCCGCCGACCGCACGCCAGGTGGCGGCGTCGAACTGGTACGCACCGCGGTAGGTCCCGCTCGAGCTGACGGCGCCGTAGTCACCACCGGACTCGCAGGCCCGGATGGCGGCCAAGATGCTGCTCCCGCCGGCCGCCGCAGCCCGCCGCTCGAGGGCCTGGGCGTAGACGGCGATGCTGTAGCGCCGGGCGGCGTCCAGGACGGCGTAGTCGGTCACCGCGTCGATCCGGTCGACCTCGTCGACGAACGACGCGGTCTTGGCCCGGACCTCGACGACCTGGTCGTCGGTGGCCAGCGAAGGCGGATTGCCCTCGTCGGCGAAGGCGACGGTGAGGCCCGTCGCGACCAGACCGGCGGCGAGGGTCAGGCCCACCGTCGCCTTGGTCCGCCGTCGGGGGGAAGACGGCTTCGGCATGGTGCATTGCTCCTGTGCGTGACAGCGCGCGACGAAGGAGAAGGAACTGAAGGGGACCGCTCCTCAGCCGGGCGCGCGTGCACCTGGGGTATGGGGTCCCGAGCAGGGTGCAGAGCTTCGTAACCCGAATGCAACATCTGACCCCTGTGCCGTTGGTCACGGCCCCCGGACCGAACGGCCGAAACGGCAGCTACAGCAATCGGTTGAAGGCGCGGACGTCGTCGATCAGCAGGTCGGGCTCTTCGAGGGCGGCGAAGTGGCCGCCGCGGTCGAAGGTCGACCACTGGACGACGTCGTAGTTCCGCTCGGCGAAGCGACGGGAGGCCCGCACGATCTCCTTCGGGAACACCGCGCCGGCGGTCGGGACCTCGACGTTGGCGCCCTGCAGGCCGAACAGGCCCGACTTCTTGGCCTCGTAGTAGAGACGGGTGGAGGAGTTGATCGTGCCCGTCACCCAGTAGGTGGTGATGTTGGTGAGCAGGTCGTCGCGAGAGACGGCGGACTCGATGGTGCCGTCGTTGTCGGTCCAGGCATGGAACTTCTCGGCGATCCAGCCGGCCAGGCCCGCCGGTGAATCGCTCAGGCCGTAGCCGAGGGTCTGGGGCCGGGTGCCCTGGATCGCCTGATACCCGGCGCCGTCGCTCATGATCTTGATGGCGTCGGCCATCGCGGCCTGCTCCTCCTCGGTGAGCTCGTCATCGGGGCCGGGTAGAGCGATCACCATGTTCAGGTGGATGCCGGCGCAGTGGTCGGGGTCCTGGATGCCGATCTGCGTGGAGATCATCGAGCCCCAGTCCCCGCCCTGGGCGACGTAGCCGTCGTAGCCCAGCCGGTCCATCAAGGCGGCGAAGGCCAGGGCGATGCGCTTGGGATCCCAGCCCCGGTCCACCGTCGGTCCCGACCAGCCGTAGCCGGGCAGCGACGGAGCGACGACGTGGAAGGCATCGGCGGGGTCTCCGCCGTGGGCTTCGGGGTCCCGCAGGGGATCGATGACGTGCAGGAACTCGACGATCGACCCGGGCCACCCGTGGCTGAGGATCAGGGGCCGGGCGCCCTCGACCGGCGACCGGGCGTGGATGAAGGCGATGTTCTGCCCGTCGATCTCGGTGGCGAAGTGGTCCCAGGACTTGAGGGTGGCCTCGTGGGTCCGCCAGTCGTACTCGTCCCGCCAGTAGGCGCAGAGCTCCTGCAGGTAGGCCAGGTCCGTGCCGTAGTCCCAGCCCGTCTCCGGGATCTGGTCGGGCCACCGAGTGCGGCCCAGCCGGTCCTTCAGGTCCTCGAGGACGTGGTCCGGGACGGTGATGTCCAGAGGCTCGATCTCGCTCATGGGGCTCCTGCGCGGAGGACGAAGGCGGCGCTGGTGGTGGCGCTGCCCCCGAGGTTGAGGGTGGCCACGGTGTGGGCGTCGTCGACCTGGTAGTCACCGGCCGTCCCGGTGACCTGCTTGGCCGCGTCGAGGACCATGCGCACGCCCGTCGCCCCGACCGGGTGGCCGCCGCCGATGAGGCCCCCGCTGGGGTTGATCGGTACGGCCCCGGCGGGGCCGATCGTGCCGTCCTCGATGGCCCGCCAGCTCTCCCCCGGGGCCGTCAGCCCCAGGTGGTCGATGGCCAGGTACTCGGTGGTCGTGAAGCAGTCGTGGACCTCGACGGCATCGAGGTCACGGGCGTCGGCCACACCGGCCCGCCCGAAGGCGTCGACCACGGTCAGACGCACGAACGGGGCGACGTAGGGGTCGTCCTTGCTGTCGGCCAGCTTGTCCTCGAGGGCCATGCGGGCCGTGCGGTGGCCCCAGCCGGCGAGCCGGGCGGTGTCGTCCAGCGACCGGCCGTGCCCGTCGGCCCACTCGGAGGCGAAGCGCTCTCCCGCCAGCACGACGCAGGCCGCCCCGTCGGTGACCTGCGAGCAGTCCTGGCGCTGGATCCGCCCGGCGATGACCGGGTTCTTGGCCGAATCCCGGGCGAAGTCGGCGTCCTCGAAGTGCCAGTCTCGGGCTTGGGCGTTCGGGTTGCGGGTGGCGTTGGCGAAGTTGATCCGGGCGATCTCGGCCAGGTGGTCGGGGTCCAGGCCGTAGCGACGCTCGTACTCGTCGCCCAGCTCGCCGAACAGGGCCGGCCACGGGTAGTCGACCCCGTCGGTCTCGCGGGGCACCCACGCCGCGGCGCCGAGGTGCTGTTGGACGGTGACGGGGTCAGTGGTGCGCATGACCTCGACCCCCAGGACCAGCGCGCACGCGTAGCGCCCAGCCTCGATGTCGGCCATGGCGGCCAACACGGCCATGCTCCCCGACGCGCAGGCCGACTCGTGGCGCATGGTGGGCAGGCCGACGAAGGCGGGGTCGGCCTCGACCAACAGACCGCCGAGATGGCCCTGCCCGCAGAACAGCTCACCGGCGAAGTTGCCGATGTGGCCGACGTCGATGTCGCCCGCTTCGACCCCGGCCGCCGCCATGCCCGCCTGGGCCGCTTCGGCACACAGCTCCGCCAGTGTCGTGCCCTCGCGGGTCAGGTTGCGGGCGAAGTCGGTCTGGGCCCCGCCCAGAACGAAGACGGGATCAGAGGCCACGTTGCGTCGCCAGGTCCGCCTCGTCCACCCACCACGTGTGGTAGCCGGTGGGCACCCGCTGGGGGACGGCCAGCCGGCAGACGGGCTCGTCGGCCGGGCGCCGCGCGTCGAGGACGTAGAGCTCGGACGCCCCGGTGGCCTCCTCGGCCACGAAGGTGATGAGATAGCCGTCGTCCTCCTCGGTGGTGCCGGCCCGGGGGGCGAAGACGGTCTCGCCGCCGAACCAGCCCGCCGGGTACACGTGGGTCTCGGCCGCGCAGCCGTCGCCGTAGTCGTACTTGGTCACCCCGGTGAACTGCAGCGTCGACTGCGGGGCGCACACCTGGTGGTACGAGAAGCGGGACGGCCGGCCGAGGCGCCGGTTGTCCATGCGCGGGAACTCGGCCATGGCGTCGTCCAACGGGCGTTCCCGCGTGGTCCCGGCGCGGAGGTCGAAGCGCCACTCCCAGAACATCGGCGCCAGCCGCAGCGAGGCGATGGTGGGGACGGGGTCGTCGGCGTCCGCCGCTTCGGCGAAAGGCTGCTCGATGCGGCAGCCCACCAGCACGACCTCGTCGCCCTCCTCCCAGGCGTTGACCGTGTGGTACATGAACATGGCCGAGGCGTCGAACCACCGCACGTCGGCGTCGGTGCCGAAGCGGGGGATGATCCCGAACCGGGTCGGCTTGTCGGGGAAGAACCCGAGGCGGACCCGCCCCGCGGCCAGCGCGTCGGGGTCCCACATCATCGACATGTCCATCAGGACCGAGTAGCGCTCGGTGATGGCGATGTCGTGCTGGAGGCGGGGCCCGTCCAGGGCGATGTCGGCCTGGTGGACCAGCTCGCCGTCGGCCGAGATCACGCCGTAGGTCAGGTACGGCGGCAGGGGCGAGTAGTCGAACCAGATCATCTCGCCGGTGACCGGGTCCACCTTCGGATGGGCCGACAGGCCGACGGTGCGCTTGCCGCCGTAGGTCTGGACACCGAGGGTCTCCAGATCCGGGAGGCGGAGGACGTGGGGCTCGCCCCCCAGCCACCAGACGGCCAGGAGCTGGCCGGCGTGGAAGACGAGATCGGTGTTGGCCGTGTCCTTCCACGGGCCGCCGGGCCGGGTCAGGTCGGGCTGCTCCAGGATCCCGGTGGTCAGGCATCGCCCCGCGGCCTCGTCCTCAGCCAGGCCGGCCGTGCGCACGTAGGCGTTCCGGTACGTGGCCGTGCCGTTGGCGATCTGGACGCCGTGGACCATGCCGTCGCCGTCGAACCAGTGGTAGCGGCCCTCCGGCTCGAAGCGGGGATTGCTGCTGTTGCGCACGAAGCAGCCGGCGAGGTCGCCGGGCAGGGCCCCGGCCATGACGTCGAGATCAGCGGTGATCTCGGTCTGGATCGGCTCGTAGCTGCCCGACAGGTAGGGGCTGCGGACGTCACGACCGGTCAGGGTGCTCACCCGGTCCAACCTAGTTCCACGCCGAAGTACGGTCGGGAGGCCGACGACGGGGGAACGCGATGCCAGGACCGCTGGACGGGATACGGGTCATCGAGGTCGCCATCTGGTGGTTCGTGCCCGCCGCGGGCGGGATCCTGGCCGACTGGGGTGCTGAGGTCATCAAGGTCGAGCACCCCGAGACCGGCGACCCGCAGCGCGCCCTCTTCACCTCCGGTCTGGTGCCCGACACCGGCGGGGTGAACTTCATGATGGAGCAGTCGAACCGGGGCAAGCAGAGCATCGGCATCGACCTGGCCACCGAGGGTGGACGCGAGGTCCTGTACGAGCTGGTCAAGGACGCCGACGTCTTCCTGACCAACTTCCTCGCCCCCGCTCGCCGGCGACTGAAGATCGACGTGGACGACATCAGGGCCGTCAACCCCGCCATCGTCTACGCCCGGGGCACCGGCCAGGGCCCCGAGGGCCCCGACGCCGACAAGGGTGGCTACGACGCCGCCTCGTTCTGGTCCCGAGGCGGCATCGGCCACGCCATCACGCCCAAGGGCGCCGAGTCGCCGGTCATGCAGAAGGCAGCCTTCGGTGACTCCATCGGGGCGATGACCATCGCCGGGGGCATCGCCGCCGGCCTGCTGCAGAAGGAGCGAACCGGCGAGGGCCCGGTCGTGGACATCTCCCTGCTGGGCACCGCCATGTGGGTGCTGGGGCCCGACATCGTCTCCAGCAAGCTCCTGGAGGGCGCGGGCAGCGGGTCGAGCCTCCCGTCCTTCACCCGGAAGTCCATGTTCAACCCGCTGGTCAATCCCTACCAGACCAAGGACGGCCGCTGGCTGCTGCTCAACATGCTCCAGGCCGACCTCTTCTGGGCCGACGTGTGCACGCACATCGGCCGGGAGGACCTGGTCGACGACGAGCGCTTTGCCGACGGCGCCTCCCGCTTCGAGAACCGGGAGGCCTGCATCGCCATCTTCGACGAGGAGTTCGCCAAGTTCACCCTGGAGGAGTGGAAGGAGAAGCTGGACACGATGGAAGGGGTCTGGGCTCCGATGCAATCCGCCCTCGAGCTCCACGACGACCCGCAGGCCATCGCCAACGGCTATCTCCCGAGGCTGACCACGCCGGAGGGCGTCGACTTCGCCCTGGTGGCCTCGCCCGTCCAGTTCGACCAGGTGTCACCCGAGCTGCGCACGGCGCCCGAGCACGGCCAGCACACCGAGGAGATCCTCCTCGGCCGGGGCATGGACTGGGAGAAGCTGGCCGCCCTCAAGGCGGACGGCTCGATCCTGTGAGCGGTTCTGGAACCTGAAACTCGCGGTGGGCCGCGAGTTTCAGGTTCCAGAACGGGTCATTTCGGGTCCTGCTGCTCGTAGATGAGGCGGAGGAGCCAGAAGCGCAGGAAGCGGGCCAGCGAGTAGCGCAGGAACAGGGCCGCGCCCAGGATCGACACGCTGATGCCGACCAGGGCGAGGATCACGCTGGAGATGACGTCACGGGTGTCGCTCTGGCCGCCGGAGGCGATGTAGGCAGCGATGCAGATGACGACGCCACCGATGAGGCCGACGAGGCCCAGGATCGTGAAGCGCTGCTCCGCCTCCGCCTTGCCCGTGCGGATGCGGACCGCGGCGATCTCCTCCTCGAACTGCTCGCGTCGCCCGGCCGATGCCGACTGCTCGCTCATGTTCCCTGCTCTCCTTGGGTCTCGAATGGTCAGCCGGTCGAGCCGGCCAAATAGGCCTCGGTCAACTCTTCTGCGATCTGCTCGGGCGGCCCGACGCGGCGCACCCGGCCTTGCAACATGATGGCCGCGGTGTCGGCCACGCCGAGGACCTCGTGGGCGAACTGCTCCACCACCACGATGGTCAGGCCCTCGCGGGCGATCTCCGCGACTTGTTCGTAGAGGCCCTGGACGATGATCGGGGCCAGCCCCATCGACAGCTCGTCGAGCAGGAGCAAGCTGGGCTCGGTGGCCAGGGCCCGGGCCATGGACAGCATCTGCTGCTCGCCCCCCGACAGCGTCCCGGCCACCTGGCTGCGGCGCTCGGCCAGCCGGGGGAAGCGGGCGTACGACCGCTCCTCGATGTCGGCCTTGCTCGTGCCGGTGAACGTGGCCATCGCCAGGTTCTCGCCCACGGTCAGGTTCGGGAAGATGCCCTTGCCCTCGGGGACCATGCACACGCCCGCTCGGGACAGGGCGTCGGCGTCGGCGCCGGTGACCGAGCGACCGCAGATGGCCACGCTGCCCGAGGTCGGGGCCAGCAGGCCGCTGACGACCTTGAGCGTGGTGGACTTGCCCGCCCCGTTGGGCCCGAGGAGGGCGAAGACCTCACCGGTGCGGACCGAGAAGCTGACCTCGTCGAGGACGTCGAACTCGCCATACCCGGCACTGATCCCGCGGACCTCGAGCAATGGGACCTCCTCGGAGGTCAGGTCCCGGCGGACGGCCTTGGCGTGGGTGGTCGTGCCGCTGCCCAGGTAGGCCTGCTGTACCCGGGGGTTGGTCTGGATCTCCTCGGGTGTGCCCACCGCGATGATCTCGCCGAAGTCGAGCACGTGGATGTCGTCGCAGGTGCTCATGACCAGGCTCATGTCGTGCTCGACGAGCAGGATGCCGATGCCGTTCTCGGCCAGGCCCCGGAGGACCGCAGCCATGGCCACGGTCTCGCTCTCGTTCAGCCCCGACGAGACCTCGTCGAGCAGGATCAGGCGAGGGAGGTTGGCCAGGGCCCGGCCCAGCTCGACCAGTCGGGCCCGGCCCGTGGGCAGGCTGTCGACCCGGTCCTCGGCCACGTCGCTCAGCCCAAGGCGCTCGATGAGCTCGTCCGCCATCTGCTCCGGCGTGCGGTCGTCGCTCCGCGCTCCCGGCCCGGCCCGACGGGCCCAGGTCCGACGGATCTCGGCGCCGGACAGGATGTTCTCCCGCACCGAGAGCAGGGTGAAGACCTCGAGGCGCTGGAAGGTGCGGGCCAGGCCCCGGCGGGCCCGCTTGTGGGCCGCCAGCTTGGAGATGTCCTCACCGTCGAGCACCACCGAGCCCCGGGCCATCGGCTGCAGCCCGCACAGGGCGTTGAACATCGTGGTCTTGCCCGCCCCGTTGGGGCCGATCAGGCCGGTGATGCGACCGGCGTCGACGTCCAGGTCGACGGCGTCGGTGGCCACGTTCCCGCCGAAGCGGACGGTGACACCCCTAGCTTCGAGCAGCGCCATAGAGCACCTCCTCGTCCAGGGCCAGCTCCCGGTCGATGCGATCGCGGTCGACGACGGTGAGCGGTTCGTCCAAGCCGAGGCGGTCCCAGTCCGGTTCGACCTCGGTGACATCGCCCTCCGCTCGGGCCTTTCGCGAGGCCAGCCTCTCCTTGACGCTGCGCACGGTCTCGTTGACCGCACCGTTGGGGTTACGACCGAGACTGACCCCGGCCAGGGCCGGGCTCAGGGCGAAGATGTTGGTCAGCGACGGGGCGATGTCGGGGATGATGAAGAAGGCCACGGCAAAGGTCAGGCCGCCGAAGAGCGCGCCGCCCACGGCGCCGATGCCGCCGATGACCGCCAGCAGCACGATCGGGAGGCCCTGCAGGAACCGGAAGCTGTCCGGGGACACCGAGTTGGTCTGCGCCCCGAGCAGGGCCCCACCGAGGCCGGCGATGGCCGCCGACAGGGTGAAGACCTCCAGCTTGGTCCGGGTCAGGTTGAGGCCCAGGGTGACGCACGCCGCCGGACTGGCCTTCATGGCCAGCAGGCGGCGGGCGAACTCGCCCCGGCGCAGGAACACCAGGAAGAGGGCCACCAGGCCGAAGGAGACCGACAGCAGCACGAGGTGGGCCTTGTCGCCCTGGAAGGAGAGCCCACCGATCTCCAGGCGCGGCACGTTCAGGCTGGCGTTGGGCAGGACGATGCTCTGGTTGAAGAACATCTTCTCCATGAACACCGCGAACGCGGCGGTGGCCAGAGCCAGATAGAGGCCTTGGAGCCGGAGGGCGGGCAGCGCGACGAGCGCCCCGACCAGGCCGCTGACGACCGCGGCCAGCACGAGGCCCCACAGGGTCCCGCTCCCCCCGAAGTGACCCATCGTCACCGCCCCGATGCCGGCGAAGGTCAGGGGGGCCAGGTTGATCTGGCCACCCCAACCGATGAGGGGCACCAGCGACAGCATGATGATCCCGATGCCCATGCCGATGCCGAGCTGGTAGGTCCGGATGCCGCTGAGCTGCGTGCCGGCCACCCAGGCCAGGCCACCGAGCACGACGGTGGCGATCATCCAGCGGCGCAGCGGCGGCATCGGGATGTACTCCCGGGACTTCTGCTGGCCACTGGCTCGGACCCGCAGGGGCGGGAGGCACAGGAGGATGATGAAGAGCAGGATCACCGGGAAGGCAGGCCGGAGCCCGCTGAGGGAGATCGGCGTGAAGTCGTTCCAGCCGAAGATCGAGGTGATCTCCTGGTTCGTGGGCAGATAGCCCACGGCATAGGACTCCCCGAGGCCCAGGATCAGGGCGCCCACGAAGGTCAGGGGCAAGCTGCGCAGCCGGCCGATCATGGCCGCGGCGTAGGCGTTGATGACCAGCAGGGTCAGGTCCAGGTGCTTGAGCACGCCCTGGCTGCCCGCCAGCAGGATCCCGGACAGGGCGGCCAGTGAGGTCCCGATGGCCCAGGCCAGCATGGCCGACCGGTCGGGGCGGCTCCCGGTGAGCTGGGCCAACGGGCGGTCGTCGACCACCGCCCGCATGGCGATGCCGGTGCGGGTCCCGAACAGCAGGAAGCGCAGGAAGACGGCCACGAGGACGGCGGCCACGATCGTGAAGGCGTCGTGCCACTGGAGGTTGACCACGCCGAGGTCGAAGGCGTTGCCGTCGTAGAACCCGGGGAACCGCCGGCCCTGGTCGGGCGGGAAGAGGATGATGGCGCCCTGGTACACGCCGAAGAGGAGGCTGACCGAGACGACCAGCTTGGTCACCTCGGAGACGTCCTGGAGGCCCCGGAAGATCACCCGCTCGATGGTGGCGCCGAACAGGGGGGCGATCAGGCAGAGCATGACCAGGAGCGAGATGGGGGCCGGCCAGCCCCACTCGACCCGCAGGCGCCAGTACATGAACGCAGCCAGCATCCCGAACGCGCCGTGGGCGAAGTTGAAGATGCCCGACGTGGTGTAGGTCACGACGAGGCCGCTGGCCGCGACCGCGTAGATGGCGGCCGTCACGAGCCCGAAGACCGTGAACGTCAGGAACTGGTCCAAACCGACGTACCCCCCAGGGCGATCGGGCGCTGAGCTTACGATGTCGCCGCGGCCCTAGCCGACGGCGTAATCCCCCTCGAGCTCCACCACGTACGCCGGATCGCAGTCGTAGTCCCCGTCGGTGGGTGCGTGGCGGACGAAGGCCCCGTCCTGGACCTGGAGGACGAGCGTGCACTCCGGGCCCCGGTTCTCGGCCGGGTTCGTGGGGGCGTGCAGCCCCCCACCGGTCCACTCCGTCACTGAGGCGGCGCCGTCGAGCACGCAGGTCCGGGTCAGGTCGCCGTCGAGGTCACAGTCCCGTGCGGCCTGGGCGAACAGCAGCCACGCCGACCAGGCCTGGGCGCCGAGCAGAGCGACCTTGCCGTCCACGGCTTCGACGTGGTCGATGTACTGCTGGGTCGCCGGGTTGTCGGCCGCCTCCTCGAGGGGCCAGAAGGCGTTGCGGACGTAGGTGCCCTCGGCCGCGGCGCCGGCGGCGTCGATGTAGGACTGGTCGTAGAAGTTGGCGTCCTGAAGGGTGACCTCGACGTCGTAGCCGATCTCGTCCAGCGCCTGCTGGAACAGGGCCAGGTTGGCGCCCTCGCCCACGAAGGTGAGGAACGTCACCCCGGCCTGCTGCACCGCGGCGGCGAAGGGAGCCCAGTTGGCCTCGCCGAGGAGGTTGTAGGTGCTCTCGTAGACCACGTTCATGCCGAGGCTCTCGTACGCCTCCGTCGTCCGGGCCGCCTGCGTGATGAGGGTGTCCAGGTCGGCGTAGAGGATGCCGGTGTTGGCCCCGGCGTCGGGAAACTCGTCGTTCAGGATCGCCGCCGCGCCGACGGGGAACTCGTTCAGCGGGTTGGGGACGGGCTGGACCGATCGGGTGGCGATCGGGTCGTCCCCCGCGCTTCCCGCCTTCTCCGGGGTGACCGAGAAGCCGGCGACGTCGATCAACCCGCACGCCGCGCCGGTGGTGGGCCAGAAGTTGTCCTGCACCGCCCCTGAGCCGACGATCGCGAAGTCCTCCTGGCACGACTGCTCCAGCACCGGCTGGTACTCGGTCACCGCCGCATCGCGCTGGTTCAGCACCAACTCCTTGCCGTTGATCCCGCCGGCGGCGTTGCACCACTCGACGAAGGCGGTGCCGGCGTCGAAGAGCTCCTGGTTCAGGCCGGGCCGACCCTCGAAGCCGGGATCGGCCACCGTGCCCACGGTGATGCTGTCGGCCGTGATGCCCTGGGTCTCGGCGGGGCCGGCGGTGACCTCACCGCCCCCTTCGTTCGGGCCGCAGACGTCGGTCAGGTCGCCGAAGTCGCCGGCCGCCACCGCGGGCGCGGTCGACTCGGTCTCGTCGCTCACGCCTCCGGACTCGTCCTCCCCCCGATCACCGCTGCAGCCGGCAGCGACGAGTCCGAGCACAGCGAGCAGCGCGAACAGGCGGCGGATGGTCATGGATCCCCTCGGGTGTCGAAACCAGGCTGCCGCGGCGCGAGATGGCCCCCCGCCGGGCGAGGGGCCATCTAAGCACAAACTGACGGATCGTCAGATTCGGGGTCAGCCGATGTCGATGTCGACCACGAACGGCTGGTCGCTGTCCTCACCGCAGTCGAATCCCTCGTCGGGGGCCCAACGGTTGAAGGTGCTGTCCTCGACCTGCAGGACGAGGGTGCACACGGGCGGCTCGTTGGTGCCCGGGCTGGTGGGCACGTGCAGCCCCCCTCCGGTCCAGTCCGTCACCGACGAGGCCCCCTCGAGGACGCAGCTGCGGGTGAGGTTGTCGTCCAGGTCACAGTCCCGCGCCGCCTGGGCGAACAGGAGCCACGCCGACCAGGCCTGGGTCCCGAGCGAGGCCACCTTGCCGTCGACGGCTTCGACGTGGTCGATGTACTGCTGGACCGCCGGGTTGTCGGCGGCCTCCTCGAACGGGTTGAACACGGTGCGGACGAACACCCCGTCGGCCGACGAGCCGGCCGCGTCGATCCAGGTCTGGTCGTAGAAGTTGGCGTCCTGGGCGATGACCTCGGGTCGGTAGCCGATCTCGTCCATGGCCTGGAGGAGCAGAGCGAGGTTGTCACCCGAGCCGACGAACTGCAGCCACTGGACGTCGTCCTCCTGGAGCGCGGCGGCGAACGGCGCCCAGTTCGCTTCGCCCAGGATGTTGTACGCCGCGGTGTGCACGATGGTGTGACCGATCGCCTCCAGCCCGGCCTGGACCCGCTCGGCCTGGATGGCCGTGGTCTCGATGTCGCCGTAGAGGATGCCGGTGCGGGCGGGAGCGTCGGGGTACTCGGCGTCGATGATGAGGTACGAGCCGACCTGGTACCGATCCGACGGGTTCGGCACCGGCTGCACCGAGCGGGCCTCGATCGGATCCCGCCCGGCCAAGCCGGCCTTGTCCGGGGTGACGGAGAACCCGGCGATGTCGATCAGACCGCAGGCCGCACCGACCTCGGGCCAGAAGTTGTCCTGCACGGCCCCGGAGCCGACGATGCCGAAGTCCTCCTGGCACGACTGCTCGAGGACCGGCTGGTACTCCGTGACGGCTGCGTCACGCAGGTTCAGGGTCAGCTGCTTGCCGTTGATGCCACCGGCGGCGTTGCACCACTCGACGAAGGCGGTGCCGGCGTCGAAGATCTCCTGGTTCAGGCCGGGAAGACCCTCGAAGCCGGGATCGGACACGGTGCCGACGGTGATCCCGTCAGCGGTGATCCCCTGGGTCTCGTCCGGCCCGGCGTCGGACACGGCCCCGCCCCCTTCGTTGGGCCCGCACACGCCGGTCAGGTCACCGAAGTCACCGGCGGCCGCCTCCGCGGGCGCGGTCGTCTCGGTGGTGGAGCTGTCGGTTCCCCCCGACTCGTCCTCGCCGCGATCACTCCCACAACCTGCAGCGAGCAGGACACCCACGGTCACGACCGCGAGCAGGACCCGACGTGCCTTCATGTTCCCCCCTTGTGCGCCGGCCCCCCGGTCGGCGATCGGCACCACTATCGCGCGGATCTGACGACCCGTCAGGAAACGCCGGTCGGCGTGACGTCCACGACGTAGGGCTGGTCGCTGTCTTCCCCGCAGTCGTAGCCCTCCTCCGGGGCGAAGCGGGTGAAGCCCCCGTCCTGGATCTGCAGGACGATCGTGCACGGGGTCGGCTCGTTCGACCCCGGGTTCGTCGGGGCGTGGAGCCCGCCGCCGGTCCAGTCGGTGGCCGAGGCCGCCCCTTCCAGGACGCAGCTCCGGGTCAGGTCGTTGTCGAGGTCGCAATCGCGGGCCGACTGAGCGAACAGCAGCCAGGACGACATCGACTGGGCCCCGAGCAGGGCGACCTTGCCGTCGACGGCGTTCACCACGTCGATGTACTGCTGCGTGGCGGGGTTGTCCGCCGCTTCCTCGAAGGGCCAGAAGACCGTCCGCACGTAGACCCCGTCCGCCGCCGGCCCCGCGGCGTCGACCCAGTTCTGGTCGTAGAGGTTGGTCTCCATGAGCATCAGTTCCGGGCGGTAGCCGATCTCGTCCATGGCCTGGACGAGGAGGGCGAAGAACTCCCCCTCGCCGACGAAGTGGAGGAACCGGACGTCGTCGTCCTGCAGGGCCTGGGCGAAGGGGGCCCAGTTGGCCTCGCCCAGGATGTTGTAGGCGGCCTCGTGCACGAAGGTGTGACCGATCTGCTCGAGGCCGTCGATCACCTTGTCCTTCTGGGCGATGATCGTGTCGAGGTCGCCGTAGACGATGCCGGAGCGGGCCGCGGCGTCGGGGTTCTCGGCGTCGACGGTCAGGTACGAGCCCACCTGGAAGCGGTCTCCCGCGTTGGGCACGGGCTGCACGGAGCGGGCCTCGATCGCGTCCCGGCCGGCCAGGCCCGCCTTCTCGGCCGTGACGGAGAAGCCGGCGATGTCGATGAGGCCGCAGGCGGCACCGGTCTCCGGCCAGAAGTTGTCCTGCACCGCGCCCGAGCCCACGATGGCGAAGTCGGTCTCGCAGGACTGGGCCATGACGGGCTGGTACTCGGTGATGGCGGCGTCATGCAGGTTGAGCTCGAGCTGCTTGCCGTTGATGCCCCCAGCGGCGTTGCACCACTCCACGAAGGCAGTGCCGGCGTCGAAGATCTCCTGGTTGAGCCCGGGACGGCCCTCGAAGCCCGGGTCCGACACCGTGCCCACGGTGATCGTGTCGGCGGTGATCCCTTGGGTCTCCTCGGGACCGGCGGTCGACAGCTCACCGCCGCCCTCGTTGGGCCCACACACCCCTTCGAGGTCACCGAAGTCGCCCGCCCCGCCCCCGGAGGCATCGGTGGTCTCGGTCGGCGTGTCGTCGCCGGTGTCGGACGCGTCCTCGCCCCGGTCTCCCCCGCAGCCGGCGGCGACCAGCGCGCCGACGGTGATCACGGCGAGCAGAACGCGACGTCGCTTCATTGGTTCCCCCATGTGGCCCCGACCCCCCGGCCGCTCGCCTCGACCACTATCGCGCGGATCGGACGCACCGTTCGGTCGACCCGAAGGGGATCGCGCCATGATCTGAGGCGTGGCTCCGTACCCGCTCCTGCTCTCCCCGCTCGACGTCGGTCCCGTGACCCTGCGCAACCGGGTGGTCATGGGCGCGCACTTCACGATGTTCACCGAGCCCACCGCGGCCGGTGAGCCCGGGTACTACGGCGAGCGCACGGGCCGCTACCTGGCCGATCGGGCCCGGGGCGGGGTCGGCGCGGTCATCTGCGGCCAGGCCGCGGTGCACCCGACGACGGCGTACCAGATGCCCAACAACGCGGCGGCGTGGCGGCCCGAGGCGGTCCCCCACTTCCGCCGGGTGACCGAGCAGGTCCATGGGCACGGGGCCCACGCCTTCCTCCAGCTGGCGCACAACGGCGGGGTGAACCGGGGGAACTGGTCGAAGCTGCCGGTCCTGGCCCCGTCGGTCATCGCCGACTACGACGAGCCCGCCGTTGCCCTGGGTGAGGCCGGCATCACCGAGCTGGTCGAGGCCTTCGCCCTGTCCGCGAAGAACGCCGCCGACGGCGGTTTCGACGGGATCGAGGTCCACGGCGCCCACGGCTACCTGATCCACGAGTTCCTCTCGCCCAAGACCAACCTCCGCGACGATCGCTTCGGCGGGTCGCTGGAGAACCGGATGCGCTTCGGGGCCGAGGTGCTGACGGCTGTCCGGGCCGCGGTCGGGTCGTCGGTCGCCGTCGGGCTACGCCTGGTCGGGGACGAGGAGCAGTGGGACGGGTCGGGCCTGACCGCGGATGACGCCGCCGAGATCGGTGCGGCCTACGAGGCGATGGGCCTGGTCGACTTCCTGAACGTCTCCGTCGGGACCTCGGGCATGGGCATGGTCCGCACCAACTACGCCCGGCCCGGCCTGGGCGTCGGCGCGGCGGCGACGGTGAAGGCCGCGGTGTCGGCCACCCCCGTCTTCGCCGTCCACCGCATCCTGGATCCGGACCAGGCCGAGGCCATCCTGGTCGAGGGCGGGGCCGACGGGATCTGCCTGGTGCGGGCCCTGATCGCGGACCCGGACTGGGTCGAGAAGGCGGCAACCGGCCGAGCGGACGAGATCCGGCGCTGCACCGGGTCGAACCAGTCCTGCTACGGGAACCTGATCAACGGCATGCCCGTGTCATGCGTGCAGAACCCCGCGGTGGGCCGGGAGGCCGAGCTGGGGTCGGGGACCCTCGGCGTCGCGGACGTGGCCAAGACGATCCTGGTCGTCGGCGGTGGGCCGGCAGGGCTCGAGGCGGCGTGGGTCGCCGCGGCGCGGGGCCATCGGGTCGTGCTCCTGGAACAGGCCGAGGAACTGGGCGGCCGGATCCGGCTGGCGGCCCAGCTGCCCGGGCGCTCGGAGATGGCGGCGGTGGCCGACTGGCGGGCCGCCGAGTGCGAGCGTCGGGGGGTCGACGTCCGCCTCGGTGTGCGGGCCGACGCGGCCACGGTGCTGGCGCTGAGCCCCGACGCCGTGATCGTGGCGACCGGTGGGCGGGCCGACAAGGGGGTCAAGGCCAAGTACCACCCGACGCCCGTGCTCGGGTACGAGCAGGACTGGGTGATCGACCACATCGAGGCCATCGAGCGGGCGCTGGCCGGACAGCTGACCGGCCGGGTGGTCGTGCTCGACGCCGTCGGCCACATCGAGGCCATCGCCTTGGGCGAGCTGCTCGGGCGCCAGGACGTGGACGTCACCGTGGTCACCGCCCTGTCGGCGCCCATCTCCCTCGACCCCGAGACCCAGCAGGCCGCGCTCCCCCGGGCCGTGCGGGCAGGCATGGCCTGGCGCCCGAACACGGTCCTCGGCGCCATCGGCGACCACGACGTCACCCTGGTCGACGCCCTCTCCCACGCCATCGAGCAGGTCACCGGCGTGGACTGGGTGGTCATCCGCACCCACGGCCGTCCCGAGAACGCGCTGGTGGCCGAGCTGGAGGGCAGGGTCCCCGAGGTCGTCGCCATCGGCGACGCCGTCGCCGTCCGCCCCGCCGACCGCGCCATCTGGGACGGCCACCAAGCCGCTCGCGCCCTCTGACCCAACTTTCGGCAGGAGTCGACCTCTTGCGTGGACCCTGCCGAACGTACGACGACGTCGCCCCGGCCGCCCGAACCGTTCGGCCGTAGTCGACCCCGGGCGAGACCTTTGCCGAAAGTTCAGTGCTGGCGACCGAGGCGGAGGCCCTCGCGGATGGCGGCGACCACGTACTCCGGTGTCTGCGTCACCATCTTCCAGGTGAAGTGGAGGACACGCCAGCCGACCAGACCCGCGGCGTTGTCCCGAAGGCGGTCGTGCTCGAAGGTCTCGGAGCCGTGGTACCGACGGCCGTCGACCTCGACGATGAGGCGAGCATCGGGATAGACGAAGTCGACGCGACCGACGAGCGACTCCCAGAAGGCGAGGACGACCTGGAGCTCCGGCTCGGGAAGACCCGAACGTCGGATGAGCTCGAGGGTCTCGTGCTCGAGCTCCGACTCCGGGGCGACGAAGCCAGGACCACGAGCCTCGAGCACCGCCCGGAGCTTCCTGACCCCGGGTCGACCCCGTCGGGCGAAGCCGTAGAACCGTTGATAGAGGTCCGCGATCTCGACCTCGCCGGCGTTGACCTGGTGGTCGATCATCCGACCGAGCCGCTCTGGGCGCAGGAGTCGGGCGGCATCACAGATCGTTCGCTCACGACAGGTCAGGGCGATGCCGTCCACCCGTCGACGGTCACGCTCAGGCAGGTCCGTGCTCTCGTGCACCTTGGCGAAGTCGAGGCGGTGGTTCGCACCCAGGGGAACGGTGACCACGATCTGGTCGCGCCGCAGCCCGACCATCCCCCACAACTGTGCCGCGGACTCATGGGATGCGATGGCGCCGGGGATCGACACGGTCGCGGCCATGAGGTCGTGGGCGAACGACCTCGGGACGCCGGCCACCGCCAGTGCCTCTCGACTGAACCCACGCCAGCGACCCGTGTCCAGCCGATGCTGGATCACCCGGTCGGTGGCACCCAGGCGACGCGCTTGAGTGCGGGTGAAGATCCCGTGCTGTGACTCGGCATGGCGGGCGACGGCGGCATCGATGGTGAGATCCATGGATCACAAGATGCCGAAAGGGTGTGACACTAAAAGAAATGAGCGCAACCTTCGGCAGGACTGACCGAGGACGTCGACTTCTGCCGAAGGTTGGAGCTCAGGCGGCGGGGACGGCGACCCGGGAGGCGACGTCCTGGCAGGCGGCGAGGAGGGAGGGGGCGAAGGCGGGTCGCATGCAGGCGATGTGGCCGTCGGCGTGCTCGTGGACGGTGGCGCCGGGGATGGCGTCGGCCATCTCCCGCTGGCGGTCAGGCTCGATGGCCCGGTCCTCAGTGGTGATCAGGACGCTGGTGGGCACATCGATCTCGCCGATCCAGCGCTTGGCCGAATAGTTGCTGATGGCGGCGCCGGCCTCGAGGACGGAGCGAGGGTCGTGGCGCCGCATCTCGGCCGACGCCCAGCGCTGCAGTGACGTGGGCCGGCTCGAGCCCTGCAGGGCGGAGACGATCGGCAGCTTGCGCACCCACTGCGAGGGCAGGTGGTTGGCCCACTGCCCGACCCGTGTGGTCCCGGCCAGGGCAGCCATGGCGGTGGTGAAGAAGAAGCGCTCCCGCATGACGGGCACGAACCCGGTGGCGGTGGCGCAGAGGACCAGGCCCGAGACCTTCTCGGGGTGGCGTCTCCACAGGAGCTGGGCCACCGGGCCCCCCATCGAGTAGCCGACCGTGATGGCCGAGTCGATGCCGAGCTCGTCCAGGAGCGCCGCGGCGTCGTCGGCGCAGTCGGCCAGACGGAAGCGATTCCACGTGCGCAGGCCCCGACCGTGGCCCCGCTGGTCGACGGCCAGGACCCGGAAGTGCTCGCTGAGGGTGTCGAAGGTCTGGAACCAGTTCAAGCCGGCGCTGGCCAGCCAGCCGTGGAGGAGCAGGACCGTCGGCGCGTCGTCGGTCGGACCCGGTACTTCACGGACGAAGGTGATGCCCCGGTCGGGGAGCTCGATCCGGCGCCCCAAGGGCAACGGCGGGCCTGCTGCGATCTCCTCGCGCACGCTGGTCACGCCCATCTGCGGCTCCTGCCCCGATCCCCTGCCTCCACGGTACGTCAGTCACCGAGCTGGGTCGGGCACCACCGCAGGTCAGGGGGCGAGGGCGGGGACGTACTTGGCGGGGAGATGGCCGGCGGCACAGAGCCAACGGGCGGTGTCGGCCAGCGTCTCCGTGGTGGGCCGCAGCGGGTGGCCGAGGACCTCGAGGGCGAGCGTGTCGTCGCACGGCTCCCAGCGGGTCAGGTAGTCCATCCCCTCGCCCGTCACCGCGAAGTCGACCGGGATCACCCGCATGAGGACGTCGTTGAGGCGGCCGACCCCCCGCAATAGCCCGGCCGGCATGGGCAGGCGCCGCACCTTCCGGCCGGCCACCTCGGACAGGCTCCGGTTGAGGGCCTCGGTGGACAGCGTCCGACCGCCCAGCACGAGCCGCGGCGGCGGTCGCTCCGGGCCGAACAGGGCCACGTACAGGTCGGCCAGGTCCCGCACGTCGACGATGGACCAGCCGCCCGTCTTGATGATCGGCGTGCCCGACTTGTAGTTGGTCACGATGGCCGCCGTCCCCGGCCCGACATTGCCGTCGTGGGGCCCGAGGACACCGCCCGGATACAGGATCGTCACCGGCGCGCCCTCGTCCTGCAACTGGCGCACATAGAGCTCGGCCTCGGCCTTGGACTTCCCGTAGGCGCTGTCGGGATCGGCCACCGGGGTGTCGGGGGTGACCCGGCGGTGGGCGGCCGAGAACAGGGCACTGACCGACGACGTGTGGACGATCCGGCCCAGTCCTTCCCGCACCGCCCCCCCGACGACGTTGCGGGTGCCACTGGCGTTGGTGGCCAGGACCTCCGCGGCCCGGCGCCGGCTGACCGCGACGACGGCGGCGGCGTGCAGCACCCCGGCGCAGCCGGCCAGCGCGGCGTCGACGGAAGCGGCATCGGTGATGTCGCCCTGCACGACCTCCGCCGGACCGACGCGGTGCGGGGCGTAGACCCCGGCCACCTTCTCCGGGTCCCGGGCCAGCAGCCGGACGTCATGGCCCGCCTCCGTGAGGGCCACCGTGGCGAACGAGCCGATGAACCCCGTCCCGCCAGTCACCAGGATGCGCACGGCGGCGGACGGTAGCGTCCGCGCCTGATGAGCGCCGAGAGCACCGTGGACCAGGACCGACTCGCCGATCTCTTCGCCCGGGCCCAGCGGGAGGTCGATGCCGGCACCTTGCCGGCCTGCCAACTGGCCGTCGCCCTCGACGGCGAGGTCGTGGCCGAGGTCACCTTCGGCGCCCCCGAGGGCAGCCGCTTCCACGGCTACTCGTCGGGCAAGGTCGTCGTCAGTGGCGCCGTCTGGGTGCTCCTCGGCGAAAGGGCCCTGCGCCTGGAGGACCGAGTCGCCGGGCACATCCCCGAGTTCGGGGCCAACGGCAAGGACGCCATCACCCTCGAGCAGGTCCTGACCCACACCAGCGGCTTCCCCCGGGCGCCGTTCGCTCCGCTCCAGTGGGAGGACCGGGACGCCCGACTGGCCCGCTTCGCATCCTGGCGGACCAACTGGGAGCCCGGCACCCGCTTCGAGTACCACCCGACGTCGGCCCACTGGGTGCTGGCCGAGCTCATCGAGCGGGTCAGCGGTCAGGACTGGCGCCGGTTCGTGCTCGACCGCCTGCTCGACCCGCTCGGCCTGGAGCACCTGCGCTTCGGGGTGGCCCCCGAGGACCAGGCCGACATCGTCGACGTGGTGACGGTGGGCCAGGCCCCGACCTCGGCCGAGCTGGAAGCCCTCACTGGTGTCGCCGGCCTCGACCTCGCCGCCTTCCAGGGCGAGGTCACCGACGAGGCCCTGCTCACCTTCAACCGCCCCGAGCTCCGGGCCGTGGGCGTGCCCGGTGGCGGGGTCGTCACCACGGCCGGCGACCTGGCCCTCTGGTACCAGGCCCTCCTCCACGACCCGCAGGGCTTGTGGGACCCCGAGGTGCTGGCCGACGGCACCGGGAACGTGCGCTGCACGTTCCCGGATCCCATGACGTCGGCGCCCGCCAACCGCACGATCGGCGTGATCGTCCGGGGCGATGACGACCAGATCGCCCTGCGGGGCATGGGTCGCACGGTGTCGGCCCGGGCCTTCGGCCACAACGGCGCCGGCGGCCAGGTGGCCTGGGGGGATCCCGCGACGGGGCTGTCCTTCGCCTTCCTGACCAGCGGCCTCGACCGACACCCGATCGCGTCCGGACGCCGGGGCGCCGCCCTGTCCAATCGCGCCGGGACCCTCACCGCGCCTGAGGAGTAGCGTTCGCCCGCGGACGGCCCGCGGCGAGAGAAGGGGGCACGATGGAACGTCTCTCGGGGATGGACGCCTCCTTCCTCTACGCCGAGACGCCGACCGGGCACACGCACGTGACCGGGGTCATCGTCATCGATGCCGCCAAGATGACCGGGGGGTACCAGTTCGACCGCGTCGTCGAGATGATCCAACAGCGCCTGCACCGGCTGCAGCCGTTCCGCCGCCGGCTGGTCGAGGTGCCCCTGTCCTTCGACCACCCGGTGTGGATCGAGGATCCGGACTTCGACATCAAGAACCACATGCACCGGGTCACCTGGCCCGCCCCCGGCCGCACCCAGGAGCTGGCGGGCCTGGTCGGCGACCTGATGTCCCGGCCCCTCGACCGTCGACGCCCCCTGTGGGAGATGTGGGTGGCCGAAGGGGGCAAGGAGGGCCGGGTCGCCCTGATCTCCAAGATCCACCACTCGGCCATCGACGGCGTCACCGGGGCCGACCTCCTGAGCCAGCTCTTCGACCTGGAGCCCGAGGCCCCCCCGGTCGAGCCTCCCGACGAACCGTGGCTGCCCGAGGCCATCCCGACCGAGACCCAGTTGCTCGTCGATGCCATCGCCGCCCGCATCAAGGACCCGTGGCGGGCCGCCCGGGCTGCCCGCCGCACGGTCAACTCGGTGGCCGGCGTCGTGAGCACCGTGCGGAACAAGGGCGACGAGCGCACGCCGGCCATGCCCTTCACCGGCCCCCGCACCCTCTTCACCGGGTCGCTGAGCGCGGACCGGGCGGTGGCCTTCGGCAAGGCCCCGCTGGAGGACCTCAAGGTGGTCAAGAACGTCTACGGCTGCAAGCTCAACGACGTCGTCCTGGCCACCTGCTCCATGGCCCTGCGCAAGTACCACGAGAGCCATGGCGAGATCCCGGACAAGCCCCTGCTGATCATGTGCCCGGTGTCCACTCACAGCCCCGACGGCGAGGGGACCAACCAGGTCTCGTCCATGGCCGTGCGCCTGCCCGTGCACATGGCCGATCCGGTGGACCAGCTGCTCGAGATCTTCGAGGACACCAAGGTGGCCAAGGAGATGCAGAGCGCCATGGGCGCCGAGATGCTCAGCGACATCACCCAGTTCGCCCCGCCGGCCCTGTTCAACCAGGCGATGCGCCTCTACAGCCGGAGCGGGCTGGCCGATCGCCACACCCCGGTGCAGAACGGCGTCGTCTCCAACATCCCCGGCCCGCCGATCCCCATGTGGATGGTCGGGGCCCCTGTCCTCGCGGTCTACCCCCTCGGCCCGCTGGTCGAGGGAGCGGGCCTGAACATCACGGTGATCTCCAACATGGGCCGGCTGGACATCGGCATCGTGGCCGACCGGGCGCAGGCCCCCGACATCTGGATGCTGGCCGACCACTGGGAGGAAGCGGTGGCCGAGCTCCGCGCGCGAGCCGAAGCGGAGGCCGACGTCGGCTAGGCCGTGATGCCGAAGCGGGCCAGGCCGTAAGCCTCGATGGCGTTGCCCCGGAGCACGGCGTAGCACTCGTCGGCATCCATGCCGGCGGCGGCGAACAGGCCGTGGGCCACCTTCCGGGAGTGCGGGAAGGTCCCGTCGGAGTGCGGGAAGTCGGTCTCGAACAGGATCTGGCTCAGGCCGACGTCATGGCGGGCCTTGAGGCCGACCAGGTCGTCGAACACACAGCCGTACACCCGGCCCTTGACCTGCTCGCTCGGGAGGACGGGACCGCCCACGCCGCCCCGACCGTCGGCCCACACGGCGTCCATGCGCTCGAGCTGGAACGGCATCCAGCCGACCTGGCTCTCGGCGTAGGCGATCTTCAGGTCGGGGTGCCGCTCCAGGGTCCCCGAAAAGACCCAGTCGGCCAGCGAGCCCTGGGCGTTCTGGGCGTAGAGCGACATCGAGGTGGCCAGCGGTGCGTCACTCGACGTGGTCGGCATCGACGACGACGAACCGATGTGCATCGACACGGTGCTCTCGGTCTCGACGCAAGTCGACCAGAGGACGTCCCACTCGCCCGTGTACATCGACGGCAGACCGAGCTTGGACGGGTTCTCGGTGAAGGCCACGGCGTAGCTGCCCTTGGCCGCGCAGCGCCGGACCTCCTCGGCGGCCAGCGCCGGGCCCCACAGGGGCACGAGGGTGAGCGGGATCAGGCGGCCGCGGCCGGCGCCCCCCGACCACTCGTCGATCATCCAGTCGTTGTAGATGCGCAGGCAGGCGAGGGCCAGATCCTTGTCGTCCCGCTCCAGGAAGCCCTGGCCGGCGAAGCGGGGGAAGACGTTCGGGAAGTTGACGGCCGCCTCGACGTGGTTGAGGGTCATGTCGGCCAGGCGCTCGGTCTGGTCCCACGTGCCCCTGCGGAAGTCGTCGTAGGTGGCGGGCACGTTGCGCTGCTCGTCGCGGGGCATCCCGGCCGGAGCGTGGAGGAGGCCGGTGGGCACGACCAGGTCGTCGAAGACCCACAGGTCACACCAGGTGCCGTCGGGATCGTTGCGGCTGAAGCCGTAGTGGCCGCCGGTGAACTCCAGCTTGATCCGCTCCGTGACCACCTTGGGTCCCCGTTCCCGCATCGACTCGGGCAGCTCTCGCTGCCACAGGTCCTTGGGCTCCATGACGTGGTCGTCGACGGAGATGATCAGCGGGAGATCGGCTTCGTCCGGGGTGACACCCATGGTCGTCAGTCTGTCGCGTCGGCAGCCGGACCGGCCCCCGCGCTGAACACGGCCCGCAGGTCCTCGAGCCCGGCCGGCAGCTCGATGGGCGGGTCGGGGAGCGGGGTCACGCCGTGCTCGGCCAGCACGGTGGCCATGGCTGCGGGCTCGTCGCTCCAGGAGCGGGGATCGCCCATCATCACCTCGTAGGCCACCAGCCCGTCCCGGCCGGCGACGAAGGGCCCGAAGCTGGCGCCATGGGGCAGCTCGATGTGGGTCCCCGGCCCGCAGTCGACCCCTTCACAGGACACGCTGCCCTCGAGCACGACCAGGGTGTGGGGGCTGTGATGGCCGTGGCGACGCACGATCATCCCCGGGTCCCACTTGGCGAACAGGGCCAGGTACAGGGGCTCGGTCGAGAAGGCGATCCATCGCTCCCGGACGTGGGACTCGGAGCCGTCGGCGTTGGTCTGGCTGCGGACCACGGTCCACGGCGGGTCCGCCGCGTCAAGGTGGGTGAACCGGGCGGTCAGCCCGGGGATCCGCGGGTTCTCCGGTCGGGTCATAGGTCTCCGATGGTGCCACGGACCGATGAGTCCGACAGCCCGGCGGGGTCCAATCGCCATGACTACCGTCGCGGCCATGACCGACACGACCAGCCTGTTCCTGGGCACCCGGAAGGGGGCCTGGATCCTGACCGCCGACGACGACCGCCGGAGCTGGGCGGTCGACGGCCCGCACTTCCTGGGCCACATCGTCCAGCACGCCGTGCTCGATCCCCGCGACGGGCGCACCCTGCTCCTGGCCATGCGCACGGGCCACCTCGGCCCGACGGTCATGCGTTCGACCGACGCCGGCGCCACCTGGGCCGAGGCGTCACGGCCCCCGGCGTTCACGTCCGGCGAGCGCCTGGCCCGCACCCTGCGGGCGGTCTTCTGGCTGACACCCGCCCACGCCGACCAGCCGGGCGTCTGGTACGCCGGCGGCTCGCCCCAGGGCCTGTTCCGCACCGAGGACGGGGGCGACACCTGGGCCCCGGTCGACGGCTGGAACGACCACCCGATGTGGGAGACCTGGTCGGAGTACCCCGAGGAGAACACCCCGGACGGCTCGATGCTCCACTCGGTGATCGTCGACCCCCGCGACCCCGACCACCTCTACCTCGGGCTGTCCGCGGGCGGGATCTTCGAGAGCACCGACGGGGGCAAGGACTGGTCCACCCTGAACCAGGACGTCGACGCCGTCTTCCTGCCCGAGCCGGACGCCGACTACGGCCACGATCCGCACTGCCTGCGCATGCACCCCGCCGACCCCGACCGGCTCTACCACCAGAACCACTGCGGCATCTACCGCCTCGACCGACCGGGGACGAAGTGGGAGCGCATCGGCGACAACATGCCGACCGAGGTCGGCGACATCGGGTTCCCCGTCGAGCTCCACCCCCGCGACCCGGACACGGCCTGGGTCTTCCCGATGGACGGCACCGACGTCTGGCCCCGGACCAGTCCCGACGGCCGGCCCGCGGCGTTCGTCACCCGCGACGCCGGGGCCAGCTGGACCCGCCAGGACACGGGCCTACCGGAGACGGCGTGGTTCACGGTCAAGCGCCAGGCCATGACCACCGACCACGCCGATCCCGTCGGGGTCTACTTCGGCACGACCAGCGGCGAGGTGTGGGCCAGCCCCGATGAGGGTGACTCCTGGAACCGCATCCTGGAGCACCTGCCCGAGATCTACAGCGTGGAGAGCGGCCGGCCCGCGGCCTGATGCGGGTCCGCATCCCCACCCCGCTGCGCTCCTACACCGGCGAGCAGTCGGCGGTCACCGCCGAGGGCACGACGGTGGCCGAGCTCCTGGCCGACCTCGACCGTCAATTTCCCGGGCTCCGCTTCCGGGTGGTGGACGAGCAGCACCAGCTCCGCCCCCACATGAAGGTCTTCGTCGACCAGGACTCGGTCCGCGACCTCGACACCCCGGTCACCGACGCCGGTGAGGTCACCCTGATGCAGGCGCTGTCGGGCGGCTGAGAAGGCCAGCCGGTCACCAGGCTGCCGGTAGTGTCGCCCGGCCGTGGAGCCCGAGTCGTCGTCGAGTCACCCCCTCCGGTCGTTCCTGGAGCTCCTCGGGCTCAGCGGGCTGGCCATTGCGCAGCCTCTGCTCGCCGTGTTCGGTGACGCCCCCGACTACTTCGTGTTCCAGGGCTCGTCGTCCCGGGACATCGTCGTCTTCGCCGTGCTCATCGTGCTCGTGCCGCCCACCGTCCTCTGGACGCTGATCCAGGTCATCGGGTGGACGAGCGACCGGCGCCGCCGGATCGCCGAGGGGGGCGCGATCGGACTGCTCGTCGGCCTCCTCGCCCTCCAGATCGCGGTCGGTACCGGCCTCGCCCTCGGCCTCGCGGTGACGCTGGCGGCGGCCGCCGGGACCGGTGTCGCACTGGCCCATGGCCACTGGCCAGGCGTCCGCCTGTGGGCGGCCTGGCTCGCCCCCGCGCCCCTGGTCTTCCTGGCCGTGTTCCTCTTCATCTCACCGGTGAGCGGCCTGGTGCGGGACGGTGATGTCGATCCGGCCCACCTGGGCGCCTTCGGCTCCGGGGACCCGCCGCCGGTGGTGATGATCGTGTTCGACGAGTGGCCGCTGGCCTCGATCGTCCGCCGCGACGGGACGATCGATGCCGACCTCTACCCGAACGTGGCCGCATTGGCCGGGGACTCGACCTGGTACCGGGACACGACGACGGCGGCCAACCTGACCAACTTCGCCATCCCCGCCCTGCTCACCGGCGACGTCCCCGAGGAGGGGGACACGGCGGACACGATCACCCATCCCGAGAACCTGTTCACCCTCCTGGGCGGGACCTACGACCTCGACGTCACCGAGCGGATCACCCGCCTCTGCCCGACGTCCCTGTGCGCCACCGCCGGCGGGGGGTCGGGCCGGGGCCCGGTGGCCGGGGTGACCGACCTCCTGGCCGATGCCGAAGACGTCTTCGTGGACCGGCTGACGCCGGGTGATCAGAGCGGGCCGGAGACGGATGTGTTCGTCGAGCCCACGGCGGCGGTGGACCGGGCCAGGGAGGGAGCTGAGGACCAGCGCTTCGAGGACCTCGAGGAGCCCCGGCCCGAGAGCGTCAACCGGTTCCTGGGGGGCATCCGGGCCGGCGAGGGCCCGACCGTGCACTTCCTGCACCTGCTCGAGCCGCACACGCCCTACCTGGACCTGCCCGACGGCCGCCGCTACGGCGCTGACCCGACCCTCCGCATGATCTCGCCGAGGGAGGACGGCGAGCCCGGCGGTGACCGGCGAGCCGCGGCGGGGCCGCCCGCCCTGCTCGACCGCCAGCGACTCCAACTCGAGGTGGCCCATGTCGACCGCCTGCTCGGCGACGTGCTCGACCGGCTGCACCACACCGGGCTCTACGACGACGCCCTCGTCGTCGTCACCTCCGACCACGGCATCGCCTTCCAGCCCGGTGGGCCCGTCCGCGGACTCGGGATCGAGCCCATCGACGAGGCCGCCCAACCGGAGCTGCTCTGGGTCCCGTTGTTCGTCAAGGCGCCGGGACAGGCCGACGGCGAGGTGAGCGACTTCCCGGCTGAGACCATCGACGTGCTGCCCACCATGGCCGCCCGCCTCGGCATCGACCTGCCGTGGACGGTCGACGGCGAGGCCCTCACCAAGGACGCCTCACTCGACCCGGAACGGCGGTTCGTGCACGTGGCCGGCTCGTCCTTCGCCACCTTCCACCTCGACGAACCGGTGCCGGTGGCCGCCGACCTCGACGACGTGTTGGCCCTCGGCGTGGATTCGGTGCTGCCCGGCAGGGGGCCGGACCGCTGGTGGGCGGCCCGTCCCGAGCCTCACCTGGTCGGCCGGCCGGCCGTCGGGCCCCGGCTGGGGGCCCAGATCGACGGCCTCGGGCCGTTCCTCGACGTCGACCTGACCGACCCGGTCGTCCCCGCCGTCGTGGCCGGCCGGGTCGACGGCGACGTGGGCCGGGTGGCCGTGGCGGTGAACGGGACGATCGCCGCGGTGGTCGACACCTACGACGACGGCAACGGTCCCGGCTGCTTCGCCGCCATGGTCGATCCGGCCTTGCTCGTCGACGGCTTCAACGGCCTGACCATCCACCGCGCCGGCCCCACCCCCCGTTCTGGAACCTGAGACTCGCGGCCCCGCACAAACCCCGGGTACCAGAAGCGGCGGCGTCAGCCGGCGGTGACCACTTCCTTGGCCCAGCGGTAGTCGGGTTTGCCCGCCGGCGAGCGGACGACCTGGTCCACGAAGGTCACCGTCTTCGGCACCTTGTAGCCCGCCAGGTGGGCCCGGCAGTGGTCGATGAGCTCGTCGGGGGTCGGCTCGGTGCCGGCGGCGGGCTGGACGACGGCCGACACCCGCTCGCCCCAGCGGTCGTCGGGTGCGCCGACGACGAGCACGTCGTAGACGTCGGGGCGGGCCCGCAGGACGGACTCCACCTCCTCCGGGAAGACCTTCTCGCCGCCCGTGTTGATGCAGCCCGATCCCCGTCCGAGGAGGTTGATCGTCCCGTCCTCGGCCACCGTGGCCATGTCCCCGGTGATGACCCACCGGCGCCCGTCGTGCTCGACGAAGGTGGCCGCCGTCTTCTCGGGGTCCCCGTGATAGCGCACCGGGATGTGGCCGGTGCGGGCCACCCGGCCGACGGTCTCGGAGCCGGGAGCCACGGGGCTCAGCGTCTCGTCGAGGACCACCGTGGTGTCGTCCATCGGGGCGAAGGCGGCCCGGGCGTCGGAGTCGGCGGCCATGCGGGCGGTGCCCTGCGCCCCGGTCTCCGACGAGCCGAAGCCGTCGGCCAGGAACAGGTTGGGCAGGATCTCCTGGATGCGGCGGCGGAGCGTGGGGCTGAGCGGCGCCCCGCCTGAGCCGATGGTGAAGAGGCTGGGGACGTCGTAGCCGCCGGCCTCGTCCCAGGCGTCCAGCAGCGGACGGGCCACGGCGTCACCCACGATCGTGATCAGGTGCACGCCCTCGGCGGCGATGGTCTGCCAGACGGCATGGGGATCCAGGGGGCCGGGGAGGAGGACGACCTTGCCGCCGGCGAACAGCCAGGACAGGCTCGTCCACTGCCCGGCTGCGTGCATGAGGGGGGCCACCGGCAGGAAGATTGCGGCCGAGCCCTCGGGGGCGATGCGCTCGACGATGCCCTCCGGAGTGGTGATGGCCCCGAGCAGGCGGGCGGGGTCCCCGCCGCCGATGCAGGAGTGGAAGGCGTCCTCCTGGCGCCAGACGACGCCTTTGGGCAAGCCGGTGGTGCCGCCGGTGTAGAGGATGTAGAGGTCGTCGCTGCTGCGGTCGTCGAAGCCGGGGGCGGGGTCGGCGGCGGCCAGGGCGGCCTCGTAGTCCTCCCCCACCGCCAACTCCACGGCCAAAGCGGGCAGGTCGTCGCGCACCGCCGCCATGCGGTCCGCGAACTCGGCGTCGTGGACCACCGCCCGGACCCCGGCGTCGGCGAACAGGTAACGCAGTTCGTCCTCGACGTAGCGGTAGTTCACGTTGATGGGGACGGCCCGCAGCTTGTACGCCGCCAGCATCGTCTCCAGGTACTCCGTCCCGTTGGTGAGGTAGACCCCGACGTGGTCGTCGGGCCCGACCCCGTTGGCCCGCAGGTGGGCGGCCAGCCGGTTGGCCCGCTCGTCGAGGTCCCCGTAGGTCAGCCGCCGGTCGCCACAGACCACCGCCTCTCGGTCCGGCACCTGCTCGGCCACCAACTCCCACAGGTCGGCGAAGGCGAACGACCGGCTCATGGCCGGGGACCGTAGTGGGCCTCTCGGTGCCGTCCGGCCAACTGAGCCAACCGACAACGAGGCAACGATGGGGGGCGTGGGGTCAGGACCAGGCGGTGATCTCGCCGGCGACGGCCACCAGGTCGGCGGTGGCGCTGAAGTCCACGGGCACCGGCACCACGTCCACGCCGGGACGGCCGATGGCCGCGGCAGTGGCCTCTTGGCGGTCGTCGGGGGAGGCGACGTCGGCCTCGCCGCCCCAGGCCTCGAGCGTCAAGTCGACCTCGAGCGAGCGGGCCAGGTCGAGCAGTGCCTCCGTCATCGGGTCGAGCGGCCAGGTCGTCACCCCCAGAGCCGGACGGGACGCGTCCAGGCCCCCGAGGAGCGCGGCGGCGGCCGCCGTGCCCGGCGCGTTCGTGCCGGGCACCAGCACCGAACCCGGCTCGGTCGTCGGGAACGTGCGGGCCACCCACAGGCCCGCCGGGCCGGGATCGGCGACCACGACGCCGCCGAAGGGACGCAGGGCAGCCAGGTCCCGGCTGGCCCGGGCGGGGTGCAGCGGCACGGCGTCGGACTCGTAGGCGGGGCCGACCACGGCGGCCAGCTCGGTGTAGAGGGGCGGGCGAGGCGGCTCGGCCTTCGGCTCGGGCCAGCCCTCGGCGGCGAAGGCCAGGTGCACGGGATGGAGGTCCAGGCGCTGGGCGGCCCGGAAACCACCCGGCGGCAGCTCGTCGGGGTCCACACCGATGCAGACCACGGCCAACTTGTCGGTCAGGCCGGCCAGCTCGAAGTCGCGGGACTGAAGGCCGGCGGTGCCGGCGTGAAACGGGCTGTCCCAGGGGAACACGCCCTTGGCTCCCCAGGTGTTGACCATCGGGAGGCCGGTCTGAGCGGCGAAGCGCTGCAGGTGGCCGACGACACCCTCGCCGTCGAGGACCCGCAGCACCCCCGGCCCGACCACGACACCAAGATCCGGTGCCAGGCTGGGCGACAACCGGATGCCCTCGATCCGGGTCCGCGCCGCCTTTGGCTCGATGCCCTCGGGCACGGGGGCGGCGAGATCCAGGTCCAGCTCCAGGGCGAAGGCGTCGGGCACCTCCTGGCCCAGCGTGGTGGCCAGGGCGTTGGCCAGGCTCTCCGGACCGTCGATGCGGACCGACTCGACCCGTGCCCCCGGCCGCGAGCTGACCCGCAGGATCCGGTCGTGCCAGGACGCCCCGACCCGGTCCAGCCGCCCGTCGACATCGGCCAGCAGATCGGCGATGACCCCGTCGGCGACGGGGACGGTGGTGAGCCCCGGCCACGGCACCGCCGTCGGCGCCCCGAACACCCGCGGCACGCCGAGGGCCTTCAGCCCGGCGGCGAGCAGCTCGGCGACGGTCCGATCAGTCATCGCCGCCGAGGGTAGGCCCGCTTCTGGCCTCTGATCTGCCGGTCATGACCGGTACATCGGAGGCCAGAACGGGGGGTCAGCCGGCGAACTGGTCCCGGAGCTCGTACTTGACGACCTTGCCGGTGGGGTTCCTCGGGAGGATGTCCATGAACTCGAGCTGCTCGGGCAGGGCCTGCTTGCGGAGGCCCTTGTCCAGCAGGTGCTCCTTCATGGTCTCGAAGCTGATCGGGTCCTGGCCCTCCGCGGTGACCACGATGGCGGCGACCCGCTCGCCGGTGCGGTCGTCGGGCAGGCCGATGACGGCGACATCGCCGACTTGAGGATGCTCGAACAGGAGGTCCTCGACCTCCTTGGCCGAGATGTTCTCCATGTTCCGGATGATGATGTCCTTCAGGCGCCCGGTGATGATCAGGTTGCCCTCGGCGTCCTGCTGGCCGAGGTCGCCGGTGCGGAACCAGCCGTCCTCGTCGAAGGCGTCGGCGTCCAGGGTCGAGTCCAGATAGCCCCGCATCATCTGGGGGGCCTTGGCCCGGATCTCGCCCTCTTCGTCCGACCCGGCGACCGTGCCGTCCAGCTTCACCAGCTTCAGCTCGACGCCGGGCATGGGCTTGCCCTCCGTCTCGGCCTTCACGGCGTCGGGGTCGTCCACGTCGACGAGCACGAGGATCGGGGCCTCGGTCAGGCCGTAGCCCGAGCAGATCCCCACCCCACCCATCTCGTCCTTCATCTCCTGGTGCAGGGTCGGCGGCTTGGGCGCCCCGCCGCCGGGGAACAGGCGCACGTCCGGGAAGATCGGCTCCGGCCCGGCCGCCCGCTGGGCCGCCAGGTACACCATGTGGAACGGCGTCCCGGCGCCGGCCATGGTCACGCCGTTGGCGGCCAGGTAGGGCACCGTCGTCGCCGGGTCGAAGGTCTCGACGAACAGGTTCACCGTCCCGAACTGCAGGCTGGTGAACAGCCACGTGATCCCCCCGACGTGGGTGAACGGGAAGACCAGCGCTCCCCGGTCCTCCTCGGTGGCCCGGTAGCGGTCGCCCATGCCCTCGGCGATGGCGGCGATGGACGCGTCAGTGTGCTTGGCCCCCTTCGGGTCAGCCGTCGTGCCCGACGTGTAGAAGAGCCAGCGCACCGGCAGGTCGGCCGGATCGTCGGGGGTTGCGGGGGGCGGCGGCAGGGTCGAGGGATCACCCTCGGGCAGGGTCTTGTCGGCCACCAGCACGGCGAGGCCGTCGACCTCGCCGGCCACGGTGTTGGCCATGGCGGCGTGGTCGAAGCCGCGGAACACCGACGGCACGACCAGGAGCTTGGAGCCGGCCTGCTTGGTCACGAAGCCGACCTCGCGCTCTCGGTAGATGGGGATGATCGGGTTCTGGGTCACGCCGAGCCGGGCCAGCGCCCCGACCAGCACCATCGACTCGAACCAGGTCGGCAGCTGCCAGGACACGACATCGCCCTCACCGAGGCCCAGCTCCTGGAAGCCGGCCGCGGCCCGCTCGCACCAGTCCTTGTACCCGACGAAGGTGAGCTGGCGGCCGTCCTCGTCGATGGCCATCTCGGCGTCGCCGGACTCGGCCGCACGGGCCTCGATGAGCTCCCACAGATTGCGCCCCGTGATCATGGGCCGGGACTGTAGTGACCTGCGGCGCCCGCCTACGGAGGCGTCGAGGTCGACCACCGGACCGGTTCACCCAACCCGACGCAGCCGCTCAGCTCTCCGCCGCTCAGCTCTCCGCCCTACTGGTCAACCAGGCCCCGAGCAGCACCAGCACCATGCCGACCAGGGCGAGGCCGGCGACGGTCTCGTCCCGGAACACCACGCCGAGGGCGATGGCGACCACCGGCGTGACGTAGATGGCCACCGAGCCCCGGGCCGCACCCGCTCGACCCATGAGGTTGGTCATGGCCACGAAGGCCCAGCCCGTGCCCAGAAAGCCCAGGACCATGACCGCAGCCAGCGAGGCCCATCCGAACTCGGAGGCGGGCACGCTGGCCAGGCCGTAAGGCGCGGTCATGATCAGGGCGCTGATCTGGACCCGCCACATGACCGCCAGCCCGCCGTACTTCTGCTGCAGGGGCACGGCCAGGTTGGTCGACAGGCCGTAGAGCACAACCGCGACCACGAGCAGGCCGATCCCGACCGGCGACGCCTCCGCGCCGTGCAGGCTGGGGAGGCTGATGGCGACGACGCCGAGGAAGCCGATCGTGAGGCCGATGGCCTGCCGCCCCTGGGGCCGGGTGGCCAGGAGCACCGAAGCGAAGAAGGCGGCGAACAGCGGCACCGCGCCGTTGATCATCCCGGCCACGGACGAGTCCACGTAGAGCTCGGCGATGGGGAACAACGACAGCGGCAGCGCCATCCACGTGAACCCGATGACGGCGACCTTCGGCCAGTCCTCCCGGTCGATGGGGACCCGGGCACCGGGCACGAAGGCGAGACCCAGCATGCCGAAGAGGATCCGGCCGAACGTGACCACGCCGGGCGCGAAGTCGTCCAGCCCGATCGCGATGAGGAGGAACGACGAGCCCCAGACGCCGGCGACGAACGCCAGCAACCCCCACTCCGTCGGCCCGAACGCCTGCTGATGGGTCCCCTGCGCGGTGGAGATCAGCGTGCGGGAACGGACCACTCGGGGAGGGTACCGACGGCCATCAGGAGCACCCGGCCGGATTCGGACGAGCTCTATGCTCGCCCGGTGACCCTGCGCCTGATCATCGCCGAGGACTCCCTCCTCGTGCGGGAGGGCGTGGCCAAGCTGCTCGCCGAACAGGATGGCGTCGAGGTCGTCGCCCTGTGCGCCGACTACGACGAGCTGATGGTGGCCGTCGACGCTCACCCGGCCGACGTCGTGCTCACCGACATCCGCATGCCCCCCACCGGGACCGACGAGGGCATCCGGGCCGCCTCCGAGCTGCGGCTGAGCCACCCCGAGCTGGGCGTGGTCGTGCTCTCCCAGTACGCCGAGCCCGAGTACGCCCTGGCCCTGCTGGAGAGTGGCTCGGAGGGTCGGGCCTACCTGCTCAAGGAGCGGGTGTCGGACCCCGATCAGCTCCTCGGCGCCGTCCGCGACGTCGCCCGCGGTGGTTCCGTTGTCGACCCGAAGGTCGTCGAAGGCCTGGTCACCGCCCGATCCCGGTCCCGCCGGTCCCCCCTCGAGCACCTCACGCCGCGCGAGCACGAGGTCCTGGCCGAGATCGCCCAGGGCCGTAACAACGCGGCTGTGGCCAGCACCCTCGGCCTGTCCGACCGGGCCGTCGAGAAGCACATCAACTCCCTCTTCGCCAAGCTCGGCCTGAGCGAGGAGCCCGACATCCACCGCCGGGTCAAGGCCGTGCTGCTCTACCTGGCCGAGAAGGACGAGGGGGGATAGCCCCCCCATGATGACGGGGGCGCCCACCCTGGGCCGCACCGGCCGGACCGTCGACAATGGGCGGCGTGGTCCTGACCGACAAGCGAAGGGACGGCGACACGGCTGACACCTCGAGCCCCGGTGACGTGAGCGTGCTCATCGTCGACGACCAGGCGCCGTTCCGCGCCGTGGCCCGAACCGTGATCCAGCTGGCAGTGGGCTTCGCCGTGGTCGGCGAGGCCGCCTCGGGCGAGGAGGCGGTCGAGATGGCCGCCGCCCTGCACCCGGCGATGGTCCTGATGGACATCAACCTGCCCGGCATCGACGGCATCGAGGCCACCCGCCAGATCGTGGCCGCCGCCCCCGACACCGTGGTCATCATGCTGTCGACCTACAAGGCCGACGACCTGCCCAGCGATGCCGCCGACTGCGGCGCCGCCCGCTACGTCCACAAGGAGGACTTCGGCCCCGGCATCCTCCGCGAGATCTGGACCGACCACACCGGCTGACCCGGCTGGTCAGCGATAGCCGGTCATCTCGACCTCGTCCGTGGGGACGGGTCGGCGGGTCGTCTGCCCCCGGCTCAGCGCCTCGGCGGTGACGAAGGCGACCAGCAGGGCGCCACCGGCTACGCCGGCGAGCACCAGGACGGCGATGCGGAGATCCGGCGCCACCCCGAGCAGGCCGGCGAAGTACCGGAACGCCAGGCGACCGAGCACGACGCCGAGCGGCAGGCCCACGGCCAGGCCGACGACCATCGTGGTCACGGCGTGAACCCGGATCGAGAGGCGGCGTTGGCGAGGGGTGGCCCCGAGAGCGCGCAGGACCGCGATCTCGTGGCGCCGGGCCCGCGTGCCCGAGATCAGGCCGGCGACCACGGTGCCGATCATGGCCAGGCCGAAGACACCGGCCAGCAGGGCGGGTACGCCTCGCATGGCGGCCACATCGATGATGGCGGCCGGTCGGAGGGGCTCGGCGTAGACGCGAAGGAACGCCCCGCCGCCGTCCCACTGCAAGATCCCCTCACCGAGGTCCTCCACGAAGGCCTGCGGATCGACGCCGGGGGCCAGGTCAACGACCACCAGGGCCGCCGAGACGTCGGCCAGCTCGACCGCGGTCATGCCGGTCGCCTCCTCGGCCCCGGCATAGGTCGCCTCCAGCAGCGGCGCCGGCAGCAGGGCGCCGGTGCCCACCGACGTGCTGTCCGATTCCAGCGGCCCGACCGTCGGGAGGACCACGATGCCGCTGACCTCGACCTGGTGTTCGCCGTAGGGGCTCCCGATCGTCACCTCATCGCCCACGCCGACACCGAGGTCGTCGGCGGTGCGCGCGCCGACACCGATCTCGTCGGCGCCGGTGGGCACGTGCCCCTCCACGACCGAGGTCCCGGCCACGAGCGCGTCGAAGCCCTCCCGCCCGGCCAGGATCGGCACGGTCTCGCCGTCGATCGTGAGGTTCCCGGTCAGCGTGGCCAGGCCCCAATGGTCCACCTGGGGTCGGTCGAGGTCTGCCGCTATGGCCTCTCGGTCGATCGGGCCGTACCCGGCGTTGCCCAGCACGGCGAGGTCGAACGGCCACCCGAAGCGCGTCGGGGTGTCGAGCAGCTGATCCAGCCCGGTGGCGAACACCAGCGTGGCCGTGACAACGGTGACCGCCGACGCGGCACCGAGTATCGCCGGCATCGCATCCCGGCCCCGGAACGCGACCCGGAGGCCGAGCGCCGCCATCGGTGATCCCGGGAGGCTCGCCTCCCATGACGGGCGCCGCGGGGACCGGGCACCAGGGCGGGCCCGGACAGCGGTCCGCCACGCCACCGCGGTCGTCGGGACCACGAGCAGGAAGAAGGCGGCGGCACCCGCCGCCAGGGTCACACCCGTCAAGGAGTGTCCGGGATGGGGCACGATCGTGCGGGCACTGGCCACGGGCCCGACGGGGGACGCGGCCAGCGCCGCCACCGCACCGCCCAGTGCTCCCAGGGCAGCCGCGGCCACCGGACCGACCCCGATCCCGGCGGAGCGGCCGGCGGCGTCGAGCCCGAGGCTGCGCCAGACGGCCACCTCACGCTCCCGGCGGCGGAGGTGGCGCAGCACCAGGACGAGCACACCGACGACCGTGGCCAGGGCGGCCGTGACCCCGAAGGCCCGCAGCGCGGTGATGATCGGCGACAACGACTGCTCGACGCTCCGGGCGTCGTCGGCCGTGAAGGACGGGATCAGGAAGTAGCCGATCTCCGCCCGCCGCATGGCTGCCGGCAGGTGTGCGTTCTCGTCCCGGAACCGCCGCCCCAGCTCGGCGGACACCGCCGCGGCCCGGGCGCGGCCGCCCTCGACCTCAATCGAGTAGTAGCGGTAGTTCATCGCGCAGTCGAGGCCGACGAGCTCGACGATCAGCTCGTCGGCGGTGCGTTTGTCCGTTGGGTCCGGGGTCTGCTGGAGGCAGTCGAACTCCGCCGCCACGTCTGGTGTGACCAGGATCCGGGTCCTCGGGAACCCCTCCTGGGGCAACGGCTCATCGGCGAAGGTGCCGATCCCCACGACGCGCACCTGGGACCGCCCGAGGGGGTTGGCGAGCGAATCCCCCGTCGGGTCGTCGGGGTCGACCCCGAAGAAGCCGAGGGTCATCTCGTCGCCGACCTCGACGCCCAGCACCTCGGCGCCTTCGACGTCGAGGAAGGCTTCCTGGCCCGAGCGTCCGATCATCCGCCCGTCGCGCACCACCGGGCGGTCCTGGTCGAGGTACCGCCCGTCCTGGCTCATCCGGGTCTGGAGGAAGTTGCCCACCTGGTCGCCGGGATAGGGCATCGGCCCGGCGTTGAGCAGCGAGTCGCTCACCACCCGCCGGACGCCCGGCGTGGTCTCGATCAGCTCCTCGGTCCGAGGATTGGCCAGCACGGGGTTGACGACGAGGTCCGCGACATCGGCCCGCTCGAGGTAGTCGGGATAGGCCGATCGGGTGCGCTCGGCGGCCTCGATGCTGGTGAGGGCGGCGCCGAGGCCGAGCGTGGCCACCACGACGACTGCGACCAAGCCACCGACGCCCCGACGAACTGTGCCTCGCGCCAACAGCGCCTGCAGCCCCAACCCCACAGCCGAACCCTACGAAGGAGCCGTCCGACCAGCCAGGGCGCTGTCCCCTGCGTCGCAGGGGGTGCCACCACCCTGCCCCCGGCCGCGCAGCAGAGCGGAGCAGCATCCCCGACACCAGCAGCGGCGGAGTCGTCGTTGGTGAGCGCCGCGAACGCACACAGATGTAGCGGTCAGAACTCGTGCTTCAGCGCGCTCCGGGCGGCGTGCCACCCGCACATGCCGTGGACTCCGCCGCCAGGCGGCGTGGACGACGAGCAGAGGTAGACCCCCGTGGCCGGCGTCCGCCAGGGGTCGAGTCCGATCGTGGGGCGGCGCACGAACTGGCGGAGGTCGGCGGCCCCGGCGTTGATGTCACCGCCCACGAAGTTGGCGTTGCGGCGCTCGACCTCGGCCGTGCCCATGACGTGCCGGGCCAGGATGCGGTCCCGGAACCCCGGGGCGAAGCGCTCGATCTGGGCCTCGATGCGATCGGTCATGTCCACCGTCGAGCCGTTGGGCACGTGACAGTAGGCCCACAGGGCCTCCTGTCCCGCCGGGGCGCGGGTGGGGTCGAACCGGCTGGCCTGGACCAGGAGGACCCAGGGCCGCTCGGGATGACGGCCCGCGGCGACCTCAGCTTCGGCGGCCACCGTCTCCTCCATGGTCCCGCCGACATGGACGGTGCCGACCCGGGCCACGTCGGGATCGGCCCACGGGACGGGCCCGTCGAGGGCCCAGTCGACCTTGTGGACCCCGGCGCCGTAGCGGAAGCCCTCCAGGGCCTTCCGGTAGCGGGCGGGGAACCGATCGCGGCCGATCTCGGCCGCGTTGCGGGCAGAGACGTCGAGGAGGACGGCCTTCGCTGGCGGGAGCTCGGCCAGCGCGGTCACCCGCCGGCCGGTCACGACCTCGCCGCCCCGGGCCTCGATGATCGACACCAGGGCGTCGGTCACCTGCTGGGACCCGCCCCGGGCGACGGGGTAGCCGACGAGGTGGGCGGCCACGCCCAACATCAGGCCGTAGCCCGCGGTGATGGGCGCCCGCAGCGAGAGGATCGAGTGGGCGGCCAGGCCCGCGAGGAGGGCCCGGGCCTCGTCGGTGCGGAACCGGCTGCGGATCAGGCCCCGGGCGGAGCGGACGCCGGCCCAGCCGTACCGGGCCAGGAGCAAAGGGTGGCGGGGCGGGAGCTGGAAAGGCGACAGCAGGCTGTCGGTGAGGTCGAACCCCGACGCCACCAGGGGCCCCATCAGCCGGCGGTACGCGGCGCCGTCGGGTCCCAGGCCCTCGGCGGTCTCCTCCACGGAGCGGTGGAGCAAGGCCGCGCGACCGCCGTCGAGGGGCTGGGCCAACGGCAGCTCGGCGTGGAGCCATTCGACCCCGTGCTCCTCGAGGGGCAGGGCTCGCATGGCCTTGGACGCCAGGCCGAGCGACCACACCGTCGAGCAGGTGTCATGGACGAAGCCGGGTTGGGTCAGCGCCGCGGAGCGGGCCCCACCCCCGAGCGTGTCCTGGGCCTCCAGTACGAGGACCCGCAGCCCCTCGTCGGCCAGGGTGGCCGCGGCGACCAGGCCGTTGGGCCCTGAGCCCACGACGACGGCGTCGTACTCCGTGTCGGCCACCGGATCAGGATGCCGGGACCTCGGCCCCCTCGGTCACGGACTCACCGGCTTCGGGCTCAGCCGGAGGAACGTCTACGGGGACGTGGCCCCGGATCCGGGAGCCCTGGCCGGGAGCGCTGTCGATCTCGAGGGTGCCGCCGATGGCGCCCAGCCGGTCCCGCATGTTGACGAACCCGTGGCCCATCGCCGCGGCGGCGACGTCGAAGCCGGGCCCGTCGTCGGCCACCTCGAAGCGGAGCTCGCCGTCGACCTCGGTGATCGTCACGGTCAGGCGGGCGTCCTCGCCGGCGTGCTTGCCCGCGTTCTGCATGGCCTCGAGGCAGCAGAAGTAGATGGCCGCCTCGGTCTCGGTCGGGTGGCGCCCCACGTCGTCGCCCACGGTCACGTCGACGGGAAGGATGGAGCGGTTGGCCGACGCCTGCAACGCGGCCTGCAGGCCCCGATCGCGCAGCAGCGGCGGGTAGATGCCGTGGGCCAGCTCCCGGAGCTCGTCGAGGGTGTCCTGCACATCGCTGCGGAGCTGGTCCAACATCTCGTCGGCCGTCGCCCGGTCGGCGTCGATGAGCTGCTTGACCAGCCCCACCTTGACGGCCAAGGCCACCAGGTGCTGCTGGGCTCCGTCGTGGAGGTTGCGCTCGATCTGGCGTCGCGACTCGTCGGCCGCGGTGACGATGCGGAGGCGGGAGGCGGCCAGCTCCTGGTTGCGTTCTTCCAGCTGCTCGAGCGACGCCTGGAGGGCGGAGTCGAGGCGGACGTTGTGCAGGGCCAGGCCGACCTGACGGGCCAGCTCGGCCAGCACCCGGTCGTCCTCATCGGTGAAGGGGGGGTCGTCGGCCCGCCGCTCGACGACGATCAGGCCCAGGAGCTCACCGAGGTGGGCCACGACGGCCGCCCGGACCTGGGCCCCGCCCCGCCCCTCCAGGAGACCCGGCATCCAGATCTGCAGCCAGGCGTTGCCCTGGACGTGGGCCCGAGTGGCCACCCCCAGCTCCTCGGCCTCGAGGGCGATGTGGGCCGTCCCCCGGTCGGGGACCGACACCGCTCGGTCCAAGGTCCCGGCCGACCCCGTCCAGACCTCGGAGGCCGTCAGGGTCAGGCTCTTCTTCAGGGACTCGGCCAGCTGCAGCAGGAGCTCGTCCATGGGGACGGCCCGGGACATGCGCCCGGAGAAGGTGCGCACCGCGTCGTCCGGCCGGTGGCGCTCGCCGTAGACCCGCTGGTTGGCCACCTCCTCGAGGCGGTGACGGGCCGGGAAGGCGAGGACGGCACAGAGCCCGGCCGCGAGCATGGACAGCACCAGCACCGATCGCTCCTCGGCCTCGGGCACCCGGCCCAGGCCGACGACCACGAACAGGTAGACGGCCTCGACGAGGGCGAGCAGGCCCACCACCACCACCGTGCGGACCAGCACCCGGTCGATCACGGTCAGCAGCCGGGGCACCGTGGAGGCGACGAAGGCGGCGGGCACGACCACCGTCGCGGCCACGGCGACCATGCCGGGACGGTTGGGCCAGTCCAGCAGCGCGTCGAGCAGGACGACCAAGCCGCCGACGGCGGAGGCCAGGACCGCGCCCCAACCGATCCACTGCATCCGGGCCCGATCGGCAGCCGACGCCTTCCGGCAGCGGTTCAGGAACCCGATCAGGCCCACCCCCGCGACGACGAGGGCCGCCAGGACGAACGGCAGGACCGGGAGGTCGCCCGACTCCGGGCCGACCGCTACGCCGAGGGCGAGGGCGGCGAGGTAGCCGATCCCCACCGTGATCCGGGCCGCGCGGCGTTGCAGGACGCCGTCGGGCACGGCGAAGGCCAGGTGCAGGACCACGGCCGGCAGCAGGGCGGTCAGGATCGAGCGAGCCAGCTCGAACCCGTCCTCGCCGGCAGCCACCTTGGCCCAGGCGTAGAGGGCGGCCCCGAGGACGAGGGCCAGCAGCCCCATGAGCAGGGCCAGCGGCCGCTGCGGCAGTCGGCGGGCGACCAGGAACGCGCCCAGGGCCCATGCCGCGGTGACGACGGCGGCGACCACATACGACGGTCCGCCGTGGTCGACCGCACCCAACACGGCCAGCACCAGGCCCGCGACGGCCAGCGCGAGGGCGGGCAGGCGAAGGCTGCGCTCGCCGGAAGTCACAGGGGACAGCGTGGTGGACATCGGGTTCTCCGTCTACTCGACGCGAAGGATGGAGGCGGTGGGGGCGCGGGCCGCGCGCAGGCCAGGGACGAGGGCGACCAGGTTGGCGACGACCAGGACACCGACCGCCACTAGACCGAGGGCGATGATCGGTACGACGCGGTCGACCTGGCCGCCGAGTCGGTCGACGACCTC
Source organism: uncultured Microthrixaceae bacterium (assembly GCA_963725155.1). GTDB lineage: Bacteria > Actinomycetota > Acidimicrobiia > Acidimicrobiales > DATDAH01 > DATDAH01. The sequence continues at coordinate 738,758 of CAVRXU010000008.1, forward strand.
AGTCCACGCCAGACGACCAGCGACGATCCCGAACGGCACACCGACCACGAGGCCCACCGCGGCGATCAGCGTCGCCTGTAGGGCGACCGCGCCGAGCACCTGGCGGCGGGTGAACCCGAAGGTGCGGAGCACGGCGAGGTCACGGCGGCGCGCCCGGACCGCTGCGCTCAGCGCGTGCACCACGGTGACGGCGATGAGCGCGGTGAGCAGGCCGGCGAGGACGAGAGGCGTGGAGCGCACTCGCTCGAGGCTCAGCACGTCCGAGGGCAGGCCGGGGCTGTCGACCAGGAGGGCGTACTCGTCGTCAGGGTCGTCGACGGAGGCCACGAGCGCATCGACATCGGTGCCGTCGGTCACGTCGAGCAGCACCCCTTCGGGCGAGAACTCCGGACTCCAGTCCTGCAGGTCGGACGGCGTCAACAACGCGCCCTCGCCCAAGGACGTCTTGTCCGCACCCGGATAGGCCGACACCGCCGGGAGCACGACCCGACCCACCACCTCCAACGGCTCCGGGCTCCGGTCCCCCCTGGACACCGTCACGGTCTCCCCCACCTCGACCCCCAACTCCGCGAGCGTCGCCGAACCCAGCGCGACCTCGCCCCGAGCCGTCGGGCCACGGCCCTCCAGGACCGTCGGGCTGAGCGGCTTGGGCGAGTCGGCCACGGCCATGGCGGGGAGGGAGACGCCATCGAGCACGACCTGGCCGGGCGTGAGCAGGCCGTAGCCCGTGACCTCGGATGGCGCACCGACCGCGGACACGAGCCGATCGATGTCCGCCTCCCTGACCTCGCCCTGGCTCTCCGCGGTCACCACCGCGTCCCATGGCGTCCCGTAGAGCCGAGGCGAGTCGATGAAGTGGTCGAGGCTGGCGGCGAAGGTCAACGTGGCCACCACGAGCAAGACCGCCGTCGCCGCCCCCACCAACGTCGAGCGGGTGGGGATGTTCGACGGCCCCGGGTCGAGGGCGAACCGCGTGCCCGCGACCAGCGAGGGCGAGAGCCCGGCTGCCGCCGCCCAGGACGAGGCCACGGCGCGGGAGTGCCCCCGAGCGCGGGGCCGGACGGAGCGCAGCGCCGGCCACACGGCCAGGACGACGACGACGGCCACGATGATGACGGCCCCGCCCAGGACGACCCACCACTCCACCCGGAGCCCCGGCGCCGGCTCCGCATCCCTGGCCACGCCCACCGGCGCGATCGGCGAGGCGGCGGCGGCGATCATCGTCGCGATCACCCCCCCGGCGACGGCCGCCACCGTCGTGCGGGACAGGCTGAGCGCGGCCCGCTGGCGTTCGGTCAGGCCGAGTGCCCGGAGCGGCGCGAAGGCGACGGCGTCGAACTGGAGTCGGCGGGAGACGGCCTGGCCGACGATCACGAGACCGATGAGCGCGGCCACGGCCGTGAAGACGGTCAAGGCCGCGACCTGGGGGCGGATGGCACGCTCGGCCTGATCCTCCACCGCGACCCGGGTCTGGAAGGCGATCGTCTCGTCGGGCACCAGCGCCTCGACATCGGCTCGGAAGTCATCGACGTCGACCCCGGTTTCGAGGTCGACGACCGCCCCCCAGAACCCAGCGGAGGGTCGGTCGTAGGCCTGGAAGAACGCCGGTGTCACGAGCATGCTGCCCGTGTTGAACCCCTCGTCGACCACCACTTCGTCGAAGAAGGTGCCGATGCCGACGATGTCCAGGTCGACGAGCTCGCCGAAGTCATCGCGGTTGAAGAGCGTGACGGCGTCGTCGATGGCTCCGGCCTGGTCGAGTCGGTCGAAGTCCGCTTCGGTGAGGAGCCGACCGTGGAAGACGTCCCCCACCTCGAAGTCGTTGATCTCGGCGGCCCGAGCGGAGACGAAGACCTCATTGGCCGCCTCGGGATCGGGCAGCCGGCCTTCGATGCGGGCGGGGCCGCCGATCTCGTAGACGGCCATGTCGTCGGTGGCGAGGACGATGAACCCCGCGTCCAACTCGCGGAGCGAGTCGACGTGCGCTTCGCTCATGAACACGCCGTCCACCCGACCGGCCCTCCTCACCCCCGGCAGGGCAGCGATGTCCTCGAGGGTCAGCGCACTTTCCAAGCCCACGTCCGGGTTCACGAGCACGTCCCACGCCGCGGTCTCGGCCTCCAGCCGTTCGAAGGCCGTGTCCGTGCGCCGGGAGGCCTCCAACCCGGTCAACACCGCGCCGCCCCCGATCCCGATGAGGAGGGCCAGCCCCAGCAGGGCCCGCCAACCCGAGCGCAGGCTGGCCCGCAGGACGAGTGGAAGGCCCCACCCCATCACTCGGCCCTCGGGCCGCCGCGGTGCGGGCTCAGCCCGCGGCGACGGGAGCGGCGATGGAGGTCTCCTCGTCGACCTTGCCGTCTCGCATCCCCACGACGCGATCGGCCCCGGCCGCGACCTCGTCGCTGTGGGTCACCATGAGGATGGTCTGGCCGTCGGCGTGGAGCCTGCGGAAGAGCTCGAGGACCTCCTGGCCACCGTCGCTGTCCAGGGCTCCGGTCGGCTCGTCGGCCAGGACCAACGTCGGCTGGTTGGCGAGCGCCCGGGCGATGGCCAGGCGTTGGCGCTGCCCCCCCGAGAGGACGGCCGGGGTCTCCCCCGACTTGTCCCCGAGGCCGAGCAGGTCGAGCAGGTCCCGGGCCCGGGTCTCAGCCGCCTTGCGCTTGGTGCCGGCGATCATGGCGGGCAGGACCACGTTCTCGAGGGCGGTCATGCCTTCGAGCAGGTTGAAGAACTGGAAGACGATCCCGATGTGGCGACGGCGCATGCGGGCCAACCAGTCCTCGTCCTGGCCGGTGATCTCCTCGTCGGCGATGACGATCGTGCCCTCGTCGGCGATGTCCAGGCCGGCGACGAGGTTCAGCAACGTCGACTTGCCGCAGCCCGAGGGGCCCATGATGGCCACGAACTCGCCGGCGACGACCTCGAGGTCGACGCCCCGGAGCGCACGTACGGGAGCCAGTTCGGCCTCGAACGTCTTGCGGACACCGCGCACGTCCAGGACAGTGGCCCCGGGGCTCACCCCTGGTTCGTCCGCAGGATCGACCGCCCCGAGAGCGGCTTCGTCATCGGTCATCGTGTTCCTCCTGTGGACATCAGTCTGCATCCTCCTCCGGCGCCAGCCGGTACGCCGTCACTTCGGTCTCGCGACCCTTCACCGTTTGGGCCGGCATCTGCTCGAGGGGGGGCGGGTCGCTCAGGCCTTCCACGGTCGCCTCGCTGAGCACGGTCGTGCCTGCGGGCCGGGCGATGCTCTCCAGGCGCTGGGCCAGGTTCACCGTGTCGCCGACGACCGTGTACTCGAGCCGCTCGTCACTGCCCAGCAGGGCGGCGGCCACGTCGCCGGAGGAGAGGCCGATGCCCATGCCGAAGGCGGCCAGGCCCTCGTCGGCCCAGGAGACGTTGACCACGTTCTGGCGGCGGTGCATGGCCTGGGCCGCCCGCAGGGCCCGGTCGGCGTGGTCCTCCTGGGGGAAGGGGGCCCCGAAGACGGCCATCACGGCGTCGCCCACGTACTGCATCACGGTGCCCTCCTCGCCGAGGATGGCGTTGTTCATCTCTCGCCGGTGGGTGCGGAGTTGGCCGGCCAGCGACGTGGGGTCGGCGTGCTCGGCGATGGTCGAGTAGCCCCGGACGTCGGACATGAGGACCGTGACCGTGAGCCGCTCCGTGCGGTCGACGGCGCCGCTGTCGGTCCGCAGCTTCTCGGCCAGGCCACCGGGCAGGAAGCGGCTGAGCGTCTCGCCCTGCTCCTCCCGGTCGACGATGGCGGACTGGAGCATGCGCAGGCGCTTGAGGGCCCCTTCCCTCCCTGCGCTCGCCCCCTGCGCCAGCTTGAGGAGCACGGCCTCGACGGCGTCGTTGATGGCCGCCGGCGTCCGGTCCCGACTGGCGGCAATCGCCTTGATGGGCCGACCCTGGGCCACTTCGGTGAGGAGGGCGTCCTCCTCGTCGGTGAGCTCGCCTTCGACCCGCACCGGGTTGACCAGGGCCTGGACGATCTCGGGGTCGAGCATGGAGCCGCCGGTGGCCACCTCGCGGACGGCACGGGCCAGCCGGTCGCCGTCGCTGACCCGGTCCTTGAGCAGGTACGCGTACCCCGCCGCGCCTTCGCTCAGGAGGGAGATGGCGTAGTCGGGATCGTCGTACTGGGAGAGGATGACGATGCCGGTCCCGGGGTGGCGCTTGCGCACCTCCTTGGAGCCGGCGATGCCCTCGTCCTGGAAGTTCGGGGGCATGCGGATGTCGGACACGACGACCTGGGGGTGCGCCGCGGTGGCGCCCTCGACCAGGCCGTCGTAGTCCTCCGCCGTGCCCACGACCTCGATGTCCTTCTCGATCGAGAGGAGGGCTTTGACCCCCTCCCGCACCAGGGTGTTGTCGTCGGCGAGGAACACGGTGATGCGGTCCCCTTCCATCGGGGGCCATTGAGCCGCGGATCAGCGACCGCCGCAAGGGGGAGGACCCGACCGGTCCGTGGGGTGCCAGCACCCCGGCGTTCTCCCGGCCCGCACCCTGCCGCCGGACGCCGGGAGCGGGGATCGCATCGGGTTTAGGGTTGGGCCATGGTCGAGGTCGCCAACGAGCCCGCGGTCGTCCTGATCTGCGTCGTGCTCGCGTCCGCCCTCCTGGTGGCCGAGTTCGCGCTCCCCACGCTGGGCCTCGCCGGCCTACTCGGCTTCGGCCTCCTCTTCTTCGCCATCGTGGGCATCAACGACGGCGACCTCGACTGGTGGCCGCTCTCGCTGGTCGCCGTGGCCGTCGTCTTCTGGTGCGTGATGGTCGCCCGGCGCATCGCGCCGCCCGTCCAGCAGGGCGTCACCATCGCCCTCTTCACAGCGGGCTCGGTCGGCTTCGGCGTCCTGGCCGGCGACCTGACGACCGTTGTCGTGGCCATGCTCGGCTCCGCCGGGCTCGCGGCAGGCTTCCCGGTCCTCTTCGAGCGGTCGGTCCGGCTGCTCGGCGCCCCCTCCTCGACCGGCATGGAGTCCTACGTCGGCCAGATCGTGCCGGTCACCGCCTGGGAGGGCACGGCCGGCACCGTGGTCCTCGAGGGCTCGTTCTGGAATGCCGTGGGCCCCCCGGGCCTGACCGATGGTGACGAAGTCGTCGTCAGCGGCTACGAAGGCATGACGCTGATCGTGCGCCGACCGGCGCCCGACCCGGGAAGGATGCCCATGACCATGCCCCACAAGGACGTGCCCTGATGGCGGCCGCCATCGCGGTGCTCCTGGTCCTCGTCCTCGTCATCGTGCTGATCCTCTCCTCGTCGGTGAAGATCGTGCTCGAGTACGAGCGAGCGGTCATCTTCCGCCTCGGACGCTGCGTGGGGGCGAAGGGCCCGGGCGTGTTCTTCATCATCCCGATCATCGACAAGATCCGGCGGGTCAACCTCCAGATCGCGGCGGTGCCGGTCGCCTCGCAGGCCGTGATCACCAAGGACAACGTCACGATCACGGTCGACGCCGTGGCCTACTTCCAGGTCGTCGACCCGCTGGCCTCCGTCATCAAGATCCAGAACTGGTACAACTCGGCCCAGCTCGTGGCCCAGACCACCCTGCGCTCGATCATCGGCCGCCACGAGCTGGACCAGATGCTCTCCGAGCGGGACCGGATCAACTCCGAGCTGCAGATCGCCCTGGACACCCAGACCGAAGCGTGGGGCATCAAGGTCCACCGGGTCGAAGTCCGCGACGTCGGCCTGCCCGAGCAGATGCAACGGGCCATGGCCCGTCAGGCCGAAGCCGAGCGGGAACGGCGGGCCAAGATCATCGCCGCCGAGGGCGAGCTCCAGGCCTCCCAGAAGCTGGGGGAAGCGGCCGACGTGATCAACCGCTCCCCGGGGGCCCTGCAGCTGCGCCAGCTGCAGACGATGGTCGAGATCTCCGCCGAGAACACCTCGACGATCATCTTCCCGATCCCCATCGAGATCATGGGCGCCATCTCGGCCCTCACCACCCACCTCGGCGGGGACCCCCACCCGCCCATCATCCCGCCGGCCCCGGCTGTGGACGAGACCGACCTGGGTTCCTCGGTCGAGGCGACCAACGCCCTCCCCGACGTGGAGATCCCGCCGGTCGACATCCCCGAGCCCGACCTCCCGCCGCCGCCGACGGCGCCACCCGACCTGCCCCCGCCGCCCACGGCACCGCCGCCACCGCCGCCGGCGTGATCAGAGGGTGAGGGTCTCGCCCTCCCGGGCGATGACCACGTCGAGTCCGGGAGGCGCGAGGTCCCCCAGGCGGTCGATGTCGTCGTCGACCCGTGCCGGGCTGTGGTGGAAGAGGACCAAGGTCCGCGCGCCGGCCTTCTCGGCCACGCGGAAGCAGTAGTCCACCGTGGCGTGGCCGTACGCCTCGGCCACGGCCAGCTCGGCGGCGACGAACTGGGCGTCGTGGATGAGGACGTCGGCGTCGTGGGCCAGGTCGAGGATGGCGTCGTGGATCGGGCCGTGGCCGTCCTCGCCCGGGCCCAGGGCCAGGGGGCCGTGGTCCGAGGCGTACACCACCGTGGCCCCGCCGGTATCCACGATGCGGTAACCGAAGGTGCGCCCACCCTTGTGGGGCAGCTCGACCGCGGTGACCTCGAAGCCCTCGATGAGGTGCTCGCCCTCCTCCAAGGGGGCGAAGGTCCAGTGCCCTTGCAGCCCCTCCGGCCGGATCGGGAAGTGCGGTGGGCCCATCGAGCCCGCCAACACGTCGACCGCGGCCCGGCCGTCCTGCTGATCGGGGATGAGGAGCTGGACCTCGGCGTCGGGCTGGTCGCCGGAGCGGAAGAAGGGTAGGCCCTGGGCGTGGTCCCAGTGCAGGTGGGTCAACAACAGGGTGCCCCGGAACGGGCCGCCGTCGAGACGGTCGGAAAGCCGCTGCAGGCCGGTTCCGGCGTCGAGCACCAGGCTCGGGGTGTCCGCCCCCGAGCGGGTGAGGGCGACACAGGACGTGTGGCCGCCGACGCGCACGAAGTCGGCGCCCGGGGCCGGAGTCGACCCACGGACACCGCAGAAGAGGATGTCCACTGCTGGAGGTCTACCCGTCTTCCTTCCGGTGTCCCTCACTCAGCTCGGCCAGCGCCTCCTGATCGACCTGGTCGCCGGTGGCGGCGGCGACCCGACAACGGGTGCGGGCTGTGATCGTCGAGGTGCGGAGCCCGCCCTCGAGCACGGCCCGCTCGCCCAGGATGGCGCCGGGTCCGAACTCGGCCAGGACCTCGCCGTCGACCGCCACGTCGACCACGCCGTCCAGGAGCAGGAAGACCTCCTGGCCGGCCTGCCCCTGCTCGGTCAACAGGTCGCCGGGCTCGACCGTGCGCACCGCCGGCTTCTCGCCGCCCCGCATGATCGTCGTGGCCAGCTCCCGCTCGAGGGCGGTCTCGACCGCGGTGACGAGGGCGGGCGAGTCCTGGTCGCCCCAGGGGGTGTGCTTGCCGAAGGCATGGCGGAACCACTCGGAGAAGTCAGCCAGCCCGGCCTTGGCCGCCAAGGCGCCGTCGGCGTCATAGACCCAGTGCCGGGGGAACTTGGACGCCCCGACCAGTTCGTGCTCGGACGAGCCGTCGGCCCGGATGGTCAGCCGCAGCGTGGTCCACACCACCGGAGCCAGGAACTGGACGAAGGGCGGGTGGTTGACCCGGCGGGGGGAGGGCAGGCCGGTGCGGCCACCCACCGTCTGCACGAAGGTGGCGACACCGTCGGCGATCTCGGGATCGGCCTGGATGGTGGGCAGGGAGATGGGCTGGAACACCGCCGCCTTCTTGCCCACCCGCACGGTGGTCGAGTTCAGGAAGAGGCCGCCGGTATACGCCGCGTCGGTGATCGTCCCGCTGTCGTCGACCTCGATGGCCGCGCTCAGGTGGTTGGCGAACCGGTACCGGTCCTCGGCCTTCCACTCGTCGAGGTCACCCAGGGTGTCCGGCAAGGGATCGTCGTAGTGGGTCATCCCCGTGTCGAACACGTTCTTGTTGACCGGGCCGGTCACGGCCTCGGAGGGGATCCACGACACGGTCGTCACTGCCGATTCGAAACGCATCCCACGCCCTCTCTCTCGCTCAGGCCCGACCGTATGTCGCCCGGTGTCGCCTCAGAAGGGGGCCAACCTTCACTCCGGCGGGGGGTTGGCACCCCCGAGGGCCGCGGCGACGGCGGCACCGGTGACCCCGGCGTTGAGGTACGGCTCCGGGGCGTGGGCCCGGTGGCCGTTGTCCACCAGCACGTCCTCGACCTTCGGCCCGAAGGTGCCGGCCAGGGCGACGGCCGCCGCCTTGTCCCCGACCGCCCGGACGTTCACCCAGCGTTCGATCGGGCCGGGCCAGACACCCTGACCGTCCACCGGCGCCGGATCGAGCATCCCGAGGACCATCGGCGACGCCAGCGGTGAGCCGAGGGTCACGAAGGTGCGGACGGGCCAGTCGGGATGGTTGCAGAGCGCCATGTACGACAGGACCGTGCCCAGCGAATGGGCCACGATCACCTCGGCCCGGTCATCGACGAGCGGCTCGATGCGGGCCCGGAGCCGGTCCCGCAGGTCGGGCTCTGTGGCCATGACCGTGACCATGTCGACGGTGCGGTCGAAGACGGCGTCGCCCGCCGCCTGGCCGAGGGCGGCCACCGCGCCGTCGCCCCCCAACTCGGCCAGCGACTCGGCGATCCCGGCCCGTGACTGCTCCAGCCGCTGTTCCTCCTCCGTGCCCGGGAGGCGGCGGAACAGGTCGCCGTAGAAGCACACGTCGACATCGGCATCGTCGATCTCGACACCGTGGTGCCAGAGCCCGTCCCGCAGGGCCGGGAGCCAGCGGGCCTTCAACTCGTGGGGGCCCCAGAGCTCGTTGAAGGCGCCGTGGACGAGCACGATGCGGGCCATCAGCCGTCCTCGCGTCGGTGGCCTTCGGCGATCTCGGCCAGGGCGGCGAGGTCGATGTCCTCGCCCGCCGCCACCGCGACCCGCCCGGCGGTGACCGCCCGCAGGGAAGCCGTCCGCTCGCCACCCTCCAGGACGGCTCGCTCGCCCAGGATGGCGCCCGGACCGACCTCGGCCACGAGCTCGCCGTCGACTTCAACCCGGAGGACGCCGTCGAGGAGCAGGTAGACCTCGTCCCCCGGGGCGCCCTGCTGAGTCAGCAGGTCACCTTCCTTGAGCTTGCGGGTCGCGGGCTTGGCCCCCTGGCGCATGATGCGGCCGGCCAGCTCCCGCTCCAGCGCCGTCTCCACCTCGGTGACCAGCGTGGGCGAGTCCTCGTCGCCCCAAGGGGTGTGCTTGCCGAAGGCGTGGCGGTACCACTCGCCGAACTCGGTCAGCCCGGCCTTCTTCTCCAGCGCCCCGTCCGGTCCGTAGAGCCAGTGGCGGGGAAAGGCGCTGGCCCCGGTGAGGCGGTGCTCGCTGCTCCCGTCGGCATGGACGGTGAGCTGCAGGGTGGTCCACACCACCGGGCCCTTGAGCTGGAAGAACGGCGGATGGTTCACCCGGCGGGGGGAGGGCAGGCCGGGTTGCCCGCCGACGGTCTGGGTGAAGCGGGCCCAGCCGTCGCCGATCTCGGGCTCGGCCTGGAGGGTGGGCAGGGCGTAGGGCTGGAACACGATCTCCTTGCGCCCGAAGCGAAGCCGGGTGGCGTTCAGGAAGAGCCCGCCGGTGTACTCGGCGGCGTGGATCTCGCCGTCCACGACATCGATGGCCGCCGCCAGTCGGTTGGCGAACCGAAACCGGTCCTCGCCCATCCAGGTCCCCAGCGGCGGAAGGGCCCCGATGTCGTCGGGGGGCGGGACGTCGTAGTGGGTGACCCCCGAGTCGAAGATGGGCTTGTTGAGGGGGCCGGTGACCGCTTCGGATGGGATCCAGGAGATCGTCGTCACCGCCGCTTCGATCCGCATGTGCCGCTCCTGTCGGGAACTTGTCAGGATGGTCCCGTGACGGCAGCCGACGATACGACGACGGAGCGCATCACGGTGTTCCTGGCTGACGACAACGTGCTGGTGCGGGAGGGCGTGCGGGCCCTGCTCAACCTGGCGCCCGATCTCGAGGTCGTGGGCACCGCCGAGGACTACGACTCGCTCGTCGCCGGAGCCACCGAGACCCAGCCCGACGTCGTGGTGACCGACATCCGCATGCCCCCCGACTTCCAGGACGAGGGCATTGCCGCGGCGAAGGAGGTGCGCAAGCGCCATCCCGGCACGGGCATCGTGATCCTGTCCCAGTACGACGACCCCGAGTACGCCATCTCCCTGCTCGACGAGGGCTCAGCCGGCTACGGCTACCTGCTCAAGGACCGGGTGGGCGACGGCAACCGCCTGGTCGACGCCATCCGGGGCGTGGCCACCGGCGGCTCGGTCCTCGACCCCGAGATCGTCGAGGCGCTGGTCGCCCCGGCCCGGGACGAGGGCGAGCTGTCGTGGCAGGAGGACGCCCTGCTCCGGCTCATCGCCCAGGGCACGCCCGTGAAGGGCATCGCCGCCTCCTGGGACGCTCCGCCCGAGGCGGTCAGCGACGCCATCGACGCCCTGTTCCTCAAGCTGGCCGAAGGCGCCAGCGCCGGGCGGGAAGGGGCACTGCGCCGCCTGCGGATGCTGCAACAGGCGATCGTCGACCGGGAGGAACAGGGCGAGACCCTCAGTCGCTTCCTGCCCGGCGGCCTGGCCGAGAAGCTGCGTACCGACCGGGACGCCATCGACCGCACCGAGCGCCTGACCGTCACCGTCCTCATGTCCGACGTCCGGGGCTACTCGGGCATCGCCGAGCACGCCGACCCGACCGTCCTGGCCGGCCAGCTGCGCACCCACCGCCGGGAGATGAACGCCGCCATCCTCGAGGAGGAGGGCACCGTCATGCAGTACGTGGGCGACGCGGTGATGGCCGTCTTCGGCGCGCCGTTCCCCTACGACGACCACGCCGAGCGGGCGCTGCGGGCGGCCCAGGCCATGCACCGCCGCCAGGCCGCCGTCGACGCCGATTGGGCGAGCCAGGGCCTGGCCGCCTTCGGCCTCGGCATCGGCCTCTCCACCGGCGAGGTGGCGGCCGCCCTGCTGGGGAGCGACGAACGCCTCGAGTACACCGTCGTGGGCGACACCGTGAACCTGTCCCAGCGCCTCCAGGACGCCGCCCGTCCGGCCGGCACGATCCTGCTCAGCGAGCCGACGGTCGACGGCCTGACCGAGCGCCCGCCCGCCCTCGGCCCGGTCGAGGAGCTGCAGGTCAAGGGCCACGCCGGCGCGGTGCGGGCCTACCGCCTCTCCCCGGTGTAGCCCCGATCCCGTTCTGGCCTCCGATTGTCCGGCCAGGGCCGGTGGATCAGAGGCCAGAAGGGGGCGCGGGCGGTCCGGGGGCGGGCTCCCAGCGCAGGCGGACGTCCGGTGCGCCCTCCTCGTTGTCGCCGTCCGTTCGTCCGACCTCGGTGAAGCCGTGCCGCTGGTAGAAGCGTCGGGCTCCGGCGTTGTTCTGGAAGGTCCAGAGCTCGAGCCCACCCGGTCGCTGCTGCTTGGCCACGTTGATCAGCGCGGTCCCGAGCCCCTGGCCTGTCCGTCGTGGATCCACGTAGAGCTGATCGACCCACGGGCCGTCGAGCACGAGCAGAGCCGCGACGGCGCCGTCGACCTCGGCCACCCAGGTCGCCTGAGCGGGCACCACGACCTCGACGAACCAGGTCCGGACCTCGTCGTCGCTGTGCACGGGCGCCGGGATCGCCGGAACCGACGCCCGCCGTGATCGCAGCCAGGTCTCGGCCACGGCGACCGCGTCCGCCGCCGCCGCCTCCCTGATCGTCACGGCGGCCATGACCGCATTGTCGCCCGCGGGGGACGACGCCGCCGATGCTCCACGGCTGCCACCGTGGCCGTTACGGTCAGCGCCCGATGGCACCGTTCGGCGCCGCGGTGGGCCTGATCGCGCGGTCCGAGGTCCGATCTCGTTGGCGCGCCCTGGTGGGCCTGGCCCTGCTCGTGACCCTCGTCGCCGCCGTCGCCCTGAGTGCGCTGGCCGGGGCCCGGCGAACCGGCTCGGCCCTCGACCGGTTCGTGGAGGCCACCCAGGCCCGCGACGCCCGGATCGTGGTCGACACGCCCGACGTCGTGGACGACCTGGTCGACGCCCTCGAGGACGAGGACTGGGTGGAGGCCGTCGCCCGCGACACCCACTTCATCCTCACCCCGAGCACGACGACGGCGATTTCGATCGAGGCCAGCCCGCAAGCCGCCCTGGGGACGACGATCGACCGCCCGCTGGTCCTGGACGGGCGGGCCCCCGCGCCCGATGCGGCCGACGAGATCGCCATCGACGAGGCGGCCCGGGATCAGCTCGACCTGGACGTGGGTGACTCGCTCCCGGTGGGCACGTTCACGCCTCACACCCTCGAGTGCATCACGACCCAGGAGTGCTTCGACTTCGAGCCCGGCCCGGACCTCGACCTGACCGTCACCGGCGTCGTCCGGGGCGTCGACGCGCTGCAGGGCGTCGACCTCAGCCCCGGTGGCGTCGCCGCTGTCCCCTTCTTCACGACCAACGTGGAGCAGGTCGGTGCGCTGCTCGACGAGCCCGTCGTGCGCCTGGTGAACGGGGCTGAAGACATCGATCGCCTCCGAGCCTTCGTCGCCGACCTCACCGATGACGACGTCATCGTCGTCCCGGCCGAGGAGGACTACCAGGCCGCACCCCGCGACACCGTCGACGTGTTCAGCACCGGTCTGATGATCTTCGCCGCGCTGGCCGCGCTGGCCGGGGCCGTCATCCTGCTCCAGGCCGTCGGTCGGCAGGTGATGGCCATGGCTCCGACGATCGCCGTGCTCAGCGACCTCGGCCTCTCCCGCCGCTCCCGAGCCGTCGCCGCCGCCCTTCCCCTGACCGGGGCCGCCGCGGTCGGAGCCGGGCTGGGCGTGGCCGCGGCCATCGCGCTCTCCCCGCGGTTCCCCATCGGAGGCGCCAGGAGAATCGAGCCCGACCCGGGGGTGGACGTGGACGTCATCGTCCTGCTCGGCGGGGCGCTGGTCCTCGTCATCGCCCTGACCCTCAGGGCCGTCTTGGCCGCCCGCGCCGCCGGGCAGCTGGACAGCCGACCCCTCCGGCACGCCCCGCCGGCCCGCTCGCAGTGGCGCCCGCCGATCGAGGCGGTCGCCGGGCTCCGGCTCGCCTTCCAACGCGGCCGCGGCCGGACCGCGGTCCCCGTGCGCTCGGCCCTGGTCGGCGTCGCCCTCGGGATCGCGGGCCTGATAGGGACGGCCGTGGTGGTCCAGAGCACGCAGGCCGTCGTCGACGAGCCGGCCCGGTGGGGCCTGGGCTGGGACGCGACGGGATCGATCGTCGATCCCACCACGATCCGGGACCGCCTGCCGGCCATGGCCGACGAGCCGGGGGTGGACTCGGTCGCCATCCTGCGCAGCGGCCTCCTGGACGTGAACGGCGAGGAGCTCACGGCACACGCCTTCGAGGGCGACGACGTCGACTTCGACTTCGTCGTGGTCCGGGGCGCCCCCGTCGCTCAGGACGACGAGATCGCCTTGGGCGAGTCGGTGCTCGCCGATCTCGGTGTCGACATCGGCAACACGGTGACGGTGACCGATGAAGCGGGCGAGGAGCACGAGCTGACGGTCGTCGGGACGTTTGCGTCCCCGGACTTCGCCGGTGAAGGCCCGGGGACCAACGCCGCCCTGACCTTCGCGGCGTGGGCGGACCTGGCCCAGAGCGAGGGCGTCTCCGAGCTGGCCTTCACCTACACCGATGGGGCCGACCGCGACGAGGTCGACCGGGTCCTGTCCGACGGGTACGGGGTCGGGGCCAGCCCGCCGAGGGTCCCGGGACGCCTGGCCACCCTGGACGACGCCCTCGAGATCCCGCGGTTCCTCGGCGCCTTCTTCGCCGTCATCGGTGCGCTGGGCCTCGTCCACGCCCTGGTCACCTCGACCCGGCGCCGGCGTCCCCTGTTTGCCGTCTGGCGCTCTCTGGGCTTCACCCCCGGCCAGGTCCGGCGGTCCGTCCTCTGGCAGGGCCTCATCGTGACCGGCACTGGTCTCCTGATCGGGCTGCCCGTGGGCCTCGTGGTGGGGCGCCTCGCCTTCGCGCGGGTCATCGACGACCTCGGGGTCATCGACACGCCGTCCACGCCGACCCTGCTGGTCCTCACCGTCCCCATGGCCCTCGGCCTCGCCCTGGTCGTGGCCGTCCTCCCCGCCTGGTCCGCGCCTCGGGGCCCCGCCGCCCGATCCCTGCGGACGGAGTGACACTGTGGCCGTGACCTTGCGCGACGCCACCAGCGCCGACCTGCCCGCCATCCTCGCCATCCACAACTCGACCATCGACGCCACCACGACCACCTGGTCGGACGAGGCCGAGACGATCGAGCACCGGACCGAGTGGTTTGCGGCTCGCCAGGCCGGTGGTGACCCGGTCGTCGTCGCCGTCGACAGTGGCGAGGTGGTCGGGTTCACGGCGTGGGCCTGGTTCCGGGGCGAGGGCAAGTGGCCCGGCTACCGCCACACCCGCGAGCTCTCGGTGCATGTCAGGGACAGTCACCGCGGCCACCGTGTGGGCCGTCTCCTCCTCGACGACCTGGTCGAGCGGGCCGCCCGCGCCGACGTCCACGTGCTCGTGGCCGCCGTGGACAGCGGGAACGACGGGTCGATCCGCTTCCACCAGCGGATGGGCTTCGTCGAGGTCGCCCGCCTGCCCGAGGTCGGGCGCAAGTTCGACCGCTGGCTGGACCTCGTCCTCCTGCAACGGATCATCGGGCCGTGACCGCCTGGGAGGGTGACGAGTACCAGGCCCGCTTCGACGCGCTGGCTGCGTCCGGCGTCGAGGTCCACGGCGAGGCCGACTTCGTGGAGGCGTACGCCCCGACCTCGGTCCTGGACGCCGGGTGCGGCACCGGACGGGTGGGCATCGAGCTGGCCCGCCGGGGCATCGAGGTCGTGGGCGCCGACGTCGACGCCTCGATGCTGGCCACGGCCCGGCGAACGGCCCCGGACCTGACCTGGGTGGCGGTCGACTTGACCGTGCTGGACCTGGGCCGAGCCTTCGCCCTGGTCCTCCTGGCGGGCAACGTCCCCCTGTTCACCCCATCAGGCACCCAGCCGGCGCTGGTCGCCCGTTGCGCAGCCCACGTCGCTGCCGGCGGGCATCTCGTCGCCGGGTTCTCCCTGAACCGGGGCTACGCCCTCGACGACTGGGACGCCGACTGCGCCGCCGCGGGGCTGCGGCTGGTCGAACGGTTCGCCACCTGGTCCCGGGACCCGTTCACGGGTGGCGACTACGCCGTCTCGGTGCACGAGCCGGCCTGAGTCAGGGAGCACGGTTCGCGTCGACGTCCGGGCTAGGTTTGCGCCACCGTCGAACGAAGGCCTCACCATCCATGCCCAAGTCCTCTGTCGTCCGCCGCGGCCTCATCGCCGGCCTCGTCGGCCTACCCGCCGTCGGTCTGCTCATCGCCCTCGGCCCCGGCTCGGGGGCCGCGGCCGCTGAGGCCACGCAGACCTTCGCCACGGTGGGCCCGGCCGAGTGGACCGTGCCCGGCGACGTGGCCTGCGTGACCTTCGTGGTCACCGGCGCGGCGGGCGGCGACGGGGGCGAGTTCGGCGGGGTCGAGTCACCGGCGGCGACAACCGCTGACGCCGAGGGCCAAGGCCCCGTGATCTCACCGGGTGGAGCCGGCGGCCTCGGCGGTCAGGTCACGGCGACCGTGATCGTGACCCCGGGCGAGACCTTGACCATCAACGTCGGCGGGGCCGGCGAGCCCGGTGCCATGGGCGGTAGCGGTGGCGTGAACGGCGGGGCCCAGGGCGGCAACGCCAAGGGGTCTGAGGGAGGTGGCGGCGGCGGCGCCTCCGATGTCCGCCAGGGGGGCACGGGCCTCGGCGCCCGCATCCTGGTCGGCGGCGGTGGCGGCGGCGGCGGAGCCGGCGGCCCGGCCACCGACGGCAACCCGCCGACCTCCCCCGCGGCTGCGGGGGGTGACCCCTACGAGTCGGCGACGCCCGAGGGCGCGAACACCACCAACCCGGGTGGCGACGGCGGCGACGGCGGCGGGACCACCGGCACCGACGGCACCGACGGCTTCCTCTTCGGGGTCACCGGCGGTGAGCACGGCACCGGCGGCACCCAAGCCGGCGGCGGCACGGGCGGCGTCAACGCCCCCAGCTCGCCGGGCGGCGCCGACGGCCTCGACGGCACCACCGGCGACGGCGGCGGCGGGGGCGAGTCCGGCGACGGCGGAGGCGGCGGCGGTGGTGGTTGGTTCGGCGGCGGCGGCGGCGGGGCCGGGTACGTCGGCACCGGCGCCGGAGCCGGCGGCGGTTCCGGCTACGGCCCGGCCGGCGCGACGTTCGCCCCGGGCGTCCAGTCCGGCGACGGCTCGGTCATCGCCACCTACACCCCGGGCGACACGTCCTGTGGCGGCGTCCTCCCCGCCGATGTCGTCCCCGACGTGGTCGAGGCCACCCCGCCCTTCACCGGCTGACGTCGCCGGCGCTCAGCGGGCCGTGCGGAGGAGGATGTCGCCGTGATGGGCGGCGAGCTCGACGTGCCCGGGGTGGGTGTCCGCGACCAGGTCGACCTCCCGGCAGTGCTCCACGTGCAGGTGCACCGCAGGGCCCTCGACCGCGGCGGTGGCTCCGATGGGGCCGTCGCCACAGACGGCTTCGGCGGTGAGGGAACAGGCCCCTTCGAGCGCGGCCTCGGGCCAACCGGCGTGGGCCCGCAGCCAGTCGGCGAGTTCCCGCCGTAGATCCGTCAGGTGCTCGACGCGTGTGGGCGTCGACTCGATCGCCATCGTGGCCTCCGCTCCGTGGCCTTTCCCCAATCCTTCTCCATCGGACCGGCTGGGCCGCGGATGAGGCGGATCAGCCTTCGGGGCGGAGGACCTGGCCGGGGAGGGCGCCGTCCCCCACCAGCTCGCCGTCCAGGACGATGGGGACGCCGTTGACGATGGTGGCGTGCAGGCCTGCGGGTTTGGAGACGTAGCGGGCCTCGCCGTTGGGGAAGTCGTGGACGACCCCCTTCTCGGCGGGACCGATGGTGTCGGGGTCGAAGACCATGAGGTCGGCGGCGAAGCCGGGGCGGACCATGCCCCGGTCGCTGAAGCCACAGAGGGCGGCGGGCCACTGGGTCAGCTGGCGCACGCCCTCCTCCAGGGTCCAGGCGCCCCACTCCCGCACCCAGTAGCGCAGGAAGTAGCTGCGAGCTCTCGGCCCCGTCGTCCCGGTCCAGGTGGGCCCCGCCGTCGGAGGTGCCGATGATCATGTGCGGGTCCAGCTGGGCGACCCGGGTGCCCTCCCGCCACGCAGGGGTCTCGGTCCGCCAGACGAACTCGGTCTGCAGGTCCTCGGCGATGGCCAGGTCGAGCAGGACGTCCTCCTCGGCCTGGCCCCGCTCGGCCGCCAGGTCCTCCAGGGACCGGCCGACGAAACGCTCGTGCTCGGCCTTGTGCACGGCGTTGACGTGCAGGACCGACCACTGCGGCGGGGGCAGGGTCGGGCCCTTCGACGAGTCCTTGTTCGGGTTGCGGACCGAGCCCCGGACGACGGTCCGGAACCCCGGGTCCAGGGCCATGGCCAGGCGCTCGGGGACCGTCTTCGCCTCGGTGAACAGGCGGTTGAAGTCGAGCACGCCCTCGTAGAGCGTGGTGCCCTCGGCCAGGGTGAAGGTCCGGTTGAACGGCTTCGCCATCATCAGTGAGTAGACGGCGGCGCCCTGGTCGGTGGCCTCGTCGACGAAGCGCTTGGCGTTGTCCCACCCGGCCGTCGGGGCGTCGACCTTCGAGCGGGCGCCCAGGCCCTGGATGATCACGGGCATGCGGGCGGCCAGCGACAGCTCGATGAGCAACTGCTCGTCGTCGGGCTGCAGGCCCCCGATGGCCCCCTCGGGCAGGTAGGCGATGGTGCCGGCGTTGGCCCGCCCCGCGGCGGTGACCAGGGCCTTGAGCTCACCCATCGAGGAGAGCCGGGAGGGGACCGGCCGGTTGGCGCTGTCCCAGTGGGTCGGGGCGTGCGAGGACGAGAAGCCCGCGGCCCCGGCCGCCATCGCCTCGGACACGATCGCGGCCATCTCGCCGATCTCGTCGTCGCTGGCCTCCCGCTCGAAGGCGGCGTCACCCATGACCCAGCGACGCACCGCCGAGTGCCCGACGTAGCAGGCCATGTTGACCCCGATGCGGCCCCGGCGAGCGGCCAGGTACTCGGGGAAGGTCTCGAAGTCCCACGGGAGGCCGTCCAGGGCGGCGGCTGACATGCCCTCGACCCGGGCGAACATCTGGGTGATGAACGGCCGGTCGGCCTCCTTGGTCGGCGCCACCGAGAACCCGCAGTTGCCGGCCAGGACGGTCGTGACCCCGTGGAAGCAGGAGGAGGTGGCGTAGGGCTCGAAGGTCAGCTGGGGGTCGTAGTGGGTGTGGGGGTCGACGATGCCCGGGGCGACGACCAGTCCGGAGGCGTCGACCGTGCGCGCCGCGGCACCGTCCTCGGCGAAGCCGATGGCTGCCACCTTGCCGTCCTTGACCATGACGTCGGCCCGACGCCGGGGCAGGCCGGACCCGTCGACCAGCGTCCCGCCGACCACCGCCAGGTCATAGATGGTCATGCGTCGGGCCACACGACGGACTGGAGCTCGCTGTAGGCGTGGAGCCCGAAGGACCCGCCGTCCCGCCCGACCCCCGACAGCTTGAAACCGCCGAACGGGGCCTCGTGGTTGCGCTGCAGCGTGTTGATGCCGACGTTGCCGGTACGGAGGCGGGCGGCCAGGTTCACCGCTCTGGTCACGTCGCCCGACCAGACGTAGTCGTAGAGGCCGTAATCGGTCCCGTTGGCCAGGGCCTCGGCCTCCTCCTCGTCGTCGAAGGGGACGACCACGATGACCGGCCCGAAGATCTCCTCCTGGACCGCCCGCATGTCGCCCGTGCAGCCGGCCAGGAGCGTCGGCGGCACGTACCAGCCGGTGTCCAGGTGCTCGGGGCGCCCGCTCCCCGCCACGACCTCGGCCCCCTCACTGATGCCCAAGGTGATGTACTCCTCCACCCGGCCGCGGTGGGCCTCCGAGATGAGCGGGCCCACGACGGTGTCGTCCTCCAGGGGATCGCCGACCTTCAGGGCGCCGGCGAACTGGGCCAGCCCCGCCACCACCTGGTCGTAGACGCCGCGCTGAGCCAACACGCGGGTCGGGGCCGTGCAGATCTGGCCGGAGTGGAAGGCCCACGTCGAACCCGTGCCCATGATCGCCTTCCCCACGTCGGCGTCGTCGAAGATGATCGACGCCCCCTTGCCCCCCAGCTCGAGCAGCAGGCGGGTCATCCCCTCCCCCGCCACCGAGCCGATCCGTCGCCCCACCGCGGTCGACCCGGTGAAGCTGATCATGTCCACGCCGGGGGCGGCCACCAGGGCCTCGGCGGCGGCAGTCCCCTGACCCACGACGACGTTGATGACCCCGTCGGGAAAGCCGACCTCTCGGGCGATCTCCGCGAACTTGAGGATGGCCAGCGGGTCCTGCGGCGCCGGCTTCACGATCACCGGGTTGCCCGCGGCCAGCGCCGGGCCGAGCTTGCCGGCCATGTTGGTCAGCGGGAAGTTGTAGGAGGTGATGGCCAGCACCACCCCGACCGGCCGACGGGCGGCGAAGGCGGAGATGACCCCGCCGGGGGCCAGGTCGGTGGTCTCGATCAGCTGCGGGGGCAGCGGCAGGACCGTGGCCTCCATCGCGCCGCGGGCGTAGCGGTGGAAGCGGTCCACGACCTGGGTCAGCTGGAGGCCGTTGGACACCTTCCAGGTGGCTCCGGTCTCGGCCTGGATGAGGGGCGCCAGCTCGTCGTGACGGACGGCCACGGCGTCCGCCAGCGCATCGAGCAAGCGGGCCCGCTCGGCCGGGGCGGTCTGCGACCAGGGCCCGAAGGCGGCCCGGGCGGCGTCGACGGCGGCCTCAGCGTCCTCGACCGAGGCGTCGGGCGCCTCGCCGACCACGGCCTCGGTGGCCGGGTTGAGGACCTCGTAGCCGCCGTTGCCGCCGGGGACGAACTGGCCCCCGATGAACAGCTGCTGCGGGCCGGGGTCCACCACCGGGATCGTTGCCACGGCGGCGGAGCGTAGTCCCCGGCTTCTGACGGACCGTCAGGTCACCGTGGGCCGTGGACCGGACCTACCCCCGGTCCCCGCCGATAGGACCGCTCAGGCGTGCATCAGGAGGTTGATCAGGTTCCAGCTGACGATGGCCATGTAGAGGCCGGTGACGCCGACGAGGGCCCGGTCCACGATCGCCGAGCGGGTGGGGCACGCCTTCAGGACCATGGCCACGAGCACGAAGCCGCCGGTCTTCACCAGGGCGGGGGCGAAGGGGTGGTGGATGATGGGGGCCATGATCGGGTTGGCCTCTTGGCCCCCTGCGTTCAGCACCAGCCGCGTGGTCACGAGATCCAGCAGGTTGAGGGCCCCGAGGATGGCGAGGAGGAACCAGCGCCGGGCCAGGACCTGCTCGGCGTCCGGGAGGACGGCGACCATGGCCTGACCGTCCCGGAGGTCGATGACCACGTCGGCGGCCCGCAGGTCGGTGAGACGCTCACCCTGGTCCCGCCGTCGCGCCTGACGGCGGTCGGGGGCCGCGTCACCCAGGTCCAGCCGGCGCTCCGCCGCGCGACGCTCTCGCACGGTCGGGCGGCGGTCATCGGGCATGCGCTGCCCACCGTAGCGACCACAGAAAGTGGTTTCAAGGTGCGCCTCAAGCCACGCTCCGTGACTGCCGACAATGTCGCCCCGCGACCTCAGGGCAGGAGGCCGCCGAGGAACCCGTCCACCTGGGGATTGCCCAGCACCGAGCCGCCGTCCACCACCACGGTCTCCCCCGTGACATACCGGGCCAGGGGTGAGCAGAGGAAGACGATCACGTCCGCCACCTCGTCGGCCGTGCCGATGCGGCCCAACGGCGTCCCGGCGGCGATGGGATCGGCGGTAGCCGGGTCGACGACGGCGAAGGCCGTGAGCGGCGTGTCGATGAAACCGGGAGCCACGGCGTTGACCCGCACCTCCGGGGCGTACTCCAGCGCGGCGCTGCGGGTGAGGGACACGACCGCGGCCTTGGCGGCCGAGTAGGGCGCCTCGCCCCGGGTGGGGCGCAGGCCACTGACCGAGGCCACGTTGACCACGCAACCCGAGCCGTCCGCAGCCTGGAGGAGGGGCAGGGCCGCCCGTAGACCGTGGAAGGTCCCGCGCAGGTTCACGTCCAGCAACCGGTCCCATTCGGTGTCGGCGTAGTCGACGAGGGGCATCACGTTCCCCGTGCCGGCGTTGTTGACCATGCAGGTCAACCCGCCCAGCGCATCCGCGGCCGCGGCCACCGCCGTGGCCATCGCCAGAGGGTCGGCTACATCGACCTCGATCGCCGGCGCGCCCAGGACCTCGGCCACCGCCCGGGCGCCGTCGCCGTTGACGTCGAGCACGACGACGGCGGCCCCCTCCTCGACGAACCGACGGCAGGTGGCGGCCCCGATGCCCGACGCCCCACCCGTCACGATCGCCCGGCAACCCTCCAGCAGGCCCATCGCCCCTTCCTAGTGGATCCTGACCTAGCGCCCCGTCGCCTTCCGCCAGGCGGCCTCCTCCTCACCCAGCCGGGTCGACGGGGGGCCGTCGACGAAGGGCCAGAGCTCGTTGGCCACCCGGCGCCAGTTGGCCGTGGCGTTGAGCTCGCCGAGCACGGCGTAGAGGCCCAGGTTGATGCGCTGGATGATGACGAAGCTGGGGGGCACGTTGGCCGCCTTGATGATCTCGGCGTTCGGCCCGGACAGGTCGAACATCTGCTTCATGGTCTGACTCGAGTACTCGGGCGTGATCGTGGTGGGGCTGTCCTCCAGCACGAACTCGTAGAAGTGACCCATCCAGCCCCCGACCTGCTCGTCGGTGAGGCCGGCGTCGGCCCGGATGAGCCCGGCCCGCTCGATGTGGCGCCGGAAGTCGGCCAGGTCGCCCCGCAGGACGAAGGCGTCGATGAGGTCGTGGAAGAGGGAGACCTCGTCGGTCGTGAAGCGCTTGACCAGGCCGAAGTCGAGGAAGGTCACGCGTCCCCCGGGCGCGAAGAGGTAGTTGCCGGGGTGGGGGTCGCCGTTGAAGGCGTGGAGCCGGTAGAGCGAGCGGAAGACGAAGCGGAAGATGGCCTCGCCCGCCACGTCCTGTTCCTCCTGGCTCCACGTCAGCAGCTCGTCCCAACGGGCTCCCGCCGACAGCTCCGTCGTGAGCACCCGGCCGGTCGAGAGCTCGTCGACCACCTCGGGGATGTGGATGAAGGGGTGGTCCCGGTAGTAGTCGACGAAGAGGCGCTGGTTGTCGGCCTCGGTCCGGTAGTCCAGTTCTTCGACCAGGCGCTCCTTCAGCTCGATCACGAGGGCGTCCGGGTCCAAGCCGGAGAACACGAAGCCGGCGGCCCCGAAGAGGGCGTCGACGTTGTCCAGGTCGGCCCGGATGGCCTCGTCCACGCCCGGGTACTGGACCTTCACGGCCACGGCCCTGTCGTCATGGGTCATGGCCCGATGCACCTGGCCGATCGACGCCGACGCCAACGGCACGGGATCCCACTCGGCGAAGAGCTGGTCGGGCCCCTGGCCGAACTCGTCCCGGATGACGCCGGACGCCAGCTCGGCGCTCATCGGCGGGGCGTCCTGCCGGAGCTCGGCCAGCGCGGTGCGGATCGGTGACGGGAGGCCCTGGTCCAGGTAGCTGGCCATCTGGCCGAGCTTCATCAACGCCCCCTTGAGGTTCCCCAGCTCGGCCGCCACCTGCTCGGCGGTGCGAAGGGCGAAGGCGTCGTTCAGCTCCTCGCGCCGGCTCGTCGAAGCGAACACCGTGCGGGCCCGGTGGGCGGCGTAGGCCCCACCGGTGCGGGCCCCGACCCCGGCCAACGCTGCGCTCCGGGCCGACCGACCTCTGGCGCGGATCACGGGCTCACCGGCCGGGGCCGGGGCGACGCGACGACGGGCCAGGACGGCGACCGCAGCCGCCGTCGCACCGACGAGCACGAGCGTGGTCCGCCGCTTCATGTCGACCACCATGAGAGGACGACGGCCCCCAGCGCCAATCGGTCAGCCGCCAGGCGACGGTGGGCGACGGCCGGTGACCGTCGTGAAGAGGATCCGGCCCATCGACTCACGCACGTCGGCGGTGCGGATCCCGTAGGACTCGAAGCCGTAGCGGTGGTCGGCCACGTGGGCCAGCATCGACGTCATGGCGCCGGCGATGGCCCGCGGATCGACGTCGTCGCCCACGGTGCGCTCCTGGGTGACTCGGTCGGCCAGGGCCTCGTTGAAGCGGGTGAACAGGCGGCTCCGGATCTGGCGGAAGCGGTTGTCGCCCTCCGTCGTCCCCAGGTCCAGGATCCGAACCACGGCGCCGTGGTCGGCCCAGAACTCGAGGTAGCCGTCGACCACGGCCAAGGCAGCGGCGTAGCCCTCCCGACCCCGCCAGCGGGGGCCCTCGACGAGCGGCACCAGGAGCTCCTGGCCGACCCGGGCGACCTCCTCGGCCAAGGCCAGGACCGCCTCCTCCACGTCGGCGAAGTACTGGTAGAAGGTGGCGGGTGAGGTCCCGGCCTGGCGGGCCACGTCCACCACCCGCAGATCGCGGTAGGAGCCGGCCGCCAACATCTCAGCCACGTGGTCCAGCAGGCGCTGGCGGGTGGCCAGGCCACGGCGACCGGGGACCCGACCATCGGCAGCCCGGGGTGCGGCTTCGGAGCTGGTCACGGCCAGCAGGCCAGTACGGCGTCGACGGTCGTGACCGTGGCGACGAGCGAGAGGGTGTTGTCGATGACCGCGTCGGCGTAGGCCGCAGGGACCCCGGCCACGGCGTCCCGGGGCAGGATGAACTGGTAGCCGGCGTTCACCGCGTCGAAGGCGAAGTTCGTCATCCCGATGTTCACCGACACCCCGACCCCGATCACCGTCGTGGCCCCCAGGTTCCGCAGGACCACGTCGAGGTCCGTGCCCCCCATCGGGCCCAGCCCGTGGAGGCGGGTCAGGACCACGTCGGTCGGCCCGACCCCGATCTCCGGGCACACCTCGACCGCTTCGCTGCCCGGAGTGAGCTGCCCGTCCGCCTTCGCGGCGACGGCGAACAGCCGGGCGTTGCGGTTCGACCCCCGCCCGTCGGGACGACGCGCCGCGACACAGTGCACGACATCGACCCCCACCGCCCGAGCCCCGGCCACCAACCGTCCGGCCGCGTCCAGCATCCCCGTGTCCCTCGCCGCCGAGGCCAGTTCCGGAAACGCCGACCGCTCGCCCAGGACGCCGACCTGACACTCCTGC
Source organism: uncultured Microthrixaceae bacterium (assembly GCA_963725155.1). GTDB lineage: Bacteria > Actinomycetota > Acidimicrobiia > Acidimicrobiales > DATDAH01 > DATDAH01. The sequence goes on from CAVRXU010000008.1 coordinate 762,992, forward strand.
GTCACCACGACCGTGTACGCCGGGTCAACCAGCGCCCCAAGCTCCACCGCCACGCCGCGAAAGCTACAACCCGGCGCCGAAGGGGCCGGACGGCTCCTGCCCGGGCCGAACGTGGCCGCCGTCGGGTCGCTGATTCGCGAACCGACGAGCCGCAGTGGCGCGACGGTCCGCCCCCGTCAGGGGCCCGCCTTCAGGCGGACAAGCCCTACAGGGTGTAGCTGCCGTCAGGCAGCCGCTTCCAGCCGCCGCTGGCGAGGTTGCCGCTGTCGGGGTGGAGCGTCGTACCGGTGACGAAACGGCTGAAGTCGCCGGCCAGGTAGACGACGGCGGCGGCGCAGTCGTCGGGGTGGCCCATGTCGGGCAGGACGGTCTTCGACCAGTCCCGCTCGGCGGCCGCCGCCTCGATGGACAGGCCGGCGTCGCCCGGGGTCGGGATCATGTCCGGGGCGATGCAGTTGACCCGGATGCGCTGGACGGCGAGCTCGAGGGCCAGGCTCTTGGTCAGGTTGGCCAGGGCCGCCTTCATGGCCGAGTAGACGGCGAAGCCAGGTCCCGCTCGGTGCCCTTCGATCGAGGTCACGTTGACGATGGAACCGCCCCGCTCTCCCATCAGGGGCACGGTCCGGCGGATGAAATGGGTGACCTGGGTGAAGTTCTCGGCGATGAGGGCGGCCTCGCCCCGGGTGCTCACCTCCAGGAAGGCCGAGAAGAAGGTCCCTCCCGCGTTGTTGACCAGCACGTCGACGTGGCCGTACTCGGCCTCGACCGAGGCCAGGAAGGCGTCGACCGCGTCGGCGTCCCGTACGTCCAGCTCGGCGCTGACGACCCGGCGGCCGAGGGCTTCGATGGCGGCCGCGGTGGCGGCCAGACCCTCGGCGTTGCGGTCACAGATGGCGACATGGGCCCCGAAGCGAGCCAGCGCGATGGCGCAGGCCTCGCCGATGCCCTGGGCGGCGCCGGTGACCAGCGCGACCCGGTCGGTCAGCAACATCCCCTCGGGGCTGACGTCGAGGTCCACCGGTCGGCTCATGCCTCGCCGCGGGCCTGCGGGAGGACTTCGTGCTCGACCAGGTGCAGGGACTCCCAGGCCAGCTCCGGCGGGATGCCTCCGCAGAGCGGGTAGAGGAGCAGGTTGCCCCGTCGGAGGTGGGCCACCGCCTGCGTCGGGGTGAGCACGGCGAACCGGTCGCCCGCCTTCAGCTCCTCGAGCGAGCGGGCGTCGGTGGCGGCCGAGGAGGTCTCCCCCTCCCGCTGCCAGCCGGAGTACGTCATGGCCTCGTGCAGGACGTGGGGGCCGATGCGCTCCCAGTAGCCGTCGGGGTCGTCGTGGACGAACACGAAGGTGACGGGGTCCTCGGGGGTGATCATGAAGCCCGGCTCGTGGCCCTGGGCCCGACAGGCCTCCTCGTAGGCCTCCCGCAGGGCGGGATCGGAGGAGTCCGGGAAGAAGTTCAGCCCGAACTGGGCCGCCCGGCGGGCGGCGGCCTTGGACCGGCCACCGATGAAGATCGGCGGGTGTGGCTCGCTGCCTGCGCGCGGGGTCACCGCCGGCACGTTGCGGTCCCGGTAGGTGAAGGGCTGGCCGCTCCAGGCGTCGAGCAGGGCCTGGACCCAGTCGTCGAAGAAGGCGCCCCGGGTGTCCCAGGGGGCGTCGAACATCTCGTATTCCTCCGGTCGGTAGCCCAGGCCGAGGATGGTGGTGACCCGTCCCTCGGAGAGCAGGTCGAGCACCGCCAGGTCCTCGGCCACGCGGACGGGATCGTGGAGCGGGGCCAGGAGGGCCGAGATGCTGATGCCGGCCCGGCGGGTGCGGCCGGCGATGGCGGCGGCGGCCACGATCGGGGCGGGCAGGAAGCCGTCAGCCGAGCCGTGGTGCTCGCTGACCACGATCGAGTCGAAGCCGACGCGGTCGGCCCACTCGGCCATGTCCAAGGTGGCCTTGTGCAACTCGGCGGTGGTGGCGGGGCCCCACGACGGGGCCCGCATGTCGAAACGGATGAAGGTCAGCACGGGCCGCCGATGTTAGTGGTCGCGTTGGCCACGATCGTCCCCCACGCGGCCACGCCCCGAACCGTCGGCGCCAGGCGCACAGGAGGTCGACCATTGCCGAACGTTCGACGGGGGGCGGGCAGACTCACGGGCGTGCTGGACAAGGTCGTCCCCGAGGCGGCGCGCCGGTTCGGCGGCCACCCGGCGCTGCTGGCGGCCGACGGGACGCCGGTCAGCTACATCGAGTTGGACCGACGCTCCGACGAAATGGCGGTCGGGCTCAGTCGACGGGGCATCGGCCTCGGCTCGGTGGTCGCGCTCACGATGGCGTCGACCCCGGAGTACGTGGTGGCCTACGCCGCTCTGGCCAAGGTGGGGGCGGTGACCGCCGGGGTCAACCCGCGGTTGACCGACGCCGAGCGGGCCACGGCGCTCGGGGTCGTCGGCCCGGACCTCGTGCTCGACGACGCGGCTGCGGTCGAGGAGCTTCGGGTGGCCGGTGAGGCGCCACCGGCGCTGCCCGACGACCCCGAGCGGCCGGTGGCGATCGTCCTGACCTCCGGCACCACCGGGCGGCCGCGAGGGGCCGAGTTCCGGGTCGGCCAGATCGCCGCCATCACGGCGGCGGACGTGGGCGACACCTGGGGCGGCGGCGGGCCGATGCTGGCCTCGACCCAGTTCGCCCACATCGGGTTCATGACCAAGCTGGCCTGGTACCTGCGCCTGGGCACCACCCAGCTGCTCCTCGACCGCTGGCGGGCCTCGGACGTGCTCGACCAGATCGAGACCCACCGGGTCCCGTCGGTGGGCGGCGTGGCCCCCCAGATCGCGCTGCTCCTGCGAGAGCCCGACTTCGACCAGCGGGACTTGTCCTGCGTCCAGTCGATCATCGTGGGGGCGGCGCCTTCCCCCCCGGCGTTGGTGCACGAGGCCCGGGAGCGCTTCGGTGCTGCTTACTCGATCCGCTACTCGTCCACGGAGTGCGGGGGGGTCGGTACCGGCACGGCCTTCGACGCCCCCGATTCGGAGGCGCTCTACACCGTCGGGCGGCCCCGACCGCCCGTCGCGCTGTCGATCCGCGACGGCGACGGGCACCCGGTGGCCGACGGTGAGGTGGGCGAGGTCTGCCTGCGCTCCCCCTGCGTCATGGCCGGCTACTGGGGTGACACCGAGGCCACCGCGACCGCACTGCGGGACGGCTGGCTGCTCTCCGGCGATCTGGGCTATGTGGACGAGGCGGGCTGCCTCGTGCTCGCCGGCCGGGCCAACGAGATGTTCATCCGGGGCGGCTACAACGTCTACCCCCTCGAGGTCGAGGCCGTCCTGTCCGCGCACCCAGCCGTGGCGGAGGTGGCCGTCGTCCCCCGCCCCGACGACGTCATGGGCGAGATCGGCGTCGCTGTCGTCGTGCCCCGCCGGGCCGACGAGCCGCCGTCGCTGGACGATCTGCGAACGTTCGCCCGCCGGCACCTTTCGCCCCACAAGCTGCCCGAGGCCCTCCGCCTGGTCGACGCGCTGCCCCTCACGGCCATGCAGAAGCTCGACCGCCGCTCGCTCGCCGCCGACGAGGTCGGCTGACCGGGGCCCAACGTCAGGTGGACCTACCGCTTCCGAGGACGTTTCTGCGTCGTCGGCGACCCGCTGGGTGGATCAGAACCGTCAGCGGGGGGTGAGGGAGAGGTCGAAGCGGCGGACGGCTCGGGCGAAGATGTTGGGCTCGACTTCGGGCTCGGTGACGACCTCGGGGGCGGTGAAGCGGCGGGTCAGCTCGGCGAAGAGCATGACCAGCTCGTACTTGGCGAAGTTGGCCCCGATGCAGAAGTGGGTGCCGTAGCCGAAGGCCACGTGGGGGTTGGGCTTGCGGGTGGTGTCGAAGGTGAAGGGATCCTCGAACACGGCCTCGTCCCGGTTGGCCGAGGGGTAGAGCAGGATCACCCGGTCGCCGTCGGCTACGGCCTGCTCACCGATCGTCGAGTGCTCGACCGCGGTGCGGAAGAAGTTGTTCAACGGGGTCACCCAGCGGATGATCTCGTCCACCGCGCTCGGGACGAGCTCGGGCTCGGCCGCCAGCCGGTCCCACTGGTCGGGGTGATCGGCGAAGGCCCGCAGGCCGTGGGCGATGGCGGTCCGGGTCGTCTCGGCCCCACCGGCGATGAAGAGGCCGGTCTCGTTGAAGACCTTGTCGTGCTCGTAGGCGTTGGCCCACGCCGACACCAGGTCGTCCACCGGGCACTCCCGGCGGGCCGGGACCATGTCGATGAGCTGCTGGTTGAACTCCATGCAGGCCAGGCCGACGGCCATCTCGACCGTCGGATCCTCCAACGCGGTGTCGAGGCGCATCAGCCGCTCCGACCAGCTCTTCAACTCCCGCCAGTTGTCCTCCGGGAAGCCGAGGAGCCGGGCCGTCATCCGGGCCGGGAGTTGCGCGGCCAGCGCGTCGACGACCTCGATCTCGCCGTCGATGCGGTCGAGGAGCTCGTCGATGAGCTCGGCCAGCACGTCCTCGTGGCGGCGGACGGCTTTGGGCGTGAACCCGCGGGACACGAGCCGCCGCTGCTCATGGTGAACCGGGTCGTCCGACGCGATCATGTTGTTCTCGGTTGGCTCCCAGTTGCGTCGGTACCCCCGGCCGGAGACGAACACGTCGGAGCGCCGCTCGACGTCGAGCAGGTCGGCGTGCCGGGTCACCGCCCACAGTCCGTTGGCGTCGTCGCGGTAGACCGGCTCGTTGGCCCGCATCCAGGTGAAGGCGTCGTGCATCCCGGCCGAGCGGTAGAACTCGGGGTCACACAGGTCGATCGTCGGTCGCACTCCGTCGTGCATCGCCCCAGTCTGGCCGGTGCGGACCGCCCGTCGAGCCGTGGGTACCCTCGGGCGCCATGGGGATGTACGAGACGCTCCGGTCGGTCATCCGCTTCAAGCCCCTCGAGTTCGACCCGGTCGTGCGGCGGCTGGCCAAGGCCGCCGACGTCGACGACCTGCGCCGGATCGCCAAGCGGCGCCTGCCCCACGGCGTCTTCGACTACATCGACGGCGGGGCCGAGGACGAGCGCACCTACGCGGCCAACACCGAGGCCTACCGCCGCCGCATCTTCCGGCCCCGGGTCCTCAGGGACGTCAGCGCCGTGGACCCCTCGACCACGCTGCTGGGCAGGACGATCCCCCTGCCTCTGGTCCTCGCCCCGACCGGTTTCGCCCGGATCGCCGACCCGCAGGGCGAGCTCGCCGTGGCCCGGGCCGCGGCCAAGGTGGGCGTGCCCTACACCCTGTCGACCATCGGGACCCGCTCCATCGAGGAGGTCGCCGCGGTCAACCCCGGCCCCAAGTGGTTCCAGCTCTACGTCTTCCGGGACCGGGGCCTGACCAAGGAGCTGGTCGAGCGCACCAAGGCGGCGGGCTACGAGGCCATCACCCTCACCGTGGACACCGCCGTGCTCGGTCGCCGCGAGCGGGACATCCGTCGGGGCTTCACGCTCCCGCCCAAGATCGGCCTGGGCACGATCCTCGATGGCGCGCTGCACCCGGGGTGGACCTGGGCCTTCGTGCGGGCCGAGCCCATCGTGTTCGCCAACGTGGCCGGCAAGGACGTGGGTGACGGGTCCGACGCCGTCTCGCTGGCCGACTACATCAACGGCCAGTTCGACCCCTCGCTGTCGTGGCCGGACGTCGAATGGCTGCGCTCGATCTGGGACGGCCCGCTGGTCATCAAGGGGATCCAGTCCGTGGCCGACGCCGAGATCGCCGCCGACATGGGCGTCGAGGCCGTCGCCCTGTCCAACCACGGCGGCCGCCAGCTGGACACCGCCCCCGCCACCCTCGACCTGGTGGAACCCGTGGTCCAGGCGGTGGGCGACCGGCTCGAGGTCATCTGCGACGGCGGGGTCCGCCGGGGCAGCGACGTGGTCAAGGCCGTGGCCCTCGGGGCCAAGGCGGTCATGGCCGGGCGGGTCCACTTCTACGCCCTCGGCGCCGGCGGCGAGCGGGGCGTGGACCACATGCTCGGCCTGCTCGACGCGGGCGTGCGGCGCACGATGGCCCTGGTCGGGGCCACCACGGTCGACGAGATCACCCGGGACCTCCTGGAGTGAGCCGGTGATCCCCGACGCGGCCTCACAGATGGCCTGGATCGAGGCCGTGCTGGCCTTCGGCATCCGCCGGCCCGGTTCGCCACAGGACCAGGCCGTGGCCGACTGGTGCGAGGAGCACTTCCGCGAGGCGGGGCTGCAGGACGTGCGCCAGGAGCCGGTCCCGCTCCCCTACTGGCAGTCCGAGCAGGCCACGCTGACCGCCTGGCCCGCGGACGACCCCGCGGCAACGGTGACCCTGAGCGGTCTGGCTCTCCCCCACACGGCCCCGGCCGACGGGCTGGAGGCGCCCGTGGTCCGCTTCGCCGAGGGCGACGACGCCACCGGCGCCATCGCCGTCGAGACGGTGACGCTGAGCGAGCTGCCCCAGACGTTGATGCGCCTGCTGGCGACCTCGTGGCATGACCCCGACGACGACTTCTCCCACCTCGTGCAGGTGCTCCCCTTCGGGACCCGATTCCAGGAGGTGGCCGAGCCGGCCATGGCGGCGGGCGCCGTCGGCTGGGTCGGCGTGCTCGACGCCCCGTGGGACACCTCCGACTACTACGTCCCCTACGACGGCGTGTTCCGCCCGGTCAGTGGTCTCTGGCTCAGCGGGTCCAGCGGCGCCGAACTGGATCGCCTGCTCGACGCCGGACCGGTGGCGGGTCGTCTGGATGTCGACGCCCGGCGGGACGAGGTCGTGGCCCACAACGTCCTCGGCGTCCTGCCCGGGGCCTCCGACGAGTGGGTCGTCATCGCCTCGCACCACGACGCGCCGTGGGCGTCGGCCGTCGAGGACGGGTCCGGCATCGCCATGCTGCTGAGCCAGATCGCCCACTGGGTCGACGTCCCGGTCGAGGAGCGGCCCCACAACCTCCTGTTCCTGCTCACGACCGGGCACATGGTCCACGGCGCCGGCACGAGGGCGTTCATCACCGACCACGCCGAGCTGCTCGACGACATCGTCCTCGAGATCCACCTCGAGCACACCGCCAACGAGGTCCGGGGCGACGGTCGGGGTGGGCTCGAGCCGACCGGCGAGCCCGAGGTCCGCTGGTGGTTCACGACACAGGAGGCCGGCCTCGAAGGGGCCGTGCAGGGCGCGCTGGAGACCGAGGACCTGCGCCGCTCCCTGGTCGTCCCCCCGACGGTGTTCGGGCCCTTCCCGACCACCGACGGCGGCTTCTTCCACCTCGAAGGCGTCCCGCTGGTCAACTTCCTGACCGCCCCGATGTACCTGTTCGACTCGGCCGACACCATCGACAAGATCCACGTCGACAGCCTCGAGCCCGTCGGCCGAGCCGTCGTGCGCATCGTCGAGTCGCTCCGCGGCCGCACCGCGGCGGACCTCCGGGCGGTCGGTCCGATCAGCTAGCCCAGCACCGCCTCGGCCGCGTCCCGGAGCGTCTCGACGTTGCCCCCGTGGACCACGATCGTGGTCACCGGGCTGTCCTCCCAGGCCGCGACCCGGTCCCGGATGCGCTCGATGGGGCCGACCAGGCTGATCTCGTCGGCGAAGGCGCTGGGCACCGCGGCGATGGCCTCGTCCCGTCGACCCTCGAAGAACAGCTCCTGGACCTTCAGGGCCTCAGCCTCGTAGCCCATCCGCTGCATCAGCTTGGTGTGGTAGTTCTGGCCCTTGGCGCCCATGCCCCCGATGTAGAAGCCGAGCATGGCCTTCACGGGGGCGAGTCCGGCCTCGATGTCGTCGGTGACGACCATGGTGGCCATGGCGGTGATCTCGAAGCCCTCCTTGGCCCCCGCCAGCTGGTCGGCGTAGACCTCCTGGCGGTAGGGCGAGTAGTAGAGGGGGAGCCATCCGTCGGCGATCTCGGCCGTCTGGGTCACGTTCTTCGGGCCTTCGGCGCCGAGGAAGATCGGGATCTCGCGGCGCAGCGGGTGGGTGATGGGCTTGAGCGCCTTGCCCAGGCCGACCGACCCCTCACCCCGGTAGGGGTGCTGGAAGAACTCGCCGTCGAACTCGACCGGCTCCTCCCGGGCAATGGCCCGGCGGATGATCTCCACGTACTCCCGGGTCCGGGCCAGCGGCTTGTTCGACGGTCGGCCGTACCAGCCCTCGACCACCTGGGGCCCGGACACACCGAGTCCGAGGATGAGGCGGCCGTTGGACAGGTGGTCCAGGGTCAAGGCGTGCATGGCGGTCGCCGTCGGCGTCCGGGCCGCCAGCTGCACGACGGCGGTGCCGAGGCGCACCCGCTCGGTGTGGGCCGCGATCCAGGCCAAGGGCGTGAAGGCGTCGGAGCCCCAGGCCTCCGCCGTCCAGATCGAGTCGAAGCCGAGCTTCTCCGCCTCCTGACTCATCCCCGCGATGTCCGGCGGCGGTCGCTGCCCCCAGTACCCCCACGTCATGCCCAGCTTCATCTCTCATTCTCCGTTCTGGCACCGGATCCGGTCGTCATAGCAGCCTGATCAGGTGCCAGAACAGTCAGCGTCAGTCGGCGGAGGCGACGCCGATGGGGCAGCTGACGCCGGTGCCGCCGAGGCCGCAGTACCCGTTGGGGACCTTGGCCAGGTACTGCTGGTGGTAGTCCTCGGCGTAGAAGAACTCGCCCGCAGGGGCGATCTCGGTGGTGATCTCGCCGAAGCCGGACTCGTTCAGCACGACCTGGAAGCGGTCCCGAGATGCCTCGGCCGCGGCCTGCTGGGCGTCATCGGCCGTGTAGATGGCGGAGCGGTACTGGGTTCCCCGGTCGTTGCCCTGGCGCATGCCCTGGGTCGGGTTGTGGCCCTCCCAGAACACCTTCAGGACGGCTTCCCGGCTGACCACCTTCGGGTCGAACACGACGAGGACGACTTCGGTGTGGCCGGTCCGGCCGGAGCACACCTCTTCATACGTGGGGTTCGGCGTACTGCCGCCGGCGTACCCCACCGCGGTGGTGAGCACACCGGGGAGCTGCCAGAACAGGCGCTCGGCGCCCCAGAAGCAGCCCATCCCGACCACGAGCTGCTCGCTGCCCTCGGGGAACGGGGGCGTGAGCGAGGCACCGGTGACGAAGTGGGCCGGGGGCGACCAGAGGGGCTCGGGGCGGCCCGGCAGGGCCTCCTCGGCGGTGACGAGCTGGTCCTTCTTGGATCCGAAGAGCATGACCCTGACAACGCCGGAACGGCGCCGGACGTTCCCTCAGGCCTCACCCGGCGGCACCGTCGTGGTGGTCGTCGTGGCCGACGGGTCGCTCATGGAGAGGGCCTGCTGGATGAGGTCCTGGGCCTGCTGGATGAGGTCCTGGTACGCGCCCAGGTCGCCGTTGTCCTGGAGGCCCTCTTCGGCCTGCGTGAAGAGGTCATCGGCCTGAGCCAACAGGTCCGCCACCTCCGCCGTCGGATCGACGGTGTCCGGAGGCGGCGTGCCGTTGCCGGAAGGCGGTGAGCCGCCGCCGGGTGTGCACGCCCCTTCCTGCGTCTCCGGGGCCTCGCCGAAGATCTGGGTCAGGGCCTCGCAGAGCGTGGGCTCCATGACGATCTCATCGCCGTAGGCCACGATCACCCGGCGCAGCAGGGGCACGCTGGTCTGACCCTCGGCCTCGGTGTAGAGCGGGCGGATGTAGAGGATCGACTCCTCGACCGGGATCAGCAGCAGGTTGCCGAACAGCACGTTGGATCCCTGTTGGTCCAGGAGGGTGATCTCCCGGGCAATGGTCGAGTCACTCTGGATGTTCGAGCTCACGATGGCCGGGCCCGCGATGTCCGCGGACTGCATCTCGAAGACCTCGATCTCCCCGTAGTTGTCGGGGTCGCTCTTGGCCACCATGAACGCCGTGAGCTCCCGCCGCTCGGTGTCGCCGGCCTTGGGCACGAACGAGCGAAGGATCAGGAAGTCCTCCTGTTCCTCACCAGGGAGGCGCATGAGCAGGTATTGCGGGTCGATCCGACGCTCCGGAGCGACCTCCACCTCGCCCTGGGCGTTCGTGGTCTGGGTCTGCGGGGTGGCCGAGGTCGTCGTACCCGGGTCCTGGGCCACGGCCCACCCGCCGGCCTGCTCGTAGAAGTTCTGGGCGCCGTCGATGTGGTAGCGGCCCCAGGTGTTGGTCTGGACCCGGAAGAGGTCCTCGGGGTACCGAAGGTGCTCCCGCATCTCCGCGGGCATCTCGTCGAGATCGGAGAACAGCTCCGGGAAGGCGCCGCGGTACGCCTGGATGATGGGGTCGTCGGGATCGACCACGTAGAGGTCGACGGTGCCGTCGTAGGTGTCGACCACCGCCTTCACCGAGTTGCGCACGTAGTTGAACGAGTGGTCCAGGCCGCTACCGGGCGGGAGCTGGTCGACGTCGGCCCGCTGGCCATAGGGGTAGCGGTCCGTGGTCGTGTAGGCGTCGAGGACGTACTGGATGCGACCATCGAGGAGCACCGGATACGGGTCGGCGTCCCAGCGCAGGAACGGGGCCAGCTGGGCGACCCGGTCCTGGACGTCGCGGATGTAGATGATGCGACTCTCGTTGGTGACGAAGTTGGAGATCAACGGCTCGATCTCGCCGAAGCGCAGGGCGAACGCCGCCTGCCGCCACCACGAGTTCATGGCCACACCGCCCGAGCCGTCGTACCGGCTGGTGACGGTCTCGCCGCCCGCGGTCTGGTAGTTGATCTCGTCCCGGGTGGCCCCGACGATGGAGTATCCGTCCAGGTTCTCGCCCACGTAGATGCCGGGCTGGACGACGTCGAGGGACGAGTCGCCACTGTCGACGGGGATGTCACCGAGGACGAAATCGGGGCGGCCCTCGGTCGTGACGGCGTTGGCCGGGGCCACGGCGGCGCCGTAGCCGTGGGTGAACGCCACCCGCTGACCCTCCCAGGACTGCTGCGGGATGCCCGAGGTGCTGAGCTCTCGGGCCGAGATGACGACCTGGGTCGTCTCCCCGTCGATCTCGTAGCGGTCCACGTCGAGGTCGTTGAGGCGGTAGAAGGGCCGCTCGGCCTGGAGCTGCTGGTAGGTGTCGGTGACGACGCCGGGATCGAGGAGGCGGATGTTGCGCACCGTCTCGTCGTTGTCGAGCAGCTGCTGGGAGGTGAGGCGCTCGTTGTAGTCGAACGGCCTCGTGCTGACGTCGGCCAACCCCATGGCCGCCCGCGTCGCCTCGATGTTGCGCTCGATGTAGGGCGCCTCCCGGGAGGACTCGGCGGGCTCGACCCGGAAGCGCTGGATGAACGACGGATAGATGCCGCCCGCCACGACCGCCACGAAGCCCCACAGGCCCACGGCGAGGACGGGCAGGACCCAGCCCCGCCGCCAGATGTTGACGATGAGCAGGGCCACGGACAGGACCGCGATCATCAGGAGCAGGTAGATGGCCGGGAGCTGGGCCTTGACGTCGGTGAACAGGGCGCCGTCGACCGTGCCCCGGGTGGACAGCGTGAGCTCGTAGCGCTGCAACCAGTAGTCGGCCACCTTGACGAGGGCCAGGATGGCCAGCAGGACCGAGAGGTGGGCCTTGACCTGGGGGGTGACCCGGGGCCCGGGGTTCTGCACCCGGATGCCGCCGTTGAGGTAGTGGGCCACGGCGGTGATCAACAGGATGATGACCAGCGCGGCGAACAGCCAGGAGACGACGAAGGACAGGAAGGGCAGCTGGAAGACGTAGAACCCGATGTCGGTGTGGAACTGCGGGTCCTCCACACCGAAGTCGACGCGGTTGATGAACAGCAGCCACTGGTTCCACTGGCCGGAGACGCCGGCTCCGGCGATGACGGCGAACAGGAAGGCCACGCCGGCCCGGACCCAGCTCGACCGCTCGTCGACGATCTCGTGGTAGCGCCGGAGCAGCTCCTCCTCGGGGCCCATGGGCCGGAAGCGGGGGGCGATGCGGTCGGCGATGACCAGGTTGGCGAAGCAGAGGACGAAGAAGAGCCCGATGAACATCCCCGCCAAGGTGACCTTGGCCCCCAGGATCGTGCGGAAGGCGTTCGCCTTGCCGAGGGAGTCGAACCAGAGGTAGTCGGTGTAGAAGCCGGCGATCCCCCGCAGCGAGGTGATCAGGAGGAACAGGCCGACGGCGACGAGGATGAGGATGACACGGCCCCGCGGCGACAGTCGGCGCTGGCGGCGTCGGCGCGGCGGGGGCATGTCAGAGGGGGCCCGCATGGATGGGGGAGCCTACTGAGCTAACCGCCCAGAGAATCCGCGGCCACCTCGGTGGCCAGCGGCACGATCCGATCGGTGCGCCAGGCTCGGAAGGCCTCCCGGACCGGCCGGGACAGGTCGACCCGCTCACCGTCATCGTCCGTGGTGGCGGCGCTGACCCGTTGTTCGATGTCGTGACGGACGCCGTCGGCCACGGCGCCGGCCAGGCGAGCGGCGAGATCACCCACCGAGCTCGTGGCCGCGCCCCGCTCCCCCACGGCTTCCCGCAGGCGCGGCTCGATGGCGGTGGCCAGGCGCACGACCCGGGCATCGTCGGCGCCCAGGAGGTCATCCAGGCCGAGTTGGCCCCGCCGGTCCTGGCGCAGGCGGTCCAGGACCTGGTTCTGCTCGTCGGCCAGCGCCCGGCGGAGGCGGCGAGCCAGGTCATCGGCCAGGACGGCCACGGGATCGGCTTCCTCGTCCTCGGGCGGGGCCTCGATGGGGTCCACCGCGGCCGCGAACGCGGGCTCGGACCCAGGCCCCTCGTCCTCGGGCTCGCCGGAGCGCAAGCGGTCGAAGAGGGGCAGGACCAGGGCCTCGTCCTCCCGGGGTGCCTGCTCGGCGGCCGCAGCCGGCGCCTCGTCGTCCGCGGCCGGCTCCTCGAGCTCCTCCGCGGGCTCGCCGGCGTCGACCTCCTCGTCCGGCGCGGGCTCGCCGACGTCCTCGGCCGCGACCGTCCCGTCGCCGTCGTCCTCGTCCTCGGCGGCCTCCTCCACCTCGACCGCCTCGACGTCGGCGTCCTTGCCCTCCACGGGGCCGAGCACGCGCATCTCCTCGAAGGCGGCCACCGTGGCCTCGACCTCGACCAGGGGCGGTACGGCGTCGGGGTCCTCCTCCAGGTCGCCCCCTTCGGCGGCCGCGGCGGCGGCCACCCGTTCGGCCGCCACCCGCTCGGCTGCGGTCGGCGGGTCGAGGATCGGCAGGCCGGCGACCCGGGCGGCCGTGATCTCGGCCTCCATGGCGTGCAGGTCCTCGGGGCTCACCTCGTCGTCGTCCGGACCGAGACGGCGTCCGGCCCGTTCGGCCGCGGCCTGGGCCGACGACACGGCCACCCCCAGCTCCTGGGTCGCCTCCTGAACCGTCTGACTGACGACCTCGTAGGCCTCCAGCAGACGCTCGCGACCGACCCGGAGCTGTTCGATCTGACGACGCAGGACCTTGCGGCGACGGACGAGGTCCTCCAGGACCCGGCGGCGGACGGTCTGGGCTTCGGTGACCATCGCCCGCCCCCGGCTCTTCGCGTCCTCCAACTCGGCGGTCACGTCGACCCGGGCCTCGGCCAGCGCCGCCTCCAGGGAGGCGATGGTGGTCCGCAGCTCGGCCTCCCGCTCCTGGGCCTGGCGCAGGCTGCCGACGGCGTCGGTCAGCAGGCTCTGCACCGCCTCGGGGTCCAGGCCCCGGAAGCTGTGCGGGAGCTCGATGTCCAGGAGGCGGTCGGCATCCGTGGAACCCGGGTCGCTCACCCGGCCGATCGTAGGGGCGACTCGAGGTCCGTGGCGTGACCGCCCAGCGCGTCGAGGGCCTCGAGGGCGTCCTGGAGGGTCTCGACGGGGACGATCTCCATGTCGCCGGTCACCCGACTCCGGGCATCCTCCTCCTCGCCGGCCGGGACCAGGAAGAGCTCGGCCCCGGCCTGCTCGGCGGCCAGGGCCTTGAGGTCGACCCCCCCGATCGGACCCACCCGGCCGAGGCCGTCGATGGTGCCGGTCACGGCGACGGGCACGCCGTTGCTGATGTCGCCGGGGGTCAGGACATCGAGCACGGCCAGCGTGAAGGCCAGGCCGGCGGACGGGCCGCGGACCTGGCCCGGGTCGATGGTGACGTCGAAGGGATAGTCGTACTGGACGTCGCGGGTGGTCAGGCCCGTGACCCCCAGGAACGGCTCGTCGGGGGCATCGGGGAAGGCACCCAACGCCACCGTCACCCGGCGCCGGGGTCCGTCGGAGGGCTCGACGACCATCGTCAACTCGTCACCCGGGGCGAGCTCGTCGATCTCGGCCACCAGGTCCTCGACCCGGTCGACCCGTTGTCCCGCCGCCCGCACCACCGTGTCCCCGGGGTTGATGACGCCGTCGGCCGGAGCGCCGGGGACGACGTCGGCGACGGTGGCGCCCGTGCCCGAGACCACGTCGTAGCCGAGGTGCTCCAGCGCGACGACGACCGCGGTGTCCTCGGAGGCGTCCATCAGCTGCTGGTTGAGCTGCTGGTTCTCCTCGGGGCTCTGGCCGCCGTCGATCTGGTCGGCAGGGACGAGGTCGACGTCGGGTGAGAGCTCGGCCTGCAACCACTCGAACCCGTTGATCCGGTGCTGGCTGATGGTGACCGTGGTGAACAGCAGGTCCTCACCGGCGGGGAAGGTCTCGGCCCCCTCCACGCTGATGGTGGGCTCGGTCGGGCGGGCGGAGCCGGGGGCGATCGTGTAGTACGGCAGCTCGACGACGAGGGCGAACAGGCTGGCGGCCACCACGAGCACGCCGAGCGCCCCGACGAACCAGGGCCAGCGGGCGCGCCGCTTCGTGTCCGGAGGGATGAGGGGAGGTTCGGGCGGGGCCACAGGTAGGGTCGCCGATGTCGTGTCCACGGTGGTACTTACGCTCGTGGTGGTAGGGGGCTCGATCGCTGTCGCGGCGAGGCTCGCCGCCAACGGGGAGAGCAAGCCTGCCACGGAACCGCCCGTCCGCCACCGCGCCCGGCGCCGGGAGGCAAAAGCGGCTCGACGCGCCGCCGCGGCCTCCAGCGTCGCGGTGGCCGAGGGGGTCCGGCCCCGGCCGAGCCTGCTGGTCCGGTTGCGGGCCGGTGTCGCGCTCGTGGTCGTGATGGCCATGATCGGCGCCGGCATCGCCCTCGGCCTCCTCTTGGGAGCCCAGGTGATCAGCCGAACCCTGGAAACCGCCGTTCAGTGACCGTTGAACAGGCGCCACTCCGCCGACGACTGGCCTGATTGTTGCCCCGCTCGTCGCTGACGGCGACGAGCGAAGCCACGCAAGTGCTATCGCCCGAAGAGGCCGCGGCGGGGGGTGCCGGCGTTGCTGTCGATCTCCTCGACCTCAGCCGGGGCCGGCGGGTCGAACGCCAGGCCGGTCGGAGGGTTCGGCAGGGCGTCGATGACCGCCGGGTCCGACGCCGAGGGCGGGGCCACGAAGGTCGGCAGCGGCTCGGGCTCGAAGGCCAGGTCGGCCGAGGACTCGATCGGGAGCTCGGACCCGACCTCGGGCTCGGCCCAGACCTCGCCGTCGAACGCAGCCGGGGCCTCGTAGGCGGGAGCCGCCGGGACGGCTTCGAGGCCGTTCCCGAGCTCGGGGACGAACCCCAGGTCCCGACCCACGAACGCCGGGGCGACCGGCGCGTCGGCGGCGACACCGCCGGGGCCGATCTCGACCTTGAAGTAGGGGCGGAAGTCGAAGCTGACTTCCTCCATGCGGAAGATGCGGGCGCCGTCGACGCCATCGCCGTTGCGGAGCCTTTCCACGAATCGGACGGCCTCGTCGAGTTCCTCAGCCTGGTGATACCCGGGCTGGCCATCCGCCGTGCGGTAGATCACCATGTGCGACAAGACATTCTCCTTCTCGTGATGCCTGCCCCGCTCCGTCGGCCGGCCGCGGACAGACTTGAGGCCATGACACCGGATCCGGCGGCCGAGACCGTTGCGCTCGCCGGGCACCAGGACGACGAGGCCACGGTGCGCAACGGCCTCCGAGCCGCTGATCCGCGGGTCCGGGTCGTGGCCCTCGGGGCCTTGGCCCGGCTCGGGTGTCTCGGCGCCGACGAGCTGAGCGCGGCGATGGCCGATCCCGACGCCGCCGTCCGCCGCAGGGCAGCCGAGGAGGCGGGCCGGGCCCCGACCACCGTTCCCGCCCTCCCTCCGATCCTCCCCCTCCTGGGGGATCCCGATCCCACGGTCGTGGAGGCGGCGGCCTGGGCGTGCGGGGAGCGTCAGCCGGTGACGCCGGGCACCGTGGCCGCATTGAGGGAGGTCGCCGTCGACCACGAGGACCCCCTCTGTCGGGAGGCCGCGGTGGCCGCGCTGGGCGCCATCGGGGATGAGGCCGGCCTCGACGCCATCCTGGCCGCCACGCGGGACAAGCCCGCCGTCCGCCGTCGGGCGGTCATCGCCCTCGCCCCCTTCGAGGGACCCGACGTCGACGCCGCCCTCCAGCGAGCGCTGGCCGACCGCGATCGACAGGTCCGGCAGGCCGCCGAGGACCTGCTCAGCCCGGGCTCGTCGGACTCCTAGGAGCCGAGCCGCCAGGCGAGGCGACCGGCAAGCACAGCGTCAACTCGCCGAGCGCAGCGAGGCGAAACCACCCGCTCACCGGGCGACGGCCAAAACTGTCTCTGTGGGCGTCCTAGGGAGTTAGGAGGTCGGACGGGGTCACCTCGGCGGTCTGGCCCTCGAAGTCCTGGGGCTCACCCAGGAACTCGTAGTACCCGAGTTCGTCGTTGTACTGCATGAGCTGCAGCACCTCCTCGGGGAACTTGTCGTCGATGCTCGTGTTGAACGGGCTCGTGGGCAGCGCCAGCCCGGTGACCAGGTCCTCGAGGTTGTAGGACTGCTCCATCACCGCCGGCCGGGTGAGCTCGCTGGCGTTGGTGAGGGTGTCGACCAGGAGGGCGCCCATCGTCCACCCGTAGGCGACGATCGTGTTGTCCAGGTCGATGTCGGGGCCGCCGTACTGACGACCCTTCTCCTGGAACAGGGTCATGGCCTCGTCGTCGGCCCACTGCGGGTCACGGGGGTCCATGAACGCGGTGACGCTGATGATCCCGTCGGCCGCCCCCGCTTCGGCCAGGCCCACGAGGGTCGGCGAGGTGCAGGTGCCGGAGATGAAGATCGTCGGCTCCCAGTTGGTGCCGTTGATGGCGTTCAGCGTGGTCGGGCAGGCCAGGGCGGTGGTGCCGAGCACGACGGCGTCGGCCCCGCTGTCGGCCAGGCTGGTGATCTGCGAGCTCGTGTCGGTGTTGCTGATCTCGTAGGTCTCCTCGCCCACCACCTCGATGTCCGTGCCCTCGATGGCGGCCTTGAAGGTGTCGACGTAAGCCCGACCGAAGTCGTCGTTCTGGGTCAGCAGGGCGACCTTCGCGTCGGGCTGGTTCTCCTCGAGGTAGTTGGCGTACATCACCGCTTCGAGCGAGTACGAGGGGAAGGAGCCGATCGTCCACGGATGGGCCGGGTCACCCCAGAGCGGCGAACCCGTGCCGGCGTAGAGGTTGGGCACGCAGTCCTCGTCGAGGCTGTCCCAGATGGCCAGGTTGTTGGCCGTGCCGATCACGTTGAAGAGGGCGAACACGCCGTCCTCGTTGACCAGCCGCTGCACGTTGGTGGCGGTCCGGCCCGGCTCGTAGCCGTCGTCCAGGGCCGTGAACTCGATCTGGCGCCCGTCGATACCGCCCAACTCCTCGTTCACGTAGTCGAAGTAGGCCTGGTAGCCGGTCGAGATCTCGGCGAAGGCGGCGAAGGTGCCCGACTGCGGGAAGCTGGACCCGATCTTGATGGTGTCGTCGGTGATGCCCTGGGTGAAGTCGGTGGTGCAGTCGTCGAGGTGCAGGTACGTGGCGAACTCGTCGCTGGTCCCCTCCGCGGCGGCGTCATTCGCGTCCGTGTTGCCGCCGGTGTCCTCACGACCACCACCGCAGGCGGCGGCGATCAGGGCGAGAACGGCGAGCAACGCACCGAGCGTTCCTACACGGGTCGATCGGGTCATTCGATTGCTCCCCTCAGTGCTCAGACTGCAGCGTCTTCCACCGTAGGCGACCCACCCGGATCGGGGGTAGCGGCCGGCTCCGGGCCACGACGGACCTTTCGCCACTGCCCGTCCCGGCCCGACCGGCGCAGCACGCCGGCCTCCAGCTGGCGGAGCCCGCCGAGGACCCCGCCGGGCAGCACCAGCATCATGACGATGAGGACGCCGCCGAAGATGACCCGGGACAGCTCGGCGTTGACGTCGGAGGAGAGCTCGGGGACGAAGACGATGAACAGCGAGCCGACGATCGGGCCGAGGATGGTGGCGGCGCCGCCGATGACCAGGGCGGCCAGGAACTCGATGGACCGGCTGATCGTGTACTGCGAAGGGTCGACGCGGTCCAGGACGGCGGTGTTCATCACGAAGAGCGAGCCCCCCAGGCCGGCGATCATGGCGCTGATCCCGAAGGTGGCCACCTTGTAGCGGGCCAGGCTGACGCCCAGCACCTCGGCCGCGACCTCGCCGTCCCGGATGGCGATGATGGCCCGGCCCACCCGGCTGCGGATGAGGTTGCGCACGCAGACGAAGGTGACCACGGCGAAGGCCAGGACCACGTAGTAGGCCCATTGGTCTTCGGTCAGGCCCGACGCCCAGTCCGGGGGCTCGAAGGACGGGACCCGGATGCCGGTGCTCCCCCCGGTGACGTCGGAGTACTTCTGGATGACGAGCGGGAAGAGCGTGGCCAAGGCGAGGGTGACCAGGGCGAGGTAGAGGCCACTGATGCGCAGGGCAGGCAGGCCGACGAGCACGCCGATGGCCAGGCAGAGCACCATCGCCACCGGAATCGTCGTCAGGTGCGACCACCCGTGGTCGGCGGTGAGGATGGCCGTGGTGTAGGCCCCCACGCCGAAGAAGGCGCCGTGGCCGACCGAGATCTGGCCGTTGAAGCCCGTCAGGAGCCCGAGGCCGAGCACGGCGATCGAGATGGCGATGACGCTGGTGAACTGCGCCGTACGGAACTCGACGAAGTACTGCGGGATGTAGAGGACGAGCGCGGCCAGGGCGATGGCGACGATGCCGAGGACCACGCGACGGGGCGTGAGGGCGAGACGGCTCATACGCGGGTGACCACCGGTCGGCCGAACAGGCCCTGGGGCCGGACCAGCAGCACGATGAGGATGAGCAGGAAGGCCGAGCCCAGCTCGAAGCCGTCGAAGAAGTCGATGTACTGGCCGGCCAGGGTCTGGGTCACGCCCACGATGAGGCCGCCGACCACCGCGCCCAGCGGGCTGTCGAAGCCACCCAACGTGGCCGCCGCGAAGGCGTAGATGAGCAGGCCCTGCATCAGGTTCAGGCTCAGGTTCAGCTGCGGGGCGGCCAGGGCGCCGGCCAGGGCGCCGAGGGCGGCGGCCAGGCCCCAACCCAGCATGAGGATGCGGCCCACCCGGATGCCGACCAGCTGGGCCGACTCTGCGTTCGAGGCCACGGCCCGCATGGCCAGGCCGACCTTGGTGTGCTGGAACAGCAGGTAGAGCAGCCCGACGACCACGAGGAGGATGGCGATGATCCCGGTCGTCTCCTTGGTCACGGTGACGTCACCGACGGTGACCAGCGACTCGTTGGGGAAGATGCGGGGGAACACCCGGCCGTCGGTGCCGTAGATCCACCCCGCCAGCGCGTTCATGGCGATGAAGATGCCGATGGTGACGATGACGATGGCCAGGGGGTTGTCGTTGCCGACGGGCCGGATCAGGGTCCGTTCGATGATCGCCCCCCCGACCACCGAGACGGCCATCGCGGCGAGGATGGCGAACACGACGGGGAACCCGTTGTCGGCCAGGATCCAGGCGATGAAGGTCGAGAACATGGCCATCTCGCCCTGGGCGAAGTTCAGGAGCGAGGTGGAGCGGAAGATCAGGACGAGGGCCAGCGCCAGTGCGGCATAGATGGCGCCCTGCTGGAGCCCGTTGATCACCTGGTTGAAGAACAGTTCCACGGTCGCCTCCCCTCAGATCCCGAGGTACGCCTTGCGCACGGACTCGTCGGCCTGCAGCTCCGCCGCGGTGCCCTGGGCCACGATCAGGCCGGCCTCGAGCACGTAGCCCCGTTCGGCGATGCTCAAGGCCAGGTTGGCGTTCTGCTCGACGACCAGCAGGGCCGTGCCCTGCTCCACGTTGAGCACCTGCAGCCGTCGGAACAGCTCCTGGGTCACGAGTGGGGCCAGGCCCAACGACGGCTCGTCCAAGAGCAGCAGGCGGGGCCGCGACATGGCGGCCCGGGCGATGGCCAGCATCTGCTGCTCCCCGCCGCTCATCCCTCCGGCCACCTGGTCGCGGCGCTCCTTCAGGCGGGGGAAGACCTCGAACCAGTGGTCCATGTCGGCGGCGACGTCGGCGTCCTTGCGGGTGAAGGCGCCGAGGCGGAGGTTCTCCTCCACCGTGAGGTCCACGAAGGTGCCCCGCCCCTGGGGGACGTGGGCCACGCCCCGCCGGACGATGTCCTCCGGCTTCTTGCCCCCCACCGACTTGCCGTCGACGATCACCGAGCCCTTGGTCACGATCATCCCGCTGATGGCGCGGATGGTCGTCGTCTTGCCCGCCCCGTTGGCCCCGAGGATGACCACCGTCTCGCCCGCGTCGACGGTGAAGGACATCCCCCGCAGGACCTGGACCGGGCCGTAGCCCGCCTCGAGGTCCTGGACCTCCAGCAGCGGGGTCACGTGTTGCCTCCGCCGAGGTAGGCCTCGATGACCCGGGGGTCGTTGCGCACGACGTCGGGATCGCCCTCGGCGATCTTGGCGCCGTAGTCGAGGACCACGATCTTCTCGGAGATGCGCATGACCATCTCCATGTGGTGCTCGACCAGGAGGACGGTCAGGTTCCGGTCGTCGCGGACCCGACGGACCAGGTCGGCCAGGTCACCGACCTCGCCGTGGGTCAGGCCGGTCGCCGGCTCGTCGAGCATGAGCATCCGGGGGTTGGAGGCCAGGGCCCGGGCCAGCTCGACCCGCTTCAGCGTCCCGTAGGGCAGGCCGGCGGCCGGATGGTCGGCGACCGCACCGAGCTCCAGCTCGTCGAGCAGGGCGTCCGCGGTCACCCGGCTGGCCCGCTCCTCCTTGATGGCGGTGGGCCAACGCACCGTGGTGGACACGAAGCCGGCCTTGGTGTCGGAGAAGGCCCCCATCAGGACGTTGTCCCGCACGGACAGGCCGGGGAAGAGGGCCACGTTCTGGAAGGTGCGGGCGATGCCGATCTGGGCGATGCGATGGGCGGGCACGGCCAGGAGGTCGTCGCCGGCGAAGGTGACCGAGCCGTCGGTGGGCTCGTAGAGCCGGCTGATGACGTTGAAGAGGGTCGTCTTGCCCGCCCCGTTCGGGCCGATCAGGGCGCACATCTGGCCCTCGTCGACGGTGAAGGTGAGGCCGTTCAGCGCCACGACGCCGCCGAAGCGCACGCTGACGTCCTGCACCCCCAAGAGCGTCCCCATCCGGCTCGGACAGTACTTGCCTGTCGCCGCGGGCGCGGCTGGCGCTGCCCCCGGCGCCGGTACCGCTATTCCATGAACATGACGCGGAGGGCGTCGTAGGACTCGATGCAGCGGCCGGCGCCGAGGACCACGACCTCCAGGGGGAGGTCGACGAGCTTGACGTGGACCTCGGTCTCCAGGCTCAGGCGGTCCTTCAGCCCCCGGAGGAGTGCGCCACCTCCGACCAGGTGGATGCCGTTGACGATGAGGTCCTGGGCCAGGTCGGGCGGCGCCTCGCCCAGGCAGGCCACGATGGAGTCGATGATCGTGGTGATGGGCTCCTCGAGGGCGCCCCGGATCTCCTCGGGCTCCAGCACCACGGTCTTGGGCAGACCGGACATCAGCTCCCGGCCCCGGACCTCGGCCCGGAACTCCTCGGAGGTCGGGTAGGCCGAACCCATCGCGATCTTGATCTTCTCCGCCGTCTGCTCGCCGATGGCGATGCCGTGCTCCTTGCGGATGTGGGTCTGGATGGCGGCGTCGAAGTCGAAGCTGCCCACGCGTACCGCCTTGAGGGAGACGATGCCGCCCAGCGAGAGGATGGCCGACTCGGAGGTCCCGCCGCCGATGTCGACCACCATCGAGCCGATGGGCTCGTTGATGGGCAGTTCCGCGCCGATGGCGGCGGCCATGGGCTGCTCGATGAGCTGGCACTCGGCGGCGCCGGCCCGACGGGCGGCCTCGGTGACGGCGCGGCGTTCGACGTGGGTGATGGCCGACGGCACGCAGATGACGACCCGGGGCCGGTTGAAGCGGGACACCCCCACCCGTTCGAGGACCAGGCGGATCATGCGTTGGGTGACGTCGAAGTCGGTGATGGCCCCGGCCCGCAGCGGGCGGACGGCCACGATGTGGCCGGGCGTACGGCCGATCATCTGCCAGGCCTCGGTGCCGACGGCCAGGACGTCCTGGCTCTGGTTGTTGAGGGCGATGACCGACGGCTCGTTGAGGACGATGCCCTCCCCGCGCACGTAGACCAGGGTGTTGGCGGTCCCCAGGTCGATGGCGAGGTCGCGGGCCACGAGTCAGGCCGGTCGCTAGCTGCGGGGCGGGCGGCGGTCGCGAGGCGACAGGGCGTCCATCTGGCGGTTGAAGCCCTCCACCCCGGAGTCCATGGAGCGGGGCGAGCGCGAGTGGGCCCAGAGCACGGCGATGCCGACCGCGGCGGCCACCACGGCGGCGAGGAGGAAAAGCAGGTTCGTCACGTTCGCAGGTCTCCGGTCAACGATCGGGGGTGAGGTCCGAGAGCTTCTTGGCGTCGAGCCCCCAGCTCTCGCCTCCGGCCCAGGTTTCGCGCTTCCAGATGGGGGCGGTGTCCTTCAAGGTATCGATGCACCACCGGGCCGCCTCGAACGCCTCGTTCCGGTGGGGCGAACCGGCGGCCACGACGACCGACGTCTCACCGATGGCCACGGCTCCGGTGCGGTGCAGGATGGCCAGGCGCCCGAGGTCCGGCCAGCGACGGCGGGCGAGGTCGGCGATGGCCCGGAACGTGGGCTCGATCTGGCTCTCGTAGGCCTCGTATTCGAGGCCCTGGACGTCCGGGCGGCCCTCGGCGTGGTCCCGGGCGGTGCCGGTGAAGGTCACCACGGCGCCACACGACGGCAGGACGGCCCAGTCGGCCACGAGGCCGACGGGCAACGTCTCCTCGGTCAGCCCCACCCAGGTGAGGTCGTCGGGCGCAGAGAGCACGGTCCACCAGCCTACGGGCCTCACCGCCCGCGGTCACGAGGTGGGAGGGTCGTCCTACGCTGGGCCGCCGTGCCTGAAGACGAGGGGACCCCACCTGAACGCCCGTTTCGGGGCTCCCCCCTCCCACCGGAGGACCGTCTGTGGCGTCACCCCTCCGAGATCCGTCGGGCGGCCGCGGGCGGCCATCCCCACCGGAAGCGGTCCGCGGTGGCCCTCGGGCTGGCCGCCGGACTGGGCGCGTCGTTGGCCTTGATGGGGGCGTGGGGCCTCGGAGCGTTCCACCGGGACGGGGCCGAGGACCAGACCGCGAGCGAGCGGCTGGCCACGCCGGTCTCGACGATCCTCGTGGGCACCCCCAGCCGGGGTGGGATGGACGAGGTGGCCGAGACGCTCGTCCACGTCCGATCCGGCGGCACCGACGGATCCGGGGTGGTTCTCCGGGACGACGGGCACGTCCTGACCACGGCGGAGCTCGTCGGCGACGCCGAGGAGGTGCGGGTCCAGGCCTTCGACGGGCCCGAGCTCGTCGGCGCCGTGGTGGGCGTCGACCCGGCGACCGATGTCGCCGTCCTGTTCGTGCAGGGCCTCGACCACCTCGGCGCCGTGCTCGGCGTGGCCCGCGACCTCGCGGTGGGCGACTCGGCCCGGACCATCGCCCTGCGGGGCGGGCAGGCGGCCGAGATCGTGACCGGCGAGGTGGCCAACCTGGCCGTGACCGTGTCCCGGGACGACGAGGAGGGGCCGCTGCACGGGCTCATCGGCACCGACATCGTGCTGGAGGACCCGATCGAGGGGGCCGCCCTCCTCGACGCCACCGGGGCCGTGATCGGGATAACCACGGCGGTCGGCGGCAGTGATGCCGTGCGGGCCGTGCCCATCGACCTGGCCCGGACCGTGGCCCGGGACATCATCGCCACCGGTGGCCCCGCCCACCCCTGGCTCGGGATCGAGGGGCGGGACCTGGAGGCCGAGGAGGCCGCCGAGTGGGGCGTCCGGGGTGGGGCCGAGCTGCTCGACGTGGTCGAGGACAGCCCGGCGACCCTGGCCGGCCTCCACGATGCCGATGTGGTCACCCAGATCGGGGACACCGAGGTCACCTCCATGGGGGACCTGGTCACCGCCCTCCGCCTGCTCGACCCCGGCGACGCGGTCCGGATCGGCTATCTCCGCTCCGGCCACCACCATTGGGCGAGCGCGGTTCTGGGGGACCCGGCGGCGCAGTGATCTGACGCCAGCTCGGGCCGGCACCGTCAAGGGCTGCGCAGCACCCTCCGGGCCACGAGCACGCCGCCGGCCACGACACCGAGCGCGCCCACCGCGAGGCCGCCGAGGGCCAGTTCCTGGCGGCGGCGGGGGGACAGGGACGCCCAGCCGGTGGGCCGGTCGCCCAGCACGTAGGCCTCCTCGTTGGTGTGGTCCGGCACCCAACCGGCCGCCTTCAGGCGGTCGTTGGCCACCACCCACGGGTTGACCCGGTACGCCACCGCGCCGGGCGGGGTCGAGGTCATCCCCAGCTTCCAGCGCCACTGCGCCAGCCGGTGCGACACCCGTGCGGGCAGGCGCACCCGGGGACCACGACCGGCGAGGCGGCGGAGCTCGTCACTGCGCATCCAGCCGTCGGGGGCCACGTTGAAGGGGCCCTCGAGGCGCTCGGACCGGGCCAGGTCGACGGCGCCGGCCAGGTCGTCGAGGTGGACGAACTGGACCGGGGTGTCGGCGTCTCCGGGGGCGAAGGACGTGCCCGCCCACAACGAGGCGGCCAGCCAGTCGGTGGTGTCCTCGGCCACCGCGATCACGGGGCGCAGGACGGCGACGTGGACATCGGGGTGCTGGTCCCGCCACTCGGCGGTCAGGCGCTCGACCTCAGCCTTGTGGGTGGCGTACGCGAGGGCCGGGTGGGGTCGCAGCGGGGCGTCCTCGGTGAGGGGGACGGGGTTGTTGGGCCAGGCCCCGTAGACGGTGGCGCTGGACAGCAGGACGACGGTCGTGACCCCGACCGAGCCGGCGGCGTCGAGGAGGGCCCGGGTGCCGACCACGTCGACCCCGGCGGTACCGGTGCCGTCCAGTTCGGCGACCGAGTCAGTGCGCCCGAGATGGACCAGCGTGGTCGCGCCCTCCAGCTTCGCCTTCAGCCCGCCGGGGTGCTCGTGAGCTGCTTCGAGGTCGTCGGGGCCGAGGCGGACCACGGCGTCGACGGAGGGATCGAGGGCCAGTCGGTCACCGACCCGACCCCCCAGTGGGCCCTCAGAGCCGGTGAGGACGACGATGTTCACCCTCGTACGATGCCCTCGTGAGCGAGTCGGATCCACCCGACGGCGAACCGGACCCGTTCCAGGGCATCCCGTTCCTCGGCGATCTGGCCAAGATCCTGCGCCAGCAGGGGGCCGTCAGCTGGGACGCGGCCGGTCAACTCGCCTTCCAGGTGGCCACGGGCGGCGAGTCCGAGCCCAACGTCGACCCCCTCGAGCGGATCCGCCTCGAGGAGCTGGCCCGGGTGGCCGAGCTCCAGGTGGCCCAGACCACCGGCCTCAGCCTCTCGACCACCGGGCGCCCGGTCACGGTCGTCCCCGTGACCCGCACCCAGTGGGTCCAGGCCAGCCTCCCCGCCTTTCGCCCCCGGTTCGAGCGCCTGGCCGGCTCTCTGGCCGCGCCGGACGCGCCCGGCCCCGAAACCGGCGACCCGGCGGCGATGCTCGGGAACCTGATGGGGATGATGACCCCGATGCTGGTGGGCATGGCCGCCGGCTCCATGGTGGGTCACCTGGCCTCGACCTCGTTCGGGGTCTACGACCTGCCCATCCCCCGCCCGCCGACCGACGAGCTCATCGTGGTCGGGCGCAACGTGGACGAGTTCGCCGCCGACTGGAGCCTGCCCGACGACGACCTGCGCCTCTGGGTCTGCCTGCACGAGATGACCCACCACGCCGTCCTCGGCCTCCCCCACGTCCGGGCCCGCCTCGACGACCTGCTCAACCGCTACGCCGCCGGCTTCGAAGCCGACCCGAACGCCCTCGAGGAGCGCTTCGGCCAGCTCGACATCAGCGACGCCGAGGGCATGGCGGGGCTGCAGTCGATGTTCAACGACCCCGAGGCCATCCTCGGCGCGGTGCAGTCCCCTGCGCAGCGGGCCCTGCTCCCCCAGCTCGACGCCCTGGTGGCGGTGGTCATCGGCTACGCCGACCACGTGATGGACAGCATCGGCGAGGGCCTGATCTCGTCCTACAGGATGCTGGCCGAGGCCCTCCGCCGGCGCCGGGTGACCACCGACGAGTCCAGCCGCTTCGTCGAGCGGTTGCTCGGCCTCGAGCTGACCCAGGACCAGTGCGACCGGGGCGAGGCCTTCGTCGCCGGCGTGGTCGAGCGGGCCGGCAAGCGGGGCCTGGAGCGCCTCTGGCGCAGCGAGCGGGAGCTGCCCACCCCCGCCGAGGTCGACGCCCCCGGGCTCTGGCTGGCGAGGATCGACCTCCCCGACGCCGATTAGGCGTCTCCCCGGGCGTTCGCCAGCGCGTTACTCCGGAAGGTGGTAGCACCGCGGTGTGATCGTCGACTGCGCGGCCTACGCCGACGGCTGTCGCCGGACCGGGACCCTCTCGCTCGAGGAGGCGGCCGACTGGAAGGCCCGCGACGGCCACTTCGTCTGGCTCGGGCTGCGGTTGCCGGGCCAGGAGGAGATCGACCGGGTCGAGGCCCTCCTGGGCGTCGACCACGACGCCCTCGACGAGGCGCTGACGCCCCACCTCCGACCGGTCCTGTCGATCCGACCCGAGCTGACCTGGGTCGTCCTGCGCACGGTTCGCCATGACAGTCTCCGGGCCGAGTTGGTCCTCGGCGAGCTCTCGGTCATGGCCGGGCCCGACTTCGTCGTCACGATCCGCTACGGCCAGGCCAGCCCCCTCACCGGCCTCCGGGAGCAGCTGGAAGCCGATGACGAGGTGCGGACGCCCACCGCCGTCCTGGCCGCCATCGTGGACCTCGTCATCGAAGACCACCGAACCGCCCTCGACGGCTTCGAGCAGGACGCCATCGCCGCCGAGCGCGAGGTCTTCGCCGACACCCGCAGCCGACCGGTGGAGCACCTCCTGGATCTCAAGCGCCAGTCTCGGGACCTGTTCCTCGCCATCGAGCCGCTGCACGAGCCCCTCCGACGCCTCGCCCGACGCCTCGGCCCGAAGGTCGGCCCCGACGTCCTCGCCGACCTCGAGGAGGCGGGCGACAAGCTGGCCGGGATGATCCAGCGGGTGCACACCCTGAGCGACCTGATCGACGCCGCCATCGACGCCAACCTCACGCAGGTCTCCCTCCAGCAGAACGAGGACATGCGGCGCATCAGCGCCTGGGTGGCCATCGCGGCCGTGCCGACGATGGTCGCCGGGATCTACGGGATGAACTTCGAGACCTTCCCCGAGCTCCGCTGGACGTTCGGCTATCCGCTGGTCCTGATCGGCATGGCCACCGTGGCCGGGCTGCTGTACCGCGCCTTCCGGCGCAGCGGCTGGCTCTGAGCCTCGACCCAGTCCACCCGGCTACAGCCTGGCGTGAGGCTGCGCAGGCGCCAGCCGGAGCAGCGTCGCCGATCAGCAGCTTCGGCGGAGCCGGACTTGCTGAGCGGAGTGAAGCCAGTCAGATGTCAGGGCGGGGGACGGCGCGGGTTGCGCTGGGTGGGACGACGGCGGCGGGAGGCACCGGGCGGCTTGCGGGTGGTGTCCGGGCGACGCCCGGGATTCCGGGGGCGGCGATCGGGGCCGGGCGGGAGGACCTCGCCCGGGCTGTTCGGGTCGGGGACCGCCGAGACCTCCTCGACCGTGGTCGGGGCGGGCGGGAGGAAGTCCTCGACGATGCCCGGGTTGGGGATGGCCAGGACATCGTCGGCGACTGTGGGGTCGGGCGGCGGGCTGATGTCGGTGCGGTCCCGTTCCTCACGGGGCGGTCGCGGCGGCCGGGTGGAGCGCCGGCGGGTCCGGGGCGGTCGGCCGGCGGCGGCGTCACGGCGGCCGATCCAGTAGGTGACGGCGGCGAAGCCGGCCGCCACGGCGATGGTCAGGAACCCCAACCGGGCCGGGAGGTGGAGGACCACAGGGATGAAGGCACCGACCACCCAGAAGATCTGGAACCGGGTCTCGAACTTGGCGAACGACCGACCCCGGTTGGCGTCCGGGGCGTCGCGCTGGACGATCGAGTCGAAGGCCAGCTTGGCCGTGTTGGCGCTGAACCCGACGAAGAAGGCCACCAAGATCGCAGCCACGAGGCCGCCGGACCAGGCCGCCAGCAGGGCCGACAGCGTGGCCAGGAGCATCGAGCCGACGAGGATGTCCTCCTCCTGGGTCGTGCGCCGGACCCGGGGGGCCAGGACCGACCCGACGAAGGAGCCCAGGACGCTGGCCGCCACGGCCAGGCCCAGGTGCCAGGTCGGCTGCTCCCGCATGGCGAAGGCCAGGAGGAAGACGAGGAAGCCCACGATGGCCCGCATCAGGCCCATCGACGAGGCGGCCAGGAAGATGCCACGGCTGCGCAGCTCGGCCTCCTCGGCTTCGCCCACTGGCTCGGCGGCCACGGCCGCCTGCGGCAGCGAGAAGGCCAGGACCGTGCCCAGGGCGAACACCACGATGGCGAAGCCGATGATCCAGGTCGGCCCGCCGATCCAGCCCAGGATGAAGCCGGGGATGCCGGCGGCCACCCCCGCGAAGCCGGTGATGATCGACAGCTTGGAGTTGGCCTCGATCAGCTCCTGGTCGGTGGACACCGTCGTGGGCACGATGGCGCTCTTGGCGATCCCGTAGGCCTTGCCGGACACGAGCATGAGCAGCGCCGCCGGGAACAGGAGCAGGTCGTCCAGGTTCCCGATCATGAACAGGCCGATGAGGACCCGGGAGAAGGCGATCAGGATCACCATCAGTCGTCGGCCGTTGGCCGCACGGTCGATGGCCGGCCCGATGAAGGGGGCGATCACGGCGAAGGGCGCCATGGTCAGCACCAGGTAGAGGGCGACCTGGCCGCGGGCCTCACCGCTCGGGATCGAGAAGAAGAGCGAGTTGGCGAGGCCCAGCGCGATCAGGGCGTCACCCGCCACCTGCAGGGCATGGACCCGGGCCAGGCGGGTGAACGGGGAGGCGACGAAGTGGTCGGCCGAGCGCTCGGGCGGCCCGCCCGGCCCCTCGAACACGTTCCACCCCGCGCCTCGGCTCACGACAGCGACTGTACGGCGGTCGGTGGCAACGGCATCCTCACTCCGCCCGCGGAGTCGGAGGGTTAGGGGACCGACGCTACCCGGGGATCGGCTCGGTCTGGAGCCACGATCTTGTACCCGACACCGCGCACCGTGAGGATGCGTTCGGGCACCGCCGGATCGGCCTCGATGCGGCTGCGCAGCCGCTTGATGTGGACGTCGAGGGTCTTGGTGTCGCCCACGTAGTCGTGGCCCCACACCTCGTCGATGAGGGAATCGCGGGTCACCACCCGGCCCGCCCGCTCCAACAGGAGTTGCAGGACCTCGAACTCCTTGAGGGGCAGGTCCAGGGTCGCGCCCCGGAGCGACACCTCGTGGCGCTCGGGGTCGAGGAAGAGGTCACCCGAGGCCAGGACCTCGTCGCCGTTCCCTGGCGTGCGGTCGGGGGCCCGTTCGGCCGTCCGCCGCAGCACGGCTCGCATCCGGGCCACCAGCTCGCGCAGTCGGTAGGGCTTGGTCACGTAGTCGTCGGCGCCCACCTCCAGACCGACGACGGTGTCGACCTCGGAGCCCTTGGCGGTGACCATGATGATCGGGACCTTGGAGCGCGACCGCATCTCCCGGCAGACGTCCACCCCGGACACCTTGGGCAGCATCAGGTCGAGCAGGACGATGTCGGGACGCACGGCGTCGAACACTGTCAGGGCCTCCGCCCCGTCGCGGGCCACCTGCACCCGGAATCCCTCCTTCTTCAGCCCGATGGTCAGGGCTTCGATGAAGTTCTCCTCGTCCTCGACCACGAGCACGGTCGGGGCATCAGCCACGATGGACCTCCTTGTCACCAGTGGAAACGGATACGAGCGGCAGGCGCAGGGTGAAGGTGGAACCTTCGCCCTCCCGCGACGTGACGAGGATCTCGCCCCCGTGGGCCCTGGCCACGTTGCGGACGATGGCCAACCCGAGGCCGGTGCCACCGGTGTCCCGGCTGCGGGCCTTGTCGACCCGGTAGAAGCGCTCGAAGACCCGCTCCTGTTCGGGGTGCGGGATGCCGATGCCATGGTCCTGCACGACGACATCGGCCCAGCCATCACCCGGCTGGACGCTGATCGAGACCGGCGACCGACCGTCGGCGTACTTGAGGGCGTTGTCGATCAGGTTCGTGATCGCGGAACCGAGCTGACCGGCGTCGGCCAGGCAGGTCTGGCCCTGGCCCAACTCGAGGTCGAGCTCGATCCCCAGCTGCTCGGCCACCGGGTGCAGGCGCCGGACCGACTCCTCGACGAGGTCGGCCAGGTCGACGGGCTCGTGGCTGCGGTCGCGGCCCTCGACCTCACCCAGCTCGAGGAGGTCGTCGATGATCCGACCGAGCCGGTGGGCCTCCTCGACGAGCAGGTCGATGCGACGCGCGGCGTCGGCGGGATCGTCGGTGGCGGCCAGGGTCTCGGCCAGGAGGGCGATCGCCCCGATCGGGGTCTTGAGCTCATGGCTCACGTTGGCCACGAACTCCTGGCGGATGGCCTCGAGCCGGCGCAGGCGTGACTCGTCCCGCACCAGCACCACCGCACCCAGCCGTGCGCCGCTCGGCCCGAGCGGTGATGCGGCCACCGTCACCTGGCGGGTGGGTGGCCCGAAGAGCTCGACGGCCTGCTCGACGGTCCGTCCCTCGAGGCCCTCAGCCAGCGCCTGGTCGACGGCGCCGGCCACCAGCGCCTCCTCGTGACGGGCGTCGGTCAGCAGCCCGGCGGCGGCGTTGGTGAAGAGGCGGTGGCCGTCGACATCGGCCACGACGATGCCCTCGCCCACCAGGTCGAGGGCCCCCTCGAGGCGGCGGGCCCGCTCGATGACCTCGGTCCAGCTCGGCTCGGCGGCCTTGGCCCGACGTCGGAGCAGGACGGCGCTCTCGGCCGTCGCCGGGACCAGCGCAGGCCGCGACCATCCGCGGCCAGGCCCGACGCCGATCGACGAGACCGAGGAGGATTCCACCGATCATGGCTAGGCGCTCCGACGGATCCGGGCGGCGACCCCGATCGGCCCCGGGCAGCGGTTCGGCGACGCGGATTCCGACCAGCGACGACACTGCCGCATAGCCGGCGAAGACCAACGCGGTGTCGGAGTCCTCGGGGAGCTCGTCGTCCACCTCCCGGAACTCCATCTGGAGGCGGCCCTCATCGGCGTCGGCGATGGCGGCCCGCACCGAGCCGAAGGGGGCCAGGGTGGCCCAGCGGATGCCCTTGACCTCGGCGGGGCCGGTGTTCGGGACGTTGAGGTTGAGCACGGTCCGCTCCGGCGCGTCCTCCAGCCAGCCGATGGCGTCGACGGCAAGCGCAGCCGCAGTGGACCACCGCATGGGATCGCCGTAGTCCTGACTGACCGCCAGCCCGGAGATGCCGAGGTTGGCCGCGGTCAGCGCCGCGCCGACCGTGCCCGAGTGCAGGGTCGCCCGCCCCGTGTTCAGCCCGGGGTTGATGCCCGACACGACGAGGTCCGGCACCGCACCGAAGGCGCCGAGGTTGGCGGCGAAGACGGCGAGGGCCGGCGTACCCCGTACGGCGATGGCCCGCACGCCGGGGGCATCCTCCAGGTCCACGTCCTGGACGTCGATGTGCTCGTCCTTGTGCCACTGGCCGATGCCGGCGCCGCAGCCGCTCTGGTCACGGTCCGGAGCGACGACCACCACGTCGTGGCCGGCGCGGCGACGGCGGCGGCCAGGACACCCAGGCCCCGGCTCTCGACCCCGTCGTCGTTGGTGATGAGGATGCGCATGCGCGCCTGCTATCCCTCCTCGGCCCGGTCGACGATGGCCGCCTCGACCGGGCCGGGCCGGTGCTTCTCGCGGGCGTCGGCCACGGCCGCCGCCCCGTGCTCGGGAAGCCAGCCGGTGACCAGGTACTGGGTCCGCTCGGCCATGTTGACCGCATGGTCGCCGATGCGCTCGTAGTAGCGGGCGATGAGGGCCAGTTGCACGGCGGCGTTCAGGTCGAGGCGGCTCGGCCTCGTGGGCGGCGATGACCGCCTCGATGAAGTCCTTCTGCAGGCTGTCGAGAACGTCGTCCATGTCGTCGATGGCGGCCGCCAGGGCGTCGTCCTCGTCCAGGTACGCGTCGATGGCCGCCTTGTAGAGCTTGGCCGCCTCCTCGCTCATCTGCTCGATGAGGCCCCGGATCTTCGGGGTCAGCTCGTCGCCGTAGATGCGACGCATGGTCTTGGCGATGTTGACGACGAGGTCGCCCGAACGCTCGATCTCCGAGGCCATCCGCAGGGCGCTGACGATCACCCGCAGGTCACTGGCCATCGGCTGCTGCAGGACCAGGAGCTGGTAGCACTGCTCCTCGATCTTCAGGGTCAACCGGTCGAGCTCGTCGTCGTGCTCGATGAGGTCCTTCGCCGCCTCGAGGTCGTAGTTGAGCAGGACGTGGGTTCCCCGGGGGATGACGTCGGTGACCATCGCCGCCAGCCGGGCCACGTCGGACTTCACCTCGTTCAGCTGCTGGTGGAAGGTCTGGCGGATGTCGCTCATTGCCGTCGTCTCCTTCACCGCACTTCGGCGGCGAGGTGGTCAGGATCTCCAGTGAACAGGTAACGGAGCCGTGCACCGAGCACGGTGGCGTGATCGTCGATGCGGGACAGGGCCTGGCCCGCGGTCATGGCCTTCACCGCAACGGGTACGGCGTCGTCGCCCTGGAGGCGGTGGATCTCCCCGACCAGCCGGTCCGAGAGCACGCCGACCTCGGGAGAGCCGGCCGACGACCTCCTCGGCCAGGTCCGGCGACTGGGTGGCGAAGCTGCGGAGGGCGAGCCGGTAGTGATCGAGGGCGAGGTCCGCCAGCGCCGCGAGCAGGTCGAAGATCTCTGTCGACTGACGGAGCAGGGCGTGGTCCGGGGTCAGCTTGACGACGCGCAGGGCGAGATCGCCGATCCGCTCCAGCTCGGCGGTGATCCGCACGACCGACACGATCAGGCGCAGGTCGGAGGCCACGGGCTGCTCGCGGGCCAGCAGGTCGTAGCAGCGCTCGGTGAGCGACACCTGCATGGCGTCGATCTCGTCGTCGGCTTCCAGGGCCAGCTCGGCCTCGCGGGGGTCGCCGTGGTGGAGCACCGAGCGCATGCGCTCGAGGTTCTGGTCCACCCGGACCCCCATCAGCTCGACCTGGAGCCGGAGCTGCTCGAGCTCGGACTGGTAGGCCGACCGGGCCGGCGTCACGTCGGTCGTCGGCACGTCAGCCGAAGCGGCCGGTGATGTAGTTCTCGGTCCGCTCATCGGCCGGGTTCGAGAAGATGGTCTCGGTGTTGTCGTACTCGACCAGGAGCCCGGTGCGCAGGTCGCCGCCCTGGCCCTCGGCCGCCTCGCTGACCTCGGTGATGAAGAACGCGGTCCGGTCGCTGACGCGGGCCGCCTGCTGCATGTTGTGGGTGACGATGACGATCGTGTAGTCGTCCTTGATCTGCTGCATCAGGTCCTCGATGCGGGACGTGGCGATGGGATCGAGCGCCGAGCAGGGCTCGTCCATCAGGACCACCTCCGGCTCGACGGCGACGGCCCGGGCGATGCAGAGGCGCTGCTGCTGCCCACCCGACAGGCCCATGGCGCTGTCGGTCAGTCGGTCCTTGACCTCGTCCCAGAGCGCGGCCTGACGGAGCGACTTCTCGACGATGTCGTCCATCTCGCTCTTCTTCTTGCCCGCGATGCGAGGGCCGTAGGCGATGTTGTCGTAGATGGACTTCGGGAACGGATTGGGCTTCTGGAACACCATCCCGATCCGGCGGCGCACCTCGACCGCGTCCACCTCCGGGTCGTAGAGGTCGACGCCGTGGTGCAGGATCTGGCCGTCGACCCGAGCCGAGGGCACGAGGTCGTTCATCCGGTTGAGGCAACGGAGCACGGTGGTCTTACCGCAGCCGGACGGGCCGATGAACGCGGTGATCTCGTGGCGGCGCACGACCAGGTTCACGTTGCGCACCGCCCGGAAATCACCGTAGAAGACCGACAGGTCGCGGATGTCGAACACCGCGGACTGCTCGTCGACCGGCTCAGACGAGGGGTAAGCCTCTCGCAGGTGCACCTCGGGCTCTCGGAACAGGGTCTCCCCGTCCTCGTCGATCACGTTGGTCTCCGTTCCGGTGACGGTGGTGGGGTCGGGCGACATCAGTAGTCCCTCTTCCGATCGAAGCGGTTCCGTAGCAGGATGGCCACGGCGTTGAAGGCGAAGATGACGACGAGCATCACGAGGATGGCGGCGCTGGTGTTGGCCTTCCAGTCCTCGCCGGGCTGGCGGGCCCAGCCGTAGGTGAGGTTCGGCATGGCCGTGAACGTCCCCTGGATGCGGTCCACGAAGCCGGTGCCGTCTGCGCTGCTGAAGAAGCCGACCGACGCCCCGACCAGGATCAGCGGGGCGGCTTCGCCCAAGGCCCGGGCCAGGGAGAGGACCGTGCCGGTGAGGATGCCCGGGGCGGCGTAGGGCAGCACGTGGGCCCGGATGACCTCCCAGCGGGCCGCGCCCACCCCGAAGCCCGCCTCCCGGATGCTGCCGGCACCGCCCGCAGGGCTTCCGCAGAGGTGATGATCACGATCGGGAGGACCAACACCGCCAGCGTCAGGCCGCCGGCGATGATCGAACGCCCCCCGCTGACCCCGCTCGATGGCCTTCACGAAGATCGACAGACCGAGGAGGCCGTAGACGATGGACGGCACCCCGGCCAGGTTGCGGATGTTGATGCTGATGAGGCGGGTCAGCCAGTTCTCCGACGAGTACTCCTCGAGGTAGACGGCGGCGGCGATGCCGAGGGGGAAGGCGAGGCCGACCACGAAGACGGCGATCAACGCCGAGCCGAAGATGGCCTGCCACATGCCCGCCTCGGCTGGGTCACTGGAGTTGCCGACCGTGAGGAACTCGAGTCCCCGGTCGAGGAGCACCTCGATGCCAGCGCCGAACACTGAGCCGACCAGGAGCACGAGCACCGCGAGGGTCACGCCCAGCGAGGCGAACATGCCCCACTTGTACAGGGTGTTCGGGACATCGACCTTGGTGCCCTTCAGGCGGTCGGCCACGGCGGCGCGGGTCAGGGGGGCCATGTCGGCGGGTTGGGTGAGGACGGACATCGACAACTCCTAGTAGCGCTGACGGACGCGGGCGCACGAACCGCTCGGAGATGATGTTCAGGGTCAAGGTGATCACGAAGAGCAGCAGCCCGACGAAGAAGAGGCTCTGGAACGCGCCGCTGGCCCCTCGCACCTGGTCTGTGCCGGTGGCCAGGGAGGCCATCGCCGCGGTCATCGTCTGACCCGGTTGGGTGGGGTCGGTGTTGAACAGCGAGCCGCCGCTCGCTCCGGCGGCCACAGTCACGACCATCGTCTCGCCGATGGCCCGGGACACACCGATGATCAGGGCTGCGACCAGGCCCGACACGGCGGCCGGGATCACCACCTTCACCGTGGTCGACATCTTGCGGGCCCCAAGACCCTCTGAGGCCTCGCGGAGCGAGTTGGGGACCGAGCGCAGGGCGTCCTCGGAGATGGACGCCACGAGGGGGATGGTCAGGATCCCGACGCCGAGGCCGGCGGCCAGCAGGTTGAACTGGGGGGAGTCGGTGAAGACCTTCTGGACGAAGTCCGGGGAGATGATGGTGAGGGCGAAGAAGCCGAGCACGATGCTGGGGATGCCGGCCAGGATCTCCAGGATCGGCTTCAGCAGCCGCCGGACGCGGGGCTTGGCGTACTCGGAGAGGTAGATGGCCGACCCGACCCCGAGAGGCCAGGCCACCACCATGGCGATCATCGTCACGATGACCGATCCGACGACCAGGGTGCCGATGTCATAGAAGCCCCGGCGGGGGAACCAGCCGATGTCGGTCAGGCTGCTCCACTCGAAGTCCTCGCCGGTGACGAAGCTCCAGGCCTCGCTCACGAGGGACAGCACGATGAGGACGGTGATGACCACGGAGAGGACCGCGGCGCCGAAGAGGGCCCAGTGGACGGCGGCCTCCTTGCGCTTCCGGCGGCTGCTGACCTGCAGGTCAGTCGGCCGTGAGCGCGATGTCAGCCATGGTCGTCTCTCCTCGTGATCAGGCTCAGTCCGTCGATGCCGATCTTCAGCTCGACGTAGCGCACCCCGGCGTCGGCACAGGCTTCGGCCTCCGCGGCCTCGATGGGGCGTGAGGCGTCGGAGACGTCGGTCTCCCCAGAGCAGAACAACTCGAAGCCGTCGCCAGTGCCCGGGCCGTCGACCGATACGGCGGCCGACGGGTTGGCGGCGCTGAAGGCTTCGGCGACCAGTGAGCTGATCGGCTCGACGGTGGACGACCCCGAGATGAGCACGTCACCGGACACGTCGGTCGCCGATTCACCCGGGTGCCCGCCGGCGTCGGCCCAGGCCTGAGTCGAGTCGCGCCATGCGGTGTCGTCGAGAGCCACGTAGCCGGCGTCGCTCACCGCGGCCCGCCCCTCGTCACTGAGGTAGCGGTCGACGTAGGCCGCGACGGCGGGATCGCTCGCCGCCCGGTCGAGGTTGACGTACACGTAGAGCGACCGGGCCAGCGGGTAGTCGCCGTCGGCGATGGCGGCGTCGGTGGGGGCCACGCAGATGGCGTCTTCGCCGGCGACGGCGAAGGTGCGCACGACCGCCTCGTTGGCCTTGGCATACGCGTGGCCGACCCAGCCGAAGGAGCCAGCGGTCCCAGCCACGCCGTCGATGATGACGTTGTCGTTGGGTGACGAGACGTAGTCCGGGCGGGGCAGGGCCTGGTCCTCGGCGATCCCCCGCTCCTCAGCGATGCCCCTGATGGCCAGCTCGGTGAAGCTGTCGAAGGTGCCCGACTCCTCACCTGGGCCGAAGATGGTGAGCGGGGCATGCGGCAGCTCGGTAGCGACCCGGGAACCGAGCTCAGCGGCGAGATCGGCCCGGTCGTCCCAGTCGATCTGTCCGAGCGACTCGGGACCGGTCAGGGCGTAGATGGCCCCGAAGTCGAGGCAGTCCGGCAAGGCGACGGCCTGTTGGTCGCGGCCGCTGCAGGCGGTAAGCACCGCGGCCGTCAGCACGATCGATGCCATCGCTCGGAGGGGGGCGGTGGGAAGTCGCATGGGACGATCCCGAAGCTACGAAAGGGCCATGACACGGGGGCTGCGGTCTCCTGACCAATGGGTGAACGGAAGGTGAACAGCGGGGGAAGGGGAAGGGAACGGGGGCGGGTCGAACGACCCGCCCCCGTTCCTGCTTTCCCTCGGGGCCTGGGGGGAGAGAGTCAGGCCTTGGTGAGGATGCTGAGGCCGTCGAGGCCGATCTGGATCTCGATGTAGTTGATCCCCGCGTCTTCGCAGGCGGCGATCTCATCGTCCTCGATCGGGCGGGAGGCATCGGAGATGTCCGTCTCGCCACCGCAGAACAGCTCGAAGCCGTCACCGGTGCCCGGGCCGTCGACCGACACGCTCACGTCCGGGTTGTCGGCGCTGAAGCCCTCGGCCACGGCGGAGCTGATGGGCTCCACGGTCGAGGAGCCGGAGATGACGACCTCACCGGAGACCCCGGGCTCGGGCTCACCGGGCGTCCCGCCGGCGTCTTCCCAAGCGGCGATGGCGGAAGCAAAGTCCGCTTCGGGCATCTGCACGTAGCCGGCATCCGAGACGGCGGCGTAGCCGGCATCACCGGTGTAGTAGTCGACGAAGGCCGCCAGAGCGGCGTTGTCCGCCGCCTTGTCCGCGTTCACGTAGATGAAGAGTGGGCGGGACAGCGGGTAGGAGCCGTCGGCGATGGTGTCGACGCTCGGGGCCACGCAGGCACCGTCCTCACCGGCGACCTCGATCTCCCGAACGGTGTCGCTGTTCGCCTCGGCGAAGGCGAAACCGACCCAGCCATAGGAGTTGTCGGCACCGGCGACGCCCTCGATGATCACGTTGTCATTGGGCGACGAGGTGTAGTCCGGCCGGACGACCGCCTCTTCCTCGGGAATGCCCTGCTCCTCGGCGATGCCCGCGATGACGAACTCGACGTAGGTGTCGTACGTGCCGGACTCTTCACCGGGACCGGTGATGGTCAGGGGCTCATCGGGGAGGTCCGCCGAGTACGCCGAACCCACCGTCGTGGCGAGGTCGGCGGCGTCGGACCAATTGGCGAAGCCCGTGGACTCCGGCCCGGTCAGAGCGTAGAGCGCCGGGATGTCGAGGCAGGCGGGCACCGCGGAGGCAGAGCCGCCGTCGGTGCTGTCGCTCGAGCTGGAACTACCACTGTCGTCGCCGCAGGCCGCAGCGACCAGCGCCAACGCGGCCAACAGGCCAAGGAGCCACCGAAGGCGGCTGTTGCGCATCATGGAATACGTGTCCTCCTGAGGAAGGGCGCGGTGCCCTCGGTCTCTGTCGGAGGTGAACGTAGAGAAGCCCCCTGTCCGGCGACCGAGCGGAAGGTGACGGGCGGGTGAACTCAGCCCGAAGACGTGGGGCGGACCATCAAGGCCCGGAACGAGCTCAGACGGCCACGCCGAGCTCGTCGAGGAGCCTGCGCACCCGCTGCTCGATCTCGTCCCGGATCGGCCGAACCGCCTCGACGCCGAGCCCGGCTGGATCCTCAAGGTCCCAGTCCTCGTACCGCTTGCCCGGGTAGATCGGACAGGCGTCACCGCAGCCCATCGTGACGACGACGTCGGCGGCCTGCACGATCTCCTCGGTCCAGGGCTTGGAGTACTCCTTGGCGATGTCGATGCCGACCTCGGCCATGGCCTCGATGGCCGCCGGGTTGATCTCGCCCACCGGCTCGGAGCCGCCGCTCCACCCGATGGCGTTGTCGCCCGCGAGGTGGTTGAACCACCCCAGGGCGATCTGGGAGCGACCGGCGTTGTGCACACAGAGGAAGAGCGCGATCGGCACGCCCGAGCTGGCCTTGCCCTCGACCTTGGCCAGGGCATGGAGCCGCTGACGGGCGAAAGCGTTCGGCCAGAAGCGGCAGGAAGTTCGGGAAATTGGCCCGACTGGCGAACTGGTCGTAGCTCGTGGTCAGGAAGTTATCGATCGTCTCCACGCCGAAGACGCCGGAGAACTCGTCCTTGAGATGGCGGGCGGCGGTCTTCATGGCCAGCGTCTGGTCGGGGCTGAGGGTGCTCTGCTCGGTCATCGGTACGGCCTCTTCCGGCTCGGGCGTCAAAGGGTTCTGGTACATTCGCGGTTGTCGATGCATCCACTCTCGCGAATGCATCGACCAGTGTCAATCGACCGCCCGTGGATCGGAGCCGAGATGTCCGAACGAGCCATCCCCGTCCTCGACCTCGCCGAGTGCTGCCCGACCGTCCTGGGTGCCCCACTCGACCACGACGAGGCGAAGGTCCTGGCTCGCGGGTTCGCCGCGCTGGCCGATCCCGTCCGCCTCCGCCTGCTCAGCATGATCGCCGGCGCCGAGGAGGTGTGCTCCTGTGACATGCAGGAGCCGCTCGGCCGGTCGCAGCCCACCGTCAGCCACCACACGAAGACGTTGGCCGAAGCCGGCCTGATCGTGGGCGAGAAGCGGGGGCGCTGGGTCTACTGGCGGATCGTCCCCGAGCGCCTCGACGCCCTTCGCCAGGCCCTGGCCCCGTGATTACGTATTGACATTCATCGATTGATTGCTACAGTGACCTCACCAATTGACGCACATCGATCTATGAACTGACCGGAGGAACCCGTGTCCCGACTGCAGCTCGCCCTCAACGTCAGCGACCTCGACCAGGCCGTCGACTTCTACTCCAAGCTCTTCGCCACCGAGCCCGCGAAGCGCAAGCCCGGCTACGCCAACTTCGCCATCGCCGATCCGCCCCTCAAGCTCGTGCTTTTCGAGGGCCCCGAGGGCGGCACCGTCAACCATCTCGGCGTCGAGACGGAGACTGCGGCCGAGGTCGAGGCCGCGGAGGCCCGTCTCTCCGACACCGGCCTCGAGACGACCGGCATCGACGACACGATCTGCTGCTACGCCACCAAGGTCGAGACCTGGGTGGCCGACCCCGACGGGGCCCGCTGGGAGTGGTACGTGAAGACCGGCGACAGCGACCAGCTCACCAACGAGATCGTGGGTGCAGGAGAGACCGCCGTCTGCTGCACCCCGGCGGCGGACGAGCCCGTCGCCGTCGGGGCCGTGACCGAGGACGGGCCCGGTCGCGGCTGACCGGGCGCACCGAACAGAGGGGGGCCGGACGCTGACCACCACCGATCCCGGCCCCGACCTCGGCTCGGTCGCCGAGGAGCTGTCGACCCTCGACCGTTTCCTGCCGGTCTGGATCGGTTTGGCCATGGCCGGCGGGTTGCTGCTCGGCCGCCTGATCCCTGACCTCAACGACGGCCTCGAGCGCATCAAGGTCGACACCGTCTCGTTGCCCATCGCCATCGGGCTGCTGGCGATGATGTACCCGGTCCTGGCCAAGGTCCGCTACAGCCACCTGGGCGACGAGCTGGCCGACCGGCGCACCCTCGTCCTGTCGCTGGTGCTGAACTGGCTGATCGGGCCGCTGCTCATGTTCACCCTCGCCTGGGTGTTCCTGGCCGACCTGCCCGAGCTGCGCACCGGCTTGATCATCGTCGGGCTGGCCCGCTGCATCGCCATGGTCCTCATCTGGAACGACCTGGCCTGCGGCAGCCGGGAGCTGGCGGCCGTCCTCGTCGCCGTCAACTCGCTCTTCCAGATCGTCATGTACTCGGTACTCGGCTGGTTCTACCTGTCGGTGCTCCCCGACTGGCTCAGCCTCGACACCGCCGACCTCGACGTCTCGATCTGGGCCATCGCCAAGTCGGTGCTCATCTTCCTCGGCGTCCCGTTGCTCGCCGGCTTCCTCACCCGCACCGTCGGCGAGGCCCGCAAGGGCAGGGAGTGGTACGAGGAGACGTTCCTCCCCCGCATCGGTCCCTTGGCGCTCTACGGCCTGCTCTTCACGATCGTCGTGCTCTTCGCCCTCCAGGGGGAGCAGATCACCGAGAACCCCCTCGACGTCGCCCGGGTCGCCATCCCCCTCCTCGTCTACTTCGCCCTCATGTGGGGAGGCGCGTTCCTGACCGGCCGCCGCCTCGGCCTGTCCTACGAGCGCAACACCTCGGTGGCGTTCACCGCCGCGGGCAACAACTTCGAGCTGGCCATCGCCGTCGCCATCGCCGTGTTCGGCGTCACATCCGGGCAGGCACTGGCGGGCACGATCGGGCCCCTCATCGAGGTCCCGGCCCTCGTCGGCCTGGTGTACGTGTCCCTCTGGGCGAAGGGCCGCTACTACACCGCCAACGCCACAGTCACGCCGACGAGCTGACGGGGACGCCCCTGCTCGCCGCCCAGGCCGAGGTGAGGGCCATGCGCTCGGCGGCCGGCGGATGGCTGGCCTGGAGGCGCTTGACCAGGCCCGGCTCCAGATCGGCCAGGTTCTTGGTGTGGAGGCCCCGCTGCATGTCCAGCATGGTCTGGGGCTGCTCCAACAGGTCCAAGGCCTCGATGTCGGCCTGACGCTCGAAGGCTCGGGACACCCACGCCGTCAGCAGTCCCAACAGCCCGAACCCGATCTGGGCCGCCAACACCAGCAGGGGGAGCGCAGTGGGCTGGCCGACGAGGGGTATGTCCCCCGTGGTCACCACCCCCGCCTGCTCGAAGATCCAGTCCCAGCCGCTGAACGCCTTCAGGCCGGCAAAGAGGGCGAGCAGGAGCAGGGCGATGACGGGGATCTGCTTGCGCAGGTGCTTGAGGCGCCAGTGCCCGATCTCGTGGGCCACCACCTGCTCCACGACCTCGGGCGGGTGCTCGAGCAGGGTGTCGAAGAGCACGACCCGGCGGGTGGCGCCCAGGCCGGCCACGTACGCGTTGTCCCGGCGCGAGCGCTTGCTCTCGTCGGCCACATAGGTCCCTGAGATCTGGACGCCGGCGATGTCGGCGATGCGATCGACCCGTCCGTTCATGTCCTCGTCCTCCAGCGGCGTGAAGGTGTTGAAGATGGGGGCGATCACGACTGGATAGAGGAAGCCCAGGCCGATGGTGAACACGACCATCACCAGCCAGCCCCAGAGCCACCAGGTCGGCGTGCTGCGGATCACCGCCAGCAGGGGCAGGAGCAGGACGACGTTGATGACGAAGCCCAGCACGAGGCCCTTGGCCAGGTCGGCCGCGAACCCCCGCTCCGTCTGGGTCGACAGCTCCCACTCGCGGTCGTGACTCAGCTCCAGCCAGGCGTCGAACGGGGTCGACACCACGGTGCTGATCAGCTCGAGGACGGCGACGATCACGATCAGCTGGACGACCCAGTTGGTGATGTCGAGGGCATCGACCAGGCGGGGGGCGACATCGGCGAACACGACGACCAGGAGCACCACGGTGGAGATCCCCAGGCGGAGCATCCGGGCCCGGGACACGGGCTTGCGGTAGCGCCGGGCCCGGTCCAGCTCGTCGGCGGAGAACCAGTCGTCGGGCCGGTTCGGCACCTGTCGCCAGAGCGACGGAAGGCTCGGGGTCGTGGCGGTCTCGGTCGTCACGGTTGGTCGGCTCCCTCGAGGTGGTCGTCGAGGGCCTGAAGGACCTCGACATCGGCGGGGCGGGTGACCCTACGCCGGGCGGCGTCGGGTGACAGCCACTCCACCTCGTCGACCTCGTCGTTGGCGGCGAACGCGCCGCGGGGATCGCGGAGCTCGAACCAGCGAACCTCCTTGGGCCGGCCTCTGGCGTCGGTGTAGGTGGAGGTGGCGAGGTGGGGCCCGAGCACGCCGGTGACCCCGGTCTCCTCCTCGACCTCGCGACGGGCGCCGTCCTCCCAGGACTCCCCCGGGTCCAACTTGCCCTTCGGCAGCGACCAGTCGTCGTAGCGGGGCCGGTGCACCAGCAGCACCTCGATGCCGTCGCCGGCGGGGCGCCACACGACGCCGCCCGCCGCCCGCACGACCTGATCGCTCAACTGCGGGCCCGGTGCAGTTCCTGGAGGCGGAGGTGGGTGTCGACCCGGCCGGTGCCCGGCGGCGGGGACCAGTCGCCCTCGGGGCCGAGGGCCCACGCCAACGTGTCGTCGGCCAGGTTGACCTGCAGGATCTCCATCAGCCGCTGCTGGAGCGACGGGGTGTCGATCGGGGCGAGGGCCTCGACCCGGCGGTCCAGGTTCCTGGGCATCCAGTCGGCCGAGCCGATGTACCAGGCCGGCTGGCCGGCCCCGTGGCCGTTGGCGAAGTGGTAGATGCGCGAGTGCTCGAGGTAGCGCCCCACGATGGAACGGACCCGGATGCGGTCGGACAGGCCGGGCACGCCGGGCCGCAGGCAGCAGATGCCGCGGATCACCAGGTCGATCTCCACTCCGGCCGAGGAGGCCTCGTAGAGCTCCTCGATGATGGGGGGGTCCACCAGCGAG
The DNA here is from genome assembly GCA_963725155.1 of uncultured Microthrixaceae bacterium. Classification (GTDB taxonomy): domain Bacteria; phylum Actinomycetota; class Acidimicrobiia; order Acidimicrobiales; family DATDAH01; genus DATDAH01. The sequence continues at coordinate 806,549 of CAVRXU010000008.1, forward strand.
TTCATCTTGGCCAGGATGCGGCCGCGGCCGGGCCCGGCTTCGATCTCCTGGCGGATGAGCCGGCGGATGCCGGGCCGCATCGAGTCGGGGGCGACCAGGAGGCGCTGGTAGTCGATGTCCCGGGCGTAGCCCGTCAGGTAGTTGAACATGTGGGTCAGGTCGGCCCCGATCTCCGGGTCGGCCGTGAGCAGGCCGCAGTCCTCGTAGATCCGCGCCGTTCGGCTGTTGTAGTTGCCGGTGCCGACGTGGCAGTACCGGACCATGCCGCCGTGCTCCTCGCGGACCACGAGGGTGGTCTTGGTGTGCACCTTGAGCCCCAGGAGGCCGTAGGCCACGTGGACCCCCGCCTTCTCCAAGCGGCGGGCCCAGCCGACATTGGCCTGCTCGTCGAAGCGAGCCTTCAACTCGACGAGCGCCGCCACCTGCTTGCCCGACTCGGCCGCCCGGATCAGGGCGTCCACGATCGGGCTGTCGCCGTCGGTGCGGTAGAGGGTGAGCTTGATGGCCCGCACCTTGGGGTCGTCGGCGGCCTGGTCGATGAACTCCTCGACCGTGCCGGCGAACGAGTCGTAGGGGTGGTGCAGCAGCAGGTCGCCGTGGCGCATGGCCCGGAAGATCTTGACCTGGCCCTCGTCGCTGGTCAGCCGGGGCGGGATCACGCCGGTCCAGGCGTCGTCCTTCAGGTCGGGACGGTCGAGGCTCATCAATGACCAGAGCCCACTGAGGTCGAGGGGGCCGGTGACGACGTAGACGTCGTCGTCGTCGAGATCGAGCTCCCGCTGGAGCAGCTCGCGCACCTCCTCGGTGACCGTCGTCTCCAACTCGAGGCGCACGGCCTTGCCGAACCGACGGCGCCGGAGCTCGATCTCGACCGCGGCCAGCAGGTCGTCGGCTTCCTCGTCCTCCAGGGTCAGGTCGGCGTTGCGGGTGACCCGGAAGGGGTGGTGCTCGACCACCTCCATGCCGGGGAACAGGTGGTGCAGGTGGGCGGCGATGACCTGTTCGAGGGGCACGAAGCGCTCGCCGTCGGGCATGACCACGAAGCGGGGCAGGAGCGGCGGCACCTTGACCCGAGCGAAACGGCGCAGCCCGGAGTCCGGGTCGTGGACCACGACGGCCAGGTTCAACGACAGGTCCGAGATGTAGGGGAAGGGATGGCCCGGATCGACAGCGAGCGGGGTGAGCACGGGGAAGATGCGTTCGTCGAACTGGGCGCCGAGGTACTGGAGGTCGTCGTCGTCCAGCTCCTCCCACGCCGAGAAGCGGATGCCGGCGTCGGCGAGGGCGGGGACGATCTCGTCGAGGAACACCTGCTGCTGACGAGCCAGGAGCTTGCTCACCCGCTCCCGGATCTCACCCAGCTGCTGGCCGGCGGTGCGGCCGTCGGGGGTCAGCTTGGTCACGGCGCCGGCGACCTGATCCTTCAACCCGGCGACCCGGACCTGGAAGAACTCGTCGAGGTTCTGGGCGAAGATGGCCAGGAACTTGGCTCGCTCCAGCAACGGGATCCCCGCGGCCTCGGCCATCCACAGGACACGGGTGTCGAAGTCGAGCCAGGAGAGCTCGCGATTCAGGAAGCGATCAGCCCCGGTGTCGTCCACGCCCAACATGGTACGGGCGGGTCAAGCCGAGTCAGGAGGGACGGGCCCCGAGATCGGTCTCTTCGTCCTCGTCGTAGCCCAGATCCCAGTCGATGAGGAGGAGCTCGCGCTCGGCGTCGCGGTTGACCCGCTCCCGGTTGCGCCGGAACTGCGGGTCGTGCGGGGGCAGGAGCACCAGGCGGGCGTTGACCCGATCACGGAAGGCGTCGATCACGGCGCGATCCCCGAAATCGGAGCGGATCTCCCAGTGCGGGGCGACCGGACCGAGGTACACGATCTTCACCGCTCCCCGGGGCGGCTCGGTCTCGAGGGAGGGTTCGACGACGTTCGACATCAGTTTCAGGCTACCGGGGAACCTGAGCCATGCTTTTCGGGAACCAAAGCAGGCCAGCCGCCGTAGAAGAGGGTGACCGGAGGTATTTCCAGGCCCATGCGCCCCGCCGATGAAACCGAAACCGACTGGATGGCCTACGGCCACTGTGCCGATCGACCGCCCTCGCTGTTCTTCCCCAGCGACGGGGTCGGCGTCGAGGTGGCCCGACGGATCTGCGCCGACTGCCCCGTCAAGGACTTCTGCCTCGAGTACGCCTTGACCAACCGCATCGACCACGGCGTGTGGGGTGGCTGCTCGGAGCGGGAGCGCCGCCGCATCCTGAAGCGCCGCCGCCAGGAGGCCGAAACCGGCACCCCGGAGACCCCCACCCGGGCCTGACCCGGACGAACGAGCGGAATCAGTTGAGGCCGAACGCCTCGACGAGGTCGTCCATGGCATCGCCGATGCGGCGGGCCAGGCCCATCCGGCGGGCGTCGGGCAGCTCGGCCACGATGGCGGCCAACGTCTCCGGCGAGAGGTCCGCGACGTCGCCGATCAGGACGTAGACCACATCGGCCCGGCGCACGATGATCGCTCCGTCGTGGGTCCGCCAGGCGTCGCCACCGTCGACGGGCGTGACGTCAGCGGCCATGGCGTCGTCGTCCATGTCGCCGGCCTGCTCGAAGAGGGACAGGTAGTGGCCGTCGGCGGCGTAGACCACCTGGACGACGTCGTCGGGGTGCAGGACCGCCATCCCCCGCTGCATCCCGCCCAGCTCCGGAGGGGCCTGGTACGGCGCCGGGACCTCGTCGCCAGCCAGCTCCTGGCCTGCCGAATGCACGTTCACGGTGAGCACCGTGGCGTGCCGATCGGCCAGCGTGGCCATCTCCGGCTCGACGTGGCCGGTGATGCCCGTGACGTGGGCCACCACGATCGCACCGGCCACACCGGCCGCGGCCAGGCCCGCGCCGGCGATGATCCGGGCCCGGCGCCGGCGCCGGCGGATCAGGTCGTCGAAGAAGCCCTCGGGGGGCGCCACCTCCGGCAGGCCGGCGAGCAGGTGGCGGACGGCCTCGTCCTCAGGACCGTCCTCGGTCGGATCGGGCCCGGTCATGACATCGACTCGACCGCGGCCCGCAGGCGGGCGCGGCCCCGGTGGATGCGGGAGCGAACGGTCCCCACGGGGATGTCCAGCGCCTCGGCGATCTCCTCGTAGCTGAAGTCGAGCACGTCACAGAGCACGACGGCGGTGCGGTAGTCCTCGGGGAGGTCCCGGAGGGCGTCCTGGAGGTGGTCGGGCAGGACGGCGGCGTCGAGGGCCTCGGCGGCCGAGGCCGACGTCGGCAGCACGCGCTCGGGGTTCTCCTCCGGCAGCGGATCGGTGGGTCGGCGCTTCTGACGGCGGACGCGGTCCAGGAAGGCGTTGGTGGTGATGCGCGAGAGCCAGGCCTCCATGGAGCCCGGCTGGTAGGTCGCCAGCCCTCGTTGCACCCGTAACAGCACGTCCTGCACCAGATCCTGCGCGTCGTCGTGATTCATGGTGAGCCGGTAGGCCACCGTGTAGAGGAACCGCCCGTAGTGGCGGGCGACCTCCTCCCAGCTCGGCACCTGGTCGGCGCGAGGTGGTGGGGGCGATGGGCTCGACATGGGAACGACGCCGGGACGCGCCCGGTTCCCGATCGAGGCTAGCGATCAGTCAGCGCCAGGCTGAGGACTCCGAGGAGTCGCTCAGACGGGAGGGGGCGGATCGCTGCGATCCGTCGTCACTGCGTCTTCTTCGGAGCCCTTCTTGAACTCGGACTGGGCCTTGCCCAGGGAGCGAGCGAGCTGCGGCAGCTTGGAGCCGCCGAAGATGAGCAGGATGATCAGGAGCACGATGATGAGTTCGGGTGCACCGAGGTTCACATCTGCGAGCGTACCGTCGGCCGGCTCCGGCCTGCGGTCACGAGTCAGGAGGCAGCACGCGTGCTCGAGTGCATCGTGAACGTGAGCGAGGGTCGCGACCCGGACGCCCTCGACGCCCTGCGCGACGCCGCGGCCGATGACCTCCTCGACATGCATGTCGATGTCCACCACCACCGGTGCGTGCTCACGACGATGGGCGAGGACGCCGCCCGGCGGATCGCCCGGGTCGCCGTGGCCCGGGTCGACCTGCGCACCCACGTCGGGGCCCACCCCCGGCTCGGGGCCGTCGACGTCGTGCCCTTCGTGGCCCTCGACGACGCCACGCCGGCGGACGCCTGCGCCGCCCGGTCACGGTTCGCGACCTGGATCGCCGACGAGCTGGCGGTGCCCACGTTCGCCTACGGAGACGGTGAGGGGGTGCCGACGCTGCCCGAGGTCCGCCGGCGGGCCTTCGTGGACCTGCGGCCCGACACCGGACCGGACCGGCCCCATCCGACGGCCGGGGCGGTGGCGGTGGGTTGTCGTCCACCTCTGGTGGCCTACAACCTCTGGTTGGCGGTGCCGGACCTGGATCTCGCCCGTTCGGTGGCCTCGGCGGTCCGGGGGGACGGCGTCCGGGCCCTGGGCCTCGCCGTCGGGGACCGGGTCCAGGTGTCGATGAACCTGATCGACCCGGACCGGGTCGGGCCGGCGGTGGCCTACGACCGGGTGGCCGAGCGGGCCCCGATCGCCGGGGCGGAGTTGGTGGGGCTGGTCCCCCGCCGGGTCCTCGACGCCGTGGCGCCCGAGCGCTGGGGGGAACTGGATCTCGCCGCGGACCGGACCGTGGAGGCCCGGCGAGCCCGCTGACGAGCTACGCGGTGTGGACGGTGATGGTGGCGGCTTCCCGGGCGATGGCCCGCTGACGACGGATGCGGCGACGCTCGCGCTCGCTCATGCCGCCCCAGATGCCGAACTTCTCACCGTTGGTGAGGGCGTACTCCAGGCACTCGTCGCGCACGACGCAGCCCCGGCAGACCTCCTTGGCCTCCCGCGTGGACGCACCCCGTTCGGGGAAGAAGAGGTCCGGATCGACGCCGAGGCAGTTGGCGTACTCCTGCCACGTCAGGTCCTCGTTGTCATCGAACATCGATCTCATTGGTGTGCCTCCTTGTTGGCGCACCGCCTGTTGCTTCCCCAAGCATCCCGGCGTCCGGGACACCGGTGTAATTACACTCCTGTCATCATTCCACCGGTTGCCCCCTCGGCGCAAGGGCGCGACGGGGAAATCCCTGCTGCACCGGTAAATCCTCAGCGGGCCGTCGCGGCCCGACGGGGGCTCAGGCGGAGCGACGACCGCCCGTCCGACCCCGGACCATGGCCCGCTTCTGCTCGATGAAGTCGACCAGGACGTAGTCGCCGAGGGTCTCGGGGGTGGTGAAGAAGGCGCGCCCCTGGTTGAACCGGGTCAGGCGCTCCACGAACTCCTTCAGGTGCCCGTTGGGGTCGAGCATGAAGGTGTTGATGCGGATGTCCTCCTTGGTGCACCGGGCCACTTCGCGCATCGTGGCCTCGACCGTCTCCACCACCGGCGGGTAGTTGAAGTACACCTCGCCGTTGGGGAGGTTGTGCGCGGTCGGCTCGCCGTCGGTGATCATGATGATCTGCTTGGTGCCCGACTGGCGGGCCAGCATGCGACGACTGAGCTGGAAGCCGTGCTGCATGTTGGTGCCGTACTCGTAGTCCCAGGAGACTTCGGGGAGCTGGTCGGGGGTCAGGGCCCGGGCGACGCTGCTGAAGCCGACGATGCCCAGGAAGTCCCGCGGGAAGCGGCTGGAGATCAGCGAGTGCAGCGCCATCGCCACCTTCTTGGCGGGCAGGAAGTTGTCCCGCATCGGCATGGAGAGCGAGAGGTCGAGCATCAGCACCGTGCTCGACCGGACCAGGTGCTCGGTGCGCTCGACCTCGAAGTCGTCGGGGCGCAGCCGCACCGGGGTGCCCGGCCCCTGGCGACTGACCGCGTTGCGCACGGTGCGCTCGATGTGCAGGTTGAACGGGTCGCCGAACTCATAGGGCTTGGTGTCGTAGGCCCGCTCGTGGCCGGTGCCCACGCGCTCGACCTGGTGGCCCCCCATCTTGTCCACCGAGAGGCGCTTGAACAGCTCGGCCAAGGCGTTCTGGCCGATGCGGCGCATGCCCTTGGCCGTGAGCTCGAAGCGGCCCTCCTTGTTCTCGATCAGGCCGGCGTCCTGGAGCAGCTTGGCCAGCTCGGCCAGCTTCTCGAGGCTCTCGGCCGAGTCCTCACCCAGGTGCTCCTTGACCTTGTCGAGGTCGACCTCGGCCAACGCACCCGGCGAGGTGGCGTTGCGCAGCAGGTTCTCGAGCTGGTCGAGGTCGCCCAACTGCTCCATCACCGACGCCGCCTCGCCGAAGCCCATCGGGTCCTGGCCGGAGAAGTCGTAGCGCCGGTTCCAGTTCATGTCCGGGAACGCGGCCTGCAGGTTCTGACCGAGCTGGTCGACCTGCCACCGCAGGTCCATGTCCTCGAGGAGCTGGTCGGACAGGCTCTGGAGCTGCGCCCGCTGCTCGGGCGTCATCGAGTTGAGCATCGCCTGCATCGCAGCCATGCGCTGGGCCATGAGCTCCAGGAGCTCGTCCAGGCTCTGAGGGTTCTCGGGGAAGAAGTCGCCGTAGCGCTCCATGAACCCGTCGAAGTCGGGCTCCTGGCCCTCGGCCCGCTGCTCGAGCATCGTGTTGAGCTCGGCCAGCATGTCCTTCATCCGGGCCATGTCCTCGGGCGACATCGACTGCATGGAGCCCGACACCTGGTCCACGAAGCGCTGCATCAGCTGCTCGCGGAGGCGGTCGAGGAGCTCCTCGAACTTCTCGCGGGCCTCCGACGAGGTGAACTCGTACTCCTGTAGCGCCTTCACCTGTCCGGCGAGGTCCGGCGGCAGGAGGTCGAGGTCCGTCTGGCGCTGCTGGACGACCTCGTCGGTGACCTCCTGGCGACGCTGGTTCCCCGACTCGGCGGCCTCGCGGGCCATCTCCTGGAGGGAGGCCCGCTCCTGGTCGATGACCTCGCGGAGCTCGTCGGCGATCTCGTCGTAGACCCCGCCGAGATCGTGGTTCTCCAGCATCTCCCGGCGCTGCTGGCGCAGGCGCTCCATGATCTCGCGCAGGCCCTGGAGGTGCTCGCCGTCGGGGGTGTCGAAGCCCGACTGGAGCATGCGGCGCAGGGCGGCGTTGAGGTCACCGTGGTACAGCAGGTCGTCGGTGATCTCCGCCATGACCTCGTCGGCACCGAGCTCGAAGCCGACCTGGGTGCCGTCCCAGCGCGAGTACCGGAACCGGGGTCGGCCCGCATTGCGCCGGAAGAGCGGCATGGCTCAGCCCCGTCCTCGGTAGGTGGCCCGGCCGCCGGCCGCTTCCTTGTTGAGGCGCTTGGAGAGGTGCAGGCCCTCGAGGATGAACTCGACGGCCGACGCCACCGCGGCCGGCGACTCGTCCTCGGTGAGCCGGTTCACGCCCTCGCGGAGGGCCGGGATCTCCGCCGCCAGCTCGGCGTAAGCGGCCGATCCGATGTCCTCGCCGGCGTCCACGGCCCGAGCCTCCTCGAAGGCGTCGAGGACACCGGACAGCTCGCCGAGGTCGAAGGTCTCGCGGAACGTGGTCAGGATCGCGCCCCGCAGGAGCTGCTCGATGATCTGGCCGTCGCGGCCTTCCTCCAGGGTCTCGATCTCGATCTTGCCGGATGTCGAGGAGGGCAGCGCATCGAGGTCGGTGATGCGGGGCACGACGTCGGTCTCACCGAGGCGCAGGGCGCGACGGGTGGCGTTGGCCACCAGGACCTCCATGTTGGCCACGGTCAGGCGGACCGACACGCCGGAGGACTGGTTCACATGGGGGCTCTCGCGGGCCAGTTGGGAGAGCGTGGCCACGACCTCGGCCATGAACTCGGGCACGTCCACCCGCACGCCGTCCACGGCGAAGGGCCGGGCCTCCTGTCGGGCGATGGCCACCTCGGTCTCGACGTCGAGCGGGTAGTGGGTGCGGATCTGGCTGCCGAAGCGGTCCTTCAGCGGCGTGATGATCCGGCCCCGGTTGGTGTAGTCCTCCGGGTTGGCGGAGGCCACCAGCAGCACGTCGAGGGGGAGGCGGATCTTGTAACCCCGGACCTGGATGTCGCGCTCCTCCAGGACGTTCAGAAGGCCGACCTGGATGCGCTCGGAGAGGTCGGGGAGCTCGTTGATGGCGAAGATGCCGCGGTTGGTGCGGGGCACCAGGCCGTAGTGCATCGTCAGCTCGTCGGAGAGGTAGCGGCCCTCCGCCACCTTGATGGGGTCGACCTCGCCGATCAGGTCGGCGATGGAGGTGTCCGGCGTGGCCAGCTTCTCGCCGAAGCGGTCGTCACGGTGGACCCATTCGATCGGCGTGTCCTCGCCGTGGTCGGCCACCAGGTCCCGAGCGTGGCGGGAGACCGGGTCGTAGGGATCGTCCAGGATCTCCGAGCCGGCGATGATCGGCAGCCACTCGTCGAGCAGGTCGGTGAGGGAGCGGATCATGCGGGTCTTCGCCTGGCCCCGCTCGCCCAGGAAGATGATGTCGTGGCCGGCGAGGACGGCGTTCTCCAGCTGGGGGAGAACGGTCTCCTCGTAGCCCAGCACCCCCTCGACCACGGACTCGCCGGCCAGGATCCGGGCCACGGCGTTGCGCCGCACCTCCTCCTTCACCGGAACCGATTCCCAGCCGGACTCGCGTAGCTGACCGATCGTTGCGGGACGAGACGACATAGCTGGCAACCTACCCGGGTGAATCTGCCGGCGGACTGGCGGGTGGCCCCGACCGACCCGCTCCTGGAACGGAGCTTCGCCGCCCCGGACCTCGACGACTCGGGCTGGGAGTCCCTCACCGTGCCCGGGCACTGGCGCAGCTCTCCGGCCTTCGCCGAGGCCGACGGGCCGCTGCTCTACCGGGTCCCCTTCACGGCCGACCGTCCTGCCGACGGCGAGCGGGCCTGGCTGATCTTCGACGGCGTCTTCTACCAGTCCGACGTCTGGCTGGACGGCGGCTACGTGGGCGACACCGAGGGGTACTTCTTCGGCCACACGTTCGAGGTCACCGAGCAGCTGCGGGACCGGAGCGAGCACCTCCTGGCCGCGCAGGTCGTCTGCTCCCCCGCCGGCGACCGCACGGCCAAGCGCAGCCTGACCGGCGTCTTCCAGCACTGGGACTGCATCGACCCCGACCTGAACCCGGGTGGGATCTGGCGGCCGGTGCGCCTCGAGCGGACCGGGCCGATCCGCCTCCGACGCCTCTCGGTGGTCTGCACGGAGGCGGGGGCCGAGTCGGCCACCCTCCGCTTCCGAGCGTTCGCCGACACCGCCGCGCCCGGCATCGTCAAGATCGCCACCACGGTCGGCCGGGAGGGGGTGGCCGACGAGCCCTACACCGAAGAGCTCAGCCTCGCTGCGGGCGAGAACCAGCTGGAGTGGCTGGTGACCGTGCCCGAGCCGACGCTCTGGTGGCCATGGGCGCTCGGCGACCAGGACCGCTATGACGTCACCGTCGAGGTGTTCGCCGAAGACGCGACAGTCAGCCACACCCTCGAGCGCACCGTCGGCCTGCGGTCGCTGGTGTTCGACGACTGGCAGCTGTCGGTCAACGGCGAGCGCCTCTTCCTGAAGGGGGCCAACCTGGCCCCCACCCGGGCCCTGCTGGGCGAGGCCACCGACGAGGACGTCCGTCGGGACGTCGACCTGGCCCGCGACGCCGGCCTCGACCTCGTGCGGGTCCATGCCCACATCGCCACCCCGGCCCTCTACGACCAGGCCGACGAACGGGGGATGCTCGTCTGGGCCGACCTGCCGCTCCAGTGGGGCTACGCCCGCTCCGTGCGCAAGCAGGCCGTGCGCCAGGCCCGCAAGGCGGTCGAGATCCTCGGCCACCACCCGTCGATCGCCATCTGGTGCGGGCACAACGAGCCCCTGGCCCTCGACGTGACCACCGCCCAGATGGCCGACCCGGCGGTCCAGCGCCGGGTCGGCCTCAAGAGCGCGCTGGCCATGGAGCTGCCGACCTGGAACAAGACGGTCCTCGACCGCTCCATCAAGCGGGCCCTGGAGAAGGCCGACGGCTCCCGGCCCGTCATCCCCCACAGCGGCGTGTGGCCCCACCTCCCCCGCCTCGACGGCACCGACAGCCACCTCTACTTCGGCTGGTACCACGGCGACGAGCGGGACCTGCCCGGCTTCGCGGCCACCCTGCCCCGCATGGTCCGCTTCGTGACCGAGTTCGGGGCCCAGGCCGTGCCCGAGAGCGCGGAGTTCCTGGAGCCCGAGCGGTGGCCGGACCTGGACTGGGAGCGCCTGGAGGACCACCACTGCCTGCAGCGGACCTTCCTCGACCGCCGGGTGCCCGAGGCCGATCACGCCACGTTCGCCTCGTGGCGGGCCGCCACCCAGGCCTACCAGGCGATGCTCATCCGCCATCACGTCGAGGAGCTGCGCCGGCTGAAGTACCGGCCGACGGGTGGGTTCGTCCAGTTCCTGCTCACCGATCCCCAACCCGGTGTCACCTGGTCGGTCCTGGACCACGAACGGGTGCCCAAGGCGGGCTACGAGGCGCTCCTGGAGGCCTGCCGTCCTGTCATCGTCGTCGCCGACCGCCTCCCCGCCGCGGTCCGACCCGGCGCCGCCCTCGACCTGGACGTCCATGTGGTCAGCGACCTGCGCTTCCCCCTCGTCCGGGCCGCCGTCAGCGCCGAGCTGACCTGGGACGGGGGCCACCGGGCCTGGCACTGGAGTGGAGAGGTCACCGCCGACTCCTGCGTGCGCATCGGCCGGGTCGAGGCCGTGGTCCCCGACGGCGCCGGCGAGATGATCCTCGACCTCACGCTGACCGCGGGCGACATCACCGCCACCAACCGCGACACGACGGTGATCACCCCGTGATCCAGGAGTGATCCGGCGACTTCGCCGGGTACAACGAGGCGTGCGAGGATCACGACCGTGAACGTCCACCATCACAGCTACGACGCGGTGATCGTCGGGGCGGGCGGGGCGGGCCTGCGGGCGGCCATCGAGGTCGCCGGGAAGTGCAGGGTCGCCGTCCTGACCAAGCTCTATCCGACCCGTTCCCACACGGGCGCCGCCCAGGGGGGCATGTGCGCAGCTCTCGCCAACGTGGAGGAGGACTCCTGGGAGTGGCACGCCTTCGACACCGTGAAGGGGTCGGACTACCTGGGCGACCAGCCCGCTATCGAGATCATGTGCCGGGAGGCCATCGACGCCGTCGTCGAGCTGGAGCACTTCGGGCTGCCGTTCAACCGCACGCCGGAAGGCAAGATCGACCAGCGCCGCTTCGGCGGCCACACCCGCAACCACGGCGAGGCGCCGGTCCGCCGGGCCTGCTACTCGGCCGACCGCACCGGCCACATGATCCTGCAGACGCTCTTCCAGCAGTGCGTCAAGCGCGACGTCACCTTCTTCAACGAGTTCCAGGTCCTGGACATCGCCTTCGCCGACGACGACGGCCCCGCGGGCAAGCGAGTGGCCGGTGTGGTCGCCTACGAGCTGGCCACGGGCGACCTGCACGTCTTCACCACCAAGGCCGCCCTGTTCGCGTCCGGCGGCATGGGCCGCATGTACAAGATCTCGTCCAACGCGGTGAGCCTCACCGGTGACGGCCCGGGCCTGCTCTACCGCCGGGGCATCCCCATGCAGGACATGGAGTTCTTCCAGTTCCACCCGACCGGGATCTACAAGCTCGGCATCCTGCTCTCCGAGGCGGCCCGGGGCGAGGGCGGCATCCTGCGCAACGTCGACGGCGAGCGCTTCATGGAGCGCTACGCCCCGACGGTCAAGGACCTGGCCCCGCGGGACATGGTCTCCCGCTCGATCATGACGGAGGTGCGCGAGGGCCGCGGGGCGGGAGTGGACAAGGACATGGTCTACCTGGACCTCACCCACCTGCCGCCGGAGCAGATCGACGAGAAGCTCCCCGACATCACCGACTTCGTGCGGACCTACCTGGGCATCGAGCCCAAGAAGGACCCCATCCCCATCCAGCCCACGGCCCACTACGCCATGGGCGGCATCCCCACCAACGTCGAGGGCCAGGTCGTCGTCGACGCCGACAACACCGTGCTCCCCGGCCTCTACGCCGCCGGCGAGTGCGCCTGCGTCTCGGTCCACGGGGCCAACCGGCTGGGCACCAACTCCCTGCTCGACATCGTGGTCTTCGGCCGCCGGGGCGGACGGGACATGGCCCGCTTCGTCACCGACGCCGACCAGCCCGAGCTCCCCGAGGCCCCGGAGGCCGAGGTCAAGGCCCGCATCGAGAAGATGAAGGCGGGTGACGGCGGGGGCAACACGGCCGACATCCGGGCTCGGCTCCAGGAGGAGATGACCAACAACGCGATGGTCTTCCGCACCGAGGAGAGCCTGGCCCACGCCACCGACCTCATCGATCAGCTGACCGAGGAGTACGAAGGGGTCTCGATCGACGACAAGGGCCAGGTCTTCAACTACGACCTGACCGAGGCCCTCGAGCTGGGCTACCTCATCGAGCTGGCCAAGGTCACCGTGGCCAGTGCCCGGGCCCGCACCGAGAGCCGCGGCGCCCACTTCCGGGACGACCACCCGTTGCGGGAGGACGAGCACTGGATGAAGCACACCCTGGCCCACCGTGAGGACGACGGGGCCGTGCGCCTCGACTACAAGCCGGTCATCGGCGGGAACTACGAGCCCATGGAGCGCAAGTACTGATGCAGGTCGAGCTGAAGATCAAGCGCTACAACCCCGAGACCGACACCAAGCCCCACTGGGAGACCTACTCGGTCGACATGGAGCCCACGGACAAGGTCCTGGACGCCATCCACGAGGTGAAGTACCACCAGGACGGGACGCTGGCGCTCCGCCGCTCCTGCGTGCACGGGGTCTGCGGGTCCGACGCCATGGTCATCAACGGCGTCAACCGCCTGGCCTGCACGCTGCTCATCCAGGAGGTGGGCGACAAGATCACCGTCGAGCCCATCCGGGGCCTGCCGGTCATCAAGGACCTCGTGGTCGACATGGAGCCCTTCTTCGCCCAGTACCGCTCGGTGCTGCCCTACCTGGTGACCACCGACGAGCCCGGCTACCGGGAGCGCACCCAGTCCTCGGAGGAGCGGGAGCGGTTCGACGACACCACCAAGTGCATCCTCTGCGCCGCCTGCACGACCTCCTGCCCGATCTTCTGGGGCAACTCGGGCTACGTGGGCCCGGCCGCCATCGTCAACGCCCACCGCTTCATCTTCGACAGCCGGGACGAGGCCGCCGCGGAACGCCTCGACGTCCTCAACGAGCGCAGCGGCGTGTGGCGCTGTCGCACGGCCTTCAACTGCACCGACGCCTGCCCCCGCGGCATCAAGGTCACCCAGGCCATCGAAGAGGTCAAGCGGGAGATCCTCTACTCCCGGGTCTGATCCTGACGTCGCTCAGGTGGCGAAGCTGACGGGGAACGTGGCGATCCAGGCCAGGGCGCCGAGGAAGATGAAGTAGCCGATGCCGAGCATGACGCCGCGGAGCCGTTCGCTGTCCAGCTTCGTGCTGATGCCGGCGAAGAAGAGCGCCACGGCGAAGAGCACGACGCCCAGCACGTAGTTGCTGGCCCGTTGGATGTCCGCCCGCACGTTGGCCGACGAGACCTCGGCCTGCTGGTCCAGATCCGGCGGCCTCGCTCGGTAGCCGCCACCTGGTACTCCGGCATGGCAAACGGCGTGGGTGGGGCCTCGGGGTTCACCAAAGCATCGGTGGCCAGCCAGGCGTCGAAGGCGGGCTGGAACTCGTCCCGGAAGCGGTCGTCGTAGAAGTCGGCCAGATCCTCGTCGTCGTGGGCGTCGGCGTCGACCCACTGGATGAAGGTGGCGACATCGACCTGCGGTCTGGGCCTCGCCCTCGCTCTGGGCCCGGGCCGCCTCGACCCGGATGGCGTTGGTCCGACTGGCCGTCCTTGGCCTGCTCGCCGTTCCAGCGGGTGGCCTGGTAGCTGCTCCACGCCGTCGCCACCGCCGCAATCGCCAGCAGGACGGTGGCGGCCAGCTCCAGCCTGGGTTGCTCGTACGTTGTGGCCATGTCAGAAGGGCAGACCGGCCTCGTCACAGGGCGGATCGACGGTGATGTGCTCGTGCCTGGATCTGCGGCGTCGATGATGCGTAGGGATCGCTCCATCGAGTCCGGTTGCAGCCCACCCGACGTCGTCCTGGAAGGGCTGGTTGAAGAAGACGAGGAGCAGCAGCAGGATCGTGATGACCGACGTGACCGACCCCATCAGCATCGCCTGGGTGAATGGCCCCTCGCCGCTGTCCGCGAAGAACAGCATGAAGAAGAAGATGACCGCCGAGACGAAGAACAGGACGATCCAGAGGGGGACCGGGATGACCCCGTTGACCCGTGGATGCGTTCGTTGCGGGCCTGCTCCCGAGTGCAATCGTCTGGTCCATCCAGCGGTCGTAGGCCGATTGCTCGGTGGCGGTGTGCGGCTCGAGACGGGAGGGTCTGGAACATCTGCGACGCTCCACGGGTTGATCGAGTCGCCCAGCGTGCCCGCTCTAGCCGGTCCCATTCCTCGCCGACGACCGAGCGGCCGTAGCAGAGCAGCTCACCGCTGAGCTCTTCGGCGACGGATCGGTTGGAAGAACTGCGCCGTCTCGAACTGCTGGGTCACGATCACCGCCTCGTCCTCGGCCCCCGATCTCGACGCCGTCGTAGGTGGTGAAGGAGAGGAAGACGATGAAGCCGAGCAGGACGGAGAAGCCCGTGGCCAGGACGCCGAAGACCCCCGAGGCCCGGTCGCCGTCCTGGAACCAGCTGCCCTCCGGCGCCCGGCGGCGGAAGAGCAGCATGGCGTGATGGTGAACGCGACGACCAGGACACGACGATCCCGAAGGCGACGAAGAGGTTCACCGGTCCGACATCCTCATCGCGGCGAGCTCGGCACCGGTGAGTCGTCGTTGTCGTCGGGCGCTTCCGTCGGTACCGGCCGGCCCCGCCCTGCGGGCCTTGCGGAGCTCCCAGGCGACCGGGGCCACGGAGATCACGATGATGACCCCGATCACCGGCAGCAGGTACTTGTCGATGCTGGGGACCGACTCGCCGAGGATGTAGCCCAGCGACGTCACGCCGACGGCCCAGAGGAACCCGCCGATGAGGTTGTAGACCAGGAACGTGCGGTAGTGCATCTTCCCGGCGCCGGCCACGATCGGGGCGAAGGTGCGGACCACCGGCACGAAGCGGGCCAGCAGGATGGTCTTGGAGCCGTGCTCGGCGAAGAACTCCTGGCTCTTCTCGATGTACTCCTGCTTGAAGATGCGGGAGTCCTCCCGTTTGAACAGCGAGGGCCCCACCCGACGGCCGAAGGCGTAGCCCACCTGGTCCCCGACCACGGCGGCGGCGAAGCAGCCCGCCAGCAGGATCGGCAGCGGCGCGAGCTTCCCCTGGGAGGAGAGGAGGCCGGCGGTGAAGAGGAGCGAGTCGCCGGGCAGGAAGAAGCCGACGAGCAGCCCGGACTCGGCGAAGATGATCAGGAAGAGCCCGAGGGTCCCGAAGGTGGCGAGCAGGTGCTCGGGATCGAGGTCGCCGAGCAGGGCCAGGACGGGATGGAACACCGGCCGGAGGCTAGCGGTGGCCTGGGGGCCGTCCCCAGCCCTGCCACCAGCCGTCGGCGTCGATGTCGATCACCTCGTCCTCCACCAGGACCTCGCCGTGGACCCGGGCCGGGGTCCGGCCCTCGTGGTCGGGGCCGGACCGCTCCCACTCCAGGTCGAAGCCCAACGGCACCCGGCGACCCATGGCGTCGTCGGGATGGTCGACGGCCAGAGCGAAGGCCTCGAGCCCGATCGTCCACCGCTCACCGGCCTCCTCCTCGATGGCGTCGGCCCACAGGCCCGACGCCCGGATCTCCATCGAGCCCGGCCGGGGCCGGGAGGCTTCGGGCTCGGTCAGCACGACCAGGTCCCGCCCGACCCGGGTCAAGGAGGCGGTCACCGTGACCAGCCCCGTCCCGAACACCATGCCCAGGTGTCCGCCCTCGCCGCCGTCCGGTGCCGACCACGCCCACCGCCAGTGCTCGTCACCCACGGCGTCACCCTAGGAAGGTCAGCCCCTACCGTGGTCGCCGTGCCGGAACGGTTCTCGCCCGAGTGGATCGTGGCCCTGGACGCGGCCGCGCGGGCCCTCCCGGGGGCGGACACCCCGTTCGTCATCCAACAGGTCGTGACCGATCCGGAGGGCGAGGTGGCCTGGTACGTGGACCTGGGAACCGAGGGCGTGCGCGTCCTGCCCGGCCAGGCGCAGGACCCTGACGTGACCTTCACCCAGGACCGGGGCACCGCGGAGGCCATCGCCCACGGGGCCCTGAGCGCGGCGGAGGCGCTGACGGCCGGTCGCCTCACCGTCCGCGGGGCGACCGCCGCGCTGACCGAGCACCGCGACGCGCTGGCCCGACTCGACGAGGCCCTGGCCGATGCCTGAGCTGCCCGAGGTCCGAGCCCACGCCGAGCGCCTGACGGCGGAGTTCGGCGGGGCGGTGCTGGAGCGGTTCGTGCCCATCTCGTTCACCGCGTTGAAGACGTACGCACCCGCCCCGGACGTGGCCTACGGCTCGCCCCTCCTCCGCGTCGACCAGCGGGGCAAGTACCTGGCCCTGGCGTTCGAGCCGGCGACCTTCGTCGTCCACCTCATGCAGGGCGGCCGGCTGCGACCCGACGAGAAGCAGACCAAGAAGCCGCGGGGCGGGCTGGCCCGGTGGGTCTTCGCCGACGGGCGGGCCCTGCTGCTCACCGAGGCCGGCACCGAGAAGCGGGCCGGGGTCTGGGTCGTCGACGAGCTCCGGGAGGGCGAGGAGCCGATCGCCCACCTCGGACCCGACGCCGACGGCCTCGACGCCGACGGGGTGGCCGCGCGCATCGGCGATCAGTCCAAGCGCCTCCACGGTGTCCTCCGCGACCAGCACCCCATGGCCGGCATCGGTCGTCGCCTGGCCAACGAGATCACCCACAAGGCCAAGCTCTCCCCGTTCGCCAACGCGTCCAAGCTGACCCCGGACGACGTCGGCCGCCTGCACGCCGCCATCCAGGAGGCCGTGAACGAGGGCCTGGCCTACGAGCGCGCCCGCGACGACATGAGCGCGTCCAAGGAGCGGCCCGGGGCCGTGCACCACCGCACCGGTGAGATCTGCCCGGTCTGCGGCGACACCGTCCGCGAGGTGGCCTACGTGAAGTACACGGTCAACTACTGCCCGACCTGCCAGACCGACGGCAAGGTCCTGGCCGACAACACGACCTCGAAGTTCTTGAAGTAACGACGTGACGTTCGGCTCGGCGGGCTGGGCCGAACGATGACAACCACGGGGGCGGGAGGACGGGCTGCCGATCGTCGGGGGCACCCAGAACCGAGGCCCACACCCTCCGTGGTCAGGCGCAGGTCATTGGAGGCAATAAGGGGCGGAATCCGACCCCTATTGCCTCCAATGACAACCGCACGTCCGACTCCGTCACGACGTGTGGTGGATCTGGCCACGCCACGGGGGCCTGACCGCCTTGCGTGAGATCCGCGGAGCGGGCGTGCCCCCGACGACCCTCGGGCCGACCCCACGCCCCATCGTTGCCATCGGTGCGGTCGCTCCAGCCCGACAGGGCCGAAGCGTCAGATGAGCCCCAGCGACGAGACGGTGTCGCGCTCGTCGGCCAGCTCGCCGTTGCTGGCGTCGATGCGCTGGCGGGAGAAGTCGTCGATGTCCAGGCCCGGGACGATGGACCACTCGCCGTCCTCGGTGGTGCAGGGGAAGGACGAGAGCAGGCCCTCGGGGGTGCCGTAGGAGCCGTCGGACGGGATGGCCATGCTGACCCAGTCGCCATCCGGCGTGCCGTCCAACCAGGTCCGCACGTGGTCGACGGCGGCGTTGGCCGCGGAGGCGGCGCTGGAGCTGCCCCGGGCCTCGATGATGGCCGCGCCCCGCTGCTGGACCGTGGGGATGAAGTCGTTCTCGACCCAGGCCTCGTCGCCGATGACGTCGAGGGCGGGCTTCCCGCCGATCTGGGCGTGGAAGACGTCCGGGTACTGGGTGGCCGAGTGGTTGCCCCAGATGGTCATGCGGGTCACGTCGGCGACCGGGGCACCGGCCTTGGCCGCCACCTGGGCCAGGGCTCGGTTGTGGTCGAGGCGGGTCATGGCCGTGAAGTTCTTCTCGGGCAGCCGGTCACAGTTGTTCATGGCGATCAGGCAGTTGGTGTTGGCCGGGTTGCCCACCACCAGGATCTTGCAGTCGTCGGCGGCCGCGGCGGACAGGGCCTTGCCCTGGACCGTGAAGATGGCCCCGTTGGCCTCGAGCAGGTCGGCCCGTTCCATGCCCTTGGTCCGGGGCCGGGAGCCGACCAGGAGGGCCACATCGGCCCCCTCGAAGGCCACTTCGGGCTGGTCGGTCTGGACGATGCCGTCGAGCAGGGGGAAGGCGCAGTCGTCGAGCTCCATGGCCACACCCTGGAGGGCACCCAGCGCAGGGGGGATCTCCAGCAGCTGGAGCTGCACGGGCCGATCCGGGCCGAGCAGGTCGCCGTTGGCGATGCGGAACAGGAGGCTGTAGCCGATCTGACCGGCAGCGCCGGTCACGGCCACGCGAGTGGGGGATGCCATGGGCGGACCCTACCGAGAGGGTCGCTGACCGATCTAGCCGACGAATCGGCTCAGCCGTCGACCCCGGGCAGGGTGCCGGGGCCGACCGGCGGGGCGGGCAGGTTCACCAGGAACTCGTGGACGAGCGGGGCCGCCACCTCCCCACCGATCCCGCCGCCCTCGACGACCACGGCGAACGCCAGGTCGTCGATGAAGCCGGCGAACCAGGCGTGGGTCTCGGGCGGATCCTCGTCGCCGAACTCCGCAGTGCCCGTCTTGCCCCCGACGTCCCGGCCGATGATGGCCGCGGCCGTGCCGGTGCCCGACCGCACGACCTCCCGCAGGAAGTCGGGCAAGGCCGCCGCCGCGGCAGCGGGGAGCGCATGGCTCCCCTCGGTGGGCGGCTCACCGGCCAGGTAGGGGGGACGCCATGTCCCGTCGTAGGCCGCGGCGGCGACGGTGGCCATGTGGAGCGGGGTGACCGAGACCCGGCCCTGCCCGATCGAGGCGGCCCCGAGCTCGGTGTCGGACTCCGGGAGCGGGAACGAGGGGGCCACCACCGGCACCCCGATGTCGTAGGCCTGGTTGAACCCGAAGGTCTCGGCCATCTCGTGCAACCGGTTGACCCCGAGCTGGAAGCCCTGGCTGACGAAGGTGGTGTTGCAGGACTTGGCGAAGGCCTCGATGAGCGGGATGTCGCCGTACTCCTCGCCGAAGGCGTTGGTGAAGGGAGCCGAGTCACCGGGCCGGATCTCGTACGGGCAGGGCACGATCTGATCCGGTTCGAGGCCGGCGCTGAGCAAGGCCGCGGCGGTCACGATCTTGAAGGTCGACCCTGGCGCGTAGTCACCCAGCAGGGCGCGGTCGAAGCCCGGGGGGTTGTTGGCCACGGCCCGGATGGCACCTGTCCGGCTGTCGACGGCGACCAGAGCCGCGGGCAACGTCACGTTGGCGATCGCCGCTTCAGCCGCCCGCTGCGTGGCGTAGTCGAGGGTGAGCACCAACGGCCCGGGGGCCTCGCCGCCGAACTCCTCGAGCACGCCGGTGACCCGACCGGCGGCGTCGACGACCTCGATGCGACCCACCGGGTCGCCTTCGAGACGGTGCTCGTACCCGGCCTCCACCCCGTCGTCACCGACCAGGTCGCCGGCGGCGTAGTCGAGACCGAATTGGGCCGCCTCCGACGCGGTCAGCTCCCGCAGGCCGCCCATCAGCGAGCCGGCCAACCCGTCCAGGCGGCTGCCGGCGCCCGGTCCGCCCACGGCCAGCGGCTGTCCGTTCGCGGCGGTGATGACGGCCCGAGGCCCCTGCTCCCGCACCCGCTGGAGCCGGGCACCGTCGGTCAGGGCCGGGTGCAGGGACGCCGGGGTGAACGCCACCAGCCAGGTGCCGTCGACCCGCTGCAGGTCGATGCTGCCGTCATAGCTCCAGTGCCCGAGGCCCTGGAGGCCGAGGTCGGCGGTGAAGGAGGCGGTGGCTTCGCCCCCTGACGACTCGACCGCGATGTCGGCCACCCCGGCGCTGACCACCTGCAGGGTGGCCCGGAACTGCTGCTGGACCGCGGCGAAGTCGGCGGGGGGGTCGACGACCATGGCGGCCATGGACGCGGTGTCACCCGCCACCCACGCGTTGAGGTAGGCGGCGGCCGTCTCCTCGACCGCCGCGCCGTCGTCGCCTCTGAGGGCCGCGCACGAGGGGACCAGGAGCAGCACGGCGACCGTGGTCGCCGCTATCCGTCCTCGCCCCTCTCGCCGCCGCAGCCCCTCGCTCCTGATCCGCTCGGGCTCAGTCGTTGAGCTGCATGGACTTCACCTCGAGGAACTCCTCCAGGCCGTACCGCCCGAGCTCTCGACCGACCCCGGACTGCTTGTAGCCGCCGAACGGAGCCTTGATGTTGAAGCTGCCACCGTTGACGTCGACCTGACCGGTGCGCATCCGGCGGGCGACCCGTTGGGCCCGCTCCTCGTCGGCCGACCACACGCCACCGGCGAGGCCGTACTGGGTGTCGTTGGCGATGCGGATCGCATCCTCTTCGTCCTCGTAGGGGATGATCGAGAGCACGGGGCCGAAGATCTCCTCCTGGGCGATGGTCATGTCGTTGGACACGTTGCCGAACACCGTCGGTCGCACGAAGTACCCGGTGTCCAGGCCCTCGGGCGCCTCGGGGCCGCCCGTGGCCAGCGTGGCCCCCTCGTCGATGCCCTTGCGGATGTAGTCCTGGACCCGGTCCCGTTGGGCGGCGGAGGAGAGGGGGCCGAGCATGACCCCGTCCTGGTCGGCCGGCCCGACCGGGAAGCCCTCGGCCGCGGCGGCGGCGATGGCGACGGCCTCGTCGTGCTTCTCCTTCGGCACGAGCATCCGGGTGTGGGCGGTGCAGGTCTGGCCCGAGTTCAGGTAGCAGGCGAACACGCCCTTGGGCACGACCTCGGCCAGGTCGGCGTCGTCCAGGATGATGTTGGCCGACTTGCCCCCCAGCTCGAGGGCGACCCGCTTGACCGTGTCGCTGGCGAGGACGCTGACCCGCTTGCCGGCTCGGGTGGAGCCGGTGAAGCTGATCATGTCGACGTCGGGATGGGCGGCGATTGCCTCCCCCACGACCGGGCCGAAGCCGGTGACCAGGTTGAACACGCCGGCGGGCAGGCCGACCTCGTCGATGACCTCGGCCAGGATGAAGGCGTCCAGTGGCGCGACCTCGCTGGGCTTCAGGACGACGGTGCAGCCCGCGGCGAGGGCCGGGGCGATCTTGTTGACGATCTGGTGGAGCGGGTAGTTCCAGGGCGTGATGCAGCCGACCACGCCGACCGGCTCCCGCACGACCAGCGAGTTGCCGATCCGCTCCTCCCAGGGGAAGTCCGAGAGGATCTCGACGTAGGTCCCCATGTTCCCGACGGGGAGCCCGGCCTGGATCATGTTGGCCCACATGAGGGGCATGCCCATCTCCTCGGAGATGACCTGGGCGATCTCCTCCGACCGGGCACCGAGGCCCTCGGCCAGGCGCTGGATGAACTTGCCCCGCTCCTCGGGCTCGGTCCGGCCCCAGGTCGCGAAGGCGGCCTTCGCCGCGGCAACGGCCTTGTCGACGTCCTCGGCGGTGCCCTCGGGGATGCTGCCCATGACCTGCTCGGTCGAGGCGTTCACCACCTCGATGGTGCCGCTCCCGGTGGAGGGCACCCAGGCCCCGTCGATGTAGATCTTGTCGTGGTCGCGCACGAGTCCCCCTGTGGTTCGTCTGTGGTCCGGCTGCGCTTCTGGTGGACGCGCGACGGTACTCGCCCGACCGCGGATCGCGTCAGTCGGCCCGGGTGAGGAACCCGGCCCGTCCGAGGGCGACGACATCGGCGGGATCCGCACGCCGCGCCAGTGCCTCACGTTGGCGCCGCGCCCCGTTGCCCTCCGTCAGGATGGCCTCGGCCAGCCCGGTGACGGTCTCCCGATCGCCGAGGTCGTCGAGGGCATCGCCGACCCAGGCCAGCAGCTCGCCCACGACCTCCGCCGCGGGGAGGGGCACGCCGCTGAGGGGTGAGACCAGCTCGCCCCCCAGTCCGTACCGGGCGGCCCGCCACAGGGCCGCGCCGAGGAGCTCGGGCGAGACCGTGTCCACCGCCGTACCGGCCCGGGCGTCAGCGAGGCAGGTCCGGACCAGGCCCCGGGCCAGGCCGGCCACGCCCACCGCCGTGTCGATGTCCAGGCAGACGTCGGTGGCTCGGAACTCGAGGGTCGGAAAGCTGTCCGACGGCCGGAGGTACCAGTAGAGGTGGGTGGCGTCCTCGATGGCGTCGGCGTCGCGCAGCTCGTCCACCACCCCGTCATAGGCCGCCCGGTCGGCCAGTTCGGGGGGCATGCCGGCCGTCGGCCACCGCTCCCAGACCTCGAGCCGGTAGGAGTCGTACCCCGTGTCCTCGCCGTTCCAGTAGGGCGAGTTGGCCGACAGGGCCAGGAGGACCGGGATCCACGGGCGGACCCGGGTCATCACCTCGACGACACGGTCGGGATCCTCGATCCCCACGTGGATGTGGCACCCGCAGATCACCTGCTGACGGGCGACCCGTTGGTACCGGTCCTCCATCTCCCGGAACCGGGCCCGGTCGTCCTCCACCTGCTGGTCCCGCCACGAGCTCCAGGGATGGGTGGCCAGCGGCAGGATCCCGCACCCGATGACGCCGGCGGCCCGGTCCAGCCCCGAGCGGAGACGGACCAGCTCGGCCCGGACCTCGCCGAGGTCGGCACAGACCGCCGTCGCCGTCTCGACCTGGCACCGGTTCAGCTCCGCGGTCACGCGGTCGCCGAGCGAGCGTCGAGCCGCCGGCACGAGCTCATCGGAGCGAGGGACCAGCTCGCCGGTCGTCTTATCGATGATCTGGAACTCCTCTTCCACTCCGAGGGTGGTGCCGTCCATCCCGTTCCTCTCGTCGAGCGCCCTTCGGGGCGCGCTGGTCACCCGGTGGGCTGGGCCTGGCGCTCGCGGAGCTCGTCGCTCACCGTGACGATTCCCGGGACGTCCCGCGCCAGTTGCGTGGCCAGGACCCGGCCACCGGGCCCGACTTCGCCGCGGAGTGAGGCCCGGCCGTCGATCACCCGCACGTCGACACCCCGGGCGCCGACCCGGTCGTCACCACTCAGGCGGGCCCGGAGCCAGGCCTCCTTCATCACGTCGCCGGGATGGCCGCCGACGGCCCGGGGCAGGGCCTGGGCGGTCCACGTCCCCCAGTCCCAGAGGAGCTCACGGTGGCGGAAGGCGAACCAGGCCGCGCCACTGGCGGTCGAGAACGGGAGGAGTCGTCGGACGAGTCGCATCGCTCGCCCTCCTACCCCGCCTCGGCGGAAACGGACCCAATTGCTGGACGGCCGAGGCCGGGGCTGGTTCGTGTCAGTCCGCCAACTCCCGGAGGTCGCGGTAGTGGTCGAGGGCCTCCGGGTTGGCCAGGGCCTCGACGTTGCGGACCTCGTCGCCGTGGATCACGGCCCGCACGGCCAGCTCGGTGATCTTGCCGCTGCGGGTCCGGGGGATCTCGGGGACGGCGATGACCTTGGCCGGGACGTGGCGGGGCGTGGTGTTGGCCCGGATCTGGCGACGAATGCGGTCTGTGAGCTCGGCGTCGAGGTGCTCGCCCTCCCGCAGGACGACGAAGAGCAGGATGCGGGTGTCTCCCTCGACCTCCTGGCCCACCGCGATGGCCTCGGCCACCTCGGGGACCTGTTCCACCTGCCGGTAGATCTCGGCCGTGCCGATCCGCACGCCCCCTGGGTTGAGCGTGGCGTCGGAGCGGCCGTGGATGACCAGGCCCCCGTGCTCGGTCCACGCCGCGAAGTCGCCCTGGTGCCAGGCCCCGGGGATCCGTTCGAAGTAGGCCGCCTGGTAGCGACTGCCGTCGTCGTCGCCCCAGAAGCCCAGAGGCATCGACGGGAACGGCGTGCGGCAGATCAACTCGCCCTTCTCCCCCGGCGGGAGCGCGGTGCCGGCCTCGTCGACCACATCGATGTCGAGGGCGAGTGCGGGGCGCTGGATCTCGCCCCGGTGGACGGGTCCGCTCGGGTCGCCGGCGACCAGGCACCCGCAGAGATCCGTGCCGCCCGAGATGGAGGCCAGGTGGACGTCGCCCTTCACGTGTTCGTACACGTAGTCGAAGCCCTCGGGGGCGAGGGGTGAGCCGGTGGAGGTGATGGTTCGCAGCGACCCGAGATCGTGGGTCCGGGCCGGGTCGAGGCCCATGCGGTCAATGGCGTCGATGAACTTGGCCGACGTCCCGAACAGGCTCACGTCGACCTCGTCGGCCAGGTCGAACAGCACTGGCGGCGGATACGAGGGCGAGCCGTCGTAGAGGACCAGCGTGGCGCCCGACGCCAGCCCTGAGGCCAGCCAGTTCCACATCATCCAGCCCGCCGTCGTGAAGTAGAACACCCGGTCCCCGGGCCGCACGTCACAGTGGAGCTGATGCTCGACGAGGTGCTTGAGGAGGACCCCGCCGGCCCGGTGGATGATGGCCTTGGGCTTTCCCGTCGTGCCGGAGGAGTAGAGGACGTACCAGGGGTGGTCGAAGGGGTGGCGGTCGACGACGAGGTCGGCTCCGGCATGGGTGGCGAGGACATCGGACCAGGCCTCGGCCCCCTCTGGGGTCGGGGCGCCGAGGTAGGGCACGACGATCGTCCGGCGGACGCTGGGCAGCCCGGCCCGGATCTCGGCCAGGCGAGGGAGGCAGTCGTTGGCCTTCCCGCCGTAGACGTACCCGTCGGAGGCCACCAGCACGGTCGGCTCGATCTGGCCGAAGCGATCCAGGACCCCAGCCGGGCCGAAGTCAGGTGAGGTGGACGAGAACGTCGCCCCCACGGCGGCCGTGGCCAGCATGGTGATGACCGTCTCGGGGATGTTGGGCAGCCAGGCGGCCACCCGGTGACCGGGGCCGACGCCGGTGTCCGTCAACGCCGCAGCCAGTGACGCCACCTGCGCCCGCAGCTCGTCCCAGGAGAGGGCTCGGCGGCGCCCGTCTTCGCCCGCTTCGATCAATGCCGGGCCGTCGCCCGTGGTGGCCAGGAAGGTCTCGACCACGTTGAGCCGGGCGTCGGGGAAGAACCGGGCGTCCGACAGTGAGGCACCAGGCACGAAGTCCGTGGCCCCCCGCTGCCCCACCACCCCGCAGGTGTCCCACGCCGCCGCCCAGAACGCGCCAGGGTCGGCGACCGACCAGTCGTGCAGGGCCTCGTAACCGTCGAGCCCCTGGGCCCGGGCGAAGCCGGCCAGCTTCGTCCCCGCGGCCCGCTCGGGCGACGGGGCCCAGATCGGGGGCACGTCCCGATCAGTCCTCGACGTCGTCGCGGACGACGAGGACGGGGCAGGGGGCGTGGCGGACCAAGTGGTCGGAGACGGATCCGAGGAACGCCCGCTTGATGGCTCCGTGCCCCCGGGAGCCGACGACCAGGACCGTCGCCCCGACCTCCTGGGCGAAGAGGCCGAGCTCGGTGGCCGGCTCACCAAACAGCACCTGGGTCTCCGCCCCGGGCAGGTCGAGCGCCGAGAGCGCGGCCTGCACGATCGCCTCGCCGTCGACGGTGCGGGCCGCGGTCAACTCATCCAGCTGTTCGGGGGACATGGCGCCGCCGGCCATCCCCGACACGCCGGTCACCATCATCGGGTCACCGACGTCCACGACAGTGGCCACGATCGTCCGGTCGGCGGGACGGAGGCGGGCCAGGCCGGTGGCCGCCGCCCCGATCGCCGTGTCGGATCCGTCCACACAGAGCACTACGACCTGGTTCACGGTCCGAGTGTGCCCCGGCGACACCTACAGGCGGTCGACGATGGCCTGCGCGAACTCCGAACACTTGACCTCGGTGGCGCCGTCCATCAGGCGGGCGAAGTCGTAGGTCACGACCTTGTCGCTGATGGTGGCCTCGAGGGCCCGCACGATGTCGTCCGCCGCGCCCTGCCAGCCGATGTGCTCGAACATGAGCACGCCGGAGAGCAGGACCGAGCCGGGGTTGACCTTGTCCTGGCCGGCGTACTTGGGGGCCGTGCCGTGGGTGGCCTCGAAGATGGCGTGGCCGGTGACGTAGTTGATGTTGCCGCCGGGGGCGATGCCGATGCCGCCGACCTGGGCGGCCAGGGCGTCGGAGACGTAGTCGCCGTTGAGGTTCATGGTGCCGATGACGTCGTACTCGTCGGCCCGGGTGAGGATCTGCTGCAGGAAGGCGTCGGCGATGGAGTCCTTGACCAGGATCTTGTCGCCCGGGTCTCCGCCACAGTCGTCCCAGCCGACGGCCCGGTCGGCGTACTCCTCCTTGACCAGGTCATAGCCCCAGTCCCGAAAGGCGCCCTCGGTGAACTTCATGATGTTGCCCTTGTGGACCCAGGTCACCGACTTGCGGCCCTTGGCGATGGCGTAGTCGAGGGCGGCGCGCTGCAGGCGCTGGGAGCCGGTCTTGGAGATGGGCTTGATGCCCAGGCCGGAGTCCTCGCGGATGTCCCAGTCGAAGCTCTCCCGCAGGAACTCGAGGAGCTTCTTGACCTCGGGCGTCCCGGCCTGCAGCTCCTTACCGGCGTACACGTCCTCGGTGTTCTCCCGGAAGATGACCATGTCGATCTTCTCGGGGGCCTTCACCGGGGACGGCACGCCTTGGAACCAGCGCACCGGGCGCAGGCAGACGTAGAGGTCCAGGATCTGGCGCAGGGCCACGTTCAGCGAGCGGATGCCGCCGCCGACCGGCGTGGTCAGCGGGCCCTTGATGCCGATGAGGTGGTCGCGGAAGGCGTCGACCGTGGCCTCGGGCAGCCAGTCGCCGGTCTCGTTGAAGGCCTTCTCGCCGGCGAGGACCTCCTTCCAGGAGACGCTCTTGCCGTGCTTGGCGGCGGCAGCGTCAAGGACGAGCTTGGCCGCGGGCCAGATGTCGACGCCGGTGCCGTCGCCTTCGATGAAGGGGATGATCGGCTCGTCGGAAACGTTCAGGGTGCCGTCAGCAGCGGCGGTGATCTTCTCGGCCATGGCGGGCGAGGCTACCGGCCCGGTTCTCTACAGCTTCAGCTCGTCGATGACCCGGAGGGCGGCGTCGGCCCGGTTGAGGGTGTAGAGGTGGATGCCCGGTACGCCGGCGGTGAGGAGACGTTCGGACACGAGGGTCCCGATCTCCACGGCGATGTCGACCACGGCGGCCTCGTCGTCACCCGCAGCCTCCAGGCGCTCGACCATGTCGGCCGGGAGCTTGGACTGGTTCATGGTCGACATGCGGGTGAGGCCGCCCAGGTTCCGGAAGAGCATGACTCCGGGCAGGACCGGGGTCACACAGCCGAGGTCGGCCAGCTCCTCGACCATGAGCAGGTGGTCGTTGGGGTCGAAGAAGAAGTTGGTGATCCCGAAGTCGGCCATGGTGAGCTTCTCGGCCAGCCAGCGCCGGTCGGACTCGGCATCGGGCGAGCGGGGATGCAGCTCGGGCTGGGCGGCCACGCCGATCGAGAAGTCGGCCCCGTGGGCCCGGATCAGCTCGACCAGCTCACAGGCGTGCTCGAACTCGCCACCGGGATCGCTGCCGTCGGCCGGCGGGTCCCCTCCGAGGGCGAGGATGTTCTCGACCCCGGACTCGGCGTACTGGTCGAGCAGCTCCTTGACCTGGTCGTGGGTGTGGCCCACACAGGTCAGGTGGGCCATGACCGGGAAGTCGTGGGTGGCGTTCATGTCGATGACCAGCTCGGCGGTGAGGTCCCGGGTGCTGCCGCCCGCGCCGTAGGTGACGGACATGAAGCTGGGGTTCGCCGGGGCCAGCTCGGCCACCGCCGTCATCAGGTTCTCGACGCCAACCGGGGTCTTGGGCGGGAAGAACTCGAAGGAGATCGTCCGGCCCTGCGCCAGCAGGTCACTGATCTTCGCCATATCGCCCCGGAGGCTACCGACGCGCTCGCTGCTCGGCGGCCTCGACGGTGTTCACGAACAGCATGGCCCGGGTCATCGGACCCACACCGCCGATGCGGGGGACAGCCAGCCGGCCACCTCGGCCACCTCGTCGGCGACGTCGGAGATCGCCTTGCCCCCCTCGAAGCTGACTCCCGCGGCCACGACCGCAGCCCCGGGCTTGACCATGTCCGCGGTGATCATCCCCGGCGATCCGGCGGCGGCCACGAGGATGTCGGCTTGGCGGGTCAGCGCCCCGATGTCGGCCACACCGGTGTGGACGACGGTGACCGCGGCGTTGGCGTCGGGCCGCTTGAGCGACAGGAGGTTGGCCAGGGGACGGCCGATGGTCAGGCCGCGTCCGACGATCACCACGTGGCGGCCCTCGATGGGGACGCCGTAGTGAAGGAGCAGGCGCTGGATGCCGTGCGGCGTGCACGGCAACGGCCCGTCCGTCCCCATGACCAGCTTGCCGAGGTTGACCGGGTGCAGGCCGTCGACGTCCTTGGCCGGATCGACCCGCAGGAGGTGGGCCTCGTAGTCGAAGCCGGGTGGGAAGGGGTACTGGCAGAGGTACGCGTCGACCGCGTCGTCGGCGTTCCAGCGGTCGATGACGGCGTCGATCTCGACGGGGTCGACGTCGGCCGGCAGGTGCTCGTCGAAGGAGGCGATGCCCATCTCGGCGGCGTCCCGGTGCTTCATGGCGACGTACTTGGCGCTCGGCCCGTCGTCGCCCACCAGCAGCGTCCCCAGCCCCGGCGTGACCCCCTGCTCGGCCAGCGCCGCGATGCGCGTGACCAGGTCGGCCTTGATCTCCGCGGCGACGGCCTCCCCGTCCATCACGATCGCCGTCACGTCCGGCTCTCCCGGCTGGGCCAAGTCGTTTGGCGTCGGAGAAACCCACGAATCTGTGGTGTTCTCGACGCCAAACCCGCCAAGCCTGATGCGCATCAGTGGCGGAAGTGGCGTTCGCCGGTGAGGACCATGGCCAGGCCCTGCTCGTCGGCGGCGGCCACGACGTCCTCGTCCCGCATCGACCCGCCGGGCTGGATGACGACGGTGGCCCCGGCCTCGACCGCACCGTCGAGGCCGTCGGGGAAGGGGAAGAAGGCGTCGGAGGCGTAGGCCCCACCCTGGGCCCGCCCATCGGCCTTGTCGGCGGCGATGCGTCCGGCGTCCCGGCGGTTCTGCTGGCCGGCGCCGATGCCCACGGCCTGGCCGGCCTTGACCAGCACGATGGCGTTGGAGCCGACTCGGGCCACCAGGCGCCAGGCCAGGTCGACGTCCCGCCACTCGTCGTCGGTCGGCTGCCGTTTGGTGGGCACGGTCCACGCCGACCGGTCGACGGTCACGGCGTCGGGGGTCTGGACCAGGAAGCCACCGTCGATCGTGCGCACCTGGAGCCCCGGCGGGGCGGGCGGTTGGGCCTCGAGGATCCGCAGGTTCTTCCGAGCGGCGAGGACCTCGAGGGCGCCATCCTCGTACGCCGGGGCGATCACCACCTCGGTGAAGACGGGCGCCAGCGCCTCGGCCAGGGCGACGGGAAGCGGCCGGTTGACGGCGACGATGCCGCCGAAGGCCGAGACCGTGTCGCACTCGTGGGCCAGCCGGTAGGCCTCGGTGAGGTCGTCGGCGATCGCCGCCCCACAGGGGTTGGCGTGCTTGACGACGACGGCGGCGGGGCCGTCGCCCAGCTCGTGGACCAGGCGCCAGGCCGCTTCGGCGTCGTACAGGTTGAGGTACGAGAGCTCCTTGCCACCGTGCTGGGTGGCGTCGTCCCACCAGCTCCGCTCCCCCGCCTGGCGGTAGCGGGCCCCCACCTGGTGGGGGTTCTCGCCGTAGCGGAGGTCCTGGACCCGCTGGGCCGTCAGGCTGAGCGTCGAGGGCAGCGAGTCGGACGCTTCGTCCTCCTCGTCGAACCAGGCCACGATGGCGGCGTCGTAGGCCGCCGTGTGCGCGAAGGCGGCTCGGGCCAGGCGCAGCCGGGTGGCATCGGACAGGGCGCCGTCGGCTCGCAGCTCGGCCAGGACGTCGCCGTAGGCGGACGGGTCCACGACGATGCCGACGTGGGCGTGGTTCTTGGCCGCCGCCCGCACCATGGTCGGGCCCCCGATGTCGATCAGCTCGATGCCGGGGTCGCTGGAGAAGGGATAGAGGTTGGCCACCACCAGGTCGATGGCGGTGATCTCCCGCGCCTCGAGGTCGGCCAGGTGGTCCGGGTTCGAGCGGTCAGCCAGGATCCCACCGTGGATCTTGGGGTGGAGGGTCTTGACCCGCCCGCCCAGCATCTCGGGGGCCCCGGTCACGGCCGCCACCTCGACCACGGGCAGGCCGGCGGCGGCGATGGCCGTGGCCGTGCCCCCACTGGACACGAGCTCCCAGCCGAGGCCGACCAGGCCCTCGGCCAGGTCGACCACGCCGGTCTTGTCGTACACGGACAGCAGGGCTCGCACGTCAGGTCAGGTCCTTCGGACGGGGTTCAGGGCTCAGAAATCGGGGGGAGGGCCAGCTCGCCGGCGACGACGGCGGCAAGTGTGTCCGGGTAGAGGCGGCGTTCGACGGCCTTGATGCGCTCGTGGAGGGCCTCGACGGTGTCGTCGGCCAGGACGGGGACCGCCTCCTGGGCCACGATCGGCCCGGCGTCCACCTCGAGGGTGGCCACGTGGACGGTGCACCCGGTGACCTTCACCCCGTAGGCCAAGGCGTCGGCCACCCCGTGCCAGCCGGGGAACGACGGCAGCAGGGCCGGGTGGGTGTTGAGGATCCGCCCGCGGAAAGCGTCGAACACGGGCTCGTCGAGGATCGTGCCGAAGCCGGCCATCGCCACCAGGTCGACGTCGGCCTCGTGCAGGACGTCCACGATCTGCTTGGAGTAGGCCACCCGATCGAAATCCGGGCCGAAGTCCTCCCGCTCGACCACTTGGGCGTCGACGTCGGCTCGTTCGGCGATCTCGACGGCGCCACACGGACGGTCGACGACGACGACGACCACAGGAAGGGACCGGTCGAGCATGGCTTCGAGAATGGTCCCGCTCCCCGAGGCCAGCACTCCGATGCGCACCTTCGGACCGTACCAGCGCGGTACGAGTCCACCGGAGGCCTCCGGTCGCTCATCGGGCGCTCACCGTCGTCTAGGTTGACCCCCGCACCTTCGACACGTGGCACCGGGAGGCAACGTGGATCTCAGCAAGCTCACAACCGGGGACAAGGTGATCGCCGGAAGCGGCATCGCCCTGTTCATCTTCTCGTTCTTTCCCTGGTTCGGGCTCGACACCGGGTTCGGCTCGTACTCCGAGAGCGGCTGGTCCAGCATCTTCTCGCTGTTCGCCATCCTCATCGGCATGGCCATGGTCGCGGTGATCCTGCTCCCGATGTTCGGTGTCGAGCTGCCCGAGCTCGGCCAGTCCTGGAGCCAGATCCTCTTCATCGCCGGCATCGTCGCCGGGGTCCTGATCCTGCTCCAGCTCCTCATCGGCAGCAGCACGGCGGGTGTCGACCTGGACCGGAAGGTCGGCGTGTT
The DNA here is from genome assembly GCA_963725155.1 of uncultured Microthrixaceae bacterium. Taxonomy (GTDB): domain Bacteria; phylum Actinomycetota; class Acidimicrobiia; order Acidimicrobiales; family DATDAH01; genus DATDAH01. The sequence goes on from CAVRXU010000008.1 coordinate 837,892, forward strand.
CCTCGGCCTGTTGGCCGGCATCGGATTGGCCGGCGGGGGCTTCCTCAAGAAGCAGGAAGGCGACGGAGGCGGCGCGGCGGCCGGGCCTCCCACCTCCTTCTGAGCCCAACGTCCTGACGACGGCCCCGTCGCCTTCCGGCGGCGGGGCCGTTGCGCGCCCGAAGCCCGGAGGCTGCGCAGTCCGCCCAGGCGGAGCAGCAGGACCGACTCGCAGCTTCGGCGGAGCCGGCGCTTCCTGAGCGAAGCGAAGGAACGCGAGTGTCAGAGCCCGGCGACGACGGCGGCCATGAGCTCGCCCGCCTCAGTGGGGTTCTCCCCGACCTCGGCCCCGGCTTTGCGCAGGGCGCTCATCTTGGCCTCGGCCGTGCCCTTGCCCCGGCTGACGATGGCGCCGGCGTGGCCCATCTTCTTGCCCGGAGGAGCGGTGACCCCGGCGATGTAGGAGACGACCGGCTTGGTCATCTTCTGGGCGATGAACTCGGCCGCCTCTTCCTCGGCCGAGCCGCCGATCTCGCCGATCATCATCACTGCCTTGGTCTCGGGATCGGCCTCGAAGCGCTCGAGGCAGTCGATGAACGACGTCCCGGGGACGGGGTCGCCACCGATCCCTACGCACGTCGTCTGGCCGATGCCCTTCTGGGTCAGCTCGTGGAGGGCCTGGTAGGTCAGCGTGCCCGAGCGGCTGACGATGCCGACGGGGCCGCCACCCATGGCGATCTCGCCCGCGGTGATGCCGATGTTGCACTTCCCGGGGCTGATGATCCCGGGGCAGTTCGGGCCCAACAGCTGGACATCAGGGTGGTCCCGCTTGAGCACGTTGAAGAAGCGGGCCTCGTCCTGGGCGGGCACGCCCTCGGTGATGACCACGATCAGCTTCACGCCGCCCTCGGCCGCTTCGTGCACTGCGGCCTCGACGCCGGGCGCCGGGATGAAGATGCAGGAGGTGTCAGCCCCGGTCTCGGCCACCGCCTCGCCCACGTTGGCGTAGACGGGGATGTCCTCGACGTCGGTGCCCGCCTTCTTCGGGTTGGTCCCGGCCACCACCTGGGTGCCGTACTCCCGATTGCGCAGGCCATAGAAGCGGCCGTTGGAACCGGTGAGCCCCTGGTACACGACCTTGGTGTTCTCGTCGACGAAGATCGCCATGGTTCTCAGGCCCCCTTGGCAGCGAGCTCGACGACGGTGGCCGCGGCTTCGAGCATGGTCGGCTTGGAGAGCAGGGTGTCGGAGGCGTGTTCGGCCAGGATGGCCCGCCCCTCCTCGGCGTTGGTGCCGTCCAGGCGGATGACGATCGGGGAGCTGATCTCCACCCGACCCAGCGCCTGCACGATGCCGTTGGCCACCTCCTCGCCCCGGGTGATGCCCCCGAAGATGTTGATGAAGATGGACTTGACCTTCTCGTCGTTGTTGATGACCTCGAGGGCGCCGGCCATCACGTCGGCGTTGGCCCCGCCCCCGATGTCCAGGAAGTTGGCCGGGCTGCCGCCCACCTGGCTGACCACGTCGACCGTGCTCATGGCCAGGCCGGCACCGTTGGCGATGATGCCGACCGTGCCGTCCAGGCCGACGTACTGCAGGCCTTTCTCGTGGGCCGCCTGCTCCCGCTCGTCCCGCACCTGGGTGGCTTCGTACTCAGCCCAGTCGTGGCGGAACGCGGCGTTGTCGTCCAGGGTGACCTTGGCGTCAAGGGCGTGGACCCGGCCGTCCGGGGTGAGGATGAGGGGGTTGATCTCGACCAGGTCGGCGTCGCCCTCGGTGAAGGCGGTGTACAGCTTCTGCAGGATGTCCACCGCACCCTCAGTGGCGTCGGGGTTCAGCTTCGCCGCCTCGACCCAGGCCCGGGCGTCGGCCTCACTGAGCCCCTCGGCCGGGTCGACGTAGACCTTGGCGATGGCATCGGGGTCGGTGTCGGCCACTTCTTCGATCTCCACGCCACCCTGAGCGCTCAGCATCCCGAGGTGCTTCTTGGCCGAACGGTCCAGCGTGAAGCTGGCGTAGTACTCCTCAGCGATGTCGGACGCCGCCTCGATCCAGACGATGTGGACGGTGTGGCCCTTGATGTCCATGCCGAGGATGGCGGTGGCGTGTTCGCGGGCCTCCTCGGCGTTGTTGGCCAGCTTGATGCCGCCGGCCTTGCCCCGGCCCCCGACCTGGACCTGGGCCTTCACCACGACCGGGTAGCCGAGTCGCTCGGCCGCGGCCACGGCGTCGTCGACCGTGGTCACGGCCTCGCCGGCACTCACCGGGATGGCGAAGGACGCGAAGAACTGCTTGCCCTGGTATTCGAAGAGATCCACGGCGCTGCAACCTACTGATCGGCTCCATTCCCGCCGAATCCGCCCGATACCGTTTCCGGCTCATGAGTCGGGCGACGCTGTGGATCCTGGGCGGGATCTTCGCCATCGTGCTGGCCATCTGTGTGGCCGGGGCGGTACTCGCCCTGTCGGCGGCCAACGAGGACATCGACGTCAACCTCGGCACCGACGAGTTCGAGATCCCGCAGGTCGATTCCCGGGCCGAGCTCGTGGCCGACCAGGGTGCCCTGCGCTTCGCCGACCCCACCGGGGGGAGCCGTCCCGTCATCGTCAACCACGTCGGCGACGACCCCAACACCGGCTGGGTGGCCGTCCTGGCCATCGCCCCCGGCACCGACAGCTGCATCGTGGACTGGGACGACGACGACGGCCTGTTCCGGGACTGCGAGGGCGAGACCTACCCGCCCGACGGCGAGGGCCTCGACCAGTTCGACACCCGGGTCGAGGACAACACCCTCTTCGTCGACCTCGGCCGCGGCCGCGACGACGAGCAGGCCCCCGACACCGTCCCCGACGACAGCATCGTCATCACCGGCAACGGCTGAACCACCGCTGCGGGCCTGACAACGACGCAACCAGGGGCGGGCGCCGTCGAAGCATGCTGGGCGTTCGAGCTGAGGGACCGACACCGACGCAACCACAGGGGCGTGGGGTCGGGCTGCCGGTCGTCGGGGGCGGGCAACCGCTCGATTCGCCACGCTCCGTGGGAAAACAGGCTCGACGACGGTTCGCACATGCTCGCAGGGATTTGGCGTCGATTGCACCACGGATCTGTGGTGCAATCGACGCCAAATGGAGCGGCCGCGCCCCGGCCGACGCACAGCCTGAGAAAAGCTGGCCAGCGTGCCCCTGACGACCGGCAGGCCGACCCCACGCTCCCCATCGTTGCCTCGGTGTCGGTCCCTCAGGCCACGGCGTAGGGGTCCCAGGCCACGGGGGCGGTCGCCAGGTGCCGGGTGACCCGGGCGATGACATCGTCGGGCTCGAGGCCGGACTCGTCGCCCTCGGCAAGGCCGAGCACGGGCGCCAGGCCACCCGGCGGCTCGGCGAACCAGTGCGCACCCCCGGGCTCGGCTGCCGTCAGCTCCTCGGCCAGCGGCGCCAGGTCCACGCGGGCCTTTGGGCGCCGTGACCGGTACTGGACCCAGGTCTCGTAGCGGTACGTGAAGCGGAAGTGCCGACCCCGGACGACGAGCAGGGCGAAGCGGTCGGTGGCGTTGTTGACCGCCATCGGGTGGATGTCTTCGAAGTGCTGGTGGGCGAAGCGGTGGCCTGACCAGTGGGGCTCAGGATCGGTGAAGGCGATCACGGCGAGATCCACCTCGGGGTGCTCGGCGATGGTCACTGCGCCCGAGGCCAGGGCGGCCTCGCTCTCGGCGAGCTGCCGGTCCTCGTCCTCCCAGAGGGCCCGCTCCTTCTCGGGATGATCGGCCAGCTCGGCGAGACGCCCCAACAGCTCCCGGTACAGGACCTCGTCGCTGTCCTCGGGCAGGTCACCCAGCGGCGACCGGCCGGGATCGGCGTAGGCGTGGATCACCATCGACAGCCGGGCCGCGTCGCGGGACGCGTAGGTGCCGAAGTCGCCGGCCGCAGCCAGGTCCTCGAGGCACGCCCGCCGGGCCAAGGCTTCCTCCGGCCGGCTCAACGCGAACACCGCGACCAGGCCGTCCTGGTCGAAGTGGTTGTTGGTGACGACCTCGGCGGCGCCGTGGAGGTCAGCGCCGAGGTCGAGGTAGCGAAAGGCCATCTGGGCCGAGAGATCGGCCTCGGTGTCGGGCGGGCACGGGTAGCCGGGCCAGTGGGTGAGGGTCACCACGGTGCCGGCATTGGGCGAGCCGTCGACCACGACGTTGGGCTGCTCGACGGTCTGCTCGTACGGCTCGTAGCGCAAGGCGGTGGGCGACATCCGGCGGACCGTACGACCTCAATCCGGGTCGAGGTCAAGCATCCTCGTTCTGGCCTCCGATCCTCCGGCCATGGCCGGAGGATCGGAGGCCAGAACGGTCAGTCGAACAGGGCGAGGAGCTCCTGGCGACGGACCTTCTGGGTGCCGGTCTTGGGCAGCTCGTCGACCACGACGATGCGGCGGGGGGCCTTGTAGTCGGCCAACCGCTCGGCGACCCACGCCACCAGCTCGGCGACGGTCACCGTGGCCCCCTCGGTCAGGCGCACCGCGGCCACCGGCACCTCGCCCCGGGCCTCGTCGGGCGCCCCGACCACGCCCGCTTCGGCCACGTCGGGATGGTCCTCGAGGGTGGCCTCGACCTCCCGGGCGTAGACGGTGTAGCCGCCGTTGAGGATCACGTCCTTCTTCCGGCCGACGAACACGGTCGTGCCCAGCGCGCCCCGGCGGGCCAGGTCTCCGGTGCGGACCCACCCGTCGTCGGTGACCACATCGGCGGTGGCCTCCGGCGCGCCCCAGTAGCCCTCGGACACGCCCCGGCCCCGCACCCAGAGCTCGCCCTCCTGGCCCGGGCCGACGGGGCGGCCGTCGTCGTCGGTGACCTGGAGGTGGTAGCCGGGCATCGGGATGCCGAGCGAGTCACCGAGGCCCAGCCCCAGCAGCGGCGGGCTGACCTTGGTGGCCACCCCGCCCCCGAGCTCGACCATGCCGTAGCCCTCGACGAAGGTGGCCTCGCCGACGGAGCCGATGACCGGCAGCGTGGCGGTGGCCCCGTAGCGCTTGAAGCGCCGGGCCAGGTCACCGGGCATGGCGTCGGCCCCCGACATCCAGATGCGGACCGAGGACAGGTCCCGCTGGGCGGCCCCCGCCTCCTCCAACAGCCGGTACATGGCGGGCACCCCGACGAAGATCGAGCACCGGCGGGTCTCGATGGCGTCGAGGACGGCCGTGGCCCGGAACCGAGGCAGGAACCACACAGGGAGGCCGGCGGCGGCCATCCCGAGCAGCGTCACGAACCCCATGATGTGGGCGATGGGAAGGCTGACCACGGCTTCGTCATGACGAACCAGGCCGGGCCACAGGGCTCCGGCGCTCAGCGTCCCGAGCAGACCCTTGTGGCTGAGCGCCACCCCCTTGGGCCGACCGGTCGTACCCGACGTGTAGAAGAGCATCGCCGTGGCCGACGGGTCTCCAGCCTGGGAGCGGCCGAGGGGAGCCGAGCCCGCCAGCGGCGACAGGTCCGACAGGACGAGGGTGGCTCCGGCGTCGGTGCGGACGTGGGCCACCTCGTCGGGGCGCATCTGGGGGTTGACCGGCACGGCGATGGCGCCGGCCCGGCACACAGCCAGGCAGGCCAGGAACTGGTCGTAGGAGTTGGTCGTGGCCACCACGACCCGGTCGCCCGCCACCACATCGGCCGCCAGCGCCCCGGCCAGGCGGTCGACCCGGTCGGCCCCTTCGGCCTGGGTCAGGGTCGGACCGTCCGGCTCCTCGACCAGGCGGCCGTCCTGGCGGACGGCGGCGGAGTGCTCGAGGAAGGTGCCGAGGGTGGTCCCACGGCCGGCGACGAGCCGGGCGCGGGCCACCAGGGAGTCGACGGCTCGCACTCCGCTGACAGTAGCCAGCGCCCGCGGGGCGTCCGCCTAGCGGGTCATCCGGGCGGTGGGCCGATCGGGTCGCTGAACTTGGGGACCGGGGGCTGGCCGGTCGGCACCGGCGTACCGCCGGCGACCACGCCACCGCCCGGAACCACCGAGCCCGGCGCGTACTGCTGGTAGGCGGCCTGGGCATCGGCCGACATCTGGGCCGACTGCTGCATCATCGCCCCGAAGGTCGGGACCGACCCCTCCATGGACTTGAACCACCGGCCACACCACGCGAACAGGAAGGCCGTGGGGATGAAGGTGGCGGCGAGGATCCACGCCGTGGTCTTCACCCCACCGATCTCGTCGGTGGTGACGGCGTTGATCGCTTCATCCTCGGAACGGGTCGTCGGACGAGAACCCGGCCGAGTCGAGCGTCTGCTCGGCAACCCACTCGTCCGCCCCCGGCACCACGGCGACGGCGAGGGAGCCGAACCCGATGAGGAAGAAGAGGACCGCCGAGAGGTACATGCACCACTTGCCGATTGCCATGGCCTCAAAGGACCACGAAACGAGGATCGGGCGCCTGAGTAGCCGCTACTCAATCTCGGTCCGGACCGCCGACCGCCGACTCAGTCATCACCTGCTCCAGGCAGAACTCGTTGCCCTCGGGGTCCTGCATGCAGATCCAGGCCACCCGGCCCCGACGGTGCGCCTCGCCCCGGGTGGCACCGAGCGCGACAAGGCGATCGGCCTCTGCGGCCATGTCCTCGACGTCCCAGTCCAGGTGCATGCGGTTCTTGGCCGTCTTCGGCTCGGGGACCTGCTGCAGGAACAGCAGGCGCAGGCCGATGGCGCCTTCCGGGCCCTCGAGGCGGACCATGTCCGGGACCCGGCCCACCTCGTGGAACCCCAGCGCCTCGACCCAGAAGGTCGCCTGGCGATCCAGGTCGGCACAGTCCATCGTCATCGAAACGCCCACCGCATTCCCCCTACTGCTCGCTCAGCCGACCTTCTCGAGCGGGGCCCAGGCCAGCAGGAGCCGCTTCTCGCCGATGTCGGGGAAGCGGACCACGGCCTCGGTCTTGTCGCCCTGGCCCTCGATGTCCAGGATCACGCCCTCGCCCCACTTGGCGTGGCGGACGTCGTCACCGATGCGTAGCCCGAGGCTGTCGGCCCCGGAGGGCTCGGGACCGCGGGGGGCCATGGCCTGCTCGACGATGCGGTCCCGGCCCGCACCCGGGTCGGGACGGGAGCCCTCCCACCGGGAGGCTCCCGCGGCCCGACGGCTTCCCCGCCGGTTGCCCTCGATGGACTCGACCAGCTCGGCCGGGATCTCGTCCAGGAAGCGGCTGGGCGGGTTGTACTGCGTGGTCCCGTAGAGCATCCGGCTCCACGCGTGGGTCAGGTGCAGGCGCTGTTGGGCCCGGGTGAGGCCGACGTAGGCCAGCCGCCGCTCCTCCTCCAGCTCGTCGGGCTCGCCCATGGAGCGCATGTGGGGGAAGACCCCGTCCTCCATGCCCACCACGAACACGGCTGGGTACTCGAGGCCCTTGGCCGAGTGCAGCGTCATGAGCACGACGGCGGAGTCCTCGTCGTCCAGCTGGTCGGTGTCGGACACGAGGCCGACCTGCTCCAGGAACTCGTCGACGGACTCGAAGTCCCGGGCCACGCCGACCAGCTCGGAGAGGTTCTCGAGTCGGCCCTCGGACTCGATGCTGCGCTCGGCCTCGAGCTCGGCCACGTACCCACTGCGCTCGAGGACGGCCTCCAGCAGCGCACCCGGCCCGTTGGGGACCACGTCGGCCAGCTCATCCAGGAGCTCGACAAAGGAGGCGATGCCCCGCACGGCCTTGCCCGTCACACCCGCTTCGTCCTGCCGGCGCAGGGCGTCGACGAAGGCCAGGCCCTGGCTGTTGGCCCACGAGTCGAGGCGGCCGATGGTGGCGTCGCCGATGCCCCGCCGGGGAACGTTGAGGATGCGCTTCACGCTGACCTCGTCGATCGGGTTCACCACCGCCTTCACGTAGGCCATGGCGTCCTTGACCTCGCGCCGGTCGTAGAAGCGGGTGCCCCCGATGACCTGGTAGGGGATGCCCACCCGCATGAGGTGCTCCTCGATGACCCGGCTCTGGGCGTTGGCCCGGTAGAAGATGGCCAGGTCGCCCCAGCGGTAGTTCTCCTGGTCGTGCAGGTCGTGGAGGCGGTTGGCCACCCACTGGGCCTCGTCGGTCTCGTCGTCGGCGTGGTAGCGGAGGATCTTCTCGCCCGCCCCCTGCTCGGACCACAGGTCCTTGGGCTTGCGCCCGAAGTTGTTGGCGATCACGGCGTTGGCGGCGTCCAGGATGCGCTGCGTGGACCGGTAGTTCTGGTCGAGGACCACGACGGTGGCGTCGGGGAAGGCCTCCTCGAACTCGAGGATGTTGCGGATGTCGGCGCCCCGGAACTTGTAGATCGACTGGTCCGAGTCCCCGACCACGCAGACGTTCCGGTGCTCCCGGCCCAGCAGCACGATCAGCTCGTTCTGGGCCCGGTTGGTGTCCTGGTACTCGTCGACGAGCACGTGCTGGAACCGACGCTGGTACTCGGCCAGCACGTCGGGGGCGGTCTGGAAGAGCCGGACGGCGTTGACCAGGAGGTCGTCGAAGTCCATGGCCCCGGCCCGCTGGAGGCGGGACTGGTACTCCCGGTAGACGTCGGCGATGCGCTTCTCGGCCGGCGTCGTGACCAGGCCGGCGTACTCGTCGACGCTGATGAGGTCGTTCTTGGTCGCGCTGATCGCGGCGTGCACCGACCGGGGGGTGAAGCGCTTCGGGTCGATGTTCAGGTCCCGGAGCACGTAGCCGGTGAGGCGGACGGCGTCGGCCTGGTCGTAGATGGTGAAGCCCGACGGGTAGCTCAGGCGGTCAGCACTCCGGCGCAGGATGCGGACGCAGGCGGAGTGGAAGGTGGAGACCCACATCTTCTCGGCCACCGGCCCGACCAGGGCCCCGACCCGCGACTTCATCTCGGCCGCGGCCTTGTTGGTGAAGGTGATGGCGATGAGGCCGAAGGGCGAGACGTCGCGCTCCTCGATGAGGTGGGCGATGCGGTGGGTCAGGACTCGGGTCTTGCCCGAACCCGCGCCGGCGATGACCAGCAGCGGACCCTCGCCGTGGACGACGGCCTCCCGCTGCGAAGGGTTGAGCCCCTCGAGGAGCTCTGCGTGCGCCGCCACCCGTTCACCCTACCGACGGCCTCCGACACCCCACCGGACGCTTCTGGCCTCCGATTTGCTCCCGGGGGGAGTCGAATCGGAGGCCAGAACGCAGGGGAAGGCGAATGCCTCACGGGGCGCAGCCGTTAGCGTCGCCGCCCGTGGCTGACGGCCGGATCGCGCACCTGCGAGAGCGAGTCACCGAGGGCGTCGAATGGGCGGCGACGACCGCCTGGCACCCCGTCGTCATCGCCCGGGCGGCCTACGAACGGGACCGCGACATCGGCGGCGGACTGCTCGCTGGCGCCATCGCCTTCCGCCTGTTCGTCTGGCTGGCGGCGTTCCTCCTGGTGAGTGTCTCCATCCTCGGGTTCATCGACGCCGCCGGGGGCGATGCCGCGGCGACGCTCGGCAACGGGGGCATCACCGCCATCGCCGCCAGCGAGATCGCCCAGGCGGCGTCCGACGCCCGACGCAGCCGGTGGCTCCTGCTCCTGGCCGGCCTCTACGCCCTCTTCTCCACCAGCCGCACCATGGTGCGGGCGCTGTGGACGGCCAGCGCCATCGCCGCCCGGAGGCCGATCACGAAGCCGCCGATCATCAAAGGCGTCCTGGCCTACAACGGCCTCATCCTGGTGCTGTTGGCCACCATCAGTGGCGCGGCCCGGCTCCGGGATGCCACGCCCGGTCCCGGCCTGATCATCACCCTCGCCTCCATCGCCGTCTTCCTCGGCGTCACCTGGCTCGCCCTGCGCTGGCTACCCGGCCCGGAGGTCGAGGCCCGCGAGCTGCTCCCGGGTGCCGTCCTCCTCGCCGTGGGCCTGGATGCCATGCACCTGGTGTCCACGCTCTACCTCCCCCATCGCCTCGAGCGAGCGTCGGAGACCTACGGGACGCTGGGCACGGCCATCGTCCTGCTGCTCTGGCTCTACCTCTTCGGCCGGCTCATCGTGGCCGGGGGTGTCCTCAACGCAACCATGCGCGAAGTCCGCGAGGAACGAGACGCTCAGGAGGCGGCGGCATGACCGTTCGACCGTTTCGCTTCGGCATCCAGGCCTCGGGCCCGGCGACGGCCCGCGAGTGGGCCGAGCTGGCCCGGAAGGTGGAGGAACTCGGCTACTCGACCCTGACCTGCGCCGACCACCTCGACGACCAGTTCGCTCCGGTTCCTGCCTTGATGGCGGCCGCCTCGGCCACCACGACACTGCGCCTCGGGACCATGGTGCTGGCCAACGACTACCGCCACCCCGTCGTCGCCGCCAAGGAGGCGGCCACCCTCGACGTCTTGAGCGAGGGCCGCGTCGAGTTCGGCCTCGGGGCGGGGTGGATGACCACCGACTACGAGGCCGCGGGCATCCCCCTCGATGCGCCGGGCCTCCGCATCGAACGCCTGGCCGAAGCCCTCACGGTCATCAAGGCCCTGTTCGGCGACGGCCCCGTCGACCACGACGGCGAGCACTACCGGGTCACCGGCCTGGAGGGCACGCCCAAGCCGGTCCAGCGCCCCCACCCCCCGATCGTCATCGGCGGTGGCGGGCCCAAGGTGCTGACTCTGGCCGCCCGAGAGGCCGACATCGTGGGCCTCAACATCAACCTGGCGGTGGGGGTGATCGACGAGCGGGCGGGCGCCAACGCCACCGACGAGGCCACCCAGGCCAAGCTCGACGTCGTCCGCGAGGCCGCCGGCGACCGGTTCGATGACCTCGAGCTGCACGTCCGGGTCCACGCCGTCGTCGTCACCGACGACCGCCAGGGCATGGCCGAGCTCATGGCCCCCGCCCTCGGCATCTCCCCCGCCGCCGCCCTGGCCAGCCCTCACGCGCTGGCCGGCTCGGTCGAGGAGATCGCCGACACCCTCGTCGAACGCCGCGAGCGATGGGGCATCTCGTACCTGGGGCTGTCGGTCGACGCGCTGGACGCCATGGCCCCCGTCGTGAACCGCCTGGCAGGGACCTAGGCACCGACAACGACGCAACCACGGAGGGCGAAGGATGGGGGCTGCGGGGCGTCGGCGGCGTGCCAGCGTGATCTCGCCACGCTGCGTGGCAGACGTGAGGTTCCGACCTGCCCTCCGCCGTTCTGGTGGCGCGTATGTGTTCCAGAGAACACAGACGCGCCACCGGAACGGGACAGCAGTGTGGCTTGCCACGGAGCGTGCGTTTGGCACCCCCCCCAAGGTCGTCAGGGGCACCGAGGACCGGCAGCACGACCCACACAGCCCCCGTGGTTGCCTCGTTTCTGCCGAGCCAAGCAGGACCTGAGCGTTACGACGGAGCGCCGGCGGGGGCCGTGGCCTCGCCGAGCATGGCGGACAGCCTCGACTCGGCCCGGCCGTACTTCTTGCGGTAGCCGCCGTGGCGGTACGACTCGTCGAAGAGGTCGGACACGCCGCAGCCAGTGGTGAGGACGGTGCGGCCGGCGTCGTAGAGCTCGTCGATGAGGGCCACCAGCAGGAGGGCGTCGCCCTGGTTGGTGACGGGGTGCAAGCCCCGAATGACCACGGTCTCGACCGACTCCACGAGGGGCCCGTACTGGATCGGGTGGACCGTGCGGAGGTGGGCGACCAGGTCGTCGAAGTCGTCGACCGCCACCGAGGTCGCTTCGGCGATGGCGGCCTCGACCTCGGCCTCACCGACGGTCTCCCGCAGGATCGTCTGCTTGGCCCGGACGTCGGGGCCGTCGATGCGGACCACGGCGAAGTGCTCGGCGATGGCGGCGATCTCGCGCTGGAAGTCCTCGGCGCTGAAGCGGCCCTCGCCGAGCCGATCCGGCAGTGAGTTCGACGTCGTCGCCACCCGCAGCCGGCCGCCCGCCAGGGCTCGGCGCAGGAAGGTGACGGTCATGAGCGTGTTGGCGACGTCGTCCAGCTCGAACTCGTCGAGACAGACGAGGCGGTGGTCGGCGAAGGCGGCGACGGCCGCGTCCATCCCGACGAAGCCGATGAGGGCGGTCAGCTCGGCGAAGGTCAGGTAGGCGGCGGGTCCGGGCGTGGCGTGCCAGAGGGCGGCGATGAGGTGGGTCTTGCCCACGCCGAAGCCCCCGTCGAGGTAGAGGCCGGGACGGCCGACCGGCGACGACCGGCGCCGACCCAGAATCCCGCGACCCCCGGCGACGACCGGCAGGGCGAGTGCTTCCACCTCGGCGAGGGCATCGGTCTGAGTGGGGTGGTTCGGGTCGGGGATGAACGTCGAGAAGCGGACGTCGGCGAACCGTCGGGGCGGGACGAAACGGTCCAACAGCTCGTCGCCGTCGAGGCTGGGATGCAGGTCGACCAGGCGCACGGCGCCCGTGACGGTAGGGGTCCGTCACCGGAGCGGCCAACCCGGGTCAGGCATGATGGGCCGATGCAGGTGACCGCCCGGATCGACTATGCCGTCCGGGCCCTGCTCGAACTGGCCAGCAGTGAAGCCGGCCGGGTGACCCGCGACGAGCTGGCCGACGCCCAGGACATCCCGCGCCGCTACCTCGAGAGCATCCTGCTCCAGCTCCGCCGGGAGGGTCTCGTCATCGGCCAGCGGGGCGCCACTGGCGGCTACCGGCTGGGCCGTCCCGCCGACCAGATCACCATGGCCGACGTCTCCCGGGCCGTCGACGGTCCCCTCGCCCTGGTCCAGGGCCAGCGCCCGGAACACATCCAGTACGAGGGCACCAGCCGCCACCTCGGTGACCTCTGGATCGGCCTGCGGGCTGCGGTCCGCTCGGTGATGGAGAGCGTCACCCTGGCCGACCTCCTGGCCGGCGACCTACCCACCGAGGTCCAAGCCCTGGTGAACGACCCCGACGCCTGGCGGTCCGGCACCGACCGCTGACCCATCGTCCCCGAGTACCTCCGCATCGACGGCCGGCCCGACCTGTGCGTTCCCTGTGGACTTTCCGTTGACACGCTGTGCGGCGCAGACCATCCTTCCCGCGGGGCGGGGAACGCAACCGGGGGTGCCGAGGTGCGACGCAGTTTCTCGACCATCGTGGCCGTGGGGGTTCTCGTCAGTGGTCTGGGGGTGACGACCACCGGCGCCACGCCAATGGCGCGGCACGCGCTCGTCCAGGAAGAGGACGGCGGCACCAACGACGTCTACGTCGGCCGGCTCGACGCCCGCGACCTCGCGGCCGTGCGGGCCACCGGGCTCGACATGCACGAGATGGACCTGTCGGCCGCCCCTGACGGCCAGGCCGACGTCGAGGTCATCCTCAGCGACGATCAGGCCGCCGACCTGGTCGAGCAGGGCGTCGACCTCGAGCTCAAGGAAGTCGACGGCCAGTCGGTCGCCGAGCTGTCCACCCGGGAGGCGGCCGAGGGTTACGAGGTCTTCCGACCTTACGGCGGCCCCGGCGGGCTCAAGGAGGAATACGAGCAGCTCGCGGCCGACAACCCCGACATCGTCAAGCTGGTCACGATCGGCCAGACGGTGAACGGGCAGGACATCATCGCCATCAAGATCACCCGTCGGGCCAACCACACCCGCGACGGTCGGCGCCCGGCCACGCTGTACTCGTCGGCCCAGCACGCCCGCGAGTGGATCACGCCCGAGATGAACCGGCGGCTGGCCCACTACATCGTCGACGGCTACGGCAGCGACCCCACCATCACGAACCTGGTCAACCGCACCGAGCTGTGGTTCGTGCCCGTGGCCAACCCCGACGGTTACGACTTCACGTTCGAGCCCGGTCAGCGACTGTGGCGCAAGAACCTGCGCGACAACGACGGCGACGGGGTCATCACCGATGCCGACGGCGTCGACCCCAACCGCAACTACGAGACCAAGTGGGGCTACGACAACGAGGGCTCGTCGCCCAACTTCACCAGCGAGACGTACCGGGGCGTGGCCCCGGCGTCCGAGCCCGAGACGCAGGCCCTCGACGGCCTGCTCGACCGCGTCGGCTTCGAGTTCCACGTCAACTACCACTCGGCCGCCGAGCTGCTGCTCTACGGCACCGGGTGGCAGGTGGCGACCCCGACGCCCGACGACGTCATTTACGAGGCGATGGCCGGCGACGACGAGAACTCCGCCATCCCCACGTACGACCCCGACATCTCGGCCGAGCTCTACACCACCAACGGTGAGACCACCGAGCACGCCCACAGCGAGTACGACACGCTGGCCTTCACGCCCGAGATGGCGACGTGTGAGACCGCCGCAGAGTCGGTGCCCGACGACGAGTGGGACCCGGCCGACTGCACGAGCGTGTTCATCTTCCCCGACGACGAGGATCTGGTGCAGGCCGAGTTCGAGAAGAACATCCCGTTCGCCATCGCCACCGCCCAGTCGGCGCTCGACCCCGACGACCCGGTGTCGGTCGTGGACCGCACGACGGCCGACTTCGTCGTCGACAGCTTCGACGTGTCCTACGGCGACCCGCAGACCGTCGCCGTGACCGCGCGCCGCTCGCAGGTGCGGCGGGTGATGACCTACCGCATCAACGGCGGTCGGCCCCATGTCACCTCTGTTCGGGAGTGGCACGGCGGTGAGCGGTACGGCGACGACGGCGAGGTGTACTACGGCGAGTTCCGGGGCCGGGTCAGAGGGGCCGATCCCGGCGACACGGTCGAGGTGCGCTTCTCCGCGCACGACCGGCGGCGCGGCTTCGTGCAGAGCGACCCGTTCACCTACACGGTCGCGGGCGACAGCGGCGCCGACGTGCTCGTGATCGCCGACGAGGACGTCACCGGCGTGAACCCGACCTATCCGGCGGGCACGACGGGACCGAAGTACCTCGACGACTACGGCGCCGCGCTCGACGCCAACGGCATCAGCTACGACACGTGGGACGTCGACAGCCAGGGCGTCCCCCACCCGCTCGGCGTCCTCGACCACTACGACGCCGTGATCTGGGAGCTGGGCGACAACCGCCTCACCCAGGACCCCGAGGACGAGATCACCGAGACGTACCTGGGCGACTTCGAGGACCTGGCGGTGGCCGAGAGGGAGCAGTACCTGACGCTCGCCGTCAGGGACTACCTCAACGAGGGCGGCAAGCTGATGGAGTCCGGCGAGACGGCCGGTTACTTCGGCCAGCTCGGTGGCTCGATCGGTGGCATCTACTACGGGCTCGACGGTGCCCCGGAGGCGGACTGCGTCGTGACCGAGGACTTCTTCAGCGACTGCCTGCTCCTCGCTGATGACTTCCACCAGTACTACCTGGGCGCCTTCGCCCGCACGACGTTCTCCGAACCGACCGCGGTGGGCGGCACCGGCGATCCGTTGACCGGCGTCTCGGCGCCGTTGGGCGGCCCGGCCACGGTCGACAACCCGCTCGACGAGGCGGGGGCGTTCGTCCTGACGAGCGACGAGCTGCCGCCTGACCAGTTCCCACTGTTCGCCAGCACGGGTTCGAGCACGTATCTCGACGCCACGGGCGTCAACCCGTTCGGGCCCGTGGAGGGCGAGCGCTACGCCGGCGCGCCCCACGAGGATTCGTCCTACCAGCGGATCGGACGCACGATCGACCTGTCTGCGGTCACTGCGGCCGAAGCACCGACACTCCAGTTCCAGCTCTCCTACGTCACCGAACTCGGCTATGACCACGTCATCGTCGAGGCGGCGCCGGCCGGCACCGAGGACTGGACGACACTGCCCGACCTCAACAACGGCACGTCCACCGACGTGCCCGCAGACTGCGAGCAGGCCTTCCTCCTCGAGCAGCACCCGTTCCTCACGAACTACCTCACCCTCGGCAACCCGTGTGTCCCGGCCAGCGCCGGGTCGTGGAACTCGTTCACCGGCGACTCGGGCGGCTGGACGCAAGTGGCGTTCGACCTGTCGGCCTATGCCGAGGGGGCCGTCGACGTGAAGATCAGCTACGTGACCGACGGCGCGGTGGCCGGCATAGGGGCTTTCGTGGACGACACCCGGGTCACAACGAACGCCGGAGTGCTGGATGCCGACGGCTTCGAGGGGGCGACCAGCCTCTGGACCATCGAGAGCGAGCCCGCAGGCAGCCCGCCGAACACCGGCAACTTCCAGTTCGCCGGGGCCCTCGTCGTGGCGGCCGCATCGGTCACAACCGAGGACTCGGTGCTGCTCGGCTACGGCATCGAGCAGCTCGCCTCGCCGACAGACCAGGCCGATGTGCTCGGCCGCATCATGGAGCACCTCGACGTCGACTGAAGGGCGGCTCAGGCGAGCTGGGCCTCGCGGCGCCGCGCTCGCATCGACGGGACCAGGCCGACGGCCAGGCAGAGGACGACGACGGCCCCGTAGCCGACCCAGCGGAGCGGGCCGACCTCGGCCCACGTGAACAGCTCGCGCAGGTTCGTCAGCATGAGCAGCCCGGCCACGGCCACGCCGAGGCCCCGGGCGGGCAGGAAGCGGATGACGTAGGCGGCCAGGGGCGCGGCCAGCACGCCGCCGATGAGCATCGCCAGCACGACGCCGATGTCGAGGCCGGAGCTGCCCAGCTTCGCCAGCAAGGAGCCAGAGGCGACGACGGCCACGGCGACTTCGGCCGTGTTCACTGAGCCGATGGCGAAGCGGGGCGGCAGGCCCCGGTGGAGCAGGAACGGGGTCACCACGGGGCCCCAGGTCCCGATCATGCCGTTGGTCACCCCGCCCGCCCCGGCGGCGATGGCCGTGCCCCGGCTGTTCCACTCGGGGATGGGCTCGGATTGGTGGGCTTCGGCGTCGGCCGAGGCGGTGGCCGCACTCACCGGCTTCAGCCGCCCGAAGCGGACCAGGATCCGGACGGCCACGATCATGAGCAGGGCAGCCAGGATGGGACGCAGGGCGTCGCCGTCGACGTTGACGAGCACGGTCACTCCGATGAGGGCGCCGACCATGCCGGGCACGGCGAGGCGCAGGACCAGGCTGCGGTCGACGTTGCCGAAGCGCCAGTGGGACACGCCTGAGGCCAGCCCGGTGACGACCTTGGCCAGGTTCACCGTGGTCGACGTCGCCGCCGGGGACAGGCCCGAGCCGAGCAGGATGCTGGAGGCGGTCGGTCCGAAGCCCATGCCGAGGGCACCGTCGACAAGACAAGCCATGAAGCCGGCCAAGCCGACGAGGAGCAGTCGGCCCATCCCCTAAATCCTACAGGAGAGTCGGTATTGGGACAATGTGGCTCGGCGGGCGTGAGGTGATCAGCCGTCCCGCACGAGGCGGAAGCCGACGTTGCCCGCCGTGCTGTCGGGCTCGCTCGACGAGCGGGCGTCCACCCGGTAGCGCCGGCAGTAGCTGGCGTGGCACAGGTACGACCCTCCCCGCATGATCCTCCGCTCGCCCCCCGCCGGGCCCCGGGGGTGATCGGCGGTGTCCCGCTGGTAGCTGTCGGGGGCGAACCAGTCGGCGCACCACTCCCAGACGTTGCCCGTGACCTCGTACAGGCCGTGGCCGTTCGGCGGGAAGCTGCGCACCGGGGCCGTGCCCACCCACCCGTCTTCGGCGGTGTTGGTCGACGGGAACTCGCCCTGCCAGACGTTCATTCGGTGCTCGCCGTCCGGCTCCAGCTCGTCACCCCAGGGGAAGGGCTGTTGGTCCAGGCCGCCGCGGGCGGCGTACTCCCACTCGGCCTCGGTGGGGAGGCGGGCGCCGCACCATTCGCCGTAGGCGACGGCGTCGCTCCACGAGACATGGACGACGGGGTGGTCGGGGCGATCGTCCACCGACGAGTGCGGGCCCTCCGGCCGCCGCCAGTCCGCCTCGTAGACCTGACGCCACCAGGGCGCGGCAGCCACGCCCCGGGTGTCGGGGAACGCGTCGGGCAGCAACCCGCCGAACACGAAGGACCAGCCGTAGCGCTCGGCGTCGGTCTGCCAGCTGGTGTCCTCGACGAAGGCGGCAAACTCGGCGTTGGTCACCACCGTCGGTGCGATCGTGATCGGGCCCACGTCGACATTGCGGACCGGGAGCTCGCCGTCGTCGGGATAGCCGTCGTCCCGCCCGTTTCCCATCCGGAAGGAGGCCTCGGCCAGCTCGACCCAGTCCGTCCCCGCTGCCTCGCCATCGCCGCTCATCGCCTCAGTGTCGCCCGTGGCCGCTTGTCCGACACTCAAGGACGGTGCTGCCGGGTCACTCCCACTCGATGGTGCCGGGGGGCTTCGACGTGATGTCGTAGGCCACCCGGTTGACGCCGGCCACCTCGTTGATGATGCGCTGCGAGAAGCGCTCCAGGAGGTCGTAGGGCAGGCGGGCCCAGTCGGCGGTCATCGCGTCCTCGCTGGTGACGGCCCGGATGATGATCGGGTAGCCGTAGGTGCGCTCGTCGCCCATGACGCCGACCGAGCGGATGTCGGGCAGCACGGCGAAGGCCTGCCAGATCTCCCGCTCGAGGCCGGCGGCCCGGATCTCCTCGCGGACGATGGCGTCGGCGTGCTGGAGGATGGCCACCTTCTCGGCGGTGACCTCGCCGATGATGCGCACCCCGAGCCCCGGGCCGGGGAACGGCTGGCGCCAGACGATCTCGTCGGGCAGGCCGAGCTCGGTGCCCGACCCGCGGACCTCGTCCTTGAACAGGGTCCGCAGCGGCTCGACCAGCTCGAAGTCCATGTCCTCGGGCAGGCCGCCGACGTTGTGGTGGCTCTTGATCTTGGCCGCGTCGGCCGTGCCCGACTCGATGACGTCGGGGTAGAGCGTGCCCTGCACCAGGAACTTGGCGTCGCTCGAGCCCCCGGCCGCCTCCTCGAAGACCCGGATGAACAGCTCGCCGATGGTCTTGCGCTTCTCCTCGGGGTCGACGACGCCCTCGAGGCGCTCGAGGAAGCGGTCGCCGGCCCGGACGTGGATGAGCTCGATGCCCTGGTGGCGGCGGAAGGTCTCGACGACCTGCTCGCCCTCGCCCTGGCGCATGAGGCCGGTGTCGACGAAGACGCAGGTGAGCTGGGGGCCGATCGCCTTGTGCACCAGGGCGGCGGCGACGGCGGAGTCGACCCCGCCCGACAGCCCGCAGATCAGGCCGGCCGTCGCCGACCTGCTCCCGGATCAGCGTCGACCTGGGTCTCGATGATCGAGCTCATGCGTCCAGGTCGGGGGGGCGCCGACGGCGTCGTAGAGGAAGTGCTCGAGCACCTCCTGGCCGTGGGCGGTGTGCACGACCTCGGGATGGAACTGCACGCCGTAGATCCCCCGGTCGGCGTCCTCGAGCGCGGCCACGGGCACGTCGCCGGTGGTCGCGGTCACCGTGAAGCCGTCCGGCGCCACGGTGATGGAGTCGAAGTGGCTCATCCACACCTGCTGGTGCTTCGGCTGGGCCGGGCCGAAGAGCAGGCCGTCACCCTGGACGTCCAGGTCGGTGCGCCCGTACTCGCCCCGGCCGGTGTTCGACACCTCGCCGCCGAGCTGCAGGGCCACGAGCTGGGCGCCGTAGCAGATGCCCAGGATGGGGATGCCGAGGTCGTAGACCGCCGGGTCGATGCGGGGCGCGCCCTCGACGTGGACCGACTTGGGGCCACCGCGAGAGGATGAGGCCGGCCGGCGCCCGCTCGGCCACCTCGGCCGCGGTGATCGTGTGGGGGACGATCTCGCTGTAGACGTGCGCCTCGCGCACCCGCCGGGCGATGAGCTGGGCGTACTGCGCGCCGAAGTCGACGACGAGGACGTCGTGGGGGTCCCCGATGGGGCTCAGTGCCCCATCCCGACGCCCTGGGAGCGCTGCAGGCCCTTGCCCTCGGTCTGCAGGGCCGGCGCCACCATGACCTCGGCCTTCTGGAACTCCTTGAGCGTCGTCGTAGCCGCAGGTGGCCATCGAGGTGCGCAGGCGCGCCGAAGAGGTTCATGCGGCCGTCGTTCTCGTGGGCCGGGCCGACCAGGATCTCCTGCAGGGTGCCCCGGGTGGTCGTCTTGACCCGGGCGCCGCGGGGCAGCGTCGGGTGGAAGGTGGCCATGCCCCAGTGGTAGCCCCGGCCGGGCGCCTCGTGGGCCGCGGCCAGCGGCGAGCCGATCATGACGGCGTCGGCGCCGCAGACGATGGCCTTGGCGATGTCGCCACCGGTGCCCATGCCGCCGTCGGCGATGACGTGGACGTAGACGCCGGTCTCGTCGAGGTGGCGCATGCGGGCGGCCCGGGCGTCGGCGATGGCCGTGGCCTGGGGGACGCCGATGCCGAGGACGCCGCGGGTGGTGCAGGCGTGGCCGGGGCCGACGCCGACGAGGACGCCGGCGGCGCCGGTGCGCATGAGGTGCAGCGCGGCCTGATAGCTGGCACAGCCGCCGACGATGACCGGGATCGTCGAGCTCGCGGACGAACTGCTTGAGGTTGAGCGGCTCGGCCGTCTTGGACACGTGCTCGGCCGAGACGACCGTGCCCTGGATGACCAGGAGGTCGAGCTCGGCCTCGAGGACGTAGCGGGGCGAAGGCGGTCGGTGCGCTGCGGCGTGACCGACGCGCAGGAGATGACGCCCGCTTCGTTGATCTCACGGATGCGCTGGCCGATGAGCTCGGGCTTGACCGGCTCGCTGGTAGATGTCCTGCATCCGCTGGGTGGCCTTCTCGGTGTCGAGGTCGGCGATCTCCTCGAGCAGCGACGTCGGGGTCCTCGTAGCGGGTCCAGAGGCCCTCGAGGTTGAGGACGCCGACGCCGCCGAGACGGCCGATCTCGATGGCCGTGGCCGGGCTGATGACGCCGTCCATGGCCGAGCCCATGAGGGGCAGCTCGAAGCGGAAGGCGTCGATCTCCCAGCGTGATGTCGACGTCCTCCGGGTCGCGGGTCCGGCGGCTCGGCACGATGGCGATGTCGTCGAAGCCGTAGGCCCGACGTCCCGACTTGCCCGATGCCCGATCTCGATCTCTGCCACGTCAGCTCCCCAGCTCTTGGCGGTGATGGGAAACCTCGGAGTCTAGTGACGCGCGCGACCACGAACGGCGGATGCCCGAAGCCCTCTCATCAACCGCCGGTGAGCTGGCGGAGGATCTGCTTGGCCAGGGTGGCGTTCATCTGGAAGACCGCCTTCTGGCCGGTGTCCCGAACGTCCTTGACCAGGGTCCCGCCCGAGAGCTCCTCCACGCGGGCCAGGCCGTCGAGCATGCGCTCCTTGGTCACGTCAGTCGCCCGGTAGCCCATGTCAGTGAGCGACTTCACGATCTCGTTCTCGGCCACGGGCCGAGGGGCGGCGGCGGCGATGATGCGCAGGGCGTCCTTGTAGAGGCCGGCGCCCTGCTCGATGGCCTCGGCGGCCGAGAGGCGGTCGGGCTCCTCGACGGTGAGCAACCATTCCTTCACCTGGCGGACGATGTCGCCGTGGTTGTCACCCTCGAAGGTGACGGTGACGGTCATACGTGCTTCACGGTAGGGCGTCGGCGAGGGCAACGAGGTGATTCCAGAGGGCGCGGACGTGGCGCTCGTCGGTTTGGGTCTGGCCGATCGAGATGCGGATGACCAAGCGCTCGTCGAGCCGGGTGTGGGTCAGGTACTGCTCACCGGAGGCGTTGACGGCGTCGATCAGGTCCTGAGTGGCGCGGTCACCGGCCACGTGGCGGAAGCAGACGAGTCCCAGTCGGGGAGGAGCGGCCAAGGCGAACCGATCGTCAGCCGCGATCCAGCCCACGAGGGCTTCGGCCAGAGCGACGTGGCGCCGCACATGGTGGGCCAGGCCCTCGGCGCCGTAGTGGCGGATCACGAACCACAGCTTCAAGGCCCGGAACCGGCGCCCGAGTGGCACCTGCCAGTCCCGGTAGTCGATGACCGCGCCCGACGTACTGGCCTCGTTGCGCAGGTATTCGGGCAGGATCGAGAGCGCCGCCAACAGCGCACCCCGGTCGGCCACCCAGAAGCAGGTGCAGTCGAAGTTGGTGAACAGCCACTTGTGGGGGTTGAACGCGTAGCTGTCGGCTCGGTCGAGGCCGTCGTTGACCCAACGGAGCTCCGGACACACCGCGGCCGAGCCGGCCATGGCCCCGTCCACGTGGAGCCAGACGCCGGTCCCGGCCACCACCCTGGCCACCGCCGGCACCGGATCGACCGCCAGCGACGAGGTCGTCCCCACGGTCGCACAGCAGAAGAACGGGACCCGACCCCGATCGAAGTCCTCGGCGATGGCGGCGGCGAGGGCGTCGGGGGCCATGGCGTACTCGTCGTCCACGGGAACGATGCGGATCTGCCCCGGGGCCAGCCCGGCCACCCGGGCGCCCTTCTCCAGGCTGGAGTGGGTGTGGGCCGAGGCGTAGGCCACCAGGTCACCGAGGTCGGTCCCGGCGTCCTGGGCCCGCTGGCGGGCGGCAAGGAGCGCGCAGAGCGTGGCCGAGGACGCGCTGTCTTCGATCACCCCGCCACCCGGGCCGTCGGAGCGGAAGCGGTCGGGCAGGTCCAGGAGCTCCACCATCCAGTCGAGGACGAGGGTCTCCAGCTCGGTGCAGGCGGGGCTGGTGGCCCACAGCATCCCCTGTACGCCGAGGCCGGCCGAGAGCAGTTCCCCCAGGATCGACGGTCCCGAGCTGTTGGCCGGGAAGTAGGCGAACCAGTTGGGCGACTGCCAGTGGGTGATCCCAGGCAGGATCACGCGTGTCACATCGGCCAGGACGGCCGCGAATGGCTCGGGGTGTGGCGGCGGATGCGCCGGCAGCGCGGCCCGGACCTCCCCGGGAGCGACGGGCGACCCTACGGGCAGGTCCTCGACGGTCTCCAGGTAGCGGGCGATCCACTCCACGACCTCGGTGCCGTGGCGCCGGAACTCGTCGGGCGTCATGTGGAACGAGGGCTCGGTCACCCTGCCGAGCCTCGCGCGACCGCGGCACGTCGCGTCCCCGATCGTCCCTCCGGAGGGAGGCGGAGGGGCCGATGGTCCTCCTAGGGTCCACGACGACCCACTGATCGAAGGACGCGCGCCATGTACCGAACCGTCGAGGAACGGCGAGCCGACGGCAGAGCCCGCCGCAAGACGCTCCCCCGCACCGAGCACGCGGCGTGGAACCCTCCCCATGGCCGTCCGGACCCGGTCGCGCTGGTCGAGGCGGACAACGTCGACCGTCTGCCGTGGCTGGTCCCGATCCGTCACGGCCGGATGAGCCCGAGCGCCTTCACCTTCTACCGGGGGACGGCCGGCGTCATGGCCTCGGACCTGGCCGGCACGCCCAACACCGGCCTCCGGGTCCAGCTCTGCGGCGATGCCCACCTCTCGAACTTCGGTGCGTACACCTCGCCGGACCGCCGGCTGGTGTTCGATGTGAACGACTTCGACGAGACGCTGCCCGGCCCCTGGGAGTGGGATGTGAAGCGCCTGGCGGCCAGCTTCGTCCTGGCCGCGGCCCACATCGGCCTCAGCCCGGGCGAGCAGTCCCGCATGGCCCGCCGCTCGGCCGCCGCCTACCGGACGGCGATGCAGGGCTTCGCCGAGGCCGGTGTCCTGGAGACCTGGTACGCCCGCTTCGAGGTGGAGGAGCTGATCGGCCGGCTTCCTCCGGCGATCCGCGAACGCACCGTGAAGAAGACCCGCTCGGCCCGGGACCGCGACAGCCTCCAAGCCCTGCGCAAGCTGACGATCGAGGTCGACGGGGAGCACCGCATCCGCAGCGATCCTCCGGTCCTCGTACCGTTGCGGGAGATCACCGACCGCTTCCCGAACTCGGAGGTCGAAACGGCGGTGGCGCACGTACTGGACGCGTACCGGAAGTCCCTCGCCCCCAACCGCAAGGTGCTCCTCGACCGCTACCGGCCTGTGGACACCGCGCTGAAGGTGGTGGGGGTCGGCAGCGTGGGCACCCGTTGCTGGATCACCCTCTTCGAGGGCCGTGACCGAGACGATCCCTTGTTCCTCCAGTTGAAGGAGCCGGGGCGGTCCGCGCTCGAGGGCTACCTGCCCGCCAGCCGGTACCGGAACCACGGTCGGCGCGTGGTCGAGGGCCAGCAGCTCATGCAGGCCAGCCGGGACATCTTCCTCGGGTGGACCACCGGCCCGGAGGGCCGGGCGTACTACGTCCGCCAGCTCCGGGACGGCAAGATCTCCGTCAACGTCGACCGCATGGTCCCGGAGGCGATGAAGCTGTACGCCGAGCTCTGCGGCGACACGCTGGCCCGGGGCCACGCCCGATCCGGCGACCCCGTCGCCATCGCCGCCTACCTCGGGAACTCCGACACCTTCGACCGGGCGATCGCCGAGTTCGCCGAGGCCTACGCCCAACAGGCGGTGGCCGACCACGCCCGGTTCCTCGCCGCGATCGACGACGGCGCGCTGGCTGCCGCGGCGGACTGAATCGGCCGCATCGGCCCTTCACCCGCCGGGGAGGAGGCGCTTTCCCCCGCATTTCCCTTATGGTCTGGGGCATCGGGCGATAGGGCCCGACCTTACGAAAGGACCCTGCCAATGGTGCTCGCCACCTACGCACTCGGCGAAGTGCTCTGGACGATGTTCGTCCTGTTCATGTGGATCATCTGGTTCTGGCTGCTGATCACCGTCTTCAGCGACCTGTTCCGCGACCACGAGACCTCCGGCGGGGCGAAGGCCCTCTGGTGCATCTTCGTGATCCTGCTCCCGTTCCTCGGCGTGTTCATCTACCTCCTCGTCCGCGGTGGCGGCATGGCGGAGCGGTCGATGGCCCAGCAGCAGCGGGCCCAGGCGCAGTTCGACTCCTACGTCAGGGAGACCGCCGGCAGCGGCGGCTCGGCGGCGGAGATCGCCAACGCCAAGGAGCTGCTGGACAGCGGTGCCATCACCCAGGCGGAGTTCGACCAGCTCAAGGCCAAGGCCCTCGGCTAGTCCTGCTCTGATCCGGGCCGCCGACGCTCCGACCTCACGGTCGGGGCGTCGGCCCCGACGGACAACTGATGCTGCGCTCCCTGGACGAACGGCGCGCCGCCTTCTGCCGGGGCCCGGCAAACAGATCCCTCGGAACGACCATGCCGCCTGGTCGCCGGCACCCGACCGCGGCGACCCGGTCGCCCTCGTCGAGCGCGGCAACGAGGGCTCCCTTCCCTGGCTGGTGCCGATCCGCCACGGCCAGATGTGCATCAGCCCGTTCAGGTTCTGCCGGGGCACCGCCGCGCTGATGGCGAAGCGAGGCGTCTCGCGGCGACCATCGACTGAGCCGGGCCGCCCGCCCGGTCAGACCAGCTCGGCCTTACGGGAGTAACGCAGGCAGATGTAGCCGGGGATGACCGGCAACCAGTAGGTGACCAGCCGGAAGACGACCACTGCGGCCGCGGCCGTGGCACTGTCCACCCCCGCCCCCGTGAGGACCGCGATGAGGGCGGCCTCGACCCCGCCGACACCGCCGGGTGTGGGGACAGCGGCACCGACGGTGCTACCCACGAGGTAGAGCATCCCGAGGTCGGCGAAACCGATCGTGATGTCGAAGGCCCGGCAGCTGGCCACGAAGCACATGATCGTGAGGAGCTTGGCCAGGCCAGCCCCGCCGAAGAGCAGGCCGAGCTTGTCCGGACGGCCGGCCAGGCCTTTGAACTCGCCCCCCAGCCGGGCCCAGCCGATCTTCAGCCATCGGGTGGCGAAGGTCCGCGCGCTGGGGATCACGAGCACGAGGCCGATGAACAAGGCCGCCACCACCACCACGACGGCCACGATCGAGATGTCGGGGAAGTCGAGCGCGCCGCCGGGTGAGTTCCCGGCCCAGAGGACGAAGATGACGACGAGGACGACCTGCATGACCCCGCTGGCCGCGCTGGTGATGCCCACTGCCGTCGCGGCCACGGCCACGTCGGTCCCGCCCTTCTGGAGGTAGCGGACCCGCATGGCCATGCCCCCGGCGTTCATGGGGGTGAAGCGGTTGAGGAAGGACTGGCCGAACATCACGATCGTCGTGCGCCCGAGGGGCAGCGGCCGCAGCACCGAGCCCATCAGGCTCAGTGCCCCCGCGACGTAGGTCAGCCCGGCCAGCACGATCGTCAACGGCAGCCGGCTCCAGTCGGCCTCCGACAGGGCTTCGGAGATGTCGCCCCAGTTGCTGATGAAGGCCAGCGCGACCAGCACGAGGAACACGACACCGAAGGCGCTGGCGATCTGGCCCCACCCGATCCGCTCGAGCGGGAACAGCTCGACGGCGTCTGCCCCGGTGGTGGCCTGCACCTGCACGCGGACCGCCGTGACCAACTCCTTGTCCTCCTTGACCAGCTGACGCGTCGAGGGCGACAGGGCGAGGGGTTGGATGAGCGGGAGGGCCTCGGTGAGCTGCTCGGACGACACGATCTCGGCCGCCACGGCCACCGCCCGTTCCGGCCCCACGACGGCCGCGGTGGCCACCAGGAGCTCGGCCACATCGGCGGCCAAGCGGAGGTCGGTGGCCGCCAACTGCGACCAGCGCAGCCCGATGATGGTCGGGGCCCCGTCGGCCCCGACGAGGACCTGGTCGGTGCTCAACCGGCGGTGGGCGATCCGGCTGGCGTGGAGTCGGGCGACTTGAGCCCAGACCTCGTGGAGCAGCGCATCGGTGACCTCGCCCTGGTCGAGGTCGGCGAGCGCCCGGCCCTCGATCAGCTCGAGCGCCAGCAGGCCGTCGTCGTCCGGCGTCTCGCCCACGGCCACCACGCCGGCGACGGCGGCGCCGGCCCCGGCCGCCAGGTAGGAGGCCAACGCCTCGTGGCGAACCTGCGCGCCGGGGCGGACGTCGGCGAGCTGGTCCTCGATTCCCTTGACCCGCAGCATCCGCCAGGCCCGGTAGAGGAGGTCGGCGTCCCGCTCGTCGCGTCCGACGAAGGTCACGTGGACGGGCGGCCCGTCCGCCCGTCGGCCGACGAACACCGGGCGACCGTCGGACGGCAACGACTCGAGCGAGTCGACCTCCAGACCGGACCGGGCCAGGGCGTCGATCAGGCTCGCCTCGTTGAATCGACGGGCCGGCGCCCCGAAGACGGCGAGCACAGCGGAGCCCACGACCACGCCGACGAGCACGGCGATCAGGACACTGACCGGGACGGCGGCCGCCGTGATCAAGCGCAAAACGGCCACCAGCCCGACCCCCAACCACAGCGTGCGCCGCCACCGGCGGTGGAGGAGGGGGGACACGGCGATCACCACCGCGGCCATTGCCGCGAGGTAGGTCGACGACGGGAAGGCCCGGCCGGTGATCCACGAATCGGCCCCCTCCGCGACCGCCAGCCGGGCCGGGGCCACCCGGTCGAGCCAGTCGGTGAGCAGGGCCATGGCCACGGCGGAGACGACCACCGCGGCGAGCGTCACCAGCAACGGGCGCCACGAACGGCGCAGGCACGCCCACAGGAGGCCGACCACCGGGAGGGCGAGTGCCGCCACCTGGAGCACGCCGGCGACGAGGCTGCGAGCCGAGGCGGGAAGGTGACGGGCGGCGTCGACGAGGTCGTCGGACAGGTTGGTCAGGGCGTCGGGCTCGACGGCCGTGAGCAGGAGCACCGCGGCGAGGGCCAAGGAAGCGGCGACGAGGCGGGCCAGGTCGGCGGGATGGCGCCGCCATTCGATCGCCGCCCCCTGACCCATGCCCGGAACGTAGTGTGCAGTCAGGTTCACCCAAACTGGGTGACGCCGGTCAGGGTCCCCGGGGGGATGCTCGGTCGGCAGCTTGACGACGGGAAGACGCGCCGATGCCCCAGGACACCACCGAGATCCCGCCCCCGCCGAGGCCTGTCGAGTACGCGGGCATGGACAAGTCGACGGGGACGATGCTCATCGTGGTCGGCCTGCTGCTGGTCGGCCTCGGCATCGTGCTGCTGATCAACCCGTTCGCCGCCATCTGGATCCTGGGCGTGCTCATCGGCGTCTCGCTGATCATCGGCGGGGTGGCCGAGGTCCTGTCCGGCCGTGAGAGTCCCGGCCCGGCCTGGCACGCGTGGGTCGGCGGGGGCGTCATCATCATCGGCGGGATCGTCGCCGCCTTCTGGCCGGACGCCACCGTCTGGGTTCTCGCGGTCATCGCCGGCGTCGTGCTGGCGGTCTCCGGGGCCGTCGCCATCGTGACCGCCTTCGCCGGGCCGTCCGACGACCGCGGCCCACGCCTCACCTTCGGCGTGATCAGTCTCGTCATCGGCGTCGTCGTTCTGGCCTGGCCCGACGCCACGCTCCTGGTCTTGGCCATCCTCATCGGGCTCCGCACTCTGATCAACGGCCTGCTGGCCATCGGGATCGGCGTCAACGTCCGGAGGCTCGGCTGATGGCCGCCGACGAGGAACCGACACCGGTCGACGGCACGGCGGCCGTGGACGAGGAAGACGTGGCGGCGCTCAAGGCCGAGCGGGACGAACTGGCCCACGAGGTCGAGGTGCTCCAGACCCGCAAGAAGCGCAAGGGCCGGGCCCGCGGTGTCCTGGCCGTGATCGGCGTGGTCATGTCGTGCATCCTGCTGGTCGCCGCCTGCCTCGGCGTGTTCGTCCGCCGAAGCTTCCTGAAGACCGACAACTTCAGCAATCGGGCGGGGAGCCTGATCGACGACCCCGGGGTCCAGACCGCCCTGAGCGCGTACCTCACCGACCAACTCAACCAGCTCATCAACCCGGAGGAGATCCTCCAGGACGCCCTGCCCGACCGGGCCCAGATCCTCGCCGTGCCGCTGTCCGGCGCCGTCGAGAACTTCATCGGCGACCAGGTTTCGACCTTCGTGGCGTCGGACACCTTCGCCCGCCTCTGGAAGGACGCCGTGGAGCTCGCCCACCGCGAGGTCGTCCGCGTGCTCGAGGGCAACACGCCGCTGGTCGAGGAGAGCAAGGACCACATCGTCATCAACCTGCTCCCGGTGATCAACGGAGTGCTGGCCAAGATCGGAGAGGCCTCCCCCGATATCTTCGGTCGCACCGTCGACCTGCCGACCGTCACCGTCGACGACGTGCCCGACGCCGCCCGTCAGGCCATCGGCAACGCCCTCGGCGTCACCCTGGACGACAACTTCGGCACGTTCACCGTCTATGACAACGGGGCCCTCAGCTCCGCCCAGGAGGCGGTGAAGGTGTCCGACAAGTTGGTCTGGCTCCTGGTGGTGCTCGCCCCGCTGGCCATCCTGGCCACGCTGCTCATCTCGGTGCGACGGCGGCGGACGCTCCTGCAGCTCACCGTCGGCATCGCCCTGAGCATGATCCTGCTCCGCCGCTTGGTCTTCCTGTTCCAGAAGGACCTGCTCGACTACGTGCGCATCGAGCGCAACGTTCCGGCGGTCGAGGCGACGAGCAACACCTTCCTCGACCCGCTGACCACCGGTGCGCTGTGGCTCGGCATCGGCGCCCTGGTCGTCGCGGCCATCGCGGCCATCACCGGCCCCTACGGCTGGGCCGTCCGCCTCCGGACCGGCACCGTCCGACTCACGCGGTCGGTGGGCTCCGCCGTCTCGGGCAAGGCCGAGGACCCCGCCACGACGGCGTGGATCGCGGCCAACCTCGACAAGCTCCGCATCGCCGGCGCCGTCGTCGGCGTCCTGCTGATCTGGTGGCTCGACATCTCCTGGCTGGGGTTCTTCCTGCTGGTCGCTCTCGTCGGGGCCTATGAGCTCGCGCTGGCCCGGTTGGCCGAGCGGGCGATCCCGGTCGAGCCCGAGCCGGTCGACGCCACCCCCTGAACCGGGCCGTGAGCACGACACGGCACGCGGTAGAGGCCTACGTCCCCGGCCTACGAGCGGTCCGCACCTACGAGCGATCCTGGCTCTCCGCCGATGTCGTGGCGGGGCTGGTCCTGGCCGCGATCTTGGTCCCCCAGGGCATGGCCTACGCCGAATTGGCCGGGCTTCCTCCGGTCACCGGTCTCTACACCACCGTGGCCTGCCTCATCGGCTACGCCATCTTCGGCCCGTCACGGGTGCTCGTCCTCGGCCCGGACTCGTCGATCTCGCCCCTGATCCTCGCCGCCATCACCCCGCTGCTCGTGGGCTCGGACCCGGCTGCCGCCATCGCCCTGGCCGGGATGCTGGCCATCATGGTCGGGCTCATCGAGGTCGGCCTGGGACTCGGTCGGCTCGGCTTCGTCGCCGACCTGCTCTCCACCGAGGTCCAGGTCGGGTACATGAACGGCCTCGGCATCACCATCATCGTGGGCCAGTTGCCGAAGCTCTTCGGCTTCTCCACCGACGCCGACTCGTTCTTCGAAGAGCTCAATGCCTTCGTCTCCGGCCTCGACGAGACCGATGCCACGACCCTCGTCGTCGGGCTCTGCGTCCTCGTCGTCCTCCTCGTGTTGCCCCACTTCACCAAGCGGGTACCAGCCGTCCTCGTGGCCGTGGTCGGGGCCACGCTCGTCTCGGCCGTCCTCGACCTGGCCGCGGACGGGGTCACCACCGTCGGCGCCCTGCCCCAGGGGGTGCCGTCACCGGAGCTGCCCTGGACCCAGGTCAGCGACCTCGGGCCGCTGCTCGTGGCCGCCGCCGGCATCACCCTCGTCTCCCTCACTGACACGATCGCCACGGCCACGTCCTTCGCGGCGCGGCGGGGCGACGAGGTCGAGCCCAACCAGGAGATGATCGGTATGGGCGCGGCGAACATCACCGCCGGCCTCTTCCAGGGCTTCGCCGTGTCGACCAGTGGCTCACGCACGGCGGTGGCCGAGCAGTCCGGGGCCCGCTCCCAGCTGACTGGGGTCGTGGGTGCCGGTCTGGTCGTGGTCCTCCTGCTCTTCCTCAACTCGTTGCTCGCCGACCTCCCCCAGACGGCCCTGGCGGCGGTGGTCATCACCGCCGCCCTGTCGCTGATGGATCTCCGGGTCCTCCGGCGCTATCTCCGGGTACGGAAGAGCGCCCTCGTCTTGTCCCTGGTGGCCACCGCCGGCGTCGTCTTCTTCGGCGTGCTCCAGGGCATCGTCGTGGCCATCGTCCTCGCCATCCTGATGTTCTTCCGGCGCAACTGGTGGCCCCACGGCGCAGTCCTCGGCCAGGTACCCGGCCTCAGGGGTTGGCACAGCGTCGACGGCCACGACGATGCCGTCCAGATCCCCGGTGTCGTCGTCTACCGGTGGGAGGCGCCCCTGTTCTTCGCCAACGCCGGGGAGTTCCGCCAGCAGGTCCGCCACCTGGCCCGTGAGCAGCAGCCCTCGTGGATCGTCCTGCAGTGCGAGGCGATCACCGACATCGACGTCACCGCGGCGGACATGCTCCGCCAGCTGGACGACGAACTCAACGCCCAGGGGATCCACCTCGCCTTCGCCGAGCTGCGCAGTCGGCTGCAGGAGCAGGCCCTCCGCTACGGGCTGCTGGAGACCCTGGACCACGACCACTTCTACCCGACGCTCACCATGGCGCTGGACGAGGTCCGCGCCGAAGGCATCGAGCGCCGGAACGAGGAGGAACGATGAACGACGCCGACCCCGACACCGCCATCGCCCCGCGCCGCCGCGCCGCCGCCCTCGGCGCGCTCCTGGCCGGCACCGCCGCGCTGGTGACCGCCGTCGTCGGCCTGCGCGGTGACCTCGGGCGCGCTGTCCTCGCCGGCATCGCCGTCCTGCTGGTGGTCGCCTTGGTCTGGACGACGACGACGCGGCGGGGAACAGCGCGACGGGCGGCCGGCGTCGGGCTCCTCGTCGCCATCGCCTTGCTCCTCGTCACCATTCTCACCGCCGAGGGTCATGGGCTCCTGGTGATCGTCGTCCTCGCCCTGGTGGCGGGTTCGGCGGCCTTCTCCCGCTACGCCCTGCACCGGGACCGGACCACCCTGGAGGCGACGCCGACCCCCGGCGCCCCCGTCGGGCCGGCCGTCCGCGGCGCGCTGATCATGAACCTGAAGTCCGGCGGCGGGAAGGCCGAGCGCTTCCACCTCGAGGACGAAGCCCGGAGCCGCGGCATCGAGGCCATCGTGCTGCGTCCCGGCGATGACCTGCTCCAACTGGCCCGGGACGCCATCGAGCGAGGCGCCGACGTGGTCGGCATGGCGGGAGGGGACGGGTCCCAGGCCCTGGTGGCGTCGGTCGCCATGCAGGCCGACGTGCCACTCGTCTGCATCCCGGCCGGCACCCGGAACCACTTCGCCCTCGACCTCGGCCTCGACCGCGATGATGTGATCGGCGCCCTCGACGCCTTCGGCGCAGCCGTCGAGCGGCGTATCGACCTCGCCAGCGTCGGTGACCGGGTCTTCGTCAACAACGTCTCGCTGGGCGTGTACGCCAAGATCGTCCAGTCGGAGGAGTACCGCGACGCGAAACGGCAGACCACGGCCAAGCTCCTGCCGGATCTGCTCGGCCCCGACGCCGATCCCTTCGACCTGCGCTTCTCCGGTCCCGATGGCACCGACCACACGGGCGCCCAGATCATCCAGGTGTCCAACAACCCCTACGTCCTGACCCGGCTCGGCGGGTTCGGCACCCGCGCCCGGCTCGACACCGGCCGGCTGGGGGTCATGACCGCCGAGGTCCACAGCGCGGCGGAGGCGGCCCAGTTGGTGGCCGCGGAGGCCGCCGGTCGGATCCAGCGGTTCCGCGGCGTCCTCGAGTGGGCTACGCCGGAGTTCGTGGTGGACAGCGACACCCCCATCGAGGCCGGCGTCGACGGCGAGGCCCTCCGCCTCGACCCGCCCTTGCACTTCCGCTCACTGCCCGGCGCGCTGCGGGTCCGCATTCCGACGAAGGCGCCCGGCCGGTCCCCGGCCGCCCTCGCCGCCCCATCCTTGGGCTGGAGCGTGGTCGCCCTCTTCCGTGCCGTCGCCGGTCGGGCCACCCCGATCGACGAGGACCGACGCTGATCGCAGGTCAGAACGGCGTCGGGATCTGACACCGTGATGTCAAGGTTCCGGTACTCGCCCGACGAGAGGCAGGTCCTCTGCGTCCTCATGGTGGTGATGCTTGTTCTGGCCCCTCGCCGTCTCCTTCACCCGGGTTCGGCAAACGTTCATCGGGAATCGACGGAGCACCGTACGACCACACCCCGCGAGGTCGAACCTCGATCGCCGGGCGGGACTCCGCCAGGTCGGCGGGCCGAGCTTGGCGGGCGAACCACGCGCCGTAGCGACGCGCCGCCGGAGCGGCGGAGAGACCGTGGAGGAGGACGCTGAGGGCAACGGTCAGCCCCACCACCCTGACGATCAGCGGGGCCTCCTCGAGTCCGGACTCCCCCACCAGATCGAGGGCGAAGACGATCGAGGCCAGACCGCGGGGCCCGAACCACCCGACGAAGCCGACGGTGACCGGGCGGGGACGCGTGCCGACCAACGCCACCGCCACCGGGACCATGCGCACCAGCGTCAGGCTGAGCACGGCGTAGGCCACTACGGCCCAGGTGAGATCACCCAGGACCGGACCCAGGGCCACGGCCCCGAAGATGAGGAACGTGAGGGCGGCCAAGAGCTCGCCGACCTGGTCGGCCAGGTAGGTGGGCGCACCCGTGCGCCCCGCCAGCCGACCGAAGACCAGCCCGGCGACGAACGCGGCGATGAAGCCGCTGCCCCGGAACGCCACCGCCGCCCCGTAGGCCGCGACCGGCACCGTCAGCAGTGCGATCTGGTGCCACGCCGGCTCCACCCAATGGCGGCGGAGGCAGAAGGCCAGCACCAGGGCGCCCAGTGCACCGGCGAGGAGGCCCCCGGCGACGCCCCCGCCGATCTCCTCCAGGATCACTCGGAGCGCATCCCCTTTCGTCAAGTCCTCCTCGGACTCGGCCAGGGTCAGGAAGATGGCGAGCAGAGGCACGCAGAGGCCGTCGTTCAAGCCGCTCTCGACGTTCAGGCCCTGTCGCACCCGCGACGGCAATGAGCGGTCGGTGACCACGGCTTGGCCCAGCGCCGCGTCCGTCGGGGCCAGCACCGTCGCCAGAACAGCGGCCGGCCAGAGGCCGAGCTCGGGAAAGAGGGCCAACGCCGCGACCGTGCCGGCCACGATGGTCAACGGGAGGCCGACGCCGAGCAGGCGCTCGGGGAGGGCGGCCTCGCGGCGCAGGGTGGGGACGTCGATGCGCATGGCGTCGGTGAACAGGACGACGGTCAGCGTGGCCGACGTGAGGATCCTCACGGTCTCGACGGATGCACCGGGCTCGATCCAGCCGAGGCCGTCGCCCCCGACGGCAAGCCCGACGGCGACGAAGACCATCGCGGGGGTGATCACGGTTCCTTGCAGGCGGCCCGAGAGGGCGGCGTAGGCGAAGACGACGGCCGCCACGGTGGCGAGGTCGCCGCCCGTCATCCGTCGCGCTCGGTCGATCCGGCCCGGCGGCCCACCACCCGGGCCACGGCTGCGGTCGCCTCGCCGATCGTGGCGCCGACCAGCGACCCGACCACGACGTCGCCCGGATAGTGCACGCCGGTGTGCACTCGGGAGTAGGCGACCGCCGCGGCCACTCCTCGCAGGGGCGCCGCCAGCGCGGGCAGTGACGCCGGCCACGGCTCCGGCGAAGGCGAACGCCGAGGCCGAGTGCCCGGACGGGAACGAGGTGGACGACGGCATCGGCACCCACCGCGTCTCCGGTACACCGGCGGCGTCCCGATCGGGGCGCACCCGGCGACTGGCGAGCTTCATCGGCAGGTTCACGAGGGCGGAGTTGAGGCCCACGGCCACGAGACCGGTCACGGCCGCCTCGACGGCCTCGTCGACCGCCCAGGAGCGCGTACAGCGCCGGCGGCTGCCCCGACCCAGAGCTTCGAGTGGTCGGCGAGATGGGAGAGCCGGCGCAGGGGTGCGTCAAGGGTGGGCGACGGGGTGGACGCGATCGCCCGGTAGACGGCCCGGTCGGTCTCGGCCAGCTCGTGGAGCATCGCGGCGACGACCGAAGGGCGGGAAACCGACCGGGCGTCGAGGCGCCGGGCCAGCCGTTCCTCCGGAGGTCCCCGACCGTCGTCCACACCCCGATGATGCCCCGCCACGTCTCGCTGCGCCCGCCCTCGATCCACCGGGTCGAGGCTCAGGACGGCGTAGAGGACGATCCACCCGCTCAGACCAGGCTCGCTTGCTCGTAGCCCGCCAGCTGGGCGGCGACCGGGACGGCACGGTGCAACAGCCGGGGCCGTCATCCTTCACGGGTGACGACCTACAGAAGGCCCAGCTCCTCGGCCCGTGTCGATGGCCTCGCTCCGGTCGCCGACCGCGAGCTTGCGGTAGATGTTCTTGAGGTGGGTCTTGAGCGTGTTGACCGACACGAACAGGCGGGCGGCGATGTCGGCGTTGGACAGCCGGCTCGGGAGGTAGCGAAGGACGAGGAGCTCGCGCTCGGTCAGCTGCTCGACCAGGTCGGACGAACCGCGGGTGGCTGACCGGCGGCACGTCCTCGACCAGACGTCGCAGGAACGGGGTCGGCTCGTCGTGGTAGAGGGACCGCACCAGACGGAGGACGTCGGGGCCGCTGTCGAGGAACGGGCGCACGGCCCCCTCGACTTCGGCGTCGGCGACGACCTCGGCCACGAGGGCGAGAGCCGTTCGGCGGTCCCCGTCGCAGTCGGCCAACACGGCGGCCGCAAGCCCGCGTCTCCAACGGGCGAGGGGCTCGTCGCGGTCGACGACGTCCCAGTCCTCGACGACCTTGCGTAGGGCCGGAAGTCATCGGTGGCGATGGCCAACGCCGCGGCAGCAGACGCCACCACGACGTGAAGACACCGTGGTGCTCGCTCGAGCGGCGACCCGCGCCGACGACGGGTTCCCGGCGAGGAGGTGGAGCCGCACCTCCAGGGCGACCAGGTCGGCCTCGATGACCGGCGACATCGGCGGGCCCCCGCCCACCTGGGCCCATGCGATCGACCCGAGCCCCTCGGTCGACCGACCGTCGCCGAGGGCGGCGTCGGCTCGCTCCGCCCACTCCAGGGAGAGGACCCGAGCCCGTTGGTTCAGTCGGGCCCGCGCCACACCCGTGTCGAGGTGGCCGGCCACGGCCTTCCCCCCGCACGCGGTAGGGCCCGAGCCAGGGCGAGCTGGGCGGTGGCGGTCCCCGTGTGGTGCACCGAGTCCGACTTCCTCCGCCACGTCCAGCGCTCGGCGGCCCGTGGCCAGCCCGATGCGAAGGTGCCCGGTCGACACCTCGACCCAGGCCAGCTCACCGAGGGCGTGGATGAACCAGACGAGCGGACCCGACTCGTCGACGACCGTCCGCCAGCCGCGGCCGAGCGCCCTCGTGATCGGCCTCGGACCAACAGGCCACTGCCTGGCAGACGGTGCCACGAAGCGCAGCGCCGCCGGGGTCAGGACGTCGAGGAGCACGGTGTCGGAGAGATCGTCGCGCCCGTCGAGCAGGTGCGAGGGCCGTCTCGGCCGCGGCCTCGGCCTCGTCCGGCGGGAGGTGGTAGTAGATCCAGCTGGCCCGGATGTCGTGGCCGCCAACGTCTGCTCGGCCTGCATCGAGGGTGACCGATCTCTCGAGCCGGTCGAGCAACTCCTGGGCGGCCAGGGACGAGCCACACATCGTGTGCAGGGTCACCTTCACGATCGCGGCATCGAGGTCGGCCAGGAGCACGTCCGACGGCACCACTCGCCAGCCAGCGGAGCACGGTGGTGGCCTCGCCCCGCTCGAAGTAGCGGCCGCCTTCGACTCGGGCCAGGGCGATGACCGCAGCCCAGTCGTTCGCCCGGAGCAGGTACTCCGCCGCCTCGTCGACCTCGCCCTGCTCCAGGTGCCACGCCGCCGCCCGATCGAGCAGGTCCTCCTCCTCGGCCGGGCCGGGTGGCCCGCAGCTCGTAGCGGAGCAGGTCCCGGAACAGGGGGTGGTAGCCGTACCACTGTCGGCGCCCGTCGAGGGGCCGGATGAACAGCGACTGCTGGTCGAGGCGCTCGAGCATCCGCTGCCCGTCGGTGCCACCGGTGACCGCATCACACAGGGGCCCGCTGAGCCGATCGAGCACCGCGACCCGCACGAGGAAGTCCGTGACCTCCGGGGACTGTAGGGCGAGGACCTCGCCGCTGAGGTAGTCGGCGACATGACGGTCGTCGCCCGCGAACTGCTCGACGAAGCGGTCCGGGTCGTCGTGGTCCCGCAGGCTCAGCGCGGCCAACTGGATGCCCGCGGCCCAACCCTCGGTCCGCGAGTGGAGCGCCTGCACCTGGACTGGGTGCAGCGTCTGGCCTGCGACCCGCTGGATGGCCTCGCCCGCCTCCTCCCAGGACAGGGCCAGGGTGTCCTGGCGGATCTCCGCCACCTCGTCCCGGAGGCGGAGGCGGAGCGTCTTGGGCAGGCGGTCGTCGCGGCTGACGAAGACGAAGCCGACGCCGTCGGCCGCCCGTTCGGCGAGCTGGCCGAGCTCGTCGAGGACGACGGGGCTGGCCAACGTCTCGAGGTCCTCGACCACCACGGTGACCGGGGCGGCGTACGACAGCTCGGCGAGCACGATGGCGAGGAAGTCCTCGCCGAGGGCGGCGCCGTCCCGCCGGAGGTGAGCCACGGCCCGCCGCGCCGTGCCCGGCACGATGGTGTCGAGGGCCTCGACCAGGCGGCGACCGAACCGGGCCGCGTCGTCGGTGGGGCGCGCCGCCACCCACACGGTCCGCCGCTCCGGGTGGGCCGCGCTGCCACTGGGCGAGGAGGACCGACTTGCCGTAACCGGCGGGCGCCACGATCCGCACGACCCGCTTCTGGGTCGCCAACTCGAGGCGGTCGACGAGGGCCGGACGGTTCACGACGAAGGCGGGCAGGGGCGACAGCACGCCGTCCGGCTCCGCTGGAGTCACCGTGGCCACCACCGCGCCTTCCCGTCCCCCGAAGGCGGCACTTCCGTCACGAGCGGAGTCAACGCTACGCCTGCCAGAGACCACGGTCGAACGTCCCCGCTCGATTCACCGGCTCGACCCGCTGCAGACCCTCTATGGCCACCCCCAGGTCACCCAGCGATCGCACCAGGCCCTGCAGCGCCGCCTGGTCCCGCACCCACCCCCGCAGGCGGGTGTGATCGGCCTCCGAGGTGAGCACCTCGAATCCCGGCAGGGCGGCGAGCACCCGAGGGCCGGGACGGCCGGTGACGAGGAGCTCGTACTGGGATCCGGTGGTCACGATTCCCACTCTGGACCTTCGCAGGTCGCCGCCGAGTCACCCCTCGAGAATGATCTCGCGCCACGGATCACCCAGCGGAGGTGATGGCGGTTCCCGGGTTCAGCGGCTAGAACGACGGGACACGGAGGGCAAGGTGCCCACAGGGAGGACGAGGTGAGCGACGACATCGAGGAAATGGGGCCCATCGACTGGATCTTGGTCGAGTTCTCCGGACCGCCGACCGGCGCCGCCGCGCCGTACCTCTTGGACCTCGTCGAGCGGGGACTGATCCGCATCCTCGACCTGGTCGTGGTGAACAAGGACGCCGACGGCACGATCACGATGCTGGAGCTGGCCGACGTCGACGGCGACGGCGAGCTCGACCTCGCGGTCTTCGAGGGCGCCCAATCCGGCCTGCTGGGCGAGGAGGACGTGGCCGAGGCCGGCGAGGCCATGGAAGCGGGCACCTCCGGGGTCTTCCTGCTCTACGAGAACGTCTGGGCCGCGCCGTTCGCCGTCGCCGTCCGCAAGGCGGGGGGCCAGCTCGTGGCCTCCGGCCGCATTCCCGTCCAGTCCATCATCGCTGCCCTCGACGATCTCGAAGCAGCAGACCAGAGCTGAGGAGAGCACCATGATGCGTCGACGAGGAGGCCTCGTCCGAGGCGTCGCCCGGACCGCGGTCGTCGCCGGAACGGCAACGGCGGTATCCGGCCGTGTCCGGCGTCGCCAAGACGCCAAGTGGTCCGAGCAGGAGCAGGCCCAGTACGAGCAGGAGATGGCGCAACAGCCGGCTTCGGCACCAGCGCCGGCTCCCGCGCCCGCGGGTGACGCGGCCGAGCTGCAGCAGCTGGCCGACCTGCACGCCCAGGGCATCCTCACCGACGAGGAGTTCGCGGCCAAGAAGGCTCAGATCCTCGGGATTTGACCGCCGTCTGGTGAGCGCCGGCGACGACCAGTACGCCGACCTCGCCGCCGAGTACCACTGGCTCTACGACCCGTTGTCCCTGCGCGTTGGGACGCGCACGCCCGGGATCCAGGCCGCGATCGCACGGCTGGCCGACGGCGCCCGAGTGCTGGACGCCGCGTGCGGCATCGGGGTCGACACGCTGTCATTGCACCGTCGGGGCTTCCGGGTCACCGCCACCGACGCCAGCGCCTCGATGGTCGACGAGTGTCGGCGACGCCTGGCTGCCGAGGGCGCTGCCGTACCCGTCCTGGCCTGCCGCTGGACCGACCTTCCCGATCGGTTCGGCCCGGAGTTCGATGCCGTCCTCTGCACCGGGAACTCGCTGGCTCACGCCCCCTCCACGGTCGCCCGGCGGGAGGCCCTGGCCGCCTTTGCCGAGGTCCTGATGCCCGGCGGCATCCTCATCCTGGACTCACAGGACTGGGGGGTC
Organism: uncultured Microthrixaceae bacterium; assembly: GCA_963725155.1. Classification (GTDB taxonomy): domain Bacteria; phylum Actinomycetota; class Acidimicrobiia; order Acidimicrobiales; family DATDAH01; genus DATDAH01. The sequence goes on from CAVRXU010000008.1 coordinate 876,965, forward strand.
GTCCACGCCACCGGCAGCTGGCACGACGCCGATCCCCTGGTCGTGACCCGGGGCGGAGCTCGGTGCCGGCGCACCTTCGACTGGAGGGTTCCCGAAGAATTCGGTGAGCCGGTCGTGCTCGAGATCACCCTGTTCATCTACGGGCAGTCCCACTCCAGCCACGAGGTGTGGTTCCGGCCGTTCGCCACCGACGAGCTGGTCGAGGACGTCGAGGCAGCCGGGTTCGGGGCCGTCGACGTCGTCCAGATCCCGGGCGACGACGGGTATGCCGTGACCGCCATCCGCAAGGCGAAGTCACCCGGCGGGGGTGACGCCTGATCCCGGCCATCACGCGACCCTTGGCGCCATGGCCTCGGACATCTCGCGTAGCTCACTGCCGATCCCCACCCGAAAGCACGTCGGTCTCACGACCTACGACGCCAAGGACCCCGACACCAGCTTCCCGCCCATCGAGCCGCTGCACCCGCCCAAGGGGGCACCCAACGTGCTCATCGTCCTCCTCGACGATGTCGGCTTCGGCGCGGCGGCCACCTTCGGTGGGCTCATCGACACGCCCACCGCTGACCGCCTGGCCGCGGGTGGCTTGCGGTTCACCCGGTTCCACACGACCGCGCTCTGCGCGCCCACTCGTCAGGCCCTGCTGACCGGCCGGAACCATCACTCCGTGGGCATGGGCACCGTCACCGAGCTGGCCACCGCCGCACCCGGGTACAGCTCGGTTCGGCCTGACACCGCCGCACCACTGGCCGACACCCTGCGCATGAACGGGTACTCCACCGCGCAGTTCGGCAAGTGCCACGAGGTCCCGGTCTGGCAGTCGAGCCCGATGGGGCCGTTCACCCAGTGGCCGACGGGCAGTGGCTTCCAGTACTTCTACGGCTTCATCGGGGGCGAGACCAACCAGTACTACCCCGCCATCTACGAGGGGACCACCCCGCTCGAGCCCGCGACCACGCCCGAGCAGGGCTACCACTTCACCGAGGACATGACCGACAAGGCCATCGCCTGGGTCCGCCAGCAGCGCTCGCTCATGACCGACCGGCCCTTCTTCATGTACTACGCGCCGGGGGCCACCCACGCCCCCCACCAGGTTCCACCGGAGTGGGCCGACAAGTACGAGGGCCGCTTCGACGACGGCTGGGACGCCACGCGCGAGGCCATCTTCGCCCGGCAGAAGGAGCTGGGGGTCATCCCCGCCGACGCGGAGCTCACGGCCCGGCCAGCCGAGATCCCCGCCTACGACGACATGCCCGACGAGCTCAAGCCGGTCCTGGCCCGGCAGATGGAGATCTACGCCGGCTTCCTCGAGCACACCGACCACCACGTCGGTCGGCTCATCGACACCCTCGAGGACATGGACATCCTCGACGAGACCGCTCGTCTTCTACATCATCGGCGACAACGGTGCGTCCGCCGAGGGCCAGATCAACGGAACCTTCAACGAGATGCTGAGCCTCAACGGTGCCGGGGCTCTGGAGACCCCGGAGTTCATGGCCTCCCACATCGACGACTTCGGCGGGCCGGAGGCCTACAACCACTACGCGGTGGGCTGGTCCCACGCCATGTGCACGCCCTACCAGTGGACCAAGCAGGTCGCCTCGCACTGGGGCGGGACCCGCAACGGCACCATCGTGCACTGGCCCAACGGCTTCACCGCCAAGGGCGAGGTGCGCGATCAGTTCCACCACGTCATCGACCTCGCCCCCACGGTGCTCGAGGCCGCCGGCATCGCCGAGCCCACATTCGTCAACGGCATCCAGCAGCAGCCCATCGAGGGCGTGAGCATGCTCTACACGTTCGCCGACCCTGACGGCGCTGAGCGGCGGGAGACCCAGTACTTCGAGATGTTCTGCAACCGGGGGATCTATCACCAGCGGTTGGACGGCGGTCACGCGCCACTCGACTCCGTGGGACATGAGCGCGCCGATGCCGGGCTTCGACGACGACAGCTGGGAGCTCTACGACACCAACACCGACTGGACCCAGGCCCACGACCTGTCCGCCGAGCACCCCGACAAGCTCCACGAGCTGCAGCGCCTGTTCCTCATCGAGGCCACCAAGTACAACGTGCTGCCGTTGGACGACCGTCGGGTCGAACGCTTCAACTCCGACCTGGCCGGCCGGCCGACGCTCGTCCACGGGAACGTCCCAACTGCTCTACGGGAACATGGGACGGCTCACGGAGAACTCCGTCCTCAACATGAAGAACAAGTCCCACTCGGTCACCGCGGAGATCGAGGTGCCCGATGGCAACGGCCAGGGCGTGATCATCGCCCAGGGCGGCGCTTTCGCCGGATGGTCCCTCTACCTCGTCGACGGCTGCCTGAAGTACTGCCACAACCTGGCCGGACTGGCCCGGTTCGTCGCCACCGCCACCGAGCCGGTCCCCGACGGCACCCACCAGGTCCGGATGGAGTTCGCCTACGACGGCGGCGGGTTGGCCAAGGGCGGCGACATCGCGCTCTTCGTCGACGGCGCCAAGGTGGGCGACGGGCGGGCCGATGCCACCGTGCCGATGATCTACTCCGCGGATGAGACCTGCGACATCGGTGAGGACACCGGGTCCGCGGTCAGCGACGAGTACACGTCGGCCACCAGCCGCTTCACCGGCACGGTCCACTGGGTCCAACTCGACATCGACGAGGCGGCCGAGGACGTCGACCACCTGATCGACCCCGACGAGCGCCTGCGGGTGGTCATGGCCCGCCAGTAGCGGGACGTCAGTCGCCCGCCGCCCACCGACCGGGTCTGCCCTAGGATCGGCAGGGTGAGCCAGCCCACGTCCCCACCCCCGGCCCAGCCCGCTCCCCAGCCCACGACGCGGAGCCTCCCCAAGGACCCTTCGACGGTCAAAGGGCTACGCCTGGCCAGGATCCTGCCTTGGCTGGTCTACGCCTACCTGCTGCTGGAGGTCATCGTCCTCACGCTGGCGTTCTTCCTCCTGCTGTTCAACGCCAGCACCGACGCCGACTTCACGCAATGGGTCTACCGGAGCGCTGACCGGGCCCTCGAGCCGTTCCGGGGCATCTTCCCGTCGGCCACTGCGGACAACGGCTCGGTCCTCGACTTCGCCGTGCTCTTCGCCATCATCGTCTACGGCATCCTGGCCATGCTCGCCCAGGGAGCCATCCACTGGATCGACCGCAAGATCTTCGAGGAGCGGGCCAAGGCCCGCTGGCTGGCCGAGGGCGGCGGCCCCACCGGCTGAGCCGGTGCTGGACACCTCGTGCTCGGTGAGGTTGCCGGCGAAGAACTCCAGAGCTTTGCGGGTCTTCGTGGCCTGCTGCCCTTCGAGGTCGATCCCCCGCTCGGACAGGAAGACGCGGGCCTCGCCTGCGATCTCGAGCGCCACGTCCGGCGTGCCCTTGGTCGAGAGCTCGAGGATCCGGGAGCCGTCCGGGAAGAGCCAGAGCTCAGCGACCAGCTTCCGGTTGAGCCCCTCGGGACGGGCCCGCAGCTTGAGCACCAGGAGCGGACCCAGGACCGCCAGGTCCTCGAGGGCCGGGCCGTCCGGGGCGTGCTCGGCCAGGAAGGCCCGCTGGCCCTTCGAGAAGAGCTTGCGGACGGGCTTGTCGCCGAGGAGCGTGGGCCGCACGATCGGCTTGGCCAGGGCGTGCTTGTAGGACGCCGAGCACACGAAGCCGCCGGGCAGGGCGTCGACCTCGACCACGACGTCGGGATCGGCCCGGAGGCCCTTCGGGAGCTCCGAGGGCACCACCGGCCGCAACTTCACCGTCGAATCGTCCCCCTTGCGCTGGCCGCGGCGGGCTCGCACGACGATGCCGAGCTCGTCCAGTGCGAGGTCGGGCGTGTCGAAGAAGAAGACCTGGCGGATCTCGGCCTCGAGGGGGTCGAGGCCGAGCGCTGCCGCCGCCGACCGGTGGTCGGTGTCGGGGACGGTCAGCTTCAGCTCGACGCTGTCGGCATCCTCGAGGAGGCCGAGCATCTCGCCGAGCTGCGCGTCGCTGAGGTTCGGGGTCGCGGGGCTGGGCATTCCCCTGTTCTACGCCCTTCGGCGGGGTCGATGCTCACCCCGGCGGGGTGAACCCGTCGTGGCCGCCTGGGATCGGCAACGGCGAACGCGGCAATGATGGCGCCGGTGACCGAATCGATGACGAACGACCCGGCCGAGGCGCCGACGACCGATCGCCGACTCCCGCTGCTCCTGGCGATGGCCATGTTCGTGTTGGTGGTGGACACCTCGCTGATGAACGTGTCCATCTCGGCGGTGGTCCACGATCTGGACACGACCGCCAGCAGCGTGCAGTCCGCCATCGCGTTGGAGGCGCTGGTCTCGGCCGCGTTCATCCTCATCGGGAGCAAGGTGGGCGATCTCATCGGCCGCAAGCGGGCCTACGTGTTGGGCCTGCTCGGCTACGCCATCGGCGCGCTGGCCATGGCCCTCTCCCAGAGCATCACCGCCGTCATCGTGTTCTGGGCCATTCTCGGCGGACTGGGCGCGTCGCTGCTGCTGCCGTCCATGCAGTCCCTCATCCACGGCAACTTCGAAGGCGCGGCGCAGCGCCGGGTGTACGCGCTCGTGGGCGCGGCCGCCGCGATCGCCGCCGCCGTTGGGCCCCTGCTGGGTGGCTTCATCACCACCTACCTGTCCTGGCGCGTCGGGTTCCTCCTCGAGGTGGTCGTCATCGGCGTCGTCCTCTCCGGCATCAAGCTCGTTCACGATGTCCCGTACACCGGAGAACGCGACGTCGACGTCGTCGGTGCGCTGCTCTCCGTCTTCGGAATGGGCGGCATCGTGCTGGGCATCCTCGCCTGGCAGGACGGGGCGGAGTCCGTCGGTGTGCTCATCGCGGTCGGCGCGCTCGCAATGGCCGGCCTGATCTGGTGGCTGGTGCGCCGCAAACGCCAAGGCCGGCCCATGCTGCTCGATCCCGACCTGTTCCAGTCGAAGGTCTTCCGGTTCGGGATCACCGGTCAGATGCTCCAGCAGATCGCCCTCGGCGGCACGATGATCGTGCTGCCGATCTACCTGCAGATGGTCCTCGAGTACAGCGCCATGGCCGCCGGGCTGTCGCTGGCGCCACTCTCGCTCAGCATGTTCGCCGTCGCCCTGGTGGCGGGGAAGAAAGCCGGTGCGGTGCGGCCGAGTCGGATCATCCGTTGGGGCTTCGCCCTCCTCACGGCCGGTCTGGTCGTGCTCGTCCCCGTCGTGCCGCGGGTCGACTCCGGCTGGTACCTGCTGATCCCCTTGCTCATCGCCGGATCCGGCCTCGGTCTGCTCGTGTCCCAGCTGAACAACTACACACTGGCCCCGATCACCGAGGAACGGGTCAGCGAGGCGGCCGGGGTGAACTCGGCGGCCGGGTCCTTCGGACTGTCCTTCGGGCTGGCGTTCGCCGGGGCCATCATGCTGGCCACCCTCTCCCTCGCGTTCACCACCATGGCCGAGGACAGCGCCGTGTTCTCTCCGGCCGAGCAGGAGCAGGTGGCGGACGGCCTGGAGGAGAACGCCGAGGTGATGACCAACACCCACCTCGAGGAGCTCCTCGTCGACCAGCCGGAGGCCATCCAGGACGAGATCATCCGCATCAACACCGACGCCCGTCCGTTGGCGCTCCAGGTGGCGATGCTCATCCCGATCCTGGCCGGTCTCGCCGGGTTGTTGACCTCCTTCCGGATGATGCGCCTGCCGGAACCGGAGCCCTCCGGCTCGGGCGAGGCGATGGTCCTGGGCTGAGAAGGTCGTGTCGACGCTCGCCGACCTGGCCGCAGAGGTTCGAACGAACAAGGACCTGCGACGCGAGGCCTACTCGATGTCGCTGTACGTCTCCATCGTCCTGTTCAGCGCGCTCTGCGTGTTCAGCGACGACCACCCGCCGGATCGGGGGGACGTCTTCCTCCTCGAGTTGGGGACGACCGTCGGTCTCGTGTTGGCTCACGCTTTCGCCTCGTGGTTGTCGACCCGCATGATGGGCGACCACGAGGAACCCGGGGCCTGGGACCTCCTCGTGGTGCAGCTCGGTGGTGCCCTGGTCGTGGGCTCGCTGGCCATGATCGCCGTCCTCATCGCGCCGACCTCGGTGGAGCTTCAGGCCGCCCGATTGACGGTGGCGGCCACCATCGCCGCCCTGGTGTACTTCGAGAGCCGGACCAGTGCCTCGCGGACCCGCGCCGCTGTCTATGGCCTGATCGCACTGTTCGCCGGCGTGACCGTCGCACTGCTCAAGTCCTGGCTCGTGCACTGAGGCGAGCGGATCGCCCCAGTGACGAGCGCCTGGGTCCGGCCCAGGAGTCGATCATGGCCCGCTACTGGGCGACCGTGTCCGTGTGACGGCGGCGGGACTCAGGTTCGAGGATCGAGGCCGAGGGCGACGTTCAGGAGCTGGCGCAGCATCCGGGCGGTGGCGCCCCAAATGGTGTCGCCTTCGATCTCGAAGAAGGTCAACGACCGGTCGTTGCCGTCCGGGAAGCGCCAGAGCTCCTCGTGGAAGGCGGCGGGGTCGAGGAGCTCCGCCAGAGGGACATGGAGGATGTGCTCGACCTCCCCGGGGTCGGCGACGAGGTCGGCCGGCCGGCCGGGCAGGACCCCGACGAACGGGTGGATCATGGAGCGGCTGACGAACGTGCTCAGCTGGTCGAGAGGACCGATGATCTCGACCGACGCCGGGTCGAGGCGGATCTCCTCGTGCGCCTCGCGCAGGGCGGTGGCCACCAGGTCAGCGTCGTGGTCCTCCTGCCGCCCTCCGGGGAAGCTGACCTCTCCCCGGTGGTCGCGCAGGTGGGCCGCCCGGCGGGTGAGCACGACGACCGGCCCCTCGTCGCTGTCGTAAAGGGGGGCCAACACCGCCGATTGGCGGGGGGAGGCCACGGGCACCGGCCCATCGATGACCTGCGGCTCTCCCAGTGCGACCAAGCGCTCCGGCAGGACGCTCAGGTCGACCGCCCGCTCGGCCGCGGACAACTTGGCCCAGGGCGGCGGGCCGCCGAGGCGCATGCCGTCGGGGCGAGGGATGACCTGGTTCCCGCCCCGGCGCCGGGGTGTCGGGCTCAGGAGGCGGTGCTCCCGGCGAGCTGCTCGAGCAGCTCGCGCAGGCCGCCCACCTTCAGGTTCTTCATGACCGTCCCCGGGGTGGTGTCGCCCTTCTCCCACTCCATCCAGTGCTCGAGCAGCTTGGCGGGGTCAGGGGGCGGACGGTCCATGGCCCGGATCGTACCGATGGCCAGACGCGACACAGCCGGGCCCGAAGGCCCGGCTGTGGACGCAGTTCCCGTGGTGGCGGGAGTTACATCATCCCGCCCATGCCGCCCATGCCGCCCATGCCGCCCATGTCGGGCATGCCGCCACCGCCGCCCATCGGGGCGGGGGGCTCGGGCTTGTCAGCGATGAGGGCCTCGGTGGTCAGCAGCATGGCGGCGATCGACGCCGCGTTCTGCAGAGCCGCCCGAGTGACCTTGGCCGGATCGATGACGCCGGCCTTGACCAGGTCCTCGAACTCGCCGGTCGCGGCGTTGAAGCCGATGGCACCGGTCTCCCTGGCGGTCTGCTCGATGACGACGACGCCGGAGTGACCGGCGTTGTCGGCGATGAGCGTCGCCGGGGCGGCGAGGGCACTGGCCACGATGCGGGCACCGGTGGCCTCGTCGTCCTTCAGCTTGGCCACGACGGCGTCGACCGAGGCCTTGGCCCGGAGGAGGGCGGTGCCGCCACCGGCGACCACACCTTCCTCGATGGCCGCCTTGGTCGCCGAGACGGCGTCCTCGATGCGGTGCTTCTTCTCCTTGAGCTCCACCTCGGTGGCGGCACCGACCTGGATCAGCGCCACCCCTCCGGCCAGCTTGGCGAGGCGCTCCTGGAGCTTCTCGCTGTCCCAGTCGGAGTCGGTGTTCTCGATCTCCCGCCGGATCTGGGCGATCCGACCGGCGACGTCACCCTCGGCGCCCCCACCCTCGACGATGGTTGTGTCGTCCTTGGTTATGACGACCTTTCGGGCGGTGCCCAGCAGGTCGAGCGTCGTGGCGTCGAGCTTGAGCCCGACCTCCTCGGAGATGACCTGGCCACCGGTGAGGATGGCCATGTCCTGCAGCATCGCCTTGCGGCGGTCGCCGAACCCGGGGGCCTTGACGCCCACCGAGTTGAACGTGCCTCGGATCTTGTTGACCACGAGGGTGGCGAGGGCCTCGCCCTCGACGTCCTCGGCCACGATGACCAGCGGCTTGCCTGCCTGCATCACCTTCTCCAGCACGGGCAGCATCTCCTGCACCGAGCTGATCTTGCCGTTGACGAACAGCAGGTAGGGCTCGTCCAGGACGGCTTCCTGACGGTCCGGGTCGGTCACGAAGTACGGCGACAGGTAGCCCTTGTCGAACTGCATCCCCTCGACGAACTCGAGCTCGATGCCGAACGTGTTGGACTCCTCGACGGAGACGACGCCGTCCTTGCCCACCTTGTCGATGGCGTCGGCGATGACCTCACCGATGGCCGGGTCGGCCGACGAGATGGAGGCGACCTGGGCGATCTCGGACTTGTCGTCGATCTCCTTGGCCTGATCGGCGATGGACGCCACTGCGGCGGCCACGGCCTTCTCGATGCCCTTCTTGAGGCCCATCGGGTTGGCGCCGGCGGCCACGTTGCGCAGCCCCTCGCGGATCATGGCCTGGGCCAGGACCGTCGCCGTGGTGGTCCCGTCACCGGCCACGTCGTTGGTCTTGGTCGCCACTTCCTTGACGAGCTGGGCGCCCATGTTCTCGAAGTTGTCCTCGAGCTCGATCTCCCGGGCGATGGACACGCCGTCGTTGGTGACGGTGGGGGCGCCGAACTTCTTGTCCAGGACGACGTTGCGGCCCTTCGGCCCCAGCGTGACCTTGACCGAGTCGGCCACCTTGTTGACTCCAGCCTCGAGGCGGCGTCGGCCGTCCTCGGAGAACTTCAGCAGCTTGGGCATGCCGGCTACTTGACGATCGCCAGCACGTCGCGCGCGCTGAGGATGAGGAGGTCGTCGCCGTCGATGGTGATCTCGGTGCCGCCGTACTTCGAGTAGACGACGGTGTCGCCCTTGCTCACGTCGACGGGGATCACATCACCGGTCTGCTCGGACCGCTTGCCGGGACCGACCGCCAGGACCTCGCCCTGCTGGGGCTTCTCCTGGGCGGTGTCGGGGATGACCAGGCCAGAGGCGGTGGTCTCTTCGGACTCGCCGGGCTTGACGACGATCCGATCCTCGAGGGGCTGAAGCTTCATGTGCTCTCCTCAGTGTCTTCCTGGCGCCGCGCTGGCGACCATTAGCACTCTCACTAGGTGAGTGCTAACGATATGCGGCGCCCCCTCGGAGGCGCAACCTCTGCGTGGGAGCCGCTGAGGAATCCGAAGAAATGTTGGCGAGTCGCTTGCGTCTGATGTTGCGCGTGGCTAGGGTGACGAACACCAGTTCGTAGTCGACTGGGGCCGTCGACGATCTCGAGGGCCGGGCACGGCTACCTGAAGATGTCTGCTTCCTGCCTGTTCGGGGAGGGATCGTGCCCGCTGAGATCGACGACCTGTGCCAGACCAGCCAACTTGCGGCGAAGGTCGCCTGGGGGAACCTGCCGCCGGTGGTGGTCGGCGCGGGCATCGAGAGCCTCTGCCGGGCCCGGAACCAGGCCGACGCCGCGCTGTTGGGGGCGGTGCGGTCCTTCTCGGGTCGGGGGGAGCACCGGGGCGAGGGTCACGCCAGCGTGGTCGGCTGGCTCCAGTTCCACTGTGGCCTCAGGAAGCGCACCGCGTCCCGCGTGGCACGCCTGTCCAGGTTCGTCGACCAGCTCCCCCCGGTCGCCGCCGCGCTGGCCGACGGGGTGATCAGCTTCGATCACGTCGAGGCCATCGCCGACGCCTACCGGGAACGCCACCACGACGCCTGGTTGGAGGGTGCTCCGCTGCTCATCGACTACGTGGCCGACGGCGGCCGGTTCGAGGACTTCGCCCGCCACGCCCAACGCTTCGCCGACCTCCTCTCCCCCACCGACGCCGATGACCGGTTCGAACAACAGGTCGCCGGGCGCAGCTTCACCAAGACCACGACCATCGACGGGTTCGGCTACCTCCGGGGCTGGCTCGACCCCATCACCTACGCCATCTTCGCCGCCGAGCACAACCGCCTCGTCACCCTCGAGTTCAACACCGACTGGGCCGCCGCCCGCGACATCCTGGGCCGGGACCCCGACGCCAAGGAGCTCGCCGAGCTCACCCGCACCACCGACCAACGCTCCGCCGATGCCCTGCGGGTCATGGCCGAGCGCTCCAAGACCCTCGCCGGCGGCGCCGTCGCCGCCGCCGCCGATGTGGTCATCCACTGCCAGGACCGATCCTTCATCACCGCCCTCTGCCGCCTCCTCGGCCACGACGACCTCGCCCCCGACCCGACCGACGGGTTCTGCGAAACCGACGACGGCACCGTCATCAGCCCCGTCGCCGCCCTCTACCTGTCCCTCCTCGGCAACCTCCGCCGCGTCGTCTTCGACACCAACGGCGAGATCCTCGCCTACAGCCGCAGCAAACGGCTCTTCACCCCCGCCCAAGCCGCCGCCATCCGGGCCAAGTTCCGGCGCTGCGCCCACCCCTACGGCTGTGACCGCACCGGACCGCTCCTGCAGACCGACCACATCACCGAATGGCACAACGGCGGACCCACCGACATCGCCAACGCCCAACCCCTCTGCGCCTTCCACAACCGCTGGAAGACCAACAACCACAACCGGCCCCCACCCGCCCGGCCCGACACCGGCCAAACCCGAGCCCCACCCCCCAACCTCTGCTGAGGCAGACCCATTCACCTCAGACGTGGCCCGTTGGCACCACCAATCAGGTAGTACCACCGCCTCCGAGCGTTGCGGGCCAAGGCCGAGGCATCACAAGCGCTCGCGGTCGCGCAAGCCGTCGTCGACGAGTCCCGTCCCCTTCCTGCGCCCTTAGAAACTCCCGTCAGCCAGGCGGAGGCCGGGATCGGCGCCGAGATCGAGGGGCGAGCCGCCGTCGGCCTTCCAGCGGTACCAGCCACAGGACGCCACCATGGCCGCGTTGTCAGTGCACATGGCCCGGCTGGGCACGTAGCCGGGACGGCCGTCTTCGGCCGCCGCGGCCAGGAACGCCTCCCGCAGGCGGGAGTTGGCGGCCACGCCCCCGCCAAGAGCCAGGCCCTTGGCCCCGACCTCGTCGGCCGCCTTGCGGGCCTTGGCCACGAGCACGTCGACCACCGCCTCCTGGAACGAGGCGGCCACGTCCTCGGCAGCCACGCCGGGGTGGTTGCGGACGTGGTTGACCACAGCGGTCTTGAGCCCACTGAAGGAGAAGTCGAGGCCCTGTTCGGCCATCGCCCGGGGGAAGGCGATGGCCGACGGATCGCCGTCCTTGGCCAAACGGTCGATGATGGGGCCACCCGGGTAACCGAAACCGAGGTAGCGGGCCACCTTGTCGAAGGCCTCGCCGGCCGCGTCGTCGACCGTGGAGCCGACGACCCGGTAGCGCCCGTGGTCCTCCATCACGACGAGCAGGGTGTGACCGCCGGACACGAGCAGGAAGACCAGGGGCAGTTCGAGGTCCGGCTCCTCCAGGAGGGCGGCGTAGAGGTGGGCCTCGAGGTGGTTCACGGCCACGAACGGCACATCCCAGACGAGGGCTAGTGCCTTTGCCGCGCTGACACCGACCAGCAGGGCGCCGACCAGGCCGGGGCCGACAGTGGCCGCCACCGCCCCGATGTCCGCGCCGACCACGCCGGCCTCGACCAAGGCGTCGGCCACCACCGGGATCAGCAGCTCGACGTGGGCCCGCCCGGCGATCTCGGGCACCACCCCGCCGAACTCGGCGTGGAGGTCGATCTGGCTGGACACGATCGACGAGCGCACGTCGTTGCCACCGGCCACCACGGCGGCCGCCGTCTCGTCACACGAGGTCTCGATGCCGAGGACGAGGTCGTTGGTCGACACCGTGCTCATGCCGCCCGCACCTCGGCCGGCGGCAGGTCGGACTCGATGGCGTCCAGCCGCTCGCCGTACTCGGCGCCGTCGATGTCATGGGCCCACATGATCAAGGCGTCCTCGCCCACCTCGGCGTAGTAGTTCTTACGGATCCCGGCGGGGACGAAGCCGAAGCGCTGGTAGAGAGCCCTGGCCGGCTCGTTGCTCATCCGGACCTCGAGGGTCAGGGCGGTAGTCCCCCGGGCCACCGCCTCCCGCACCAACACGAGCAGGAGACGGGTGCCGATGCGGCTGCCCTGGTGGTCCGGCTGCACGGCCAACGTCGTCACATGAGCCTCGTCGAGCACGAACATGAGGCCGCCGAAGCCGACCACCCGCCCGCCCCGTCGGGCGATCCGGTAGTAGCGGCTGGCCTCGGGCAGGGCCAGCTCTCCCCGGAACAGGTCGGCCGACCAGGGATTGGCCGACACCTGGCGCTCGATGCGAGCCACGGCGGCGATGTGGCGACGCCGCAGCGGCTCGATGCGCAGCTCACTCATGCCCGTTCCGCCCAGTTCTTCTGCGCGTCGGGGCCGCGGAGGTAGAGGGGGGCCAGCTCGCGGGGGGCGACGAACTGCTCGCGGACGGCCTGGGCATGGGCCAAGCCGACGAGGACGGCGGCGGATGGGTGGGCCAGCTCCGTCCCGGCCAGACGGGCCCGATCCATCTCGGCGAACTGCTCCTCGTACCGGACGGCACCGTCACCCACCAGGAGGCACTCCTCGCCCCGGGCCATCAGCTCCGACGCAAGCTCCTCCGGCCGGACCACCGAGGGCGCGGTGACCCGCTGCACACCGCCCGGGACCGGGCGGTAGAGGGCGGTGAACACCTCGCCGCGGCGGGCGTCCACCGCGGCAGCGATCAGCCGGTCGGTCAGGCGGGCGGCGTGGGCCAGGAGGTCGAGGCTGACGATCCCCACCATCGGGACGTCGAGGGCCGACGCGATCGTGATGGCCGTGGTGAAGCCCACCCGGAGGCCGGTGAACAGGCCGGGGCCGATGTCCACCGCCACCGCTCCTACCTTCGCCAAGGACACGTCGGCCTGGATGCACAGCGAGCGGATCTGGGGGGCCAGGGCTTCGGCGTGGCGTCGGGGGGCTCGGAGATGCTGCTGGGCCAGCACCCCGTCGTGATCCCCCAGGGCGCAGCCCACCTGGTCGGTGGCCGTGTCGACGCCGAGGATCAGCACGAGGTGGCCAGCTCCCGGAGTCGCGTGGCCCACCCGGGTCCGCCGGCCTCGAAGGCCAGGCTGCGGTCGTCGTCACCGGCCCCGAAGGCGATGGCGATCTCCAGCCGGTCGACCGGCAGGAGGCCGCGCAGGCGGTCGCCCCACTCGATGACGGTGACGGCATGGTCGTCGAAGAGCTCGTCGAGGGCCAGGTCCATGGCCTCGTCGGGGCCGCCGAGGCGGTAGGCGTCGAGGTGGTGGATCGTGAGCCGCCCGCCGTCGTAGCGCTGGGCGATGGTGAACGTCGGGCTGGTGACCGGATCGGGTGAGCCGAGGGCGGCGGCCAGGCCCTGGACGAAGGCGGTCTTCCCCGCCCCCAGGTCGCCGAGGAGTACGACCACGTCGCCCGCCACCGTCAAGGGGGCCAAACAGGCGGCGAGGTCACGGGTCTCCTCGGCCGAGGCGGTGCTGCGCTTCATCAGTCGAACAGCCGGATGTCGTCGTCCTCGGGAGCCGGGGCGGGGCTGGGCGGCTCGGAGGAAAGGGCGACAGGTGCCACCCCCAGAGCCTGCTTGGCCCGGACGAGGTCGGCCCGCATCTGGGCCATCTGCTGGGCCCCGCCCCGCAGGATGGCCGCCGGGTGGAACGTGGGGATGAGCATGGCGGCCCCAAACGGGTAGGACCGACCCCGCACCTTGGTGATGCCGTCCTTGGTCTGCAGGAGGGTGCGGGTGGCGAAGTTGCCGACCGTCACCACCACTCGGGGTGCGATCAGCGCGAGTTGTTGCTCCAGCCACGGGCGGCAGGCCTCGATCTCCTCGGGCCGGGGATCTCGGTTCTCGGGCGGGCGGCACTTGACCACGTTGGCGATGTAGAAGTCGGCTCGGGTCAGCCCCATCTCCTCCCAGACGAGCTGGTCGAGCAACTTGCCCGAGCGACCCACGAACGGCTCGCCCAAGCGGTCCTCTTCGGCACCGGGGCCCTCGCCGACGAAGAGCAGATCGGCGTGGGGGTCGCCCACCCCGAAGACGACCTGGGTGCGGGTCTCGGCCAGCCCGCAGCGCACACAGGTGGCGGCTTCGGTGGCGACCACCTGGAGCTCGGTGGACACGCCTAGACGCTACCGGCCGTCCCCGGATCCGGGGAGAGGCTGCGGACCGCCCGCTCGGTGGCCAATGTGGCCATCCACGCGACGAGGTCCACGGCGGCGTCGACCCGGCCGGTGGCGGCGACGACCAGGCCGTCGCCGTCGACGGTGGTGTGCACCGGGATCAGGGCCCGGGAGAGACCCCCGTGACCGGCCCGGGCGACGAGGTGGCAGCCGGCCTTGTCCAGCGCGGCATCGGTGGCGATCACGCCGATGGTCGTGTTGCCGTACTCGGTCGTGCCCACGGCCTCGTCGATGGCCACCGGCCGGTGGGGCGCGACGGGCTCGTGGCTGCCGTCGTCGATCCAACCGACCGCGTTCACCGCTACCAGGGCCGACACGGTCAGCCCTTCGGCCCGCACGGTGGCCGTGGCCAGGCCACCGGGCACGGCGTGCTCCCGACCGAGCCACTTTCCGATCGTGGCCCCCGCGCCCGCGCCGACACGGCCGACGGCGACAGGTCCGCCAGCAGCCGTCCGACAGGCCGCGGCACCGCCCTCAGGACCGGGACGGACCGCAGGGTCCCCCTGGGTCAGGTCGAACAAGCCGAGACCGACCACGATGGGGACCTTTCCCCCTGGCGTGTCCAGGCCGACCCCGGCCTTCACGAGAAACTCCAACACACCGTCGACCGCGGCCAGGCCGAAGACCGACCGACCGCTGAGGACCACGGCGTCCAGGCGGGCCACGGTCTTGTCCGGGGCCAGCAGGACGGCGTCACGGGTGGCCGGGGCCCCGCCCCGGAACTCCCCCGAAGCCACCGTCCCCTCGGGCAGGCGGACCACGGTGCAACCGGTCGTGCCGTCGGGGGCGGTCCAGTGCCCGACCGCCACACCCTCGACGTCGGTGATCACCCGTGCTTTGTAGCCGCCGGAGGCGCCGGGTGCCGGATCATCCATTCTGGGTGACGCTCCGGCGCGGGCCCATCTCCTAGGTTGGTGACAGAAGCGGGGACCAGGGGGTCTTCGCCAGGAGGGAACAGAAATGGACAACATGGACAGCGAAGTCAGTGGTGCAGCGATCGGGTGGTCGGCGTTCGCGGCGTTCATGCTGATGATGATCGGCATCTTCCAGGGTTTGGCGGGGCTCGGGGCCATCATCAACGACGACCACTTCATCGTCGGCGAGGATGCCGTCTTCAAGCTGGACACGACCCAATGGGGTTGGATCCACCTGATCATCGGGATCCTCGTCTTCCTGGCGGGACTCGGCATCTTCTCCGGCAACGTGCTGGCCCGCACGGTCGGGGTGTTCGTCGCCCTCTTGAGCGCCGTGGCCAACTTCGTGTGGCTGCCCATCCAGCCTGTGTGGAGCTCGATCATGATCGCCGTCTGCGTGGCCGTGATCTGGGCCCTCACTGCCCACGGGCGGGACATCGCCGCCGGGCGCTGACCCTCGCCGTCGACATCGGCGGACCGACCAGCGTGGTCGGTCCGCCGGGGCGGCGTGACAGGATCCAATAGTGAGCGCAGGGACCCACCGGGGTCAGGCCTGGTGGATGGATGCCCTGTTCATGGTGGGCTCCTTCTGCTTCGCCCTCGGGTCCGTCCCCGGGTTCGCCAGCCTGGTGGCGCCCAACACGGTCGTCGCCGTGTTCTTCATCGGCTCGCTCTTCTTCACCAGCGCGGCCACCCTCCAGTACCTGCAGACCACGGGCGGGAAGCTGTGGTCGTGGCAACCGACCGATCTGGCCTGGGCCGCCTCGCTCATCCAGCTCATCGGGACCCTCTGGTTCAACATCGACACCGCGGCCGCCCGCCTGACCGGCTTGGACGCCCAACAGGAGAACCTGCGGGTGTGGACGCCGGACTACATCGGCTCGGTCTGCTTCCTCGTGGCCAGCCTGCTGGCCGTCCGGACGCTCAGCCGCCCGCCATGGCAGGCCGGTCGCCCCTGGAGGGTGGCGGCCCTGAACCTGCTCGGCTCGGTCTTCTTCATGGTCGCCGCCATCGCCGCCTACGTCCTCCCCGACACCGGGGACCTCCTGGACGCCAGCGTGGCCAACAGCGGCACCTTCCTGGGTGCTGTCTGCTTCCTGGTGGCGGCTCGGATCGAGATCACCCCTCAGGAATGATGGCCACGGCCTCAGGGCCGTGGGACCATCGTCACGGACGACGAGAAGGACACCCATGTTCCAACACAGCAAGAACGACGGAGACATCGCCCTGGCCCCGACCTACGGCGGTCGGTTCCTCGCCGAGCCGATCCCGAAGTACCGGATGCCGGACGGGGAGATGCCGCCTCGGCTCGTCTACCAGCTCATCCACGACGAGTTGGCTCTGGACGGCAATCCCGCCCTGAACCTGGCCACCTTCGTGACCACCTGGATGGAGCCCGAGGCCCGGGACCTGATGGCCGAGAGCCTCAACGTCAACAGCATCGACCAGGACGAGTACCCGGCGACCACCGAGATCCAGAACCGCTGCGTGAGCATGCTGGCTGACCTCTTCCACGCCGACGACGCCGAGCACGCCATG
The DNA here is from genome assembly GCA_963725155.1 of uncultured Microthrixaceae bacterium. Taxonomy (GTDB): domain Bacteria; phylum Actinomycetota; class Acidimicrobiia; order Acidimicrobiales; family DATDAH01; genus DATDAH01. The sequence continues at coordinate 893,703 of CAVRXU010000008.1, forward strand.
GGTACCGCCACCGTCGGATCGTCCGAAGCCATCCACCTGGCCGGCCTGGCCATGAAGTGGCGGTGGCGGTCACGACAGCAGGCGGCCGGCAAGCCGACGGACCGGCCCAACCTGGTGATGAGCGAGACCGTCCAGGTGTGCTGGGAGAAGTTCGTCCGCTACTTCGACGTCGAGCCCCGGATGGTCCCGATCACCCCCGAGCGCACGGTGATCGACACCGAGCTGGCGATGGCGCAGGTCGACGAGAACACGATCGGCGTCGTCGGGATCCTCGGCTCCACCTACACCGGTGAGTTCGAGCCCATCGGCGAGCTCTCGGCCGCCCTCGACGACGTCCAAGAGCGCACCGGCCTCGACGTGCCCCTCCACGTGGACGGGGCCAGCGGCGCGTTCGTCGCCCCCTTCACCCAACCCCACCTCGAGTGGGACTTCCGCCTGCCCCGGGTCAAGTCGATCAACGCCTCGGGCCACAAGTACGGACTGGTGTATCCGGGTGTCGGCTGGGCCATGTGGCGGGACAAGAGCGAGCTGCCCGAGGACCTCATCTTCCACACCAACTACCTCGGCGGGGACCAGCCCACCTTCGACCTGAACTTCTCGCGGGGCGCCAGCCAGATCATCGCCCAGTACTACAACTTCCTGCGTTTGGGTCGGGCGGGCTACACGGAGATCATGACCCGCCTCTCGGACACGGCGGCCTACCTCAGCGAGTTGGTCGACGCCAGCCCCTACCTCGAGCGGATGAGCAAGCTCGACGCCCTGCCCCTGGTGTGCGCCAAGGTGGCCGACGATGCCGGGTTCACCGCCTACGACCTCAGCGCCAAGATGAAGGAGCGGGGCTGGATCGTGCCCGCCTACACCCTGGCCGCCGACGCCGATCACGTCTCGGTCATCCGGGTCGTCGTGCGGGAGGGCCTGAGCTCGGAGATGGCCGATCTGCTCGTGGCCGACTTCCGCCGGGCCGCCGAGGAGCTGGGGGCAACGCTGAACGCCGCCCCGGTCCGGGCCAAGCACCAGCCCCACACACGGGGCAAGATCTGCTGACCTCGCCCGGTCGGGCGACCGGCCGAACCTAAGATCGCGGCGGTGACGGGACGGGGACGATGACCACCGACGCCCCGACCACCGAGTTCGACCCGGACCCGGCTGACGACGCCGAGCCGGGGGGGTTCCTGCCCGTCCTCACCTCGGTGATCCAACGACGCTGGACGTCCTCGGTCTTCGGGATCGTGGCCCCCGGAGCGGTGCGGCGACGGCCGAGTGATGTCGCCCGGATACTCACTGCGATCGTGCTGATCGCTGCGGTGTCGGCCAGTGTGAAGTCGATCACCGCCATCGAGGCGAAGGTGTTCGCCGTCGTGGCCGCCCTGCCCGCCGGTCTGACCGGGGTGTGCGAGGTCCTGTACCGGCTCGGTCCGATCGTGGCGGGCGTGTTGGCGGTCAGTGCCCTCGTCGCCCGCCGTACCCGCCTGCTCCTCACCCTGCTGCTGGCGTTCGCGGTCGCGCTGAGCGTCGGGGCGCTTCTCTCGGGTCTGGTGGACATAACGCAGGCTCTGCGGGACGCCGGGACCGACCTGGGGGGGCACAACCCGGACTTCCCGGTCGTGCCCCTGGCCGCCTCCATCGCCGTCCTCCTCGCCGCCCAGCCCTACCTCACCCGCCCGACCCGCCGGATGGTCGAGGTCGTGTTCTGGCTCTCCGCCCTCTCCGCCGTCTACCTGGCCGAAGGCCTCCCCGTCTCGGTGTTGGCCAGCATGGTCCTGTCGTGGGGAGCCGCCGCCGTCGCCCACTTCGCCTTCGGCTCCCCCGGGGGGACACCCGCCCTCCACCAGGTCGCCGGTTCCCTCCGTGACCTCGGCCTCCCGAACGACGGCATCCGCCTGGACCCCGAGCAGTCCTGGGGCCACACCGCTTTCGTGACCGGCGGCGACGACCCGCTGGCCGTGGAGGTCGTCGGTCGCGACAGCACCGACGCCCGTCTGTTCGCCAAGATCTGGCGCTTCGTCTGGTACAAGGACGCCGGCCCGACGGTGTCCCTCCGCCGCGGCCAGCAGGTCGAACACGAGGCTCTGGTCCTGCTCCTGGCCGAGCGCAGCGGGGCTCGGGTACCGGGCCTGGTCGCCGTCGGGATCGCTGGGGCCCGGGACGACGCCCTGCTGGTCGTCCGCAACCCTCCTGGGGAACGCCTCGCCGAGCTCGACGTCGACAGGATCGACGACGCCGTGCTCGACAACGCCTGGGCCAACCTCGCCTGCCTCCACGGGGCCGAGATCGCCCATGGGGACATCACGGGGCAGCGCGTGACCGTCGACGCCAACGGCTACACCGGCCTCGTGCGCCTGGACCGGGCCGAAACCTCGGCGCCGCAGGATCACCTTGCCCTCGACGACGCGCAGCTCCTCGTGGTGACCGCCGACCTCGTAGGCGTCGACCGGGCCCTGGCCGCGGCCCAGCGGGGCCGAGGGACCGACGGCCTCGCCGCCCTACTCCCGTATCTCGAGCCTGCGGCCCTGTCCGGGCGCTCCCGCTCCACCTTCGAGGACCTGAAAGTCCTCTTGGGCGACCTACGCGAGGCGGGCGCGACCCTCACGGGCATCGACCCGCCCGAGCTGGCCGCCCTCCGCCGCTTCTCGCTCGGCAAGATCCTCCTCGCCGCCGCCTTCGCCCTCGGCGTCTACCTGCTCGTGGTGCAGCTCGCCGGCGTGGCCGCGATGGGCGACGTCTTCAAGGGCGCCATCTGGGAATGGGTCGTGGTGACCGCCGTAGTCGCCCAGCTCCCGCCCTTGAGCCAGTCCGTGGCCATGCTGGGCTCGGTATCGACGACCCTCCCGCTCCGACCCGTGACCGTGGTCCAGTACGCCCAGGCGTTCACCGGGCTGGTGGGCGGCACGGCGGCCAACGCCACACTGTCGATCCGCTTCTTCCAGAAGCAGGGCCTGCCCCCCACGGTGGCCGTCAGCTCGGGTGTCCTGAACTCGGTCGCCGGCTTCATCGTGCAGATCGTGCTGGTGGTCATCGGCCTCGTGCTCACCGGCTCGTCCTTCGACTTCAACACCAGTGGGGACAGCGTCCCGGGCTGGCTCGTGGCGATCGTGGTGGTCGTGGCCGTCGTCCTCGTGGCCGTCATCGTGGTCCCGCGCCTGCGTCACCGGGTCCACGACCTCGTGGCCACCCAGGTCAAGGAGGCCTGGGAGAACGTCAGCGGGGTGCTCTCGACACCGAAGAAGGCGGCGCAGCTGTTCGGGGGCAACCTCGTCTCCCAGCTCCTGTTCGCCATGGTCCTCGGCGCTGCCCTGCACGCTTACGGGGAATCTCTGCCCCTCCTGCAGATCGTGGTCATCAACTCCTTCGCCTCCTTCGTCGGGGGGGCCGCCCCGATCCCCGGGGGCATGGGCGTGGTCGAGGCGGGCATGATCGCCGGGTTCACCGCCGCCGGGATCCCCCAGGCCGAGGCGGTGGCCGCCACCTTCACCGCCCGCATGTTCACCACCTATCTGACGCCGATCTGGGGTTGGGTGGCGTTCCAGTGGCTCCGCCACCACGACTACATCTGAGCCTCGGGCCCATCGAAGGGACCGCGACCGGATCGCCCGCCGGGGGTGAGGCGCCGACCGCAAGGGCCTGCGATCGTACCCACACACGCCAAGACCGCGAGGACGACCCGGTGAACCTGGCCCATGTGATCGATCCGACCGTCGTTCTGGCCGCCGTCAACCCGGTGCCGTGGGCCCGGTCCCAGATGGCCTTCACCCTCGCCTTTCACATCATCCTCGTGCCCCTCGGCGTCTCCTGGGCCGCCATGACCCTGATCGCCAACCACCGCGGGCTCAAGCACGACGATCCTGACGCCCTCCGCCTGGCCCAGCGGTGGTCCAAGTACATGGCGGTCACGTTCGCCGTCGGTGCCGTGACCGGCACCGTCCTCAGCTTCGAGTTCGGGCTCCTCTGGCCGAAGTTCATGGGTCAGTGGGGTGAGGCCTTCGGCGTGCCGTTCGCCTTCGAAGGCCTCTTCTTCTTCACCGAGGCCATCTTCGTCACCATCTACATCTACGGGTGGCGCCGGCTCAAGCCGTGGGCCCACTTCTGGACCGGAGTCCCGATCGTCGTCGCCGGCGTGTTCGGCAGCATCTCGGTGGTGGCCGCCAACGCCTGGATGAACTCGCCGTCGGGCTACACGCTGGACTCGCACGGGAACATCACCGACGTCGACCCGATGGGCGTCATCTTCAACAAGGGCATGCCGCTCGAAGCCGCCCACATGGTCGTGGCCGCCTACCTCGTCGGCGGCTTCCTGATCGCCTCGGTCTACGCCACCGGCATGCTCCGCGGTCGCACCGACCGCTACCACCGGCTCGGCTTTCTCATCGCCTTCACTGTGGCCGCCATCGCCACCCCGGTGCAGATGGGGGTCGGCGACTCGCTGGCCCGCTGGGTGTACAACAACCAGCCGACCAAGTTCGCGGCGATCGAGCTGGTTCCGGAGACCAGCACCGACGTGCCCGAGACCCTGTTCGGGCACCTGAACGACGACGGGACGGTCTCGGGCGGGATCCCCATCCCGGGCTTGGCCTCGTGGCTCTCGAACCCGGCGGACGGGACGGCCACGCAGATCCAGGGCCTCGACGCCGTGCCGGCCAACGAGCGTCCGACGACGCGGCAGGTCAACACCGTCCACCTGGCCTGGGACGTGATGGTCGGCCTCGGGACGCTCCTCTTCCTCCTCACCCTCTGGTACTGGGCGGCGTGGATCTTCAAGCGGGACATGCCCCGCTCGCGTTGGTTCCTCCGCATCGCGGCCGCCGCCGGTGTCCTCAGCATCATCACGATGGAGGCGGGCTGGGTCGTCACCGAGGTCGGGCGCCAGCCCTGGATCGTCTACGAGAAGATGCGCGTCGAGGACGCGGCCACCGGCAACACGGGAGTCTGGGTCACGTTCGTCCTCGTGGTCATCCTCTACATCGCCCTTGGGGCCACCACGATCGTGGTCCTGCGGCGCATGAGTCGCCGCTACCGCGACGGCGAGGGCCCCGAGGACGACCATGACGCGCCCTACGGCCCGCCGGAGCCGCCCGACATCGAGCGCCTCGAGCCCGTCGGAGCGGACCGATGAGCAGCGCCGTCGCCGTCGTGCTGTTCGTCGGGGTCACGGCCTACGCCCTCTTCGGAGGCGCCGACTTCGGCGCCGGCTTCTGGGATCTCGTCGCGGGCGGGGCGAAACGCGGGTCCCGACCCCGGTCGGTGATCGCTTACGCCATCGGGCCGGTTTGGGAGGCGAACCACGTCTGGCTCATCTTCGTCTTCGTCGTGCTGTGGACGAGCTTCCCCGAGGCCTACAGCTCCATCACCCAGACCCTGTTCGTCCCCCTGAGCATCGCCGCACTCGGCATCGTCCTGCGGGGTGCCAGCTTCGCCTTCCGCAAGACCGTGCTCCGCACCGCCGAGCAACGACGCTTCGGCGCCGTGTTCGCGGTGTCCTCGGTCCTGGTCCCCTTCGCCATGGGCGCGGTCGCCGGCGCCATCGCCTCAGGTGAGGTGCCGGCGGGAGGCAAGGCCGGTGACCCGTGGTCCAGCTGGCTGAACCCGACCGGGGTGCTGGGCGGCGTACTGGCCGTGGTCGTGGCCGCCTACCTCTCCGCCGTCTATCTCACGGTCGACGCCGCTCGTCTCGAGCACGGCGACCTCGTCGAATACTTCCGGCGGCGAGCCGTGGGCGCCGCCGTGGTCGCGGGGGTGGTCCTGGCGGTGGGTGCGTTCGTGATGCACGCCGACGCCGGGTACGTGTTCGACGGCCTCACCTCCCGCGCCCTCCCCCTGGTCGTGGTCTCGGCCGGGTGCGGCGTGGGTTCGCTGGTCCTGCTCCTGCGCCACTCCCATCACCGCGCCCGTCTCCTAGCCGCCGGCGCGGTGGCGACGGTGGTCGCGTCGTGGGGCGTGGCCCAGTGGGACTACCTGCTCCCGACCTCGCTGACCGTGGCAGACGGGGCCGCCCCCGATGGCACCCTGACCGCCGTGCTGGTCGCCACCGGCCTCGCCGTCCTGTTCATCTTCCCGTCGATGGCGCTGCTCTACCGCCTCGGCCAGAAGGGCCTGCTGCCCGACGAGGGTGTGGAGGTCGAGGCCTAGCCCCGCAAGGTGGCGTGACGTGACCAGTGCACGTTCTCGTCGCCCAGGGCGACGTCGAGCACTGATCCGACGGCGAGGCCGATGCCGAAGCCAGCCGTGACGTCGAGGGGGTTGTGGGCCCCGACGTACACCCGCCCGAACGCCACCAGGCCCACCGCCGCCCAGGGCAAGGCGGCCCAGCGCCGGGGCAGCAACGGGGTGAGCACGGCCGCCAGCGCGGCCACGAGGATCACATGGCCCGAAGGGAAGCTGTGGCCCTCGACGGGGACGTCGCCGCGCAAGACGGCGTCCACCTGTGACGTACCCGGTCGCTGGCGACCCTCCAGGTCCGCGGTGAGGCGGTCGCGGAGGACCCGCTCCACCACCAACTTGAGCCCGACCGCGGCGACCACCGCGACCGCCACATTCGGACGCCTACCGATCAGCGCGACCACGAGGGCGACGACGGCACCGACGACCAGGTTGCCCAGCTGCATCGGTCCCCAGAGGACGGGATAGAGCCACTCGGGCAGGCCGTTGACCGCATGGAACAACCGCGACTCCACCGTTCGGGCCTCGTCGTCCACCGCCAGCTTGGCGGAGACGGCGAAGGCCGCGGCGCCCACCCCGGCGACGGCGAGAGCCTGGCGTCTCCTCAGGAGGCCACCCCCTGCTCGATCCGGCTGCGCACGTCGGCGATCAGCTCCGGGTTCTCCTTGATGGCCGTGCGCGTGGCCCCGCTCAGGAACTTCGGGTCGAAGCGAGGCAGCGCAGCCTCGAGGTCGTCAGAGCCGACGGCCGCCTCGGCCAACGCGACGGCCCGCTCCGGACCGACCTTCAGGCTCAGCGAGGTCACCAGCTCCGCCAGGTCGGTGGCCAGGAGCAGGTCACTGGCGGCCAGCTCGCTGAACCCGAAGTCGATCATCCACACCTCACCGTCGGCGGCGAGGAAGACGTTGGCCAAGCGGAGGTCGCGGTGGGCGATGCCGTGGGCCCGCAGGATCGCCATCTGCTCCCAGATGCCGGCCAGGACGTCGTCGGTGATCTCCTCGGGGTCGACACCGTCGAGCGACCGACCCTCGATGGCCACGTAGGCCAGGACGAAGCCGCCAGGCTCCGCCGCGGCGAACCCGGCGAGGGGCGGCGTCCGCACACCGGCGTGGCTGGCGGCCAGGGCCACGAAGGCCTCGTGCTCGACGGCGCGGCGCAGCGAGGAGAAGGGGCGCTCGTCGCCGAGGTCCCTGGGCATGACGGACCGGACCATGCGGAAGAGCAGGTCGGCCTTGCGCTCGTCCGCTCCCAGGGCCTTCACGAAGAGGGCGGTGCCGTCGGCCGTCGTCCCGAAGTAGGGCGTCGAGCCCCGGGCGTCGACCGAGGCCGGGTGCAGGTCGGCGAGCACCACCCCACTCCGGGTGAGCCCGTCCACCACGGCGGCGTGGGTCGGTCGCCGGCTGGGGGTGCCGAACACGGCGTCGGCCAGCGCCCCGGCCAGCGCCCCGCAGGCGAGGGCGGCCACGGTCTGCAGGGACACCGGCTGGGTGAAGGCCCGCACGAAGGCCAGGAGCAGGACCAGGGCCCAACCGATGCGGCGCTGTCGACGCTCGAACCAGGGCACGCCGGCGGCGACGATGCCGGTGATCGCGGCGAGGCCGGCCGCAGTCGGGAAGTCGGTGTCGCCGAGGAAGCCCAGGAACTCGTCGGAGGACACGACCGCCGGGGCACTGGCGTCGAGCAGGCCGTTGATCAGTGTGACGAGGAGCGCGCCGAGCGCGGCGCCGACGCCCACGGTGACGAGGAACTGCCAACGCCCCCGGACCGCAGCCGAGACCAGGCCCACCGCCAACACGGCCAAGGTGGCCACCCGGGCCACGACCGCGAGGACGGGCACCACGTCCTCGTTGATGGTCTGGAAACCCGACAGCACGTCGGAGATGAACGAGACAAGGTCGTCGCCGAACAGCCGGTCGACCAACAGGATCACGAGCAGGGCCACCGCGCTGACCACCATGCGCAGGGCATCCACGGGAGACCAACGCTCCAGCGCCACCGCCGTCGTGTCGGACATGCACCCCTCCCCACCCGTGGGCCGCCCGACGAGTTCCTGGCTTAGGTTAGGGCTGACTCGGGAAGGGGAGCGACGATCACCACGGGGAGGGAGCACGGCAGGCGGTGGCTGACCCCGGAGCGTGTGCTGGCGGGCCTGGCCCGCCTCTTCCGCGTCCTGAGCGCCCCGTTCGTCCGCTACGAGATCCACGGGGGCCGGTGCGCCACCGAATTACGCGTCGGGGTCATCGCCGCCAACCACCGCAGCCTGTTCGACGTGATCGCCGGTCTCGTCTGCCTCCATCACTTCGGGCACTACCCCCGCCTGCTCGTGGAGCGTCGCTACGTCGAGAACGGGCTGGTCGGCGTCTGCGCCCGGGGAATCGGCGCCATTCCCGTCGATCGGGGCGGCGACCGGGGTCAGGCCCTGGCCGCGGCCTGGGCCGCGCTGGCCGACGGGGTCTCCATCCTGGTCATGCCCGAGGGAAGCCTCCACTGGGACCCCGACGACCCGCTGTCGACCGGGCCGGCCCACACCGGGGTATCCCGCCTGGCGACCGGGGGTGGCGTCCCTGTGGTCCCCGCCGGGCTCGCCGGTACAGAGCGGGTCGCGCCGCCGGGAGCGCGGCTCCCCCGAGTCAACCCCTTGCGGCGCAAGGTCGTGGTCTGCCAGGTGGCCGACGAGCCGCTGTGGCTCACCGGCGACGACCATCGGGCGAACGCCGAGGCGGTGATGGCCGCCATCAGGGAGCTGCTGGCCCTCGCCCAGCCCCGGGTGCGCTGACGAGCTCGTCGATCACGGCGTCATAGCGCGGGGCCATCACCGGCCAGTCGTACCGGCGCATGGCGTCGGCCAGGCCGGCCACCGCCGCTCGGGCCGCGGGCAGGTCCGTCAGCACCGCCCGCAGCCGGTCGTCCAGCTCGTCGGGTCCGTAGAGCACGGCCGGGTGGAAGCGCTCGGGCACGATCTCGGGGTAGCTCAGGCGATGGGGCAGGAGGGGGACGCAGCCGGCGGCCATCGCCTCCACCGCGGCGATGCCGAAGGTCTCGTGCTCGGCGGTGCTCACGGCGACGTCGGATGCCGCCAGCAGGCGGTGGTAGCCCTCCCGGTCCAGGGTGCCGACGTGCGCGACCCGATCCCCCAGGCGGCGGCGGATGCTGTCGAACTCCTGGGGGTCGACCCGCAGGTTCTCTCCAGCCAGGGCCAGACGGAAGGCCACCCCCTCGTCGGCCAGGCGGTGCAGCGCCGAGAACAATCGGTCGGCCCGCTTCTCACGGTCCCACCGGTGGTTCCAGACCATCAGGGGCTCGGGTGGCGGCGGGTGGCCGTCCGGCGCGATCCCGGTCAAGTCGACCCCCACAGGCAGGACCTGGCAACGGCTCAGGACCTCGTCCAGCCTGTGGGCGTGGCCGTGGTCCAAGGCCCGGCCGAGGAGCAGCGGCAGCGCGACCTGGAGCTCATGCAGCTGGGCCGCGGAGTTGACCAGCACGCGGTCCGCCACGGCCATCGAGAGCCAGTTGGCCAGGGCCAGCGACTCGTCGGGCCGGTCTCGGGGACCGACCGGATGGGTGAGCTGGTTCTCGTGCAGGTAGAGGACGACGGCCGGGTCCCCGATGTCCCGGCGCAGGAAGCCGAGGAGGGCGGGCAGGTGGACCATGTCGCTCACCAGCAGCACGTCCGGCGGGCCATGGTCGGCCACCACACCGGCCACCGCCTCGGCCAGGGTCAGCGCCGAGGCCCGCAGGCGCCACCTCCAGTAGGCGGCGTCGTGGGTGACCAGGTGGATCTCGTGTCGGGAGTGGGCCACCAGGCCGTCGGCCCACGCCCGGTGCGACCCCCCGTAATACGGCTCGACGAGGACGACCCGGCTCACACCCCCGATCCTGCCCGTTCTGGTGGCAGTCACGTGTTTCTGAGAACACGTGACTGCCACCAGAACCGAACTTGACAGGCGGGGGATAACTCCAGTGGGGGCATGACCAGGAGCGCGAGATGCACTGGGAAGCCCACTTCGAGTCGACCGCCGAAGCCCACGAGGGCCTGGTGGCCAAGTTCCAGCTGCCCGAGATGGGACTGGACTCGGTCCACTGGTGGCGGGCCGTGCGAACAGGACGGTGGCAGCCGGTCGGCGACCGGGTCCTCCGCTCGGCGGGTTCGCCGGCGACAGAGGCGCAGCGCGTGCTGGCCGCGGTGCTCGATGCGAGCCCGGGGGCCGTATTGCACGGGCCGTCCGCTCTGGCTTGGCTCCGCATGCGGGGTTACGGGCTCGCCGACCTCCACGTGGCCCGCGCCCGCGACCTGTCGGGGTCGACGGCCACGCTCGCGACCCTCCACCAGCTGCGGGCGCTTCGGGCCCACGACGTGGTGGTGGTCCGTGGCGTCGTCACCGAAACCGCTCTTCGGGCGATCTGGACCGAAGCGGCCCGCTACGCCCGTCCGCAACGCCGCGAGTTCGGTCTGGAGCGCATTGGCTCCCTACTGGACCAGGCGCACCGCCTCGGCCTGGTCACCTGGGCTGGTCTGCACGAGATGGTCGACGACATCCGGATGCGGGGACGGTCGGGGACGGTGATCATGCGGATGCTCGCCGGTCAGCGCCCTCCCGGCTCGAGCCCTACCGAAAGTCGTCAGGAGGACCAGTTCGAGAAGGTCCTCGCCGACCACGGGGCCCGGGCGATGCGGCGTCAGCGGTGGCTCGGAGGGCACGAACCGATCGGACGCTGCGACTTCTCCGACGAGGACCTGCCGCTGGCGACCGAGGTGAACAGCCTGACGTTCCACACGACGCCGACCGATCGAGCCGCCGACGAGCGCCGCTACCAGGCCCTCATGGACGCCGGCTTCACCGTGTGCGTCATCTGGGAGGAGGACCTCTGGTCACGGCAACATGCGGTGGCGACCACGGTCGCCAAGGCACGCGCCCACGCAGCAGCCGGTCGTCGCTTCGTCATCCATTCGCCGGCCTGCCCCTGGCCCGAGCCACACATCGGCGCCCCGCCGTCGGCCTGAGGCGGGAATGTCGCCGTTCTGGTGGCAACAGCGTGTTCCTGAGAACACATGGCTGCCACCAGAACGGCGATCTCTAGGGGTAGAGGCGGGGGACCCTAGGGCCGAGGCCGCAAGTGATCTCGTAACCGATGGTGTCGAGGTGGATCGCCCACTCGGCCACCGTTACCTCCTCGATCCGCTGACGTCCGAGGAGCACGACCTCGTCCCCGGCCTCCACCATGTCGTCGCCGCAGTCCACCATCAGCTGGTCCATGGTGACGACGCCGACCATCGGGCGCCGGCGACCACCGATGAGCACTTCCTGGCCGAGCAGGCCCAGGCGACGACGGACGCCGTCGGCGTAGCCGATGGGCACGGTGGCGACCGTTGTGTCCCGGTCAAAGGTGTGGTGCAGGCCATAGGAGATCCCCTCCCCCGCCGCCACCCGCTTGACGAGGGCCACCTCGGAACGCAGGCGCAGGGCGGGACGCAACGGGAGGGCACCGGCCAGCTCCCGCGACGGGTCGATCCCGTAGACGGCGATACCGGTGCGGACCAACGACCGGCGGGCGGCGGGGTGGGCGATGGCTCCGGCCGAGTTGGCGACATGAGTCAGGGGCACCTCGATCCCGGACACGCGAAAGGCGGCAAGGACGTCGTCGAAGCGGGCCAGCTGCTCAGCGGTGAAGGGGTGCTCGGGCTCGTCGGCCACCGCGCAATGGGTCCACACCGCCTCCAACTCCAGGCCCGGTTCACCGATGACGCTCTGAGCCAAGGCCAGGGCATCCTCCGGAGCTGCCCCGACGCGGTGCATGCCGGTGTCCACCTTGAGGTGGAGGCGCAGCGGGACGCCGGTCGCGGCCGCCGCGGCCACGCCGGTCGGCGTGTAGACGGTGGCCCGGAGGTCGAGGGCGGCGACGTCGGCGAACTCGTCGGGACGGGCCTCGGACAGGAGCAGGATCGGGGCGTCGATGCCGTCGGCCCGCAGCACCGCGGCCTCTTCGACCAGGGCCACAGCCAGCCAGGTCGCACCTCCGTCAAGCGCGGCCCGGGCCACTGGCACCGCGCCATGGCCGTAGCCGTCGGCCTTGACGACGGCGCACACCGCGGCCGGCGCGGCCCGTTCGACCAGGAGGCCGACGTTGTGGGCCACCGCGCCGAGGTCGACCTCGGCCCAGGTGGGACGCATCCGGTTTCGGGCCTACCCCGCGTCGCCGCCGGTGACGATGGCCCGCAGGATGTCGCCCCGGGCGACGATCCCGACCAGCCGGCCGTCCTCCACGACCGGGACGCGGGAGATCTCGTTGTCGTGCATCAGGGTGGCGATGACCTCGACGGTGTCGTCGGGCCCGCAGGTCACCGGGTCAAGGTGCATGGCGTCCTCGACGTCGACGGCCACGGCCTGCTCCAGCTCGTGCTCGAAGCGCTTCTTGCTTCCGGGCAGCTCGATCAGCCCCCCGAGGATGTTTATGACCGTCGGGTAGTGGAGCTGGGACTCCTGGACGATCAGGTCGCCGGTGGACAGCATGCCCACCACCTTGCCGTCGGCGTCCACGACGGGCCCCGCGTCGACGTTTCGGTCGACCAGGCGTTGCATGGCCACGGTGATGGACTCGTCGGGGGCGAAGGTCACGACCTCGGTGGTCATGACGTCACGGGCGGGGACGTCGCGGGGCATGGATCACTCCTGGAGCGGGTCGATGACGATCGGGAGCTGGTCGAGCAGGTCACTGGCGACCAGGCCGTGCCGCCAGCCTACGGCTCCGGCCCGGCCGTGGAGGAAGGCGCCCGCCGCCGCGGCCTCGAGCGGGGCGACGCCACCGGCCAGCAGGGCGGCGATGATCCCGGTGAGCACGTCGCCCGTTCCCGCGGTGGCCAGGCGGGCGTCGCCTGTGGTCGTGATGAGCACGGAGCCGTCCGGGTCGGCCACAACCGTGGCCGGGCCCTTGAGCAGAACCACGGCATCGGTCGTGGCCGCCAGCGAGCGCACGGAGGCGATCCGGTCGACGTCCGGGGGGCCACCCGCGAGGCGAGCGAACTCGCCCTCGTGGGGGGTGAGCACCGCCGGTACCGAGCGCGACGCCGTGACGTCGGCCACGGTCTCGCCGAGGGCCGTCAGACCGTCGCCGTCGACGACGACGGGGCCAGGCCAGCCGGTCACCACCGCCCGGATGGCGGCGACGGCATCCGGTCCGGTACCCAGGCCCGGACCGACGGCCAGGGCGCCGTAGCGGTCGGCCTCCTCGAGCACCGCCTGCTCCCAGCGAGCGGACGGCAGCGGCCGGCCGACGACCTCGGTCGGCGCCGTCGGGTCGTGGTCGACCCCAGGACTCGACAGCGTGACGTAGCCCGCCCCGGCCCGGAACGCCGCTGCCGAGGCCAGGTGGGCGGCGCCGGTCATTCCCGGAGAGCCCGCCACCACTCGGACGGCCGCCTGCCACTTGTGACCGTCGGCCGCCCGACGGGGAAGCCAGCCGGCCACGTCGACCGCCTCCACGAGGTGGATCGTCGCTCCGGACACGTCCAGGCCGATGTCGGCCACATCGACCTCGCCGGCCCGCGCGGCCCCCGGAGCCAGCAGGAGGCCGGGCTTGAGCGCGGCGAAGGTCACCGTGTGGGTCGCGGTGAGGGCCTGGCCGGGTATCGACCCGGTCAGCCCGTCGACGCCGGACGGGATGTCAACGGCCAGGACCGGAGCCGACACCTCCGGTGCATCCCACTCGCCCCGGAAGCCCGTTCCGTAGGCCGCGTCGACAACCAGGTCACACTGCGGGAGGGCGTCGGGGAGGTCGGCGGCGTCGAGCACGTGCACGCGGACCCCCTGACGGCGCAGACGCCGGGCGGCCTCCCGGCCGTCATTGCCGTTGTTCCCCTTTCCCGCCAGCACGACCACCCGGCGGCCGTAGGTCCCTCCGAGGAAGCGCACCGCGGCACGGGCCACCGCACTGCCGGCCCGGCCGATGAGGATGTCGACCGGCTCCGGGGCGGCGGCGTCGATCGCTCCCATCTCCTCGGGGGTGACGACGGGGATCACCCCGAGATGATGCCCGACCTTCGCCCCGGGCGCCCCCTACCCGTCGGCCATACTGACGGGGTGACCGCTGAGCACTGGGTGTCGGTCGTCGCCGGCGCGGTGCTCGCCGGAGCGGTGCTCACCTCTGCCCTGCGCACCGTCGTACTGCCCCAGGGTGGGCTCACCGGCATCACCCGGTTCATGTTCGCCCTCTCCGACCGGCTCTTCACCAGCCCTAACACACGACGGCTGCTGCCCCGACGGCTGTCGGGTCTCTACGCCCCCGTGGCCCTGGTGTCACTGCCCTTCGCCTGGTCGATGCTGGTGGCCATCGGCTTCGCCCTGATCTTCTGGGGCCTCGACGTCGGCAGCATCAGCGACGCCTGGATCACCAGCGGCTCGTCGCTGTTCACCCTCGGCTTCGCCAAGCCGGAGGGGCGTTGGCCGATCCTGCTCACCTTCGTCGAGGCCACGATCGGCCTCGGCATCGTGGCCCTCCTCATCAGCTACCTCCCGACGCTCTACACGGCCTACAGCACCAGGGAGCAAGGGGTCGGCATGCTCGCCCCACTCACCGGCAATCCCCCGTCGGCCACGGACCTCCTCTGGCGCCTCCACTCAGCGCAGGCGCTGCACGGCGCGGGCATCTGGGCCCCGACGTCGGCATGGTTGGTCGCGGTGGACCAGAGCCACTCGGCCTTCCCCGCCCTGTCCCGGTTTCCACCACAGCAACCGGACCAGTCCTGGGTCGTCACCGCTGGAACCGTGCTCGACGCCGCGGCCATCATGCTCGCCGTCGCGGGCGACGGGCGCGGTGACGACGAGGCGGAGCGGGAGGCCCTGGGACCGCCGGTGCTGGTCCTGGCCCACGGCATCCCGGCGGTCGTCCGCATCGCGCAGGCAGCCGACCTCGACGTGGCCGATCCCCCGGCCCTCGTCGAGCTCATCGCCTCCGAGACCGAGGCCGTGCCCGAAATCTCGGTCCGGCGGGCTGAGTTCGACCAGGCCATCGCCTTCCTGGTCGATGCGGGCGTGATCGACGAGGTCGACGTCGGACGGGCCTGGCACCGATATGCCTGGTTGCGGTCGGGCTACGACACCGCCATCCGCGGCCTCGCGGGGCTGAGCCACGCCCCCGAGGCCCACTGGACCTCGGACCGGGCGCTTCGGGTGGGGCGACCACACTTCTTCAGCCATCGCCCCGTCGCCATGCGGGAGCCTTAGCGGGGCGAGCCGTCAGGCCACGTCCGCGTCCTCAGCGGCGTACTCGGCCAAGAGGCGCTGCTCGTCGTCCCGCTTCGGGAACATGAAGAAGACCAGCGCCGCCCCGAGGAGGATGGCGACGATCCCGGCGATGTAGGCCCAGTCCTGGCCGTCGACGAAGGACGCCTTCGCCGCGGCGGTGATCTGGTCGGCGTACTTCGGGTACTGCTGGGCCGTCGCCTCGGCGCTGGAGAACGACCGGGTGAGCTCGGTCTGGACGGTGTCGGTGATCTTGGCCTGGGTCGAGGCCGGGGCATCGGCGATGGCCGTGGACACTGCGGCGGCGTACCCCGCCGTCAGCAACGCGCCGAGGATCGACTGCATGATCGCCCCGCCCAGGTCCCGCTGGAGGTCGGCGGTGCCCGATGCCATACCCGCCCGGGTCACCGGAACCGAGCTGGTGAGGGAGTGCGAGGCGGGCGTGCCGGCGAAGCCGACGCCGATACCGAGGAAGGCGTAACCCATGCCGACCTGCCAGTAGGCGCTGCCGTCCTCCCACAGCACGAGCATCGTGAGGAAGCCGAGCAGGCAGAACACGTACCCCGTCAGCAGCGTGAAGCGGGCACCGTGGGACTCGACCAGCTTGGCCGAGCGAGGGGCGACGATCACCATGCCGACCACGGCGGGGAGGATCGCCGCACCGGAGTCGAGCGGCGAGTAGCTCAACACGTTCTGCAGGAACTGCTGGCCGATGAACATGGCGCCCATCAGCGAGCCGAAGACGATGACACCCGCGCACGCCGCGACCCAGAACACGCGGCGAGCCGCCACGTGGAGGTCGTACAGCGGGTTGGCCGCCCGCTTCTGGCGGATCACGAAGGCCGCACCGGCGGCCAAAGCGATCACCGACAGGCCGATCACGACCGTGGTCTCATCGGGTACCGGGGCGAAGTTGATCGCCAGCACCAGCGCCGCGATCATCAGAACCGACAGGATCCCGCCCAGGTTGTCGACCGGGTCTGAGGTCTCGTGCACGTGGGCCGGGACCAGGAAGATCGCCAGGACGAAGGCCACCGCGGCCAGGGGCAGGGTGATCAGGAAGACCGAGCCCCAGTAGAACTCGCCGAGCAGCCAGCCCGCGGTGAGCGGGCCGAGGGCGGAGATGGCGCCGCCCAGGCCCGACCACAGGGCGATCGACTTGGTCCGGGCCGGGCCCGACCAGAGGGCGGTGATCAGGGCGAGGGTCGTCGGATAGGCCATGCCGGCCGCGAGGCCGCCGATCAGGTCGGGCCACGATCAGCACCTCGATCGAGCCGGCCGTGGCGGCGAGGATGCAGGCGGGCACCGAGAGCCCGACGCCCAGGATCAACATCATCTTGCGCCCGTAGCGGTCGCCGAGAGCGCCGAGCCAGAGCACTGAGGCAGCCAACCCCAGCGAGTAGCTCACGGCCACGAGGTTGAGCTCGGTCTGTGACGCGTTGAACGCCGCGCCGATGTCGGGAAGGGCCACGTTGGCCACGGCCAGGTTCAGGTTGGCCACCGCCGCCACCAGGATCAGCGCGAGCAGGACCAGCGAGGCCCGATCGGGGGCGGTCGAGGCCGGCTCCGCCGTGGTCGTGGTCTCGCTCATGCCGGCACGGCCTCCTTGGTGGTCGTCGGGTGCGTCCTCGCTCCCGGGACGGTGGGTCGTGGGGCAGGTCACCGGTGAAGGCGAGGGAGAACAAGGCCAGGAACGCCGCCGCCAGCAGTCCGACCTTGAGGGCCTTGAGCGACGCGTCCTCGTAGTCGTCGACGATCACGGCCGTGGTGGCGTCGTCGACGCCGGCCTCCTGGATCGCCGCCTCGACCTGGTCGGACGGGACGAAGTCGATGCCCTGCTCGACCGTCGCCTCGATCTGGGTCTCGATGTCGTCGGCGATGGCCGGGTCGTCGGTGATGTTGGCCACGAAGGCACCGCCAAGGCCGATGAGCACGATCGACCCGATGAGGGCGACCCCGAGCGACGACCCCAGCTGCTGACCCGTGTACTGCAGGCCGCCGGCCTCACCCCGGCCGGAGGCGTCGACCGAGGACTGCACGACGTTGCCGAGCTGGGAGACGATGAGTCCCATCCCGACGCCGAGGACGGCCATCGACGCCTTGAAGGCGACGTCGGCCAGCGTGGGCTGGATCGTGGCCAGCAGGGCGACGGCGGCGACGAGCGTGGTCCACAGGCCGGCCCGGACGATCGCTCGGACCGTGAACCGGGCCGACAGGCGGGAGCCGACCGCGGAGGTGATGAACATGGTGATGGAGACCGGCAGCATCTTGATGCCGGTCTCCAGGGCGTCCAGCCCGAGGACGATCTGCAGGTACAGCGGGATGGAGAAGAAGATGCCCATCAGGATGAGGTTCTGGGAGAGCATCCCGATCAGGCCGGAGCGCAGCGGCGGGATCTTGAGCAGGCCGAGGTGGACCAGCGGGTCCTGCCCGTGCGCCTCTCGCGGCGGTGCTGCCACCGCACGAAGGCCCACAGCAGGACACCGCCGAAGGCGATCACGAACAGCGTCATCGAGAAGCCGAAGGGCTCGATGGGCGAGTCCTTCGGTGCCACCCAGCCCCAGGTGCTCGACTGCAGGGTGCCCGAGGACGACCAGTCCGAGCCCGCTGGCGGCCAGCACCGAGCCGACGCCGTCGAGCCGGGGTTTCTCGCCCTCGATGGGCGTGTCGACGACGTGCTGGACCATGGCCAGGATGAACAGGACGAGGACGACCTCGCCCAGGAACACCACCCGCCAGCTCAGCTCCGTGGTCGCCCAGCCCCCGAGGATCGGGCCGATGGCGATGCCGGCGCCGGCGACCCCGCCGATGATGGCGTACGCCCCCTTGCGCGACTCCCCTTCGAAGTTGCCGGCGATCAGGGCCGCCATCGCCGGGCAGGACCAGCGCGGCGCCGATGCCCTCCAGGATCGACCATCCCAGGGTCAGGACCGCCACCGTCGGCGCCACCGCGGTCATGGCCGAACCGCAGGCGTAGATGATCAGGCCGATGACGAAGGCCTTGCGGCGGCCGATGATGTCGCCGATCTTGCCGCCCGGTGAGCATCAGCATGGCCATCACCAGGCAGTAGAGGGTGATGACCGCCTGGATCGTGGAGACCGTCGTGTCGAAGTCCTCGACCAACTGGCTGATCGAGACGTTCATGACCGACTGGTCGAGGACCATGACGAACTGCGCGGTCGCCAACGCGACCAGTGGCAACCAGCGCTTCATGGGTCCCCTTCTCAGCTGCCGTCCGGCACCTGACGGCCGTCATACTGCCACGGTCAGTCGAGCAGCAGCCCCATGACCACGGCGTCCCAGATCTCGCCGTTCTTGCGGGGGTACTGACGGCGCAGGTAGCCCTCCTGCTCGAAGCCGAACTTCACGTAGAGGGCGTGGGCAGCGTCGTTGTGGGGCCAGTGCTGCAGGGCGATCTTGTGGGCGCCGGCCTCCCGGGCCCACTCGATGGCCCGCTCCATGAGGGCCGAACCGACGCCCTGGCCCCGGAAGCCGTCCTTCACGTTCATCCCCAGGTCGGCCACCCGGTAGCGGGGCAGGTGCATCCCGAGCATGCCGACGAGGGCCCCGTCGACCTCGGCCACGAAGAGCGACCCCCGCTCGGCGCTCTCGGTCAGGATCTGGCGATCCCCCTCCTCGTCGAGGGGCAGCTCAGCGCCGATCCACCGCCCCTCGCCCGCCACCTCCCGTCGCAGCGCCATCAACTCGTCGATGTCGTCCACGCTCGCCTCGCGCACCAGCACCGTCATGGCGACAGTCTCGGCCAGCGGTGCCGGTTCTGGCGGGGCATTTCACGGTCGCGACCGGCAGATCCCCCGCCAGAACGAGAGGTCAATCGGCGATGACGATGGCGTGGGCGCTGGTGGCGGTGTGGGTGAGGCTGAGGTGCCAGGCGGTCACGCCCCGGTCGGCGGCCAGGGCGGCCGCCTTGCCGTGCAGGACCAGGTCGGGTGCGCCGGAGTCCTCGTCCCGCAGGACCTCGATCTCGGCCATCTCACAGGCCCCCAGACCGACGCCCAGGGCCTTCATCACCGCCTCCTTCGCCGCGAACCGGGCGGCGTAGCGCTCGGTGGGGTCCTGCCGCCGCTCGGCGTAGGCCCGCTCGCCCTCGGTGAAGTAGCGGGTCAGGATCCCGGGCGTCCGCTCGGCGGCCTGCCGGAACCGCTCGAGGTCGACCAGGTCGGTGCCCACTCCCACCACCACGGGATCAGGTCTCGCTGCGGAAGCGGTCGGCCAGGGAGCTGATCGAGGCCACCAGCAGGTCGGCCACGTCGATCTCGGCCAGCAGGTCGTCGCGGAACGTGGGCTCGGTCTCGGTGACCGCGTCACGCAGGAGCGCGAACCGGTGGCGGTAGCCCTGGAGGACACCCCGGGCGGTGACGGCGGACAGGCGGTCCTGGAAGCGGACGTGGAGCAGGGTCAGCCCGGTGGCCTGGCCGTCCTTGGTCTCGGGGACGAGAACGATGGGCCGATTGTCCCGCCGTCCCGTGGCCACCAGGACCTGGCGCTCGGAGGCCACCCGGTTCTTGGTCCCCCGCAGGCGCGGGTCCTGGTCGGTCCGGGTCGGGAT
Organism: uncultured Microthrixaceae bacterium; assembly: GCA_963725155.1. Lineage (GTDB taxonomy): Bacteria > Actinomycetota > Acidimicrobiia > Acidimicrobiales > DATDAH01 > DATDAH01. Next base: position 913,663 of record CAVRXU010000008.1, read on the forward strand.
GCCGGCGGCGACACCACCCCGGTCGAGGGCCACGATGGTGGCGTCCCCGCTCTCCGGGCGGCCCTCGATGCGGTAACGGGTCCACCCGGTCACTTCGGCCACCGCCGGATCGAGGTCGGCCAGCACGCGCAGGGCCTGGTAGGTGAGGCCGTCCCGGGGTGCTCCCGCGGCCATGACGGCCCGGACGAGGGGCACCTGGAGCAAGGTCTCGTCGGTGCGGGAGATGCCCACCGTCACCGTCTTGGCCTGGTGCTTGATGGCGTCGATGGGCCGGGTCAGTTCCTCGATGGCGCGGGTCAGCGCCGCGGTGAGGTCCTCGACGATGACGCCCGGCGTGCCCACCTTGCCGTACTCGGCCTGGTAGCCGTCCAGCGGGGAGACGCCGAGGGCGTAGCGGAAGAGGGCCCCGGCCCGCGAGGCCGTGCTGGCTTCCAGGTGTCCGTCGTAGGCCCCGCTGCGCAGGGTGTCGGCGAAACGAGCGGCCCGGGGCTCGAACTCGGGCCGGAGCTGGTCGAGCAGGGCCTCGGCGTCAGCCCCCTCGACCCGACTCCCGACCGCGTCCTCGATGGCGGCCCGGGCCTCCCGCAGGGGGCGAGCCCCCTCGTCGATGGCCAGCGCCGCCTCGTAGCCGAAGAGGTGGCCCACCATGGCGGCGAGCACGAACGCCAGGCGGGGGTGGGTCGGGGGAACGGTCAGGGCCTGCAGGGCCGAGGTGTACCGGCCCTCGCCTTCCGTGGCGATGACCACCGGGGCGGCCTTGTGGGCCCGGTAGATGGCCACCTCCTTGGCCACGTCGTCGGCGTTGGAGCCGGTCAGGCCCGCGGCGCAGACCAGGATGAGCGGCTCGGAGGACAGGTCGATGTGCTTCTTGTCCTCGGTGACGTCACAGGCGATCGACTTGTAACAGAGCTCGGACAGCTTGATCCGGACCTCGGCGGCGGCGATGCGGTTGGGCCCGTTGCCCACCACCGCCCAGTAGCGCCGCCCCGGGGCCAGCTCCCGAGCGGTCTCGCCGATGCGCTCGCGGTCCTCGAGGACCCGGGTCAGCGCGTCGGGTAGGCCCCGCAGCGCGGTCAGCATGGCCGTCCGCTCGCCGGTGTCGGGCGCCCCGAGCTCTTCGGCCAGGGCGGCGGCGAGGAGGACCCCCGCGGCCACCTGGGCGTAGAAGGCCTTGGTCGAGGCGACGCTCATCTCCACGTCCCGCCCGTCGGACGTGTAGAGGACACCGTCGGCCTTGTCGGTCAGATCGCTGCCCCGACGGTTGACGATGGCCACCACGGCCCCACCCCGGGAGCGGACCAGGTCGACCGTGCGGTTGGTGTCGGTGGTGGTGCCGGACTGGGAGATGGCCACGACCAGGGTGTCGGACATGTCCTCGGCCAACTCGAAGCCGGACAGCTCGGTGGCCACGACGGCCTCCACCCGCACCGGACTGTCGGGGGCGAGGGCCTCGAGGGTGGCCGCCAGGCTCTGCCCGGCGACGGCGGCCGTGCCCTGGCCGGTGACGAGGACCCGGTGGATGCGGCCGTCCCGCAGGCGGGCCCGCAGGTCGTCGGGCAGCGTCTCCGGCCCGAGCTCCACGGTGGCCCGGCCTTCCCGCTCGGTCAGCCGTCCGCGGAGGGTCTTGCGGAACGACGCCGGGGCCTCGGTCATCTCTTTGAGCAGGAAGTGCGGGAAGTCGCCCCGGTCGATGTCCCGGGTCGTGATCTCGGCCGTCTCCAGGTCGGTGGCGGCGACGGGCAGCTCGGTGCCGTCGTAGGCCAGGCGGCGGATGCCCTCGACCGTCCCCGCCCGGGTCCCGTCGAGGACCAGGACCTGGCCGCGGCTGGCCGTCGGGTTCTCCGGGTTGGCCGGCGTCTCGCCGTCCATGCGCAGATAGGTCGTGGTCTCCTCGACCAGCCCGTAGGGCTCACTGGCCACGATGAAGGCGTCCTCAGCCAGCCCCACGTAGAGGGCCTGACCGCTGCCTCGCAGCGCCAGGTGCAGCCGGTCGGGGGCCACGCCGTTGGTGAGCCCGATGGCCACCGAGCCCTCGAGGGTGGCCACCGTGCGCCGGAAGGCCTCGTCGAGGTCGTGGCCTTCAGCCAGCCGACGGGCCGTGAGCGCGGGGATCACCTTCGCATCGGTGGTGATCTCGGCCGCGACCACGAGGCCCTCCTCAACCCGCAGGTCGGCGTGGTTGTCGACGTCGCCGTTGAGGGCGGCGGCGACGTAGGGGCGACCGACCCCGTCGGACTCCTCGCCGCAGACCGGGTGGGCGTTGGGCTCGGAGATGATGCCCACGCTGGCCCAGCGGGTGTGGCCGAGGACCAGGGCCTCCGCGGACGGTCCGCTCAGGGCGAGACGAAGCAGGGCGTCGTCGGTGATGGCCGCCCGCAGTGCCGCGGTGTTGTCCCCCAGCTCGCCGATCTCCGCCGCCGCCTTGTAGACGAAGGCGAGGTGGCCATCCGCCACCCGCACGGCACCGGAGACGAACCGGGGGTCGTCGTCCCTCCCGTCGAGGAGGGCGCGCACCGACGGGGCCTGCAGGTCCAGGTCATGGCCGTGGACGAGCACGTGGATGCCGGCGCTGTCCCGACCCCGGACCTCCAGGCGGTCGATGGCCGAGAGCACCTGCTGGAGGGAGAGGTAGGCCTCGATGGCCGCGGGCCCCGGCTCCGGCCCCGCCAGGTCGGCGACCCGCGCCGCGGTCGGCAACCGGTCCCGCCGCACGGCCCACGCCGCGTCCCGGAGCCCGACGAGGGCGGCGTTGACCATCTCCAGCTCGGCGGTGGAGCCCAGCGACTCGGCGTGGTCCAACGCCCCTTCGACGGCGTCGGCTCGGCTCTCGATCCCGGCCGCCAGGCGGTCCAGCGCGGGGGCCAGGGCGGTGTCGGCCAGCAGGGTCCGTACCCCCGGCGATCCCCGGAGCAGGGCGTCAGCCTCGACCAGCGGCGCGGCCACGGCGTCGAGCAGGTCGGCCAGGGCCGCACCGGGGGGCAGGTCGGCGAACCCGACCGCGGCGGCCGACGCCTGCTCCACGAGGGCCCGGAGCTCGGCGCTGGTGGCCGGCAGGCGGTCCGAGGGTCGACGGACGACAGCGATGATCCCGCACATTGGACGGTGGTCACTCCTGGGTGGCGGTGCCCGCAGCCACCGCAGACCGGTGACGCGTCCGACAGTGTACGAAGCCCTCGCCGGTAGGGGCCGCGGTCAGTCAGGGCAGGGTCACTCGGCCCGCAGCGCGGTGGCGGCCGAGGCGTACGCCGACCGGCGGCCGGTGGCCACGGCGACGACGTTGGCCATCAGGAGCGCGACCGATGTCGCCGCGACCACGGCGAGGCTCGGGACCACGGGTTGGCCGACCACTCGGAGCTCGTCGGCGAAGATCAACCACGCCCACCGGCCCAGGACGATGCCGACCGGGACCGCCACGAGCGCGGCGGCGAGCACCATCGCCGTCGCCTGCCATGCGACCACCGAGAGGACCTGACCCCCGGTGAACCCGATGGTCCGCAGCACGGCCAGGTCTCGCCGTTGCCGGCGGGTGCTGATGATCAGGGCGTGGACCAGGGTGGCGATCGCGACCACCGCCATCGAACCCGCCACCACCGCGGGGGCGGCGTCGACCCGGCCGAAGTTGACCAGGTCGTCGGGCAGGTCGGGGACGCTGATGTCCTGGCCCGTGAACCCGAGGGCGCGGCGAGCCTCGTCGGTGAAGGCCTCCCGGTCCGCCCCGTCGTCCAGCTCCACCAGCGCGGTCTGGCGGGCGGCGTCGGGGACCACCCGCTGCAGGGTCTCGAAGGTGAGCATCGCCTCGGCCCGGGGCAGCGCGGCGTGACCGACGATCTCCAGCTCGGTGACCTCTCCGGCGAACTCGGCGGACACCTGGGACCCCACCGGGCCGAGGTCCGGGGTGACGACCACTTCGCCGACATCTTCTGCCGTGCGACCGGCCAGCAGGGAGGGCTCGACCGTGCCCAACACGTCGTCGACGGCGTAGGCGTTCACCTGGCGGCCGCCGAGGTCGAGGTTGACCGACGCCCCCACCGCCAGGGCCGTCACCTCGGGCTGGTCGTTCAGCCAGGCGATGTCCGCTGGGGTGAGCGCTTCGGAGAACTCCTGGCCCAGCTCGACGTCCCAGTTCCAGCCGTAGAGCGCCGGGGTCCCGGTCAGGTGGTCGAGGCTGGCCATGAAGCCGACGACGGCGATCACCGTCGCCAGCCCCAGCGCCATGGTCACCACGGCCGCCCTCACGGTGCCCGCTCCTCGGGGCCCCGGCTGCATCGCCAGACCGGTACCGGTGACCACCGCCGGTGGTGCGCCGGCGCCGGTCAGGACCGACACCGCCCTGCTGGAGCGCCGCGCGGCCCGCGTCGGCGACCAGTGTCGCCCGCGCCAAAGGGCGCCGGCGGCCAACAGGGAGGCGACGAGGACCACGACGAGCACGCCGATCCCGAGCACCGTGCGGTCGATGTCGAGGCCGGGGTCGGGCTCGGCGATGCGGGCCAGCCCGATCGGGAACAGCGGGGAGAGGGCCACCGCGACGAGGACGGCGATCCCCGCCGCCGCCGTGCCCATGATCGCCGCCTTGGCCACTCGGAGGGCGAGCAGGTCCCGGCGGGTCCACCCCAGGGCTCGCAGCGTGGGGTCCTCGACCCCCTCCTCCACCGCCTGGCGGGCCAAGACCTGGCCGGCGACCAGCACCGTGACCAGGCCGACGAGGGCCGCCGCCAGGTAGAGGGCCCGCACGATGGGCGTCACCCCCCGGTCGGCCTCCCTGGCGTCTTCGGCGGTCGACAAGGTGAGAACCGGCTGGCCGTTGCCCAGGACCTCCAGACGGTCGAGGAACGCCCCCTCGCCATCGGCTCCGTCCTCGAGCTGAACCACCAGGACCTCGATCACTCCGGCGTCCCCGTACGCCTCGCCGGCGGCGGGGGTCATCCAGAGGTTCGTCGTCTCGTCGCTGGCCGGCGGAGCCAGCCCTCCCGGCTCGGCCACGATGCCAACGACGCGCAGGCGCTCGAAGGGCGGCACGACCGAGAGATCGTCGAAGGTCGCGCCGCCCTGGTCGAGGGGGGTGAAGACCCGTCCCAGCTCCTCCTCGGAGAGCAGGTTGGTCTCGATCGTGCTCCCGACCTCGAGATCGAAGGCCTCGGCGGTCCGGAAGGCGGCCACCACCTCGTGCGGGTCGTCGGGATCGGCCGGGCGGCCGGCGAGGTACTTGAACCGGGAGAGGTCCCGGCCCATGCGCCCCGACGCGTCGGCCATGAAGTTGACGGACGGGGTGTCGACGAGCAGACCGTCCTCGGTCCGCCCCGCGGCGGCGAGCACCGACAGCGCCTGGCTGTCGGCCACACCGGGAAGGGCGGCCACTGTCGTCGAAGTCGACCGAGGCGAAGTCGAAGGTCCCGGGAATGCCGTTGATCACCATGGTCTGGTGGACATCGGGCCTCTCGACGAAGCGTTCGACGGCGGAGTCGGACCGGCGGGCACCAGCCACGAGGGCGAGGGCCAAGCCGGCCGAGAGGCCGATGACGACGGCGACACCGAGCCAAGCACCGGCGCGTCGGCGGAGATCGGCCTGGAACCGATACCGCCGGAACGACCCTCCGCCACCCCGCATCACCCCCAAGTGTCGCCCAACCCCGGGGCGGTGGCGAGGAGGCGGCCCTCGCCGGGCTTGGGGTGGCTACCCCACCACCCGGGAGGCGGCCTCGACGGCGGCGGCCAGGGTGCCGGCGACCTCGTCGGCGAGACCGGTGTCCTCGGCTTCGACCATGACCCGGACGAGGGGCTCGGTGCCGCTGGGCCGGATCAGGACCCGGCCCCGGGCGCCCAATCGGGCCTCGGCTTCGGCGATGGGCCCGGCCAGGTGGTCGGCGATGTCGGGGCGACGCCGGTCCACGGCCACGTTGAGCAGGACCTGCGGCAGTGAGGTCATGACGCGGGCCGCCTCGGCCAGGGTCTGGCCCGCGGCCTGCACGGCGGCCAGGACCTGGACGCCGGTGAGCAGGCCGTCCCCGGTCGTGGCCAACCCGGGGAAGATGACGTGGCCTGACTGCTCGCCCCCGAGGGACCAGCCACCGCGGGCCAACGCTTCGAGCACGTACCGGTCGCCGACCGCGGTCTCCTCGACCCGGATGCCGTTGGCCTCCATGGCCAAGCGGAAGCCGAGGTTGGCCATCACCGTCACCACGACGGTGTCGTCGACCAGTTCGCCCCGCCGGTGACGATCCACGGCGCAGATGGCGATGAGGTGATCGCCGTCGACCAGCGCGCCCTCGGCGTCGACGCCCACCACCCGGTCGGCGTCCCCGTCGAAGGCCAGGCCGGCATCGGCCCCGACAGCCAGGACCCGGGCCTGCAGGTCCTCGGGGTGGGTCGAGCCGCAGCCGGCGTTGATGTTGGTGCCGTCGGGCGAGGCGTGGATGACCTCGACTGTGGCTCCGAGCCGTTCGAGGGCGCCCGGCGCCCAGCGTGACGCCGAGCCGTTGGCGCAGTCCACGACCAGGTGGAGCCCCTCCAGGGCCCCGTCCGGGACCGAGGCCACCACGGCGTCGATCCAGGCGGCGCCGACCGAGTCGTCGACCGGGTCCGAGGCCGAGGCCGTCGGGACCGGCTCGCGGAGCAGGCCGTCGAGCTCGGCCTCCAGACGTTCCTCGACCTCGTCGCTCAGCTTCCGCCCGCCGGCGGCGAAGAACTTGATGCCGTTGTCGACGTAGGCGTTGTGGGAGGCCGAGATCATGGCCCCGGTCACGGACCGGGTCATCGAGGCGTGGGCCACGGCCGGGGTGGGGACGACGCCGACGTTGTCGACGGTCAACCCTTCGGCGACGAGGCCGGCCGCGAGGTCGGCCTCGATGCGGGGCCCGGAGGCCCGCGTGTCCCGACCGATCACGACCGGACCTGCGCCCAGCACCCGCGCCGCGGCGCGCCCGAGGGCGGTGACCAGGTGCGGGGTCAGTTCGGTGTCGGCGTGGCCCCGGACACCGTCGGTGCCGAAGCGGAGCGTCACCGGGTGGCCGCGACTACCGCTTGGAGTACTGCGGAGCCTTTCGGGCCTTCTTCAGGCCGTACTTCTTGGACTCCTTCTTCCGCGGGTCGCGGGTGAGCATGCCCTCGGCTTTGAGCGTGGCCCGCTCGTCGGGGTGCAGCTCGATGAGGCCCCGGGCGATGCCCAGGCGCAGGGCGCCGGACTGGCCGCTGAAGCCGCCACCGTGGATGGTGGCGTCGATGTCGTAGCTCTCCTCGACGGTGACCGTCCGCAGGGGCTCGGTGGCGTGCATCACCTGGCTCTCGGACGGGAAGAAGTCGGCGACGGGCTTCTGGTTGACGGTCACCACGCCGGTGCCGGGATGCACACGGACACGGGCGATGGACCGCTTGCGGCGGCCGGTGGCCTGGACGAGGGGCTTGGGCATCGGTACGGGGATCCTTCTCGGTGAAGCGTTCAGTCGTTGGTGCGGGCCCGGGCGTGGGCCAGCTCCAGCGGGGTGGGGTCCTGGGCGCCGTGGGGGTGGGTCGGCCCGGCGTAGACCTTGAGCTTGGTCGCCATCTGGGCGCCCAGGCGGTTCTTGGGCAGCATGCCGACGATCGACTGGCGCACGGCCTCGGCGGCATCCCGCTCGAGGGCGTCGGCGTAGGTGCGGGACTTCAGGCCACCCGGGTAGCCCGAGTGGCGGTAGATGATCTTGCGCTCGGCCTTGCCTGCGGTGAGGACGATCTTGGCCGCGTTGACCACGATCACGTGGTCGCCGGTGTCCAGGTTCGGGGTGAACGAGGGCTTGTGCTTGCCCCGCAGGATGCGGGCCACCTCGGTGGCCATCCGGCCGAGGACGAGGCCGTCGGCGTCGACGAGGTGCCAGGACCGCTGGATCTCGCTGGCTTTGGGGGTGTAGGTGGGCACGGGCTGACCTGTCGTCGAACGTCGGGATTCGGGCGCGGCGGGCGAAGCAAGGCCCACGGGAGCGCCTGACAACGATACGAGCGCCCCGTTGGCGCAGCAACCCGGCGGTCAGGTCTCCCGGGCCTCCTGCAGCGAGGACATGCCCTCCCGGGCTGCGAAGACGGCGATGGTCAAGGCGGCCAGGCCGTCGGCCCACCACCAGTCGAAGAGGACGTTCACGGCCAGGGCGCTCAGGATGCACAGGCACAGGCACCCGTCCAGGAAGGTCATGGACGCCTCGGCCTCGAGGGGGCCGTTCGCCATCCTCCGGGCGGTGCGGCGCTTGACGAAGGCCAGGGAGAACATCACCGCGGCGGTGAGGGCCAGGTAGGCGATGCCCAGGACGGACTCCTCGGGCTGCGCTCCGAGCACCAGGCTCCGGGTCGAGGCCACCAGCAGGAAGGCGGCCAGCGCGAAGAAGGCGCCTGCGATGAGCCGGAAGGCCAGCCGGGTTCGGCGGGGCGCCGGGTCCCGCCCCTCCCGAAGGTGCCAGATGACCACGGTCGAGGCGAAGACCTCGATCATGGAGTCGAGACCGAAGGCCACCAGGGCGAGCGAGTGGGCGGCGAGGCCCAGGGAGATCGTGACGAAGACCTCCATGGCGTTCCACGCGGTGGTCGCCCACTCGAGGCGGATGCCCCGCCGCAGGAGACGGTCGTGGTCGGTGTCGGTGATCGTCATCGCCGCCGACGCTCCCCCGTCGCTCCCGCCTCGCCTCCGTAGGCCACCGACCAGAGGCACAGGCCATGGGGTGGGGCCGGCGACGGCGCGGCCTGGCGGTCCTGGGCCCGGATCAGGCCGAGCACGTCGCCGGCTCGGCTCCGGCCCCGGCCCACGTCGACCAGGAGGCCGACGATCGAGCGCACCATCTGGTGGCAGAAGGCGTTGGCCGTGATCTCGAAGCGCAGGAGGTCGTCGTCGAGCTCCACCCAGCGGGCGTCGACCACCCGCCGGGTCAGCGACGCGGGCTCCTGGCCCTCGATCACCTTCGGCCGGCGGCAGAAGCTGGAGAAGTCGTGGGAACCGATCAGCGGGTCACAGGCCAGGACCATGGCCCGGCGGTCGAGGGCCTCGCTCACGTGCCAGGTGGTGTTCCGCAGGAAGGGGTCGGGGTACGGGCGGTTCAGCACCGTGTAGCGGTACGTCCGGGACATCGCCGAGCTCCGGGCGTCGACGTCGGGGGCGACCTCGGTCGCCTCCCGCACCACTACGGCCGGGCCGCAGACCTTGTTGAGGGCCATCTGGAGACCGGCGAGGTCGAGGCCGTCGGCCGGGGCGTCGAAGGTGACGACCTGGCCCCAGGCGTGGACGCCGGTGTCGGTCCGCCCGGCACAGGTGATGAGGATCCGGGTGCCGAGGACCTGCTCCAGCGCCGCGATCAAGGTGCCACCCACCGTGGTGACGCCGACGTTGGGCCAGAACCCGTGGAACCCCGACCCGTCATAGGCCACGAGCAACCGCACCCGGGTCATGTCGGCCCCGACGCGACTGTCGCCGGCCTCAGCCGGCGACACGTCGAACAACGTCACAGGGGGAACGTACCCCCCGCCACCTACACCAGTTCGATGCGGGCCATGGGGGCGTTGTCCCCGTGGCGGGGGCCCAGCTTGAGGATGCGGGTGTAGCCACCCGGGCGCTCCTCGTAGCGGGGGCCGATGTCGTCGAAGAGCTTGGCGGTCATCTCGTCGTCCCGGAGGAAGGCCACCACCTTGCGGCGGTTGTAGACGCTGTCCTCGCGGGCCCGGGTGACCAGCTTCTCGGCGATGGGGCGCAGGGCCTTGGCCTTGGCCTCGGTGGTGACGATGGCCTCCGCGGCGAAGAGCGACGCGGCCAGGTTGGCCATCATCGACTTCTGGTGCGAGGCGCTGCCACCGAAGCGGCGGGACTTGCGGGGCGTGGGCATGGCTACTCCGGCGCGGGGATGGTGGTGGCGGGGCCACCCTTGAGGGTCAGGCCCCGCTCGTCCAGCTTGGCGATGACCTCGTCGAGGGACTTCTGGCCGAAGTTGGTGATGGCCAGGAGGTCGTCCTCGGACTTCTCCAGCAGCTCACCCACGGTGTTGACCTGGGCCCGCTTGAGGCAGTTGCGGGGACGCTCGGAGAGGTCGAGGTCCTCGATGGGCAGGTCCAGGTCTGGCGAGCCGGCGGCCTGGGGGCCGGCCTCGGTCAGCTCCAGGCCCTGGGGCTCGTCGCTGACCTCTTCGACCAGGGCCACCAGGGCCCGCAGGGTGCCACCGGCGGAGGCCAGGGCCTCGCGGGGGCTGATGGACCCGTCGGTCTCGATGTCGAGGATGAGGGCGTCGTAGGCCGTCTCCTGCTCGACCCGGGTGGCCTCCACTTCGAAGGTGACCCGGCGCACGGGCGAGTAGATGGCGTCCAGGGGGATGATGCCGATGGTGGTCTCCTCGGCGTCCCGGTCGCCGGAGCGGTAGCCCCGACCCTTCTCGATGGTCAGGTCCAGCGCCAGACGGGCCTTCGTGTTGAGGGTGGCGATGTGGAGCTCCTTGTTCAGGATCTCGATGTCGGGGTTGGTCTCGAGGTCGGCCCCGGTCACGTCGACCGCCCCACGGACGTCCAGGCGGACCTCGACGGGCTCATCGCTGTGGGAGACCACGACGACGTCCTTGAGGTTCAACAGGATGTCGGTGACGTCCTCGGTGATGCCCGCGATCGTGTCGAACTCGTGCAGCGCGTCGTCGAAGCGGACCTGGGTGATGGCCGCCCCGGGGATCGACGACAGCAGGGTCCGGCGCAGGGAGTTGCCCAGGGTGTGGCCGAAGCCGGGCTCCAACGGAGCGATGGAGAACTTCTGTCGGTTGCCGTCGGCCTCGCTGACGGGCTCGACGGTCGGTCGCTGAATGACCAGCATGGCGTTTCCTCTCGGACCTTGTTCGGGCGCCCCCGGGGGGGCTTACTAGCGGTAGAGCTCGGGGATGTGCTGCTCGCGCACGGACTCCTACTTGCTGTAGAGCTCGACGATGAGCTGTTCTCTGACGGGCACGTCGATGTGCTCGCGCAGCGGCAGTTCGCGCACGGTGACCTGCGCCCCTTCGGCGCCGGTCTCGAGCCAGGGTGGGGGGACCCGGTCGAGGACGTCGCGGTTCCAGGTCACCACGATCAGGGCCTGGGCCTTGGTCGACAGGGCGACGACGTCACCTTTGCGGACCCGGTAGCTGGGGATGTCGACCCGCTTGCCGTTGACCACGATGTGGCCGTGGTTGACCAGCTGGCGGGCCTGGGGGCGGGTGGCGCCCCAGCCGGCGCGGTAGACGACGTTGTCGAGGCGCAGCTCCAGGTACCTGAGCATGTTCTCGCCGGTGACGCCCTGGCGGCGGTTGGCCTCGTCGTAGACCCGACGGAACTGCTTCTCGGTCAGGCCGTAGGTGAAGCGGGCCTTCTGCTTCTCGGTGAGCTGCAGGAGGTAGTCGGACTGGTTGCCGCGGCGACGGTCACGACCGTGCTCGCCGGGCGGGTAGGGCCGACGATCGAGGGCGATGGTCTCGCCCTTCGTGCCCCAGATGTTGACGCCGAGGCGGCGGGAGACGCGAGCGCGTGGACCGGTGTAGCGGGACATCAGACCCTCCGCCGCTTGGGGGGGCGGCAGCCGTTGTGGGGCACGGGGGTGACGTCCTTGATGCCGGTCACCTCGATGCCCATCTGCTGGATGGTGCGGATGGCGGTCTCGCGGCCCGAGCCCGGGCCCTTGACCTCGACGTCGACCTTGCGCACGCCGTGCTCCATGGCCCGCTTGGTGGCGGTCTCGGCCGCCATCTGGGCGGCGTACGGCGTGGACTTGCGGGAGCCCTTGAAGCCGACGTTGCCGGCCGAGGCCCACGACAGCACGTTCCCCTGGCGATCGGTGAAGGTGATGATCGTGTTGTTGAAGGAGCTCTTGATGTGGGCGATCCCGTGGGGGATGTTCTTGCGTTCGCGCTTCTTGGGGCGACGACCGCCGGCGGCGGGCTTGGCCATTACTTGCCTACCTTCTTCTTGCCGGCCACGGTCTTGCGTGGGCCCTTGCGGGTGCGGGCGTTGGTGTGGGTGCGCTGGCCCCGGACCGGTAGGCCACGACGGTGGCGGATGCCCTGGTAGGCGCCGATCTCCATCTTGCGCTTGATGTCCTGCTGGATGTCCCGGCGCAGGTCACCCTCGACCTGCAGGTTCTCGTCGATGTAGCCCCGGAGCTGGCTGACCTCTTCGTCGGTCAGGTCCCGCACCCGGCGGCTCGGGTCGACCCCGGTGTTGGCGCAGATCTCGGAGGCGAGCGTGTCGCCGATGCCGAAGATGTAGGTGAGGGCGATGACGGTCCGCTTCTCGCGGGGGATGTCGACGCCGGCGATACGAGCCATTCCGTTACCCCTGCCGCTGCTTGTGTCGTGGGTTGGTGCAGATGACGCGGACCCGACCGTGCCGGCGGATGACCTTGCACTTCTCGCACATCTTCTTGACGCTCGGTCGTACCTTCAACAGATCCTCGTCACTTGTACCGATAGGTGATGCGACCTCGTTTGAGGTCGTAGGGGGTCAGCTCGACCTGGACGCGGTCCCCCGGCAGGATCCGGATGTAGTGCATCCGCATCTTCCCGGAGATGTGGGCCAGCAACTCGTGGCCGTTCTCCAACTCCACCTTGAACATGGCATTGGGCAACGACTCGAGCACCGTGCCCTCCAGCACGATCGCGTCTTCCTTCGGCTTCGCCAGGACAATTCTCCGAACAACTAGTGGTGAGCGGCACGCCAAGCCGCGCGCATGAACGCGCTGGACCCAGGGCCGACGGGCAAGGCTAGCGGCGCGCCGGGGCCGCAGCCAACCTCCGCCCTAGCACAAGGGCCGGGACGGAGTGGGGATCGCGAGAATCAGGCTTCGCGGGGGCGGTACCTCATGACGAGGACGCCGGTGACCACGAGGCCGCCTCCGAGGAGGAGCAGCAGCCCGGGATCGGTACCGGTTCGGGCCAGGGTCCCGCCGACGCCGCTGGACGAGATGTTGCTGTCGACGACGCTCGGCTCCGTCGAGGTGGAGGCACTCGAGTCGCTCACGCTGGGCGAGGTGGAGGTGCTGACCGACGTCGACGACACGCTGGAGGTGGTGTCGGTGGTCGACGTCGACGTCGACGACGTGGACGAACTGGTGTCGGTCGTCGAGGTGGACGACGTGGAGGTCGACGACGAGCTGACGGTGCCCTCGACGCCCGAGTCGGCGGCTGGGATCTGATCGTTCATGGCGGCCTGGGCGGAGGCACCAAGGCCGACGAAGATGGCTCCTGTGGCGAGTAGGGTCACCGCCACCTTTCGAGATGCCCAGCGCATGGGGGGTTTCCTTCGCTTTTCGTCCGATTGAACCCCGAATGGTAGCAGCCGGACGTGACGCGATGAACCCCATCGAGGAGGACGACCACCCCACCACGACGGCGACGGACCGCCGCGGCGTCGCCGCAGTGGCCGTGATCGCGGTCACGCTCCTGGGCGCGGCGCCCCGGCTCTTCCGGGTGTGGCGGCGCCCCATGGGCTTCGCCTGGGACGAGTCCTACTACGTGCCCGCGGCCCGCTCGTACCTCGACGGGGTGTTCGACGTGAACCTCGAACACCCCCCGCTGGGCAAGTGGCTGATCGCCGCGGGCATCCAGCTCATCGGCGACGAGCCCCTGGGCTGGCGGGCGGCGTCGCTGGTGGCCGGCATCGTCACCGTCCCCCTCGTCTGGTTCTTGGCCCGCCGCCTGCTCGGGTCCACCGCCTGGGCCACCGTGGCCGCCTTCCTCGTCGCCATCGACGGCCTGCTCATCGTGCAGAGCCGGACCGCCGTCCTCGACAGCCTGCTGCCACCGCTCATCGTGGGCGCGGCGCTGGCCGGCATCGTTCACCTCGACCGGGGCTACGACCGACGCCGGCTGAGCGGGCCCCTGCTGGTCGCCGGTGGCCTGCTCGGAGCCGCCGTGGCCTGCAAGTGGGAGGCGCTGCCCGCCCTGCTCGGCGCCATCGGCCTCTGGGCCCTCCCCCCCGGCCGGGACCGGGCCACACTGCGCACGACCGCGATCGCCTTCGTCGCCGTCCCGGGCGCGGTCTACCTCGCCGCCCATGCCGGGCCCCTCATCCAATCGGGCTTCGACATCCCTGCCTTCGTGCGGACCCAGATCGACGCCGTCAACTACCACCGGAAGTTCCGGGCCAACCACGAGCGATCGAGCCCGGCCTGGACCTGGCTCTGGCTGCGGACGCCACCCAGCTACATCTCCGAGTCCCTGAACGACCGGGTCGCCCACCTCGTGGCCCTCGGCAATCCGGTGCTGTGGTGGGGGTTCCTGGCCTGCCTCCCCCACCTGCTCTACGTCTGGTGGCACCGACGGGACCGGACGGTGGAGACCGTGCTCTTCGCCCTGCTCACCCTCTACCTGCCATGGCTGGTGATCCTCCGGCCGGGCTTCCTCTACTACATCACCCCCCTCGTCCCCTTCATGGCCATCGGCCTGACCTACAGCCTCCGCGCCCTCTGGGCCCGCGGTGGAGCGCTACGCCTGGTTCCGGGCGGGGTCCTCCTCGCCGCGTTCCTGGCCTTCGTCGCCTTCGTGCCCATCTGGACCTTCTCCACCATCCCCCAGTCGCGCTTCGACCTCCTCACCCCCTTCCCCGACTGGGGCGACTGACCGGTACCGCCACGACACCCGGGCGGCCAGCAGGCCGGACACGAGGATGGCCAGGTTGCGGGCCAGCAGCAGGTACTCGGCCTCGGCGTGGCGGTTCATGAGATCGCCGAAGTAGACGGGGTACTCGAGGTGGGTCAAGCCGACGGCGAGGGCCAGCCAAGCTGCGGACCAGGCCAAGGCCCGGGGCGCCACGCAGAGCCCGATGGCTTGGAGCGCCACGAGCCACACGAGGTACTGGGGAGACAGCACCCGACCGACCGCGGTGAGCAGGGTCAGGGTGGCCACCGACAGGAGGGCGAAGTGGGCCCCGTCGCCGCGACGCACACGAAGCTTGGCCTGCAAGACCGAGTCGACGAGCACGCCGAGGGCGGCAATGTCGGCCAGGCCGCGGAAGGCCGACGCCCACGCCCCGGTGACGTTGAAGGCGCCGTAGGAGAAGGCGATGCCGGGAGCGGCCAGGCCGAGGCGATCCAGGAGGAAGGCCAGTGACGCCCAGAGGCTCTCGGCGTGCACCGGCCGCTCGCGGTGGTAGGTGATCACGTCGTGGTAGAGGTCACCGAGGTGGCCGGTGAAGGGGAGGACGGCCAGGGCGACGACGGCGGCGACTCCGGCGACGAGGCGCCAGCGGCGGGCGGCCACGAGGACCGCGGCGGGCAGGAGCAGCGCCGGAACCAGCTTGCTCACCGCCCCGACACCGAAGGCGACGCCACTCCTCCCCCATGCCCTCGCCTCCGCCCGTTCCAGCGCCCACGCCAGGGCCGCGGCCACCACGATGTCCAGACGGCTGTAGGTCACCGGTCCGACCAGAGGCACGAGGACGAGCCACGCCCCGACCCCCCACCACACGCCCGTCCGCCGGGCCAGGCGCCACACCGCCACCAAGCCGACGGCGTCGACCGCGATGGCGAAGAGCACGAACCGGAACCCGTAGTCGAAGGGCTGGCCGAACAGGTCGGGCACGAGGGCGGCCCCGAACGCCCCCGGCGGGTACTCCAGGGCGTAGTCCCGGTAGGGCAGGTCACCGTTGTCCCGGTACCGATCGCTCAGGAGCCGGTAGTTGCTCCGGTCGAACCCGGCGTCGCTGGCCTCGTGGTGCCCGACCGAGTAGATGTCCGGGTGCTCGACGACGTACGCCATCGCCCCCCGGGTCACCCCGAAGGCCAAGACGACCACGAGCAGCACCACCCACGGCGACCGCCGAAGTCTGCCGTTCGGCGTCATGGGCGAGGAGCGAGGGGGCGACGTCGGGACCGCCACCGGACGCGCTACGGGAGGGTGAGGATCTCGGGGCCGTTGTCGGTGACGGCGATGGAGTGCTCGAAGTGGGCCGAGAGGCTGCCGTCGGCGGTGCGGACGCCCCAACCGTCGGCCATGACCCGGGTCTCGGCCGTGCCGATGTTGACCATGGGCTCGATGGCGAAGACGTTGCCGGGGCGCAGCTTGGGGCCCTTGCCCGGCTTGCCCCAGTTGGGGACCTGCGGGCTCTCGTGCATGGCCGTGCCGATCGCATGGCCTGTGTACTCCCGCACCACCCCGTACCCCGCGGCCTCGGCCACCGTCTGCACGGCGTGGCCGATGTCAGACAGGCGGTTGCCGTCGACCATGGCCTCGATGCCGGCGAACAGGCTCGCCTCGGTCACCTCGAGCAGCCGGGCCGCGTCCTCGGTGACCTGGCCGACCGGGGCGGTGAAGGCGGCGTCGCCGTGGTAGCCCTCGATGATCGCCCCGCAGTCGATGGAGATGATGTCGCCTTCGACCAGCACGGTGTCGTCGGGGATCCCGTGCACGATCACGTCGTTGGGCGAGGCACAGATGACGGCGGGGAACGGCGGAGCGCCGGGACCGCCGCCGTAGTTCAAGAAGTTGGACCGGGCGCCGTTGCGCTCGATGACCTCGCGGCCGATGGCGTCCAGCTGGCGGGTGGTGACGCCGGGGCGGATGGCGGCCCGGATCTTGTCGTGCATCTCGGCCACGACGCGGCCGGCCCGGCGCATCTTGGCCAGCTCGTCGGCAGAGCGGCGCACCTCAGGCCTCCAATGCCGCGTCCACGACCTTCACCAGGCGCTCGAAGACCTCGTCCTCGGTGCCGACGCCGTCGACCTCGACCAGCAGGTCCTTGCCCCGGAACCAGGACAGCAGGGGGGCCGTCTGCTCCTCGTAGAGCTCGAGGCGACGCCGGATGCCCTCCTCGGTGTCGTCGGCCCGGCCCCGGGCGACCATGCGCTCGGTCACCACCTCGACGGGGACGTCGAGGTTCACGGCCAGATCGACAAAGCCCTCACGGAGGTGGCGAACCATGGCCTCGACCTGACCGAGGGTGCGCGGGAAGCCGTCCAGCAGCCAGCCTGGCTCCGCGTCGGGCTTGGCCAGGCGCTCGACCACGATGCCCTCCATGACGTCGTCGGGGACCAGGTCCCCGGCGTCCATGAGGACCTTGGCCTTGAGGCCGAGCTCGGTGCCCTCGGCCACGGCCTCGCGGAGCATGTCGCCAGTGGAGATGTGCGGGATCCCGTAGTGGGCGGCCAGCCGCAGGCACTGCGTTCCCTTCCCCGCCCCCTGGCGCCCGAAGACGATCAGACGGGTCCGGCTCACGCTTCCCGCTCCTGGCTTCGCCGGGCCGCTCGGGCCCCCGCTCCGCTCACGAGAGGAAGCCCTCGTAGTTGCGCATCATCAACTGGCTGTCGATCTGCTTCATCGTCTCCAGGGCGACGCCCACGCCGATCAGCACCGAGGTCCCCGAGAAGGCGAAGATCGCCCCGCTCTGCGCGGGCAGCACCAGGGTCAGGAGGATCGAGGGCAGCAGCGCGACCACGGCGATGAACAGGGCGCCGGGCAGGGTGATCCGGCTCAGGATCCGGGCCAGGTAGCGCTCGGTCTGGGGGCCGGGCCGGATGCCGGGGATGAAGCCACCCTGCTTGCGGATGGTGTCGGCCTGCTGGGCCGGGTCGAAGGTGATCGCCGTGTAGAAGTAGGCGAACCCGATGATCAACAGCCCGTACAGGGTGATGTAGAACGGGCTGGTCGAGCGGACCAGGTGGTTGTTGATCCACTCCTGGACGTCGGCCCCCCAGCCGTCGGCGGGAAGCACGTTGGAGAGCAGCAGCGGCAGGTAGAGCACGGAGCTGGCGAAGATGATGGGGATCACGCCCGACTGGTTCACCTTCAGCGGGATGTAGGTGCTCTGGCCGCCGTACATGCGGCGCCCGACCACCCGCTTGGCGAACTGCACCGGGATCCGACGCTGGCCCTGCTCGACGAAGACGATGGCCACCGTCAGGAAGACGAACAGGATCAGCAGGGCGACGAGGGCGGTGTTGCCGGCCTCGGCCCGGACCCGGCTGGCCGTCGACGGGTAGGAGCTGACCACCGAGGTGAAGATCAGGATCGACATGCCGTTGCCGATGCCCCGCTGGGTGATGCACTCACCGATCCACATGATGAGGGCGGTGCCGGCGGTGAGGGTGACGACGATGAGCAGGACCCGAGGGATGGTGAAGTTCGGGACGAGGTCCAGGTTGGTGGACACGTTGGCGAAGAAGCCGCCGCCGCCGTTGTGGAACAGGAAGACCAGACCGGTCGACTGCATGATGGCGATGCCGACGGTGACATAGCGCGTCCACTGGGTGATCTTGCGCTGACCGACCGCACCCTGGGCCTGCCACTGCTCCAGCTTGGGGATCACCACGGTGAGGATCTGCATGATGATCGAGCTGGTGATGTAGGGCATGATCCCCAGCGCGAACACCGCGAACTGGGTGAGCGCCCCGCCGGAGAAGAGCTGCAGGAAGCCGAGCACGCCGCCCTCCTCGGCCTGCGTGC
Source organism: uncultured Microthrixaceae bacterium (assembly GCA_963725155.1). GTDB lineage: Bacteria > Actinomycetota > Acidimicrobiia > Acidimicrobiales > DATDAH01 > DATDAH01. The sequence goes on from CAVRXU010000008.1 coordinate 932,049, forward strand.
GCAGGGTGGCCACCGCGTCGAGGTCGATGCCGGGCACGGGGATGAACGCGCCGAACCGGTAGGTCGCGATCATCAGCAACGTGAACAGCACCTTGTTCCGGAGGTCCGGGATGCGGAAGACGTTGAGGAAGGTCCCCATTCGGTCAGAAACCCTTCAGGTCTGACGGGCAGCAGGAGGTGGTCCCCATGGAGCAGATGTCCTAGCGGTTGGTGTGGGCGTTGCCCTTGGCGGGCGGACGACCGTCGCCCCAGGGCAGCGGCACGATTTCCACCGTACCCCCGGCCCCCGTGATGGCCGCTTCGGCCGACTTGGACACACCGTGGGCCTTGACCGTGACCTTGCGGGTCAGCTCGCCCCGGCCGAGGATCTTGACGAACTTGTTCTTGCCGACCAGGCCGATCTCCCGCAGGGCCTCGGGCGAGACCTCATCGAGGCCGGACTCCTCGATCGTGTCCAGGTTGATGGCCTGGTACTCGACCCGGAACGGGTTGGTGAAGCCCCGCAGCTTGGGGATGCGCTTGTGGAGGGGCAGCTGGCCGCCCTCGAAGCCGGCCGGGATCGTGCCCCGGGCCCGCTGGCCCTTCATGCCTCGGCCCGCGGTCTTGCCCCGCTTGCCGCCGATGCCGCGGGCGACGCGCCGCTTGGCCTTGTGGGAGCCCGCTGCGGGCTTCAGGTCATGGACCTTCATGATTCTTCTGCCTCTTCGACGTCGTCCTTCTCGGTGGTCTCCGCCTTCGGCGCGGCCTTCGCTTCGGCCTTGGGCTCGGCGGTCGCCTCTTCGACCGTGACCAGGTGGCTCACCTTGCGGATCATCCCCTGGATCTCGGGGCGGTCCGGCAGGATGTTGGTCTGGCCGATGCCCCGCAGCCCGAGGGCGCGCATGGTGCCGCGGGCCTTCGGCTTGACGCCGATGGTCGAACGGACCTGGGTGACCTTGAGCTCAGCCATCACGCCGCCCCGGTGTCACCGGGCTGGGGGTGCGGCGTGCCGGGCACGCCGCCCTTCTCCGTGGCGGTGTAGGCCTCGAGCAGCCCCTTGGGCACGAACTCCTCGGCCGGGATGCCCCGCAGGGCGGCAATGGCGTCGGGCCGGCGTTGGCCCTTGAGGCCCTGGATGGTGGCCCGGGCCACGTTGATGTGGTTGGCGGATCCCAGCGACTTGCAGAGCACGTCGTGGATCCCGGCCTCCTCGAGGATGGCGCGGGCGGCGCCACCTGCGATGACCCCGGTACCGGGGGCGGCGGGCTTCAGCAGGACGCGTCCCGCGCCCCACTCGCCCAGGATGGGATGCACGATCGTGCTGCCGGCCATCGGGACCTTGAACAGGTTCCGGCGGGCCTCTTCGGTGCCCTTCTGGATGGCCAGCGGCACCTCCTTGGCCTTGCCGTAGCCCAGGCCGACCCGACCGTTGGCGTCACCGATCACGACGAGGGCGGTGAAGGAGAACCGCCGCCCGCCCTTGACCACCTTGGCCACGCGGTTGATGTCGATGACCCGGGACTCCCGCAGCTGCGGGTCCCCGCTGGCCCGCGGGTTGGGGGCCTGTTCACGCTGGTAGCTGCTCATCAGAACTCCAGTCCGCCCTCACGGGCGGCGTCGGCCACGGCGGCGACGCGCCCGTGGTAGAGGTTCCCGCCGCGGTCGAAGACCACGGTGGTGACGCCGGCGGCCTTGGCCCGCTCGGCGATGCGCTCGCCGACCTTGGCCGCGGCGTCCTTGTTCCCGGTCGCCGAGCCCTTGAGCTCGGTCTCGTAGGTCGAGGCCGCGGCCAGGGTGACCCCGGCGCGGTCGTCGATGATCTGCACGCTGATGTGCCGGTTCGACCGGAAGACGGCCAGGCGCGGCCGGTCGGCGGTGCCTTGGACCTTCTTGCGGACACGACCGTGCCGGCGCCGGCGGGCCGTGGCTTTCTTGGCGGTTGGTGCCATGACTGGTTCCTTCGTTCCTGACTGCGCTAGCCGGCCGAAGCGGCCTTGCCCGCCTTGCGGCGGACGACTTCGCCCTGGTAGCGGATGCCCTTGCCCTTGTAGGGCTCGGGTTTGCGAATGGCGCGGATGTCGGCGGCCACCTGGCCGACCGTCTCCTTGTCGATGCCGACGACATCGATGCGGGTGTTGGAGGGCACCTCGAAGGTGATCCCCTCGGGGGCTTGGACCTTGACGGTGTGGCTGTAGCCCACGGCCAGCTCCAGCGCGCGATCGCCCTGAGCGGTGGCCCGGTAGCCGACGCCCACGATCTCGAGGCCGCGGCGGTAGCCCTCGGTCACGCCCGTGACCATGTTGGCGACCAGCGACCGGAACAGGCCGTGGAGGGCCCGGCTCTCCCGCTCCTCGTCGGCGCGGGCCACGGTCAGCTCGCCCTCGTCGAGGGTGATGCTGAGCCGATCGGGCAGGGTGCGCGACAGCTCACCCTTGGGGCCCTTCACGGTGACCACGCGGCCCTCGATCTTGACGTCGACCCCGGACGGGACCGGGATGGGGGCTTGTCCGACTCGCGACATGTCGCCTCCTACCAGACGTAGCAGAGGATCTCGCCACCGATGCGCTGGCGACGAGCCTCGCGATCGGTGAGCAGACCTTTGCTGGTCGAGACGACGGCGACACCCAGGCCCCCGAGGACACGGGGGACCGAATCGGCCTTGGTGTAGACGCGCAGGCCGGGCTTGGACACGCGGCGGATGCCGGTGATCACCCGCTCGCGGGCCTCGGAGTACTTCATGTCGATGGTCAGGGTCTTGGAGGGCTTGCCCTCCTCCTGATCGACACGGAAGGCCTGGATGTAGCCCTCCTTCTGGAGGACGGCGGCCAGGCTCTCCTTGAGCTTGGAGCTGGGCATCGTCACGTCGTCGTGCATCGCCACGTTGGCGTTGCGGATGCGCGTGAGCATGTCGGCGATCGGGTCGGTCATCGTCATCGGATCACCAACTCGCCTTCGTCATGCCGGGCAGCTCGCCCGCGTGCGCCAGCTCCCGCAGGCACAGGCGGCACAGCTTGAACTTGCGGTACACCGCCCGCGAGCGGCCACACCGCTGGCAGCGGGTGTACCCGCGGACCTTGAACTTCGGGGTCCGGTTGGCTTTCTCGACCAATGCCTTCTTGGCCATGGCTCAGTCCTCGTTGCGTCGGAAGGGGAAGCCGTAGGCGTCGAGCAGGGCTCGGCCTTCGGCGTCGGTGCGGGCGGTGGTGACGATCGTGATGTCCATGCCTCGGACGGTGTCGATCGCGTCGTAATCGATCTCGGGGAAGATCAGCTGCTCGGTCACGCCGAACGTGTAGTTGCCGTGACCGTCGAACGACCGGTCGGGCAGGCCGCGGAAGTCCCGGATGCGGGGGATGGCCAGGTTGATCAGCCGATCGAAGAACTCCCACATGCGGGCTCCCCGCAGGGTCACCTTGGCCCCGATGGGGTTGCCCTCGCGCAGCTTGAAGTTGGCGATGGACTTGGTGGCCTTGGTCACCACCGGCTTCTGGCCGGCGATGATCGTGAGGTCGGCGACGGCGCCGTCGATGAGCGACTTCTGGTCGGTCGCCGCCCCGACGCCGCAGTTGAGGACGATCTTGGAGAGTCGGGGGACCTCCATGATGTTCCCCAGGCCGAGGTCGTCCTTCAGCTTCTGGCGGATCTCGTCGTCGTAGCGCTGCTGCAGGCGCGGCCGCGCCGTCGAGGCGCCAGAGGACGTGGTGCTCGTGTCCGCGGCCATCACAGGTCACTCCCGCACTTCTTGCACGTCCGGTACTTGGTGCCGTCGGGGTCGAACCGGTAGCCGACCCGGGTCGCGCCACAGCTGGAGCAGAGGATGGCGACGTTGGCCACCGGGATGGGCATGTCCTTGTCGATGATCCCGCCCTGCATGGTGGCCCGGGTCGCCTTCTGGTGACGCTTGGCCACGTTCACGCCGTCGACGATCACCTTGCCGGCCGAGGGGATGGCGCGGGAGACCTCGCCCTCCTTGCCCTTGTCCTTGCCGGTGAGGACGACCACGCGGTCGCCCTTCTTGATCTTCATGCCTGCCATGTCAGAGCACCTCCGGGGCGAGGGAGACGATGCGCATGAAGCGCTTGTCCCGCAGCTCGCGTCCCACGGGCCCGAAGATGCGGGTGCCGCGGGGTTGCTGCTGGTCGTTGATGAGAACGGCGGCGTTCTCGTCGAAGCGGATGTAGGAGCCGTCCGGACGACGCTTCTCCTTCTTGACCCGGACGACGACGCACTTGACGACCTCGCCCTTCTTGACGGCGGCCCCGGGGATGGCGTCCTTGACCGTGGCCACGAACACGTCGCCGATGGACGCGTAGCGCCGGCGGGAGCCGCCGAGCACCTTGATGCACAGGACCTCGCGGGCCCCGCTGTTGTCGGCGACCCGGAGTCGGGTCTCCTGCTGGATCATCGGGCCCGCTCCACGATCTCGAGCAGGCGCCAACGCTTGTTCTTGGACAGCGGGCGGGTCTCGGCGACCTTCACCCGGTCACCCACGTTGAGGGTGTTCTCCTCGTCGTGGACGTAGAGCTTGGTGACCCGCTGGACGGTCTTGTCGTAGCGGCGGTGCCGGACGCGGTCGGTGATGGCCACGATGGCGGTCTTGTCCATCTTCGTGCCCACGACCATGCCCTCGCGGGTCTTGCGCCGGTTGCGCTCCGTCGACTCGGTGGTCTCGGTCTCAGGCATCGGTGGTCTCCTCGAGCGCCTCGGCGGCGCGGATCTCTCGGGCCCGCAGCTCGGTCATGAGCCGGGCCACCTCGCGGCGGGTGTCCCGCAGCGCCGTGGCGTTGTCCAACTGGCCGGTGACATGGGAGAAGCGGAGGTTGAACAGCTCCTGGCGGGCGTCGTCCAACTGCTGGACGAGGTCGGCGTCGCCGAGCTCACGGACTTGGGCGGCCTTCATCAGAACGCCTCCTCACGGCGCACGAAGCGGGCCTTGATGGGCAGCTTCTGGATGGCCCGCTCGAGGGCCGCCTTGGCGGTGGCCTCGTCGGGGTAGGACAGCTCGAAGAGGATCCGGCCGGGCTTGACCACGGCGACCCAGTACTCGGGGTTGCCCTTGCCCGAACCCATGCGGGTCTCGGCCGGCTTCTGGGTCACGGGCTTGTCCGGGAAGATGTTGATCCAGACCTTGCCACCCCGCTTGATGTGACGGGTCATGGCGATACGGGCGGCCTCGATCTGGCGGGCGGTGATCCACCCCGGCTCGAGGGCCTGGATGCCGTAGTCGCCGAAGTTGACGTTGGTGCCACCCTTGGCCGGGCCGCGCCGGTGACCGCGCTGCTGCTTGCGGTGCTTGACCTTCTTGGGCATGAGCATCAGTCAGCGTCTCCCGGGCGGAAGTGCGGCGTCTCGTGGTGCTCGCGGGTGGTCCGCTCGATCTCCTCTTCCTCGGCGAGGAGGCGCTCGAACTCGGGATCGGCCTCCTTGATGAGGGGCTCGGGAGCGTCCTCGGTCGCCTCGGGATCGGCTTCGGCGGCGGCCGCGGCGGCCGCTTCCTTCTGGGCCTTCTCCTCTTCGCGCTTGCGGGCGGCCGTGGAGGACACGACCCGGGGCTCGGGCGCGGCCTGGCCGGAGGTCTCGCCGACGGCCATGGCCGCCTCGCGGACGCTCTTCTCCTCGTTGGCGGGCTTGTAGGGGAGGATGTCGCCCTTGTAGATCCAGACCTTCACGCCGATGCGGCCGGCGGTGGTGTGGGCCTCACGCAGGCCGTAGTCGATGTCGGCCCGCAGGGTGTGCAGGGGGACCCGACCCTCGCGGTACCACTCGGTGCGGGCCATCTCGGAGCCGCCGAGGCGACCCGAGCACTGGACCCGGATGCCCTGGGCGCCGGCCTTCTGGGCGTTCTGCACGGCCCGCTTCATGGCCCGGCGGAAGGCGACCCGGCCGGCCAGCTGGTCGGCCACACCCTGGGCGATCAGGGCGGCGTCGAGCTCGGGCTGCTTGATCTCCTGGATGTTGAGCTGGACCTTGGCGTTGCCGGTGATCTTGGTCAGCCCGGCCCGCAGGCGGTCGGCCTCGGCGCCGCGGCGACCGATGACGATGCCGGGGCGGGCGGTGTGGACGTCGATGCGCAGGCGGTCGCGCGTGCGCTCGACCTCGACCCGGCTGATGGCGGCGTGCGGCAGCTCGCCCATCAGGTAGTCCCGGATCTTCCAGTCCTCGATGATGAAGTCCGCGTACTCCTCGCGGTCCGCGAACCAGCGCGACTTCCAGTCGGTGGTGACCCCGAGTCGGAACCCGTAGGGGTTGACCTTCTGTCCCATCAGTCGTCCTCTCGTGAAGCCACGATCGCCTCGGCGATCTGGGGCTTCGTCCAGCTCTTGGCCACCTCGATGCCGGCCTGCTCGGCCAGCTCCAGCAGCTCGTCCTTCGTGTGGGCGTCGGCCAGCTCGTCGGCCGACGCCGTCGCCACCTCGATGGCCCCGGCGATCTCGGCCTTCGTCGAGCTCTTGGCCACGTCGACCCCGGCCTCGTCGGCGATATCGAGCAGCTCGTCCTTGGTGTGGTCCTCGACGAGGTCCTCGACCTCGTCGGCCGCGGTGTCCTCGGCGACTTCGGTCTCCTCGATGGCCGTCTCGACCTCGTCGCCCGTCGGCTCCTCGATCGCCTCGTCGGTCGTCTCCTCGACGGCGCCCTCGGTCGGGACCTCTTCTCCCCGGCTCCGGGCCACCCGGCGACGGCGGCTGGAGGCGTCGGAGCTGCGGCCCTTGCCGCTGCCCTTGGTCCGCTCGCTCTCGTGGCGCACGGCCAGCTCGTCGGGTGAGTAACGGGCCACGATCACCGTGATGTGGCAGGTCCGCTTGCGGATGCGCGTGGCCCGGCCGCGGGCCCGGGGGCGGAAGCGGCGCAGCGTCGGGCCCTCGTCGGCGAAGCAGGTCGCCACGAAGAGCTCCTCGGGATCGAGGCCGTCGTTGTGCTCGGCGTTGGCCACGGCCGAGCGCAGGCACTTCTGGATGACCCGGGCGGCGTCGCGCTCGGAGAGGGCCAGGACGTCGTCGGCGGTGCCGACGGACTTGCCCCGGATCAGGTCCAGGACCTGACGGGCCTTCGAGGCCGACATGCGCACGTAGCGCACCTGGGCCTGGGTGTGGGGGCGGTCCTTGACCGCGGTGGGCGCAGCCATCAGCGTCGGCCCGCCCGTTCCTGGCCGGCGTGGGCGCGGAAGGTGCGCGTCGGGGCGAACTCCCCCAGCTTGTGACCGACCATGGACTCGGTGATGTAGACGGGCACGTGCTTGCGGCCGTCGTGCACGGCGATGGTGTGACCCACCATCTCCGGGATGATCGTGGACCGGCGGGACCAGGTCTGGATGACCTTCTTCTCGCCACTCTCGTTCAACGCATCCACCTTCTTGAGCAGGTGGTCGTCGACGAAAGGGCCCTTCTTGAGGCTGCGGGGCATGATCTACCTCCGCCCACCCCGCCGGCGGCGCCGACGGATGATGAGCTTGTCCGAGTCCTTGTTCTTCTTGCGCGTCCGGCCCTCGGGCTTGCCCCAGGGCGACACGGGGTGGCGACCACCCGAGCTCTTGCCCTCGCCGCCACCCAGGGGGTGGTCGACGGGGTTCATGGCCACACCGCGGGTCTGGGGGCGAACGCCCTTCCAGCGGTTGCGGCCGGCCTTGCCGATCTTGAGCAGCTCGGCCTCGGCGTTGCCGACGGTGCCGATGGTGGCCCGGCAGTCGATGGGCACCCGGCGCATCTCGGTGGACGGCAGGCGCAGGGTGGCCCACTCGCCCTCCTTGGCGACCAGCTGGACGCTGGTGCCGGCGCTGCGGGCCATGCGGCCGCCCTGACCGACCCGCAGCTCCACGTTGTGGACCACGGTGCCGACGGGGATGTAGCGCATGGGCAGGGCGTTGCCCGGACGGATGTCGGAGCCCTGACCGTTCTGCAGCTTGTCGCCGACGCTGACGCCCTCGGGGGCGAGGATGTAGCACTTCTCACCGTCGTGGAAGTGCAGCAGGGCGATGCGGCAGTTGCGGTTGGGGTCGTACTCGATGCCGGCCACGGTGGCGGGCACACCGTCCTTGTTCCGCTTGAAGTCGATGATGCGGTACTGCTGCTTGTGGCCGCCGCCGCGGTGACGAGCCGTCTTGCGACCGTGGTTGTTGCGCCCACCGGTCGAGTTCTTCTTGGCGATCAGCGACTTCTCGGGCTTGTCCTTGGTGATCGACTCGAAGTCCGAGACGGTCTGGAACCGGCGCCCGGCGCTGGTCGGCTTGCGCTTGCGAGTGCCCATCCTCAGCTCCCGAACAGTTCGATCGAGTCACCCTCGGCGAGGGTGACGAGGGCGCGCTTGGTGTCGGGCCGCTTCCCGAAGGTGCCGGTGCGGCGGTTGCGACGGCGCTTGCCCTTGCGGTTGAGCGTGTTCACCTTGGTGACGCTGACCCCGAAGATCGTCTCGACGGCGTCGCGGATCTCGGGCTTGGAGGCCGTCGGGTGCACCTTGAAGGTGTAGACGCCTTCTTCGAGGAGGGCGTAGGACTTCTCGGAGACGATCGGCTCGATGATGACCTGGCGGGCGTCCTTCATCAGCTGTCCTCCTCCGTGCTGTCGGCCTCGGGCGCGGCGGCCGGGGCGGGCTCGCCGCCAGGCAGCGTGGCCTCGGTGAAGACGATCCAGTCGTTGACCAGCACGTCGTAGGCGTTCAGCTCTCGGGAGCGGATCGTCTGGATGCCGGGCAGGTTGCGGAAGCTCTTGAGGGCGGCGACGTCGTCGTCACCGAGGACCACGAGGACCTTGCCCTCCAGGTTCAGGGCGGCGAGGGCGGACAGGGCGGCCTTCGTGCTGGGCGTGTCGAAGCCCCAGTCGTCGATGACCAGGACCTTGTCCTCCGCGGCCCGGTCGGACAGGGCCGAGCGTAGGGCCAGGCGGATCATCTTCTTGGGGGTGCGCTGGGCGTAGTTGCGGGTCTTGGGCCCGTGGGCCACGCCGCCACCGCGCCAGTGCGGGGCCCGGATGGAGCCCTGACGGGCCCGGCCGGTGCCCTTCTGACGCCAGGGCTTGGCCCCACCGCCGCGGACCTGGGCCCGGGTGAGGGTGTTGTGGGTGCCGGCCCGGCGAGCGGCCAGCTGGGCCGTGACCACCTGGTGCATGACGGGCACGTTGGGCTCGATGCCGAACCAGGACTCCTCGAGGTCGGCGGTGCCGGCCTTCTTGCCCGTGGCCGACTTCACGTCGATGCTGGCCATGTCACACACCTGCCTTCACGGCGTCACGGATGATGACGAGGCCGCCGGTTGCGCCGGGTACCGATCCCTTGACCAGGATCAGGTCGCGCTCGGCATCGGCCTCGACCACTTCCAGGTTCAGGGTGGTCACCTTGATGCCGCCGGTGCGGCCGGCCATCCGGGTGCCCTTGAACACGCGGGCGGGGGTGGCGCAGGCGCCGATGGCCCCCGGGGCCCGGTGGACCCGGTGGGCGCCGTGGCTGGCCCGCTGGCCCTTGAAGTTGTGGCGCTTCATGACGCCGGCGAAGCCCTTGCCCTTGCTGACGGCGGTCACGTCGACCCGCTCACCGGCCTCCAGCAGGTCGGCCTTGATCTGCTGGCCGACCGAGTACTCGGAGGTGTCGTCGACCCGCAGCTCCACGAGCTTCCTGCCGGGCTCGACGCCGGCCTTGTCGAAGTGGCCCCGCTCGCCGCCGCTGAGGCGCTGGGGCTTCTGCTGGCCGAGGGTGACCTGCACGGCGCTGTAGCCGTCCGTCTCGGGCGTCTTCAGCTGCACGACGCGGCACGACGCGACCCGGATGACGGTCACGGGTACGACGCGGTCGTCGACCCACACCTGGGTCATGCCGACTTTCTCGCCGACGATCGCTTTCTTGGCCATGTCTCGGTGGTCCTTCACGCGAGCGCTCCGCAGGGCGAAGCCCAGCGGAGCGCGTCCAGATTGTGCTGCACGGTTCCCGCGGGGCCTGCGCAGACGTCGGTTGTGATTCACCCGGTGGTAGGGGGCGCGGTGCCGGGTACGACGACCGGAAGATGATAGCGGCGGGGCGGCCAAACGCGCCACGGCGACCGCCCACCGATACTGCAGCAGAAGGCGGCTGAGGTCAGGATCTGCCGCCGGCTCACAACACTGGGTCGAGCCCGGACGCGAAAGCGACCGCCCCGGAGGGCGGTCGTCGTGCGCAGAACCGGTGGGCCGCTAGGCCTGCTGGATCTTGATCTCGATGTCGACGCCGGCGGGGAGGTCGAGGCGCTGGAGGCTGTCGACCGTCTTGGGCGAGGGCTCGAGGATGTCGAGCAGGCGCTTGTGGATCCGCATCTCGAAGTGCTCGCGGGAGTCCTTGTCCTTGTGCGGTGACCGGATCACCGTGTAACGGTGCTTCTCGGTCGGCAGCGGGACCGGGCCCCGGATCGTGGCCTCCGTACGCACGACCGTCTCGACGATCTTCTTCGTCGACTGGTCGATGATCTCGTGGTCGTAGGCCTTGAGCCGGATGCGGATCTTCTGGTTGGCCGCCATTACTTGAGGATCTTCGTGACGCGGCCGGCGCCGACGGTGCGGCCACCTTCACGGATGGCGAACCGGAGACCTTCGTCCATGGCGATCGGGGCCTGCAGCTTGACGGTCATGGCGGTGTTGTCCCCCGGCATGCACATCTCGGTGCCCTCCGGCAGGGCGATGTCGCCGGTCACATCAGTGGTCCGGAAGTAGAACTGCGGCCGGTAGCCCGGCAAAGAACGGCTTGTGCCGCCCGCCCTCGGCCTGGGTCAACACGTAGGTCTGGGCCTCGAAGTCGGTGTGGGGGGTGATGCAGCCCGGCTTGGCCAACACCTGACCCCGCTCCACGTCCTCCTTGCCCGTCCCCCGCAAGAGGGCGCCGATGTTGTCGCCGGCCCGGCCCTCGTCGAGGATCTTGCGGAACATCTCCACCCCGGTCACCACCGTCTTCTGGGTGTCCCGGATACCGACGATCTCCACGTCGTCGCCGGTGTTGACGATCCCCTGCTCGACCCTGCCCGGTGACAACCGTGCCCCGGCCGGTGATGGTGAACACATCCTCGATCGGCATCAAGAACGGCTTCTCGGTGTCCCGCTCGGGCTGGGGGATGTACTCGTCCACCGCGGTCATGAGCTCCTTGACCTGACCCGCGGCATCGGCGTCGCCATCCAGCGCCTTCAGCGCGCGACACCCGCACCACCGGGATGTCATCGCCGGGGAACTCGTACTCGCTGAGCAGCTCCCGCACCTCCAGCTCGACGAGGTCCAAGAGCTCCTCATCGTCGACCTGATCGACCTTGTTGAGAGCCACCACGATGGCCGGCACCCCGACCTGGCGGGCCAGCAGCACATGCTCCCGGGTCTGGGGCATCGGACCATCCGCCGCACGTCACGACCAGGATGGCGCCGTCCACCTGGGCGGCGCCGGTGATCATGTTCTTGATGTAGTCGGCGTGGCCGGGCATGTCGACGTGCGCGTAGTGCCGGTTCTCGGTCTCGTACTCGACATGCGCGATGTTGATCGTGATGCCCCGCTCCCGCTCCTCGGGCGCCTTGTCGATGTCCGCGAACTCGGTGAACGCCGTCGAATCCGACTCGCTGGACAGGACCTTGGTGATCGCCGCGGTGAGGGTGGTCTTGCCGTGATCGATGTGTCCCATCGTCCCGACATTCACATGCGGCTTGTTCCGCTCGAACTTTTCCTTACCCATGACGTTCTCCGGTGTCTCTCTCTACGAACTGCTGCGGGGGACTACTCGCCGCGCACGCGGGCGACGATCTCTTCCTGGACCGATGCAGGCATCTGCTGATACGAGTCGAACTGCATCGTGTACGTCGCACGTCCCTGAGTGCGGGAGCGCAGGTCGGTAGCGTAACCGAACATCTCCGACAGGGGCACTTGGGCCTCGATGACCTGGCTGTTGCCTCGCTGGGTCGAACCACCCAGGCGGCCGCGGCGGCTGGAGAGGTCACCCATGACGTCACCGAGGTAGTCCTCGGGGGTCACCACCTCGACAGCCATGATCGGCTCGAGCAGGACGGGCTTGGCCTTGCGGGAGGCCTCCTTGAAGGCCATCGAGCCCGCGATCTTGAAGGCCATCTCCGAGGAGTCCACGTCGTGGAACGAGCCGTCGGTGAGGGTGGCCCGCACGTCGACCATCGGGTAGCCGGCGAGCACGCCCGCGCTGAGCGACTCCTGGATGCCCTGGTCGACCGAGGGGATGTACTCCTTGGGGATCCGGCCACCGGAGATCTTGTCGGTGAACTCGTAGCCGCCACCGGGGCCGGTGGGCTCGAGGTCGATGACCACGTGGGCGAACTGGCCCTTGCCGCCGGTCTGCTTGACGTGGCGGTAGACGACCTTCTCGACCGTCTGGGTGATGGTCTCGCGGTAGGCGACCTGGGGCTTGCCCACGGTGGCGTCCACGTTGAACTCCCGCAGCATGCGGTCGACCAGCACCTCGAGGTGCAGCTCGCCCATGCCGGAGATGACCGTCTGGCCCGTCTCGTCATCGGTCCGCACCTGGAAGGTGGGGTCCTCCTCGGAGAGCGAGTAGAGGGCCTTGCCCATCTTGTCCTGATCGGCCTTGGTCTTGGGCTCGACGGCCACGTGGATGACGGGCTCGGGGAACACCAGCTGCTCGAGCACCATCGGGTGGGCCGGATCGGCGAGGGTGTCGCCGGTGCGGGTGTCCTTGAGGCCGATGGCGGCGACGATGTCACCGGCGAAGACGGCGTCCTTGTCCTCGCTGTGGTTGGCGTGCATCTCCAGGATGCGACCGAGGCGCTCCTTCTTGCCGGTGCGCACGTTCAGCACCTGGCCGCCCTTGAGGACCGAGCCGCTGTAGACCCGGAAGTAGGTGAGCTTGCCGTGGGGGTCGGCCACGATCTTGAAGGCCAGGGCGGCGAAGGGCTCGCCGTCGTCGGCCTTGCGCTCGATGGTCGAGTGGCCGGACGGGTCCTCGCCCTCGACGGGCGGGAGGTCCAGCGGCGAGGGCAGGTACTCCACGATGGCGTCGAGCAGGGGCTGCACGCCCTTGTTCTTGAAGGCTGTCCCGCAGAGCACGGGGACGACCTCACCGGCGAGGGTGGCGGCCCGCAGCGCGACGCGGATGTCGTCGTTGGTGATCTCTTCGTCACCCACGAACTTCTCGAGGATGACGTCGCTGTGCGACGCCAGCGTGTCGAGCAGCTCCTGGCGGTACTTCTCGGCGTCGGCCACGAGATCCGACGGGATCTCCTTGACCTCGTAGTTGGCGCCGAGGTCGGTGTCGTCACCCTCCCAGATCAGGGCCTGCATGGTGACGAGGTCGATCATGCCCCGGAAACCACCCTCGGCTCCGATCGGGAGCTGGATGATGGCGGTGGTGGCGGCCAGGCGGTCGTGCATGGAGTCCACGGCGGCGAAGAAGTCGGCCCCGAGACGGTCCATCTTGTTGATGAAGCACAGGCGGGGGACGCCGTACTTGTTGGCCTGGCGCCAGACCGTCTCGGTCTGGGGTTCGACGCCGGCGACGGCGTCGAACACGGCGACGGCGCCGTCGAGCACCCGCAGCGACCGCTCGACCTCGACCGTGAAGTCGACGTGGCCGGGCGTGTCGATGATGTTGATCCAGTGGTCCTTCCAGTTGCAGGTCGTGGCCGCGGAGGTGATGGTGATCCCCCGCTCCTGCTCCTGGGCCATCCAGTCCATGACGGCGGCGCCCTCGTGGACCTCGCCGATCTTGTAGGACCGGCCGGTGTAGTAGAGGATCCGCTCGGTGGTCGTGGTCTTGCCCGCGTCGATGTGGGCCATGATCCCGATGTTGCGGGTTCGGGCCAGTGGGCGGTCTCGGACGGCGGAGATGTTGTCAGCCATGGTGCTCTCTCGGGCGTTGCTCGGGGGGTGGTTCGCAGCGTCGCTCGGGTGCACACCTCGGGGGCGCACCCCCGAAGTCGGCTCGGGGCTACCGCAGGGTCTTGGTCAGGGCCGCCTTGGACCCTTCGGTGCGGTAGGACATCGGCGTAAAGGCTAATGGCGCGAGAGGGCGTTCCCGCGACGTCACTACCAGCGGTAGTGGGCGAAGGCCTTGTTGCTCTCGGCCATCTTGTGCAGGTCTTCCTTGCGCTTCATCGCCGCGCCGATGCCGTTGCTGGCGTCGAGCAGCTCGTTGGCCAGGCGCTCGGCCATGGTCCGCTCGCGGCGGTCACGGGAGAAGCTGACCAGCCAGCGGATGGCCAGGGTGCTGGCCCGACGACCGCCGACCTCCATGGGGACCTGGTAGGTGGCGCCGCCGACCCGGCGGCTCTTCACCTCGAGCTGGGGACGGACGTTGTCCACGGCCCGCTTCAGGGTCGAGACGGGCTCGGCGCCGGTCTTCTGCTCGACGATGGTCATGGCGTCGTAGACGATGCGCTCGGCAGTGGTGCGCTTGCCCCGCTGCATGACCTTGTTGACGATCTGGGTGACCAGGACCGACTTGTAGATCGGGTCCGGCGGGTACACCCGGCGGGGGGCTGGGCCCTTGCGCGGCATCTCAGCCCTCCTTCTTGGCGCCGTAGCGGCTGCGGGCCTGGTTGCGCTGGCTGACGCCAGAGGCGTCGAGGGTGCCGCGGATGATCTTGTAGCGAACGCCGGGGAGGTCCTTCACCCGACCGCCGCGGACCAGGACGATGGAGTGCTCCTGGAGGTTGTGGCCCTCGCCGGGGATGTAGGCGGTGACCTCCATGCCGTTGTTCAGGCGGACACGGGCGACCTTGCGCAGCGCCGAGTTCGGCTTCTTGGGCGTGGCCGTGTACACCCGCGTGCACACGCCTCGCTTCTGGGGCGCTCCCTTGAGCGCCGGCGTCGCTTCCTTGCGACGCTTCGACTTGCGGCCCTTACGGACCAGTTGCTGCACGGTCGGCACGAACGAACCTCTCAGAACATCTTTGGGATATGGGCAACATGTACAGCCGCCCGAAAAGACCTCAAACCTACGGGGGATGTCACTCGGTCCTCGGGGACCGGGGACGGCAGACCAGCCTACGGGCGCTCGTCGCGAACGGCAAAGGGGGTGGTCACACTCGCGTTCCCTCGCTGCGCTCACGAACGCCGGCTCCGCCGATCGCGCTGACTCCGCGGGCCGCTCCGCTCCGCGGCGCAGCGTCGCGTCACCATGCTTCGGACCGCTCAGCATGCCGGGATCTGGTGCCAGCCCGTGTCGTCGGTGATGCGCCAGAGGCTGGGGGTGGCGCCCTCCGGCCACAGCGCGGGGTCGCCCAGGGCGAAGAAGCGGTGGTCCCCCTCCTGGGTCCCGTACACCGTCGTGGTGCCCGCGATGCGGCCGCCGACCACGACGCCGAGGTCCAGGGCGCCCTCCTGATCGGTCTCGACCCGCCCGCTCACCCAGCCGGTCGTCCCGGGGACCGAGTCGATCGGATCCCAGCAGGCCTCCGGGTCGTCGCCGGTCGTGGCCACATCCGCGACGGGGTGCCCGACCAGCACCCGGTCGGGGCCGAGCCCGTAGAGCTGGAGGTGGTCACCCACGCCGAAACGGCCCCAGATGTGGTCGACGACCGACTCGACGTCGAGGTGCGCGGCGTCCGTGCTCACCGTCTCACCCTTGGCGTAGATGCCCCGCTCGTGGGCGTCGGGAGCCGGGCCGACGAGGCTGGTGCCGTCGACCGCCCAGGGCAGGTCGGTGTCGAGGAGGTCGGCGATGGTGGGCAGGAGGTCGATGGTCTCGGCGATGCGGTCGTCCTGGTGGTCGGACACGAGTCCGGTGGACGGCGGCTTGATCACCAGAGGCACGGGCATGAGCCCGGCCAGGCTGTCCTCCTCCGGCACACGCCGGTGCGTGCCGACGGTGAACGACGCACCGTGGTCGGCGGTGAACACGACCAAGGCGTCGTCGTACAGGCCTTCGGCCTCGAGTCGGTCGAGGAACTCGCCGAGCAGGAGGTCGGCCCGCTCGGCTTGGAGCAGGTGGCGTTGGAGGGCGAAGTCCGCACCCGAACTGGTGCTCCACACGTTGTCGCTCAGCCCGGAGTTGCCCGGGTTCGGGTAGGAGGATCCGTCGGCGTGATAGGTCCACGGGACGTGGGGGAACACGGTGTGGATGAAGGTGAGGCGGGGCGCCCGACGGGCCTGGATCTCATCGATCGCGGCCCGGAACTGGCCGACCCGGTCGTAGTCCCCGAGGGCGTCGACGAAGGTGTGGCGGTCGTTGGTCATCCGCTCGGCCTCGAGGTCGAGGGCCACGGGATCGTGGCCGAAGTTGGCCCACGTGTCGTTGATCGTGGGCAGCCAGCCCTCGAGGAGGCCCGGCAGCGTGACGTGGCCGGCGACCACTGCGAGGTCCTCGTAGAGGACGTCGTCCGCGGCGCGGGGGCCACCGGTCGAGGACTCCTCACACAGATCCGACGGACACAGCTCGGTGAGCTGCTCGTAGGCCGCGATGTCGTAGTCCTGGGCGAGGAAGGTGAAGAGGTTGTCGGGGTGACCGCTGGCCGTGGGCGGCACGTTGTCGTCGTGCACCCGGTTGCCGGTGAGGATGGCGGGGACAGCTTCGTGGGTGTAGGCGGCCACGGAGGTGGCGTTGGGATACCAGACGCCGTCGCCGGCCAACCGAGCCAGGTTCGGGAACCGTTCCCTGTCGATCGACTGGCCGTCCGCCGTGAGCACGGACGCCAGCGGCAACTCGTCGAAGACCACGACGAAGATCGGCGGTTGCCCTCCGGTGACCGAGACGTCGGCGGCGGCCACGGCCTCCGGGAAGAGGAGGTCGTGGGCGGGGGAGGCGAAGGCGAAGAAGGCGAGAAAGACCGCCGGAGCAAAGGCCAGGACCGACACCACGGACCGCAGCAGCTCACGGCGGACATAGGCCCGGGTGAACGCGTAGCCGGCCCCCACCGCACCGAGGACGGTGACCGGGCCGGACACGTAGGGCAGGTCGTCGAGGACTGCGGCGACGAGGTCATCCAGGACGCCGGCCGCCACGACGGCGGCGAGCAGGCCCATCACCGCCACGTGCACAGGCCAGGCCCACGCCCGTCGCACCAATCCGACCAGGAGCTCGACGGCGACGAGGACCACCGGGACGGCAAAGGCGACCAACCCGCTCACCAGCAGCACCTCCCCGCGATCGGCGTGGTGCGCCACGAAGAAGGTGGGGTTGTCGCCGAGCACCCCCAGCACCGGCTGGGTCACGGCCAGGCTGCTGAGGGCGAGGACGTGGGCCGCCCGCCACGGCCCCGAGACGGGCGGGCCGGTCACCCCGCGCCCTGCACGACGAGGCGTCGGAGCGCACCGTCCTCCCACAGCAGCAGCTGGAGGTCGACACCGTCGACGGGCACCCGGTCGGCGTCCAGGAGGAGAGCGAACCCCCGCTCGTGGCGTTCCTCCTCGAAGAGGGGCGACATGCCGCTGACCACGCCGTCGGCCACGGCCACCACCCAGGCGTCGTCGTCGACGTCGCCCCCCGTGAGGCCGCCGCCGACGTAGGCGTGGCGGACGTCGTCGCCGCCGCTCTCGATGCCGTCCAGGCCCTCGACCGAAGCCGTGACGTCCAGGGCGGCGCCGATCTCGAGGGCGTCGAGCGCGGTGTCGTAGAGATCGCCGGGCGGGGTGGCCCGGTAGAGGGACCCCACTGGATCCTCGGCGGAGAAGGCGCGGGGCCCGTCCTCCAGCAGCCGGGCCAGGTTGGTGGGCCCGTCGATCTGGAGGACGGCGTCGGGTTCGTAGAACCAGCGGTTGGCGAACCGGTAGTACACCTTGTCCCCCGCCGCGCTGGCCGCCGAGCCGTCGTCGGCGTCCAGGATCGACGCCCCTTCCGTCGGCCAGGGCACCTTGGAGCCCATGAGGTCGGCGAGCGTGGGCAGCAGGTCGGTCGAGGACATGTTCACGTCGGTGGTCCCTGGCTCGAGGCCCGGGGCCCGGATGAACAGGGTCGACCACATGATCTCGTGGGCGTTGTGCTCGGTCAGGACCCGACGGGCCTGGCCGTCCTGGAAGCTGGCCCCGTGGTCGGCCACGACGGCGATGACGGCGTCGTCCCACAGGGAGCTCTCCTGGAGGCGGGCCACGGTCCGGCCGACGAGGGCGTCGACATACCGGGCCTGCAGCTCGAAGCGCAGGCGGTTGAAGCGGGCGGGCCAAGGTCCCGTCCAGCGTCCCTCGGGATCACCGCGGGGATCCCGCCCGGGCGAGGCGTACTCAGTGCCGTCCGGGAAGAAGCGCCAGGGCTCGTGAGGCAGGACGAGATGCAGGTAGTGCAGTCCCGGTTGCTCGGTGGGGGCCAGGGCCTCGATGAAGTCCCGGAACCGGGTGGGCTGGACCTCGGCGTCCCGGCCGTGCTCGAACGTGGGGTCGGTGGGATCGGTGACCTCCTCCACGAAGAAGTCCGACTCCGGCCCGGGGAAGGCGTCGAGGGACACCAGCTCCTGCACGACGTCGACGGTGTCGTCGGTGATGCCCCGCAGCCCGGCGTGATCCTGGGCCGTCAGCTCCGACGGACAGAGCTCGCCCGGGCAGAGGCGGGTGATCGCCTCGGACACGTTGAACTGGTACGTGCCCCCGAGCAGGGTGAAGAGGTTGTTCGGGTGGTCAGCCAGGAGCGGCACGTGGTCGGTGTCGGGGGCGACCCCGGACAGGAGCGCGGGCACGGCGTGCAGCGTGAAGTTGCTCACCGACGTGTAGTTCCGGTACCAGCGTGACCCCTCGGCCAGGGCCGCGAAGTTCGGAAAGCGCGCCGCGTCGACGTCACCGTCGCGGTCGGTGATCGCCGCCGTCGGGAGCTCATCGAGGACGAGGACGACCAGCGGCGTCGTCGTCCCGGGATCTTCGACGATGTCGTACTCGCCCCCGCTGAGCAGGGCCGACGCCGGCGACGTGAAGAGAAAAGCGCCGACGGCCAGGACGGGGAGCACCGCCAGGTATCTGAGGAAGAGCCGGGCCACGGCCACTCGGCGGTAGAGCACGACGCCGAGGCCGGCGATTCCGACGGCCACCGCCAGCGCGGCGGCCCCGAAGAGCACATCGGCCGACTTCAGGGTCACGAGCACGGCGAGGACGAGCAGCCCGGCCAGCGTGGCCAGGTGGACGCCGGCTCGGACCCGGGCGCCGAGGAGCCCGGTCAGCAGGCCCGCGCCCCAGAGAACCAGGGCCGGGACGACCGCCACGAGCACGGCGAACAGGGCCAGCTGCGTCCCGTCCACACGACGGAAGACGAACGTCTCCGGGCT
This sequence comes from uncultured Microthrixaceae bacterium, assembly GCA_963725155.1. GTDB lineage: Bacteria > Actinomycetota > Acidimicrobiia > Acidimicrobiales > DATDAH01 > DATDAH01. The sequence goes on from CAVRXU010000008.1 coordinate 951,183, forward strand.
GCGCCCGAGGACGTCGAGGGTGGGTTGCACGACGGCCAGGCCGGTGAGCCCCACCACCTCGAGCAGCCGCCGCCCCTCCGCCCGCGCCCTGCTCCCCTCGCCCTTCGCCACCTGGTCGCCTTCCGTTCACCGCACCGTAGACGCGCTTCTGGCGCCCGCTTCGGTCGCGGTGACGACCGAACCAGGCGCCAGAAGGACGCGGTCTAGGCGGAGGCTTCGTCCTCGCCGGTGGGCAGGTCGATGACCTCGGCGCCGCCCGGAGCGCCGGCGAGGATGCCGACGCCGGTCTCACCGGTCTCGCTGCGCCCGGCCAGCCATTCGGCCAGGTCCTGCTCCTCGTCCGCCGAGGAGTAGTACTCCATGGGGACGTAGTCCGGGGCGGTGGTCCCGATGTCGCGGTACTGGGCCATGCCCGTACCGGCCGGGATCAGCTTGCCGATGATGATGTTCTCCTTCAGCCCGACGAGGGTGTCGGAGCGGGACTCGATGGCCGCCTCGGTCAGCACCCGGGTGGTCTCCTGGAAGGAGGCCGCCGAGAGCCAAGAGTCGGTGGCCAGCGAGGCCTTGGTGATCCCCATCAGCTCGGGCCGGCCCTCGGCCGGGACCTTGCCGTCCTGCACCAGCTCGCGGTTGATCCGGGTGAACACCCACTGATCGACCCGCTCGCCGGGGAGGAAGCCGCTGTCGCCCGGCTCGGAGACCGCCACCCGGCGGGTCATCTGCCGGACGATGAGCTCGATGTGCTTGTCGTGGATCGACACGCCCTGGTCCCGGTAGACCTTCTGGACCTCGTCGACGAGGTACTTCTGGGTCTCGCGGACGCCCTTGATCTCGAGCAGCTCCTTGGGGTCGCGGGGGCCTTCGACCAGCGCGTCACCCGCGGCGACCTCGTCGCCGTCGGTGACCTCGAGGCGGACGGCCAGCGGGATGCTGTACTCGTCCTCCTCGCCGTCGTCGGCCACGATCGTGACCGTGCGGCCCCGACCCTCCTCCTCGTCGACCCGGACCACACCCGAGGTGCGGGCCAAGGTGGCCTTGCCCTTGGGGCTGCGGGCCTCGAAGAGCTCCACGACCCGGGGCAGACCGCCGGCGATGTCCGAGCCGGCGATGCCGCCGGTGTGGAACGTCCGCATGGTCAGCTGGGTGCCGGGCTCGCCGATGGACTGGGCGGCGATGACCCCGACGGCCTCGCCCACCTCGATGTCCTTGCCGGTGGCCAGCGAGCCGCCGTAGGCGGCCAGGGAGACCCCGACCTCGGCCTCGTCGGTCAGCGGGGAGCGGACCCGGATACGGGTGACGCCCGGATCGTCGCGCAGGGCGGCCAGCTCGTCGTCCCAGACGATGGTCCCGGCGGCCATGGTGCTGCCGTCGGAGAGCTTCACGTCATCGGCCAGCGTCCGGCTGTAGAGGCGGGTCTCGAGGTAGGTCCGCTTGCCCGGCGTGTCCTCCTCGACGTCCTCCAGCCAGATGCCACGCACCGGACCGGTCTCCTCGCCGTCCTGCTCCTGGATGATCAGCTCCTGGGCGACGTCGACCAGACGCCGGGTGAGGTACCCGGAGTCGGCGGTCCGCAGGGCGGTGTCGACCAGGCCCTTCCGAGCGCCCGGCGTGGCGATGAAGTACTCGAGGACGTGCAGGCCCTCGCGGTAGTTCGACTTGATCGGCCGGGGGATCATGTCGCCTCGGGGGTTGGCCACCAGGCCCCGCATGCCCGCGATCTGGCGGATCTGCATGGGGTTCGCCCGGGCGCCGGAGCGCACCATCATGTCGATGGGGTTGAACGGGTTCGAGGCCAGGTCGGTCTCCAGCTGGTGCTGGATCATGGCCGTGGCGTCGTTCCAGATCTCCACTTCCTTCTGGCGGCGCTCACCGTCGGTGATGACCCCCTTGCGGAACTGGTCCTCGACCTTCTCGGCCTGCTTCTCGTGGTCGTCCAGGATCTTCTGCTTGTCCGCCGGGGTGCGGACGTCGTCCACGGAGACGGTCAGCCCGGACTTGGTGGCGAAGCGGAAGCACCGGTTCTTGAGGGCGTCGAGCGTCTGGGCCACGACGGCCTTCGGGTAGGCGTCGGCCAGGACGTCGACGATGGCGCCCATGTCGCCCTTGCGGACGACGTGGTTCACGTACTCGAAGCCCTCGGGGAGCACCTCGTTGAAGAGGACGCGACCGGTGGTCGTCACCGTGTACGTGGCGGCCTTGCCGTTGGCCGGGGTCTCCTCCAATTCGGGCACGCGCAGGATCACGGGCTCGTGCAGGGAGATGTCGCCGGCCTCGTAGGACCGCTCCACCGCCTCGGCCCGACGGAAGGTCTTGATCGGACGCCAATCGTCGTCCTTGTGGCGACGCACCAGGTGCGGGTCGTCCGGGTTGACCTCCCCGGGGCCCTGGGTCAGGTAGTAGGCCCCGATGACCATGTCCTGGGTCGGCGTGACCAGCGGGCGGCCGTGGGCCGGGCTGAGCACGTTGTGGGCCGACAGCATGAGGATCCGGCTCTCGGCCTGGGCCTCGGCCGACAGGGGCAGGTGCACGGCCATCTGGTCGCCGTCGAAGTCGGCGTTGAAGGCCTGGCAGACCAGTGGGTGGATCTGGATGGCCTTGCCCTCGACCAGCACGGGCTCGAAGGCCTGGATGCCGAGGCGGTGCAGGGTGGGCGCCCGGTTGAGCAGGACCGGGTGCTCCTTGATGACGTCGTCGAGGACGTCCCACACCTGGGGCTTGCGCCGCTCGACCATGCGCTTGGCCGACTTGATGTTCTGGGCCAGCTCCTCGTCGACCAGCTTCTTCATGACGAAGGGCTTGAACAGCTCCAGGGCCATCAGCTTGGGGAGCCCGCACTGGTGCAGGCGCAGCTGGGGGCCGCCGACGATGACCGAGCGGCCGGAGTAGTCGACGCGCTTGCCGAGCAGGTTCTGGCGGAACCGGCCCTGCTTGCCCTTGAGCATGTCGGACAGGGACTTGAGGGGCCGGTTGCCGGGGCCCGTGACCGGGCGGCCGCGGCGACCGTTGTCGAACAGGGCGTCGACGGCCTCCTGCAGCATCCGCTTCTCGTTGTTGACGATGATCTCGGGGGCGCCGAGGTCGAGCAGTCGCTTGAGGCGGTTGTTCCGGTTGATGACCCGGCGGTACAGGTCGTTGAGGTCCGAGGTGGCGAAGCGGCCACCGTCGAGCTGGACCATCGGGCGCAGCTCCGGCGGGATGACCGGGACGACGTCGAGGATCATGGCCCGCGGGTCGTTGGAGCGCCGGCCGTGCTCGTCCCGGCGGTTGAAGGCCGAGACGATCTTGAGGCGCTTGATGGCCTTCTGCTTGCGCTGGGCCGACAGGGGCTTCTGGCCCTCGGGCGGGTCGATCTGGGTGCGGAGGGTCTCCTCCTCGGCGTCCAGGTCGAGCTGCTCGAGCAGGCGGGCGATGGCGTCGGCGCCCATGCCGCCCTCGAAGTACTCGCCGTAGCGGTCGGCCATCTCCCGCCAGAGGACCTCGTCCTCGATGATCTTGCGGGGGAAGAGGTCGCGGAACTCGTCGAAGGCGCGCTGGACGAGGTCCATCTCCTCCTCGTAGCGCTCGCGGATCTCCTCGAGGTCCTTGTCCGCGGCCCGTCGGCGGGACTTGAGGTCGTTGGCCTTGGCCCCCTCGCCCTCCAGCTCGGCCACCTCGGCCTCGAGCTCCTCCAGGCGCTGGGCGATCTCCAGCTCCCGGTCCTTCTCGATGGCCTCCTTCTCGCCGGCCAGCTCGACCTCGAGGTTGGGCAGCTCGGCGTGGCGCTTCTCGTCGTCGACCATCCAGACGAGGTTGGCCGCGAAGTAGATGACCTTCTCCAGCTGCTTGGCCTTCAGCTCGTCCTTGGGCTCGGTGCCCGTGAGCAGGTAGGCCAGCCAGGAGCGGGTGCCCCGCAGGTACCAGATGTGGACCACGGGGGCGGCCAGCTCGATGTGGCCCATGCGCTCGCGCCGGACCTTGCTGCGAGTGACTTCCACACCGCAGCGCTCACAGATGATGCCCTTGAAGCGGACGCGCTTGTACTTGCCGCAGTAGCACTCCCAGTCCTTGGTGGGACCGAAGATCTTCTCGCAGAAGAGACCGTCCTTTTCCGGCTTCAGCGTGCGGTAGTTGATGGTCTCCGGCTTCTTGACCTCACCGTTGGACCACGTGCGGATCGAGTCCGCCGTGGCCAGGGAGATCGTGAGCTGGTGGAAGTTGTTGACGTCGAGCATGCGTGTTGGTTCCTCTTCCTCGATGTCCGGTTCTCAGATGCGTCCGGGCGTGCGACTGGCCGCCCGGAGTTCGTCGTCTTCGTCGGTCCCCCGCTCGGGCCGGCTGATGTCGATGCCGAGCTCCTCGGCCGTGCGGAACACGTCCTCGTCCAGCTCCCGCATCTCGATCTCCTCGCCCGCCTGGGAGAGGACCTCGACGTTGATGCAGAGGGCCTGCATCTCCTTGATGAGGACCTTGAAGCTCTCGGGGATGCCCGGCTCGGGGATGTTCTCGCCCTTGACGATGGCCTCGTAGACCTTCACGCGGCCGAGCACGTCGTCGGACTTGATGGTGAGCAGCTCCTGCAGGCAGTAGGCGGCGCCATAGGCCTCGAGGGCCCAGACCTCCATCTCGCCGAAGCGCTGGCCACCGAACTGCGCCTTACCACCCAGCGGCTGCTGGGTGATCATGGAGTACGGGCCGGTGGACCGGGCGTGGATCTTGTCGTCGACCAGGTGGGCCAGCTTCAGGATGTAGATCTGGCCGACCATGACCGGGTTGTCGTAGGGCTCACCGGTGCGACCGTCGTAGAGCTGGGCCTTGCCCGTGTCCTGGACCAGGCGCTCGCCGTCGATCGACTCCGGGACGATGTTGGTCAGGAGCTCCTTGATCGTCGGGTGGTCGTTGGCCCGGTCGACCACGTCCGCGGTCTCCCAGTGGGCACCGTCGAACACCGGCGTGGCGATGAGCGTCGCCGGCTTGGTGGTCGGACGGGTCTTGGTCTCGGTCCCCCGGATGGGCTCGTCGCCGACGTCGGCCTTGCCGTCGCCGTCGATGTCCCAACCCCAACGGGCGACGTAGCCGAGGTGCGCTTCGAGCACCTGGCCCACGTTCATCCGGGAGGGGACGCCGAGGGGGTTCAGGATGATGTCGATGGGCGAGCCGTCAGCCATGAACGGCATGTCCTCGAGGGGCAGGATCTTGGAGATCACGCCCTTGTTGCCGTGGCGGCCGGCCAGCTTGTCGCCCACGCTGATCTTGCGCTTCTGGCCGACGTAGACCCGCACCAGCTGGTTCACGCCCGGCGGCAGCTCGTGCTGCTCGTCCCGGCTGAAGAGCTTGACGTCGATGACCTTGCCCTGCTCGCCGTGGGGCACCTTCAGGGAGGTGTCACGGACCTCGCGCGCCTTCTCACCGAAGATGGCCCGCAGGAGGCGCTCCTCGGGGGTGAGCTCGGTCTCGCCCTTGGGCGTGACCTTGCCGACCAGCACGTCGCCGGGACCGACCTCGGCGCCGACGCGCACGATGCCGCGCTCGTCGAGGTCGGCGAGGATGTCATCGGAGAGGTTCGGGATGTCCCGGGTGATCTCCTCGGGGCCGAGCTTGGTGTCCCGGGCGTCGATCTCGTACTCGTGGATGTGGATCGACGTGAGCACGTCGTCCCGCACGAGCCGCTCGCTCAGGATGATGGCGTCCTCGAAGTTGTAGCCCTCCCAGGGCATGAAGGCCACGAGGAGGTTCTTGCCGAGAGCCAGCTCGCCCTTGTCGGTCGAGGGACCGTCGGCCAGCACGTCACCCTTCTTCACCTTCTGGCCCTCGATGGCTCGGGGCTTCTGGTTGATGGCGGTGTCCTGGTTCGAGCGCTCGAACTTGTGCAGCTTGTAGACCTTGCGGCCCAACTTGGCGTACTCGACCTCGATGTGGTTGCCGTCGACCTCGGTGACCGTCCCGGCGTCCTCGGCCAGGATCATGTCGGCCGCGTCGCGGGCCGCCCGCTCCTCGACACCGGTGCCGATGAACGGCGCCTCGGCCCGCACCAGCGGGACCGCCTGCTTCTGCATGTTGGCGCCCATCAGGGCCCGGTTGGCGTCGTCATGCTCGAGGAAGGGGATCAGGGAGGTGGCGACCGAGACGATCTGCTTCGGCGAGATGTCCATCATCTGGACTTCCTTGGGCGGCACCGAGCTGATCTCGGTGGTCGCCGCGAAGTAGACGTCGCGCTCGAGCATGAGGCGCAGGTCGGCCAGGGAGGCGGCCTGCGGTGAGCGCCGGACCAGGACCCGGTCGTTGCGGAAGTTGCCCTTGGCGTCGATGGGCGCGTTGGCCTGGGCGCAGACGTACTCCTCTTCCTCGTCCGCGGTCAGGAACACGATCTCGTCGGTGACGCGACCGTCGATGACCTTTCGGTACGGCGTCTCGAGGAAGCCGAACTCGTTGACCCGGGCGTAGGTGGCCAGGGCGCCGATGAGGCCGATGTTGGGGCCCTCCGGCGTCTCGATCGGGCACATGCGGCCGTAGTGGCTGAAGTGGACGTCCCGGACCTCGAAGCCGGCCCGCTCCCGCGAGAGGCCACCCGGGCCGAGGGCACTGAGGCGCCGACGGTGGGTCAGGCCCGACAGGGGGTTGACCTGGTCCATGAACTGGCTCAGCTGGCTGGTGCCGAAGAACTCCTTGATGGCGGCGACCACCGGCCGGATGTTGATCAGCGTCTGGGGCGTGATGGCCTCGACGTCCTGGGTGGTCATGCGCTCGCGGACCACCCGCTCCATGCGGGAGAGGCCGATGCGGACCTGGTTCTGGATGAGCTCGCCGACCGAGCGGATGCGGCGGTTGGCGAAGTGGTCCTGGTCGTCCAGGCGGTAGCCCGGATCGCCCTTGGCCAGGTGCAGGAGGTACGTGCAGGCGGCCAGGACCTCGCAGCGGCTGAGCACGGGCTGGTCGGCGGCGGGCAGGTCCAGGTCCTTCAGGCCGAAGACGTCCTGCAGGTTCTGCAGCTCGGGGCCGAGCTTGCGGTTCAGCTTGTAGCGGCCGACCCGGCTGAGGTCGTAGCGCCGCGGCTCGAAGAAGGCGTTGCGGAAGTAGGCGCGCGCCGACTCGGTGGTCGGCGGCTCGCCGGGGCGGGCCCGCTTGTAGATCTCGACCAGGGCCTCGTCCTGGGTCTGGGCGATCTCCCGCTCCTTCTCCCACTGCCCCTCGAGGAAGTCGAAGTGGTCGACGAAGCGCTGGATGAAGCCGGGCTCGTTCTCCTCGTCGTAACCGAGGGCCCGCAGGAGCACGAAGATGCTGAGGCGACGCTTGCGGGCCACGCGGGTGCCGCAGGTGACGTCCTTGCCCGGCTTCTGCTCGACGTCGAATTCGATCCACTCACCCCGGTAGGGGTGGATGGTGCCGGTGACCAGCTGGTGCTTGGCCAGGTTCCGCAGGCGGAAGCGCTCACCCGGCTGGAAGATGACACCCGGCGAGCGGACGAGCTGGGAGACGACGACGCGCTCGGTGCCGTTGATGATGAAGGTGCCCTTGTCCGTCATCATGGGGAAGTCGCCCATGAAGACGGTCTGCTCCTTGATCTCCCCCGTCTGGGCGTTCATGAACCGGGCCCGCACGAAGATCGGTGCGGAGTAGGTCATGTCCTTCTCCTTGCACTCCTCCACCGTGAACTTCGGCGGGGGGCGCAGGTCTTCGTCGTCCGGGTCGAACTCCAGCTCGAGCTGGAGCGTCTCGGTGAAGTCCTTGATCGGGCTGATGTCGGCGAAGGTGTTCCGCAGGCCCTGGTGCAGCAGCCACTCGAAGGAGTCGCGCTGAACGGAGATCAGGTCGGGCAGGGGCAGTGCTTCAGCGATACTGCCGAACGAATAGCGGTCGGGGGCGACGGCGCGAGCAGCCAACGGTCACTCCTCAGAAGAGGGCGGACAAGGGAGCCGTGTGGACGCGTGAGGTCGCCAAGAACGAGAGACTGGCGACAACAGGGGGACGCACGGCAGGGAGAATGCTAGGCGCGCACGCGACAACAAGCAACCCGTGCTTCCGGGGACCTGAAACGGCCGCCGGCGGGCGTCGGCGCGCAAGGTAGGACGGGTGGGCACGCCTGTCAAGGATTTCGTTGCGGTGTGCTAGCACGAATAGCTCAACTGCTAGCATCGTCGCCGTGTCCGCCCCCGAGCCGTGGCCGGCGTATGACCGGGAGATCCGGCGCATCCAGGACCAGCTCGACCTCCCCGCGCCCCTGGTGCCCTACGACGGTGGCGACGACGAGGCGCCGGTCCAGCTCTCCGTGCGACTGTCGCCGCGGCTGCGCCACGACGTCGCCCAGATCGCCCGCCGGGACACCACGTCGGTGACCGCCTTCGTCACCGAGGCCCTCGAGGAGGCCGTGCGGGTGGCCAGCGATCCGTTCGCCGGCCTCGCGGCCAGGATGACCGCCGACTTCCGGGCCGAGCTGGGGCGGGCGACCGAGAGCGGCGCCTACGCCGAGGCCGCCGCCGAGGTCGACCGCCTCGAGGACGGGGAGCAGGGCTGGTGATCCTGGTCGACGACCATGTGCTCGCCGCCCACATCGGGGGCAGTCGACGGGTCGGTCCGGAGGGCGGCGCACTGGCGACGACGTGCTCCTGGTGGTGGCGGCTGGCGGTGGCGACCGGTCGGCGGGGCGCGCCCGCCCACGCCGTCGACACGCTGCCCGAGTCCGTGCTCGTCCTCGAGCGTCGGGACCTCCTCCCCGCGATGAGCCGGGTGGCGAGGGCGTTCCGGTTGAGCCTGCTGGCAGCAGAGGCCCTCGTGGCCGCAGAGGCACTCCGGGCCGACATCATCGTGGGCCAGGACACGCCCCGGCTCCGTCAGGCCTGCCGGGTCCGAGGTGTGACCTACCTCGTCCGGGCCTGAAGGTCAGCCGACGAGAGCGCTCTGGCCGCCGTCGACGGCGAGGACCACGCCGGTGACGAACTGGGCCTCGTCGGAGGCGAGGAAGAGGGCGGCGTGAGCCACGTCCCAGGCCGTGCCCTGCCGGCCGAGAGGGACGTGATCGGCCCGCCGGCCCGCGTACTCGGCCCGCTCGACGCCGAGGGCCCGGGCCGGGGCGTCGACCGCCATCGGGGTGTCGATGAAGCCCGGCATGATCGCGTTGGCCCGGACCCCGTGCTTGGCGTTGGTCAGGGCCAGGTTCTGGGTGAGGGCGTTCACCCCGGCCTTGGAGATCTTGTAGGCCGTCAGGTTCCCTGCCGAAGCGATGGCCGCCAGCGAGGACACGTTCACGATGGCTCCTCGGGTCTCCCGCAGGGTGGGCACGGCCTCCCGGCACATCCGCCAGGTGGCCCGGAGGTTGACGTCCATGATGCGGTCGAAGGCCTCGTCGGTCAGGTGGTGCGGTGGCCCGTCCCCGGCCCCGATGCCCACGTTGTTGTGGAGGACGTCGATGCGGCCGAACGCGGCCACGGCGGCCTCGACCACGGTGGTGGGGCCGTCGTCGGCGGCGATGTCGGCCCGAACGACCTCAGCCTGACCGCCCTCGTCGAGGATCAGGCGCTGGGTCTCCCGGGCACTGGCCTCGTCCCGGTCGACCAGGAGGACAGCCGCCCCTTCCCGGGCGAAGAGCAGGGCAGTGGCGCGGCCGTTGCCGATCGTCGCCCCCGGCGTCTGGCCGGCCCCGACCACGACGGCCACCTTCCCGGCGAGACGGCCGCCGGTCACTCGACGAAGACCTCGCGCAGCGCCTCGAGGGTGGCGTCGTCGACCGCGGCCGGGCCGGTGAGGTAGCCCTCGATGCCTCCCCAGCGCTCGGTGACGTGGCCGAGGGTGGCGGCCATGGTCTCGGCGGGGGCGGTGAAGAGGACCTTCAGGTCGTCCATCTTCAGGCCCTGGGCCTCGATGCGGGGCCCGATCTCGGCGAGGCGGTGCTGGGAGCGGTACTGGTCGGTGAGGGCGTAGTCCTCGATGATCACGTCGTCGGCCACGCCGACGGCGCCGAGGATGAGAGCGGCGCCGAGGCCCGTGCGGTCCTTGCCCGCCGTGCAGTGGATGACGACGGGGTGCTGCTCGGCCTCGGCCACGATCCGGATCAGGTCGCCGAAGAGGGCGGCCTGGTTCTCGAGCATCGCCAGGTAGCCGACGGCCATGGACTGGGCCGTGACCTGGGTGATCTCTCCCGCCCGGATCATGTCCTCGAGGTTGCGGGGGTTGTCCCCCGGGGCCGAGCCGACGGCCAGGCGGACCACCGTGGCCCCGACGGGGAGACGGCTCGGATCCTCGTCCAGCTCCCGGTCATAACGGAAGTCACAGACGGTGCGCAGGCCGAGGCCGGCGAGGTGCTCGAGGTCGGCGTCGCTGAGCGCGCTGAGCTTGTCCGAGCGGTACACGAGACCCCAGCGGGTGACCCCGCTCGACGCGGGGTACCCACCGAGGTCACGAAAGTTGAGCGTCCCCTCGAGGGGGACCAACCGGTCCAGGGGACCGGGGTTACTTCAGCTCGACGGAACCGCCGGCGGCCTCGAGGGCCTCCTTGGCCTTCTCGGCCTCGTCCTTGGCGACACCCTCCAGGACGGCGTTGGGGGCACCGTCGACCAGCTCCTTGGCCTCCTTGAGACCGAGGCTGGTGAGGGTGCGCACCTCCTTGATGACCTGGATCTTCTTGTCGCCGGCGGCGGTGAGCACGACGTCGAAGGAATCCTTCTCCTCCTCGGCGGCGGCGCCCCCACCATCGGTGGGCGCAGCGGCAGCGGCGGCCACGGGGGCCGCGGCGCTGACGTTGAACTTCTCCTCGAAGGCGTTCAGAAGCTCGGACAGCTCCAGCACGCTCTTCTCGGCGATGGCGTCGAGAATCTCTTCGTTGGTCATGGCCATGATCAGCTTTCCTCCGTGGTTGCGGCGTCCTCCGCCGCGGGGTCGTCCGCGTCGGCCTCATCGGCCGGCGCATCGGTCTCGTCCGAAGCCGCAGCGGCCTCGGTGTCGTCGGCCTCGGCGTCATCCGCCGGGGCCTCGGTCTCTGCCTCGGTCGCGGGGGCCTCGTCGGCCGGCGCGTCCGCGGTCTCGGTGACGGCCTCCGCCTCAGCCGCGGGAGCGTCCTCGGTCTCGGTGACCGCCTCCGCCTCAGCCGCGGGAGCACCCTCAGCCGAGGCGTCCTCGGGCTCGGCCACCGCAGCCTCGTCAGCCGGGGCGTCCTCGGCGGCCGCCACCTCGGGCTCGGGCTCGGGCGTGGCAGGCACGCCACCCTGCTGGTCGATGAGAGCCTTGAGGCCGTAGGCGAACTTGCGGGGCAGGGCCTGCAGCAGGCCGGCGAACTGCACCATCGGGGCGGCGAGGCCGTAGGCCAGGCTGGCCAGCAGCTCCTCGCGGGGCGCCACCTGGGCCAGCTTGTCGACGTCGGCGGCGGTCAGCGGACGGTCGCCGAGGAGGCCGCCCTTGACCTCGAGGTTGGGGTTGACCTTGGCGAACTCGCGCAGGGCCTTGGCCATGAGCACCGGGTCGCCTTCGCTGTCCCGGCGGACGAAGGCGATGGCGGTCGGGCCGACCAGCATCTCCTCGATCTCCAGGCCCAGGTCCCGGGCGGCGAAGCGCACCAGGCTGTTCTTGTAGATCTGGTACTCGGCACCGGCGTCCCGCAGCGAGCTGCGCAGGGTGGCCATGCCGGGGACGTCGATCCCGCGGTAGTCGGTGAGCACGGCAGCTTCGGCGTCGGTGAGGCGGGACTTCACCTCGTCGACCACCGCGACCTTCTCGGGCCTCGGGTTCTCCATCGCTGCACCTCCTCTGCTTCTCTCGAAAAATGACGAACGGGGCGCTCGCGCAGGAGAACGCCCCGTTTCGGAGAGTTCGCCTCGTCGGGCGGGTCCAGGGACCCATTCAGCGCCGGAGCGCACCGGAGGTCTGCGGCGAGCAGATCAGGTTGTGAGGAGCGAGGCTAGCGGTCGCTTCTGGTGGCGCCACCCGCAGCCGTCAGGTCGGTGGCGTCGGCGTCCATCGACGGTCGTCGCGCCTCGGGGCCATCAGCCCCACGGCATTGCCGTCCGGATCCTCGACGACGGCGTAGCGGGACCCGAAGAAGGCGTCGTGCGGTGGCTGGAGGACCGCATGGCCGGCCGCCTCCACCGCGGCCACGAGGGCGTCGACGTCCTCGTCCTCCTCGACCCCGAAGCCCAGTACGACGCCTGTGCGCTCGGGAACCCAACCCGCCGCCCAGTTCGAGGCGGAGGTCGAGCTGTCGAGCTCCACCGTCGTCTCCGGGGCGGTGCTCGTCAGCTCCCGGTGGTGGTCCGCCCACGGCACGACGATGTCGGCGACGTCCGCCCCCAGGAGCTCGTAGAAGGCAACGGATCGGGCCATGTCGCTGACCACGATGTTGACCTGGTTGAACCGAGAGCGTGCGGCCATGGCCCCAGTGTCGCCTTCTGGCGGCGGGACCGACAACGACGCGCGGAGGTGGTCGGGGTGCCGGTCGCTGCTGACACCGTCGGGCCTTCCGCTGGGCCCCATCGTCACCCAGCGTGGCCAAACGGGCCGCTCCGACCAAGGCCTCCCCTTCTGGCACCGGATTCGGTCGCCATAGGAACCGAATCCGGTGCCAGAAGGAGAGACGGCCACAGCGCCCGGCGTCCCTTCGCGGGAAGCCGGGCCTGTGCGGTTGAGGAGTCAGGCCGCGGGAGCGGCGGCGTCGTCCTTGTTGTCCTCGCGGCGGAACTTGTTGGGGTCGACGTGGACGCCGGGGCCCATGGTCGAGGCGAGGGTCACCTTGCGGATGTAGCGGCCCTTGGCGCCGGGGGGCTTGGCCCGCATCAGCTCGTCGGCGACGGCGAAGTAGTTGTCGAGCAGGGCCTCTTCGGTGAAGGAGACCTTGCCCACGGGGACGTGGACGTTGCCGTGGCGGTCAGTGCGGTACTCGACCTTGCCGCCCTTGAACGCCTCGACGGCGGCGGCGACATCGTCGGTCACCGTGCCCGTCTTGGGGTTCGGCATCAGGCCACGGGGCCCGAGCACCCGGCCGAGCCGGCCGAGCACGGGCATCATGTCCGGCGTGGCGATGGCCACGTCGAACTCGATGGTGCCGCCCTCGACGACGGCGGCCAGGTCGTCGGACCCGACCACGTCGGCACCGGCGGCCTGGGCGGCGGCCGCGGCCTCGCCGGCGGCGAAGACGGCGACCCGAACGTCACGGCCGGTGCCGGAGGGCAGGGCCACGGTGCCCCGGATCATCTCGTCGGCCTTGCGGGGGTCGACGCCGAGGCGGACGGCGAGCTCGACCGACTCGTCGAACCCGGCCGAGGCCAGGCTCTTCACCAGCGCCAGCGCCTCCGCGGGGATGTAGAACCGCTGCCGGTCGAACCGACGGGCTGCGTCCTGGTACTTCTTGCCTTTCGCCATGATGGCTCCCTCTCGTGGGTTGGATGGATCCGGCCCGGGCGAGGTCCTCCCGCAGGCCGGTGGTGCAGAACCGAGGCGCCCTAGGGCGTCTTGATCCCCATGGACCGGGCGGTGCCGGCCACGATCTTCTTGGCCGCCGTGAGGTCGTTGGCGGTGAGGTCGGGCAGCTTGATCTCCGCGATCTCGGTGAGCTGGGCGTCGGTGATCGAGCCCACCTCCTCGCGACCCGGGTTCTCGGCGGCCTTCTCGAGCCCGGCCGCGGTGCGCAGGAGCACCGAAGTGGGCGGCGTCTTGGTGATGAACGTGAACGAGCGGTCCTCGAAGATGGTGATCTCGACGGGGATGATCGTCCCCCGCTGGTCCTCGGTGCGCTCGTTGTACGCCTTGCAGAAGTCCATGATCGCCACGCCGTGCGGTCCGAGGGCCGTACCGACGGGAGGCGCGGGGGAGGCCGCGCCGGCCGGGATCTGGATCTTGACGATCGCGAGGACGTTCTTCTTCGCCATGGGTGTGCTTCCTGTGTTCCTGGGTGATGCCTAGAGCTTGGCCACCTGGCCGAACTCCAGCTCGACCGGGGTCTCCCGGCCGAAGATGTTGACGAGGACCTTGACCTTGAGCTGTTCCTCGTTGATCTCGATGATCTCGCCGGAGAAGTCGGCGAACGGGCCTTCCTTGACCCGGACCGTCTCGCCCTCCTCGTACTCGAGGCGGGGCTTCTGGCGCTTGGTCGGCTCGTCGCCCTCGGGCTTCACCGCCAGGAAGGTCTCGACGTCCTTTCGCCGCAGTGGCGTTGGCTTGGAGCCCTGGCCGACGAACCCGGTGATGCCCGGCGTGTTGCGGATGACGTACCACGAGTCGTCGTCGAGCCGGCAGCGCACGAGGAGGTAGCCGGGGAAGACCTTCTTCTGGACGACCTGCTTCTTGCCGCCCTTGAACTCGACGAAGTCCTCCATGGGGATGACCACCTCGTAGATGCGGCTCTCCATGTTCATGGACTGGGTACGAGCCTCGAGGTTGGACTTCACCTTCTTCTCGTAGCCCGACTGGGTGTGGACCACGAACCACTTGCCGGGGCGGTCATAGGGGCTCTCGACCGGCTCGGGGGGCGAGTCGCCCTCGGCCAGGAGCTCGTCCTCGGTGAGGACCTCGGCGTCGGCCTCGACGACGTCCTCGGCGACGGCCTCGACCTCGACCTCGGTCTCGATCTGGTGGTCGCCCAGGCCGCCCAGCGCGTCCAAGGGGTTGGCCGCGACCGGTTCGTTGAGGATGTCGGAGTGGGCGTGGTCCGCCTCGGTCTCGAAGGACTCGGTCCCGCGTCCACCCAACAGGGCGGCGGGGTCCTCTTCGACGGGCGCGTCGGCCTCGACCACCTCGTCGGTGTCGGTCACGGCGTCATCAGCCCCGTCGGTGGGTTCGGTGTCAGAGGTCAAGGTCATCAGTCCGCTTTGGATCAGTCCGCTTTGAGCAGTTTGAGCACGAATTCGCCGAAGATGTAGTCCAGGCCGAAGATCAGGGCGGTCAACAGGACGACGGCCACGAGGACCACGATCGAATAGTTGACGACCTCGTCCCGGGTGGGCCACGCCACCTTGCGCAGCTCGCCCCGCACCTCGCGGAGGAACTGCACCGGACCGACTCGCTGCTCGCGGTTCTTCGGCGGCGGCGCCTTCCGCTTCTGCGCGACAGGCTCACCGTCGTCACCGAGCTGCCCCTGCTTCTGGAGCATGCGCTTGGTCTGTCGGTTCATCGCCATGGGCGTGTCTGATCAGGGCTCGTAGGTGGTTCGGGACAGTGCAGAGCAGGGCAGGAGGGACTCGAACCCCCAACCTTCGGTTTTGGAGACCGGCGCTCTACCAAATTGAGCTACTGCCCTCCGGAGGTCGGCAGGCAGGATAGCGCGAGGGGTCGACCTTGCCCCCTCGGGTTCACCGCAGTCGGTCGACCACCTCGTCGACTCCGGTGACGACGTCCAGGCCGTCACGGTCGCGGAGCCACGACAGGTTGTCCCCGTGCAGGGGCTCGGCCGGGTCGAAGCGGTTGAGGATCGTGACCACCGGCGGTCCGGCCAGCGCGGCCAGGGTGAGGCGCACGAGGTTTATGGTGCCGAGACCGGCGTCGGCCACGAGCAGGACCAGGTCCGGCGCGAGGGCCTCGATCAGGGCGACCCCGTCGGCGTCGTCGCTGATCGGCGAGCGCACCCCGCCGACCGTCTCGACGAAGCCGACGGCGCACGGATCGGGCCACGCCAGCTCCCTCAGGAGCTCGGCCAAGGCGATCGGTGGGCGGCCCAGGACCGCGGCCGCCATCGGTGGCGCAAGCGGGATGGCGTAGGACCGGTGGGGCGGGCAGACGACGTCAGGCGCCTCACCCGTCGCCGCGCCCAACAGCGCGGCGTCCCGGACCTCGGGCCGGTCCTCCGAGGCGAAGGACTGGGCCGGCTTGCGGGCGGCCACGACCACCCCCTGGTCGACCAGGCGGCGGGCCAAGGCCGCGGTGACCCAGGTCTTGCCGACGTCCGTCCCCGTCCCGATGACCACGACCGTGCGGTCAGGCCGCCCGGGCATCCAGCTCCTCGAGGGCGGACACCAGGGCCTCCACGTCGTCCTCGGTGTGGGCGGCGGAGAGGGTGATGCGGAGGCGGGAGCTGCCGGGCGGGACGGTCGGCGGCCGGATCGCCGGGACGAGCAGGCCCCGTTCGAGGAGGGCGCTGGAGGCGGCCATGGCCCGGGCCTCGTCGCCGAGGACCACGGGGACGATGGGCGACGGATGGCCGGGCCGGACCCGGTCCACGTGTCTCCGCAGCCGGGCCACCAGGCCGGCCCCCTCCGGTGACCGCAGGACCCGGACCGCAGCCAGCGCCGCGGCCGTGTCGGCCGGCGTGGAGGCCGTGGTGAAGATGTAGGAGCGAGCGCGGTTGACCAGGAGGTCGACCAGGGACGCGGGGCCGGCGACGAAGCCACCGAGCGAGCCCAGGGTCTTGGACAGGGTGCCCACCCGCAGGACCTCGGCCCCGACGTCCGGCGCCAGGTCCGGGCCGAGTACGGCGTGGGCCTCGTCCAGCACCAACAGGGCACCGCGGTCGGCGCACACGGCGGCGAGGGCGGCCAGGTCGGCGACGTCGCCGTCCATCGAGAACACGGTGTCGGTCACCACGACCGCCCGCCCGGCGCCGGCCAGCAGGCCGGACAGGTGCTCGAGGTCCCGGTGGCGGTAGATGGCCACGCTGGACCGGCTCAACCGGCAGCCGTCGATGATCGAGGCGTGGTTCAGCTCGTCGGAGAGCACGGTGACGCCGGGGCCGCCGACGACCGACAGCACGCCGAGGTTGGCGGCGAAGCCGGTGGCGAACAGGGCGGCCCGGTCCTGGCCCTTCCAGTCCGCCAGCTCGTCCTCCAGCTCCCGGTGGACCGGTCGGCCGCCGACGATGAGGCGGGCCGATCCGCTGCCCGCGCCGGAGCGGTCGAGGGCGGCGTGGGCGGCGGCGATGACGGCCGGGTGCTGGGTGAGGCCCAGGTAGTCGTTCGAGGCGAAGGAGGTCACCGGGCGCCCGTCGAGGGCGAAGGCCGGGCCACCACCGTCGAGGTCGCGCACCGAGCGCCACTGTCCCGCCTCCCGGATGCGGGTGGCCTCGAGGTCGGCCCAGTCCGTCCAGGTCACGGCTCGGCCACCTCGGCGATCGCCTCGCCGAGCACGGCGACGATCCGGTCCAGCTCGTCCTCGGTGATGGTGAGCGGCGGCATCAGCACGACGACGTCGCCGAGCGGGCGGAGCAGGACGCGCCGGGCCACCGCCCCGGCACAGACCCGTCGCCCCCAACGCAGCCCGTCGGCGGGCGGGGCCAGCTCCACACCGACCATGAGGCCGCACTGGCGGATCTCGCCCACGGCGGCGAGGGGGGCCACCTCGGCGGCCAGGCGATCGGCCAGGTGGGCGGCCCGGTCGCGGACCGTCGGCAACAGATCCCCTTCGGTCACGAGCTGGAGGTGGCGCAGGGCCACCGCCGCGCCCAGCGCGTTCCCGCTGTAGGAGTGGCCGTGGTAGAGCGTCAGTTCGGAGAGGTCCGGCCCCAAAAAGGCGGCGAACACCCGGGCCGAAGCCACGGTGGCCGACATCGGCAGGTAGCCCCCGGTCAGGCCCTTGCCCAGACAGAGCAGGTCGGGCCGGATGGCGCACTGCTCGCTGGCGAACAGGGTGCCGGTGCGACCGAAGCCCACGGCCACCTCGTCGGCGATGAGCAGCACGTCGTGTTCGCGGCAGGCGGTGGCCAGGGCGGCGACGTCGGCCGGGGCCGCCATCTGCATGCCGGCCGCCCCCTGCACGAGGGGTTCGATGACGACCGCGGCCAGCTCCGGGGCATGGGCGGCCACGAGCCGGGCGGCCTCTTCGAAGCACGTCGGGTCGGCGAAGGACGGCGCCCGGAGGACCGGGAAGCGCAGGGGGTCGAAGACCTCGGTGCCGAACCCGCCCGCTCCGAGAGAGATCGCCCCGATCGTGTCGCCGTGGTAGGCGTCACCGAAGGCCAGGTACCGGCTCCGTCCGGCGACCCCCTGGTTGGTCCAGAACTGGAACGCGATCTTCAGGGCCTGCTCGACGGCCGCGGCCCCGTCGCTGGCGAAGAGCACGTGGGCATCCTCGACCGGCACGACCGCCCGCAGGGCCTCGGCCAGCTCGATGACGACCTGGTTGCCGTTGCCCAGCATCGTGGAGTGGGCCACCCGGTCGATCTGGTCCCGGAGGGCCTGGTCCAGCTCGGGCACCCGATGGCCGAGGGTGGTGACCCAGAGCGAGGAGATGGCGTCGAGGTAGCGCCGCCCGTCGACGTCGATCAGCTCCCGGCCCTCGGCCTCGGCCACGATGATCGGGGCGTTGTCGCCGTAGGTCGACATCTGGGTGAAGCCGTGCCACACGGCGGCGGCATCGCGCGCCACCCACTCCTGCGCCTTCCCGGTCACCGCCGCAGTATCGCCCGAGCGCCCTGCCGGTCAGCCGGCCAGGCGCACCTTGCTGCGGCGGGAGCGCAGCGTCAGGACCACGGCGCCCGCCGCGCCGGCCGCCGTCGCCGCCGCCAGCCCACCGAGGTAGGCGGCCCGACGGCCCCGGACCATGCTGCGCAGGGCCTGCTGCTCCCCCGCCTCGCCGATGGCGGCCAGGATCTCGGGGAGCAGGCCGGGTGTGGGCACCAGGACCTCGGTGCGGAGGGCCCGCATGGCCCGCAGGACCCGGCGGTACTGCACGGCGTCGGCCTGGCAGCGCAGGCAGCGCTCGACGTGGCGGCGCGCCGCCGGATCGAGGGCGGCGAGGCCCTCGGCCGCGGCGGGCAGCCGGTCGGCGACCTGATCACACCGCACGGGCTTCTCCCTCGTGGGCCTGGGCGTAGAGGTCCTCCCGCAGGCGACGGCGAGCCCGGTGCAGCCGCACCTTGGCCGCCGTGACCGAGATGTCCAGCTCGTCGGCGATGGCGTCATGGGGCAGGTCGTAGACGTCCCGCAGGACCACGACCGACCGGAGGCCCGGCGGGAGCCGGCGTAGCGCGTCGGTCAGGTGGTGGCGCAGGCTGTCGCCCTCAGCCCGGGCCACGGGGTCGAAGTTGATGCGGTCGTCGGCCACGGGAGCCTCCTCGATCAGCTCGTCGTGACGGTGCCGCGCCCGTTGGCCGAGGAGGGTGCTGGCGCTGTTGGCCGTGATCCGGTACAGCCAGGTCTGGAACCGGGCGTCGCCGCGGAAGCGGTCGAGGCCCCGATAGGCCCGGAGGTAGGTGTCCTGGGTGACGTCGCGAGCGTCCTCGTCGT
Organism: uncultured Microthrixaceae bacterium; assembly: GCA_963725155.1. Classification (GTDB taxonomy): domain Bacteria; phylum Actinomycetota; class Acidimicrobiia; order Acidimicrobiales; family DATDAH01; genus DATDAH01. The sequence continues at coordinate 970,289 of CAVRXU010000008.1, forward strand.
CACCGGTGAGCCGGAAGGCCAGCGTGTAGGTCTCGGCGTGGGTGGCCCGCACCAACGACTCGAACGCCCGCTCGTCGCCACCTTGCGCAGCAACGACGAGCGCCGCGAGATCCGTGCGGTCCGTCACGAGCGATCAGACCCAGCCATCGGAACAGACGTTACGCGCCGCGTCCCCGCGTGCTGCCGCACAAGAGGGAGCGCCCACACCGCACCGACCCAGAGACACCGATGCACGTAGGGGGAGGCGGAGGAGCCTGCCGCCGCGAGGACTGTTCGTTTGCACCGCAGCAAGGGAGGCGCCGCCGCCTCCCCCGGAGCCCGACGACTAGCGAGTCTCCTTGTGAAGGGTGTGGCGACGGTCCCAACGGCAGTACTTCTTGAGCTCGATCCGCTCGCGCTGCTCCGCCTTGTTCTTGGACGTGATGTAGTTGCGACGCTTGCACTCCTGGCACTCCAGGGTGACCTGTGTCCGCTTCTCGGATGCCATCGGTATCTCCTACTTGAGGATCTTGGTGACGCGGCCGGCGCCGACGGTGCGGCCACCTTCACGGATGGCGAACCGGAGACCTTCGTCCATGGCGATGGGGGCCTGGAGCTTGACGGTCATGGCGGTGTTGTCCCCCGGCATGCACATCTCGGTGCCCTCCGGCAGGGCGATGTCGCCGGTCACATCAGTGGTCCGGAAGTAGAACTGCGGCCGGTAGCCGGCAAAGAACGGCTTGTGCCGCCCGCCCTCGGCCTGGGTCAACACGTAGGTCTGGGCCTCGAACTCGGTGTGGGGGGTGATGGAGCCGGGCTTGGCCAACACCTGGCCCCGCTCCACGTCATCCTTGCCCGTCCCCCGCAACAGGGCGCCGATGTTGTCCCCGGCCCGACCCTCGTCGAGGATCTTGCGGAACATCTCCACCCCGGTGACCACGGTCTTCTGGGTGTCCTTGATCCCCACGATCTCGACCTCGTCGCCGGTGTTGACGATGCCCTGCTCCACCCGGCCCGTCACCACCGTGCCCCGCCCGGTGATGGTGAACACGTCCTCGATGGGCATCAAGAACGGCTTGTCGGTGTCCCGCTCGGGCTGAGGGATGTACTCATCCACCGCGTCCATCAGCTCCTTGACCTGCCCAGCCGCGGCCTCGTCGCCCTCCAGGGCCTTCAACGCCGAGACCCGCACCACCGGCACGTCATCGCCGGGGAACTCGTACTCGCTGAGGAGCTCACGCACCTCCAGCTCCACCAGATCCAACAGCTCCTCGTCATCGACCTGGTCGACCTTGTTCAACGCCACCACAATGGCCGGCACGCCGACCTGGCGGGCCAACAACACATGCTCCCGGGTCTGGGGCATCGGACCATCCGCGGCGGACACCACCAGGATCGCCCCGTCCACCTGAGCGGCGCCGGTGATCATGTTCTTGATGTAATCGGCATGGCCGGGCATGTCGACATGCGCGTAATGCCGGTTCGGGGTCTCGTACTCCACATGAGCGATGTTGATCGTGATCCCCCGCTCCCGCTCCTCAGGCGCCTTGTCGATGTCGGCGAACTCGGTGAACGCCGTCGAATCCGACTCGTTGGACAACACCCGCGTGATCGCCGCCGTCAACGTCGTCTTGCCATGGTCGATGTGACCCATCGTCCCGACATTCACATGCGGCTTGTTCCGCTCGAACTTTTCCTTGCCCATTGCTGTCTCCGGTGTCTGTGCTGTGCTGGTTGTGCGAGTGGTGGCGGCGGTCAGAATCGAACTGACGACCCCTCGATTATGAGCCGAGTGCTCTTACCGACTGAGCTACGCCGCCCCGGAGCCCCCTGCCAGAATCGAACTGGCGACACCAGCCTTACCATGGCTGTGCTCTACCGACTGAGCTAAGGGGGCGTTGACCGGCGGGACAGCTTACCGGCCGCTGCTGCCGACACCCCAGGGGTAGGTCATCACGCTCAAGACCGTGCCCCGGCATGCCGACTGAGGGCAGGTGCGGGTAGACCGGCTCGTCCTCGAAGCTACCGGCCGCTCGGTCGCCCTGGACCTCCACCCCCGCCTCACGGTGGTCAACGGTGTCGGCGGGGTCGAGCGGGAAGGCCTGATCAGTGAGTTCGTCGGCGCGCTCGGCTCGCGCCGGTCAGGCGTCCACCTGGAGCTGACGTGGGACGACGGCACGCCCCTCGCCGTGTTCCGTCCGGAGGGGGGCGAGCACCGCGTCGTCGACGTCTCCCGGGGCGTCGACGTCAGCAACGTCTTCCGGGTACCCGAAGGTGGCCTCGACCTCCTGGCCGGCACCGGGCTCGACTCGATCACGGCCCGCCGCCTCCTGCGTTGCACCGCCGCCGACCTCCAGACCAGCAGCCACCACGAAGAGGTCATCCGCCGGCTGGCGGGGATCGATCAGCAGGTGCTCTGGCGCCACGCCGAGATCACCGAGGGCACGCAACGGGGCCTGCGCACCGCAGCGGTGATCGCGGGGAGCGAGCCCGAGGACGCCGAGGCGGCGGAAGCGATCGAGGAGCGCCACGCCGCCCTGCTGTCCGCGCAGGACGACCACGAACGCGTCCGGAAGCTGGCGTTCTACGTCGCCACCTTCAGCGCCATCGGCGCCGTCCCCCTCTCGATGCTCGAGGGCCGCAGGATGGCCATGCCCTTCGTGCTCTTCGCCGCCGTCGCCGCCGTGATCTCGATCGTCTTCTGGGGCCGGGTGCGCCGAGCCCACGCCGCCGAGGCCGACGCCCTCGAGGCCGCGGGGATGCCGTCGTACCTCGGATTCCACCTCGACCGGGTCAACTCCCTGCTGGCCAACGACAAGGCCCGCCGCGTCCTGCTGGAGGCCGCCGACGTCCACCGGTCGGCGCGAGGCGAGTGGGACCAGCTGGTCGGCAGCGGCATCTCGACCGAGTGGGCCATCGAGCACAAGGACGAGATCGTCGCCGCGGCCCGCCTGCGCCAGGACGTGACCTCCTCCAGCGCCATCGGCATGACCGGTGGGGGCGACCTGATCGCCCGCTACGCCCAGGCCCTCAACACCCGGTTGACCGCCGTCCGGGGCATCGGGCCCCGCCACCAGACACTGCCGCTGATCCTCGACGACACGCTCACCGACATCGATCCCGCCCTCAAGCCCCCGCTGCTCGAGCTCCTGAGCAAGGCCACCGTCAGCCAGCAGGTCCTCTTCCTGACCAACGACGAGGACGTCATCTCCTGGGCCCGGCTGGAGGCCATCGCCGGCCACCTGGCCCTCATCGAACCGGCGGCCGTCCTGTCGGTCACCACCGAGCCCGTACCCGCTGAGGTCGACCTGCGCTGACCGGGCAGACTGCCCCCCGTCATGCGCATCAGACGGGCCACGGTCGAAGACGCCGAGGCGATACGGGCGATCTACAACGCCGAGGTCACCGGGTCCACCGTGACCTTCGACCTGGTGCCGCGCACGGCTGAAGAGCAGGTGGCCTGGCTGGTCCAGCGGTCCGGCGCCTACGCCGCGCTGGTGGCCGAGGACGACGACGGGACGGTGCTGGGCTTCGGCTCGCTGTCCCCGTTCCGGGAGCGACCGGCCTACAGCACGACCGTGGAGGACTCGGTCTACGTCGGGCGTGACCGTCGCGGCGGCGGGGTCGGCCGAGCGCTCCTCGAAGAGCTGGTGACCACGGCCACGGCCCACGGCTTCCACACCGTCATCGCCCGCATCGTCGGCGGCCACGACGCGTCGATCGCGCTCCACCAGAGGGTCGGTTTCGACGTGGTGGGCACAGAACGGGAGGTCGGGCGCAAGATGGGGCGCTGGCTGGATGTCGTGGTGATGCAACGCCTCCTCGCCGACGGAACCGTCTGATCCTGCCCCGATCGGGGTAGACGTGTCCCCATGAGCACGTACACCCTCCCCGATCTGCCGTACGACCACGCCGCGCTCGAACCGCACATCGACGCTCGGATCATGGAGCTCCACCACGGCAAGCACCACGCCGCCTACGTGGACCAGTCCAACAAGGCGCTGGACCAGCTGGCGGAGGCGCGCAGCAGCGGCGACTTCGCCCTGATCACCAAGCTGAGCAAGGACCTCGCCTTCAACCTCTCGGGCCACGTCCTGCACACCGTCTTCTGGACCTGCATGAGCCCCGACGGCGGCGGCGCCCCCGAGGGGGAGCTGGCCGCGGCCATCGACGACGCCTTCGGGAGCTTCGACGACCTCAAGGCCCAGCTCACCGAGGCAACGAAGAGCGTTCAGGGCTCGGGCTGGGGAGCCCTCGCCTGGGAGCCGCTGGCGGGCCGCCTCATCGTCGAGCAGGTGTACGACCACCAGAGCAACATCGGCCAGGGCTCGGACCCGATCCTGGTCATCGACGCCTGGGAGCACGCCTTCTACCTCCAGTACCTCAACGACAAGGCGGCGTGGGTCGACGCCTTCTGGGAAGTGGCGGACTGGCAGAGCGCGGCGGGGCGCTTCGAGGCCGCTCAGGCCACCGGGACGGCGGCCCGGTGAGCGGTAGTCTCGCCGACGTGCACGACGGCGAGGACCGACTCACGGTGGAGATCACCGAGGGCGATCCCCCGACGATCACGCTCATCGGTGAGGTCGACCCCCACACCGCCCCGCTCCTCGCCGAGAGCCTGGACACGGTCATCGACCGGGGGGCCACGGTCGTGCGCATCGACGGCCGCCGCCTCGACTTCATCGATTCGTCCGGCCTCCGGGTGCTGGTCGACGCCCACCGCCGCCTGGGCAGCGAGCCGACCGTGCTGGTCATGGCCCACGTGTCGCCCACGCTGCGGCGCCTGCTCGAGGTCACCGGGCTGGACGAGCACGTGACCGTTGAATCGTCGTCGTCCTGAACGCAGAAGTCGCTCAGAGCAGGCGCATGGTCCGGACCACGGTTCGATCTTCGTCGGAGGTCATCACGACCGTGTCCACCAATGAACGCACGATGGCCAGGCCACGGCCCCGTTCCTGCAGTGAGCCCCGCTGCAGCACGTCGGGCTCGACCTCGACCGACGGGGCCGGTCGATGGTTGGCCACCGTCAGGCGCAGGGCCGTGCCGTCGTTGCTCACCCGGACCTCCACAGGGACGTCGGGGGGCGTGGCCTCGATGGCGTTCGTGCACAGCTCGGTGGCCACCAGGAGCAGGTCGCCGCTCGCCGTCGGGGGGACCTCGGCGTCCTCCAGCCACCGCCGCAGCTGGTCCCGCAGCGCGCCCAGACCAGCGAAGTCGGCGGCGACCTCGAGGGTCAGCTGGCGGTGGGGGCGAAGGGTGACCATGACGATCGGCCAGATCCCTACCCCCGGTCGCCCCGGGCAAGTCCCGGGCGACCCCCATGCCCCCTACCGAGGGAGACCGCACCCATGACCGATCCCGCCGGCGACGTCGTCCTCTCCCTGCCTCCGCGCAGCTCGCACCTGCGAATCGCCCGCCTCACCGCGTCCAGCTTCGCCGCCGATCTCGGGTTCGGCCTCGACGACACCGAGGACCTGCGGGTCGCGGTCACCGAGCTCTGCAGCGTCCTCCTCCAGGACGAGCCGGGCGACGACGGCGGGCCCCGGATCGAGCTGCACTACCGGGTCGACGGGGACCACGTGGTGATCGAGGGGCGGCGCCCCGGGATGGACGGTGCGGTGCCCGAGCTGGATCCCATCGCCCGTGAGCTGTTGGCGGTGACCACCGACGCCCACACCCTCGAGGCCCAGGACGACGACTGGATCTTCACCGTCCGCAAGGGCGCGTCGGACCCGGCGTGAGCCCGGCGGCCGACGACAACGCGGCCCGCAACCGCCTGGTCGAGGATCACACCGACCTGGCCGAGCACTTCGCCCGGCGCTACAGCGGACGGGGCCTGGCCCGCGACGACCTGCGGCAGATGGCCCTGCTGGCCATGGTCAAGGCGGCCGACCGCTTCGAGCCGGCGCGGGGCGTGGCCTTCGCCACCTTCGCCAGCCGGACCATCGACGGCGAGCTGAAGCGCCAGTTCCGGGATCGCTCGTGGTCCGTGCGCCCGCCGCGGGCGCTCCAGGAGTTGCACCTGACCCTGCGCAAGGTCGACGAGGAGCTGACCCAGGAGCTGGGCCGCCACCCTCGCATCGACGAGCTGGCGGCGCGCCTCGAGGTGGGTGAGGAGGACGTGCTGGAGGCCCTCGAGGCGGGGGCCGCGCACCGCGCCGACAGCCTCGACGCCCCCCTCGGGGACGGCGAGCGCACGGCGTCGGACAAGCTGGGCGCGGGCGACCTCGGCTTCGGTCGGGCCGAGGGGCGCATGATCGTGGAGGACCTGCTGGCCACGCTGCCCGAGCGGGAGCGCTCCATCCTGGAGCTGCGGTTCTACGACAACCTCAGCCAGGAGGAGATCGCCGAGCGCATCGGGGTCAGCCAGTCCTACCTGTCCCGCCTCCTGCGCCGGACCCTGCTCGAGCTCCGGGCCGCCTCGCGGTGACGGTGTCCGGCCTCGGCGCTCAGGCCAAGGCCGTGTTGGCCCGGATGAAGGCCGACAACGTCTCGTTGCTGGCCTCGGCCGTGGCCTTCTGGGCGATGCTGGCCCTGGTGCCCGCGCTGGTCGCCCTGGTCTCGCTCTACGGCCTCGTGGCCGACCCGGCCGACATCGAGCACCAGGTCACCCAGAGCACCGAGACCCTGCCCGTGGAGGCCCAACGCCTGATCGTCAGCCAGCTCCAAGCCGTGGTCGACGCCCCGGCCGCCGGCCTCGGCACCGGCCTGATCATCGGCCTCGCCGTGGCCCTGTGGGCGGCGTCGGCCGGGATGCGCACGCTCACCACCGCCATCGGCGTCGTGTACGGCGACCAGGCCGGGGACCGGGGTGCGGTGGCCCAGCGGGGCCAGGCCCTCGCCCTCACGTTGGGAGCGGTCGCCTTCGTCGCCGCAGCCGTGGCCGTCGTCGCCGTCCTGCCCGCCGACAACCCGGTCGTGTCGCTCCTGCGGTGGCTCGCACTGGGCGCGGGCCTGGTGCTGGCGATCGGCGTCCTCTACCGCCTCGGCCCGGCCAGCCGTCCCGCCCAGCGGCTGCTCACGCCGGGCGCGGTCATCGCCGCCATCCTCTGCGTGGTCGTCTCGCTGCTGTTCTCGCTCTACACCAGCACCTTCGGGAGCTACAACGAGACCTACGGCTCCCTCGCCGCCGTGATCATCCTGCTCCTGTGGCTCCAGCTGACCGCCATGACCGTGCTCGTCGGCGCCGAGGTCAACCAGGTGCTGCGGAACCGCTGACCTCGAGCTCCTCGGGATCGACCAGGGCCCCCGCGAACTGGGCGTGGTACAGCGTGAAGTAGGCGCCCTGGCGGGCGAGGAGCTCCTGATGGGAGCCCTGCTCGACGATCTGGCCGCCGTCCATGACCAGGATCGTGTCGGCGTCGCGGATGGTCGAGAGCCGGTGCGCGATCACGAAGCTCGTGCGCTGGGAGCGCAGCGCCGCCATGGCGTGCTGGACGAGGACCTCGGTCCGGGTGTCGACCGAGCTGGTGGCCTCGTCGAGCACGAGGATCGTCGGTTCGGCCAGGAACGCCCGGGCGATCGTGAGCAGCTGCTTCTCGCCCGTGCTGAGGTTGCCGGCGTCGTCGTCGATCACCGTGTCGTACCCCTCGGGCAGCGAGTGGACGAAGCGGTCGACGTAGGTGGCCCGGGCCGCGTCGCGGATCTGCTCCTCGGTGGCGTCGAGGTCGCCGTAGGCGATGTTGTCCCGGATGGTGCCGCCGAACAGCCAGGTGTCCTGCAGCACCATGGCGATGTCGGACCGCAGGCTGCGCCGGGTGATGGTGGCGATGTCGGTCCCGTCGAGGGTGATGCGACCACCGTCGAGCTCGTAGAAGCGCATCAGCAGGTTGACCAGGGTCGTCTTGCCCGCCCCGGTCGGCCCCACGATGGCCACGGTCTGGCCGGGCTCGGCCACCAGGGAGAGATCGGTGATGAGTGACTTGTCCGGGTCGTAGGAGAAGGTCACGTGATCGAACTCGACCCGGCCCCGGGCGGCCCCCGGCGGCGGCACGAGGTCCACGCCGGAGTCGGCGACCTCCTCGTCGGCGTCGAGCAGGGCGAACACCCGCTCGGCGGAGGCCACGCCGGACTGCAGGACGTTCATCATCGAGGCGATCTGGGTCAGCGGCTGGCTGAACTGCCGCGAGTACTGGATGAAGGCCTGGACGTCACCGATGCTCAGCGCCCCCGAGGCCACCCGCAGGCCGCCGACCACGGCGATGATCACGAAGTTCAGGTTGCTCAGGAACATCATCACCGGCTGGATCACGCCGGCGATGAACTGGGCGCCGAAGCCCGCCTCGAAGAGCTCCTCGTTCGTCTCGTTGAACCGGTCCTCGACGTCCTGCTGGCGCCCGAACACCCTGACCAGCGCGTGCCCGGTGAAGGCCTCCTCGACTTGCGCGTTCAACGAGCCGGTGCGGGCCCATTGGGCCATGAACCGGGACTTGGAGCGGTTGGTGATGAACCGGACGGTCCACAGGGCGATCGGCACGGTGACCAGGGCCACGAGGGCGAGGAGGGGCGAGATGGTCAGCATCACCACCAGCACCCCGACCATGGTGAGCACGGCCGTGAGCATCTGGCTGAGGCTCTGCTGCATGCTCTGGGCGACGTTGTCGATGTCGTTGGTGACCCGGCTGAGGAGGTCGCCGCGGGGCTGGCTGTCGATGTAGACGAGAGGGAGGCGGTTCAGCTTCGCCTCGACGTCGGCCCGCAGTCCCTGCATCGACCGTTGGACGACGCCCGCCAGCAGGTAGGCCTGGGCGTAGGCCAGGACCGACGAGCACACGTAGAGGGCCAGGACCCCGAGCAGGACACGGTGCAGGGCGGGGAAGTCGATGCCGTCGGTCTGGCCGGTGACCCCGTCCACGATGATGTCGGTGGCCCCGCCGAGGATCTTCGGGCCGATGACCGACAGGGTGACGCTGGAAACCCCGAGGACGATGACCAGGAGCCCGGCGGCCTTGTCGGGACGCAGGCTCTCGGCCAGCCGCCGGGTCGCCCCGGCCAGGTCGTCCGGCTTGTCGACCGGCATGCCGGCCGCGGCCATGCGCCCCGGACCCGAGCTCTGCGCGGCCCGGGCCTCGGCCGCCACCTTCCGAGGATCGATCTCGTCGTCGGTCACGCCGCCCCTTCCTCGTGCTGGGACTCGACGATCTCGGCGTAGGTGGCGCAGTCGGTCAGGAGCTCGTCATGGGTCCCGAGGCCCACCTGGGCCCCGTCTTCGAGGACGAGGATCTGGTCGGCGTCCCGGATCGAGGAGACCCGCTGGCCCACGATCACCACCGTGGCGTCAGCCGTGTGGGGCCGGAGGGCGGCCCGGACCCGGGCGTCGGTGGTCAGGTCGAGGGCCGAGAACGAGTCGTCGAAGAGGTAGATCTCCGGGCGACGGACGAGGGCACGGGCGATGGCGAGGCGCTGACGCTGCCCGCCGGACACGTTGGCGCCGCCCTGGGCGATCCGGGCGTCGAGCCCGCCCGGCATCGCGGCGACGAAGTCGCGGGCCTGGGCCACCTCGAGGGCGGACCACAGGTCCTCGTCGGTCGCCTCGGGATCGGCGTGGCGCAGGTTGCTGGCCACCGTCCCGGAGAACAGATAGGGCTTCTGGGGGATGAGGCCGATCCGGCTCCAGAGGAGCTCGAGGTCGAGCTCCCGGATGTCGACGCCGTCGACGAGCACGGCGCCGGCGGTGACGTCGAACAGCCGGGGCACGAGGCTGACCAGCGTGGTCTTGCCCGCCCCTGTGCTCCCGATGATCGCCGTGGTCTGGCCGGCCGACGCGGTGAAGGAGACGTCGGCCAGGACCGGGGCCTCCGCCCCGGGGTACCGAAAGCCGGCGTTCCGCAGTTCCAGGCTCACCGGCCCGTGGATCTCGCGCACCGGCGAGGCCACCGAGGTGACCGTGGACGGGGTGCGCAGCACCTCGATGATCCGCTTCGCGCTGACCCCGGCCCGCGGGATCATGACCATCATGAACGTGGCCATCATCACCGACATCAGGATCTGGACGAGGTAGGTGAGGAAGGCCACCAGCTGGCCGACCTGCAGGTCGCCGGCGCTGATCCGGTTCGCACCGATCCACAGGGCGGCCACGCTCGACCCGTTCAGGACCAGGAGCACGATCGGGAAGAAGAAGGCCATCAGCCGCCCCGCGCGGAGCGAGGTCTCGGTGAGGTCGTCGTTGGCCCGGCCGAAACGCGCCGTCTCGTCGGGCTCCCGGACGAAGGCCCGAACGACCCGGATCCCCATGATCTGCTCGCGCAGCACCCGGTTCACGACGTCGAGGCGATCTTGCATGTCCCGGAACTGCGGCACCATCCGGGCCACGACGAGGCCGACGGCGATGACGAGCACGGGGATGCTCACCAGCAGCAGCGCCGACAGGCCCACGTCCTCGCGGAGGGCGAGGATCACCCCCCCGAGGATGGTGAACGGCGCGGCCAACATGAGGGTGCAGGTCATCAGGACCAGCATCTGGACCTGCTGGACGTCGTTGGTGATGCGGGTGATCAGTGACGGTGAGCCGAAGTGGGACACTTCGCGGCTCGAGAACCCCGTGACCTGGTGGAACAGGCTCCGCCGGACGTCCCGGCCGAAGCCCATGGCGGCCCAGGCGCCGAAGTAGACCGCGGTCACGGCCAAGCCGACCTGGACCAGGGTGACGACGAGCATCACCGCACCGATCTTGCGGATGTACGCCGTGTCGTTCTGGGCGACGCCGTTGTCGATCAGCTTGGCGTTCAGCGTCGGCAGGTAGAGCAGGGCGATGGACTGGAGGAGCTGGAGGGCGGCGACGGCGGCGAGGATGCCGCGGTAGCGCCCGAGGTGGGACGCCAGGAGCCGCCACAGGTTGCGCAGCTCGGAGTCGCCCTCGGGGGCCCCGAGGCGATGAGAGTCAGTGGTCATGGTCAATCGTGTGGGCCGGGGAGGATTTGAACCTCCGTAGGCAATGCCGACGGGTTTACAGCCCGTTCCCTTTGGCCACTCGGGCACCGACCCAGGAGCGCACGAGACTACCGGCGTCGCATCGGCGTGCGGGTAGGTTCGAGGCCATGCCGACGTTCGATGTCGTGTCCGAGGTCGACCTCCAGGAGGTCCGCAATGCCGTGGACCAGGCGTCGCGCGAGGTGGCCACCCGGTTCGACTTCAAGGACACCAACTCGCGGGTCGAGTTGGGCGACGGGATCATCACCCTGGCCTCGATCACCGAGGACCGCCTCACGGCCCTCCGCCAGGTCCTCGAGGAGAAGCTGGTCCGGCGCAAGATCTCGCTGAAGGCGATCGAGTTCGGCAACGTCGAGGGGGCCAGCGGCAGCACCGTCCGTCAGGTGGCCACGCTCACCGCCGGTATCAACTCGGACCGGTCCCGGGACATCAACAAGTTCCTGAAGGCGTTGGGGATCAAGGGCCTGACCAGCCAGACCCAGGGCGAGCAGGTCCGGGTCAGCCACAAGAAGCGCGACGCCCTCCAGGAGGCCATGGCCGCCCTGAAGGAGGAGGACTTCGGCATCCCCCTCCAGTTCCAGAACTTCCGGGACTAGCGGGCGCCCACCGGCTGGCGGAGGCGGGCGATCCGCTCCTCCATCGGCGGGTGGCTGGCAAAGGCGTTGGCGAAGCTCACCCTACGGCCGCGCAGTGGGTTGACGATGTACGCCGCCGCCTGCTCGGGCCGGATGTCGGCCGGGATGCGCTGGGCGTAGACGTCCAGCTTCTGGAGGGCGGAGGCCAGCGGCTCCCCGGTCCCGATCAGCTCGGCCCCCGAGCGGTCGGCTTCGAACTCCCGGCTACGGGAGAGGGCCATTTGCAGCAGCATCGCCGCCAGAGGGGCCAGGATGATCAGGGCCAGCTCCCCGAAGACGTTGCGGTCCCGGTCGCCGCCACCGAAGATCGACGCCCACATGGCCATGCGGGCCATGAAGGTGATGGCCAGGGCCACGGCGGCGGCCACGGACCCGATGAGGATGTCGCGGTTGCCGATGTGGCTGATCTCGTGGGCCAGGACGCCGCGGAGCTCGTCCCAGGAGAGGGCCTCGAGGATGCCGGCAGTCACCGCCACGGCGGCGTGGTCCGGGTTGCGACCGGTGGCGAACGCGTTGGGCTGGCGCTCCGGGGTCAAATAGAGCTTCGGCATCGGCAGGTCGGCGAGGGTGGTCAGCTCCCGGACGATGCGGTGCAGCTCGGGCATCTCGGCCTCGGAGACGGGCTGGGCCCGGGCCGCCTTGATGGCGATCGTGTCGGAGAACCAGTACGAGCCGCCGACGACCACGAGGCCCAGGACGAGGCCGATGATGAGGCCGCCTTGGCCCCAGAACGAGCCGATGAACAGGAACAGGCCGCCGAGGGCGGCGAGCAGGGTGAAGGTCTTGATGGTGTTCTTCATGGCACGAAGGAGAACGTTCGAGCGCCGGCGCGCGTTCCCGTTCTCAGTCGTAGTACCCGCTGTGGATGTAGACGCAGGGCACGCCTTCGCGGTGGAACATGTCGACGTTGCGGCGGTCGTCCTCGAAGGCGAGGCGAAGGTCGAAGCCGTAGCCCCGCAGCTCGGCCACCGTGCGCTGCTTGAAGACCCGTGAGGCCTGGTAGTCACCGAACTCCCGCATGATGAGCACGTCCCAGCGCAGCTTGTAGCGGTCCAGCCAGCCCAAGGTCTGGCGCTGCACCCGCATCGGGCGGGCCGTCAGCAGGACGATGCGGAGGTCGTCGTCGAGGCACTCCAACAGCCGGGCCACCTCGCCGACCAGCTCGTCCTCACCGCAGGCGGCGAAGAAGGCCTCCCAGTCCCGCCGGGGGAACTCCAGGTAGTGCTGCCGCGTGGAGGCGTCGGACAGGACGCCGTCCATGTCGAAGACCACGGCGGGCCCTGGCGCCACCGGCCCGTCCCGCCACCAGTAGTTCTCCGGAACCTGCACCCCCGGGAGGCTAGGACTGGCCGTGGCCCGTCAATCCTCCGGCGGGGCCTCGTCGGCCCTCGCCCGGATCTCGTCGAAGACGGCGGGATCGGCCAGGGTGGTGGTGTCGCCGAGGTCTCGACCCTCGGCCACGTCCTTCAGCAGGCGGCGCATGATCTTGCCGCTGCGGGTCTTGGGCAGGTCGGGGACGAGGATGACGGTCTTGGGCCGGGCCGTGGGGCCGATCTTGGTGGCCACGTGCTGGCGCAGCCCCTCACCCAGCGCGCTGGTCGGCTCGTTGCCGCCCCTCAGGATCACGTAGGCCACGATCGCCTGGCCCGTGGTCTCGTCCGCCGCCCCGACCACGGCCGCCTCGGCCACGGCCGGGTGTCGACACCAGCGCCGACTCCACCTCGGTGGTGGAGATGCGGTGGCCGGACACGTTCATGACGTCGTCCACCCGGCCCAGCAGCCAGAGATAGCCGTCCTCGTCGATCTTGGCCCCGTCGCCGGCGAAGTAGCGCCCCTCGAAGCGGCTCCAGTAGGTCTCCCGGTAGCGCTCGGGATCCCCCCAGATGCCCCGCAGCATGGACGGCCACGGGCGGGTCAGGGTGAGGTAGCCCCCGCCCTGGGCCACCGGGTTGCCCGCTTCGTCGACCAGCTCGGCCCCGATCCCCGGCAGCGGGAAGGTGGCCGAGCCCGGCTTCGTCGTCGTGACGCCGGGCAGGGGGGTGATCATGTGGCCACCGGTCTCGGTCTGCCACCAGGTGTCGACGATCGGGCAGCGCTCCCCGCCGATGTGCTGGTGGTACCACATCCAGGCCTCGGGGTTGATGGGCTCACCCACGGTGCCCAGCAGGCGGAGCGAGGACAGGTCCTTGCTGGCGGGCTCGTCCGGGCCCCACTTCATGAAGGTCCGGATGGCGGTGGGGGCCGTGTACAGCTGGGTCACGCCGTACGTCTCCACGATCTCCCACAGCCGGGCCTTGTGGGGGTGGTCCGGCGTGCCCTCGTACATGACCGAGGTGGCCCCGTTGGTCAGCGGCCCGTAGACGATGTAGCTGTGGCCGGTGACCCAGCCGATGTCCGCCGCGCACCAGTACACGTCGGTTTCCGGGTGGAGGTCGAAGACCACCTTGTGGGAGAAGGCCACCTGGGTCAGGTAGCCCCCTGTGGTGTGCATGATCCCCTTGGGCTTGGCCGTGGTCCCCGACGTGTAGAGCAGGTACAGGAGCTGTTCGGCCTCCATGGGCTCGGCGGGACAGTCGGCATCGGCGTCGGCCATGAGGTCGTGGTACCAGTGGTCCCGACCGGCGACCATGTCGACGTCCTGGCCCGTGCGCCGGACGACGACCACGTCGCTGACGGACGGGGTGGATCCGAGGGCGGCGTCGACGTTGACCTTCAGGCCGGAGGCGCTCCCCCGGCGCCAGCCCCCGTCGGCGGTGACCACGACCTTGGCCTCGGCGTCGTTGATGCGGTCGATGAGCGAATCGGGCGAGAACCCACCGAAGACGACCGAATGGGCCGCGCCGAGGCGGGCACAGGAGAGCATGGCCACGGGCAGCTCCGGGATCATCGGCATGTAGATGGCGACCCGGTCGCCCTTCTCGACCCCCAGACCCTTGAGCACGTTGGTGAACCGGCAGACCTCGTCGAGGAGGTCGGCGTAGGTGACCGTGCGGGTGTCGCCCGGCTCGCCCTCCCAGTGGAAGGCGACCTTGTCGCCCTTCCCGGCCTCGACGTGGCGGTCGAGGCAGTTGTAGGACACGTTCAGCTCGCCGTCCGGGAACCACCGGGCGAAGGGCAGGTCCCATTCGAGGACCGTCGTGAAGTCCTTCGACCAGGTCAACAACTCGCGGGCCTGACGGGCCCAGAAGGCCTCGAAGTCGGCGTCGGCCTCGTCGTAGAGCGAGCGGTCGGTCACCAGGGCGTCGGCGGTGAACGACGCGGGCGGTGGGAAGGTGCGCTCCTCCCGGAGGTAGTCCTCGATGGTGGGTTCAGCGGCCATGGTTCGACCTTACGCGCCGGTCTGACCGGCGTCGCCCCGAGCCGCGCCGGCCTCAGACGGCGGGAGGGCGTCGTCCACCAGGGCCCGCAAGGCGTCGACGGCACCGTCGAGCTCACGCCGGCCCTCGAGGACGGTCGGCAGGACGCTGAGCGGTGCTGGGGCGTCGGTCACGTCAGGGTCCTACCCGACGAAGGCCGTGATCGTTCCCACCCTGGCTGCGCTGGTGGCTCCGGCGGGACGCGCGGTCACCGCCGGCTGGCGGTCAGGGGCCGTAGGTGTTGGCGGTGCTGCCGCCGATGAGGGCGGAGACCAGGATGCCCAGGGGCAGCGCCCCCCAGTACGACAGCCCGGTGCCCATGTTGCCCAGGAACAGCATGAGCAACCAGGTGGCCGGGAAGGTGGCGATCAGGAACACGACCAGCCCGACGATGAGTGCACGAATCATGGACAATCCCCCTCGTTCCGGCGATGAGTGTGGCACACGTCAGACCGCCGTGGCGTAGAGCTGCCAGGAATCGGGGACATGAAGCCGGGGGCGAACACGAGGTCGATCGGCCCGTCCCCCACCACCTGGTAGGCGAGGCTCAGGTCGCCGCTGCGGGCGTAGCGTCTCCGGCGTGCCCGTCTCCGGCGTGCCCTCCACCGGCCTATTCGACCACAGACCACTCCAGCACCCGGAACGAGCCCATCCCGTCGGGATCGCAGAGGGCCTCGGCCTCGTTGACCCGACTGCGGGCCCGGATGGCCTCCAGATCGCCGAGGTGGGCCCGCGCCCGCCAGATCCGACGCCCTTCCTCCACCAGATCGTCGATGCCCCACGCCCGCAGCCACTCTGCCTGGCTTCGGTCCTTGTTCGGGGCGGGGAGCTGGTCGACGGCCACCTCTGCCGTGATGTCCTGCCGGCCCAGGTGGTCCATCGGATGGCCGCCGCGGTCGTGGCCCCGATACGTGCGCAGCCAGTCCTTCCAGGGGCGGCCGGCCATCTCGGCGGTCGTGGAGGCGTAGTCGAGGACGACGAGGCGTCCGCGCAGCCGGGCCAAGACCCCGTCGACCCACCGTCTCGCCTGGTCCTGCTGTGGCGCCAGGCCCGTCTCCGGCCAGTCCTGTCCGGGATCGAACGGCTCGCCGCCCCGGGTGAGGTCGAACGGCATGTTGTCGAGCAGCTCGTTGGCGACGACGACGCCGACGAGCTGACCGTCCGGCAGCGCGGTCGCCGACTCGAGGCCCTCGTGTCGGGCCCGTTGGGCCGCCGACCGGTCGACGGCGACGTACCGATGCGCGCTGCCGGCCAGCGCCAAGCTCCGGCCGAGGGTGCCGGCGCCGGCGCCGACGTCGTACACCGTGAAGCTATCCGGCCGGCCCTGCTCACCCCACCAGGCGTCCAGCCCCCGGGCGACCACGGCCCCGAACAGGGGTCCGACCTCGGGGGCGGTGAGGAAGTCACCGCGGCGCCCCGCCCCCCCGCCTTCCCGCTCGTAGAACCCGTCCGGCCCGTAGAGCGCGGCCTCCATGACCTCCGAGAACGGAGGCGCGATCAGGGGAGCGCGGTGGCGGCGAGGTTGGCCACGTCGCCGAAGTGGGTGACCAGGCCGGGGAAGATGCCGAAGGCCAGCGTCCCGAGGACGGCGATGCCGAGGGCGGCGGTGAGCGAGAAGGGCACCGGGATGGACGTGGTCTCGCCCTCGGGGGCGTCCTGGAACCACATCTGGCGAGCCACGTTGGCGTAGTAGAAGAGCGCGATCACCGAGTTCACGGCCACCACCACGGCCAGCACGGCACCGGAGACGGTCTCAGCCGAGAGCAGCGCCCGGAACACGACGAACTTCGCCACCCACCCGCCGAGCGGCGGGATGCCGGCCAGGGCGAAGAGGAACACCGACATCAGGCACGGCCAGGCGCGGGCGCGTACTGGAACAGGCCCCGATAGGACTCGATCTCGCCCGACCCGGTGCGCCGGGCCACGGCGATCACCACGGCGAAGGCGCCGAGGTTCATGGCCGCGTAGATGAGCAGGTAGACGACGACCGCGGTCAGTGCCTCCTGGCCGGCGTCACCCACGACCGCGAGCGGCGCCAGCATGAAGCCGGCCTGGGCCACCGAGGAGTAGGCGAGCATGCGCACGATGTTGGTCTGGCGCAGGGCGATCAGGTTGCCGACGGTCATGGTGACCGCGGCCAGGATCCACATCAGGGGCTCGACCACGTCGGTCCGGCCGGGGAAGGCGAGGAAGACCAGCGACAGCAGGGCCACGAAGCCCGCCGCCTTGGAGGCCACGGCCAGGAACGCGGTGATGGGCGTCGGGGCCCCCTCGTAGGTGTCCGGGGCCCACGTGTGGAACGGGACGGCGGAGACCTTGAAGCCGAAGCCGACGATGATGAACACGATGCCCAGGGTGATGAACGGCACGCTGGACGGCTTGGCCCCGATCTGGGCCCCGATGTCGGTGAGCAGGGTCGAGCCGGTGACGCCGTAGAGCAGCGACATGCCGTAGAGCATCACCGCCGAGGCGAAGACGCCCATCAGGTAGTACTTGAGGCCCGCCTCGTTGCCCTTGAGGTCGCGCTTGCGCCAGGCGGCGAGCATGTAGGCGGGGATCGAGAGCAGCTCGAGGGCGACGAAGATGGTGACGAGGTCCCGAGCCGAGGCCATGACCGACATGCCGAGCAGCGAGCAGAGGAGCAGGAAGTAGTACTCCCCCTCGTGGTAGTCGCCCTCGGCGATGTAGTTGGTCGACAGGAGGACGACCACGTAGCCCGACGATGAGGAACAGGGCCTTCAGCACGAGGGCGAAGTCGTCGACGACGTAGGCCCCGCCGAACATCGACCCGGTCGGTGCCGTCGAGGGCCAGGGTGAGGACCGGGACCAGCGCGGCCAGCAGGCCGATGCCGGCCAGCGACGGGATCAGCCACTTGTCCCGCTCGAAGACGAGGTCGGCCAGGAGCACCAGGATCAACACGCCGGTCAGGACGATCTCGGGCGCGAAGGCGTGGTAGTCGATCGTCGGGGCGGTGAACCCCCCGGCCTGGGCCAACACGGCGATCACCTCAGCCGCCACCGGTCAGGGAGTGGCGCACCTTCTCCACGGCGGGATCGGTGACGCTGAAGATCAGGTTGGGGTAGACGCCGAGCACGAGGATGAGCACGAGCATCGGCACCCAGGCCACCCACTCGAAGACCGTGAGCTGGGCGATCTGCTCGTCGGCGAACTCCTCCTTGGGCGCGCCGAAGGCGGTGCGCTGGTAGAGCCAGAGCAGGTAGCCGGCGGCCAGCACCGTGCCGACGGCGGCGATGACCATGTAGGTCCGGAAGGTCTCCACCGGCAGGCCCGGCGCCGGGTTGTAGGCCGACAGGATGGCCGGGAACTCGCCCCAGAACCCGGCCAGGCCGGGCAGGCCGAGCGAGGCCATGGCGCAGAAGCCGAGGATCCAGCCCAGCTGCGGCACCTGGGTCAGCAGGCCGCCGAGGCGGCTGATCTCGAGGGTGTGGTAGCGCTCCTTCACCGAGCCGGCGACGAAGAAGAGCATGCCGGTGATGAGGCCGTGGGCGACCATGCCGAAGATGGCGGCGTTGATGCCGAAGTCGGTCAGGGTGGCGATGCCCAGCATCACGAAGCCCATGTGGGCCACCGACGAGAAGGCGATGAGCCGCTTCATGTCGGTCTGGGCCAGGCAGCCCGAGCGCGCCGTAGATGATGCCGATGACGGCCAGGAGCCCGATGTAGGGGGCCCAGTCCTCGGCCGCCTCGGGCAGGATCGGGACGGCGATGCGGATGAAGCCGTAGGTGCCCAGCTTCAGCAGGACGGCGGCCAGGATGACCGAGCCGACGGTCGGGGCCTGGGTGTGGGCGTCGGGCAGCCAGGTGTGGAACGGGAACATCGGCACCTTGATGCCGAAGCCCATGAACATGCCGCCGAAGATCCAGAGCTGGGTCGTCGAGGCGATGCCCGCCGCCGCCTCGGGCAGGACCCGGATGTCGAAGGTCGCCGTCACCCAGGAAGTAGAGGGCCAGGAAGCTGACGATCATCAGGGCCGAGCCGAACAGGGTGTAACAGGAAGAACTTGATCGCCGCGTACTGGCGCTGCTCGCCGCCCCAGACGCCGATCATGAAGTACATCGGGAGCAGGACGACCTCGAAGAAGACGAAGAAGAGGATCAGGTCCTGGGCCAGGAAGGTCCCGACCATGCCCGTCTCCAGGATGAGGATGAGGATGAGGAAGGCCTTCGGGTTGCCGCGGCTCGGGGAAGTGGTTCCAGGAGTAGATGATGCAGAGGGGCACGACCAGCAGCGTGAGGGCCAGCAGGGGCAGCGAGATGCCGTCGAGGCCCATGATGTAGCGGCTGTTGATGACGTCGATCCAGTTCTTGTCGACGACGAACTGCAGCTCGCCGGCGTGGTCGTAGTCGAAGTCGAGCGAGCAGCAGGATGCCCATGACCCCGGCCGCCGAGCGAGGTCGACCAGGGCGACCACCTTGATGCAGCAGCTCGTCCGCCCTTGGGGATGAGCCATCATCACGACGGCGCCCACCAGCGGCAGGAACGTCACGAGGGTCAGGCCCCAGTCGTTGAGGAAGTCGGTCATGGCTCGGTGGTGACTCCTAGATGACGACGATGAAGATGCCGGCGAGGACGGCGGCGCCGGCGAAGAGGAGGGCGGCGTACTGCTGCACGCGGCCGGTCTGGATGCGACGCAGGACCTGGCCGGAGCCCTCGGCGCCCGGCTCCCGAGCCGTTGACCAGCCTGTCGACGACCTCCCTGGTCGATGGTGCCGTAGAGCCAGACGGCCCGTCGCCCTGGACGACCTTGGCGGCGCCGTTGACGACGCCGTCGAGGACGTTCTGGTTGAACCAGTAGACGCCGGGCGATGGGACCCTTGATGCTCTCGACGATGACGCTCGGTGTAGAGCCAGTCGAGGTAGTACTTGTTCTCGAGCACGGTGTAGCCGCGCGCCGCCAATGGGCTGCGCTCGGTGAGGCCGTGGGGGCCCCGGTTGTGGGCGAAGTACTGCCAGGCCAGCGCGAGGCCGGACACCGCCAGCAGGATCGAGAAGACGGCCAGCAGGAAGCTGAACTCGGGGTGCTCGATCTCCGGGAAGGCGAAGGTCGGCTCGACGTAGTGCTCGAAGCGGAGCGCGACGCTGTCCGGGGCCAGCTTCTCGGGGAGGTTGACGAAGCCGACGACGACGGCGGCGCCGGCCAGGATCCAGAGCGGGCACGGTCATGACCTTGGGCGACTCGTGCGGGGTGCCCTCACCCCGGTACTCGCCGAAGAAGGTGATCCAGATGGCCCGGGTCATGTACGCCGCGGTCATGAACGCCGTCGATGCAGCCGAGGACGAGCATGGCCGGGTAGGCGTTGGCCTGGCCCTGGAGGGCGCCGGCCAGGATCTCGTCCTTGGACCAGAAGCCGGCCAGCGGCAGGATGCCGGCCAGGGCCAGGGTGGCGATGACGAAGGTGACGAAGGTGCTGGGCATGTACTTGCGCAGCCCGCCCATCTTGCGCATGTCGAAGGTGTGGTGGGCGGCGTGGCTGACCGAGCCGGCCCCGAGGAAGAGGCAGGCCTTGAACATGGCGTGGGTGAAGAGGTGGAAGATGGCCGCCGTCCAGGCGCCGACGCCGAGGGCCATGACCATGTAGCCGAGCTGGCTGATCGGTGGAGTAGGCGAGGACCTTCTTGATGTCGTTCTGGACGAAGGCCAGGGTCGCCCCGACGACGGTGGTGAAGGCCCCGACGAAGGCGAGCAGGTTGATGCTGGAGGTGCCGATCGAGAAGCCCTCGAAGAACACGGGGTAGAGGCGGGCGACCATGAAGACGCCGGCCACGACCATGGTGGCGGCGTGGATGAGGGCCGAGACCGGGGTGGGGCCGGCCATGGCGTCGGGCAGCCAGGTGTGCAGCGGGAACTGGCCCGACTTCGACATGACGGCGGCGATCAGGGAGCAGGCGGCCACCAGCAGGACCAGGTGGCTCATGCCGCCGCTCGGCGGCCAGCCCGTTGATGTCGAGGATGTTGAAGGTCTGCCGGCCCCGAAGAACAGGATGATCACGCCGATGATCAGGCCGACGTCGCCGACCCGGTTGGTGAGGAAGGCCTTGAGGGCGGCGTCGGAGTTCGGCTTCTCCTCCCACCAGTGGCCGATGAGCACGAACGAGCAGAGCCCGACCAGCTCCCAGCCGGTCAGCAGCTGCAGGGTGTTCTGGCGCGATGACCAGCGTGAGCATCGACGCCGTGAACAGGGACAGGAAGGCGAAGTAGTGGGTGAAGCGCCGGTCGCCGCTGCAGGTACTCGGTGCTGTAGACGTGCACCAGCAGCGAGATCAGGCGTGACGATGAACGAGCATCATCACCGACGAGGCCGTCGATCAGGGTCCCGACGGTGAACTCGTCGCCGCCGAACTGGAACCAGGTCGACGGTCTTCACGATCGGCTCGACTCGGCGTGATGGCCCTCTTCGGCAGCCCGCGGCCACCGAGGCCCAGGGCCTGCTCGACCGCCTTCGCCGACCCCCGCCGGCGTTGACGTGCTGGATCCACTGCGACGCCGGTGCAGAGCGAGAGCACGAAGGAGATGCCGACCGCGACGATGCCGATCTCGGCACCCGCCGCGAGGCAGGCGCTTGCCGACGACCAGGATCAGGAAGAACGAGACGGCCGGGAGGAGCGGGATGATCCACGCGTGCTCGAGGAACCACATGGCCATCAGCCCTTCATGAGGTCGACCTCGTCGAGGTCGACGCTGCGGCGGTTGCGGTAGATGAGCAGGACGATGGCCAGGCCGACGCCGACCTCGGCGGCGGCGACGGCGATGACGAAGAGGGCGAACACCTGGCCGGCGACGTCACCGTTGAAGGCGCCGAAGGCGACCAGGTTGATGTTGACGGCGTTGAGGATGAGCTCGATCGACATCAGCACGAGCACGCCGTTGCGGCGGGCGAGCACGCCGTAGACGCCGATGCAGAACAGGACGGCGCCGAGGAGGAGGAACTGGTTGAGCAGCATCCCCTAGTCCTTCCGCGCGAGCACGATGGCGCCGACGAGGGCGGCGAGGAGGAGCACGGACACGACCTCGAAGGGCACGAGGTAGGTGCTGAAGATCGAGTCGGCCACCTGGCTGGTCCGCTGCACCGTGTCGGCGGGCAGCTCCTGGTCGTCGAACTGGTCGATCAGGGCGTAGCCCATGACCGCGAGCAGCAGCAGGCCCACGAGGGCGGCCAGCCAGCGCTGGTCGTTGTCGAGGCTGGACTCCCCGGTGAGTGGCGCCCGGGTGAGCATGATGCCGAAGAGGAAGAGCACGACGATGGCGCCGATGTAGACGAGCACCTGGGTCGGTGGCGATGAACTCGGCGCCAGCAGGATGTACTGGGCGGCCACCCCGGCCAGCACGATGACGAGGTAGAGGGCGGCGTGGACGATGTTGCTGGTGGTCACCACCCGGAACGCGGCCAGGACGATGGTGGCGGCGATGAGCCCGAAGGCGATGTTCTCGGCGACCATCAGCGGGGCACCTTCTTGGCCTTCACCTCGCGACCGGCCTCGTAGGCCTCGAAGTCCGGCACCGTCTCCATCCACTCGTCGAGCCGGTCCTTGTCGTGGAGCAGGTCGGCGATGCGGTGCTCGGAGTACTCGTACTCGGGGCTCCAGAAGAGGGCCTCGAAGGGCAGACCTCGACGCAGATGCCGCAGTACATGCAGAGGGCGAAGTCGATGTCGAAGCGGTCGAGCTCGTTCTTCTGGCGGGGCTTGCCGCCCTCCCGCCGGGGCGGGGCCAGGTACTTGTGGCCCTCGATGTAGATGCACCAGTCCGGGCACTCCCGGGCACAGAGCATGCAGACGGTGCAGTTCTCCTCCTTGAGGGCGATCACGCCGCGGGCCCGGGGCGTCGGCTCCTCCTTCTCGTGGGGGTACTGCACGGTGACGCCGCCGGGCTTGAGCATGGTCGCGGAACGTGACACCGAGGCCCTTGACCAGACCGGGGAGCTGGGGCATCAGAACACCACCTTCAGGACGGCGGTGGCCACGATGTTGATCAGGCGCAGCGGGATCAGCACACTTCCAGGCGAAGGCCTGGAGCTGGTCCTCCCGGAAGCGGGGGAACGTGAACCGGACCCAGAAGATGAGGAAGGACACGAACATGATCTTGGCGAACAGCACGGCCGGGCCGAGGACGTTGAGGATGTCGTCGGTGGGATCGAAGCCGGGGACCCACCAGCCGCCGAGGAAGAGGACCGAGGCGATGCGCGGCGAAGGCGAAGGCGGTGGCGAACTCGCCCATGAAGAAGAGCAGGAAGCGGAAGCCGGTGTACTCGACCTGGTAGCCGCCGACGATCTCGGACTCGGCCACCGGCATGTCGAACGGCGTCTGGGTGAGCTCGGCCTGCACGGCGGCCAGGAAGATGAAGAAGCCCACGAACTGGGTGAGGATGAACGGGTTGCCGATGGCGTCGATGCCGAAGATGGCGCCGTCGGCCTGGGCGACGACGATGCCCTGCAGGTTGCAGGGTGCCGGCCTGGATGACCACGCCGACCACGGCCAGCACCAGGGGCAGCTCGTAGGCGATGAGCTGGCCCGCCGCCCGCAGGCCGCCGATCAGGGCGTACTTGTTGGCCGAGGCCCAGCCCGCCATGAGCACGCCGATGACCGAGATGGACGACACGGCCAAGGCGAAGAAGATGCCGGTGTCGAGGTCCTCGACGACGAGGTCGGGCCCGACGGGCACGACCACGAAGAGCAGGAACGTGGAGATCAGCACGACCAGCGGGGCGCGGGCGAAGACCATGCGGTCGGCCCTCTCGGGGAAGATGTCCTCCTTCTGGAGGAACTTCACGCCGTCGGCCAGCAGCTGGAGCACGCCGTGGGGGCCGGCCTCCATGGGGCCGAGCCGGCTCTGCATGTGGCTCATCATCTTGAACAGGAAGACGTAACCGAGGATGATGGCCGCCGGCCGGGATCACCAGGAGGATGACCGACGACCTTGATCCCGGTCTGCTCCCAGTAGGCCAGGTCGACGGCGTTGACGAGGAGCACGGACGCATCACCGGTCGATGTCCCCCAGGATGAAGTACAGGCTGGCGAGGATGGTGATGACGTCGGGCACGTACACGCCCTGCATCACCCAGGGCACGATCGAGATGTTGTTGAAGCTGGGCGAGCGGATCTTGACCCGGAACGGCACGAGGTCGCCCTTGCTGACGACGTAGTAGCCCATGGCCCCGAGCGGGTTCTCGGTGGCCACGTAGGCCTCGCCCTCCGGCACCTTGATGATGCGGGGGACCTTGGCCATGATCGGCCCCGAGGGCAGGCCGTCGAGGAGCTGGTCGACCATCCTGGTCGACTCCCGGACCTCCTGGAGGCGGACCCAGAAGCGGGCGAAGGAGTCGCCGTCGGGATGGGTCCAGACCTTCCAGTCGAGCTGGTCGAAGGGCAGGCCGACGGTGACGTCGCGGCGCAGGTCCCAGTCGACGCCGCTGGCCCGGAGGTTGGCCCCGGACAGGCCGTAGGACAGGGCCACGTCGGCCGGGATGACGCCGACGCCGCGGCAGCGGGCGGCGAAGATCTCGTTGCCCATGAGCAGGTCTTCGATCTCGTCACAGAAGTCCCGCATGCGGTCCATGACCTCGTGGCAGGACTCGATCCAGCCCTTGGGCAGGTCGTCCTTCAGGCCGCCGATGCGGTCGAAGTTCGGGTGGAACCGGCCACCGGTGGCCGACTCGATCAGGTTCAGGGCCCGCTCCCGGTCGCGGAAGGCGAAGAAGACCGGGGTGATGGCGCCGAGCTGGGCCCCCATGTCGCCGAGGAACAGCGAGATGTTGGCGATGCGGGACATCTCGAAGAGGATCGTGCGGATCCACTGGGCCCGGGGCGGGGCCTCGACCTCCATCAGCCGCTCGGCGGCGAGGATGAAGGGGACCTCGTTGGCGAAGCTGCCCAGCCAGTCGATGCGGTTCACCAGGGTGGTGACCTGCGGGTAGGTGCGGACCTCGCACAGCTTCTCGTAGCCCCGGTGCATGTAGCCGGCGAGCGGCTCGGCCTCGACCACCTGCTCGCCGTCGAGGCGGACCACGATGCGCAGCGTGCCGTGGGTGGCGGGGTGCTGGGGACCCATGTTGAGGGTCATGCCACCGGTCTCGAGCTCGACGTTGACCCGGGCGTCGGCGGCCTGGCTGGCCACGTAGGCCCGCTGCTGGGGATCGACGACGGTCATTCGCCGCTCCCCTCGATCGCATCCTCGTTCGCCTCGGCCTCGGAGGTGTCCTCGGCCGCTTCGTCCTCACCGGGCATGGGCTCGACGTCGACGATGCCGGGCCAGGGCTTCACCCGCCGGGACAGGAGGGGGAAGTCCTTGCGCAGGGGGTGGCCCTCGAACTCACCGGGCAGGTAGAGGTGGGTGAGGTTGGGGTTGCCCTCGAAGACGATGCCGAACATCTCCCAGGCCTCCCGCTCGTGCCACTGGGCCCCGGCGAAGATGGGCACCCAGGTCGGGGCCGTCAGCGTCTGGGGTCGTCGCCGAGGTCGGCCTTGAGCACCAGGCCGATGCCCTCGACGGGGTTGTGGAGCCGGGCCAGGAGCTGGAAGCGGGTGTCGCCACCGGCGTAGCCGGTGATCTGCTCGTCGGGCGCCTTGTCGGGGCCGCCGTGGACCTCCAGGTCCTCCTGGCTGTCCATGTCCCGCCCGAAGGGCGACGGCATCCAGTCGATGGCCGACAGGAAGTCGAAGAAGCGGAGGCCGAGACGGTCACGGGCGTGGGTCCCGGCCGTCACCCAGGCGTCGACGCTGACCCGGACCCAGACCTCGCGGCCCGGATCGATGTGGGTGGCCAGGAGGGCGTCGCCCAGACCCTCGCCCAGTGCGGCCACGAGCGCCTCGCGCCCCTCGTCGACCTCGACCGCGTCCTCCGGCTCGGGGGTCGCGTCGTCGCTGGTCGCTTCGTCGGCCACCGAACCGCCGTCAGTTGACGACAAGCGGCTCTCCCTTCCAGCGCTCGGCCAGGTCCTCGTCGAGGATCTGGGCCTGCAGCAGGCCGATCGCCTCGAGCAGGGCCTCGGGCCGGGGCGGGCAGCCCGGGATGTAGACGTCGACCGGGATGATCTGGTCGAGGCCCTTGGTGACCGAGTAGCGAGTCCCAGTAGGGCCCGCCGCAGTTGGTGCAGGAGCCCATGGAGATCACGTACTTGGGGTCCGGCATCTGCTCGTAGAGGCGCCGGACGGACGGGGCCATCTTGTCGGTGATCGGTGCCGGAGACGACGATCGAGGTCGGCTTGGCGGGGGCTGGCCGGGAAGGGGATGACCCCGAGGCGCATCATGTCGTAGCGGGGCGAGGCCAGGGCCGCGCCCATCTCGATGCCGCAGCAGGCCAGGCCCCACTGGTACATCCAGAGGGAGTACTTCCGGGAGATGTTCAGCAGCTTGGTCAGCGGCTTCGGCATCTTGCCGCTCTCGACTAGACCCACTTGAGCACTCCCTTGCGCCAGGCGTAGAGCAGCCCGAGGGCCAGGATCACGATGAATATGCCCATCTCGACGAGGCCGAAGACGCCGTAGACCTCGAGTTGCATGGCCCACGGGAAGATGTAGAGGGCCTCCACGTCGAACATGACGAAGAGCAGGGCGAAGAAGTAGTAGCGGATCTGGCTCTGGGACCACTCGGTGCCGACCGGGTCCACGCCGCTCTCGTAGGTGAGGTACTTCCCCGTCTGGGGTCGGGTGGGGCGCAGGAAGCTGCCGGCACCCAGCGCCACGACCACCATCGCTATGGCGGCCGCGCCGAAGATGGCCACCGTGAGGTAGCTGCGGAGGAAGTCCGACATCGCGTGCGCAGGTTAGTGATCGCCCTCACGAGCGGCCAAGAACGGCTCAGCCGATGGCCTGTTGCAGCGCGGGCCAGGCCTGGCGGGCGATGAGCTGCACGCCGGTCTCGTTGGTGTGGACGGTGTCCCAGAAGAGCGGGTCCGGGTAGTCGTCGAGGCTGTCGGCCAGGTCGACCACGTCGGGGGGGAAGTCGGCCCGGAGGCTGTCGATGACCGGGACCCAGGCCGGATTCCGGTTGGCGGCCCGGTCGAGCAGGTGGGCCTCCCCCTCGACGGCCCCCTTGGAGTAGAGCGTGGGCTGGAACCAGAACTGGACGTCCACGCCATAGCCCTCGCCCAAGGCGGACGCCAGGTCGCGACCTCGGCGGAGGAGGTCGTCGGTGGCTCCCTCCACGACGTCGGCGTCGACATCCGCGGGCACGGCCGAGGCCTCGGCGTCGGTCAGGCGGACATCGGGCTCGTCACCGTCGAGGCGGTCGCGCACCCGGCGGTAGAGGTTCACCGTGGCGCTGTGGTCTTCCCACCAGTCCCGCACGTCGGCACCGGTCGTGGGGTCCTGGCCGGGGGGCGGCGCCTCCAGTTGGGCCTGCTGGACCCGGGCCAGCACGTGGCTGGGCTCGGTCACGGGGCCGTCCACGAACTGCATGGAGAGGTCGTTGTAGCCGTCGTAGAAGACGGCCAGGTCGGGGGCCTCCCGCTCCGTCAGAAGGCGGCCGAAGAGCGACACCGCCTGCCAGTTGACGTAGGCCGGGGTGCCGAAGTTGTGGGCCTCGAGGGCCACGCCATCGGCCTCGGCCAGGCGGACCAGCTCGGAGGGCAAGGTGTGGTTGTCCCGCTGGCCGAAGCCGTACATGGCCGAGCCGCCGAAGAACCAGACCACCACCGGGTCGCCCGGCGCCGTGGTGGTCCGGCTGATGCGCTCGCCGTCCACGATGTTCAGGTAGCGGCCGTCCGTGTCCTCGAGGCGCCAGCCCAACAGGGCGTCGTACTGGCCCGACTCGGCCGCGAACTGCTCGGTGAAGAGGCGGGGGACGTAGTCGAGGCCCGCCAGGGCGGGGATGGCACTCGGCCCACCGCCCTCGTCGACCGGCGGCGGGGCGCCCTCGGTGGGCGGATCGACCAGGACCGTGCCGATGGCCAGGTCGGCGAGCACCAGGAGGGTGACCACGCCCACCGACCAGGCCACTCGGCCGGTCCGGCGGCCGCCGAGGAGGTCCTGCTCGCTGGCGTAGGTGCGGTCGGGCAGCCGGCGCTCACCCCACCCCCACCGCTCGAGCCAGGTCGTGCCCGGGTGGGCGACGCCGGTGGCCAGCGTGTCCCGTCGGAACAGGCGGCTGAGCAGGCCCACGGGCAGGAACACGAGGACGAAGACGATGGTGAGGATCACCGCGCTCAGGCCCCGCCCGACCCAGTGGCTGATCGCGCCGAGGATCCGCTCGATCGCCTGCCCCGCGGGCGGCCACACCAGGCCGACCGTGGTCAGGGTGATCGCGGCGAGGGCCACGAGCCCGCCGAGCCAGGGTTCGAACAGCCACCCCAGCACGACGGCCAGGACGAGGGCGGGGACGGCCCGGACGATGAGCCGCCGCACGCGCCCGGCGGAGGCGTCGGCCGGGGTGGCGGGGGCGGGGGGCCACACCGCGGTGGCGCCCGGGTCGATCTCGGTGCTCACCGGCTCAGAACAACGTGTAGAGCGTGTAGGGGGCGGCGGCCTGGCCCACGACGATCAGGCCGATGACCACGACGAGGAGGCCCATGACGGGCAGCAGCCACCAGGCCCGGTTGTGGACGGCGTAGCCGACGACGTCACGGGCCAGGCGACCGGCGTTGCGCAGGAAGATCACAGGGGACCGGGCATCAGTCGAGGGTGAACTCGAGGGTCCATTCGGCCCCTTCGGTCCACTCGGGCTGGTCCCCTTCCTCCAGGATCAGGTCCTGGAGGACCAGGGTGTCCATCTCGGTGCGGCGGAAGCAGCGGTAGGCGTCTTCGGGGGTGCCCACGATGGGCTCGCCCCGGACGTTGAACGAGGTGTTGATCAGCACGGCACAGCCGGTGAGGTCCTCGAAGGCGGTGAGGATCTCGTGGAACTCGGGGTTGCGCTCGGCGTCCACGGTCTGCAGGCGGGCCGAGTGGTCGACGTGGGTGATGGCGGGCAGGTCGGAACGGACCTGGTTGACCCACTCCCTGAGGTCCTCGGGCGGCGGGTCAGCCGGGACCCAGCGCTCCTCCCGGACATCGGCCACGATCAGCATGTACGGCGACGGGCCCTTGTGGTCGAAGTAGTCGGCCACCCGCTCCTCGAGCACGGCCGGGGCGAAGGGCCGGAACGACTCGCGGTACTTGATCTTGAGGTTGAGGACCGACTGCATCTCCGGCGACCGGGGGTCACCGATGATCGAGCGGTGCCCGAGGGCCCGGGGCCCGAACTCCATGCGGCCCAGGAACAGGCCCACCACGTCGCCCCGGGCGGCCAGCTCGGCCACCGCCCGACCCCGCTCGTCGGGCTCGACCCGGCGATACGGATAGCCCTCCTCGTCCAGCCACGCGGCGATCTGGTCGGTGGTCCACGACGGGCCGAGGAAGGCCCCGTGCATGCCGTCGGGGCGGACGGGGGTGCGTTCGTGGCCGAGGACCTGGTGCCAGCCCCAGAGGGCGGCCCCCACGGCCCCACCGGCGTCCCCAGAAGCGGGCTGGATCCACAGGTCGTCGAACGGGCCTTCTCGCAACAGGCGCCCGTTGGCCACGCAGTTGAGGGCCACACCCCCCGCCAGCACGGCCCGGCGCTCGCCGGTGAGGGACGCCGCGGTGCGGGCCATGCGCAGCACGACCTCCTCGGTCACCACCTGGATGGATCGGGCCAGGTCCATCTCGCGGCGGGTGAGCGCGGTCTCAGGGGCCCGGGGCGGGCCGCCGAACACGTCGTCGAAGCGGTCGTTGGTCATCCGCAGCGAGGCCAGGTAGCCGAAGTAGCGCCGGTTGACGGTGAAGGAGCCGTCGTCGTGCAGGTCCACGAGGTTGTCGAGGATGGCGTCGACGAAGCGGGGCTCGCCGTAGGGGGCCAGGCCCATGAGCTTGTACTCACCGGAGTTGACCCGGAACCCGCAGTAGTAGGTGAAGGCGGAATAGAGGAGGCCCAGCGAGTTCGGGAAGTTGAGCTGGCGGACCATCTCCACCTCGTGCCCCCGGCCGACGCCGATGCTGGAGGTGGCCCACTCCCCCACCCCGTCGAAGGTGAGCACGGCGGCGGACGCGAAGGGTGACGGGAAGAAGGCCGACGCGGCATGGCTCTCGTGGTGCTCGGCGAACCAGAGGTCGCCCGGTCGGTCGTAGCCGAGGGCCTTCAGCTCGGTCTCGATCTTCTGGCCGATCCAGAGCTTCTCCCGCAGCCAGATCGGCATGGCCCGGTGGAAGGACGCGAACCCCTGCGGGGCGGTGCCCAGGTAGGTGCGCAGCAGCCGGACGAAGTGGGTCAGCGGCTTCTCGTAGAAGACCACGGCGTCCAAGCCGTCGGCGGGGACGCCGGCGTGATCCAGGCAGTAGCGCACGGCGTGCTCGGGAAAGGCCGCGTCGTGCTTGATGCGGGTGAATCGCTCCTCCTGGGCCGCGGCCAGGAGGTCGCCGTCCCGCACCAGGGCGGCGGCCGAGTCGTGGTAGTACGCGCTGATCCCGAGGATGTTCATGGTCGTGGTCGGCCCCCCCGGGCCGAGGGTCAGTCTCGCGCGATCAGGCGGGCCACGGCCCGCGCCAGACCCGGGGTCAGACCGAGACCAGCTTGGCGATGTCGGCTTTGTGGGCCGGGCCGTCGAAGAGCACGTCGCCGTCGCGCAGGGCGATGCAGCGATCGACCCGGTCGGCGTACTCGGGGTCGTGGGTGGCCACGACCAGCGTGGCTCCGGCCTGATGGCGCTCCTCCAGGAGCTCGACCAGCGCCGCCTTGCCCGCCAGGTCGAGCCCGACGAAGGGCTCGTCCACGATGAGCAGCTCGAAGGGCCGGGCCAGGCCGAGGAGCAGGGCCGTCTTCTGGCGCAGGCCGCGGCTGAAGCGGGCGGGCAGGTCGTCGATGCGGTGGACGAGGCCCAGGCGCTCGGCGACGTCGGCCTCGTCGTCGCCGTACCCGTCGGTGCCGTGGAGACGGCCGAGGTAGTCGACGTGCTCCCGCACGCTCAGGTCGTCGTAGAGGACGGGCTCGTCGGGCAGGAACGAGGTCTTGGCCCGGGCCTCGAGTGACCCGGCCGCGGCCCCACCCACGTGGATCTCGCCGTCGGTGGGCTCGAGCAGGCCGGCCACCATGCGCAGCAGGGTGCTCTTGCCCGAGCCGTTGTGGCCCACCAGCACCACGCGCTCGCCGGCCTTCACCGTCAGGTCCAACGGGGCCAGGGCGTCGACATCGCCGTAGCGCTTGGTCAGGTCGGTGGTCTCGAGCAGGGCTCGCTTGGCGCTCATCGGGTCTCGTTCATCGGGTCTCGGTCATCGTTTCTTCGGGAGGCTGGTGGTCACCCTGGTCGGGGCGGGCTTGCGGGTGGGCTTGGCCCGGCTGGGGGCCCCGCCCCCGCCGGCGGGCGCCGGGGTCGGGCGGGATGCGGCACCGGGGGCCGTGCCGGCCGATTCCTGGAGGTCGTGGAACCAGGCCTTGATCTGCTCCCGCTGGTGGATCCAGCCCGCGGCCAGGCCGGTGAAGATCAGGGCGATGACCGCGCCGGTGGTGGCCGCGCCGAAGGGGTCGCCGTCGTTCTCCAGCGCGGAGCGGGCCAGGACCACGGGCAGGCAGCCGATCACGGCCAGGATCGGTGGGCCGGCGATGCGGAAGGCCGAGCGCATGCCCGCCACCTCCGGCGGAATGAGGTCCCAGGTGGCGGAGGGCTCCTGGATCCCCTGCAGCACGCTCAACGCCGCACCCCCGGCGGCCGCCAGGGCGGCGGCGGGCACGGCGATGGCGGCGATGGCCAGCGCCCCGAGGCTGGGCCGCATGGCCACGCCGACGCCGGCACCGACGAGGGCGACCAAGGTCATGACCAGAGCCCCCACGCCGAGGTGGCGGACCAGCAGGTCGCCGATCGGTCGGGGGATGGCCTCGTTGCGTCCGGGGTGATCGGCCTCCTGGGCCATCGACTCCACGCCGTCGAGGGCGGCCAGGTAGAGGGCGAGACCGGCGACGATGACGAGCGGGATGGTGCCGTTGGCCACACCCCGCAGGCAGATGCCGGCCACGACACCGAAGCCGATGAGGCGCACGACGCGGGCCGCCGGCCAACGCAGGACGCCCCGGATCCCGCGGTGCCAGACCGGGAGCCGGCCCGGACGGCGTTGACGGATCCACGGCTTGGTCCGGGGCAGCTCCATGGCCAGCTGGCGGCGCAGGACCATGACCGTGCGCAGGTCCTGGAGGGTGGCGGCGAACTTGAGCTGGCCGACCAGTCGGGTCCGGCGCTCGGCCGCCTCCAGGGAGAGGCCACCGAGACCGGTGATCCCGAGGAGGACGAACACGATCGCCAGGACGGCCGGGATCAGGGCCAGCGGCTCGAAGTCGAGGGGCCAGAACGGGATCGTCCCGACCAGGCCCGTCGGTGAGTAGTGGATGTTGATGTGCTGCAGGTCGGTGGCGTCGGCCAAGGCCCAGGCCAGGAGAGCCACCCCGAGGATGTTGGCCACCCGGATCGAGAGCCGTCGACCCCCGGCGATGAGGGCGGCGCCGTAGGCCAGGCCCAGGGTGGTCAGGGTGAACGCGGCGCCGCTGAGGACCCACAGCACCGGCTCGTCGCCGAGGCGGCGCACCGCGAGCTGGCCACCGATGGCGCCGACGACCACGGCGACGAAGGCGGCGAACCGGAGCTGGCGCAGGGCGGGACTGCGCAGGGCGAGGGCCCGGTCGATGGGAGCCAGGAGGACGTGACGGGCGTCGGCCGGCTCGACGGCCAGTGGTCCACCGCGGGCTCCGGAGCGCAGGCCGATGAGGATGGCCAGGGCCACGCCCACACCGACGATGTCGGGACCGTCATGGAGGACCAGCGCCGTTCGCACCGGCCCGAGGCGGTCGCCGCCGATCCAGCTGGAGAGCAGGAGCACCGCGGCGAGGGACAGGAAGGCCGACAGGTACACCTGGTAGAGGGCATCGATCCAGTGGATGTCAGCCACCCGCTTGCGCCGTCGGGCCGACCGCAGATCGGCCAGCGCCGCGGCAGGGTCGGCAGGACCGACAGGGCGCTCAGGCACGGCTGGCAAGCGTACGACCGGGCACGCCCGGTGAGGTAGTCGCCGGTCCTCGTCTGACGCGGGCTCAGCTGATCTGGCCGGCCTCGAGGATGGCGATGAGCTCGCCGTAGAGGCCGACCCGCAGGGCGGTGGTGGCCTCACGGGAGGTGTCGGCTCGGGCCGCAGCCCGTTCGACGGCGCGGGCCAGGACCTGGTCCTCGGCGACGGCCTCGTCGACGATGCCCGCGGTCACGGCGTCCTCTCCACCCCAGCGATGGGCCGTCATGATCGCCTGGTGGGCCGTGGCGATCGGGAGCTTGGCCGCGATGAGGGCGGTCATGCCGGGGGCGAGGGGGACGCCCATGTCAGCCTCGGGCAGGCACCAGTACCCGCGGTCCGCGCGCATGACCCGGGCGTCGTGGGTCATGGCCAGCATGGCCCCGGCGGCGAAGGCGTGGCCGTTGAGGGCGGCGACGGAGTGGACGGGCAGGCGCAGGAAGCGGGCGAACAGCCGCAGGGCGGCCGGGATCACCTCGCCGATCGTGCCGTCCTCGATGATCTGCTCGAGGGCGAAGCCGTTCGAATAGAACTTGCCGGTGCCGGTGGTGACCAGGGCGGCGGGACCGGTCGAGGCCTCCACCTCGTCGATGGCGGCGTGCCACTCGGCCACCGAGTCGGCGTGGAACCGGTTGTCGTCGTCCACCATCCGGACGACGAACACCGCCCCATCACGTTCCCGCTCCAGGTGGGCCATGGCCCGAACTTAGGCGGGGCCGGGATCAGGGGGCGACGGCGACCAGGACGGGCACGGCCCGCTCGGCGATGTCGGTCAGGATCCAGGGCAGGATCCCGAAGAGCAGCGTGATGGCGACGGACAGTCCGATGCCGAGGCCGGCGGTCCAGGGCACCGCCTCCTTCTCGGCCGGCTGGTCGCCGTCCTCGGCCGGGTCCCGCATGTACATGGCCACGACCACCCGCAGGTAGACGAAGGCCGAGATCACCGCGGTCACCATGGCCACGATGGCCAGCCAGTAGGACTGGGACCCTTCGGCGGCCAGGACGATGGTGAACTTGGCGAAGAAGCCAGAGGTGAACGGCACGCCGGCCTGGGCCACCAGCAGCACCGTGAAGCCCAGAGCAAGGGCGGGACGGCGCTTGGACAGCCCACCGAAGTCCTCGACCGAGGTCTTGGCGTCCCGGGACCCGGCCACCACCGTGATGACCCCGAAGGTCCCGGCCACGATGACGGCGTAAGCGGCGACGTAGAACAGCACGGCCGCGGTCCCGGCGGCAGAGGCGGCCTCGACGCCGATCAGGATGAACCCGGCGTGGTTGATCGACGAGTACGCCATCATCCGCTTGACGTCGGTCTGGACGGCGGCCAGCACGGCACCGACGATCAGGCTGAGGAGGGCCAGGGCGTAGACGACGGGCTGCCAGTCCACCGCCGACTGGTCGAAGGTGGTGACGAAGATGCGCACCAGGGCGGCGAAGGCGGCGGCCTTCACGGCCCCGGCCATGTACGACACCGCCGGGGACGGCGAGCCCTGGTAGACGTCCGGGCTCCACTGGTGGAACGGCACCGCCGCCACCTTGAAGCCGAGGCCGACCAGCAGCAGGACCATGCCGACCAGCAGCACGCCGTCAGACAGCAGCAGGTTGTCGGCGAGGAAGGCGTTGATCTTCGAGAGGTTGGTCGACCCGGTGGCGCCGTAGACGAAGGCGATGCCGTAGAGGAAGAAGGCCGACGAGAAGGCACCCAGCACGAAGTACTTGAGGCCCGCCTCCTGGGACTCGGTCCGGTGGCGCTGCATGGCGGCCAGGACGTACGCGGCGATGGACAGGACCTCGAGGCCGAGGAAGACCACGATCAGGTCGTTGGCGATGGCCATCGTGACCCCGCCGGCGGCCGACAGGAGCATGAGGACGAAGTACTCGGGGCCGTCCAGCTCCTCGCGGCGCAGGTAGTCGTCGCTGATCAGGGCGGCCAGGATCACCGAGACGCAGATGACGACCGTGAGGAAGACGCCGAAGCCGTCGACGGCGACCGCCCCGGCCACGGCCGATGACGGGCCCTCGTCCTGTATCCGCTGCCAGAGGTAGACCGAGGCGCCGATGGCGGCGGCGGCGGTGAGCACGGTGAAGGCGGCGTTGAAGCCCTTGAACAAGCGGTCCTTGAGCAGTGAGGACAGGAGGACGAGCAGCACCGCTCCGACGGTCAGGCAGACCAGGGGCAGCAGGGCCGACCAGGCGATGTCCGGGGTCTCCACCGGCTCGGGCGCGTCGAGCTGGGCCAGGAGGGCGAGCGAGGCGGCGATCATCCGTGCGCCTCTCCCTCGGTCTCGGCCGGGGCCTCCGCGGCGGGGCCCTCGATGGCCACGTCCGGCTCGCGGTAGTCGCTGAACTCCTCGAGGTGGGCGATGAGCTCGTTGACGGCGGGCTCGATGCGCTCCAGGACCGGCTTCGGGTAGATGCCCAGGAACACGATGCCGGCCAGCAGCGGGGCCATGCAGGCCAGCTCCCACCTGTTGATGTCGGCCATCTCGGCGTTCTCGCCTTCGGCCGGGCCGTGGAACACCCGCTGGTAGGCCCAGAGCAGGTAGAGGGCGGCCACGATGACCCCGACGGCGGCGACCACGGCCCACCACTCCCGGGTCAGGAAGGAGCCGACAAGGATCAGGAACTCGCCCACGAAGCCGTTGAGGCCGGGCAGCCCGATGGAGGACAGCATCACCACGGTGAAGACGAAGGCCATGATCGGCGCCGGCTTCTGGAGCCCGCCCAGCTCGGCGATCAGGCGGGTGTGGCGCCGCTCGTAGATCATCCCCACCAGCAGGAAGAGGGCGCCGGTCGACAGGCCGTGGTTGACCATCTGCAGGACCGAGCCGGTGAGGCCCTGGGTCGTGAAGGCGAAGGCCCCGAGCACGATGAAGCCGAGGTGGGCCACCGACGAGTAGGCCACCAGCCGCTTCAGGTCCTTCTGCATCGTGGCCACGACGGCGGCGTAGAGGATGCCGATGACCCCGAGGGTGACCAGGGCGGGGGCGAAGTAGACCGACGCCTCGGGGAACAGGAACAGGCCGAAGCGCAGGAACCCGTAGGTGCCCAGCTTCAGCATGACCCCGGCCAGGATCACCGAGCCCGCGGTGGGAGCCTCGGTGTGGGCGTCGGGCAGCCAGGTGTGCAGCGGGAACAGCGGCACCTTGACCGCGAAGGCCAGCGCGAAGGCCAAGAAGATCCAGCGCCCGGTGGTCACGGCCAGCGCCTGGGTGTTGGCCAGCGTGACCAGGTCGAAGGTGAGGGCGTCCCCGGTGGCCCGGGCGGTGAGGATGACCAGGGCCAGGATGCCGACCAGCATCATGGCTGAGCCCAGCATCGTGTAGAGGAAGAACTTGGTGGCGGCGTAGACCCGCCGGCCATGGCCCCAGCCCCCGATGAGGAAGTACATGGGGACCAGGACGATCTCGAACATCACGAAGAAGACGAAGAGATCGAGGGCCAGGAAGGTGCCGAGGCAGCCCGCCTCCAGCAGCAACAGCCACGCGTAGTAGGGCTTGGGGTCGTGGCCCGGATCCGTGGCCAGCATGGAGATCGGGAACAGCACGAGGGTGAGGACGACGAGGAACAGCGAGATCCCGTCGACGCCGAGGTGCCAGGAGATCCCGAGGTCAGCGATCCAGGCGTGCTGGCTGACGAACTGGAACCCGGTCGCCCCGGTCTGGAACTCGACCAGCATCCACCCCCCGAGGGCGGCGGCGGCGATCGACACCAGGACCGCGGCGGCCTTGAGCAGCTCCGGCCGGGACCGGGGCAGCACGGCCAGCAACAGGGCGCCGGCCGCGGGCAGCAGGACGATCACGGTGAGGATCGGGAAGTGGAGCGCGCCCGAGCCGCTGGAGGCGAGGACGGCGCTCACCCGGAGATCCTGCTGACGACGTAGATCATGAGGGCCACGGCCCCCAGCGCGATGGCCAGGGCGTAGCTGCGCACGAAGCCGCTCTGGACGACGCGCAGGCGCTCACCCAGGCCGCGGACCGCCGAGCCGGTGCCGTTGACCGCGCCGTCGATGACGACCCGGTCGAAGGCGGCGGTGCCCTCGAAGGCGGCCTCGCCGGGACCGTCGACCGCCCGGGCGATGGTCTCGTCGATGTACCAGGCGTGGGCCAGGACCTCGGGCTCCACCGGCTTGATGCGCTTGCGCAGGTAGATCGTCCAGGCCAGGGTGATGCCGATCAGGCCCACGATCACCGACGCGCCGGCCAGGAGCCACTGCTCACCGCCCGGCAGGCTGAGGTGGGCCTCGCCCCCTTCCACGACCGGCTCCAGCCAGTGCTCGAACACCTTGCTGTCCTCGGTGAACGGCAGGTTGATGAAGCCCGCCACCGCGGCCAGCCCGGCCAGCACGACCAGGGGCAGGGTCATGGTCCACGGCGACTCGTGGGGATGGATCTCCTCACGGGGCTCGTCGGGGTCCTCCCCGGGCAGCGTGTCGTTCCAGCGGGCCTCGCCGAAGAAGACCATGAAGACCTGGCGGCTCATGTAGAAGGCCGTCAGCAGGGCCGTGAGGAGGCCGAGGATCCACAGGGCGGGGCTCTCGTCGTAGGCGAAGGCCAGGATCTCGTCCTTGGACCAGAAGCCGGCGAAGGGGGGCACACCGGCGATGGCCAGCCAGCCCACGATGAAGGCGGCGGCGGTGATCGGCATCACCTTGCGCAGCGCGCCCATCCGGCGCATGTCCTGCTCGTCGTGCATGCCGTGGATGACCGAGCCCGAGCCCAGGAAGAGCAGCGCCTTGAAGAAGGCATGGGTCACGACATGGAACAGGGCGGCCACGTAGGCGCCCGAGCCCACGGCCAGGAACGTGTAGCCGAGCTGGCTGATCGTGGAGTAGGCCAGCACCTTCTTGATGTCGTTCTGGGAGACGGCGATGGTGGCGGCCAGCAGGGCCGTGCCCACGCCGATCCAGGCGATCAGGGTCGGCACCCAGTCGCTGGAGGCGGTCAGCACCGGGTTGATCCGGATCATGAGGAAGACCCCGGCGGTGACCATGGTGGCGGCGTGGATCAGGGCCGACACGGGTGTCGGGCCCGCCATCGCGTCGGGCAGCCAGACGAACAGCGGCACCTGGGCCGACTTGCCCACGGCCCCGACGAAGAGCA
Organism: uncultured Microthrixaceae bacterium; assembly: GCA_963725155.1. GTDB lineage: Bacteria > Actinomycetota > Acidimicrobiia > Acidimicrobiales > DATDAH01 > DATDAH01. The sequence goes on from CAVRXU010000008.1 coordinate 1,008,307, forward strand.
GGACGGCGATCGCCGTCGCCGTCGTCGTGGCCATGGTCGCGGCGTTGGCGTTCAGGTCGACGTAGTTCAGCGAGCCCACCGCGGTGAACGTGAAGAACATGGCGACGAGGAAGCCCCAGTCCCCGATGCGGTTGGTGACGAAGGCCTTCTTGCCGGCCACGGCGTTGGGCATCTCGGTGAACCAGAACGAGATGAGCTGGTAGGAGCAGAGGCCCACGCCCTCCCACCCGAGGAAGGTGAGCAGGAGGCTGTCACCCAGGACCAGCACCAGCATGAAGAAGACGAAGAGGTTGAGCAGGGCGAAGTAGCGGGAGTAGTCCCGATCGCCGTGCATGTAGCCGACCGAGTAGAGGTGGATGAGGGCGCCGACGCCGGTGATGAACAGGGTCATCGTCATCGACAGGGGGTCGACCAGGAAGCCCACGTCCACGTGCAGGCCGCCGACCGGCAGCCACTCGAAGAGGATCTGGCTGAAGGCCCGGTCCTCGACGCCCCGGTCGACCAGGCCGAGGTGCACGGCCACCGCGGCCGCGAACGAGCCGCCCATGAGCAGGGTGGCCAGCCAGCCCGCGGCGGGCTCGCCGAAGCGGCGGCCGGCCAAGGTCAGGAGCAGGAATCCGGCCAGGGGCAGGGCGGGGATCAACCAGACGAGTTCGATCACCGGCGCGACCGCTCCCCGCCGCGAGGCTGCCGGTCGATCCGAAGCGTGTCGAGGTCGCCGCCGCGATGAGGCGTCAGCCGAAGGGTCATCAGCACAGTCAGCCCTTCAGCACCGCGACGTCGTCGGCCGTGGCGCCGGGGCGGCGGCGCAGCACGGCCACGATGAGGGCCAAGCCGACCACGACTTCGGCGGCGGCGACCACGAGGACGAAGAAGACCGAGACCTGGCCGCCGAGGTCACCCAGTTGTCGACCGAAGGCCACGAAGGTCAGGTTGACGGCGTTGAGCATGAGCTCGACGCACATGAACATGACCAACGGGTTGCGGCGGACCAGCAGGCCGGTGCCCCCGATGCTGAAGAGCAGGGCCCCCAGCACCAGGTACCAGGTCGTGGTGACCTCGGCGAAGGCGATCACGGCTCACCCCCGGCCCGGGCGGCGTCGTCCTCGGCCTCCAGGGCGCTGCCGGCAGGGGGGCGCTTGGCCAACACCACCGCACCGACCACGGCGATGGTGAGCAGCAGGGCGGTGATCTCGAAGGCGAAGACGTACTGGCTGAAGAGGACCCGGGCCAGCGCCTCGACGTTGGCCCGGTCCCCGAAACCGGCGAGGAGGGCCTGACCACCGCTGACGGGGTCGTCGGTGCTGACGACGAGGACGGTGAGGAGCAGGCCCAGGAAGGCCAGCCCGGCCACGATGGCCAGCGGGCGCTGGCCGGGCAGGGGGTCCTCCCGCATCGAGTCGGCCCGGTCCACGCCGAGGAGCATGATCACGAACAGGAACAGGATGACGATGGCGCCGGCGTAGACGATGACCTGCACCGCGGCCAGCAGGTGGGCGTCCTGGGCCACGAAGAGCACGGCCACACCGAACAGGGTCCCCACCAGCGACAGCGCGTTGTGGACCGGGTTGCGGAAGGCGATGACGCCCACGGCCCCGGTCAGCACGATGGCCGCGCTGATGATGAAGACGACCGTTTCCATCAGTCGGCGTCCGCCTCGTCGGCCGCCTCGGCCCGCTGGCCCTGCTCAGGGGCCCGCACGCCGTAGCCCAGCTCCCCCGACCAGGCCACGACGCCCTCGTACTCGGCGTTGCCGGCCGACGCGGTGGCCCGCATCCAGGCCGAGCTGAACAGGTCCTCACCCTCCCGCCAGTCCTCCCAGGGCATCTGCTGGGGCTTGCCCTCGTCGTCCACGAGGAGCTCGTCGCGGGTGTAGATGGCGTCCTGGCGGTTGGTGAAGGAGAACTCGAAGAGCTTGGTCTCGGTGATGGCCTCGGTGGGGCAGGCCTCGACACAGAGGTCGCAGTGGATGCAGCGCAGGTAGTTGATCTCGTAGATGAAGCCCCAGCGCTCACCCGGGCTGACCGGGTCGTCGGGCGGGTTGTCGGCGCCCCGCACGTAGATGCACCGGGCCGGGCAGACGCCGGCGCACAGCTCGCAACCGATGCACTTCTCCATGCCGTCCTCGTACCGGTTGAGGACATGACGGCCGTGCAGGCGGAGCGGCTTGGGGGCCTTCTGCTCCGGATAGGGCGCAGTGACCCGGTCCTCGAACAACTTCTTGAACGTGACCCCGAAGCCGGCGATGTAGTCGAAGAGGTCGGCCATCAGTCGAACACCTCCACCCCGTCGGATGCGGCGCGCTCATCCCGCGAGGTGCGGACCGCCCGCCCGAGCAGGGCGTAGGCCGCCAGGAACACCGCCAGCGCGATGGGGAAGAACACGAGCCAGTTCCAGTCCTCGTCGCGGGCGATCTGGATGCCGGCCAGCAACAGGAGCCAGCCGAGGGCCAGCGGGATGAGGGCCTTCCAGCCCAGGTCCATCAGCTGGTCATAGCGGAAGCGGGGCAGGGTGGCCCGGAACCAGACGAAGATGAAGAGGAAGCAGAAGACCTTCGCGAAGAACCAGATCGGGCCCCACATCAGATCCGGCCCGAACAGCGTGGGACCGGCGGGGCCACCGAGGAAGAGGGTGACGATGATCGCCGACATGGTGATCACGTTCATGAACTCGGCCAGGAAGAAGAGGGCGAAGCGGATCGAGCTGTACTCGGTGTGGAACCCGCCCACGATCTCCTGCTCGGCCTCGACCAGGTCGAACGGCGGCCGGTTCAGTTCGGCCGTGCCCGCGATCAGGAAGATGAAGAAGGGGACGATGCCCGCGGCGAGGACGTTCCAGTCCCGGATGGAGTCGGCCTGGGCGTTGACGATGCCGTGGGTGGACAGCGTGCCCGAGAGCAGGACCACGGTGGCCACGCTGAGCCCGAGGGCCGCCTCGTAGGACACCATCTGGGCGGTGGCCCGCACCGAGCCCAGCAGCGGGTACTTCGATCCTGACGACCAGCCCGCCAGCATGACGCCGTAGACGGCGATGGAGGAGAGGGCCAGGAACAGCAGGATGCCGATGGGCGGGTCGGCCACCTGCAGCAGCGTGTCGTGGCCGAAGATGGAGACGATCCCCTCGTCGGGCCCCTTGAAGTTGCCGCCGATGGGCACGATGCAGAAGACCAGGAAGGCCGGGATGATCGACAGGTAGGGGGCGAGCCGGAAGACGCCGAGGTCGGCCCGGATCGGCTTGAGGTCCTCCTTGAAGAAGAACTTCACCCCGTCGGCGAAGGTCTGGAACAGGCCCCACGGCCCGGCCAGGTCCGGGCCGATCCGGTTCTGCATGTCGCTGATGAGCTTGCGCTCGAACCAGATCATCAGCATCACGGCCACGAGCAGGAAGACGAAGGTGACGACGACCTTCAGGAGCACGATGCCGACGTCGCCCGCGGTGAGGTCACCGGTCAGGAGGGGATCCATCAGCGGGCCCCCATCACAGTCGCTCCACCCGGACGTCGGTCACGGCGTCGCCGGCGCTGATCAGGTCACCACCGGCGCCGCCGGGGGCGTTGAACGGCACCACGGCGCTGGATCGGGGCACACCCGCGTCGGCCGAAGCGGCCACGGTGATCGAACCCCGGGCCGAGGTCACCTTGACCGGGGTCCCGGCCTCGATGCCGAGCCGGTCGAAGTCGTGGGGGTTCAGGCGGACCGTGGCCGGGCCGGCCAGCTTGGCGATGGTCGACGCCCGCTGGACCATGGTGGCCTCGTCGTACATCGTCCGGCCGCTCGCCAGGCGCAGCGAGTAGCTGTCCGCTGCGGGCAGGTGCCCGTCGGAGACGGCGCCGGCGGTGACCGACGAGCCCTCGACCAGGACGCCGTCGCCGCCGGCGGCGGCCAGGCGGTCGCCCAGGCCGGCGTGGGTCGGCGCCACCCGCTCGATCTCGGCCAGCAGGTCCTGGAATGACGTCACGCCCAGGTCGGAGCCGAGGCGGGCGGCCAGATCCGCGGCGATGATCCAGTCGGCCCGAGCGGTGCCGGGGCTGGTGACCCGTTGGGTCACCGTGCTCACCCGGCCTTCGAGGTTGGTGGTGGTGCCGTCGACCTCGGCGTAGCCGGCGGCGGGCAGGACGACGTCGGCCGCCTCGACCGACCCGGTGAGGAAGCAGTCGACGGCGATCACCGTGCCCACCGCTTCGAGGGCCCGCCGGGCCTGGTCCCGATCGGGGGCGTCCTGAAGGGGGTCGGCCCCGAGGAGGACCAGGACGTCGAGGTCACCGGCCGCCGCGGCCTGCAACATGGCGTCGGTGTCCAGGCCAGTCGTCGCCGGGACCATGGGCCAGGCGTCGGCCAGGGCCTCACGGCCACCGTCCAGCGTGGTGCGGCCGGGCAGGACGCCGGGGGCCAAGCCCATGTCGAGCGCGCCGTGCACGTTGCCGCGGCGCAGCGTCGAGAGGAAGCGCACGCGGTCACCCACCCCGGCCAGGGCCAGGGCGGCCTGGGCGGTGTGGACGGCGGTCTCGGCCAGCGAGGGCCGGCCGAGGAGGACGACGACTGGGCCGTCACCCAGGAGGCCGGCGTCGAGCACAGAGGCCACGGCGCCAGGGGCCCCGCCGGGCGGGTGCAGCTCCGTGTGGGTGGCGTAGGGCGAGAGGCCGGACGCAGCCGGGGCGATCTCGATGATCCGGACCCCGTCCTCGACCGCGGCATGGCGCAGGCGGAGGTAGAGGACGCCGAGCTCCTCCTTGAGGTCCGGGCCGAGGAGGACGACGGTCGTGCCCGGGGCACAGGCGTCGTCGATGGTGGCCCGGGGCAGCCCGAGAACCAGGTCGGCGGGGAGGCCGTCGCCCAGCTGGGCGTCCACGTTGTCGGTGCCGAGCACGCCCTTGGCCAGCTTGGCCCAGGCGTACGCCGACTCGTTGGTGAGCCGGGCCCCACCGATGACCCCGATCCGGTCGGCGGGCGCCGCCTCCAGGGCCTCCGCAGCCCGGCCCAGGGCCTCGGACCAGCGGGCCGCGGTCAGCCCGTGGCCCCCGGGCGTCCGCACCAGCGGCTCGCCCAGGCGGTCGGGGTTGTTGACGTACGAGAAGTCGAAGCGGCCCTTGTCGCAGAGCCAGCCCCAGTTGACCGGGTCCACGTCGACCCCGCTGTAGCGGAGGACATCGTCCCGCGAGGACTGGATGGCCACGCGGCAGCCCACCGAGCAGGTGGTGCACGTGGACTCGGCGTTGGCCAGGTCCCAGGGGCGGGCCCGGAACCGGAACGGCCCGGCGGTGAGGGCGCCGACCGGGCAGATCTGCACGGTGTTGCCGCTGAAGTACGACGAGAACGGGTGGTCGGGGAAGGTGTTGACCTCGGTGGCGGCACCCCGGCCGATGAAGGAGATCAGCGGGTCGCCGGCCACGTCCTTGGCGAAGCGGGTGCAGCGGTCACAGAGGATGCAGCGCTCCCGGTCGAGGAGGACGATGTCGTTGACCGGGATGGGCTTGGCGTAGTGCCGCTTCTCCTCGACGAAGCGGCTCTCGCCCGGGCCGTAGGCGATGGTCTGGTCCTGGAGGGGGCACTCGCCGCCCTTGTCACAGACCGGACAGTCCAGCGGGTGGTTGATGAGCAGGAACTCGAGGACCCCGTCCTGGGCCTTCTTGGTCGCCTCGCTGTGGGTGTCGACCACCATGTCGGGGGCCACCTCGATCATGCAGGCGGGCTGCAGGGCCGGGCCCCGACCGGTGTCGATGTCGACGATGCACATGCGGCACATGCCGACCGACGCCATGCGTGGGTGGTAACAGAAGTGCGGGATGTAGGTCCCGGCCCGCTCGGCCGCGGCGATGACCAGCTCGCCCTTCTCGGCCACCACGGGCTCGCCGTTGACGGTGATGGTCACCGTCTCCCGCTCCTCAGACACCCGCATCCTCCTTCGCTCGGATGCTGACCGGGATGGACACCGTGGTCGGCGCGGGCACGGCCGCGGCGATGTAGGCGTCGTACTCGTCCCGGAAGCGGTCGATGGTGGACAGGATGGGCGACACGGCGGACGGTCCCAGCGGGCAGATGGTGGTCATCCGGGGCGGCCAGGCCAGCCCGGGGCTGATGTTGTCGCAGACGTCCCGCAGCAGGTCCAGGTCCGACGGGCGGCCGTAGCCGTCCAGGATCCGGCGCATGATCTTGGCCAGCCAGTTGGTGCCCTCGCGGCAGGGGGTGCACTTGCCGCAGGACTCGTTGGCGAAGAAGCGCACGACCCGCCAGGCGGCCCGCACGGCGTCGGTGGAGTCGTCCATGACCACCACCGCGCCCGACCCCATCATGGAGCCGGCCTGGCCCACGGCCCCGGTCTCCAGCGGGAGGTCGAGGTGCTCGTCGAAGAACCAGGGGGCCGAAGCGCCGCCGGGGATGAAGCACTTGAGGGCATGGCCCTCGCGGATGCCCCCGCCGTACTCCGGATCGAAGAGCAGGTCCCGGTAGGTGGTGACGCCGAACTCGACCTCGTAGATGCCCGGGCGCTGCACGTGGCCGGACACCGCGAAGAGGCGGGTGCCCCGGCTGGTCTCGGCCCCCATCTCGGCGAAGGCCTCGCCGCCGTTGAGCACGATCCAGGGCAGGTTGGAGACGGTCTCGATGTTGTTGACGATGGTGGGCTGGAGATAGAGGCCCTTGGCCGCGGGGAAGAACGGAGGCTTGAGCCGGGGCATGCCCCGGTTGCCCTCGAGGCTCTCGATGAGGCCGGTCTCCTCACCCACGATGTAGGCCCCGGCGCCCCAGTGCAGGACGACGTCACAGGAGAAGTCGGACCCGGCGATGTTCTTGCCGATGTAGCCCTTGGCGTAGGCGTCGTTCAGCGCCTGCGCCAGGCGCTCCTGGGCCAGGGCCATCTCGCCCCGCACGTACAGGAAGACCTGCGCGGCCCCCACGGCGTAGGCGCATATGAGGGCCCCCTCCACCACCTGGTGGGGATCCCGCTCCATGAGGGCGCGGTCCTTGTAGGTGCCGGGCTCGCTCTCGTCACCGTTGATGACGACGTAGCGGGGCCACACGCCAGGGGGACAGAAGCCCCACTTCACCCCACACGGGAACCCGGCCCCGCCGCGGCCCAGCAGGCTGGCGGTCTTGACCTCGTCGACGATCTCCTGGGGCGGTCGGCCCAGGGCCGCCTTCAGGCCGTCGTAGCCACCCGTGCGCTCGTAGCCGTCGATGGTGTGGGCGTCGGCCTCGTCCAGGCGGCGGCTGACGATGCGGTCGGCGCGGGCCAGGGCCATGTCAGGCCCCCTCGGCCGGGGCGGCGGCCAGCCACGCCGGCTCCTGGCCCCCGTCGGGGAGGGCGGGGCCGGCGGCCCGCTCGGGCGGGATGTGCTGGCGGATGCGGTGCAGGGTCCCGTGGGGCGGGATGTCGTCGTCCATCCGACCGGCCCGGAGGTCCTCCAGGAGCTGGTCGAGGGCGGCGGGCTCGACGTTGGTGAAGTACCGGTAGTTGACCTGCAGGCACGGGGCCTCCGTGCAGGCCGCCTGGCACTCGACGTCCTCGAGGGTGAAGACGCCGTCGGCGGTGGTGTTGCCCGCCTTCAGGTCCAAGGCCTCCTCGGCGTGCTCCAGCAGCTCGGCGCCGCCGAGGAGCATGCAGGAGATGTCCGTGCAGACGTTGACCAGGTAGCGGCCAACCGGCTCGAGTTTGAGCATCTCGTAGAAGGAACAGGTGCCGAGGACCTCGGCCGGGGTGATCCCGACCAGCTCGCCGATGTGCTCCATGGCGTCGTCGGTGACATGGCCGTCCTGCTCCTGGGCCAGGTGCAGCAGGGGGATGAGGGCCGACCGGGGGCGCGGGTAGCGCGAGATGATCTCGCGGGCCAGCTCCGTGTTCTCGCGGGTCAGGCGCGGCACTACGTGGTGCCCCGCGGGTGAGCCGGGTCCACGGAGGTCATCGATCGACCTCGCCCATGATCGGGTCCACGCTGGAGATGACGGCCACGGCATCGGCCATGAGGCCGCCCCGCATCATGTGCGGGAGGGTCTGCAGGTTCATGAAGCTCGGGCCTCGGACGCGCAGTCGGTAGGGCTTCGCTCCGCCATCGGACACGATGTAGCAGCCCAGCTCCCCCCGGGGCGATTCCACGGCGGCGTAGGTCTCCCCCGGCGGCACCTGGAAGCCCTCGGTGAACAGCTTGAAGTGGTGGATCAGGGCCTCCATCGACTCGTCGATGCGGGCCCGCGGCGGCGGGGTGACCTTCTTGTCCTGTACCCGGTAGTCCCCCGGGGGCATCCGGTCGACGATCTGGCGCACCAGCTTCATCGACTCCCGCACCTCGTTCAGGCGGATGGCGTAACGGTCGAAGGCGTCGCCGTAGCTGCCGACGACGATGTCGAAGTCCAGCTCGTCGTAGGCCAGGTAAGGCTGGTCGCGGCGCAGGTCCCAGGCGTAGCCGGTGGAGCGGAGGATGGGCCCCGTGGCCCCGAGGGCGATGGCCTCGTCGGCGGTGATGACCCCCACGCCCTGGAGCCGTTCGCGCCAGATGGGCTGGCCGGTCATCAGGGTGTCGTACTCCTCCAGCCGGGGCGGGATGAGGTCGAGGAGGGCCAGGACCTGGTCGGCCCAGCCGTCGGGCAGGTCGGCGGCGACCCCACCCGGGCGGATGTAGTTGTGGTTCATGCGCAGGCCGGTGACGGTCTCGAGGAACCGCAACACCTCCTCGCGCTCCCGCCAGCCGAACAGCATCATCGACACCGCCCCCAGGTCCATGCCGTTGGTGGCCAGGAACAGCAGGTGGCTGGAGATGCGGTTCATCTCGGTCATGAGCATGCGGATCCAGGTGGCGCGGACCGGGACCTCGACGCCCAGCAGCTGCTCCACGGCCAGCGAGAAGGCCAGCTCGTTGAACAGGGGCGAGGCGTAGTCCATGCGGGTGACGTTGGTGGCGCCCTGCAGGTAGGTCAGGGTCTCGCCCGTCTTCTCCATGCCGGTGTGCAGGTAGCCGATGATCGGCTTGGTCCGCAGCACGGTCTCACCCTGGAGCTCCAGCATGAGCCGCAGCACGCCGTGGGTCGACGGGTGCTGGGGACCCATGTTGATGATCATCGTCTGGTCGGGGTCGCCGGTCTCTCCCTCGAGGGCGGCGGCGTCGGCCTCGGACAGGCGGAGCACGGCGCCCATCTCCCGCAGGCGGTCGGCCCCCGAGCCCCGGGACAGGCCCTGGCTCTCCTCCGACGTCTGGGCGATGAGCTCGGCGAACTCGCCCTCGGCGGTGGTGTCGGTCTCGCTCATGCCCGCTCCTCGGAACCGGCGCCCTTGAACTGCACCGGGATGGCCCCCACGCCGTAGTCCTTGCGCAGGGGATGGCCGTCCCAGTCCTCGGGCATCAGGATCCGGGTCAGGTCGGGATGACCCTCGAAGACGATGCCGAACATGTCGAACACCTCGCGCTCCAGGGCGTCGGCCCCGGGGTGCAGGTCGACGATGGAGGCCACGGTCGGGTCGTCGGCCGGGACCTGGATGCGGAGTCGGGTCCGGGCCTTGTGCTCGTGGCTCAGGAACGACACCACCAGCTCGAAGCGCTCGGGCCCGATGCCAGGGGCGACGGAGCGGTGCGGGTGGGCGAGGTAGTCCACCGCGGTCACGTCGATGCAGACCAGGTAGCCCTCGCCCCGCAGGGTCTCGACCAGGTCCCGGTACTGCTCGCGGGAGGGGTGCAGCACCTCCTGGCCCAACGAGTCGGTGACCGGGACACCGTGCTTCTCGGCCACGGGCTCCGGCTCGGGGGCCGCGCCCTCGGCGTCTGTGCTCATGGCTGTTCGCCTGACGGCTCATAACGGTGCAGGCCTGTTCGGCCCGCGCCGCGGCTGCGCCGCTCGTTGCCGCCGGTCTCGTCGCTCACCGCCGGCTAGTCCTTCGGGGAGGGCTGGAGGAGGCGGACGGCACCGGTGTCGGTCTGGCCGTCGACCTGGCTGATCTGGATCTCCGCACCGGCGCCGGTCGCTTCCCGGCGCTGGGTCAGCTCACCGGACCGGATCTTGGCGTGGAGGGTGAGGATGGCGTGCATGAGGGTCTGGGGCCCCGGGGGGCAGCCGGGGGCGTAGACGTCGACGGGCACGACCTGGTCCACGCCCTGGACGATGGCGTAGTTGTTGAACATGCCGCCACTGGAGGCGCAGACGCCCATGGAGATGACCCACTTGGGCTCCATCATCTGGTCGTGGATCTGGCGCAGGACCGGGGCCATCTTCTGGGAGACCCGCCCCGCCACGATCATGAGGTCGGCTTGGCGGGGGGAGGCCCGGAAGGTCTCCATGCCGTAGCGGGCCAGGTCGTAGTGGGCGCCACCGGTCGCCATCATCTCGATGGCACAGCAGGCCAGCCCGAAGGTGGCGGGCATCACGCTCCGGGCCCGGGCCCACTTCACCAGCTCCTCGAGGGTGCCGGTGACGAAGTTGTGGCTGAGCCCCTCCAGGCCCTTGTCCAGGAAGCCATCCTCCTTGCGCTCGGGCATCAGGCCGCCACCTCCTCTGTGGGCTCGGGGGGCTCGCGGCCCTCGAGGCCGACCCGCCGGATGGTCGACTCGCTGGTGCGGTGGGCACCGACCTGGCCGAGGGCCTCCGCCACCCGCTTGGCCGGGCCCCAGTCCAGGGCGCCCTTGCTGACCAGGTAGAGGAAGGACTCGAAGACCAGGAAGGCGAAGATCAGCATCGACCAGAACCCGAAGGCCCCCAGGTCCCGGTACACGACGGCCCAGGGGATGAAGAAGATGATCTCGATGTCGAAGACGATGAAGATCATCGCCACCAGGAAGAACTTGACCGGGAAGCGTTCGGGGGGCTCGCGGCTGGGGACGATCCCGCACTCGTACGGGGCCTCCTTGGCCGGCGTCATGAGCCGGGGCGCGAGGAGCCGGGAGGCCAGGATGCTGAGGATCGCGAAGACGAAGGCCAGCACTCCGAGGGCGAGCACCGGCAGGTACTGGCCCATCGCTCAGTCCCCCGCGGTTGCGGTCGAGAGGGCCTGCGCCCTGCGGTCCCGGCCGTGGAGCAGGGCACAGGTGAGGGCGAACAGGCTGCCGAACAGGATCGTCAGCATGGCGGGCGGCAGGCGCCGCGTCCCGAGGTCACGCACCATGATCACCGACACCACGGGCTGGTCCTCGTCCGGGGTGGGCGACAGCGGAGCGTTGCCCTCCGGCACCGCGGTCGACTCCGAGGTCTGGACCTGGATCACGGTGTACTTCGGTGGGTTCAGGACCGTGAAGGCGTTGCTGACCCGGGTCGTCACGCGGTCCCAGATGCTGTCGCTCTCGCGATGGGGCTTGCCCCCGAGGGTGAACCCGTCCACCAGCACGTACTCGCTGGCCGAGGTGTAGATCCCGATGTCCTCGCTGATGAGGGCGGCGTCGGCCGCGGCCTGGGCGTCACCGATCGCGGCCTGGGACAGCACATCCCAGCCCCCTTCGAGATCGGTCAGTTGCTCCTGCACCTCGGGGGGGAGGTCGGGGAGGGCGGCGATCTCGCTCAACGTGGGGGTCGGGTCCTCGGCCATCGCGTCGGCCACCTCGGGGAAGTTCGCGATGATCTCCTCCGCCGACGGCAGGTTCTCCTCGACGAGGCCGCGGGCCTCCTCGAGCTGGGCCTGGCTGAGGTCACCGATGTTGATCTCCTCGACCTTCCACGTCGGCAAGGTCCCGATGGCCCCCACCCCGTAGATCCACCAGAAGACGCTGAGCAGCATGAGCCAGCCGAAGAGGGCGGCCATGGCCACCTGGAAGCCCAGGCGGGCCCCGACGTTGGTGCTGAGCAGGAGGTAGACGGAGCCGATGAGGATCAGCGCGGCGACCGTGACCACCAGGACGCCGCGGATCTCGGGGTCATAGGAGATCCCGGCCAGCAGGACGCCCACGATCGACTCAGTCATCGCCCAGGTTCCTCTCGTACTCCACGATGGCCTGGATCTGCTCGTCGCTCAACATGTCGTCGAATCCGGGCATGCGCCCACTGCCCTGGCCGTGGGCGCCGTAGAGGGCTCCCTTGATCGAGCCCTCGGTCACGAAGTCGACCTGCTCCTGGAAGCCCGCGGCACCGCCGGGGAACTGGCTCCGTACGGCGGTCAGGTTGGGCCCCAAGGCCCCGTTGCCGTCGGACTCGGGCTCGCCGTACGACCAGCCCTGGGTGTGACAACGCCCGCAGGAGTAGGCGCCGCCGGCGAAGCCGTCGTAGAGGCCGAGGTTGAACAGGGCTTCGCCCTCGGTCTCGAACCGGCCGCTCGCCATGGCGTCGGTCAAGGCATTGCTGGCCGCCGCTTGGGCCTCCTCAGGGGTGATCTGGATCGTCTTGAGGTAGGCGATCAGGTTCCCGATCTGCTGGTCGTTGAGGGCGCCACCCCCGGCGATGCCCCACGCCGGCATGGGCGAGAACGGTCGGCCGTAGACGAGGATGTCGTAGAGCTCGTCCTCGTCGAAGCGCAGGAGGACCGTGTTGAGGGCCGGGGCCTGCCACTCGACGCTGGCCACGAACTCACCGTTGGCGTCGTTGATCGTGTAGGGCGCCACCCCCCCGGGAGCGTCCATGCCGCCGTGGCAGCCGGCGCAGTTGAGGCCGCCCTCCGCGGTCACCGCGAACTGTTCGGCGCCCCGTTCCGCGGCCACGCGGTCGAAGGTGGCCTGCGCCCCCTCGTTGCGAGCCGGCTCCCCCAGCCAGTACACGGGCAGGCCGATCGAGATGAGCACGATGGCCCCGAGGCCGAAGGCCAGGTTGCGGTTGAGCACCGGGCCCTCGAGGACCTCGTCGGGGTGGTGCGGCATCCGGTTCGGCGCCAGCTCCATCTCCGAGCCGGTCTCGGCCCGGGCCCGGCGGATGTTGATGAAGACGGCGACGCCGAGGGCGATCAGCGTCAGGACGACGATGACGTAGCCCACGCTGGAGACGGTCGAGGCCAGGACGACCCCTGCGAGAACGCTCATTCGTGCGTCGAACCCCCGAGGCAGCTCGGGCCCTCCGGCTCCTGGCCGGTGGTGTTGGTGCCGATGGGCGGGCCCTGGATGCGGACGCCGGTGTCCACCTCGAGCACACCGCCCGAGATCGTCGCCGGGAAGCGGTCCATCCCCCGGGGGGCCGGTCCGCCCCGCTTCTCGCCCACCCGGTTGTACCGGGAGCCGTGGCACGGGCACTCGAACCACTGCGAGCTGTCACAGTTCGGCACCCGGCAGCCCAGGTGGGGACAGGTCTGGAACAGCGTGTTCACGCCGGCTTCCATGCCCGTCAGCTCGGCGGGTGAGTAGACCTGCGCGGCCTTCTCCAGCGCGTCACTGGGGTACTCGGTGATCCACATGCGCCCCTCGGGCACGTAGAAGAAGCCGTTGCCCTCGACGATGCTGGCCTTCACGTCGTCGAGGTTGCCGATCTTGATCTTGGAGCCGAAGCCGCCCTGGGCGTTGGGCCAGATGAACGCCAGCACGGCCCCGCCGAAGGCGGCCAGGGAGAACCCGGTGAAGCCGAGGATGGCCCGGTTGAGGAACTGGCGCCGCGTGACCCCGAGGGTCTCGGCGTCGGGCGGGGTGTAGGGCTCGAGGGGGGCGGGGTCGACCGGGACCAGCTTCCCGGACTGGGCCAGCTTGGCGTCGCGCTCGATGTCCCTGCCGGTGGGCTCGAGGTCGGCGTCCAGGGAGACGCCCTGGTCCCGCTTGCGGGTCTCGCGGCTGAGGCCACCGACGGCGTCGCCGGTCTCCCGGCGGCGCGCCGCGCCGGCCAGGAGGACGCCCGCCAGCACGACCAGCAGAGGGATGACGATGAGGAGGATCGTTCCGGTGCTCATGGGCGTGACCTACAGGTCGAAGAAGATCCCTTCGTTCCAGGGGAAGACGAAGTTCTGGCCGGGACCTCGGAAGAAGGACCCGATGATCACCAGCACGGCCCAGAACATGAGCTGCACGGTGAACAGGGAGATGGCGAACTTCCGGTCTTCGGGCTTGGTGCTCGGGTTCTTGTCGATGTACGGGACCATCGCGTAGGCGATCAGGCCGATGGTCGGGATGGTCACGCCGGCGACCATGGGGTGGAACATCGTCAGCAGCTCCTGGAGGCCCAGGAAGTACCACGGCGCCTTGGACGGGTTCGGCGTCTTGTTGGGGTTGGCCAGCTCGAGCAGCGGGGCGTTGACGAAGATCGAGAAGAACAGCAGGAAGGCGGTGATCCCGAGCGCGGCCACGAACTCGATCAGGAGCAGGTGGGGCCAGGTGTGGACCTTGTCCACCGGCGTGGCCTTGACGTCCTGGATGGATCCGGCCTTGACCACGGTCAGCAGGCGCTGGGTGTGGCCACCGGGACCGGTGGGGGTGGCCGCCGCCGGGGCGGTGACCACGGCCGTGCCGCCGCCACCGGCCGCGGCCGGCGCGGTCTCGGCGTCCCCACCCTCGGCCCGGGCCCGGGCGGCCTTGGAGCGCTCGAGCAGCTCGGAGGGGATGCCACTGTCGCCGCCACCGGCGTCGCCGCCCGCGTCGGAGCCGCCGTCGCCGCCACCACGGGCGGCCTCGGCCTTTGCTCGGGCCTCTTCGGCCCGCTTGCGGAGGTGTTCGGGGATCTCGACCATGGGTCTCAGTCGCTCCTACAGGGGCCCGCTGATGCCGCCGTCCTTGCGGACCCGCCAGAAGTGCACCGCCATGAAGATGACGATCACGAAGGGCAGGAACAGCACGTGCAAGACGTACCACCGCAACAACGTCTCAGAACCGATCTCGGCGCCGCCCAACAGGGCGAACTTCACCTGGGACCCGAAGACCGGGGCGAACCCGCCCATGTTCGAGCCGACCGTCACGGCCCAGAGCGCCAGCTGGTCCCAGGGCAGCAGGTAGCCGGTGAAGCTCAGGAGCAGGGTCAGCAGGAGCAGGACCACGCCGATGACCCAGTTGAACTCCCGGGGCGGCTTGTAGGCCCCGTGGTAGAAGACCCGCGCCATGTGGAGGAAGACCGAGATCACCATCAGGTGCGCGGCCCACCGGTGCATGTTCCGCACGAGCAGGCCGAAGGCCACCGAGGTGTGGAGCGCCTGGATGTCGTCCCAGGCCTGCACCGCGGTCGGGCGGTAGAAGAACATCAGGAAGATGCCCGTCACCGTCAGCAGGATGAACAGGAAGAAGCTGAGCCCGCCGAGGCAGAGGGTGTAGCTGACCTTGACCGCGTGCCGCTTCACCTTCACCGGGTGGAGGTGGTACAGGACGCTGTTCATGATGACGTAGGACCGGTTCCGGGGGCTGTCCGTGTAGCCCTTCCGGAAGATCGAGCCGGGTCGGAAGATCGAGCTCCAGACCTGACCGCCCTGGATGTCATCGAGCTTCTGGCCGACGAGCTCACCCGGGTTGGGCCGCTTCTCGATCGCCTTTGCCACTGTCGGGGGCTCCTTGATCTACCTGGTCAGCCGAGGCGCATGCCGTAGGCGTAACCGTGGGTGTTGGTGCGCTGGTGGGCGTCACCGGTCGGGGCAGGGGTGCCGATCTTGCCCAGGATGATGACGCCGGTGGGGCAGCGATCGACGCACAGGGCGCACCGGGTGCAGACGTCGTCGTCGATGGTGAAGATGACGTGGTCGCTGGGGTCCAGGCCAGGCAGCTCGGTGCCCATCGACTCGTCGATGGCGTCGGGCGTGACCATGTGGATGCACTTCCACGGGCAGATGTCCACGCAGCCTTCGCACATGATGCACTCGGACTGGTCGATGTGGATGAACTGCTTGGGCTTGACCACCTGACCCAGCCAGGCCGCGTCCACTTCCTGCAGGACGTAGTCGGCCCGGAACTCCGGCATGGGGGGGTTGGCGTCGGTGGTCGTCATCGGCTCACGCCTCGGCCTTGACCAGCGGGCGGCCGTAGTCGGAGGTCACCGGCTCGGCGACGGGCTCGGCCTTGCCCCGGCTCTGCCAGGCCGACCAGAGCTTGGCCCACACGATCACGTACACGACGTTGATGTTGACCACCATGATGTCGCGCAGGGCCGAATAGGGGATGACGAAGGGGAGGTTCTCGAGGATGGACCCGGGGCCGACCAGGAACTTGTCGACCCGCCAGCCGAGGCCGGAGTCGGCGTACAGGATCCACTGGTGGGGGACCACGCCGAAGCACCAGAAGAGGGTGAGGAAGACGTAGACGGCGCCGACCATGGACTCACCCCAGGTGCCCTTGGGGTCGACCGGGCGACGGTGCATGTAGAAGACGCCCCCACCGATGAGGGCGATGCTGACGAGCACGGAGGCAACGAACGCAACCACCTGCCTGTCACCTCCTCGTCGTCTGGCTCACCGGTTCGGACTTCGTGAACACAATCACAATCGACCGGCCCAAGGCTAGCCGCCGGGCCTCGATCTGTGGTCTAGCACGGCACCCCCGGCCGAAACACATCGGGAGCGGGCCTCCCCGGAGGGGGCGAAACGGGCGCTCCGCTGCTTGGTCCCGGGTGGCGGCGCGGGCCTAGAGTGACCAGGCCCACGCAGACTCACCGGAGGCATGGTGACCGAGGTTCCCGACTATCTGCTCCAGCGCTCGCGTGAGCGCCGTGCCGCCCTCGGTCTCGGCGGCGACGAGGAGGGTGCGGCCCTCGCCCCGAGCGGTGATGCCGGCGGCGGCGCCCCGGCCACCACATCGGCCGCCTCGGGCACCCCCGCCGTGGCCGCCCCGGCCCCCATCGCCCCCGGCGTGCCCGACCCGGAGCCGTCCGCCCCCCGACCCAACGTCCAGGCCGCGCTGCGGCGCAAGCGGGTCCCGATCTGGGCCCTGCCGGTGATCGTCCTCCTCCCCCTCTGGGGCTACGCCTACGCCGGCACCCTCGAGCCCCCCACCAACGAGGCCCTCGGTGCACTCGACGTCGGGGCCACCGTCTACGGGAAGTGCGCCAGCTGCCACGGCGCCACCGGCGGCGGCGGGGTCGGGCCCGCCCTCGACACCGTGGGCGAGACGTTCAGCGATCCGGCCACCCACGCCCAGTGGGTCAGCCTCGGCTCGACCGGTTGGGCCGACCAGGTGGGCGACACCTACGGCGACAACAACACACCCATCGGCGGCGGCGGCATGCCCGCCTGGGCCGACGAGCTCACGCCCGAGGAGCTCATGTCGGTCGTGGCCTACGAGCGCTCCGAGTTCGGCGGCCTCGACCCGGTCGAAGAAGGCCTGGTCGACGCGGAGGGCAACCTCCTCGTCGTCTACGACCCGGAGACCGGCGAACTCATCGACGCTCCCGCCGCCGGCTGACGGTGGCGCTGGACGCTGACGTCCTGATCGTCGGTGGGGGGCCGGCCGGAGCAGCCTGCGGCTACTGGTTGGCCAAGGCCGGCCACGACGTGCTGATCGTCGAACGCAAGGCCTTCCCCCGCGAGAAGACCTGCGGCGACGGCCTGACCCCGCGAGCGGTGCACCAGCTCGAGGAGATGGGCCTGGCCGGGGGCCTGGAGGAGTACCACCGCTACGAGGGGCTGCGGGCCTTGGCCCACGGCATCACCCTCGAGATGAACTGGCCCGAGCACCCCGTCTTCCCGAGCCACGGCTACGTCGTGCGCCGCCGGGACCTGGACCAGATGGTGGCTGACCACGCCGTGGCCGCGGGGGCCCGCCTGCGCACCCGGTGCGAGGCCATCGCCCCCCTGCTGAAGGACGGCCTGGTCAGGGGGGCCGAGGTCAAGGACACCGCCACCGGCGAGACCGAGGAGATCACGGCCCGCTTCGTGGTGGTGGCCGACGGCGCCAACAGCCGCTTCGGTCGGGCCCTGGGCACCGCCCGGGACCGCAGCTATCCCCAGGGCATGGCCTTGCGGGGCTATTACGAGAGCCCACTCCACGACGACCCGTGGATCGAGAGCGCCCTGGACATGGTCGACCGGAACGGCAACTCTCTGCCCGGCTACGGCTGGATCTTCCCGGTCGGCGACGGCACCATCAACGTCGGCGTGGGCCTGCTGTCCACCTTCCGGGACTACCGCAGCATCAACACCAGCCACCTGCTCGACGAGTTCGCGCTCACCGCGCCCGGCTACTGGGAGATCGGCCCCGAGACCAAGGTCGGCGAGGCCACCGGTGGTCGCCTGCCCATGGCCGGCTCGGTGTCACCCAAGGTGGGCCCGAGCTGGATCGTCATCGGCGACGCCGCCGGCTCCATCAACCCCTTCAACGGCGAGGGCATCGACTACGCCTACGAGACGGGCCGCATGGCCGCCGGGCTGCTCGACGAGTCCCTCGTCACCGGTGACGCCCGCCCGCTGCAGACCTACCCGCAGCTGCTCGACGACGAGTACGGCCTCTACTTCCGGGTGGCCCGGGCCTTCACCAAGATCATCGGTCGCCCCGCCCTGATGCGGGAGCTGACCCGGGTCGGCATGCACAGCCAGTCCCTCATGGAGTGGGTCCTGCGCATCATGGCCAACCTCCTGCGGGACGACGAGCTCGGCCCCGCCGAAGCCGCCTACCGCTCCGTCGCCCGCATCGCCCGCATGGTCCCGGAGCGCCCCGCGGCCTAGCCCGTCACGCGAACACCCGGTCACCACGGTCGCGGAGGAGGCGGAACCAACCGATGGCCGAGGTGTCGCCGAACTCAGGCTGCAGGTACAGGTCCGAGTGCTGGCAGCGGGCGCCGTACGCCACCATCGCCAGATTGGCGGCGTCGAGCGTGTCTCGCTCCCCGGCATCGAACGGACGGCCGCGAGCCGACTCGTAGTCGGCGACGAAGGCCAGCATCTCGTCGACGGTGGGAGGCGGGTCGTCGACGTCGGCTTCCCAGTCGATGCAGAAGCCACCGGCGGCGCTCCCCACGATCACCGGTTCCGGCGCCATCGCGATCGAGTCGCTGTCGTAGACGGCCATGATCTCGCCGTTGCGGAACGCGAGGTTCTGGACCCGCCAGTCGAAGTGGCCGATCCGGTCCTCACCCGGGAGGTCCTGCAGCCGCCGCCGGGCCGCCTCGCCGAGGTCGTCGATCCACTCGGCCCCGGCGGCGGTCGCTTCGAAGTCGAACCGCACGCTGTGGGGCTCGGGCCAGAGCGGGGCCCCCACGGGTCGGAGGATCAGGGCCCGGCCGACATCGGCCCGGATCGTCGCCGCAGCCTCGATGAACCGATGGAGCCCGGCGGCCATCGTCGTCCGAATCTCCGGCGTCCGGCCGTCCACCCGATCGCCGGCGAGGTGCTCCTCGACCGTGGCCAGGCCCCGTCCGAGTGCCGTCGGCCCGACCAGCGGCCTCGGCACCGGGAGCCCGTGGTCGGCGAGGTGCCGTTGGACCTGCTGGGTCGCGGCCAACCGCTCCGCCGATGCGTTCCAGCGGTGGACCTTGATGACGACGTCGCGCCCGTCGGCCAGATGCAGGCCGGCGACGAGACCCACGCCGGCCTCGTAGAAGATCCCGCCGGCCGCACCGCCGAGGTGGACCTGACAGAAGCCGTCGATCTCAGCGGCGACAGCCGCGGGGTCGTCGGTGCCGAAGAGGTCGAGCTCGAGTCGGCCGTCCCAGCCGTCGATCGCCTCCCGGGCGAGCACTTCCAGCGCCTTCATGCCCGCCCCAGCCCGGTGCGCCACGGCCGAGCTCCTCCGGGACCTCTACGCCGGCATCGGGTCGGCCCAGCCGCCGTAGGGCTCGGCCAGGGCGGCGGCTTCCTGGGGACCCCAGGTCTGGCGCTCGTAGAGGTGGACCGGGTCGGGGTCGGCGATGAGGCGGCTGACCAGGCGCCACTGCTCGGCGATGGTGTCGGCCCGACCGAAGCGACGGGGGTCGCCCTCCATGGCGTCCTCGAGGAGACGTTGGTACGCCTCCTGGCGGCGCCCGAAGACCTGCTCGTACTCGACGGCCAGGTCGACGGCCTCGCTGACCATGCGATCCCCTGGCTCCTTGGAGAAGAGGTGGAGCACGACACCGTCGGTCGGGCTGATGCGGAAGCGGATCCGGTTGGGCTGGGGCGCCGGGCTGGCGGGGTCGACGAAGAGCAGGCGGGGTGGCTCGTGGAAGGTCACCACCGCTTCGGTGGCCGACGCCGGCATCTCCTTGCCGGAGCGGATGAGCCAGGGCACGCCGGACCAGCGCCAGGAGTCGATCTCGAACTGCAGAGCGGCGAACGTCTCGACGTCGCTGCCGGGGGCCACGCCGGCCTCGTCCACGTAGCCCCGGTACTGACCCCGCACCATCTGGCTGGGGTCCAGGGTGCGGATCTGGCGGAACACCTTCACCTTCTCGTCCCGCAGGGCGTCGGCCCCGTCGCCCGCCGGTGGCTCCATGGCCAGCAGGGCCACGATCTGCAAGAGGTGGTTCTGGATGACGTCGCGGATCGCACCGGCACTGTCGTAGAACGCGCCCCGCCCCTCGACGCCGAAGTCCTCGGCCATCGTGATCTGGACGCTGGACACGAAGTTGCGGTTCCAGACCGGCTCGAGGAGCGAGTTGGCGAACCGGAACACCAGGAGGCTCTCGACCGACTCCTTGCCCAGGTAGTGGTCGATGCGGAAGATGTCGTTCTCGGCGAAGGCCTGGTGGAGGACGTCGTTGAGCTCCTCGGCCGACGCCAGGTCCCGGCCGAAGGGCTTCTCGACCACGACCCGGGCGTTGCCCGTGCACTGCGCCTCGTGGAGGCCCTGGACGACGTCGTCGAAGAGGGCCGGGGGGATCGCCAGGTAGTACAGCGGCCGGTCACAGCCGCCGGCGCCGATGGCCGCGGCCAGCCGGGCGTAGGTGTCGGCCTGGCGGTAGTCGCCGCTGACGTAGCTGATGCGGGGGGCGAGGTCCGCCCACACCTTCTCGTCGATCTCGGACTTCGCCTCGATCGCCTCCCGGGCGTGCTCCCGCAGCTGGTCGACCGTCCAGTCCCGGGAGGCCACTCCGATCACGGGGCCATCGCCGAGGGTGCCGATCTTGGCCATCTCGTACACGGCGGGGAAGATCTTCTTCACGGCCAGGTCACCGGTGGCACCGAACAGCACCAGGGCGTCGTTGCGGGAGGACTCGTCGGTCACGCCCCCGTTCTACCCCTTCCTCCTTCTACCCCTTCCCCGCGACCTCCTTCGCCGCGACCTCCATGGCGGCGGCGGAGGCCAGGTCGGCCACCCGCTCCAGCTCGTCCTTGGTGTGGGCCAGGCCCGGGAAGAGGACCTCGTAGGCGCCGGGGGCGATGGCCACGCCCCGGTCGAGCAGGGCGTGGAAGAAGGCGGCGTACACGGCCTCGTCGGTCCCCTTGGCCCCGTCGTAGTCGCGGGGCTCGTCACTGGCGAAGTAGAGGCCGAGGAGGGGGCCGACCACCGGGACCCGGATGGGCAGGCCCGACTCGGCGATCACGTCGGCCAGCCAGCCGCCGAGCATCTCGGCCCGCCCGGCCAGCATCCGGTAGGCGCCGTCGTCCAGCTGGCCCAGGACGGCCAGGCCGGCGGCGGTGGCCAAAGGGTTCCCGGAGAGGGTGCCCGCCTGGTACACGGGACCCTCGGGGGCGAGGACAGCCATGACGTCGGCCCGCCCGCCGACCGCGGCCAGGGGCAGGCCGCCGCCGATGACCTTGCCGAAGCAGGACAGGTCCGGGGTGACGGCGTAGGCGCCCTGGGCGCCGTCGGCGCCGAGGCGGAACCCGGTGATGACCTCGTCGAAGATCAGGAGGGCGCCGGCGCCGTCACAGGCCGCCCGGAGGCCGTCGAGGAAGCCGTCGACCGGCGGGATCAGGCCCATGTTGGCCGCCACCGGCTCGACGATGACCGCAGCCACGTCGTCGCCGATCTCGGGCACGACGTTGTAGGGGACGACCAGGGTCTCGGCCACCGCGGAGGCGGGCACCCCCGCCGAGCCGGGCAGGCCCAGGGTGGCCACCCCGCTGCCGGAGCCGGCCAGCAGGGCGTCGCCGTGGCCGTGGTAGTTGCCGGCGAACTTGATGACCCGATCCCGGCCCGTGAAGCCGCGGGCGATGCGCAACGCGGTCATCGTGGCCTCGGTGCCGCTGTTGACCAGACGGACCCGGTCCACCGACGGCACGCGCTCGACGATGGCCTCGGCCAGCAGGACCTCGCCCTCCGTGGGGGCGCCGTAGGACGTCCCCCGTTCCGCCGCCCGCTGCACGGCCTCGACGACGACGGGGTGGCTGTGGCCGAGGATGACGGCGCCGTACGACTGGACGAAGTCGGTGTAGCGCCGGCCCTCGACGTCCCAGACGTAGGCCCCCTCGGCCCGGGCGACGAAGTAGGGCTCACCACCGACCGAGCCGAACGCCCGGACCGGCGAGTCCACCCCGCCGGGGATGACATCACGGGCGCGGGCGAAGAGGCCGGTGTTGGTGAGGTCGCTCACCGAGATGCGGCGATCTCGCGGGCGGCGTAGGTCAGGATCATGTCGGCCCCCGCCCGCCGGATGGCGGTCAGGTGCTCGGCCAGGACGGCGTCGCCGTCGATCCAGCCGTGCTCGGCCGCGGCCTTGACCATCGCGTACTCCCCGGACACGTGATAGGCGGCCAGCGGCACATCGACCTCGGCCCGGGCTCGGACGATGACGTCGAGGTAGGCCAGTGCGGGCTTGACCATGACCAGGTCGGCCCCCTCCTCGAGGTCCAAGCGGATCTCTTCCATGGCCTCGCGGGCGTTGCGGGGGTCCTGCTGGTAGCCCTTGCGGTTCCCGCCGCCGGCGATCTCGACGTCGACCGCCTCCCGGAACGGGCCGTAGAGGGCCGAGGCGTACTTGGCGGCGTAGGCCAGGATGGCCACGTCGACGAAGCCGCTCGTGTCCAGCGCCGCCCGGATCGCCCGCACCTGGCCGTCCATCATCCCCGACGGGGCCACGATGTCGGCCCCCGCCTCAGCCTGGGCCACCGCCGCCAGGGCGTAGCGCTCGATGGTGGCGTCGTTGTCCACCCGACCGTCGGTCGTCAGGACGCCGCAGTGGCCGTGGTCGGTGTACTCGTCGAGGCAGAGGTCAGGGATGAGCACGAGGCTGTCGCCGACGTCATCGCGGAGGTCCCGCAGGGCGAGCTGGACGACGCCGTCGGGGTTCCACGCCCCCGAGCCCTCGTCGTCCTTGTGCTCGGGGATGCCGAAGAGGACCACGGCGGGCACGCCCAGAGCGGCCAGCTCGGCCACCTCCTTGCGCAGGCTCTCCCGGGTGTGCTGCAGGTGGCCGGGGAGGGAGGCGATCGGCCGGGGTTCGTCGATGCCCTCCCGCACGAAGAGCGGGGCGATCAGGTCGTCGACCGACAACCGGGTCTCGGCCACCAACCGGCGCAGCGCCGGCGTGCGCCGCAACCGCCGCATCCGTCGCTCGGGGAAACCCATGGTCAGAAAGGCTACGGCCCCGGCTCCGGGGTAGAACGGAGCCATGAGCGACGCTGACCTCCGCCGGATCGCCGACGACTACTGGGAGGCGGTGCTCGACGCCTCGCCCGTCTACGCCACCTTCGTGGGCGACCACCGCTACGACGACCGCATGGACGAGCTGTCCGAGGAGGCCGAGGTCGCCCACCTGGCGGTCGTGGCTGCCGTCGGTGACCAGGCCGCGGCGGTGGACCCCGCCACCCTCTCCCCGGGCGGCCGGGTGACCCGAGGCCTCCTGCTGGCCGAGGTCGACAACGCCCGGATGCGGACCGACCACCAGTTGGCCGAGCTGGCCTCGGACCAGAACACCGGGGCCCACGCCGACCTCCTGCAGATCGCCCCGCAGACGCAGGCCGCCGACGCCGACTCGGCCGCCCGGCTGGTCGAGCGGTATCGCCAGGCCGGCCGCTTCCTCGACCAGGCCGCCGAGCGCTTCCGGTCCGGGCTGGCCCACGGGCGCACGCCCGCCGCCATCTGCATCGAGCGCTCCCTCAACCAGGTCGACGGCTACCTCGCCTCGTCCCTCGACGACGATCCCTTCGTCCGACTGCCACCGCCCCAGGACACCGCGGGCTGGGATGAGGGCGCGTGGCGGGACCAGCTGCGCCAGGTCACCGAAGAGGTCATCCGCCCCGGGTTCGTCCGCTACCGGGCGGTGCTGGCCGACGACCTGCAGCCCGTGGCCCGGCCGGACGAGCGCCCCGGCCTGTGCCACCTCGACGGCGGCGACGAGATCTATGCCGCGCTGGTCCGCCTCCACACCACCACCGACCTCAGCCCCCAGGAGCTGCACGACATCGGGATGGAGGAGATCACCGAGCGCCTGCCCGTCGAGTACGCCGAGATCGGGGGGCGGGCCTTCGAACTCCCCGACACCGAGGCGGTGTTCGAGCGCCTGCGGTCGGACCCGGCCCTGAAGTACGCCACGGGCGACGAGATCATGGCCGACGCCGCCGATGCCCTCGACCGGGCCAAGGCGGCGATGGGCGACTGGTTCGGGCGCCTGCCCGAGTCCGACTGCGCCATCGTCCCCGTGCCCGAGTACCTGGCGGCCGACGCCCCGGCCGCCTACTACTTCCCGCCCGCGGGCGACGGCAGCCGACCCGGCACCTACTACGTCAACACCCACAACCCGGGCGACAAGTCACGGACCGAGGCCGAGAGCATCGGCTACCACGAGGCCATCCCCGGGCACCACCTGCAGCTGGCCATCGCCGCCGAGCTGACCGACCTCCCGGCCTTCCAGCGCTTCGGCTTCGGCAACACGGCCTATGTCGAGGGCTGGGCCCTCTACACCGAGCGCCTGGCCGACGAGATGGGGCTCTACAGCGGTGACCTCGACCGCCTCGGCATGCTCAGCGCCGACGCCTGGCGGGCCGGGCGCCTCGTCGTCGACACCGGGCTGCACGCGCTGGGCTGGACCCGGCGCCAAGCCATCGACTTCCTGCTCGAGCACACCCCGCTCGACGAGGGCGAGGTCACCGTCGAGATCGACCGCTACATCGGCATGCCCGGCCAGGCCTTGGCCTACAAGGTGGGCCAGCGGGAGTTCTTCCGGCTCCGGGCCGCGGCCCGGGATCAGCTGGGCGAGCGGTTCGACATCAAGGGGTTCCACGACGCCGTCCTGGCCCACGGCTCGGTCACGCTGCCCATCCTCGGTGACCTGGTCGACGAGTGGGTGGCGTCGCTGGCCGCCTGATCGGTGCGGCTGGCGGTCTCGGCGTACCAGTCGATGACCACGAAGGTCAGGGCCGGGGCGATGACCCGGAACGAGTTGATGGCGAGGTCGGTCACGGTGGCCGTCAGGAAGGGCACCAACAGGGCGAAGGGCAGGGCCATCGTCATCTCGAGGTTCCGGCGCCGCCACCAGCGCAGGACGACCATCGCGGCGGCCACCAGCAGGAAGACCGAGAACACCGCGTCGCCCCAGTTGCCGTGCTGGCTCCACCCCCGCCGGTAGGCGTCGAGGTAGCCCCCCAGCGCCACGGGCGTGAACTCCTCGATGTCGCTGGCCGGCCAACCCAGGCGCCAACGGACGTAGACCGCCCAGCCCAGCGCACTCAGCGCGGGGACGACGACGATCGCCCAGCGCCTCCGGACCGCGCCGGCGACGGGCCAGAGCAGCACCAACGCGGCGAGGGCAGCCCCGGTCACGTCCTTGGCCAGCACCGCGGCGACGCCGGCGGCCACCGCCCACCCCCATCGCCGCCGGTGCACGGCCAGGGCGACCCCGACCAGGCCGGCCAGCGCCAGAGCGTCGGCGAAGTCCATGACGAGGGAGATGGCGATCAGTGGGTTCAGCGCGAAGGCCAGGCCGGCCCGCTCGGGCGCTCCGATGTCCTGCGCCAGCCGGGTGGCCCAGAGCGTCCCGAAACCGACGGCCACCAGGTTGACCACGACCAGGCCCCAGAGGACGGCGTCCTCGCCGACGAGGCCGAAGGGCGCCACCAGGGTCGGGTAGAGCATTCGCTGGGCCCGGTAGGCCGGCCGGTCGAAGGTGGCCGCCATCCGGTCGCCGTCGATCAGGAGCGGGTCTCGGGCCTGCAGCCAGTAGCCCTGGCCGTCATGGCCGTCCTCGAGCGGGACGAGCAGGTCGTCTCCGAGCACCTCTCGGGCGTACGGGGTGTAGGCCCCGTCCTCGCCGAACTTGACGAACCACTCGGCCCCGCCGCCGTAGGTCGCCGCACAGAACGCGACCAGGCCGACGTTCAGCAGCAGGCCGAGGAGGACGATCCGGCGGACCGCGTATTCTGTCGCCCGGGCGGCCGGGGCAGGCGCGTCGAGCATCGTGGCGGTCGGCACCCCTACCCATCGCCCCGATCGGGACGGCCTTGAGCTGGTGAGGCGGGCGGGACCGACGCCGAACCGGGTGGTCTAGGGGGAGAGAACGGCCACCCGGCCCGGCGTCAGATCGCCCGCGCCCCAGTTCTACGGAGCCGGCCACCTCCCTGGATTGCCCGGCGGCGGGAATTTCTCACACGGCCCGCAGCAACGGGCCCGCTCCCCGCCAGTCGCGACCGGCGAGGACGGCCTGGACGACGCTCACGTGGCGTTCGAGAAAGGCCGCCTCGCAGTAGCGCAAGTAGAAGGACCAGAGCCGAGCGAAGCGCTCGTCGAGGCCGAGGCCCGGCAGGTCGTCACCGATCAGCTCGAGGCGGTGGTGCCAGCGGGCCAACGTCTCGGCGTAGTGGAGCCCCAGGTCCTCGAGGTCGACCAGGTCGAGAGGGCCGGCTTCGGCCGCGGTGCGGGTGATGGTGCCGACCGAGGGCAGGCAGCCGCCGGGGAACACGTGGGCCTTGATGAAGTCGGTGGCCACCCGGGCCCGGTCGTAGCGGTCGTCGCCGATGACGATGGCCTGCAGCCCCACCACGCCGCGGGCGCCCACCAGCCGGTGGAGCGCGGCGAAGTACCCGGGCAGGTCCCGCCAGTCGACGGCCTCGATCATCTCGATGGACACCGCCTTGTCGTAGGTCCCGGTCAGGTGGCGGTAGTCCTCGAGGCGGACGTCGATGCGGTCCCCCAGCCCGGCCTCGACGACCCGGCGCCGGGCCTCGGTGTGCTGGGCCGCGGAGATGGTCGTGGTCGTGACCCGGCAGCCGTAGCGCTGGGCGGCGTACAGCGCGAAGCTCCCCCAGCCGGTCCCGATCTCGACGACGTGGTCGTGGGGTCCGAGGGCCAGCTTGCGACACAGCCGGTCGAGCTTGGCCTCCTGCGCCGCCTGCAGGTCCTGGCCGGGATGGGCGAACACGGCCGACGAGTACGTCATCGTCGGGTCCAGGAAGGCGGCGAAGAACTCGTTGCTCAGGTCGTAGTGGGTGCGGACGTTGGTCCGGTCCCGATCGGGGTCGGGACGCCGGAGCCGGCGGAGGGGATCGGCGACCGGCTTGGTGAGCCGGTGCCAGCGGGCGGCGGCGGCCTCCAGCGGGTTGAGGTTGCGCACGATCACCCGGAGCAGGGCGGTCAGCTCGTCGGTGTCCCAGCGGCCTTCGGCGTAGCTCTCCCCCACGCCGGCGCTGCCCGAGAGCCAACGGCGGTACGTCGTCCCGTCGTGGACCCGGATGGTGACCTCGGGCTCGAGGCGGTCACCGAAGTGGTGTTCGCCGCCAGCGTCCTTGACGACCACGTGGCCGGTGCGGATGCGGGCCAGGAGCCCGAGGGCGGTGCGCCGGGCGAGGATGTCGGCCAGTTGGGTCATGACGGGCTCCGGTCGGGGTGACGGACGAACGGGACGCCCTTGCGCCAGAGGCGCAGGGCTTGGAGGTGGATGGCCAGCGACACCCGGAGGGTCATCAACGGGTGGCGCCAGAGGACGTGAGCGAGCCCGGCTCGGTCCGCCGGCCGCCGATCGAGGTCGAGGTCGGCGGTGAAGACCGTGCGGCCGTCCTCGTCGTTGGCCAGACGCAGGTGCAGGTCCTCGCCCGGGGCCGAGGCCTCGAGGCGGTAGCGCTGGTCCATCCCCATGAACGGGGAGACGTGCATCGCCTTGGCGAAGTGCCCTGTCCAGGCCGTGGGCGACGACCGGGTGTCGACGACGTACTCGGTGCGCTCCCCCCACGGGGTGTTGGTCACCGAGAGGACCTGGGCCTGGACCCGGCTCCCGGTGGCGTCGTAGCAGTAGTAGGCGGCCAGCGGGTTGAAGCACCAGCCGAGGGTGCGCAGGTGGGCCAGCAAGGCCACCGGGCCCTCGGGGCGGAAGCCGAGCTCGGCGGCCACCACGTCCTTCACGGCCTCGGTCAGGTCCTGGCGGGGGTCGCCGAGGTAGTCCGCCCGGCGGTAGCGGACCGGATGCCATCGCCGCCGGCTCCACAGGCGATGACGGGCCAGGACCTCGTCCACCTCGTCGAGGCGGAGGAACGTCATCGCCAGCCGGTAGGTGAAGCCGTGGTCGACGGGTCGGAGCCGACGGTGGTGGACCTGGCCCGTGTACACCGCGCTGGTGACGGTGCCGGCCTGGAGGGTCACCGCCATCGGGATCCCAACGGGCGACAGGCCTCCAACGCGCTGCGCACCCCGTCCTCGTGGAAGCCGTTGTGCCAATAGGCGCCGACGTAGCTCGTCCGGTTGGCGCCGCTGACCTCAGCTCGTCGACGACGGGCGCCGTCGGAGGCAGGGTCGTAGACCGGGTGGGCGTAGGGGACGCGCTGATGGACGGTCGTGGGGTCGATCTCGTCGCCCCGGTTGAGGGTCACACAGATCGGCTGGGGGGCGCCGAGGCGCTGCAGGCGGTTGAGGTCGTAGGTGACCGCCACCCCGTCCCGCGGCCTCGCCGGCCGGTGGTAGTTCCAGGCCGCCCAGGCCCGTGGGTTCGCCGGCAGCATGCGCCGGTCGGTGTGCAGGGTCGCCTCGTTGGCCACGAAGCGGATGGCGCCGAGGACCTCCCGCTCGGCGTCGGTCGGGTCGTCCAGGAGGGCCAGCGCCTGGTCGCTGTGGGCGGCGACGACGACATGGTCGAAGACCTCGGTGCCGGCCCGGCTGCGGACCTCGACCTTCGCCGACGACCGGCTGAGCCCCTCGACCGGGCAGCCGAGGCGGACCCGGTCGTCCAACTCGGCGGTGATGGCCTCGACGTAGGTGCGAGCGCCGCCGGACACCGTCATCCACTGCGGTCGCTGCCGCAGATCGAGCAGGCCGTGGTGATCGAGGAAGGCCAGGAGGGGACGGAGGGGGTAACGGTCGAAGGTGGTTGGCTCTGCGGACCAGATGGACGCACCGAGAGGGACGAGGTAGAGGTCGACGAAGGCGGACGAGAACCGGTGCTCGTCGACGAAGTCGGCCAGCGTGCCGAGGTCGACCGCCTCGCCGGCCTCCCGCAGGGTGCGCCGACCCACGCGGCCGAAGCGGGCCACGTCCGCCAGCAGGCGCAGGAAGGCCGGTCGCACCAGGTTGCGGCGCTGGGCGAAGACCCCGTTCAGGTCAGTGCCCGCCCACTCGATGCCGGTGACGGCGTCGGACACGCTGAAGGTCATGGCGCTGGGTTGGGTGGCCACGCCCAACTCGTCGAGGAGACGGAGGAAGTTCGGGTAGGTCCGGTCGTTGCAGACGATGAAGCCGGTGTCGACGGCATGGTCACCGGTCGGCAGGTGGATGTCCACGGTGTTGGTGTGGCCACCGGGACGGCCGTCGGCCTCGAAGAGGACCACGTCGTGGTGGGGGGCGAGCAGCCAGGCTGAGACCAGCCCGGACACGCCGGACCCGGCGACGGCGATCCGCATGGGGGTGTGCCTCCGTAGAAGGGGGGTAGCACCTCTTCTCCGAGGCCGAGGACCGATCCGGATGCCCCGACGACCTACCTTTCGCTCGATCTGGAAAACGGACCTTCGCCAGGTGCTAGCAATCAGACCCATGGCGAGTGAAGGACTGCACGAATCGGCCGAGAAGCTGAGCATCGAGACGATCGACTACCACCGGGCCATGGTCTCGCTGATGGAGGAGCTGGAGGCGGTCGACTGGTACAACCAGCGCGTCGACGCCACCGACGACGCGGACCTGGCTGCGGTCCTGGCCCACAACCGGGACGAGGAGAAGGAGCACGCGGCGATGACGCTGGAGTGGCTCCGGCGCCGGGACCCGAAGCTGGACGAGCAGCTCCGCACCTACCTCTTCACCGACGGCCCCATCACCGAGGTCGAGGACGAGGCCGAGGGCGACTGACCGATCGTTCCGGTTGCACGTCCCCGCGTTCCTCCGCGGGGAGGTGCAACCGGAACGGGATCAGGGGACGAGGGCGGCCAGGAGGGGGATGGTCAGCGTGGCCATCGAGTCGACGACCAGACGGGCCGCGCTGAAGTCCTGGCCCGTGGTGACCCGGTTGGGGACGGCGACGACCGCGAGCCCGGCGGTGGAGGCGGACACCGTGCCGTGGCGGGAGTCCTCCAGGGCCACCGCCTCGTCGGCGGCGACACCCAGGCGGTCGAGGGCGGTCCGGTAGAGCTCGGGGTCGGGCTTGGTCCGGGCCACGTCGTCCCCACACACGATGGCGGAGAAGTGGTCGATGAGGCCCCGCCGCTCCAGGTGCCCGTCCACCCACCCGTGGGGTGAGCTGGAGGCCACGGCCAGGTCCAGGCCGGCGGTCACCGCGGCCTCGATCAGGTCGAGGACACCGGGGAGGAGGTCCATGGCCTCGATGTCGACGTGGTGCTGGGCCTGGCGGGCGGGCACGACGGTGTCTCGGTCGATGGGGCGGCCGAGATCGGCCTCCAGCATCTCGCTCCAGTGGACGTGGTCGGCGGTGCCGACGATCTCCTGCCAGACCGCGAGGTCCAGCTCGACGCCGTGCTCGGTCCAGACCTCGGCCGCGGTCGAGAAGGCCGACCACTCGGTGTCGAGGATGAGGCCGTCGAAGTCGAAGACCAGGGCCTGCAGCGTCACCGGAGGTGCTCGACCAGGGCGGCGACCAGACCGGGCACCGTGTGGTCGGTGGCCTCGACATCCACGGTCAGGCCGGCGTCCTGGGCCGTGGCCGAGGTGACGGGGCCGATGCAGGCCACGAGGGGCGGGACCCGGTCCGGACCGGCGACCTCGAGGAAGCGGGTCACGGTCGAGGACGAGGTGAACGTCACGATGTCGGCGGCCGCCGCCGCGTCCAGCGCCGCGGGATCGGGCGTCGCGGGCACGGTGCGGTACGCCTCGACCACGTCGACGTCCCAGCCT
Organism: uncultured Microthrixaceae bacterium; assembly: GCA_963725155.1. GTDB lineage: Bacteria > Actinomycetota > Acidimicrobiia > Acidimicrobiales > DATDAH01 > DATDAH01. Next base: position 1,039,202 of record CAVRXU010000008.1, read on the forward strand.
GCGGCCCGTAGCCCCTCGGGGAGGGTGTCGCGGGCCACCGCAGCCCGGGCCAGCAAGACCCGGCCGCCGCCATCGGGTGGGGCGGGGAACGCCTCGAGCAGGCCCTCGGCCACATAGCGCTCGGGCACGAGGTCGGCCCTGACGTTGCCGTCGGCCAGGGCGGCGGCGGTACCCGGACCGATGGCGGCGACCGCCACGCCGCCCAGCGCCCGGGCGTCGGGGAGGCCGGCCAACACCCGGCGGGCCCCGTTGGCTGAGGTCACGACCAGCCAGTCGTAGCCGCCGACGGCGGCCAGGGCCGCGGACAGCGCGGCTCCGCCGTCGGCCGGCGTCCTCGATCTCGATGACCGGGAGGATGACAGCGTCGGCGCCGGCCCCCCGCAGCTGCTCAGCCAGGATGCTGGCCTGGCCCTCGGGCCGGGTGACCACGACGGTCTGACCGAAGAGGGGTCGGGCCGCGAACCAAGCCAGGTCCTCGGCGGCCACCTCGCCCACGACGATGGTGGACGGGGCGGCCAGGTCCTGGTCGGCGATCGTCGCCAGCGTGGCCCGGATCGTCCGCTGCTCGGGGCGGGTCCCCCACTGGACGGCGGCGGCCGGCGTGTCCGGCGAGCGGCCGCCCGCCATGAGGCGCTCGGCGATGAGGCCCATTCGGGCGACGCCCATGAGGATGATGATGGTGCCGCCGACCCGGGCCACCGCCTCCCAGTTGACCGTGCCCTCGGCGCCGGAGGTGGGGTCCTCGTGGCCGGTGACCACGGTGAACGAGGTCGACGAGTGGCGCAGGGTCACCGGGATCCCGGCGTAGGCCGGCGCGGCGATCGCCGACGTGATGCCGGGGACGACCTCGAAGGAGACGCCGGCGTCGAGCAGGGCCTGGGCCTCCTCGCCGCCGCGGGCGAAGACGAAGGGATCGCCCCCCTTCAGGCGCACGACGGTGCGGCCGGCCCGACCGTGCTCGACCAGCAGCCGGTTGATCTCGTCCTGGGGGGTCGACACGCCGCCGGGTTGCTTGGCCACGCTGATGCGCTCGGCCTTGACCGGGGCCTGGTCGAGCAGCGCGGCGACCGACAGCCGGTCGTAGACGACCACGTCGGCCCGGGCCAGCACCTCGGCCCCTCGCACGGTGAGCAGCCCCGGGTCCCCCGGCCCGGCCCCCACCAGGTAGACGGTCATGACCCCGCTCCCACGTTCTTACCCGCGATGTGGCCCCTGGGGGGGCCGGATGACGGGTAAGAACGTGTAGTCACGGCTCGAGTATCGCGGCGCCGCCGGCGTCGTCGAGCAGGAACCGCGCCACCGTCCGACCCGTGGCCTCGGGATCCTCCCCCCGGAGGGCATGGCGCAGGACCACGTGACCGTCCAGTGAGGCAATGAGGCCTTCGAGGCGGACGCCGGCGCCGTCGACCACGGCGTAGGCCCCGGCGGGGATGTCGCAGTCGCCGCCCAGCTCGGCCAGGAAGGCCCGCTCCGCCCGCAGGGCCCTGTGGCTGGGCTTGTGGTCGATGGCGGCCAGCAGGGCTCGGGTCGCCTCGTCGTCGGCCCGACACTCGACGGCCAAGGTGCCCTGGCCGACCTGGGGCAGGACGATGGCGGGGTCCAGGACCTCGGTGGCCTCCGCAGCGCGACCCAGGCGGTCGAGGGCGGCCATGGCCACGACAACCGCGCCGTGGTCGGCCGCGGCGGCCAGGCGGGTGTCCATGTTCCCGCGGAGACCGACGAAGGTCAGGTCCGGGCGGTGAGCGGCCAGCTGCGACCGGCGCCGAGCCGAGCCGGTGGCGATGCGGGAGCCGGGCGAGAGGTCGGACAGCGCCCGGCCCACCAGGGCGTCCCGGGGGTCGCCCCGTTCGGGCACGGCGGCGATGACCAGGTCGTCGGGGGTGGTCGACGGAAGGTCCTTGGCGGAGTGGACGGCCAGGTCGGCCCGCCCGTCGAGGACGGCGGCCTGGACCTCCTTGACGAAGACGCCCTTGCCGCCGATCTCGGCCAGGGGGCGGATCCGGTCACGGTCACCGCTGGTGCTGACGACGACGGCCTCGTGCTCGACGGCGGCGTCGACAGCCGACAAGAGCGCCGCGACATGGTCGGCCTGCCAACGGGCCAGCGGGCTACCGCGGGTCGCGGCCCGGAGCCGCATCTGTGGCCTAGGACGCGAGCGGAGCGAGCCGACCGACGAGCACTGCGTCGCGGCGAGGGCGAGCCCGTCCCGTCGTTCTCACAAGTCGTAGAGCTCGCGCAGGGCCTCGGCCAGGCGCTCGCCCTTGGGGGTGCCCGCCGCCGCCTTGAGGGCCACCGTGGGCTGGTGCAGGACCTTGGCCAGTGCGGCCCGGGTGACGGCCTCGACGGCCTCCTGCTGGGCGGGGGTCAGGTCGGCCAGTCGGCTCTGCTGGCGGGCCAGCTCGGCCTGCCGCAGGTCGTCGGCCCGCTGGCGCAGTGCGGCGACCAGGGGGGCGACCTCGCGGGCCGTGCTCTGCTCGTGGAAGCGCTCGACCTCGTCCTCGACGATGGCCCGGACGGCGTTGACCTCTCGGCGCCGCTCGGCCAGGCCGATCTCGGCGAAGGCCCGCAGGTCGTCCATGTCGAGCAGGGTCACGCCGGGCAGGGTGCCGGCGGCGGCGTCGACGTCGCGGGGCACCGCGATGTCGACGATGAGCAACGGGCGACCGGCCCGGGCGTCGACCACGGGCTCGACGTCACCGTGCTCGACGATGATCGAGGTGGCGCCGGTCGAGGTCAGGAGCAGGTCGACGTCGGTGAGGGCGCCGGGCAGGTCATCCAGGTGGATGGCCGTGGCCCCGACTCGCTCGGCCAGCTCGGCGGCCCGGTGCCAGGTGCGGTTGGCGACCTGGACCGGCGAGGCGCCGGCGTCGATGAGGGAGCGGACCATGCCCTCGCCCATCTCGCCCGCCCCGACGACGAGGACCGAGCGACCCTCGAGGCCCCCGAGGCGCTCGCCGGCCATGGCCACCGCGGCCTGGGAGACGGAGGTGGTCTTCTCGCCGATGGCGGTGTCGGTCCGAGCCCGCTTGCCCGCCTCGAGGGCGTGGCGGAAGAGCATGTTGAGGGTGGCGCCCGTCGCCCCCTCCGCCCGGGCCCGTTCCCAGGCGGTGCGGACCTGGCCCAGGATCTCGCTCTCGCCCAGGACGGCGGAGTCGAGCCCGGCGGCCACAGAGAAGAGGTGCTGGGCCGCGGCCTCGTCGTAGTGGACGTAGAGGTGGTCGCCGAAGTCCTCGGGGGGCAGGAAGGCCAGGCTCGGAGAGGAAGTCGCGGATGTCGGCGTAGGCGGCGTGGAAGCGCTCGACCGACGCGTAGACCTCTGTGCGGTTGCAGGTGGACAGGACGACCGCCTCCGACACGTGGTCGCGACCCAGCAGGTCGGCGAGGGCCTTGGGCAGGCTCGCCTCGTTGACCGTCATCCGCTCGAGCAGGTCGAGGGGGACGGTGCGGTGGTTCAGTCCGATGACGACGACAGACACGCCTGCAGGCGCTCCTTCGCTTCGTCGAATGCGGCCCTCGCGGACCATCTCCAGCATTCCTGAGTCTAGGGCGGCGTGCCAGTCGACCCCCAGCGAGGAGCGGCCCGAGGCCCGCAGCTCGTCCCGGGCCTCGGCCACCAGGTCGAGCAGCGTGGCCCACTCGGGGCCGAATTCGGCCTCCAGGCGCTGCCGGGTCCAGGACGCCAGGCCGGGGCTGCGGCCCCCGGTCGAGACGGTCAGGAGCAGGTCACCCCGGCGTACGCGAGCCGGCAGGGTGAAGGTGCAGTTGGCGAGGTCGTCGGCGGCGTTGACCCACACCCCCGCGGCCTCGGCGTCGGCCGCCACCGCGGCGTTGACCTCCGGGTCGCTGGTGGCCACGACCACCAGGCGGTGGTCGGCCGCCTCACCGGAGCGGTAGGGCCGTTGCTCGACCCTCACCCCGGCGCGGTCGACCAGCTCGGGGACGATCTCCGGGGCGACCACGGTCACGTCGGCCTCGGCGTCGAGCAGGCCCTCGACCTTCTCGAGGGCGACGGTCCCGCCCCCGACGACGAGCACCGAGCGACCCGCCACCAGGAGGTTGACCGGGTACGGCCGGCTCGGCAGGGCCACGGTGTCACCCGGTCAGGTCGGTCAGGCCGCCGGCCTGGCGCTGTTGGTAGAAGCTGAGGATCTGCAGCTCGGAGGCCAGGTCGACCTTGCGGAGGGAGACCGCCTCGGGCACCGTGACCACGGCGGGGGCGAAGTTCAGGACGGAGGCGATGCCGGCACCGACCATGCGGTCGGCCACCTCCTGGGCGGCGCCGGACGGTGTGGCCAGCACGCCGATGGCGATGCTGTGCTCCTTGACCAGCGCCTCGAGGTCGTCGAGGTGGCAGACCGGGGTGGTGCCCACCTTCTCGCCCACCTTGGACTCGTCGGTGTCGACCAGCGCCACCACGGGGAAGCCCCGGGCGGTGAAGCCGCCGTAGTTGGCGAGGGCCCGGCCCAGGTTGCCGGCGCCGACGATGACGACGGGCCAGTCGTGGGTGAGGCCCAGGGCTCCGGCTGATCTGGAAGAGCAGGAACTCGACGTCGTAGCCCACGCCCCGCGTGCCGTAGGAGCCGAGGTAGGAGAGGTCCTTGCGCACCTTGGCGGCGTTGACGCCGGCCAGGTCGGCCAGGCGCTCCGACGAGCAGGTGGCCTCCCGGTCGTCGGCCAGCGTGACCAGGGCCCGGAGGTACAGGGGAAGGCGGGCGACAGTGGCCTCAGGGATGCGACGCGGCTCGTCCGGCACCTGCCCCAAAGTACTTCTCGTGCATTTGTTCACAAAGTCCGGACGGCGCGAACGGTCTCGTTCCCGTTCTCCAGCGCTGCCTCTCCCCCGAAACCGGGGGTGCGGTAGCCCCAGCCCGGTGACCTCTGGCCCTCGTACCCAGGGGCCTGCTGAGCCCGGGAGACGGCAAAGAAATCCTCGAGAAGGGTTGCGTTGTGAATCACGACCATCTAAAGTTGAGTACAGATGTTCGACTCACCTCCCGCCCCCGGCCCCCACCAGGACCTGCTCGCCCAGGATCCGTCGGCGCTGGCGGACCGGGCCAAAGGGCTCCAGGAACGCCGGGACCGCCTCGATGCCGAAGAAGCCGACCTGCTCATCGAGATCGAAGTCCTGCGGGCCAAAGGCCGGGACTACTTCCGGGACACCGCGGCCTGGCTCCGGCAGAACACCGGCATCGCCCGCCACACCGCCCGCACCCGCACCCACGTCGCCCGCCAACTCGCGGCGCTGCCCAACGCCCGGACGGCATGGGCTCAGGGCCGGATCGGGTTCGATCACGCCCGGGTCCTGGCCGACCACGCCGACAGCCCCCACCGCGACAACCTGCTCGACGCCGAAGGACCGAGATCGTCGGTTGGGCCGTCAGCCCTCTGCCGATGTGTTCCGGGACCGGATGGGCGACTGGGCCCGCGACCTCGACGAGACCCGCGACAAGGCCCTGACCCCGCTGGAGCGGCAGCGCCGGCGCCGCAAGGTGATCCGGTCCCGGACCAGAGACGGGCTGCACCGCACCGTCCTGGAGCTCGACGACGAGGCCGACGCCGTCTTCTACGGCGCCGTCCGTGACGCCGCCGCGGAGATGCAACGCGCCGACCGCAAGGCCAAACTGCGGCCCGAACAGCAGCGGCCGTTCCGTCAGGTCCTGGCCGACGCCGTGGTGGAGGTGGCCCGCCGCTCCCGGGGCGCCGATGTGATCACCAAGCACCGGGCCCGCCCCGTGATCCTGGCGATGACGGAGATGTCGGTGCTGTGGGACCAGCTCCGGGTGCGGGGCTGGTGCCAACTCGATGACGGCACCCGCCTCACCGCCAACCAGATCCGCCGTCTGGCCTGTGAAGCCGACATCATCCCCATGGTCCTCGACGACCACGGGGTCCCCCTCGATGTCGGGCGGACGGTCCGCCTGGCCACCTACAAGCAACGCCTCGCCCTGCGGGCCCTGCACCCGACCTGCGCCGCGGAAGGCTGTGACGTCGAGTTCGACTGGTGCGAGATCCACCATCTCCGCCCCTGGGACAAGGGCGGGCCCACCGACCTCGACAACCTCGTCCCCCTGTGCTCCTATCACCATCACTGGGTGCACGAGTGCGGCCTGGAGCCCGAGGTCCGACCCGATCGCACACTCCGCTTCGTCCCCTTCCCGCTCACCCCCGCCCCCCAACGCCGCCGGCCCCGCGACCTCACCATGGGCAACGCACCGCCTGACCTTGTGCCCACCCGCGGCTGACGCGGGTCCCCGTCAGCCCCATCAACCGCCCCGGCCCTCACCCCAGCCGCCCGCAGCCCACCCCGGCCGCGGGCGGCGACGCGTCCGTCGCTGTCCGCGCCCTCGGGTCAGTCGAGCGGCAGGCGCCAGACCGTGGTGACGTCGTGGGCCGACACCCAGACGGCGTCCTCGTCGGCCGCCACGCTCCCGCTGCCGCTCGGTGGGCCGTAGCGGGCGACGACGGTGTCGGTGGCGGGGTCGATCTGGGCGATCAGACTGTCCGAGAGCCGGGCCCAGACGTAGCCACCGCCGACGGCGATGTCACCACCGCTCGAGCTGCCGTCCCCGACCGGGATGGTGGCCACGACGGTGTCCGTGGCCGGGTCGACGTGACTGACCTCGGCCGTGTCGGCCCCCATGGTCCAGACCCCGCCCTCGCCGACCGCCAGGAAGATGCTGCTGGGCGCCACGTCGACCACGGCCTGCTCCTCACCCGTCGCCGGGTCGACCCGGACCAGCTGGCTGGTCCGGGCCCGAGTGATCCAGAGCGATCCCTCGCCGGCCCGCACGGCCGTGGCCTCCGCGGGGGCCGGGAACGACTCGGCCACCTCGTTCGTCGCCGGGTCGATGCGGACCAGCTCGGGCTCGGTCCCCGACGACAGCACCCACACGCCGTCGTCGCCGACAGCCACCGACGACTCGTTGGGCAGTGCCCCGAACGGGAGGGCGATGGTGGCCGCCACCTCACCCGTGGCCACATCCACCCGGACGATGGTGGTGTCCTCGCAGTTGCCGACCCAGAGGGCGTCGAAGCCCTGGTCCATGGCCAGGCAGATCTCCGTGCTGACGGGCACCGAACCCAGGAACTCACCGGTGGCGAGGTCGTAGCGGCCCACGCCGTCCTCCACGTTGGCCACCCAGGCCGAATCACCGGCGATGGTCACCCAGTCCGGGAAGGGTGCGGCGCCGATGGCCTCAGCGCCCGCGGCCTCGATGTCCTGGATCTCAGGCAGGTCCGGGGCCGAGGTCGTCGTGGGCGCCGAGGTCACCGACGTGTCGGCCCCTTGCTCGGCCTCGCCGCCGCCGTCGTCACCGCTGCACGCAACGGCGAGCAGCACGATCGCCAGAACCAAGGCACCGGAGCGCGACGGTCCCGATCTCATGGCGACAGCGTCGCGGAAGGGTGCCGCCGGGACGAGGGTGCTGGCCTTCCCTTCGTGCGGAGGGCTACCCCCGCAGGGTGCGGCGAAGGAGCTTGCCGCCGGGACCATGGGGGAGTTCGTCGACGAGCTCGATCTCGGCCGGGCACTTGTAGCGGGCGAGGTTGGCGCGGGTGTGGTCGCGCAGGTCATCGAGACCGATGGTGGCGCCTTCCTCGAGCACCACGAAGGCCTTGACCGCCTCGCCGGTGCGCGCGTTCGGGACGCCGACCACGGCGGCCTCGGCCACCGCGGGGTGGCTGACCAGCACGTCCTCGACCTCGGCCGGGAAGACGTTGAACCCGGACACGATGATGAGGTCCTTGGCCCGGTCGGACAGGAAGAGGAATCCGGACTCGTCGGCGAACCCGATGTCGCCCGTGTGCAGCCAGCCGTCGCCGGTGAGCACGGCCGTCGTCGCCTCGGGGTCGTTCCAGTAGCCGACGAAGACGTTGTCGCCCCGGACCAGGATCTCCCCGGCGTCGCCGATGAAGGTGTCCTCGCCGTCGGCGTCGACGATGCGGACCTCGACGCCGGGCAGGGGGCGGCCGACCGAACCCACGGGAGCGTCCTGGCCGACGCCGGTGGCCACGACGGGTGCAGTCTCGGTCAAGCCGTACCCCTCGGCGAGAGCCAGGCCCAGGCGTTCCTGGACGGCCTTGCGGATCTCGGGGCCCAGGGCGGCGGCGCCCGAGGCGGCCCGCTCGACGGTGGCCACCGCGTCGGGGCTGGCGCTCTCGGCCGCGGCCAAGCCGTGCCACATGGCGGGCGGGCCGGTCAGGTCGGTCACGCCGTGGGTGACGATGGCCCGGAGTGCCTCCTCGGCGTCGAAGCGGTCGAGGAGCACGATGCGGGACCCGGCCACGAGGCCGCCGCCGAGCACCACGTTCAGGCCGAAGATGTGGAACAGCGGGATGACGCCGAGCGCCACGTCGTCGGGACCCCGGCGCCGGCCGTCGGAGGCCTGCACCTGCTCGAGGTTGGCCAGGAGGTTGCCGTGGGTCAGCATCGCCGCCCGGGGTGAGCCGGCCGTGCCGCTGGTGAACATGAGGACGGCCAGGTCGGCCGCCTCCCGTTCGACGGGCTCGGCCGGGGCGTGGACCACCAGGTCGTCCAGGTCGTCGCCCTCGATGATGTGCTCGAGCACAGGCAGCGCGCCCCGGTCCAGGTCCGCCACGACCGTGGAGCCCTCGGGACCACAGACCACGGCTCGGGCGCCGACGGCCGCCAGTTCCCGGGCCAGCTCGGGCACCGGGCTGCCGGGGTTGAGGGGGACGGCGACGAAGCCGCCCCGGGCCGCGGCCAGCCAGGTCAGGACGAACTCGACGGTGTTGCCCGCCACGAGACCCACCCGGTCACCGACGTCGAGGCCGAGCTCGGTCAGGCCTCCCTGCACGCCGGCGACGTCCCGGCGCAACTCGCCGTAGGTCACCATCCGGTCCCCGACGACCAGGGCCACGGCGTCATCGGGATGGCCGTCGATGATGCCCGCCACGTTCACCGGGCCAGTCTGCCCCGACCGGCTCCCTCAAGGCGACCCGTCCCCCCTCCGATGGGGAGGCGTGGCTTTGACCGCATCCCCCCCGCGCGCCGCGCCCCCGGTCACGGCCATCCGCACCGACGGCCTGACCAAGGCCTTCGGCGAGCACCGGGCCGTGGACGGCCTCACCATCGACGTGGCCCCCGGCGAGGTGCTGGCCCTGCTGGGGCCCAACGGAGCAGGCAAGACCACGACCGTCCGCCTCCTGAACGGCGTGCTGGCCCCGGACGCCGGTGCCGCCCAGGTGCTGGGCCTGGACCCGGCCGTCGACGGAGACGAGGTCCGGGCCCGGACCGGGGTCCTCACCGAGAACGCCGGCCTGGACGACCGCCTGACCGCCCGCGAGAACCTGGTCTTCACCGCCCGCATCCGGGGCATGGGCATCGACCAGGCCCAGGCCCGGACCACCGATGTGCTGAACCAGTTCGCCATGGCCGACCTGGCCGACGTCCGAGTGCACGGCTTCTCGACCGGCGAGCGCAAGCGAGTGGCTCTGGCCCGCTCCCTCCTCCACGATCCCGAGATCCTGTTCCTCGACGAGCCCACCTCCGGGCTCGACCCCAGCGCCACCCGCCAGGTCGTCGACCTCATCGCTCGGCTCGCTTCCGAGGAGGGGCGCACCGTCGTGCTGTGCACCCACTTCCTGGGCGAGGCCGGTCGCCTGGCCGACCGCATGGCCGTCCTCCACCGGGGTCGACTCGTGGTCTTCGGTCGCCCCGAGGCCATCGCCGCCGACCTCTGGCCCGGGCTCGACGTCGACATCGACCTCGGCGGTCCCGCCTTCCCGGAGCTGGTGGCCGCGGTCAAGGCCCTGCCCGGCGTGCTCGACGCCCGACCGTCGGATGTCGGCATGCGGGTGGTGGTTGAGGACCGGCAGGTGGTGCCCACGGTCTCCGCCGCCCTCGCCGACCGGGGCGTGGGCCTCTACGGGGTGACGCCGCGGCCACCGACCTTGGAAGACATCTACTTCGCCATCGAGGCGGGCGTCGGGGACACCCCGTGACCGCCACGACGGTCGAGACCTCGCGCCCCACCGACCCCTCGCGCACCCCCGTCGCCTGGGGAGCCATCCGAGCCATCGTCGCCCGCGACCTGATCGCGGTGCGCCGGGCCAAGGCCGTCTTCCTGCCCATGATCTTCGTCCCGGTGATGCTCCTGATCGTCCTCCCCCTGGCCATCGGGCTGGCGGCCCGGGGCGCGGGCTCCGTCGACGTCTCCCCGTTCCTCGACCGGCTCCCCGCCCACCTGGCCCAGCCCATCACCACGCGACCCGCCGCTGAACAGATGATCCTCCTCGTCAACGGCTACCTGCTGGCGCCCCTGTTCCTCATCGTCCCCCTGATGGTGTCAGCCGTCCTCGCCGCCGACGCCTTCGCCGGCGAGAAGGAACGGCGGACCCTGGAGTCGCTCCTGCACCTCCCCGTGTCGGACCGGGACCTGTTCCTGGCCAAGCTCCTGGTGGCCTTCGTGCCCGCTCTAGCGGTGTCCTGGATCGGGTTCATCTGCTTCGCCGTCGTGGCCAACGGCGTGGGCTGGTCGGTTGTGCACCGGATCTTCATTCCCACCCAGCTCTGGATGGTGATGATCCTCTGGGTGGCCCCGGCCGTGGCCGCCCTCGGCCTGGGCGTCATGGTGCGGGTGTCGGCCCGGGCGCAGACGGCCCAGGAGGCCAACCAGCTCGGCGGGGCGGTGATCCTGCCCCTGATCTTCCTGGCCATGGGCCAGGCCACGGGGCTCCTGCTCGTCGACCTCCCCGTGGCCCTCGCCATCGGGGCCTTCGTCTGGCTGATCGCCGGCTGGCTCATCGCGCGGGGCGCTCAGCGCTTCACCCGCGACCGCCTCAGCGTCTAACGGGCCAGGAAGAAGAGCTGGAAGGCGCCAGCCACGAAGATGGCGAAGAGGAGCGCGGCCAGGGCGGCCAGCGTGGCCGGCCTCACCGGGGCGCCGGGCCGATGTCGACGGGCACCGGGCCGGCCCCGTTGCCCCGCCCGGCGTCGTCGGCCCGCTCGATCTTGACCTCGTCGCCGGTCGCCAGGGCCAGCTCGACCGCCGCCGGATGGCGGTCCAGGGCCACGGCCAGCAGGCCGTAGGAGTCCAGGACCAGGCCCACGTCCCCACCCAGCTCGGCGAACGAGGTCGCTCGCCGGGCCAGCCGGGACCGCTCGCCGAACACCAGCCGGACCCGGTCACCGAGGTGCTCGACGTCGTCGGGGCCGACGTTGAGCTGGGCGTTGCCGAAGCGGTCCACCCACAGGACCTGGGCCGCCACCGCGTCCCCCTCGGTGAAGGGGAGGGGGATCATCCCCGGCTGCAGGCTGGTGGCCTCGATCGGGTCTCCGAACTCCTCGAGGACGACGCCGGCACACAGGTGGGCGGCCACGGGCGCGAAGACGTCCCGGCCGTCGAAGGTGGCCCCGGGCGAGGGCAGGTGGTAGTCGGCGTTGGTCAGCTCGATCACCCGGTCGGCGCCCCCTACCATCCCCACCGCGGCCGCCAGCAGGCCGTTGTCGGGACCGACCAGGACCGACTGGCCACTGCCCACCTCGACGGCGACGGCCCGGCGGTCGGTTCCGACGCCGGGGTCGACGACCGCGAGCACCACGCCGGGGACCAGGTACTGGGAAGCCCGGGCCAGAGCCAGGCTCCCGGCTCGGACGTCGTGGGGCGGGATCTCGTGGGTGATGTCGATGACCGCGGCCTCGGGCTCGATGGAGCGGATGACGGACTTGACCACGCCGACGAACTCGTCGCCGGTGCCGTAGTCCGAGAGGAAGGAGACGGTCGAATAGCGGTGGTGCATCGCAACGACGACGGTAGGCCCGGAGGCCCGGGATCACCCGGTCTGGGTGTACCGGGGGCCGAGGAAGGACTGGAGGTCGTCGTCGTTGATGCGGTACGACTTGCCCACCCGCAGGGCGCGCAGATCTCCCGCCTCGATGAGGCGATACACCGTCATGCTCGACACCCGAAGGAGATCGGCGACCTCCGCCACGGTCAAGAACCGGGCGCGCTCCTCAGCCACGTTGTGCTTCCCCTAACTCCGCTGGGGCCACCCTAAACCAGCCGCTCAGACCCCGCCCAGCTCGCGGGAGCGCTCGGTGGCGGCGACCACGGCGTCCAGGAACGCGGCCCTGACGCCGGCCTGCTCGAGGGCCCGCAGGCCGGCCGCCGTGGTGCCCCCCGGTGAGGTGACCGCGGCGCGCAGGGCCTCGGGACCGTCGTCGCCCTCGACCAGCAGCCGGGCCGAGCCGAGCAGGGTCTGGCCGGCGAGCTCGGCGGCGACGGGTCGGGGCAGGCCCACCAGGACGCCGGCCTCGATCAGGGCTTCGGCCACCAGGAACACGTAGGCCGGGCCGGAGCCGGACAGACCGGTGACGGCGTCGAGCAGCGGCTCGGCCACCCGGACCACGATGCCGACCGCCGACAGGATCGACTCGGCCCAGACCAGGTCGTCGTCCGTGGCGGCCGTGCCCGCGGCGATTGCCGCCGCCCCGGCGCCGACGAGGGCCGGGGTGTTGGGCATGGCCCGGACCACCGCGGTACCCGCGGGGAGTCCGGATTCGAGCTCGGCCAGCCGGACCCCGGCGGCGATGGACAGGACCCGGCCGGCATCCGCGCCGAGCGCCGCGCTGGCCGCGGCGATGTCGCCGGGCTTGGTGGCCAGGACGGTGCCCTCGGCCGGGCCGACGGTGTCGGTCACCTCGACGCCGGGGAACCGCTCCGTCAGCTCCGCCCGGCGAGGGGCCACGGCTTCGACCACCCGGACCTCGCCGGCGGGGGCCCAGTCGGCGGCGAGCAGTCCGGCCAGGAGGGCCTCGCCCATCCGCCCCCCTCCCACCAGTTGCAGACGCACGTCGCCCCTAGGGGAGGTACTGCATGGGGTCGTAGGGGACCCCGTTGATGCGGGTCTCGAAGTGCAGGTGGGGCCCGGTGCAGCTGCCGGTGCAGCCCATGGTCCCGATGTTCTGGCCCCGGTCGACGTGTTGGCCCGCGCCCACGAAGATGGAGGTCTGGTGGGCGTACAGCGTCACCATGCCGTCGCCGTGGTCGATGAGCACGCAGTTGCCGTACCCGCCGCCGCAGCCGCCGAGCACGGTGCCCGAGTTGGCCGCGTAGATGGGCGTCCCGGGACTGTTGGCGATGTCGATGCCGGCGTGGATGTGGTCGCCGCGGTCCTCGCCGAAGACCCCGGTGATCGTGCCCTCGGCGGGCCATTGCAGGCCGGCGGCGCTGGGCGGGGTCTGGACGGATCCGCCGGGACCGGTGGTGGGCGCCTGCGACGCCTGCGCCAGCGCCGCCCGGATGGCGGCCTCCTCCTCGGCCAGGGCCTCGGCCTCGGCCTGGACCGCAGTGATGCGGTCGGCCAGCGCCGACTCCAGTCGCTGCTGCTGCGCGAGCGTGGCCTGGTAGTCGGCCAGGCGGGCCGCGACCTCGGCCCGCTCGGCCTCGACCGCGGCGGCGGCCTCACGGGACCGGGCCTCGGCGTCGACCAGGTCGATCCGGAGGCCGCCGAGCCGGTCGAGCACATCGCTGTGGCGGGCCGCGATCGTCGACAGCAGGGCGTCGCGCCGGGTGGCCTGGGTCAGGTCGTCGGTGTCCATCACCGTCAGCGCCGGTTCCGGGTTCATGTAGAGGTCGACGGCGTCCTCGTCGGCCTGGTGGCCCAGTTCGACGATCTCGGCCTGCATCTCGACCACGGCGGCCCGGGCGGCCCGGACCTCGGCCCGGGCGACCTCGAGGCGCTGCTCGGCCTCCCGCTTGGCCGCCTCCTGTTGGCGGACCCGGTCGCTGGTGGCCTCGAGGGCCGCTTCCAGCTCGGCGTGATCAGCCTGCAGGATCTCGAGCCGGGTGTTGAGCTCGTCCTGCTGCTCCTGGTTCTCGTCCAGGTCGTCGGCGCTCTGGGCCCAGCCGGGTGCGGCGGCCACGGCGAGGAGGACCATCGCCAGCAGGGCGGCGGCACCTCGTTGTCGGCGTGCGGGCATGGATCCTCGGGACAGGGGGTTTCGGACCGGTCGACCCGTCCGGTCCCGGACAGTAGCCCGCCGGGACCGCTCCGCAGAGGACCGGATCAGCCCCTGACTGTAACACGACCGTAATGCGACCCGGTGTGCCGCTGACGACCGCCCCCGCTTCCCCGACGGGGCGACGACGTCGGGCACACCGGGTCGCCCCGACCTTATGGCCTTTGAAACTGAAACACAATGAAAATTACTGAAACTTACTGGCAAAGCCGATCCGCAGGGCGGGGCGGAAGCACCGCTCCACGTACTCCCAGCCCGAGCCGAGGACCCGGTCCAGCTCGCGGGCCAGCGCCTCGTCGCCGGCCAGGGCCTCCACGCCCAGCGCACCGCTCAGGAACACCGCCGACTCCTCACCGATGGCGAAGCTCCAGCCGTGGAGGCCGAGGTTGCGCACCAGCAGGTGCTGGTAGAAGGCGGCGTGGTTCTCCTCCGGCGCCGGCATCACGTAGGTCTCGTAGCGCAGCGTGCGCTGGCCCAGCGTGAACCAGAGCGTGAACGTGTCCTTCTGCTCGCCCCGGACCCGGACGTACCACCGACGCTCCCCCGGCTCGCCCCGGTCGACGGCGGCGATCATGGGGTTGTCGGCCGCCTCCCGGGCGAACCAGGCGTCGATGCGGTCCTCGAGGGCGTCGAGGGCGGCCGCCGACAGCACGCCGGCCGGTCCGGGGCCCGACACTCAGCAGGTGACCGGGGCCCGGGTGGCCAGGTCGGCGTAGAGGCGGCGGAGGCGGGCCGCCGTGGTCGACCAGGTGAAGGTGCGCCCCCGTTCGGCCGCGGCCCGACCCAGCTCGGCGGCGAGCGTCGGGCTGCCCAGCAGCTCGTCCACGTAGGCCGCGAAGTACGCGGGGTCGCCCCCCTCGACGAGGAAGCCGGTGCGGCCGTGCTCGACGATGGAGCGCAGGCCCCCGACGGCGGCGGCGACCACGGGGATGCCGCAGGCCGCGGCCTCGAGGGCCACCAGGCCGAAGGACTCCGAGCGGCTCGGGACCAGGCAGACGTCGGCGGCCCGGTAGTAGGTGGAGAGCAGGTGATGGGGCACGGGCGCGACCCAGCGGATGCGATCGGCCACCCCGAGTCTCGACCGCCTGGTCCCGGACCCGGGCCAACTCGGCCTCGCCCTGGGCCCCCGACGGGCCGCCGACGACGACCAGCGTGGCGTCCTGGCGCTCGATGCGGGCCAGCACGTCGACGGCCATCCCGAGGCGCTTGAGCGGCTGGATCCGGCCGACGAACAAGAGCACCGGCTCCTCCTCCAGCCCGAGGGCGCCGCGGGCCCCCCGCTGGTCGCCCGGCGAGAAGAAGGCGTGGTCCACGCCGGGCGGCACGATCTCGATGCGATCGGCCGGGGCGTCGTAGAGGACGGCCAGCTGGCTCTCCTCGGTGGTGCAGGAGGCACAGATCACGTCCGAACACCCGATGATCGACGCCTCGGCCTCGGCCCGGCGTTCGGGCTCGGGGTCACCGTTCTCGGCCTTGACCCGGGCGAGGGTGTGGAAGGTCGACACCAGGGGCAGCTCGAGGCGGTGCTTGAGCTCGTGGCCGGCCAGACCCGACAGCCAGTAGTTGGCGTGGATCACGTCGACGGGCTCGCGGAGTAGCCACTCCTCGACCGCCGCGATGTAGGCGGGCAGGATCTCGGGCAGGTCCTCCTTGGCCAGGTCCAGGGGTCCGGCGTCGACGTGGACCACCCGGAACCCCGGCTCGACGTCGACGACCTCGGGAGCCTCGGCGTCGCTGCGCCGCACGAACACGCAGCACTCGACGCCGGCTTGGCTGAGGGCCGCCACCAGCTCCCGCACGTACACGTTCATCCCGCCGCTGTCGCCCGTTCCTGGCTGGGCCAGGGGGGACGTGTGCAGCGAGAGCACGGCGGCGCGGGTCACGGAGTGGGACAACGTCACGGGCGGGTCCCGGATTCCCTACTCGGCCGCCTCGGCCTCGATGGCGCCGGCGTTGGCGCTGCGAAACGACTCGTACATGTAGATGAGGTGCTTCTTCTGGTCCTCGGTGAGGTGGGGCTCGCGCCGGATCTCCGCGGCCAGGTCGGGGTGGTCGTCCCGCTCCTCGAGGATCCCGGCCCGGACGTAGAGCTCCTCGGAGGAGATCTCCAGGGCCCGGGCGATCTGTCGGAGGATCTCCGCCGACGGGTGGCGCAGGCCCCGCTCGATCTGGCTCAGGTAGGGGTTGGAGACCCCGGCCTGCTCGGAGAGCTTCCGCAACGACAGCTGGCCCAGGTTGCGCTGCTCCCGGATGAACTCGCCGAGGTCCCGCCACCGGGACTCGATCTCGCCTTTGAGCTCGTCACCCGAGGGCACGGTCAGTCCAGGAGCCCGTCGACGGTGGCCTCGCCGTCGCGGTAGCGCCGGGCGATCTCGGCCTGGAGGGTGTCCACGACGCCCTGGACCACATGGCGGCGCTCGGAGATCCAGCGTTCGAAGTCGACCAGGCGCTGGGCCATCTTGTCGAGGGCCTCGGTGTCGAAACCAGGGAGGTCGGCCAGCGCGTCGGTGTCCACGATCTGGTCCAACTCGACGGCCAGGTCGTCGGGGACCTCGGCCAGGTCGAGCCGACGGGGGGACCGGGCGCCGGTGCTGGGCCCGCTGTCGGGGTCGGCCAGCAGGTCGGGCAGCTGGGCGATGAGCCCGCTGAGGTCGCCCGGGTCACCGCCCTCCCGGCGCCGCTGGAGCTCGGCTCCGACGATGTCCAGGCGGCCCTGCACCACGCGGCGGACATAGGACAGGCCGCCCTCGGCCGCCTGGGCCTCGTCCCGGAGGGCGCGCACGCCGTCCAGGGCCCAGCCGGTCAGGCCGTCGAGCAGGTGGGGATCGGAGAAGTCGTCGAGCGACGCAGACACGGGTCGAGCGTACGGCGCCGCTTCCTAGGAGGCGCCGATGATGAACTCGTAGCCGACGACGAACAGCACGAACCACACCACGAACCCGGCGATGATCGTGTCCCGGTGCTTGTCGAAGAGCCGCTTCGCCAGCTCGCTGTCGTAGCCCCCGATCTTGCCCAGGGCGGTCAGCTCGATCACGGCCAGGATGATGAGGAACAGCACCAGCACGACGATGAACGTGCTGTCGTCGACCTCGCCGTAGCGCGAGGAGAAGTGGCTGGTGAAGACCATGAACCACAGCATCGGGATCGACATCAGCGTGTTGGCCCGGGAGGCCCGGGCCGCGGGCTTGGCCCGGGCGGCGGCGTTGGGATCGGCCTCACCCCCCTCGGCGACCTTCCGGGCCGAGCCGATGATGACCTGCTGGGCCGGCCAGATGACCAGCCAGACGTTGAGGAACATCGTCGTGGCGAAGAGGGCCCCGATGAAGATGGACAGGCCGTCGGGCGTGGTCCAGAAGTCGTCGAAGCGATCGCCGAGGAGGTGCTGGGCCCCGAGGATCCACACGCCCGAGAGGAAGGTGAGCAGGGCGCCGAACCGGAACCACCAGAGGGCCCGCCACGTGATCGTGCGCATGGCCTCGGAGCGGGTGGCGTCACTGACCTCGGCGAAGGCCGGGGTCTGGACGAAGTTGAAGTACCACAGCATCCCGATCCAGGTGACCCCGGCCAGTATGTGGACGTACCGACCGAGCATCTCGCCGCCGCCGCTCGGATCCATGAAGTTGCTGAAGATCTCCATCGCTGCGGAGACTAGTTCAGATGATCTCGGTGTAGGACCACATCGCGACGGCCCACGCGGGGCCCAGGACGAGCAGAGAATCCAGGCGGCGCAGGGCCGAAGCAGGGGCGTCGGAGCGGGGCAGGATGGCCGAACCCATCAGCTGGCCGAGGGGGCAGAGCCCCGCGGCCAGCGCCCCGAAGGTCAACAGGGCGTTGTCCCGGAACGGCACGAAGGTGACGACCCAGAGGGCGAAGGCGAAGACGGCGATGGCCGCGAAGCCCGCCAAGGGGCCCTCGATGGCGTTCTTGGAGCCGGAGCCGACGAGATAGTCGCCCATTTCGTAGACGGAGACGAAGATGATGAGGGCGGCGGCGGCGCCGATGTCGACCCGGTAGGCCAGGGTGGGTGCCGCCGCAGCCAGGCCGACGAAGAGGCCGCACTGGAGCGTGTAGCCCATCGAGGCCAACGGTGCCTCACGGGCCTCCGGGGTCACGACGCCGGCGATCACCGCGGCCACGGCCGACGCCAGCACCACGGCGCCGACCGCGGACGGACCGCCCAGGGCAGCGAGCCCGATGCCGCCGCCGATGCCGGCGGCGACGTACTGGTTGGGGGCCCGACCCAGGGGCTGCCAGCAGCGGGCCGCCTGGAATGCGGCCAGCGCCGCGGTCACCGAGTAGACGGCGGCGAGGGCTCCCACCCCCACGGCGAGGGCGGCGGCGAGGACCAGGAACCAGAGGAACCCGAGGCGCACGTGGGGGCCGTTGACGTCGTAGGTGACGGCGAAGCGACGGGGCCGGCGGGCCTGGACCTTGGCCAGGCGCTTGGCCTTGCCCCGGGGCCTGGGACCCTCGGCGACCGCTCGGGAGTCGTCGCGCACCGAGACCTCAGCCACCGGACACCGGGGGCAGCACGGCGACCTCGTCCTCGTCGCCCACGGGGCTGTCCGGGTCCACCGGCTCGCCGTTGACCCAGACCCGGCACTGCTGGAGCCGGGCGGCGAAGTCGGCGCCGTATCGCTCCACCGCAGCGTCGAGGACGGCGGCCACCGTCGCGCCCGGCACCTCGTCGTGGGATCGGCCCGCCGCCTCCCGCATGGACGCGAAGAGTCGCACCTGGGCCATCCGGGCAGGGTACGCAACCGGCCGCTCCACCAAGGAGTTGAGGCGCCGTGCGCCTACCGTCCCCGACCGTGCTCCGAGTCCTCGTCGTCCGCCACGGCCAGTCCGAATGGAATGCCGTGGGCCGGTGGCAGGGCCAGGCCGACCCACCCCTGACCGAGCTGGGCCTCCATCAGGCGGCCCACGCCGCCCAGCACGTCGGCGCCGTCGACGCCGTGGTGGCCAGCGACCTCGAGCGGTCCCGGACCACCGCGGCGATCATCGCCGAGCTCATCGGCATCGGGCCCGTCCTGGTCGACGACGGCTTCCGGGAGCGCGACGCCGGCGAGTGGCAGGGCCTGACCAAGGCCGAGATCGCCGAGGGCTGGCCCGGCTACCTCGACGACCGCCTCCGACCGCCGGGGTTCGAGCCCGACGACGGCTTCCGGGGCCGGATCTTCGCCGCCCTCGACCGGGTGCGGGACGCCGTCCCCGCCGGCGACGTCCTCGTTGTCGCCCACGCCGGCGTCGTCTACCAGGTGGAGGCGGAGCTCGGCGTCGACTTCGAGCCCCTGCCCAACCTCGGCGGGCGCTGGGTCGAGTCCGACGACGGCGGCCCCTGGCGCCTCGGTGACCGGGTCGTGCTCGTCGACCCCGACGAGTTCACGGTCCCCGGGGTCGAGTGAGGAGCTGACGCCATGGCCTACGACCACCCTGACATCACCAGCCTGCTGACCCTCGAGCCCCACGGCCCGGACACGTTTGTCGGGACCGGCCCGGAATACCCCTGGGGCAAGCGCGTCTACGGCGGGCAGGTCGTGGCCCAGGCTCTGCGGGCCGCGGCCCTGACCGTCGACGGGGCCTACCGGGCCCATTCCCTGCACGCCTACTTCATCCGTCCTGGCGATGCCGACGAGCCCATTCGCTTCGAGGTGGACCGTCTTCGCAACGGGCGGAGCTTCGTCACCCGGGAGGTCGTGGCCCGACAGTCGGGCGGGGCCATCCTGGACCTGTCCTGCTCGTTCCACGTGGACGAGGACGAGGCCGATGTCCAGATCGGCGGATTGCCCGACGTGGAACTGCCCGAAGAGGGTCGGACCGACGACACGTGGGGAACGCTCATCGAACGGCAGTGGGGGCAGCGCCCGGGCCCGGGCGTGGCCCGGACCTGGCTGAGGGTGCGGGGCCCCCTGGGCGACGACCCGATCCTGCACCAGTGCGCCCTGGCCTTCGCCTCCGACGACGCCCCCATGGAGGCCGCCCTCACCCACCATCCGAAGTGGTCGGGCCGCGAGGAGGACTTCATGCGGTTCATGACCGCCAGCCTCGACCACGCCATCTGGTTCCACCGCCCGGTGCAGGGCGACGCCTGGCACCTCTACGACATGGCTTCCGAGGGCATCCGGGGCGGGCGGGGCATGTCCCACGGCCGGGTTCTCACCACCGACGGCGTCCACGTGGCCACCGTCACCCAGGAGGTCCTGATCCGGGACCTCCACCGCGACGCCTGACCGCTCAGCACCCGCCCTCCTCCGGCCGATCAGTGGACCGTGAGCACGACCGAGACGACGACGGCCACTGGCGCGCTTCCTGCCGCCTGGTACCGGGATCCCTCCGGCCGCTACGAGCGCCGCTGGTGGGACGGCGACGCGTGGACCGACCGGGTCGCCAACGGCGACGACGTGGCCTCGGACCCACCGGTGCGGCAGCAGCCGGTGGTGCCCGAGCTGACCTCGGGCGCCGCCCCTGAGATCATCGACGCCGAGAGCTCGGTGCTCGTACCCGCGGAGACCGAGACCGCGACCGACCCGGAGCCGTACGTCCCCCTCGGCCAGACCGGGGCCGGGCGCCGCCCGCCCGAAGAGCGGGCCTCCACAGGCGTGGCCCAGCGCGAGACCCACGGGCGGGGGGTCCTTGCCATCGGCATCGTCGGGATCCTCGCCGCCACCGGCTCACTGCTCTGGGGCCTGCAGAACCACCGCAGCGCCAGCCAGTGGCAAGACCGAGGTGAGGCGCTGCAGGAGGAGTTGGTCACCCGTGCCTCCAACACCGACGCCCTCGAGGAGGCCCTGAGCCAGTCGGCCAGCCGGAGCGCCCAGGCCCAGGACGGCCAGCAGTCCTTCGCCCAGCTGCACGACGCCGCGGTCGCCACCGTCGACCAGATCCGGGCCTGCGCCCTCGACCTCAACCACGTCTTCATCGCCCTGCAGCTGGGCGACGATCCCACCACCCCCGTGGACCAGGCCAACCGCAGCTGCGAGGAGGCCTCGATCAACGGCGAGACGCTCATCCAGGTGCTCGACGAGGTCACCGGGTCGTGACCCGCCGGCTCCCGGCCACCCTTGGCGCGCTCGCCGTCCTGGCCGCGTCGGCCACGGCGTGCGTCCCCGGACCCCCCGAGGACATCGCCGGCGCCACCGAAGCCGCCGACCCCGTGACGATCGCCCGGGAGTCCGTGCTGCGCATCCGTTCCGTGGGAGCCTGCGGCGTGGCCATCGGCACGGGTTTCGTCGTCGACGGTCGGCACCTGGTCACCAACCGGCACGTCGTCGCCGGCGCCCGGCGGCTGCAGGTGGAGACCTGGGACGGTCGGCGGGTGGCCGTGGGCGACGCCCGTCAGGCCGTGGACACCGACCTCGGCGTCATCGACCTCCCCGCCCGCAGCGCCCGACGGCTCCAGCCGCTGGCCCTGGCCGACGAACGGACCCCCGTCGGGGCTCGCCTCACGGCCCTCGGCTACGCGCTGGCCGGCCCCGCCGTCAGCACCCAGGGCCAGTTCCTCGACCGACCCCGCGGGCGCCGGTTCGAAGAGCCCGACCGGGTCATGCGGATGAGCGCGAGCGTCCGCCCCGGCAACTCCGGTGGGCCCCTCCTGAACGCCGACGGCGAAGTCGTCGGCGTCGTGTTCGCCTACGAGACGGCCACCCTGGACTCCCTCGCCATCCCCCGCGAGCGCCTGGAGGACGTCCTGGCCGACCCCGCCGCCCTCGAGCCGGTCCGGCCCTGCTGACCTGCGTGCCCCCGGTGGGATTCGAACCCACGATCTCCGGATTAAAAGTCCGTTGCCCTGACCAGGCTGGGCTACGGGGGCCTTCCGAGCGTAGGGCCGCCGGGGCGGGTCAGGAGACCGTGAAGGTCGTGGTGGCCGACTGTGGCGAGGCGCCGCCGACCGAGCCGTCAGGCGAGTCGATGACCTCGCCGTCGACCCGGATGTCCAGCGAGTAGTCGGTGACCGGGTCGCCCGTGTAGTTGACGACGAAGACCTGGTACTCCCCCGGCGGCGCGCCGCCGCTCGGCCAGAAGATGTTCTCCACGCAGGATCCGCACGCCGACTGGGCGTCCTGGTCGAGTTGACCCCCCGACGGCGAGGTCCGGGACGTGTAGTTGATCTCGTCGCCGTTGGGATCGATCACGTGGAGGTCCAGGTCGACCCCCCCGCCCCACTGCAGCGTGATCTGGACGTCCCCGGTGCCCAACGGGGCGGTGGTCTCGGGCGGCAACGTGGTCCCCGGCACCTCGGTCGTGGCCGGAGGCTCCGTGGTCGTCGGCGGGGTCGTCGAGCCGGGGACGTCGTCAGCCCCGTCGGTGCCGGCGGGACGGGTGAAGGTGTCGCCCGTGTTCACGTCGGTGATGACGAAGATGTCGATGGTGACGTCGACGAAGGTCACCTGGACGTCGCCGGGCTCGAAGCCGTCCCAGGGATCCCCGCCGTAGCTCGGGGAGTCGACCTCGACGGGCTCGGTCAGCGGGTTGCCGCAATAGCACTTCACCCGGGGGATGCCTTCGTTGTCGACGAGGACGGCTGTACCCGCCTGGAGCACCGACTGGAGCGAGGTGGCCTGGCCGTCGCTGAAGCCGTGGTTGGTGACCCGGGTGTCGCCCCGCAGGATGACGCCGGTCAGGCCGGCGATGTAGTCGGGGATGTCGTCGACGTCGATGTCGAGCACGCCGGCGAAGGCGCGGGCCTTGTCGGCGTTGTCCCCGAGGAAGTTGACCAGCTGCTCCCGGTCACAGACCGACTCGTTCAGGGTCCCCCCGTAGAGGCCCGGCTCCGAGCCGTTGACGCTGCCCTGGATCTCAGGGCCGTCCTCGACCACCACCGCGCCGGCGGCGTCGCCCTCCGATGTCGAGACGGTCTCGGTGAAGGGGTCGTCGCCTTCGAAGTCGACCGGTTCGAGGAAGATCTCGTCGGCCCCGGCCTCGTCGCTGTTGAAGACCAGGAAGCCGCCGACGAGCAGGAGGACCAGGACCACCCCTGTCACCGGCAGGAGCCAGTTCCGGTTCCGGGCGAACCACGATCGATCGCCTCCACCGCCGCCCGGTGGTGGGAGGTAGACGCCGCCCGGGCCCGGCGGTGGGCCCGCGGGCGGGGGGCCGGGAGGCGGCGGCGGGGCCGCCGGGCCTGGGCCCTGCGGCACGGTTGGGAACCCCACCACCAAAGTCCATCACATCGGCGTCAGCACCGCTGTTCCCGCCGAGACCGCGGGTCGTAACCTGCGCCTCGTATGGACCCAGTGGACCTCGGGATCGCCGGCCTCGGGCCCGGGACGCCGATCGGCCGCGGCGGGTTCGGCACCGTCTACAAGGCCGAGCAGCCCGCGTTCCGCCGCACGGTCGCGGTCAAGGTCCTCGACGGCCAGCTCGACGAGCGGGCCCAGCGGCGCTTCGAGCGCGAGTGCCAGGCCATGGGGTCCCTGTCGGACCACCCGGGGATCATCACCATCTTCGACGCCGGCACGACCGGGACCGGCGCTCCCTACCTGATGATGGCCTTCCAGCCCGGCGGCTCCGTGGCCGACAAGCTGGCCCGGGACGGCGCGCTGGCGTGGTCCGAGGGCCTTCGCATCGGCGTGGAGGTGGCCGAGGCTCTGGCCGCGGCCCACCGCATGGAGGTGCTCCACCGCGACGTGAAGCCGGCCAACATCCTGCTGTCGGGCTACGGCCACGCCCAGCTCGGTGACTTCGGCATCGCCCGGGTGACCGGCGCGACCCAGACCCGCGGCGACCAGGTGACCGCCAGCCTCCTCTACGCCCCGCCCGAGATCCTCGACGGCCAGCCTCCGGCGGCGGCCAGCGACGTCTACAGCCTGGGGGCCACGCTCTTCGAGGCTCTTGCCGGGCAGGCCGCGTTCGCCGGCGGGCCCGACGACTCCATCGCCGCCCTCCTCACCCGCATCCTCACCCATCCCGTCCCCGACCTGCGGCCCAAGGGCGTGCCCGATCCCGTGGCTCGGGTCGTCGAGGCGGCCATGGCCAAGGAGCCGTCCGGCCGGCCGGCGTCGGCCACCGACCTGGCCCGCGACCTGGCCGCCGCAGCGCGGGACGGTGGCGTCGCCCTGGGCGGCTCGGGCACCCCGGCACCCGGCCCCGCCGACGAGGCCCGCCAGCGCACCGTCGACCAGGCCTCGACCGTGTCCCAGATGCCGCCGCCACCGGTCGCCGGCCCCGCCCTGACCCCGGGCGGCGGTGCCTTCGTCGTGAGCCACGTGGTGCCGCGCAAGGGCCTGCCCGCCTGGACGACCCCCGACCCGACCTATCCCGCTGTCGCCTCCCTCGACCCGGGCCTGGGCGTCCAGCTCGTGGCCTGGTGGGGCGAGTGGGCCCACATCCGCTGCCACAACGGCTGGGAGGCCTGGGTCAACGGCCGCCTCCTCAAGCCCATCTGACCGACAGCACGTCGTTTGGCGTCGAATGCACCACAGATGTGTGGTGCATTCGACGCCAAACGGAGTGACGGAGCACCAGCCGTCAGCGGGTGACGGCCGCGAAGGGCGTGCCCCGAGCGAGCCATTCGGTCCCGACGCTCGTCACGACCGACTCCAGCACCACCGCGTCCGCCGGGGCCGAGCCCGCGAACCCGGCCCACCCGTCGAGCACCAGCAGGAAGCCGTCGGCGGGGCCGAGCCAGGCGAGGTCGCCCAGGGCGTCCTGCAGGGCGTCCCAGTTGCGACCCGCGTACTCGGGGAACCGGCCGGCTTCGGCCAAGCGGTCCAGCAGCCCGACCTTGTCGGTCACCCCCGCCAACGAGACCACGATCGGGATCCAACCGTGGCCGGCGGCCGTCTCGGCCAGGTCCTCGGCGGTCACGGCCTGCTCGAGGGGGTGCAGGCCCGGCGTCACCGCGCCGCTGAAGACCTCGTGGAGGTCAGCCAAGGACCAGCTCCTGGAAGCTCTCGTAGTGGTCCGCCGTGTAATAGACCTCGTTGCCCTCGCCCACGATCAGGCGCCGGGCGCCCCGGTCGCTCTCGCCGGGCGTCGGCACGGTGTACTCCTTGTAGTAGCCCTCGGGCTGCTCCGGCAGCAGGCCCTCGCGGTTCTGGAAGGTCACGCCGTCGCGGTCGTAGGGGAACGGGCCGCCCTGGGCCACGAGCTGCAGGGTCTCGATGGCTTCTCCGGGGAGCTCATCCAGGCCGATCGGGGGCAGGTCGCTGGCCTGCGTGACGGGGGGCGGCGTGAGGGTGGTCTGCGTCGACGAGTCATCGCCGGGGCCCGTCCGGTTGCCCGTGGCCGACAACAGGCCGCCGACCAGGGTCAGGACCAGGGTCCCCGCCAGCAGGACGGCCACGACGCGGGACCGGGTGCGACGGTTCACGGGCGGGAACCTACTGGCCCCTCAAGGCCGGGCCCCTGCCCGCCGACGGGGTGATGATGCCCGTAGCGGAGGAGTCGACCGAGCTCAGCGTGGGCGGCCAGGCCCTGATCGAAGGGGTGATGATGCGGGCCGGCACCCGCTGGGGGGCGGCGGCCCGTCGCCCCGACGGTGCGATCGTCACCACGGGGGATGCAGTGCCCACGTGGGCCCGGCGCACCGACGGCGTGCCGATCGTCCGGGGGGCCGTGGCCATGGTCGAGACGATCATGGTCGGTCTCCGGGCCCTCAAGTGGTCGGCGCAGGTCGCCGACCCCGACGAGGACGCCGAGATCACCAATCGGTCCCTGGCCATCACCACGGCGGTCGCCTTGTTGATCTTCGCCACCATCTTCGCCGTGGTGCCCGCCGCGGTGTCCCAGGCCGTGGGCTTCGAGGGCGCCGCCTTCACCACGGTGGAAGCCGTGCTGCGCCTCGGCCTGTTCGGCGGCTACCTCCTGCTCATCGGCCGCTCGCCCGGCATCGCCCGCACCTTCGCCTACCACGGCGCCGAGCACATGGTCATCTCCGCCCACGAGCACGGCGCCGACCTGACCGTCGAGGGCGTCCGCCCGTTCAGCGTCCGTCACGCCCGCTGCGGGACCGACTTCCTGCTGCTCGTGGTCGTCGTGGCCATCGTGGTGTTCAGCTTCGTCGGGGACGCCTCGTGGCCCGTCCTGATCGCCTCCCGCCTGCTCGGCCTGCCCCTGGTCGCCGGCCTGGCCTACGAGGTGCTGAAGCTGGCCAAGCGCCGGCCCGACAGCAAGGTCGTCGCCGTCCTCACCGCGCCCGGCCTGGCCCTGCAAGCCATGACCACCCGGCCCCCGAACGACGAGCAGATCGAGGTCGCCATCGCCGCCCTGGCGGCAGTGAGCGCCGAATCGGACCGTTAGCGCCCGAAATCGCCCACACTTGAGTGGTGGGCGACCGGGTGCTGGCCATCGACATCGGCGGGACGAAGCTGGCCTGCGGGTTGGTCGACGACCGCGGGGCGATTTCAGCCCGCGCCACCCGACCCACCGGAGACGGGACCGACGCTGACGCCCTGTTCGCCACCCTGGCCGGCCTGATCGACCAGGTGGTGGCCGGCGCCGAGCCGACCGACACCCTCCTCGCCTGTGGCGTCGGCTGCGGCGGCCCGATGACCGGCGGTGGCGCCCTCGTCTCCCCGCTGAACATCGAGGCGTGGCGGGACTTTCCCCTCCTCGACCGCCTGCGGGCCCACACCGGCCTGGCCACGACCGTCGACGGCGACGCGAAGGCCCTGGCCCTCGGTGAGGGCTGGCTCGGGGCCGCCGCCGGGGCTCGGAACTACCTGGCGATGGTGGTGTCGACCGGGGTGGGCGGCGGGATCGTCCTGGACGGCCGTCTCCTCGACGGGGCCGACGGCAACGCCGGCCACATCGGTCACGTCATCGTCGAGCCCGACGGCGCCGTGTGCGGCTGCGGGGCCCGGGGCTGTCTCGAGGCCGAGGCGTCCGGAATCGCCATCGCCCGGGCGACCGGCCGCCCCGCCGCCGAGGCCGATCTCGCCGTGCGCCGACGCACCGGGCGGCTCGTGGGCCGGGCCGTGGCGTCGGTGGCCAACCTCCTCGACCTGCCACTCGTGGTCGTGGCCGGTTCGGTCGCCCTCGGCTACGGCGACGACTTCTTCGCCGCGGCGCAGGCCGAGATCGACGAGCGGTGCCGGCTGGAGTACAGCCGGGCCACCGTCATCCGCCCGGGCGGCTTGGGCGCCGACGGCCCCCTGCTCGGGGCCGCCGCCGTGGGCTGGCACGCTCTCGGCCGCATCCCGGGATGACGACGTTCCCCTCGGGCCTCCTGCCCATGAAGGCGGTCAACGGCACCCAACTCCCCGAGGACGACGGGGGTTGGGCCTTCGAGATCAAGTGGGACGGCATGCGCCTCCTCGCCTACGTCGACCCCGGCGCGGCCACCCCCCTGTGCCTGCAGACGACCAGGGGCCACGACGCCGCGCCCCGGTACCCGGAGCTGGCCGGGCTGACCGACGCCGTGGCGCGTCCCGCCGTGCTCGACGGCGAGGTCGTCGTGCTCGACGAGAACGGTCGCTCCGACTTCGGTCGCCTCCAGCGGCACGAGGAGGCCGTGACCTTCATCGTCTTCGACCTCCTGTGGCTGGACGGCAACGACGTCACGGCCCTCCCCTATCTCGACCGGAGGCGCCTGCTGGCCGAGCTGGTCGAGGACGGGGACGGTTGGTTGGTCCCGAGCCACCTCGTCGGGGACGGCGCCGTCCTCCTCGAGCAGGCCCGGGCCAACGGGCTGGAGGGCCTGGTCGCCAAGCGGGTCGACAGCCCCTACGCGTCGGGCAAGCGCTCCCCCGCCTGGCGCAAGGTCAAGATCCGGCGGGCCCAGGAGTTCGTCGTCGGGGGCTGGCTGCCGGGCGAGGGCAACCGGACGGGCTCGCTCGGCGCCCTTCTCGTGGGCCACCACGACGACGACGGACTGCGTTACGCGGGTCGCGTCGGCACTGGCTTCAACGGGGCCGAGCTCCGTCGCCTCCAGCCCCGGCTGGACGAGCGAGCCATCGACGCGTCCCCGTTCGTCGACGAACTGCCCGCGCCGGCCCGGCGCCAGGCCCGCTTCGTCCGCCCGGAGCTGGTCGTGCAGGTCGAGTTCGCCGAGTGGACCAGCGACGGCCGGCTCCGCCACCCCGCGTACCTCCACGAGCGGGAGGACAAGGATCCGGCTGACGTCGTCCGGGAGCCGTGACACCCGTGCGACACTGCGGCTGATGGCTGACGCGGTCCGGCTCCGTCTCCCCGCCGGCACCGGCTACGGCCGGGTCGCCCGGGTGACCACGGCGGCCATCGCCCGCCGCCACGGCTTCACCTACCGCGAGGTGGAGGACCTGCGCCTGGCCATCGACGAGGCCATCATCGCCTTGATCGACGATGACGACCCCGACGCCGCCGTCGACCTGCACTACCGGATCGACGAGGGCCAAGTCACCATCACCGTGGACGGTGCGGCCAACCGACCGCCGGAGGCCGTCAGCCGCTTCCACACCCTGGTCACGGCCCTGGTCGACCGCGCCGACCTCGACCTCACCGCCGGCCGGGTGAGGCTGACGAAGAGGCACGTCGCGTGACGGTCACATTTGAGTGGCTCTTGCGCAGCGTCACTATCCCGTCGAGCCCCAGCCGCCCTCGCCGCGGTGGGTGGCATCGTGGACGTCGACCTCGGCGAAGGTGGCCTGTTCGACCTTCATGATCACCAGCTGGGCGATGCGCTCACCCCGGCGGACCGTGAAGGCGTCGCTCGGATCCGTGTTGACCAGGAGGACCTGGAGCTCGCCCCGGTAACCGGCGTCGATCAGGCCAGGGGTGTTCAGGCAGGTGACACCGTGCCGCAGGGCCAGGCCGCTGCGGGGGAGGACGAAGCCGGCGTAGCCGACCGGGATGGCGACGGACACACCCGTGGACACCCGGGCCCGACCCCCGCCCGGCGCCAGTTCGTGCTCGTCGCGGGCCACGAGGTCGGCCCCGGCGTCACCCTCCCGGGCGTAGGCGGGACCGGCGAGGTCGGGGTCGAGACGGACGAGCGGGACCTCGAGCACGGCGCGCAGCGTAAGCCGCCCGTACAGTCCCTCCGATGCTGGTGTGGATGGACCTCGAGATGACCGGCCTCGACCACGACCGCGACGTCATCGTCGAGATCGCCACCATCGTCACCGACGACGACCTGGCCATCGTGGCCGAGGGCCCGGACCTGGTCGTACACGCCGACGAGGACGCCTTGGCCCGCATGGGTGACGTGGTCCGCACCATGCACACCTCCAGTGGCCTGCTCGAGCAGATCCGGGCCTCGAGTGTGGACCTGACCGAGGCCGGGGCCCAGACCTTGGCCTTCATCCGCGAGCACGTCTCCGAGCCGCGCACGGTGCCCCTGTGCGGCAACTCGATCGGCACCGACCGCCGCTTCCTGGCCAAGTGGCTGCCCGAGATCGAGGAGTACCTCCACTACCGGAGCGTCGACGTCTCCTCGGTCAAGGAACTGGCCAAGCGCTGGTATCCGGAGACAGTGGCCAAGGCCCCCGGCAAGCACGGGAGCCACCGGGCCCTGGATGACATCCGGGAGTCCATCGCCGAGCTGCGCTACTACCGGGAAGCCGTCTTCCGCGCTCCGGCCTGACCCGCGCGTACTTGACCGCACGGTCAAGTACGGTCGCTCGTTGATGCGCCAGGAGCAGGAGGAGGCCCAGCCCGAGGTGACCGAGGTCGCTCCCGGGATCCTGCGGGCCCAGATCCCGATCAACTTCACGGGGCTGGGCCACGTGAACATGTACCTGCTGGAGGACGAGCGGGGCTGGACCGCCATGGATCCCGGTCTCCCGGGCCCGTCCACCTGGAAGGCGATCAAGGACCGCCTGCGCCAGGTCGGGGCCAAGGTGTCCGATGTCCACACCGTCGTGGTCACCCACTCGCACCCCGACCACTTCGGCAGCGCCGAGAAGCTGCGCCGCGAGGCCGACGCCGAGATGGTGGCGGCCACCGACTTCCGCACCTTCTTCGACATCCTCGAGCCCGACCTGGTCGAGTCCCCCGACGACCGCACTGCTGCGGACGACGCCGCCGCCATCGACCGCCTCAAGGACCGCTTCGACATGCGCACCCCGTGGGGCGGAGAGATGCCCCGCCCCCCGCTTCCTGGCGTCGGGCCCATCGGGCAGCTCAAGCGCCGGATGGCCCGCCGCTACTTCATGGCCCCCCGCCCCAACCGGCGCCTGGCCGACGGCGAGCGGATCTGCCTCGGCTCCCGGGAGTTCGTCGCCGTGCACACGCCCGGGCACACGGCCGACCACCTCTGCCTCTTCGATCCCGACGACGGCGTACTGCTGACCGGCGACCACGTCCTGCCCAGCATCACCCCCCACATCTCGGGGCTGGGGTCGGTGACCGAGGACCCGTTGGCCGACTTCGTGGGCTCGCTCGACAAGGTCGCCGCCTTGGACGGCGTGGGCACCTCGCTGCCCGCCCACGGTCACCCCTTCACCAATCTCCAGGAGCGGGTGGACGCCATCAAGGGTCACCACGTCGAACGGCTGGACAAGCTGGCCGAGATCTCCCACGCCGTCGGCGAGGCCAACGTCGAGGTCCTGATGAAGGAGCTCTTCAGCGAGCGGGCCTGGGGCAACATGGCCGAGGCCGAGACCTATGCCCACCTCGAGCACCTGCGGCTGGCGGGCAAAGCCGAGAGCCGCTGGGACGACGGCCTCCTGCTCTACACCGTGGACTGATCGATCCGGCTGACCCGGGTCGACGACCGGACCTGGCCGTCGACCACCCACCACTGCAGGAAGCCGTCGTCGTCATCAGCCGTGACCAGGGTGACCTCTTCGTCCCGGACGACGCCCTCCCGATACTCGATCTCGGCCCGGAGCGGGGCGAGCAGGTCCGGGCGGGCGGCCAGGTGCTCCTCGGCGGGCAACCAGTAGGCGGCGTTGTTGACGTGGGCCAGACCGTCGAAGTCACTGAAGCGGAGGGGCCAGGGCAACGCCTCACCCTCGGGGCGATCAGGCAGGCGAAGCTTGGCCCGCACCGAGGTGTCGGTCACCCCCGGGCCCCACACGGCGAAGAAGGCCGGGGTCATGGGGGCGGGGCGACCGGTCACCGGGTCGACGTGGATCCAGAGCGCCTCGGTCTCCACCCGACCGCCGTCGGCCCCGGCCAGCGCCGTCCTGCGCACGGCCCAGCGGCGGCCGTACGCCGAGCACCAGGTGGTGACCGTGAGGTCCTCCCGGTACCTGGGCCAGGCGTCGACCTCGATGGTCGTGCGCCGCACCACCCACCCCGCATCCTCCCCCGGGGAGCCGTCGAGGGCGTCGTCGGTGGCCACGTCCTGCATGGCCTTGGCGATCCCGTCCAGGCGGAGCCGGCCCTTGGGGCTGACGTCGCCCAGCCGCACCCGCGCCGCGTGGGTGAACGCCCGGCTCTCGGGGGGCGGCGGCAGGAAGCTCACGGACCGGAAACGTACGCTTACGGAAACCGTTGCCGATAAATACGTTGACGGCCCCGAGCACAGCGTGCTTTGCTGGCCCAGCCCGAAGACCAGGCATGAAGGACCAAACCCGATGAGTGACCACGCGACGAACCAGGTGAGCAGCCTCGCTGCCGCCGTCGGCGCGCGCTCGTCTGCGTCCGCGTCGACCTGGCAGCCGTGCACCACCGTGTATTCCGCCCTCGCCGCCAAGCAGGCGATTCGAGTGCGGATGCATGACGGCAACGGCTTTCTCACCACCCGCCGGCTGAAGGAGCGCTCCTCCCCCTGACAGGGACAACGAGGATCGAAACTCCAGAAGCCGTCGGGAAGATCCCGGCGGCTTTCTTGGTTTTTCGGCCGCCTCCGAGACCCACATCCGATCCAACCGACCGCCACCCACCAAGACGAACATCACGAGAAGGGGAATCCGATGCTCGCCGCCTTGCCCACAATCATCGACGAGGAGCCGAAGAGCTGGGAGGCCAAGGCCCGCTGCCGCGACGGCAGTGGCGCCCTGACCCACCTGTTCTTCTCCGAGGAGCTCCAGGACATCGCCCGGGCCAAGCGCATCTGCGCCGAGTGCCCGGTGATCGAGCCGTGCCTGTCCGGCGCGCTCGAGCGGCGCGAGCCGTGGGGCGTCTGGGGCGGGCAGCTGATCCTCAACGGTCGGATCCTGGCCATCAAGCGGCGCCGGGGCCGTCCGCCCAAGCATCCGCGGCCCGAGGACCAGCTCCCGGTGATCCCGATCCCGGAGGCGCTGCGGGAGACCGTCGGCGCCGCCGTCGGGGCCGCCTGACCGCCGCCAACGGCGGACGGGGGTGACGTGGCCGTCGTGGGGATCCCCCCACCACGACGGACTGCGAACCCCCGTCTGCCCGGTGGCCTAGGTTCACGCAATGACCATGATCCGGGGGAAGCGGACGGCGGCGCTGCTGGTGACAGTGCTGCTGGCGGGAACGGCCTGCAGCTCTGGGGACAGCGGTGATGACGCCGCCCCGGCCGACGAGACGACGGCCGCGGACGACACGACCACCACCACGACGGCCGCTGCGGCCGGCGTCGACACCGAGCGGGTCCAGGGCATCGTCGAGGCGCTGGCCGACGACGAGATGGAGGGTCGGAACAACCAGACCGACGGCTCGGTCCTGGCCCAGGACTTCCTCGTCGACCAGCTGGGGCAGTTCACCGAGCCGGTGGACGGCGACAGCCTCGACGGGTACGGCTACCCCTTCGCCGCGGGCACCAACCTCATCGGGCAGATCCCCGGTGGTGACCTGGCCGACGAGTACGTCGTCCTGGGTGCCCACTACGACCACCTCGGCTCGGACTGCCCGAGCGACACTCCCGGCGACGACATCTGCAACGGTGCCGGCGACGATGCGTCCGGCGTGGCCACCGTCCTCGAGGTGGGCCGCCTGCTGGCGGCGGACCCCGAGCCGCCGCCCCGCACGGTGATCCTGGCCCTGTGGGACGCCGAGGAGGACGGCCTGCTCGGTTCGGAGGCCTACATCGCCGATCCCGCCGTCCCGCTCGACGACACCGTCGCCTACCTGAACTGGGACATCCAGGGCTCGAACCTGAGCCCGTCACTGGCCAACACCACCGTCGTCGTCGGGGCTGAGACGGGGGGCCCGAACCTCATCGCCGCCACGACGGCGGCCACCGAAGCCTCGTCGCTGGACACCCTCGCCCTCAGCCTCCTCTTCGGGCAGGGCCGCAGCGATCACGCCAACTTCGCGAACGCCGGCGTGCCCATCGTCTTCTTCACTGACGCCAACACGCCCTGCTACCACACGTCCCAGGACGACCTGTCCAACCTCGACTTCGACAAGCTGGACCAGCAGATCCTGACCGCCGAAGCGCTGACCCGGGACATGATGTCCACCGACGACCTGCCGGAGTACGACGGCACGGCGCCTCCGGCCACCTACGACGACGCCGTCTCCATGCTGGGGGTGGTCAGCGCCGGCCAGCCGGACTTCGACCTGTTCGATGAGGCCGCCCA
The DNA here is from genome assembly GCA_963725155.1 of uncultured Microthrixaceae bacterium. Taxonomy (GTDB): domain Bacteria; phylum Actinomycetota; class Acidimicrobiia; order Acidimicrobiales; family DATDAH01; genus DATDAH01. Next base: position 1,072,538 of record CAVRXU010000008.1, read on the forward strand.
GGCCACAGCCGAGCAGTTCCTGGCCGACCTCAACACCATGGTCGACGCCGGGCCCGAGGCTTTCGACGACGACGCGGTCAGCACGCTCCTCGGTGGTTCGGTCGACATCGTCGAGTCGCTCAGCACCGGGGAGTGCGACGGCTTCCTCGACTGAGGCGGACCGGTGGCGAGCGCGAGCCGCCCGCCACTGACCACGGGTACCGTCCCCGGCCATGGCAGGCAAGCGCGTGGGCAGCCCCTTCGGCGTCGCCGTGGTCGCCATGGTGCTGGCCGGCCTCGTCACGGCCCTGGTGCTGAGCTTCGTGCTGGAGGACGACGAGACGGCCGGACCTTCCGTGCTCACCCTGGCGCCGGGCGTCGGCGACGGGACCATCCCACCGGGTGAGCTCGAGGGTGAGCCGGCGCCGGACTTCACCTACGAGCCCCTGGCGGGCGGCGCCGACATCGACTTCGACACGTTCCGGGCGGGACGGCCGGCGCTGATCAACTTCTTCTACAACGGCTGCGTCCCCTGCGTGGTGGAGATGCCGGACCTCCAGGACGCGTACGAGTCCTACGGCGACCGGGTCGCCTTCCTCGGGCTCTCGTCCGCCGAGTCCGTCCGGGCCGGGCGCGAGCTGGTCGAGCGCACGGGCGTGACCTACGACATCGGTCGTGACCCCAACGGCGACATCATCACCGCCTTCGCCGGAGGGGGTTACCCCACCACGGTCTTCATCGCCGCCGACGGCACGATCACCACGTCCCACCTGGCCCGGATCCATCCCGACGAGCTCCGGGACGAGCTGGACGGGCTGCTGGCGTGATCGACGCCCCGCTGGCCCTCGCCTTCACGGCCGGGATGGTGGCGACGGTCAACCCCTGTGGCTTCGCCATGCTCCCGGCCTACCTGACCTTCTTCCTCGGCCTGGAGGGCGGAGCGGCCGACGAGGACGCCCGCGCCGGCGTGGCTCGGGCTCTCGCCGTCGGCGCCGTCGTGACCCTGGGCTTCGTGGCCGTGTTCACCACGATCGGCGCGCTGATCTCCCACCTGTCCCTGGCTGTCGACCAGTGGTTCCCGTGGATGACCATCGTGGTCGGGCTCGCCGTCCTGGCCCTGGGCATCGCTCTCCTCGGCGGCTTCGAGCTGCGCCTGGGCCTCCCCCACCTGGAGCGGGGCGGACGAGAACGGACCCTGCCGTCGATGTTCGTGTTCGGCGTGTCGTACGCCGTGGCCTCGCTGTCCTGCACCCTGCCCGTCTTCCTGAGCGTCGTGGCGGGCACGTTCAGCCGGTCGAACACGGTGTCGGGCATCGCCATGTACGTGTGCTTCGCCCTGGGCATGGGCCTGGTGTTGACCGTGCTCACGCTGGCCCTCGCCCTCGCTCGCCAGTCCCTGGTCCACCGGCTGCGGTCGGCGCTCCCGTTCATCAACCGGATCGCCGGGGTCCTCCTGGTCGTGGCGGGCGCCTACTTCACCTGGTACGGCATCTACGAGCTGCGCATCCGCGACGACCCCCGGACCGCGGCGGGTCCGGTGGACACGGTCACGGGCTGGAGCGCGGACATCTCCACCTGGATCCAGGACCTCGGGGCCGAGCGCCTCGGCCTGGCCCTGGGCATCGTGGTCTGCGCCGCTCTGCTCTTCGTCCTGGCCCGGCCGGCCTCGCCGGAGCAGACGCCGGACAGCACCGTCGACGAGGACGACGAGCCCGCCCGTGCTCGCTGAGCTCCTGGCCCACGACGGCGTCGAGGAGCACCTCGAGTTGCGCTCGGCCGTCGGCTTCCTGGCGCTGCACGGCGGCTCGCTGGAGCGGGAGACCGACCGAGTCGCGCTCGAGGCGGCCGAGGGGTCGGGCGCGTCGCTCTACGCCCTCTGCCAACCCGATGATCTGCGCTGGCACATCCCGTCGGCCCGGATGGACCCGGCCGAGAGCCCGGCCCTGGGACAGTTCCTGGGCCACGTCGCCGTCGTGCTGTCGGTCCACGGCTACGGGCGGGACGGCCTGTTCACCACGCTGCTCCTGGGCGGTGGTGACCGTGCGCTCGCCGGCCAGGTCGCCGGCCACCTGCGGTCGGCGCTGCCGGGCTACACCGTCGAGGACGACCTGGCCACGATCCCCAAGGCCCTGCGGGGGCTGCACCCCGACAACCCCGTGAACCGCACCGGGGGCGGGGTGCAGATCGAGCTGCCCCCTCGCATCCGTCTCCAGGGACCCAATGCCGACCCGGCCGCCCGTCAGGCCCTCGTCGCCGGCCTCGCCGCCGCCGCCCTGGCCCTCACGGCCAGCGGCGGGTGATCGTCCAGCCGCGGGAGCCGTCAGCCTCGTAGGCGAAGCGGTCGTGGAGGCGGTCGGGCCGGCCGTTCCAGAACTCCCACCGGTGAGGCGTGAGCACGAAGCCGCCCCAGTTGTCGGGGCGGGGCACGCCCTGGCCCTCCCATCGGGCCGCTTCCTCCGCCACGGCCTCGACCATGGTGGAGCGGTCGGCCACCGGTCGGCTCTGCTGGGACACGCGCGCCGCCAGCTGGCTGGCCCGAGGCCGGCTGGCCCAGTAGGCGTCGGAGTCGTCGACGGTCGTCGGCTGGACGGGCCCTTCGGCCCGGATCTGCCGGCCGATCTCGACCCAGGCCAGATCGAGCGCGGCATGAGGGTTGACGGTCAGGTCCAGACCTTTGGGCGAGTCGTAGTTCGTGTAGAACCGGAGGCCGTCCGCGGCCAGCCCGCGGAGCAGGACGTAGCGGACGGAGGGCCGGCCGTCGGCATCGGCCGTGGCCAGGGCCACGGTTTCGGGCTGGTGCACGCCCACCGCGACCGCCCGGTCCCACCAGGCCCGGCACTGGACGACCGGGTCCGGGTCCAGGTCGCTCAGGTCCAGGCCCTGGGCGAGGTGCTCCGCTCGCACACGATCCAGGTCAGCCATCGCCCCGGAGTCTCGCCGTTCTGGCGTCAGTGGTCACGCTGGACGTGACCCACTGGCGCAATTTCGGTCAGAGGCCCAGGTCCAGCTGGCGGGTGGGGGCCACCTTCGGGGCGTCGGGGGGCGTGGGTCGGGCGCCCTTGCCGTAGAGGGAGCGGACGGGGGCCTTGGGCGGGGCGTCGGGGCCGAGCGCCTCGCGGAAGCGGGCGGCCAGCTTCTTGCGTTGCGGGGTGGGCAGGTACGCGGTGCGGTACGAGCGCTCGTACTGCTCGGCCAGGTCGGGGCGGTGCTGCCGGATCCAGGCCAGCACGTGCTCCTTGACGCCGGGGCGCAGGTGCAGCGGCACCGGGCCGGCGGGGCGAACGCCGATGGCCTTGCAGGCGTCGGCCACCTCGGCCAGTTGCTCCGGACCGTCGGAGAGGCCGGGCAGCACGGGCGCCATGAGCACACCGCACGGGACCCCGGTCTCCAGGAACTGCTCGACGGCCCGCAGCCGGCGGCGAGGGTGCGGCGTACCCGGCTCGGTCAGCCGCCAGACGTCCTCGTCCAGGGTCCCGACCGAGAAGTCGATGCGGACCTCGGTCCGTTGGGCCGCTTCGGTGATCAGGTCGATGTCGCGCAGGGCCAACGTCGACTTGGTCAGGATCGAGAAGGGGTTGGCGAACTCGACCAGCACCTCGAGCACCTGGCGGGTCAGGTGGAACTTGCCCTCACAGCGCTGATAGGGGTCGGTGTTGGTCCCCATGGCAATGGCCTCCCCCGCCCACCGCCGGGGCGACAGCTCGGCCCGCAGGACCTCCGGGGCGTTGATCTTGACCACGATCCGCCGGTCGAAGTCGTCGCCGATGTCCAGGCCCAGGTACGAGTGCGTCGGGCGGGCGAAGCAGTAGACGCAGGCGTGGCTGCAACCCCGATACACGTTGATGCTGTGGGCGAAGGCCAGCCACGGCACGTCCACCTTGTTGATGATCGACCGGGCTCGCACCAGGGAGAACTCCATCCCCCGGAACTCGCCCCGCCCGATCTGCCGCTCGACCAGGTCGCCGAACAACGCCTGCTGCGGCCTCGGCGCGTCCTCCAGCTCCCACCGCAGCTGAGGCTCGGCCGTCGCCATGCCCACAGTCTAGACGAACATCTGTTCGCCTGCTAGAGGGGACGGCGGGCGGCGCACCAGGTACCGGTGCCGGCTTCGCTGGCCTTGCCGATCCAGACGCCGGGGAGGGCGGCGACCACGTCGTCCGACGCGAGGTAGATGGGCGTGCGGTCGCCGCTGGTGTTGACCCAGACGAGCACGCCGTCGGGGGCGAGGACCCGGGCCATCTCGGTCGGGAACAGCAGCATGTTGATCACCACGAGCACCTGCAGGCTGCCGTCGGAGAAGGGCAGCTGCGAGCTGTCGGCCTGGAGCCGGGGGGCGGCGTCGGCCGGGGCCAGGCGCAACATCTCGATGGACAGGTCCGCGGCGATGAGCCCGGGGAAGTGCTCGGCCAGCAGCGGGGTGGACAGGCCGGTGCCCGAGCCCAGCTCCAAGGTGGGGCCGTCGGTGGGGACGTTGCCTCGGTCCAACGCGTCGTTGAGGGCGTCGTAGCGGCCGGGGACTTCGCGGGTGTGCCATTCCGGGGCCAGGCCGTCGAAGAGCTCGGCCACCTTGGCCCGACGCTCGGGCGACCAACCGTCGGGCTCGAAGGCGACCTGGCGGGTCACCGTCCGCATGGGGTGGTCGGCGTTGGCCCCGGCCTCCCGCTCGTGGCGGACCGGGACGACGACGGGCAGGTGCTCCAGGCCCATCACTCAGCCGTAGCTGACGATTACCAGGGTGCCGTAGGCGAAGAGGGCGCCGGTCACCGAGTAGAGCAGCGCCTTCACGGCGGCCCGACGGCCCGGGCGGGTGACGTAGTCGTCGATGCTCCAGCGCACGCCGTTGACGCCGTGGAGGAGGGCCAGCGCCAGCAGGGCCCAGTCGAACAGGCGCCACAGGGGGTTTTCCCAGCGTTCGCCCACGAACTCGGCATCGGTGTCGACGACGTCGTTGAGGATGTGGGTGATGGCGAAGTGGGTCAGGGCCAGGAAGATCAGGATCAGGCCCGAGACCCGCATGAAGTACCAGGACCAGGTCTCGAAGTTGGACTTGGGCTTGCGGGCCAGGGCACCGCGGCTGGAGGCCCGGGCCCGACGGCTGGTGGCGGGGGCGGCCATCAGAGGATCTTCCCGTCGATGAACGGCCAGAGGATGATCAACGAGCCGGGGATGCCGGCCAGCAGGGTCAGGGCGACCACGCCGGTGGTCAGCATCTTCTCGTTGGCCACCGCCCTCGGGAAGAAGTCCACGATCACGATGCGCAGGCCGTTGAGCGAGTGGAAGAGCAGGGCCAGCAGCAGCCCGCACTCGAACAGGCGCAGGAGGATGTTGCCGTAGAGGGCGTGGACCTCGTCGTAGAGGTCGACGTCGGCGTTGACCAGCGACACGTCCACGATGTGGAGCAGCAGGAACATGAAGACCAGGAAGCCCGAGACCCGATGGGTCACGAAGGCCCACTGGCCGCTGCGCCCCTTGTAGATGGTGCTGCTTCCTGCTCTCATCGAGAGGCTTTCGGGTACCAGCGATCGCCCCAGAACGTGGTCCGGGCCACGTAGAGGCCGAAGCCGGTGATGAGCAGGGCCACGAGGCCCAGGGCGATGCTGAACAGCACCTGCGCCGTGGTCAGAGCGAGCACGGGGCGACGATACCCGAGGCCGGAAACCCCCTCCTAAGCGGGAAGGGGGATCTCGGTGGCGCCGCGGAGGTACGGGTGGAGCGGTTCAGGGAGGGCGACGCGGCCGTCCTCGCGGCGATGGACCTCGAGGAGGGCGGCGAGGACCCGGGGGACGGCCAGGCCCGAGCCGTTGAGGGTGTGCAGCAGCTCGGTCCCCTTGGCGCCGTCCGGGCGATAGCGGAGGTTGGCCCGGCGGGCCTGGTAGTCGCTCAGCCACGACACCGACGAGGCCTCCAGCCATTGGCCGAGGCCGGGCGACCAGACCTCGAGGTCCCACGAGCGGTGATGGGCGATGCCCATGTCACCGGCGCAGATGTCGATGACCCGGTGGCTCAGGCCCAGCTCGGCGACCATGGCCTCGGCCCGGTCCATGATCTCGATCTGCAGGTCGGGGGCCTGGGCCGGCGTGGTCAGCGCCAGCAGCTCGACCTTGTCGAACTCGTGGACCCGGAGCAGGCCCCGCGTGTCCCGGCCGGCCGAGCCCGCCTCCCGCCGAAAGCAGGGCGAGTAGGCCATGAAGCGCATCGGCAGGTCGGCCTCGTCCAGGACCTCGTCCCGGTAGAGGGACGTGAGCGGGACTTCGGCGGTGGGGACGGCCCAGAGATCGTCCCGCTCGAGGTGGTAGGCGTCCTCGTGGAACTTCGGGAGCTGTCCGGTGCCGACCATGACCTCGGTCCGCACCAGCGACGGGGGCCGCACCTCCTCGTAGAGGTCGGCGTTGCGGTCGAGCGCCAGCTGACAGAGGGCCCGGGCCACGGTGGCCCCGAGCCCTCGGTAGGCCACGAACATCGACCCGGCCAGCTTCACACCCCGCTCGAAGTCGAGGATGCCGAGCGCCTCCCCTGTCTCCCAGTGGGGCACCTGCTGGTGCTCGGCGTAGCCGTCGGGGTCCGGGCCGCCCTGGCGGAGGACGGGGTTGTCGTCCTCGCTCGCCCCGTCGGGGGCGTCGGGCGACGGCAGGTTGGGCACGAGGAGCAGGATCTGGCGGACGTCCTCGGCCAGCCCGTCGGCCTCGGCGGCCAGCGCCGTCTCGCGCTCGCCGAGGGCCCGGCTCTCGGCTTGCCGCGCTTCGGCCTGCTCGGTCTCGCCCGCCTTCCGGAGGGCGCCGACCTCCTTCGACAGGGCCTTCACCCGGTGACGGATCTCGTCCCGTTCCTGGGCCAGGTCCCGTTGGCGCCGGTCCAGGTCGACGACCCGGTCGACCGGCGTGAGGTCCTCACCCCGGCGCCCGAGGGCGGCCTTGACCCCATCGGGGTCGCTGCGGATCAGGCGGACGTCGATCACCGCAGGGAAGGTACCGCCGCCCACCCGCCGAACCCGGGCCTTTCGACCTGCGCCCGGACGCGGGCCGGTCGGTAGCGTCCGGGCGTGAGCGAACCGTCGGCGGTCGAGGTCCGGGACCTGCGCATCGCCTACGGCGACGTCGTGGCCGTGGACGGGGTGTCGTTCTCGGCTGAAGCGGGCGAGGTGGTGGCCCTGCTGGGACCGAACGGGGCGGGGAAGACCTCGACCATCGAGGCCCTCGAGGGTTTCCGCCGGCCCGCCGCGGGCCGCGTCCGGGTCCTGGGCCACGACCCCCTGGCCGATCACGCCACCGTCGTCGGCCGCATCGGCGTGATGCTGCAGGAGGGCGGGCTCTACCCCGGCATCCGCACCGCCGAGGCCCTCGACCTCTTCGCCGCCTACTACGACGACCCCGCCGAACCGGCTGCCCTGCTCCGCCGGGTGGGGCTGGATGACCAGGCCAAGGCCACGGCCCGCCGCCTGTCGGGGGGCCAGCAGCAACGCCTGTCCCTCGCCCTGGCCCTGGTCGGTCGGCCCCACGTGGCGTTCCTGGACGAGCCCACCGCCGGCCTCGACGTGGACGGCCGCCTGTTGGTGCGGGACGTGGTCAGAGAGCAGCGGGATGCCGGGGTCTGCGTCCTGCTGGCCACCCATGACCTGGCCGAGGCCGAGAAGGTGGCGGACCGGGTGGTGATCGTCGACCGAGGCCGCGTGGTCGCCGACGGCTCACCGGCGGAGCTGATGAGCGCCCCGGCCGCCGAGATCCGCTTCGGGGCCCCTGCCGGACTGGACGTGCTCGGCCTGACCGCCGCTCTCGGCGCCCCCGTCACCGAGGAGACCGACGGCGAGTACCGGGTGGCGGCCGAGCCCTCCCCCCGCACCGTGGCCGCCCTGACCGCCTGGCTGGCTGAGCGGGACCTGGCCCTGGGCGACCTCCGGGCCGGCCGCCAGCACCTCGAGGACGTCTTCCTCCGCCTCACCCGGGAGGACGCACCGTGAGCGGCGGTACCGCCCTGGCCGCCCAGGCCCGGATCGAGACCACGCTGTCGCTGCGGCGGGGCGAGTCGCTGCTGCTCACCCTCGGCATCCCCGTGGGCCTGCTCGTCTTCTTCTGCGTGGTCGACGTGCTGCCCATCGACGGCGACGACCCGGTGGCCTTCCTGGCTCCGGGGGTCTTGGCCCTCGCGGTCATGTCCACCGCGATGGTGAACCTGGCCATCGCCACCGGCTTCGAGCGCCAGTACCTCGTCCTCAAGCGCCTGGGCGCCACCCCGCTGGGCCGCGGGCGCCTCCTCGGCGGCAAGACCATCGCCATCGGGCTGGTCCTCGTGGTGCAGGTGGTGATCCTGACCGTCGTGGCCCTCCTCCTGGGCTGGGACCCCGACGTCGCCGGGGTCCCCCTGGCGCTGGCCGGCGCCGTCCTGGCCACAGTGGCCTTCGCCGGGATCGGCCTGTGGATGGCGGGCACACTGCGGGGCGAGATGACCCTGGCTCTGGCCAATGGGCTCTACCTGGTCCTGCTCCTGCTGGGCGGCATGATCATCCCTCTCGACGAGCTGCCCCGCGCCGTGCGGACCTTCGCCGAGCTGCTGCCCGCCGCCGCGCTGGCGGACATCACGACCGGGGCGCTCACCCCGGGGGGCGACATCGCCGTCCGGTCCTGGCTCGTGCTCGTCGTGTGGGCCGTCGCCGCTCCGGCGGCGGCCATCCGATGGTTCCGATGGGAGTGACCGCCATGAACGACGCCCCCCGCCTGCCCGTCACGTTGGTCGGCGACGGCGAGCCCGTGCCCTGCGTCGACGGGATCGACCGCCCGTACCTGAACCTGGACGCCGGAGCCTCGACCCCGGCCCTGCCGACCGTCGCCCAGCGGGTCACCGAGTTCCTACCGCGGTACTCCAGCGTCCACCGGGGTGCGGGGTACCGCTCCCGGGAGGCCACGGCGGCCTACGAACGGGCCCGGGACGCCGCGCTCCTCTTCGCCGGGCGGCCCCCCGACGGCGACGACGTGGCCATCCTCTGCCGCAACACGACCGAGGCCATCAACCACCTCGCGTACCGGCTCCGTCTGCGCCCCGATGACGTGGTCGTGACCACGGTGGTCGAGCACCACGCCAACCTGCTGCCCTGGGCCCGGATCTGCCGGCGCCGCTTCGTCGAGTGCGGGACGGCCGGGACCTTCACGCTGGAGGAGGTCACGGCCCAGCTCGACGAGGGTCCCCCGCCCGTCCTCCTCGCGCTGACCGCGGCCTCCAACGTCACCGGCTGGCGCCCGCCCCTGGACGAGATCATCGCCGCCGCCCACGACCGGGACGTGCCCGTGCTCGTCGACGCCGCCCAGCTGGCCCCGCACGGCCCGCTGCCGGCGGCCGCCGACTTCCTGGCCTGGAGCGGGCACAAGCTCTACGCCCCCTTCGGCACCGGCGTGCTCGTCGGGCCCCGGTCGGCCTTCGCCGACGGCGATCCCTTCCTGGCCGGAGGGGGGGCGGTCGACCTGGTCGACCTGGACGAGGTCATCTGGACCGATCCCCCCGAGCGGGAAGAGGCGGGTTCGCCGAACGTGATCGGCGCCGTGGCCCTGCACGCGGCCATGGACGAGCTCACTGCCATCGGCTGGGACGCGGTCGCGGCCCACGACGACGAGGTAGCCGAGCGGCTGCGCCCGTCTCTGGCCGCGGTGCCCGGGGTCCGCCTCCTCGGCCCCGACCTGGCCACACCGACGCTGCCCACCGCCACCTTCACCGTCGACGGGCTGTCCCACGCCCTCGTGGCCGCCCGCCTGAGCGCGGAGTTCGGCATAGGGGTCCGCCACGGTTGCTTCTGTGCCCACCCCTACCTGCTCCGCCTCCTCGGACTCGACGCCGACGAGGTCGCCGCGTACCGGGGTGCCGTCCTCCGCGGGGACCGGCGGGAGATCCCAGGCGCGGTCCGGGCCAGCGCCGGCCTCTCCACCTCCCTCGAGGACGTGGATCGCCTCGTCGCCGCCGTCACCCGCATCGCGGCGGGCGAGCGGGCGCCGGTGGCGTACGAGCAGGACCCCCACACCGGGGACTTCTGGCCGCAGGGCGACCACCCTGGCTGGACGGCGGCGGACCGCAGCCTCGGCGCGTCTTGTGCCCGGGGCTGAGCCGCGACTCAGACCTCGGGGAGGGCGATGCAGACCACGGTGCGATCGCCGGCGGGCCAGGTGTTGGCCGTCGGGGCCACGACGATGTCGGCCTCCGTGCCGCAGCGATCGGCCACCACCTGGTCGAACCCGGTCTCGCCGGGATAGGGCCCGATCGGCAGGGGGACCACAGCCACGATCCGGGGCGAGATGGAGAGGCAGGGGGTGTCGGTCCCGTAGGGCACCGACCGGCCGTCCTCCTCCACCACGTCGGTCTCCACGTAGCACTGGCCCGGCGTCATCGACCGGACGTCGGTGCCCTCCGGCCCCCGGCGCAGGAACACGAGGCTGACCCCGACGACCAAGGCCACGGACAGGACCACCGCGAACACCACCGTGCCGCGACCGACCCGCGTGGTCGGCGGGGTGGCTTCCACGTCGATCACGGGGCGGCCCGACAGGGTGCGGGACGCGGCGTCGGAGGAAGCAGACTCGAGCACGGTTCACCCGTCGGCTCTGGGACCTCTGCTTTGAGGCCTCCGGATCAACCTTTGAGCTCGCCCGCGTTCACCATGAGGGACTGGCCCGTCACCATGCGGGCTCGGTCCGAGCAGAGCCAGACCACCGCTTCGGCCACGTCCTCGTCGGCCGGGATCTCGGGGATCGACATGTTGGCCGTGATCTCGCTCACGACCGCCTCGGGCGGCACCTGGCGCTCGCCGGACTGCCAGTCCACGTACATCTGCACCGGCGGGCCCCACATCCAGGTCGGGATGACGACGTTGACCCGGATGCGGTCGGGGCCGAGCTCGTCGGCCAGGTGGTACATGGCCGACAGCAGGGCGCCCTTGGAGGCGGCATAGGCGATCTGGGGCATGGCCGTGGGCGGGAGGACCGAGGACTGCGAACCGATCAGGACCACAGCCCCACCCCCCGCGTCCCGCAGCGCGGGGGTCACGGCCCGGACCACGTTCATCGACCCGACCACGTTGGTGTCGAAGCAGCGGCGCCAGTCGTCATCGGACGACGCCGCCAGGTTGCCGAGGGCGGTGTCGACCGCGGCCACCTGCGCCACCGCGTGCACGGCGCCGAAGCGGTCGGTGGCCGAGGTGACGAGGGCCTCGCAGGCGGCCAGGTCACCGATGTCGGTGGGGACGGCCAGAACCCGCTCCCCCGACGGGTCCAGCTCGGCGGCCGCCGCCGCCAGCTTCTCCGCCGACCTCGCGGCGACCACGACGTTGGCCCCGTCCCGCAGGGCGAGCCGGGCCACCTCCCCGCCGAGGCCCGGGCCCACGCCCGAGACGACGACGGTCCTGCCGTCGAGGATCACGCGGACGTGTCCAGTTCGGCCCGGGCCGTGCCCGCGGCGTCGAACGCGGCCTGGACGGCGTCGAAGGTGAGCGCGTCGTCGGACGGGTCCCAGCGGGGTGTCCGGGTGTGGGCGATCCGGACGGGGTCGCCGCTCTGCTGGGCGTAGGCCCACCGGAAGAACACGACGCCGATGAGCATCCAGAGGTAGGACCCACCGACCAGCTTCATGATGACGCCGGCGGCCTGCTGGTCGGAGGTGACCGAGACGCCCCAGAGGCGGAACGGCGTGTCGTACACGTTGTAGACCGAGCCGTCGGCGAAGATCAGCCACGAGGCCGGCACCGTCGGCAGCAGCGACATGGCGAAGAGGTAGACCATGGCGGGCGGGCTGGACATGCGCCACTCGGCGAACGGCCCGAACACCGGCATCCACATGAGCACGGCGCTGGCCACCACCAGGACGTGGATCCCGTAGTGCATCGGACCGTTGGTCACCACCTTGTTGACCAGCGCAGGCCAGTGCGTGAAGACGACGACGGCGTTGAACAGGAGACCGGCGACCAGGGGCCGGGAGAGCCGGTGCAGCCCGCGGTAGGAGGCTGACCCCTCGGGGACGACCAGGCGGGCCAGCCAGGGCGGCGTCGCCAGCAGGAAGAGCAGGGGCATCACGTAGCTCAACAACAGGTGCTGGGCCATGTGCAGCGAGAACAGGTACTCCTCGCCGAGGTCGTGCAGGGGCCAGTCCGAGGCGAGCCAGAGGGTCAGGATCCCGGCGACCAGGCAGACCGCCTGGCGGCGACCCAGGACGGGCTGGCCGGCGGGCACCACCTTGGGGCCGATGACCCGGGTGACGTAGAGCGACAGAGCCACGACGCCGAGGACCAGGAGCCAGACCTCGGGGTGCGGCTGCCAGCGCCAAGCAGCCTCGTTGGCGGCCAGCACCGGGACCACCTACGGGTGCTGCCAGTAGTGGAAGGTGGTGAGCATGACGATGTAGACGGCGATGGCGATGAACAGGCCGGCGAGGAACACGCGGGTGAAGAGCCTGTTGTCGAAGCGCAGGTGCATGAAGTAGCCGATGACCAGGGAGAACTTCACGACCATCATCGTGATCAGGGCCGGGATGAGGAGCTCGCCGAAGTCGAACCAGTAGGTGCTGATCTCGGCCAGGGTGATGACGGCGAGGAGGGCCGCGACCTTGACGTAGAGCAGTTCCGTCGGGTGGTGGGCCCCGGACTGGTCCGGCTCGGTGGGCAGCGCCTCGTACTCCTCGTCGGTCAGCGCGTCGGTGGTGCTCATCGTGACCTCAGGCTGCCAGGTAGACGACGGTGAAGATGACGATCCACACGATGTCGACGAAGTGCCAGTACAGGCCGATGATCTCGACCGTCTCGGCCCGTTCCGGGCTGAGGCTGCCCGCGGAGCGACAGTCACGAGCAGCGACAGCAGCATGACGATGCCGACGGTCACGTGGACGCCGTGGAAGCCGGTCAGCGTGTAGAAGGCCGAGCCGAAGATGTTCGTGGTGTAGCCCAGGCCCTCCCGGCACGAACGACGTGAACTCGTAGACCTGGCCGCCGATGAAGATCGTGCCCGAGCAGCGCCGTGGTCGACGCAGCCACAGCCGGTTCCGGCGCATGTCGCCCCGGGTCGATGGCCGACACGGCCAGCACCATCGTGAGCGAGCTCATGAGCAGCACGAACGAGCAGACCGACGTGAACGGGATGTCGTAGACGTCCTGGGGCGTCGGCCCCTCGACCGACCGGTCGTGCAGCAGCAGGTAGGTGGAGATCAGGCCACCGAAGAGCAGGCACTCCGAGGCCAGGAACACCCACATGGCCAGCTTCTCGTTGGAGAGGCCGGTGCTGGTGGCGTGGCCCCCGGCGAGAGGCTCGCCGGGGGCGGCGATCGTGGCGTCAGTCACCGGCGGCCTCCTCGGTCTCGGCGGTCACGAGCTCGGCCGGCTCGGGCTCTGGCGCAGCCTCCACCTCGGCTGCGGCGGCGTCACCGTCGCCCAGGGCCGCGCCCGGGGCATGGTGGTGCGGCGGGTTCTCGTCGTCGTCGGCGGGCTCCAGGCCCCACCCGTAGATCCCGCCCAGCACCAGGATCACGCCGGCGACGGCCCAGGCCAGGTTGAAGATGAGGCCGTAGCCGATGAGCGGCAGGCCGAGCGCGACGACCACGCGGCCAGTAGGACGGCGACGGCAGGTGGACGTCGGTGGCGTCGCCCTTCTGGGCGACGTCCTCGGTCTCGGCGATGCGCACGGTGCGCCCGCTCTCGTCCTCGCCGTACTTGCGGTGCCAGAACTCGTCGAGCTGGGTGACGGTGGGGATCTCGTCGAAGTTGTGCGCCGGGGTGGGCGACGGGAGCATCCACTCGAGGCTGCGGGCGTCCCACGGGTCGGGGCCCGGCGGCGGGGCGCTGGCGGCGTGGATCCGGCTGCGGACGACGTTGACCAGGAAGACCAGCACGGAGACGGCGATGGTGAAGGCGCCGATGGTGGCGACCATGTTCCAGACGTCGAAGCCGTAGCCGTCTTCGTAGGTGTAGATCCGGCGGGACATGCCCTGCAGGCCGAGGATGTGCATCGGCCCGAACGTCAGGTTGAAGCCGATCAGCATCAGCCAGAAGTTGACCTTGCCCATCTTCTCGTTGAGCATGTAGCCGAAGACCTTGGGCCACCAGAAGTAGAAGCCGCCGAAGAAGCCGAGCATCGCGCCGCCGAAGAGGACGTAGTGGAAGTGGGCGACGATGTAGTAGGTGTCGGTCTGCTGGGTGTCGGCCGGGGCCACGGCGTGGGTCACGCCCGACAGGCCACCGATGGTGAACATCGCGACCAGGCCGATGGCGAACAGCATCGGCGTCGTGAACTCGAGCTTGCCGCCCCACATGGTGGCCATCCAGTTGAGGATCTTCACGCCCGGTGGGCACGGCGATGAACATCGTCGACAGCGAGAAGGCCGCCACCGAGATCGGCCCGAGGCCGGAGACGAACATGTGGTGGGCCCACACGCCCCAGCCCATGAAGCCGATGGCGATGCCCGAGAACGACCATGAACGGGTAGCCGAAGATCGGCTTGCGGCTGAAGACCGGGATGATCTCGGACACGATGCCGAAGCTGGGCAGGATCAGGATGTAGACCTCGGGGTGGCCGAAGATCCAGAACAGGTGCTGCCAGAGCAGCGGGTCGGCGCCCTGGGCGACGTTGAAGAAGTTGGCGCCGAAGAGCCGGTCGAACAGGTGAGCAGGAACAGGGCCACGGTGATGACCGGGATGGCGAAGACCAGCAGGAACTGGACGACCAGGATCATCCAGGTGAAGACCGGCATCTTCATCAGCGTCATGCCCGGGGCCCGCATGTTGAGCACGGTGACGATCAGGTTGACGGCGCCGGCCAGCGAGGCGATGCCGGTGATCAGCAGGCCGAGGGTGTAGAAGTCGATGCCGTGGGTCGGCGAGAAGACGACGCCCGTGTTCGGGGCGTAGGCGAACCAGCCGCCGTCGGCGCCGCCGCCGAGGAACCAACTGGTGTTGAGGAAGATGCCGCCGACCAGGAAGCACCAGAAGCTGAAGGCGTTGATCCGCGGGAAGGCGACGTCCCGGGCGCCGATCTGCAGCGGCATCAGGTAGTTGGCGAACGCCGCGCCCATCGGCATGACCACGAGGAAGACCATGGTGATGCCGTGCATGGTGAACACCTGGTTGTAGGTGTCGGCCGAGAGCAGGTCGCTGCCCGGGCGGGCCAGCTGCGTGCGGATGAGCAGGGCCTCGCTGCCGCCGACGAGGAAGAAGAAGAAGGCGGCGACGCCGTACATGATGCCGATCTTCTTGTGGTCGACGGTGGTGACCCAGCTCCGCCATCCGGTGGCCGTCGCCGGGCGACGGAACACGCCGAGCGGCTGGAAGTCGTCGTCGCCTTCAGCCGCTGCCGGCAGAGCGAGTGGGCGTTCTTCGGTGAGTGCCACGGGTGCCTCAGTCCAGCGTCTGTAGGTAGGCGACGAGCTGGTCGATCTGCTCCTCGCTGAGCTCGAGGTTGGGCATCCCTCGGGGCAGCGCGCCGTTCAGGGTGGCGGTGTCGGCGTACATCGGGATCTCGCCGGGCGGGTTGCGCAACCAGGCCTCGAGCTGCACCCGGTTGAACGTGCCCTCCTCGGCCAGGTGCGTGTCGATGTCGTGCAGGTCCTCGTCGTCGGCCTGCGCGTAGAGGCGGAACACCGAACCGGCGAAGGTGGAACGGGTCATGAGGTGGGTCAGGTCGGGGGCGGCGCCGGAGACGGTGGCGGCGCCCGTGTCGTCGTCGTTGAGCCCCCGGACCTGATGGCAGGACGTGCAGGTCGACGAGAAGAGGGTCTCGCCGTCGACGGCGTCTCCGGTCGCCGCTTCGGCGGGCTGCAGCTGGTTCTCCAGCCACGCGTCGTACTCGTCCTGGGGCAGGGCGATGACCCGGATGCGCATGTTGGCGTGGGAGAGCCCGCAGAACTCGGTGCACTGGCCCCAGTAGGTCGCCGGGCTCGTCGGCCTCGAAGCTCAGCGGGTGGTGGCGGCCAGGCACGGCGTCCTTCTTGCCGTTCAGGGCGGGGATCCAGAAGCTGTGGATCACGTCGCATCGAGGTGATGTCGAGGTTGACCGGCTCACCCGCCGGGATGACCATCTCGTTCGGAGTCCGGAAGTCGTACGTCCCGTCGCCGTCGACGTCGTACTGGAAGTCCCACCACCACTGCTGGGCCGACGACGTCGATCTCGAGGGCGTCGTCGGGCTCGTCGTCCAGGTCGAAGAGGGTGGTCAGGGTGGCCACGGCCACGAAGGCCAGGATCACGGCGGGCAGGATCGTCCAGCCCAGCTCCAGGACCAGGTTGCCGTGGGTCTGGCTGGGCAGCTCCGAACCGTCGTCGTCCTTGCGCCGTCGGAAGCGGACGACCAGGTAGACGATGCCGAGCTCGACGAACAGGAAGACCAGCCCGGCGATGAGCATGACCGGCCGGAGCAGGTTGTCGATCGACTGGGCCTCCGGGCCCTTGGGGTCCAGCGTGTCCAGGGGGGCGTCACTGGCGCACCCCGCGGCGACCACCACCAGGAGGAGGCCGAGGGCCAGGGTGCGCAGGCGGAGGGACCTCACCGGCCGAGTGTGACCCACCGGATCGGGGGCATCCAAGTCGGTCACCGGCCCTACTCCCCGGCCTCGTGGGCCGGCTCTTCGTGGAAGTCGCGCTCGCCCGCGGCCACGCCTGCGATGCCGCCGCCGATGATGGCCAGAGCGCCCAGCAGGAGGAACGCGGTGGCCAGCGTGCCGCTGTGTCGCGGGCGGATGAACACGATGATCGCCCCGACCATGAGCAGGGTGGCGGCGGTCGAGGCGATGACCACGGCGGTCAGGGGCGACACGGCCAGCAGCACGCGGGAGATGCCGAGGACCACGAAGAGGATGATCAGGACCGCGCTCACGGGGATCTCGATCGGCGCCATCAAACGGTTGCGGATGGCCCGGTTCACCTCGGGGTCACCCGTCGCCCGGTCGGCCCACACCTGGACCGCCCACTCGACGGCGGTGACGGCGAGCACGACCAGCCCGAGGATGAAGAGGCCGGCCCCGACGACCAGGCCGAGCGCGGTGACGATGAGCCCGAAGGCCCCGACCAGCGGCCAGGGACTGGCCGATGCGGGCGGCGCCACCTCGGGCAGGACGTCGCTGGCCTGGAGCGCCGCGGTCGCGTCCGGGTCGGCGTCCCGGAGGACGGCGCTGAACAGGCCGATGACCAGGGATGTCGTCCCGAGGAGGGTGAGCACGGCGTACCCGAAGTGCTCACCGACGCCACCCTTGTAGCCCAGGGTGATGACGCCCACGACGTCGCCGCCGCTGGCGAGGCCGTAGACCGCCGCCCCGAGAAAGCCGAGGACGGCGTAGGCGAAGAACAGGCGAGAGCCGGTACCAACCATGAGCTCCTACTTGGTCACGTAGACGGCGTACCAGATCACGATGTAGATCGCGACCGAGGCGTTCCAGAAGATGGCGGCGGCGGCGATGCCTTCGCTGTCCCGCCCGGAGTACTGGCCCCCGAGGGTGCGGAAGGCCATGAGGGCGACGAACACCATCGCGGCGATGATCGTGGCGATGTGGAAGCCGCCGATGACGTAGAGCATCAGCTCGGGGATGCTGCGGCCGATCGCCGCCCCCATCTGGGTGAAGAGGTAGACGGCCGAGTTGATGTAGGCCAGGCCGAGGATCAGGGTCAGGCCGAGGGCCACGTAGGCGTTGGGCCGGTCGTCGTTGGCGATCGAGTAGCGGGCCCACTGCAGGGTGATCACCGACATGAGGAGGGTGACCGCGCCCATGTTGGGCGGTGAGAGCGGGATGACCACGCCCTCCGGCAGCCAAGCCCCGTCGGTGCCGGCCCGGAGGGCGACGTAGGCCCCGATGAGGGCGGCGAAGGCCATGACCACGGCCGAGGACCCGAGCACGGTGCCCACCAGCAGCACGCGGGGCCGGGCCGGGGCCGGCGGAGCGGCCAGGGCGGGGTACATCGGCTCGAGGCCGGCGGGCTCAGCGGTCGTGGCCATCTACGCCCCTTCCTCGGCGGCGACCAGCGGCGTGGCCGAGGTCACCTCGGGCACGGGCTCGGGGAAGTTGCCCGTCGGGGGCGGGGAGGGGGTCGACCACTCGAGGGTCTGACCGCCCCAGGGATCGGCGGCGTCGTCGGCCGTGCGGCGACCGGCGATGACCTTCACCAGGGCGAGGACGGCGACGAGCGCGCCCACCGCGAGCAAGATCGAACCGATGGCGGCGATCAGGTTGAAGGTGTCGACGCCGTCTCGGGGGTCGAAGCCCTCGAAGGAGTTGGCCGGCTCGTCGAGGATGCCGGCGACGCCCTCGGCGGCGGCGAGCACGACCCCACCACCTGCGATCAGGAGCCCAGCCGCGATGCCC
Source organism: uncultured Microthrixaceae bacterium (assembly GCA_963725155.1). Taxonomy (GTDB): domain Bacteria; phylum Actinomycetota; class Acidimicrobiia; order Acidimicrobiales; family DATDAH01; genus DATDAH01. The sequence goes on from CAVRXU010000008.1 coordinate 1,090,816, forward strand.
AGGACCGAGGGGACGTACCGGCCCCAGAGCTTGGGGGCCCACCAACAGATGGCGGCGACGGCGGCCACGAGCGAGGCGGTGAAGACGAGGTTCATCTGCCCGACCACCCACGTGGTGCCCAGGAGGTGGAACGACTCGACGACGGCGGCGGCGCCGGCCCCCACTGCGGCCAGCAGCAGGAACAGGCCGAGCATGGCAAGAAGGAAGGCGGGGCGCAGCTTCGGGCGGTTCTGGCGGGCGCTGTCGGCCATGCCGCCGAGCACGAGCAGGACGGGCAGGCCGATGGCGAAGGCCATGCCGATGTAGAGCGCCTCGGTGACCAGGTCCGGGTAGTAGCGGGGCTGGGCCCAGGCCCCGAACGCCAGGATGCCGAACCCACCGATGCCGGCCCAGACGATGCCCCGGCGACGCTGGACGGACGCCGCGGCGACGGGCACGATCTCGGCCACCACCCCCAGGACCGGGATGGCCATGGCGTAGACCTGAGGTTGGGCGAAGGCCCACTCGAGGCGGGAGAACACCTCCCCTGCCTGACCGAAGAGGACCTGGCCGTAGCGCAGGTCCAGGTAGGCGAGGAGGAGGCCGCCCATCAGGACCGGCAGGGAGAGCAGCCACACCACGCCGGCCACCAGCATCGACCAGGCGAAGGGCGGTACCTGCAGCAGCGACATGTGCCGCGGCCGCAGGGCGATGACCGTGGTGGCCACGCAGACCGAGGCCAGGAGGAGCCCGGCGATGACGAGGCCGAGGCCCAGCAGGCCGAGGGCGATGGCGTCGGGCTCGAGGCTCTCGGTGGCGGCGACCCCGCCGTCGATGGCATAGCTGAGCAGGAGGATGATGGCCCCGCCCAGCCAGGTCCAGAGGGCCGCGGCCGCGGCGCGCGGGAAGGCGATGGTCGACGCCCCCACCTGCAGGGGCACGATCGCCGTGGCCAAGCCGATGAAGAGGGGCAGGACGACCAGGAAGGTGAGGCCGACCCGGTAGAGGGAGAAGAACTGCAGGACGTGGTCGTTGCCGAGGACCTCGAGCTCGTCGACGGTGATCCGCTCGACGCTCAGGAGGACACCGACCACCGCGATGAGCAGCAGGAAGAGGCCGGACGCGCCGATCCAGACGCGGCCGACGGTCTTGTGGTCACCGGTGCCGAGGACCGCAGGAAGGCCCCGCGGCTCGCGATGGGTGCCGGCGTCGGCCGGATCGCGGTCGGAGGTCGTCTCGGGGGGCGAGGACGCGGGGGTCTCGGTCACGGTCATGGCCGGTTCGGGACTTTACACAGGGGGTCTGGAGCGAAGGGAATCACAACAGCCACGCATCCAGCGCCATCACGCCGAAGAGGAGGCTCACGTAGGTGATGGACCAGTGGAACAGGGCCATCGCCCGCTCAGGGGTGGGATCGTCCCGCAGGCGGACGCTCTGGAGGGTGAACACCGCCCCCAGCACGACGGCGGCGGCCGAGTAGAGCAGGCCCATGTCGGCGACCGGGATGAACAGCAGCGTGAGGGCCCAGACGACCACCGTGTAGGCCACGATCTGGCGACCCACGGTGGCGTCGTCGGCGACCGAGGGCAGCATCGGGACCGACGCCGCCGAGTAGTCCTCGCGGTAGCGGATGGCCAGGGCCCAGAAGTGGGGCGGCGTCCAGAAGAAGATGACGGCGAAGAGCACGACGGGGGCCCACGCCAGCTCGCCGGTCACCGCGGTCCAGCCGATGAGCGTGGGCACCGCGCCGGCGGCGCCGCCGATGACGATGTTCTGACGGGAGGTCCGCTTCAGCCAGAGCGTGTAGACGAACACGTAGAAGAGGCAGGCCGAGACGGCCAGCACCGCGCTCAGCAGGTTGACCTGCCACCACAACAGCGCGAAGGCCGCGATCTCGAGGCCGAGAGCGAAGGTGAGCGCCGCCCGCGGCGTCAGTTCGCCGGTGACCAGCGGTCGGTGGCGGGTCCGCTCCATGAGGGCGTCGATGTCGCGGTCGACGACCATGTTGATGGCGTTGGCCCCGCCGGCGGCCAGCGTGCCGCCGAGGACGGTGAACAGCACCAGGTCCAAGGGGGGCACGCCCCGCTCGGCCACGAACATGACCGGCACCGTGGTCACGAGCAGGAGCTCGATGATCCGCGGCTTGGTGAGGGCGACGTACGCCCCGATCCGGGACCGCGTCGACGTGAGGGTCGTGACCGCCATGCGAGGCCCGACTGTACGGGGCGGCGCCCCATCCCCCCAATGCGGAGGACGCCCGAAGGCGTCCCTAGCCTGGCCCTTCGTGACGCGGCTCGAACTGACCCCGGTGGCGTACCGCCGGGTGACCGCTGTGGCCCTGGTGGCCCTGGTGTTCATCGTGCTCACCGGCGCCGCCGTCCGCCTGACCGGATCGGGGCTGGGATGCCCGGACTGGCCCACCTGCGACGGCGACCAGATCGTCTCGGAGTTCCGGGAGACGCCGGAGATCATCGAGTTCGTCAACCGGATGATCACCGGCCTGGTGTCGGTCGCCGTCGCCGCCGCCGTGCTCGGCTCGTTGCGGCGCATGCCCCGCCGACGGGACCTCACGCTGCTGTCGTGGGGCCTGGTCGCCGGCGTCCTGGCCCAGATCGTGCTGGGCGGGGTCACCGTCCTCTTGGAGCTCACCCCGCCGGCGGTGATGGCCCACTTCCTGCTCTCGATGGCCCTGGTGGCCGACGCCGTGGTCCTGCACCACCGGGCCGGCGAGCCCGATGTCGGCGTCCGGCGACCCGACGTGACGCCGGCGACGCTCTGGTTGGGCTGGACCACCGTGACCGTGACCGCCGTTGTCGTCTTCGTCGGGACGATGGTCACGGGGACGGGCCCCCACGGCGGCGACCCCGATGTCGAACGTCTCCCCTTCGCCATCCGTGAGGTGGCCCGGGTGCACGGGGCCTTCGCCTGGCTGCTGACCGCCCTGCTCCTGGTCCTCATGGTCCGCACCCGACGGGGCTGGGGCGTGCTCGCCGCCGTCGCCGCCCAGATCACCATCGGCTACATCCAGTACTTCAACGGTGTGCCCGAGGGGCTGGTCGCCCTCCACGTGCTCGGGGCCACCCTGGTGTGGATCACCGTCCTCCAGCTCCACCTCTCCCTCTGGACCGTCGACCCCTCGCCGGTCACCCCCGCGCCGACGGCCGAGCCGGTACCCGCATGAGCACCACCCCGGCCGAGGTCGACGTCCCCGACACCGTCGATGTCACCGACCCCGACCGCCCCTGGATCGTCCTGGTCTGGAACGACCCCATCAACCTGATGTCGTACGTGACCTACGTGTTCCAGAAGCTGTTCGGCTACTCACTGGAGAAGGCCACCAGCCTGATGCTGGACGTGCACGAGAAGGGGCGGGCCGTGGTCGCCAACGGGACCCGGGAGAAGGCCGAGTTGGACGTCTTCCGCCTCCACGAGCACGGCCTGTGGGCCACGATGCAGCAGGAGGACGCGTCCTGATGGTGTTCGGCTTCGGAGGGGGGCCGATCCGGCGGGAGCGGGACGGGAGCTTCACCGTCCGCCTGAGCGAGCCCGAGCAGCTCCTGCTGAAGTCGCTGCTGGCCCAGCTCCGGACGCTGCTGAAGGTGGAGGGCGGCTCCGAGATCACCGACGAGTCCGGGGCCCGCCGCCTCTTCCCCACCGCCTACGCCGGTCGCGACGACCTCGAGGCCGAGTACCAGGCCATGGTCCACGACGACCTCCTGGCCCGGCGGCTGGCCAACATCGACGAGATCGAGTCCACGATCGCGCTCCCGTCGCTCGACGAGGACCAGCTCGGCACCTGGCTGCGGTCGTTCAACGACCTCCGTCTCGTCCTGGGCACCCGCCTCGACGTGTCCGAGGACGCCCTCGGCCCCATCGACCCCGACGATCCCGACGCCCCGGCCCAGGCCGCCTACGAGTACCTCGGCTGGCTCCTGGAGGCCACCGTCAGCGCGCTCACCGGCTCCCTCCCGGACCCCGAGGACGACTAGACGAGGCCTTCGGCTCGGCGGCGGCGGAGGTGGACGAAGGCTTTGGCGGCGCCCCACTCGATGCCGGGGTCCCGCAGCTCCGGCGCGATGTCCTCGAAGGCGGCCGGAGCCAAGGCGTAGACGTCGGCCGGAAAGGCGCGCACCGCGAAGTCGTCGCGCTGGACCGGTCGGGCGCCGAGCTCCGCCAAGACGGCCGTGGCCGGGCCGATCCCCTCCCGCAGGACGGCGAGCGGTGTGGTCGTCTGGGCGTCGATGTCAGTGGCCAACAGCTCCCGGATGCGGGGCATGACCTGAGCCTTGGCCTGCTTGGCCGCGGCCTCGGCCGCCAGGACGAAGCGGTCTCCGCCGTCCAGGCGCTGGGCGGCCGCGACCCGCCGGACGGCGCCGATCAGCCACGGGCTCACCGCGGCGTCGATGGCGTCGGCGAGGGCGGCCGCCTTCTCGGCCAGGGCGTGGTCCATCTCCTCCTCCACGGCGCCATCCTGGCGGGCATGGCCTCCCGCCCCACCCGAATCCCACCCGGACCCGGCCAGGAGTCGGTCTGGGACTACCCCCGACCCCCGCGCGTCGAGCCCACCGACCGCCGCGTCCGGGTCGTGCTCGGTGGGGTGGTGATCGCCGACACCACCAAGGCGCTCCGGGTCCTGGAGACGAGTCAGCCGCCCGCCTTCTACCTCCCGCCTGACGACGTGGCCATGGAGCACCTCGAACCCACCGCGAAGCACAGCTTCTGTGAGTGGAAGGGCCATGCCGGCTACTGGACGGTCACCGTGGGCGACCGGGTCGCCCGTGACGGGGCCTGGTCCTACCCGGCCCCGAACGCCGCCTTCGCCGCCATCGCCGACCACCTGGCCTTCTACCCCCGGGCCATGGACGGCTGTTTCGTCGACGAGGAGCGGGTCGAGAGCAACGACGGCGACTTCTACGGTGGCTGGATCACGTCGTCGGTGGTCGGCCCCTTCAAGGGCGCGCCGGGCACCGGCCACTGGTAGGTCAGACGCGCACGCGTCTCGAGGCTTCGCCGAGGACGCGGTTCACGATCGGCGGGAGGGTGTCGGTGACACAGGTCAGCGTGACCTGCTGGTCGGCGACGACGACGGTCGGGGGACAGTTCATGAAGCGACCGAGGCGCAGCGGCACGACCACCGGTCCGGCGCCGCCGCCCTCGAGGACGAGGTCGTCGCCGGCCATAGCCGCCTGCACGGTGACGCCACCGGCGGTGACCGTGCCGTCCGCGGCGACGTCCACAGGCACCCCCACGAGCGCGGCGATGGTGCTCTCACTGAGGGAGATGGAGGTCGTCGCCTCGTCGATGTCGGTCACCTCGACCTGGCCGTTGAAGGCCGACACCCGGTCGAAGACCAAGCCGTCCACCTCGAGCCGGAACTGGTCGACGGTCACGCCCCGCTCGAGCACCCCGTCCAGCTCGAGGGTGGCGCTGACCTCGCCGTAGGCGCCGAGGCGACCGAGGAACGGAAAGGAGTCGATGACGAACGAGGCGTCCTCGACTTCGACGCGGTCGCCGTTCACGAACTCGTCCTCCACCCGCCGCTCGACGAAGCCCTTGGCCACCACGTCGAGCACGAGATAGAGGAGCACGAAGGCCAGGAGCACCCCGACCGTGACCAGGAGGCGCCTCACGCCAGCGCCTCACCCCCGAGGTCGAGGGCGGCGTTCAGGTTCCCCGAGCGCAGGCCGTCGAGGTCGAGGGTGACGTAGCGGTAGCCGGCCGCCTTGACCGCCGCCACCACATCGGGGCGGAGGGCCAGCACGACGTCGAGAGCGGCAACCGGGACCTCCAAGCGGGCCAGGTCGTCGTAGTGGCGGACCCGCAGGTCGCCCAGGCCGAGGGCCCGCAGGCCGGCCTCCGCCCGTTCGACCTGCCCGAGGACGCCCACCGAGACCTCGGTGCCATAGGGCACGCGGGAGGCCAGGCAGGGGGCGGCGGGCTTGTCCCACACGGCCAGGCCCAGGTCCCGGGCCGCCGTGCGGACCTCGTCCTTGCGGAGACCGGCCTCGACCAGCGGGAAGCGGGCGCCCCGGCGACGGGCCGCCTCCTGGCCCGGTCGGTGGTCGCCCAGGTCGTCCACATTGACCCCGAGCAGGACGGTGGCGTCGACCTCGTCGGCCAGCGGGCTGAGGGCGTCCATCAGGGCGTCCTTGCACCAGAAGCAGCGATCGCCGTCGTTGGTCCGGTATGCCGCCCGGGTCATCTCGTCGGTGTGGACCTCCTGCCAGCGCAACCCCCAGTCGGCGGCCAGGTCCCGGCACGCCATCCGCTCCGCCGCGGCGAGGGAGGGGGAGACCGCGGTGGCACACAGGACCCGATCGAACCCCAGGGTCTCGGTGGCGACGTAGGCCAGCAGGGAGGAGTCGACACCCCCGCTGAAGGCGACCACCGCCCGGGCGTGGTCGCCCAGCGCCCGGCGCAGGCGGTCGACGGTGGCCGTCGCTCCCCCCTCAGCCATCGAGGACCTCCAGGCGGATGCGCTTGTTGGCCTTGCCCTTGGACTCGGTCTTGACCACCCGGATCCCCCCGACCTCACCCGTCGAGGCCACGTGCGTCCCGCCGTCGGCCTGCTTGTCCAGGCCCACGATGTCCACCACCCGGATCTCGGTGACCGACTCGGGGATCATGTTCACCTTCGTCCGGATGAGGTCCTCGTCGGTGATGGCGGCGTCCCGGGGCAGGAAGGCCACCTCGATCGGCCGGTCGGCGGCGATCTCGGCGTTGACCAGTTCCTCGACGCGGCTCCCGAAGCCCTCCGGCAGGGGGTCGAACTCGAAGTCCATGCGGGCGGCGAGGGGGCTCATGTTGCCGCCGGTGACCGCCGTGCCCCACTCGTTCCAGATGACCCCGCAGAGGATGTGCAGGGCGGTGTGGGTCCGCATCAGGCCATGGCGCCGCTCCCAGTCGACCTCGCCGGCCACCACCGTGCCGACGGCCGGCACCGGCCCGTCGAGCGCGTGCCACGCGTCCGGGCCCTGCTTGGTCACCTCGGTCACGGCCGCGTCGCCCCCCGGCCATGACAGGGTGCCGGTGTCGTGCGGCTGGCCACCACCGGTGGGGTAGAACGCGGTCCGATCGAGACGGACACCGCTTCGGTCGACCTCGGCCACCGTGCCGTCGAAGGCCCGGAGGTACGCATCCCTCAGGTACAGCAGTTCGGTGGTCACCCTGGCCCGACCTCCTCGTGTCCGCAGGATTGTGCCTCTGTTACAGGTCTGTCGCGCTATGACACGGCGGTGAAGCGTGGCCTATGCTCCCCCTCGCCGTGGCGATGACGCCACGGCAAGCTGCTTTCCGAGGGGAGAGAAATGCGATTCAACGGACGTCTGTGGCGTCTGCTGGCCCTGTTCTTCGGTTTCACCATGATCGTCGCCGCCTGCGGTGACGACAGTGGGGGCGATGACTCAGCCAGTTCCGACACGACTGAAGCCAGTTCCGACACAACGGCACCCGATGGTGGTGGTACCGCCGACGGGGTCCTGAAGGTCGGGACGATCCTGCCCGAGACGGGCGACCTTGCGTTCCTCGGGCCACCCGAGTTCGCGGGGGCCCAGTTGGCCATCAACGAGATCAACGACGCGGGTGGCGTGCTCGGCGCAGATGTGGAGTACTCGCCGGGCGACTCCGGTGACACCAACACCGACATCGCCAACCAGACGACCGACCGGCTCCTCTCCGAGGGTGTCGACGTGATCGTCGGCGCGGCCTCGTCGGGCGTGTCGTTCACGGTCATCGACAAGATCACCGGCGCGAACGTCATCCAGTTCTCGCCGGCGAACACGTCGCCTGACTTCACGGACTACGACGACAACGGGCTGTACTTCCGTACCGCCCCGTCCGACGTGCTCCAGGGCCGGGTCCTCTCGGACCTGATCGTCGCCGACGGCAACGCCACGGTCGGGATCATGGCTCGCCAGGATCCCTACGGTGAGGGCCTGTTGCAGTACACGGCAGAGCCCCTGGCCGAGGCCGGTGCCGAAGTCACCAACGACGGCGGGATCGTCTATGACCCCGCGGCCGAGAACTTCGACGCCGAGGTGGGCGAGATCGTCGCCGCCGACCCTGACGCCTTCGTCATGATCGGATTCGAGGAGTCCGCGCAGATCCTGACCTCGCTGTTCGAGGCGGGCTACACGCAGGGCGACAAGAACATCTACCTGGTCGACGGCAACGTCGGTAACGCGCTCGGCGAGAACTTCGCCGACAACCCGGGGATCCTGGAAGGCGTGCGGGGCACCCTGCCGTCGGCCGAGCTCTCCGAGGACCTGCGTGGCCGCCTCCTCGAGGTGGACCCGGACCTGGAGGACTTCTCCTACGGGCCCGAGACCTACGACGCCGTGGTCATCACCGCTCTGGCCGCTGAGGTGGCCGGGACCGACGATCCGGTCGCCATCGCGGCCGAGATCAACGGGGTGACCCGCGACGGCACCACGTGCACCACCTTCGAGGAGTGCCGTGATCTCGTGGCGGACGGTGAGGACATCGACTACGACGGTGCGGGTGGTCCCTACACCTTCGGCGATGCCGGTGAGCCCACGGAGGCGAGCTTCGCGATCCTCCAGTACGGCCCCGACAACTCGATCGATGACAGCCTGACCGAGTACCAGTTCGCGGCAATCGAGGAATAGACCCCTCGGTACAACCGGACAACAGCGTGCGAGCCGCCCCGAGAGGGGCGGCTCGTTCGCGTGGTAGACGAGGGCGGTGACCACGATCGACCTGCAGCACACGACCGAGGACCTGGCCCGCTCAGCCCAAGGCGCCCTGGAGCGGTGCGGGGTGGATCTGGCGATCGGCGACGGACCGACGGTCATGGCCCGGACGCCGGTCACCGGCGAGGACCTCTTCGCCGTCCCAGCCGTCGACGGGGAAGGCATGGAGGTCGCCATCGGTCGGGCCCACGCGGCCTTCCTCGAGTGGCGGACCGTGCCCGCTCCCGTGCGGGGCGCGTTGGTGAAGCGCTACGGGGTCCTGTTGGACGAGCACCAGCAGGACCTGGCCGACCTGGTGGCCGTCGAGGTGGGCAAGATCGGGCCCGAGGCCCGGGGTGAGGTCCAGGAGATGGTCGACATCTGCGACTTCGCCGTCGGCCTGTCCCGCCAGCTCGACGGTCGCACCATGCCCTCCGAGCGGCCGGGCCACCGCCTGATGGAGACCTGGCATCCGCTGGGGGTGGTCGCCGTCATCAGCGCCTTCAACTTCCCGGTCGCCGTCTGGTCGTGGAATGTGGCCCTGGCCCTCGTCTGCGGTGACACCGTGGTCTGGAAGCCGTCGGAGTCCACGCCGCTGACCGCCATGGCCTGTTCCGCCCTCCTGGACCGGGCGGCCGCCGACGTCGGCGCCCCCGCCGACCTGAACGTGCTCGCCGTGGCCGGTCCCGACGACGCCGCCCCCCTGCTCGATGACCCCCGGGTGGCCCTGGTCAGTGCCACCGGCTCGGAACGCATGGGGGCCCTCGTCGCCCCCCGCGTGGCGGCCCGCTTCGGCCGCTGCCTGCTCGAGCTCGGCGGCAACAACGCCGCCGTGGTGACCCCCTCGGCCGACCTCGACCTGGCCGTGCGGGGCATCGTCTTCGCCGCCGCCGGCACCGCCGGCCAGCGCTGCACCACCCTGCGCCGGGTCATCGCCCATGAGTCGCTGGTCGACGACCTGGTCGACCGGTTGGCTGCGGTCTTCGGGCGGCTCCCGGTCGGGGACCCCTTCGCCGACGGGACACTGGTCGGCCCGCTGATCGCCCCATCGGGCCGCCGACGCCATGCGGGCCGCCCTCGACCAGGTGGTGGCCGAGGGGGGCGAGGTCGTGGCCGGCGGGGAGCGGTTGGCGGCCGACGGGGCCCCCGACGCCGTCTACGTCCGGCCCGCCCTGGTGCGGATGCCAGCCCAGACCGACGTGGTCCGACGCGAGACGTTCGCCCCCGTCCTCTACGTCCTCACGTACCGGACGCTGGAGGAGGCGGTGGCCCTCCACAACGACGTCCCCCAGGGCCTGTCCTCGTCCATCTTCACCACCGACCAGCGAGAGGCCGAGCGGTTCCTGGCCGCCGACGGCTCCGACTGCGGCATCGTCAACGTCAACATCGGGACCTCCGGCGCCGAGATCGGTGGCGCCTTCGGCGGCGAGAAGAGCACCGGCGGCGGACGGGAGTCGGGCTCGGACGCCTGGCGGGGCTACATGCGCCGGGCCACCAACACGGTCAACTACTCCGACGAGCTGCCCCTGGCCCAGGGGGTCACCTTCACGTGAGGGCCACCGCCCCTCCCGCCTCCGCCGAGGTCGTGATCGTCGGCGGTGGGGTGATGGGCGTCTCGGTGGCCTTCCACCTGGCCGAAGCGGGGGTGCGTGACGTGCTCCTCCTGGAACGGGACGCGCTGGGCGCCGGTTCCACCGCCAAGGCGGCGGGCGGCGTCCGGGCCCAGTTCTCCGACGCCGTCAACATCGCCCTCGGGGCGCGGGGGCTGGAGGCCTTCGAGGGCTTCGCCGAACGGCCCGGTGGGGCCATCGACCTGGACCAGGTGGGCTACCTGTTCTGCCTCAGCACCGCCAAGGACCTGGCCGCCTTCGAGGCCGCCGTGGCCCTCCAGAACTCGATGGGCGTGGCCACCCGCCTGCTGGCCCCGGCCGAGGCCGTCGCCCTGGCCCCGGTGCTGCACACCGACGACCTCCTGGCCGCGGCCTTCCACGCCCGGGACGGCATCTGCTCGCCCGACGGGGTGGTCCAGGGCTACGCCGCGGCGGCCCGGCGCCTCGGCGCCACCCTCCTGACCGGGGTCGAGGCCATGGCCATCGAGGCCGACGCCTCCGGGGTCGCGGCGGTGGTGACCGACGCCGGTCGGGTCACGACGGGCTCGGTGGTCTGCGTGGCCGGGGCCTGGTCCGAGGCGCTGGCCGCCACGGCCGGGGTCCACCTGCCCGTCACCCCGCTCCGCCGCCAGATCGTGGTCACCGAGGCGTTGGACGCGCGACGGCAGGCCTTGGCGCCCCGCAGCACGCCGATGACCATCGACGCCGCCTCCACCTTCTACTTCCACCGCGAGGGGCCGGGCATGCTGATGGGCCTCTCCTACGAGGACGAGGTGCCCGGCTTCGACCTCTCGACCGATGACGCCTGGCTCCCCACGCTGCTCGCGGCCATCGAGGCCCGGGCCCCTGCGCTGGCTGACCTGGGCGTCGCGCACCGGTGGGCCGGGCTGTACGAGGTCTCCCCCGACCAGAACGGGCTCATCGGCGCGGCGCGCGACCGGCCCGGGTTCTTCTACGCCACGGGGTTCTCCGGCCACGGGTTCCTCCAAGGGCCGGCGGTGGGCGAGGTCATCCGGGACCTCTGGCTGGGGCGGGAACCGTTCGTGGACGTCAGCCCGCTCTCCGCCGAACGCTTCGCCATCGGCGCCGTCCGTCCGGAGCACCACATTGTCTGACGCCGATCCCGACCCGCTCGGCGTCGACCCCGAGGAGATGCGGCGGCTCGGCTACTGGGTCGTGGACCAGGTGGTCGACCACATGAGCGGGATCGGCGACGGCCCCGCGCTGCGCACCGGCACCCCGGACCACCTCCTGGCCCTCTTGGGTGGACCCGTCCCCACCGGCCCGGGTGATCCGCAGGCCGCGATGGCGACGCTGGTCGAGGTGGCCCTGGCCACCATGCAGCACACCGATCACCCCCGCTTCTTCACCCGCGTCCCCGGCCCGTCGTCGTACCCCGCCGTGCTCGGCGAGTGGCTGGGCACCGGGTTCCAGGCGATCGCCGCGTCGTGGGGCGGCGGGGCCGGGCCCACGACCGTCGAGCTGGTCGTGCTGGACTGGTTGCGCACGCTCCTCGGCTTCCCCGAAGGCACCGCGGGCATCCTCCTGTCCGGGGGGTCGATGGCCAACCTCACCGGCCTGATGGCCGCCCGGCACGAGATGGGCGACGGCGTCGTGTACCTGTCCGACCAGACCCACTCATCCATCGGCCGCGGCCTGGCCGCGACGGGGTTCACCGAGACCCGGCTGCTCCCGACCGATGACCGGCTCCGACTAGGTGTCGACGCTGTCCGCCGAGCCGTCGCCGACGACCGGACCGCAGGGCACCGGCCCGCGATCGTCGTGGCCACCGCGGGGACGACCAACACCGGGGCCGTGGACCCCCTCCCTGAGCTGGCCGACCTCTGCGCCGGCGAGGGCCTCTGGCTCCACGTCGACGGGGCCTACGGTGCCCCCGCCGCCCTGACCCCGTCCGGGCGCTCGGCGCTGGCCGGGCTGGAACGGGCGGACTCGGTGGTGCTGGACCCCCACAAGTGGCTCTTCCAGCCCTACGACATCGGGGTGCTCCTGGTCCGACGGCCGGGCGCCCTGGAGCACGCCTTCACCATGAACCCGGAGTACCTGGCCGACATCGTCGCCGACACCGGCGAGGTGGACCTCCGCAACCGGTCGCTGGAGCTGAGCCGCCGGGCCCGGGCGCTCAAGCTCTGGCTGACCTTCCGGACCTACGGGAGCGAGCGCATCAGCCAGGCCATCGGGCGGGGCATCGCCTCCGCGGAGTACGTGCAGTCACTCCTGGACGCCGACGACCGCTGGGAGATCGTCACCCCGGCCCAGCTCGGGATCATCACCTTCGCCCGGGTCGGAGCCTCCGACGGGGAGCACGTGGCGGCCGCCGCCGCGATCACCGACGACGGCTTCGCCGCGGTGTCGACCACGACCCTGCGGGGTCGGGCGGTCCTGCGCCTGTGCACGATCAACCCGCGGACCACCGAAGCCGATCTCGCCGAGACCCTCTCGCGCCTCGCCCGCCTCCTCGGCTGAGGGGACCGACACCGACGGCAACCACGGGGGCGTGGGGTCGGGCTGCCGGTCGTCGGGGGCACGCCGGCGCCCTCGATTCTCACCCGGTGTGACCACACCTCGTTCCTGGCACCTGATTCGGTCGCTATAGGGACCGAATCAGGGGCCAGAAGGGTCCGACTGGGCCGGGACGGGGTCAGGCCTTGGCCAGGGTGCCGAGGTAGAGCTCGATGACCTTGGGGTCGTGGAGGAGGGCGTCGCCGGAGTCGGTGTAGGCGTTCTGGCCCTGGTCGAGGACGTAGCCCCGGTCACAGACCTGCAGGCAGCGGCGGGCGTTCTGCTCGACCATGACGATCGAGACGCCGGCCTGGTTGATCTGGTCGGCCCGCTCGAAGACCTCCGTCTGCAGGACCGGGCTGAGACCGGCGGAGGGCTCGTCCAGCAGGAGGACCGACGGCTCCATCATCAGGGCCCGGCCCATGGCCAGCATCTGACGCTCACCACCCGACAGCAGCCCGGCCCGCTGGTCGGCCCGCTCGGCCAGGCGGGGGAACATGCCGTACACCCGATCCCGCTGGGCGGCGAAGGTCTTGGGGGCCTGGTAGACGCCCATCTCCAGGTTCTCGGCGATGGTCAGCCGGGAGAACACGTTGTCCCGCTGGGGGACGTAGCCGATGCCCGCCCGGACCAGCTCGTGGGCGGGCTTGCCCGTGACGTCCTCGCCCCGGAGGGTGACCGTGCCCTCCCGGACCGGGAGCAGGCCGAACAGGGCCTTGATCAGCGTGGACTTGCCCGCCCCGTTGGGGCCGATGATGCCCACCAGCTCACCCTCCCGCAGCTCGAGGTCACAGCCGTTGAGGATGTTGACCTCGGGGACGTACCCGGCCACCAGGCCGCGGACCTCCAGCAGGAACTCGGGCTCAGGCATCGGGGATCCCTTCCTCGAGGGCTTCTTCCCGCTCTTCCACGATGGCGCTCTCCTGGTGGGCGTGGGTGACCGGGCCCTCGGCCGCCGACTCGCCGTGGTCGGTCCCCAGATAGGCGTCGATGACCGCGGCGTTGCCGGTGACGTCGTCGTGGGGGCCCTCGGCGATGATCGAGCCCTCGGCCATGACCACGACCCAGTCGCTGATGTCCCGGACGACGTCCATGTCGTGCTCGACGAAGATGACCGACATGCCCTCCTCCCGGAGGGACTTCACGTGGCCCAGCAGGGATTGGGTGAGCGCCGGGTTCACGCCGGCCATGGGCTCGTCGAGCATGACCAGGGCGGGCTCGGTCATGAGCGCCCGAGCCATCTCCAGCAGCTTGCGCTGACCCCCGGAGAGGGTGCCGGCGTACTCGTCGGTCATGTGGGCCATGCCGAAGCGGTCGAGCAGCACGAGGGCCCGTTCCCGCAGGACCTCTTCCTCGTCCCGCCAGGCCGGCCGGATGAAGGCGGAGGCGAAGTGCTCCCCCCGTTGGTCGATGCCGCCCAGCATCATGTTGTCGAGGACGGTCATCTTGGACAGGGCCTTGGTGAGCTGGAAGGTCCGGACCATGCCCCGGCTCGACAGCATGTGGGCCACCGAGCCGCCCATGTCGGCCCCGTTGAACTGCCACGTCCCGTCGTCGGGGGTGTCGAAGCCGGTCAGGAGGTTGAACAGGGTCGTCTTGCCGGCGCCGTTGGGCCCGATGAGCCCCGTGATGAGCCCTCGCTGGATCTCCAGGTGGTCGACGTCGACCGCGGTGAGGCCGCCGAAACGGCGGCGGACGCCGTCCACCACCAGGATGGGGTCGGGCTTGGGGACACCGGGACGGCCGTCGACGCCGGCCAGCACGGTGGCCTCGATCACCGGGCGATTGGCCCGGGCGGCGGACAGCGCGTCGGCCATCCGGCGCTTGGGGCCGAAGATGTAGAAGGGCGCGGTCACGAAACCGAACAGGGTGAGCAGGACCAGCCAGCGGGTGCGCGACGCCCCGGCGGCCTCCCAGTCCGACGGCAACTGGGAGTAGGCATTGATGGCCGACGTGGCCCAGAGGCCGACCGCCACCGAGGCGACCACCAGGAGGATCCCCGAGAGCACGTCAGCCATGACGGTCACACCTCAAGAGCCATCTCCTGCTTGTTCCCGAACAGCCCCTGCGGGCGGAACACCATGAGCAGGGCCAGACCGAGGCCGACGAGCATGAACCGGACCTGGCCGACCTGCACGCCGTCCATGATGTGGTTGATCCCCAGGAACCGGTTGTCCACCGCCTCGCGCAGGAAGTTGTCGGTCAGCGACAGGAGCATCCAGAAGAAGATCGAGCCCACGATCGGGGTCCAGACCCGGCCCAGGCCCCCGAGGATCAACGCCGTGTAGAGGAAGAAGGTGATCGGCGGGGAGTAGGAGTCGGGCTGGACGGTCTGGGTGCCGATGGCCAGGACCATGCCGCCGAGGCCACCCATGACGCCGCCGATGATGAGGCTCTGCACCTTGTAGCCGTAGGCGTTCTTGCCGAGGGCCCGAGCCGCGTCCTCGTCCTCCCGGACCGAGCGCACGACGCGGCCCCACGGGGCCCGCATGAGGGCGAAGGTGATCAGGGTGACGACCAGGACGATGACCCAGCCGATGAGGATGAGCCACAGTTGCTCGCCGAAGAACCGGAACGGCCCGAATCCGTACTTGATCTGGGGGTCGAACGGGTTCCACGAGTAGAAGCCCCGGGAGAAGCCGTTGATGCCGTTGGAGCCCCCGGAGAAGTCGCGCAGGGACACCGAGCGCATGACCGTGCGGATGATCTCGGACGCGGCGATGGTCACTATCGCCAGGTAGTCGGCGCGGAGGCGCAGGGCGGGCAGGCCGAGCACGAGGGCCAGGCCGATGCAGCACAGGATCCCGACGATCAATGCCACCACCGGGTTCCAGCCGTAGTAGGTGATGCTGATGCCCACGCCGTAGGCCCCGATGGCCATGAAGCCGACCTGGCCGAAGTTGAGCAGGCCGGTGAAGCCGAACTGGATGTTCAGCCCCATGGCCGCGATGGCGAACACCGCGGCTTCCCGACTGACGCCGGCGCGAACTGCGTTCGAGACGATGTCGCCCCAGTCCATGCCGCCCCCTCAGCCGATCCGCTCGCGTTGCCCGAAGATGCCCTGAGGGCGCACGACCAGGATCAGGATCAGGAGGGTCAGGGCGCTCACGTTCTTCAGCTCCGGTGAGATCCAGAGGGTCGAGACCTGGATGATGATGCCCACGAGCAGGCTCCCGATGAAGGCCCCGAACGCCGTCCCGAGGCCGCCCAGGGTCACCCCGGCGAACATCAGCAGCAGCAGCTTGAAGCCGAACTGCCAGTCGACCAGCTCGTTGGTGGCGAAGAGGACACCGCCCAGGGTGGCCAACGAGGCGCCGGCCCCCCAGACGACCAGGATCACCCGGTTCACGTCGATGCCCGACGAACGGGCCAGGTCGGGGTTGTCGGCCACGGCGCGGATGGCCTTGCCGATGCGGGTCCCGATGAGGACCAGGCCGACCAGGGTCAGGACCACGATCGACAGCCCGATGGCCCAGAGGTCCTTGGGCACGATGGTGACGGGGCCGAACTCGTAGGGCACCTGCACCGAGTAGTCGTGGAACGCCTTCGGGCGTCCCCGGAACACGTACAGGATGAGGTACCGGAAGAGCAGGGACAGACCGATGCTGATGACCAGCATGGCGATGAGGCTGGTGCCCCGCTTGCGCAACGGCCTCCAGACGCCCGCGTCGAAGCCGGCACCGACACCGAACATGAGGATGATCCCGAGGAACGTCGCCAGCGGGAGCCAAATCCCCCAGTCGTTGAGGTACCAGACGATGACCGTGCCCAAGACGACGATCTCGCCGTGGGAGAAGTTGGTGAGGCCTGTCGTGCCGAAGATGAGCGAGAGGCCGATGGCCATCATGGCCAGCACCAGGCCGAACTTGATGCCCTCCACCGTCAGTTGGAGGAACTGGTCGAAGCGGCTGGACTCGTTCCGGGAGCTGACCGCGCCCTCCTCCTGGAGGGCGAAGAGGACCCGCTGGGTCTCCTGCGGGCTGACCTGGACGGTCCGCGTCAGCGTGTCGGGATCGACCAGCTCGACCCCGTCGGGCACGGTCGAGGGATCGATGGTCACGCCGTACTCGCCCGGGCCCGGCACCTCGAGCAGGAACAGCCCGTCGTCGTCGGTCACCCCCTCGCCGATGACCTCGTCCCCGACACCGGTCACGGTGAAGGCGACGTCCACAGCCGGGGTCTCGACGGCATCGGGGCCCTCGCCCACGTCGTAGCTGAGGGTGGCGGAGACGGCCGTAGCCCGCGTCGCGGCGTCGTCCCCGGCGTCCTGGGCTGATGCCGACGGGGCCAGGACGGCCAATCCGCAGACGACGACGATCGCGGGGACTACCACCGCCCGGATGCGCAACGTCCCTGTCGTCTCCCCTCGGCCCACCGGTCCGGTGGAAAGACGGGAGTCTAGAGAACCCCCCGAAGCGCGCAAGTTACACCACGATCAACCGAGGTTCAGGTGAGGCCGAGGTCCGCGACCAGGTCTTCGACGGGGGTCACCAGGCCGGTGAAGAAGGGCCCGAACTCGGCGTACACGGCTGAGGCCTCGTCGAAGCGCATCGTGTAGACGACCTCTTTCAGGTCGTCGGGATGCACCGCGAACAGGGTCACGCCCCACTCGAAGTCATCGAGCCCGGTCGAACCGGTGATGACCTGCAGGACGCGCCCCGCGAACTTCCGGCCGGACGTGCCGTGCTCGAGCATCAGCTCCTTGCGCCGGTCGTAGGGCTCGGTGAACCAGTTCTGGTCCGGGAGCCGCTTCTTGGACATGGGGTAGAAGCACCACGCCGGCTTCCCCTCGGGCGGCAGCTGAGGGTGCAGGCGGGGGGTCTTCATCTCCTCGGGCATGCCCTGGGCGTACTCGCTGACCTCGGTGAGGGAGACGTAGGAGTCCACGATCTCGAGGCCGGCGGCCTGGAGGTCGGTCTGGAAGCGGCGCTGGCGGCGGAGCTCGTCGCCGAGGACCATGAAGGCCAGATCGGCCTTGTGGCCGAGGACGGCGACGGGGACGACCTGGTCGCCCTCCCCCTCGGCCGCTTTCACCGCGGCGATGACGGCCTGGGCGTCGGTGGCGGGCGACGGCTTGCAGAAGAGATGGAGCACGCCCCACCCGACCTGGGGGCTCAGCGGTTCGGCCATGGCCCCACTGTACGAGCGGGCTGGCCCCCCTGACCCAACCTGTGTAAAGGTAGCTTTACACATGCCGTCAACCCGTCTCGTGCCCCAGGAGCACCGTGGTCGCTGGGTGGCCTTCATCGGCCTCGTGACCACCGCGGTCGCCGTCGCGGTCATCGCCCGCGGGGTCGACGGCCGGGCCGTGGCGGAGGCCTTCCACGCCGCACGGGACCGACCGGTCCCGGTGGCCGTGGCTGTGGCGGCGCTGGCCTCGGCCTTCGTCGTGCGAGCCTGGGCCTGGCGCCGGGTGCTCCCCGCCCTCTCGCTCGGCCACTCGCTGGCCGGCATCCACCTGGCCTACGGCGCCAACCACGTCCTGCCCCTGCGCCTGGGGGAGCCCCTCCGCATCGTGAGCGTCGTGCGCCGGGCGGACATCGGCGTCGGGCCGGCCACCGCGTCCACCGTGACCCTGCGAGTCGCCGACCTGGTGACGCTGGCCGCGCTCGGGGCCGCCGCGGGCGGGACCGTCCTGTGGTCGCTCGCCGGTCCGTGGTTCGCCGTCTCCCTGGCCCTGGCCGCGGCGGCCGGTGGCGCGGCGTGGTGGTGGCTGCGCCGGGCCGTCAAGGGCGGCGCCGATGTCCGTCTCCCGACCCTGTCCGTTCTCGCCGCCACCGGGTCGGCCTGGCTGCTCGAGGCCGTGCTGGTGATGGAGGGGGCGCACCTGGTCGGACTCTCCATCGGCTACCAACAGGCCCTCCTGGTCACCGCCACCACCGTGTGCGCCCAGGTCGCCGCCGTCGCCCCCAGCGGCCTCGGCACGTTCGAGGCCGCCGGCACCGCCACCTTCGTGGCCCTCGGCTACGGCGCCGCCGAGGGCCTGGCCGCCACTGTCGTGGTCCACGCCATCAGCACCGCCTACTCGCTGTTCGCCGGCGGGACGGCGGTCTTCTGGCCCGCGCCCAGCCTGGCTGGGCGGCTCCGCCTGGCCCGGGTCGACGAGCCACCCGCTCCGGTGGCCACCGCGCCGGGCGACGGTGGGGTGCTGCTCTTCCTGCCCGCCCACGACGAGGCGGCCACCGTGGCTGAGGTCGTGGCCCGGGTCCCCACCACCGTCCACGGGCGGGCGGTGGACTGCCTGGTCATCGACGACGGCAGCCGCGACGCGACCGCTGCCCTCGCCAAGGCGGCCGGGGCCGAGATCCGCCGCCACGACCGCAACCTGGGCCTGGGGGCCACCGTCCGGGAGGGATTGGCCGAGGGTCGCCGCCGGGGGGCGGGCGCCGTGGTCTTCTGCGACGCCGACGACGAGTACGACCCCGCCGACCTCGGCGCCATGGTCGCCCCGATCCTCGCCGGTGACGCCGACTACGTGGTCGGTGACCGCTTCGGCCACGGCCACCCCGACATGCAGCCCCACCGCTGGATCGGCAACCGCCTGCTCACCACCCTGACCTCGTTCGTGGCCCGTCGACCCCTGGCCGACGCCCAGTCCGGGTACCGGGCCCTGTCCCCGGCGGCGGCGGCCGAGGCCGAGATCGTCCACGACTACAACTACGCCCAGGTCCTGACCTTGGACCTGCTGGCCAAGGGCTACCGGTACGCCGAAGTCCCCATCGCCTACCGCCGCCGCCGCCGGGGCCATTCCTTCATCAAGCCCGTCGGCTACGTCCGCAAGGTCGTCCCCGCCGTCTACCGCGAGCTCAACCAGGTCTGACCGCCCGTTCTGGTTGCACCTCCCCGCGGTCCACCGCGGCCGGGTGCAGCCAGAACGGTCAGGTGGGGGGTGGGGTGGCGGGCCAGGAGGGGGCGCCGGTGCTCACCGGGCGGTGGCCGTTGGTCAGCTCGGGGAGACCGGCGGCGACCGCGGCGTGGTCCCGGTGGGCCGTCATGGCCATCTCGTGGTAGCGCTCCAGCACCTCGGCGGACGACTCGTCGTGGTACACCCGTCCGTCGACCAGGGGACCTTCGGTCCCTTCGACGACGGCGACGACGTCCTCGCCGGCGAGGGTCTTGTACTGCTCCAGGGCGTGGGCCACGGCCAGGATCTCGTGCCGGTTCTGGCGGACCAGCGCGATGGTCTCGTCCAGGATGCGGCCGAGGTTCTCCTCGATGCGGAGGCCCAGGGCCGCGTTCTTGATCAGCTCGCGCTCGTGCTCGTCGTCGCCTGCCGGTCGGCCGCCGCTGCCGACGCCGAACTGGTGGGTCACGCCGTGGTTGGCCACCGTCGAGCCCATGCCCCAGTAGCCCTCCATCATGGTGGCCAGCGTGGTGGCGCCGGCCAGGTCCGAGGACACGCCCGATGAGCTGTCCCCGCCGAAGAACTCCCGCTCGCCGGCCAGGGACGCCAGGGAGACCTTGATGTCGGCCTCGTACTCCGAGCGCCACCGGGTGAACTGGTCCTCGGGCCGGATCGAGCTGACCATGCCCAGGTAGCTGCCGCCCTTCTCGATGGTGGCCAGGTCGATGTGGAGGTGCTTGCGCTCGCGGTAGGCGATGACCGCGTGGCAGGCCTCGTGCACGGCGATGGCGTGGCGTTCGCGCTGGATGTACTCCACGTCCTCGGGTGGGCCGAGATCCTTCAGTTGCTTGGCCTCGAGCACGTCGCGCCAGGTGATGGCGTCCCGTCCGTTGCGGATGGCGACGATCAGCGACTCGTTGACGAGGTCCTTGATGGTGGCCCCCGTGGCGTACGGGGTCATCGTCGACAGCTTCTCCATCTGTTCGTCGGTGAGCTCGTGCTCGACCTTGTCGAAGTAGCCGACATAGGTACGCCGGCGCCCTTCCTTGGACGGATAGCCGACCTTGTAGATGCGGTCGATGCGCCCGGGCCGGAGCAGGGCCTCGTCGAGGGCCTCGGGCATGTTCGTGGCCATCATGACCATGATCCGGTACTTCGGTGGCGGCTTGGGGCGCAGGCCGACCAACCGACGTCCGTAGCGGTTGACGACGCCCCGGGGCTTCTTCAGCCCGGAGATCTCGGTCAGCAGGGCCTGCAGCGTGCCCATGCCGCCCCCGCCCATGCCGCCCATGATGATCCCGTCCCGCTTCGGGCCGTCCTCGGTGGCGGGGCCGAGTGACTGGCGCAGCACCGCCTCCTGACCGGCCGGCGACAACCACCGCTGATGGTCGTGCCAAGGCGCAGGCACGGCCATCCCCTGGCCGCCGAGGGGCCCGGGTGTCGCCATCCCTCGACTGCCCAGGGAGTCCGCCTCGTCGAAGAACACGATGACGCCGCCGTATCGGAGGGCCAGCTTGCGCAGCTTCCGGAAGAGGGACTTCACCTTCAGGACGCCGACTCCCATGAACATCTGGATGAAGGCCCCGGGGTCGACGAAGACGAACGGCTTGCCGGTCTCGCCCGCGACGGCCTCGGCCATCAGGGTCTTGCCCGTGCCCGGCGGGCCCCACAGCAGGATCCCGCCGGGGACGTAGCCGCCCTTCTCCTCGATGCTCTCGGGGTTCTCGAGGAAGAGCATGCTCTCCCGGACCCTGGCCAGCACGGCGTCCTGGCCCCAGACGTCGTCCAGCCGGGTCTCGATGTCGTCCGGGTAGTAGACGTCGACCCCGCCGCGGGACAGGAACCAGAACAGCGCCCCGAACTGCGAGATCAACAGCAGGGGATAGATCAGGAACTGCGCGAACAGCGGGAGGGCGCTGATCACCCGGGCCGGGAGCTCGAAGAGCGCGGTCACCGGCGAGACGTCGAAGATCGCCCCGAGCACGATGCTCAAGAGGGCCAGGAAGGCCAGGAACTTGACCACCCGGGCCATCCGGAAGCGATTCCAGTCGTTGTAGCGGGAGGCCCGGCGCTCGAAGCGTCCGAACACGCCCTCGGCCCAGAAGTGGTGATACCCGGGCCAGGACTCGGCCAACAGGAAGTGGGCCTGGCGGATCGCCTCCAGCCCGATCAGGGCCAAGACCCACCACTTGGACTCGAACGTGCGGTTGAGGGCGTCCTGGAACGGCAGGATCGGGTTGTCCGCCATGTCGGACCACACGAAGAACCAGAAGAGGGCGACGAGCAGCAACAGGAACTTGACGCGGTCCCACAACGCCATGGGCTTGCGGGTCGGGCGGTCGGCGTCCCGCACCCGGGACAGCACTCCGGGCTCGGGCAGGCCGTCCTTGCGCACCGACGGGCTGGGCGGGGCGGGGGGTCCGGCAGGGATCTCCGGGGTCACGACCTCAGTCCTCCTGGTCGATGGTCCACGAGTCGACGATGTCGTCGATCTCGGCGCGACGGTCGGCGTAGCAGTGGGCTTCGCACTTGATGAGCAACCGGTAGACCTCGGTGGTCTCGGCGTCGACCAGCGCCGTCTGGTCGATGGTCACGACCTGGCCGGGCTCGATCTCGAGGTCGAACACGATCCTTTGGCCGTGGAAGCCACCGTCGAGGTTGATGTCGTACCCGGCGATCATCTCCAGGGGACCGTCGGCCTCCTGGTTCAGGACGAGCGGGTCAACGGGGGTGTCCGTCTCGGCCACGTAGCCGGACAGGGCGTAGGTGCGCAGCATCTCCAGGCTGAGCCCGTCCCGCTGGCTGGCGGTCTCGACGGGCTCGACGACGGCGATCCCGACCGGATCGGCCGGTACCGGCGTCCGGTAGTTGGTCGCCGTCGGCGCCGACGAGCTGTCCACCACCCGGACCCAGTCCAGGGGCACGCCCGGGCGGCCGAGCGTGCCGTCGTCGGTGTCGACGTCGATCACCGACCAGTCGTCGGGCACCTTGAAGAAGATCCCGGCCTCGTCATTGGACACGTACTCGTAGCCCGAACCCCCGCATGAGGCCGCGACCAGGCCGAGCGCGGCCACCGCGATCCCCACACCCCTCCGCCTGAGCGACATGGATGTCCAGTGTGCCGGTAATCGCCCGAGAGCGACAGTCGAGACCTACGGCGGGCCTTGGACGTATTCCCAGCCGAAGCGGCCCTTGATGCAGAGGTGGCCGCTCGTGACCTCGTGGTCCACGGGGCTGGTGACCTTGACGATGCGTTCGTCCTGGACGTGGAGCTCCAGGTTGCAGCCGACGCCGCAGTAGGAGCACACGGTCGTCGTGACGGTCTGCTCCTCGGGCCGCCAGTCCTCGGCCGCCCGGAGGTCGAACTCGGTCTTGAACTGGAGGGCGTTGGTGGGACAGACACCGATGCAGTTCCCGCAGTAGACGCAGGCCGAGTCGGGCAGCTCGACGTCGTACTCGGTGGAGATGCGGGCGTCGAAGCCCCGACCGCTGACCGCGATGGCGTAGGTGTGCTGGGCGTCGTCGCCACACGCCTCGACGCACTTGTAGCAGAGCACGCACTTCTCGTAGTCCCGGATGTAGAGGCCGTCCTGGACCTTGACCGGCTCTTCGACGCGCTCGACCGGGTGGTCGTCGGTGGCGTACCGGGACGGGTCGGCGTCGTAGTGCTCGATCCAGCGTCCCAGCCCGTCGGCCTGGGACAGGTCGACTCCCGAGCCGAGGAACTCCAGGACGATCTTGCGGCTGTGGCGGACGCGCTCGGAGTCGGTGTGGACGACCATGCCGTCCTCGACCGGGCGGGAACAGGCCGGCACCAGGGCCCGGGAGCCCTCGACCTCGACCACGCAGACCCGGCACACGTTGACCGGCGTCAGGTTCGGCGCCCAGCAGATGGTGGGCGTGTCGATGGCGGCCTGGGTGCAGGCCCCGAGGATCGTCGTGCCCTCCTCGACCTCCAGCTCCCGACCGTCGACGGTGAGCCGGATCATCCCACCAGCCCCAGGTCCAGGGCCGAGCGCACGGCGCCGACCGCCGTGTGGCCCAACCCGCAGATGGAGGCGTCGGTCATGGCCGCGGCCATCTCGTCCAGGAGCTGACGACGCTCGTCGGCCAAGCCTCCCCGCTCCCGCATCTGCACCATGGTCTCGTGGACGCGCACGGTACCGACACGGCAGGGCACGCACTGGCCGCAGGACTCGCTGCGGAAGAACTCGGCGATGCGCACGACCACGTCGGTCAGGTCGACCGTGGTGTCGAAGGCCATCACCACCCCCGAGCCGAGCGTGGCCCCCGCGGCCCGGGTGTCCTCCAGCGTGAGCGACAGATCGAGGGCCTCGGGCCCGACGAACATCCCGGCCGCGCCGCCGAGGAGGACCGCGGCGAGGTCGCCCTCGACCCCGCCGGCGAGGTCGAGCAGTTCACCGAGCGTGATGCCGAACGGGGCCTCGTAGACGCCCGGGCGCCCGATCCGGCCCGACAGGCAGAACAGGCGGGTGCCCGGTGACTGCTCCGTGCCCACGGCGCGGTAGGCCTCGGGGCCGTCCAGGAGGATGGGCAGCACGTTGAGCAGGGTCTCGGGGTTGTTGACGGCGGTCGGTTGGTCGAAGAGGCCGTTGGTCGTGGGGAAGGGTGGCTTGTTGCGGGGCTCGCCCCGGAAGCCCTCGATGGAGTTGAAGAGGGCCGTCTCCTCACCGCAGATGTAGGCCCCGCCGCCCCGGCGGACCTCGATGCGGAGGCCGGGCCGCAGCCAACCCGCGGCGCCGACCTGGGCGATGGCGGCGTCGACCCGGCTCGAAGCCTCGGGGTACTCCCCTCGGACGTAGAGCCAGGCCTCCCCCGCCCCCACCGTCTCGGCGGCGATGACGGCGGCCTCGACGACGGCGAACGGGTCCTGCTCCAGCAGGGTCCGGTCCTTGAAGGTGCCCGGCTCGGACTCGTCGCAGTTGACCACGACGTGTTTGCGCTCGCCCGCCGCGTCCCGCACAGCCCGCCACTTCACGCCGGTCGGGAACGCGGCGCCGCCCCGACCCGACAGGCCGGCGTCGGTCAACGCGGCGATGACGGCGTCCGGGCCCATCGCCCGGGCCCGGGCCAGCGCCTCCCCCCCGCCGTGGGCCAGGTAGGAGTCGAGACTGGTCGGGTCGACCACGCCGATCCGCCGGAGCAGGCGCAGGTCGGGGTCGCCGGCCTGGGGCAGCGTCAACGGGGCCGGTTCCGGCCCGGCCGCCACGGGCCCCCGACGCTGGACGAACGCGGCGGGCGCCTGCTCACAGCGACCGAGGCAGGGGGCGTCGTGCCGCACCGTCCCAGCGGCCACCTGCGCCGCATCCGGCGTGATCCGGCAGGCCGGATCGACACAGACCCACGTCGTCGGACCGTCGCCCACGGGCTCGGTCGTGCGCAGCAGCTCGTAGAAGGTGGCCACGCCGTAGACCTCGGCCGGAGGCACGGCGAGCTGGCGGCCGACGTGGTTCGTGGCGCCGGGGCTGATCCAGCCCACCTCCTCCTGGAGGGCGATCAGGGCGGGCAGGAGCAGGTGGCGCCGCTCTCGCCGCCGGGACCGACCCCCCAGGACCAGGCGCTCGCTCTCGACCTCAGTGGCCGGGCCCAGGTCCCCGAGGACGGCGTCGACGACCGCCCGCTCCGGCGCCGTGGGCTCGGCGTCGGTGAAGTGGAGGTCGCTCACACCGTGATCTTGTCAACTCTGATCGCCGCGGCCTTGAACTCGGAGGTCCCGGAACGGGGATCCCAGGCGTCGTTGGTCAACAGGTTGGCGTCGACCAGGTCCGGGAAGTGGAAGGTGGTGAAGGTCAGGCCCACCGGGATGTCGGGCTGGATGCGCACCGCCATCTCCACCGCCCCTCGGGGGGACGTGACCCGGACACGCTCACCGTCCACCACCCCGAGGCGATCGGCGTCGACCGGGTTGACGTCCAGGGCGTCGCCGTAGCGGATGGGCGAGTCGAAGCCGCCCGACTGCACGCCGGTGTTGAACGAGTCCAAGGCTCGGCCCGTGGTCAGGCGCAGCGGGAACTCCTCGCTCAGCTCCTCGACCGGGCCGGCGTGCTCGACCACGCTGAACGGGGCCGGCTCCCGGCCGCCGAGGTCGGGCTCCCAGAGCCAGCCGTGCAGGAAGGGGCTGCCGGGGTGGCCCTCGGTCGGGCAGGGCCACTGCAGGCCGCCCTCGGCCTCCAGTCGGGCGTAGGTCATGCCCCGATGCAGGGGGGAAAGCGAGCGGAGCTCGTCCCAGAGGTCTTCGGGCGTCGGGTCACCCCAGGCGTAGCCCATGCGTCGAGCCAGCTCACCGATGATCTCGTGGTCGTGACGGGCCTCCCCCGGTGGCGGGACCGCGGCCCGGACCCGCTGCACTCGACGCTCGCTGGAGGTGACCGTGCCCTCGCCCTCGGCCCAGGCCACCGAGGCCGGAAGCACGACATCAGCCAGCTCGGCGGTGCGGGTGAGGAAGATGTCCTGGACCACGAGGTGGTCGAGCCCGGCCAACAGCGACCGGGCGTGCTCGACGTCGGCCTCGGAGTCGGCCGGGTTCTCGCCGATCACGTACAAGCCGGTCAGCTCCCCGCGCCCCATCGCCTCGAACATCAGGGTCAGGTGGAGGCCGGGCTCGGGGTTGAGGGGAACGCCCCAGACGGCCTCGAAGCGGGCCCGGGCCGCGGGATCCTCGATGTCCTGGAACCCCGGGAGCTTGTTGGGCAGGGCGCCCATGTCCCCCCCGCCCTGCACGTTGTTCTGACCCCGCAGCGGGACCAGGCCCGAGCCCCACCGGCCGACGTGGCCGGTGAGCAGGGCCAGGTTGCAGAGGGCGACCACGTTGTCGACCGCGTTGTGGTGCTCGGTGATGCCGAGCGTCCAGAGGATCTGGGCCTTCTCGGCCTTGGCGTAGGCGTGGGCCATCTCCCGGATGGCCTCGGCCGGCAGCCCGGTCAGGGCCGCAGCCGCCTCGAGCGTGTACGGCTCGACGGCCGCCGCATAGGCGTCATAGCCCTGGGTCGCGTGGGCGATGAAGGCGTCGTCGGTCAGGCCCGCGGCGATGATCTCGCGGCCGAGGGCGTTGGCCAAGGCGATGTCCGAGCCGACCTCCAGGCCCAGCCAGACGTCGGCGAACTTGGCCGACGAGGTGCGCCGGGGATCGACGCAGTAGAGGCGGGCCCCGTTCTCGATCCCCTTCAGCAGGTGGTGGAAGTAGATCGGGTGGGCCTCACGGGCGTTGCTGCCCCACAGGAGGACGACGTCGGCCTCCTCCACCTCCTCGTACGAGCAGGTCCCTCCACCAGCACCGAAGACTGTCGCCAGACCGACGACGGATGGCGCGTGTCAGGTTCTGTTGCAGGAGTCGATGTAGTTGGACCCCAAGGCGGTGCGGGCGAACTTCTGCGCCGCGAAGTTGACCTCGTTGGTGGCCTTCGAGCAGCTGAACAGGCCGATGCCGGTCGGGCCCTTGGTGTCCAGCACCCGACGAAAGCCCTCGGTGGCCCGGTCCAGGGCCTCCTCCCAGCTGGCCGGGCGGAGTACGCCGTCCTCGCGGACCAGCGGTCGTTCGAGACGGACCCCCGGGGCCCGTCGATCACGTCGGTTCCGTCCGGGCATCGGGGCCTAGGTTACGCGATGTCCTCGGGGGCGTAGAGATTCAGCTGGCCGTCCCGGGCGAACCCCGCCAGCTGGAGACCGGCCGCCCGGGCGGTGTCGACGGCCAGGGCCGAGGGGGCGCTGACGGCGACCACGGTGGCGAAGCCGGCCGCCCACGCCTTCGCCACGATCTCGAAGGAGGCCCGGCCGCTGACGAAGAGGCCCAGGCCGGTCGCCGGGATGGCCCCGTCCAGGAGCAGCCGGCCGACCACCTTGTCCACGGCGTTGTGACGACCGATGTCCTCGCGGAGCAGGAACGGCCTGCCGTCCCGGTCGAACGCGGCGGCGGCGTGGACGGCGCCCGTGGCGGCGAAGAGGTCTTGGTCCACGGCCACCTTGTCGGTGACCTCGAGGAGGACCTCAGGGGCGAAGAGCTCGATCGCGGGAAGCGGCTCGAGCCGGTCGACCAGCTCGTCGAGGGTGGCCGAGCCGCAGAGGCCACAGCTGGAGGTGGTCGCGGTGAGGCGGGGGGTCGGGGCCGGCGCCTGGCCCCCGGTTTCGACGGACACGGCGTTGAACTCGGTCTCCACCGCCGAGCCGGTCCCGCAGTAGCGGGTGCGCAGCACCGGTGCTCCGGCGAGGAGGCCGTCGGTGAAGCAGAACCCCACCGCCAGCTCGAAGTCGTGGCCCGGCGTGCGCATGGTCGTGGCCACCAGCGTCCCGTCCAGGTCGATGGCCAGCGGCTCCTCGACGATGAGGGCGTCGGGGACCCGGGCCACGACTCCGTCGCGGAAGCGGTGGGTCAATGCGGTGACCGTGCGCCCCCTCACGGGATCGAGGCTACCGACCGCCCGTCGACGGCGAGGGCACGCCGCGTGCGGGTCACGCCCGTCGCAGGGTGGCGGCGAGGTGGTGGGTCATCGGCCGACCCACGGCCGCCATGCGCAGCTCGTAGGCCAGCTCGTCGCCGGCCACGGTGAAGGTCCGTTCGACCGCCGTCACCTCCTTGGCCGTGACCGTCGCCGTGACCGCGGTCGTGGCCAGCTCGACCCGACCGTCGACGACGGAGCCCGCGCTGACCTCGGCGTGGCCCGTCGGGTGGCTGATCACCACCTCGACCCGGCCATCGGGCTGTGGGCGCCAGAAGCCCATCTCGGCATGGAGCGGCGCCCCGTCGTCGAGATCGACCGTGCGCTGGGTGTAGAGCAACACCGGCTTGCCCCCATGCCAGAACCGGATCTCCTCGCGGTAACGGAAGTCGCGGATGTCGGTCGGGTACGAGCCCGCTCCCGTGCCGGCCCAGTCCCCGAGCAGGAAGGCCAGCGGCTCGAGCGCAGGATGCAGCGGCGGTGTCGTCACAGCCCCGACGCTAAGGCCGAAAACGACGAAGGACCGGCCCGGAGGCCGGTCCTTCGTCAGATCCTCCGCAGCTAGAAGTCCATGTCCCCGCCGCCGGGCATGGCCGGCTCGTCCTCGGGCTTGTCGGCGATGACCGCTTCGGTGGTCAGGAAGAGCGCGGCGATGGACGCCGCGTTCTGCAGGGCCGACCGGGTCACCTTGGCGGCATCGATGATGCCGAGCTTCATGAGGTCGCCGTACTCGCCGGTGGCCGCGTTCAGGCCCTCGGTCGGGTTCGGGAGGTCCCGCACCTTCTCGACCACGACGCCGCCCTCGAGGCCGGCGTTGACCGCGATCTGGCGGAGGGGCTCGGACATGGCCCGCTGGACCAGCCGGGCGCCCGTGGCCTCGTCGTGCTCGCTCTTCTCGAGCTTCTTGACGACCTTGTCGACCGCGTCGGAGGCCCGGATCAGGGTCACGCCACCACCGGTGACGACCCCCTCCTCGATGGCCGCCTTCGTCGTGCTGACGGCGTCCTCGATGCGGTGCTTCTTCTCCTTGAGCTCGACCTCGGTGGCCGCGCCGACCTTCAGGACGGCGACCCCACCGGACAGCTTGGCCAGGCGCTCCTGGAGCTTCTCCCGGTCGTAATCGCTGTCGGTGTTGTCGATCTCGTTCTTGATCTGCTGGATGCGGGCCTGGATGTCCTTGTCGTCACCCGCGCCCTCGACGATGGTGGTCTCGTCCTTGGTCACCACGACCTTGCGGGCCGAACCCAGCAGGTCGAGCGTGGTGTTGTCGAGCTTGAGCCCGACCTCCTCGGAGATGACCTGGCCGCCGGACAGGATGGCGAGGTCCTGCAGCATCGCCTTGCGGCGGTCGCCGAAGCCGGGGGCCTTGATGGCCACCGACTTGAAGGTGCCGCGGATCTTGTTGACCACGAGGGTGGCGAGGGCCTCGCCCTCGACGTCCTCGGCGATGATGACCAGCGGCTTGCCGGCCTGCATGACCTTCTCGAGCACGGCCAGCATGTCCTTGACCGCCGAGATCTTGGACGAGACCAGGAGGATGTAGGGATCCTCCAGCTCGACCTCCATGCGATCGGGGTCGGTGACGAAGTACGGCGAGATGTAGCCCTTGTCGAAGCGCATGCCCTCGACCAGGTCCATGTCCATGCCGAAGGTCTGGGACTCCTCGACGGTGATGACGCCGTCCTTGCCCACCTTGTCGATGGCGTCGGCGATCATCTTGCCGATCTCCTCGTCGGCGGCGGAGATGGAGGCCACCTGGGCGACCTGGCCCTTGTCGTCGACCTCGACGGAGAGGTCGGCGATCTTGGCCACGGCGGCCTCGACGGCGGCCTCGATGCCCTTCTTGAGGCTCATCGGGTTGGCCCCGGCGGCCACGTTGCGCAGGCCTTCGCGGACCATGGCCCAGGCCAGCACCGTGGCGGTGGTGGTCCCGTCACCGGCGACGTCGTCGGTCTTCTTGGCCACTTCCTTGACCAGCTCGGCGCCGATCTTCTCGAAGGGGTCCTCGAGATCGATCTCCTTGGCGATGGACACGCCGTCGTTGGTGATCGTGGGGGCACCCCACTTCTTCTCCAACACGACGTTCCGACCCTTGGGGCCGAGGGTGACGCGCACGGCGTCCGCCAGCTTGTTCATGCCGTCTTCGAGGCCACGTCGGGCCTGCTCGTCGAAGGCGATGGTCTTTGCCATTCGGGGGTCCTCCCTTGAGGATGTTGCGTTAGCACTCTCGCATCGAGACTGCTAACAGCAAACCACGGGGGACCCCGGAATCGCAACACGACGCCGGGGAAATCGTTTCTAGAGCCCGACCCGCTCCCGGGCCATCAGCACGTGATCGACCGCGGCCAGGATGCCCTCGGCGTCCACGGGCTTGACCAGTTGGGCCTCGGCGTGCAGCAGCATGGCCTCGGCCGAGGCGGCCGGATCGTCGGACGGGGCGAGGGCCACGATCGCCGGATGGGGGCCGGGCACCTCGTCCCGCAGGGTGCGCAGCAGGGCGATGCCGCGGTAGCCCTCGCTCACGTCGAGGAGGATCACGTCGGGGCGGCGGGTGCCCAGGAGGCGGACGGCGTCCCGCACCGATCCGGCATCGACCACGACGTGGCCCGCGGCGGCCAGCGCCACCCCCAGCCGGGCCCGCAGACGGAGGTCGCCGTCCGCCACGAGCAC
Source organism: uncultured Microthrixaceae bacterium (assembly GCA_963725155.1). GTDB lineage: Bacteria > Actinomycetota > Acidimicrobiia > Acidimicrobiales > DATDAH01 > DATDAH01. Next base: position 1,121,582 of record CAVRXU010000008.1, read on the forward strand.
CCGTCCGATGGCCATGCTGCAGGTGTCGGCCGCCCAGCAGCCGGGGTTGACCCGAATGAGCCGTATTACCCACTACCTCCGCCGGACGCCGTCCGGCGCCCCGCCGGGTCAGCCGCCGGCGACCGCGGGGACGATGCTGACGGTCTCACCGTCGGGCACCGGGGTGGCCAGACCGTCCAGGAAACGGACGTCGTCGTCGGCCACGAACACGTTGACGAAGCGGCGCAGCTTGCCGTCCTCGTCCAGCAGGCGGTCCTTGAAGCCGGGATGGGACCCCTCGAGGGCGTCCAGGACGTCGGCCAGAGTGCCGCCGTCGACGGCGACGGTGGACTCGCCCCCGGTGAGGGTGCGGAGGGTGGTGGGCACCCGGACGGTGACGCTCATGAGAAAGGCTCCTGTTCCACGGCGTCCCGCAGGGCCGCCAACGACGGGTCGATCGTAACGGCGCGCCCCGGAGCGGCCACCGGGCGGGGCGGCCAGCGGGGCGGGCCCCCCGTGAGCACGACGACGGTCCGGGCGGTCGGGTCCAGCACGCCCGCGCCCACCCCGTCCCGAGCGGCCCCCACCGCCACGGCCGAGGCCAGGTCCACGGCGATGCCTGCCCGGTCGGCGACCAGCGCGACGAGCCCGTCGAGGGCGTCCTCGTCCACGGCGAGCACGGCCCCGGACGAGGCCCGGGCGGCGGCGAGCACGTCGTCGCCGTCGGGCGGATCGCCCATGGCCAGTACGCCGACCCGGGTGGCGGGCCGCACCGGCTGGACGTCGTCGGCGCCGGCCGCCCACGCCGCGGCGACCGGGGCACACCCCCCGGGCTGGCCCACGACGAGACAGGGCCGGACCTCGTGGGCGGCGAAGGCCCGCACGACCTGAAAAGCCAGCGCGCCCGACGCCATGGGGAGGACGACCTGGTCGGGCGGACCGGCCTGCTCGACGATCTCCTCGGCGATCGTGCCCGCTCCGGCGCCGTACCAGGGCCGCAGGTTGGCGTTGACCCAGCCCCAGTCGCCCAGCTCCTCGGAGCCTTCGGTCGCCACCCGATTGGCCGCGTCGTAGTCGCCCCGGACCACGATCACGGTCGCCCCCTGGGCCACCAAGGCCTCCCGCTCGACCGTGGCGAGGGCCTCGGGCACGATGACCACCGAACGGAGGCCCGCGTCAGTGGCGCCGACGGCGACGGCCCGGGCCAGGTTCCCGGTCGACGAGCAGGCCAGGACGGCCACGTCGGTGGCGAGGGCCCGGACGGCGGCGGCGGCCACGACCCGGTCCTTGAACGAACCGGTGGGGTTGGCGGTCTCGTCCTTGAGCCAGAGGTCCTCGAGGCCGAAGGCCTCGCCCAGCACCGGGGCGGCCACCAGCGGGGTCGGGGCCCGGTCGGGGCGGTCCGGTGCGGTGACCAGATCCAATGGCCCGAAGCAGCGGTCGCAGTACTGGACGCCGAGGTACTCGGTCTCGTGGCCGCAGGACCGGCACGCCAGCCGCGGAGGGGAGGGCACGGGACCATTGTCGGGGGACGGGCCGTACCGTGCGACATCGTGGCTGCGCTGCGCACCTTCCACCACGCCCACTTCAGCCCGGCCGACCTGGTCGCGGCGAAGGCGGGGCGACGGGTCTCGGTGTGCCTCCCCGCCCGCGACGAGGCGGAGACGGTGGGCCCGATCGTGGCCGCGGTCCGCGCCACGCTGGTCGAGGCCGTGGCCCTCGTCGACGAGATCCTGGTCCTGGACGACCACTCCCGCGACGGCACCGCGACCGTCGCGGCTGACGCCGGGGCCCGGGTCGTCGCCGCCGGCGACGTCGCCCCCGAGTTCGGCGACGAACCGGGCAAGGGCCAGGCCCTGTGGAAGACCGTCCTGGTCAGCCAGGGCGACCTCATCGTCTGGTGCGACGCCGACGTCCGGGACTTCGACCCGGCGTTCGTGACCGGGCTGCTCGGGCCCCTGCTCACCGAGCCCGATCTCGCCTTCGTCAAGGGCTACTACGAGCGCCCCGAGACCGGCGGCCAGCCCGGCGGCGGCCGGGTCACCGAGCTGCTGGCTCGACCCGCTCTGGCCCTGCTCCATCCCGCCCTTGCGGCCATGGTGCAGCCCCTGTCCGGTGAGTACGCGGCCCGGCGCTCGCTGGTCGAGGCCCTCCCCTTCGTCGAGGGCTACGGCGTCGACATCGGCTTGCTCCTCGACGCTGAAGCGGCGGTCGGGCTCCGAGGCCTGGCCCAGGTCGACCTCGGGGAGCGGCGGCACCGCAACCGGAGCCTGGCCGAGCTCTCGGTACAGGCCACCGAGGTGCTGCACACGATCCTGGACCGGGCCGACGTCGCCGACCTCCCCGATTCGATCGTGCTCGACCGCCCCGCGGAGGGCCCCGCCCGGGTCCGGACCGGCGAGCGTCCCCCGCCGCGGACCGTCGCCGGCTACGAACGTCACACCGCCTGACGGTCGGTTCGGTGCCGGGCACCAGAATGGGCCCATGAGCACCACCGACCTCTTCTCCCTCGACGGCCGCGCCGCGGTCGTCACCGGCGGCACCAGCGGGATCGGGCGCATGATCGCCGACGGGCTGATCGACGCCGGGGTCCGCACCTACATCGCCTCCCGCAAGGCCGATGCCTGTGCGCGGGTGGCGGCCGAGCTGTCCGAGCGGGGGACCTGCGTCGGCATCGCCGCCGACCTGTCGACCGAAGCCGGCTGCCGGGACCTGGCCGCTGAGATCGCCGAGCGCGAGGACCGCATCCACCTCCTCGTCAACAACGCCGGGGCGACTTGGGGGGCGCCGCTCGAGGAGTACCCCGACGCCGCCTTCGACAAGGTGTTTGCCATCAACGTGAAGGGGGTGTTCCACCTCACCCGGGCCCTGCTCCCCCAGCTACGGGCCGCGGCGAGCGAGGAGGACCCCGCCCGGGTCGTGAACATCGGCTCGATCGACGGGATCCGCGTGCCCATCACGGAGAGCTACGCCTACTCCGCGACCAAGGCCGCGGTCCACATGCTCACCCGCCACCTGGCGGCGACGCTGGTCGAGGACCACATCACGGTCAACGCCATCGCCCCCGGCCCCTTCGACAGCAGGATGATGGCCTTCGTGCTCGACGACCCCGCCGGGCGCCAGGCCGTGACCGGGTCGGTGCCGCTCGGGCGGGTCGGCCGACCCAGCGATGTGGCCGGCACGGTGATCTTCCTGGCCTCGAAGGCGGGCAGCTACCTGACCGGCGCCGTCATCCCCGTCGACGGTGGGGTGAGCACGCGGTAGCGCTCAGCCCGCGAAGATCGGCGGGGTGCGGTCGGCCCAGGGGGCGGCGGCCTCGAGTTGGGCCGCGACCCGGATGAGCAGGTCTTCACGGCCGTAGGCGGCCACGAGCTGGACCCCGACGGGCAGGCCGTCCTCGGTCCAGTGGAGGGGCAGCGAGATGGCGGGCTGGCCCGAGATGTTGAACGGTGCGGTGAAGAGCACGACCGCGGTGGACAGGGCCAGGCCCTCCAGAGGGTTGTCCGGGGTCCCGGCAAAGGCCCCCAGCGGGGTGGGCAGGACCGGCATGGTGGGCAGGACCAGGACGTCGTGGTCTTCCCACCAGCTCGTCAGTCCCCGGGTCCAGGTGTGCAGGGCGTCGAGGGCGTCGAGGTATTGCACTGCGGTCACCGTCTGGCCGAGCTCGGCGATGGCCGCCGTGCCCGGCTCCACGTCGCCGTCGACCATCGCCTCGCCGACCAGCGCCTCGAGCTGGCCCAGCTCCTGCCGCGTCCACGCCCCGAAGCAGGCGGTGAAGTGGCCGATCACCTGGTCGCTCTGCAGGCCCTGGGGCGCCGATTCCTCGACCCGGTGGCCGGCCGCCTCCAGCAGGGCGAGGGTGGCCTTGACCGCGTCGGCGCAGGCGGGCTCGGTCCGAACCCCTCCGGGGTCGTCCACGACCCATCCCACCCGGAGGGCGCCGGCATCGGCGCCGACCTCGGCGCGGTACGGCCGGGCCGGGGGCGGCGCCTGGTAGGGATCGCCCGACGCGGGCCCGGCGATGACGTCGAGGGCGGCCGCGGTGTCCCGGACGGAACGACTGACCACGTTGCGGACCACGAGGCCGGCCCAGGCCTCGTTCTCGGGCGCGTTGGTGTGCCGGCCCTTGCTCGGCTTCAGGCCGACCAGTCCGCAGGCACTGGCCGGGATGCGGATGGAGCCACCGCCGTCACCGGCGTGGGCCATCGGCACCAGGCCGGCGGCGACGGCCGCGGCCGAGCCCCCGCTGGAGCCGCCGGGCGAGCGCGTCGGGTCCCACGGGTTGTGGGTGGCGCCCTGGGTCACGGGCTCGGTGGTGGGCTGGAGGCCGAGCTCCGGGCAGTTGGTGCGGCCGGTGATGACCAGGCCGGCAGCCTTGTACCGGCGGATGAGCTCGGAGTCGGCGGCGGGCCGGTAGTCGTGCTTCTGCAGGAAGCGCGTACCCCCGTGGTACGGCTGGCCCGCCTCGTAGCTGTTGTCGAGATCCTTGACCAGGAAGGGCACGCCGCGGAACGGACCGTCGGGGAGGTCGCCCGCCGCCTGGGCCCGGGCCTCGTCGAACTGGCGGTGGATGACGGCGTTGAGCTTGGGGTCCACGGCCTCGATGCGGGCGATGGCGGCGTCGACCAGCTCGGTCGGGGTGGCCTCGCCGGTCCGGACCAGGTCGGCTTGGGCCGTGGCATCGAGGCGGGCGAGCTCTGCGGGGGTGGGGCCGGTCACGGTTCGAGACCGTACCCTTGGTCCCGTGCCTGAGCCGGAGGCGGCCGACCCGCCCCGCATCCCCTGGCCGATGCTGGTCGTCGGCGGCCTCGCCCTGTTCGGGGCCATCACCCTGGTGCAGTGGGTCCTCGGCTTCGCCTTCACCCTGGCCAAGCTGCTGATCGTGGTCGGCATCGTGGCCGTGGTCGTCCTCTTCACCCGTGGCCCACCGGATGGGAAGCGCTAGTTCGCAGCCAGGTGGTCTCGAACCACCGCCTCGATGCAGGCCAGGGTGTCCAGGCGGGAGCGCTCACCGCCGAAGCGTTCGGTGAGTGACACCGCTTCGGTCTGGAGGGGCAACGGGTCCATCACGTCGCCGGCCACCACGAGGACCGGCACCCCGAGCGCGGCGGCCAGCGTCACGACCCCGCCGACCACCTTGCCGTCGAAGGACTGCTCGTCCAGGAAGCCCTCGCCGGTCACCACGAGGTCGCAGCTCTCCATCCGCTCGTCGAGGTCGACGGCGTCGGCCACGAGGTCGAACCCCGGCTCCAGGTGGGCGCCGACCGCGGCCAGGCCGCCCGCCAGGCCGCCCGCCGCCCCCCCGCCGACCAGGCCGGTGACGTCGACGCCGTACTCCTCCTCGTAGATCTGAGCCAGGCGTTCGAGCCGGCGCCGCAGCAACTCCACCTGGGCGGGGCTGGCGCCCTTCTGCGGGCCGTAGACCTCGGCCGCGTCGACGAAGGGCAGGCGGACGTCGCAGGCCACCCGGACGTCGATCCCGCGGAGCCGTTGGCTCGGTTCCAGGGCCCGCAGCGCCCCCAGCCCGCCATCGGTGGTGGCCGAACCCCCGACGGCCACGACGATCTCCCGCGCCCCCCGCTCCACGGCGGCCGCGATCAGCTCCCCGGTGCCGTAGGTCGAGGCGGCGATGGCGTCGTTGCCCTCGGGGCCGCCGACCACGTCGAGGCCCGAGGCCCGCGCCATCTCGATGACCGCGGCCCGCCGGTCGAGGCGCCACACGGCCTCCACCGGGTCGCCGAGCGGGCCGCTCACCGTCATGGTGCGGTTGGCCCCGCCGAGCGCCTCCAGGGTCCCCTCGCCGCCGTCAGCCAGGGGGGCCTCGTCGGCGGTGCCCCCTGCGGCGACGACGGCCCGGGCCACGGCAGCGGCCACCTCGGGTGCGGTCGCGGTGCCACGGAACTTGTCGGGCGCGGCCAGGACTCGCACGCTCCTATGGTGCCCCGCATGGTCGACCGACCCTCGGCGGGTTCCGCGGCGCGCCCGCTGGTGATGGTCTCCAACCGGGGGCCGGTGTCGTTCCGTCACGACGAGGCGGGCGGCATCGTGGCCCGCCGGGGCGCCGGGGGCCTGGTGTCGGGCATCGGGCCCCTGATGGCGGGCACCGGGGCCGTCTGGGTCGCCGCCGCCATGTCCGACGCCGACCGGGAAGTGGCCGCGACCGGAGTGACCGACGTGGAGGGCTTCCGGTTCCGGGCCCTCGCCGTCGACCCCGATGCCTACCGGGCCTTCTACGACGTCATCGCCAACGCCGCCCTCTGGTTCGCGCACCACGGCCTCTACGACCGGGCCCGGCGGCCCGTGCTCGACCGACACTGGTGGGCGGCGTGGGCCGACTACGGCGCCGTGAACCACGCCTTCGCCGACGGCGTGGCCGAGGTGGCACCGGAGGGGGCCGTGGTCCTCGTCCAGGATCTCCACCTCTACCTGCTGGCCGAGCCGCTCGCCGTCAGCCGCCCCGATCTCGACCTGGTGCACTTCAGCCACACCCCCTTCGCCGGACCCGACGACCTGCGGGTGCTCCCCGACGGTCCTCGCACGGCGCTGCTCGACGGCCTGGCCCGGCACCGAGCGTGCGGGTTCCACACCACCCGCTGGCGGGACGCCTTCGCGGCCTCCTGCCGAGCCGACGGCATCGAGCCCCCGGCCACCTTCGTCTCCCCCCTGGGTCCCGACACCGACGACATCGGTGGCGTGGCCGCCGGTCCGGCCTGCGCCGCCGCCCTGGCCGACATCCAGGCAGACCTGGGAGACCGCCATTTCATCGTCCGGGTCGACCGCATCGAGCTGTCGAAGAACCTGGTCCGGGGCTTCCTGGCCTACGAGGACCTGCTCGATCGGCGCCCCGAGTGGCGGGAGCGGGTCGTCTTCGGCGCGTACGTGTACCCGTCCCGCGAGGGGCTGCCCGAGTACCTGGCGTACCGGACCGAGGTCGAGGGCGTCATCGCCAGGATCAACGACCGCTTCGCCACGGGCGACTGGACGCCGGTCCTCTACGACGCCACTGACGACTTCCCCCGGTCAGTGGCCGCCCTGCGCCGGGCCGACGTCGTGCTCGTCAACCCGATACGGGACGGGCTGAACCTGGTGGCCAAGGAGGCCGCGGTCGTGAACCAGCGCGACGGGGTGCTCGTCCTCTCCCCGGAAGCCGGGGCATGGGAGGAGCTGGCCGACGCCGTGGTCCCCTGTCACCCCTTCGACATCACGGGCACGGCCGACGCCCTGCACGAGGCCCTCAGCCTGGAGGGCGACGCTCGTCGGGCCCTGTCGGCCCGTTGGCGGGAACGGTCCACCGCCCGCACCCCCGCCGACTGGCTGGCCGACAACCTGGCCGCGGCCGGCTGATCGATCCTCTCCGAGGGGGTCAGCCCAGGGATTCGAGGAGGGTGACGAGGCCCGCGGGGCCGTCGACGACGACGTCGGCTCGGTCCAGCAGCTCGGGGGGCGCTTCGGAGCTGTCGACGGCGATGCGGAGGGTGGCCACCCCCCGCTCGGCCAGCTCGTCGAGGGCGTCGAAGCCGGGAAGGTCCCCCACGTCGTCACCGGCGAAGGCCACGGCCGCGAAGTCGTCGGCCAAATCGAGCACCGCGGTCCCCTTGTCCACCGCGATCGGCGGGTGCAGCTCCCAGGACATGCGGGCCGGGCGGGCGACCAGACCCGAGCGGTGGGCCTCTTCGGCGGCGTACGCGGCCGTGGCCGCCTCCTGGTCGGGCGCGGTGCGGTAGTGGAGGGTGAGGGACAGGCCCTTGCGCTCGACCACCACCCCGGCCGGGCCCCGGACCTCAGCTCGGCCGGCCACATCGTCGACCACCTCCCGCCAATTGCCCGACTGCGGGTGGTCGAGGCGCTGGTCGTCCACGGCCAGTTCCAGGCCGTAGAGCCCGGCCAAGACCAGGCCCGGGGGCAGGAGCGGGGCCAGGAAGTCGATGGGCCGACCCGAGACGACAGCCACGAGGCCGAGGCGGTCCCGCAGGCGGACCAGCAGCTCCGGCACTCCCTCCTGCGGCAGCGCCGCGGCGGCGTCGGCCACGATCGGGGAGAGGGTGCCGTCGTAGTCCAACACCACGGCGACGGCGGCGGGATCGGCGCGGAAGAGGGTCAGGCGCTCGGCGACGGTGGTCAACGGAGCAGGCAGCAGGAGGACGCGCCGGACGGCGGCGTCAGCCCGCGGGAACGGTGGTGGGGACGGACGTGGCCGTCCCGCTGGTGGCGATCTCGGCCAGGCCGGCTGGCTGGCTGCCCAGGACCACGAGCACACCGGCGAGCCCGACGTCGGCCGGCGGCGGCACCGGCATGGCCATGACCGCGTCGGGGCCGAGACCGAGGTCCTCGGCCACCTTCAGCGCCTGGGCCTCGAAGCTGGTCGGCGCGGTGATGTAGTAGACGGTGTCGAGGAGGGTCTCGCCCGCGTCGGGGGCGACGTCCACGGCGGCGCCCGGGTCGTAGCCCAGGCCGGCAAGCTGCTCGGTCACCGCCCCCGCGGCTCCTTCGAGGCCGCTGCCGTTGGCCACCACGACGGGCACGTCGGCCGGGTCGACGTCTTCGGCGTTGGGCACGGTCTCGACCGTGGAGCCGTCGCCGTTGTCGTCGGCGGCGGTGCTGTCGGTGCTGTCGTCGGACGCCCTGACCGTCACCGGGCCGGAGTCGTCCAGACCGGCGGCCAAGAGGATCATGCCGATGACCACGGCCACGGCGACCAGGATCAGGCCGCGACCGGCCCCCTCGTTCATCGGGCCGGGTGGCTCACCGAGCCACCTTCGTAGCGGGCCCGTCGCCGGCGGTCGCGCAGGCGACGTAGGCGACGGACGACCAAGGGGTCGTAGTGGAGGGCGGAGTCATCGTCGAGGAGCTCATTCAGGATCTGGTAGTAGCGGGTCGTCGAGAGGTCGAACTGTGCACGGATCGCACTCTCCTTGGGTCCCGGCGTCTGCCACCAGGACCGCTCGAAGTCGAGGATAGACCGCTCTCGCTCGCCCAGGCCCATCGCCAGAGTCTGACCGGCCGGTCCCCGTCGGCCGCGGATGGCTGTCAGTAGCCTCGGACCGGCTCGCCCGAGTAGCTCAGTTGGTCCAGAGCACCGCTCTTGTAAAGCGGGGGTCGTGGGTTCGAATCCCACCTCGGGCTCTCATTGGATCAGGCGGCGGAGGTCTCGGAACCACCCAACGAGCTGCCCCATCCGACAGGCCGTGGACCGATCCCCCCGAGGTGTGGCGATACCGGTGAGTCAGGGGCAACATGCTCGGATGGATGCGAACACGGTTCGGGCGATGTTGTTGCGGAACCTCGGGGGTGCGGCGGATGACCCCGTTGCCTCGCACGACATGTACGACGACGACGCCGTGCTCGAGTTCCCGCAATCGGGGGAGCGATTCGAGGGCGTGGTGAACATCCGTGAGTGGCGCAGCCGCTATCCGGGATCGGTGACCTTCGACATCCGCCGCATCCGAGGCGCGGACGACATCTGGGTGGCGGAGATGACCGTCAGCTATGACGGGGGTGAACCTCGCTACGGAGTCGGCGTCCTGGAGATCAGGGACAGCAAGATCGTGCGCGAGACGGTCTACGTCGGCGAACCGTTCGACCCACCCGAGTGGCGCGCGCAGTGGAGGGTGGCACCCTAGCCGTCACCCCTGCTCGGGCTCAGTTCCCCAGGAAGAGGGCGACGGCGGCGACGGCCGCGCCGACGAACAGGGCGAGCAGGACGTACTGCACCGTGAGGGCCTGGCGGGGCGGGTGATCACTGATGGCCCGGTCGTGGGCCACGATCACCGCGCCGACCACGCCAACGGCGATCGCCGCGGCCTGGACCCAGGTGATGGTGGCCGGGCTGACCAGGTTGAAGTCGACGGTGTTGTCGTCGGTCCCGAAGAGGTCCCAGCCGTTGCCGTAGGGGTTGGAGATCAGGAACCAGAAGCCCTGGCCCTCGAGGACGAGCACCGAGAAGTAGTGGGCCACGGTGTAGGCGGCAGCGATGGGGACGAGGACCGGGGCGTAGCGGGCGGCCGTCTCGTCGGGGTCGCCTTCGACGACATGGGCCACGACCCGGAGCACCGACAGGTAGACGAGAGCCACGATGCCGATCGTCCAGGCCAGGCCCAGGGTGTTGACCGCCGTGTAGCCCCAACCCAGGCGCTCCACGGTGAGGTCGAACCAGAACGTGGTCCGCGTGACCCCGTCGAAGATGGCCGCCCCCACCACGACGAACAGCAACGGCAACGTCCCGGGGCGCACGACCAGCCGGGACAGCCCGGCCAGCGGCCAGCGCACCTTCAGCCCGCCGCGGCCGTCCCGCGTCAGTGGGGCCATGGCCGCGAGCAGGGAGAAGAGGGCGGCGAAGCCCTCGCCCGTGCGCAGCCACCTCCGCCCCCACCGAGCGGCGGCGGCCAACTCGATCACCCCGTAGGCCAGCGCCACGCTGCCGAGGACCTTCGGTGTGGTGGGCGCGTGGTAGGCCAGTTCCAACCAGACGAACCCGGCTACCGCGGCGGCGGCCGGCCAGTGCGATGCACCCTCGTCCGGTTCGACCGGGGTCGGTGCGTGGCGGCTGCGGGACCGGACCCAGGCCCCGACCAGGGCCAGCGTGTCGAAGGGGCTCAGGACCCGCCAGACGTCTCCCAGGACCATCGACACGAACTGGATCCCCACCCAGAACGTGATGAAGACGCCGATCGGGGCGATGTTGGCGGCCGGGAACTCGCTGCCGAACAGGCCCGCGGTGACGATCACCACGTAGACCACGACCCCGAGCACCCGGAGGACGACACCCAGCACCTTGGTGACCGGCCGGGTCCACCTCGGGAACGGGCGCCCCTCCGCCGCCGCGTCGAGCCGAGGCCGCCGCCACGTGGAACCCACGGCGAAGAAGGCGATGACCACGACCGCGGCAATGCCCCAAGCGAACTGCCACCGCGGCAACGGCAACCCACTGAGCGTCCCCGCCCCGTGCGCCGCCGCCGGCGACGCCGCCAGCACCACGACCGCGATCGCGCCGAGGCCGCCCGCGGCGAGTCGGTGGTGCGAGGACGACCTCATGTCCGGCGAGGCTAGGCAGTCGCCCTTCCGGCCCGATCAGGGGAGGGTGGAGACCGGCAAGGTGAACCCGATGTCGAGGCCGCCTGCTGGGCGGTTGGCGGCATGGACGGTGCCGCCGTGGGCTTCGACGACTTCGCGGACGATGGAGAGGCCGAGGCCGGAGCCGGGGACGTCCTGGCTGCCCTCGGCCCGCCAGAAGCGGTCCCAGACCCGGGCCAGGTCGGCATCGGGCACACCAGGGCCGTCGTCGAGCACCTGCAGGCGGCCGCCGGTCAGGACGGCCTGCACCCGGCCGTCGGGGGGGCTCCACTTCCCGGCGTTGTCGAACAGGTTGGTGACGGCCCGCTCCAAGAGGCCGGCGCTCCCCTGGACGGTCGTGGGGTCCGCGGTGACCACGACCTCCCGGCGGTGGTGACGGCGGGTCCGTTCGGCCGCCCGCTCCACGATCTCGTGCAGGGAGACGACGGACCAGTCCTCGGTGGCCCGGCGGGCGTCGGTGGCCAGGTCGACCAGCTCGGTGACCAGGGCGGAGAGCTCCTCCACCTCCTGGACGGCGTCGTCGACGATCTGGCGCCGCTCCTCCACGGGCAGCGACTCGGCCCGCTGCAGCAGCTCGACGTTGGTGCGCAGGCTGGTCAACGGCGTGCGCAGCTCGTGGCTGGCGTCGGTGACCAGGCGCTGCTGCTGCTCCCGGGAGGTGGCCAGGGCGGCCAGCATGGCGTTGAAGGCCTCGGCCAGGCGGCCCAGCTCGTCCTGGCGCTCGACCACGATGCGGGAACGGAGCTGCTGGGTGGCGGCCACGTGCTCGGCCGTCTCGGTCAGGGCCTGGACCGGGCGCAGCGCCCGGCGGGCCACGGCGACGCCCATCAGCGCGGCCGCAGCCACACCGATGGCGGCCACGGCGAGCAGGGTTCGGCGCAACTCGGCCAGGCTCGAGTCGAGGGGCCCGAGTGGTCGGGCCAGCTGGAGGGCCGCCGCCCGGCGCAGGCTGGCCGGGCGCAGGGGCACCGTGATGAGGCGGTAGGGCGCCCCGTCGACGACCACGTCGGCCACCTCCTGGGTGCTCTCGCCCCGGGCCACCGCCAGGTCCGCCTCACTGACCGGCAGCTCGCTCTGGTCAGTGGGCCGGCGGGTCAGGCCTTCCCGGCCGACCACCTGGTAGAGCAGGTCGTCGGCGGCGAACGGGTCGGCTCGCTGTGGGAAGCGGGAGGTCAGGTCGACGACCAGGGCGGCTCGGGCGGCCGTGGCCCGGGCCTGGGTCTGCAGGGCATCGTCCAGCGCCTCGCCCTGCTGGTGCGCAGCCGCCCGGTAGGTGACGACGATCACGATGAGCACGGCCACGGCCACGGCGCCGGCCACCAGCACGGCCAACCGCGTGCGGAGGCTCATGTCAGGTGATGCGGGCCACGTAGCCGACACCCCGGACGGTGTGGATGAGCCGGTCCCCGCCCGCGGCCTCGGTCTTGCGCCGGAGGTAGCCCACGTAGACCTCCAGCGAGTTCGAGGTGGTCTGGAAGTCGTAGCCCCACACCCGGTCCAGGATCAGCTCCCGGGTCAGGACCTGCCCGGCGTTGCGCAGGAGCAGCTCGAGGAGGTTGAACTCGGTGCGGGTCAGCTCGACCGGCGCCCCCGCCCGCTCGACCAGGCGGCTGCCGGGCGACAGGGTCAGGTCGCCCAGGGTCAGGACCTCGTCGGCCGTCGCCTCGGAGCGTCGGAGCAGGGCCCGCAGCCGGGCGAGGAGCTCCTCCAGGGCGAAGGGCTTCACGAGGTAGTCGTCGGCGCCGGCATCGAGGCCGGCCACCCGGTCGGCGACCGAGTGGCGGGCGGTCAGGACGAGGATGGGGAGATCGTCACCGGTGGCCCGCAGCTCCCGACAGACGTCGAGGCCACCGATCTCAGGCATGACCACGTCGAGGACGATGGCGTCGGGGCGCTCGGCCGCGATCAGGCGCAGCGCCTCGGAGCCGTCACCCGCCTGGGTGACGTCGTAGCCCTCGAACACCAGCGCCCGCCCGACGGCCTGGCGCACGCCGGCGTCGTCATCCACCACCAGGATGCGCATCGATCGCCAGTGTGACGGACCGGCCGTGCCGGCCGCGGTTCTACGCGTCCGCCGTGTCCCCGCGGCGACCCAGGCGATGCTGACGGCCGGGGCGGCAGCGGCGGCTCAGGTCGATCCCCTGCTCCTCGGCGCAGGTGCGGGCCGCGTCCCGAAAGGCCGAGCGCTCCTCGTCGGTCAGCGACCCCCGGTCGGGGCGCGCCCCGTCCTGGCCCAGGACACCGACGTCGGTCAAGCACTGGCGGAAGGCGGCCCGCTCCTCGGCGTGGGGCAGCAGGTCCCCGCAGGCGTCGCGGGCCTCGGCCACCGCGGCCCGTTCCTCGTCGCTGAGCGGCTCCCGGTCCTGCCGGTGCTGGCGGATGTCGGGCAGGTCGATGCCGGCCTCGTCGGCGCAGGCCACGAAGGCCTCGACGGCCGCCCGGCGGTCAGTGGGGGCGGAGTCCTCGGACTGGGCTTGGGCGCTCAGGACGCCGGCGCCGAGGGCGAGGCCGAGCAGGCCACTGCCGAGGGCCACCAGCCAGGTCGGGATGTGACGCCGGTTCGGGTCGTTCGTCATGAGACCAGCGTCGACGCCGGCCCTGAGAACGGCGGCGACCCAACCTGAAGAACAACTGAGAATCAGGCCCTCGCGGCGGCCGGTTCTGGCAGGGCACCAAACTGTCCAGTGGTGCCGTTTCGCTCCATCGGCTGCGTCGGGCAGGATGGGACCGTGGATCTGACTCCGGGAACGAAGCTGGCCAGCGCCGTCTGCGCCACGGAAGTGATCATCGTCCGTCCGCCCAGCGAGACGGTGGCCGTCGAGTGCGGTGGGGCCCCGATGGTGGCGGCCGAGGAAGCGCCCGACGAAGGGGCCCGGGGCGGCGTCGACACCGCCTACGCCGAGGGCACCCTGCTGGGCAAGCGCTACATCCACGAGGCCAGCGGCCTCGAGCTGCTGTGCACGAAGCCCGGGGCCGGCTCGCTCTCGGTCGAGGGGGTGGCCCTCCCCCTGAAGGAGGCCAAGCCTCTCCCGAGCTCGGACTAGGGGCCCCCGGGGTGTCGATCCTCGGGAACCGGGTCCAGCGCTTCGAGGACCCGGATCTGCTCACCGGCGCGGGCGACTACGTCGACGACGTCACCCTCCCCGCCGACACGGCCCACGTGGTCTACGTGCGGTCGCCCCTGGCCTACGCCCGCATCGAGGCTGTGGACACCAGCGAGGCCCTGGCCGTCCCGGGCGTCCTGGCCGTCGTGACCGCGGCCGACCTCGACCTGGCCGACCTCGAGCCCGAGATGATGTTCCTGAACGCGGCCATGAAGCGGCCGTTCCTGGCCCGGGACGTCGTCCGCTTCGTCGGCGAGCCCGTCGCGGCCGTCGTGGCTGAAACCCGGGCCCAAGCCGTCGACGGCGCCGAGCAGGTGATCGTCGACTACGACCCGCTGGACGCCGTCGTCGACCCCGAGCAGGCCCTCGAGCACGGCTCGACCCTCTTCCCGGGCGCCGAGTCCCCGCTGGCCATGGAGATCCCCGGCGATCTGGTGGCCGACTTCGACGGCTGCGAAGCGGTCGTCGAGCAGCGCATCGTCAACCAGCGGGTGGCAGCTGCCCCCATCGAGCCCCGCGCCGCGGCGGGCTGGTGGGAGGACGGGCGCCTGATCATGTGGTCCAGCTGTCAGGGCGCCCACCCCGTGCGGGACAAGCTGGCCGCCGTCTACGGCCTCGATCCCGCCCAGGTGCGGGTCGTCGTGCCCCACGTCGGGGGCAGCTTCGGCGCCAAGAACGGCGAGCTGCCCGAGGAACTGCTGATCGGTGACCTGGCCCGCCGGGTCGGCCGTCCGGTGCGCTGGGCGGAGACCCGTTCGGAGAACATGACCGGGTTCGTCCACGGTCGGGGCCAGACCCAGCAGGTCAAGATCGGTGGCAACCGGGACGGGAAGGTCACCGCCTACTCCCTGTCGGTCATCCAGGACAGCGGGGCCTATCCGATGCTCGGCGCCGTCCTGCCGTTCATGACCCGGATGATGACCAGCGGCGTGTACGCCATCACCAACCTCGGCTTCGAGTCCGCCTCGGTGGTCACCAACACCACCCCCATGCGCCCCTTTCGCGGGGCTGGTCGCCCGGAGGCCGCGGCAGCCATCGAGCGGGCCATGGACCTGTTCGCGGCCGAGATCGGGATGGATCCGGCCGAGGTGCGCCGGAGGAACCTGCTGGCCGACGACGTCTATCCGTACAGCACCCCGGGCGGGGCGGTGTACGACATCGGGGCCTACACGACCGCGCTGGACATGGCGCTCGAGGCGTCCGACTACGCCGGCCTGCGGGCCGAGCAGGCCCGTCGTCGTGACGCGGGGGACACCCGCCAGCTCGGGATCGGGCTGAGCGTCTACGTCGAGATCACCGCCCTCGGCGGGGGCGGGGAGTTCGGCACGGTCACCGCGCTCCCCGACGGCACCGTCGAGGTCCGGACCGGGGCCACGCCATTCGGTCAGGGCCACGACACCACCTGGAAGATGCTGGCGACCGACCGCCTGGGCGTGCCCATGGACGCGATTCGGGTCATCCACGGGGACACCGATGACGTGGCCGCGGGCAGCACGACCGGTGGCTCCCGCTCCGTCCAGATCGCCGGCTCCTCGATCCTGTCGGCTTCGGACCATCTGATCGACCTGGCCCGGGAGCAGGCGGCGGAGCTGCTCGAAGCGGCCGTCGACGACGTCGTCCTCGACACCGCCAACGGCCAGTTCCACGTCGCCGGCGTCCCCGCCGTGGGCGTGGGCTGGGGCGAGGTGGCGGGCCGGTCCGGTGAGCCCCTCATGGGCGCCTCCGACTTCAGCGCGGAAGGCCCGACCTTCCCCTTCGGGGCCCACGTGGCCGTCGTCGAGGTGGACACCGAGACCGGGGCCGTGGTGCTGACCCGCCTGGTCGCCGTCGACGACGCCGGCACGCTGATCAACCCGATGCTGGCCGACGGCCAGATCCACGGGGGCCTGGCCCAGGGCGCGGCCCAGGCCCTGTTCGAGGAGATGGCCTACGACGAGGACGGAAACCCCCAGACCTGCAACTTGGCCGACTACACCGTCCCCGCGGCCAGCGAGGTCCCCAGCTTCGAACGCATCGAGATGGTCACCCCCACGCCGCTGAACGAGCTGGGGGCCAAGGGCATCGGCGAGTCGGGCAGCATCGGCTCGACCCCGGCGGTCCAGAACGCGGTGATCGACGCCGTCAGCCACCTCGGCGTCCGCCACATCGACATGCCCTGCACCCCCGAACGGGTCTGGCGCGCCATCCAAGCCGCCGACGGCTAGACCGTCAGCCCCCCTTGGCGGAGGCGGGCGATCTCGTAGCAGGCGACGGCGGCGGCGGCGCTGACGTTCAGGGAGCCGAGGCGGCCGGCCAGCGGGAGGGCGGCGACCACGTCGCACCGCTCCCGGGTGAGGCGGGCCAGGCCGGAGCCCTCGCTGCCCAGGACCAGGGCCACCGGGTCGTTGGCCACCGACAGGCCCCAGAACCCCTGGTCGGCGTCCTGGTCCAAGCCGACGACCCAGACGCCCTTGGCCTTGAGCTCGGTGAGCGCCGTGGGGACGCCGGCCACGACGGCCATGGGCAGCCACTCCACGGCCCCCGCCGCCGTCTTCGTCACCGCGGCGGTGACCCGGACCGAACGGTGCCGGGGCAGCACGACGCCGGTCACGCCCGCGGCCTCGGCCGTGCGCAGGATCGCCCCCAGGTTCTGAGGGTCGTGGAGGCCGTCCAGGACCAGGAGGAAGGGCCGGTCCACGGCGGCCAGGACCTCGATGTCCACGGGCTGGATGGGGCTGACCATGGCCACGATCCCCTGGGGGGCCTCCGACCGGGCCTGGGCCTCCAGGGTCGAGCGCTTGATCTCCCGGATGGTGACCCGCTGTTCGTGGGCCAGGTCCCGGATGTCGTCGAGGATCGGGGCCGGGTCCATGTCCGCGGCGACGAGGATCTCCCGGACCGTGCGCGGGCCGAGCAGGGCCTCGCGGACGGCCTGGCGGCCCTCCACCTGATCGCCCCCGAGACCCGGAGGGCCGCCGCGGCCCGAGCGCTTCGGGCCACTACTGCGGGGCGGACCAGAACGGGGCGGGCGGGACCGGCTGGCGGAGCTACGGCCGGGCGGACGCCGACCCTTGCCGCCGCCCCGGGGCGGGCGCGGGGCCGGCATCACTCGGCCTCGAGCAGGGCCACGGCGAGGCAGGCGATGCCCTCGCCGCGGCCGAGGGCGCCGAGGCCCTCGTGGGTGGTGGCCTTCACCGAGACCGGCGCGCCGACCACAGCGGACAGGCGCTCGGCCATCTGCGGGCGCAGGGGACCGAGCTTGGGCTGCTCGGCGATGACCGTGGCGTCGAGGTTGACCACCCGCCAGCCCGCCTCCGCGGCGAGGCGCACCACTTCGGCCAGCAGCATCAGGCTGTCCGCGCCGGACCACCGGGGATCGGTGTCCGGGAAGTGGTCGCCGAGGTCACCGAGGCCCGCCGCGCCCATTACGGCATCGGCACAGGCGTGGGCCAAGGCATCCGCGTCGCTGTGACCGGCCAGGCCGGGCCCTCCGTCGACGGTGACGCCGCCCAGGACCAGCGGTCGGGCGGGATCCTCACTGAAGGGATGGACGTCGTAGCCCTGGCCGACGCGGACGCTCATGCGGGGGCCCCGAGCAGGGCGGCCGCGACCACGAGGTCGTCGGGCGAGGTGATCTTGGCGTTCCGGGGCTCTCCCGCGACCACCACGACGGTGCCGCCGGCCGCCTCGATGAGCGAGGCGTCGTCGGTGGCCTCCGGCTCGAGGGCGTGGACGGCCCGGAGCCGGCCGGCGGCGAACGCCTGGGGGGTCTGAACCGCGACCAGCTCGTCGCGGTCGACCGCCTCGCCGTCGCGGTGGCGGATGGTGTCGGTCACCGGCAGCCCGGGCAGGGCGGCATCGGCCCCGTCCCGGACGGCACCGATCACGGCCGCGAAGAGGCCAGGGGACGCCAGGGGCCGGGCGGCGTCGTGGACCACGATGACGTCAGCGCCCTCAGGGACTGCGACGAGCCCGGCCCGGACCGAAGCCGAGCGGGTGGCACCACCGGTGACCGTGTGGTCGGCGACGGCTTCGACCGGCGCGGCCTCGGCCACGACGGCCACCACGCCGTCGGTCGCCGCCGCCGCCGTGGCCAGCGACCAGTCGATCACCCGGCGGTCGCCCAAGCGCTCGTACTGCTTCGCCCCCCCGTACCGCTGGCCGGCGCCGGCGGCCACGACGATCGTCCAGACGCTGCCCACGCGCCGGACGGTACCCGGCGGACCTGCTCCGTGACCTACGTCACTACCCTGCCGCCCATGGTTCGCCCAGACCTCCTCGCCGAAGTCCAGCTCTTCGCCGACTTCCCCGCTAACGGCGTGGCCGAGGTCGCCGCCGCCGCCGTCGAGCGCCAGCTGGAGCGCAACGACGTGCTCTTCAACGAGCACGACGAGGCCCATGAGCTCTTCGTCGTGCTCGACGGGCGCATCGCCATCGCCAACGTGGCCATGGACGGTCGGGAGTCGGTGGTCGCCCTCATGGAGCGCGGCGACCTCTTCGGCGACATGGGCCTGTTCGACGGCAACGGCCGGTCGGCCGCAGCCCGGGCCCTCGAGCCCTCGTCGGTCGTGGCCGTGCCCTACGGGGCCGTGCGGGCCGTGTTCGAGCGGGATCCGGCCCTGCTGTGGCCCGTCGTGGCCCTGCTGGCCGGTCGCATCCGGGTGACCGACGAGGCGCTGGCCGACGCCATGTTCCTCGACGTCACCGGTCGCACCGCCAAGCGCCTCCTGGACCTCGCCGGCGAGAGCGACGAGTTCGAGCTGCCCGTGACCCAGGAGGAGCTGGCCGGCATGGTCGGGGCCTCCCGCGAGCGGGTCAACAAGGCCATCTCCTCGTTCCTCCGCCTCGGCTGGCTCGAGCAGGAGGACGGGCGCTACCGGATCACCAATCGCCAGCAGATGGAGATCCGCGCGTCCTGAGCGGTCCCCGCCCCGGCCTCAGCCGTAGCGGTCGAGGATCGAGGTCTCGGCCAGGCGGTTCAGGCCCTCCTTGATGGCCCGGGCCCGGGTCTCGCCCACGCCCTCCACGTTCACCAGGTCGGCGATGGTGGCCCGCATGATCTTCTGCAAGCTGCCCATGTGCTCGACGATGCCGTCGACCACGGACTCCGGCAGGCGGGGGACCTTCGAGAGCAGGCGGTGGCCGCGGGGCTCGACGCCGGCGTCCAGGTCGTCGGCGTCGAGGGGGAGGTGGAGCACGGCGGCCACGCCCTTGAAGTCGAGCAGGTGGTCGGTGTCGAGCGAGGACAGGCCGGCCATGGCCTCCTCGAGGTGCCAACCCGCGTCCTCGTGGAAGTAGTCCTGCAGGACGAGGCGGCGGTCGTCTTCGACGCCCGAGTAGAGCTCGTCGAGGTGGAGGCGGACCAGCCGGCCGTCCACCCCGAGCTCCACGACGAAGCCCTCGACCTCGCCGGCGATGCGGCGGACCATCTCGGTGCGCTGCAGCACCTGGACGACGTCGCGGATCGTGACCAGGTCCTCGATCTCCAGGGCCGACAGGTTGCTGGACACCTCGTCCAGGCGGCTGCGGTAGCGCTCCAGTGCTCGCAGGGCCTGGTTGGCGCCGTCCAGGAGGCGGGGGATGGGGTCGAGCCGGTGCTTCTGCTCGCCCACGTAGACGGCGATGGCGGCCATGCGCTCCGAGACCGAGATGACGGGCACGTCGATGGAACGGGCCACCCGCTCGGCGGTGCGGTGCCGGGTGCCGGTCTCCGAGGTGGGCGTGTTCGGGTTCGGGACCAGGTGGACGTTGGCCCGGGCGATCCGGCTGGCATCGGGCGACAGGATGATGGCACCGTCCATCTTGGCCAGCTCCGACAGGCGCTGGGGACTGAAGGCGCCGTCGAGCAGGAAGCCGCCGGAGCAGATGTTCAGGACCTGGGGTCCGTCCCCGATGACGATCAGGGCGCCCATGCCACTGGACAGGATCCGGTCGAGGCCCTCACGCAGCGCCGTCCCGGGGGCGGTGGCCGCGAGGGCGGCGCGCATCGCGTCGCTGGCCGGTTCCACGGATCGATCCTACCCCGGGACCCGGAGCCGTAGCCCGGGACCCCGCCTCAGGCGGCTCGCGGGACGTCGATGAGCAGGCCGCTGGCGGCCACGGCCTCCAGGACGGTGCCCACCTCGATCAGGCGCAAACCGGGCACAGGCGGGGTGCCCCGGGGGACGATGGCCCGCCGGAACCCGAGCCGAGCGGCCTCGGTCAGGCGGTGCTCGATGCGCCCGACCGGACGCACCTCCCCGCCCAGGCCGACCTCGCCCACGGCCACCGCGTCCTCGGGCAGGGGGACGTCGTTGGCCGCCGAGACGACGGCCAGGGCGAGACCGAGGTCACCGGCGGGCTCGACCAGCCGGACGCCGCCCGCGGTCAGGGCGTAGACCTCCTTGTCGGCTGTGCTCACCGTGACCCGGGTCTCGAGGACGGCCAGCAGCAGCGCCAGTCGCCCGCTGTCGATGCCCTGGGCCGACCGGCGCGGCGGCACATAGCTGACCTTGGCACAGAGGGCCTGGACCTCGACCAGGATCGGCCGGTGGCCGTCCAGGGTGGGGACCACGACCGACCCGGGCACGCCCGGGCGCCGGCCGGCCAGGAACAAGCCACTCGGGTCGGGCACCCCGATCAGGCCCCGCTCGGTCATCTCCAGCACCCCGAGGTCGTCGGTGGCGCCGTAACGGTGCTTGACCGCCCGCAGGAGCCGCAGGGCGTGGTGCTTGTCGCCCTCGAAGGCCAGGACGGTGTCCACGATGTGCTCGAGGGCCTTGGGCCCGGCCAGGTTGCCGTCCTTGGTCACCTGGCCGACGAGCACGACGGCGCAACCCCGGGCCCGGGCCTCGATGACCATGCGCTGGGCCACGGCCCGGACCTGGTTGAGCGAGCCGGGGGCCGAGCCCGTCTCCGGGTCGAAGGCCGTCTGCACCGAGTCGACCACGACCAGGTCCGGGCGGACGTCGTCGAGGGTGGCCAGCAGCTGGTCGACGGAGGCCTCGGCGTGCAGCCACAGGCGGTCGGCGACGACCCCCAGCCGCTCGGCCCGGGCCCGGACCTGGACCCGGGACTCCTCCGAGGACGAGTAGAGCGCGGTGCGGCCCGAGGCCGCGATCGCGGCAGCCACCTGGAGCAGCAGGGTCGACTTGCCCATGCCCGGGGCTCCGCCGATGACGGTCACCGACCCGGGGACCAGGCCGCCGCCGAGCACCCGGTCCACCTCCCCGACCCCGGTCGTCGTCGGCGAGCGCTCCTCGGTGGGCACGTCGCCCACCAGGAGGGCGGGCTCGGCGGCGACGGGCCCGGACCGGCCGACGGCGCGCACCGCTTCCTCGGTCAGGGTGTTCCACTCGCCACACGTCGGGCACTGCCCGGCCCACTGGGGCGACGCCGCGCCACAGGACGAGCAGCGGTGGACGGTCCGGGATCGGCTCATGGCCCGAACCTACGGAGGGGGGGTGACAGCCTCACGGAAGGAAGCATAGAACGTCTGTTCGTGCTCCGGGAGCGACCCCGTCAACTTGGTCGAAGCTTTGCCCAGGGGTAACGGCTCCCTGGGAGACCGCTCCGTAGGTTCGGCTCGTGTCCGTCCGACAGCTGGCCATCATCACTCTCGCCTGCGCCCTCCTCGGCAGCGGTTGCTCTCTGTTCGAGGACGACGACGCCGCCGCTGACGCCTGTGGCCAGGCCCTCACCCGGTCGGCCCAGGTCACCGACGCCCGAGCGCTCGCCCTCGCCCGCACGGAGGCCGTCACGGACATGGACCCCGAGGGCACCGCCGCGGTGATCGCTCACCGCGAGGGCGCCCAGCGGGCCATCTTCGGGCCGATCGCCCGCATCACCACCCGGGCCGACCACCGGGCCCGACAGTACCGGCGCCTCCGCGGCCAATGCCGCCAGGCGTCCAGCGACCTGCCTGCGGCCTGCGAGGCCTCCTTCACGCTGTCGGCCCGACTGGCCGGCGGCTACGTCGAGGCCACCCGCACCCGGCTCGACTACTGGTCCGAGCAGGTGGCCATGGCCCAGCGCGCCTGGGAGGGCCGGGCCGAGGCCACCCGCCGGGCCATCGACCGCTGGTACCTGCTGCGCACCGACTACGAGCGCCAGATGGCCCGGCTCGACAGGAACGCCCGCCGGCGGATCCAGGCCGCCGGCGACTGCCGCGACACCCTCTGAGCCCGGCCTGGGTCCGGCTGAACTCCCCCGGACTGGCTACTGGTCCTTCCATATCTGGGGCAGGCTGATGGCGCCGTTGGCCCCGACTCCCTCGACCACGCCCGGGGTGCCGTCGGGCAGGACCAGCGGGGTCTGCACCCCGTGGACGTCGTTCTGGTACGCCATGATCCAGAAGATCCAGTCGGCCCAGACGTTGTACACCTGCTCACCGAACCGCCGGTTGATGTTCTCGGCCGCCGTGGTGCGCTCGGCCTCGTCCTGGCTCTCTCGCAAGACCTGGAGGTTCTCGTCGATCACGTCGTCCTGGAACCGGCCGAAGTTCAGGGCGATCTCCCCGATGGGATCGGCGTCCTCGCTGTGCCACCAGACCCGCTCGGTCTCGGGGTCGATGGCGCCACCGCCGCGCCACGTGAAGGCCTCGAAGTTCCCCAGCACGGCCTGCTGGATGAACTCCCCCTGCTCGGTCTGATCGATGGTGACGTCGATGCCGACATCGGCCAGGTTCTGGGAGATGAGCTCGACGGTGAGCGCGTTGTCGGGGTCCGCCGTGGTCCGGTAGCTGAACTCGATCGGCCCGTTCGCGGCTTCGTACTCCTCGACGATGGCCGCCGCGCCTTCGGGGTCATAGGCGGGATAGCCCGTGTCCTCCAGGTAGCCCATCGTGCCCGGGGAGAACGGCCCGTTGGCGAGGTCGAACACCCCCGCGGACCGCGATTGGTTGCGGAACTCCTGGTCCACGGCCATGGCGAAGGCCCGGCGGACCTCGACGTCCTGGAGAGGCGAGTCGGCGGCCACGTTGATCAGGGCGTAGGTGACGCCTTGGCGGGCGTCCATCTCGTAGACCTGGAGGGTGCCGGCGTCGGCCGCGTCGCGGAGGTCCTCGATGTCCGGGCCCCGGTCGGTGTGGGTGATGTCGACCTCACCGGACTGCAGGGCCCGGGACCGGGTGGCGTCCTCCTCCTGGACGAGGAACTCGATCTCGTCGAGGTAGGGGTAGGGCTCGCCGTCGGGCGCGTCCAGCCAGTAGTCGGGGTTCTTGGTCATCCGGAAGTTGTCGCCCGGGTTGTACTCGGCGAAGACGAACGGTCCCGTGCCGACGGGCTCGGTGGCCTCGGCCGTTCCGGCGTCGACGGCGGCCAGCCAGGTCGGGGAAGCGACATACCCGGGCTGGGCCGCGAAGTAGATCGGGAAGTCGACCCACGGCGTGTCCGTGCTGATCTGGATCGTCATGTCGTCGATCTTCTGAACGTCGGTGATGGCCTGGATGGCGTTGCCCACCAGCGTGCTGGCCCGCATGCGCTCGAAGTGGTCCAGCATGGCGTCGGCGTCGAAGGGCGTGCCGTCGTGGAAGGTGATGCCTTCTCGGGCGACGAAGGTCCACTGGTCGAAGGTGGCGTTGGGCTCGAAGGACTCGAGCAGGAAGGGGTGGGCCTCGAGGTCCTCACCGATGTAGGTCAACGTGTCGTAGATGCCGCGGATGGCCTGGTGGCACGAGGTGTCACAGATCATCTGCGCCGGCGTCCACGGGCTGGACGTCTCGGCCTCCCGGGCGTAGATCAGCGTGCCGCCCCGGACGGGCGTGGTGCCCTCGTCGGGATCGCCTTGGGCCTCATCGGAGCCGCCGCCACCACCACCACCGCCTCCTCCGCCGGAGTCATCGCTCCCCCCACAGGCCCCGGCCACCAGGCCGAGGGCGAGCAGAGCGGCGGCGATGCGCCACCAGCGGCGTGAAGTGCGTGCGGACATGGTCCCCCCATGCGTACGGTCAGCCCCCCCGGCGCAGAACGTACCGCGTACGCCCCCACGCGGGGGTCAGCCCCGGTGGAACACCGGTCTCTTGTGGCGACGGATGAGGCGCCAGAAGAGCACGACGACCAGGAGGAGCACGGCCAGCGCCGCGCCCGCGGCCAGCCCGAACGCGAGCAGGTTGCGCTCCTCGGTGCTCGCCGCCATCGCCGTGGGTTCGTCGTCGAGGTGGGCCTCCCACGTGGACGTCTGGGTCTCGGAGCCGTCGGGGAGCACGACCTCGAAGGTGAACGAGGTCAGCTCGCTGAGCGGGGCGCCGAGCTCCTCCTCGAGGGCCGCCTGGTCCTGGCCGATCGGGAAGCCGTCGAGCAGGCGGGTCAGCGGCCGGTCGCTGAAGGTGGCCATGCCCCGGGAGAGGTCGAGGGTGCCGGTGAAGTCGTAGGCCGTCGTGGCGAAGGTCCGGGTGCGTTCGAGGGACGGGTCGAGGACCGGGCCCCGGTTCCCCCCGATCTCCTCCAGGACCGTGGCCATCTGCTCGGGCTCGAAGAACGCCTTGGTGGCGGTGATGACCACGCCCCCACCGTCAGCCGGCTCCGGCCCGGTGATCTCCCAGCCGGTCCGGCGCAGGTCCCGGACCCGGAGCTGCTGGGCCAGGTCGGGGATGCGGGCGGCGGCCTCCTGGTCGAGCACGACCTCGACGGTGACGGTTCCCGAGCCGTCGTCGGCCACCTCGACCCGCGTCGTGGCGTCCACCCGACAGCCCGCCAGCACGAGCACCAGGAGCACGAGCCCCCCCAGACGCGTTCTGGCGCCTGATCTGCCGGTCATGACCGGGAAATCAGGCGCCAGTTCGCCGTGCTGCGTGGTGATCGGGCTAGTCCGTGCCCTCGTCGGTGGCGCCGACCGTCTCCAGCGTGGGGGGCTCGAAGCCCTCCTTGCTGTCGAAGACGATGACCGTCTCGTTCGTCTCCGGGTCGAGCTGGGCGTCGACCAGGACGATCTGGCCGGCCCGGAACTCCTTCCAGAGGAGCTTCTCGGACAACGGGTCCTCGACCAGGCGCTGGATGGCCCGCCGCAGCGGACGAGCACCCAGGCTCGGGTCGTAGCCCTGCTCGGCCAGGTGACGCTTGGCCTCGTCGGTCAGCTCGATGCCGAGACCCTGGCCCTGGAGCTGGGTCACGATGCGGCGCATCATCAGGTCGACGATCTGGAAGACCTCTTCCTGGGTCAGCTCGTGGAAGACGATGGTCTCGTCGATCCGGTTCAGGAACTCGGGCCGGAAGTGCTGCTTGAGCGCCTCCTCGGCCTTCTCCTTCATCTTGTCGTAGGTCAGCTGGGCGTCGGCCTTGCCGAAGCCCACGTTGGCCTTGCGCAGATCGGCGGTGCCGAGGTTGGAGGTCATGATCAGCACGCAGTTGCGGAAGTCGACGGTGCGGCCCTGGCTGTCGGTCAGGCGACCTTCCTCCAGGATCTGCAGCAGCGTGTTGAAGACGTCGGGGTGGGCCTTCTCGATCTCGTCGAAGAGGACCACCGAGAACGGCTTGCGCCGGACGGCCTCGGTGAGCTGGCCGCCCTCCTCGTAGCCGACGTAGCCCGGGGGCGAGCCGACCAGGCGACTGACCGTGTGCTTCTCCATGTACTCGGACATGTCGAGCTGGATCAGGGCCTCCTCGTCACCGAAGAGGAACTCCGCCAGCGTCTTGGCCAGCTCGGTCTTCCCCACGCCGGACGGGCCGAGGAAGATGAACGAGCCGCTGGGGCGCTTGGGGTCCTTGAGGCCGGCCCGCGTGCGGCGGATCGACTGGGAGACCGCCTTGATGGAGTCCTGCTGGCCGATGACCCGCTTGTGGAGCTCGTCCTCCATGCGCAGGAGCTTGGCCGTCTCCTCCTCGGTCAGCTTGTAGACCGGGATGCCGGTCCAGATGCTGAGGACCTCGGCGATGGCCTCCTCGTCGACCTCGTCGAACAGGTCGACTCCGGCCGCCTTGATCTCGGTCTCCTTCTCGGCCTTCGCGTCGAGCAGCTCCTTCTCCTTGTCCCGGAGGGAGCTGGCGTCCTCGAAGCGCTGGTCCTCGACGGCCGCCTTCTTCTGGCGGACCACGTCGGCGATGTCGGCCTCGATCTCCTTGTAGTCGTCCGGCGTCTTCATGCGCTTCATGCGCAGGCGGGAGCCGGCTTCGTCGATGAGGTCGATGGCCTTGTCGGGCAGGTGCCGGTCGGAGATGTAGCGGTCGGCCAGGTTGGCCGCGGCCACCACGGCCTGGTCGGTGATCGTGACCCGGTGGTGCTCCTCGTACCGGTCGCGGAGGCCCTTGAGGATCTCGATGGTGTGGGCGACCGTCGGCTCCTCGACCTTGATGGGCTGGAAGCGGCGCTCGAGGGCGGCGTCCTTCTCGAGGTGCTTGCGGTACTCGTCCAGCGTGGTGGCGCCGATCGTCTGCAGCTCGCCCCGGGCCAGCATGGGCTTGAGGATCGAGGCGGCATCGATGGCGCCCTCGGCGGCGCCCGCACCCACCAGGGTGTGGAGCTCGTCGATGAACAGGATGATGTCGCCGCGGGTGCGGATCTCCTTCAGCACCTTCTTGAGGCGCTCCTCGAAGTCACCCCGGTAGCGGGAGCCCGCCACCAGCGCGCCGAGGTCGAGGGTGTAGAGCTGCTTGCCCACGATCGTCTCGGGCACGTCGCCCTCGGCGATGGACTGGGCCAGGCCCTCGACGATGGCCGTCTTGCCCACGCCCGGCTCGCCGACGAGGACGGGGTTGTTCTTGGTGCGGCGGGACAGGACCTGCATGACCCGCTCCGTCTCACGGGCGCGGCCGATCACCGGGTCGAGCTTCTTCTCGGCGGCCAGCTGGGTCAGGTTCCGCCCGAACTGGTCGAGCACGAGGGAGCCGGACTGGGCGCCCTGCTCGGACCCCTGGCCCGCGGTGGCCCCCGCCTTCTCGCCCTGGCCGGAGCCGGAGTAGCCCGACAGGAGCTGGATGACCTGCTGGCGGACCCGCGAGAGGTCGGCGCCGAGCTTCACGAGGACCTGGGCGGCGACGCCCTCACCCTCGCGGATCAGCCCGAGCAGGATGTGCTCGGTCCCGATGTAGTTGTGGCCGAGCTGCAGGGCCTCCCGCAGGGAGAGCTCCAGCACCTTCTTGGCGCGGGGGGTGAAGGGGATGTGGCCCGACGGCGACGAGCCGCCCTGGCCGATGATCTCCTCGACCTGGGAGCGAACCGCCTCCAGGCTGATCCCGAGAGACTCGAGGGCCTTGGCGGCGACGCCTTCACCCTCGTGGATGAGCCCGAGCAGGATGTGCTCGGTCCCGATGTAGTTGTGGTTGAGCAGCCGCGCCTCCTCTTGGGCGAGGACGACCACTCGGCGAGCCCGGTCTGTGAACCGTTCGAACAAGACTGCTCCTCCCGAACTGGGGGCTCCTGGTTTGGGTCAAGTCTACCGACGACCTCTGCCTACGCACGTCGGTCGATCGGGCCGTCCTCCCAAGGGATTGGACCCGATGAGGCCTACAACCGGTACGGCACCACCCCTCTTCCCGGACGAGTGTGGCAGTTGGCACTGTCCCGTGTCGGGCTACCGCCCACAGGGGGTCGTGGCCTATCGTCGCCCCGTGGCCGGGAACCCCCTCACTGGTCTGCCCGGGATGAGCGAGAACCTCGAACGGGTCGAGGTCCGCCTGGTGGAGTCGGTGCGGGCCGACGACGACTTCCTGACCGAGGTGGCCAGCCACCTCATCAAGGCGGGCGGCAAGCGGGTGCGCCCGGCGCTGACCATGGCCGCCGCCCTCTCCGCCGACGGCGAGCTCGATGAGGCGACCGAGGCGTCCGTGCTCGGCGGGGTGTCCGTGGAGCTGGTCCACCTCGGGTCGCTCTACCACGACGACGTCATGGACGACGCCACCACTCGGCGCACGGTCGAGAGCGTCAACGCCCGCTGGGGGAACCTCAAGGCCATCCTGGCCGGCGACTTCCTCCTGGCCCGGGCGTCGGAGATCGCCGCCGGCCTCGGCCCCGAGGTGGCCGGGCTGCTGGCCGCCACGATCGCCCGGCTGTGCGAGGGCCAGATCCGCGAGCTGCAGGACGCCTACAACGTGGGCCGCAGCGAGGCGGCCTACGTGGCCTCCATCGAGGGCAAGACCGCCGCCCTGTTCGCCTCCTCCTGTCGGATCGGCGCCCTCGTCGCCGGGTTCGACCGAGAGCGCATCGAGTGCCTCACCCGCTTCGGACGGTCCTACGGCATGGCCTTCCAGGTCATCGACGACGTGCTCGACGTGGTGGCCAGCTCCGAGCAACTGGGCAAGCCCGCCGGCCATGACCTCGTCGAGGGCGTCTACACACTGCCCACCATCCGGGCGCTGCAGGGGTCGGCCGGGGAGGACCTGGCCGCCCTCCTGGGCCGTCCGGTCGAGCCCGAGGAGGTGGACAAGGCGCTGGCGATCATCCGGGCCGACGGCGCCGTGACCGCCGCCCTGGTCGTCGCCCGGAGCCACGTCGAGGAGGGCCGCGCCGCCCTCGACGCCCTGGGCTCCTCCCCCGTGGTCGACGCCATGGCCGAGGCCAGCGACGTCCTCGTCGCCCAGATCGACGACTTCGCCGTCTAGGCCTTCCCCGCCCCAACCGGGACCGTCCCTAGGCTGAGGGCTTGACCGCAGCCCCGGACCGCCATGTGGCCTGTGCGCTGGGCTTCCGGGTCGAGCCGGGGACGGTGCTGGCCCTGCAGGTCGCGCCGGCGGCCTCGGCGGGCGAGCTGACCCGCGAGCAGCTCACGGTCACCCTCGACGACCAGCCCGTTCCGGTCGACGAGGTCCGCGGCGAACACGGAGGTCGGACCCACCTGGTGAAGGCCGACGCCGGCCGCTTGAACGTCTCCTACGCCGCCACCGTCCGGCCCGGCCCGCCGACGCCGGCCGCCTCGTCGAAGACCGAGGCGCTCACCTACCTGCGCCAGAGCCGCTACTGCCCGTCCGACGAGCTGCTGGGCTTCGCCGGCAACGCGCTCCGTGACCTCCCGGCCGGGCCCGACCTGCCCCGGGCCATCGCCTCGTGGGTGTTCGAGCGCCTCATCTACGACCTGAACACCAGCGGCCCCTTCACCACCGCCATCGACACCCTGGCGGCCAACGCCGGCGCCTGCCGGGACTTCGCCCACCTCACGATCGCCCTCTGCCGGGCTCGCGGTGTGCCCGCCCGGCTGGTCGCGGTCTACGCCCCCGGCCTGTTCCCCATGGACTTCCACGCCGTGGTCGAAGCTCGCGTCGACGGTGCCTGGCAGGTCCTGGACGCGACCCGTCTCGCCCCCCGCTCCTCGCTGGTCCGCATCGCCACCGGGCGCGACGCGGCCGACACCGCCTTCGCCACGACCCTGGCCGGCGACGCCGAGATCCTCGCCATCCAGGTCACGGCCACGACGGACGGCGACCTCCCGCTCGATGACCACGCCGAAGTGGTCAGCCTGGCCTGAGCGCTACTCCTGCCGGAGCTGGGCCGCCACCTCCAGCCGACTGGCCCGGCGACCGGGGAGGACCGCGGTGAGGAGCCCGACCAGGAGGGCGACCGGCAGGCTTGCCAGCACCACCAACGTGGGCACGGCCAGGTCGTCGGCGACGTAGAGGCTGTCGGCCAGGGCCCGCCACGCCAGGTTGCCGGCCAGGATCCCCAGCGGGATCCCCACGGCGACCCCGATCAGGATGATGACCGCCATCATGGCCAGCACCGAGAGCACGGTCTCCCGGGGCCGGGCCCCCATCGCCCTGACCAGGGCCAGGTCGCGACCGCGACGGCGCACCGTCACCACCAACGCATGGGCCAGCAGGCCGATGCCGAGCACCGCGGCGGCACCGGCCAGGACCAGGGGCAGGTTGCGGATCTGGGCCAGGTCGACGATGCGGGCCGGTGGCTCGATCCGCTCGACCTCCCAGTCGGCCCCGAGCGCGGCCTCCTCGGCATCGACGTCCACGCCGTCCCGGTAGCGGATCAGGGCCTCCCGGAAGGATCCGCCGGCGGCGGCCTCCTGTCGGACCTCGTCGTCGACGATGACGCTGTCGGAGTAGCTGTTGCCCGTTTCGCCCCGGGCGAGGACGACGCCCACCACGGTGACCGAGTCGCCGGAATCGTCGAGGGTGACCGGGTCACCGACGCCGACGTCGAGGCGACTGGCCAACGCCGGGCCCACGGCGATCTCGGCCGGGCCGACCGGGGCCCGACCCGAGATGTAGTTGAAGCCGATGGACCCCTTCCGCACCTCCGCGCTCAACGCGTCCCGGCGAGTGCCCTCCACGACCAGGTCGAAGCCTCGCGTCTCGAGCACCGCCTCGACGTCGGGGTCGTCCTGGAGCTGGTCGAACAACTCGTCCTGGGCGTCGGCGACGAGCAGGTCACTGGGCGACCCGTAGCGGGCCGGGGTCTCGATGAGGCGGTCGAGGCTGGACGCGAAGGCCGCCGCGCCGACGACGGCCGCCACCGCGATCACGCCGCCGGCCAGTGCGGCCCGCACGGGGACGGCCGTTCCGCTCCGGCCTCGGTCGAGGGCCAGGCTCCCGCCGATCGTGACCGGGAGCGGGAGGCCGACGCGTGCGCCCCGGGCGGCCAGCGACACACCCCCGCGAGGCGGCCGCGCCGGGCGCCGGACCATGACCCCCGCGACCAGGGCCACGACGAGGAGGGACAGCGCGACGGTGGCCACAGCCCCGACGGCGAGGACCGCGAGGTTCAGCTCCACGCCGGGCGAGGGCTCCAGGCTGCGGGCCGAGCCGATGGGCAGGAGCGGCGAGAGGGCGATGGCGCCGCCGACGGTGATCACGGCCGCCACCGGGGCCGTGACCAGGGCGAAGGGGGCCAGCGAGGTCAGGACCCTCTGGCGCCGATCCAGCCCGAGGGCGCCGAGCACCGACTGGGCCCCGAGGCTGCGGGACTGGTGGCGCTGGACCGTCTGGGCCACGCCGAGGATGCCGATGAGGAGGCCGGCGGCCCCCACCAGGAGCAGGCCCCGGCTGACCACCAGCGCCGACGCCTGGCTCCGCACCCGGTCCTCGGCGGCCAGCCGCAGGTCGTAGGCCCCGAGCTCCGCCGCGTCGGGCGGCAGGTCGAAGTCCTCCGACGCGGCCAGGACCCCGGCCTCGAAGCGCTCGACCGCGCCCGGCTCGTCCTCGAGGAGGAACATGGCGCCGTCCCCGCCGCCCGCGTCCGCCGCCACCTCGGCGAAGGCGGGCGAGCCGAGGATGCCGACCTGCTCGTTGCTGTCGTTGCCCCCGACCGTGAACGTGCCCACGACCTCGAGGTCGACGGTCGGCCCGTCGGGGATCCCGAAGCCCTCGTCGAAGGACTCGAACTCCTCCTGGGTGAGCAGGCCGAGCCGGACCCGGTCCCCGACGCTGACGTCGGCCGAATCGGCCAGGCCCTGGGAAACCGCGACCTCACCGACGGCGTCATCGGCGGGCAGGCGCCCCTCCTCCACCCGGGGCTCGAACAGCCCGTCGGGCCGAGGAGGACCGGCGACCACGGACAGGAAGTTGACCGTCGGGAGGTCCAAGCCCCGCCCGACCACGCCCCGCATGCGCCAGACCGTCTCCACCTCGGGGAGCGAGACCACCTCCTCGAGGAATCCGGGGTCCACGAAGCTGACGAGGGTGGCGTCGGGCTGGCCGGTGCGCTCGGCCAGCCGGTCATAGGCGGTCTCGGACCGGCGGGCTCCCGCCACCGACGCCGTGACGGCCGCCCCCACCCCGCCGACCAGCAGGCCGATGAGGACGAGGGCGAGCCAGCGGCGGCGCGTCTCGGCGCGCACGAGGAGTCCGAGGCCGCCCATCGGCCACAGTGGAGCCGACCGGACCGGCACGACACAACCCGACAGGCACGAACCGGCCGGGGGGTGCCTCCCCCCTGTCCGGTCAGGCGGCGGGGAGTCGGCGCACGGCGCCGGAGGCCTCGGCGGTGACCGTGTCCAGGAAGGACTGGACCGTGGCGTTGAAGACCTTGGACCGCTCGAACATGAAGCCGTGGGCCCCGCCCCGGACGACGGCCAGCAGCGCGCCCGGGATGGCTTCGGCCACCTCCTCGGCGTCGGCCATCGGGGTGAGGACGTCCTGGCTGCCCACGATGACCAGCGTGGGCGCGGTCACGCCGGAGAGGGCGTGACGCAGCAGCTCGTCGGCCTGGAGGATGGCGTCCACCTGCGCGGCGAACGCCGCGGGCTCGGCGTTGAGGGCGAGGCCGCCGAAGAGGTTCAGGACGGGCCAGAAGCGCCGGACCGAGCGCGGCCCGACCAGCCACTTGGCGTTGCGTTCGGCGAAGGTGCGCATCCCGCGCTCGAGCGCGATGTCCTGCCATTCCGCCAGCAGCTCCCGGCGCCACGGCTCGTGCCGGCAGGCCGTGCAGGCCAGGACCAGCGAGCGGACCCGGTCGGCGTGGAGGACCCCGAGGATCTGGGCGATGACCCCGCCCATCGACGCCCCCATGACGTGGGCCGAGTCCCAGCCCACCTCGTCCATGACGGCCAGGACGTCCTCGGCCATCTCGTTGAGGTCGTAGGGACCGGGAGGGCGCTCGGACTCACCCACGCCCCGGTTGTCCACCAGCAGCAGCCGGTAGCGCTCACCCAGCGCCCCCCGCTGCATGAGCCAGCCCCGGCGGTCGGCGCCAAGGCCCTGGATGAGGACGAGCGGCTCACCCTCGTCTCGGCCGCACACCTCGTAGGCGATGCGGGTCCCGTCAGCAGCAGTGGCGTGCGGCACGCGACGCCGACTTTACATCCTCGCGAACGCGCGGTGAACAACCGCGAGCACGACGGGCCGGCGGGAAAACACCGAGGCAGGGAAGGCGGCCTGGCCTGTCGGCTGGACGTCGGCGGGTGCCCTTCCGCCCGGATTCTCACCCAGCGTGGCGACATCGGACGGATCCCGGTCCCGTCGCCGTTCTGGTGGCACGTATGTGTTCTCCACAACACATGCGTGCCTCCAGAACGAGAAGGCGGTCACGCATCGTGAGAATCAAGGGCCATCCGGCCCCCGACGACTGGCAGCCCCGTCCCCACGCCCCCGTGGTCGCCTCGCTGTCGTTTGCGGTGAGCCCGGTACTAGGCGGCGGCTTGGCCCGGGCGCTGGTACACGACCGGCGCCCAGTCGTAGAGCGCCCGGACGACGTCCTCGGTGGAGCGTCGGGGGGTGACGCCGAGGAGGTCTTCGGCCCGGCTCCCGTCGGCCTCCCGGCCCCGCAGCAG
This sequence comes from uncultured Microthrixaceae bacterium, assembly GCA_963725155.1. Classification (GTDB taxonomy): domain Bacteria; phylum Actinomycetota; class Acidimicrobiia; order Acidimicrobiales; family DATDAH01; genus DATDAH01. The sequence goes on from CAVRXU010000008.1 coordinate 1,154,837, forward strand.
CAAGCTCGTGCAGGTGGGACGGGATGGGCGCCCCGATGGCCCGGCTGAGCAGGCGGGTGGGGATCCAGCCGGGGGCCACGATGGGCAGGGGCACCCGGCCGCCCAGGCGGGCGGCGGCGAGGGGGGTGATGGTGCCCTCGGGGACCACGTTGACCGGGCCGTCCACCCGGCGGCGGAGCGCGGCCAGGAAGGCGGCGGCGGCGTCCTCGACGTCGAGCAGGCTGAACGCGGCCGGGGCCACGCAGGTGAGCGACAGGGCGTTGACGGGGACGACGGGCAGCCGGAGCACACGGCTGAGCGGGCTCGGATACTGCACGCCCACGGTCGGGGCGAAGCGGAGGCTGGCTACGGGCACCTCGGCCATCCGGCCGGCGGCCTCGGCCTCCTGCTCCACGGCCCGCAGGGTCCGGCCGTAGGGCGAGGTGGGGCGCAGCGGGGTGTCCTCGTCGGGGCGGCGGGGCGTGCCCGGGCCACGGCCGTAGACCTCGATGCCGGACCGGACGAGGATGTGCTCCAGCCGGCCGACGGCGACGGCGGCGCCCAGGGCGGCCCGGGTGCCGACCATCGTCCGCTGGTGCGCCGACGCCGGTGCCGCCCGGGCGTCGGGCTCCCAGACGCCGAGGTGGAGCACGACGGTCGGGGCGAACTCCCGGACCGCGGCGGTGGTGCGGGGCTCGTCCCGGGGGTCGATGCGACGGAACTCACTGCCGTGCAGTCGACGCCGGGGCGGATAGGCGTCGAGCCCGAGGACGGCCTCGACGGCGGGGTCGGCCTCCACCACGTTGGCCGTGCGGGCGCCGAAGTCGCCCCCCATGCCGGTCAGCAGGACACGCACGTCAGCTCTCTTGTTCGGGTCGGAGGGTCGGGAAGGCGATCACGTCGCGGATGGCGGACGAGCCGGTCAGCAACATGACCAGGCGGTCGATGCCGATGCCCAATCCGCCCGTCGGCGGCAGCCCGTACTCCAGCGCCCGCAGGTAGTCCTCGTCGACGACCATGGCCTCGTCGTCGCCGGCCTCGCCCTGGAGGACCTGGTCCTCGAAGCGGGCCCGTTGCTCGATCGGGTCGATGAGCTCGGAGAAGGCGTTGCCGAGCTCTCGGCCGGCCACGATGGCCTCGAAGCGCTCGACCATCTCGGGCAGCTCCCGGTGGTCCCGCGACAGGGGCGAGACCTCCTTGGGGTAGTCCATGACGAAGACCGGGTCCCAGAGGGTGGGCTCGACGTGCTTCTCGTAGAGCTCGAGCAGGATCTTGCCCGAGCCCCAGGTCGGCTCGGGCTCCACGCCGTGCTCGAGGGCGATGGCCCGGACGTCCTCGACCGGCATGCGGACCTCGACCCGGACGCCGATGGCCTCTTCGACCAGGTCGGTCAGCGAGGCCCGTCGCCACGGGGTGGACAGGTCGAGCTCCCGGTCACCGACCATGACGGTCGTCCCCCCGGCGACCTCGGTGGCGCAGAAGGCGACCAGCTCCTCGGTCAGCGCCATGATGTCGCCGTAGTCGGCGTAGGCCTGGTAGAGCTCGAGCATCGTGAACTCGGGGTTGTGGCGGGGCGACAGGCCCTCGTTGCGGAAGACCCGGCCGATCTCGAAGACCCGCTCGAAGCCCGCCACGACCAGGCGCTTCAGGTACAGCTCCGGGGCGATGCGCAGGAAGAGGTCCTGGTCCAGGGCGTTGTGGTGCGTGGTGAACGGCTTGGCCAGCGCCCCGCCGGGGATGGGGTGGAAGATCGGGGTCTCGACCTCGATGAAGTCGCGGTCCTCCAGCCACCGCCGGCACAGCGACACCACCTTCGACCGGGCGAGCAGGGCCGCTCGGGTCTCGGGCGTGACCCAGGTGTCGACATAGCGCTGCCGGTAGCGGGTGTCGGGGTCGTTGAGGCCGTGCCACTTGTCGGGGAAGGGCCGCTGGGGCCGGGCCAGCACCTCCCATGTGCCGACCTTCACCGACAGCTCGCCCTTGCGGGTCTTGACCACCTCGCCGGTGGCGCTGACCCAGGTGCCGAGGGGCAGGGCGATGAGCTCGGCGTAGCCGGACGTCGCCTTCTCCAGGGAGAAGAGCTGGACGTCGCCGGTCATGTCCCGCAGCACCGCGAAGGCCAGGCGTCCGTGGGGCCGCTGGAGCATGAGCCGGCCGGCGACGGTGACCTCGTCCCCGGTCTCGTCGCCGTCGGCGATGTCGGCGTACTGGCGGACGATCTCGGCGGCGTGGTGGGTGGGATCGACCCGGTACGGGATTCGCGACCCGGGTTCGTCGCGCCGCGTTGAGGGCTCTTCGCTGACGCTCATCGCCTTGCGGGCCTGTTCCGCCCGCCGATCGCCTTCGTCGCTCATTCGGCGTTCATGGCGTGGACGAGGCGAAGGCCGTGCAGGGTCAACCAGGGCTCGACGTGCTCGATGCTGTCGGTGAACGGGGCGATGAGGGGCGACAGGCCACCGGTGGCGACGACCGTGCAGTCGCCCAGCTCGCCCTCGATGCGGGCGCAGAGGCCGTCGACCTGGGCGGCGTACCCGTAGACGATGCCGGACTGGATGGACTCGACCGTGGTCCGGCCCAGCACCGAGCGAGGCTCGACCAGGTCCACCTGACGCAGGGCGGCGGCCCGGCCGACGAGGGCGTCGAGGCTGATCTCCACCCCGGGGGCGATCGCCCCGCCGAGGTACTCGCCGTCGGCGGACACGGCGTCGCAGGTCGTGGCCGTGCCGAAGTCGACCATGATCGTCGGCCCCCCGAAGAGATCGAAGGCGGCCACCGCGTTGGCGATGCGGTCGGCTCCCACCTCCTTCGGGTTGTCGGTGCGGATGGCCACGCCGGTGCGGACGCCGGGTTCGAGGACCACGGCCTCCTGACCCAGGTAGCGATTGGCCATGTTGCGCAGGTTGGCCATGACCCGGGGCACGCCCGAGGAGATGACCATGCCCTCGACCTCCTCCAGCCCCGAGTGGCGCCGGGCGGCCAGAAACCCTTCGAACATCACCGCGTGCTCGTCGGCCGTGCGGTCGGCCTGGGTGGCGATGCGCCAGTGGTCGAGAAGGCCGTCGTCGGCCGTCTGGGGATCGGTGATCTTCGTGTCGAACAGCCCGATCACCGTGTCGGTGTTGCCCGCATCGACCGCCAACAGCATCAGCTCGAACCCGCTTCCGTCTCCACGTCGAGGCCCAGGTCGAGGGCCTTGGCCGAATCGGTGAGGGCTCCGGCCGACACGGCGTCCACACCGATCCCGGCGTAGGTGCCCACCGTCTCGAGGGTGATGCCCCCCGAGGCCTCGATGAGGCAGCGCCGGCCCCCGAGGGCCTCGCGGGCGGCGACGACGGCCTTGCCCACGTCCTCGGGGCCGAGGTTGTCGAGCAGCAGGGCGTCGGCTCCGGCCTCGGCCGCGGCGACGGCCCGTTCGATGGTGTCGCACTCCACGTGGATGGTGCGCCCCGGCCAGACCTCGCGGGCCCGGGCCACCGCGGGGGCGATGTCGAGCACGGCCAGGTGGTTGTCCTTCAGCATCACCCAGTCCGAGAGGTTGCCCCGGTGGTTGGCGCCCCCTCCGGCCCGCACCGCCGCCTTCTCCAGCGACCGGAGGCCGGGGATCGTCTTGCGGGTGTCCCACACGAGCACGTCGGGGCCGACCGCCTCGACGAAGCGACGGGTCAGGGTGGCCACGCCGGACAGGTGGCGGGCGAAGTTCAGGGCGGTGCGCTCCGCGGTGAGGATGGAGGCCAGCGGGCCGCTGACCCGGGCGGCGACGGTGCCGGGCGCCAGGTCGGCGCCGTCGGCCAGGTCCCACTCAACGACGACAGCGGGATCGATCTGGGCGAAGGCCTCGTCGACGCAGGCCCGGCCTGCGAACACCCCGTCGGCGCGGGAGGCGAGCACGGCCCGGCCCCGGGTCCCCGACGGGATCAGCGCCGCGCTCAGGTCCCCCAAAGGCGTGAGGTCCTCGGCCAGGGCGAGGGTGACGGCGGCCTGGACCGCATGGCGCGGCGGGTCGGCCGGCCGGGAGGTCACCATGACCTCAGCGTACTTGCCGGTGCTCGGGGGCCTGACGGGCCGTTCCCCCGGAGACGGGCACCGACGCCCCCTAGCCTTGAGCGACCATGACAGAAAAAGGTCAGATTCAGGAGGACGACCTCCCCGGCATCGGGCGCCGGTTCACCTTCACCCTGCCCGACGGCGGGCAGATCTGCGTGGTCATCCACCACACCGGCCGGCGGGACCTCTACCTGACCACCGAGGCGGACGGGGACGCCCACGTGATCTCGGTGGACGACGACCTGGCCCGCCGCCTCGGGGCCGTCATCGCCGGGTCGTACTTCACCCCGGCGGCGGCCCAGCGGGTCGAGGCGGTCATCGGCGGCCTGCTCATCGACTGGGTGACGGTCGCCGAGGCCTCGCCCGTGGCCGGACGCACCATCGCCGAAGCCGAGATCCGCCAGCGCAGCCGCATCACCGTGGCCGCCATCGTGCGGGGTGACGAGTCGATCGTGGCCCCGGAGCCCGACGAGGCCATCCGCCCCGGCGACCAACTCGTCGTCGTGGGCCGGCCCGAGGACCTCCCTGGCTTCCTCGACCAGTTCATCCACTGAGCCGTGGCCCACACGCTCATCGCGCTGGGTGGCGCGTTCCTCGCCGCCTTCGTGTTCGGCCGCCTCGGCCGCCGACTGGGCCTGCCCACCATCCCGCTCTTCATGCTGGCCGGCGTGCTCCTGGGGCCGAACACACCGGGCCTCGAGTTGGTCAGCCATCCCGAGGAGTTCGAGCTCATCGCCGTCATCGGCCTGGTCCTCCTCCTCTTCTACCTGGGCCTGGAGTTCTCCCTCGGTGACCTGATCGGGGGCGGCACCCGACTCCTGGGCAGCGGCGCGCTCTACATCGCCCTCAACGTGGGCGGTGGCCTCCTCCTGGGCCTGGCCCTGGGCTGGGGCGGGGCCGAGGCCCTGATCGTGGCGGGCGTCGTGGGCATCTCGTCGTCGGCGATCGTGACCAAGCTGCTGGTCGAGCTGAAGCGGCTGGCCAACCCCGAGACCAAGCTCATCCTGGGCGTGATCGTGGTGGAGGACGTGTTCCTGGCCCTCTACCTGGCCGCCCTCCAGCCTCTGCTCAGCGACACCACGGGCTGGGCTGCGCTCTGGTCGTTCGGCAAGGCCGTGCTGTTCCTCCTCGCCCTGACCGCCTTCGCCCGCTGGGGTGGGGGCCTCGTCGGGCGCCTGCTCGGCTCCAGCGACGACGAGCTGCTGACCGTGGCCTTCCTCGGCTTGGCCCTGCTCACCGCCGGCGCGGCGGAGGAGGCGGGCGTGTCCGAGGCCATCGGCGCCTTCATGATCGGCATGGTCATCGCCGAGAGCCCCGTGGCCGAGCGGGTCGAACGCCTCGTGCTGCCGCTGCGGGACGCCTTCGCCGCCATCTTCTTCTTCACCTTCGGGCTGACCGTCGACCCCGGCGACGTCGCCTCGGTGGCCGGTCCGGTCCTGGCCGCCGTGGCCCTGACCCTGGTCCTGGCCGTGGTCGCCGGCTACAGCGTCGGCCGGGTCAACGACCTCCCTCCCCGCGGCGCGGCCAACCTGGCGCTCACCCTGGTCTCCCGGGGCGAGTTCGCCCTCATCCTGGTGGCCCTGGCCATCCCCGCCGGGCTGGACGCCCGCCTGGCCCCGTTCGCCGCGGGGTACGTCCTCGTGCTGGCCCTCGGTGGGCCTCTGCTGGCCGCCAACCCGAATTGGCTGGCGACCGCCTACCGGCGGGGGTTGCCCGTCTAGCCGACCGACGGCTCGGTGTCGGTGGTGATGTCGCCGCCTTCGACGCCGGTGATGGGCTGGTGAACGATGCCGTTGGTGCCGTCGGCCACCCAGACGATGTCGTCGAGGACGGTCACGCCCCGCAGGTCCTTGGTCGAGACCGTCACCTGCTCGCCGGCCAGGATGGCCGGTGGGCGGTCGGTGTCGGTGCTCACCTCGAAGAGGAAACCGCCGGTGCCGGTCACGAAGACCTGGTCGTCGCCCACCGTGATGTGGGACGGCGTGGACTTGGAGATCCGGACCTGACTCTCCTCGCCGGTCTCGGGGTCCAAGCGGACGACGAGACCGGTCTCGTCGAAGTTGTCGACGTCGGCCAGGAACCAGATCGAGTCCTCGGTGGCGTAGAAGTCGTGTACCCGGTGGTTCACGATGTCGAGCTTGTTGAGCTGCTCGCCGGTCGTGTTGTCGTACTCGGTGATGCCGTCACTCTCGTAGACCCAGAGCGAGTCGCCGAGGACCTGAGGCTGCACGACGATCTCGCCCACGTCGATCACGTCGCCCATCTCGCCGGTCGCCGTGTCGATGCGGACCATCTGCTCGCCCTCGCCCGTGGTCACCCAGACGAAGTCGGGGCCGGCAGCCAGGTCCTGGGCGATGCCGTCGATGGTCCCGCTCACGTCGAAGCGGTCCACGATCTCCCCGTTGGCATCGACCCGGCCGATCGTGGTGCCCGCGTCGAGGATCAGCCAGGCCCCGTCGTCGTTGGCGCTCAGCGCGGGGGCGACGTCGGCGCCCACCTCGGTGGTCAGCAGCACCTCCTTGTCGGAGGTGCGCACGAGGCTGACGCTGTGGTCGGCGAAGTTGAGGACCCAGAGCCCGTCGTCGCCGCCGGCGACCTCGAGCGGGACCTCGCCGGTGCGGACCTCGTCGAAGCCCTTGATGGGGAAGAAGGCGCGCAGGGCACCGACGGCGAAGACGGCGATGATGAGCCAGAACATGAGCTGGTGCGGGGCGCGGCGGAGAACAGAAGACACGGTGGACATGGGATGGGGATTTCCTTCAGGGGGGAGGGGCGTCAGTTGAAGCCGCGGTCGTCCTGCTTCAGGGCGACGTCAACGCACAGTGCGCTGGCGACGACGAGGGAGCGCAACGGCTCCTCGAGCTGACGGTGGATCTGGACGACGAAGTTGTCGGCGGTCGTGAAGAGGGTCGTCGCCAGGCCCTCCCACGTCTTGGTGATACGGGCCACTTCAGCGCCCGTGTGGTCTTGGATGGCGAAGTTCCACGCTCGCCAGTTCTCGGCGTTGATGGAACCGAGGGTCTGGCCCCCGGCCTCCAGGGCGAAGCGGATCTTGCCGATCGCGTTCTGCTGGACGACGTCGCCCACGGGTCGGCCCTGGCCGTCGGTGATCAGCACCTTCGACTTGACGAACTTGGCCGGCCGGGTGAGGGCCAGCACGACGTTGCCCTGGATGTCGACGATCTGGAACTTGTGGGTCAGGAACTGGTCGACGTTCGACATGAAGCGCAGGGCCTTCTTGGCCGTGCTCTGACCGACCTGCCGGACGGCGCCCATCTGGGTGCCGTGCTGGTCGAAGACGGCGAACTCGGTGTTCAGCTCGATGAGCTTGCGCTTCTGGTTCACGACGAGGATCGGCTCGGTGAACAGCGTGCCCCCGCCGGCGGCGGTGGCCTGCAGGCCGGCCCGCTGCTGCACCTGCTGCTGGACGTTCTGGGCGGAGTGGTGGGTGGTGGGGACGTAGCTGGCGACGAGGGGGTCGACGGCCTGCCGACCGTGGTCGGCCACGTTGTCGGTCCACTGGGAGCCGTCCCAGTAACGGTGCTCGTGCTTCCCGCCCGGATCCGGGTACCAGTTGGCGGCGGGCGCCTGCGCCTCGGTCATCGTTGCGAAAGCGTAACGGTCAGGTCCCGTGGAGGAACCTCGCGCGGAGCGCGGGGTCCGTCGCGGGGAAGTCTTCACGGGTGTGGGCACCGCGGGTCTCCGTGCGGGCGGTGGCGGCGGCCACGATCGTGGCGGCCACGTCAGCCAGATTGCGTACCTCGCACCATTCGACGGCGTCATGACCCTCGGCGGCTCGGCCCACGCGTCCCAGCGCTCCAGCCGCCTGGCGCAGGGAGTCGGCGTCACGACGGACCCCGGCGCCGAGCGTCATCGCCTTCTGCAGGAACGCCCGCCACTCCGCCGCGGTGGTCGGTACATCGGGGTCCTCGACGGCGGGGAGCGGGACGGTCTGCGGTCGCCGGGCGGCTTCCTCACTCGTCACCGGCAGGCCCGGGATGACGCCGGGGGCGTCGGTGCCGAGGACGCAGCGCATGGCTCCCGTGCCCTCGGGTCCGTCCTGACCCCGGTCGATGGCCTCGACCACCCTGGGCCCGAAGACCATGCCCTCCAGCAGGGAGTTGGAGGCCAGGCGGTTGGCGCCGTGGACCCCGGTGCAGGTGACCTCCCCGGCGCCCCACAGTCCGGGCAGTGACGAGGCGCCGTCGAGGTCGGTCACCATTCCGCCGCACGTGTAATGGGCCGCGGGGGCGATGGGCAGCCAGTCCGTCGCCGGGTCGAGGCCCACCTCCTCCAACGAGGCGGCGATGGTCGGGAAGCGCTCGTCGAAGTTGTCCAGGACCGTGGCGTCCAGCCAGAGATGGTCCACGTCCTGCTCGGTCATCCGGGCGGTCATGGCGCGCGAAACCTGGTCCCGGGGCAGCAGTTCGTCGACGAAGCGGTTGCCGTCCTTGTCCCGCAGCAGGGCGCCGTGGCCCCGCAGGGCTTCGGACAGAAGGGGCTTGGGCATCTTGGGGTGGTGCAGCGCCGTCGGGTGGAACTGGATGAACTCGACGTCGGCCAGGACCGCCCCCGCACGATGGGCCATGGCGATGCCGTCTCCGGTGGCTTCGGTCGGGTTGGTGGTGACGGCGAAGACCTGGCCGGCGCCACCCGTGGCCAGCAGGATGTGCTTCGCCCGGATCTCGATCGGGTGGCCGTCCTTGCTGTAGGCCCGCACTCCCCGGCACCGTGCACTCTCGACGACGAGGTCGATGGCGAAGGTGTGCTCGTACACCTCGGCCGCCGTGGAGCGGGCGGCGGCGACCAGGGCCCGCTCGACCTCGGCCCCGGTGGCCGCGCCACCCGCGTGGACGATGCGGGGCTCGGAATGGCCGCCCTCCCGGGCGAGGGCCAGCTCGCCGCCGGCCTCCCGGTCGAAGACAGCACCGAACGCGATGAGCTCGTGGACCCGGCGGGGACCCTCGTCGACCAGCACCCGGACTGCGGCCGAGTCGCAGAGGTCGGCCCCGGCCTCGAGGGTGTCGGAGATGTGCAGGTCCAGGGAGTCGGGGTCCTCGTCGAGCACCGCGGCCACGCCCCCCTGCGCCCAACGAGTCGTGGCCTGGTCGAGGGCGCCCTTGGTCAACAGGCCCACGCGGAGGCCCATGGGGCCCGCGGCGCGTACCGCGGCCGACAGGCCTGCCACTCCACTCCCGAGGACCAGGAGGTCCAGCTCGGCCGTCACCGTCCGAGGACGCTACGCCCGTCCCTGTCGGGAACCTTGCTCGGTCAGGCGGGGACGTCGAGGGCGATGTTGTCCAGGAGGCGGGGAAGGCCGAAACGGGCGGCGGTCAGCAGGCGGTAGGTCCCCGGCTCGAGGTCGGCGGCGGGCGGCTCGAGCGTGGCCGGGTCGACCAGCGCGACGTAGTCCAGCTCGGTTTCGGGCTCGGCGGCGATGATCTCCCCGACGAGCGTGCACACGATGGCCGGGTCCCGCTCGCCGGCCCGGACCGAGGCCGCGCCCGCCTTCAGGGCCCGCTGCAGGACCGGCGCCGCCTCCCGCTGGTCCGGGGTCAGGTAGGCGTTGCGGCTGGACAGGGCGAGGCCGTCGGGCTCGCGCACGATCGGGCAGCCGATGACCTCGACCGGGAACGACAGGTCGGCGGCCATCCTGCGCACCACGGCCAACTGCTGGAAGTCCTTCTCGCCGAAGTAGGCGCGACACGGGCCGACGATGGCGAAGAGCTTGGCCACGACGGTGGCGACGCCGGCGAAGTGGGTGGGCCGGGTGGCCCCCTCCATCGTCTGGGCGAGGCCACCCACCGAGACCGTGGTGAGGACCTCGTCGGGGTACATCTCGTCGTGCTCCGGGCTGAAGAGGAGATCGACGTGAGCCCGCTCGGCCTTGGCCCGGTCGCCGTCAGCGTCCCGGGGATAGGACGCCAGATCCTCGCCCGGGGCGAACTGCAGCGGGTTCACGAAGATGGTGGCGATGACGTAGTCCGTGGCGGCCCGGGCCGCGGCCATCAGCGACAGGTGCCCGTCGTGGAGGTAGCCCATCGTCGGCACCAGTCCCACCGTTCCCCCCTCCCGCCGGACCTCGTCCAGCGCCCACCGCACCTCGGCGATGCTCCCGCTGACCTTCACGCCGCCAGTCTGCCGGTACGGGCCCTAGACCCAGGTACAAGCGGTCGGACCAGCCGCCACCGATGGCAACCAGGGGGCCGTGGGTGCCCCTGCGGGTCGTCGGGGGCAGACCAGCCCTCCGTCTCACCCGCCGTGACCAGCGATCCGTTCTGGGGGCGCGCTTCTGTTCCTGAGAACACAGGGCTGCCACCAGAACAGACCGAGCCTCAGTCCAGGAGTCGGCGGGCCTGGTCGACCATGGCCTGGTAGGCGGGCCGCTCGTCCTCGGGGAGGGCGGCCAGGTGGGCATCCACCGTCGCCCAGTCGCCCCGGGCGACGGGGCCGGTGAGGGCGGCCGCCGGGCCGAGGTCGGCCACGTTGTCGACCGTGCCGCGAACCAGCGCCAGGAATGCCTCCAGCGGTACGCCGTCCGGGGCCACCCGTTCGACCTGACCCAGCAGAGCGACCAGGTGGTTGGAGGCGATCACGGCGGCGGCGTGGTAGCGGGTGCGGTCCTCGTCGGCGACCGCGAAGGCGTGGCCACCGAGGTCGGCCACCACCTGCTCGACCAGCGGATCACCCGCCACGGCGAACCAGGCCCCGTCGGACAGGCGGGTGGCCCCGATCGCGGCGTCGGGCAGGGCCACGAGGGGGTGCAGGGCGGCCGGTCTCGGGTGCCCGGCCAGCACGTCGAGGCCCAGGGCGCCGGCCAGATGGGCCACGACGGTGTCCGGGTCGGGCTCGACGCCTGCCGCCACCTCGGCGATCACCGGGTCCGGTGTCGCCAGGACCAGCAGCTCGACGCCATGGGCCGCCCCGGACAGGTCGTCATCTCGCCCCAGCGGCGCCTCGACCGTCCACCCCACTCGGTGCAGCGCGAGCGCCAGAGCCCCGCCGGCCCGGCCGGACCCGACGACCCGGACCCTCATCCGGCCAACCGTCGGCACCAACCACCGAATCCGTCGATCTCTGCCGAAGGTTCGTGGTCACGGCACGCGCGGCGGGGTCACGGGACGAGGACGGCCTTGCCGGTGAGGTTGCGGGCGACGAGGTCGGCCAGGACCTGCGGGCCCTGCTCCAGGGGGAACGAGGTGGGAGCGATCGGACGCAGCGCACCGGAGCCCAGGAGATCCAGGACCCGTCCGACGAGGAGGGCGTTCTCCTCCGGGTGGAAGATGGCCCAGCCGCCCCACTCCACCCCGACGACGGCCCGGTTGCGGAGCAGGATCTGGTTGGTCGGCACCTTGGGGATCCCCCCGACGAAGCCGACGACGAGGTAGCGACCGAAGTCGCCGAGGGCCCGGATGGCGGGCTCGGCCAGGTCGCCGCCGATGGGGTCGTAGACCACGTCGACACCGGTGCCGCCGGCCAGTTCACGGGCCCGGGCCTTGAGGTCCTCGCTGGTGTAGTCGATGACCGATTCGGCCCCGGCCGCGAGGGCGGCGTCCCGCTTGGCCTCCGAGGAGGCCGCCCCGATCACCCGCGCGCCGAGCGCCCGACCGAGGTCGACCGCCGCCAGGCCGACACCCCCACCCGCACCGAGCACGAGGAGGGACTCACCCTCCTGCAGCAGAGCTCGGCGCTCCAGGGCGAACAGCCCGGTGGCGTAGCTCTGCAGGACGGTGGCCGCCGTCGCCGGATCGACGCCGTCGGGGACGGGCCAACACTGGTCGGTGGCCACGAGGGCGACCTCGGCGAACCCGCCGAAATGGCAGGCCGCCAGCACCCGGTCGCCCACCGCCGGAAGGTCGACGCCGTCGCCCACCGCGTCGACCGTCCCCACCACCTCCGAGCCCGGCACGTAGGGCAGCTTCGGCGTGATCTGGTACCCGCCGCTGGCCATGATGGCGTCGACGTAGTTGACCCCGGCGGCCTCGATCCGGACCCGCACCTGGCCCGGCTCCGGCTCGGGCTCGGGCCAGTCCTCGACGGTCAGTGACTCCGGCGGCCCGAACTCCCGGACGACGATCGCGCGCATGCTGCCCATCCTGCCTGCTCCGACCCTCGGGCTGGACCAACCGATGGCAACGACGGGGGCGTGGGGTCGGGCTGCCGGTCGTCGGCGGCGGTGCGGCCGATTTCGCCACATGGCGTGACCGCGTCTCCATCTGGCACCCGATTCGGTTGCCATAGCGACCGAATCCGGTGCCAGAACGGAACGAGGAGCTCGAGCCGACAGGCCCGGCCCCCATGGCTGCGTGGGTGTCGGTCGCCCAGCCCGACGAACCGAAGCGGCTACAGGGGCCCGACGAGGCGGACGTCGCCTTCGGCGGCTTCGACCTGCGCCGCCGTGACCAGGTCCGGTGCCAGGTCCCGCAGGGGGGCGAGGACGAAGCGGCGCTCCCACATCCTCGGGTGGGGGACGATCAGATCGGGCTCGGCGACCTCCTCACCGTCGACCCAGAGGACGTCCACGTCGAGGGTCCGGGGCCCCCAGCGCTCGATGCGGACCCGCTCGGCTGCGGCCTCCCGCTCGGTGCACAGGGCCAGCAGCTCCCGCGCCGAACGCTCAGTGGACAGTTCGACCACCAGGTTCAGGAAGGCGCCTTGGTCAGGCCCGCCGACCGGGTCGGTCTCATAGAGCGGCGACACGGCGACGACGTCGGGGAGCGCGGCCACCGCCTCCGCGAGCAGGGCCCGCCGGTCCCCCAGGTTGGAACCGAGGCCGAGGAACGCCCGGGTCACCCCAGCTGGGCGCGGGTGCGGGTGATGCGCACGCCGCAGGTGTCGAGGTGATGGGGCACGGGCGGGCGCAGCTTGCGGACGGCGACCGTCACCGCCACGACCCGCTCGTCGACGAGCGCGGCCTCGGCCAGGCGGGTGGCCAGCGCCTCGAGGAGGTCGAAGCGCTCGGCGGTGACGATGCGCTCGGCCATGGCGCACACCGCCGAGTAGTCGATGGTGTCGCCCAGCTCGTCGCTGGCCCCAGGAATCGACAGGTCGGCTTCGATGTCCAGATCGACCTCGAGGGGCTGGGCCCGCGAGCTCTCCTCGGGCAGGATCCCGCACAGGCCGAGGGCGCGCAGCCCCCGCAGTTCGATCCGGTCCGGCACGGCGGTGTCCCCCATGGTCCCGTTGCTCAGGTCGACGCCGCGCGCCGGTCCCGCAGGCCGATGGCCAGGGTCACCAGGCCACGGCCGGTCGGGCCCATCTGCCGGTCGACCATGCGCTCGACCACCGAGATGGTCTGCGGGCCGTTGTCGAGCAGGCCGGCCCACAGCACGTAGCCGGCGACGACGCCGACGAGACGATCGCTGAGCTCGTCCTGGTGCAGCAGGACCATGGTGCCCTCGGCCCGGAGCCGGTCCAGCTCGGGGTAGAGGTCGGACAGATAGGTGGCCTCGTCGTCCTCGGCGGTGAAGGGGCGGTGCTGCCAGGCCACGCCCAGCTCGTCGTAGTTGTGCAGGTTGTGCGGCGAGGGGATGAGCGAGATGACGCAGCCGAAGCCGGACTCCCGCAACCAGATGATCTCCTCCTGACGCCGGACGCGGCGATGGTTGGCGCCGTAGCCGCCTGGCCGCTCACACACCGCGAGCTGGTCCTTCACGATCCAGTGGAAGTTGCGGGGGACGATGCCCCGCGCCCACTTGCCCTTCGGCATCACGTGTTTCGACTCATTTCGTTATCTCTCCCTGCACCACGCGCGCGGCTTGGGCCGTCGCCCGGACGTCGTGTGCACGGATCATGCCCGCTCCCTGGGCCATCGCCCACGTGGCCGTCGCCAAACTGGCCTCCAGGCGGTCGTCCACGGGGGGCGGTTCGTCGGTCCCGTCGCTGTCCGCCAGCAGACGACCGAGGGTGGACTTCCGACTGGTGCCGACCACCACAGGCCATCCGGTCGCCACCAACCGGTCCAGTCGGGCCAGCAGGTCGAGGTTGTGCTCGACGGTCTTGCCGAAGCCGAAACCGGGGTCGATCCAGATCTCCTCCACCCCGGCGGCCGCCGCGGCCTCGGCCCGGGCGACCAGGTGGTCCCGGACCTCCGTGACCACGTCGTCGTAGCGGGGGTCGGCCTGCATGGAGCCCGGCTCCCCCTGCATGTGCATGGCCACCCAGGCCACACCCAGGCGGGCCGCGGTCTCGTGCAGCGACGCCGACACGTCGTTGACCATCGTGGCCCCTGCGGCCACGGCGGCCTCGGCCACCGCGGCGTGCCGGGTGTCGACCGAGACCCGCACCGTGCCCGCCAGCTCGGCGATCACCGGGGTCACCCGCCGGATCTCCTCGTCGGCCGACACGGGCGCCGCCCCGGGCCGGGTGGACTCGCCGCCGACGTCGATCACGTCGGCGCCCTCATCGACCAGACGACGGCCGTGGGCCACCGCGGCGTCGGGATCCAGGAACCGACCCCCATCGGAGAACGAGTCCGGCGTGACGTTGACCACCCCCATCACCAACGCCCGCACCCCCGCAGGCTACCGGTCGGGTCAGCCGCCGTCCGGGGCCCGCCGAGGGGGTCCGGTGATCGCGTGGAACAGGCCGGCCCGGGTGCCGACGAAGATCTGGCCCCGCCAGACCGCCGGGGTCGACTCGATGCACCCGCCGAGCTCGATCTGCCAGAGCTCCGGCGGCTGGACCGTCGTGTCGGAGACGTCGTAGGCGTGCAGGACGCCGTTGCAGTCACCCTGGATGAGGACCTGGTCCACGACCACCGGCGACTGCCAGGTCGGTCCCGGCAGCGAGAACTCCCAGCGCACGGCCCCGGTGCGGCGGTCGATGCCCTTGATGGCCCCACCGTTGGTGGCCACGATCACCAGATCGCGGTAGATCGCGGGGGTCCCCCACACGCCGGCCACGTCGGCCCCCTGGTCGTCGATCGACCACACCACCGGGCGGTTCGGATGGCGCGGGTTCAGCTTCAGGATCTGGCCCACGTCGGTCGCCCGGGCGTTGTGGCGCTCCCACTCCGAGGCCACGTAGAGGAACCCCTCGTCGTCGACCACCACGCTGGCGTCGGTGTCGTCGCCGGTCCAGAAGCGGAACACCCGCCGCGCCGGCTGGCCCTGGCGGACCCCGGTGAGGTCCCAGCCCTGGACGAGGCCGCCGGAGTTGGCGAAGTAGGCGGTGTTGCCCGAGATGGCCACCGAGTTCTCGATCGACACGTCGGTGTCGCCCAACTCGCTCAGGAGCTGGTCGTCCCAGCCCGGAGCGTTGAAGATCAGCCGGGGGGCGACCTGGGCCAAGCCGTCGCCGCTGTAGCTGCGGTTCAGCTTGACGATGTGGAACTGGCTGTTCTCGCCGCCCTCGACCAGGTGGTCGCCGATGATGACCGGCGAGCCGTCCCAGTCGTCGTTCCACATGGTCGGGGACACGGCATCGGCCGAGAGGTTCCACAGCTCGGTCGGCTGGGGGCGGTCGAAGGCCACGACCCGCAGGTAGTTGTCGCGGGAGCCGAAGTAGACCAGCGGGTAGCCCTCGGGGTCGATCGACACCGAGCCCTTGATCAGGTCACCGGTGGGGAACGGCGGGATGATGTCCTGGCCGGTGGCGGCGTCGACGAAGTGGACGGCCCTGTCGTAGCCGCCGAAGACCACCCAGGTCCGGCCGTTCCGCTCGAAGACGGCGGGCTCACCCGTCCACCCCGTGCCGCACCAGGTCCGGGTCCCCTCCCCGTCAGTGGACTCCGAGCACATGGCCGAGCCCGGATAGGTCCACTGCTCGTGCGGCTCCCGGGGGACCGGGCCCTGCCCGTAGTAGCTGCGGGTCGGGTTGCCCCGGAAGGTCAGGAGGCCCTCGACGGTGGCGTGGGGGAACGGCTGGCCCGACGAGGCCGGATCGACCCAGCCCCGGAACGGTGGCGCCGTGGTCGTGGTCACCGGTGGGGCGGTGGTCGTCGGGGCCTCGGTGGGCGACGTCGACGGAGAGGCCGACGCGTCCTCGGGTTCGGCGTCGTCGACCACCTGGGTCCAGGCGTAGGCCGTGCCCGCCGCCAGCAGGGCGGCCGCGGCGACCAGGAGCAACAGCCGTCGACTCACCCCCGGGCCGCGAGCGGCTCAGTCACGACCGATGAAGCGCATGGCCTCCGTGCGGGTGGCCACGCTCTCGCGGAACAGGCCCCGAACCGCGGAGGTCACCGTCGAGGACCCGGGCTTGCGCACGCCCCGCATGGACATGCACAGGTGCTCGGCCTCGATGACCACCAGCACACCCCTGGGCTGCAGGGTCCGCTCGATCTCGTCGGCGATCTGGGTGGTCAGCCGTTCCTGGACCTGGGGCCGCTTGGCGTAGGCGTCGACCAGGCGGGCCAGCTTGGACAGGCCGGTGATGCGGCCGTCGTCGTTGGGGATGTAGGCGACGTGGGCCTTGCCCATGAAGGGGACGAGGTGGTGCTCACACGTCGAGACGAGGGCGATGTCCCGGACCATGACCATCTCGTCGTGGCTGGCGTCGAAGGTGACCTGCAGGTGGTGGTCGGGCATCTCCCGGAGGCCGGCGAAGATCTCCTCGTACATGCGGGCCACGCGGGCCGGTGTCTCCTGCAGGCCGTCCCGGTCCGGGTCCTCGCCGATGGCGGCCAGGATCTCGCGCATGGCGGCCTCGATGCGGGGCTTGTCGACCGGCGGGACGGCGTCGTTGGTCCCGTTCCCGTTGGTGCCCTTCTGGGTCACTGCGGGGGCTCTTCGTTGTAGGCGCAGATGTAGGGCAGGTTGCGGTACTTCTCGGCCACGTCGAGTCCGTAGCCGATGACGAAGTCGGGCGGGATCTCGAAGCCCACGTACTTGAGGCTGGCCCCGTCGGCCGCCCCCTCCCGCAGGAGCAGGGCGCACACCTCGAGGCTGGCCGGGTTGCGGGACTCGAGGTTGCGCTTGAGGTAGCGCAGGGTCAGCCCGCTGTCCACGATGTCCTCGACCAGCAGGACGTGGCGCCCCGACAGGTCGATGTCGAGGTCCTTCACGATGCGGACCACACCCGACGTCCGGGTGGCGGCGCCGTAGGAGGACACGGCCATGAAGTCGAACTCGACGGGCAGGGCGATGTGGCGGGACAGGTCGCTCATGAACATGAACGCCCCCTTCAGCACCCCCACCAGGAGGGGTGGGCGGCCCTGGTAGTCCTCGGTGATCTGCACCCCCAGTTCGGCCACCCGGGCCGCCAGCTCGTCGGCCGGCACCAGGATCCGCCCGAGATGGGGGTCATCGACCCGCACCACGGACCCGTCGTCGTCTCCAGCCGGGGGGTCGCTCACCTCGGGGAATCTACGCGC
The DNA here is from genome assembly GCA_963725155.1 of uncultured Microthrixaceae bacterium. Taxonomy (GTDB): domain Bacteria; phylum Actinomycetota; class Acidimicrobiia; order Acidimicrobiales; family DATDAH01; genus DATDAH01. The sequence goes on from CAVRXU010000008.1 coordinate 1,172,172, forward strand.
GGTCCAGCGTCAAGCGCCCTTCGGTGCGCACCACCCGCCAGCCTCCCTGGACGTCGGCGGCTCGGGAGTCGTGCCGGACGACGGCCAGCACGCGGTCGATGGCGGCGGCGTCGACCGGGTGGTCGGCCCCCATCCCCCGCCAGAGCCAGGCCCGCAAGGCCCGGCGCACCAGGGCCGGCTCCGCCCCCTGCAGGGCTCGGGTGTCGGTGGGATCCAGGACGTCGGCCATCCGGTCCAGGTACTCGGTCTCCTCGCCGAGGATCTCGGCCTGGCGGGCCAGGATGGGCACGACGGACCGGCCGGCCACGTCGTCGAGGAGGGGCAGCACCTCGTGGCGCACCCGGGTCCGGCGGTGGGTGGGGTCCTGGTTGGTGGGGTCGACGAGCGGATCCAGGCCCTCCGCCGCGCAGAGGGCCGAGGTCTCGGCCCGACGGAGGTCGAGCAGCGGGCGACGCTGGGTCCGACGCATGCCGGCCAGCCCTGGACGCCCGGCCCCCCGCAGGAGGTTCAGGACCATCGTCTCGGCCTGGTCGTCAGCGGTGTGGCCGGTGAGCACGTCGGCGGGCAGGACCCCGTAGCGGGCCGCGCGGGCCCGGGCCTGGAGGTTGGGGCCGGGCAACACCGTGACCTGCTCGGCGCGGAAGCGGGCGCCGTAGCGGGCCGCGGCGGCGGCTACCCGGTCGGCCTCCCGGGCGGAGTCGTGACGGAGGCCGTGGTCGACGTGGATGGCGGTGGCTCGGCAGCCGGCGGCGACGGCCAACAGGAGCAGGGAGAGCGAGTCGGCCCCGCCGGACACCGCGCAAGTCACCTCGGTCCCCGGTTCCGGGAACCGGCAGCGGGCCAGGAGGTCGTCCCGGAGCCCCATGGCGGCGCTACGCAGCGGCCAGGTCGATCCGAGCCAGCCACCCGGCGGGGTCCCGGATCTCGGCCAGGGTCGGCAGTCGCGCCGGGTCCTCCCAGACCGCGTCCAGGGCCGTCGGACCACCCACGGCCTCGATGGCTTCGATGAACTTCTCGCCCTGCTCGTACTGGGCCAGCTTGGCCTCGAGGCCCATCAGGCGCTGGAGCAGGCGGGCCAGGCCGTTGGTCTGCTGGCGCCGTTGGCGCAGGACGCGCCCGAAGCGGTCGGACGAGGGGATCTGGTCGGCCCCGGCCCGGTCCATGGTCACGTCACCGTGGCCCTCCAGCAGGCTCATCAGGCCCGCGACCCGGTCGAGGGCGAGGCGCTGGTCCGGCGTGGCCAGGACCGCGGCCAGGCCCCCGTCGTCGAGGGGGTTGCGCCCCTCGCGCAGGTCGTCGGCCACCCGGCCGATGGCGGCGATGAAGCGCTTGGGGTCCGGGTCGACTCCGCCGACGACCTCGTCCACCAACCCGAGGTAGTGGGTGCGCAGCCACGGGATGCCGGTGAACTGGGCCCGGTGGGTGACCTCGTGCAGGGCCAGCCAGAGGCGGAACTCGCGGGGCGGGAAGGCGAAGCGCTTCTCGAGGGCGAGGACGTTGGGGCCCACGTAGTAGACGATGTCCTGGTTCTCGAGGTCCTCGTCCTCGACCACCAGCAGGTCGTACTGACCGAGGACCCGGGTCGACATCCAGCCCAGCAACGCGCCGACCTCGGCCCCGGCGACCTTCTGGGCGACCGGAGCCAGCGGGCCGGCCCCCATCCGCTCGCCGAGCTTGTCGGTCAGGGGGCGCAGCAGGCGCTGGAACGAGGCCAGGTTGGCGGCGATCCAGGCCGGTCGGTCGACCACCCGGGCCCGAGCGGGACCGGCGGCGGACACCAGGCCCGTGGTCGTGGCCACCCGGTCCTCGGCGATGGCGGTGAGCTCGGCGAAGTCGGGGGCCAGCGCGTCGTAGTGGTACGAGGCGGCGAAGGGCTCCCGGCCCGAGAAGCGGGCGGCGACCCGCTCGGCGAGGTCCCAGTCGATGACGGCGGTCATCCGGACTCGGTCACCGGTTCAGTTCTTCGGGTAGCGCGGGGCGGAGACCTTGCGGAGGTAGCCGAAGATGGTCATCGCCACGATGGCGAGGACGGTCAGCACGAGCACTGGTGCGAGCCAGAAATGCCAGACGACACCGAGGACCATGGGCGCGGAGCATAACGGGTACGTTCTCCCACCCAGATGCGCCGGATCGGGGGGATCGCCGTTGTCGTACTCGTACTGGCCGGGGGATGTGGCGGGACCGACCGCGTCGGGACGGAGGCGAGCGATGCGGCCGACACGACCGAGCCGACGGTCAGCACGGTGACCCCGGTGCCGACGCGTGCGGAAGCAGAACGCCTCACCCTCGACCTCGTGGACCCGTCCCGGCCCACCCCCGCCGGCGCCGGGCTGCCCCACGCCGAGGAGCGCCGGCTCGTGACCGACGTCTACGTGCCCGCCGGCACCGGCCCGTTCCCGTTCATCGCCTTCAGCCACGGCCTGAACGGGCACCCCCGCAAGTTCACCCAGCTCCTCGGGCAGTGGGCCGACGCGGGCTACGCCGTCGCCGCCCCGACGTTCCCGCTCTCCAACGACGAGGTGCCGGGCGTCTCCACCTTCGCCGACCTGCCCAGCCAGCCCGGCGACATCAGCTTCGTCATCGACCAGGTCCTGGCCATGAGCGCGGACGAGACCGACCCCCTCTACGGCGTCGTCGACCCGGATCGCATCGGTGTGGCCGGCCTGTCCCTCGGCGGGGCCACGACCTACGGCGTGGCCTTCAACGACTGCTGCCTCGACGATCGGCCCGTGGCCGCGATGGTCCTCGACGGCGCCCGCTTGGCCGTCGGCGGCGAGTTCCACATGGGCTCGGGCCTGCCCCTGCTGATCATGCACGCCGACGAGGACTTCGCCCTCCCCTACGCCGAGGCCGCCGACGCCTACGTCGACGCCGCTGCGCCGAAGTACCTGGTCACCCTGCACGAGTTCGCCCATGCCTCGCCGTACGAGAACGACGCCGACCCGGCCGACGAGCTGGTCACGGCCACCACCATCGCCTTCTGGGACCGCTACCTGAAGGACGACGAGAGCGCCGAACAGCGCATCGTCGACGCCGTCACCCCGTCCACCCTCGCCACCCTCGAGTCCGACGTCGGCTGACGACCGTTCTGGCACCCGATCCTCCGGTCAGGACCGGCAGATCGGGTGCCAGAACGGCTAGGGGGTGGTGGGGGCGGGGTCCTCGGAGCAGGCGGCGACGATGCGGGCCCGCAGGTCGTCGGGGACCCGGTCGATGCACTTGGAGGCGATGACCTTGCGCAGGTCGGACTCGAAGCCGGCGATGTCGCCGCAGGGCGGGCAGTCGTCGAGGTGGAAGCGGATCTTCTCCCGAGCCTCGTCGGTCAGCTCGCCGTCGAGGTAGGTGTAGAGCTCAGCGAGGGTCTCGTCGCACTCGTCGGACATGGGCTCAGGTGGCGGTCGGGGTCGGTTCGACCTCGTGGGGGACGAGGTTGCGCTGCTTGCCGAACTCGTACAACTGCTTCTGCATGGCCTTTCTTCCCCGATGGAGCCGACTCATCACCGTGCCGATCGGGATGTCGAGGATCTCGGCGATCTCCTTGTAGGCGAAACCCTCGACGTCAGCCAGCAGCACGGCCATGCGGAACTGCTCGGGCAACGCCTCCAGGGCCTCCTTCACCTCGTCGGAGGTGAGGTGGTCGAGCAGCTCCTCTTCGGCGCTGCGACCGGCCGTCGCCCCCTCCAGCCCGCCGAGGCGGCGGTAGAGGTAGAGGTCCTCGACCTCTTCGAGGTCGGTCTCGTCGGGCCGGCGCTTCTTGGCCCGGTAGGTGTTGATGTAGGTGTTGGTCAGGATGCGGTAGAGCCAGGCCTTGAGGTTGGTGCCCTGCTCGAAGGTGTGGAACGCCCGGTAGGCCTTGAGGTACGTCTCCTGCACCAGGTCCTCGGCGTCGGCCGGGTTGCGGGTCATGCGCAGTGCCGCGCCGTAGAGGCCGTCCATGAGCGGCATGGCCTGCTCGCTGAAGGTGGCCTGGTCCGCCATGGGCCTGACCCTAGGGGCTGACCGTGGTGGGCGGCACGGTGGTCGGGACCGGAGTCGTCGGTGGCCCCGTGGTCGGCGGCCCCGTGGTCGGCGGCACGGTGGTCGAAGGGGACGGGGCGGGCGGGACCACGGGCGGCAGGTGGAGGAAGGCATCGGTGGCTTGCAGCCACACGGCCACCTGAGCTCGGTCGACGGGTCGGCCCCGACGGAAGGCGCCGTGGATGCCCGTCACGATGCCGTTGGCCGCCGCCCAGTTGAGGGCCGCGGCCATCCGGGCCGGGTTGTCGTCGGTGTACGGGTGCGGTGGGAGCCCGCCGACCCGCCCCGCCAGCTTCCAGAGCATCGTGACCAGCGCGCCACGGCTGAGCGGGAGGCCCGGTCGGAAGGTGTGGTCGGGATAACCCGTGAGCACGTGACTGGCCCGGCCCCAGCGGAGCGCGTCCCGCAGCCCGGGGCGGCCGTCGGTCCAGCCGTGTGGTGCCGGCTCGAGCGGTGAACCGGCGAGGCGCCAGACCATGAGGGCGGCCTGGCCCCGGGTCACGGACGGTCGGAACCGGCCGATCACGGCCCGGTAGGTGTCGTTGTCATACCCCTCGACGATGCCCGCGGCGGCCGCCCAGTTGATGGCGTCGGCGGCCCAGAAGGCGTCCTGGACGTCCCAGAACGGGCCGCTGGTCAGGTCGGGGTCACATCCACGGACGGCACTGCTCACCAGCCGACTGAGCTCCCGGTCCCCCGCATGGGTCAGGTGGAGGTAGTCACCGAGGAAATAGGGCGAGGGCGCTCCGGCGAGCTCGGTCCAGGCCGCGTAGTGGAGATAGGTGGCGTTGGCGTAGTCCCGCACCACCCGGTGGACCACGTCGTTGAAGGCCTCGGCCCGGTCGTTGATCATCGGGTAGGCCCGGTTGCCGCCCGGCTTCTGGTCGAGCCAGATCACACAGTCGACTTCCGGACTGACGGCGTCGAGGAACTCCCGCATGTCGCTCTCGAAGCGATGGGCGCTGTGGCTCCAGAAGGCGTCGCCGGTGCCCAGCTCGGCGACGACGATGTCGGGGCCGTCCGGCTCGTCCACGACAGGCTCGAGCAGCGACAAGTGGTAGCGGGTGTAGCCCGCCCCGACGGCGTGGAAGTAGCCGATGAGGTTCGTCGCCTGGACGTCGGCGGTGATCTCGGGTTCGGCGTCGCGGCCGATCGAGTCACCGACGAAGGCCACCGTCGCCCGATCCTCGGGCGTCACTGCGGCACTGCTCCGGTCACCGGTCCAGGTCGCCGCCACCGCGACCGCCACAGCCAGGAACGCTCCGATCCGCCGCACGGTGCCCCTCACCTCGCCTCGCCGCTCGCTGCACGGTACCGGCGCCCCGTCTCGCCACCCAGTTCAGGCGGTCCGTCACCGGGCGAGCCGTGCTACACCCGGGACCGTGCAGACCGTCTACAGCGACAAGCACCGGCTCCACCACGCCCATGGGGAGCTGATCGACGGGGCCCTGCGGCCGCCCCACGAGCGACCGGAACGGGCCGACATGATCCTGGCCGCGGTGCGGGCCGCCGAGCTGGGCGACGTCGTCGAGCCGGCGGCCCACGGCATCGGGCCGCTGGCTCGGGTCCACGACGAGAGGTTCCTGGCCTTCTTGCAGGAGGCCTGGGCCCTCTGGCTGGCCGACCACGGTGACGAGACCGACGCCCTGCCCCTGGCCTGGCCCTCGCGGCGGATGCAGCAGCGGGAGCCCGAGGCCGTCGACGGCCGCCTCTCCTACTTCTCCTTCGACGCCGGGTCGCCGATCATGGCCGGCACCGCCGAGGCCGTCCTGGCCTCCGCCGACGTGGCCCTCACCGGGGCCGACCTGGTGCTGGGCGGTGAGCGGGCGGCCTTCTCGCTCTGCCGTCCGCCGGGGCACCACGCCGCCCTCGACCTCTACGGCGGCTACTGCTTCGTCAACAACGCCGCCGCCGCCGCCCAGGCCTTGATCGACGGCGGGATGGCGCGGGTCGCCGTGGTCGACGTCGACTACCACCACGGCAACGGCACCCAGGACATCTTCTGGTCCCGGGGCGACGTGCTCGTGACCAACCTGCACGGCGATCCCCGCCAGGAGTACCCCTTCTTCACCGGCTACCCCGACGAGCGAGGCGACGGGGCCGGTGTCGACAGCAACCGGAACTACCCGCTGCCGATGGGCACCAGGGCCCCCGAGTGGTTCGCCGCCCTGGACGACGCCCTCGGCCACGTCCGGGCGTTCACCCCCGACGCCGTCGTCGTGTCCCTGGGCGTCGACACCTACAAGGACGACCCCATCTCCTGCTTCGAGCTGGAGACCACGGACTACCCGGTCCTCGGCGCCCGCCTGGCCGACCTCGGCGTCCCGACCCTCTTCGTGATGGAGGGCGGCTACGCCGTCGAGGCCATCGGCACCAACGCCACCGGCGTCCTCACCGGCTTCGGGTCAGGGAGCTAGAGGCCCCAGAAGTCGCCTTCGAGGCCGACCTCGGCGAAGTAGGCGTGGGCGTCGGCCGGCTCCTTGCGGACGTAGCCCCGCTCCAGCCTCCCGGCGTACCAGCCCCGGGCGAGGCGCCAGAGGGTGGGCAGATCCATCACGTAGCCCCGTTCGTTGCCCGACTCGGTCAGCCAAGCGTCGACGCAGGCCGCCGAGCAGAACAGGCGTTGGTGCCCGCAGCTGTGGACCACGTCATCCCAGATGTGGCTGGTGGGCACCAGGAAGTGGGCCACCTCGTCGCCCTCGGGCGGGCCGTCGACGCCGACGACCCAGGAGAGCGCCGACCCGCAGCCGGGGCAGGTGGTGGCCACGAGGACCTCGTCCTCGTCGGGCAACAGGTGCGGCAGGGCGAAGCTGTCCCACGCACAACCACCCCACCAGAGCGTGTCGGCCCCCATCACCGAGAAGCCCAGCGGGATCGTGGCGAACGGATGGGCCATCACGATGGCCCGGTCCCGCAGGACGATGTGCCGAGCGTCGTGCAGGGCCTCCAGGCCCTCGACCACCTCGTCCTCGTCGACGTCGAACACCGCCGCCAACGCACCGGTCACCGGTGCCCGTCCGGTGTCGGCCAGGTGGTGGTAGACGGCCAGGCGCAGGTCCTCGGTGTCCATCGCCTGAGTCTGCCCGAGCAGAGGCGGTCGATGATTCTCAGGAACCTCACAGCCCGCCCGGTCCCGCTTCGCAGGCCCAGGGCCGAGGGTGTGCGCCATGTCCGAGGCCGTCCACCATCACCGGTTCGCCGCCATGGGGACCCGCGCCCACGTCATCGTGGTCGGCGGCACCTTCGACCACCTCGAGCAGGCCCGCCGCCGCATCGGCCAGCTGGAGCGCCGATGGAGCCGGTTCCTTCCTGACAGCGAGATCTCGGCCATCAACGCGGCCGACGGCCTGCCCCTGATCGTCAGCGACGACACCATCCTCCTCGTCGAGCGCAGCCTGCAGGCCTGGCGGGCGACCGCCGGGCGCTTCGATCCCACGGTGCACGACGCCGTGGTCGCCGTCGGCTACGACGGCGCCTTCGCCGGTGGACCGGTCCCCACCACTCTCCCCTCTGTCGAGCCGGCCCCCGGGCTGCACGACGTGGCGGTGGACCGGGACACCGGCCTCGTCTGGCTCCCCGCCGGGGTCCATCTCGACCCCGGCGGGATCGGCAAGGGCCTGGCTGCCGACGTCGTCGTGTCCGAGCTGCGGGCGGCCGGCGTGGGTGGAGCCTGCGTGAACCTCGGCGGTGACCTCCGGGTCGACGGCACGGCGCCACAGGGCGACAGCTGGTCGGTGGCGATCGACGACCCGAGGGACCGCAGCCTCGAGCTGACGCGGGTCCCCCTGACGTCCGGTGGCATGGCCACCAGCAGCCGCCTCGACCGCTGCTGGGAGGTCGACGGCGTCCCTGCCCACCATCTCATCGACCCGACATCGGGGCGTCCGGCCGACACCGAGATCGTCGCGGTCACCGCCGTGGCCGCCACCGCTTGGTGGGCCGAGGTCACGGCCACCTGGGCCTTCCTGGGCGACGGGCAGCCCCACGCCCTCGGTGCCACCGAGGTCCTCCTCGTGACGGCCGACGGCACCACCCACTCGACCCATGGGCTGCAGGAGGTCGCCGCGTGTCGGGTGGCGTGACCTGGTACCTGGCTCGCTCCCTCGGGATCGTGGCCTACGCCCTGCTCACGGCGTCGATGCTCTGGGGGCTGTGGCTCTCGACCCGGACGCCGGCTCGGCAGGGTCGGGCCTGGCTCCTGGAGATCCACAGGGTCCTCGGTGGCCTGGCCGTCCTGTTCGTCCTCGGCCACCTCGGCGCCCTGGTCCTGGACAACTACATCGCCTTCGACCTCGTCGACCTGCTCGTCCCCTTCGCCAGTGACTGGCAGCCCAGGGCGGTGGCCTGGGGGGTGCTCGGCTTCTACCTCCTGGCCGCCGTCGAGGTGACGTCGCTGCTGCGTCGCACCCTCACCCGCCGAAGCTGGCGCAAGGTCCACCTGGCGGCCTTCGCCGCCTACCTGATGGCCACCGCCCATTTCCTCACCGCGGGCACCGATGCCGGCGGCGCCCTCGTCCTGTCCCTCACCCTCGGGGGCGTGACCCTCGTGGTCACCGGGACGCTCTACCGCATCGTTCAGCACCTGACGCGTCCGAGGCGTGTCCCGATCCCCACCAAGGAGCGCTCATGGAGCTCACCCCCACCCCCGACGGCCCCCCCGAACCACCCGGCGCCGCTGCTCCCGTCAGCCCCGGCACAGGCGGCTTCCCCACCCCACCCCCGGCTCCGCCTGCCGTCGCCTCCACCCGGGGCGGCCGTCCCCGTCCGGTCGCTGGCGTCAGCCGGCGGGCCGTCACCATCGGCGCCGCCGCCCTCGCCGCCGCCGGCGGCCTGACCGGCTGGTTCGCCGCCACCGCCACGAAGGACGACTCGTCGGCCACCACCGTCGAGAACCAGGTCAGCACGGTCGACCCGTTCGCCGACATCCCGACCGACGACGGTCCCGTGTTCGGCGATCCGAGCCTTCAGCTGCCGTCCGACCAGGGCAGCTTCCCGAGTGGTGGCGCTGACACGAGCAGCGGCGCCAGCTGACCGTCAGTTCACGACGTAGTCGACGTGGAGGACGGGGGCGCGGGTTCCGTCGAAGGCCTCGGCGACCCGGCTGCCGCTACCGGTCACGATCAGGGCCAGCGAGTTGCCGGCCGTCCAGCCGGGCCGACCCGTGATCTCGGTGAGGACCGAGCTCAGGTCCGGGGTGCGCTGGTCCGGTCCTGCGACCTGACGCGTCGGCCAGGCGGCGGGTGACCACGACACGCCCGCGGCCGTCCTCGGGCGCGAGGAGATGTTGCTCGTCGCCGTGGTGAAGGTGGTCGCGTTGTCCGCGGCCTGGCCGCGCACGAGCAATGGCGTCGCGGCCGAACTCGTCTCATCGGTCTCGAACTGCACGTAGGCGTTGGTGACCGTCGCTCCCCGCGGGATGGGGATCGAGGTGAACCGCAACCCCACCGTCTGGACCACGGTGCCGTCGGTCACGAGCTCCAGGTCGGAGCTGGTGAGGTCCATCTTGCCGGTGGCGGACGTCTCCTCGGCGTCGTCGGAGCTGGCCGCCACGGCCCGATCCAGCGTCGCCGCGCCGGGCACGGAGGCGGTGACCGTCAGGTCGTCGAACGCGCTGCGCTCGCCGTCGGACCCGGTGAGACGGAGGACGTAGGTCCCGGGCGCGCTGAACCCGACGGTCGTCGACGGCGCCGCGGCGTTGCCGAACGTGGCCGTGCCCGGCCCGCTCACCTGCGACCACTGCGACGTCACCACGCTGCCCTCGGGCAGCCCGTCGTCGGTGACGGAACCGGCGAGGGACACGAGGTTCGGCTGGACGACGGCCGCGTCCGGGCCCGCGGCGACCACCGGTGCCTGGTTGACCACGCCGGGCTTGTCGATCGTGACCGAGTCCATCACCGCGCCGTTGGCGCACGTGAGCGAGTCCCTCGAGGTCGCCGGGCCACACACCGCTTCGATGTGGAGCGACGTCGCGGTGACGTCAACCCGGAGCCGGCCGAGGTGGACCGCCCGGAAGGCGGTGCGAGGATCGCTCCCCGACGAGGACGAGAGTCCCTCACCGCCGATGCCGACGGTGATGTGGGTGACGTTGTGGATCGGCTGGAACCGCTCGTAACTGTGGACATGACCGTTGAGATCGAGCACGTACTTGGAGTAGCTGTCGCCGAGGTGGTTGAGGATCGTGGCGAGGGCCGAGTTGCCGCCACCACTCGAGAACGCCGGTCGGTGGCCCATCGTCACGACGAAGTTGATGGCCGGGTTCGACTGGGCGTCGGCCAGGATCGGTTCCACGGCGGTGCCCCACTCGGTCCAGGTCGGGTTGGTGTACGGCTCCGGGTAGGAGATGAACCGCACCCCGGCAGCGTCGAACCAGCCCCAGTCCTCGCCGCAGCAACCCGCGGCCGGCGCACCCACCGAGGCGCGCGCGTTGGGGATCGCGAACCGACCCTTGTAGTTGCGGAGGTCGTCACTCGACGTGATCTCGTGGTTGCCCCACACCGGCATGTAGGCCGCGTTCCGGCTCCAGGCCATCACGTCGTTGAAGTGCTGGTCGACCGAGCTCAGGCCGTGGCTGTCGCCGTAGGTGAGATCACCGAGCCCGAGGAAGAACGCCGGGTTGTCTCCGGCGATCGACGCCTGCATCCCCGTGAGCCGAGAGTCGGCGAGCGACGAGCCGATGTCCCCCGCGGCCACGAACCGGGTCGGGCCGGTCGGTGGGGTGGCGAAGACCGCGTCCGCTCCGCCGTTGATCGAGTAGTGGTACGTCGTGCCGGGCTGGAGGCCCGTGATCGACGCCTCCCAGTACGGCCCGGGAGACGAGTACGGCGTGACGCTCGGCGGTTGCGCCTGCACCGTGGTCCCGTAGGCCGGGGTCGGCCCGTACCGGAGCTCACCGGTGCCGCCTCGCCAGTCGACCGCAACCGAGGTCGGCCCGGTGAAGGACCAGTGGACCTGGCTCACCGCTGACGTGGCTGCTTGGACCTGGACGGTCACGTCGTCGGACGCGCTGAGGCTCCCGTCGGTGGCGGTCAGGCGCAGCCCGTAGGTGCCCGGTTGGCTGAAGGAGACCGCGGTGGTCGGCGAGGTCGGCGTGCCGAAGGTGGCCGTGCCCGGTCCACTCACCTGGCTCCAGAGCTGGGTGACGGTGCTCCCGGAGGGAAGCCCGTCATCCCCGACGACCCCCGCCAGTGTGGTCGGTGACCCGATCGTCACCACCTGATCGGGGCCGGCCGACACCGTCGGCGCCACGTTCGTGGGCGGCCCGGTCCCCGTGCTGACCTCCACGTGCAGGATCGGCGGCAGGCCACCCTTGAACGAGTCGGCGGTGCGACGCCCGGACCCGGTGATGATCACGGCGATCGCGTTGTTGCTCGCCCAACCAGGGCGGTTGACCACCTCCTGGAGCACCGGCGCGAGATTCGGCGTCCGCTGATCGGGCCCGGCGGCCCCCACCGTCGTCCACGGGGCGGGGTCCCAGGTCGCGAAGGCGCTCGTGCGCGGCCGACTCGAGATGTTCGTGCTCGCCGATGTGAACGTCGCCGCCGAGTCCGCGGCCTGAGCCCGGATGACCAGCGACGTCGCGGCCGTGGTGGCCTCGTCGACCACGAACTGCACCCATGCGTTGGTCACCGTGGAGCCCGCCGGGATCGCCAGGCCGGTGAACCGCATGCCCACGGTCTGCGCGGCGCCACCGTCGACGACGAGCTCCAGATCCGAGCTGGCGAGGTCCACCGCTCCGCCGATCGCCTCCTCGGCGTCGTCGGACTCGGCCGTGACCGCCCGGTTGATCACCACGTCCGCGCCGGCAGGCGACGCCAGGGGAACGATCCATCCGACGAGCGCCATCACGATGATGACAATCACCATGGGCGCTCGTACTGAACGCCGTCCGCGCGCACCCCGCGACCCGCTCATCCCGATCCCTCCCGCATCACGTCTTCTCTCGCCTGTTGCCGTCGCCGGAGAAAGCTTGTCACCGACGGCGCCGCTGGGCCAGTCCTCGTGCCCTTTCGGCCGGGCGCCCCGGGCCGGCCGAACCCGGCGTCACTCGTGCGACCCCCGTTGCTCGTAGTAGACCCGACGCTGGTTATCGCGGGTTTCGCGTAACCGGTGGCGACTGTCGGGCATGGACGTGCCGTGAGCGACCGGACGGACATCACGTGGTTCGAGTGCTCGGGCGACGACGCCCTGTTCACCGACCTCTACCGTCGCCACTACCGACCGATCCGCGACTTCTGCCGCCGACGCGTGACCGGCGACCTCGTCGACGATGCCGTGGCCGAGACGTTCCTCACCGCATGGCGTCGCCTCGAGGGACGTCCCCGCTGGGGATGAGGCGTTGCTGTGGCTGTACCGGGTCGCCTATCGGGTGATCGGTCACCAATGGCGGAGCACGGCCCGACGGCGCCGGCTCGAGGACCGGATGCGATCCGTCGGCAGCCGTCCCTCGTCCGCGGCCGACGAGTCGGCGATCGACGGCGACGAGCGCCGACTCGTCCTCGATGCCGCGGCGTGCCTCGGTGACACCGATGCCGAGGTGCTCCGACTCGTGGCGTGGGAGCAGCTCGCCGTCGTCGAGGTCGCCGCCGTGCTCGAGATCGCCCCCAACGCCGTGAAGCAACGGCTGCACCGGGCCCGGCGGAACCTCGCTCGCGAGTACCGCCGGCTCGAATCCCGACAGACCTCGACCCCCGACGCTGCCCAAGGAGGTGCTCGGTGATCACCGACGACGAGGTGATGCGCTTGTTCGAACGAGCCGATCCGGCTCGGGACGACGACGGTGCGTCGGTCATCGATGTCACCGGCTACCTCGACGCCCTGCGAACGAGGAGCAGCTACGTGGCGACGGTCGAGATCAACCCGACCCGAACCGGGCCACCGAGCCGACACAGGTGGCGGCTCGTCGCGGCCGTCGCCGCGGCCGCCGCGCTGGTCGTGGGCGGCGCCCTGGCGCTCGCCGCCACCCGCGACGACGCGGCCGGACCGGTGACCGACACCCCGGAGAACCCGCCCCTGGACGCGACAGTGGAGCGGGTCGCGACGGGCTTCCTGGCGGCCGTCGGCGCCTTCGATGCGGACCGGGCGATCACCTACCTGGCCGACGACGCCGACCTCTCGGAGATGGGGGCGAGCACGCCTCACGAGTTCCGAATGCTCGTCTCCTGGCTCGAAGCCCAGGGCTATCACCAGTTCGTCGACTCCTGTGAGGGAGGAGCGGGCTCGGCCTCGGGCATCAGCCTTCGTTGCCCGTTCGCCTTCCAGGCCCTCCGGTCCGATGAGATCGGACTGGGTCCCTTCAGGGGCAGCTCGTTCGAGCTCACCGTCCGCGACGGCGAGATCGTTCGAGCGTCGCAGAACCTCGAGACGAGGGAGTTCTCGCCGCAGGTGTGGGAGCCCTTCGCCGCCTGGGTGTCCACCGCGCACCCGGAAGACGCGGCGGTGATGTACGAGGACGAGACACTCCACACGGAGCGGCACACCGCGGCGTCCATACGGCTCTGGGAGCAGCACACCCGGGAGTACGCGGCGGCTCAGACAGCCGAGGTGGTGGGGATCGCCGAGGACTTCATGGCGGCCCGGAACGCCCACGACATCGAAACAGCCCTGTCGATGGTGTCCGACGACGGGGTGGAGGCCCAGCTCTGCGACCAGTCGGTGATGCCCCGCTACGCGTGCGTCAACGACGTCGCGACGGAGCCCGTCATGGGCCACGTCCGGCTGAACCACGATGCGGTCGCTCTGGCGTTCGAAGCCGAACGGCTCTACGGGGTCCGCTACCGGTCGTACGCATGCGAGAAGGACTCGGGCAGCTACGTCACGTGCACCTACCGCTTTGACTCGACGGCTGCGCCGCATCGTCGGCCTCCCACCGGTCGAGGCGGCCTCCAGCCTCAGCATCGAGGATGGCCGGATCCGCCAGCTCGCCTTCCCGTGGCTGAACATCGGCTTCAACCCCGGGGGCTACAACCCCATGGAGGCCGAACCCTTCGTCCAGTGGCTCGAGCACGCCCATCCCGAGGCGCTGGACGGCGGCCAGCTCGTGGGCCTGGACGGACCCGTGTTCCACACGCAGGGTCAGGAGTTGGTCCTCGTCCTGACCCGGGAGTCGCTCGACCTCCTGGCCGGCTACCTCGACGAGTACGAGGCCACCGATCCTCCGCCGATGCAGGCGGGCGGGTCCGCGACCGCCACCCGGTTCTCGCGCACGGTCTCTGGGATCTCCCGACGGGGCGGGGACGCTCATCGTCATCGAAGCCGGCCCCGAGCTCGACCGGGAGATCCGGCAGGTCGTCAACTCGATCCGCTTCGACGCCTGAGTACAAAGGCCGAGCCGGGTGGGCGCTTCTAGGGTTGTGACGTGGCGACTGATGGCAGCCGAGCTGTGCTGGTGACCGGCTCGTCGCGAGGCATTGGTGCGGCCATCGCCCGGGCGTTTGCAGCCAACGGCGATCGCGTCGCGGTTCACTACTCGTCGTCGTCCACCGAGGCCGCCGCGGTGCACGACGGCCCTTCCGGGCACAGGTCACATCGTCGTCCACGCTGACCTGGCGAAGGCCGAGGACGTGAAGGCGATGGTCGATGAGGTCGCCGACGGGCTCGGAACCGTCGACGTCCTCGTCAACAACGCGGGCATCTTCACTCCGCACCCGATCGACGACACCAGCTACGAGCAGTGGCAACGAGCGTGGGAGCAGACCCTCGCCGTCAACCTCATCGGTGCGGCCAACGTGACCTGGTGCGCGGTGCGGTTCATGGGCCGCGGCGGGCGGGTCGTCAACGTGTCATCGCGGGGTGCGTTCCGGGGCGAGCCGTCGCAACCCGCGTACGGGGCCAGCAAGGCGGGTCTGGTGGCCTTCGGGCAGTCGCTGGCCCGTGCCCTCGGGCCGAGGGGGATCTCGGTCACCACTGTCGCGCCCGGCATAGCCGACACCGACATGGCCGCCGAGGCGCTGTCGGGTGACGGGGCCGAGCGTCGAGCGGCTGAGAGTCCGCTCGGTCGGCTCGCCCGTGTCGAGGAGATCGCAGCCGCGGTCGTGTACCTCGCCAGCCCGTTGGCCGAGATCGCGACCGGAACCGTCCTCGACCTGAATGGCGCGTCGCACCTCCGGATCTGACCACCCGGCAACGGCCACAGATCGACCGATCTCACGCAGGGCCGGGAGGTAGGGTCGGAGACCCGCACGGCCTTCGCCGGCGGGCCGCGACGTCGGGAGCACGGGATGCGAGCGCGACCGCTGGTCGGAGTGCTGGTCGTCGTCGGCGTCTGGTCGATCCTGGGCGTCTCGCCCTCAGGGGCCACCTTCCCGGGGAACGACGGGAGCATCGTCTTCTCCTACGAGGCGCCGGTGCCCGGAGAGCACCTCACCCAGAACGACATCTTCCGGATCGATGTCGACGGCACCCACCGGCAGCGCTTGACCGCGAGTCCGCACGTGCACGAGTTCGGGGCGTCGTGGAATGCGGCGGGCACCGCGATCGTCTTCTGGCGGACGAGAGCCCCGTTCGGTCCGGGGTCGGTCTGGGTCATGGATGCCGACGGCGGGAACCAGGTCCGGCTGACCTCGGGGATCGATGCTCGCGACCCGGTGTGGTCGCCGAACGGCCAGCGGATCGCCTTCACGAGGTTCCCGCACACGCCGTACGGGGGCGCGGACATCTGGACGATGCGCGCCTCCGACGGTAGGGGGCGACGCCAGGTCACCTCCTGGCGCAGCATGGAGTTCGAGCCGGCATGGTCGCCCGACGGGCTGAGTGTCGCGTTCACGCGGAGTTTCCAGACTGGTGACGTCGGCGACATCTGGGCGGTCGACCTCGCCAGCGGCATGTTCGGGCACGTGACCTCATCTCCCGATTACGACCACCAAGCCTCGTGGTCGCCGGATGGGTCGAGGATCGTCTTCGAACGCGACCTAGGGGCGACCTCCAGGATCGCCACCGTGCGCCCCGACGGCACGGGGTTCGAAGCACTGACGGCCGGCCACGGCGACTTCGACCCCGTGTACTCGCCGTCCGGAGCCTCGATCGCGTTCTCCAGCGACCGGGGGTCGACGTTCCTGGATGACCTCTGGGTGATGCGTAGCGACGGCGCCAACCTGCGGCGGATCCGCGACCTGCGGTGGTCGTCGACGCAACCGGACTGGCAGGCCGTGCCACTGCCCTGAGCGCCGGTGCTCGGCCGAAGGCGGAGAACCTGGAGTCCCGGGAGGCGAATCGAGCTCCTGGCCTGACTCATTGCGAGACGGCGCATCGGCACGACACTGGACGGAGGCAGTCGCTCTTACGGTGACGGTGGCGGGTAAAGGTGGGCGATGGGCGCACTGACCATCATCGGGCTCGGCGTCGTGCTGGTCGGCATGGAGTTCCGCTTGAACGCGATCGACGTGCTGGCCGATCCCCTCGGCTGGCTCTTGGTCGCGTTGGGTGCGCGGATGCTGGCCGCCAGGGGGGCCAGCGCTCTGGCGCTCGTGGCCGCGCCGCTCAGCGCGGCGGGCGCCTACCTCACCTTCCGGACGGTCCTGGTGGACTCGGCGACCGACAACGCGGTCACCGTCTGCCCGCACAACGGGTTCTGCTACGAGCAGATCCGCTTCGACGACATCGGCAGCGTCCGAGCCTTGGCCCTCCTGGGTATGGCGCTGGCGGGTGGCGGTGCCCTCGTCTGGATCCTGCGCATCCTGCGCACCGAGGTCGGACCGCCGACGGCCGACGTCACCCTGCGCAAGCAGATGTGGGTCCTGGAGATCCTGGTCCCCCTCGTGTGGGCTCTGCCCGTCGTGCTCCTCGCCGGCATCGCCGTCGTGACCGGTGACGGCTACGACCCCATCTGGAGCGAGCGCCTCGAGCCTGTCGCCTACGCCCGCGTCGCCGTCATGGCCTGGCTCGTGGTCGTCCTCCTTGTCTTCGGCGACCACTATCCCCGCACCGAGACCCACCGGCGAACGGGCCCGGGCTAGCACCGCGTCATCACGTCGCCGCGTCTACCACTGGCTCTATCGCTTGACACTATATCTGATATCGATATAGTGACCTGGTGAGCGACATCGATCCCGAACGGTTCCTGCCCCTCCCCCAGGCCCAGTTCCACGTCCTGGTAGCCCTCACCGAGGGCAAGCGCCACGGCTACGCCGTCATGCAGGCCGTCGAGAAGTCCTCCGGCGGCATCGTGAAGATGGGTGCCGCCACCCTCTACGGGACACTGAAGAAGCTCGTCGACCAGGGCCTGGCCGAGGAGGTCCCCGAGCCGCCCGCCGCCGACGACGACCAGCGCCGGCGCTACTACCGCCTCACCGGGCTCGGGCGCCGGGTCTGCGCCGCTGAGGCCGACCGCCTGGCCGGCCTGGTCCGGATCACCCGCAGCAACCTCGCCCCCGGCATGGCGTGACATGGCCGTCTACCGATCCCTCCTCCGGCTCTACCCCAAAGAGTTCCGCGACGAGTTCGGCCCCGACCTCCTTCAGATCCACCGGGACCTCGCCACCGACCGCGGCTTGGCCTTCGCCCGGCGCCGTACCGCCCTCGACCTGATCGTCACGATCCCCCGCTACCGACTGGAGCAACTCATGAGCGAGGAACACAGCAACACGGCCCTGTACGTCGTCCTCGTCGGCCTCGTTGCTGCCGGCGCGGTCGGGGTCCTGACCGGGATCTATCCCGCCCTGGTCTTCGTCGTGGCCGCCGCCTTCGTGGCCGTGGCCCAGCGCTCCCGACTGGCCCGGGCCATCCGCACGCCCGACACCGACGTCCGTCATCGCCGCCTCCGGGCCGCCACGTGGTGTGCCGCGATCTCGGTCATCAGCGTCATCACCTATGGCTGGGACCTCGCAGACGACCAGATCAGCACTGCCAGCCTGCTGGGCCACAGCCTCATCGGGACCACGGCGATGGCCGCCACCGTGGTCCTCCTCCTCGCCGGTCTACTGACCCCTCGGACACCGGCCACGGTCTGAGCAACCGACGTTCCAGAGCGCGGGTGGAGAATCAAACGCCTGACCGGCTCACTACGAGGACTCTGCACTCCCACAGCAGGGACGGTTCCGGACGGATCCGCAGTTGAGCATCGCTCAGCGGATCGGCCGGGCCCGGGGCTCGTCGGCCCACTGACGGTCGGCGGTCCAGACGGTGCTCTCGGCCCGTTCGGCCAGGGCGAGGCACAGGCGGTCGGCGAGGGAAAGGCCCTCACCGGGTCGCCAGCGCCGGGCGGCCCACTCGGCGTCGTCACCGGTGACCGGCTCGACCTCGAGGCCGTAGCTCAGCAGCAGCGCCCGGCTCAGGTCCCAGTCCCCGCCGCGGGCCCGCACCTTCTGTGCGGTCTCGGACCAGTTGGCCGCCCCGCAGCGGGCGGTGTGATCGAGGTGGGCTTCGACGACATCGGCGCCGTCCTCGCCCTGCAGGAACGCCAGGAGCGCGGAGGCATCGAAGACGTTCACCCCGCCGCGTCCTCCTCGGCCGCCGCCGCCCGCCGGTCGGCCAGCAGCTCAGCCACGAGGTCATCGCCGGCGAGGTCGGCCCGGACACGGCGCTTCAGCTGCTCCCGGGTGAGCAGCACGACCCCGTCGGCCGCCTCGAGCAGCAGGAGCGCGCTGCCCTCGTCCAGCCCGGCCCGCTCCCGCAGCTCCGCCGGGATGACGAGGCGGCCCCGGTCTCCCATTGTGACCATGAACGTCCCACTCATGAAGCTATGATACCATTGCTCACCAGTCAGTGGGAATGACGACGTCCGACGAGTAGCGGAGCGACCTCAGGTTCCGGGATGGCGCCCGAAGGTCCGAGTCGTGGCCAGCACCGAGAGCACCCCGTCCCTCTCGGGCACGACCGCGGCCCAACCGTGCAGCTCGTCGCGCGGCGGCGCACGGTGAACCCGAGCTCGCTCGCACGTTCGGGCGCGTGGGCACCAGCAGCGCCTCTAGGCGGGCCCGAGCGCCTGGAGCACCTGGGAGAACCGCTCCAGGGTGGCCACGGGAGCGAAGTCGGCGAACCAGGCGTAGACGCGGTCGATGCCTTGCCGATGCAGGCCGGCGAGGTGCTCGGCCAGTTCCGGCGCGGTGCCGACGACCAAGCCGCGGTGCATCGGCGAGTCCCCGAACCGTCGTCGATCGAGGGCGAGCACGTCGGCCCGCTCCGCCTCGCTGCCCACCAGCCCGACGCGCAGCTGGATCGACACCTGAGCGTCGCCCGCCTGCGGGCGGAGCTCATCGAGCCGATGCAGCTCGTGGACGGGGACGTTCCACCAGTCGGCGTGGGCGCGGACCAGGCCGAGGGTCCGCTTCCCGACCCCGCCGATCGTGATCGGGATCCGCCGGGTGGGCACCGGTCGCTGCTGGGCGCCGACGAGCGTGAAGTGCTCACCCTCGTGATCGATGACCTCACCCGACCAGAGCCGGCTCAGCACGTCGAGGGACTCGGCCAGGCGACTGACGCGGTCGGCGGGCTCGATCGAGCCTGCGCCGAAGGTCGCCAGCTCCGCGGGCACCGAGCCCCAGCCGATGCCGAGCTCGAAGCGACCGCCCGACGCATGGTCGAGCGAGGTCACCTGTCGGGCCAGTACGGCCGGATGGCGCAGGGCGTCGCAGAGCACGAGGTGGCCGGCGCTGAGCGTGGTCGTCTGGCCCAAGACCCAGGCCGCGACCGACATCGCCTCCCACATGTCCTGCTCGGCCGCGAGCGGGGGCGCCAGGTGATCCATGAAGGCGATGCCTTCGAAGCCGGCCGCCTCGGCCGCCAGCGCCCGTTCCACGATGGCCTCGTGGGTCAGGCGCATCTGCGGGAGATACAGGTGGATGCCCGGGCTCACCGCGGCGCTCCCTCCCCCGCGACCTCGACCATCAGCGCGGCAGGCCGAGGCCCCGCTGGGCGATGAGGTGTCGCTGCACCTCGCTGGTGCCGGCGTAGATCGTGGTCGTCGTCCGCCGCCGCCCGGAGGAAGGCCTCGTTCAGCTCGACCAGCATCCCCCGGTTCTGAGCGTTGCGGGCCTCAGGTCGATCCAGCAGGATGCGGGCGATCCGACCCTCGTCCAGAGTCTTGTAGGTGATGAAGTCGTAGTCAGCCACGGTTCGAGTCTTGCAGAATGACCCGAAGTTTTCTACATTGACGTCAATGTCATCCGCCGCGTTCGGCCAGCTGCTCCAAGCGCGGGCCGAGGACGACCGGCTCGCCCTCAGATACGGGGACCGATCGTGGACGTACCGCGACCTCGTGCAGGAGGGCTGGCGTCGGGCGGCCCGGTTCGCGGAGCTGCGGGACCCGGACCGTCCCCCGCACGTCGGGGTCCTCCTCGACAACGTGCCCGACTACCTGTTCTGGCTCACCGCGGGAGCGCTGTCGGGCACGGTCGTGGTCGGGATCAACTCGACCTACCGGGGCGAGCAGCTGGCACAGCTGATCGACCACACCGACTGTCAGGCGCTGGTGACCTCGAGCGACCTCACCGGCCTGCTCGAGGAGGCGCCGCACACCATCCCGCCGGAACGGCTCCTGGTGGTCGACGACCCGGGCTACGAGGCCACGCTGGCCGCGGCGCCGTCGATCGAGGCCGACACCGCCCCACCGGATGACGACGACCTCTTCCTCCTCATCTTCACCTCGGGCTCGACCGGCCTGCCCAAAGCCGTCCGTTGCACCCAGGGACGCATCGGCCGCACCGGGGCCCACGTCGCTGGCATCGCCAAGCTGACCGACGCCGATGTCGTCTACGCCCCACTGCCCTTCTTCCACGCCGCGTCCCTCTTCACCGGCTGGGCGGCCGCAGTCAACGCCGGCATCCCGATCTCGATGCGACGCCGGTTCTCGGCGTCGGGCACCGTGCCCGACCTCCGGGCCTTCGGAGCGACCCTGATCACCTACACGGGCAAGGTCCTGAACTACATCCTGTCGGTGCCCGAGGCCGACGACGACGCCGAGGTCCCCCTCCGCCTGGCGATCGGCAATGAGGCCTCCGAGCACGACATCCGGGAGTTCGCCCGACGTTTCGGCTGCAACGTGCGGGACAGCTACGGGTCGACCGAGGGGGTGATCATCATCCGCCGCGACGCCTCGATGCCCGCGGGCGCGCTCGGGACGGCTGACGACTCGGTCAAGGTGCTCGACCCCGAGACCGGCGAGGAGTGCCCCCGGGCCGTGTTCAGCGACCAGGGCCGGGTCGTGAACCTGGAGGACGCGGTCGGCGAGATCGTCGAGACCCAGCCCACGTCCGGGTTCGAGGGCTACTACCGCAACCCGACGGCCACCGAGCAGCGCTTCCGTGACGGGGCCTACTGGTCCGGCGACCTGGCCTACCGCGATGCCGACGGCTGGCTCTACTTCGCCGGTCGGTCCGACGACTGGCTACGGGTCGACGGCGAGAACTTCGCCGCCGGGCCGGTCGAGGCGATCATCGCCCGCCACCCGGACGTGCGCTCGGTCGCCGTCTACGCCGTGCCCGACGATCCCGTCGGTGACCGCGTGATGGTGGGCCTGGAGCTCCACGGCGGGACGGCCCTCGACCCCACCGCCTTCGACGCCTTCCTCCGGGCCCAGCCCGACCTCGGGCCCAAGTGGGTTCCCGCCTTCGTACGGGTCGACCGCGAGCTGCCGAAGCTGTCGAGCATGAAGATCGACAAGAAGGCCCTGCGTCGCGACGCCTGGGGCGTCGACGGCGTCGTCTGGCGACCGGCCCGACACACGGGCCTGCAGATCCTGACCGACGACGACCGGCGGGCGCTCGATCCCCTGCTGTCCGACCGGCCCTTACGATGAATCCCCGTACGACGAGAGAGCGAACCGACATGCCCAAGTCCGCGACCCAGGGACCGACCGCCACGGTGCCGCGCTCACGCAAGGGGGCCCAAACCCGGGCCCGGCTGCTCGACGCCGCCAAGCAGGTGTTCGAGGCGTCCGGGTTCCTGGAGGCCCGCATCTCCGACATCGCCGAGCAGGCCGGCCTCTCGCACGGATCCTTCTACCACTACTTCGATTCCAAGGAGCAGATCTTCAGGGAGGTGGCCGAGACCCAGGAGGCGCTGCTCACCGTGCCCGCCGACGACGCCGACGAGGTCGACCCAGCGTCGCTCAGCGAGCGGGAGCGCATCTTCCGGGCGAACCGGCTGTACCTCGAGCGCTACCGCGCCAATGCCAGGATCATGGGCGTCATCGAGGAGGTCTCCCGCTATGACGCCCCGGTCAACGAGGCCCGAACGCTGCGGCACCGGCACTTTGCCGATCGGGCCGAACGGGCCATCCACCGCCTGCAGGACGACGGGCAGGCCGATCCCGAGGTCGACCCGGAGCTCGCCGCGCTGGCCCTCGGGTCGATGGTTGCCCGCACGGCCGAGCTGTGGCTGGTCGAGCACTGGGGCGACTACGAGCTCGACATGGTGGCCGAGCAGCTCACGGCCCTCTGGGCCAATGCCATCGGCCTGCGGGAGACCGCAGGCTGAGGTCAGCCGGAGACGCCGACCCCGAGCAGCTCCGAGGCGTTGTCTCGGGCAATCCGCTGCACGTCGTCGTCGGCGAGACCCGCCAGCGTCTCGGTCACGAAGTCCAGCGGTCGCCGGGTGCCCTCGGCGTGGGGCCAGTCCGAGCCGAGCAGCAGGCGGTCGGTGCGAAACACGTCGATGAGGCCCCGGACGTCGTCCTCCCAGAACGGCGTGACCCAAACGTGCTCGCCGAAGGTCTCGTTGGGGTGCTCGGCGAAGAAGCCGGGGTTCCGGTTGGCGGCGTCGTCCAGCCGGTGGAGCAGGTCGGGGATCCACGATGCCCCGTTCTCCACGCTGGCCAGGCGCAGGTCCGGGAACCGCTCGAACACCTTGTGGCAGATCGCGGTGGCGTAGAAGTCGCTGACCGCCCGGTGCTTGGTGACGACGTTCCGTAGAGGAGACCGGAAGATCGAGCTCTCCGGCCCCCCGGGCTCCCACATCTGGATCAGCGCGTCGTACCCGTCGTTGCCCGCGTGGGTGGCGACCACGACCCCGGACTCCGCGGCCAGGCCCCAGAACGGGTCGTACACGGGGTCGAACGGCGACCGGTAGCCGCCCGGCACCGGGACCGGGGCGTTGCGGATGTTGACCACGATGGCGCCCCGATCGACGAGCGAGCCGAGCTCGACGACGGCGGCCTGCGCGTCC
Source organism: uncultured Microthrixaceae bacterium (assembly GCA_963725155.1). Classification (GTDB taxonomy): domain Bacteria; phylum Actinomycetota; class Acidimicrobiia; order Acidimicrobiales; family DATDAH01; genus DATDAH01. The sequence goes on from CAVRXU010000008.1 coordinate 1,195,284, forward strand.
AGCATCTGCACGTAGGGGACGGCGTAGATCCGGCGCTCGTAGGCGAACCCCCAGTCCTCTTCCAGCCAGCGGTTGAAGGCCTGGAACGCGCCCGCCGCCGCCTCGGGGTCGTCGCGCAGCGCGTCCTCCAGGCCGACACCGAGTGTGGGGAACAGCAGCGTGGCCGCGACCTGCTGCTCATCCATCACCGCGAGCCGGGCGGCAGGATCCCGGTACTCGGGCCGGATCGGCTCGAGCTCACCGAAGGCCTCGACGATGGACTTCTGCTCAGGGTTGCCCCGGTACCACTCGTAGAGGCACCCGGGCTTGGCCACCGGATCGAACGTGGCGTTGGCGACGTAGGCGTTGACCTTGCCGCCGACGATCAGCCGCCGCCGTCCATCGATCTCGGCCCAGCGCACGCCGCGGTTCCGGAGCCGCTCGTCCTGGTGCCGGGTGAACGCGTCCTCAGCTTCGTAGTAGTGGTTGTCGAAGTCGAAGATCGGCGTGGTCTCGGTCATGGTCTCCGCGGCCTCCGCAGTTTGACGCCCCTCGGCGCAGCCCGCCACAATATCGAAACTGACGCCGAAATCAAAAGTGATCGGAAGACGATGGACATCGAGATCCCCGGCCACCCGGACGCGATCACCGCGGCGTGGGTCACCGAAGCGTTGCGCACCACGATCCCCGGCGCCGAGGTGACCTCGGTCGAGGTGCTGGACCAGCACTCGGGGACGACGGGTCGGATGCGCCTCGGCTTGGCGCATGCGCCAGGGCACGACGGGCCGGCGTCGGTGTTCGTCAAGCTGCCTCCGTTCGACAACGCCCAGCGGAAGCTGGTCGCGGCCACAGGCATGGGCCGTCGAGAGGCCCGGTTCTACGCCGGTCCAGCGAGCGAGGCGCCGCTGCGGGTCCCCCACTGCTTCTACGCCGCGCACGGCGAGGACAAGAGTGAGTTCGTCATGGTCCTCGAGGACCTGGAGGCGTCCGGGTGCACCTTCACCAACCGGCTCGAGACCGGAGCCGAGGAGCACGGCCAGAACGTCATTGAAGCTCTCGCCCGCCTGCACGCCCGGTTCTGGGAGGACCGGCGCTTTGCCGACGAGCTGTCCTGGGTGCGGCCGGCCATGCGCGGCTCCCGGGGAGCCCAGTTCATCGCCAGCGCCCTCGAGCAGTTCGGCGACGACAGCCCGCCGGTGTTCACCGAGCTCTGTCACCTCTACATGGAGAACGACGATCGAATCTGCGAGCTGTGGGACGAGGGCGAGCAGACGCTCATCCACGGTGACACCCACGCCGGCAACCAGTTCGTCGACGGCGACCAGGTCGGCTTCTACGACTGGGCCGTGATCAGCTGCTCGCCCGGCATCCGCGACGTGTCGATCTACCTGGGCAACTCCTGCCCGACCGAGGTGCGCCGGGCCGAACAGCGGAACTGGTTGCACGCCTATCATCAGGTGCTGGTCGACGCCGGGATCGATGCCCCCTCCTTCGAGATCCTCTGGGAGCGCTACCGGCGAGGGGTCCTCTACGCCTGGGTGGCGTCGACGACGACCGCGTCGATGGGGAGCACCTGGCAACCCATCGAGGTGGGGATGGCGGGGATGACCCGGTCCACGCAGACCTGCGCCGACCTCGACACCGTCGGGGCCTTCCGCGACGTGCTCTGAGTTGGATCAGGGCCAGCCCGCACCGGGGACATCGACCTCGACCGCCTCGATGCGTCCGAGGCCCTTGCCCGCGCACACCGCCTCACCGAAGGCCGGCGCGGTGATCAGGTAGAGGGTGCAGCCGTCGGGTCCGCCGAGCGTGCACGCGAAGACGGGGCGGCTCGCGGTGACGGACTCGACGATCTCCCCGCCCTCGATCACCCGATGGCAGCCGCCGCGGTAGGCGTCGGCCACCCAGATGGCCCCTTCGGCGTCAAGCACGCATCCGTCGGGGCCCATGCCGTCCAGCTCGGCCCACAGGCGGCGATCGTCGAGTGTGCCGTCGTCACGGATGGTGAACGCCGTGTAGCGGCGTCCCATCGACTCACCCACGATCAGGGTGGTGCCGTCCGGGGTCACGACCGAGCCGTTGGGGAACCGGAGGTCGGTGGCCGCCACCTCGCTCGTCCCGTCGGGCCGGACCAGGGCCAGGTCCGCCGCCCGCGGCTTCTCGCCACGGCCCTCGGTGTCGAAGCCGAAGTTGCCCACGTACGCGTTGCCCCGGCCGTCGACCACCATGTCGTTGGTGTGGCCGGTGGCGATGGCCGACAGGTCCGCGTGGAGGTGGATCCCACCGTCGGCGTCCAGCCGACGTACCTGCCGGGAGGTCATGGCGACGACCAACAGCTCGCCCGACGGCAACCACCCGAGCCCGCTGGGCTGGTCGTCGAGCTCGACCTCGACACGAGGGTCGCCGGTCGGCCCGAACGATGCGACATGGTGACGAAAGAAGTCCGACACCCACAGCCGGCCGTCATGCCAGCGGGGCCCCTCACCGAAGTCCAGGCCGTCGTGGACCACTTCGACGTCACGGCGCATGGCCGCAGGCTACTCCTTTTGATACTGACGTCGAATTCGTTTAGGTAGTGTCTGCTCATGGTTGACACGGCATTGTTCCGACCGGAAGGGCCCCATTCGTTCACGCCCACCTCGGCGGCGGTTGGGCCGTGGGACCGCCAGGTCGTGCACGGGGCGGCCGTGGTGGCCCTCCTCGCCGGCCAGCTCTCGCCGCCGGAGCACACCCTGACCCGGCTGTCGGTCGACTTCCTGACCACGGTGCCGATGGCGACGCTGACCCTCGAGAGCAGCGCGCCCACCGGCGGGAGGCGGGTCCAGCGCCAGGACGCCGTGCTCTCGTGCGACGGTCGTTCTGTGGCGACCGCCCGGACGGTCATCGTCCGCCGAGAGGACATCGAGCTGCCCCCGAAGGCACTCGACCACCCGAGCCCCTTCGACCCCGCCGCCGCGCCGGCGTTGGATGAGCCCAACCGCGGGGCCGCCGCGGCCGTCGGCTGGGACAGCTTCGACAGCACGAGCCTCATCATCGACTTCCAGCGCGTCGAGGGCGACCGGCGCGTCCACGCCTGGATCAGCCTGGCTCTGCCAGTCGTGGAGGGCACCGAGCTGCGGGGAACCGAGCTCGCCGCCGTCGCCGCCGACTACGGCCAGTCCGCGGTGAATCGACAACTGCCGTTCGCCGAGTGGTCGTTCCGCAACCCCGAGCAGACACTCCACCTCGCACGGGAGCCCTTGGGGAGGTGGATCGGCTTGCGCTCCGAGGCCGTCGTACAGTCCGTCGGCGCCGGCTTCAACACCACCGACCTCTTCGACGCCGATGGTCGCGTCGGCCGCTCCTCGGCCGCCCTCATCGTCGAGAAGCGCTGAGGCCGATCAGGTCACGTCGAGGCGCAGGCGCTCCAGCCGGGTCGTGTCGATGCGCCAGGCACCGTCCACCTTGACGTAGGTCTCGTGATAGTGGCCGTAGCCGTGCAGCTCCGGCCCGTCGGCAAACTGGAGGTGGTCCTCCATCGCCCAGATCCCCGTCGCCGTGGTCGGCGAGGTGACCTCGATCTCGGGCGTGTGGCCGTGGTGGACGGTGACGACGTCCTGGAGGGTCGGCACGAGCATCGCCAGGAACTGGTCGAGGCCCTCGAAGGTGCCAGCACCGTCACTGCTGACGTCGACGAGGACATCGGAGGTGAACAGATCCCCGAACCCGTCCCAGTCCTTGGTGTCCATCAGCCGGAAATACCGGGCCTTGAGCTGCTTGATGGCTTCGAGGTCATCCACGGGACTGCTCCTCCTCCAGGCGCTGCAGCGCCTGCTCGATCTGTCGGTGCTGCTCGGCGATCGGCGCGGCCAGGTCGCCGTGGGTGATCACATGGGCCTCGCCCGCCAGCACTCCCGCCAGCGCCCGCTCGGCTGCGACCTCGGCGGTCGTCAGGTCGACCTCGGTCATCGGCCGGCTCGCCATCATGGCGGTGAGGTCCTCCTCGGTGACCTCGCCCGAGCCGAGGTCCGCCGGGCGGGCGGCAGCGCTGCTCTCGAGGTGACGGGTCAACATCCCGGACGGATGGACGACCGACACCTCGATCGGCTCGTCGGCCAGCTCGATGCGCACCGTCTCCGCCAGGCCCACGAGGGCGTACTTGCTCGCCTGGTACGCGCCCAGCCGCGCCGCGGGAGCGAGGGCGTTCGCCGACGCCGTGAAGGCCAGGTGGGCGCCGCCGGCGGCACGGAGCAGGGGCAGGAACGCTCGGAAGGTGCGGGCCGCGCCGACGACGTTCACGTCGAGCACCCACCGCCACACGTCGTCATCGATCGTCTCCACCGCGCCGAAGTGCTGGACCCCGACGTTCACCCACAGCAGGTGGCAGCGCCCGAACCGCTCCGCCACCTCCGCGGCGGCGGCCTCGACGTCGGCCCCCGATGCCACGTCCACCCGTCGTCCGAGCGTCGGCACCCCGTGGCGCGCTTCGAGGTCGGCCGCCGCCTGGACGGCCCGGTCGCCGTCGATGTCGAGCACGACGACCGCGTCTCCCCGGGCCGCGCAACCTTCGGCCAGTGCGAGCCCGAAGCCGGACGCGGCACCGGTGATCACGGCCACCTGTCGGTCTTCCATGGCGTCTCTCCGGTCAGACGAGGTCGAAGGGCTCGAGATCGTCGATCGCGGTCAGCGAGCGCTGGAGCATCGTAAGGAACATGGCATCGGCCCGCGCCGAGCGCTCGGCCGTGGCGTACACGGCCCCCAAGACCGTGATCAGTGGGCCTTGGAAGAGGCCGAAGCGGTAGATCTCGAAGGCCTCGGCGCGGTCGACAGTGACCTGGTGCTCGGCGAGGGCGTCCCGGTAGGCGTCCACGAGCTGGCCCTCGGCGGACCGTCGGACCTCAGGCTCGAGGCTGGTCCCACAGAAGTAGGCCAGGTCTCGGCCGGGGTGGCCAACGGTCATGGTCTGCCAGTCCACGGCCGTGACCGTCCCGGCGGGATCGATCAGCAGGTTGTCGGCCCGGTGGTCGCCGTGGAGCAGGGCGAAGGTGTCGGCCCGGGCCAGGATCCACGGGCCCACGGCCTCGGCCACCCGGCTAAGGAGCGCTTCGGCCCACGCATCGGTCTCGCTCCGGTACCGCTCGACGAAGAGCCCGATGGCCGACGCGAAGATGTCGCTGAGCATGGCGGCACCGTCGGTGCCAACCGGATCGAGCTCAGGGTGATCGAAGAGGCTGGCGTCGCCCCAGCGAGGACCATGCAGTCCGGCGAGGTTGCGCACCGCGGCGGTCGCCTCGTCGGCGGAGCAGCCCACGAGCTGGTCGGCCGGCTCGGCCGGGGCGAGGTCCTCGAGCAGCAACGTGAACACCGACGCGTCCGCGTTGCTGGACACGTGCCAGCAGCGAGGGACGCGGATGGCGACGGTGTCGGCGAGGTCGCGGTAGAAGGCGACCTCCTTGCGGTACCCGCCGGCCGCGATCGAGCGGTCGTCGCCTTCGCCGAGCTTGGCCACGAGGGTGGCGGGAACCGCGTCGCCGCCGTCGTGGGTCAGGTGCAAGCGGTGGTTCGACCCCATCTGGCCGTGACCGATCCGGTCGCTGCGGACTTCGGTGACCGTGACCTCGTGACCCGCCGCCCGCAGCGCAGCGGTCAACCAGGCCGGGGTGAGGTCGGCGGCGGTGTCGACCGGCCCGGGCCCGTCGGTCACGACGCGGCCCGATACGCCTCGACGACCGGGGCCAGCTCGGTCGGCGTGGCCCCGTGGAGGATCACGGCATCGGCCCCCACGTCGAACTGCCGGCGGATGGTCGCCACGCACTGCTCGGGTGAGCCGGTAGCGGCCGGCGCCAACCAGTCGTCCGGGATGAGCCTGCCGATGTGCTCCAGCTGTTCGGCCGTGGCCTTCTGGTCGATCGCCCCCGGGAAGGTGGCGACGACCTCGTCGGCCCGAAACGCCGCCAACGGGGCGGGGTCCCAGCCGTTCGTCGACACGAGCAGGTCGCCATAGCCCTGGAGGTAGGAGGCCATGCGCCCGACGGTCTTGCGCAACCGCAGCTCCTCGGGCAGGTGATCGCCGACCGTCGCCAGGCACGACCACACGGTCACCGAGTCGGGGTCGCGGCCGGCCTGCTCGGCCGCCTCCTTCACGGTGCGCACGCAGCGCTCGAGCGTCTCGTCGGTGAAGAAGGTGTGCAGGACCACGTCGTCGAACGCCCGCCCGGCGAGCTTCAACGACTCGGGACCGAAGGCCACCAGCAGCAGAGGGATGTCCGCATCGAACTCCGTGCCCAGGTGGAGGACCGGGAACGAACCGGCAGGTCCGTCGTGGCCGATGATCACCTCCCCCTTCCACAGCCGCCGCATGAGCCCGGCGAAGTCCTCCATCTGGGCGGTGGTGATGCGGGGGATGCCGAAGGCGTCCTGCATCGGGGCGATGCCCCGACCGAGGCCGAGGGTGAACCGCCCACCGGTGAGTGCGTGCATGGTGGTGGCGTAGGAAGCGGTCACCATCGGGTGACGAGTGTTGTGGTTGGTCGCCGCCGTCGCGATCTGGACCTCGGAGGACACCGCGGCTGCCGCGCCGCTGAGCGTGCAGGCCTCCTTGATGTTGAAGCGCTCGGAGATGAAGGCGGTGCCGAGGCCCATCGCCTCACCGTCCCGCACCTCGTCCAGCAGCTCGACCGGCGACGGTGGCCCCCCGGCCAACGTGTAGAAGCCCAGCGCGTCCAGTCGTCGGTCAGCCACGGGGCGAGACTAAATCCTCCCCGTCAGGAGCCGTCCATGTCCTGGTGCGCCATGGCGAGGGCCTCGATGCGCTCCAGGTAGGCGTCGAGGCTGTCCGCGGGCAGCGCACGACAGCTTCATCGCCATGCCTCCCACTCGATCATCGACCGGAGCGGCCCGGCGAACTGGGGCCGTACCGCACCTGAGCGCCAGCGCTCCTCGAGCAGTGGCGTCAGGGCCTCGGTCGTCACGATCGGGTCCTCGTCCAGGTAGACGACGGTGGTGTCCTGCGGTTTGCCCTGGGTCGCCGGGTGCAGATTCCACTTGTCCGCCGACCGGTAGCGCCAGACCCCCGCCACACCCGGGATGTCAAGCACGGCCGGGTGGTGGTCGGTGTTGAGCCACTGCTCCCAGGCCCCGCTGTCCGCACCCGTCGGCTCCTCAACCACGACGAGGACGCCGCGGTGCGGGCGGAACGGCACGACCTCGGCCGAGATCAGCGCCCGCGGCGCGGCGTGCCAAGCGAGGAGGGCGGGCATCCGCAGCTGCAGCGACGGCCGGTGCTCGGGGAAGCGACCCATCTCGGCCAGGCGCCGCCCGAGGGCCATGAAGTCGTCGTGGGTCTCCTGGACCGGGTCACCGACCAGGTAGTTGACGAGGTTGCCGACAAGCTCGAGGTCCCCGCTCGCCGCTACCCGCGCCGCCGTGCAGTCGGCGTCGGCGAGGTACCGCAGGCCGAGCTGGATCCCCGGCAGCTGGTACTGCTCGGGCATGTGGTCGAGCAAGTGCCACCGCAGGTAGCTGCCGTCGTCATCAGGCGGTGGCGGCGGGGTGAAGCTGAAGAACGCCGCCTTCACCCGGTTCACGTGGCCGCCTGTCATGGCGCGAGCGGGTCGGCGCGCGTCTTGCCGCTCACACCGACGTCCTCCAGGACCTCCAGCTCGGCCATCTCCTGCTCGGTGAGCACCCCATGGTCTCCCGCTTCCTCGCCGTCATGGTCGCAGAGCTCAGCTCCTCCGGTCGGCACCAATCCGATGGTGTAACAGTGCGGGCCGGGGAGCGATCGGACAAGTGGTGGGCGCGAGGGTGAGGGCGTGATGGACATGGATGCTCCTTCGGATGGCTCCGGACTCCTGTCGGGCTTGAGGATCGTGGAGAGCTCGGCCTTCGTGGCCGCCCCGCTCGGGGGGATGACCCTGGCCCAGCTGGGCGCGGAGGTGATCCGGGTGGATGCCATCGGTGGCGGGCTCGACTATCACCGCTGGCCGGTCACCGCGGCGGGCAACAGCCTGTTCTGGGCCGGTCTCAACAAGGGCAAGCGGTCGGTGCAGGTGGACCTGCGCACCGACGAGGGTCGGGAGCTCGTCACCGACCTCGTCACCGCGCCCGGATCCGACGCCGGGATCCTCCTGTCCAACTTCCCCGCCGCGGGCTGGCTGGACGACGAGCGCCTGCGGTCGCGCCGGGAGGACCTGATCTACGTCAACATCATCGGCAACCCGGACGGGACGACGGCGGTGGACTACACGGTGAACCCGTCCAGCGGGTTCGCCCTCGCCACGGGGCCGATCGGCTACGACCGGCCGACCAACCACGTGCTCCCCGCGTGGGACATCACCACCGGCCTCCACGCCGCGCTCGCCGTCGTCAGCGCCGTCCGCCACCGGGAGCGCACGGGCGAGGGGGCGTTCCTGACCATCTCCCTGGCCGACATCGCCATGGCCATGGTGGCCAACCTCGGCTACCTGGCGCAGGCCCAGGTGACGGGGGAGGATCGACTGCCGACGGGCAATGACCTGTACGGCGCGTTCGGCCGGGACTTCCCCACCCTCGACCATCGCCGGATCATGGTCGTGGCCATCTCCTTCCGGCAGTGGCAGTCGCTGGTGGACGCCACCGGCATCGCCCCCTACCTCCCGACCATCGAGGCCGCCCTCGACGTCGACCTCTCCCAGGAGGGCGACCGCTTCGAGGCTCGGGACGCGATCGCCAGCTTCATCGGCCCCTGGGTCGCCAAGCGCACGCTCGAGGAGGTCGGGAACGCCTTCGACCAGCACGGCGTCTGCTGGGGGCCGTATCAGACGTTCCGCCAGCTGGTGGCCGATGACTGGCGCTGCTCGCCCGACAACCCGATCTTCCACGAGCGGCACCAACCCGGGGTCGGCGAAGTCCTCGTCCCCGGCTCGCCGATCCGCCATGCCGTCCTCGACGACCATGCCGACCTCGCCCCGCTGCTCGGCCAGCACACCCTCGAGGTGTTCGGCGCCGATCTCGGGCTGAGCGACGCCGACCTGCAGGACCTCCTCGACCGCGGCGTCATCGCCGGCGCCGACAGTTCTTCGTGAGCCCCCTCGTCGAGCTGGCCGATCTCGGCCTGTCCCCCGCGGTGCATGACCTCCTCGGCTCCGACCACGCTCGCCGACTCTCGCGGACCCTCGACCTGGGCGACGACGTGCTCGCCGACGGCCACCTCCCGCTCACCTGGCAGTGGGCCTGGTTCACCCCGGCCGTGCCCACCTCGGGCTTGCGGGACGACGGTCACCCGCGCGCCGCCCCCGACTCGGCCCTCGCGGGCATGGAGCGTCGGGTGTTCGCCGGCGGGTCCCTCGACCGCCTAGTACCCCTTCGCCTCGACGAGACGGCCGTGCGCCGCAGCCGGGTGATCGACGCCACGCACAAGGCGGGTCGAAGCGGCGACCTCTTCATCGTCACCGTGGAGCACACATACCTGCAGGACGACGAGCCGGCCCTGGTCGAGACCCAGGATCTCATCTACCGGGCCGCGGCCCCGGCGCCCGTGCCCCCTCCCGGCCCCGCGATCGAATGCCCCGATCCGGACGCCGACGTCGTCGTGCCCGACGAGCGCCTCCTCTTCCGCTACTCGGCGCTCACGTTCAACACCCACCGGATCCACTACGACCAGCGTCACGCTCGGGAGACCGAGGGCTATCCCGACCTCGTGGTCCACGGGCCGCTGACGGCGACGCTCCTGGCCGGGGCCGCTTCCCGACGGGCGGGTCCGCTGCGCACCTTTCGCTTCCGGGCCGAGGCCCCGACCTTCGTCGGCACGGTCGTCTGGCTCCTCGTCGACGTCGACGGGACCGAAGTGCAGGCGCGGGCGGTGCGCGAGGACGGTGTCACCGTGATGTCCGCCACCGCCACGACCTGAGTGGCGGAACGTATCCCCAATATTGACGTCGACGTCGAAATGTCGACGGCGAGGTCGACTACCCTGTCCGTGGTGGCCTCCCCCGCCTCGTTGCCCTACCGGGCCCGGGCCTCGAGCGACGGCACGACGATCGCCCAGTCCGACACCGCCATCCGCCGCGACGTGGGCGACGCGGCACCCGAGCTGTGGTTCCCCCGGGCCGATGTCGACGCCGTCGCCCTCGACCAGCTCGACCCCGGCCTCTGGCGCGAGGGGACCGACGACATCGCCGAGCACATTCTGTTCGACCACGAGAAGGTGGACCTCGAGCTGGTCGACGCCCGCGACGGCGACCACGAGCGCGACGTGACCACCAAGCGCTTCCCGACCTGGGGTGACGCCGCCGACCTGGTCGAGATCCTCGACGTCCGGCCCGACGGCGAGCTCCGCTACCGCAGCGAGGCCCGTAGCGACTGGCGCCGGCCGGTGGTCGAGGGCAGCCAGATGCTCGGGCAGGCCCTGGTGGCGGCCGGCCGGCACGTCCCCGACCGCCGGGTCGCCTCGGCGTCCATGGTCTTCACCCGCGCCGCCGACGCCCGGGCGCCCTACGCCATCGAGCTGGACCCGGTCTCGGAGGGGCGGACGTTCACCGCGCTCGGCGTCCGGGCCACCCAGGGCGAGCGCACGTGCGCGGCGGGCACGGTGTTGCTCGACGTCACCGCCCCTGACGTCATCCGCCACGCCGAGGCCGCCCCCGACGTCCCCGGCCCCTACCAGTCGACGCCATACGACATGGGGGTGACGGGCCGGGACCTGCGCATCGTCGACGACGCCTACACCGGCGACCCGGAGGCCCCGGTCGGCCCGCCCGAGCTCGACGCGTGGGTCCGGTTCCGGCCCCTGCCCGACGACCCCGCCCTCCACGCGGGGCTGGTGGCCCAGTTCACCGGTCACCTGTCGATCGCCGCCGCCCTCCGCCCGCACGCCGGCATCGGCCAGGCCCAGGCCCACGTCACGCTGTCGACGGCGATCAACGCCATCACCGTCTCGTTCCACGCCGACGTGCGGGCCGACCAATGGCTCCTCTACCACCACCGCTCAACGGTCGCCGGCGATGGCATGACCCACGCTGAGTGCCGGGTCCACGACGAGGCCGGCGCCCTCGTGGCCTCGTTCACCGTCGACGCCATGGTGCGGGGCTTCGCCGACCCGGCCCAGGGCGACGCGAGGACGGCGCTGTGAGCCTCACCGCCGCCAAGGGACCGCTGGGCCACGACCGCGCCGGCTGGTTCTCGACCGCCATGCCCGCCGGCGTCGTGTACATCGAGCCGCACCCCCGGCGGGTGCAGGCGCTGATCGACGGGCAGGCCGTGATCGACACCGAGCGCGCCCTGATGGTGCACCGCGCCGGTCGGCCGCTGACCTACGTGTTCCCGCCGGACGAGGTCGGTGACCTCCCGACCGAGCCCGAGCCCGAAGCCCCGGGCTACGTCCATGTCCCCTGGGATGCCGTCGACGCCTGGTTCGAGGAGGGACGCCAGCTCGTGCACTACCCACCGAACCCGTACCACCGGGTCGACATCCGGCCGACCCACCGCCGTCTCCGGGTCGAGGTCGCCGGGACCACGCTGGTCGACACCGACGACACGCGGATCCTCTTCGAGACCGCGCTCGGCCCGAAGCTCTACGTCGACCCGGCCCTCGTGCGCACGGACCTGCTGCAACGGAGCGAGACCACCAGCTACTGCAACTACAAGGGCCACGCCACGTGGTGGTCCGCCGTCGTCGACGGCACGGTGGTCGAGGACGTGGCGTGGACCTATGAGGACCCACTGCCCGAGAGCATCGCCATCGAAGGGTTCTTCAGCTTCGATCCGGAGGTCGCCCACGTCGACGCCGAGCTCCCGGACGGCGCGGCCAGCGCCGACTGCGGTGGCGAGTGCGCGCTGCCGACGAGACCGGCCTGACCCGGGTCAGGCGGGCAGGCCGCTCAATCGAGCGCGTCGATGACGAGGGCGGCCATGACCTCGTGGCCGAGCGCCGTCGGGTGATACGGGGTTCCGTCGGGCGACGTCGTTCCCGGCGGTCCAGCGTTGGGACGCCGGCGCGCAGGGCCGGTGTGGTCGTCGGGGTCCGCGGTACGGGTCGACGAACACCACGTCGGTGGGTGCCACCACATCGACGAAGGTCTGTTCGAGGCTTGCGCCCATCGACCGCACGATCGACGCTTCGGCGTCATCGAAGGACAGCCGCGGGGCAATTGCCTTCGGGCACTTCACGGGGGTAGGTGACGAAGACGATGACGGCGTCCGGGGCGGTAGCCGACACCGCATCGAGCATTGAGGTCAGGCGGCCCGGGAGCGCCTCGAGGTCGGCGTCGAGGGTGTCGGGCGCCGCGCACGTGGCCGGCTCGCCGCACAAGAGCGCGGTGGCGTTGTAGCCGATGTCGTTGCCGCCGATCGAGATCGTGACGAGTCTCGTGTCGGGGGTGACCGCCTCGATCTGGGGTGGGGCGTCGCCCTGCGGCTGTGCGAGCACGTTGGGGATGGCGGCAGCGCCACAGGTGACGTCGACGAGGTCCAGGTCGTAGTGCTCGGCGAGGAGTTGCGGGTAGCTCCGCGACGACCTTCCGCACGGCGTGCTCTGCACTGGGATGCCGAACCCCGACGCGATCGAGCTGCCGAGGGCGACGTAGCGGTCACCCGGCGACAGCTCCGTCGCCGGGTCACCGGTCGTCGTCGTCGCCGCTCGACCAGTTCGTCGAGGTGGGCTACCTGCGCGTCGAGCAGGCGATCCCGGCGCGGTTGCGCAGCAATGCTGCGACCGCGCAATGGAGCAGCTGGAGATCCCCGCTTCGGCTCCGTGGCCCGAGCCGGTCGTCCGTGGGGTGGTCGACGGCGAGCCGTTCCACCAGGCGGCGAACGCACCGCGCCTCCTGGAAGCCGTCGGCCAGCTCCTCGAAGGCGAAGCATGGCAACCCCGACCGAACCTCGGCCTGCTCGTCATACGCTTCCCGTGCGCCGGCGATCCCGGCGACACCGGATGGCACATCGATGCAAGCTTTCCGGGTCCGACCACCGACACCCTCTACGACTGGTACGTCAACTACCGCTCCAAAGGCCGGGGTCTGCTGCTGCTGTGCCTCCTGTCGGACATCGCGGTCGAGGACGCATCCACGCGCATCCTCGAGGGCTCCCATCACGCGATCCCCCCGCTTCTCCGGCCGTTCGGTGACGACGGCGTGATGGGGCTGTCCGCACCGCTGCCGGATCCTGAGGGACCCGTTGCCCTCGCGACGGGACTCGCCGGCGACGTCTATCTGTGCCACCCCTTCCTCGTGCACGCCGCCACCTGGCCTCACCGCGGCTCACAACCCCGGCTGATCGCACAACCGCCCATCGCCCTCGAAGGCGCCCTACGACTCGAGGACGGTGACCAGCAACTCTCGCCCGTCGCGCTCACGGTGCGGCGAGCCCTGGACACCTGAGGCGACCTCGCGGCTCCGATACGCCACGAAGGTCGACTCCATGTCGGCCCACTGGGAAGCCAGACGACCCACAGACGCCGCAGGCGGCGTCGCCGATGGCGCTGTTCAGAGCCAGTCTGTCGTGTCACTACCGTTTCGGCATGGCGTTCGAGGGGTGGCCGGTGGAGGCGCTGGAGTTCTACGAGGGCCTCGAGGTCGACAACACCAAGGCGTACTGGACCGACCACAAGGCGGTGTACGAGGACCAGGTCCGGGCCCCGATGGAGGCGTTGCTGGCCGACCTGGCCGTCGAGTTCGGCGAGGGGAAGATCTTCCGGCCCTACCGAGACGTGCGCTTCAGCGCCGACAAGTCGCCCTACAAGACGGCGATGGGTGCCCGGCTCGGCGGCGGCGGCTACGTCCAGCTGTCATCGGAGGGGCTGGCCGCCGGGCTCGGGACGTACGTGATGGCCAAGGACCAGCTCCAGCGGTTCCGCCAAGCGGTCGCCGATGATCGCACGGGTGTCGAGCTCGAGGCGGTCGTCGAGCAGGTGCGCGGCTCGGGCATCGACGTCACGGGCCGGGAGGTCCTCAAGACCGCACCCCGCGGCTACCCCAAGGACCACCCGCGCATCGAGTGGCTCCGCCACAAGAGCCTCATCGCCTGGAGGGAGTGGTCCGCCGGCGCCTGGCTGGGCACCTCGAGCGCCAAGCACCGGATCGTCGACTTCCTCCACCAGGCCCGACCCCTGCAGGACTGGCTCGACACCAATGTCGGCGACTCCGAGCTCGAGGACGCCTGGGGCCGCTGACGCACGGCGCCCGCTGTGACCTGGCCGCCACCAACGCGGCCTCGGTGCTCTACCGAGTTGACTCGACAGGCCGACGGGCGCGGCGTCGGACCCGCCGCCCGACCTGAGGGCGGCCGCCCCTGCGGTTCCGGGGCTCCAGGACCCGACCAATCTGCTGCATGCCGGCGGCGAACATGGTGACCTCCTCACGCTGCCTGACGGCGAAGGTACGAGCGGGCCGTAAACCAGGCGCAAACCAGGCGCTTGCCAGGCCCCAGTTCGGCGGTCAACCTGCCCGGTGGTGAGCCAGTCATCCCGACTCGGGCCGCCCGTGCCCGGGAACCGTCCCTACGTCCCGCGGCCGCGCCTGCTGGCCACCCTGGCGGGACGGTTCGATCGGCGCCTCACCACCGTGGTGGCCGGACCGGGCTTCGGCAAGACGGCACTGCTCACGAGCGCCCTGGCCGAGAACGAGCTGCAGCCGAGAGGGGTCGACGTCTGGCTGCAGTGTCGGCCTGACGACGCTGACGCGGCCGAACTGGCCGCCGGGCTGTTGACCGCCCTGGGACGCCAGGCCGAGCCCACGGTCGACGCGGTGATCGACGCCCTGTGGTCGAGGGCGCCCGAGGACGTGGCGGTGGTGCTCGACGATGTCCACGCCATCACGCCGGCCTCACCGGGCGAACAGGCAATGGCCGATCTCCTCGCGGCCCTCCCGCGCAACGGGCACCTGCTCATCGCCGGCCGCCAGCTGCCGCCGCTACCGGTGGCCCGTCTCCGGCTGAGCGACGAGGTGGTCGAGCTGGGCGAGGCCGAGCTGGCCTTCGACGACGACGAGCTGGGCCGGTTCGCCGTAGAACGCGGCGTGGCCCCGGACCTGCTGGCCACGGTCCGCTGGCCGGCGCTCGCCGAGCTGGTCGCCGTCGCCGGCCGTGAGGCCGCCACCGAGTACCTGTGGGAGGAGGTGCTCGACCAGATCGATCCCGACCGGCTCGAGGCCATCAGCCGGCTGGCCCTGTTCGAGGCCGTCGACGACGACCTGCTTCGAGCGGTAACCGACTCGGACCTGTCGGCCGAGGACCTGTTCGGTGGCCTGCCGCTCACCGATGGTCGGCCCGACGGCTCCCTCAGGCTGCACGCCCTCTGGTTGCCCGCTCTGCGCCTTCGGCGTGACGCCGCGATGGAGCGCGACGTGCTCCGGCGGGGTGCCGCGCACCTGCTCGAGCGCGGTGACCTCCGCCAGGCCTTTGCCGCGTCGGCCGCGGCCGAGGATCTCGATGGTCAGCGGAGCGCCATCCGATCCGCCGTGGTGAAGCCGCTCGCCCGGACACCACTGGGCGATCTGCGATTCCTGGCCGATCGCCTTCCTCCCGGCCCCGACCTCGAAGTCGAGGCGGCGTTGCTGCGGGCGATCCTGTCCCTCAGCGGCTCGGAGGCGACGGCCATCGGATCCTTCGAGAACGCCGCGGAGCTGGCCCGCTTGCGCGGTGACGGCGAGGCCGAGTGTGTCGCCCTCTGGCGGCTCTACCAGTCCGAGCTCTGGGCTGGGAGCCGGGACCGGATCCCGGCGATCATGGCCCGCCTGTTCGAACTGGCCGGATGGGGCGAACCGCTGGCCGAGCTGCTGGTCGAGATCGAGTCGGCCGTCGAGCTCGGCCGCCAGGGCCGCCGGGACGATGCCCTGCGTACGCTCCACGCCTGCGATCGGCCGGGCCGAGAGACGGTCCTGGCCCAGACCGTCGACCTGCGCGGCGGCGTGCTCCTCGACCTGGGTTGCCCCGAGGAGATCGGCCTGCCCACCGCGGTCGACGAACTGGCCTCCGGCCTCGCCGGAGAGGACACACGAGTCGTGGCCTTCGCCACCTGGCTGCGAGGCGACGTCTCGCCGGAGCTGGCGATCACCATCGGCCAGGAGATGGCATCGGGGATCGGACCGGTCCGCCTCACCCACCAACAGGTCGCCTTGTCGGGCGTGGTCGCACTCATCGCGGTCCACGCCGGCGACCTGGAGCAGGCCGAGGCGCTCGTCGAGCGGGGCGAGATGCTCGTCGGCCACATCGGGGGTGGCCATGGAGCCAACTTCCTGCGGGTCGCCGAGGCCTCGCTGGCCGTGGCCCGGCACGACGAGCGGCGGGCCGTTGGGCTGCTGAAGGAGGCCTTGGCCGAGGTCCCCATGGAGGTGCTGCCCGCCCGCTCCTACCTCAACTCCCTGCCCCTGCTGCATCTCCTGATCCCGGAGGTCCGCCCGATGATCGACCGAGCGAACCTCGGTCCGGCGCTGACGACCGTGCAGGAGATGGCCCGCGCCCTGACGGCCCAGCGGGAAGAGGGCGACCTCACCGGTGCCGTCGCCCTGCCGTGGCGGCGCCCCACCCTGCTCCGGGTCCACGTCGCCCCCCCGCATCTGGCGGAGCTGGCGGTGGCCGCGGTGATCGGTGGGGTCTCCGAGGCCGAGGCCGTCCTGGACGAGCTCCCCGATCTCCGTGACTTGCTGCGATGGGTGGCGACGGTCCACGACGGGCCGGTCGCGCAGTGGGCCCACCAGCGGCTGGCGAACTTGCCGACCCGACCGTCCCATTCCCTCCGCATCGAGGTCCTCGGCGGGCTGCGCCTGTTCCGCGACGGTGTGCAAGTGGTCGACAAGGAATGGAGGCGCGAGCGGGTGCGGCAGATGCTCTGCTTCCTGCTCAACCATCCGCAGACGACCCGGGGAGAGGTCGTGACGGCCCTGTGGCCCGAGCTCGACGAGCGCAGCGCCTCGGCCAACCTCCGCACCAACCTCGGGCACCTCCAGCGGGTCCTCGAGCCGGATCGAGCGCATCGCGAGGCGCCGTGGTTCGTACGCCGCGACGGCGAGAGCCTGGTGCTCATCTCCGAAGGCCTGGAGAGCGACGTCGCCCGGTTCGACGCGCTCACCGAGGAGGGTCGGCACCTGGAGGAACGAGGCGTGCCGGGTGGTGCGCTCTCGTGCTACCTGTCGGCGATCGATCTGTACCGGGGCGACTACATGGCGGGTCTGGACGACAGGTGGATCATCTACGAGCGAATCCGGCTCCGCTCACTGTTCGTCACGACCGCGGCGCGCGCCGGCGAGCTCCTCCTTGCCCGGGGCGAGCCCGAACAGGCTCTCCGCCGGGCCGACGAGGTGGCTGCGATCGACGAGCTGGCGGAGCAGGGGCACCGGCTGCGGGTTCGGGCCCTGCTCGCGATGGGGGACCGGAGCGCGGCCCGGACGAGTGCCGAGCGCCTGCTCCGCGTGTTGGCTGAGGCTGGCCTGGAGCCCGAGCACGACACCCGCCGCCTGCTCACGCCGCTGGGGCTGACGGACACCGGGTAGGCGACGAGGACCTCGCGGTGCGCGCTGTGCGCGGCGTCG
>CAVRXU010000009.1:0-150622 GCA_963725155.1 uncultured Microthrixaceae bacterium
AGATCTTCGAGTCCCGGTGCCAGCGCTCGACGGGGTGCTCGTCGACGTAGCCGGCGCCACCCATGATCTGGATGGCCCGCTCGGTGACCCAGACGGCCGTGCGGCCGGCCTTGAGCTTGGACATCGAGCCCTCGGCCGCCTCGAAGGTCTTGCCGGTGCGACCCATCCAGGCCGCCCGCCAGACCAGCAGCCGGGCGGCGTCGATCTCGGTCCTCATGTCGGCCAGCAGGAAGGCGATCGACTGGTTCTCGATGATGGCCTTGCCGAACTGCTTGCGCTCGAGGGCGTACTGCAGGGAGTACTCGTAGGCCGCCCGGGCGATCCCGACGGCCTGCGCGCCGACCGAGGGTCGAGTGGCCTCGAAGGTGGCCATGGCCGCCTGGCCGCCGCTCTTCTTGCCCTCCTTGGCCTTGGCCATTCGGTCGTCCAGGCGCTCCTTGCCGCCGAGGAGGAGCGAGCCCGGCACCCGCACGTCGTCGAAGACGACCTCGGCGGTGTGGCTGGCCCGGATGCCCATCTTGGAGAACTTGGTGCCCTGGGTCAGGCCGGGCGTGCCCGGCGGGACGATGAAGCTGGCCTGGCCCCGGGAGCCGAGGGTCGGGTCGACGGTGGCGACGACGACGTGGACGTCGGCGATGCCGCCGTTTGTGATCCAGGTCTTGGTCCCGTTGATGACCCACTCGTCCTTGGCCTCGTCGTAGACGGCCTTGGTCCGCAGGGAGGACACGTCGGAGCCGGCGTCGGGCTCGGAGACGCAGAAGGCGCCGAGGGAGACCTTGTCCGGCGTACCGAAGCACTGCGGGACCCACTCGCCGATCTGCTCGGGCGTGCCGTTGGCCATGATGCCGGCGACGCCGAGGACGCTGCCCACGATGGAGAGGCCGATGCCGGCGTCACCCCAGAAGAGCTCTTCCATGACCACCGGGATGGTCAGCCCCGTCTCGTCGGCGAAGGCGTTGGCGAAGAAGTCGAAGCTGTAGAGCCCGATCTTGGCCGCCTCCTCGATGACGGGCCACGGGGTCTCTTCCTTCTTGTCGTACTCGCCGGCCACGGGGCGGACGACGTTCTCGGCGAAGTCGTGGACCCACTTCTGGAGCTGGATCTGGTCTTCGTTCAGGTCGAGGGAGAAGTCGGTCATGGCACACCTCGGGACGCTCTGGGGGAAGGAAGCTGACCCTAAGTTACCAGCCGGTAACAACCAGGACCACCATCACAGCCAGGTCGTCACCAGCACCATGACCATGCTGAGCGTGGCCAGCAGGGCGGCCATCAGCCAGATCACCCGCTGACCGACGGCGGTGCCGACCGGGTCGTCCAGGAGGGCTCGGGCCTCCGCCAGCTGGCTGTGCAGCGACGACGACTCCACCTTCAGGGCCACCGCCGCCCGACGGGCGTGCTCGAGCTGGGCCACCACCCGTTCCGGCTCGCCGGTGCCGGCCGCGGCCTCGAGCTGGACCTGGAGGTGCGCGTAGCGCTCCTTCAGCCCGGCGACGGCGGCGTACTGCGTCTGCAACTCGGCCAACTGGCGGGCCACGGCCCGGGTCCGACCCGTCTGGCTGTCCGCGGCTTGCCGGGCGGCCTCCAGCTGCCGGGTCAGCTCGGCCCGATCCTCCTCCAGCTGCCCGAGGCGCGTCATCAGGGCGGTGTGGTCGTCGATGTGCTCGGCCTCGGCCACGAGGTGGATGGCGTCCCAGCGCAAGCGGTCGAGCAGGTCCTCGACGTGCGCGGCCAGGGGTGAGCCGACGCCCTCGAGCAGGTCGCGGGCCAGCTCGTGGACCCGCTCGGCGTAGGGCAGGTCCATCGGCTGGGTGTCACTCATGTGGGCCCAGTGGTTCCGGGCCAGCAGGAGCTCCCGGACGACCTCCCGCAGTTCGAGGGCGAGGTCCTTGGCGAAGACCGGGCCCCAGAAGCGGGTGATGACCTCGAGCTGGAACTGCGGGTCGGTCAGGGAGACGGCGATGTCGGGGCGCTTGCCCAGCTTGGTGGAGGCCACCAGGATCCAGTCGTCACCCTCGAGGTAGGTGGCCATGCGCTTGTCGACGTACGGCGCGAGGCCCTCGGCGATGGCCTCGAAGGCCATGCCCACCTGCGCGCGGTAGCCGCCCAACATGAGCTTCCTGTCGGCCGCCCCCGGACGGCATCAAGCCGGGTGGACCCTGGTGCCTTCCGGTGTGTCCTCGACCTCCCAGCCGAGGGACTTGAGCTCGTCCCGCAGGGCGTCGGCCCTGGCGAAGTCCTTGGCCGAACGGGCCTCGTCGCGCTCGGTGGCCAGAGCTGTGACCTCCAGGGGCACGGTGCCGCCGGCGGCCTTGATGTCGATGCCCACGGCGCGGGTGATCTCGCCGATCGTGGCCCAGGCCGTCGCCGCCGACGCCGGGTCGTCGCCGTCCAGCGCCGTGTTGGCTGCGGTGGCCAGGCCGAAGAGCTGAGCCACGACGGCCGGCGTGTCCATGTCGTCGTCCATGAGGGACCGGAAGCGATCCAGCTCGGCCTCGTCGGCGACACCCGGGTCCACCCCGACCATCCGGCGGGCCAGGGCGTCGAAGGTGGCCAGCGCCGACGAGGCGGCCGCGGCCGTCTCCCGGTTGACCTCGACGGGCGAGCGGTAGTGGGCCTGCAGGACCAGGAGGCGATAGGCCCGCGGATCGGCGGAGGTGGCCAGGTCGAGGAGGTCGGTGTAGTTGCCGAGGGACTTCGACATCTTCTCCCCCGCCACCTCCACGAACCCGTTGTGGACCCAGTGGCGGGCGAACGCCTTGCTCAACGCCTTCGCCTGCGCCCACTCGTTCTCGTGATGGGGGAACGCCAGGTCCTGGCCGCCGCCGTGGATGTCGAAGCCCTCGCCCAGCAACTCGAGGGACATCACGACGCACTCGGTGTGCCACCCCGGCCGGCCCGGTCCCCAGGGCGAGTCCCACGTCGGCTCGCCCGGCTTGGCCTTCTTCCAGAGCACGAAGTCCAGGGGCGACCGCTTCTCGTCCTTGACCTCGACGCGGGCCCCGGAGCGCAGCGAGTCCAGGGACTGGCGGGCCAGCGTGCCGTAGCCCTCGATGCCCTCGGTCGCCAGGTAGACGCCATCACTGGTCTCGTAGGCCCGGCCGGCGGCGATCAGGTCGGCGATGAGCTGGACCATCTGGTCCACGTACGCCGTGGCGTGGGGGTCGAAGGTCGGGCGCTTGACCCCGATGAGGTCCATGCCCTCGTACCACTTGGCCTCGAACTCGACGGCCACCTCGGCGGGGTCGCGACCCTCGGCCGCCCCCTTGTTGATGATCTGGTCGTCGATGTCGGTGATGTTGGAGACGTAGGTGACCTCGACCCCGGTCCACTCGAGGTATCGGCGGAGGATGTCGAACACCAGGCTGAAGCGCCCGTGGCCGAGGTGGGGCGGCCCGTAGACGGTGGGCCCGCAGACGTACATCGTCGCCTGGCCCGGTTCACGGAACTCGACGGGGCGGACCCGGCCGGCGGCGGTGTCGAACAGTGAGAGCACAGCGAGACGGTACCGAGGCCCCCGCCGCTCGCCCGGGAGGTTTCGTCTTCGGGCGGTACGACGCCCGCCGGTAGCGTTGGCAAACCATGTGCGCCGACCGCTCCGTCCCCGACAAGCCATCGCTCGAAGGCCTCGAAGCGCGCTGGGGCGAGGTGTGGGAGCGCGAGGGGACCTACCGCTTCGACCGGAGCAAGACCCGTGAGGAGATCTACTCGGTCGACACCCCGCCGCCGACGGTCAGTGGCTCGCTGCACGTGGGTCACGTGTTCTCGTTCACCCACACCGACACCGTGGTCCGCTACCAGCGCATGCGGGGCCGGGAGTGCTTCTACCCCATGGGTTGGGACGACAACGGCGTGCCCACCGAACGCCGGGTCGAGAACTTCTACGGCGTGCGCTGTGACCCCACCCTGCCCTACGACCCCGAGTTCCAGCCGCCGGCCGAGCCCCCCAAGGGCAACCGGCGGGACGATCTGGTGCGCTGCTCGCGCCGCAACTTCATCGACCTCTGCTTCGGTCTCACCGCCGAGGACGAGCAGGCCTTCGAGGAACTGTGGCGCCACCTCGGCCTTTCCGTCGACTGGTCGCTGACCTACACCACCATCAACGACCAGTCCCGCCGCACCAGCCAGCGGGCCTTCCTGCGCAACCTGGCCCGGGGGGAGGCCTACCAGTCCGAGGCCCCGACCCTCTGGGACGTCCGCTTCGAAATGGCGGTGTCCCAGGCCGAGCTGGAGGACAGGGAGCAGCCCGGGGCCTACCACCAGGTCGCCTTCGGCCGCGACGGCGGCGATCCGCTCGTCATCGACACCACACGTCCCGAGCTCATCCCCGCCTGCGTCGCCCTCGTCGCCCACCCGGACGACGAGCGCTACCAGCCGTTCTTCGAGACCCAGGTCCGCACCCCGCTCTTCGGCGTTCCTGTCCCCGTCAAGGCCCACCGCCTGGCCGACCCGGACAAGGGCACCGGCATCGCCATGATCTGCACCTTCGGCGACACCACCGACGTGACCTGGTGGCGGGAGCTGGACCTGCCCGTGCGAGCCGTCGTAGGACGCAACGGCCGCCTCCTCCCCGACGCGCCCCACGAGTTCACCGACGAGGCCTCCGACCTCTACGAGTCCGAGCTGGCGGGCAAGACCCTGTTCAGCGCCAAGGAGCGCATCGTCGAGCTACTGGGCGAGGCCGGGGCGCTCCGGGGGGAGCCCCGCCAGATCACCCACCCGGTGAAGTTCTACGAGAAGGGGGACAAGCCCCTCGAGATCGTCACGTCCCGTCAGTGGTACATCCGCAACGGCGGGCGGGAGGACGACCTCCGACAGGCGCTGATCGCCCGGGGCAAGGAGTTCGACTGGCACCCCGGGTACATGCGGGCCCGCTACGAGGACTGGATCGAGGGCCTCAACGGCGACTGGCTCATCAGTCGCCAGCGCTACTTCGGCGTGCCCATCCCTGTCTGGTACGGGGTGGGTGACGACGGCGAGGTCGACCACGGCACGGTGCTCGTCCCGGACGAGGCCGCCCTCCCGGTCGACCCGTCCTCGGACGTACCGCCGGGGTTCGACGAGGCCCAGCGGGGCCAGCCCGGCGGCTTCGTGGGCGAGAGCGACATCATGGACACCTGGGCCACCTCGTCGCTGACGCCCCAGATCGTCGGCGGCTGGGTGGACGACGAGGACCTGTTCCAGCGGGTGTTCCCCATGGACCTGCGCCCGCAGGCCCACGACATCATCCGCACCTGGCTGTTCTCCACCGTCGTGCGGTCCCACTTCGAGCACGGCACCGCGCCGTGGCGCCACGCCGCCATCTCGGGGTGGATCCTGGACCCCGACCGCAAGAAGATGGCCAAGTCGAGGGGCAACGTGGTCACGCCCATGGCCATGCTCGAGCAGTACGGCTCCGACGCCCTCCGCTACTGGTCGGCCGAGGGTCGCCCCGGGACCGACACCGCCCTGGACGAGGGCCAGATGAAGGTCGGGCGCCGCTTGGCCATCAAGGTCCTCAACGTCAGCAAGTTCGTGCTCAAGCTCGGGGATGCCCCGCCGCCGGCGGACGCCCGCATCACCCACCCCGTCGACCGGGCCATGATCGCCCGCCTGGCCACGCTCGTCGACCAGGCCACGTCCGCCTTCGAGGGCTACGACTACGCCCGAGCCCTCGAGCGCACCGAGTCCTTCTTCTGGTGGTTCTGCGACGACCACGTCGAGCTGGTCAAGGGCCGGGCCTACGGCAACCAGGACGCCGCCGGTGGCAACGCCGCGGGCTCGGACTCGGCCCGGGCCGCCCTCGAGGAGGCCCTCGGCGTCGTGCTGCGGCTGTTGGCCCCGATCCTGCCCTACGCCACCGAAGAGGCCTGGTCCTGGTGGCAGGAGGGCTCGATCCACCGGGCGCCCTGGCCCGATCCCACGGCGGTGGTCATGGACGCCGGGGACGGCGACCCGCTCGTCACCGAGGTGGCCAGCGCCGTCCTGTCCGAGATCCGCAAGGCCAAGACCGAGGCCGGGGTCTCCCTCCGGGCCGACGTCGAGTCGGTCGTGGTCCGCGACACCCCCGAGCGCCTGGCCGCCCTGGCCCTGGCCGCGGACGACGTGCAGGACGCGGCGAAGGCCGTCGCCCTCACCACTGAGGAGGACGACACCTTCTCGGTGTCCGTCACCCTCACCCCGGTCGCCGAGGGCTAGCTCGGCGCCTCGCCGTCCGCCGCGCCGGGCTCGCCGGTGAGGGTGTCCTCGTCCTCGCGGTTGCGGAGCCAGAGGGTGCGCTGGGGGAAGGGGATCTCGATGCCTTCGGCTTCGAGCCGTTCCGCGATCCGGAGCTGGAGCTCGCGGGTCACGGCGTACTGCCGACCGGGGCGGACCTTGAGGACGAGGCGGATGGTGACCCCGTCGGCCGCCAGGTGCTGGATGCCCCACATGTCGGGCGGCTCCAGCACGTCCATCTCCCACTCGGGATCGGCGCGGAGGCCCTCGCCCACCTCCCGGACCACGTCCATGGCCCGGCGCAGGTCGGTCCCGTAGGCCACGGAGACGTCGAGCTTCGATCGGGACCACCCCTTGGTGGCGTTGCCCACCTTGAGGATCTCGCCGTTGGCCACGGTCCAGAGCACGCCGTCGACGTCGCGCACCTTGGTCGACCGCAGGGAGACGGACTCCACCGTGCCGCTGACGTCCTGCAGGTCGATGGTGTCCCCCGGCCCGAACTGGTCCTCGCTCACGATGAAGACGCCCGAGAGGTAGTCCCGCACCACCTGCTGGGCCCCGAAGCCCAGGGCCACGCCGGCGATGCCCGCTCCGGCGATCAGCGGGCCCAGGTTGATGTTCAGCTCCCCGAGGGCCACGAGGCCGGCGATGACCCAGATGATCGTGCTGACCACGCTCCCGAGCACGTTCTCCAACGCCCCCATCCGGGCGTAGACCCGAACCGGGTCGGGGGCGGCGGCGCCGACCACGGACGTGTGGCCGACCCGGCCGAGGGCACCCTCGTCGGCGCTGGTGGCCAGGCGCCGGGCCGAGCGGCGGATGACGCGACGGGCCACACGGGTGGCCACCCAGGCGACCAGCAGGATCAGGGCGATGCGCAGGGGCACGTCGACCAGCCAGTTGGCGACCTCGGCCAACGCCGCGTTGCCGGTCCACTCGTAGACGTTGCGGCAGGCGACGCCGGGGTCGTCGCCACACGCCTGGGCGAGGGTGTCGGCGAGGATCACGCCCCCACGTCTACCAGCAGCGCCGCCGCCTCAGGCGGACGGGAGGACCGCGACCCCGCCCCACACGAGGAACAGGTGCTACAAATCTCGCGGATGCAGGATTTCCGAATGGGAGAAGCCGCAGCCCTGCTCGGGGTGAGCGTGGACACCGTGCGCCGCTGGGCCGACGACGGCCGGCTGGTGACCCGGCGGACCGAGGGCGGGCACCGTCTGGTCGATGCCGCCGACCTGGCCCGCCTGGCCGCTTCCCTGGCTGATGCCCCCGAACCGGGGGTCATCGCCGGCGCGTCGGCTCGCAACCGGCTCACCGGCCTGGTGACCCGGGTCATGCGGGACGGGGTGATGGCCCAGGTCGACCTCCAGGCCGGCCCGTTCCGGGTCGTGTCGCTGATGAGCCGCGAGGCGGCCGACGAGCTGGGCCTCGAGCCCGGCGTCGTGGCCGTGGCCACGGTCAAGGCCACCAACGTCGTCGTCGAGATCCCGGAGCGCCCGTGACCGACTCCTTCTGGCCTCCGATCTGCCGGCCATGACCGGCAGATCGGGAGCCAGAACGGGTGAGGGGGGCGGCGTCCTGGCCCTGCTCGGGGTCGTGGCGGCCGTGTTCCTGGCCCTGCCACTGCTCGGGCTGCTGCAGCGCACGCCCTGGCGACAGCTGGGGTCGCTCCTCTCCCAACCCGAGGCGACCGAGGCCCTTCGCCTCTCGCTCGTGGTGGCCCTCACGGCGACCGTGCTGGCCACGGTGCTCGGGGTGCCCCTGGCCTGGATGCTGGCCCGTACCCGCTTTCCCGGCCGATCCGTCGTGCGGGCCCTCGTCCTGTTGCCCATGGTGCTGCCGCCGGTGGTCGCCGGGGTGGCCCTCCTGTTCGCCCTCGGCCGCCGAGGTCTGGTGGGCCAGTACCTGGACCGGTGGTTCGGGATCACCCTCCCGTTCACGACCGCCGGCGCCATCGTCGCCGTCACCTTCGTGGCCCTGCCCTTCCTCGTGATCACCGTGGAATCGGGCCTGCGCTCGCTCGACCCGGGCTACGAGGAGGCGGCCCGCACGCTCGGGGCCAGCCGTCTGGTCACCTTCTGGCGGGTCACGGTCCCTCTCCTCGCCCCGCAGTTGGCCGCGGGGGCGGCCCTGGCCTTCGCCCGGGCCCTGGGCGAGTTCGGCGCCACCATCACCTTCGCCGGCAATGTGCAGGGCCGGACGCGGACCCTGCCCCTGGCCGTCTACGTCGACCTCCAGACCGACCGGGAGGCCGCCCTCGCCCTCTCCGTGGTCCTACTGGCGGTCTCCCTCACCGTGCTCGTGCTGCTCCGGGACCGTCTCGTCGGAGGCTCGTCGTGATCGCCCTCGAGGGCCGCGTGACCCGCGGGGCGTTCACCGCCGAGCTGGACCTCCACGTGGAGGCGGGCGAGGTCGTCGGGGTGCTGGGCGAGAACGGGGCGGGCAAGACCACGCTGTTGCGGGTCCTGGCCGGCCTCACCGCGCTGGATGAGGGCACCCTCCGCATCGGCGACGAGGTGGTCGACGATCCGGTCGGCGACGTGTTCGTGCCGCCGGACGAGCGACCGACCGGGCTGGTGCACCAGAACCCGACGCTCTTCCCCAACCTCGACCTGCGGGACAACGTGGCCTTCGGACCTCGGCGCCAAGGGGTGGCGAAGGACGCCGCCCGCACGACGGCCGTCGGTTGGCTGGAGAAGCTCGGGGTCGGTGACCGGGCCCGTGACCGTCCGCGGGACGTGTCCGGTGGGCAGGCGCAGCGGGCGGCCATCGCCCGGGCGTTGGCCGCCGAGCCCTCCGTCCTCCTCCTCGACGAGCCCCTCGCCGCGCTCGACCAGGACGGCCGCGCCCTGGTCCGCCGGCTGCTGCGCACCGAGGAGCGGCGGGAGGACCGGGCGATCGTCCTCGTGTCCCATGACCCGGTCGACGCGCTGGCCCTCACCGACCGGCTGGTGGTCCTGGAGGACGGGCGGGTCAGCCAGGTCGGAACCCCGGCCGAGATCACCCGTCGCCCCCGGTCGGCCTTCGTGGCCCGCCTGGTCGGCTTGAACCTCCTGGAGGGCCACGCCGAGGGCACCACCGTGACGACGGCGAACGGGGCCGAGCTGGTGACGGCCACGCCGGCCGCCGGTCCGGTTCTGGTGACGGTGTCCCCTCACTCGATCGCGCTCTACCGTGACCGCCCCGACGGCAGCCCCCGCAACACCTGGGCCGTCCCGGTCGACGACTTGGAGGCCGTGGGTGACCGGGTGAGGGTGGCCCTCGGCGGCCCCCTCCCCCTCGTCGCCGAGGTCACCCCCGCGGCCGTCGCCGACCTCACGCTCACCGCCGGCCAACAGGTCTGGGCCAGCCTCAAGGCCACCGAGATCGACGTCTACCCGGCGTAGCCCCCGACCCGGTGACCGACGGTCAGTCCCGGGCGGCGGCGCGCACGGCGGGGACGATCTCCCTGGCCAGCAGGCGTTGACCGTGCTCGGCGAGGTGGACCGTGTCCGGCACTCGCACGTACAGCTCGCGGCCGTCGGAATCGGGGAGTTGGCTGACCCACTCACCGTTCGGGCCGCCGACCGCGTCGGCGGCGTCGACCAGACGGACGAAGGGCCAGTCGGCCGCCACCCGCCGGTACTCGACCCGTAGCCGGTCGACGACGGCCTGCAACTCGTCGGCGGCCATCGGCGGCGGGAGCACGAGCACCACCTGGGCGCCGGTCTCGGCGATCGTGGCCATGGCGGCGTCGGCTTGCCGACCCCACTCCCGGGTGAAGGCGGCCGATCCGACGTCTCGAATCCGACGGCCGCTCGCCGTGGTCCAGAACTCGGCGGGGTCATCGGTGTAGTTGCCGATGAAGAGGAAGACGACGACGTCGGGGTCGGTGCGGACGAGGTCCAGCTCGAGCTGATCGGACCAGTCGAAGAGCGCGGGGGTCAGCAGGCCGGAGCCGTTGACCCCCTCGTTGTGCACCGTGTAGTCGTCACCGAGCTGACGGGTCAGGGCCGGGCCGGTCTGACGCATGATCGAGTCGCCGACCAGCAGGACGTGCTCGGTGGGTGGTCGGACGGCCGCGCTCACCGCGACCCCGCCGGCCAGGAGGGCCAGGATGACCAGGCCGGCCGCTCGCTTCACTTCTCGTTGTCGGCCTTCGCGGCCTCGCTGGCCGCGGCCAGCGCGAGGGTGGCGAAGATCTGGGCCCGGGCGTGGTGGAACCTGGGGTCACCACCGGACTCGGAGGCGCGCCGCATGGAGGCGAGCGCCATCTTTTCGTATTCGTCAGCTTCACCGGCCATGGGCACGGCATGCCTATCGGCATGACACAGTGTCGAAATGATCCTCGATCGCTTTCGACTTGACGGCCGAGCCGTCATCGTGACGGGCGCCGGACGGGGCATCGGCGCCGCCATCGCCCGAACGTACGCCGAAGTGGGGGCCAACGTGGTCCTCGCCGCCCGCACCGAGAGCCAGCTGGAGGAGGTGGCGACCGACGTCCGGGCGTCCGGCGGGGAGGCCGTCGTGGTCCCCTGCGACGTGAGCGACCTCGACACGCTGGACCACCTCGTGGCCACCGCGGTCGAGGCCTTCGGTGGCATCGACGTCGTCGTCAACAATGCCGGAGGGTCGATGCCCAACTCGTTCCTGGACACCAGCGTCCGGGCCTTCGAGAAGGCGTTCCACTTCAACGTGACCACGGCGTTCCGCCTGACCCAGTTGGCCGTCCCTCACATGCTGGGGCGCGAGGGAGCCAGCGTGGTCAACATCTCCTCGGCCATCGGCCGCATGTCCGACCGGGGTTTCGCCGCCTACGGCACGGCCAAGGGTGCCCTCACCCACCTCACCCGCCTCCTCGCCGCCGATCTCGCCCCCCGCGTTCGCGTCAACGGGATCGCCGTCGGCTCGGTGGCCACCTCCGCCCTCCAGGTCGTCCTCGACAGCGACGAGATCCACGACGAGATGGTCCGCCGCACCCCGCTCAAGCGCCTCGGCGACCCCGTCGACATCGCCGCCGCCGCCCTCTGGCTGGCCAGCCCCGCCGGCGAATGGGTCACCGGCAAGGTCGTCGAAGTCGACGGCGGCCTGGAATCACCCAACCTCGCCATGGGCCTGCCCGACCTCTAGGAGTCCCGGACCACGGGCTGGGCCATCGGTCGGTTCTACAACTCCGACTCGTCCGACGGAAAATGTGTCGCAGGCCTGGACGTCGCCGGTCTCGTAGCCCGTGCGCAGCCAGTGCACGCGCTGTTCGCTGGTGCCGTGGGTGAAGCTCTCGGGTGAGTCCACGCCGAGCCGGTCGTCGCCCACGGCACCGGCGGCGGCGATGCCCTCCTCCAGGTCACCGTCGCTGAGCAGGTCGCGCTGGAAGGCCGAGTGGGCCCAGACGCCCGCAAAGCAGTCGGCCTGGAGCTCGAGGCGCACGGAGAGCTCGTTGACCCGGTCGGGGTTCTCCTGGCCCAGGCGCTGCACGTCGGCGTTGATGCCCAGCACGTTCTGGACGTGGTGGCCCAGCTCGTGGGCCAGCACGTAGGCCTGGGCGAAGTCGCCGGGCGCCCCGAAGCGGTCGGTCAGTTCCCGGAAGAAGGCGAGGTCGATGTACGCCTTCGAGTCGACCGGGCAGTAGAAGGGCCCGGTGGCCGAGGAGGCGGGCCCGCAGCCCGACTGCACGCTGTTTCGGAACAAGACCAGCTCGGCTTCGGGGTAGTTCTCGCCGGCGTCGTCGAAGTAGCCGTCCCAGAAGCCCTGGACGTCGTCGAGGACGAAGGACACGAAGTCCACGGTGCTGGCGTCGGGGTCGTCGGCCGGGTCCAGCGGGTCCTCTCCCGCCGAGGCCCCGCCGGCGGGCGAGAACTGGCTGAGGATGTCGTTGATGTCTTGGATGTCGAAGCCGCCAGAGGCCGAGTCGCCGCCGGACGCGCAGCTCTTGCCCAGGAGCACGAAGGCCAGCAGCAGGACGATCCCGATGACCCCGCCGCCCTTGCCACCGCCGGGGATGAGGCCGCCCAGGCCGCCGAGGCCCCCGGCCGAGCTGCCCCGGCGGTCCTCGATGTTCTCGCTCCGGCCTTGACCCGGCTTCCAGCGCATGTGCCCTCCCTACCCGATGTGCGCTCAGTCGCCTTCGTCGTCCTGCCCGTTGCCGTTGCCGTTGCCGTTGCCCTCGCCGTTGGGGCCGTCGGGCACCCCGTCACCCTGGCGGGCCAGGAGGACCTGACAGGCGTCCACGTTGCCGTCGTCGCAGAACGCCTGCAGCTGGTCGTCGTCGAGCTGGTCACAGGCCACCTGGTCCCCGGCGCCGCACAGGACCTCGGGCTCGATCGTGGTCGTGGTCGGCGGGGTCGTCGCGGGCGCCGTCGTCGGCGGGGCGGTCGTCGCCACGCTCGTGACGGTGGTGTCGGTGGTGTCCACCTGGTCCCCGTCGTCGCCCGCGGCCAGGAGCAAGCCCACCCCGAACCCGAGAGCGAGCACGACGAGGGCCAGGGCGGCGAGCACCCCGGGCCGGCGGTACCAGGGCCCGTTCGGCGGGTCGTCGGTCATGGTCGGCTCAGGTCCACAGGTCGACCACCGTACGCAGCGCTTCGTCGCCCACAACCATGGTCCCCAGATGGCTCTCCCCGGGGCGGATGTGCAGCTCGGCGTCGGGCACGAGTCGGACCAGGGCCTCGGCGTGGCGGAGCGGGACGATGTTGTCGGCGTCGCCGTGCCAGAACCGCACGGGCACTCGGATGTCTCCCACCGAGAACCCCCAGTGCCGCCCGAACAGGGCCAGGTCGCCGGCGGCCGCGCCGAGCCCGCCCCTCGCCGCGGCGCGGTTGAGGTCGTCCAGGAACATCTCCTCCATTCCCGGCACCGCGAAGGCGAGCTGGTCGCCCGGTGGTGAGGTACGCGAGTAGAGGACGAAGGCCTGGTGGCCGAGGGGCCTCAGAGCCCGGGCCAGGACGGTGAGGCCGAGCGCCAGCGGCTGGCGGCTCACGCTGATGAGGGGCCGGAGGCGTCGGGTGAGGTCGACCGGACCGCCGTCGGCCGCGTCGTCGCCCACCGTCGGGGCCACGCCGCCGAGCACCACCGCCCCGACCACTCGGTCGGGAAAGGCCTCAGCGCAGGCCAGCACATAGGGCCCACCCCCGGACAACCCGATCACCCCGAAGCGCTCGATCCCGAGCTCGTCGGCCACCACCGCGATGTCGTCGGCGAACGCCCGGATGTCCGGGTAGAGGTGCCCGGTCGACGACCCGGTCCCCGGACGCTCGACGCTGATGAGCCGTACCGCCAACTCGTCGGCCCCCCGTCGGGCCGCGGGCGGGACCTGACGGCGGGCTCCCGGCGTGCCGTGGAACCAGAAGACCGGTTTGCCGTCACGGGGCCCGAACTCGGCCACGCCGAGGACGCGATCGGCGGCCACGGCGACCGTGCGCTCCTCGCGGGGCGGCACCAGGTCCGACGCGGTCATGGTGGGGCGCCTAGCGGGGCGGGTGCCGGGGCGGTTGGTTCATGTTCTCGGCGAACTGGTAGCCGCTCTCGGTGATCACCTCGAAGAGGTGGGCCATGTTCATGATGTCCTCCTCGTAGGAGAACTTCCCGTCCCCCGCGTACGTCATCAGCGACACACCCGGCGCCTCGTAGTACGAGCCGTCAGCCCGTCGGCCCGGTAGCCGGTTCCACCACTTGAGCACGACCTGGTCACCGTCGATCGAGGACCACCCGTGCGGGAAGCGCCAGTCGTCGAGACCGGCCATGCTCTCCCGCCAGAACTCCCGGAGGTTCTCGATGCCCGTCACCCGGCCCCACGCGGGGTCGATGAAGGTGGCGTCGTCGGTGAACATCTCGTCGAGGCCGTCCCAGCCCCCGCGGCCCTCCTCGGCGTCCGAGCGGATCTGCAGGTAGCGCTCGACCGCGGCCTCGATCTCGGCCCGGGGATGGCTCACTGGCACCCCTCCGCGGCGTCGGTCAGCTCGCTCGGGATGTTCGACGGATCCTCGGCCAACTGCTGGTCGATCTCCACGAAGCGGTCGTAGGGCACGTCCTGCTGCAGGGCGTCGATCACACAACCGCAGAAGGTGGCCGAGCTCCCGGCGCTCTCGCACGAGCCGGTGAAGTTGTCGATGACCTCCTGCGGGTAGGCGTCGGCGCCGCTGTCGTCGGGCGGGACCGTCGAGTCGGCGGGGTCGTCGGCCGGCTCGTCGTCGGTGCCGAAGATGTCGCCGCCGTCGTTGCCGGTGTCGGCCATGTCGTCGAAGAGGTCTGAGGCGGACGGGTCGTCCGTGGTCGTCGTGGTGTCTTCGGCCTGCTGATCGCCCGAGGCCGAGGAGTCGCCCCCTCCGTCGTCACCGCCCCCGAGGGTCAGCACCAGCCCGACGGCCACGGCGATGAGGACCAGGACCACCCCCACGATGAGCACGGTCTTGCCCTTGCCACCGGAGGACGACCCGGACTGGGGGCCCGTGTACTCGCCCAGCGGCGAGGTCCCTCCGGGTTGCGCCCCACCGGGGGCGCCGGGGGGCGGCCCCGACACGACGGGGATGGCGGCCGTCGCCGCCGGGTCCGGCGTGGGCGTGGCCGCGGTCGCGGGCTGGGTCGCCGCCGCCGCGGGACCGCCCTGCACGGGGTCGGTGCTCACGACCTGACCGTCGGCGACCTGGTCGGTCCAGTCGTTGCCGTCGAACCAGCGATTCTGGTGGCGGTTGGTGGGGTCCGGATACCAACCCGCGGGGGTGCTCATGGCTGCGACTCCTTCGAGGTCATGACGTTCCTGCTCCCTCCCGCCCGGCGACCGACCGGACCGACGGCCTCAGGGCTTCGCGCTGCTGACGATCCACATCGCAAAGAACTGTGCCCCACCACCGTAGGCATGGCCGAGAGCCGTCCGGGCGCCCTCGACCTGGTGGTCGCCGCACATCCCGCGCACCTGCATGGCCGCCTCGCCGAACCGGATCATCCCCGAGGCCCCGATGGGGTTCGTGGACAGGACCCCGCCCGACGCGTTCCAGGGGATGTCGCCGTCGAGGGCCGTGGCCCCCGACTCGGTCAGCTTCCACCCCTCGCCCTCTTCCGCGAAGCCGAGGTTCTCCAGCCACATGGGCTCGTACCACGAGAAGGGGACGTAGACCTCGGCCACGTCGACCTGCTGGCGGGGGTTGGTGATGCCCGCCTGCTGGTAGAGGTCGGCTGCGCAGTCCCGGCCGGCCTGAGGGTTCACGTGGTCCCGGCCCGCGGCCATGGTGGCCTCGCTGCGCAGGGACGACCCGTGGATCCAGGCCGGGTTGGGGCTGGCGTCACCGGTGGCCTCGTCGGCCAGCACCATGGCGAACGCGCCATCCGACGACGGGCAGGTCTCGTCGTAGCGGATCGGGTCCCAGAGCATCATCGAGTCGCGGATCGACTCGTAGGTGATGTGGGGCTGGTGCAGGTGGGCGAAGGGGTTCTTGCAGGCGTTGAGCCGGTCCTTCAGGGCGACCAGGATCCCGGTGTCGTCCGGGGCGCCCGACCGGCGCATGTAGGCCCGGATGTGGGGGGCGAAGAAGCCCCCCGCCCCGGCCACCAGCTTCTGGGAGAAGGGGATCGGCAGCGAGAGGGCCCACATGGCCTCGGACTCGGACTGCTTCTCGAAGGCGACCGTCAGCACCCGTTGGTGGACGCCCGAGGACACCAGGCTGCTGGCCACGATGGCCGTCGAGCCCCCGACCGAGCCGGCGGTGTGGACCCGGAGCATGGGCTTGCCCACCGCCCCCAGCGCTTCGGCCAGGTACAGCTCGGGCATCATCAGGCCTTCGAAGAAGTCGGGGGCCTTGCCCACCACGACCGCGTCGATGTCGGCCCACGTCATGCCTGCGTCCTCGAGGGCCCGCATGGCCGCCTCGCGGACCAGCCCGGCGATGGACACGTCGCCCCGGGTGGCCTGGTGGCGGGTCTGGCCGCACCCGACGACGGCGACGCGCTCGGCGCCCATCAGCTTCCCTCCAAGACGCAGACGAGGTTCTGTTGCAGGCAGTGGCCGGAGGTGGCGTGGGCCACGCCCCGACCGGCCGTGCCGGCGGCGATGCGATTGGCCACCTCGACGATGCGGACCAGCCCCGCCGCCATCATCGTGTTGGCGGCCAGAGCCCCGCCCGAGGGGTTGACGTCGACATCGTCACTCAGCCCTATGGCCTCCCGGAGGATGACCTCCTGGGCGGTGAACGGCGCGTGGAGCTCGGCCACGTCGAGCGCGCCGTCGGTGACCCCGGCGGCCTCGGCGGCCAGGCGGGTCGACGGCGATTCGGTGAGATCCCGCAGGCCGAGGGCGTGCACGTCGATGCGGTGCTCGAGGCCCCGGATCCACGCCGGGTTCTCGGTCAGCTCCCGGGCCCGGTCGTCGGCCGCGAGGACGACGGCGACGGCGCCGTCACTGAGGGGCGGGCAGTCGTGCTTGCGCAGCGGGGCGACGATGTGGTCCTCGGCCAGGATCTCGTCGACGTCGAAGTCGCCGCTGACGGTGGCGAAGGGGTTGTCCTTGGCCGCCGCCCGGGAGCGGACCGCGATCTCCGCCAGGTCCCGCTCGGTGGCCTTGCCCGAGTCGAGCAGGGCCCGGGTCTGCAGGGCGGCCAGGCTGAGCGAGTCCGGCCACAGAGGCCCGTAGTAGTACGGGTCGAGCTGGCGGCTGAGCACCCGGGGCAGCTCGCCCGGTGAGGACTTCCCGTAGCTGTAGACCAGCGCGGTGTCGGCGGCCCCGGTCTGGATCTTGACCCAGGCCTCGTAGAGGGCCCAGGCGCCGTCGGCTTCGACGTGGGACTCGCTGATCGGCGGGTAGGGACCCACGCCGTCGAGGGTGCCGACGAAGCTGAAGCCCTGGCCGGCCAGGTAGTCCGTGCTCCCCGAGCAGGTGAAGTCCAGGTCGGCTTGGGTGACGCCGAGGCCGTCCTTCAGCTCCTGGAGGACCGGCATGAGCATCTCGACCTCGTTGCGGTCATCGATGCGCCGGGCGTGCACGGACTGCGCGGTGCCGACGACGGCGACGTCACGCACTTCGGTCTCCTCTCGCCGACTGAGGTGGTCGTGGGCCCATCCCCGGCTGCCGCATCAGACGTGCTCCTGGTACGACTCGTAGGCGGCGTCGGGCTCGCCGTTGGGGCGCCACCACTCGATGTTCTCGAAGGACGTCTCCCAGTCGGCGGGGTCCTTCCACTTGGCCTCGACCCGCATGCCCATGTGCACCTGGTCGTGGGGGATCTCCTGGATGAGGCCGAAGAGGGCGAGATCGGCCCCGTCGGGCACCACCAGGGCCGAGGCGTACGGGATCTCGATGCCCCGGCCGGTGAACTCGACGTTCACGACGCAGAAGCTGACGACCGTGCCCACGCTCGGGCAGCTCGACGACCTCCTCGGTGGGGATGCCGTCGACGGGGCAGGCCCCCCGCGAGGGGACGTAGACCTTCTGGCACTTGGGGCACCGCTCGCCCAGGAGCTTGCCTTCGGCCATGCCCCGCAGGAAGCGGGACTGGCTCCTGCCGGCGGTGTACGTGTAGTCCAGCCGGGCCGGGGTGCGGATCGACTTGACCGGCTCCACGCCGTCGATGGCGGCGATGCCGGAGGTGGCCACGGCGGGTTGGGACCAGAGGCCCTCGGGGAACGGGCTGACGGTGACGTCGCTCACGCCGCGCTCTCCGGCTCGAAGCAGGCGATGTCGGTGATGACGCCTTCCCGCTCCTCGGCCCAGCGGACCTGGACCCGCATGCCGGTGCTCATGGCGTCGACCGAGCCGGCGTCGACGGCGTGCAGCATCGCCGTGTCGGCGCCGTCGAGGCGGATCAGGGCCCAGGCGAACGGCGTGTCGAGGGGATTGCCCGTCCGGGGCGCACTGACCCAGGCCCAGCTCGTCACCTCGCCCGCGGCGCCGACCTCGACCAGCTCGGTCAGGGGCTCAGAGGTCCGGGGGTCGTACTCCACGGGCGGGCACATCACCCCGCCGTCGACCATCCGCACGCCGACCAGCACCCCTTCGCGCAGCCCGGTGAAGAAGGCCGACTGCACGGGGCCGACGGTCCGGGTGAACGGGTACTCGACGACGAGGGGCGCACTCAGGACGTCGCTCTCACTCATCAGCCCGGACACTAGAACACGTTCCAGTTCCGACGGAACTGCCGACGGCCGGCCGACTGCTGGACCCCCAACGCTTCGACTTTTCGGCGCTGGACCCCCAGCCAGGGGGTTCGGAGCCGAAAGGTCGTCCATCGGGGGGCTGGGAGCCGAAAGGTCGCCGGGCTGTCCGGTCCCGACGACCTGCAGCCCGACCCCACGTCCCCCTCAGTGCGTCGGTGTCGTTTCCCCAGCCCGAGGGCGGTCAGTCACCAGGTCGGTACGTCCACTCGGGATCGCGCTTCTCGGCGAAGGCCTGACGGGCTTCCGCCGAGTCGGGGTGCGCGAGCAGGCGGCGGGTGTAACCCTGCTCGGTGCGGTAGGCCTCCTTCAGCGGGAGGAACTCGGTCTCGTTCAGCGCTTCCTTGGCCAGGCGCAGGGCCAGCGGGCTCTTGGCCGCCAGCGAGGCGGCCAGCTCGGCGGCCGTGGCCGCCAGATCCGCGATCGGCACGACCCGGTTCACCGCACCCAGTCGGTGCAGCTCGGCCGCCGGAGCGGGCACGCCGGTGAGGAACAGCTGTCGCACCATGGGCCGGCCCAGGAGCAGGTTGAGGTGGGCGCTGGCCCCGAGGAGGCCGACGTTGATCTCGGTCGTGCCGAAGGTGGCGTGCTCGGCGGCCACGATCAGGTCGCACACCGCGGCGTACGCCAGCCCCGCGCCCAGGGCCGGGCCGTTGACGGCGGCGATGACGGGGACCGCGCAGTCGTGGACCGCCTCCAGGGCTTCCCGGGGCAGGCGGCCCGGGTCGTCGGGGTCGGCCTCGGTGTCGTCGGTGTCGAAGGTCTTCAGGTCGACCCCGGCCATGAAGGCCTTCTCGCCGGCGCCGGTGAACACGGCGACCCGGACCTGCGGGTCGTCCCCGAGCGTGCGGAACGTGTCCCGCAGCTCGACCATCGTCGAACGGGTGATGGCGTTCACGGGCGGCCGATCGAGGGTGACGGTGGCCACGTGGTCGGCGATCTCGAGCGTGAGGTCCCCCACGAACGCAATCCCTACCATGCCCTCCGATGCCTGACGCTCCATTGTCCTGGGACGAGGCGGTGGCCGAGGTCACCGGTCCCGACGGTCGCTTCCCCCTGGTCGACGCCACCATCGACGGCCGGACCTACAAGGTCTTCGCCAACACGCCGCCGTCGCTGCGCTTCCTCTTCGAACTGGCCAGCGGGTTCGGCGACAGGGACTACCTGGTCTACGAGGACGAGCGCCTCTCGTTCGCCGACGTCTGGGCCCAGGTCGGGGCCATGGGCGCCCTGCTCCACGACCGCTACGGCGTGCGTCACGGCGACCGGGTCGCCATCGCCATGCGCAACTACCCCGAGTGGATCGTGGCCTTCCAGGCCATCACGTCCATCGGGGCCGTGGCCGTGGCCCTGAACGCCTGGTGGACCACCGACGAGCTCGAGTACGGCTTCGAGGACTGCGGAGCGAAGGTCTGTCTCACGGACCAGGAGCGGGCCGAGCGCCTGGCGCCCGTGCAGGCCGGACTCGGCCTGGCCGTGATCGGCGTGCGCCTGACCGCCGACAT
The DNA here is from genome assembly GCA_963725155.1 of uncultured Microthrixaceae bacterium. GTDB lineage: Bacteria > Actinomycetota > Acidimicrobiia > Acidimicrobiales > DATDAH01 > DATDAH01. The sequence continues at coordinate 19,812 of CAVRXU010000009.1, forward strand.
CGACGGCGTGGACCGGCTGGAGGACGTGCTCGACCCGACGGCCTCGCTGCCCGACGTCGCCATCGCGCCCGATGACGACGCCACCATCCTCTACACCTCGGGCACCACCGGCCACCCCAAGGGCGCGGTGTCGACGCACCGGGCCGTCCTCAGCGGGCTGCTCGCCTTCGGCGCCCGCTCCGCGGTCAGCGCCCTCATGGAGCCGGCCAAGGAGGAGGACGGGCCGAAGGACCGCACCGCCTACATCCTCGTCGTGCCCCTGTTCCACGCCACCGGCCTGATCCCGGTCATGCTCGGGACCACGGCGTCGGGGGCGAAGCTGGTGATGATGTACCGCTGGGACCCCGAGCGGGCCCTGGAGCTGATCGAGCGGGAGCGGGTCACGACCTTCGTCGGCGTGCCCACCATGTCCTGGGACCTGCTGGAGTCGCCTGACTTCGAGAAGCGGGACACCTCCAGCCTCGTCTCGGTCGGCGGCGGCGGCGCGCCGGCTCCGGCCGAGCTCGTGCGCCGGGTCGACAAGGGCTTTCGTCACGGCAAGCCCCAGATCGGCTACGGCATGACCGAGACCAACGCCTACGGGCCGGGCAACAGCGGGGCCGACTACCTGCGCAAGCCGACCAGCTCGGGACGGGCCATCCCGGTCATGGACGTCCGGGTGGTCGACGACGAAGGCCGGCCGGTGGCCGACGGCGAGGTGGGCGAGATCTGCTTCCGGGGCCCGAACCTGATCCGCGGCTACTGGAACAAGCCGGAGGCCACCGCCGAGGTGATCGACGCCGATGGTTGGCTCCGCTCCGGCGACCTCGGTCGTCTCGACGACGAGGGCTTCATCTACGTCGAGGACCGGGCCAAGGACATGGTGCTGCGGGCGGGCGAGAACATCTACTGCGCCGAGGTCGAAGGGGTCGTCTACGAGTTCCCCGGCGTGGCCGAGGCCGCCGTCTTCGGCGTCCCCCACGAGCGCCTGGGCGAGGAGGTGGCGCTGGCCGTGGTCCCGACCGACGAGGGCATCGACGTCGACGCCCTGCTGGCCCACCTGAAGCAGCACCTGGCCGCCTTCAAGGTCCCGTCCATCGTGGAGGTCCGCGCCGAGCGCCTGCCCCGCAACGCCAGCGGCAAGGTCCTCAAGCGCGACCTCAGAGACGAAGCCGCCGCCCAGTCCGCGGGCTGACCATCCGTTCTGGTTGCGCCTGGCCGCGGCCCACCGCGGCTGGATGCAACCAGAACGATCAGGTGGGGGCGGGTTGGGCGCCGCGGATGAGCTTGCCGGGGAGCGCGCCGGTGGATTCGCCGTCGCGGAAGGTGACCTGGCCGGCGACCACCGTCGTGCGGTAGCCGGTGGCCCGCTGGATGTAGCGCTTGCCGCCCGCGGGGAGGTCCTGGACCATCTCGGGGGCGAGGATCCCGAGGGCCTGCTCGTCGATCAGGTTCAGGTCGGCCCGGTAGCCGGGGGCCAGGACGCCCCGGTCGTCCAGGCCGACGAGGGCCGCGGTCGCCCGGGTCTGTTGGCTGACCAGCCACTCCACCGGGAGCGGCTCGGCCACGTCTCGACCCCAGTGGCTGACCAGGTAGGTGGGCATGGAGCCGTCGCAGATCATCCCGCAGTGGGCCCCCGCGTCGCCCAGCCCCGGGACGGTGTGGGGATGCAGGAGCATCTCGCGGATCGTGGCGAAGTCCCGGTCGGCGTAGTTGGCGAAGGGCAGGTAGAGCAGGCCCCGGCCGTCCCGCTCCAGCATGACGTCGAGGGCCACCTCGACCGGCGCCCGACCTTCCCGGGCGGCGACGGCCTCGATGCTGAAGTCGGCGCCCGGGTCGTACTCCGGCGGGTCACCGAGCGGGAAGATGCCGTCGTAGGACCCGAAGACCAGGCCGCCGTTCGTCAGCTCGCCGACCACGGTGGCCCGCACCTCGGGGTCCCGCAGTCGGGCCACCCGCTCCCCCAGCTCGAGCGCTGCCAGTGCCTGGTAGGTCGGTGAGGTGACCAAGGGGTGCAGCCGTCCCTCGAGGCCCATGAGCACACCGACGGGACGAGAGGCGACCTGGCCCCGGATGGGCACACCGTCGGCCTGCGCCTCGGTGATCTTGGCCAGCAGAGCCCGCCAGTCGCCCCGATGGACCTCGGACAGGGTGGTGATGGACAGCGGTCGTCCGCTGACCTCGGCCATGGCTCGGACCAGCGCGAACTCCCCGTCCAGGTCGACGAGGTCAGCCACCAGCTGGAGCACGCCCATGCCGGTGGCGCCCACCCCCCTGGCGATGCCCAGCAGCTCGTCCGCCGTCGCCGTCAGGCTCGGCGTCGGCCGCCCGTCGCTGGAGCGGTGGTTGATCGTCCGGGACGTCGTGAAGCCCAGGGCCCCGGCCCGGATGCCGTCGGCGGCCAGGCGACCCATCGTCTCGATCTCGTCGGCCGTCGGGACCTCGGTGTGCTCGGCGCCCCGGTCGCCCATCACATAGCCCCGGAGAGCGCCGTGCGGGACCTGCGCGGCCACGTCCAACGCGTGGGGCAGTCCGTCGAGCACGTCGAGGTACTCGGGGAAGCTCTCCCACCCCCAACTGATGCCCTCGGCCAGCGCCGTGCCCGGGATGTCCTCCACCCCTTCCATCAGGGCGATCAACCAGTCGTGACGGTCGGGCTTCACCGGCGCGAACCCGACGCCGCAGTTGCCCATGACCACGGTCGTGACGCCCTGCCACGACGAGGGCGTCAGCAGCGGGTCCCAGGTGACCTGACCGTCGTAGTGGGTGTGGACGTCGACCCAGCCCGGCGTGACCAGCAGCCCCGTGGCGTCCAGCTCCTCCCGGCCGGCACCGGGGACGTCGCCGACCGCGGTGATTACGACCGTCGTCGACGGCCACGTCGACCGCTCGGCGTTCCGCCCCGGTCCCGTCGACCACCGTGCCCCCGCGCACGACCAGGTCGTGTCCCCCCGAGGTCGTCATGAGAAGGGGTCGCCCTCGCCGGAGACCTGCGCGGACTCGCCGTCCTGGTCGCCCACGGTGACCACGACGATCGGCCGGCCGCCGACGTCCTCCAGGCGCAGGTGCTCGGTGGGGTTCAGGGGCGTGGGCACCATCTGGGTCCGGAAGAGGATGGCGCTCAGGGTCCCGTCCCATCCACCGTCGGTGCCGGTGGCGGACAGGTGGCACTCGGCGAACGAGTCGCCCGAGGAGAAGACAAGTGAGGCCTTGCCGTCGTAGCTGCTCATGGTGGTGACGTTACGAGGCCAAGATGGGGCCATGCGACGCCAGAGGGTCCCGGTCCTGGAGATCTCCGTCGAGGTCGCGCCATGAAGCTCGACGCGATGGCCATGGGCCTGCCCCTGCGCGAGGCCCAGCGCCTCGCCGCCGACGTCGAGGAGGCCGGGTTCTCCGGCCTGTGGTTCACCGAGGGCGGCCGCACCGCCTACCTCGGCGCCACCGCGGCGGCGCTGGCCACCACCGAGCTCGACCTCGGCACCGGCATCGCCGTGGCCTTCCCCCGCAGCCCGATGGTGACCGCGTCGGTGGCCTGGGAACTGGCCGAGGCGACGGGCGGGCGCTTCGTCCTCGGCCTCGGCACCCAGGTCAAGGCCCACATCGAGCGCCGCTACGGCGTGACCTACGCGCACCCCGGGCCGTGGCTGCGGGAGTACGTCCTCGCCCTCCGGGCCATCTTCCGGGCGTTCCAGGGCGAGGAGCGTCTCGACTTCCACGGCGCGCACTACGACCTCGACCTGCTGCCGCCGACCTGGAGCCCGGGGCCCATCGAGCACCCCGACGTGCCCATCTACCTGTCGGGCGTGCGCCCCTGGATGCTGCACGCCACCGGTGAGGTGGCCGACGGCCTGCACGTCCACCCCCTCCACTCCCGGCGCTACCTCGACGAGGTCGTCGTCCCCAACGTGGCCAAGGGTCTCGCCACCGCCGACCGTCCCGTGACCGACCTGACCCTGGCTTGCCCCGTGCTGACCATCATGGGCGACACCGACGAGGAGCAGGACCGGTGGCGGGAGGCGGCCCGGTTCCAGCTCGCCTTCTACGGCTCGACCCGGACCTACCGGGGCGTGTTCGAGACCCACGGCTGGGACGGCACCTCCGAGCGCCTTCACGAGCACCAGAAGGCCGGCGACCTCACGGCGATGGCCGCCGTCATCACCGACGAGATGCTGGATGTCTTCGCGGTGACCGCGTCCTGGGACGGGCTGGCCCCCGCCCTGCTCGAGCGCTACGCCGGCGTCGCCCACCCCGTCCGGGTCATCTGCTACTTCGCCGGCAACTCCATGCGCTCGGACCAGACCTACGACCAGTGGGCCGCCGTCGCCGCCGCCGTGCGAGCCGCCGCGCCCTGAGCCGCCGACTCAGGGGTCGAGGTCGCGGGGCCAGCCGTCGGCCAGGGTGCCCTGCCACTGCGGGTCCCGCTTCTCGACCCAGGCGGTGACGCCCTCGGTGGTGTCGGGTGAGCCCATCAGGGCCAGGTGGACGGCCCGCTCCCAGGCGTCGACCTCGTCGGCGGTCGGCGCCGGTGAGCGCCAGAGGATGGCCTTGCTGGCCGCGACCGACCGGGGCGCCACGTTGACGGCGATGTCCTGCGCCACCGTCAGCGCCCGGTCGAGGACGGCCGGGCCGTCCGGCAGGGCCTGCAGGGCCACCCCCCACTCGGCGGCCTCGGCCCCCGAGAACAGTCGACCCGTCAGCAGCAGTTCGGTGGCCCGGCCGTGGCCGACGAGGCGAGGCAGGGTCCAGTGCGAGCGCAGGTCCGGGTTGATCCCCCGCCGGTTCTGGACGACCCCGAGCTTGGCGTCGGCCGCCACGTAGCGGAGGTCGCACTGCAGCGCCATCGTCAGCCCGATGCCCACGGCATGCCCGTTGATGGCGGCGACGACCGGCTTGCGCACGTCCCAGGCGTGAAACGCGAACGGGTCCGACCGGAAGCCCTCACCCCCGCCCTCGGGGGCGGCGAAGACCTCCGCTCCGTCCGAGAAGTCGGCCCCGGCACAGAACGCCCGGCCTGCCCCGGTCAGCACGACGGCGCGGATCCCGTCGTCCTCGTCACAGCGGCGGTAGGCCGCCTCGAGCTCGGCCCCCATGGCCCCGGTGAACGTGTTGAGGTGCTCAGGCCGGTCCAGGGTCAGCACCGCCACGGCGCCGTCGACCTCGACCGCCACGTCCCCCACCGACCGCACGCTAGGCCACCCCGTTCTGGCCTCCGATCCACCGGTCCTGACCGGTGGATCGGAGGCCAGAAGGGTGAGGTCAGGGGTTCAGGGACTTGAGCAGCTCGCGGGTGGCGGCCTTCTCGTCGTCGTGGCCGAACTCGGCGGCGACCAGGGTCGTGGCCCCGGCGGTGTCGACCTCGGCGATGCGGGCGGCGACGGCGTCGGCCGAGCCCACGAAGGCGAGGTCGGCCGGGCCCTCCATCCCCTCCCGGTCGAGCATGGCCCGGTAGGAGGGCAGCATCCCGTAGACGGCGAACTCAGCCGCCGCCCGTTCCCGGGCATCGTCCTCGTCGTCGGTGACACAGACCGGCAGGGCCACGACCACGCGGGGCTCGGGCCGCCCCGCGTCCTCCGCCGCGCCCCGGATCGTCGGCACCGTGAGGTCGGTCAACGTCTTGGGCCCGGTCATCCAGGTGACGGTGCCGTCGGCCAGCCGACCGGTGACCTTCAGCATCTGCGGGCCGAGGGCGGCGACCAGCACGGCCGGCTTGTCGGCGGGGACGTCCAACCCGCCGCGGGCGGTCACCGTCTCGCCGGCGTACTGCGGGTCCTCGCCGGCCAGCAGCGGCCCGAGGGCCTCGAGGTACTCCCGCATCTGGCGCACTGGCTTGTCGAACGGCAGCCCCCACATCCCCTCCACGACCATCTGGTGGGAGAGGCCGATGCCGAGGTCGAGACGGCCCCCACTCACCTGGCTCACGGTCAGGGCCTGGCCCGCCAGCATCATCGGGTGGCGGGGCTGGATCGGCACCACCCCGGTGCCGAAGCGGATCCCCTCGACCTCCTTGGCCGCGACGGCGATCCCCGTCAGCGCGTCGACGCTGAAGATCTGGGACGTCCAGTAGGAGCCGAAGCCGTCGTCGGCCGCCGACCGGGCGGCGGCCACCAGACCGTCGACGGTGCGGGGGGAGCTGAAGATGCCGATGTCCATGGAGCCCTCGGTGGCTGGTGATTCAGCCCGCCCGAAATGAGTAGGCGCTACTCATGCAGGCAGGCAGGCACTTGGTGTAGCACTACCACGTGAGGCACGTTGCCTGACCTGAGGAGGAAACCATGAGCCGACAGTTCCTGAAGACGGCGGCGTCACGAACCGCCACCGCGATCGGCGCGGCGACCGTCGCCGCTGTCGTCGTGGCCGGCAGCCTGAGCGTCGCCCAGGCCGCCACCGAAGCGATCCCCAACAACTCCGTCACCAGCGCCAAGATCGTCAACGGCACCATCCAGGGCATCGACATCAAGCCCGGAGCCGTGGGCCCCGGTCAGCTCGGCGTCAACGCCCGGCCCCGTTGGGCCAAGGTGGATGCCGGCGCGACGACCTCGCTCATCCGAGGGCGGGGCGCGGTGAGCGCCAGCCGCATCGGCGCCGGCGTCTACGCCGTGACGTTCGCGTCGCCGATCACCAACTGCGGCTGGACCGCGACGCTCAACGACAACGACGCCGGCGGCAGTTCGCCCGGAGAGATCGCTGTCGAGCGGGGGTCGGCCGGCAATGCCTTCATCCTCTGGGTCCGCACCTTCAACAGCGCGGGCACCCAGACCGATACCAACAACGATGACGGGTTCACGCTCGTCGCCAGCTGCTAGAGCAGCAGGTCGCCTGACGACGGCCGCCGGGGCAACTGCCCCGGCGGCCGTTGCGCGCCCGGGCCTAGGCCGCGCCGAGGCGATCGAGCATGGCCTCCAGGAGGGGGCCGTTCATGATGAGGCCGTCGTGATGATCGGGCTCGGGCACCGTGCCCGTGGCCACTGACGCCTCACCGGTGCGGATGGACACGATCGAGTAGCGGACGGCGGCGAAGACCTCGTAGTAGTCGTAGTTCTGCACCTGCCGTCCGGTGAGGGCCTCGTAGGTGGCGACGACCCGGTCCCGGGGGAAGAAGTCCTCCAGGGGGTCCATCTCGAAGCGGACGGCGAGGTCCTTGAAGAAGTCGTGCAGGTGGACGGCCCAGGCCAGATCGACCTCCGGCGCCCCCAGCGCCGCCATCTCCCAGTCGAGGACGGCCACCGGCCGGCCGTCCCGGAACATGGTGTTGCCCAGGCGGGCGTCTCCCCAGTTGAGGACGGTCGGTCCCTCATCCTCGGGTCGATTGGCGTCCAACCAGTCCAGGGCCCGGTCGATCTGGGTGAACCGGCGGTCGCCGCGGGCCCAGTCGTAGTACCAGCGCTGGTAGCCGAGGTGCTGGTCCAGCGGCGTCTCGCCGTACTCCGGGCGCTCGAGGAAGGCGACGTCGGCGGCGGCGAGGTCGATGGCGTGGAGGCCGGCCAGGACCTCCACGACCCCGTCTTCCAGCTGCTTGCGCCCCTCGGGGCCGAGGTCGACGACCCAGCCGCCGAACACGTAGGGCGGGTTGTCGGAGGCGACGACGCCGTCCACCCGCTCCATCACGAAGAACGGCGAGCCGAGGGCCGTCGGGTCCGGCTCCCACCACGGCGCGGTGGGCACGGGGACGTCGCTCAACTCGCGGACCAGCCGCAGGCATCGGTACTGCAGCTCCAGGTCGTAGCTGGGGAAGACCGGGTGATCGACGTCGGCCGGCGCCAGCCGGGCGGCGTAGCCGATCGTCCGCCGCTCCCCGTCGAGGGTCGCGGTCACGTCGAAGAGCAACGTCTCCGACGACATCCCCGTGCCGGACGGGGACGACACCTCGGAGATCTCAGGGTCGGCGCCGGTGGGCAGGGTCGAACGGAACCACTCGGTGAGCTGGTCGCGCAGGACGGCGGGGTCTCGGGTGGAGGCGATGACCATGCCCGCGGTCTAGCACGGAACGGGCGTGGCGCGAACGACCAGGAGCGGGCGATCAGGCAATGTGGCTGCGCAGGAAGGCACCCATGGCGGCGACGGCCTCATCGGCCTCGGGGACCAGGCCGGCCGTGGCGTGGAAGACGTGGAACGCCCCGGACCAGGTCCGGTACTCGACGGTGCCCCCGGCCGCGTCGATGGCCTCGGCCACCAGGCGGGCGTCGTCGAGCAGGACCTCGTCGTCGGCCGCGTGGATGACGACAGGCGGCAGTCCGGCGAGGTCGGCGAACCGGGGGGAGGCCAGCGGGTCGGTGGGGTCGCCGTCGGGGCCCAGGTACCAGTCGGCGTAGGTCTGCAGCCGCGGGCGGTCGAGCATCGGATCCCTGTCGACGTTGGCGTCCATCGACGGCCCGCTCATCGTGAGGTCGGTCCACGGCGAGATGCAGGCCGCGGCGCCGGGCGGGGCATCATCCGCCGCCCGCAGCGCCAGGAGCGTGGCCAGCGTGAGGCCCCCGCCCGCCGAGTCCCCCGCCACCGCGATGCGCTCCGGGGCCAGGCCCTGGCCCACCAGCCAGCGGAAGGCCGTGACGGCGTCGTCGACCGCCGCCGGAAAGCAGTGCTCAGGCCCCAACCGGTAGTCGACGATCAGGGCCGGGATCCCCGCGGCCCCCGCCAACTTGCTCACGAACGGCGTGTGGCTCACGACCGAGCCCACGCAGTAGCCACCGCCGTGGAGGTAGAGCAGCGCCGCGTCGTCGACGACGTCCGGCGGGCGCAACCACTGGCCCGGCACCCCGTCGGCGTCGACCACCTCCACCTCGGTCCCCTCAGCCATCGGGGCGCTGCCGGCCAGTCCGTCCATGTCCAGCCGCCGTTCCTCGGGCGTCGCCTCGTCGTTGCGGGGCACCGCCCGGAGGATCTGGAGGACACTGGCCATCTCGTCGGACATGGCCGGAGAGTCTCGCGCCGTCGACGACGGTCAGCGGAAGTGGATGCGGGCCCGCCAGTCACCGGTGAGGGGCACCGTGGCCAGGATGGCGGCCGCACCGAGGAGCCAGTCGAGCACGGCGGCGTGGCTCACGGTGTCGGGGACCTGGGCCACCAGGCCCCGCTTGGGGCTGTCCTGGATGACGTACCAGCCGTCGGGCACCGGGTGACCGGCAGCGGCCAGGCGGCGTTCGGCCTTCGGCCCGCTGGCGTGGCGGATGCCGATGGCCAGGGGCTCGACCCGCCGCCCGCCGGGTGCCCCGGGGACCCACGACAGCTCGGGCACGTCGGGGCCCTTCGCCGAGAACAGGCCGGCGAGGGCGGCCGGCGGCGGGATGTCGTCCTCGGCCACCGCCGCGTCCAGCACCATCCAGCCCGAGCCGTCGGCCAGCTCGGCCATGCGGTCCAGGATCGGCTCCAGGGCGTCGACGGTGAACATGACCTCGCGCATCAGGCCCGCTCCAGGGCGAACACCCGCAGGTCCCGGTCCGTGACCTGCGTGTAGCCGTCCCACGCCGGCATGTGGGCGATCAGCTCGGGCCAGCGGTCGGCCTTCTCGTCGGCCGCCAGCAGGCGGGCCCGGCCCGACCAGTGCTCGCCCCCCGCCGCCACCTGGATCTCGGGATGGGCCAGGAGGTTGGTCGACCAGGCGGGATGGCGCTCCCGCCCGAAGTTGGAGGCCACGACCAGGGCCCCGTCGCCGTCGGGCAGGTACACCAGCGCCACCCGCCGGGCCTCGCCCGACCGCGCTCCGATCGTGGTCAGCACCATGGTGGGGAACAGGGGCGGGCCCGCCGCCGTCAGGCGTCCCTTGGTCCGGTAGAGGACCCAGCGGTCGGCCTTGGCGAACACCTTCGGGCCCAGGAAGCGCCGGAAGACGCTCGAGCGAGAGATCCGCGCCGCGAAGCGTTGGCGCACCGTCAGCTCGGCCACCCGGCGAGCGTACGCTCCGCCCCATGGCCCAACCCTCGGCCCCGCCCGCCGTGCCGTGGCGCACCACCATGTGCGAACGCCACGTCGCCGCCCCGCGAGACGCCACCTGGGCCGTGCTCCTCGACCTCCTCGGCGCGGGCCCCGACGACCTCTCGGTCGAGCCGCCGTGGCGCCACGTCCGTCGCCTGACCGTGCCCGGCGTCGAGCTCTGTGAGACGACGGTGACCCTGCGCGACGACGGCCCCGAGTGCCATCTGGCCTGGTACGCGGGGCTCACCGCCGAGGTCGACGACACCACCGCCGACGTCCTGCTGGACCGGCTGGCCGCGGACGGCGAACAGGTCCTGGAGCGGGTGGAGCGAGGGGCCACCCCATGAGCGACGAAGGTCTGACCACCGGGTGGGAGCCCGACGTTCCCGCCGACGACTCCCTGATCCGGGCCTACGTGCTGGCCACCGTCGAACGCAGCGAGCACCTCGCCCGGTCAGGCGGGGGTCGCTTCGAGGTGACCAAGCGGGCGACCTTCGCCGACACCGGGTCGCCGGTGCTGTTCGACAACGCCGTCGTCTTCACCCGACCGCTGACCGCCGACGAGGCCCGGACGGCGGTTCAGGACGCGCTCACCTTCTTCCCGCCCGAGCGACCCTTCGTGGTGTTCTCGGCCTGGCCGGTCCCGGGCGCGGGCGACCTCGGCATCGGGCTGATGGGCCATCCCCCGTTCATGTTCCGCCCCGTCGGCCCACCACCCCCCGGCCATGGCGCCGGCCTCGACATCCGTCCGGTGACCGACACCGATGGCCTCGAGGTGTTCTTCCGGACCATCGTCGACGCCTACCCGGTTCCCGGTGGGCCCAGCGTGCTGAGCGACCCCCGGATCCTCGACTCCGACATCCGGCTCTGGGTGGGCTACGAGGAGGATCGCCCGGTCGGCACGGCCGGGGTGATCGTGGCCCACGGCGTCAACGACGTCGAGTGGATCAGCGTCCATGACGACTGCCGGGGCAAGGGCTACGGCGCCGCCCTGACCTGGGCGGCCACGCTCGCCGACCCGACCCTGCCCGCCGTGCTCATCGCCAGTGACCCGGGCCAGCCCGTCTACGACCGCATGGGCTACATCCGGCTGACCCGCATGAGCATGTGGTTCCGCCCCATCGGCCGACGGCTAGACCACACGTCATGCGGTTCTCCTACGCGGAGTCGATGACCGACCCCGTCAACTACCTGCCCCTGGCCCGCGCGGTGGAAGCGGCGGGCTACGCCTCCTTCATCGTCCCCGACAGCATCTGCTACCCCGAGGTGTCGGACTCGACCTACCCCTACACCCCGGACGGGAACCGGGAGTTCCTCGACGGGGCGCCGTTCATCGAGCCGTTCACCCTGATCCCGGCCATGGCCGCGGTCACCGAGACCCTGCGCTTCACCACCTTCGTCGTGAAGCTCCCCATTCGGCACCCGGTGCTGGTGGCCAAGCAGGCAGGGTCGGTGGCGGTGATGACGAACAACCGCTTCGGGTTCGGCGTGGGCACCAGCCCCTGGCCCGAGGACTACGACATCTGCGACGTCCCCTGGGAGCGGCGGGGGAAGCGCATGGACGAGATGATCGACATCATCCGGGGCCTCACCAGCGACGGCTACTTCGACTACGACGGCGAGATCTTCCAGCTCCAGTCGGTGAAGATGAGCCCGACCCCGACCGAACCGATCCCGATCCTCATCGGGGGACACGGCGAGCTCGCCCTCAAGCGGGCGGCCGAGCGGGGCGACGGCTGGATGCACGCCGGAGGTGACCCCGACGAGCTGGTCCGCTGCATGGACCGGCTGCAGGAGCTGCGGACGCTGCTCGGGCGGGAGAACGACCCCTTCGAGATCCATGTCATCAGCTTCGACGCCTGGAGCGTCGACGGGGCCCACCGGCTGGAGGACCTCGGGGTCACCGACGCCATCGTCGGGTTCCGCGACGCCTACCAGCCCGGCCCCGACACCCAGCCCCTGCAGGACAAGATCGACGCGCTGAACCAGTTCGCCGACGAGGTCATCGCGAAGGTCTGACGTCGGCCTTCAACCCACGCTGAGCAGGACCAGGCCGACCATCGCCGCGACCAGCGCCGCGACCTGCACGGCCCGGAGGCGCTCGCCCAGCACGAGCGCGGCCAGGAGCACGGTCCCCGCCGGGTAGAGGTTGGCGGCCGGCGCCACCAACGACACGAGGTCCTGGCGCAGGGCGAGCACGAGCAGGGCCACCGCCGTGGCGTCGAAGAACCCGCTGGCCACCATCGGCCGCCGAGCGGGCTCGGGCGCCACGAGGGACACGCGGGCGATGACCAGGCCGATGGTCAGGATCGGGATGGCCGTGAAGTGGGCGATCATCGGTGGCCAGAGGCCGGCTGCTTCGCGGGTCTCGGACAGGCAGATGAGGATGACGCCGAAGGCCAGGCCCGCCCCCACCGCCATCAGCGCGGCGCGACGGTCATCGCCCCCCTCCAGCGCGGTGTCCGTGGCCGCCCCCTCGCTGCGGGCCAGCACGACGGCGGCCGACAGCGTGACCACCGCGCCGAGCAGCGCCACCGGCCCGGGCCGTTCCCCGTTGGCCAGGCCCCACGCGATGGGCACCACCCCGCCGACCGCCGCGCTGACCGGGGCCACCACGGCCATCCGTCCCACCGCGAAGCCGCCGAACAACAGCCCCAGCCCGGCCACGGCGGCCACACCGGCGAGCATGCTCAGGCCGATGTCACGACCGTCCGGTCCGTGGTCGGTCAGGAGCAGGAGGTAGACGGTCAGGGGCACGAGGCCGATGGCCTGGTTGGCCAGCACGACGAGCCACGGATTGGCCCGGCGCGAGGCCATGCCGCCGAAGAAGTCGGCGCAGGAGAACGCGGCCGACGCCGCCAGGCCGAGCAGGACCGCCACCACGGGGCGAGACCCTAGGGTGAGGCCGATGAGCAGCGGCACGGACGTGACGCCTCGGGGGGGTGTCGTCGAGCGGTGGAGCAAGGCCCAGGCCGAGCTGAGCGGGCTCGCCCGGACCCTCGCTGCTGACGAAGCCGACAAGGTCGTTCCCGCCTGCCCCCTGTGGACCGTCCACCAGCTCCTGGCCCATCAGGCCGGGGTGGCCGCCGACGTCCTGGCCGGGCGCATGGACGGGGCCGGCTCCGACGAATGGACCGCCGCGCAGGTCGACGAACGAGCCGGTCGGCCCCTCGACCAGCTCCTCGACGAGTGGGACGCCGACGCCGCGACCTTGGTCGAGCGCTTGGGCCCGTCCGACGGCCTCGAGCCCCGCCTCCTGCTCGACCTGTGGACCCACGACCAGGACGTCCGCAGCACGGTCCGTCGGCCCGGGCAGCGGGACGGGCCCACCGCCGACTGGGTTCGGGAGTGGCTGACCGGTTTCGTGCAAGCCAAGTTCGTGGGCGCCGGCCTCGACCCCGTCAGCCTCGACCACGGGGACGGGGCGCCGCCCGCCGCCGGTGGGGTCGTGCACGTGTCCGCCTTCGAGTTCGTGCGCTCGGTCACCGGGCGCCGCAGCCTCGACCAGGTCCGGAGCTGGGACTGGGAGGTGCCCGACCCTGAGGCCTACGTGACCCTCGTCCCGGCCTTCGCCCCCAGGACCACGGACCTGGTCGACCCCGGCGAGCCGGCATGAGCGTCCTCGACCTCTGGGCCGCCACCCGAGCCGACATGAGCACGCTGGGTCGGGGCCTGCGGGCCGAGGAGGGCGACCTTCCGGTGCCGGCCTGCCCCGTGTGGACGGTCCGGGAGGTGTTCGCCCATCAGGCGGGCGTGGCCAGTGACATCCTGGGCGGCCGCATGGAGGGCGTGGCCTCCGATCCGTGGACGCAACGGCAGGTCGACGAGCGGGCCGGGCGCACGCTGGTCGAGATCCTGGACGAGTGGGACGCCGATGCGCCCCGGCTGCTCGAGGCCATGGCCCCCTTGGGGGACACCGTGGATCCCCGCCTGGTCATCGACGTCTGGACCCATGACCAGGACGTGCGCGGCGCCGTCGGCCGACCTGGGCAGCGCCGCGGCGAGCGAGTGGAGTGGGTCGCCGACCGGTTTCGGGATCACGTGGCCGACCAGGTCGAGCGGGCCGGGCTGGCGCCCCTCACGGTCGACTTCGGTGACCGTCCGGCGGCCGAGGGGTCCGTCACCGTGGACCGCTTCGAGTTCTGCCGGGCGACGGTCGGGCGCCGCAGCCTGGACCAGATCCACCGGTGGGCCTGGGCCGTCGACGACCCCGAGCCCTACATCGGCCTGATCCCGGTCTTCGCCGCCCGCGCCGATGCCCTGGTCGAACCGGCGGCCCCGTGAGCTCCACCGAGCTGCGCCCCGATCCCGTCACCACCGACACCGGCGAGCCCGACGTGGCCCACATCGCCCCCGCCGCCGACGTGAACCGGGCCTACGTGACCGGCGAGGCCATCACCGCGCTGTGCGGCGTGGTCTTCGTCCCCACCCGGGACCCCGACCGCTACCCCGTCTGCCCACCCTGCAAAGCCGTCCTCGACCAGATCAAAGCCGGCCGCGGCGGCGCCAACTAGCACCCACCCCCCGGTTCTGGTTGCACCCCGCCGCGACTCACCGCGGGGAGACGCAACCAGAACCAGCGGACCAACCGTTCTGGTTGCACCCCGCCGCGACTCACCGCGGGGAGACGCAACCAGAACGAACGGGGGGGCGGGGTCAGGGCCAGCCGGCGGTGAGCTTGGCGGCCACCTCGGCGCGGGTGGTGTCGTCGCAGAAGGCGGCGGCGACGGCCGCCTGTTGGACGGCGGCCAGCTCGGTGTCGGAGAAGCCGTGGTGCTCGGCCCACAGAGCCAGCTCCCGGGACGTGGTCGTGGTGGTGATGGCCCGGTCGTCGGGGTTCACGGTGACGACGAAGCCGGCGTCGACCAGGCGGCGCACCGGGTGCTCGTCCACCGGGAGGCCCAGGCAGGCGTTGGACGTCACGCAGACCTCCAAGGGCAGGCCCCGGTCCCGCACCTCTCGGGCCACCGGCCCGTCGAGGTCGTCGCTCAGGCGCCAACCGTGGCCGATCCGGTCGGGGTCGACGGTCAGGGCCGACGCCACGCTGTCGATGCCGTCCATCTCGCCCGCATGCACGGTCCGGCCCAGCCCGGCCTCGCCGGCCACGGCGTAGGCCTCAGCGAAGTCCGCCGCCGGACAGCCGACCTCGGCCCCCGCGATGTCGTAGCCCACCACACCCCGGTCGCCCCAGGCCACGGCCAGGCGCGCCGCTTCCAGCCCGAGGGCGGGGCCGTCCTCTCGGATCCCGCAGACGATCAGGCGGGCGACCGTGCCCGTGGCCGCCTCCCCCTCCGCCAGGCCTGCGATCACCGCGGCCATCACCTCGTCGGTACCCAGGCCGGAGCGCTGGTGGCTGAGGGGCCCGAACCGGGTCTCCAGGTAGACGACCCCGTCGGCGGCCACGTCCTCGACCGCCTCACGGGCCACCCGGCGCAGCGAGTCGGCGTCCTGGAGGAGGCTGATCACGAGGTGGAATCGGGACCAGGCCTCCGGGAAGGGCATGCCCGGACGGAGCGTGAACCAGTCGGCCAGCTCGGCCTCGGCCACCGGCAGCTCGACCCCCTGGGCCGCGGCCAGGTCGACCACCGTGGCCGGCCGCACCCCGCCGTCCAGGTGGTCGTGGAGCACCACCTTGGGCCGGTCACGGAACCGGTACTCGTCGGTCATCGGGCCGGGAGCCTACGACTCGCTTCGCGCCGGGGGCCGCCCAGAGTGTGAGATGGAGGCGTGAGTCGCACCACCCGCGTCGGGCCCGTCGACGGCTTCTGGGCGACCGTCGACGAGTGGGCGGCGGACGTGGTCGAGCCGTCGCGGGTGCGGGCGTGGTGGACGAGCCGTTGCCGCCTCGACGCGGTGGCCGGCCCCTACCTGGATGTGACCGGCGACCTGACCTTGGTCGAGCGCCGGCTCACGCCCCTCCGCGGCGCCGTCGCCAACCAGGGGGTCGCCGTGGCCGACGATGCCGCCCTGCGCTCCGCCCTCGTCGACGACGGGGTCAGCTTTCGGGTCGTCGACGCCGCCCGCCGCTACCGCTGGAACGGCCCGATGCTGACCCCGGTGGCCCTGGAGCTCCACGTCAGCGGCGACGAGGCCACGCTCCAAGCCTGGTGGGAGGACGTCTGGGCGTCGTGGCCCACCATCCGCCTCGGCCGCGAGTCCACCGCCCAGCGTCCACCCCGCCGGGCCACCCCGATCGCCCAGATCACCCGCCTCTTCGCCGCCCTCGGCCACGAACCCCTCCAACGCCAGGACTGAGCCCCGGGTTCTTGTCAGACCCCCTGGGGAAGATGACCCCATGGAGAGGGACAGGCGAGCTCGGTTGGAAGCGCTGATGGCGCGGTTGGCGGCAGGGGACACGGGCGCGGCGTTCGTCCTGGCCATGGACTTCAGCGGGCCCATCGGGTCGGCGGTGCGGGCCCACCTGGCCGACCTGGGGGTCCACGACATCGATCGGGACGAGCTCGACTCGCTGGTCATCGACGTCTGCACGATGCTGGCCGGCATCGCCGCGGCCTGGCGGGCCGACGGCGGGGCCGCGCCCTGGCAGTGGGCGTACCACCGGGTCCGCCAAGTGGTCAGCGGGTTCGTCGGCCAGCACGCCGACGGGCTCGACGACGCCCTGCTCGACCTCCCCGCCCCGGCCGCGGCGCCCGGTGCCGAGCCCGACCTGACGGCCGTCCTCGACGGCCTGTGCGCCGACTGGCCCCTGGTGGCGCTCGTCCGCGAGGGCCTCGAGGCTGTGGCCAGCGCCCGGGACCGGGCCATCCTGCTCGAGGTCGAGGTCCAGGCGGCGATGGGAGACCCGTCCCCTGCGATCACCATCGCCGCCGAGCGGGGCATGCGGCCCGCCGCCGTGCGTCAGGTCGTGTCGCGGACGCGGCGCCGCCTGCACGACCTGGCCAAGGGCGACGAGCGCTTCGCCCCGCTGGCCGAACTCGCCCTGGCCGCCTGATTCGCCACCGCTGTGCCCGATGTCACTGCGGGAGCCCCTCGACAAGTCCGCTACGCTACCGTAGCGTAGCGATAGTTTCGAGTCCCGCCCTTCAGGAGAATCCCCCCGTGGCCCCACCCACCGACGCCGCAGCCATCAACGACCGCCGCTGGGCGGTCCTGGCCGTCATGAACCTCAGCCTGGTCATCGTGGTGGCCGGCAACTCGGCCCTGAACGTGGCCCTGCCCTCCATCGTCCGCGACCTCGACGCCACCAGCTCCCAGCTGCAGTGGATGGTCGACGCCTACGCCCTCGTCTTCGCCGGCCTGCTGCTCCCCATGGGCGCCCTCGGGGACCGGTTCGGGCGCAAGGGCATGCTCCAGGGCGGCCTCTCGATCTTCGCCCTGGGCTCGCTCATCGCCGTCTTCGCCACCGAACCGTGGCACCTCATCGCCACCCGCTCGATCATGGGGGTCGGGGCGGCGATGATCATGCCCGCCACCCTCTCGATCATCACCAACGTGTTCCCGCCGCAGGAGCGCTCCAAGGCCATCGCCATCTGGGCCGGGTTCGCCGGTGCCGGTGCCGCCATCGGCCCGGTGCTCAGCGGCTTCCTGCTCGAGCACTTCTGGTTCGGTTCGGTCTTCCTGATCAACATCCCGATCGTGGCCGTGGCCCTGATCTCCGGCGCCGTCCTGGTGCCGACCTCACGGGACCCGCGCCAGCGTCGCCTCGATCCCGTCGGCGGCCTGCTCTCCATGGTCGGCCTCTTCGCCCTCCTCTACGCCATCATCGAGGGCCCCGAGCGGGGCTGGAGCGATCCCGTCACTGTCGGCCTCTTCGTGGTCTCCCTGGTCCTCGGCGTGACCTTCGTCCGCTGGGAGCACCACACCGACGAGCCGATGCTGCCGATGGAGCAGTTCTCGGACCGCCGATTCTCCATGGGCACCGGGACCATCGGGCTCACGTTCTTCGCCATGTTCGGCACCTTCTTCGTGGCCACCCAGTACCTGCAGTTCGTGCTCGGCTACTCGCCCTTCCAGGCGGGCCTGGCCACGCTGCCGATGGCGGCGATGATGGTCATCTTCGCCCCCCGCAGCGCCGGGTTCGCCGAGCGCTTCGGACGGGACAAGGTCATGGCCGTCGGCCTCACCACGGTGGCCCTCGGCCTCTTCACCATGTCGTTCCTGACCGTCGACTCGCCTTACATCCATCTGGCCATCGGCCTGATGCTCCTGGGCGGTGGCATGGCCATGACCACCGCACCGGCGACCGGCGCGGTCATGGAGTCCATGCCCCTCTCCAAGGCCGGTGTGGGCTCGGCCGTCAACGACACCAGTCGTGAGGTGGGCGGGGCCCTCGGCGTCGCCGTGCTCGGCAGCATCCTGTCCTCGGGCTACCGGTCCGCCCTGGACCTCGACCTGTCGGCGGCGCCGCCCGAGGCCGCGGCCGCCGTCCGGGAAGGCGTCGGCTCGGCCCTGGCCGTGGCTCAACAGGCCCCGGCGAACATCGGGCCCCAGATAGCCGATGCCGCCCGGACCGCGTTCACCGACGCCATGGCCCCGGTGTTCTGGTTCGGCGCCGCCGTCGTCCTGATCACCGCCGGGCTGGTCCTGAAGGTCATGCCCAGCCGGGGCGACGTCGTCACCCACGAGGTGGGCGAGGACGGCTACCTGGCCCCGACCGACGCCACGGCGGGCAAAGAGCCGGTCCAGATCCCGGCCGGCTCGTGAGCACGACCGCCGAGCCCGAGGCCGCGGCGGACACCGACGCCGAGGCTTGCGACCCCCGGGTCGCCCGGTCCCGGGCCGCGGTGCTGGCCGCCACCGTCGACCTCCTCGGCGAGGTCGGCCACGCGGGCACCACCGTCGAGGCCATCGCCGAGCGCTCGGGCGTGGCCAAGACCACCATCTACCGCCATTGGCCCAGCCGGGCCCCACTGCTCATCGACGCGTTCCACAGCCGCGTCGAGCAGAACGACCATCCCCCCACCGGCGACGTCCGGGCCGACCTGCTGAACCTCGCCTCCGGGCTGGCGGCCAAGCTCCGGGACCCCCAGTGGAGCCGGATCATGGCCACCCTCATCGACGCCGCCGAGTCCGATCCGGAGCTGAGCGAGCTGTCGGCCGCCTTCACCCGCGAACGGCGCGAGGCCGTGCGGGCCGTGCTCGAGCGGGGCATCGCCGACGGGGAGCTCGACCCTGACATCGACACCGGGCTGGCCGCCCAGCTCGTCGGCGGGGCGATCTTCTACCAGCGCCTCATCCGCCGCCGGGCCGCTGACGACCGTGAGGTCGAGGCCATGATCGACCTCGTGCTGAACGGCCTCCGCCGCTGAGGCTCAGGCCTCCACGTAGTAGCGGTTCCGGCCCTCCCGGCCCCCACCGAACCAGGTCACGAGGTCGGCCACCACTCCGATGCCGACGAAGAGCCAGCCGATCCCGCTCACCCCGCCGATCGGGGCGTACGCCAGGGCGTAGCAGAAGGTCGTCCAGGGCAGGAGGATGAAGCCCGCCAGACCCTGCCAGAACGAGTCGAAGGCGATCGTCAGCCGGTCGCTGAAGATCCACATGAGGAAGAGGACGAACCGGGGGGAGATCCAGGACGCGAGGACGACGGCGCAACAACCCATGGCGACGAGCGTAGATCCGATCGCGTTCTTACCCGGGATCTGGCCCCCAGGGGGGCCGGATCACGAGCGAGAAGGGCGCACCAGGGATTCCTGTCACAGGCCCAGAGTTGGCTGGTGCCATGGCCAACCTCGACGATCACATCCGCCGCTACTCGAGACGACAGCTCGGGCTCGTGACCACCGACCAGCTCCACGCCAGTGGAGCCAGTCGCAAGGCAATTCGTCACCGGGTCGACCGAGGCGATCTCGCAGTCCTGTCCCCTCGACTCTTCCGCTGCAGAACGGTGCCGATCACCGATCAGCAGCGAGCGCTGGCCGGCGTGCTCGACGCAGGCCAGGGCGCGGCGCTGTCGCACGAGTCCGCCGCCGCCCTCTGGGGCCTGCCCGGGTTCTTCCTTCTCCCCGTGGAGGTCTCCCGACCTCGTGAGGGCTCGCGAGCGGCGAGCTCCCTCGCCCACGTCCACGACCTCACCCGCCTGCCGGCTGAGTTCGTCACCGAGCTCGACGGCATTCCCGTCGTCACCCCGTCGCTCGTGCTCCTCCAACTCAGCGGCCGCCAGCACCCGTTGCGCGTCGCCCGGGCGACGGACACAGCGCTCGTCCTGGGCGCGTGCACCCCTCGCTCGCTCCGTCGTGTCCTCGAGGTGATGGCTCGGAGCGGCCGCAACGGCATCGTGGATTTCCGAGGCATCGTCAGCGAGCGGGACGAGCACTACCGACCACCCGAGAGCGGGAACGAGAGCCGGCTGCAATGGGTGCTCGACCGGGCCGGTGAGCGTCGGCTCCGTCGTCAGATCAACGTCGGCAACGAGGAGGAGTGGCTCGGCCGAATGGATTTCGCCGACGACGGGGAGCCCTTCGTGCTCCAGGTCGACAGCGAGCGCTACCACGGCGCCCTCATCGACACCGAGCGGGATCTCCACCAGACCGAGGCCCTGGAGGCGGCGGGCTATGTCGTCCGCCGCGTTTGGGACACCGATCTCTGGCACCACCCCGACCTCGTCGTCCAGCGGGTCCGCGAGGGACGCCGACTGGCCCGAGCCCGCCGCCACGCTCAGCCCCGAGCGTGCTGATGCTGCAATTCTCACCTGCGATTCGGCCCCTCTGGGGGCCAGATCGCGGGTAAGAACGCGGTGGCCGGCTCAGTCGTCGGGGTCGACACGGCCGCGGGTGCGTTTGACCTCGCTGCGCTTCTTCTTGCTGTCGACGCGACGGGCCTTGGCCGCCCGGCTGGGCTTGGTCTTGCGGCGAGGCCGCTCCTCCCGCATGGCCTCGCCGAGCAGGGTGCGCAGGCGCTCGAGGGCCAGGTCCTTGTTGCGGGACTGGGAGCGGGAGTCGGCGGCCGCGGCGACCACGGCCGGCCCGAGCTTGGCCTGCAGCCGACGACGTTGGCTGTCGGTCAGCGACGGCGACTCGGCGATGGCGAAACGGACCTCGGCCCGGGTGGCGGCCCGATTGGCGTGTTGGCCGCCGGGGCCGCCGGGTGTGTCGTAACGCCACGTCAGCTCGCTCAGCGGCACCTCCAGCCGCCCGACCCGCAGGACCTCGCTCACCTCGCGACCGTAACCAGAGGACCGCCTCCTAGCCTCGACGCGAATGGAGTACCGCCGCCTCGGTCACACCGGCCTGAGGGTCAGCGCTCTCTCCTTCGGCTCCTGGGTCACCTTCGGCACCCAGGTCGACCAGGACCTGGCCCTCGACCTGCTCCAGACGGCCCGGGACGGCGGCATCAACTTCTTCGACAACGCCGAGGCCTACGGCGGTGGCGAGTCCGAGCGCCTCATGGGGGCCGCCATCGCCGAGCTGGGCTGGGAACGCAAGTCCTACCTGGTGAGCACCAAGCTCTTCTTCGGCATCGACGACGACGCCGTCAACCTCTCCGACACCCTGAACCGCAAGTACCTGATGCAGGCGATCGACGGCTCCCTGGAGCGCTTCGGCCTCGACTTCGTGGATCTCCTCTTCTGCCACCGGGCCGATCCCGACACACCCATCGAGGAGACGGTGTGGGCCATGTCCGACATCGTCAGCTCGGGCCAGGCCCTCTACTGGGGCACGTCGGAGTGGACGGCGGACGAGATCCGGGCCGCGCACGCCGTGGCGGAGAAGCACCATCTGCACAAGCCGGTGATGGAGCAGCCGCAGTACAACATCCTCGAGCGCTCGCGGGTGGAGGACGACTACGACCCCCTCTACGACGACGTCGGTCTCGGCTTGACCACCTGGAGCCCGCTGGCGTCGGGCCTCCTCACCGGCAAGTACCTCGACGGCGTGCCCGACGACAGCCGGGCTGCGCTGGAGGGCTACGAGTGGCTGCGGGACATGCTCACCGCCGAGGAGCGGATGGAGCAGGTCCGCGCGCTCCAAGCCATCGCCGACGAGCTGGGCTGCTCACTGGCCCAACTGGCCGTAGGCTGGTGCACGAAGAACCCGCGGGTCTCCACCGTGATCCTGGGGGCCAGTCGCCCCTCGCAGCTGGTGGAGAACCTGGCCGCCCTGGAGGTCGCCGACCGCATGGACGACGAGGTCATGGCCCACATCCGACAAGTGACGCACTGAGGCTCACATGACCGACGCCGGTACCGACGGGAAGGCGATGGTGCTGACGCCGCTCATGCCGCCCGCCAAGCCTCGCCTGCGGGGGTGGTTCCACCAGATCGCCTTCCTCGCCTCCATCCCCCTGGGGCTCGCCCTCGTCGCCGTGGCCGACACCACCGCGGCCAAGGTCGCCGCCCTCGTGTACTCGCTGGGCGCCAGCGCCCTCTACGGCACCAGCGCCGCCTACCACCGCGGCCACTGGTCGCCCCGGGGCCGGGCGTGGATGAAGCGCCTCGACCACTCGATGATCTTCGTGCTCATCGCCGCCACCTACACCCCGATCTGCGTGCTCGGCCTGCGCGGGAGTGGCGCCACCCTCACCCTGGTCGGCGTCTGGCTCGGAGCCACGCTCGGCGTCGTCCTGGGCATGGCCGGCATCGCCGAGAAGAACGGCGTGGGCATGACCCTCTACCTGATCATGGGTTGGGTGGCCGCCCTGTCGGCGCCGTCGTTGGCCCAACGCCTGGGTCCGGTGAACCTCGGCCTCATCGTGGTCGGCGGTGTCGCCTACACCGTGGGCGCCATCATCCTGGGCACCAACTGGCCCAACCCCCGCCCCGCCACCTTCGGCTACCACGAGGTCTGGCACACCTTCACCCTGGTCGCCGGCGCCTGCTTCGGCGTCGTGGTCTGGGGCCTGGTGCTCGGCGCGGCCTGACCCCGAGGGCGTTTGACGCTCCCCCGACCTCGGGGGACCATGAGGCATGAGCCTCGCGGCGTGGATGGACGGATACGTCAAGGCGTGGACCTCCGGACAGCCCGAGGAGATCGCCGACCTCTTCACCGAGGACGCCACCTACGACCCGCAGACCAGCGAGGAGCGCTGGATCGGGCGCGACGCCATCATCGCCGCCTGGCAGGACGTGGGCGACGAGCCCGGGACCTGGAACTTCGAGTGGGAACCGCTGCTGGAGACCCACGGCCTTTCGGTCATCACCGGGCGCACGGAGTACTTCGACGAAGGCCGGACCTTCCGCAACCTCTGGACGATCCGCCTCACCGACGACGGCCGCTGCCGCGAGTTCACCGAATGGTGGATCGAAGAGGAGTGGTGAGCGCCTGGACCGTCGGCTCGGCCACGATCACGACCATCGTGGAGTCCGAGATCCCGGGCATCCCTCCCGAGTTCTTCTTCCCGACCGGCTCCGCCGCCGAGGTGGCCGCCCACGACTGGCTGGTGCCCGACTACGCCGCCCCCGACGGGACGATCAACCTCCGGGTCCAGGCCCTGGTCGTGGCCATCGCCGGCCGTACGGTCCTCGTCGACCCGTGCGTGGGCGACGGCAAGACCCGGGCGTTGTGGTTCTGGCACGAGCAGGCGTGGGGTGGGATGGCCCGCTTCGCGGAGGCCGGTTTCGACGCCGAGGCCGTCGACACGGTGGTCCACACCCACCTCCACGCCGACCACGTCGGTTGGGACACGCACGTCGAGGAGGGGGCCTGGATCCCGACGTTCGTCAACGCCCGTCACCTCTACACCGAGGCCGAGGTCGCCCACTGGAAGGCCGACGAGCAGCGGGGCGACGAGGACGTCTGGGCCGACTCCGTCGAGCCGATCTTCACCGCCGGCCTGGCCGACCTCGTGGCCGAGGACGCCGAGCTCGGCGACGGCCTCCGCCTCACACCCACGCCGGGCCACACCCCCGGGCACACCTCGCTCTGGATCGAGTCCGATGGAGAACGGGCCGTCATCACCGGCGACCTCATCCACCACCCGGTCCAGTGCGCCGAGCCGGGCTGGAACGAGATCGGCGACGTGGACACCGATCAGGCCGCAGCGACGCGTCGGGCCTTCCTCGAGGCAGTGGCCGACCGCGACACCCTCGTCATCGGCACCCACTTCCCCACCCGACCGGCCGGTCAGGTCACCACCGACGGCGGGGCGTTCCGCTTCCTACCCGGGTGAGCTCGTCCGCCCTGCGGGTGACCGACCCCGCCGCGCTGGCCGACCTGTACGGCCGCCACCGCGAGGTCCACCCCTACGGCCTGGCCGACCTCGACGAGCCCCTGTGGTCGCGGTCCACCTGGTACCGGGAGGGTGACGCCGCCGTCGGGGTCCTCGACCTGGGCTCGGGCGAGCCGGTGCTCTACGCCATCGCCGCCGATGCCGATCTCGACGGGGCCACGCTGGCCCTGCTCGACGTCCTGGCCCCGGACCTGCCCGACCACTTCGTCATCACCGGCCCGACCGGGCTGGCCGAGCGCTTGGCGCCGGGCTTCACCCCCGACTGGGTCATCCCCCACGTCAAGATGGTCCTCCCCGACGGCGACCGTCTTCCCCCGGACGACCCCCGTGTGCTCTGGCTCGATCGGACGGCGACCGACGCCGTCGTCGCCCTGCGGGAGACCGGTGGCGATGCCAGCGCCTTCTTCGTCCCCGACCTCCTCGACACGGGCCTCTACGGGGGCATCCAGGGCGACGACCGGGTGCTGGCTGCCGTGGCCGGCGTCCACGTGCTCTCCGAGGCCCACGGCGTGGCCGCCATCGGCAACGTCCTCACCCACCCGGCTCACCGCCGCCAGGGCCTGGCCCGCGCGCTCATGGCCACGCTGGCCCGCCGCCTGCTCGTCACCGTCCCGGTCGTCGGCCTCAACGTGGGGACGGCCAACGCCGGCGCCCTGGCTCTGTACGAGAGCCTCGGCTTCGTGCCCGTGATCCGGTACGAAGAAGCCGAGCTGCGGCGGTCTCACTAAGGTTTCGCCTTCATCCGGAGGAGAGCACCGTGAAGATCACGATCCGTACCCTGGCCGCCCTCCTGCTGGCCCTCGCCCTGGTCGCCGCCGGTTGTGGCAGCGACGACAGCGACAACGCCAGCAGCGATACCACCGAGGCCGCCAGCGACACGACTGAGGCGGCGGCCTGTGATCCGCTGCCGCTGAAGACCGAGGGCACGCTCACCGTGGCCACCGGCGAGCCCGCCTTCCCGCCATGGGTCGAGGGCCCCGACGCCGCCGACACCGGCGAGGGCGATCCCTACAGCGGCGAGGGCTTCGAGTCCGCCCTCGTGTACGCGGTGGCCGAGCAGCTCGGCGTGGCCGAGGCCGACGTCGAGTGGGTCCGCACCGGCTTCGACGAGGCCATCGCCCCGGGCGAGAAGGACTACGACTTCAACATCCAACAGTTCGGCATCACCCCCGAGCGGGACGAGGTCGTGGACTTCTCGGACGGCTACTACGACGTGCAGCAGGTGGTCATCGCCGCCGAGGACGCCCCGATCGCCGACGCCACCTCCGTCGCCGACCTGGCCGATTACAACCTCGGCGCCGCCATCGGGACGACCAGCCTCGACTACATCGACGACGTGATCCAGCCCACGACCGAGGCGGCCGTGTTCGACGACAACGCCGCAGCGACGGCTGCCTTCGACGCCGGCCAGGTGGACGGCATCGTCTACGACCTGCCCACCGCCTACTACATCACCGCCGCGGTGATCGAGGGCTCGACCATCGTGGGTGTGCTGCCGCAGGCCGGAGCGGACCCCGAGCAGCTGGGCATGCTCTTCGAGACCGGCAGCCCGCTGATCCCGTGCGTCAACGAGGCCCTGGCCACGCTGCGCGACGACGGCACGCTGGCCGCCCTCCAGGAGGAATGGCTGAGCGCGGGCGGCGACATCCCGACCCTGTCGGAGTGACGCCCCGTTCCTGACGGAGCACCCAGTGGAGCCCGGAGCCGATCCCTCAGCCGTCGTCGGCGGGGTCGGATCCGGGCCGCCACTGCCTCCGGGCCGGGTCGCCTCGTGGCGGGCCGAGTTCCGGGAGGAGGGGGCGGTCGGCGCCCTCATCGCCTTCCTCAGCACGATCATCGTCTTCGGGCTGATCATCTGGTTCGTCGTCCACAGCGCGACCTGGCCCCAGGTCCGGGACCAGTTCCTCAACCGCGAGGACTTCGTCGACAGCTTCCCCGACGTGCTGTCCGGCTTCTGGCTGGACCTGAAGATGTTCGTCGTGGCCCAGGTGGTGATCCTGGCCTTCGCCCTCCTGGTGGCGGTCATCCGGAACCTCCGCGGCCCCGCCTTCTTCCCGCTGCGCTTCCTGGCCGTGGTCTACATCGACCTGTTCCGGGGCATCCCCCTGCTGCTCGTCATCCTGCTGCTGGGCTTCGGCGTGCCCGCCCTGCAGCTGGACGGGGTGCCGACCGACCCCCGCTTCTGGGGCGTCACCGCGCTGGTCCTCTCGTACTCGGCCTACACGGCCGAGGTGTACCGGGCCGGGATCGACTCGGTCCACGAGAGCCAGCGCTCGGCCGCCCGGGCCCTCGGTCTGACCCAGTGGCAGGCCCTGCGCTTCGCCGTGCTCCCCCAGGCCGTGCGCAACGTCATCCCCGCCCTGCTCAACGGCCTGGTCTCCCTGCAGAAGGACGTGGCCCTGGTCAGCGTGCTGGGCATCCGGGAGGCGGTGCGGGAGGCGCAGATCTACACCTCCCGGACGTTCAACTACACCTCCTACATGGCCGCCACCGTCCTGTTCCTCCTGGCCAGCGTGCCCGTGGCCCGCTTCACGGACTGGTACACGGCCCGGGACCGCCGGCGCCGGTCCCAGTCGATGGCGTGACCGACGACGCAGTGGCGGCCCGCCTCGAGGTCCGGGGCCTGCGCAAGGCCTTCGGGCCCAAGGTGGTGCTGGACGGCATCGACCTCTCGGTGTCCGAGCACGAGGTGGTGGCCCTCATCGGGCCCAGTGGCTGCGGGAAGTCGACCCTCCTGCGGTGCATCGATCTGCTCGAGCGCATCGACGGCGGCTCGATCCGCCTGGGCGGGGAGGTCGTCAGCGGCCTCGGCACCACCACCAACGCCAACGACGTGCGCAAGCGCATCGGCATCGTCTTCCAGGCCTTCAACCTCTTTCCCCACCTCACCGTGCTCGACAACGTGACCCTGGCCCCCCGGCGGGTCCACGGTGCCACCCGCCGTTCCGCCGAGGACCAGGCCCGCGAGGTCCTGAACCGCCTCGGCCTGGGGGACAAGGTCACCGACTACCCCGATCGCCTGTCGGGCGGCCAGCAGCAGCGGGCGGCCATCGCCCGGGCCCTGGTCACCGGCCCCGAGCTCCTGCTGCTCGACGAGGTGACCTCGGCCCTCGATCCCGAGCTGGTCGGTGAGGTCCTGGCCGTCATCCGGGACCTGGCCACCGAGGGCATGACCATGGTGCTGGCCACCCACGAGATGGGCTTCGCCCGTGACGTGGCCCACCGCGTGGCCTTCATGCACGAGGGCCGGGTCCTCGAGCAGGGCCCGCCCGCCGCCCTGTTCGCCGAGCCCCGCGAAGAGCGGACCCGGCAGTTCCTGAAGCGCGTCACCGACGCAGGAAGGTTGTGACATGAGCGAACCCACGGGACGGCTGGAGGGACGGGTGGCCTACGTCACCGGGGCGGCCTCGGGCATCGGGGCGGCGTGCGCGCAGCGCTTCGTGGGCGAGGGGGCCATCGTGGCCGGCTTCGACCTCCAGGAGCCGGCCGAGGACAGCCCCCTGGCCGGGTTCTGGTCCCTCGATGTCCGCGACGAGGCGGCCATCACCGCGGCCGTGGCCGCGGCGGTCAGCGAGGTCGGGGCGCCGACGATCCTGGTGAACGCCGCCGGGGTGTCGGGTACGGCGAGCGTCACCGACCTGGCGGAGGACGAGTGGGACCGCATCGTCGACATCAACCTCAAAGGCACCTACCTGGTCAGCAAGCACGTCGTGCCCCACCTGATCGCCGCGGGCACAGGGTCGGTGGTCAACCTGGCCAGCATCGAGGGCCTGGAGGGCCTCCCCGCCCAGGCCGCCTACAACGCCTCCAAGGGCGGGGTGGTCCTGCTCACCCGCAACATGGCCATCGACTACGGCCCGGCCAACGTCCGGGTCAACTGCCTCTGCCCGGGCTACATCGAGACGCCCATGACCGCCGTGTTGCGGGCCCCCGGGCTCGAAGCGATCCGGGAGGTCTTCGTCGCCATGCACCACCTGGGCCGGCCCGGCCAGCCCGAAGAGGTGGCCGCCGCCGCCCTCTTCCTGGCCTCCGACGACGCCTCCTTCGTCAGCGGTCACGCCCTCGTGGTGGACGGTGGGTTCACCGCCGGCCGCCGCCTGGGCTGAGCCCCACAGCCTTCGCCCAACCGTCACCCGGCGGTCACCCGAGCGCACCAGGGGCGTCACCGCCCCTCCTTACCGTGCGCGCCATGAGCTTCCGAGACCATGTGATAGCCGCCCTGCTGGCCATCGCGGTGATGGCGGCCAGCCTCATGACGGGCCACTCCCCTGACGTGGCCGCCCCCGCCGAGGAGCCGGCGACCGTCGCGGTCGCGGCGAGCCAGGACCGAGGCTGATGCGGCGCCGCTTGGTCGTCGCCGTGTCCCTCTGGATCGCCGCGCTCGGACTGGCGCGCGCCACCAGCGCCAAGACCGGAGCCACCGCACCGCCGCTGGGCACGTGGCTCACCGGAAGTCGTCGACCCGG
Source organism: uncultured Microthrixaceae bacterium (assembly GCA_963725155.1). Taxonomy (GTDB): domain Bacteria; phylum Actinomycetota; class Acidimicrobiia; order Acidimicrobiales; family DATDAH01; genus DATDAH01. The sequence goes on from CAVRXU010000009.1 coordinate 48,293, forward strand.
CGGGCGACCCGGACCGCGGGATCACCCCGGTCGTCCCCATGAGTGGTGTGGCCGCCCGCATCGCCGAGTCCCCGCAAACGGCGTCGCTCGACAGCCGCAATGGCACCGTGGTCCGGGCCCGGGCCGGGAGCATCGCCAACGTCGCCGTCCGGCCGTCCGTCGGCACGATCATCGGTGACCTTTCGTCTCGTCCGGTGATGCATCCGGCCGACGCCCACCCCTGACCCCCGATCCCCCCGCCCTGCCCCGGGCGACGGGGCCCGGCCCGCCGAGGGCCGGGCCCCGAGGTCTTCAGCGCACGGGGACGTCCACCCGGCGGTGGGCGTAGGCCGCCGCCCCGAAGAGCCGCACCGCCGAGTAGTAGATGGCGGCGATGCCGTCGCAGGCCCATCGGACGAGGCCGCCGCTCGGGTGCAGGACCGCGCACGACGCCCGCATGTCCCGGTTGAACCAGTCGTCGCAGGTGCGGCGCCCGGCCCAGTGGCCGCGGTAGCAACCGTCGTGGTGGATGCAGGCGTGGTGGAAGTCCCACCCCGGACCGCGCTCGGGCGCGGCCGAGCAACCGTCGTAGGGCCAGGGGTGCGAGGTGAGGTTGGCCGGCGTGGCCACCGCACCGTGGGTGGTGGTGGCCCCGGCCGGGTTCGGGGCCAGGAGCCCCAGGGTGATGGTCAGGACGACGGTTGCCAGGACGAACGCGCCGGACCGCTTCGGACACAGCATGAGCTTCCCCGTTCGGAGGGGGATGATGAGGGGGGAAGCGCCGGGCCCGATCCTGCCCGCCACCGAGGCCGCCCGCAAGGGGCCGGTAGCGTTCGCCCGTGACCGCGGGGGCGAGGACCAGCGAGGCCGAGCGCCAGGCGCTGCTCGACCTGGCGACGCGGGCCCTGCTCCACGGTGAGCGCCGCTACACGGCCCTCGAGGTCTGTGCCCTCACGGGCTGTGACCACGACACCGCCGACGGGCTCTGGCGGGCCATGGGCTTCCCGGACGTGCCCGACGACGAGGTGGCCTTCACCGATCGCGACGTCGCCGCCCTGCGCGCCGCCCTCGACTTGCAGGCCAGCGGCCTGCTCGACGAGACGACCGTGCGGGGCCAGACCCGGGTCATGAGCCAGGCCCTGGCCACCATCGCCGCCGCCCAGCTGGAGATCACCGAGCCCGGTGAGCGCAATGTGGACCGCCTCGGCGCCTTCGTGGCCGACGTCCTGCCCAACCTGGACGACCTCCTCGTCTACCTCTACCGCCGACACCTCCTGGCCGCCCTCGAGGGCTCGCTCCTGCTGGATCGGGACGATCCCGAGCAGCTCAACCCCACCCTGGCCGTCGGCTTCGCCGATCTCGTGGGCTTCACCAAGTTGGCCAACCACCTCGAGGAGGACGAGCTGACCGCGCTCATCGAGGACTTCACCCAGGCCACGGCCGACGTGGTGGCCGAGGAGGCCGGGCGGGTGGTGAAGATGATCGGCGACGAGGTCATGTTCACCTCGGTGGAGCCGGGAGCGGCGGCGACGACGGCGCTGCGCCTGGTGGCCGAGATCGGCGACCACGACGGCCTGCCCCCGCTGCGGGCCGGTGTCGCCGCCGGGCCCGTGATCCTGCGTCACGGCGACGTGTTCGGGAACCCGGTGAACCTGGCCCACCGCCTGGTGGATGTGGCCCGTCCGGGCAACGTCCTGGTCGACGAGACCGTGGCCGGCGCCCTGACCCCGCTCCACGGCCAGGTCCAGCGGGTGCACTCCATCCGCCGGCTCCGCGGCTTCGACAAGGTCCGGGCCTTCGTGGTCCACCCGCCTCGGCCCGTCCTCGCGGCCGACGGCGAGTGACCGGCGTCCGGCGGGACTCCGCCGAAGGGCGATGGCTGCTGGCGGCCGCCGTCCTCGGCTCGGGCCTCGCCGCCCTCGACGCCACCGTGATCAACGTGGCCCTCCCCGCCATCGGCGAGGACCTGGACACCGACATCACCGGCCTGCAGTGGATCCTCAACGGCTACCTGCTGACCCTGGCGTCGTTCCTCCTCCTCGGCGGCTCACTGGGTGACCGCTACGGCCGCCGGCGGGTCTTCGTCATCGGCGTCGTGTGGTTCGCCGGTGCGTCCCTCCTCTGCGGGCTGGCCCCCTCGGTCGAGGTCATGGTCGCGGCCCGGGCTCTCCAGGGCGTCGGCGGCGCCCTCCTGACCCCCGGCAGCCTCGCCCTCCTCCAGTCCGGCTTCCACCCCGCCGACCGGGCCCGGGCGATCGGGGCCTGGTCGGGCCTCGGCGGGGTGGCCACCGCCATCGGCCCCTTCGCCGGCGGTTGGCTGGTCAGCGCCGCCTCGTGGCGGTGGATCTTCCTGCTCAACCTGCCCATCGCCGCGCTCACCCTGCTGGCCACCCGCCACGTGCCCGAGAGCCGCGACACGACGATGCCCCCCGGCCTGGACATCGCCGGGTCCGTGGCCGCCGCCGTCGGCCTGGCCGGCGTGACCTGGGCCCTGATCGGGGCCGACAGTGGGGCGGCCGGCGTCCCCGCGGCCGCGGTCATCGGCGTGGGCTCCCTCCTGGCGTTCATCGCCATTCAGGCCCGCAGCCCCCACCCGCTCATGCCCCTGGAGCTGTTCGCCGACCGGTGGTTCTCGGCCACCAACGTGGTGACCCTGGCCCTGTACTTCGCGCTGGGCGGGTCGTTCTTCCTCCTGGTGGTCTACCTCCAGACCACGCTGGGCTACTCCCCTGTGGAAGCAGGCGCCGCCCTCTTCCCGCTCACCGTGATCATGTTCCTGCTCTCGGCCCGGGCCGCGGCGTTGGGCCAGCGCATCGGGCCCCGCATCCCCATGACCGTCGGGCCGATCGTCGCCGGGTTGGGGCTGCTCGGGCTCTCCCGGATCGAGGCGGGCTCGACCTACGTGGGCGACATCCTCCCCGCCATCCTCGTGTTCGGCGCCGGCCTGGTCACCACGGTGGCCCCGCTCACCGCCACCGTCTTGGCCTCGGCCGAGGAGCGCCACGCCGGGATCGCGTCCGGCGTCAACAACACCGTGGCCCGCACGGCCGGCCTGCTGGCCGTGGCCGCCCTCCCCGGCCTGGCCGGGATCGGCCCGGGCGACTTCGTGGACCCCGTCGCCTTCACCGCCGGCTTCCAGCGGGCCATGCACATCACCGGATTCCTGGCCGCGGCCTCGGGGCTGATCGCGTTCATCTTCCTGACCGGTCGCATCCCCGCGCCGACCGAGGACGCCCCGCTCTGTCGCAGTTGTCCTCTGGATGCCCCCGGAATCCGGGCGCCGGAGCCCGCCCTCTGACCTGTCGCTGTGACGGATGTCACACTTACGTGACACAAGTCACACATGTGAAAGTTTCAGTTCGGTGACAGAAGTGACGACACTGTCATCACCGACCAAGAACGAGCTCTCGGCTCGATGGCCCCGGTTGCATCGCTGAACAGCGCGACGCCCGGCGTGTCGCCGTCGTCCGGGACCTAGCGGCGGCTCCCCCTTCGTACCTCGTGCTGACGCGCGTGCCGTGGGACCGCCAGGAGGCAACCCATCAACATGCGCCGCATCGTGCTGCTCGCTGTGCTCTGCCTGGGCCTACCCGCCCTGGCCCTGGCGACCGGGGTCGGCTCGGCCGAGGCCCATCGCCGCCAAGCCATCGACGCCGAGTTCATCGCCCGGCTCCACGCCCATCACGGCCACGCCCAGTACCGCAACGGCCTGGGGACGCCGGGCCACACCTGGCAGGCCTACCGCGATGAAGCCCGTCAGCTGCGGGCTTACCTGCACAACGTCGAGGTCAGCCGGCAGCGCCAGGCCCTGGTCGATCGCTGGCAGGGCGTCGCCAACTGCGAGAGCGGCGGCAACTGGCACATCAACAGCGGCAACGGCCACTACGGCGGCCTCCAGTTCAGCATCGGCACCTGGCAGTCCTACGGCGGCTCCGGCATGCCCCACGAGCAGGCGGCCTGGCGCCAGGCCGAAGTGGCCGAGCGGGTCCGGGCCACCTCCGGCCTCAGCGCCTGGCCCCACTGCGGCGGCAACTACGGCTGACCGGCTGACTGAAGGTCAGCTGCGCCAGGGGCCGGTGGTGAGGACCTGCAGCGGGCCCCGGCTGGCCCAGCGACCGTTGCCGACCACGATCTCCTGGCCACGGACGCCGTCCAGGTCCAACATGGCCGCGGTGTCCCCACAGCCGTGGTGCACGACCGGTGCGGCCACGGCCCGATAGTTCCAGCCCTGGGTGTGGACCAGGAGAAGATCGCGGGTGTTTCCGGCGTCGTGACAGCCCTGGACGACGAACAGGTCGTTGCCCCGCCGGCCGTCGACGTCACCGATGGCGACCCAGTTGCCGGCGGTCAGGGCCAGCACGTAGGTCGGGGCGGCGAAGCCCCCGTCATCATCGCCGGGCCAGACCGACAGCCGGTGGGTCCCCACGACGACGAGATCGAGGAGGCCGTCGCCGTTGAGGTGGGCCAGCCGGGCACTGCGCGCCCCGCGTCGAGCAATGCCCAGCTCGTCGGCGACATCGACCAGGCGCCGCCCGCCGCCGGGGGCCGGCCGGTTGCGGAACAGGTACAGGCGGTCGGTGACCGAGGTGTTGGCGTGCCCCGGCTGGTTGCTCCCCCCGCACAGCAGGAGGTCCTGCCAGCCGTCACCGTTCTGGTCCACGGCCTGGACGCACACGGCCCCCTTGTCCCCGATCGGTCCGAGGCGAGGGTTGGTCATCGGCGGGGCCCCGTCACCGAGGAAGGTGCGGTTGGCCGACACCTCACCGCCGGTCCGCCCGGCCTCGTTGCCCACGAACAGGTCGAGGCCGTCGCGGTGGTCGAAGTCGGCGAAGGTCGTGCGCCGCCCTCGGCCGAACTCGTCGACCACGCCGTAGGCGGGGGCCCGCTGGGTCCAGGTCCCCTCCGACTCTTGGACGAACAGGCGATTCTGCCCGAGCGAGGAGCCCTGCTCCGCCCCCTGTGTGCAGTAGACGTCGCCGAGGCCATTCCCGTCGACGTCGCCGATCGCGCAACCGTGAGGGTCGGACATGTTGCGGCTCAATCCCGCCTCGAGCCCCGGCCGTCGGTTGAGCCAGACCTGGACGCGGTCGTGGTCGGCGACCAGCAGGTCCGGAATGGCGTCGGCGTCGACGCGGCCGACGACCAGGTCCCAGCTGTGGGTGTCCCGACTGAAGCCGAGGCTGCGACCGATGTCGACCAGGACGGGAAGCCCTTCGGGCGGGGACTCGTGCTGGGCCCGAGCCGACCCGGTGGCGACCGCCGGCGCCATCGCGACGAGTGCCGCCACCACCACCATCGTGCTCCGCCGAGCCCGGTGCGCCACGACGCCAGACGCTATGCCGCTCGTCGGTCGGTCGGGCGGCCCTAAGATCCCGCCCCGATTCCAACGGCGGAGGAAAGGTTCCCAATGTCCAACCAGAAGTTCCTGCGGCTCATCGCCCTGGTGTTCGTGTTCGGCCTCGTGGTCGCGGCCTGTGGTGGCGGCGACGACAGCGGCAACGAGGACGCCGGCACGGACCAGTCCGACGAGCCCGATGAGGAGACGACGACCACGACCGAGGACACCACCACCACGACGACCGAGGCGTCCGACGGCCGCGACGACGCCATCGGTGACTTCGGCAACGAGGTCGAGGACGACCTCGGCGACATCCCCACCGACACCACCAGCTACGGCGAGTACGTCACGGTCAGCGACGACTCCGGAACCGTCAGCGTCGAGGTGCCGGCGGCGTGGAGCGACGTCGACGGTTCGCCCGGCCTCTTCGGGCCCGACGTGATCGCGTCCACCGACGTGCAGGCCTGGATCCAGACCTACGAGCCCTCTGGCCTCGAGTTCCAGGCCACGGACATCGAGACCAACCAGAGCACCGACGAGATCCTCGACGCGGTGTCCACCGGCCAGGCCAGCCAGTGCACGTCGCTGGGCCGCCAGCCCTACAGCGACCCGCTGTACACGGGCGTGTCCGAGGTCTTCGAAGACTGCGCCGGCACCGAGACCGACTTCACGTGGGTCGCCTTCGAGCCCGCCGACCAGTCCTACCACGGGGTCATCGGGGTCCAGATCACCAACCAGGCCGACATCGAGGCCCTCGAGCGGGCCCTGGCCACCTTCATCGTCAACGTCTGACCCGTCCTGGTGGCTGGATGGGGTGCTCCGGCACCCATCCAGCCGTCGGAACGACTTACCGTGCGGGCATGGCCATCGACCGGGATCGCGCCGTGTCCAGCATCCAGGACCTCGCGGCCCGGGTGGCAGCGGTCGTGGGGCTGATCCAGTTCACCGTCTGGGGCCTCGCCCTGATCGCCGCCTTCGGCATCAGCACCTTCGTCGTGGCCGTCGGCCTGATCGGCGACTGGTCCCCTGACGCCCTCGTGTTCGCCCTCGTCGTCGGCGGCGCGACGGCGATCGCCCCCGTGATCCTGGTCCGCTTCGGAGTGGATCTCGGGCCCATCCGTCGGCTGCCTGAGGTCTCCGCCGCCGAGATGAAGGCCGCGGCGGGGACGATCAGCGCCAAGCTCAGGGATCGGGAACGGCGGTTCGTCGAGGCCCAGGGCCTGGGCCGGGTCCTCGGGCTGGGCGGGGCGCTCTGGGACCTGCGCAAGGACGTGGAAGGGCTGAAGGAGGGCGGGCTCGCCCCTGCCGCCGCGCTGGTCGAGACCCTGGTCCCCAGCCGCCTCATCCGGGTCGGGATCAGCGCCCTCGTCGCCCCGGTCGCAATGGCCATCGGGATGATGAGCCTGCTCTACGCCGTCATCACCACCTGAGGCGCCGAGGAAGCCCGCCCACCCCCCGCTACCCTGGGCCGCTGCCGCCGGGTGGAGGCAAGCGTCTTACTCGAAGCTCCCCGGCACGGCATCCTCCATCAACCCCCGTTCCGGCTGGATCGCCTCTCCACCGTTTCGATCCGCGGCGCGACGTGCGCCGGTCCGCTCGAAGCGGGCAGTCAGGAGCAGTACCCCCTCATGTCCCCCTCCTTCGCCGATCTCGGCGTGCCCGACGACGTCGTCCGGGTCCTTTCCCAGAAGGGCGTCACCGAGCCCTTCCCGATCCAGGCGGCCACCCTGCCGGATCTCTTCGCCGGCCGCGACGTCTGCGGCCGGGCCCCGACCGGCTCCGGCAAGACCCTGGCCTTCGGCATCCCGCTGGCCACCCGCGTCGGAAAAGGCACGCCCCGCCGCCCCCGGGCGCTGGTCCTGTCCCCCACCCGCGAGCTGGCCGAGCAGATCCACAAGGAGCTCACCCCCCTCCTCGCCATCCGCAAGCGCCGGGCCGTCTCGGTCTACGGCGGTGTCGGCTACGGCGGCCAGCGCGGTGCCCTGCGCAAGGGTGTCGACGTCCTGGTGGCCTGCCCCGGCCGTCTCGAGGACCTGATCCAGACCCGCGACGTCGACCTCCAGGACATCGAGATCGTGGTCATCGACGAGGCCGACCGCATGGCCGACATGGGCTTCCTGCCCGCCGTCAAGCGGCTGCTCGACGCCACCCCCGACGACCGCCAGACCGTGCTCTTCTCGGCCACCCTGGACGGTGACGTCAAGGTCGTCACCGACCGCTACCAGGACCGCCCTGCCCGCCACGAGGTGGGTGATGTCGAGCCCGACATCACCACCGCCCGGCACCTCTTCTGGAAGGTCGCCCACATGGACCGCAAGGACCATGCCGTCGACGTCATCAAGGACGCCGGCCCGACCATCGTCTTCTGCCGGACCCGCCGTGGCGCCGACCGCCTGACCCAGCAACTGGGCAAGAGCGGCGTGCGGGCCGCGGCCATCCACGGCGGCCGTTCGCAGGGCCAGCGGGACCGGGCCCTGGAGTCGTTCATGAAGGGCCGGGCCGACGCCCTGATCGCCACCGACGTGGCCGCCCGGGGCATCCACGTCGACGGTGTGGCCTGCGTGCTGCACTTCGATCCGCCCGAGGACGAGAAGACCTACCTGCACCGTTCCGGCCGTACCGCCCGGGCCGGCGCCACCGGCCTGGTGGTCTCCCTGGTCCGCAGCGAGGAGCTGTCGGACAACCGCAAGATGCAGCGCAGGCTGGGTCTGCCCGGCGAGATCACGGCCCCTGGATCCCTCTCGGCGGAGGCCCCGCGGGCCCGTTCCGAGCGCCCCCACGGTGGTCGGAAAAACGGTGGCCCAACCGGTACGGTGAAGTTCTTCGACACCCGCCGTGGCTTCGGCTTCATCGCCGTGCCCGGCCGCGACGACCTGTTCGTGCACCACACGAACGTCACCGGGTCCGGCGGTGTCCTCGACGAGGGCGAAGAGGTGTCGTTCGAGATCGCCCAGGGTCGAAAAGGTGACGAGGCCCGCAACGTGAGGGTGGTGTGACATGGCACGAAGTGGAGAGACGTTCGCCAAGCGGCAGCGCGAGAAGGCCCGCCAGGAGAAGCAGGCGGCCAAGCGCGCCCGGCGACTGGACAAGGAAGAGGAAGGCGTCGAGACCGAAGAGGCTCCCGACCTCGATGCGCTGATGGAGGAGTTCCGCATCATCAGCGAGAAGCACGCCGCCGGCGAGCTCGAGAGCGAGGAGTTCGAGGAGCGTCGGGACGAGATCCTGATGCAGCTCGGCGTCGAATGACCTGACGGCCACTGCGGCCCGAGGCCCGCTCCGTGCACCGCACGGAGCGGGCCTTGTCAGTTTTGGGCCGCGGCGCTCCCGCCGGCGATGGGGCAAGCTGTCCGGATGATCATCGTGTCCGGAACGCTCACCATCGACCCCGCCGACGTCGAGACGGCCATGGCCCTCGGGGCCACCATGGCCGAGGCCAGCCTGGCCGAGGAGGGCTGCCGCGCCTACGGCTTCTGGCAGGACCCCGCCGACCCCTCCCGGGCCCGGGTGTTCGAGGAATGGGCCTCCCAGGAGGCACTCGACCTGCACTTCGCCACACCCCACATGGCCGAGTTCATGACCGGCATCGGCCAGCTCAAGATCAGCGACATGGACCTCAGCAAGTACGCGGTGTCGGAGAAGGGCCCGCTCTTCTGATCGGACGGTCAAGGCCCGGAATACGGCGGTAGACTGCGGGCCGTCCTTCCCCCGGGACGAATCCCTTTTCCAGAGAGTTGCCCTTCATGTCCGCGCGCCCGCTTCGCAACGCCGCAATCATCGCCCACGTCGACCACGGCAAGACCACGTTGGTCGACGCCATGCTCTGGCAGACGGGTGCCTTCCGGGCCAACGAGCACGTCGACGACCGGGTCATGGACTCGACCGACCTCGAGCGGGAGAAGGGCATCACCATCCTGGCCAAGAACACCTCGGTCGAGTGGGGTGGGACCAAGCTCAACATCGTCGACACCCCCGGCCACGCCGACTTCGGCGGTGAGGTCGAGCGGGCCTTGGCCATGGTCGACGGGGTGGTCCTCCTGGTGGACGCCGCCGAGGGCCCCCTCCCCCAGACCCGGTTCGTGCTGCGCAAGGCGCTGGCCCTGAACCTGCCCATGGTGCTGGTGGTCAACAAGGTCGACCGCCCCGACGCCCGCACGGCCGAGATCGCCGACGAGGTCCTCGACCTGCTCATCGACCTCGACGCCCACGACGACCAGCTGGAGTTCCCCGTCGTCTACGCCTCGGCCCGCGACGGTTGGGCGTCTCTCGACGTCGAGACGCAGGGCGTCGACCTGAAGCCGCTGTTCGAGGTCCTGCTCGACACCATCCCGCCGCCCGCGTCCGACGCCGACGGCCCGCTGCAGGCCCACGTGACCAACCTCGACGCCGACCCCTACGTCGGCCGTCTGGCTCTGTGCCGCATCCACCGGGGCACCATGCGCAAGGGCCAGAACCTGGCCTGGTGCCGGCGCGACGGCACCGTGGTCAACGCCAAGATCGCCGAGCTCTACATCACCGAGCAGCTCGACCGGGTGCCGGTCGAGGAGGCCGGGCCGGGCGAGCTCATCGCCCTCTCGGGCCTGCCCGAGGTGACCATCGGCGAGACCCTCTGTGACCCCGGCCATCCCGACGCGCTGCCGGTGCTCACCGTCGACGAGCCCAGCCTGTCGGTCACCATCGGGACCAACACCTCCCCCCTGGCGGGCAAGGAGGGCAGCAAGGTCACGGCCCGGCTGCTCAAGAACCGCCTCGACGCCGAGCTCGTCGGCAACGTGTCGCTGCGGGTGCTGGAGACCGAGCGCCCCGACACCTGGGAGGTCCAGGGCCGGGGTGAGCTGGCCCTCGCCGTCCTCGTCGAGATCATGCGCCGGGAGGGCTTCGAGCTCACCGTGGGCAAGCCCGAGGTCGTGACCAAGGAGGTCGACGGCGTCCTCCACGAGCCGGTCGAGCGCCTGACGGTCGACATCCCCGAGGAGCACGTGGGCGCCGTCACCCAGATGATGGGCACCCGCCGGGGCGACATGACCGAGATGGTCAACCACGGCACGGGCTGGGTCCGGCTGGACTACCTGATCCCGGCCCGGGGCCTGATCGGGTTCCGCACCGCCTTCCTGACCGAGACCCGGGGCACGGGCCTGGCCCACCACGTGTTCGAGCGCTACGAGCCGTGGAAGGGCGAGCTGCGCAACCGGGTGACCGGCAGCATCGTCTCGGACCGCTCGGGCAAGGCCACGCCGTACGCCATCGAGAGCATCCAGGAGCGGGCCAGCCTGTTCGTGGCCCCGACCGAGCCCGTGTACGAGGGCATGATCGTGGGGGAGAACAGTCGCTCCGAGGACATGGACATCAACATCGTCCGGGAGAAGAAGCAGACCAACGTGCGGGCCGCCGGCAGCGACAACACCGTCAAGCTGGTGCCGCCCCGGGTCCTCTCCCTGGAGCACGCCCTGGAGTTCATCGCCGCCGACGAGGCCGTCGAGGTCACCCCCCTGAGCCTGCGCCTGCGCAAGGTCGACCTGGACAGCACCACCCGGGCCCGAGCCCGCAAGCAGCTCAAAGCCGACCGCTCCGCCTGAGAGTCCCGTTCTGGGTCCGCCGCCGGTAGCCCGATCCCTGGCCGATACGGTCCCGGGCCATGGCTGAGAACGAGAAGCCCCATGTGTACGTCACGCCCGGCGAGACCCCGCCCGCCGACCTGGTGATCGAGGACCTCGAAGAGGGCACCGGCGCCGAAGCGACCCCGGGCCAGCCCGTCGAGGTCCACTACGTCGGTGTGGCGTGGAGCACCCGCCAGCAGTTCGACGCCAGCTGGGACCGGGGCGACACGTTCTCCTTCGGCCTCGGCCAGGGCCAGGTCATCAAGGGCTGGGACGAGGGTGTGGCCGGCATGAAGGTCGGCGGGCGGCGCCAGATCACCATCCCGCCCCACCTGGGCTACGGCAAGGCCGGGGCCGGTGGCGTCATCAAGGGCGGCGAGACCCTCGTCTTCGTCGTCGACCTCCTCGGGGTGGGTTGACCGCTCGGGACGACCGCAACGAGCCCGGGTCGATCGACGTCGACCGGGCCGAGGCCGTCACCATCGAGTTCCTCGACGGTGAGGTGGCCCGCTTCGACCTGCTGGAGCTGCGTCAGGGGTGCCCCTGCGCGACGTGCCGCGCCCTCCGGGACCGGGGCGAGCCGACCTGGCCGCGGCCGGGCAGTCCGGAACCGTTGGCGATCAGGACCGCGGGCCTGCACGGCGGCTGGGGCCTGGCGGTGACCTGGAACGACGGCCACGCCACCGGCATCTACCCCTTCGACGCCCTCCGCCGGTGGCACGACGGCGAGGCGCCCTACGGCCCCGATTCCGGCCTCGGCGGTTCAGCTCCCTGAGGTGAGCTCGGCGCCGATGGCCAGGACGGCGTCGGCCAGCCCGTCGACGTCGGCCTCGGTGGTGCGGGGGTTGATGTAGCAGGGGCGGATGACGTAGCGACCCGCCACCCGGGTGCTGCTCGGCGCGTAGGGCGTGTCCCGCCGCAACCGGCGCAGCACCTCGGCGTTGATCTCGTCGAGGTCGGCGGCCGGGTGGTCGCCGGGCGGGACGAAGCGGAAGCAGACGATGGACAGCTCGGGCTCGGCCATCAGCTCGAGGCGGGGCTCGGCCCGCACCCGGTCGGCCAGGCGACGGGCGAAGCCGAGGTCGCGGCGCACCGTGGCCTGCACCCCTTCGAGGCCCAGCTCCCGGAGCAGGGCCCAGACCACCATCCCCCGAGCCGGCGCGGTCAGCTCGACGCCGTAGTCGGCGTAGGGGGCGCCCATGTCGTCGAACATCGACTCGGCGCTCTCCGGGGCGAAGGTGCCTTCGAGGTAGTCGGCGGGACCCTCGGTGAACGCCCGGTGCAACAGCCTGCGGTCCCGTACGAAGGTGGCCCCGATCCCGATGGGCGTGCAGAGCCACTTGTGGGGGTCGACGATGACCGAGTCGGCCCGGGCCACGGCGGCGAAGCGGGGCGCCAGCTCGGGGACGGCGGCGGCCAGCAGGCCGTACGCGCCGTCGACGTGGAACCAGACGTCGGTGGACCCGGCCAGGTCGGCGAGCTCGTCCAACGGGTCGATGGCCCCGGTGTTGGTCGTCCCGGCGGTGCCCACGATGGCCACGGGCAGGATGCCCGCCTCACGGTCGGCGGCGATGGCCCGGGCGACGGCGTCGACATCGATGCGCTGGTGGTCGTCGACAGGGATGGGGTGCACGGCGTGCCGCCCCAGGCCGAGCACGGCCGCCGAACGGGCGATCGTGTTGTGGGCCTCGACCGAGGCGTAGACGCGTCCGGGCCCGTCGATGCCGTCCGCCGCCGGATCCACCCCGCGAGCCTCGTAGGCCGCCTGGCGGGCCGCGCCCAGGGCGACCAGGTTGGCCACCGAGCCACCGGTCGAATAGACGCCCTGGTAGCGGGCGGGCACGCCGAACAGGCTCTGCAGCCACTGCAGCGACATCGCTTCGAGGTGGTTGGGGGCGGTCAGCAGGTAGCGGTGGGGGCTGGCCGCGGTGGCGGCGAGGTTGGCCACGACACCGGTGGTGGTCGGGCCGTTGACGATGAAGCCGGAGAACCCGGGCTTGCCCACTCTCGGCCCGTAGGGCACGACCAGGCGAGCCAGCTCGTCCACGACCTGCTCGACGCCGACGCCGACGTCGGGCAGGGGGCCGTCGAGCTCGGACAGCCAGTCCCCCCGGTCGGCAGGGCGCGGGTCCGGTGTGTCCCACCGCCAGACGGCCTCCAGGTGCGGCAGCAGCTCGACGATGGCCTCGGTCAGGCGTCCGGTCTCGGCCGTGTCCCCCATCGCTCGGAGGCTACGCGGCGGTCGGGGGAGGCCGCTCAGGCCGACCGTTCGATCGGGGGGCCGGCGCTGAGGTCGGCCCGGTCGGCCGCCAGCCGCCCGGCGAACACCCCCTCGGCGTCGCTGATCGACGTCGACATGGAGCGGAGGCGGGGGAACACGTCGTCCACCCGGGCCGCCACCGCGTCGTCCCGGGCCGCCAGGAGGGGCACGAGGTCGGTGCCGGTCTCGGCGGCCACGGTCGTCACGGTGTCCTCGACGGAGTGGCGCAGCCGTTCGGCGATCCGGTCGCCGTAGGCCAACAGGAACGAACGCCGGAAGGCCTTGGTCCGGCTCCGGCCGTACGCGTCCTCCTTGCTCCCCTCCCGCTGCATCGCCGCGGTGGCCTGGACCAGGAGCGAGGTGAACAGCTCTTCGATGATGTCGAGCTCTACCGGGAAGCCGAAGACCGTCGCCGACCCCAGCGCCTTCGACCAGACGGCACGGGCGCCGTTGACCTGGGCGAGGCCGGCCAGGAGCAGGTACTTGGCGGAGGCGTAGGGGTCGTCGATGCCGATGCGGCGAGCCACCACATCGCCGTCGTCGACCGGGGCGGCGTCGGCCAGCAGCGCCCGGTCGATGCGGTGCCGGGCCATCAGCTCCTGGGCCTTGGCCGTGTACGCCTCGGCTTCGGCGTCGAAGGTGGTGGACTCGGCCTTCGCCAGCAGGGCCCGGATCTTGGCCAGGAGGCCGGCAGGCAGGTCGCCGGTCGGGTGGACCCTGCCCTCCACCCAGGCCGACGGCGGGTCGACCAGCCGGGGGATGGTGGGCAGGGTCTGGAGGACTCCCAGGAGGCCGAACGTGACGTCGACCACATCCGCGCTGCCGGTGCCGGCATGGACCAGCGCCGCCGCGAGGTCGCCCCGCTCGGCGACGACCCCGATGTCCTCGAGCTGAGCCATCCACCCCCGAGCGACGCGACCCCCGAGGTCGGCGTAGCTCGCCGCCTCCGTCGCCATGACCCCGCGGAGCAAGCGGGCGGCGTCGGCCCCCACCCGGCGCTGGACGAAGCGATGCAGGTCGACCGGCTGCCAACCCCGCTCCCACGCGGCGGCGACCGAGGCCTCCAGGTCGGCGGCGATGGCGGCGGCGGCCTCTGGGCGCGGTCCGGACGCGAACTGGCCCGCCGGCGGAGAACCGCTGGGTCGGGGACGCTTGCGGGCCTTCATGGCTCGGCGCTGGCGGTTGCTCTTGCCCATCACCCCTGTCTACCGAGGGGGTGTGACGGGAACGGGCGAGTGGGACCGGGGCGCCATGGTCGAGCTACCCCGCTTCGCCCCCGCCGCCCACCACGTCGTCGACGTACAGGCCGAGGTGCTGGGTCACGGCGAGGATGGTCGGTCCGGGCACGTCATGGTCCTCCAGGGCGCCGACGAAGTGTTCGACGAACCGGGAGAAGTGTCGCGGGGTGATGCCTCGGTTGGCGTGGATGGTCCGCAGCGAGGTGCCCGACTTCTCCCCGGAACCGTCGAGGGCAGCCGCCATGAACTCCTGCTGCATGGCCACGAGCCGGTCCACGTCGGCGGCGGCGAAGATGGCCGCCAGCATTGGGTCGTTCTGGACTCGGACGTAGAAGTCCTCCACGACCTGATCGAGCACGGCCCGACCGCCAATGTCCTGCACGAGATCGGTCATGGGGTCATTGTGCACTTCCTGGCCGCTCGACCCCAGGGGAGAAGGTCCCGACGGCGGGCGCGTTCCCGCCAGGGGACTCAGTACTCGTCCGGGGCGTCGACCAACGAGAGGTAGCCCTCGTCCTCCTGGGCGAAGTGCAGGTCCAGGATGGCGTGGAGCCCGTAGAGGACCCGGCGCAGCTCGGTCAGGTCGTCGGGGTCGGGGTCGGCGGGATCTGCCTCGTCGAGGAGACGACCGAGGCGATGGACCAGGTGGGCGATCTCGACGTGGCCCCGGCTCATGGTCCCGGTCGGGTCGGTGCCACCCAGGACCTTGGCGAGCACCGGGTAGAGGATGGCGTCCTCGGCCTCTTCGTGGGGGAGGAGGTCCTCGACCAGGAACTCGTGGACCTCGCGGACCTGGGCCAGCGCCCGGTCGGGCGGGAGGACGTCGATCTGGTCGGCGGCCACCCGTAGGCGGTCGAGGTCGGGACGCAGGGTTTGGTGCTCGCCGCTGAACCGGTGCACCAGGGCCTCGTCCTCCGCGTCGACCCGCGCCTCGGACCCGGGCACCCGCAGGACGCGGAGGGCGTTCAGGATCACCGCGACGTCGATCACCTCCTGCAGGACGGCGCCCCAGGTCGGCGGGAGGAAGCCGAGCGCGGCGAAGCCCATCGCCGTCAGCGACAGGCCGATGCCGACCACCACGCTCTGCCGGGCGATGTCCCGTGACCGGCGGGCAATGGCGATGGCGTCGCCGAGCCGGTCGAGGCGGTCGACGGTCAGGACCACGTCGGCGGCTTCGGAGGACGCGGTGGCCCCCCGGGCTCCGACGGCCACGCCGACACCGGCCAGGGCCAGGGCGGGCGCGTCGTTGATCCCGTCGCCCACCATGATCGTGCGCCCGGTCCGGCCTTCGGCCACGACGGCGTCGACCTTCTCCGCCGGGCTGCGCTCGGCGAGCACCTCGTCGACGCCGATGACGGCGCCGACGGTGCTGGCGACATCGGCCCGGTCGCCGGTGACCATCACCACCCGGCGCACCCCGCCCCGCCGGAGCCGCCGCACCGTGCGGGCGGCGTCCGGGCGGATGGGGTCGTCGAGGACGATGCCGCCGACGGGCTCGCCGTCGACTCGGACGAACAGGGTGAGCGCGCCGTCGAGATCGGCGCGACGGCGCACGCCGTGGGCCCACGCAGGCAGCGGACCGGGCAGCAGCCACCTGGCGCTACCCACCTCGACCCGCCGCCCGTCGAGTGCGCCACTGACGCCTCGGCCCGGCTGGTCCTCGACGTCCGTGGGGAGCTGGAGCTCGAGCCCCCGGGCGTGAGCGGCCCTCACGACGGCGCCGGCCAGGACGTGGGGCGAGACCTGGTCGAGGGAGGCGGCCAGGCGCAGGATCTCGTCGGCACCGAGGTCGTCGGCGGCCGCGGGCACCACCTCGGCCACGGTCGGGCGTCCCGTGGTCAAGGTGCCCGTCTTGTCGAAAAGGAGCACCTCGCCGTCGGCCAGTTGCTCGAGGGCGGCCCCGCCCTTGACGACCACGCCCCGCTTGGCCGCCCGGGACAGGCCGCTGACGATGGCGACTGGGGCCGCGAGGACAAGGGGGCAGGGCGTGGCCACGACCAGGACGGCCACGGCCCGGACTGCGTCGCCCGACACCAGCCAGGCGGCACCGGCCACGGCGAAGCTGACGACCAGGAAGAACGCGGCGTAGCGGTCGGCCAGCCGCACGAACGGGGCGCTCGAGGCCTGCGCCTCGGCCACCAGGCGGACGATGCCGGCGTAGGTGCTGTCGTCGGCCCTCGTGGTCGCCCGGAGGTCGAAGGCGCCGCCCGCGTTGACCACGCCGCTCCGCACGACGTCACCGACGCCCCGTTCGACCGGGAGGGGCTCACCGGTCAGCGCCGATTCGTCCAGTACGGCGGTGTGGTCGGCGACCAGACCGTCGACGGGAACGACCTCGCCCGTCTGCACCAGCATCAGGTCACCGGGCCCGACCTCGGACAGGTCGGGGGAGGTCAGCTCGCCGTCCGTGTACCGGTGGACGACCCGTGGGGCCCGCTCGAGCAGGGCCTGCAGGTCGTGGCGGGCCCGGCTCGCGGCCCGGGCCTCGAGCGCGCGGCCGCTGGCCAGCATGACGGTGATCACCGCGCCGGCCAGGTACTCCTCAGTGGCCAGCGTGCCGACGAGGGCGACGAGGGCGATGAGGTCGACCCCGAGGCGACCCTGCCGGACAGCGTTCAGCACCCAGGCGCCGGAAGCGACCGCGCCGAGGACCGCGGTGGCCGTCCAGGCGAGGTCGCCCGCCCCGGCCCGGCTGGCCAGGTGGAGGACCGCACCGAGCCCGAGCCCGGCCAGGGACGCGGCCAACAGCGTCGACTCCCGCCAGAACCACGAGGGCGCGCCCGGAGGCGTCGCCGGATCAGTCATCACGGACAGGCTCGCACCGTCAGCGGCGGCGGGTGCGGGGCGGAGGTCCCTTTCCGTCAGGTCGTGGGTCCATCCTGTTGGCGGCGCATCTCCCGTTCGATGTCGGCTTCGGAGATGGGCCGTTGGCCGAAGAGGGTCCAAGCGTGCAGCACCAGGCCGATGCCCCAGCCCAGGATCGGCCAGATCGGCCAGAAGTAGCCGGATCCCGTCACGGCCCAGATCCCGACCAGGAAGCTGTTGACGACGACGTAGGACACGACGTGGGTGCGGAAGTCGCGCTTGTCCTCGAGGCGCTTCAGGGCTGCGGCCCGGGGGTCGACCTCGGTCGGCAGGGGATCGTCCATCTCAGGTCTCCCGACCGTCGACCGCGGGTACGCGGCGGCCGTCCGCTGGCCCGTCCCAGCCGACGGGCGGGTCGATGGCCTCGGGGGACCAGCACCCCATGAAGGGAAGCTGTCGCAGGATGGCGCTCACGCCTGCAGCTTGGGCGCCGGCCCCGTCGCTGCCCAGGGCCTTTGGTCCCTTGCCGGTCCAATGGCGGGCCACGAGGATCGGGCTGTGTGGTTCATGAATCACGTCGCCGCGCCAATGGTCCGTGCCCTGCTCCGCTCGCCCCTCCACGGCCTGCTCAGCGGCTCGGTCCTGCTCGTCACCTACCGAGGGCGCCGCAGCGGCCGAGCGTTCACCCTCCCCGTCCAGTACGTCCGCGATGAGGACGCCTTCGTGGTCACCGTCGGGGCGCCGGGGGCCAAGCAGTGGTGGCGCAACTTCACCGAGCCCCGGCCGGCCGAGCTGCTGGTCCGACGCCGTACCGTGGCCGTGACCGGCGAGGTCGAGACCGACCGCGACGGCGCGACCCGGCTCGTCTTCACGCCCGATGCCGCTCCCCCCGTTGACCTCAGTCAGGCGTGACCCCGACCGGGCGCGGGCGAAGCCGGGAGTCCTCCGCCTACAGCCCTTGGGTGGGATCCGGCCCGAAGTTGGGCGGCGGCGCGTCCAGCAGCCCGGCTCGACCGCGATCCTCGACGACGTAGGCCAGGATCAGGGCCAGCGGCCAGAAGATCAAGCTCAGGAGGAAGTAGCCAAAGAAGCTATGGCCCTTTCGACCGGCGACCCGGGCCGGCCAGAACGCCAGGGCGATCCAGACGACAACGAACAGCACCCAAACGAGGAACCCCATCAGCCCTTCACCATCCGTCCTCTGTAGTCCGCGAGCCGGCGCTGCGGCTCCCGCCGGAGCGTAGGGGCCAGAGCGACCGGCCGCCGCGCCCACCACCGCCGGCCACCGTCAACCGCGGTCGACGTTCCTCAGCAATGCCGGCGGGACGGTTCGGCGGGCTCAGACCGGAGGCGGCGGAGGCGCCGCGGCTGCGCCCTGGGGCGCGGCCGCCCACAGCTTGTTGAGGTTGGACTGGTAGTAGACGATCTCGAAGCCGCCGACGATGGCCAGCAGCAAACCGAGCCAGCCGTTCGTGCGGTTGCTGCCCATGGCGTTCTCCTGGGCCCGGCCGATGCGGCTGCCCGTGCGCACGATGGTGACGATGTTGCAGATGGGCACGAAGAGGGCCAGCATCGCCAGCACGGGGTCGACCTCGATGCTGGGGTCGTAGTCGTTGACCTCTTCGTTGGCCTTGTACCACCAGTAGAGGAAGTAGATCCCGAGGGTGATTATGGAGAGGCCCCAGACCCCCCAGGGATGTCGGGTCTTACCGATCATGGCGATCTCCTCGCAGGGCGGGCCGTCCGGTCGTCGGCGTGCTGGGGCCGGAGCGTAGGCGACGGGCCGCGGCGACCGCCTCGACCGCTACGAACGGTGGGCGGCCCGGACCAGATCGGCGCCCCGCTCGCCGATCATGACGGCCGGGGCGTGGGTGTGGCCTCGGGTGATGCGGGGCATCACCGAGGCGTCGACCACCCGGAGGCCGTCGACCCCGCGGACCCGGAGCTCGGGGTCGACGACGCTGTCGGCGTCCGCGCCCATCCGGCAGGTGCCGACCGGGTGGTAGAGGGTCTCGGCCTGCTCGGCCAGGAACGTCTCGATGGCGGCATCGTCCTCCCCCGCCGGCGCTTCGATCGGCGCGCCGACGTAGGGGGCCAGGGCCTTCGTGTCCAGCAGGCGCTGGGCCTGGCGGACCCCGAGGACCATGGTGGCGAGGTCGACGCCGGACTGCAGGTAGCCGGGATCGATCCTCGGAGGGACGGCGGGGTCGGAGGCGGCGAGGCGCACGGATCCTCGACTCTCGGGCTGCAGCAGGACCGGGCCCAGGGTGACACCGTGGCCCGGCGACTCCTCGACCTGGCCGTGGTCGATGTAGGGCACCGGGGCGAAGATCAGCTCGATGTCCGGCGCCGGCAGGTCGGCCCGCGTCTTGATGAACGCCGCGGCCTCCCCCACGTTGGAGGTCAGCAGCCCCCTGCGCTGGGTGAGGTAGCGGAACAGCTGCTTCGGCGTCTCGGCGTCGACCAGGGTCACGGGCTGGGGGCACGTCATGACCAGCGCCACCATCAGGTGGTCCTGGAGGTTCTCCCCGACCTGGGGCGAGGCCGCCACCAGCTCGATCCCGTGGTCGGCCAACTGGGCCGGATCGCCGACACCGGACCGGAGGAGGAGCAGGGGCGAGCTGACCGCACCGCCGGCCAGGAGGACCTCGCGCTCGGCGATCACCTCGTGGGCGTAGCCCTTGGCGTCGAGGTAGCGCACGCCCAGGGCCCGGCCGCCGCCCATCAGCACCCGGTCGGCCAGGGCGCCGGTCACCACGGTGAGGTTGGCCCGGCGCATCGCCGGCTTCAGGTAGGCGTCGTAGGTGCTCCACCGCCGACCCCGCTTCTGGTTGACGACGGTCGGGGCGTAACCCTCGTGATCGCCGGTGTTGTGGTGGGCCTGCCGGCGGAGCCCGAGCTCGGCACAGGCGGCGAGGTAGGCGCCCGTGGCCGGGTTGGGGTCCCGCTGGTCCTGGATGTGCAGCGGCCCGGACAGCCCGTGGTGCCCGTCGCCGTCGTCGGGCGAGCGGCACTCCGACCGCTGGAAGAGCGGGAGGACCTCGTCGTACCCCCAGTCGGCGCTGGTGCCGGCCGCCCACCCGTCGTAGTCGGCCCGGTGTCCCCGGACCCACATCTGGGCGTTGAGCACCGAGGACCCGCCGAGTGCCTTGCCCCGGGGCCAGAACAGCTCCCGCCCGCCCAGCCGCTCCTGGGGCACGGTGTGCAGGTTCCAGTCCAGGTCGCCGGTGAACAGGGTCGAGAAAGCGGCGGGGATGTTGACCTCCTTGCGCTTCGGCGCCCCACCCGCCTCCAGCAGCGTCACCGTCGTCGCCGGGTCGGCCGAGAGTCGATGGGCCAGCACGGCCCCCGCTGATCCGCCACCCACGATCACGTAGTCCGTCATGCGCACCTCCCCCCGAGGATGAGCCATCGTCCCACGGCCCGGTCCCCCCCGCTCTCCGCCTGCTCCCGACAACCTTCGGCAGGACTCGACTCCCGTCGTGGCTGATGCCGAAGGTTGACGACGGGGCCGTCTCTAGCCTCTGGGGGTGACTCGGCCGTCCCGTCCACCCCCGGCGTGCGCCCCGTGACCGAGCCGGCCGAGGATCGGCTGGTCACGCCGCTCTTCCTCCTCATCACCTTCTCCGGCCTGGCCTACTTCATGGCCATCGGCTCGCTGCTGCCGGTGCTGCCCCGCTACGTGGAGGACAACCTCGACGGCAGCGGGCTCGAGGTCGGCCTCGTCATCGGCGCCTTCGCCGTGTCCGCCGCCATCGTGCGGCCGACGGTGGGGCGCCTGGGGGACCTCGTGGGCCGGCGGACGATGGCCGTCGGCGGCGCCGCCATCGCCGCCGTCTCGATCATCCCGCTCGGGCTGGTCCAAGCGGTGTGGTTCCTCATCCTCCTCCGCCTGGTCACCGGGCTGGGCGAAGCCGGGTTCTTCGTCGGCTCGGCCACCGCCGCCCAGGACCTGGCGCCCCCCGACCGGCGGGGGGAGGCGGCCTCGTTCTTCTCGACCGCCATCTACGGCGGCCTGGCCCTCGGCCCCGTCGTCGGCGAGTACCTGTACCACCACGTCGGACCGAGCGCGAACTGGGTCTTCGCCGCCGGGGCCTGCGCCCTGTCCACCCTGCTGGCCACGTTCATCCCCCGCGACCTGGGCCGGGTCGAGCACCCGCCGCCCCGGCGGGGGCTGATCCACCCGGCCGCCATCCTGCCCGGCACGGTCCTGCTCATGGGGCTGTTCGCCTTCGCCGGCTACGCCGCCTTCGTCCCCCTCTACGTCGACCAGATCGGGCTCGAGGACGCCGGGCCCTTCTTCCTCGCCTACGGCATCATCGTCCTGGCCGTCCGCATCTTCGGCGCCCGGGTCCCCGACCGGCTCGGGCCGGTCCGGGCGTCGAGCATGGCCCTGATGTGCATCGCCGCCGGCATCGGCACCGTGGCCGTCGTGGCGTCGGCGACCGGGCTCTGGATCGGCACGGTGTTGCTGGCCATCGGCATGTCGCTGCTGTTCCCGGCGCTGTTCACCGTGGCCATCAGCAACGCCCCCGACGACGAGCGCAGCCACACCGTGGGGTCGTTCTCGCTGTTCTTCGACCTGTCCCAGGGCCTCGGCGCCCCGATCCTGGGCGTCATCGTCACCCTCACGGGGGCCGAGCGCCCTGCCTTCCTCGCCGCCGCCTTGGTCGCCCTGGCCGGCCTGGTCATCACCAACACCCGCCTGCGGGCTGCCGTCGCCGTCTGACAGACCGGCCGGGACGGTGGGCCCGCCGTTGGGCGCACCGTGCCCGGCCGGTCAGAACACGATCAGAAGACGGTGCGGGTGCCTTCCCGCTCCTCCCGGACCTCGCGGAGGTCGACCGGGCGATCGTCGTCGTCCTGGTCGGTCAGGTCCACGTCGGGACGGTCGTCGAGCAGGGCGTCGAACAGCGCTCGGTAGTGCACGACCGCACCCCGGAGCTCCTCGGTGTCAGACCCGTCGCCCCGACTGCGGGCGGCGACCGCATGGCCGGACCGGTAGTGCTCGACCACGTCGGGGTGGTCGACCGAGACGTCGGCGGCCCGCCGCTCGAAGTCGTCGACGGGATAGCCGCGGTCCCGCATCACCTGCATGACCAGGACGTCGGCTTCGGCCACGCTCTCGGCCGGCGCATCGACGAACCGCTGCTGGACACCCAGCCACGCCTCCATGTACTGGGCCCGGGCCCGGTCGTCGAGGGGGACGATGTCGAGCTCCTGGCGGCGGCGTTCCCGCTCTCGCAGCTCCTGTTCGGCTTCCTTGCGGCTCTCCGAGCCCTCGATCGTCCGGTCGTACTCCGACCCGAACCGGTCCTGCAGAACCCGGGACCGTCGCCGGGCCCGCATCCACAGCGCCAAGGCCACGAGGACCACCACTGCCACCGCGATGGCGATGATCGCCACTGTCGTGCCGTCCATGTCAGTACCCCTTTGTCGCGAGGGTGACGACCTACCCGCAGCGCCGGGAGCGAAGACCTGGTGAGTCGACTCAGATGGCGTTGGGGTACACGGCGAGGGCATAGCCCCCGATCCAGGAGCCCACGAGCACGGCGCCGGTGACCAGGCCGAGCTGGGTGCGGTCCTCGTACCGGGCCAGCGCCCGGGCGACCGGGATGAGCAGGACGAAGGCGGCGGGGAGGAGGAGGCGGGCGTAGGTCGTCGTGAAGCCGTTGGGGAAGGCGACGACCGCCAGCATCGTCCCGGCGTAGACGACCAGCGGCCAGGGCACGGTCCGGGCGCAGAGCACGAGCAGGACGGCGGCCCCCAGCAGGGAGGCGACGCTGACGATGTCCATGAGCACCACGTTCTGGCCCGCCAGCACGTCGAGCAGGTGCTGGCCGGCGCGGGACGTCGAGTCGAAGCCGTCGTTCCATCCTCGGGCCCGGAGCTCGAACCAGCCGGTCAGGCGGTCGGTGCGCCACGCCACCCAGCCCAGCCAAGCCACGAGGCCGAGCGGCGCCAGCACCACGGCGACCAGGGCCCGGCGATCATCCCGCCGGGTCCACAGCTCGTGGAGCGCGGCCAGGACCACGGCCAGCACGAGGGCGCTGGCGGTGGGTCGCACCAGGCCCGCCAGCGCCGTACAGGCTCCCGCCAGCAGCCAGCGCCGTTCGAGCACGCCGACGAGGGCCCAGGCCGCCAGGGCGCAGAAGAGGGCCTCGGTGTAGGCCATCGACAGGGCGATGGCCATCGGGGCCCCGGCGAAGAGGGCCACGAGGATCAGGCCGGCCCGCCGCGAGCCGGTGACCAGCGTGCCCAGCCGGGCCACCCCGAGGGCGGCGACCGAGCCGGCGATGGCGCTGACCCAGAGGGCGGCCCCCAGCAGGCCGAGCCCGGGCAGGAGCGCCACGGCGGCGATCACCGCCGGGTAGCCGGGCAGGTAGCCCATCGAGGTGAAGGCATCCCGCACGCCCATGGCGTCGGTCAGCCCGGCCGGCGCGCCGTCGTAGCCGCCGTGGGCGATGCCCAGGTACCACTGGCCGTCCCACTCGGCCAGCAGGTGGGTCAGGGGGGTGTCGACGTGGTTGCGGCTCGCCATCCAGGCCACGACCACCACGCCCACCGCCCGGACCAGCAGGTACAGCCCGATCGGCGGCAGCGGCCCCGGCCGATCGAGCCAGCCGGCCTCGTCCGCCTGCTCTACCGCCGGGGTGGCCACGGGCTCACGGTAGGCGCAGCACTCGAAGCCGCCGTCGAGCCCTCGGAGGACGGCTCAGGTCGTCAGGTCGGTGATGACGGCGCGGCCGAGGTAGGCGCCGGCTTCGAGCTCGTCGAAGATCGTGGGCACCTCGGACAGCGTGCCCGTGCGGGAGACGTGGGTCTTGATCGTGCCGGCGGCGGCGAGGTCGACCAGCTCGCGCATGTCCTGCACGTTGCCGACGGCGGAGTAGATGATCGTCGGGTCCTTGAGGAAGAGCAGCCAGGGGTTCAGCTCGAAGTTGCCGTCGCTGCCCGGGGGGATCCCGACGGCCACGAAGAGGCCGCCGGGCCGCAGCAGGTTCAGCCCGAGGTCGAACCCGGAGACCCGGGCCGCGAACACCAGCGCGGCGTCGACCCCGCCGTACTCGGTCATCACCAGCTCGGCGGCCTCGGTGGCCCCCACCGCCCGTTCCGCGCCCAGGGAGCGGACGAACTCGAGGCGTTCCTCGCCGACGTCGATGCCCACCACGCGGTAGCCGAACTGGTTGAGGATCTGGACCGCGTAGTGGCCGAGGCCGCCAGCGGCGCCGACCACAGCGACCGACCGGCCCGGGCCGATGCCGTGCTTGACCAGCTTCTTGACGGCTCCGTAGGCGGTGAGGCCGCCACAGGCCAACGGGGCCTCCTCGTCGCCGATTGCGTCGGGGATCTTGACCAGCGCCGGGGCCCACACGCACAGCTGCTCGGCGAAGGTGCCCATCAGGGCCTGGGACTGGCGGCAATGGCGGGGCCGGCCACTCAAGCAGTACTCGCAGGCGCCGCACCAGTGGCCGCCGCCCATGCCGCCCAGCCCCAGGATCACCCGGTCGCCCACCGCCACCAGCGTCTCAGCGCCCGGCCCCACGGCCTCGACCACTCCGATCCCCTCGTGGCCGAGGTTGCCGGTGCGGGGCACGCCCATCCAGTCGCCCCGGGCGACATGGAGGTCGGAGTGACAGACGCCCGAGGCGCTGATGCGCACCAGGGCCTGGTCCGCCGCCGGTACCGGGACGTCCACGTCACGGACGTGCAGATCGCCGTCCTCGAGCCGGATCGCCTTCATGATCGCTCCCCCCGTTGTGCCGTCAGCTGCTCCGAGCCATTGCCGGCTCGGCGAGGCGACGGTGGTCGTCGGCCTCTCCCCCGGCGACGAGCGTAGGCACGGCGCGGAAGGGCGGCTGACGGACGGGCCCGGCCCACCGGCACGACGGGAGGACTACGGTCGGGATCGACCCGGTGCCGGCCAGAACAGGAGCCTCCGATGGCGGACGACGACCCTTCGACCACGGTGCGGGCAGCGTTGGTCCAGACCGACTGGACCGGCGACAAGGACTCGATGATCGACCGCCACGTGAAGTACGCCGAGGAGGCGGCGGCCGCCGGCGCCCGGGTCGTCTGCTTCCAGGAGCTGTTCTACGGCCCGTACTTCTGCCAGGTGCAGGACGACCAGTTCTACAGCTACGCCGAGGCCGTGCCCGAGGGGCCGACGGTCCAGCAGTTCTGCGAGGTGGCCAAGCGCCTGAAGATGGTGATGATCCTGCCCGTGTACGAAGAGGAGCAGCCCGGGGTCCTCTACAACACCGCCGCGGTCATCGACGCCGACGGCACCTACCTGGGCAAGTACCGCAAGAACCACATCCCGCAGGTGAAGGGGTTCTGGGAGAAGTTCTACTTCCGGCCCGGGAACCTGGGGTACCCGGTCTTCGACACCGCCGTCGGCCGGGTCGGCGTCTACATCTGCTACGACCGGCACTTCCCCGAGGGCTGGCGGGCCCTGGGCCTGGCCGGCGCTCAGATCGTGTTCAACCCCTCGGCCACCAGCCGGAGCCTGTCCTCGCACCTGTGGCAGCTGGAGCAGACCTCGTCGGCGGCAGCCAACATGTACTTCGTCGGCGCCCTCAACCGCATCGGGGTCGAGGACCTGGGCGACAACGACTTCTACGGGACCTCCTACTTCGCCGACCCCCGCGGCCAGTTCGTCGACGGCACCGCGTCGGACCAGGAGGCGGAGCTCGTGGTGCGGGACCTGGACCTGAAGCTCATCGACGAGGTCCGGGCGGGTTGGGCCTTCTACCGGGACCGCCGCCCCGACACCTACACCCCACTCACCGACGCCTGACGGGAGGAGCCCCGACATGTCGCTGCTGATCAAGGGCGGGACGGTGGTGTCGGCCACCGGCGCCCAGCTCATGGACGTCGTCGTCGAGGGCGAGACGATCACCGCCCTGCTGGCCCCGGGCTCGGAGCCGGCCGAGTCTGCGGAGCGGGGCGCGGAGCAGGTCCTCGACGCCACCGGGAAGTACGTCGTGCCCGGCGGGGTCGACGGCCACACCCACATGGAGCTGCCCTTCGGCGGCACCGTGGCGTCCGACGACTTCGAGACGGGTACCCGGGCCGCGGCCTGGGGCGGCACGACCACGATCATCGACTTCGCCGTGCAGACCGCCACGGAGGACGTGCGGGAGAGCCTCGACGCCTGGATGGCCAAGGCCGACGGCAACTGCGCCATCGACTACGGGTTCCACATGATCATCGGCGGGGTCAACGAGGGCTCGCTGAAGGCCATGGACGCCCTGGTCCACGAGGGCATCACCAGCTTCAAGCTGTTCATGGCCTACCCCGGCGTGTTCCTGTCCGACGACGGCCAGATCCTGCGGGCCATGCAGCAGGCCGCGGGCAACGGCGGGCTGATCATGATGCACGCCGAGAACGGCCTGGCCATCGACGTGCTGGCTGAGCAGGCCGTCGAGCGGGGCGAGACCGAGCCCGTCAACCACGGCTACGTCCGCCGGGCCGAGCTGGAGGGTGAAGCGACCCACCGGGCCATTCAGCTGGCCAAGGTCGGCGCCGCCCCGCTCTACATCGTGCACCTGTCGGCCAGCGAGGCCCTGGAGCAGGTGGCCGCGGCCCGGGACGCCGGCGGCAACGTCTTCGCCGAGACCTGCCCGCAGTACCTGTACCTGAACCTGGAGGACCACCTGGGCGCCCCGGGGTTCGCCGGGGCGGGCTACGTCTGTTCGACCCCGCTGCGGACCAAGCACGAGCACCACCACGCCGATCTGTGGAAGGGCCTGCGGACCAACGACCTGAGCGTGGTGTCCACCGACCACTGCCCGTTCTGCATGAAGGACCAGAAGGAGCTGGGCCTCGACGACTTCCGGGCCATCCCCAACGGCATCGGCGGGGTCGAGCACCGGATGGACCTCATCTACCAGGGGGTGGCCGCCGGCGAGCTGACCCTCCCCCGCTGGGTGGAGCTGTGCTCGACCACCCCGGCCCGGATGTTCGGCCTCTACCCCCGCAAGGGCGTGATCGCCCCCGGCGCCGACGCCGACATCGTGCTCTACGACCCGGACAAGCCGTGGACGATCAGCGTGGACAACCACCACATGCGCCTCGACTACTCGGCCTATGAGGGCATCCAGGTGTCGGGCCGGGTGGACACGGTGCTGTCGCGGGGCCGGGTGATCGTCGAGAAGGATCAATACACCGGGTCCAAGGGCGATGGGATGTACCTGCGGCGGGGGCTCTGCGGCTACCTGCAGTAGGTCCGGCGAGTTCGAACCGAGGGGTGACCATGGACTTCGGCGTGGTGTTGCAGAACAACCCGCCCGCCTGGCGGGTCGTCGACCTCTGCCGCCGGGCCGAGATCCTGGGCTTCCGCTACGCCTGGACCTTCGACAGCCACGTGCTCTGGCAGGAGCCCTTCGTCGTCTACAGCCAGATCCTGTCGGCCACGAACACCATCAAGGTCGGCCCGATGGTCACCAACCCGGGCACCCGGGACTGGACGGTCACGGCCTCGCTGTTCGCCACCCTCAACGACATGTTCGGGGACCGCACGGTCTGCGGCATCGGCCGGGGCGACTCGGCCCTCCGGGTGCTCGGCTACCCGCCGGCGAACCTGGCCACGGTGCGGGAGGCGATGGCGGTCATCAAGGGCCTGGCCGAGGGCCGCGAGGTCACCTACAACGGGATCCCGCAACAGTTCCCGTGGAGCCGGGGCTCGCAGCTCGACATGTACATGGCGGCCTACGGCCCGAAGGCCCTGGCCCTGTGCGGCGAGGTGGCCGACGGCTACATCCTCCAGCTGGCCGACCCCCAGATCGCGGCGTGGACCATCGGGGCCGTGCGGTCCGCGGCCTCCGACGCCGGCCGGGACCCGGACAGCATCAAGATCTGCGTGGCCGCTCCGGCCTACGTCGGCGACGACCTGGCCCACCAACGGGATCAGGTCCGCTGGTTCGGCGGCATGGTCGGCAACCACGTGGCCGACCTGGTCGGGCGCTACGGCGCCGACACCGACCTGGTCCCCGACACCCTCCTCAGCTACGTCGAGGAGCGCAAGGGCTACGACTACGCCGAGCACGGCAAGGCCACCAGCACCCACGTCGACTTCGTGAGCGACGACGTCATCGACCGC
This sequence comes from uncultured Microthrixaceae bacterium, assembly GCA_963725155.1. Taxonomy (GTDB): domain Bacteria; phylum Actinomycetota; class Acidimicrobiia; order Acidimicrobiales; family DATDAH01; genus DATDAH01. Next base: position 76,611 of record CAVRXU010000009.1, read on the forward strand.
TTCTGCCTCCTGGGCCCGGTCGGGGCCCACGTCGAGCGGCTGGAGGAGCTCCGGGAGCTGGGCGTCGACCAGTTCGCCGTCTACCTCCAGCACGACGGTCAGGACGAGACCCTCACGGCGTACGGGGAGAGGATCCTCCCGGCCACGGGCTGACGACAACGGGATCTGTGCGAAGCTTCACCCCGTTTCGTGGACCGGGGGAATGACGCGATGTTCGAACGGATCGTGGTCGGGGTGAGCCAGGTGGAGTCGGCCACGAGGGCCGCCAAGGCAGCCCTCGCGCTGGCCGAGCTCAGCGAAGCCACGGTCCACCTGGTCTGCGCCCTCGACCTGAGTGAGCGGGGGGCGCCGCTCTCCGACATGGTCCCCGGCGCCGCCCTGGCCGGCGCCAAGCCCCCGGACCACGCGCCCGGCCAGGTGAAGGCCCGGACCCACGCCGAACACTTCCTCGAACGAGTGGCCCGGGACACCGAGGTCCGCACCGAGAGCCACGTCCTGCCCGGCGATCCCGCAGAGGTGATCCTGCAGGTCGCGGGCGAGGTCGACGCCGACCTGATCGTGGTCGGCAACCGGGGCATGCACGGCGCCCGCCGGGTGCTGGGCAGCGTCCCCAACACCCTCAGCCACCACGCCGACTGCTCGGTGCTCATCGTCCAGACCGTCTGAGCGGAACCGCTCGGCGACCCGCCGGGCCACAATGACGGGCGATCATGGACGGCTCGAGGGACAGCGGGTGAGCGAGGACGGCGACCGGCTGGCGACCCGGTACGTCCCGGCGGTCGCCGCGGAATGGGACCTCGACGCTCCGGGGGACCTCCACCGGGAGCTCGACGCCACGATGTGCTTCGTCGACATCTCCGGCTTCACCAACCTGTCCGAGAAGCTGGCCGCCCGGGGGCGGATCGGCGCCGAGGAGCTGACCGAGGTCCTGCGGCGGGTGTTCGGCTCGATGATCTCGCTGGCCCACGACCGGGGTGGGAACCTCGTCAAGTTCGGGGGCGACGCCCTGCTCCTGTTGTTCCACGGCGACGGGCACGTGGTGCAGGCCTGCGGCGCGGCGGTGGAGATGCGCATCGCCCTGCGGGAGTCGTCCCGGATCGCCACCTCGGTCGGGCGGGTACCGCTGAAGATGTCGGTCGGCCTCCACACCGGCACCATGCACGCCTATCTGGTGGGCGACTCGCACCGGGAGCTGATCGTCACCGGCCCCGGGGCCACCGGGACGATCGAGATGGAGGCCACGGCCGACGCGGGGGAGATCGTGGTCAGCAGCCCAGTCCGCGACGCCCTCCCCCGGGGCGCAGCCACCGTGGCCAAGGGCGACGGCTGGGTGTTGAAGTGGCGCAAGGCGCCGGTGGCTCCCGTGGGCGCTCGCCCCCGGCGCGACGTCCCGATCGAGGCGGTGGTGCGCTGCATCCCGGTCGGCCTGCGCGACCACCTGCAGACCGAGGTCGAGCCCGAGCACCGCGTCGGCGTCGTGGGGTTCGTCAAGTACAAGGGGGTCGACGACCTGCACCACCGGCTCGGTCCCGACGCGGTGGCCGCCGCCCTCGACGAAGTGACCCGGGTCGTGCAGCACGCCGCGGAGGACGAGGGGGTCTGCTTCCTCGCCTCGGACATCGATGCCGACGGCGGCAAGTTCATCCTCACGGCCGGGGTGCCCACCGCGGTGGAGGACGACGAGGGACGGATGCTGCGGGCCCTGCGGGTCGTCGCCGACGCGGGCACCGCCCTCCCGATCAAGATCGGGGTCAATCGGGGTCACGTCTTCGCCGGTGAGATCGGGGCCCGCTTCCGCTCGACCTACACCGTCATGGGTGACACCGTGAACCTGGCGGCCCGCCTGATGGCCGCGGCCCCGGCCGGTGCGCTCTACGCCACCCCGGCCGTGCTCGACCGGTCGGCGACCATGTTCGAGACCGTCGAGCTCGAGCCGTTCTCCGTCAAGGGGAAGAGCGCCCAGGTCCACGCCTACGGGGTGGGGGCGGAGGGCGGTGATCGCGATGCCCGGCCGACCGACGAGCTCCCCTTCGTCGGCCGCGAGGTCGAGCTCGCCGCCTTGCAGGCCGCGCTGGGCCGGCTGCAGTCGGACGGGGTCGGCGGCGTCATCGAGCTGGTGGGTGAGGTGGGGGCGGGCAAGACGAGGTTGGTCGACGAGGCGACGGCGGGCATCTCGACGCCGATCGTCACCATCCGCGGCGAGTCCTACGCCAGCGCCACGCCCTACCGGGCCTTCCGCGACCCGGTGCGGCGGTTCATGGGGGCGGGGGCAGGCGGGCCGGACGGCCAGCACGCCGCGCTCCGCGACCGGATCCGGGAGCTCGCCCCCCACCTCGAACCGCTCCTCCCCCTCGTCGGTCGGGTCGCCCACGTCGATGTGCCCTCGACGCCCCAATCAGACGCCATCGAGCCCCGCTTCCTGCCCGACCGCACCGCCGACGTCATCGTCGAGCTGTCGGGCCTCATCGCCGGACCGTCGGTGGTGGTCGTGGTCGAGGACACCCACTGGCTGGACGACGCGTCGGCCGGCCTGGTGGAACGGATCGCAGCCCGGGCCGGTGAGAAGGGCTGGCTGGTGATCGCCACCCGACGGTCCGACACCTCGGCTGTGGAGCTCGAGGGTGCGGTGACCATCGAGCTGGCGCCGCTCGACGAGGACACCGCCACCGCGCTGGTCAACGAAGCGACCGCGTCGTCGCCCCTGCGCCCCCATGACGTGGCCCGGCTGGTCGAGCAGTCCGGCGGCAACCCGCTGCACCTCGAAGGGTTGCTGGGAGCGCGTCGCGACGCCGACGACGCCGACTTGCCGGAGTCACTCGAGGCGGTGATCGGCACCCAGATCGACGCCCTGCGGCCCCTGCCCCGCCGGGTCCTGCGCTTCGCCTCGGTGCTCGGCACGACCATGAGGCTGTCGTCGTTGGAATCGTTCCTGGCCGACGACGCGCTGCGCATCGACCTGGCCACCCGCGAGGACCTCAACCGGTTCATGGAGCCGGAGGAGCCCGACCGGATCCGCTTCCGTCACGCCGTCGTGCGCGATGCGGCCTACGGAGGGCTGTCGTTCGCCCGTCGCCGACAGCTCCACGCCCGCGCCGCGGCCATCACCCGCGAGGGCGCCGGCGACGACCCTGACGGGGTCGCCGACATGTTGTCGTTGCACTACTTCCTCGCCCAGGAGTACCCGGAGGCGTGGACCTACGCCCGCATCGCCGGCGATCGGGCCCGGGACACCGGGGCCAACATGGCCGCGGTGACCCACTACGAACGGGCGCTCGCCGCGGCCCGACGGTTGGGCACGGTCGGGCCCGACGAGCTCGGAGAGATCTGGACCCGCCTCGGTGACGTCTGCGTCGGCTCTGGACGGTTCGACGAGGCGCTCGACGCCTACGGTCGGGCCGCCCGCCTGGCCGTCGGCCCCGAGGCCGTGGCCGGCGCGATCCTGAAGCGAGCTCGGGCCTACGAGCGGGCCGGTCGCTTCAGCGTCGCCCTGCGCGACACGGCCAAGGTCGTCCGGGCGCTCGACGACGCCGACACGACGGAGGCGGTCCAGCTCGCGGCCCGGGCGCTGGCGCTCCGATCCGCGATCCGCTGCGCCCAGGAACGGCCGGCGGACAGCCTGCGGTTGGCCGAGGCCGCCGTCACCGCGGCCCGCGCCGCGGGTGAGCGCGAGGGTCTCGCCCAGGCGCTGATGATGGTCCACGGGATGACCCGGATGCTCGGTCGGCCCGCGGTCGAGGAGACCGCCCTCGAGGCGCTCGCCATCTACGAGGAGCTGGGCGACCTCACCGGCCAGTCCAAGGTCCACAACAACCTCGCCTTCGAGCTCTACTACACCGGCGACTGGGACCGGGCCCTCGACCATCTCAACCAGGCCCGCACCACGGCGACCGGGGCCGGCGACACCGTCCAGTCGGCGCTGGCCAACGCCTTCGTGGGGGAGATCCGGGTGTGCCAGGGCCGGATCGAGGAGGCGGTCGGGCCTCTGACGGTCGCGGCTCGCACCCTGCGGGCGTCCGGATTCGTCGACGGGGCCACCTACGCCGAGATCAACCTGGCTCGGGCTCGGCTCGCCCTCGGCGACATCGACGGGGCGATCGCGCTGCTCGACCGGGTGCTGGTGGACGTGGCCGACATGGGCCTCGACAGCAGCGTGCTGGAAGCCGCCATCTACCGAGCCGAGTGCGACATCGTGGCCGGCGACCCGGCCGCCGCGCTGGCCCGGCTCGGCGAGGCCAAGCGGGCGGCCGGCGAGGAGACGGTGATGTTCGAGGCCGCGCTGGCCCGGGTGGACGGTCTGGCCCTGGCCGCGGCGGGGTCCGTCGAGCTCGGCATCGAGCGCATCGACGAGGGCATCGCCACCGCTCGGCAACAGGACGTCGTCTACGACCTGGCAATGCTCCTGTCGGCCCGGGCCACGCTCGCCGGAGACGATCCCGGCGCCGCGCAGGAGGCGGGTGAGCTACTGGCCCGTCTGGGGGCACGCCCACCCGCCTCGCTGGAGCTCAGCGCATGAGGGCCTAGCGGGACACCCGCGGGTCGTCGCTGAGCAGGAGCACCTCGGTGACCTGAGTCTGGCCGTCGACCAGGTTGCTCTGCTGGTAGGCGAGGCACCCGCTCAACCCGGAGATGGGCACGACGGCGGCCATCCGCTGGTCGGCCGTGAGCCCATCCGGATCGTAGGTGCCGCCGCACCACTGCAGCGGGTTGGGACCGTCGCCGAAGTCGATCGTGGTCGAGTTGGCGATCGGGTAGGTGGCCGGCTCGGGGTCCCACTCCACGAGCCACTCGAACTGGGCGGTCTCCTGGCCGGTCAGGCCCGCGATGAAGTCCACCGTCTGCTTGCCGGTTTCGGAGTCGAACCCGGCGTCGAGGGTGTACGGAACGAGCTCGCAGTCGCCCTCCTTGTTCTGCATGCGGGCGACGGAGGAGCTCGTGGACGGGCTCTCGGGATCGCTCGGCACGTCGACGGTGGCGGTGTCGTTGCAGTCCAGCGTGGCGTCGTAGGTGATCAGCTCCTGGGTGACCACGTGGAAGATCGAGTCCTTGGGGTCCACCGACAGGGTCGCGCCGACCGGGCCCGGTGCCGTGCCGTCGGCACCCCCTTCGAGGGAGAACGCCCCCTTGGACCGACTCGAGGGGTCGAGCCGGAGGACGATCGTGTCGAAGGGCCCCGGCGAAGGCTGGCCGCCCGGCGGGTTCTTGGTGTCGAGCCGGAAGTTGTCACGGTCCGCAGAGTCCGGTCCGCAGTCACTCAGGGTGTGCGAGCAACCGAGGAGCAGCTGGCCGACCCGGGTTCCCTGCGGGCCGCCCACGAAGAACTCAGCCCGTACGACCGCGTCGTACTTGCGTTCGAAATCGATCTCCGCCCAGTCCACGAGTGCGCCGTCGACCCCTATGCCGGAGCCGAGGGAGAAGATCAGGCTCTGACCCTTCGAGCCGGTCTTGTTGACCTGGGCGCACGGTTCTCCCGTTCCCTCATTGAGGGCCTTGACCCCGATGCTGTCCCTCCGTTGCCCGAGCGACGATCCGTTCGGACCGGGCGTCAGCGTCACCAGGCGGGGTGATGCGGCGAGGGTCGCCCGGCAGTCGTTGGCGGTGGTGATCGTCTGGGTGAGCGCGGGGGCGGCCACCGGCTCGAACCGGAAGTAGTCCGAGGTGCCGAGGTGCAGGCGCAACAGCCCGGCGGCCTCCGTGCAGCTGTAGACGACCCCGCCGGACGGCGGACTGACGTCGGTGCATCCCGGCGGCGGCTGTGTGTCGCCGGGCGCCGCGCCGGCATCGAAGGCCGCCATCGTCGCCAGACCTGCCGCAACCAGGCTGATGACCGCTGCGACGGCGGCCAAGCCTCGTAGTCGAGTGCTCATGAGGTTCCCTTCCCGCATTCGGAAACCGGACCGTACATCGCCTGGCGCGACACGACCATTCCGGTGACCAGGGGAAACGGTCGGTGGCGATGCGACACTGTCGCCTTGCGCGCCCTGCTCGTGTCCGACCTCCACTACGACCTGCGGAAGCTCGACTGGGTCCTGGAGCAGGCCGTCGACATCGACCTCCTGGTGGTCGCGGGCGACCTGTTGAACATCGCGTCGAGCGTCCCCTTGGACGCCCAGATCACCGTCGTGCTGGAGTACGTGGCCCGGTTCGCCGAGCAGACGGCCACGGTCGTCTGCTCGGGCAACCACGACCTCGACCACCGGGACGAGACCGGCGAGAAGGCAACCGGCTGGCTCTCCGACGCCCGGGATCGGGGGGCGGTGGTCGACGGCGACACCGCGGTGATCGGGGACTGGTTGGTGACAGCCTGCGCCTGGTGGGAGGGGCCGGAGACGCTGCGACAGCTCGAGGACAACCTGGCCGAGGCCGCCCGGTCGAGGACCGGCCGTTGGCTGTGGGCCTACCACGGCCCTCCGGAAGGTCCCCTGTCATGGACCGGCTCGCAGCACTACGCCGACCCGGAGCTCCCGAGACTGCTCGATCTCCATCACCCCGACGTCGTCCTCTGCGGCCACATCCACCAGGCGCCCTTCGTCGCCGACGGCGGTTGGGTCGAGCAACGAGGCGCCACCTGGCTCTTCAACAGCGGTTTCCAGCCGGGTCCGGTGCCGGCCCACACGTTCCTCGACCTCGACGAGGGCACCGCCAGTTGGTGGTCGTCCGTGGACTCGGGTGAGGCGTCGTTCGGCGACCGTGCCCTTGTCCGCGATCAGTAGTCGGGCGACCGGTCGGAACCGGGCTCGATGACCACAGGGGGGCGGGCAGCCAGCTGTCCGAGGACCGAGTCGATCACCGTCAGCTGGTCCTCCGCCCCCGTGTACTGACCGCGAAGGTCGGCCAGATAGGCCAGCAGGCGGTGGAGCCGGCCGGCCAGCTGACGGGCCAGCTCGAGGGCGATCTCGGGGTGGCTGGCGAAGAAGGCTTCCGGATCGCCGATCAGACGGACCGTCGACGGCTCAGCGGCCACGACCGTCGCGCTGCGGGCCGTCCCCAGGAGCGCACCGATCTCGCCCACGAAGGTCCCGGGAATGGAGAGCTGGGCGAGTTGGATGTCGTCGAGCTCGACCCGTAGACCTCCCGCGAGGAGCACGGCGACCTCGTCGCGGCCCGAGCCCCCCTTCCCGAACAACACCTCGCCGACGTCCAGTCGGCGCTCAGGCAGGTCACGGGTCAGGGCGAGGACGTCTGATGGACTGCTCACTGCTCGACGATACTCAGCGCCACCGCTCAGATCGTGGTGAGGTCGCCCCACCTGCTCGTTACGGGCCTGTGAAGAGCGTCTGACACCAGGGAATTCGGCGGTCATCGCTCGTTACCTTCGGTCGGTGGCCCCACGAGGCAGACCGCTCCGTCGGGTCATGGAATCACCGGACCTCCGCCGGCTGGCGCTGGCGTACGTCGTCTTCGTCGTCGCCGACCTGAGCACCTACATCGCCATCCTCGTCTACGCCTACGAGCGGGGCGGTACCGGTGCCGTGGCGTTCGCCGCCGCCATCCAACTGGCGCCGTCGGCCCTGATCGCTCCGTTCGCGGCGACGGCGGGGGACCGCCACGGGCCGGCTGTCCTCCTGCGACGCCGGTATCTCGCCCTCGGGTTGTCCTGTGCAGCCGGCGCCGCGGTCCTGGTCGCCGACGGGCCCCCCACGTTCGCCTACGCGGCCGCGGCCCTGATCTCGGTGACCGTGGCGGCGACCCGGCCACTTCACCGCAGCCTCCTGCCCGAGGTGGCCGACGGGCCCGAGGATCTCACCGCGGCGAACGCCGTGCTCTCCAGCGCCGAAGGGATCGGCAGCCTCTTGGCCCCCCTCCTCGCCGGGCTGGTCCTGGCCCTGCTGTCCGTGGGCGCCGTCTTTGCCATTGCCGCCGCCCTTCTCGTACCCGCGGGCCTGGGCCTGGCCACCCTGCACCACCATCACCGTCCGCCGCTCACCCGCGCTCCGGCCAGCGCCCGCAGCGAGTTGCGTGACGGCCTGCGTGTCCTGCGTCAGGGCCCCGGCGCCCGAGCCGCCCTGGGGAGCATCGTGGCCATCAACGTCGCCATGGGCGCGGCCCGCGTGCTGGTGGTCCCGCTCGCCGTCGACACGTTGGCCGTCGGGGAGGCGGCGGTGGGGTGGCTGAGTGCCGGGCTCGGGGCCGGGATGGTGCTTGGCGGGGTCGCCGCCGGCCTCTTCGCCGCCCGGGCCCAACTGAGTCGCTGGGTGGCCCAGGGCCTCGTGGTGTGGGGAGCGGTGTTGGCGACGGTCGGCTACACCCCCGATCTCGCCGCGGCGGTCCTCGTCCTGGTGGTGGCCGCCACCGGCGCCACGGTCGCGGATCTGGCCACCCGGACGCTCCTTCAGCGGCTCGTCCCCGGTCCGCTGCTGACCCGAGCCCTCGGTGTGGCCGAAGCGGTCTTCATCGGTTCCACCTTCGTCGGGGCGGTCGTCGCCGCGCCCCTCGACTCCCTGTTCACGGTGCCCGAGGCGTTCGCGATCGTCGGCGCCGCGACCGTGGTGGCCGCCTTGACCTCGGGTTGGGTTCTCAGTCGCGCGGAGCAGGGCACGGCGTCCCCCGAGCGCCAACTCGGCCTCCTGCGCCTGCTCCCCATCACCCGGGCCCTCGACCCGGCGACCATGGAAGGCCTCGCCCTGCGCCTCGAGCGGGTCGGCGTCGACGCCGGGAAGCAGGTGATCACCGAGGGTGAGGTCGGGGATCGCTTTTACATCGTCGAGCGGGGTGTCTTCGGCGTGCGTCGCGACCGGGGATCCCTGGCCGAGTTGGGCCCAGGGGACTTCTTCGGCGAGGTGGCGCTGCTCCTCGACGAGCCCCGGAACGCCACCGTCAACGCCCGAACGGCCGGCGAGTTGTGGACCCTGGAACGGGCCGACTTCATCGAGGCGCTGACCGGTACGCCCCAGGCCCACGATGTGGCCAACGGCATCGTCGACGAGAGACGGTGATCGGTGATCGGCGGTCGCCGTCCCCGTCGGCTGGCCCGGCCCGGCGTCGCCCATGGTCGTTCAACCGACGGGACCGGGGCGTGACAAACTGACGGGCCGCGTTGAACGATCAGCGCGACGGGAGGTGTCAGCGATGGAGACGGTGATCGCCGGGGTCGACGGGAGCGAGACGGCGTTGGAGGCCGCTCGGGCCGCCGCCGACCTGGCCAAGCGATTGGGCGCCAACCTCCACCTCGTCATGGCGATCAGCCCCCACAAGCAGCAGACCGTGCGCGGTGGTGGCGGAGAGGCCTGGACGATCAACACGTTCGACTCGGCGGAGCAGAAGCTGAGCGCCATCGCCGGGCAGATCCGTGGCGGGCCCGGGGTCACGTCCTCGGTCGTCGAGGGCGATCCCGCCAAGTGCCTCGTGGCCGAGGCCGAGCGGCTCGACGCCGAGGTGATCGTGGTCGGCAACAAGCGCGTCCACGGCCCGGGCCGAGTCCTCGGGGCAATCGGGCTCGAGGTCGTGCGGCGCGCCCCCTGCGCGGTCCACATCGTCAAGACCACGTGACCGGGGCCGGACGTTGCCCCGGACGACCGAGGGCAGGAAGGTAGACCATGGCCAGGAGAAGCCAGAAGGCGCCGAAGGCGTACCTCGATCGGCTCCGGGCCGTGCCCCTCTTCGCCGCGTGCGACGACGACGAGCTGAACGAGCTCGCCGCCCTCGGCACCGAGGTGGAGGTGCCGAGCGGCCAGTCCCTGATGGCCGAGGGCGACTTCTCGAGGGACGCCTATCTCGTCATGGGCGGGAGCGCCACCTGCCTGAAGGGGGGCGTGGAGATCGCCCGCTTCGGACCGGGTGACTTCTTCGGCGAGATGGCCTTGATCGGCGATCGCCCCCGTTCGGCGACCGTGGTGGCCGACGACGATCTCAGTGTGCGCGCCTTCCACGCCGGCGAGTTCCGGCAGCTGCTGACCGACGTCCCGGGGATCGCGGTGAAGGTGCTCTGGGCCACGGCCGAGCGCCTCATGGACGCCGAGGCGGCACCGACGCACTGACCCCTCCCGGCGTGGACTGAGTCCCCCTGTACGACCAGGGCGTCCAAGTAGGGTCCGGGACGCCCTGGCAAGACGCATCGGGGGAGGGCGCATCGATGGCCCAGGCCTGTCGTGTTCGTCGTTCGCCGGGTTCGTCCGAACGACCCGGATCTACGTCTGTGTCGCTTTCCTGCCGCTCGTGGGGTTCCCCCATCCGCCCGAGGCCAGTGCCGCCAAGTCGACCGGAGCCTCGCCACCGAGGACGTCTACGCCCTCTACGCGGGCGACGCCATGCGGGTGGCGGCCGCGGACCGAACCGCCACCTATGACCTACGGGTCGACAACGTCGTGGACGGCTACAACCCGCGGGTCGCCGAGGGCACCGAGCAGGACGACACCGCCCGGTTCCTGATCAACCCCGGCAGGCGGTCCGTCGACAGCGCGGGCCTAGGTGAAGGGGTTCTGGATCCGAACCCCGGCCAGCACGGCGCCATCGGCCAGGTCCTCGGTGAGCAGGGTTTCGCACCCGGCGGTGGCCGCCGCCTGGACGATGAGCGTGTCCCACAGGGACAGCTGATGCCGATCGGCGAGGGCGATGCCGGCAAAGACGGACTCCTTGTCAGCCCCGACGACGGGGAGGGCGGCCATGGCGGAGACGGCCTGAAGAGCCAGCTCCGCCGACAGGGGCCGATCGAGCTTGCGGGTGACCGTCACATAGAACTCGGCCAGGACCTGGGTGCTGACCACCAAGGTCGGGTAGTCGCCCCCACCGGCAATGACGGCCCGAGCCCGCTCCTGCTTGACGGGTTCGCCGTCGTCGAAGGCGTAGACGACGACGTTGGTGTCGAGGAAGGCGCTACCGCGCATGGAGGTCGTCACGTGTCCATCGTCGCCCGCCGCGGCCGCTGCCGGCCGACGAGCGGCGCGACAGCTCGACGAGACGCTGCCGAGCATCGGAGACCTCGTCGCTGCCGGCATAGGCGCTGAGGTAGTCGCGCACCACTGCGTTGACCGACGTTCCCTCCCTGACGGCGCGGATTCGTGCTCGTTGCAAGAGAGCGGCGTCGATGGCCAGCGTCAAATTTGGCACGGGATCAGTGTAACACGGGATCCGTGGAACGCTCCTACGACATCTCGCCACTGGCCTCCGGCATCATCAAGCGTGCGGTAGCCGCTCCTGGGCTCCATTCGGCCGAGCGCCGTCCGATGGTGACCGATGAAGCATCGGATGGCCGGAGCCCGCCGCGTTGGTCGTTCGCCGGGGCTGGCCCGCACGACCGGGATCTACGTCTGCCTCGCCCTCGTGCCGCTCGTCGCCTTCACCCACCCGCCCGCCGCCGGCGCCACCGGCAACGTGGTGGTGATCGATCGGGCCGTCGGGACGGGCTCCGACGACGCCGAGCAGCGAGTGCGCCGGGGGACGATGGCCCTGACCAGCTCCGACATGGAGCTCAGCACGGACGGCAGCACCGTGCAGGCGATCGGGCTCCGCTTCACCGACATCGTTGTCCCCCCCGACGCCGCCATCACCGCGGCCTGGGTCCAGTTCCGGGTCGACGAGGTCTCGACCGGCGCCGCCTCGCTCACCATCGCCGGCCAGGCCGCCGACAACGCGCCGACCTTCACCGGCGGGCACGCCGATGTCTCCTCCCGGGCCCGCACCACCGCCACCGTGCACTGGGCCCCGCCGCCCTGGCGCAACGTCCACGCCGCCGGCACCCGCCAGCGCACCCCGGACCTCGCCACCGTGATCGACGAGATCGTGAGCCGGCCGGGATGGGCCCCGGGCAACGCGCTGGCGCTGGTCATCAGGGGCACAGGGCGGCGCACCGCCGAGGCCTTCGAGGGCACCGGCGGCCCGGTCCTGCACCTCGAGTACGCCGCCAGCGGAGCGCAACCACCGGACGGGACGCCGTCGTTCACGAGCCGGAACGACGCCCTCGCCCGCCCCAACCTCGTGACCGCGCCCGGCCTCTGGACCACCTCCTACACCCAGCGCCGGCCGGCGACGGCGACCACCTATGACCTCCGTTCGTTCGTCTCGACCGCGTACCCGGCCTCGACGCTCTACGCCACCAGCTTCGGGAGCAGCAGCGCCGCCGTTGATCTCGTCACCGTGGGCGGGACCGTCCTCGGCCAGGTCGACCGGAACATGGCCACCGAGGACGTCTACGCCCTCTACGCCGGCGACGCCATGCGGGTGGCCACCGCGGACCGAACCGCCACCTATGACCTGCGGGTCGACAACGTCGTGGACGGCTACAACCCGCGGGTCGCCGAGGGCACCGAGCAGGACAACACCGCCCGGTTCCTGCTCGACGGCGCCTACATGACCTACATCCGCGACAACGCCGTCGAAGACGACAACCTCATGAGCGGCACGATCCGGGACAGCCTCTTCGACGGCGTGTTCAACCTGCTGTCGGCCAAGCCCAGTACCTCCCGCACCTACTCCAACACCAGCATGGTCGTGACCATCGACGGCGTCATCGCCCGCCTCCAGGCTCTGCCCGACGCCAGCGCGGCCGACGGGACCGCCCACAACAAGGTCTTCAAGTGGGCCGAGGAGCTGGCCGGCTCCGTGGTCGTCCGCGACAGCATCTTCTACCTCGAGGAAGTGCCGGAAGGCAGCTCCAGCAACATGCCGTTCCCCAGCGGCACCTACCAGAACGTCAGGGTCGTGCTCGGCCCCGGCTTCGACGGCGACCGCGACGGCGACGTCACCGACCTGGACTATCCCGCCGCCCTTCCCGCGGGCGTCACCCAGTCACGCGACATCTCGATCTTCACCGCCGCCCGCGACACGTGGCTGGCGGCCCACGGCTACAACTGATCAGGGGGCACCGGGCGGGCGGGCAGCCGCACCGCGGCTACCGCACGCGGTTCACGCCGTGCCCAGCCGCTCGAGCAGGTGATCACCGACGCGGAGCGCGTTGGCCATGGCGGTCAGGGCCGGGTTCACCGCGCCGATGCTGGGGAAGCAGCTCGTGTCGACGACGTAGAGGTTGTCCAGCTCGTGCGCCTTGCACTGGAGGTCCAGCACCGACGTTGCCGGGTCCGCGCCGAACCGACAGGTGCCCGCCTGGTGGGCGACGCCGGCCACGGGGATGGCGGTCTTCAGGTAGGCATGCCGAGGGATCAGGTGGTCCGGGTGCATGCCCAGGTGACCGAGCATCGACTTGAGCTGCCGGTAGAGGCGGGTGCTCGCCTCCTTGTTGCCGACCTCGTAGCTGAGCTTGATGCTGCCGTCGCGCTCGAGGGTCACGCGATTCTCGGGCTGCGGTAGATCCTCGGTGGAGAGCCAGAAGTCGACGGCGTGGCTGGCGATGTCGCTGAGCACGCGGGTGGGCGCCAGCTTCGTCTCGATCGGCTTCTCGCCTCGGTACATCTCCTCGGTCGACTTGCCGACCATCTGGATGTTGCCCATCGGGTACGCGAAGTCGTCGGTGCCGAAGTAGAAGTCGTTGACGCCGAGGGTCTTCTGGAAGACCGTCGGGTTCGGCTCGTGGGACAGGGCGAGCACCGCCTGGCTGTTGTGGAACATGTAGTTGCGCCCCACCTGGTCGGACCCGTTGGCGAGGCCGTCGGGGTGCCGGTCGTTGGCTGACGCCAGGAGCAGCTTGGCCGTGTTGGCGGCCCCGCACGAGACGACCACCACATTCGCGGTGAGGATCTCGCGCTCGCCCCCGTGGTCCACCTCCACCTCCGTGACGACGGTGCCGGCGGGATTGGTGCCCAGTCGCACCACGGTCGCGTTGGTCAGCATCGTGACGTTCGGGTGCTGGAGCGCGGGGCGAACGCCGTGGACCTCGGCGTCAGACTTGGCGTGCAGCGGGCAGGGGAACCCGTCACAGAACCCGCAGCGCACGCACGTGCTGTCGGGCCGGTTCGATTCGTCGAGCATCACGCCGCACGGGGCGTGGAACGGGTGGTAGCCGGCGGCCGCGAGGTCGTCGGAGAGCTGTTGGATCCGGGGCTCGTGCGACAGCGCCGGGTACGGGTAGGGCCCACTCGAGGATGGCTCGGTCGGATCCTCGCCCCGGACGCCGTGCACGTCGTAGTGCTGCTCGGCGAGGGTGTAGTAGGGCTCCATCTCGTCGTACGAGATCGGCCAAGCGGGCGAGATCCCGCCGTGGTGGCGCAACTCGCCGAAATCCTCGCGGCGAAGGCGGTACAGCGCCGCGCCGTACAGCTTGGTGGCGCCGCCGACGAAGTAGTGGACCTGCGGCTGGAACGCCTTGCCCTTGGCATCGTGCCAGGTGTCGGGCGAGATGTAGCGGCTGTCGACGAACACCTCCTGGGCCGACCAGTTCTGTGGCTCGCGCGGCAGCCAGTCGCCCCGCTCGAGCAGGAGGATCCGCTGGCCCGACGGCGCGAGGTGCCGGGCGAGGGTGCCGCCACCGGCCCCGGTGCCGATGATGATGACGTCGTAGTCGCTGTCGCTCATGTGAGCTCCTCCATGCGCTCCTGCACGATGATCCGGGCCGCGGCCTCGATGAGCGCCAGGTGCGAGAACGCCTGCGGGAAGTTGCCGAGGTGGTGCGCCGTGTCGGCGTCGAACTCCTCCGCGTAGAGCTCGAGGGGCGAGGCCACCCGCAGGAGGCGCTCCATCATGTCGCGGGCGCGCTGCGGCTCCCCGATGATCGCCAGGGCCGACACCAGCCAGAACGAGCAGATGAGGAAGGTCCCCTCCTTTCCGCTCAGGCCGTCGTCGGTCTCATCGGTGCGGTAGCGGAGGACGAACCCGTGGTCGGACAGCTCGTCAGCGATGGCCAGGACGCTCTTGTGCAGCCGCTCGTCGTCGCCGGGCAGGAACCCGAAGAGCGCCGCCAGCAGCGTCGACGCGTCGAGGGCGTCGGTGTCGTAGTGCTGGCGCAGGACGCCCCGGTCGTCGACGCCGTGGGCGAGGACGTCGGCCTTGATCTCATCGGCGACGCCCTGCCAGGTCGCCGCCAGGTCGGCGTCGCCGCGGATCTCGCCCAGCTTGGCGGCGCGGTCGAGCGCCACCCAGCACATGAGCTTCGACGACACGTAGTGCTGCGGCTTGCCCCGCGCCTCCCAGATGCCCTGATCCGGTTCTCTCCACACCTCCATGGCGCAGGCGGCCTGCGACTGGACGATCGGCCACAGCCCCCTGGGCAGGCGAGCGCTGCGCCTCGTGTGGAGCAGGATCGAGTCGAGGACGGCGCCGAACACGTCGTTCTGCCGCTGGTCGAACGCCCCGTTGCCGACGCGCACGGGCCGGGCCCCCCGATAGCCCGTGAGGTCGTCGAGAGTGGTCTCGGCCAGGTTCCGCCGGCCGTCGATGCCGTACATGATCTGGAGCGCGCCGTTGTCATTGGGCTCGAGGTCGGCGACGAACTGCATGAACTCGTCGGCCTCCCAGTCGAGGTCGAGGTAGTGCAGCGCCTGGAGCGTGAACGTCGCGTCCCGCATCCACGTGAAGCGGTAGTCCCAGTTGCGCTCGCCTCCGGGGGTCTCGGGCAATGACGTGGTGAGCGCGGCGACCGTCGCCCCCGTGGGCATGTAGGTCAAGCCCTTGATCGCCAGCGCCGACCGCTCGATGGCCTGTCGGTAGGGGTGGTCGGGGATGCGCGCCCGCGCCAGCCAGGCTCGCCAGAACCGGGTCGTGGCGGCCAAGCGGTCGCTCGCCTCCTCGACGTCGGTCGGCGCCGCGAGGCCCCCGGCCCACGAGAGCGCGCAGTACACGCGGTCGCCCGCCCGGAGGACGTGACGGGCCCGCGCTCGTCCCCCCTCGATGCCGAGGGCCAGGTCGGTCTGCAGCCTGATGGTCTGACCCGAGCCGCTGGCGTCGGCGCTGTGACGGCTCCCGTCCACGAGCGTCCACTCGGCGGGTACCCGGCCGTAGTCGAACACCGGCTCGCACACGAGCTCGATCTCCACCTCACCCTCGATGCACTCGGCCGTCCGCACCAGCATGTGGTCGGCATCGTCGTCCGCCGGCGGTCGGGTGTGCGGCGTGACCTCGTCCTCCCCCTCGTGCGGCCCCAGGGTGAGCGCGTCACGGACGACGACCCAGCCACCCTTCGTGTGCCACGTCGTGATGAGGACGTTGGTGCCGGGCTCGTAGGCCCGCGCCGTCGGGACGTTGATCCCGAACGGCCCCAGTCGGAAGTACCCCGCCTCGCGGTCGAGCAGGGTGGCGAAGATGCTGGACGCGTCGAAGCGCGGCACGCACAGCCAGCCGACAGCACCGTCGGGGGCGATCAGCGCGCCCGTGTGGCAGTCGGACAGGAACGCGTAGTGCTCGATCGGCGGGAAGGGAGACGCCATCGCCGCGCTCTGCTCGCGCGGCGCCGGGGCGGCGGAGCTGCTCACGACGCCAACCATGGCGTGTGCCAGCGCCCGTGGCCGGCGACGATGTCGTCGCCGGCCGATGGCCCCCAGGATCCCTGCGCGTAGCTGTGCACCGGAGGTGGCGCATCGAGGAGCGGCTGCATGATCCGCCAGGTCTCCTCGACGACGTCCTGGCGGGTGAACCGCGTGCTCAGCCCGACCATCGCCGCGTGGAGCAGCACCTCGTACGGCGTCTCGCCCTCGCCCCCCTCTTCGGAGAACTCCATGTCGAGATGGATCGTCTCGGGCCGCATCGAGCCCGCTCGCCGGGCGTCGAGGAGGAGGCGGACGCCCGTCGTGGGATCGAGCTTGATGACGAGCTGGTCGGGGTCCGGGTTGTGGTCGGTCAGGGCGAACCCCAGCTTGGGTGGACGGTCGAAGACGAGCCTGACCTCGGTCTGGGTCGCCGACAGGTGCTTCCCGGTGCGGATGAAGAAGGGAACGCCCGACCAGCGCCAGTTGTCGATGTCGAGCCGGAGGGCGGCGTACGTCTCGGTCGTCGAGTCGGCGGCGACGCCATCGGTGTCGAGGTAGCCCTCGTACTGGCCGCGCACGTAGTGCGCGGGGTCGGCGGTCTTGACGGCACGGAAGACCGCGAGCTGCGCGTCCTTGATCGTCTCGGGGTCGCCCCCTGCGGGGGCCTCCATGGCCGTGGCCGCGACCACCTGCATGATGTGGTTGACCACGACGTCACGCAGCGCGCCGACCGGGTCGTAGAAGTGACCCCGGTCCTCCACCCCGAAGCTCTCGGCCATGGTGATCTGCACGCAGGCGAGGCTGTTCCGGTTCCAGACCGGCTCCAGCATCGTGTTGGCGAAGCGGAGGTAGAGGAGCTCCTCGAGGCCCATCTTCCCGAGGAAGTGATCGATCCGGTAGATCTGGGACTCGTCGAGGTACTGGTGGAGCTCGGCCGCCAGCGCGCTGGCCGAGCTCTGGTCGTGACCGAAGGGCTTCTCGACGACCACACGGGCCTGCGCGGTGAGGCCGGCCGTGGCCAGGCCCTTGACGACCGTGCCGAAGAGGAAGGGCGGGACCTCCAGGTAGAAGACCGGGTGCTCCGCACCCTTGGTGGCGATGGCGACCTGCTCGAAGGTGGCCTCGTCGGCAAAGTCGCCCCGCACGTAGGAGAGCCGTGCCGCGAACCGGTCGAACACCTCAGGGTCGAGGACCTCCCCGGTTGCGACGATCGCGTCCCGGGCCCGCTCGCGGAGCTGGTCCTCGGTCACGTCATCGACCGCGACCCCGACGATGGGGCACGTCAGGAGCCCGCGGGCCTCGAGCCGGTACAGCGACCGGAAGGTCATCACGCGGGCGAGGTCTCCCGTGATCCCGAAGATCACGAAGACATCGGCCGGGTGAGCTGACGCGCTCCCCGGACTGTTGGGCGTTGGCATGGCTTGGCTCCTCTCGCTCAGTCCTCGTCCGTCTTCACCGTGATGCGACCAGGACGCTCGTGGGTGAACCCCGCCCACGTCCAGTCCACGAGTGCCTTGGCCCGGTCTTCACCGGTGGACAGCAGGGCGAGGTGGACCGCGCCCCACGCCAGCGCCGCGGTCTTGCCCTTGATCATCCGTCCCCCGTGCGTCTGGATCACCGCCGTGCCGCGACCGATGGTCGCCATCGTGCCCTTGTCGTCGTAGCGGAACGGCTGAGTGGCCTTGCCCTCCACGCACCTGCGCGATGTTCTCGCCGGCCTGCTCGCCGGCCTGCAGCGCGACCGAGCCGAGCTGCGGTAGGACCGTGTCCGTCTTGGTGTCGGTGATCCACGCGATGTCGCCGACCGTGAACACCTCGGGATGGCCGGCGACACTGAGATCAGGTTGGGCCGGGAGGCGATGGCCGTGTTCCAGCTCGACGCCGAGCGTCTCGACCACCGGGCTCGCTCGCAGGCCGGCGCCCCAGACCAGGGTGTGCGCGTCGAGCACGGTCCCCGACTTGAGCGTGACGCGGGTCGGCTCGACGGAGGCGACCACCTCGCCGAGCAGCACTTCGACGCCGCGCTTCTCGAGCTGGCGCTGCGTGTAGGCGCGGATGTCGGACTTGAACATCGACATGAGCGCCGGGCCGGCCTCCACGAGGACGATCCGGGCCTTGTCCGTGGCCATGCCCGGGTAGTCCTGGGTGAAGTTGCTGTGGTACAGCTCGGCAAGGGCGCCGGCGCTCTCGATCCCCGTGGGTCCGCCCCCGACGACGACCACGTTGAGGGCGCCGTCCTCCACCAGGGCGGGGTCCTTGTCGGCGGCCTCCCAGCGCTCGAGCACGTGGTCCTTGAGGCGCACCGCGTCGGCCAGGGTGTACATCGGAAAGCCGTGCCGGCCTGCGCTGTCGACACCGAAGAACTCGACCTTCGCACCGAGCGCCAGGACCAGGTAGTCATAGGACAGTGGCGCCATGTCCGTGAACCGCACCTCGCGCCGGCCGAGATCGATCCCGCCGACGTCGGCCATGTGGACCGTGACATTCGGCTGGTCGTGGAACAGATCGCGCAGCGGGTGCCCGACCGCGGAGGGTTCGAGCAGGTCGGTGGCGACCTGGTAGAGGAGCGGCTGGAACGTGTGGTAGTCGTGCTTGTCGACCAGCGTGATGTCCACGTCAGCGTGCTTCAGCTTCCGAGCGGCACCGATGCCCCCGAAGCCCCCACCGAGGATGAGCACGGCCGGACGCTGGCTGTCCTGGTGTCCGTTGGTCGCCTCGCGGCTGCTGGGTGACGCCATCGCCATCGCCGTGCTCCTCACGCCGTCCACCCGACCCTAGAGGAGGGTGTCGGCGCCGAGGTCACCCGCCGGGGATGAAATTCGGTGCGGCCGGGTGACGAGCGAACGAACCGGAGGTGGCGGCCGCTCGTCGTACGGTCTCTGGTCATGATCGATCCTCCCGAAGGACTGACCGTGTCCTCCGGTCCCCTGGTTGCCACCTTCCTCCCCGAGCTCGGCCTGCTCGGTGCGTCGCTCAGCCATCGCGGTGACGACCTCCTGGCTCTGCCCGGCGGCCTCGACGGCTACCGCTCGGGCGCCGTCACGGGCCTGCCCTTGCTGGCCCCCTGGGCCAACCGGCTCGGCGCGCCGCGCTACGACGTGGAGGGCGTGACCGTCGACCTCGAGGGTCTCGCGCTCCACACCGACGACCAAGGCCTCCCGATCCACGGCACCATGACCGCCCAGCCCGGCTGGGAGGTCGTCGAGGCGGACGAGCGCTCATTCACCGCTCGGTTCGACTTCGGCGACCGCCCCGGACTGTTGACCTCCTTCCCGTTCCCCCACGAGCTCCGCGTCGAGGTGGCCATCGCGGCCACGACGCTGCGGATGACGACGACCGTCACCCCCACGACCGATCGGGCGGTCCCCGTCTCGTTCGGCTACCACCCCTACCTGCAGCTCCCAGGCGTCCGGCGGGAGGACATCCGCCTCCGTCTCCCGGCTCGGCGGCACCTGAAGCTCGACAGCCGGGGGCTGCCGACGGGGGTCGACCGCGCCGAGGACGCCGAGGACGAGCCGCTCGGGTCCCGCACGTTCGACGACCTCTATGAGCTCGCCTCCGACCGGCGTCTCGGGCTGACGGGAGGGGGACGCCGTCTCACCCTCGAGCTCGAGGACGGTTATCGCTTCGCGCAGGTGTTCACCCCGCCGGCGGCCGCCAGCGTCTGCCTCGAACCGATGACGGCCGCGGTCAACGCCCTCGTCGACGGTGGGTACGAGCTCGTGTCACCGGGGGCATCGTTCACGGCCCGCTTCTCCCTGACCGTCGAGGACGTGCCGTAGGAGACAGCTAGCGGGTGAGCTCAGGCCCGGGCCGGCGCCGTGTCGACGACGAGCACGCTCGTAGGGCAGTGGTGGGCCACCTTGTTCGGCACGCTGCCGAGCACGAATCGGCGGGCCCCGGCCATCCCCCGGTTCCCCACCACGATCAGGTCGGCCTCGACCAGCCCCGCCAGCTTGATGAGCACATCCGCGGCCTTGCCCGGCATCACGTGGGCTCGAGCGCGCACCCCGGAGCCCTGGGCCTTCTCCACCACGTCGTCGCAGACCTGCTGGGCGTGCTCTCGAGCCGCGTCGTTGGCCTCGGAGACCCCGCTCGTCATCATGGGCACGTCGGCGCCCATGGTCACGGCATCGACAACCTTGTAGGCCTGCACGACGTGCAGCGTCGCGCCCGTCAGGCCGGCCAAGGCGAGGGCGGCTTCGACCGCGGTGTTGGCGCCGTCTGAGCCGTCGGTTCCCACCACGATCTGCTCGTACAGGTGACACCTCCCCCGGGGAGCGCCTCACGGCGCGGGCACCGCCGCATCCTCACGCCCCGGCGTCCCGTGGTCAAGACATCGCCGGCGCCACGGCCACACTGGGTCCGTGCCCGCCGCCGACCACCCGTCGCGTGTGCGGTCGGCGATCGACTGGCTGTTCCGGGACCGTCAGACCGGCGAGGTGGTCATCGGCCAGTTCCCGAACCTGCCGCTGTGGATCTTCCTGGCCACGGTGGTCCTCCGCCGGGTCGTTCCGGAGGACAGCGGCGCCTTCACCGTGTTCCGGGCGGTGGCCCTCGGCGCCCTCGCGTGGTGGGCCCTCGACGAGGTCATTCGGGGGGTCAATCCCTGGCGCCGCTTCCTGGGCCTCGCCGGCTGCGCCGTCGTGATCGCGGGCCTGCTGGCGTGGTCGGTCTAGGCCTTGTCGTCGAACGCCTGGACGTCGTCAGAACGTGGCGCTCGACTTTGGGGCATCCTGTGCCCGTCACTCACGACGGACCGAGGTCCGATGATCAACGCCACGGCAGGTCGCATCCACCGAGCCACCACCGCCGCGGTCGTGGCGTTGGTACTGGTCAGCACCGCCCTCGCGATCCCTGCCAGCGGCCAGACAGGTCCGGCCGATGCCACCGAGTCGGGCCATCGGATCACCCGCGCGGACCTGCTCGCGGCCCCGATCCCGTCGGTCTGCGGGATGCAACCAACCGATCTGGTCGACGGCGTGCACCCTGACAGCGACACCTTCCCGGACCCGGGGCCGGCGGCCGCCATCTTCGGCCACGGCGTCCTGACCGGTGCGCCAGAGAAGCTCCGCAAGGGGGACTTCACCGGTGACGGAGTAGCCGACGGGCTCATCGTCGTCGGCTGCAACCTGACGAGCGGGTCGAGCTACATCACCTCACGTGTCTTCGCCTACCGGCCGAACGGCAGCTTCCTGGGTCACGTCCCCGTGACCGGCAACGTCCCGCCCTCGTGGGCACCGTTTGAAGTCGGGAGGGCCGTCATCGTCGACGGCACGATCAGGCTGCAGGTGTGGACCTTCCGTCCCAGTGACGCCCACTGCTGTCCGTCGGTCTTGACTCGACTCTGGTTCCGCTGGCGCAGCGGCTCCTTCCACCTCGTCCGGCGCCCGTAACCCACCGATGACGGGCATGGACGGCCAGGTGGCGCTCGTGACCGGGGCGAGCAGCGGGATCGGCCGAGCGGTGGCTCGTACCCTCGCCGCCGACGGGGCGTCGGTGGTGCTCGCCGCCCGGCGGGCCGAACGCCTCAGTGAGCTCGCCGACGAGCTCACCGCCGCGGGCGCGCAGGCGTTGGCGGCATCCGCCGACGTCACCGATCAGGACGAGGTCGACCGGCTGCACGATGCGGCCATCGACCGCTTCGGCCGCGTCGACATCCTGGTCAACAACGTGGGGGTCGGGTCCTACGGGCCCCTCGTCACCATGACCGTGGAGGACTACGACTGGATGATGCGGGCCAACATGCGGTCGAGCTTCTTGTGCACGCACCGGTTCCTCCCGGCGATGCTCGACCGGGGATCGGGCCAGATCTGCTTCATCGGGTCGGTGGCCGGCCTGAAGGGCTTGCCCGGTGAGTCGCTGTACTGCGCCTCGAAGTTCGCGCAGATGGGTTTCGCCCAGGCCCTCGACTATGAGACCCGCGAGCAGGGGGTGAAGGTCAGCGTCGTCGCACCCGGCGGGGTCCACACCGAGTTCGCCATGGGCACGGGCCGGGTCGAGGGGGACCCCGCCCTCGACCAGATGCTCGACCCGGAGGACGTTGCCGCCGCGGTTCACTTCGCCCTCACCCAGCCCGACGCGTGCCGGACCTTCCTGATCGGTCTTCGCCCGATGTCCGAGCCCCTCTGAGGTCACAGGACGAGCGCGAGCTGGGTCTACGTGACCCCCCGCGCGGGTATTGAGGCGAAGGGTCTGACGCCCTTAGTGTTTCGATAGCGTTACAAACGATAAGAAGTCGCAATTGGGGAGATTTACGCCGTGAACGAGCAAGTCGCAGATCGGCGAGGTGGGTTTTACGTGGAAGCGATCCTGCTGAGCCTTGCCCTCTGGTGGGGGCTGCTTCGCACCGCCAGCCGCCTCGTCAACCGTCACTGACGACCGCGCCGGGTAGGCACGGGTTCGACGAAGGATTGCCGCCCGCTCGATCGACTGCCGGGTCTGGATGACCGGTCAGCGCCGATGGTCGCCCCGGTGAGGGCGAGCGCCGTCAGGAAGGCCTGAGGTTGTTCGATGTGGGGGGCGTGGGCGGCGGCGTCGACGACGTGCAGTGGCCAGCCGTGTCGAGCCGCGGCGGCCTCACCGATCGGGAGTGGGACCATCCGGTCGTGGCGGCCCCACACCAGAGCGGTCGGGATGTCGATCCGATCGAGCTCCGCGTCGGGGATCTGCTTCGTCTGCGTGGAGATGAGCTGGCTCATGGCCCGCTTGACGGGCCGCTGCGCGGCGCGGGACCGCGTGTAGGCGGTGAACGCGTCGTACCAGGACGGGTCACGGCGTCGGGTGGCGTCGACGTCGAGCAACGCGAATCGGTCGAAGCGCTCGGCGTTGCTCGGTGTCGGGCGGATGGCGAACCGGACCGCGAGGTAGCGCAGGCGCGTCGGCATCCGGTAGGGACCGACACCAGGGGCGGCGTAGACGACGAGCTGGCCGAGGACGTCGGAGTGTTGAGCGGCGAAGCGGGCGGCCAAGCTGCCGACCAGCGAGTGCGCCACGAGTGGCGGTCGCTCGATCCTCAGCTCCCGGAGCAGCCCGCGGAACCAGTGGGTGAAGGTGTCGAGATCGAGGCGCGGCGCCGGCGAGGACTCGCCCAGGCCGGGCACGTCCGGGATGACCACGTGGTGGCGAAGGGCCAGATCGGCCACCACTGGAGTCCACATGATGCCGCCGCACTCGATGCCGCCATGGAGGAGGACGAGCGGCGGACCCTCGCCTGACTCCAGCACACTGGTCGTGACGCCGGCCACGACGAGGCGGCGGGATCTGATGTTCAGGCCCGAAAGCATCGTGCTCCGCGTCGCTGATGTCTCCATGAGGGAAGCATGCGCGGGCGCCCGAGGATGCCGCATCGCCAGAATCAACCATTGACCGACGGGGTTCGGACCGGGGCTAAACCAGCCCGTGCCGATGGGCGAAGGCGGCGGCCGCAGTGCGTGTCGTCACCCCGAGCTTGGTGAAGATGTTCTGGACGTGCCGCGCCACGGTGTGCTCGCTGATGACCAGCGCCACGGCGATCTGCCGGTTCGTGTTGCCGGCGGCGACCAGCGCGAGGACCTCGACCTCGCGGCGGGTCAGGCCTGCCGGCGCCGGGGCTTCTGCTCTTTGCAGCAGTCCTTCGACGTCCGCGACGTCGGGTGCGGCCCCGAGCGACTCGAAGCCCAGCCGAGCGGCGTCCAGCTCCATCGTCGCGGTGTCGGTGTCGCCGAGCGAACGGAACGCCAGCCCCACCAGCACCCGGGCCTTCGCCGCCTCATAGGGGATCCCCAGGTCACGCCACCTGGCCCACGCACCGCGGAGTGATGCCAGGGCTCCGCCCGGATCACCCTCCGCCAGGGTCGCCGAACCGCCGGCGTGGAGTGCGAGCGCCTGCAGGAAGGATGAGCCGTTCTCGTCGGCGATCGCGGCGAGTTCGTCGGCCGCGACGCGCGCCTCATCTACCGCGCCGGCGGCCAGGAGGACTTCGGTGGCCGGAGCAAGGATCCGCGCCCGCGTCATTGGGTCAAGCGGTTCGCCAAGGGCCCGGCGGATGGCCGCCACCGCCGTGTCGACGTCTCCCTGCGCCAGCCGCAGGAGCGCCAGCCCCGGCTGCGGCTCCCGTCCGGCGTGCGCGGCCTCGCGGTAGGCCGTCTCGGCCGCCTCGAGCTCGCCCCGCAGACGAGCAAGCTCCGCCGTTCGGTAGAGGGCGTCGCCCAAGGCCGGCGCGCCGCGGAGGTGCTCGCAGGCATTGATCGCCTCCTCGACGGCGTCGGGCCAGTCGCCGCGCAGTTGCATGACCTCCGCTCGATGGATGAGGCACTGGCCGCGGAACGGCGCCAGGTCCGGCTGCGTCTCACACCACCGGCTGAGGGCCGCCGTCCACTCCGCCGCTCGTCGGTACTCGAAAGCCCGCTGGCAGGCGTCGATCACCCCACAGAAGACAAGGCCGGCGACGATGGGCGAGACCTCGTCCGCGGTCACCGCCACCATCGACTCGTCGATCAGGGGCAGGGCCTGGGCGCATCGGCCGAGACAGACGAGCGCTTGCGCCTGGCTCATGTGGGCCATCGCGGCGAGGTCGTCGTCGGCGAAGCGCTCGGCGATCTCGCCGGCGGCGGTGAACTGCTGGAGCGCCGAGCGCGGATCGGTGTCACAGCACGCGATCCCCTCCGGGATGAGCAGGTAGCCCCGCTCGACGCAGTCGCTGTCGCCGACGGCTTGGTGAGCACGAGCCGCCCATCCTCCGCCCTGAGCGAGCTCGCCGTCGGTCAGCAGGGCAAACGCCAGCCAGTACGCGCAGCGAGCGGCGCGTAACGGCTCACCCTGGTCCAGACAGGCCTGGTGGGCCCGGGCCCAACGGTCGGCGAAGTCGTCGCTGGCGATGAGCTGCGCCGCAGTCGCCAGCAACTCCAGGTCGTCGACCGTGAGCGCGCCGTCGCGGTCGGCCGCCGCCAAGATGTCGTAGGCGTCCCGCCACGCCCGATGGGCGAACGCCTCGCGAGCGTCCTCCAGGCTGCGCGCCATGGTGCCCATGCTTGCGCGTCGGCCACCTGCGTGTCGTGGGCACCACACCAGGCTGAGCCCCGTTTGGCTACGGTCGGGCCCGTCGCATGCTGGTGACCTTCTGGGGAACACGGGGATCGATCGCCAAGGCGGGACCCTCCACGCTCCGCTTCGGCGGGAACACCTCCTGTGTCGAAGTCCGCTCTGACGCCGGGACCGTCGTCGTCCTCGACTGCGGCACCGGCGCCCACGGCCTCGGCGAGGACATGGTCGCCCGCTCTGGTGGGGCGCCGATGGAAGGCCACCTCCTCATCGGCCACACCCACTGGGACCACATCCAGGGCCTGCCGTTCTTCGCCCCGCTGTTCCAGCCCGGCAGCTCGTGGCACATCTACGGCCCCCGGGGCCTGGCCGGCTCGATCAGCGAGATCCTCGCCGGGCAGATGCAGTACGCCTACTTCCCCGTCTCCATCGAACAGCTCACGGCGACCGTGGACTACCACGATCTGGTCGAGGGCACCTTCGACATCGACGACATCAGGGTCACCAGCCGCTACCTGAACCACCCCGCGCTGACCCTCGGCTTCCGCCTCGCGGTCGACGGGGCCACGGTGGTGTACTCCACCGACCACGAGCCCCACGACCGGCGCCTCGCCGCCGGCGGCGACCCGACGACCAGCCGCCACGACCTCGACCACGCCGCCCTCTTCGAGGGGGCCGACCTGCTCATCCACGACGCCCAGTACCTGGCCGAGGAGTACCCCGACAAGGTGGGCTGGGGCCACAGCACCGTGGAGTACGTCGTCTCGGTCGCCCACCAGGCGGGCGTGAAGCAGGTAGCCCTCTTCCACCACGATCCGTCCCGCACCGACGAGGCCGTCGAGGACCTCGTCGCCAAGGCCCGGGCCTTCGCCTCGGAGCTGGGCTTCGCCGGCGAGGTCATCGCCGCCGCCGAGGGGGAGACGATCGAGCTGCGGGGCACCTCCAGCGGCGTCCAGGGCGTGGCTCGGCCGATCCCCAACCCGCTGCTCGAGGACATGGCCCGCAGCGTCCTGCTCGCCGTGCGCAGCCCCGAGATCGCCACGATCCTGCGAGAAGCGGCGACGGAGGAGGACCTCGAGGTCTGGGAGACCACCGACCCCGCCGAGGCGGTGGAGATCACCCGGCGGGAGCGCCCGGCGATCGTCGTCCTCGAGGACCAGGAGGGCAGTGAGGTGCTGGCCGACTTCGCCCACGCCATCGACGACATGGAGAGGCGGCCGGGCGGCGACATCAGCCTGATCGCCGTCACCGCCACCGGCCACCCCCCGACCTGCGGGGAGGACGTCGCCATCACCGACTCGCTGGCGTGGCCCGCCAGCGCGGGGTACGTGCGCACCAAGCTGCGGGCCTGGCTGCTGCGTCAGGCCTGCCGTTGGCAGACCGCACCCCTCCCCGACGACGAGTCCGCCCGCCTGCAGGCCCTTCACGATCTCGAGGTGCTCGACACCGACCCCGAGCCTCGCTTCGACCGCTACACCGACCTGGCCAGTTCCACCTTCGACGTCCCCATCGCCCTGATCACCCTGGTCGACGAAGACCGCCAGTGGTTCAAGTCGAGGCACGGCGTCGACGTGGCCGAGACCCCCCGGGACATGTCCGTCTGCGCCTACACCATCCTCGGCGACGACGTGTTCCAGGTGTCAGATGCCCTGGCCGATCCCCGCTTCGCCGACAACCCCCTGGTGGCGTCCGGCCCCCGCTTCCGCTTCTACGCCGGCGCTCCCCTGACCCTGTCGAGCGGCCTGCGGGCCGGGACCCTCTGCGTCGTCGACCACCGTCCCCGGGTGCTCGACGACGACCAGCTGGACGAGCTGCGCCGCCTCGCCGGCCTGGTGACCGCCGAGCTCGAAGCCGACTGAGCCGCGGCCCATCGGGCCGGGGCGCGGGCCAGGTGACACGCTGGTCCGGTGGGGCTGGCGTTGGCCGTCGTGGTGGCGTTGGCCTTCGATGTCACCAACGGCTTCCACGACTCCTCCAACGCCATCTCCGCCCTCGTCGTCACCCGGGCCGGGCGACCCGGGCCGGCCGTGGCCATGGTCGGCGCGCTGAACCTGGCCGGTCCGCTCCTGGCCGGCACCGCGGTGGCCAGCACCATCGGCGGGATCATCACCGTGCCCGACGACGAGATGGTGGCGGTGGTGGGGGCCGGGCTCACCGCGGCCTTCACGTGGAACCTGCTGACCTGGTGGCGGGGCCTGCCGTCGAGCTCGAGTCACGCGCTGGTCGGCGGCCTGGTCGGCGCCGGCCTCCTGGAGGGAGGGACCAGTGCCGTCAACTGGGGCGGCTTCGAAGGCCTCCACCCCGAGGGGGTGATCGGGGTCCTCACCGCGTTGGCCGTCTCGCCCGTCATCGGCTTCGGCGTGGCGTTCGTCGGCATCCACCTCGCCCGCCGAGGCCTGCGCCGGGCCCGCCACGACGTGGTCGGCGTCGTCCGCCGGGGTGAGTGGGCGTCGGCCGCGGCCCTCGCCTTCAGCCACGGGGCCAACGACGCCCAGAAGACCATGGGCGTGATCACCGCCATGTTGGTGGCCGAGGGTCGTCTCGATGCCTTCGACGTCCCCCCGTGGGTGCGGCTGGCGTCGGCCGTCGCCCTGACCCTGGGCACCCTCGCCGGGGGTTGGCGCATCGTGCGCACCCTGGGCCGCGGCATCTACAAGATCACCTCGTTGGACGGATTGGTGAGCCAGTCCGGCTCGGCCGCGGTCATCCTCGGCGGCGCGGCCGTCGGTGCGCCGATCTCGACCACCCACGTCGTGGCCTCGTCCGTTGTCGGGGTCGGGGCGGCCGACCGGTCCCATCACGTGCGTTGGTCGGTGGCCACCGAGATCGTCGGAGGTTGGCTGCTGACGCTGCCCGGATCGGCCGTCCTTGGCATGCTGGCCCTCGTCGTCTGGAAGGGGATCACATGAAACGCTGGTTCCTACCGGCCCAGCCCGACCTGATGGGGCTGCTCGCCGAGCAGGGCCGGATCACCCTGGAGGGCATCGACGCGTTCGTCGAATGGGCGGCGGGGGCGGTGGGGAAGAACGACGAGGTGCGGGACGCGGAGCACCGGGCCGACGACGCCCGGCGGGCCGTTCAGCGGGCCCTGCGGATCGCCTTCACCACCCCGCTCAGCGCCGAGGACCTCTACGAGCTGTCCGAACGCCTTGACGCCGTCCTGAACGGGGCCAAGAACCTGGTCGGGGAGACCGAACTGCTCGCCCTCGGCCCTGACTCGGCCATCGCCGAGATGGCGGTGTTCATCGGCGAGGGCACCCACGACCTGGTCGCGGCCTTTGCCGCCATCCCGGCCGACAGCGACATCGCGATCGTCCGGGCCGACGCCGCCATCAAGGCGGAACGACACCTCGAGCACCGGTACCGCGACGCCATGTCGGCTCTCCTCGCCGTCACCGACGCTCGGGTCCTGTTCGAGCGCCGGGAGCTCTACCGCCGCTGTGCCCGCATCGGCGATGACGTCGTCCGGGCCGCGGAGCGGGTCTGGTACTCGGTCGTCAAGGAGGCCTGAGCCCGCAGCCTCACGACGAGACGGCTGTCGGCCCGCTGCCTGAGCTCGTCGACCCCGGTGGCGATGGCGGTGGCCAGAAGGCCGACGTCGGGGGCGGTGTCCTTGTCACCGGTCACGCCGAAGGCGAGCTGCCCGTTGTAGGAGAGGATCGCCGTGCCCACTCGGACGCCGTGGGTGATCGGCACGTACGGGCGGTACTCGAGCATCTCGCGGCCCAGGCAGTAGAGGGGGAGCTGCGGACCGGGCACGTTCGTGGTCACCGTGCTCACCGACCGCTGTGGGAGTTGGTGCATGACGCGCACGGCCAGGCGACTGCCGGTCTCCATGAGCATCGGCGGAGCCAGGGCGCCGAGGGTCATCAACGCCTCGCCGGCCTCGGCCATGTGTGAGCCCTTGAGATCAGCCATCTGTTCGCGCACGGACGCCAACCGTTCGACGGGGTCGGCCAGGTGCACCGGGAGCTCGCAGAGGATGGCGGAGACCTGATTGTCGAGCACGCCCTCGGTGCTCTCGCTGCGCACCGACACGGGGACCAGGGTCCGGACGACGGCGACGTCGGGATCCTCCCCCCGGGACAGCAGCAGCTCGCGATATCCGCCGCTCACCGCGCCCAGCACGACGTCGTTCACGGTGCCGCCGAACGCCTCGCGGACCGTCTTGACGTCGGCGAGGGACACCGAGGAGTGCGCCCAGGTCCGGTTGGGCCCGATGCTGCCCTCGATCGACAGCGGCTCGGTGGTGGAGAGATGACGGCCGAAGCGCACCAGTCCCTGCCCGGTGCGGGTGAGCGAACGCACCGAGCCCACCGGGTCAGTCAGCAGACCGGGCAACCGCCGGGCCAGGGCGCCGGCGTCACCGGCGAGACCGGCCCAGGCGTTGACGACTCTGGCCGCGGCCGATGGTTCGAGCTCCGGCTGCCAGGGCTCCGGGGCGGGGAGGTCCACGTCGCGTTCGACGTCGAGCAGGACGCCCAGCAGAGCGACCCCGGACACGCCGTCGACCATGCAGTGATGGATCTTGAAGATGAGCGACCACCGACCGTCAGGGAGGCCCTCCACCAGGACGGTCTCCCAGAGGGGGCGTGCTCGATCGAGGGGTTGGGACATGAGCTCGGCCATCAGCCCGCTGAGCGTCGCGTCGTCGCCCGGTGCCGGAAGGGCCACGTGGCGCAGGTGGTAGCTGAGGTCGAAGTTCTGGTCGTCCACCCACACCGGCCGCCCGAGCTCGAGGGGCACCGAACGCACCCGCTGGCGATACCGGGGGATCAGGTGGAGCTTCGAGCGGACCAGTTCCTCCAGGGCCTCAGCGGAGGGCGCTGGACCTTCGAACACGGAGACACCGGCGATGTGCATGTGGGCGATGCCGTCTTCGAGATGGAGGAACTCGGCATCGAGAGGGCTGAGACGGTCCATGGTTGTCAAGCCTTCCTACGCGCGGTCGGCAAGGGCGAGCACGTCGCTGAACCCTGCTCCGGTTCCTCATCCAAGGATGACCCCTCTCGCCGCTGGTGACGAGGGCACTAGGTCCCGACCTGTGGAGGATCAGGCGTCGACCTCGACCAGGTAGGGCTGGTCGCTGTCCTCGCCGCAGTCATAACCCTCGTCCGGGGCGAAGCGGGTGAACTCGCCGTCCTGGACCTGGAGGACGATCGTGCAGGGCGTGGGCTCATTGGATCCAGGCTCGGTCGGCGCGTGCAGCCCACCGCCGGTCCAGGCCGTGGTCGAGGCCGCCTCCTCCAGGACGCAACTCCGCGTGAGGTCGTCAGCCCGGTCGCAGTCTCGGGCCGACTGGGCGAAGAGCAGCCAGGCGGACATGGCCTGGACCCCGAGTTCAGCGACCTTGCCCCCCTGGGCCTCCAGGAGGTCCAGGTACTGCTGGGTGGCGGGGTTCTGGTCCGCCTCCTCGAAGGGCCAGAAGACCGTGCGCACGAACACCCCGTCCGCCGAGGCCCCCGCCGCCTCGACCCAGCCCTCGTCGTAGAGATTGGTCTCCATGAGCATCAGCTCTGGCCGGTAGCCGACCTCGTCCATGGCCTGCGTGAGCAGCGCGAAGTTCTCGCCCTCGCCGACGTAGTGCAGGAACTGGACCTGGTCCCGGTCCAGGGCGGCGGCGAAGAGGCCCCAGTTCGACTCGCCGAGGAGGTTGAAGGAGGACTCGTGGACGAACCTGAAGCCGACCTGTTCGAGCGCGTCGACGGCTTGGTCCTTCCGGAAGATGAGCGTGTCCAGGTCGCCGTAGACGATGCCGGCCCGCTCCCGGGCGGCCGGGTCGGTCTCGCCCACCATCAGGAAGGCGCCGACCTGAAAGCGGTCGGCGGCGTTGGGGACCGGCTGGACCGAGCGGACCTCGATGGGGTCCTGGCCGGCCAGACCGGCCTTCTCCGGGGTGACCGAGAACCCGGCGATGTCGATCAGATCACACGCCGCGCCGGTGGAGGTCCAGAAGTTGTCCTGGACCGCGCCGGACCCGACGATGGCGAAGTCCTGACGACAGGCCTCGGCCATGACGGGCTGGTACTCGGTGACGGCGGCGTCATGCAGGTTCAGGTCAAGCTGCTTGCCGTTGATGCCACCCGCGGCATTGCACCACTCGACGAAGGCCTCGGCTGCGTCGAAGATCTCCTGGTTGAGGCCGGGGCGGCCCTCGAAGCCCGGATCGGCCACGGTGCCCAGGGTGATGGTGTCCTCGGTGATCCCCTGGACCTCGTCGGGTCCGGCGTCCGGGACGGTGCCGCCGCCCTCATTGGGGCCGCACACCCCGGCCAGGTCGCCGAAGTCACCGGCGCCACCTCCGCCCTCTGCCTCGACCGTGGCCGCCGTTTCGGCTCCCAGCCCGCCCGACTCGTCCACGCCGCGGTCGCTCGAGCAGCCGGCGGCGAGCAACGCCCCGACGGCGGCCACCGCGAGCACGAGCCGCCTCGGCCTCATGGATCCGTCCGTCTCGGGTCGGGCCGTCAGGGGACGGCGGGAACCGGGGCGTCGTGGTGACCGAAGAGCACCTCGGCGGTCACCGGCCGGGCCAGGTCGGCCAGGTCCGCGGCGAGGTCGACGAGCAGGTCGTCGATGGTGATCATCCCTACGAAGCGGTCGTCGCGCACGACCGCGACGCGGCGCACGGCGTGGGTGCGGAACAGGGTGAAGGCGCCGTGCAGGTCGGCCTCCGCGGCAATGGTCACGACCGGCGAGCTCATCACCGAATCGACCCGGGCGTCAGGCGACAGCCGGGCGGCCATGCCCCGGCGCACCAGATCACGGTCGGTCACGATGCCGACCAGCTCCTCGCCGTCGACCACCGCCAGTGACCCGACGGCCGCCACCTCCATGATCTTGGCCGCATGGGTGATGGTGCGGTCCGGGGCGATGCCGACGCCAGAACGGCGGATGCCGTCGATCGTTCTCATGGTGAACTCCTGTCTCGATGGCGTCGGGCTCAGCCCGACGACTTCCGGTAGTGCTTGACGGACGCGTCGGAGCCGGGGAAGAAGAGGCTCTCGTGCTCGCTGTCCTCCCACTGGACGAGGTACGGCGGTCCGCCGTCCTTGCCCTGGACTTCCAGGATCTTGCAGTCCCGTTCCGGCTCACCGACGCGGTGGCCGCGGATCACGATTCGATCTCCCACACTGGCGCGCATCACGTCGCTCCTCGTCTCCGGGGTCCGGGTCGGGACCCATGGTCCTCCCTCCGTGCTGACGGCGACAGGGCCGAACGTCACGATCGGTCGGGGTGACCCCCCGAGGTCTCAGGAGAGGATTGCTGCCGGTCCAGGGCGGAGGTCGTGGTTGACGAGGTCGAGCTGGCGCCGGGTCGCGGCCCGGAGGCAGCCGAGGCGGCGTTCGTCGAGACGGTCGCACGCCCAGTCCCAGTGGAGCGCGGCCCAGTCGCCTGGGCGCCATCCGGCCACGAAGCCCGCATGGCCTTCGGCGATCCGAACCTCCTCGACCCGGGCGGTGCCGAGCTCGAGGCGGCCGTCCCGCCAGACCAGAGGTCTGCTGCGCACCTGCGCGTGGTCGGACTCGACCGCGACGAGTCGCCCCCAGCGGATCCGGCACTGGTCGAGTACCCGGAGGGGCTCGTCGACGACGCCGCGGCGAAGCAGGCCGATCCACGGGTACACGCTGAGCACGTGGAAGGCGTGAGTGGGGACACCGCCCGCCTCGATGGCGGCGGCCACCTGCGACCACGCCACGCCCGTGCGGTCCCGGAACCGGTCGCGGAGATGCCAGCCGAACTCGGACCGCGTGACCCGGCCGGTGAGATCGTTCCCCAACCAGTAGGCCTCTACGACGCGAAGGTCGAGGGGGTCGTCCACCCCGGCACTGCCGGCGATCAGCTCGAGGTACGGCCACGCCCCCTCGAACTGCCGGGCGAGGTCGACCAGGCCGGCGTCGGCGTGCCCCGAGGTCCCGTACTCCAGCAGGGCCAGGTGGTCGTCGGGACCGCAGTACCCGAGCGCGTTGGGGGGGTAGGCGAAGCGCGTGAAGAGGACCGCCCCTTCGGCGGTCACGATTGGGGCACTCCTCTTTGCAGGTCGTCGAGCATGTCGGTCAGCACGGTGGCGGCCTCCTCGTCGATGATCTCGACGGCGAGGCCGGTGTGGATCAGCACCCACTCATCCGGCTCCGGCGGACGGTCCTCCAGCACCAGCACCGCGAGCGAGACCGAGCGGTGGGACCCACCCACCTCGACCACGGCCTGGGCGCCGTCGGCACTCACCGAAACGACCCGACCGGCGCTACTGAGGCACATCCGCGTCCCTCATGGCGCGCACCTCAGTCAGGACGCGCTGGGCGACGTCGTCGATCACGGCCGCCACCGCCTGCGTGAGCCCTGGGCCCTCGCTGAACGTCTGACCCTCGATGCCGAGCACGACCAGATGTGGTGGCAGCCGGTCCAAGGCCTGGCCGAGGCCGACCGCCGCCGCCAGGCCCGCCCCGTGGCTGCTCGTCCCCGGCCGCCAGGGCGGGAACGCCCCGGACCCAGGCCTGACCTCGAAGCGGTGCACGGTCCCGGCACGGGCGTCGGAGCGCACGGCGTCGACGACCACGGCGGCGTCGGCGCCCGTCCACGCGTCCAAGAGCCGCGCCGGCTCGCCATCGACCTCCACGACCGGAACCCCTTCGGGGAGGCCGTCGGCCGCACGGCGCACCACTTCGAGCCCCACCCCGTCGTCATGCCGGAACGGGTTGCCCACGCCGATCACCGCGACGACGCTCATGCCCGGTCCACGGTGACGTCGAGGAAGTGGGTCGCGCACGAGATGCACGGATCGTGGTTGCGGATGACCTGTTCGCACCTGTGGCCCAACTCGTCGTCAGGGAGGTCGAGGTGGCCCTCGACGAAGTGGAACAGGTCGTGTTCGATGGTCGGCTGGTTCTGCGACGTGGGGGGCACGATGCGGGCGTCCACGATCACGCCGTCAGCGTCGATCTCGTACCGGTGATAGAGCAGGCCCCGGGGCGCCTCGGTGACGCCGTGCCCGACCCCCGCGACCGGCTCCACGTCGATCGCCGGCCGGTCGGGCGGCTCGTATCCCTCGATGATGGCGATGGCCTCCTCGCACGCGTGCACCACCTCGACGGCCCGGATCACGATGCTGCGAAACGGATTTCGGGACTCCGGCCCGAGTCCGACCTCGCCCGCCGCGTCGCGGGCGCCGGCCGAGAGCTGGTCGAAGTTCAGACCGAATCGGGCTTGGGGGCCGACCAGGTAGTTGCCCCGCTCGAGCAGGTGGGCGTGCAGCGCCGTCGAGCGCGCGACGTGCTCCTCCTCGACGTGCTCGTCGAACTCGGCGGCGCCGATGTCGAGGCCGCGGCTCGAATGGATGCGGCCACCGATGACGGCGTACTCGTCCGGACGACGCAGAGCCACCAGCTCGTGGTCGTGCTCGAGGTCGGGGAACTCGAATCCGCCGACCCAGCGGACCGTCGCCAGAGCCAGGTCGCGGCCGCGAAGGAGGCGATCGCGGAGCGGCGCCAGCTCGCGCCGGGTGGGCACCCGGTAGAAGCCACCGACGCGGACGTTCACCGGGTGGATGGCCCGCCCGCCGAGCGTCTCCAGCAACTCGTTGCCGATCTTCTTGAGCGCCAGACCGTCCTCGACGACGACGCGGTGGTCGGCTGCCATCTCGATGGCTCCGTCGTAGCCGAGGAAATCGGGGGCGTGGAGCATGTAGATGTGCAGGGTGTGGCTCTCGATCCACTCGCCGCAGTAGAG
Organism: uncultured Microthrixaceae bacterium; assembly: GCA_963725155.1. Classification (GTDB taxonomy): domain Bacteria; phylum Actinomycetota; class Acidimicrobiia; order Acidimicrobiales; family DATDAH01; genus DATDAH01. The sequence continues at coordinate 111,641 of CAVRXU010000009.1, forward strand.
GAGACGGCGTAGGTCACGGAGCGGCCCTCCCACCTCGACCCCGCAGGCGTCCTCGATCGCCTCGCACGCGCTCATCTGGTACGCCACCGGGCAGATCCCACAGATCCGGGCGGTGATGTCCGGCGGCTCGGTGAACCGGCGGCCACGGAGGAACGCCTCGAAGAAGCGGGGCGGCTCGTAGATGCGGAGCTGCACGTCGGCGACGGCGCCGTCACGGATCTCGACGTGCATGGCGCCCTCGCCCTCGACCCGGGCGAGGGCATCGACCTTCATCGTCCGGCTGGCCGGCGCCCGGTGGGTCATGACCCGCGCCGGACGGTGGGGGTCGGTAGCAGGACCTCACTCGTCGACCGGAAGTCATCCGCCCAGGCGTGGAAGGTGCGAAACACCCGGCCGACGTCGGCGTCCTCCATGCCGAGCCGGGTCAGCGCGGGCACGAGGGCCGCCGGCTGGGGTGTCTCCATGGGCCCGAAGCAGCCGTAGCAGCCACGGTGATAGCGGGGGCAGAGGGCGCCGCAGCCCGCGTGGGTGACGGGACCGAGGCAGGGCACCCCGCTGGCGACCATGACGCACACGTTCCCGGCGGCCTTGCACTCGAGGCACACGCTGTGCGCACTGACGGCGGGCGGCCGTCCGTGCAGGAAGGCGCTGATGACCTCCAGGAGCTGGCCGCGGTCGATCGGGCAGCCCTGCAGCTCGAAGTCCACGGCCACGTGCGCCGAGATCGGCGTCGAGCGGTCGAGGGTCGAGATGAAGCCGGGGTCGGCGTAGACGATGGCGAGGAACTCCTTCACGTCGCTGAAGTTCCGCAGCGCCTGGATGCCACCCGACGTGGCGCAGGCGCCGATGGTGACGAGGCGCTTGGACGCGGCCCGAATCTCGCGGATGCGTTCGCGGTCGGCGGGTGTGGTGATCGAGCCTTCGACGATCGACAGGTCATACGGACCGTCGGCCGTCGCGCTCGATGCCTCCAGGAAGTAGCCGATCTCCACGGCGCCGGCCACGTCGAGGAGCTCGTCCTCGCAGTCGAGCAGCGTCAACTGGCAGCCGTCGCAGGACGCGAACTTCCACACCGCCAGGCGCGGCTTGCCGTCGGAGCTCATCGTTCCCGCACGGCCAGCAGAGGGGCGAGGTCAGGGTGGTCGAAGACGGGCCCGTCGAGGCAGATGAAGCGTCCTCCGAGTTGGCAGTGACCGCAGTGTCCGATGGCGCACTGCATGTTGCGTTCCGCCGACAGCCTGATCGACCGGGCCGGGACGCCCCGATCGAGGAGCGCGTTGGCGGTGTAGCGCATCATGACCTCGGGGCCGCAGACCAACGCGACCGTCGACGCGGGCGAGACATCCGCCCGGCGGACCAGCTCGGTGACGAGGCCCACGTCGCCGGTCCAGCGATGGTCGGCGCCGCCCGGGGCGTAGTCGACCGTGATCTCCACCTGGAAGTCGGTCCGGTCGAGCCAGGCGTCGAGCTCGCCCCGAAAGACGAGGTCGTCGGGCGACCGGGCGCCGACGAGCAGGGCGACCTTGCCGAACCGGTCCCGATGCTCCAGGGCCGAGTGGATGGCCAACCGAAGCGGTGCCAACCCGATCCCACCGGCGACGATGAGCAGGTCGCCGCCGTGGGCCCGCTCGACCTCCCACTCGGTGCCGAAGGGTCCCCGCACCCCGACGACGTCGCCGACCGGGGCGTCGGTGAGTGTGGTCGTCGCCGGCCCCGCGGCGCGAATGGTGTGTTCGAGCAGGCCACCGGAAGGCCGTCCGCTGCTCGAGATCGGCACCTCCCCGACACCGAAGGCCCACAGCATGAAGAACTGCCCCGGCTTGGGAGGTTCCACCGCCCGGTCGATCGGGGCCATGGTGAGCGTGACCGTGTCCGCGGTCTCCCATCGCTTGGCGGTCACCCGGTACGGCACCGGTGTCATCGGCATCGACGGCGGCACGCTGCTCAAGGCTCACCTCCGCCATAGAGGTCGACCAGTCGCAGGCGGGTGGCTTGAAGCCGCTCCACCAGCAGGGCGGCGAACCGCTGCACGAGGGCATAGCCCAGGCGGGGGTCGGCATCGCACTTCTGGCGCAGGCAGGTCGCGTCGAGCGCGACCGCCGCGGTGTCGGTCACCGCCACGGCGTCGAACTGCCACCTGAACGGCGGGAAGAGCCAGGAGGCCCCGAGCACCTCGCCCGCGCCGAGGGTGGCGATGACGATGGCGCCGGCATCGGGCACGTGCACCTCCAACGCCACCTTCCCCTCGCGAAGCACGTAGAAGTGCTCGGCGGGATCGGCTTCGGAGAACACCGTCGCCCCCGCCGGGAACCGCACGTTCTGGCCGCAGCCCGACAGAAACTCGATGTCGACCGGTTCGAGACCGGCGAAGAACTCGTGGTCGGCCAGCAGGTCGGCGATCGACTTCATGACCGAACGGCGCCGTCACTGCCCTGGATGGCGGCCACCTCCTCGGTGAGGTCGATGGCGACCGGGCACCACGCGATGCAGCGCCCGCAGCCGACACACCCCGACTCGCCGAACTGGTCGAACCAGGTCGAGAGCTTGTGGGTGAGCCACTGGCGGTAGCGCGCCCGCACCGAGGACCGCACCGGTCCCCCGACGAGGTGGGAGAAGTCCAAGGTGAAGCACGAGTCCCACGTTCGCGACCGCTCCGCCACGGAGCCGGTGATGTCGGTGGTGTCCTCGACTGTTCCACAGAAGCACGTCGGGCAGACCATCGTGCAGTTCGTGCACGCCAGACACCGGGAGGCGACATCGTCCCAACGGGGGTGTTCCAGGTTGCGGCCCAGCAGGTCGGCGACCTCGGCGGCCGGCAGTCGTCGGGTCTGCTCGCGCTCGGCGCGTTCCCACGCGCTCCGCGTCGCTCCCCGATCGGTCTCGTCGGCGGGTCGAATGGGAACACGACCCAAGATCGCGGCGCCCCGCTCGCTGCCGGTCTGAACGACGAAACGGTGGCCGCCGGCGTCGACCAACTCGGTGATGGCCAGGTCGAACCCCGCCTCCGACGTCGGTCCGGTCGCCATGGAGGCACAGAAGCAGGTTCCGCCGGCTTCGCCACACTGGGCCACGACGATGAACACGCCGTCCCGCCTCGCCGCGTACCCGGGATCGGGGACGGTCCCCGAGCGCAGGACACGGTCCTGGACGCCGATCCCGGCGAGGTCGCAGGAGCGCACGCCGAGGAAGGCATACCGAGGTGCCGGCTCGGGCGTGTCGTCGACCTCGAAGCCTCGACCATCGCGTCGGGCGCGGAAGAGCACCGTGCGGGACGGGTGGAGGAAGGGCTTCCACGACGTGGCCGGTGTGGTGAACCCGAAGACCGCTTCGTCGGCCCGCCTCCGGAGCCGGTAGCGGGCACCGTCCTGCTCGTCGCCCCATCCCGCCGGGAGGTCAGCGACGCCGTCGATGTGGTCCAGCACGACGGCGTTGTCCCGGAGGGTTGGCCCGATGACCTCGAATCCGTCGTCCACGAGCGCGTCGATGACGCCAGCCAAGCCGTCGAGGTCGATGACGGCAGCGTCTTCCAGCGTGGGCGCCGGGGCCGAGGGCTCGTTCACCAGCCGCGGCGATGGTAGTTAGGCCGCCGGTCCCGCGCTGCGGGGCCCGAGGCGAGCGACCAGGGGCCCAACGTCACCACCCGCCTGCGCATCGCACCATCGTCGCCCACGCGGCTGACCCCACCCAGGGTCCAAGGTCCTCGGTGACCGCGTCCACGTTCAGGTGATCGACGCGGCGAAGATGCTCGCGATCGACTCGTCCAGCGCGGCGTCGAACTCGGCATCACTCTGCTGCGCGGTCAGGCCCTCGGTCAGGGCCCGGGAGAAGCTGGCGACCATGCCGTGGTTGCGCGAGAGACGGGCGTCGGCCTCCTCGCGGCTGTAGCCGCCGGAGAGGGCCGCCACCCGCAGGACGTTCGGGTGGTCGACCAGGTCGGCGTAGAAGTCGTCGCTCTCGGGCAGGGTCAACTTCAGCATGACCCGCTGGTCGGATGGGAGCTGGTCGAGCTGGGCCTGGATGGCGGCCTTGAGCAGGTCCTCCGCCTCGGCTTTCTGCGGGCTGTGGATGTCGACCTCGGGTTCGACGATCGGCACCAGGTCGGCGGCCAGGATCCGGCGGGCGAGGTCGAACTGCTGCTCGACCACAGCCTTCACACCGGTGTCGTCGGCCAGCTTGATCACCGAGCGCATCTTGGTGCCGAACACCCCTTTGTCGGTCGCGCGGGCGAGCAGGCCGTCGAGGTCGTCGATCGGCTTCATCAGCTGCACGCCCTCGGCCTCGTCGACCAGACCCTTGTCCACCTTCAGGAAGGGGACGACGTGCTTCTCGGACCACAAGTACTCGGCCGAACCGCGGCCTTCGATGTCGCGGTCCATGGTGTTCTCGAACAGGATCCCGCCGAGGATGCGGTCACCGTCGAAGCTCGGGCTGGTGATGATCCGGCGCCGCATCTCGTGGACGAGGTCGAACATCTCGGCCTCACCGGAGTATTCGGCTGAGGGGATGCCGTACAGCGCGAGGGCCTTCGGGGTGCTGCCACCGCTCTGGTCGAGCGCGGCGATGAAGCCTCGGTCAGACTTGATCTTCTGCAGCTGCTGCTCGTTCATGAGACCACCGTGTGGGTTGAGGTCGGCTCGGGCGAGGCGCGTGAACGACTCGTCCACGACCCAGCATGCCCGTCTCGGTCCTGCGGCGGAAGGGCCCTTGGTCCCTCGTACCCGCCGCGAGCGGCACGATCCGAGGAAGCCGCGTACGATTTGGCGGCGGCGAGTGAGGGTCGGGTGGTTCACCGATGGCTATGACCGCTGAGGTACGGGTCAATGGGACGGCCACGCCAGCCGGTCGCTATGTCACCTGGGCCCCTTCGCCGTGCTCGGTCCGGCTCACTGATCCCGACGGGGCCACGACTCCCGTCGATGTGGTCGTTCAGAACCAGACCGCCAACGCCGCCGCCCGGTTTGCCTTTCGGGCCAGTCTCGCCGCCGCGCCGACGGACACGCTGGAGCTACGGCTCTCGACCACGGGCACCGCGAAGACCTTCTTGGCCAGCGGTCGGTGGGGCTTTTCCAGCCGCAGTGACCGTGACGCCGCCATTCAGGTCCGACGGAGGTCCGACAACGCGGTCTTGGCGACCGTGCCGGCCATGGTCCGCATTCGCAAGGACGCCAACACGCTGACGCCGGCCGAGCGGGATCGCTTTCTCAGCGCGTTCGCTCGGCTCAACGATGCCGGTCGAGGGGCGTTCCAGAGCTTCCGCGACACCCATCACCAGGCCACCGTCCAGGAAGCCCACTTCGACGCCGGGTTCCTGCCCTGGCACCGTGCGTTCCTGCTCGACCTCGAACGGGAGCTCCAGAGAATCGACCCGGCGGTGGCCCTGCCGTACTGGCGTTTCGATCAGCCGGCCCCCAGCCTGTTCCGCACGAGCTTCATGGGGACGGCAGGCGCCACCGGCGTCGTCGGCTTCACGACCACCAATCCGCTCCGGACGTGGAGCACCGACGGCGTCCCGGGGATCATCCGGGGACCGTTCTTCAACACACAGACCCAGGCGGCGCGGAACCAGCAGAACCAGTCGGTTCTGGCCGAGGCCTTCGTGACCGGTCACCAGGGCGCCTTCGCCTCACTGCCCAATCCGTTCGAGACGAATCCCCACGGGCGAGCGCACGTCAGCTTTCGCGGCTACATCTTCGACATCGACACCGCCGCCCGGGATCCGCTCTTCTACCTCCTCCACTGCAACGTGGATCGCCTCTGGGCGAAGTGGCAGTGGCTCCGACGGCGGTTCGACAAGACCAGCACCGGCACCTTCCCGTTCCTCGGCCGGGCCGGTCAGGCCGGGGCGACCCGGGTCGGTCACAACCTGCTGGACACCATGTGGCCCTGGAACAACGTCCGGACCGCGCCCCGACCCAACATCGCTCCTCGCCAGCCGTTCTCGCCGTCGCCCACCACCTCCGCACCAGGGCTGAGACCGACCGTCGGCTCGATGATCGACTACCAGGGACAAGTGCGAGCAACCGAGCGTCTCGGCTTCGGTTACGACGACGTGCCCTTCGAGACGCAGCCGTGAGCGCACTCATGAGGAGGTGCTGACGTTGGAGGCCGAGGACTACCGATCCACCTATGAGGCCGAGGTCGAGGCCGCCAAGAAGAAGGCGGGCGGGCCCGCGTCGAGCGCCAAGCGAGGCAGCGCTCGCGGCCCGACGACGGCGTCGCTCCTGAAGGTCATCCGAGACCCCGAGGCCCCTACCGGGGACCGCACGGAGGCGATCGGGGAGCTCTCACCGCAGGCCAGATCGCAGGCCAAGGTGATCGAGACCCTGATCGCCCTTCTCGCCGACACCGAAGACTCACCCGAAGTGAGGACCGCGGCCCTCGCGGTCCTCGGCGAGCTCAGCTTCGCGGTCGGCGAGTTCCAGCCCCATCGATCGGCCTATCGCGACGCGCTCCGGGCGGCAGCCACCGACCCCGACCGCAAGCTGCGGGAGCGGGTGCTGGAGATCCTCGCCCTGCAGGGCGACGAGTACGCGCAGCGACTGATCGTCGAGGGGCTGCAGGAGCCGTCGCAGGCGTTGATCCACGAGCGGAAGGCGGTCCAGTACCTCAGCTACGACGTGCACGGTGAGCACCAGGACGTCCTCCGCGACGTCATCGACCGGTCCGCCAACAAGCATGTGCGGAACGGCGCCCTGCGGATGCTCGCCGCGGACAGCGGGTCCAAGGACCTCTTCGCCCAGATCGTCCAGGACAAGGATGAGGACGTCGAAGCCCGCTCCATCAGCGCCGTCGCCCTGCAGTCCCTCGCCCCCGACGAGTTTGCCTCGACCGCCCGCGACGTCGTCCTGGACGACGATGACGACGACGAGGTGAGGGCAGCCCTGCTGACCGCGCTCGAGCAGGACGACCGTCGCTACGACAGTGACCTCGGGGCCGAGCTCTCGCGCCGGCAGCCGAGCATGCAGTCGGCCCCGTTGGCCAAGGCAGCCGGCGAGTACATCGCCCGGTCCACTGGGCCTGATGGCGAACCCGGCTAGCGCCGAGGACGAGCTCGAAGCGACCGTCGCCGCGGTCCGGGCCGATCCGTCCACCCGCCACCTCCTCGTCGACCTGCTGGCCGAGTCCTCGGCCATCTACGAGGGGCGCGGGATGGCGACCACCGCCCGACTGCGCGGATGGGTGCTCGCCGCCTTTGAGGATGTCGGGCTGCCGGCCGAGGCCGGCCCGTACGTCCTCGAGGAGCTGGAGAGCGGGATCGAGCCGCACCTGGTCGCCGCCGCGGCCAAGGCGGCGCGCGGCGGCGCCCGCCATCCGGAGCTGGGCCCGTGCCTCTTGGCGGCCTTCGAGAACCTGGTGAACCGCGACGACACCGTCACCTTTGAGGCCTTTCGCCCCCGATGGCCACCCGAACGACCCACGACGGCCCTGTTGGAGATCCTGGAGACGGTCCGCTGGCTCGGCCCCGTCGGGCCGGTGACCGCGGCCGACTGGTGGGACCAGCAGCGACGGCACGGCGACCGGCTCAGTGGTGCCGTGGCCGCGGCCCTGGCCGAGACCGTGGTCGCTGTGGACGGGGCAGCCCCGGCACCGATGGCCTGCTGCGGTGGGCCCGAGCCCAGCCCCGGCGACGAGGAGGAGCTCGTACTGCCGGGTCTGGAGAGCGTGACGGTGGAAGATCAGGACGCCCAGCGACACCCGCTCGGCTCGCTGCTCAGCGTCAGGCCGACCGTGGTGGCGTTCTTCTACACACGGTGCCCCAACCCCAACAAGTGCTCGCTCACCATCAAACAGCTGGCCGAGGTCCAGCGGCTGCTCATCGACCAGTCGATCGAGGACGAGGTGGGCATCCTCGCCCTGTCCTACGACCCTGGGTACGACGGGCCGGAACGGCTCCTTCGCTACGGGCAGGACCGGGGGATCCGCTTCGGCCCCACGGCCCGTCTGGCCCGAGCGGTCGCGGGCCATGACCAGCTACGAGCCGGCTTCCGGCTCCGGGTCGGCTATCGCGACACGATCGTGAACCGCCATGCCATCGAAGTGTTCCTCGTCGACTCGGCCGGGACCATCGTGGCCACGTGGGCTCGACGACGCTGGGATCCGGCCGAAATCGTCGGCCGGGCGGCAGGACTGGCAGCCCGCCGAAGGTGACACCTGACCGCCTTCCAATTCCGTCCGATCCGGCGGAGACTGGGGCGAACCCACACATCCACAGTGAAGGAATCGCCCGATGCCTGATTTCCCCACGCTCACCCACGTGGCCCTCACGGTCCGAGACCTCGCCGTCAGCGTGCCCTGGTACGAGGCGCTGCTCGACGCCGAGCCCGTGCTCGACGAGGACACCGATCCCCACATGCACCACACCGTGTACCTGCTCGGCAACGGCACGCTCCTCGGGCTGCACCAGCACGAGACGGCGGCGTCCGACGAGACGTTCAGCGAGTTCCGGGTCGGCCTCGACCACGTGGCCTTCGGCTTGGCCGACCGACAGGAGCTCGAGACGTGGGCCGGCCGGCTCGACGAGCTCGGCATCGAGCACGATGCCATCAAGGACGCCAGCTACGGCTCCGGGGTGAGCTTCCGCGATCCGGACAACATCCCGCTGGAGTTCTTCGCCCCGCCCGGCTGAGACCACCAGGTGATGGGAGCCAGCTAAAGAGGAGCCAGGGCCGGGTGACGTCACGGGAACGATTCGACGTTCGGCCAGCGCCCAGGCTGCGAAGGTGAAAACGTGCTCTTGACGACCGGCGCCGTCCCGCGCCAAGGAGGAGCATCATGAGCGAGAGCGTGTACAAGGTGATCCAGTTGGTCGGAACCAGCTCCGAGAGCTGGGAGAAGGCGGCTGCCGCCGCCATCGCGCGGGCTTCCGGAACCGTCCGGGACCTCCGCGTCGCCGAGGTCGCCGATCTCGACGTGGTCGTCGAGAACGGCGCCGTGTCGGCCTACCGGGCCAAGCTCAACGTCTCGTTCAAGTACGAGGACGCATAGCGGAGTAGGCCGCTGCCCCAGGGGTGCCGGACGTTCCTGATCGGTCTCCGGCCGATGTCTGAGCCCCCCCGAGGTCGCAGGACAAGGGCGGCACCCGGTGTTCAGCCGCGTTCTCGTTCAAGTGATCGATGCGGCGAAAAATGCTCGCGATCGACTCGTCCAGTGCCGCGTCGAACTCGGCGTCACTCTGCTGCAGGTCGCGCGCCTGGATCTCCACGAGTACTCCCTGCCTTCTCCAAGCCTCGGCGGCCGATCTGTCGGACCCTCTCCTGGGACGAGCACGAGGAGATGGGTCGATGGAATCGGTCATCGAGGAGCTTGCGGAAGCCGCGCCTGCGGTCGACGCCAGATACGAGCCCACGGGCACCAGGGTCGACGTGATCAAGGTCGACCACCGCGCTGGTGGCCGCCAAGTCCTGCACGAGATCTCGCTGTCGATCGCTCCCGGAGAGCTGGTCGCCCTGGCCGGGGGCAGCGGCGCGGGCAAGACGACCCTGCTCGAGATCATGGCCGGGCTCCGTCGGCCGGCCGACGGCACCGTGTTGCACGACGGCGTGCCGACCGGTGCGTCAGAGCAGGCCCCCGCGGTCGGCTACGTGCCCCAGGACGACATCATCCACCGCGAGTTGCCGCTGGGCCGGACCCTGCGCTTCGCCGCCGCGCTCCGGCTGCCGGCGGGTTCGTCGCCCGGCGAGATCGAGCAGGCCGTCGAGGCGACGCTGCGGGACCTGGACCTGACCGACCGGGCCGACGTCGCCGTGGGGGCCCTGTCGGGCGGCCAGCGCAAGCGGGCGAGCACGGCCGTCGAGCTGTTGGCCCGCCCCCGCCTCCTGCTGCTGGACGAGCCGACGTCGGGCCTCGACCCGGCCACCGCCGCGGAGGTGCTGGCTGTGCTCCGGCGCCTGGCCGGGCGGGGCGTCACGGTGGTGCTCACCACCCACGCCACGGCCGACATCGAGGTCTGTGACCGTGTCGTGTTCCTGGCCCGCGAGGGCCACCTCGCCTTCGCCGGCACCCCGACCGAGGCCAAGGGCTACTTCGAGGTCACCGACCTGACCCAGATCTACTGCCGCCTCACCCACGAGGAGACACCGGAAGCGTGGGGTCGGCGCTTCGCGGCGAGGCGGCGCCTGGTGCAGGTCCCTCCGGCCCGCGCCCCAGAGCCGAGGGCCCTCCCCATCGGTCCCTTGCACCAGTGGGCGCTGCTGACCCGCCGGGCCGCCGAGGTCATGACCCGCAACCGCCTCACCCTGGCGGTGCTGCTGGGCTCGCCCTTCCTGGTGACGGCCATGATGGCCGTCCTGTTCCAGCCCGGCGCCGTCGGGGCCCAGGATCCGGGGTCGATCGGGCCGGCCCAGACGGTGTTCTGGATCGCCTTCGCCGGGTTCTTCTTCGGGTTGACCTTCGGCCTGCTCCAGATCGTCGGAGAACTGGCGGTCTTCCGTCGGGAACACTTCGCCGGCGTGGGCATCGGCGCCTACGTCCTCTCGAAGGTCGCCGTGTTGGCACCATTGCTGGCGCTGGTGTCGGCGGGGCTGCTCGGTGTCCTGCGGGTCCTCGACCGACTGCCCGCCGCCGGGTGGGACACCTACACCAGCCTGTTCGTGACCCTCTTCATCGAGTCGCTGGCCGCCCTGGCCCTCGGCCTGCTGGCCTCGGCCGCGGTGGCCGACGCCGCCCAGGCCACCCTCGCCCTGCCGATGCTCTGCTTCCCGCAGGTGCTCTTCGCCGGGGCCGTGGTGCCCGTCGGGGACATGTCCGCCCCGGGTCGCGGCATCAGCGTGCTCATGGCCAACCGTTGGGCCTTCGAGGCCCTCGGCCGGTCGCTGGGCCTCGACGCACTCACATCCCGCGTGGGGAGCCTGTCGGGTTACCAGGACGCCTTCAGCGGCTCACCGGCACAGGCCTGGGCCCTGCTGGCCGGCTTCGCCGTGGTCCTCACCGCCGCCACCATGGCCGTTCTCGGTCGCCGCTGCCGGACGACCTAGCCGGTGGTCACCGCGGCGGGCACTCGGGTCCGGATGCCTTCGGTGTGCTCAGCGGTGCTCATCGACCCCGAGACCCGGACCGCTCAGCCCCCGGCTGGGGCCGGCTCTCCCTGCCGCCAGTCGGGGACGCTCGGGGCGCCCTCCTCGAGCGAGCGCAGGTAGGTGACGAGTTGGGTCACCTGCTGGTCGGTCAGGGATCCGCCGTACTCCTGAGACCAGGCCGACATGTCCGACCCCGACACCCCTCCGGCGATCAGCAGGTGCATCTGGTCGTCGGTGGTCGAGCCGAGGAACTCGCTGACGGCCAGGGTGGGCGCGCTCCCCCACCCTGGGCGCCGTCGCCGTGGCATGACGCACAGTTCTGGTCGAAGAGCGTGCCGCCCAGCGCCGTGTAGGTGGCCGTCTGCTCGTGCTGCGCGTCCCGCCGGAGACCGGACTCCCGGAGCCGGTAGACGGGGAACCCCACGATGAGGATCGCCATGAAGACCAGGCCCCAGGTGAGATAGCGATCGAGGCTCCGCTCCAGCCACTCGGGCTCGAAGGGGTCGGGGACCGGGCGGTCGCGAGGCACCTCAGGCCCCTTCGACGCAGCTGGGGCCGGCGGCCGGCGTGAGGAACTCGCTCGCCCCCGGCTCGGGGCCGTCGACCAGCGAGTCGGTGTCGGCCACCAGGATCCCGTTCTCGACGGTGAGCCCGTAGCGGTCCATGCCCCGGGGTGTCGGGCCGCTGATCCGCTCGCCGCCGATGTCGAACACCGACCCGTGGCACGGGCATTCGAACCGACCCGAGCTCTCGCAGAAGGGGACGCCGCAACCCAGGTGCGGGCACCGCTGGGAGAGGGCGAAGAACTGCCCGTCGGCGTTGGCCAGCCAGAGCCGGCCCTCACCGAAGTACTTGGCCGTGCCCACCGGCACCTGATCGGGGCTGCCCAGTGCGATCGGCCCCTTCGAGCCGCTGCCGGCGAGCGGTCGGAGGGCCTCCCAGGAGGTCCAACCGGCGGCGGCGACCAGGAGGGCCCCTCCGAGCTTCCATCCGGAGAGGAGCAGGTTGCGGCGAGACGTCACGATGCCTCCTAGAGCTCGAGGTACACGTGGGTCCAGGGCGGCGTCCACTGCCACCCCGGGCCCCGGAAGAGCAGACCGACGACGGTCAGGGCGACGGCGATCACGATCAGCCCGACGAACACCAGGATGGCCACCTTCCGGTGCCTCGCCTCTGTGGCCGGGTTGCGGTCGACGTAAGGCAGGAGGACGAAGCCCAGGATCGCCGCCGCGGGCACGAAGATCCCCGCCACCAGCGGGTCGAAGTGGGACAGGAGCTCCTGCAACCCGACGAAGTACCACGGCGCCTTGGCCGGCTCCGGGGTGAGCTCGGGGTTGGCCAGGCCGCGTAGCGGGGCGGCGAAGGTGACGCCGAGGGCGAGCACCAAGGCACACGTGCCCAGGGCGACCACGGCGTGGCGCACCAGGAGGTGGGGCCAGGTGAAGACCGTGTCGTCGACCAGGCGCTCCTCGGCGGTGACCGACTCGCGGTCCACGACCCCGAGCAGCCGGACCCGAGCAGGGGTGACGGCCACCTCGTCTCCCTCGACGGCGTCCTCGCCCGGGGGCAGGACCATGGCCGTCGCCCCGTCGGTGAGACCCTCGGCGAAGGCGCCCACCCCACCCCGGCGGACGGCGAAACCGTCCTTGCGCACGCGCCAGATGTGGACCATCAGGAACAGCCCGAGGGCGGCGGGGAGGACCGCCACGTGGAGCACGTAGAAGCGCAGCAGGGTCGTCTGGTTGATCTGGTCACCGCCGATGAGCAGGTCCCGAATCGTGGTCCCGGCGATGGGGACGTAGTTCACGAGGTTGGTGCCGACGGTGACCGCCCAGTAGCTGAGCTGGTCCCAGGGCAGGAGGTAGCCCGTGAAGGAGAAGCCCAGGGTGGTGACGAGCAGCCCCATGCCGAGCACCCAGTTGAACTGTCGGGGCCGCTTGTACGCCCCGGCGAAGAACACCCGGGCCAGGTGGAGGAGGACCACCAACACCATGAGGTGGGCCGACCAGCGGTGGACGTTGCGGACCAGCTGACCGAAGCCGACCCCGGTGCGCAACTGCTGCATGTCGCCGTAGGCCGATGTCACCGACGGTGTGTAGAAGAACATCAGGTAGACGCCGGTGGTCAGCAGGATCATGAACAGGACCGTGGCGATGTACCCGAGCCGCCACGAGTAGCGCAGGCGCAGGACCCGGGCGGGCACTTTGACGGGGTAGACGTGGAGGAACACGTTGCTGAAGGACTGCAGCGCCCGACCCCTCGGCGTGTCGAGGTTCGGATGACGGAACACCGACCGCCACGCCTCGCTCCGGGCCACGCGGCCCCGCCATCCGGTGACGGTCGGGTCGTTCCCCGGTTCCAGGGCGTCGGTGAGGACCTCGTCCCGGTCCACTTCGGTGGTGTCACCCATGGACGACCTCCTCGGCCTCGGTCATCACCAGTGCCCCGGGCGGGCAGCGGTTCACACAGAGGCCGCAGCGGATGCAGGCCTCCTCGTCGAGGAGGAGTGCGGACTGCGACGCCGTGCCGACGCCGGCGTCGGCCGCACCGACGATCGTGATGCAGTCGGTCGGACAGACGTCGACACAGAGGCCGCAGAGGATGCAGAGCTCGGGGCGGAGCATGATGTTGTCGAAGCAACGGAGGCAGCGCAGCGCCTCGAGCCGGGCACCCGCCCCGTCGTAGCCGACCTCCACCTCGCCGAAGCCCACCCTGCGGGCCAGGGCCACGCTCGGGATCTCGACCCGCTCGACGGCGTCGTAGGCCGTGGCCAGTCGGCGGTAGGCCGGCTTCGGGTGGAGCCGGATCTGCACAGCGGTGGCGTCGATCGGGTCCGCAGTGCCGTGGATCGACGCCGCGGCCCGGCGGCCGTCGCTGATGGCATCGATCAGGTTGCGGGGCCCGAAGGCGGCATCACCACCGGCCCAGAGGCGGGGGTGCGAGGTCCGCAGGCTCGCGGGGTCCACCAGCACGCCTCCGGCCCGGGTCCGTTCCACGCCGAGGGCCTCCGGGAGGAAGTCGAGGTCGGCCGCCTGGCCGACGGCCAGGATCACCGTGTCGGCGGGGATGGTCTCCTCCGTGTCCGGGATGAACACCGGCGAGAACCGACCCTGCTCGTCGAAGACGGAGGCCACGGCCACGGTCTCGAGGCCCCTCACGTGCCCGTCGCCGACCACCCGGTGCGGGCCGCGGCGGTAGATCACCCGGATCCCTTCGGCTTCGGCGTCGGCGATCTCCTCCGCCGCCGCGGGGATCTCCTCGGGCGACTCCAGGGCGATGACGGTGACGTCGCGGACCCCGGCCCGTCGCGCGGCCCGGGCCGCGTCGAGGGTCGTGGTCATGCCCCGCTCCGCCGTGGCGAGGGCCTCGGGGCCCAGCGCGATCGGGGCGGGGGCTTCGGCGGCCGCGGCCGCGGCCCGTAGTGCCGTCCGGGCCGCATCGAAGGCCACGTTCCCGCCCCCCACCACGACAACCCTGTCGCCGAGGTCCACGTGGAACCCCTGGTTGATGTTGAGGAGGAACTCCACCGCCCGGAACACGCCGTCCAGGCTGTGGCCCGGTATGTCGAGGTCCCTGGCGCGGGCCGTGCCCACGGCCAGGAACAGGGACTCGTGGCGCTCGAGCAGCTCGTCGAAGGTCACGTCCTCACCGATGCGGCAGCTCGTCCGCACCTCGACCCCAAGGCTCAGGATGGCCTCGATCTCGCGCTCGATGAGCGCGCGGGGCAGGCGGTACTCGGGGATGCCGAGCACCATCATCCCGCCCAGGACCGACTGCGCCTCGTAGACGGTGACCGGATGGCCGGCCAGACGGAGGTCGTGGGCCGCGGCCAAACCGCCCGGACCTCCACCGATGATGCCGACCGACGGGGCGTCGGCGGGTGGTACCGGGCCGTGACCCTCGTGCCAGACGACGTCGCCGTCGAAGCACTCGACGCCGAACCGCTCCGTGACGAAGCGCTTGAGGGCCCGGATGGCGACCGGCGCGTCGACGTGGCCCCGTCGGCAGGCGGTCTCGCAGGGCGCGGCGCACACCCGACCGCAGATCGACGGGAAGGGGTTGGGCTCGCGGGCGATCAGGTAGGCGTCCCGCAGTCGCCCCTCGGCGATGGCCGTGACGTAGGCCCCGGCATCGGTGTGCACCGGACAGGCCGCTCGGCAAGGCTCGTTGGCCCAGAGCCAGGCCCCGTCGGGGGCCTTCGGGGTGATCGAGACGGCGGTCGTCAGATCACCCGGCGGGCTTGCAGCCGCCGCAGGGCCCAGGCCAGCGCGACGAGGGCCACCGTGAACCACAGCGTGGCCGCGGCGACCCGGGTGCTGCGCCCGAAGCCCGTCAGTTCGGTGACGAGGAGGTTGGGGACGACGACGAGAGCCAGGACGACCACGACGAGGACGGCGATGCCCCGCACCGCCGCCCCCGCCCAACCGAAGTCGCCCATGACCGGCCCCCGTCCGCTCGCCGGATCAGCCGGTCACCGTGAAGGCGGCCCGCATGCCCTGCCCGTAGTGATCGGCGATGTTGCAGACCAGGACGTAAGCCCCGGCCTCGAGGTCCACCGTGAAGCTGCCCGTCTCACCCTCCGGGGTCTCGGGGACCTCACCCACCGAGTCGGCCTCGCTGACCTTGCCCTCGCTGTCGATCTCGAGCTGGTCGAAGGGGGTGTCGGTCTTGAGCACGACCATCTCGTGCTCCCGATTGCCCACGTTGGTCAGCGTGAAGGTCGTGGAGCCCGCCGCGACCGTGTCGGGTACGGCTGTCAAGTACTGCTCGGTCTCGCTGGTGTCCCCCGCCTCCACGGCGACCGGTGTCCCCGAGTCGGTGGGCACCGTCACGCCGCCGCTGTCGGATGCCGTGGTGTCGCTGCTCGCGCTGCCACCGGAGTCGTCGCTCGAGCATCCCGCCAGGAAGACCATGGTCAGGCCCCCGATCGCGAGCACGGCCGTCAGTCGTCGCCTCATGGGTGCACCTCTCCTTCCGGACCCGGCAATCGGGCTCCGAGCTCAACCGTCCTCTCCTGGGGCATCGCCGGACAGGGCCAAAAGGCCCTATCCGGGTGGTGAGGGGCGGCAGATGCTGATGGCATGACACCGGCCCCGATGATCATGCGATCGGTCTGTACCGACGCCGTCGCGACGGCCGAGCCCGAAGGCGGCGGGCCGTGATGACTGCGGTGACCCGGACCCTGGCCCCCGCTCCCTTGGCCGGCCTGCAGAAGTACCTGGACGCCGGTGGTGGGCGGGCGCTGACGGTGGCCGCCGCGGTCGGGCCCGGGGCGGTGATCGACCTGGTCGAGGACGCCGGGCTGCGGGCCCGGGGTGGGGCGGGGATCCCCTGTGGGCCGAAGTGGCGCACGGTGCGGGCCTACGGGACCGGGGCGACGGTGGCGCCGTCGATGGTCGTCAACGCCGCCGAGGGCGAGCCGGGCTCCTTCAAGGACCGGGCCATCCTGCTCCGCGACCCCTACCTGGTGCTCGAGGGCGCCGTCATCGCCGCCTGGGCGGTGGGCGCCGACGACGTCATCGTGGCCCTCAAGGGCAAGTACACCGAGCTCCGGCGTCGCCTGGACGGGGCGGTCGCCGAAACGGCGGATGCGGGCTGGTTCGACGGGCTCTCCGTCACGATCTTCGAGGGCCCCGACGAGTACCTGTACGGCGAGGAGACGGCCATGCTCGAGGCCATCGACGGGCGGCCGCCGTTCCCCCGGATCGCCCCGCCCTACCGCCGCGGCGTGCACGAGGTCGTCGACCGTCAGGTCGGTCCCGAGCACTTCAGCGCGTCGGCGGCCCACGTCGAGTTGGCCGGCCCTGGGCGTGACGCCGTCGGGTCCCCGACGCTGGTGAACAACGTCGAGACCCTGGCCAACGTGCCCGGCATCGTCGCCGAGGGGCCCGAGTGGTTCCGCTCGATCGGCACGCCCGACTCGCCGGGTTCCCTGGTCTGCACCGTGACCGGAGCGACCCGGCGCCACGGCGTCGGCGAGGTCGCCATGGGCACCCGGTTGTGGGATGTCATCGAGCTCATCGGGGGCGGGGCCGAGCCCGGTCACGAGATCAAGGCGGTCCTGGGCGGTGCGGCCACCCCACTGTTGCCCGCCGACCGGCTCGACACGCCCGTCAGCTTCGAGGGCCTGCGGGACGTCGGAGGCATGCTCGGCGCCGGCGCCTTCATCGTCTTCGACGACCGCGACGACATGGCCGCCGTGGCCGAGGGCGTGGCCCGCTTCCTGTCCATCGAGTCCTGCGGCCTCTGCATCCCCTGCAAGGAGGACGGTCTGGCCCTCGCCGACCTGTTCGGCCGGGTCCGTCGCTCCCAGGCCGACCGCCACGACCTCGAGGCCATCCGCGATCGACTGCGGACGGTGACCAACGGCGCCCGCTGCAACCTGGCGACCCAGTACGAGTTGGTCCTGCAGAGCGTCCTCGACGACTTCGGCGACGAGCTCCTGGCCCACATCGAGGGGAACGCACCGCCCGCCGAGCCGATCCTGGTCGCCTCGATCGTCGACCTCCAGGGGTCCCGGGCCGTCCTCGACGAGGCCCATCGGGACAAACAGCCGGATTGGAGCTTCGATCTCCGCTGGTCGGGCAAGTCCCCCGCCGACCGACCCGGCGAGCTCGTTCACCCCCCGACCGGCTCAGCCCCTTGAGCAGTGGCCGGCGCTCGGCGTGGTGTTACTCGTCCGGGTCGCCTCGTTCGTCGGCGACGATCGTGACCGCTCGCTGAGGCCGGGTGTCGACGGAGAGCTGGAACACGTCGGGGCGGTTGTAGTGACCGACCGGATCAAACAGCCGCCGCCCGGCCTTGACCGCGGAGAGGTCGACCTCGGCGGTCAGGATGCTCTCCTCGTACCGCAGCGGCCCGGCGACGATCTCGCCGTTGGGGTTGCAGATCACACTGTTGCCTGGCTCCACCCACTCGGGCTCGTCATCGATCACCGTCCAGACCCGATCGCGGTCGGGGAAGTCGGCGGGGATCTGGTCGACCCGCACGCAGGGGTTCACGCCGATGACCCACACCCGGCCCTCGTCGCACCACGTCGCCGAAGCCGGGCTGGCGTGGGCGTTCGACAGCGTCATCCAGCCCCCCAGCAGCTCATGGGTCGAATCGCCCGCTGAAGTGCCGGATCGCTTCGGGTCGGGTGAGCTCGTAGACGGCGAACCGCTGGTCGCCGAGGGCTCGGAACGCGGCGCAGGGGCCGTGCGGGATCTCGAGCTCGTCCAGCTCGATGCCGGCAGCCTCGAGCGCCTCGGTGGCCTCGGCGTAATCGGCGACGCGATAGACGAGGACAGGTCGCTCACCCTGGAGGTGCCCGGCGAGGAGGACAAGGGGGCCGTCTTCGCTCACGCGCAGCGCGGCGACGGTGGTGCCCATCGCTCGAACCTTGAAGACCAGCTCTGCGCCCAGTGAGTCGCGGTAGTGGGCGGCGGCCGCGTCGACGTCGGCGGTGGGGGTGTAGATGAAGTCGAGCGACTCGAACACGTCACCGTGCCCCTCGCCGTGAGGGATCCGATGCGGACCGGGCACCGGTGTGCGCCACGATGACGGCACGGGCTGCGTCCCCGGCTCGGCGGCCCGGGTTGTCGGGGCCGTACATGCGGGTCGCGGCGAAGGCGCCGTCCATGATCAGGAGCAGCGCGTCGGCGAGGTCCTCGGGCCGATCCGCGCCGGCGGCCTCGGCGAGGGCCTGCAGCCGGGTGCGCACGGCGTCCTTGTGGGTGAGGGCGACGGCGTGGCCCGGATGGGACCGATCGGGGAACTCTGCGGCGCTCACCTGGAACGTGCAGCCGAGGCAGGTCGGGCTCGACGCCAGCTCGCCGACGGCGTCAAAGAGTCCTGTGAGCGAGTCGGTGGGCGCGGCAGTGGGGTCCAGGGCGCGGTCGAACCAGTCCCAGAAGCGGGTGTCGGCGACGTCCAGATGGGCGGCGATGAGGTCGTCCTTGGTGCGGAAGTGTCGGTACAGGGTGGCTTTGGCCACCCCGGCGCGCTCGATGATCAGGTCGATGCCGACCGCGTGGAACCCGTGCTCGTAGAACATCTCCCCCGCGGCGCCCAGTATCCGGTCCCGAGCGGACTCGGCTTCGAGAGGTGTCACAGCCAGAAGCTAATGCTAGACAGACCTGTCTGTCCCTGACAGGCTCTCCCTATGCCTTCGCCAGGCCTCACCGACGACGTACGTCGTGCCCTGACAGCCGGTCGGCTCGCCCACCTGACCACGATCAACCCCGACGGCAGCCCCCAGGTCAGCGTCGTGTGGATCGGCCTCGACGGCGACGACATCGTCGTCGGCCACCTCATGCGCGGCCGCAAGGTCACCAACATCACCCGCGACCCGCGCGTGGCCCTCACTGTCGAGGCCGAGGGCGCCAATCCGGTGGGCATGGCGAACTACCTCATCGTGCACGGCTCCGCTCGCCTGACCGAGGGCGGTGCGCCGGAGCTGCTGCAGCGCCTCGCCGCGGTCTACATCGGCCCGGACGTGAGGTTCCCGTCCTTCGACAACCCGCCCCCCGGCCACGTCATCCACATCACGCCGGAACGGATCGGCGGCGTCGGTCCCTGGGCCGACTGAGAGGGGGCCGATGCGAGTCGGCATTCACTTCGTCAACTTCACCCTTCCCGGCGCGCCGGCCTCGCTGGCCTCGGCGCTCGCCGAGACCGCACGGGTCGCCGATGAGGGCGGCGTTTCGACGTTCACCCTCATGGACCACTGGTTCCAGATGGAGATGATGGCCACCGCCGAGGACCCCATGCTCGAGGGCTACACATCCCTCGGGTTCCTCGCCGGCCAGACCCAGCGCATGCGTCTCGGCCTGCTGGTCACCGGGGTCACCTACCGCCACCCCGGCCTGCTGGCCAAGACCGTGACCACCCTCGATGTGCTCTCCGGCGGGCGAGCCCAGCTCGGCATCGGCGCCGCCTGGTACGAGCGCGAGCACCTCGGGCTCGGCGTCCCGTTCCCGCCGCTGGCGGAGCGGTTCGAGCGACTGGAGGAGACCCTGCAGATCTGCCTGCAGATGTGGAGCGACGACAACGGCCCGTTCGACGGCAAGCACTACCAGCTGGCCGAGACCATCTGCTCACCGCCAGCTGTCAGCTCGCCCCACCCGCGTGTGCTCATCGGCGGCAGTGGCGAGCGCAAGACCCTGCGTCTCGTCGCCCGCTACGCCGACGCGTGCAACCTGTTCGCCTCCTCCCCCGACGAAGTTGCCCACAAGCTCGAGGTGCTCACCCGCCACTGCGAGACAGAAGGTCGCGACCCCGGCACCATCGAGCGCACCATCTTGGCCATGGGCAACCCACTCGACGATCCCGACGGCTTCGTCGCATCGATGGCTGCCTACGCCGAGCTCGGCGTCGACCTCGTCGAGCTGATGCCCATAGGCGACCCCGTCGCCTACGCCACCGAAGTCGTCACCCGCATCGTCCCCGCGCTCGACGAGCTCGGGCGATGAGGGCCGCCAAAGCGTTCTGATCGTCATCACCCGTGGGGGGCGAAGTCGGGGTCCGCTCCCGACGCAGCGACACTGTTGTGCCCTCCCCGGCGGCCCGGCAACCGGTCAGCGTAGGATTCGTGGGTAACCCTCTGGCTCGGACCGTCGGGGGTGACGGATGGAGGAGCCGATGAGCAGGTCCGCGATGTCCCGGCGGGATTTTCTCCGTATCAGCGGAGGCGCCGGCGGCGGGCTGTTCTTCATCGGCCAGATCGGCGGCCGGCTGTTCAGCTTGCCGGTGGCCGCGGCACGGATCCCGGGTGGATCGCTCGATCCGCTCAGTGTGCCCAAGTACCGGACGCCGATGCTGATCCCGCCGGTGATGCCGAGGGCGGACGTCATAAGACACCGGCGCGGCAAGCCGGTCGACTACTACAAGATCTCCGTCAAGCAGTTCGCCCAGCAGGTCCTGCCCGCAGGCTTTCCGACCACGACCGTCTGGGGCTACGGCGCGACAGCGGCGCGGCACCACCGGGGGCTGCTGATCCACAACGCACCGTCGCTGACCATCGAGGCCCGGCACAACCGGCCGGTGCGCGTCAAGTGGACCAACGACCTCGTCGACGGCAACGGCAACTACCGACCCCACCTGCTGCCGGTCGATCCGACGCTCCACTGGGCCAACCCCCCGGGTGGTGACACCCGGCGTGACACGCGACCGAGCTTCGCGTCGACGCCTGGCCCGTACACGGGACCGGTGCCGCTCGTCACCCACGTGCACGGCGCCGTGGGCGTCGGCGACGAGAGCGACGGCTACGCCGAGTCGTGGTACCTGCCCGCGGCCGACAACATCCCGTACGACTACGCCACCGAAGGCACGTGGTACGACTTCTTCGCCGGTAAGGCCGCGGCCACGTTCGGCACACGATGGGGCCCTGGCTTCGCCACCTTCCAGTACCCGAATCGCGGCCGGGCGTCGACTGACTGGTATCACGACCACACCCTCGGCATGACCCGGCTCAACGTGTACGCGGGGCCGGCCGGCTTCTTCATCATCCGGGGCGGTCCCGCCGGCGACGATGCGGTGCTCGACCGCCGCACCGGTCAGCGCGCGTCGTTCCCCGGGCCGGCACCACGCGAGAACGACCGGTTCCCGTCCGACAAGCACTACCGCGAGATCCCCATCGCCATACAGGACCGGGCGTTCGGCGAGGACGGTGCGCTCTTCTACCCCGACACCCGGGCCTTCTTCGACGGGATCACCGGCCCGTACCTACCCGACACCGACGTCTCGCCGATCTGGAACCCCGAGTTCTTCGGCAACCTGATGATGGTGAACGGCAACACCTGGCCGTTCCAGACCGTCGAGCAGCGCCGTTACCGCTTCCGGGTCCTCAACGGGTGCCAGTCGCGGTTCCTCATCCTCGACTTCAGCGAGATGCCCGGCGTCGAGGTCTGGGCGATCGGCAACGAGGGCGGCTTCCTCTCGGCCCCGGTGAACCTCACCACCCAGAACGAGGATCGGCTCCTCATGGGCCCGGCCGAGCGCGCCGATCTGATCGTCGATTTCACCAACGTGCCGCTGGGAAGCCACGTGCTCGGCAACCTCGGGCCCGACGAGCCGTTCGGCGGCGGTGAGCCCGGCGAGGACTTCGATGCCGCCGATCCCGCCACCACGGGCCAGATCATGGAGTTCCGGGTCGTACCGGCCCGCACCGTCGACCGCTCGACCCCACCCCGGTTCCTCCGGCTGCCGCCCATCACCCCCCTGCCACCGGAGACGGTCACCCGGCCGCTGGTCCTGCTCGAGGAGATGTCGAGCGTCTACGACGACGCCCCGACCGAGGCCCTGCTCGGCACCGTGGCCGGCGACCCGAACGTCGCCCCCGGGCTCTGGGCCAAGCAGCTGTGGATGGACCCTGTCACCGAGAACCCTGCCCTGGGCACCACCGAGGTGTGGGAGCTCTACAACACCACCCCTGACGGCCATCCCATGCACATCCACGAGGTGGCCTTCGAGGTGGTCAGCCGCCAGGAGATCGTCGTCGACGAGGACACCATGGAGGTGCAGGTGGTGCCGAGCTCGGCACCGACCCCGCCTGAACCGTGGGAGACCGGGTTCAAGGACACGGTCGTCGCCTACCCCGGCCAGGTCACCCGCATCCGGGCCCGGTTCGACACCCCGGGACAGTACGTCTGGCACTGCCACATCGTCGAGCACGAGGACAACGAGATGATGCGTCCCTACCGCATCGGCCCGGCCCAGCCCGGCCAACCGGCCTAGGCGGGTCTCTCGACCGACTGGTCAACGAGGCCGCAGAACGGCGGTTGACAATCGCCGATGAGGGGCGGACGGTGGGGGCGAGAAGGGGGTGCCCGCGTGGACGAGCACGTAGATGTCCACATGCGGGACAGTGACGCCTTCTCCTGGTACATGGAGCAGGACCCGCTGTTGCGCTCGACAGTGGTGAGCGTGATGCTCCTCGATTCCCGGCCGGACTGGGACCGGTTGTGGGACCGGCTCGAGCGGGCCAGCCGGCTGACCCCCGGCTTGCGGCATCGCGTGGTGCGACCTCCGATGCGGCTGGCGACGCCGCGTTGGGTCGTCGACCCGGACTTCGACCTGTCGTGGCATGTTCGTCGGTTCGAGGCGGCGGAGCCGAAGACGCTGGCGACGGTGCTCGAGTTCGCCCGCAAGACGGGCATGGCGGGCCTCGATCGTGACCGGCCGCTGTGGGAGTACACGTTCATCGAGGGCCTCGAGGGCGGTCAGACGGCGGTCGTCTCGAAGCTCCACCACGCGCTGACCGACGGCATCGGCGGGATGGAGATGGCGCGCTTCCTGTTCGACACCGAGCCGGATCCTGGCGACCTCGGACCGATGCCCGACGCACCCGTCGGTGAGCGCCTCGGCACGGCCGACATCGTCCGCGACGCGCTCACCTACGACTGGTCACGGCTCTTCGAGTTCTCCAAGCACGTGCTCGGCTCGGCGCCGCGCGAGGCGGCGCAGGTGCTTCGCCACCCTCGCGAGACCGTGACGGAAGTCGTCGAGACCGGCCGGTCGGTCGCCCGGATGGTGGAGCCGGTGACCGAGACGTTGTCGCCGGTGATGACCGAGCGCCACCTGGCCTGGCACTACGACGTCCTCGAGTTCGGGTTCGACGACATCCGGCGAGCGGTGCACGCGGTGGGCGCGACGCTCAACGACGGCTTCCTCGCCGGGGTGACGGCGGGACTGCGCCGCTACCACGAACTTCACGACGCCTCGGTGGACGAGCTCCGCGTGACCATGCCGATCAGCATCCGCAAGGCGGACGACCCGATCGGCGGAAACCGCATCACGCTGGCGCGCTTCACGGTTCCCGTGGCCACCACCGATCCGGCTGAGCGGATCGCCCAGACCCATCAGCGATGCGAGGCCGTGAAGGCCGAGCGGTCGTTGCCTCTCAGCAACGCCATCGCCGGCACCTTGAACCTCGTGCCGAGCGGCTATGTCGGCGGCATGTTCAAGCACGTCGACTTCCTCGCCAGCAACGTGCCCGGCATTCCCGTACCGCTCTACCTCGGCGGCGCGAAGGTCGACCGCTTCTACGGCTTCGGGCCGACGATCGGCGCGGCTATGAACCTGACGCTGATCTCCTACTGCGGCACCTGCTACGTGGGCATCACCATGGATGTCGGTGCCGTCCCCGACACCGATGTGCTGCTCGACTGCCTCCGGGAGGGATTCGACGAGGTCCTCGCTCTCGGGGACACCCACCACCGGTCGGTGGTGCTCCCGAGCCGGCCCTCCTGACCCCAAGCCCCACACGGTCGTCTCCTTGTCCACGGTTCCGACCGGGCCTACGGTCAGGAGGTGGCTGACGGGTCGGTTCGCGCCGAGGTCACCTCAGTCCGGGTGTCGGCGAGCAATGGCCGGGTGAAGGTGGTCGCCGAGGACCGCGGCGACGTGCTGGTCCGGGGTGACGCGACGCTGCAGCACGACGCAAGCACTGCGACGGTCGAAGCCGGAGCTGGCCGGGTGGAGATCCGGGTTCCGTCGGGGGTCGACCTCGTGGTCGGCGCCGACTCGGGCCGGGTGGAGGTGGAAGGCCCGCTGGGAGTCGTCGCCGTGGTCACCGAGTCGGGGCGGATCACCGTCGAGCAGGCCGCCGCCGTGGACGTTCGCACGTCCAGCGGCGCGGTGGCGATCGGACGGGTCGAGGGATTCAGCCGCGTCCGAACGGATTCGGGTCGGGTCACCGTGGATGAGACAGCGGGCGCCGACGTCGCAACCAAATCGGGGCGGATCGACCTCCGATCGGTCTCGGGTCACACGACGGCGCACTGCGTGAGCGGCCGGATCGACCTCCGGCTCGACGCCGCCGCGGACGTCGAGGCGGAGACCGTGAGCGGCCGGATCACGGTTCATGTCGCCGAAGGCGTTCGGGCCCGCTCGGTCACCGGGCCGCTACCCGCCGACCTCGAGCGTCACGGGGCGGACTGCACCATCGCCACCCGAGTGGTCAGTGGTCGCGTTTCGGTCACCTCACGTTGACGGGCACGCCGGGACCTGCGGTCGACAGCCGTGTCGGGGCCGTCCTCTTCACCGACCTCGTCGGTTTCACCGAGTACACCGACACCGAGGGCGATGTCGCCGCGCTGCGGGTCCTCGAGCACCAGACGCGCATCATGAGCGGGATCACCGACGCCCGGCCTGACGCCCGGATCGTCAAGGAGCTCGGCGACGGCCTGATGGTCTGGTTCGACGCCCCGTTGGATGCCATCGAGGGGGCCATCGCGATGCTCCTCGCGGTCGAAGCCGCCCGGACCACCGACGCGTTCCCCGTCGCCATCCGGATGGGGCTCCACGCCGGCGAAGTGCTGCCGCGTGGCCGCGACCTCATCGGCGCCACCGTCAACGTCGCGGCCCGCATCGCCGCGCTCGCCGGCCCCGGGGAGCTCCTCGCCTCCGAGGCCGCAGTCGACGCGTGCGGAGGCCGGCTGCCGTCGGCCCGGCTCGACCCGGTGGGCCCGGCGCCGGTCAAGGGCGTGAGCACGCCGGTCTGGCTCGTGCGCGTCAGCCCGGACCGCGGGGCGCCTGGAGCCGGCCTTCGCCACTGACCTGCGGCCGGGAGGTCGAACGGCCCTACTCCCGTCGTCGGGCATCGTTCAGGCTGTCCCCTCGTACCGTCTGGTCGACGACCACGAGCGGAGGAACGGTCCGGATGCGGGTGGTGGTGGACAGCGAGAAGTGCCAGGGACACAACCGGTGCTACGCGCTGGCACCGGCCCTCTTCGAGTTCGACGACTACGGCTACGCCAGCGCCGTGGGCGACGGCACCGTGCCCGCCGACCAGGAGGCCGCCGCCCGGCTGGCCGTGGCCAACTGCCCCGAGTACGCCATCAGCATCGAGGAGGACCCGTCGTGACCGGGAACCACCCGCCGGTCGCCGACTGGGCCACCGACTTCGACCACACCGACCCGGCCTGGGTCCGGGACCCGTACCCGATCTGGGACGAGCTCCGGGCGACCTGCCCGGTCGCCCACTCCGACCGCTACGGCGGCGTCTGGCTGCCCACCCGCCACGACGACGTGTCCGCCATCGCCTACGACACGGACCACTTCACGTCCCAGAGCGTCGTGGTCACCGAGGCCCGGCCGATGATCCCGGCGCCGCAGGGGATCGCCCCACCGATCTCGTCGGACCCGCCGTTCCACCACGAGGCCCGGCGCCTGCTGTTGCCCGCCTTCTCCCCCAACGCCGTGGAGAAGCTGGAGCCGTTCACCCGGGACTACTGCGCGTCGCTGCTCGACGCCCTCGAGGGCCGGGACGTCGTCGACGCCGCCGCCGAGTACGCCCAGCACATCCCCGTGCGGGTCATCGCCCAGATGCTGGGCTTCCCCGCCGAGGACGCCGACCAGTTCCGGGTGTTCGTCCACAACACGCTGGAGTCGGTCGACGCCCCGATCGAGAAGCGCATCGAGAACTTCCAGCTCCTCAACGCCTATCTGAACGTCCAGATCGCCGACCACGTGGCCCACCCCCGGGACGACCTGACCAGCTTCCTGCTGCAGGCCGAGATGGACGGCCGGCCCCTGAACGAGGAGCACGTGAGCGGCTCGATCGCCCTGCTCCTGCTGGCGGGCATCGACACCACGTGGAGCGCCATCGGCGCCTCGTTGTGGCACCTGGCCAAGACCCCCGAGGACCGCAAGCGCCTCGTCGCCGAGCCCGAGCTGCTGCCCGTGGCCATGGAGGAACTGCTGCGGGCCTACGCCCCGGTGACCATGGCCCGCCTGGTCAAGGAGGACGTCGAGTTCGAGGGCTGCCCCATGAAGGCCGGCGAGTGGGTCCTGCTCTCGTTCCCCGCCGCCAACCGGGACCCCGAGGCCTTCGAGCAGGCCGACGAGGTCGTCATCGACCGTGAGGTCAACCGCCACGCCGCCTTCGGCCTGGGCATCCACCGCTGCGCCGGCTCCAACCTGGCCCGCATGGAGCTCCGCGTCGCCCTCGAGGTCTGGCTGGAGCGGTTCCCGGACTTCTCCCTGACCGACCCCGACGCCGTCCGCTGGTCCGGCGGCCAGGTGCGCGGCCCGCGGGTCCTGCCCCTGAGCGTCGGCCGTTGACCGCCCGGCCCGCCGTGCGCGTGGTCGCCCTCGCCCGCCTGCTGGTGGCCCCGCCGGCATTTCGCGTCCGTCAGGTATCATTCTGATACCATCGTTCTCATGGCCATGACGCTCCGCCTCAGTGACGCCGAGCACGCGGCTCTTCGCGAGCGCGCCGCAGCCGAGGGCATCTCGATGCAGGAGGCAGCGCGGCGGGCCGTCCGTGACTATCTCGTCCGACAGGCCCACCAAGAACGGGTCGAAGCGGCCGCGGTGATCATGACCGAAGCCCACGCCGAGGCGCTCGAGCGTCTCGGTCGGTGAGCGACCAACTGGACTACCTCGACCTCGAGGACCTGCTGGCGCTCGCTCGACGGCTACTCGGTGATCCGCCACCGGTTCGGGACATCGGGTTGTTGGCATCTGCGGTCGCTCGGCCCCGGGCGAGCGTTTTCGGCCAGGACGCCTACCCCGACATCTGGACGAAGGCCGCGGCACTGCTCCAGTCGATCGTGAGCAATCACGCCCTGGTCGACGGGAACAAGCGCCTGGGCTGGCTGGCGACCGCCGTCTTCCTCTACCTGAACGGGACCCGGGTGGAGCTCGCCCGAAACGACGATGTCTACGACCTCGTCATCGGGGTGGCCAGCGGTGAGGCGGACGTCGCGACCGTCGCCGCGCACCTGCGACAGATCATCGAGGAGCCGCAGTCGCCCGTCGGATGATGGATCCGAATGCGTCTCGATGTGGGCCGGGGCCGGGCATGCGCCGACCTCCGAGGTTGGCTGGGGAGGTGATCTTCGAGGTCATTTGGCGGCGTCGAGGGCCGGTGCCCGGGCGGGGCGTCGGACCGCTTCGGCGACGGCCGTCGAGAGGGCGAGGATCCGCCGATCGCCGAACGGAGTTCCGCCCCCTCGGTTGCACACCATGGCCAGCGACAGGTTGTTCTGCGGATCGGCCCATCCGCCCGACCCCCCGAAGCCCAGATGTCCGTACACGAGGGGCAGGAGGGAATCCAGCCGCGGGATCCGGTGGTAGCCGAGGCGCCACTGCATGGTGAAGGCCACCACCCGGTCGCGCTGCTCGTTCTGGATCTCCGACAACCGCGCCACCGTCTCGGGCTGCAGGATGCGTACGCCGCCGAGCTCCCCGCCGTTGGCGAGCATCGCGTACATGCCGGCGAGCGAGACGGCGTCGAAGTGGCCGTTCATCGCCGGGACCTCGACGTCGAGCAACTCCGGGGCGAGGATCACGTCCTCGATGCCGCGCGGCATGAGCGTCGCCCGGATCCGTCGCGGGTTGAACGGTACGCGCATGGCCTTGAACGCCACTGACGCCCGGGGGCTGAGGGCCAGCTTCCCGATCAACCGCAGCGCCGGGTGGATCGCCATGGGCCGTAGCGGTGCCACTCGGTGGCGCTCTTCGGGTGGGCAACCGATGAACAGGCCCGTGAGCCCGAGTGGCCCGGCGATGTGCTCCTGCACGAACTGGTTGACGGGTTGGCCTGAGACCCGCCGCACGATCTCGCCGACCAACCAGCCATAGGTGAGCGCGTGGTAGCCAACCGTCGTCCCCGGCGGATACGCGGGCTCGGCCCGGGCCAGAGCGTCGGTCATGTGCTCCCAGTCGAGCATCCGGTGCGTGCCATCGACGATCGTGCCGAACCGGTGCAGCCCGGCCGAATGGCTGAGCACGTGACGGACCGTGATCCCCGCCTTGCCGTTCTGGGCGAACTCGGGCCAGTAGGTCGCGACCGGCTCGTCGTAGTCGATCAGCCCGCGATCGGCGAGCACGTGGGCGGCGGTGGACATCACGCCCTTGGTCGTGCTGAAGCACATCGCGAGCGTGTCGCGCGTCCATGGTGTGCCCTGGTCGTCGCGCTGGCCGCCCCAGAGATCCACGACGAGTTCGCCGTGGTGGAACACCGCGAGCGAAGCACCGCCGTCGGTGGTGGCGATCTGGTGCTCGAAGATCTCCGCGACACGGTGGAAGCCGTCACGAACACTGCCTTGGATCAGGCCCGGGTCACCCACGTCGTTCACTCGTTTCCCAGCGCGACGACGGCGTCGAGGCCTTCCCGCACACCCCCGACGAGCAGGTCGACATCGCTCACCGCGGCCGTGTCGATGTGCAGCCCCACATGTGCGGTGCTCCGATACGACAGCAGCGTCGCGTTGGTCGCGGTCCCCATCGACGGACCGAAGCCGTAGGTCGACAGCACCTCGGCGCCGCCCAGCCAGATCGGCTCCTCCACCCCCGCCACGTTGGTCAGGGCCAGGTCGCAGTTCTTCATGAGCGGCCCGACGTACCCGGAGACGAGCGGCCCCATGGCGTTCATCAACGGGGCGGCCGCGCGGGTGAGCGGCTGGCCGACGTCCTCGCGGAGCTTGGTGGTGAGTGCGTGCACGGCCTGCATGTCGCCCGCGGGGTCGGTGGTGCCGACCGGCTGGACGAAGTGACCACCCATGGCCCGGTTGCTTTGGAGCGGATCACCCGGCTTACGGACGCTGACCGCCATCGTGACCTGCAACGCCTCCACGGGGGTCCCGAGGCGCTCGTGGTACCGGGCGAAGCCGTAACCGATCGCGGTGACGAAGGCGTCGTTGACGGTCGCGCCTCGCGGCTTGGCCGCCCGTCGCAGGGCACCGAGGTCCGCATCGAGCACAGCAAAGTGCGACCATCCCCGGCGCTCGGTCATGATCGGCGACAGCGGGTGTCCCGGGGGCCTGAGCAGGTGGCCGACCGCCTGAAGGTTCCGTGTCGCCGCATCGGCAGCCTCACGGGGCCGACGCACCACGCCGGGAACGCCGCGCAGGGCCGCGGTACCCGCGTCACGGGCGAGGCCGAAGAACCGCTCGCCGTTGGTTGCGATCGCATCGACGGCGAGCGCCCACGGCGCCATGGCTTCGTCGGACGGCACGGGGGGCAGCGGGCCCGGATCGGCGGGGACGGGCGACAGGTCGACCACCAGAGGCAGCGTCGCCACCGCGCCGACGCCGTCGGTCAGCGCGTGATGGACCTTGATCACGAGCGCCGCTCGATCATCCTCGAGCCCGTCGACGACGGTGACGGTCCACAGCGGACGGTCGCGGTCGAAACCCGACAACACTTCCGCACACGCGTAGCGGAGCACCGACGCGAGCGTCTTCTCCTTGGGCGCGCCGATCCGCCGGACGTGATAGTTGAGGTCGAAGTCGCGGTCGACGACCCAGCGAGGGTTGGCCAGGCGCAGCGGCGGCTTCACCAGCCGGTGACGCCACCCAGGCACCAATCGGCTGGCTCGCTCGAAGCGATCGCGAACGACGTCCGGGTCCGGCGACCTCTCGAGCAGGAACACGGCGGCGATGGTGTTGCGCAGCGATCGGTCACGCTCGACGTCCAAGAAGAACGACGCGGTGTCGTCCACGTGCTGGGCCGATCGGGATCTCCGCTCATTCGTCGGCTCGCCGTCCACGGTCCACTCCCTTTCGACGACCTCGAGGGCTTCGGTCGGTTCGCCGTCGAGGAACCGGCCCGCGTCCAGCTCGATGCTCATGGTTCGTCCTCCTCCTGCTGGCCCCGGCCGGGCCGGATCCGATCCAGCCGGTGGAGGCCGATGGCCGAGCGCAGCCGCGTGAACACGGGGTGGGGCAGCTCCGCCACCAGCTCGTCGAGGGTGGACTGCATCCGGCCCAGGACCTCCTCGTAGCAGTGGCGCACCACGTCCGGGTCGTCGGCCGCCTCCGGCCCGAACGACGACCAGTCCAGCGGCTCGCACACCCGGCCGGTCACCTTGGCGGGCAGCGGAAAGGTCGGCAGCTGGACGGGCGCGATGCCCCACGGCAGGCCGAGGACCACCGGCATGACGTTGATGCGCAGCCGCCCGAGACCGAGTCGCCGGGCCACCGCATCGCCCCGGGCGAGCACGATGATCACGTCGTGGCTGCCGTGGGCCACCAGCGGGACGACCGGCACGCCGTGGCGCAGGGCCAGCCGCACGAAGCCGGTTCGGCCTCGAAGCTCGACCTGGTGGCGCTCTGACCACGGCCGGTAGTCGTCGCTGTCGCCTCCCGGGTACACGACCACCGGGTCACCCCGTTCGAGAAGGCGACTCGCGTTCTCGGGGCTGGCCGGCACGGCCCCGAGCTTGCGGGCCGCTGACGCTCCCGGGAGGGAGAAGGCGAAGTCGAACGCCAGGCTGTAGAGAGGCGCCTCGGGCCCTCGCTCCCGCACCCACCGGTGCAGGAAGGCCCAGTAGTCCGGCATGTAGATGCCGCCGGAGTGGTTGCCGACGACGAGGAAGGGGCCGGTCTCGGGAACCAGGTCGAAGCCCCGGATCTCCGGATCGAAGTAGCGCAACGCCATGCCGATAGCGGGTTGGAGCCGCTCGATGAAGGCCGGGTCCCGCTGGTCGATGTCGGCGTGGATCTCGCGGTCGACCCGTGCCTGCAGCGGGTCCCACGGCGACCACGAACCCGTGGCCGGGGTCGGAACCTCCAGCGTGGACCTCATGCCCCCATCAGACCACTGGTCCGTCCCCTCGGGTCAGGGCCAAAGGTCATCGATCAGGTCACTCGACGGGCGTAGGCTGACCCGCTCGTTCGCGCCAGCGGTAGCGTCGCCCAGAGGGAGGATGGCGCGTGGCCCAACCGCACGGCGAGCGGCTCTCGGCGATGGACCTGAGTCTCCTCGCCATGGAGGACGGGCGGGCCCACATGCACATCGGCTCGGTCTCGCTGTACGACGCGGGGCCGCTGCGGGCATCGCACGGTGGCATCGACATCGAACGGGTCCTGGCCTTCGCCGAGGCCCAGTTGCCCAAGTTCCCGCGGCTACGCCAGCGGTTGGCGTGGGTGCCGGGGTTCGGCCAGCCGGTCTGGGTGGACGACGAGCACTTCAACCTGCGCTTCCACCTCCGCCACACCGCGCTGCCGCCCCCCGGTGACCTCCGGGCGCTGAAGCGCCTGGCCGGGCGCGTGTTCTCCCAGGAGTTCGACCGGGCCAAGCCGCTCTGGGGCTACTGGTTCGTCGACGGCGTCGCCGATGACCGCATCGCCGTGATCTCCAAGCTGCACCACTGCATGGCCGACGGCCTGGCCGGCGTGGCGCTCGGCAACCTGCTCGTGGGCCCCGACCCCGACTACCGGCCCGAGCCCGCAGTCGAGTGGGCCCCCCGACCGGCGCCGCCCGCCAGCCGCCTCGTGCTCGACGAACTGCGCCACCGGGTCACCGCACCCTGGCGGCTGCTGCACGCCGGGCCGGCGGCGACCGGCGAGCGGACGCCAGTGAGGGCACCGTCGATCGGTGGGATCGGCGCGTTGCTGGGCAACGCCGTCCACCACGTGTCGCCCACGCCGCTCAACGTCGACATCGGACCCCACCGAAGGTTCGACTGGGTCCGCCTCCCCTTCGATGAGGTGCGCCGGATCGGGAGCGACGGCGGCGGAACCGTGAACGACGCCGTCCTGGCCATCGCCACCGGGGCGCTGCGGGCCTACTTGCACCGGCGGGGCGAGGCCGTGGAGGGCCTCGAGTTCCGCGTCGTCGTCCCGGTCAGCATGCGCACCGATGCCGGACGGTCCCCGCCGGGCAACCGGGTCTCGGAGATGATCGTGCGCCTGCCGCTGGGTGAGCCCGACCCCCGGGCGCGGCTGCGGATCGTCACCGAGAGGACCCGGGGGCTCAAGGCATCGGGCCAGGCCGCCGCCGGCGACCTGCTCTCGCAGGCCGTCGAGCTGCTGCCCGCTCCGTTGGTCGGTCCGATCTTCCGCCGGGCGGCCCGCAGCTCGGCCGCCAACCTCATCGTGACCAACGTGCCCGGCCCGCGGGTTCCGGTCTTCCTGCTCGGCGCCCGCCAACTCGAGACCTACCCCATGGTCCCGCTGTTGGCGAACCAGGCGCTGGGCATCGCTCTCCTGAGCTACGACGGTGGCCTCTTCTGGGGCTTCAACGCCGACTGGGACGCCGTCGAGGACCTTCACGACCTGGTCGAGGACGTCGAGGCCGCGTTCGCCGAGCTCCGCTCGACCCTGGACTCGCCGGGTTCCGGCGAGTAGCCCCGGATCCGTTCTCCGATTGCATCCTCTGCGGCTGGATCAGTCTCCCGCCAAACCCGAGGCTCATCTGTCCGGGGGGGCTCGGTCGATCAGTGCGTCGATCCGCGCCCGCACGTCGTCGGCCACTTCGGACAGGTCGGTGAGGCGGGCCCTGAGCGTGTCGGGCTGAACGATGGCGCGGCGGAGCAACGCGTCGCAGAACTCGATGTCCTTGGGGCGCATTGCCGCCGCCTTCGACAGCCACAGATCATGGGCCTCGAGGCACCAGGCCACGACTCCGTTCGTTGCCGGGGACTCGTACCGGCGGAGTCGGTCCTGCCAGCCGGCAGGGAGGACCGCCGTGGACTTGCTCACGCCCTGGGCGTAGTAGCCGAAGCTCTCGTGGAACATGGAGGCCTCCCCGATGGCGCCGTCGATCAGATCGGCCTTGCGGTCATCAGGGTCATCCAGGGCGGCGATGTCGGCCTCGACCGACCGCTCGGCCTCCGGCGGCAGTTGGTCATCGACCGATCCGTACAAGGCCTGGCTCCCGATCACCAGTATCTCGTCCTCGCCCAGGATCGCCCCAGCGGCCCGCACGGCGTGATCGAAGGCGTCTCGATTCATGCCGCGGCTCGAAACCCACGGTAGACGGCCGCTCGACGGCGCTGGTCGAGCACACCGGCGAAGGGGGTGACCTGGCGGAGGTCACGGCCGTGCTCGCTCGGATCAACCATCTGCGAGGCGATCCGTAGCGGTGATTGCCTGAGGACGGAGTCCCATTCGTCGAGTAGCCGCGACGCCCCGGGATTCGCCTGCCGCATCGCAACCAGGTTGTGCTGCGCGCTGAGGACGACCGTCTCCGGATGGGCCATCAGCTCGGCGGCAATGGCCTCGTGGAGCGCCAGGCTGCGCGCCTGGTCCCTGGTCAGGGGCGGGCCCACCGACGGGTAACAGGCCAGGCCGGCTGCTCCGGCGATCTTCGAGATCGTGCGCCACGTGGGGCTCTTCGAACCACCCTCATAGGCCGCGATCGTGGGCTGGGACGTCCCAGCTGTCTGCGCCAGTCGGCGCTGCGTCCAACCGGCTACCAACCGGATCAACCGCACGGGTTCCATCGGCCGTAGTATATCCACTCGGATATATACTGACCACTACCCCTCGAGGATTGATCCGATTGGGTCCCGCGTCGCGGGGCGGGCGGCTACCGACCTTCACACCTCGGGTCCGGCCGGAGTGGTTCGGGTACCGTCGCTGCCATGAGCCAACCGGGACTGCGACCGATCGAACGACGGATGCGGCGCCTGACCGACGAGGGCATGGACGACGTCGAGATCGCCTGGCGGTTCCGGCGCAGCCCTCGGTATGTCCGCCAGGTGCGCGAGCTGAGCGCCCGTCCCGACCGGTCCGGACGCCACGACGGTGGCCGCCTGCGGCCGATCGAGCGGCGGGTGCTCTCGTGGCGCGAGCAGGGGGTCGCCTACGAGGACTTGGCGCCGCGCTTCCGGCGTGGGGTCGGCTACCTCCGACAGGTCGAGCACCTGGCTCGCTACAAGCTCCGCGACGCCTCGTCCTGACGGGCGCCGGCCGGCCGCCGCCGACGAAGCCGTCCACCGGCTCAGACCCGCCGGCGAGAGACGACGGGTCCCTTGCCGGGGCGGATCGCTGGGCGGACAGGCGCCGCGTCAGCCCTGTCGAGCCGACGGACTGGCGACCTTCCCATCGCCGGAGGATGTTCAGTGGACATCGTCGCCGTCTGGGTTGAGACTGCCCCCGGCCCAACGGGATGTTCCCAGGGCAACGGGGGGGATGGCTGATGCGAGTCTCGCAAGCGGTGGTTGCGCAGGTGAAGGGTGGCCAAGTGGAGGCGGCGGTCGCCGCGGCCATCGAGGCGGCGGGGCTGGTGGGCCGGCACGGCGGCGACGTGCATCTCTACATGACCGGTGTCGCGGGCGAACAGGTCAACTCGACGGTGTTCTCCATGGAATACGAGAGTCCTGAGGCTCTGGGGGCGGCGTTCGACGCGATGGCCGAGGACGCCGAGCTCCAAGCGCTCTCAATGCGTCTCAGCGGCCCCGATTCACCGAGCGAGATCACCTCCGTAAGCATGGCCATGGAGATCCCGCTCGGTCGCGACCCGAAGCAGGGACAGGGCGGCATCCTCGAGGTCCACACGGGCAAGCCCAACCCCGGCCGCATGGCGGAGGCAGTCGCGCAAGCGGCCGAGGTCTGCGAGTTCGTCGAGGCCAACGGGGCACTCAACGCCCGACTGCTCCAGCTGACCTACGCAGGGATGGCCAGCGGGATGACGGCCTTCACGTGGGAGGTGGAGAACATGCAGGCCCAGGCGCGATTGGGGTCGGCGTGGTTCTCTGACGCCGGCTTGGCGCTCCAGGCCAAGATGATGGGGGCCAACTCGGCGAGCACGCCGATCTCGAGCGCGCTCTACAACAGAATCCCCCTGTAGCCCTTGGGCCGACCCGGCGGTCCCCTCAGCGGGCATCTTGCCCCCCGGAGTGGATTCGCTCGGACACGGGATCCGGCGGGCTCCGATCGCCCGCACCCACGCGGCGAGCTTCGCTCGACCCTGGACATCGACCGGGTCATCCGCAGACGCGGTGACGCTCCGAGAGCGTG
Source organism: uncultured Microthrixaceae bacterium (assembly GCA_963725155.1). Classification (GTDB taxonomy): domain Bacteria; phylum Actinomycetota; class Acidimicrobiia; order Acidimicrobiales; family DATDAH01; genus DATDAH01. The sequence goes on from CAVRXU010000009.1 coordinate 147,330, forward strand.
CTTCAGCGCGGTCCTGGGCCGAGCCTCGGATCGGCCTGAGGGTCGAGCAGGCGCAGGACGTCGGTGGCGACCCACCGCTTGGCCCGGCCTGACACTCGTTGGACTTCCGTCACCGTCTCCGCCGCCTCGAGTCCCCGGATGAGGTTGAGAGCGCCAGGGTTCGACACCCCCAGCGCCCTCTCGACGCGGCCGCTGGTCAGCAGGACACCGTGGACCTCGCTCAGGAGCCGAACGCTGATGGGCAGGTTGTCGAGACGCGCCAGCCCGTGCTCCATGGCCCGGATGTAGTTGGTCACGGCCCGGGTCCGACGCCGAAACGAGGTAGCCGAGTTTGGGCAGCCTTCAGCGCCGGGCGGGGACGGCCACCCAGGTCAGGTCGTCGGCCGCCACCACCTCGGGGAACACCGGACGGGCGTCGATGGCGAACACGGCCGAGTCGGGGTGGCGGTGGGAGAAGTGGGCCAGCACCAGCCGGCGCGCCCCGGCCTCGCGGGCGATCTCGGCGGCCTGGCCCGCCGTGAGGTGGCCGTGGGCCTCGGCCAGGTCCTCCTCGCCCGTGCGGTAGGTCGACTCGCACACCAGCAGGTCGGCGTCACGGGCCAGCTCCACGGCGGCAGGGCAACGGCGGGTGTCCATCACGAAGGCGAACACCTGGCCGGGCCGGGCCTCGCTCATCTCGTCGACGGTCACGCGGCGCCCGCCCACCTCCAGTTCGCCGTCACGCTGGAGCCGGCCGACCGACTCCCCCTGGATGCCGAGCGCGGCCAGCCGGTCGGTCAGCAGGTGCCGGCGGGCCGGCTCCTCCAGGCGCCAGCCCACGGCGGGCACGGTGTGGTCCAGCGGCCGCGACACGAGGCGGAAGGCCCCGGCGTCGTGCTCGTGGGGGCCATCGGGGACGGGGTGGAGGCGGAGGTCGACGGGGCCGGTGTCCTCCGTGGCGTCCAGGAGGTTGCGCAGGTGCCCCTCGCTGGCCGCTGGATAGTGCAGGTGCAACGGCCGGTCGACGCCGTCGTTCGATCGACGCTCGATGAAGCCGGGCAGGCCCAGGCAGTGGTCGCCGTGGAGGTGGGTGAAGCAGACCCGGTCGATCGCCGCCGCCTTGACCCCACCGCGGCCGAGCTGGATCTGGGCGCTCTCACCCGGGTCGAACAGGACGAGCTGGCCGTCCCAGCGCAACACGTGGGCGTTGTGGTGACGCTCTCGGGTGGGGCTCTGCGCCGCGGTGCCCAGCACCAGCAACGCCCGGTTGGCGGCCTGGGCCTCGGGCCCCTCCGACTGCTCGACCGGCATGGCCCCGACGGTACGGCACCTCCGCCGCGCCCGGTCGTGGCCGGGCGAAACGTGACCTTGGGCCCTTTGCGTCGGGGCCCGGCGGCGGCACCGTGGGGGTGGAGGTGATGGTCCCATGGCTGAAGGAGCCGTTCAGAGGTCCGAGCAAGTCGACCCCGAGACGGGCGCGCCCGGCGACGCAGTCCCGGCCCCGTCGGGCGGGCGGCGGGGTGGGCGTCGGCGGTTCTCGGTGCGGGTCGGCTCGCTGGCCGGCATCGACATCCGCGTCCACGGCACCTTCCTGGTGCTCCTGGCCCTGGTGGCCGTCGCCTCGACCGCGCCCGACAGTCCGGGCCCCGTCAGTGCCGTCCTCTGGCTGGTCGCCCTCTTCGGCTGCGTCACCCTCCACGAGCTGGCTCACAGCGTGGTGGCCCGCCGCCACGACATCCCGATCGTCGAGATCGAGCTGCTGCCGATCGGGGGGATCTCCAAGATGGCCCGGATGCCCGAGGACCCGGCCGTGGAGCTGCGCATCGCCGCCGCCGGTCCCGTGATGAGCCTCGCCCTGGCCGCCCTGTTCGCCGCGGCGGCCGCCGGCGCCGGCGCCTCCCTCTGGCCTCCCACCGTCTACGACGGCGACGTCCTGGTTCGGCTGGCGTGGGTCAACCTCCTGCTCGCCGGCTTCAACCTTCTGCCCGCCCTCCCCCTCGACGGGGGTCGGGTGTTCCGGGCGGCCCTCGAGGAACGGTGGGACCGCGATCGGGCCACGCACGTGGCGGTCCGGGTGAGCCGCGTCTTCGCCGTCCTGATGATCGTCGCCGGCTTCGTCCTCAACGTGTGGCTCCTCCTCATCGGGGTGTTCGTCTACTTCGGGAGCGTCGCCGAGGAGGCCGCCGCCGAAGTCCACGCCCTCATCAAGGACCTGCGGGTGCGGGTCGTGATGCGCCAGGACCCGCTGCGCCTCCCGGCCGAGGCGACGGCCGCCGACGTCGTGGCGAAGCTCGGGGCCCGGGACCACGAGGTGTTCCCCGTCGTGACGGCGCACGGGACCTACGTCGGGCTGGTGACCGAAGGGCAGTTGGCCAGGGCCCCGACGGGCGCCCGTGTGGGCGAGATCGCCGACGCCGGCGCGCCGGTCCTCGGCCCCGACGACCTCGTCGAGGCCAGCGGGCTGCTGGAGGGCGGGGTCGATGCCGCGGCCGTCGTCCAGGCCGGTCGGGTCGTGGGCGTGGCCCGGGCCGCGGACGCCGAGCTCGCCGTCCGGCACCTGGTCCGCCGCCCGGCGTCGATACCGCCCCCACCGCCCCCACCGCTGCCCGCCCGGTCGACCCGGCGCTGAACCGCCGGGATCTCGCGGACGGTTCCCGTGACCTTCGGCCCTGGGCTGGAGCTCGACCGCCGCTGATACTGAGGCACATCACGGACGAAGAGGAGACCTCCCATGCTGCAGCGGGCTGCGTGTCTGGTTGGTGCCCTGGTCGTGGGGCTGGTGGCGTACGCGGTCGTCGTGATGGTCGGGATGCGGACGAAGTCCCCCAGGGCTCTCCGCGTCGTCCGGCGGGTGAACCGGGCGGTCGTCAACCCCATGCAGATGAGGTCGGCCGGCCAGGTCGGCGCTTACGCCTCGATCATCCGCCACCGTGGCCGCGTGTCGGGTCGCCTCCACGAAACCCCGGTCGGAGCCGAGGCCACCGACGACGGGTTCGTGATCGCCCTCCCCTACGGGACGACCACGGACTGGCTGAAGAACCTGCTGGCCAGCGGCACGGCCACCATCGTGAACGAGGGCGGGACCTACGAGGTCGACCAGCCAGAAGTGCGGCCACTGGCATCTGAGCTCTCCTGGTTCCCACCCGCGGACCAGCGGAACCTCCACCGGTTCGCGGTAGAGCAGTGCATCCGGGTCCGGCGCGTCGATCACGACGCCACGGCGACGCCCGACCAGCGCGGCGGGGTACCCGTCGGACGCGAAGCGGACAGCCCGTCGCGAAGGTCGCCGTCGCGATGCTCCTCATCGTGATGGC
>CAVRXU010000010.1:0-26674 GCA_963725155.1 uncultured Microthrixaceae bacterium
GCCCCCGATTCGGCTCGCCCAGAGAGCCGAGTCGGGGGCCAGGACCAGGGGGGCGTTCGACCAGTTCGTCGAGCGGTGACACGCTGACCGGGGTGTCCAGCCCGCACCCCCTCAACGACGGCTTCACCTGGACCGACCACGCGGGGCCGTTCCGGGTCATCACCGACGAGCAGGCCCGGGCCTACGACGAGCAGGGCTTCTTCTTCGAGGACGCGTTCGACGCCGAGACCGTCGGCGCGGTCCGCGCCGAGATCGACCCGGTCGAGGCGGAGGTCGAGGCCGAGCTGGTCGAGAACATCGACGACGGCCGGCTCTTCATCGCCCGGGCGGGCGAGATCACCTTCACCACCCACCTCGTCACGCGGTCCCGCGTCCTGCGCGACCTCGTGGCCGCCCCACCCCTGCGGACTTGGCCGCCGACCTCCTCGGCCCCGACGTCCGCCTCTACTGGGACCAGGCCGTCTACAAGAAGCCCGGGACCGACTCGCCGTTCCCGTGGCACCAGGACAACGGCTACACCTTCGTCCTCCCCCAGCAGTACCTGACCTGCTGGATCGCCCTCACCGACGTCGACGAGGACAACGGCTGCCCCTGGGTCGTCCCCGGCCTGCACCGCCAGGGCACCCTGGCGCACCACCCCAGCGACCTCGGTTTCGTCTGCCTCGACGAGGCGCCCGACGCCGTGGCGGTCACGGCCCAGGCCGGCTCCGTGGTCGTCTTCTCGTCGCTCACGCCCCACAGCACCGGCCCCAACCGGACCGACGCCGTCCGCAAGGCCTACATCGTCCAGTACGCCCCCGACGGCGCCCAGACCTACGACGAGCAGGGCCGGGTCACCGGCCGCTGCGACGTCCCCGAGCGCCAGTTCCGGGTGACGTAGGCGGGTCGCCCACCGTTAGCGTCCCGACCGTGACGGGGCCGTTCGACGATCTCCTCGACGCCAACCGGCGGAACCGGGAGTCGTTCGCCTTCGGCGAGCTCACCGGTCGGCCCCGCCTGCACCTCGCCGTGCTGGCCTGCATGGACACCCGCATCGACCCGCTGGCCGTCCTCGGCCTCGAACCCGGTGACGCCAAGATCCTGCGCAACGCCGGCGCCCGTGTCACCGACGACGTCGTGCGCTCGCTGGCCATCGTCGTCACCAACCTGGGCGTCGACCGGGTCGCCGTCATCGCCCACACGGACTGTGCCATGGCGAAGCTGACCGTCGACCAGCTCCGGGACCGCGTCCGCGCCGCCACTGGCAACGACGCCGCCGACGACTGGGATCCGCTGGCCACCCCGGACCAGGTCGAGGCCCTCCGAGCCGACCTGGCCCGACTGTCGTCCGACCCCCTGCTCCCCGACGACCTCGTCGTCGGCGCCTTCATCTACGACGTGGCGACCGGCGCCCTCAACCCGCTGGGCTGAACGGGGCGACCAGCAGGTCAGCCAGTGCGGCCGGCTGGGCCAGCATCGGCGAGTGCGAGCAGCCGAGGACATCGGCCTCGACACCCAAGCGCTCCAGCGCGCTGCGCACCTGCCAGTCGGGGTCCAGGATCCGGTCGTCGGCACAGGCCACGTAGCGCATGGGTACGTCCGGGTAGGCCCCGAGGGGCCACTCCTCCTGGGTCGGCCCCCACTGCTGCAGGCGCAACCCGTCCACTGCGGCGTCGAGTCGGTCCTCGGGGACGTCGTGGTAGAAGGCGGCCACCGCCCCCTCTCGGTCCCACCGGCTGGCTCCGTTCGCCTCGGCCTCCTGGTGGGTGGCGGTCAGGTCCGCGAACCCCTCGCTGAAGGCGTCCTGGCCGAGGCCCCCACCGGCCACCTCGCCCGGCGTCGGCAGGATGGCCGCCACGAAGACCAGGCCGGCCACAGGTCGGCGGGACGGGATCAGCGGGATGGTCAGGCCGCCGAGGGAGTGCCCGACCACGATCACCGGCTCGTCGAAGCCCGCCGCCCCCGCGACCACCGCCTCGGCGTAGTCATCGAGGGTGGCCGCCGGGTCCTCGCACGGGAGGTCCACGGCCACCGCCGACTCGCCCCGAGCCGTCAATTCTTCGACCAGGGGCTGCCAGCAGGCGCCGCCGTGCCAGGCCCCGTGGACGAGGACGAGCGGCGCGGCCATCAGCTCACCTGCTTCTCCCGCCCCTCCCAGAAGGGGGCGCGCAGCTTGAACTTCTGGAGCTTCCCCGTGGCCGTGCGGGCCAGCTCGTCCCGGAACAGGATCGAGGTCGGGCACTTGTAGTGCGTCAGCCGCTCCCGGCAGTGGGCGATGAGATCGGCCTCGGAGACGTCGGCTCCCGGGGCGATCACGACGAGAGCAGTGACCGTCTCGCCCCATTTGTCGTCCGGGATGCCGATGACCGCGACCTCGGCCACGGCGGGATGGGAGAAGAGGGCGTCCTCCACCTCGATGGACGACACGTTCTCACCGCCGGAGATGATCACGTCCTTCTTGCGGTCGGAGATGGCGACGTAGCTCTCGTCGTCGATGACCCCGCCGTCGCCGGTGTGGAACCAGCCGTCGACGATGGCCTCGGCCGTGGCGTCGGGCTGCTCCCAGTAGCCGTCCATGACGTGGTTGCCCCGGGCGAGCAGCTCGCCCTGGCCGTCGACCTGCATCTGGACGCCCAGCGCGGGCGCGCCCGCCCGGCCGAGCCGCTCGGCCCGTTCGGCCGGGGAGAGGGCGTCGTACTCGACCCGGCCCCGGTTCATCGTCAGCAGCGGCGTGGTCTCGGTCAGGCCGTAGATCTGGATGAACTCCCAGCCCAGCTCGGTCTCCACCCGCTCGATGGTCCGGGTCGGCGGCGGTGCGCCGGCGACGACGATGCGGGTGCGCCCCGCGCCGGGGATGGGTCCGTCCCACTGGGCCGCAGCGTCGAGGATGGCGGCCACGACGGCAGGGGCGCCGTTGAGCTGGGTGACACCGTGGGCGTCGATGCGGCGCAGGATCTCGGCTCCGTCGACCTTGCGGATGACGACCTGGGTGCCGCCCATGCCGGTGTGGGCGTAGGGCATGCCCCAGCCGTTGCAGTGGAACATCGGCAGGGTGTGCAGGTAGACGTCCCGATCCGACACCCCGGCCTGCCAGCCGAACGTCGTGGCGTTGAGCCAGATGTTGCGATGGGTGAGCTGGACACCCTTCGGTCGGGCCGTGGTCCCGCTCGTGTAGTTGATCGTGGCCGTCGCGTCCTCGTCGGGCGTCCACGGTCGGGGCTCGGCGGTGGACGAGAAGAGGGCCTCGTCGGCGTCGTCACCGATGACGAATCGGTGGGCCGCCGTGAGGCCCGCCAGGTCCTCGTCCAACTCGGGGTCCACGATCAGGACCGACGCCCCGCAGTGCTCGACGATGTAGCCGATCTCGGCCGCGTTCAGCCGGAAGTTGATCGGCACCAGGATCCGGCCCGAGCCGCTGACCCCGTAGAAGGAGGTGAACAGGCGGGCGGCGTTGTGCGACACCATCGCCACCCGCTCCCCGACCCCGACCCCGAGGGCATCGAGCGAGGCGGCCTGGGCCCGGGCCCGCTCGGCCACCTGGCGGTAGGTCAGGGAGCCCCAGGAGGGCGCCGGCTGATCGGGCTCGTCGATGATCCCGATCCGGTCGCCGTAGACCCGCTCGGCCCGGTCCAGGAAGTCGGTGACCGTAAGCGCCACTTTCATCGCGGTTTCCCCCCGGTTGCGGCGCGGTCAACGTAGCCCGAGCCCGATGGTGGGTGGAGTCCCCCGAGTCAGTGGTAGGCAGGCACCCTTGCGGGGGAAGGCGCAGTGGGGGACAACAGCTGCGTGAGGGGGCACCGGGGTGCGGTGGCGTACTGCGTGCGAGCCGACGCCCGCCGTACCTGGCCCGCCTGGCTGGCCCTGGGCCTACTCGTCGGGGTGGCCGCCGGCAGCGTGGCCGCGGCCTCCGCCGGCGCCCGGCGAACCGATTCGGCTTTTCGGGAGCTGCGGGCCGAGACCGACGCCATGGATGCGGGCATCGCCTTCACCTGTGATCCCGAGGATCCGGCCTGTCCCACCACGGCCGAACAGGTGCGGGCCTATCCGGGCGTCGTCGATGCCGCCTCGTTCATCACCACGAAGTCCCCGGTCTTCGACTCGGACGGGAACCTGATCCAGATCAACGACGACCCCTGCGGGAGCGGGGCCGGCGCCCTCGACCTGATCACCCCTCTGGACCCCGGCTTCGCCACGGACCTGAACCGGGTCCGCATCCTCGAGGGCCGGGCCGCCGACCCCAGCCAGGCCGATGAGGTGGTCATGGCGCCGATCGCCGCGGAGCAGTTCGGGATCGAGGTCGGCGACCTGCTGTTCGCCTTCGGCGGCCCCGAGCTGGACTGCCAGGACCGGAGCACCTGGGGCCGAGGGATCCATCTCACCGTCGTCGGGATCGGCATGTCCGCGGCGGAGATCCCGCCCAAAGCAGGCTTCTACCTGCAGGGCATCCACACCACGCCGGCGTTCGCGGGCGACCCGGCCTTCGCCGAGCTGCTGGCCAGTGGCTCGGGCGACGGTGACGGGGAGGTCGAAGGCCCGACGCTGGCCGTCCGCCTCGACGAGGACGTGACCCTCGCCGAACTCGCCGCGACTCCGGGCGTGGCCCCGTTCGATGTCGCCTTCGACCTCCGCGACGACATCTCCCGACCCATCGACGAGGGGCTCCGCGCTGACGCCAACGCCCTCTGGATCGTCAGCGCGCTCACCGCGCTGGCATCAGTGTTCCTGGTCCTCCCCGCCCTGGACCGCCACGCGGCGGCGATGGTCGGCGTTGACGAAACCCTCGCCTCCCTGGGATGGAGCCGGAGTGACCGCGTCGTGCGGGCTGTCGCCCATGGCGCCGTGGTTGCCGTGATCGGGCTCGTCACCATGACCACCGTCGTGGTCGTCGCGTCGAGCCGTACGCCCATCGGCGACGCCCGGACGATCGATCCCGATCCCGGGATCGAGATCGATCCCCGCCCGTTCCTCCTCGGCGCCGTCGTGCTGATCCTGGTGAGCACCGTCGGCCTCGGGCTCCTCGTCCTGCGCCGGACGACCGCCCGACGAGCCGTCCGCCGCACGCCGCTGGCGAGGAGTGCGGCACGGATCGGGGCGTCGGCCACCGCCGTGCTCGGGATCCGCATCGGGCTCGAGCCCGGGCGTCGGCAGGCCCCCGTGCGCTCGTCCATGCTGGCCGTGGCCGTCGGCGCCGCCGCCATCGTCGGATCGCTCGTCTACACCAACGGCGCCCAACACCTGCGGGAGACACCCGCCCTGGCCGGCCTGAACTGGGATGACTTCTTGTACGTGGGCGACCGGGACGACGGAACCGACATCGCCGACCAGGCCGCCGATTGGCCCGAGGTCGCGGCATCGGGCCACCTGTACTTCTTCACGGAGCAACTGCTGCTCGGCGAAGACCGGGAGCTCACCCACGTCATGGCCTTCAGCACCGGGCCGGGGGCCATCGAGCCCACCGTCATGCGAGGCCGGGCGCCGCACGGCCCGAGTGAGATCCTCGTCACCCCGGACCTCGCCGACCGGCTGGACCTCGACCTCGGCGACCCCGTCGCGGGCGCCGTGGTCGGCTTCGACGAGGAGACCGGCGAGCCGATCGACCGCGGGACCCGCGAGCTGGAGATGGTCGGCATCGGCCCCATTCCCCTGGGCGACGGGAACTTCCAGAACGCGTCGGCCATGACCACGGAGGGCTATCTGGCCTACCAGGACCCCGAGACGGTTCCCCAGTTCGAGGGCCGAGCGGATTTCGTCACCATCCGACGGCAACCCGGGGTCGACGACGCCGCGATCGCGGCCCGGGCCCGGACGGTGGGCCTGGAGCTCGACCCCACGTTCGCCTCCGACGCGGCCCTCGAGACCCTGATCTCGATCGACGTCACCTCGACCGAGTCGGCTCCCGACCTCCTGGCCTTCCTCATGGCCGTGATGACCGGGAGCATCCTGGCCTACGCCTTGGCCACCGCGGTCAGCCGCGACCGTCTCGATCTCGCCGTCGTGCGCACGTTGGGGTTCCGTCCGCGACAGGTGCGCCGGGCCGCGGCCTGGGCCGCCACCGCGTTCACCGGTCTCTCGCTGGCCATCGCCCTGCCTCTCGGCATCGTGGTCGGCAGGGCCGCCTGGCGGGCTTACGCCGAGAGCCTCGGCATCGTCCCCACGCCGTTCGTGCCCTGGGACGAGTTGGCCGTCCTCGTCGGACTGTTCCTCGCCTTCGCCATCCTCATCGACCTGGTGGCCGCCTGGCGCCAGAACCGCTTGCGCCCGGCCGCGGTCCTCCGCACGGAGTAGCCCGCGCCACCCCCCGTTCTGGTTGCACCGGGCCGCGCTGGGCCGCGGCGAGATGCAACCAGAACGCCCGTCGCGGTGGGGGTCGTAGGGTCGGGGCATTCCGAGCTGGCTCACCGCTGAGCAGTACGCCGTCGTCGAGGCGGCCGTCGACCGGCTGATCCCGCCGGACGACGACGGCGCGCCCGGCGCTCGGGCGGCGGGGGCCGCCGACTACGTCGACGGCCTGCTCGGGGCCTTCCTGGTCGACCCGCCCCGCATCTGGGCCGGAGGTCCGTTCTCCGGTCGTCACGGCGGTGACGCCGGGTTCGAGCAGTTCCTACCGCTGGGGGCGGTCGAGGAGCTGGCCTGGCGGACCCGGATCGAGGGCAGCCAGGGCCTGGCCGAACGGGAGTTCAACGGTCCCGTGGTCGGTCTCCAGCAGCGGTACGCCGACGGCCTGGCCCGGCTGGGGGCCGACTTCGCCGTCGTCGACGGCGAGGAGCAGGACCGACGACTGGCCGCCGACCCGCCGTTCCAGCGCCTCCTCTACGAGCACGCCTGCGAGGGCACCTACGGCGACCCGGCCTACGGCGGCAACCGGGAGCGCGTCGGCTGGACCTCGGTGGCCTTCCTCGGCGACGTCCAGCCCCGGGGCTGGACCGACGACGAGGTGATCACCGGTGACTGACCGTGGCTGACCAGGACGCCGACGCGGTCATCGTCGGGAGCGGCCCGGGCGGGTCCACCTTCGCCGACGTCCTCACCGCCGCGGGCTGGTCGGTCGTGATCCTGGAGAAGGGTCGCAACCACCTCCTCGACCTGGACCCGCCGTACGGGCTGAGGGGCGAGTTCTCCAATGACGAGGTCAAGTTCGCCCAGCGCCACTTCCTGGGCCCGGACCCCTTGGTGGAGCCCCGGACGTTCCGCCGCACCGAGGCCGACGGCGACCGACTGTTCACCGGCGACGTCAACAACCTCCCCTGCACGGTCGGCGGCGGCGGCACCCACGCCGACGGCAAGCTGCCCCGCTTCCGGGAGGAGGACTTCGCCCTGCTCAGCGCCCGGGGCCCGATCGACGGGGCCGCGCTGGCCGACTGGCCCGTCGACTACGCCGAGCTCGAGCCCTACTACGCCGAGGCCGAGCGTCTCATCGGCACTGCAGGCGAGGCGGGGGCCAACCCGTTCGCCGCCTGGCGCTCGGGCCCGTACCCGATGCCCGCCGGCCCGGACATGTTCGGCGCCGTCCTCTCCGCTCAGGCCGCCGAACGCCACGGCCTGCACCCCTACCGGGCGCCCACCGGGGTCAACTCGGTCCCCTACGACGGCCGCCCGGCATGCACCAACTGCGGGTTCTGCGCCTTCGGGTGCCCGATCCACGCCAAGGGCGATCCCGTGGCGTCGCTGCGCCGAGCCCTGCAGACGGGGCGGTGCCGGCTGCAGCCCGAGGCCTACGTGACCGACGTGCTGGTCGACGGGACGGGGCGACGGGCCACGGGCGTCCGCTACCTCGACCGCAACCGCCACGCGCAGGAGATCCGGGCCGCCCATGTCGTCCTCGCCGCCGGTGCCTTCGAAACCCCCCGCCTGTTGCTGCGCAACGGCCTGGCCAACTCGTCGGACCGGGTGGGACGGCACCTGACGTACCACTTCCAGACCTTCACCGTCGGGGGCTTCCCGTTCTCGATGCACGGCGAGCGGGGCCGTTGCGTGACCCATCTCATGGACGATCCCATCGTTCCCGGCCCCGCCGAGGACGAGGCCGCCCGCGCCGCCGGCCTCCCCTTCATCCGGGGGGGCACCGTCGAGCACGGCTCCTCGACCCTGCCCATTCAGGAGGCGCTCAACTACCCGCCCGGGCCCCAACACAACCGCTCGATGCGGGACTCCGCCCTCCGGGACCGCCTCTGGGTCTTCACCATGCAGGGCGAGGACCTGCCCCAGCCCGGCAACCGCATCGACCTCGACCCCACCGTCGTCGACGCGTGGGGCATCCCGGCCGGTCGCGTCACCTACGCCCCCCATCGCCACGAGCTGGTGGCCTCGGCCCACTGGTCCCCGATCCTGGAAGCGGTCATGATCGCCGCCGGCGCCGAGTGGTCGTTCTCCAGCACCTCCCCGCCGATCGGCGACGCGGAGCCCGACCTCGCGCACCCCTTGGGACTGGCCCCCGCCTCCAAGCACGTCATGGGCACCTGCCGCATGGGAACCGACCCGGCGACCAGCGTGGTCGGGCCCGACGGCCGCTTCCACGACATCGACAACCTCCTGTGTGCCGACTCGTCGGTCTTCGTGACCGCGTCCGGCTACAACCCCACCCTCACGATCGCGGCCCTGGCCCATCGGGCCGCGTCCCTGCTCACCGGCACCCCGCCCCCCCGAGCCGGGGGACCCGACTCACCCGATGAGCCGAGACCCTGACAATCGGCGGCGATCGGCCGATGGTCCATCGTGGGACTTCGATCTGTCGCGTGGCTGGGCGCCGCACTCGCCGCGGTGGCCTTCGGGCTGGTGGTCAACCTGGCTCCTGATGGCGACCTGGCGGTGGTCGTGGACGACATCGGGACCACCGCCGTCGCCGCGCTGGCGGGCGCCGCCTGCCTCCTGACCTACCGGAACAGCCGTCCCGTCAGCGCCGAGGGCGCCCGCCGGCGACGAGGTTGGCTCCTGGTCGGCTTGGGCACCCTGTCGTGGTCCGCGGGCAACGCCATCTGGGCCTTCTACGAGCTCGGCGCCCACCAGGACGCCCCGTTCCCGTCCCTGGCCGACGTCGGCTACCTCGGCTTCGTGCCCCTGGCCCTGGCCGGCGTGGTCCTGCTCGGACCGTCCTTCGCCCGGGTCGGCACCGTCAAGCGGGTGATGGACATCATCCTGATCACGGTCGGGCTCGGCGGCGTGGGCTGGATCCTCGTCCTCGCGCCGGTCGCGGCCACCACCCACGGCGCCCTCGAGGAGGGCCTGTCCCTGGCCTATCCGGTCGGCGACCTGCTCATGCTGGGCGTCATCCTGTCGGTGATCACCCTCACCCGACGGGGCGACCGGGCCCTCGCCGTACTCCTCGCCGGGCTCGTCCTGTTCGCCTCGGCCGATGTCTCGTTCGCCTACATGACCGCCACGGACCAGTACTCCAGCGGCGGGCTCACCGCCTGGGCCTGGTTCTGCGGGTTCCTGCTCATCGCCCTGGCGGCGCGACCGACGGAGCCGACCGAGCTGGCCGACGACGTCGACGATGTCCACACCCGATGGCTCACCGAGCTGGTGATCCACCTCCCCGTCGTCTCCGTGGGAGCGCTGGCTGTGGGCGAGCGGGTGACCGGCGGCGAGGTGTCCAACGGCACCATCGCCCTCATCCTGGTGGTGTTCCTCCTGAACGCGGCCCGCCACGTCGCCGCCAGCCGGCAGATGGCAGGCCTGACCGAGACCCTCGCGGAACAGCTCCGAGCGCTGAAGACCGAGCGCCAACGCACCGACCGGGTCATCGACGAGGCCCGCGACCCGTATGTCGAGCTGGACCCGGACGGGCGGGTCCTGGTCTGGAACGGCCCGGCCGAGGCCGTCTTCGGCTGGACGCGGGACCAGATGGTCGGTCGGCTGATCGCCGACATCGTGCCCGATGACAACCGAGAGGCCAGCCGCGAGCGGATGGCCGAGTTCATCGAGTCCTCGGACGCGTCGGTCTGGGACGAAGGGGTCGACGTCCGCTACCTCCGCCCGGACGGCACCGAGGTCCCGATCGAGATCGCGGCGTGGTCCACGGGCGAGGGCGAGGCCCTCCGGGTCCACGCGTTCGTCTGGGACATCAGCGAGCGCCTGGCCGAGCAGGAGCTGCTGGCGGCCAGCGAGAAGAAGTGGCAGTCCCTGGTCAGCCACTCCTCGGACATGACCATCGTCCTCGACCGCGAGGGCCGGGTGGACCAGGAGGTCCCCACGGTCCGGAAGCTGTTCGGCTACGAGGACAACGAGAACCACGGGCGTCACTTCGCCGACCTCATCCATCCCCAGGACCTCCAGCGGGCCATCGACCGCTTCACACGCGTGTTGGCCGCGCCGGGGAACCAGGAGCGGGAGCGGGTCCGCATCCGCCGCTTCGACGGCAGCTGGGTCCACGTCGACGCCATCGCCACGAACCTGCTCGACGAGCCGACCGTGGCCGGCATCGTCTGCAACCTGCGGGACATCTCCGAGCAGGTGGCGGCGGAGAACGAGCTGAAGCGCCAGGCCCGGCGGGACCCGCTGACGGGCCTGCCGAACCGCAACCTGATGACCAAGGCCCTGGCCCGGCACTGTGCCGAGGAGCACGAGGGCCGCGCCGCCCTCCTGCTGATGGATCTCGACGGCTTCAAGGACATCAACGACGGGCTCGGCCACGACGTGGGCGACCAGCTGTTGGTCGAGATCGGGCACCGCCTGGACCGGGTGACCCGGGCCGACGACGTGGTCGCCCGCCTCGGCGGGGACGAGTTCGCCGTCCTCCTGACCCGCCTACCGGCCCTCACCCACGCCGCCGCCATCGCCGAGAACCTCGGCAACCTGATCCGGGAGCCCGTGCGCCTCGGGGACGTCACCCTCGAGGTGGGGGTGAGCATCGGCATCGCCGACTGCTCCCCCGGCGACGATCCCCTGGCCGTGCTCCAGCGGGCCGACGTGGCCATGTACCGGGCCAAGCGTGAGCGCAGCGGCCACGCCGTGTACGGAAGTGGGGACGACGAGGAGCGGCGCAACAGCGTGAAGGTGGCCGCCGACCTCCGCCAGGCCATCGACCGGGGCGACCTGGTCGTGCACTACCAGCCCAAGATCGAGCTGAGCACCGGGTTGGTGGACTCCGTCGAGGCCCTGGTCCGGTGGCAACACCCCACCCGGGGGTTGCTCCCGCCCGACGAGTTCATCGCCCTGGCCGAGCGCACCGGTCTGATCCGGGACCTGACCACCTGGGTCCTCGGAACGGCCCTGCGCCAGTGTGCGACCTGGCGGGCCGAGGGCCTCGACCTGCCCGTGGCCGTCAACCTCTCGCCTCGGGTCCTGGGTCAGAGCGACCTCGTGGCCGGTGTCCGCGAAGCTCTGGAGGCAACCGGGGTACCCGCCGGGCGCCTGACCCTCGAGATCACCGAATCGGCCTTCCCCGAGAACGGCCGGCTGCTCTCCTCGACCCTCGCTGCTCTCGGCCGCCTCGGCGTCCGCCTGTCGGTCGACGACTTCGGCACGGGGTGGTCATCGCTGTCCAAGCTGAAGGAGCTGCCGGTCCAGGAGCTGAAGATCGACCGGACCTTCGTGTTCGCCCTCGCCGAGGACGCCACGGACCATTCGATCGTGCGGTCCGTGCTCGAACTGGCCCGGTCGCTCGGCCTCACCGTGGTCGCCGAAGGGGTCGAGACCGAAGCGGTCCTGGACCTGCTGCGCGACCTCGAATGCCCGCTGGTCCAGGGCTACCTCTTCTCGCGACCGGTGCCCGGCCATGAGCTCACCGGGTGGATCCTGGAGCGGGACCACCTGCGCCGGCCGACCGACTCCAGCGACGCCGAGGACTCATTCCCCCACTGAGTGCGCGGCGCACGCCGCGGCCGCGGCCGTCGCCGCCGCCCGGGCTGCGGCGGACGCGTCCCGCCCCAGGGCCGCCAGCCGGGAGATCCGGCCCGGATGGCGGACGACGTAGCGCAGGCTCCGGCCCAGGTCGGGTGAGCCGTCGGGCTTGACCAGGCTGATCACGTCCTGGTCGACGGTGTCGTCATCGGCCCGGTCGCTGATGGCTCGCACCGCCGACCAGGGCACCCCGGCGTCGACGCAGACCCGGGCTACGGCCACGGTCTCCATGTCCACGGCGACCACCCCCCGGGCGATGAAGTCGGCGATGACCTCCGGGGGGTAGCCGTACTCGTCGGAGGTGACGATGGTGCCGGCCCCGACCAGGCCACCGAGGGGCGCCGGCCGGTGCTCGCGGAGCTCGGGCCAGTCGACGACGACCTCGGGGACGATCACGTCCGGGACCACCGACGTCGGCCCGATGGCCCCCGCGATGCCGACCACGACGACGTGGTCGACGTCGCCCCCGTCCAGCATCCGCCGAGCGGCCGCCGTGGCCAGCTCGGTGCCGATGCCGGTGGTCGTGGCCACCACGTCGGCCTCGCCGACTCGTCCGACCTGGCCGTCGAGGCTCCCTGCTCGTCCCCGCCGCAGGCCGAAGGCCTTCACCACCGGCCGCAGCTCCGACGGCATCGGCGCCAACACCCCGAACCGCATCACGGATTCTTACCCGCGATCTGGCCCCCCCGGGGGCCGCACCGCGGGTAAGAACGCGTCAACCGACCACGCCGGCGGCGCGGAGCTCGACGATCCGATCGGCCCAGCCGGCTTCGGCCAGCAACTCGTCGGTGTGCTGGCCCAGGGAGGGGGACGGGCCGCCCACCCCTGCCGGGGTGCCCTCGAAGCGGGTGGGATGACGGGGCTGGCGGATCGCCCCGGCCACGGGGTGGTGGCTGTCCACCAGCAGGTCGAGCGCCACCGCCTGGGGGTCGTCGGCCAGGTCGGCCGGGGAGACGAGGATCCCGTAGGGCACCCGTTCGGCCTCCAAGCGGTCCGACGCCTCGGCCACGGTCAGGGCGGCGGCGGCCGACCAGCAGCGACCGACGATCTCCCTCGTCAGCTCCTGGTTCTGCTGCCGCAACGTGGGGCTGGCCAGGCGAGGATCGTCATGGCCGTCCACGCCGAAGGCCCGGCACATGCCGAAGAAGTCGGCGTCGGAGGTGGGCGTGACCATGCCCCAACCGTCCTCGAAGGGGATCGGCTGAGCGGCTGCCGAGAAGCTCCCCGGTTGGGAGCCGTCACCGTCCCGCAGGACCTCGTTGCCGGCGGCGTCGACCCACAGGAAGGCGACGACGGCTTCCAGCATCGAGAGGCGCAGGTGCTGACCGCCGTGCCCCCGCTCCCGGGCCAGCAGGGCCGCGGTGATGGCTTGGGCCGCGGTCAGGGCGGTGACCTTGTCGGCGATGACCTGGCGCACGAAGGCAGGCTCCCCGGTGGCGGGATCGGCCTGGGCGTGGCCCATGCCCGCCTGGGCCTGGATCACGGTGTCGTAGGCCGCCCGGTCGGCTTTCGGCCCGATGTCACCGAACCCCGAGATCGACACGTAGACGAGGTCGTCACGGCGCAGGTCCTCGTAGCCCACGCCCAGCCGGTCGGCCACCCCGGGCCGCCAGTTCTGGATGACCACGTCACAGTCGGCGGCCAAGGCCCGCACCACGTCCCGACCCGCGTCGGCCGAGAGGTCGACGGCGATGGAGCGCTTGCCGCGGTTGCAGAGCTGGAACAGGGCGCTGATGCCGTCGATCTGGACCCCGACGTACCGGGCGATGTCCCCGATGCCGAGGCGCTCGACCTTGATCACCTCGGCCCCCTGGTCGGCCAGCATCGTGGCCGCGTACGGCCCGGTGGCGGCGATGGCCAGGTCCATGACCTTGATCCCCGCGAGGGGCCCACGGCCCGTGCCCTGCCCGTCGTCCCCCACGAGCCCATTCTGGCCGTCTCCCCGCGGCACGGTGGTACCGCCGCGGTCGGTCTCCTACCATCGGCGGACTCACACACCTCGGAGGTGACGCCCATGGGGCTGTTCAAGAAGCTCTCGGACTCGGTCAGCCAGATGGGGACCCCGCCGTCCCCCGAGCAGGTCAGCGAACAGCAGCGGGCGATGGGCATCGACACCGCCAACTTCGGCGGACCGTCCAACGCTCCCGTGGCCGCCGACGACCCGATCTTCGCCCCCATCGAGGGCATCAGCCTCGAGGAGTACGCCCGGGTGGCCAAGATCGGCTCCAACCAGGGCGTGACCGACGAAGCCGGCATGGCCGCGGTGGCCGTCGCCGAGGGTCACGATGCCGCCGCCTGGACGGCCGCGGCCAAGGGCTGGATCGACCGGATGGGCCAGAACATGGCCATCGGCCAGACCTTCCGCCAGCACTACGACGCCGCGGGCTGACCTCCGAGCACCCGGGGTGACCACCCCGTGGTGGTCACCCCCGTGCGGCCGGCGCCGCCTCAGGCGGGAGCGAAGAAGGTGACCACCCCGTCGGGGTCGGCGTCGGGGATCGTCATCCCGGTGTCCTCGACCGCGTAGGTCTCGCCGTCCGGCCCCGTGATCGTGGCCTCGACCAGCTGACCGGTGTCCTGGGCCAGCGTGTCGGCGACGAACAGGTAGAGGCGGATGTCCTCGCCGGGCGGGAAGTAGGCCGCGCAGCTCTCCAGCGCCTGGTCGATCTGGAGGCCGGCCTCGCTGTTGGCCGAGTCCGGCGTGGCCACCTGCTCCTGGCAGACGACGTCGTCGTTGGCGTCCACCGCCCCGACCTCCACCGACAGGTCGCCGGCGTAGGGGTGGTCGATGGTCACCGAGAGCTGCGTCGCCCCGCCTCCGGGTGAGGACGTGGGCTCGGCCCGGTCGCCGTCGGTCAGCAGGACCAGGCCGCTGGGATCGTCGTCGGGGATGGTGGCCGGCAACTGGTCGAACTCGATGGACTCGCCGTCGGGCCCGTTGAGGGTCAGGGAATCGACGGTCCCTTCGTCGACGGCCGCGGTGTCGATCACCTGGACGAACCACCGGGTCTCGTCCGACGGCGGGTCCTGGTCGGCACAGGACGACATGTCGATGCTGCCCGACAGGCCACCGTCACCAGCGTTGCCCGAGTCGGGGGCGAGGACGTCGACGGAGCAGAGGACGTTGCCCCCGTCGTTGTCGGCGGTGCCCGCCCGGATCGAGAGGTCCCCCACGTAGCTGTGGGTGATCTCGATGTGGAAGGACGGCCCGTCGCCATCCGGGTCCTCGGGCAGGTCGGGGGTGTCGGGGGCCTGGCCGGTGCCGTCGACGAGGACCGTCGTGCCGGCCGGGTCATTGTCGGTGATGGGCAGGGGTAGGCCCGGCGCCTCGTAGGGGTCCTCGCCGTCGTAGACGGTGAAGGAGTCGATCTGGCCGGTGTCCTCGGCCAGGGTGTCCACCGCCCGGAGGTACCACTGCTGGTCCTCGGACGGCGGCATGAGCTCGGCGCAGTCGGAGTCGGACAGGTCGACCAGGCCGGTGAGGTTGTCCTCACCGTCGGTCTGGTCCGGCTGGTGCAGGCTGACGGGCTCACACAGGTCGTTGCCGTCGGCGTCGGCCACGCCGACGACCACGTCGAGATCGCCGCGGTAGGAGTGCGAGATCTCGAAGGCGACGGCGGGGACGCCCTCCTCCGGCTCGGGCAGGCCCCCGTCGGGATCCATGGTGCCGCCGCCCCCACCGGTGAGGCCGTGGGCGGCGAAGGCCTCGGTGATGAGCTCCTCGTCCTCGCCTCCGAACGCGGCCTCGTTGGCCGAGACGTACGCGGCCGCGATGTCGGAGAGCGTGCTCGTACCCGTCAGGTAGCCGTGCGAGGTCAGCAGGGTGGTGAGGACCCGGTCGGCCTGCTCGGCGCAGACGTCGGAGCCGGGGCAGTCGTCGACGCCGATGCCGTCGTTGGCGAGGAGGCCTTCGAAGATGTCCGTGACGGCGCCGGTGTAGATCATGCCGTCAGCGTGGACCTCGTTGACGACGTCGTCGGGGTAGACCAGATCGGTGTCGAGCCGACGCAGGCAGGTGAGCCCTTCGGTCCAGGGGAAGAGGCAGCCCTGGTCCCCGGTGCGGTCCTGGAGGGTCACGAAGTAGGCCAGCAGGTCACCGAAGCCCTCGTGGTAGGCGCTGCCCTCGGCCGAGTCGAAGAGGGCGGGCGCCTGCTCGCCGAGCACGGCGTGGCCGTACTCGTGGACGATGCCGCTGGCGTCCTCCCCTTCGTTGATGCCGTCCGAGCCGACGCCGAGGTGCACCGCGGTGCCGTCCCAGAAGGCGTTGTCCACGGTGTCGGCGTCGACGGCTTCGACCGGGATGGGCCGACCCCAGACGTCGCCGAAGCCGAGGCGCTCGAGGTCGCGGTGGGCCCGGTCGATCCAGTAGTAGGCCATTGCCTGCTCGAGGCCGGGACGGGCCCGGCCCGCGGCCCACGTGCCGTCGGTCTCGACCACGGGCTCCGTGGTGGTCTCGGCCCCCTCGGTGTCGACGAACTCGCCGACGAGGTGGCCGGACGAGTCGTCGAGGCCCTCGATCGGCCGGCCCTGGAGTGTGGCGTTGGCGTCGGCCAGCTCCGGAGGGTCGCCGCCGTTGGCGTAGATGGGGTCGGGGATGAACAGGCAGGCCGACGGGGCGGGACCGGGGTCACAGGCGTCGCCGTCGGACTGGACCCGGGCGGAGGCGGGCAGGACCGTGGCCGCGACCCGCTTGGCGCTCCACGGGGCGTGCAGGGACGCCGACGCCCGATCGGCCATGGCCCCGGTCACATCGATGACGTCGCCGGTGGCGGCGTCGACGTCGACCAGATAGGAGCCCGACGGATCGGTGGCGGTCACGTTCACCGCCCAGGCCAGGGTCAGGTCAGGGCCGGCCGCGACCCAGGTGAGCTCGGAGGGGCCGACCTCGTCGGGTGTGCCCTCGACGGCCTTGCCGGCGTTCTCCTCGGCCTCGTCCTGGCTGACGGGGTCATCGACGGCCGTGGGCTCAGCGTCGGTGAGGGCGTTCGTCGCCCCCTGAACGGAGCCGTCGTCGAGGACGTGGACGACGAGCTTGGCGCCCTGGACCGGGTGGTCGTCGATGACTTGGCCGAAGGTGACGTTGGTGACCGAGGGGTTGCTGGCCAGCTCGGTGAAAACCAGCTCGTCCTTCGTGTCGTCGTCGAGCTCGGCCTCGTCGTCGATCCAGGCCTGCGCGGCGTCGACCTTCTCCTGCTCCTCGGCGCTCAGGTCGCCCGTGGCGTCCGCCGCCGCGTCGGTCGACGAGTCGTCCCCCGAGCCACCGTCGTCCGAGCACGCCGGGAGGATCGTGAGCCCGAAGCCGACCAGGATGATCCCCGCCAACCATGGGTGCCGCCGTCGTGATCGCATAGTGCGGGGAAGGTACAGCACGGCCCTCGCCGGTCCGCAGGCGGCGCAGGCCACGGACCGGGCACGAGTTCGACGCCCCGACGCCCACTCCGTACCATCGTCCTCAGGAGGCGCCATGCGGGTCTGGATCGATCAGGACCTCTGCACCGGGGACGGGCTGTGCGTCGACCACTGTCCAGAGGTGTTCGTGCTCCTCGACGACGGGATCTCCTACGTCATGGCTGACGGCCGACCCCAGAACGATCCCGGCGGGGCGGAGAGCATGGTCACGGTCCCCCTGGCCCTGGACCGCCCTGTGATCGAAGCGGCCGAGGACTGCCCCGGCGAGTGCATCTTCCTGGAGCCCGATGCACCCGCCGACGCCTGATCAGGCCGCGGCCACGACCCGGAAGACGGGGAAGTCGGGGGCGACGGCGGCCACGGCCTCGTCGTCACTGTCCTTGGCCAGGTCCTCGAAGAAGCGACCGACCTCCCAGCCCCAGCGATCGAGATAGGCCCGCAGAACCGGCCCCTTGTCGCCATCGGCCAGCTCGTCGGCCCGGAAGGCCTGCGTCCGTCGCCCGACCCGCAGGTCGCCGGTGCCGGCGGCCCGCAGGTTCCGGACCCATTGGGTCCGACCCCGGGGGGCGACCAGGTAGCGCTCGCCGTCGAGCTCCAGGAGGTTGACCACGGTGGTCCGCTCCTCGCCGGAGGTCCGGCCCCGGACCGCCAGGACGCGGGCGCCGGCCACGCTGACCCCGTGGCGGACGAGCCAGCCGACCACCCGGTTCATGCGGTGATCGCTCTTGCCGGGCTCGACGTAGCGGTGGGTGGTGACAGGGTTCGTCGTCATCGGTGGTCTCCCTTGAGAGCACTGGTCTGTGTTGTGAGCAGTGCTCACAATAGCTGGAGCACCGCTCACTGTCAAGAGCACTGCTCACATTCCTGTGGCATGCTGTCGGCATGCCCGGACAACGTGAACGAGCCCGTCAGGCCGTGCTCGACGACATCACCGCCGAGGGTCGCCGTCAGCTGGCCCGGGACGGGGCCGCCGCCCTCTCGCTCCGCTCGGTGGCCCGGGAGCTGGACATGGTGTCCTCGGGCATCTACCGCTACGTCGAGAGCCGGGACGCACTGCTCACCCTCCTGATCATCGCCGGCTACGACCGGTTGGGCGCCGCCCTCGAGCAGGCCGGCGCCGCCGAGGGGAGCCCCCGGGAGCGCTGGCGGACGACCTGTGGCGCCCTGCGAGCCTGGTCCCGGGCCAATCCGCACGAGTACGCCCTTCTCTACGGGTCGCCCGTGCCCGGCTACGCCGCCCCGCAGGACACGATCGACCCCGCCACCCGGGTCTACGCCGCGCTGGCGGCGCCTCTGCGGGGCGCCGGGGCCCCGACCGACCTTCCGGCCGTGTCCGGCACCCTGGCCGCGGACGGCGAGCGAATCGCCGACGGCCTCGGGCTGGCGCTCCCCCCGGCCCAGGGTGTCGCCCTCCTCGGGGCGTGGGCCACGTTGTTCGGGCTGGTCTCCCTGGAGCTCTTCGGCCACACCCACAACGTGGTGACGGACCATGACGGCTTCTTCGCCCATCACGTCGACGCGCTGGCCGCCGACCTCGGGCTCTGACCGTGGACGTCATGGCGGTCCTGGTCGAGCACGGGATGCTCCTCCAATCGGCCAAGGGCCCGGTCCCCAACGTCGCCGACCTGGTGGCGGGCGAGGCCATCAAGGGCAGCTGGTGGGGCCATCCCGCGGGCCACCAGATCTTCGCCGCCCTGAACGACCTGGACGAGTCGCCTGACGTGGTCCGCCTCCGCCTGGTGAAGGGCAAGGTCACGCTCGTGCACCGTCGGCTGTGGCCGGCCGTCGTGCGCCTGGCCGACCGGTTCCCACCCGAGCGCCTGGCCGCGCTCCACGAGGAGCACACCGACTCCGGCCGCCACCGGGTCGAGGAACAGCCCTTCCCGGCCTGGGTCCCGGCCGACGTGGTGACCGAGGCCGACCGGCTCAGCGACGACGACGCCGAGGCCCTCCTCGCGCCCGCGCTCTGAACGAGGGCCATCGGCTCAGGAGCAGACGCCGCCGGGCCGCCCGAGGGCCCGATGTCGTCGGGGTAGCGTCCGTTCGTGCGCATCGTGATCCTCGGGGCCGGCTTCGGGGGCTTGGAGCTGACGACCTTGTTGTCCGACGAGTTCGGCGACGAGGTCGACGTCGTGCTGATCGACCAGAGCGACGGATTCGTGTTCGGGTTCTCGAAGTTGGACGTCATGTTCGGCAAGGTCCCCGCCGAGTCGGTGCATCACTCGTACGCCGACCTCGTCAAGCCGGGCGTGACCTTCGTCCAGTCGGCGGTGACCGCGATCGACCCGGTCGCCAAGCGGGTCGAGACCGAGGCCGGCCCCTTCGACGCCGACATCCTGGTGGTGGCGCTCGGGGCCGATCTGCATCCGGACGCCACACCGGGGCTGATCGAGGGCGGCCACGAGTTCTACACCGTGGCCGGCGCATTCGGCCTCCGCGACGTCCTGGCCGACTTCGAGGGTGGGCGCGTGATCGTCGGGGTCACCTCCACCCCGTTCAAGTGCCCGCCTGCACCGAGCGAGACCGCGCTCCTGATGCACGACCACCTGACGGAGCGCGGGCAGCGGGCACAGTCCTCGATCGCCCTCGTCATGCCCCTCGGCGCCCCCGTCCCGCCCTCGCCCGCGGCGTCGGCCGCGCTGCTCGAGGCCTTCGCCGAGCGCGGCATCGACTGGGTGCCCGATCGCCTGGTCCGGGGCCTCGACCCCGGCCGCAAGGTTGCCCTGCTCAGCGACGACAGCGAGATGCCCTACGACCTCTTCCTGGGCATCCCCGTCCACCGGGCCCCCGAGGTGGTCGAGGCCTCAGGCATGACGGTGGACGGCTGGATCCCGGTCGACCCCCTCACCCTGGAGACCTCGTTCCCCGGCGTCTACGCCGTCGGGGACGTCAGCAGCGTGGGTACGCCGAAGGCCGGGGTGTTCGCCGAAGGCCAAGCCGTCGTCGTGGCCGAGGCCATCGCGGCGCGGGTACGGGGGGCGACGCCCTCAGCCGAGTACGACGGTCATGGGATGTGCTACCTCGAGTTCGGCAAGGACCAGGTGGCCAAGGTCGACGTCACCTTCGTGAGCGGCCAGCCCCCGTCCGGCACGTTGGACGGGCCGTCGGAGGCGTACGTGGCCGACAAGGTCGAGTTCGGCACGAGCCGCGTGCAGCGCTGGTTCGGCCACACCTGGATCCGCCCGTAAGACCTTCCGACAGCTCGGCCCCTTCAGTCAGGGTTCAGCCGCGGGTCGTCACCCTCGACTGATCACGGACGACCGAAGTACCACCAGGGGCACCGGACGCCTGGGGGATCTCCGCACCAAGGGGGCTCGGGTCTCGAAGCAGGTCATCCCCCCGCTCTGCCCGGTCCTGCTCGCCGTTTTCACGCTCGTGTCGCTGTTCGCCCAGAACCAGACGGAGGTCGAGTTGAGCCTCCTCTGGGCGCCCATGGCGGTGTGCGTGTTCGCCGGGCTCGCGCTCTACGTCCTCTTCTTCCTGATCACCGAGAATGCCGCGAAGGCCGGCGTCCTGGCGTCGCTCGTCGTGGTCGCGTTCTTCTTCTACGGCGTCTTCCTCGAGCAGCGGTCCCGCGGGTTCATCATCCTCTGGCTGGCGCTGTTCGTCGTCGGCACCGTGGCTGCGCTCAGGACCACACGGGATCTCGCCCAGCTGACCGTCGTTCTCGTCGTGGTCGCCGCCGTGGCCGTGATACCGCCGGCGGCCGACATCGTGAGGTACCAGGCCGATCACCCCGGAGTCGCGGCCTCGGACCCGCGTCTCTGGCCGACGGTGCTCGAGCCACCGGTCGTGGCAAGCGGCGACCGCCCGCCGGACATCTTCGTCATCATCCCGGACGACTACGCCCGCCTCGACATCCTCCAGCAGTACTTCCACTACGACGACCAGGAGTTCCGCGACCAACTGGAGCAGCGCGGCTTCGTCCTCAACGAACACGGTCGCAGCCCGTACTCCGACAGCGAGATGAACGTCGCCGCCCTCCTCAACATGGACTATCTGACGAACTTCGCCGACGTCCTCGGCGCCGATTCACAGGACGTCCGACCCGTTCAGCGGGTCAACGAGGACAACCGGGCCGCCCGGCTCCTGGCCTCGATCGGCTACGACTACGTCCACATCGACACCGATGAGGTCTCCTACGCGGTGGCAACCCGAGCGTCTCCCCCTTCGCTCCGCCCGGCAGCTTCGCCAACCTCTGGATGGGCAAGAGCATCCTCGGGCAGGTCGGCGGTCCGCTGGGCTTCGACCAGTCGGCGATGAACGACCGGTTCCGCCACGCCATTCGCGAGGAGTTCACCGAGCTCAACCAGATCCGGACGGGGGACCGGCCGACGTTCGTCGTGTTCCACACCCTCCTGCCCCATGACCCGTACCTCTACGACGCCCAGGGCGAGCCCGTCGACCACGTCGTTCACTCCGACCTCGACCTCTCGTCGGACGCGGGCCGGGCGCAGTACCTGGAGCAGCTCGAATACGAGAACACCCTGCTCCTCGACACCATCGACCGGATCCAGGCCAACGCAACGACCCCACCGGTCATCGTCCTGCAGGCCGACGAAGGGTTCCAAGCCGAGCCCGAGGTCTTCGGCGAGGCGGCGATGGAGGACATCCGCGTCAAGGGCCTGAGCGCCTTCGCCCTCCCCGGCGTCGACCAGGCCGGACTGCCCATGCCGCCCAACAGCGTCAACGTCCTGCGCTTCGTCTTCAACCTCTACCTGGGCACGCACTACGAGATGCTCGACGACGCCAGCTACGCCGAAGGGGACCTGCCGTACGACTTCAGCAACGAGGTGCCGCTCAGGTGATGTCACCCCCACCGAACCGTGGGCTTTCTGCCCCTGGGACGGATGCCAGTGGGTGTCCTCCGCGGCCCCCGAGATGCTGCCTTGGAATCGCGGGCTGAGGATGAAAGAGTGGCCGCTGGCTCGACCTCCTCGGAATCCGGGGCGCCCAGGTCGGGAGGGACAGGGATGAGCGCGTCAATGCAACGGCGAGGGCCGACACGAGGCTCCGCGCTGGTCGTGATCGCGGCCATGGCCCTTCTCGCGGGGATCGTCCCGCTGGCGGCGCCGGCCAGCGCGGCCGTGACCGTGATCGACCGACCGGTGGTCGCCGATGCGGACGATGCCGAAGAGGCGGACAACGGGTCGGTCGATCTCACCAGCGGCGATCTCGAGCTCGTCCTGGACGGCTCGCGTGGCAACCAGACGGTCGGCATGCGTTTCACCAACCTGGCGATCCCCCCTGGGTCGGCCGTGACCAATGCCTGGGTCCAGTTCCAGGCCGACGCGACCGGGTCGACCGCGACCTCCCTGGTGGTCCGCGCCCAGGCCGCGGACACGGCGGCGACGTTCACGACCGCCACCGGGAACGTCTCGAGTCGGCCCCGCACGAACACGTTCGTCTCGTGGAACCCGGTGTCGTGGACGCGCAGGGGCCGCCGGCCCTGGCCAACGGACGCCGAACCTGGCGGCGGTGGTCCAGGAAGTGGTCAACCGGCCGGGGTGGGCGGCCAACAACGCCATCGCGGTGATCATCACCGGGACCGGCAAACGGACGGCAGAGTCCTTCCGGGGCGGCGCCGCGCCGGTCCTGCACCTGGAGCTGGCCAGCGATCCACCTCCCAACAACGCGCCGACCGTTCTGGCCGGGTCGGATCAGATGGTGACCTTCCCGTCGTCGGCCTCTCTGGCCGGGACCGTCGGCGACGACGGGCTACCGGCGGGGAACCCGGTCACGGCGGCCTGGAGCCAGGTGAGCGGGCCGGGCACCGCGGCCTTCGTCGACCCGACGGCGGCCGCCACCCAGGTGTCGTTCACCGACCCGGGGGTCTACACGCTGCGCCTGACCGGATCCGATGGCGACAAGAGCGCGTCCGACGACGTGACCGTGGATGTCCGGGCTCCGGCGACGTACGTGAGCGAGGTCCACTGGTCCTTCACCGGCCCGACCTCGGTGGCGGTGGACTGGCGGGGTGGCAACGGTGAGCTGAGGTACGGGACGACCACCTCCTATGGGACCACGGTGCAGGCCCAACCGCCGAGCGTCACCCCGTCCTCCACCGGGGGACCGTGGTGGGAGGCGTCAGTCTCCGGGCTGGCCCCGGACACGAGCTACCACTACTCGATCGATGGCGGGCCCGACGCCGTGTTCGCCGCGCCGCCGACGGGGACGACCCGGTTCGACGCCGTGGGTGACATCGGCTCGACGGTGAATCGGCCGCGGGTGGCGGCATTGATGACGGCGATCGCAACCGACGCCCCGTCCTTCGTCCTCGGCCTGGGTGACCTCACGTACGGGAGCCAGTCCGGGCAGGACGGGGTCGACCAACACTTCAACGATGCGATGGCGTGGAGCCAGAACGCGGCCTACATGCCCGTGTGGGGCGACGAAGAATGGGAGAGCGCGAACGACGACCTCCGCAACTACAAGGGTCGGTTCGCCATCCCGCACGCACAGGCCTCGCCGGGCGCGCCCGCCCTCGGTTGCTGTGGTGAGGACTGGGGCTGGTTCGACAGCGCCGGGGTGCGGTTCATCTCCTACCCGGAGCGGTACACCACGCGCCACCTGGCCGGCATGGAGCACAGCTGTGGGTTCGGTCATGGCCGCGGCCCAGGCGGACCCGACCATCAACTTCGTCGTGACCTTCGGTCACCGACCGGCCTATTCCACCGGAAACCCCGGCGGCGTCGCCGCACTGGCCACGATCCTCGACGGACTCGGCGACAACTATTCGAAGTACGTGCTCGATCTCAACGGCCACGCCCACGTCTACGAGCGGTACGCACCGATCCACAACGTGGTGCACCTCACCGCCGGTACCGGTGGCTCTGTCGAGTCCACGTGGCCGACGACCGACTCTCGCACCGCGTTCCGGGCACACCACCTCGCCCACCTCCGCGTCGACGTGACCGCGACGTCCCTGCACCTCGAGGCCGTCTGCGGTCCCACCGATCACGACGACGACGTCGTCTGCGCCAGCGGCGCGGTGCTGGACTCGCTCACCATCAACAAGCCCAACGTGCCCGTCAACGCCGCGCCGGTGGTGGCGGCGGGCCCCGACGCGTCCGTCGTCCTGCCTGCTCTGGCTTCCCTCGCCGGTTCGGTGAGCGACGACGGGCTCCCGCAGGGCAACCCGGTGACCTCACAGTGGACCCAGGTCAGCGGGCCGGGCACCGCCACCTTCACCAACGCCGCCAACCCGGCCACCACCGTCGGCTTCAGCACCGCCGGCACCTACGTGCTCCGCCTCACCGCCACCGACGGCGACCTCAGCGCCTTCGACGAGGTGACGATCGACGTCCAGCCCGCCGTGCCGGTCAATGCCGCGCCGGTGGTCGGTGCGGGCCCCGACGGGTCCGTCATCCGGCCTGCCCTGGCTTCCCTCGCCGGTTCGGTGAGCGACGACGGGCTCCCGCAGGGCAACCCGGTGACCTCACAGTGGACCCAGGTCAGCGGGCCGGGCACCGCCACCTTCACCAACGCCGCCAACCCGGCCACCACCGTCGGCTTCAGCACCGCCGGCACCTACGTGCTCCGCCTCACCGCCACCGACGGCGACCTCAGCGCCTTCGACGAGGTGACCATCACCGCCTCGGATCCCGGTCCGGCGACCCTGGATCGGGCGGTCGCAGCCAGCTCCGACGACGCCGAGGAGTCCTCGGTCAACAACTCGGTGGATCTCACCAGCTCCGACCTCGAGCTCGTCACCGACGGCACCGTGGTCCAGACGGTGGGGTTGCGGTTCGGCGCCATCTCGATCCCCCGCGGCGCGACCATCACCAACGCCTACGTGCAGTTCGAGACCGACGAAACGGCCTCGGCGGCCGCCTCCCTGGTCATCCGCGGCCAAGCCGCGGACAACGCCACCACCTTCACCAACGCGCTGGCCAACGTCTCCTCGCGGGCCAGGACGGCCGCGGCGGTGTCCTGGGCGCCCCCCGCCTGGCCGACGATCCAGGTCGCCGGCCCGGCCCAACGCACCCCGAACCTCAGCCCGGTCATCACCGAGATCACCGGTCGGGCGGGCTGGACCTCAGGCAACGCGCTGGCCCTGATCCTCACCGGCACCGGCCGCCGGATCGCCGAGGCCTTCAACGGCACCCGCGCCCCCGTCCTCCACGTCGAATACACGCTGTCCAACGGACCGGTCAATGCCGCGCCGGTGGTCGGTGCGGGCCCCGACGGGTCCGTCATCCGGCCTGCCCTGGCTTCCCTCGCCGGTTCGGTGAGCGACGACGGGCTCCCGCAGGGCAACCCGGTGACCTCACAGTGGACCCAGGTCAGCGGGCCGGGCACCGCCACCTTCACCAACGCCGCCAACCCGGCCACCACCGTCGGCTTCAGCACCGCCGGCACCTACGTGCTCCGCCTCACCGCCACCGACGGCGACCTCAGCGCCTTCGACGAGGTGACCATCACCGCCTCGGATCCCGGTCCGGCGACCCTGGATCGGGCGGTCGCAGCCAGCTCCGACGACGCCGAGGAGTCCTCGGTCAACAACTCGGTGGATCTCACCAGCTCCGACCTCGAGCTCGTCACCGACGGCACCGTGGTCCAGACGGTGGGGTTGCGGTTCGGCGCCATCTCGATCCCCCGCGGCGCGACCATCACCAACGCCTACGTGCAGTTCGAGACCGACGAAACGGCCTCGGCGGCCGCCTCCCTGGTCATCCGCGGCCAAGCCGCGGACAACGCCACCACCTTCACCAACGCGCTGGCCAACGTCTCCTCGCGGGCCAGGACGGCCGCGGCGGTGTCCTGGGCGCCCCCCGCCTGGCCGACGATCCAGGTCGCCGGCCCGGCCCAACGCACCCCGAACCTCAGCCCGGTCATCACCGAGATCACCGGTCGGGCGGGCTGGACCTCAGGCAACGCGCTGGCCCTGATCCTCACCGGCACCGGCCGCCGGATCGCCGAGGCCTTCAACGGCACCCGCGCCCCCGTCCTCCACGTCGAATACACGCTGTCCTGATCTGATCCCGCCGGAGTCCCGTCGGCGACGCATGGGCTGGGCGCCCGTTGGACATCTCTGTCGCCCATTTGCTTCAGGCGCCGGGCCTCGATGTCGATGGAATGGCATGCGACAGTGCGAGCGAAGGACCATGAGCTGCGGACCGGCTGGCCACCGTCTGGGACATGCCGGCCGGACCTCTCGACCAACGCTCTCCCATCCTCCCGCGACCGGACCCAGCCGACCGATGACCACCGACGACCAGACCGATGGGCACGGCGGGTTCTACGTGGAGACGCTGGTGCTGTCCGCGGCGCTCTGGTGGGGGCTCTGGCGCACAGGTAGTCGCCTCAGCCACCGCTTCGGCTGACCGGTCGACGGCCCGGCCAGGGCCCGCCGAACATCAGCCGAAGATGTCCGCCCGGATCCGGTCGAGTTCGGTGTTGACGTCGTCGAGCAACTGCGGATCCATGGCGGCGCCCAAGGCGATCT
>CAVRXU010000011.1:0-170063 GCA_963725155.1 uncultured Microthrixaceae bacterium
GGGAGCTGCTTGTAGATCCAGGCGTAGCGAGACGAGATCTCGAGGTTGCGGTGGAACACGCACGGCTGGTCGGTCAGCAGGCCCTCGGCCAGGGCCTTCCACTCGGCGATCGTCTCTGGCGTCCCAGAGCCCAGAACGAGCTCGCGGGGCGTGGGGGCGAGCTCGGCGGGCGTGATCAGATCGACCATCCGGCCGGTCTCCTTCCACTCGCCACCACGACCAATCATCGCGCTGCTCCGGTGCTATCGCATCGCCTGCCGCGTGTCCGCGGCGGGTCGGTCACAGCGACGCCACGGCCTCGTCGAGGACCCGGAGGTGCAGGTCCACGTCGGCTTCGGTGGTGGCCGGGCACATCAGGGCCATGTTGTGGAACGGGGTGAGCAGGATCCTCCGGTTCAGCAGGTAGAGGTGGAGGTAGTCCTCCAGCTCGGCGTCGGTGACGGCCTCGGACTCGGTGCCGTTGCGGGGGGCCGGGCTGACGAAGCGATACTCCGAGCGCGCCCCGAGCTGGCTCACCGACCAGGGCAGGCCGCGGTCCGCGATGATCCGCTCGACCCCGTCGTTGTAACGGGTGCACAGGGCGATCATCGTCTCGAAGGCGTCGTCGGTCAGGACCTGCTCGAGGGTGGCCCGGGCCGCGGCCAGGGAGAGGGCGTTGCCGGCCAGGGTGCCGCCGACCCCACCGGTGTCGATGAGGTCGAGGTCCTCGCGGGAGAGCAGGCGCTCGGCCAGGTCGGCATCGAGGCCGTAGGCCCCGATCGGGATGCCACCGGCGATCGCCTTGCCCAGGGTGACGATGTCGGGATCCAGGTCCCAGGCCTTCGTGCAGCCGCCCGGGCCGGCGGAGAGGGTGTGGGTCTCGTCGATGATCAGGAGCGTCCCCGCTTCCCGGGTGAGCCGGCGGACCCCCTCGAGGTAGCCGGGCTCGGGCAGGACGATCCCCATGTTGGTGAGGGCCGGCTCCATGAGCACGACGGCCACGTCGCCGTGGGCCAGCTCGGCCTCCAGGCCCGCCAGGTCGTTGAACTCGACGACCCGACTGCTCTCGGTGACGTCGCAGGGGGCGCCGACGTTGCCGGGCCGGGGCACGGGGCCCGACGGCGAGGTCACGATGAGCGACTCGTCGACGCTGCCGTGGTAGCACCAGGCGTTCACCAGGACCTTCGGGCGACCGGTGAACGCCCGGCAGAGGCGCAGGGCCCACCGGTTCGCGTCGGTGGCGGTGAGGGCGAAGCTCCAGGCGCTGACCCCGAAGCGGCGGGTCAGCTCGGCCGCCACCACGGCGGCGTCCTCGGTGGGCATCATCGCCGTCGCCCCACCGGCGTCGGCGTAGCGGGCCTGGACAGCGGCGACCGTCGCCGGTGGCGAGTGGCCGGCCATGGCGCCGGTGTCACCGAGGCAGAAGTCGACCAGCTCGTGGCCGTCGATGGTCGTGACCCGGGCCCCGGACGCCCGGTCCAGGAACAGCGGAAAGCCGCCGGCGGTCTTGGCCATCCACGTCATGGGCACGCCGCCGAACAGGTGGGTCGCCTCCTTCGCGGCCTGCTGGGACCGCGGGTTCTGCTCGGCGTAGAGCCGCCGCTCGGCCTCCAGGCCCTTCACCACTCGCTCCCGGTCGATCATCTGTCTCCTTCGTCCTTCATCTGTCCAGCACCAGGCTCGGCAGGCTGACCCCCGCTCCGTCCTCGGGTCATCGATCTGATTGGTCGGCCCTCCGACGGTAGGTCACGGCCGCTGCCACACCGCAGCTGGTCACAGGCCCGTCGTAGGGTTGGCTGATGCGATCCGCGGACACCACCGCTGAGGCTCACGCCCTGCGGCTCGAGGTCTATCGCTCGCTGTCACCCGTCGAACGGCTCGAGCTGGCGATGACGATGAGTGATGACGTCATGGCCATGACCGTCGCCGGGATCCGCTCCCGTCGGCCCGACCTCGATGCCGACGCCGTCACCGCCGAACTGCATCGCATCCTCGGCCATCCCGAACCGGTCAGGTGACGGCCGCCGAGCTGCTGGCCATGATCGTCGCTCACCTCGATGCGGCCGGCATCGCCCACATGCTCGCTGGGTCGATGGCCAGCAGCTTCCACGGCGAACCTCGGTCGACCCAGGACATCGACCTGGTCATCGACCCCGACCCTCAGTCACTGGCACGGTTCGTGGAGGGCCTCGACCAGCGGCGCTTCTACGTCAGCGACGCGCAGGCCGCCCTGCGGCACCGCAGCCAGTTCAACCTGATCGACACGAAGACGGGCTGGAAGGTCGACCTCATCATCCGCAAGGACCGTCCGTTCAGCCGAGAGGAGTTCGCCCGTCGACAGGTGGTGGACCTGTTCGGCGTCACCACACACCTCGCCACCGCGGAGGACACGATCCTGGCCAAGCTCGAATGGGCGCAGGCGGGTGGCTCCGAGCGGCAGGTCGCCGATGTCGTGGCCATGCTGGCCATCGGAGGCGACACGATCGACGACACCTACCTCACCCGCTGGGCCACCGAGCTCGGCGTCTCAGGGCTCCTGAGCCGGGCCCGCCTGCTCGCCCGGGACTGAGCAGCCCGCATCAAGCCGTAGATCGCACCTCCGCCGGCGGTGGCACAGGCTCGGCAGGCTGACCCCGCTCCGTCGGCTCCCCGCCGGCTGCGATGCGACCTTAGGTGCCGCGACCCGAATGCGGCCTCGACTGGTGAACTGAGGGGCATTCGGATCGGGCATCCGACTGGCCGCCAGGTCAGCCATCCGACTGTCAGCCCGGTCATAGGTCCGAGTGGGAGCAGCGGGCAAGATGGCGGGTGTCCGGAATGCTTCTGGACCTCCGGGATCAAAGCCGCTGCGACGATGACGCTCGTGCGCCGCTACGAGGGGACCGTCTACGACAGCAACCGCTGGGACGGCTTCGAGCTTCGCCCCGGCGACATCATCATCAGCACGCCGCCGAAGTGCGGGACGACGTGGACGCAGATGATCTGCGCGCTGCTCATCCTGCAGGAACCGGAGCTGCCGCTCCCGTTGGACACGCTCTCGCCGTGGATCGACATGGTGACCCGCGCCCGCACGGAGGTGTTCGCAGACCTGGAGGCCCAGACGCACCGCCGCTTCATCAAGACCCACACGCCGCTCGACGGGATACCCAACGATCCGACGGTCACGTACATCTGCGTCGGGCGTGACCCCCGCGACGTGGCGCTGTCGATGGACCACCACATCGACAACATGGACTTCGGCGCGTTCCTCGAGCGCCCGCGAGCAGGCGGCAGCGATCGACGGCATCGAGCTCGGACCGTTGCGGCCACAGCGGCCGCGCCCCGACGGCGAGCGGGACCGCTTCTGGCAGTGGGTCGACGACGAGACGCCGTCCACGCAGATCGGGTCGTCGCTGCGGCGCACCGCGGAACACCTGCAGACGTTCTGGGACGCCGCCGACGATCTCGACGTCGTGTACTTGCACTACGACGACCTGAAGGCCGACCTGGAGGGGCAGATGCGGCAGCTGGCCGCACGCCTCGGCATCGACGTCGACGAGCACCGGTGGCCCCGCCTGGTCCAGGCGGCGACGTTCGAGTCGATGCGCAGCAGGGCCGACACGACCGTCCCCGGCGGTGGTCCGGACGCACTGGATCGACCCCGCCGCGTTCTTCAGCCGCGGCACGAGCGGCCAGTGGCGCGACCTCCTCGACGACGCCGACCTCGCCCGGTACGCCGCGCGCG
This sequence comes from uncultured Microthrixaceae bacterium, assembly GCA_963725155.1. Taxonomy (GTDB): domain Bacteria; phylum Actinomycetota; class Acidimicrobiia; order Acidimicrobiales; family DATDAH01; genus DATDAH01. The sequence goes on from CAVRXU010000011.1 coordinate 3,704, forward strand.
TGCGGGCGCTCGCGTCCGACGACCTCGTCGAGTGGGTGCACCGCGAGCCGATCGACTGAGATGCCCGTCTGGGCGGTTGAGCCGCACTGACCGTCACGGCCGAAGGAACAGCCGATGGCTACGAGCGACAGCACAGCACCACATGGAGATCGAGGGCCTGCCCGAGGACCCCGACGCCGCCCTGCCCCCCGAACATGTCGTCGAAGCGATGCGCGGCTTCCTCGGCAGCTTCTTCCCGCTCCTGGCGGCCTCGAGTACCAGCGCCGGTCGGTAGCGACCACTGGAGTCAGGCCAGCGGCTGAGGCGGGCGGCCCCGAAGGCCAGAACGAGAGGCGGCCCCTTAGTACGGAACGGACCGGCCTCCGACAGGATTAGGGGGTCCTCTACGCGCTACGGCCATAGCGGTTGGGAAGGTGTCGTTCGGGTGGGTTCGATGGCGGTCGCGCGACAGATCACTCGCTCGGCGCGGGTGGTACGAGGATGACGGCGGCGCCCGTGTGGTGGACGAGTTGGAGGGGGACCCGGCCGAGGCGGAGGCCGGTGAAGCCGCCGACTCCGCGGGCGCCGAGCACCGCCACCGAGCCGGGGTGCGCGTCCAGGGCGCGGGCGAGCGCCGCCACTGGGTGGATGTCGCGGTCGACGACGATCTCGAGCATCACGCCCCCCTTCTCGATGGGTGCGGCCCAGCGGCCCACGTCGGCTTCGGCTCGCTTGTGCCAGCTGCGGGGGTCGTTCTCAGGTACCCATTCGACGAGCGGGTCGAAGGCGTACACCGCGGTGACGGGCACGCCGAGTCGGGCGGCGAGGTCGGCGCAGATCTCGACGGCGGCAAGGCTGCCCGGTGAGCCGTCGACGCCGACGACAATGTGTTCGACGGGCGCCGACCCGGTCCGGGGCACGATCGCCAACGGCAAGGTCGTGTGGTGGGTGAGGTGGTGGGCGACGCTGCCGAGGTGGAGGTGGCTGAACCCGCCGCTGCCGCGTGCACCGACCGCGAGGACGTCGGCGTGTTGTTCGGCGGCGGCGGCGAGGAGCGCGTCGGGCGGGCTGCCGTCAACCAGGATCGGGCGCGGACGCGAGGTGCCGACGGGAACCGTTCCGCACCACTCGTCGAGTTCGCGCAGCTGTTCGTCGTGGAGGAGAGCCACCTCGCCGGGAGGGAGCTCGGCTTGAGTGGGCACGAACACGCGGGCGACGACGACGTCGAGGTGGGCCCGTCCCGCGAGGTCGGCTGACCATTCGAGTACGTCGTGGGCGGCCGGGGAGCCGTCGACACCAATCAGTATCCGCTCCATGGCCGCCTCCTCCAGAACTCGTGTTCAACGTGAACCCTAAGGACCGGCAGATCAGGTGCACAGGGGCGAACGTCCTATCACCGTCCACGGCGAGGGCGCCGGTTGTGTCGCAGTGGGAAGCAGACCCGCCCGCCTTCGGTAGCGACACACGGAGCGCGGGCTCCTCACCCACTCCAATCGGGACTCAGGTCTCCTCCGGGTCGTCGTCGAGGCCCAGGTCCTTGAACCGTCGGCCGGTGGTCGCCTTGAGGGCCTCCTTCACCGAGCGGTAGAAGGGCCCTTCGTCCACCTTGCCGTAGACGTCGTAGGCGACCAGCAGGTCCCGGAGGCGGTCGCGCAGCTCGACGAAGACCATCTCGATGCCCTGGGCCTCGAGCTCGTCGTGCAGGGAGGCGAGCGCGTCGGCGGCGGTGACGTCGATGTCGGTGATGGCCTCGCACTGCAGCACGATGTACTCGACGGGCGGGTCGGCCGTCCGCACCAGCTCGCGGATCCGCTCCTGGAACACAGCGGCGTTGGCGAAGAAGAGCGGCGCCTCGAACCGGTAGAGCAGGATGCCGGGGAGGGTCTGGGCCTGGGGGAAGCGGTCCACGCTGTGCCATCCCCGAAGGCCGTACACCCGTCCGAGCATCTCGTCCTCGGGCCACCAGAAGCGCCGGAAGAAGAACAGGATCGAGAGGCCCACGGCGACGATCACCCCCTGCAGGACGCCGAGGAGGACCACCCCGAGCGTCGCGGCCACGGAGAGCACCACCGACGTGGGCCGGGCGTGGGCCAGCCGGCGAAGGGTCCTCACATCGACGAGGTGGAACGCGGCCACGATGACCACGGCCGCCAGCGCGCTGAGGGGCAGGTCCCGCAGCAGGCCGGCGTCGGCGACGAGCATGGTTGCCACCGCGGCGGCGCCGATCAGCCCCGCCACCTGGCTGGTCGCCCCCGATTGCTCCGCCACCGCCGTGCGGGAACTGCTGGCCGAGACGGCGAAGCCCCGGAGGAACCCGGCGGCGACGTTGGCCGTCCCCACCGCCACGATCTCGCGGTCGGGGTCGACGTGCTCCCCCCGCCGGGCCGCGAAGGCGGTGGAGACGGCGATGGTGTCGGCCAGGGACACCAAGACGATGCCGACTGCCGCGAGGGCGAGCGGACCGACGTCGGTGACGTCGGTCCAGGGCAGGGTCGGACGGGGCAGCCCCTGCGGTAGGTGGCCGACCACGGGGACGCCCTGCGCGGCCAGGTCGAACACGCCGACCACGACGGTGGCGCCCACCACGGCGATGAGCACGCCGGGGACCCGGGCCGGGAGGAAGGCCGCGCCGATCAGTACCGCGAGCGTCCCCAAGCCGACCAGGAGCGCTTCGGTGTCGGTCGCGTCCAGGCCCCGGACGAACGCCGAGACGTCCCCGGCGAAGCTGGTGGCGTCGGTCGAGAAGCCGAAGAGGATCGGCAACTGTCCGGCGATGATGACCAGGGCCAGGCCGTTCAGGTAGCCGATCTGCACCGGCTTCGAGAGCAGGGAGGCGACGAACCCGAAACGGGCGACGCCCAGGGCGATCTCCATCAGCCCGACCAGGACCGCCAGCATCCCCGCCAGCGCGATGGCGGTCGCGGGATCGTCGGTGCCGCCCAGCGGCACCAGCGCGGCGAAGATCAGCGGCGACACCGACGAGTCCGGGCCGAGGACGAGGATCCGGGACGGGCCGACCAGGGCGTACGCCGTCAGGCAGGCGACGGTCGTGTAGAGCCCGGTCACCGCGGGCAGCCCGGCCAGGGTGGCGTAGGCCATGCCCTGGGGGACGAGCAGGGCGGTCAACGCCAGCCCGGCGGGCAGGTCCTGGCGGAGGCCGGCCAGCCGGTAACCCGGGAGGGTCGACACGGACCGGAAGACCGTCCGGAGTCGACCCCGTCCCTCCTCGGTCACCGGCCCGTTCTAGCCGGATGGGCCGCAGGACCAGAGGCCCCCGTCGCGTCACACGTACCGCCCGCCCGAGTGATCGGCGGTCACACATGGTCGGGTCCGACCTGGCCCGGGAAGCCGTCCAGGTCGCCATCGCCGGCCGGCGAGCACCGAAGCGGCCGTGGCCGCCGCCCGCCAGGCCTGACCAAGGCGTTCAGGCGCGGGCGTGGCTCAGGTCTCGCAGCACGCGCACCTCGAGCCCCCCGGGCCTCCAACTGGCTCTGCCCCCGGTTGGCGCTCGCGTCGCGTGTCCGGCGCGATCCCCTCGAGGGAGAAGACCTCAGCTCGTGGCGGCAGCGCTCGGGACGGGCTTGATGTGGGCGAACATGCTGCGGGCGTTCCAGGTTGGGAAGTCTCGTATCAGCCACGACGGACCGTCGAGCCGGATGCGGGAGTCGCGGAGGGCCTCGGCCCAGGTGAGCTGGCCGGCGTGCCACTTGACGAAAGCTTCGGCCTCGGCGGTGATGTAGAGGTCTTCGTCGAGACCGGGGTACGTCTTGCAGATCTCGGTCTCGCCGAGCTCGAGCAGCAACCAGTACCGCTCGTTGCGCCGGAAGCCCGTGAAGTCGAACCGGATGACCACGCGCCGCTCGGGGAGCCGGTCTAGGCGAAGCGCGTTGCACATCGACCACAGCGCGACGAACGGATCGAGGTTCTCGGGGGCGATCTCGAGCCAATGGGCACCCCACTCGCCCAGCGTCACGCAGACCTTGAACAGGTCGTGGCCTGAGTCGGTGAGCTGGTAGCGGTGACCGCGCCCCTGAGGCTTGGGTGCTGACTCGACGATGCCGAGGCGCTCGAGCTGCTTGAGCCGCTGCGTGAGCAGGGTGCGGGAGAGCCCGGGCGCGCCCTCGAGGATCTCGCCGAAGGTCTCGCAGCCCAAATGCAGGTTTCGGATGATCAGCGGGGTCCAACGCTCGGCGAAGATCTCCGCGCCGCGGGCGATCGGGCAGTACTGCCCGTAGGTCCTCACGGTTGCAGTGTCGCGAACCTCCTGCCCGCCGTGAAGTCCAGATTTCCTACTTCGAAGTCCAGAATCCTGACTTCTCAGGGGGTGTCCCCGGTGGTGCGATGGGGCCGGTCCACCGGAGGAGGAACGATGACGACACCGACCAGCGAACGAATCGGCCAGACGAGCGACACGGTGACCGGCGTGGAGATCCCCGGGTTCCGAGGCGAGGTGATTGCCGCCGAGCACGCTGACTACGACGACGCCCGAGCCGTGTGGAACGGCATGGTCGACCGGCGACCCCGACTGATCGCCCGATGCACCGGTGCCGCCGACGTGGCCGCGGCGGTGTGCTTCGCACGGGACCGCGACCTCGAGATCGCGGTTCGGGGTGGAGGCCACAACGTGGCCGGCACCGCCGTGTGCAACGACGGGATCGTCATCGACCTCTCCGCGATGCGCGCCGTATCGGTCGACCCCGCGGAACGCACCGCCCATGTACAGGGTGGCGCCCTGTGGGGCGACGTCGACCACGAGACCCAGACCCACGGCCTGGCCACCACCGGAGGCATCGTGGGCCACACCGGCGTTGGCGGCCTCAGCCTCGGCGGCGGCATCGGCTGGCTCATGCGCAAGCACGGGCTCACCGTCGACAACCTCGTGGAGGCCGAGGTCGTCACCGCTGAGGGCCACATCGTCCGAGCATCGGCCCACGATCATCCCGACCTGTTCTGGGCGCTGCGAGGCGGCGGCGGGAACTTCGGCGTCGTGAGCTCCTTCCGGTTCGCGTTGCACCCTCTCGGTCCCACCGTCATCGCCGGTCCGGTCTTTTGGGCGGCCGAGGACACCACCGACGTCATGCGCTTCTACCGAGAGTTCGTCGCCGACGCGCCCGACGAGCTCGGGACCGTCATCCGGCTTGGCCCGATCCCGCCGCTGCCGGTCATCAGCCACGAGTTGCACTTCCGACCGGCGATGGCGGTGGCCTGCTGCTACGCCGGACCCGTGGAGGACGGTGAACGCATCGTTCGTCCGCTCCGCCAGTTCGGGACCCCGCTCGTGGACCTGGTCGGACCCACGCCCTACGTCGATCACCAGAGCGGCCTCGATGACACCGTCCCTCACGGATGGCACTACTACTGGAAAGCCACGAACCTCACGGGCTTGTCCGACGAGGTCATCGATGTCGTCGCACAGCACGCCCATCGCGCCAAGTCGCCGAGGTCGTACGCGGCGATGTTCCACATGGGCGGCGAGGTTGCCCGAGTCCCCCGCGATGCCACGGCGTATCCCGGCCGCGACGTCGCCCACAACATCATCATCGACGCCGTATGGCTCCCGGACCAGGACGACACGGTCGGCACGTCCGAGACCGGGTGGGCCAGGGGGTTCTTCCAAGCTCTCCAACCCCACCGCGCCGGCGTCTACGTCAACTTCCTCGACGCCGACGATGACACCACCCGAGTTCGCGAGGCCTACGGCGACGACACCTACCGCCGGCTCGCCGAGGTCAAGGCGAAGTACGACCCCGAGAACGTGTTCCACAACAACAAGAACATCAGCCCCAGCGAGCCTGGCCCCTGACGGCACGGTCATGCCCTTGACCTGCGGAAACGCCCTACTCGAACTGGACTCATATTCTCACTGAGCGGGGCGATCTGGGCCCGGCGCTCCTGGTGCGGAAAGCCCAGGGCGACGGGCCCGCCGGCGCCGCTGCGGACCTCGATGGCCGAGAGGCCGCTTGATAGAGGTCCAGATGCCTTCAGTCGAGGGGCTTGCGCATCCTCACGAAGGTCTCCTGGTAGCCGAGCTTCGGGACGTTCGGCCGTGACGGCGGCCACCGCGTGTGTTCCACACTCCGGGTAGGACCCCGAGGAGGTCACCATGAACCGTCACCGCCACCAGCACGTCGCCCTTGCCCTTGTGCTCGCGATCGTCGTCGCCCTGACCGCGTGCGGCGACGACGGAGCGGACACCTCGTCGTCGACCACCACTGCGGCGATCGCCACGACCACGACGGTGACCGCCACGACGACGGCGCCGGACACCGAGAGCGAGGTCCGGGCCTACTTCCTCCGCGACGAGAAGGTCGGGCCGGTGGCCCGTACGGCTGTCGGCGAGGGGGTGGCGGCTGCCGCCCTGGAGGGTCTGCTGTCGGGCCCGACCGCCGAGGAGGCGGGGATCGGCTTCTCGTCGGCTGTTCCCGACGGCACCGAGCTGCTCGGGGTGACCGTGGAGGACCAGATCGCCACGGTCGACCTCTCCGAGGAGTTCGGCTCCGGTGGCGGGTCGCTCTCGATGATGGCCCGGGTGGCCCAGGTGGTCTTCACCGTGACCCAGTTCCCCACCGTGGACGCGGTCGAGTTCGCGATCGAAGGTGCGCCGGTCACCGCCCTCGGAGGTGAAGGCCTCCTGATCGGCGAACCGCAGACCCGCGCCGACTGGGAGGGCATGGCCCCCGCCATCCTGGTCGAGTCCCCCCTGCCCTTCGCCGAGGTGACCAGTCCCCTACAGATCACGGGCTCGGCCAACACCTTCGAGGCGACCTTCATCGTCAACGTGACCGACGGTGAGGGCCTGATCGTCTACGACGAGCCGGCCACGGCGACCTCCGGGACCGGCACCCGGGGCACGTTCGACCTCACTGCCACCTTCGAGGTCCCACGCCCCGGGGTCGGCGCCCTCATCGTCTTCGAGGAGTCGGCCCAGGACGGCAGCCAGATCAACCTCGTCGAGATCCCGCTCGAGGTCTCGGGGTGAGGCGAGCCATCGCCGCCCACCTCCGACAGATCATCGAGCAGCCGCCGTCGCCGCTGGACCCCGCGCCGCCGGACCGTGACCCGGGCGGGTGCAAAGCTGGGTCGTGAGGAGCACGCCATGGACCTGACCGACCGGCGGGTGTTGATCACCGGGGCGTCGCGGGGCGTCGGCGAGGCCCTGGCCCGGCGGTTCGCCGAGGCGGGGGCGAAGGTGGCCCTGCTGGCCCGCAACGCCGGCGCGCTACAGGCGCTGGCCGACAAGCTGGGCGGCACCGCCCACCCCGCGGACCTGGCCGATCCCTCGGCGGTCGCCGGCCTGATCGGGCAGGTCGAGGCCGAAGGCGGGCCGGTGGACGTCCTCGTGAACAACGCCGCGCTGGACGGCGGCGGCTACTTCCCCGAGTCCGACCCCGACGAGATCGGCGACGTCGTCCAGGTGAACCTGGGCGCCGTCCTGCAGCTCTGCCGTCAGGTGTTGCCGGGGATGCTCGAGCGGGGCCGGGGCCGCATCGTCAACATCAGCTCGATCGCCGGCGTCGCCGCCTTCCCCGGCATGGCCACCTACGCCGCCACGAAGGCGGGGCTGTCCCAGTTCACCGAGACCCTGGCCCTGGACCTCCGGGGCCTGCCCGTCGGCACCACGCTGGTCGAGCTCGGACCGATCCCCACCGACATGCTGGACCACGTCGACACCTACCAACCCACGCGCGACTCCTTCGCCCGGGCGTACCGGCTGGGCCTGATCGCCGACGTCCCCCGCGAGCGGGTGGCCGACGAGGTCGTGCGGGCCGTCGAGCAGGACCGAGCCCACGTCCGACTGCCCAAGCGGGCCGTCGCCTACCCCCTGATGACCCAGCTGCCCCGCGAGCTCACCCGGCTCGTCCTCACCGGTGTCCGCCACCGCAGAGAACCCTGACCCCGTCGTCCCCGCGCCGGGGCGCTCCCCGCGACCTGCTGCGCACCCTCACCCGTCACCCGCGGCCGAGGTCGAAGCTCAGGCCTTGAAGGGCCGGTTCCCGAAGCGGTCGAGGTGGACGACGTCGCCGACGGGGCGGCGGGTGGTCGGGCCGTAACGGCCTTGGGGCCAGCCGAGGGGGACGACGCAGGCGGGCTGGACCGAGATCGGCAGGCCGAGGGCCCTGCGGGCGGCGGTGGTGCTCCACAGCGGCAGGGTGATGAGCGACGCCCCCAGGCCCATGGCCCGGGCGGCCAAGAGCAGGTTCTGCACGCTGGGGAAGATCGAGCCGTAGTACGAGGCACCGGCGATCGGCGGCGTCGGCAGCAGCGGCACGCGCGAGCCCTTGAGGCAGGCGACGACCAGGACGGGGATCTCCTCGAAGTGGTCGACCTGCCACTCGACGGCCCGCAGGACCTTGGTCATCGACTCGTCGCCCTTGCTCATGCGGTGGCCGATGCCGCCGTAGATCTTCCAGGCCTGTCGGTAGCGGGCGGCCAGGGACGCCTTGATCTCGGCGTCCTTCACCACCACGAACTCCCAGTTCTGGCCGTTGCTGCCCGTCGGGGCCTTCAGGGCCAGCTCGATGCAGCGCAGGACGATCTCGTCGTCGACGGGGTCGGGTAGAACCCGGCGCACGGCCCGCTGGGTGAGCATCGCCTCCTGCAGCGGCATGTCGAGGCCGCCGGCCACGGCGGCGTAGGAGCGGTCAGGGGTCACGGCGTCGGCCATCGCCCATCTTCGCAGCGTGCTGCCGGTCAGGCGTCGGTGGACATCTCGGCCGCTATCTCATGGCCCCAGGCCCGGGCCTCCTCGAAGTTGCGCCAGTCGCCGGCCATCTTCTTGGCCATGGCCGAGGCCGGGAAGCCCTTGGCGTCGGCGGGCAGGCGGCCGCCGAACGTGATGTGGCCCTTCGCGCCGACCTTCTCCATCATCCGTCGGACCGACGGCGTGGGATCGATCGGGTGCTCGTGGGCCGAGCCATCGAGTGGGCCACTGCTGAAGAACCACACGTCCTTCGCTCGCAGCTCCTTGGCGTGGCGGCGGACGAAGCGGCGACCGGCAGCGGTCCAGCGACCGGCATAGAGGCCACCGCCGATGAGGACGGCGTCGTACCCGTCCAGGCGCTTGACGGCATCGACGGGCAGGACCATCGCGCCCGCGCCGAGGCCTTCGGCGACCGCTTCGGCCAGCCCCTGCGTGCCGCCCATCTTGCTGGCGTGGGTGACGAGGATGTTCATGGGAACCTCCGGGGATCGGGTTCTGACTCCACAGTCACCATCTTCCGCCGACGCCGGCAGGACCAGGGGCCTTGGTCCCGACTGCCGGCTGGTCGTGCCAGAGTGCGGGCATGGTCAAGATCGTGTTCTGCCTGCGGCGCAAGGACGGGATGGAGCTGGACGAGTTCCAGCGCTACTGGCGGGAGGAGCATGCCCCGCTGGTCCAGCAGCACGCCGGCGCCCTCGGCATCGTCCGCTACGTCCAGACCCACACCCGGCCGTCGCCCGAGGGCGACCTGCTGCGAGCGTCCCGGGGCGGGCCCGAGGCCTATGACGGGGTGGCCGAGCTCTGGTTCCGGGACACGACGGCGCTGATCGAGGCGGCGTCGACCCCTGAGGGGATGGCCGCCGGAGCGGCACTGCTGGAGGACGAGCGGCGGTTCATCGACCTGGCGCACTCACCGCTCTTCCTGGCCGAGGAGCATGAGGTCGTCGGCCACGCCGGAGGTGGCGGTGCGCCGCTCGGTGCCGACACCGCCTGGGACGGGCCGTAGCCCTGGGCCGTGGGAGAGATCGGGGAGCTGCGAGGCGAGTTCGGCGAGCTCAAGGGCCAATTCGAAGAGCTCCAGGGCTACGTCGGCACTGAGCTCGGGGAGGTTCGCCAAGCGATGGGGGCCATCCGCGGCGAGATCGGCGCCCAGAACAGGCTGTTCCTGTTCTCGATCATTGGCGTTCGGCGATCGGGTCGAGCCCAGGCTCGCGGCACGAGCTCGGAGTTCGCCAAGGATGGCCATCCGCGCGAGATCCCAGCGCCGTCGCCTCCTTCGTCGGCGTCGCCTCGATCGTCTTCGGCGCCCTTCAGGTCGCCGCCTGATCGCCAGCCAGCCCCCGCCCAGGGGCGTAGCTTGACCGCGGCATGGAGGTCGAGCCTGAGTCCGTCGTCATCGGCACCTCGGGGCTGACCGCGCCCCAGGTCGTGGCGGTCGCCCGCCGAGGCGCACAGGTGACCGTCGGCGAGGACGCCGGCGAGGCGCTGGCCCGGAGCGCCGCCATCGTCGATGCTCACGCCGCCTCCGACGAGCCCGTCTACGGCATCTCCACCGGTTTCGGGTCGCTGGCCAACACCGCCATCCCGCCCGAGCGGCGGGAGGAGCTGCAGCGGGGGCTCATCCGCTCCCACGCCGCCGGCATGGGGCCCCTGGTCGAGCCCGAGGTGGTGCGGGCCATGATGCTGCTGCGGGCCCGGACCCTGGCGATGGGTTACTCGGGGGTGCGGCCGGTCGTGGTGGACACCATCGTGGCCCTGCTCAACGCCGACATCACGCCCGAGGTGCACGAGCACGGCTCGCTCGGGGCCAGCGGGGACCTGGCTCCCCTGGCCCACGTCGCTCTGGCCCTCATCGGCGAGGGCGAGTGCGCCCCCGACCTGGCCGCCGCCGGCATCGAGCCCCTGACCCTGCGGGCCAAAGAGGGCCTGGCCCTCATCAACGGCACCGACGGCATGCTCGGGATGCTCGTCCTGGCCCTCGCCGACCTCCACGTCCTGGTCCGGGCCGCCGACATCACCGCGGCCATGTCCGTCGAGGCCCTCCTGGGCACCGACCGCGCCTTCGCCGAGGACCTCATGGCCCTGCGCCCCCACGCCGGACAGACCGCCAGCGCCGCCAACCTGCGCACCCTCCTGGCCGACAGCCCGATCGTGGCCAGCCACCGCACCGACGACCCCCGGGTCCAGGACGCCTACTCGCTGCGCTGCACCCCCCAGGTCCACGGCGCCGCCCGGGACACCGTCGCCCACGCCGCGGGGGTGGCCGACATCGAGCTGCGCTCGGCCATCGACAACCCCACCGTGCTGCCCGACGGCCGAGTCGAGTCCTGCGGCCACTTCCACGGCGCCCCCGTCGGCTTCGCCTGCGACTTCCTCGCCGTCGCCGCCGCCGAGGTCGGGGCCATCGCCGAGCGCCGGACCGACCGCCTCCTCGACCAGTCCCGCTCCCAGGGCCTGCCCCCGTTCCTGGTCGAGGACGCCGGGGTGAACTCGGGCCTGATGCTGGCCCAGTACACCCAGGCCGCCATGGTGGCCGAGAACCGGCGCCTGGCCGCTCCGGCCAGCGTCGACTCCCTGCCCACGTCCGCCATGCAGGAGGACCACGTGTCCATGGGCTGGGGGGCGGCCCGCAAGCTGCGCCGGTCGGTGGCCAACCTGGGCCGGATCATCGCCTGCGAGTTGGTGTGCGCCGGCCGGGGGCTGGAGTTCCGCCAGCCGCTGGAGCCCGCAGCCGGGACCGGGCGCGGCGCTGGCCGCCCTGCGTGATGCCGGGGTGGCGGGCGCCGGTCCCGACCGCTGGCTGGCCCCCGACCTGGCCGCGGCCGAGGACCTGGTGATCTCCGGCGGGCTGGTGGCCGCGGTCGAGGCCGCGACCGGGCCCCTGGACTAGGAGGACGACGATGGCAGGACCCAGACCGGTGCGGGCCGACCGGGGCACCAACCTGTCGTGCCGGGGCTGGCCCCAGGAGGCCGCCCTGCGCATGCTCATGAACAACCTCGACCCCGAGGTGGCCGAGCGCCCTGACGACCTCGTCGTCTACGGCGGCACCGGGCGGGCCGCCCGCTCCTGGGACGCCTTCGACGCCATCTGCCGCACCCTCACCACCCTGGAGGGCGACGAGACCCTTCTCGTCCAGTCGGGCAAGCCGGTCGGCGTCATGCGCACCCACGAGTGGGCGCCCCGGGTCCTCATCGCCAACTCCAACCTGGTGCCCGACTGGGCCACCTGGGACGAGTTCCGGCGCCTGGAGGACCTCGGCCTCACCATGTACGGGCAGATGACCGCCGGATCCTGGATCTACATCGGCACCCAGGGCATCCTCCAGGGCACCTACGAGTGCTTCGCCGAGATCGCCCGCCGCCGCTTCGACGGCACCCTGGCCGGCACCATCACGCTGACTGCGGGGCTCGGGGGCATGGGCGGGGCTCAGCCCCTGGCCGTCACCATGAACGACGGCGTGGCCCTCTGCATCGAGGTCGACCCCCACCGCATCGAGCGCCGGTTGGAGACCCGCTACCTCGACGAGGTGGCCGACTCCCTGGAGGACGCCGTGGCCCGCTGCACCCGGGCCCGGGACGAGCGCCGGGGCCTCTCGGTCGGCCTGGCCGGCAACGCCGCCGTGGTCCTGCCCCAACTGCTGGACCTCGACTTCCCCGCCGACATCGTCACCGACCAGACCAGCGCCCACGACCCGCTCAGCTACGTCCCCGCCGACCTGACCCCCGAGGCCACGGCCGAGATGGCCCGCACCGACCCGGGCGAGCTGACCCGGCGGGCCCGGGAGTCGATGGCCACGCACTGCCAGGCCATGGTCGGCTTCCTCGACCGGGGCGCCGAGGTCTTCGACTACGGCAACAGCCTGCGCATCGAGGCCCAGCTCGGCGGCTTCGACCGGGCCTTCGACTACCCCGGCTTCCTGCCCGCCTACATCCGCCCGCTGTTCTGCGAGGGCAAGGGGCCGTTCCGCTGGGTGGCCCTGTCCGGGGACCCGGCCGACATCGCCGCCACCGACCGGGCCGTGCTCGAGGAGTTCCCCGATGACGAGGGCCTCCACCGCTGGATCGCCCTGGCCGGCGAGCGGGTGGCCTTCCAGGGCCTGCCCGCCCGCATCTGCTGGCTGGGCTACGGCGAGCGCCACCGCCTCGGCCTGCGCTTCAACGAGATGGTGCGCTCCGGCGAGGTGTCGGCCCCCATCGTCATCGGCCGGGACCACCTGGACTCTGGTTCGGTCGCCTCCCCCTACCGGGAGACCGAGGCCATGGCCGACGGCTCCGACGCCATCGCCGACTGGCCCCTGCTCAACGCCCTGGTCAACACCGCCAGCGGCGCCACCTGGGTCAGCATCCACCACGGCGGCGGGGTCGGCATCGGCCGCTCCATCCACGCCGGCCAGGTCAGCGTGGCCGACGGCACCGACCTGGCCGCCGAGAAGCTGGAGCGGGTGCTGACCAGCGACCCGGGCATGGGCGTCATCCGCCACGTCGACGCCGGCTACGAGCGGGCCCGGGAGGTCGCCGACGAGCGGGGCGTGCGCATCCCCATGGACCCGGCGTGAACGTCGAGGGCGACTTCTGGCGGGACGGGGCGGTCTGCGTGCGGGGGGCGTTCTCGGCTGACGACATCGAGGCGGCTCGGGGGGCGATCGAGGCCAACCTGGCCGACCTCTCCCCGCTGGCCAAGCGGGCCAGCAGCGCGGATGACGGGGCCTTCGTCGAGGACTTCCGCTCGTGGGACCGCATCCCCGAGATGGAGGCCTTCATCCGGACCTCCCCCGCCGCCGCCATCGCCGGGGAGCTCATGGGGGCCACGACCGTCCGTCTCTTCCACGACCACGTCCTGGTCAAGGAGCCGGGCACCCGTCAGCGGACCCCCTGGCACCAGGACCTGCCGTACTACAACGTCGCCGGCGACCAGAACGTCAGCCTGTGGCTGCCGGTCGACCCGGTGCCCCGGGCGTCGACCCTGGAGCTGGTCGCCGGCTCGCACCGGGGGCCCTGGTACATGCCGCGGACGTTCCTGGACGGCGAGGCCAAGTGGTTCCCGGACGGGGCGCTGGCCGAGCTGCCCGACATCGAGGGCGACCCCGAGCGCTACCCGATCCTGGCCTGGGCCCTGGAGCCGGGCGACGCCGTCTTCTTCCACATGCTCATGCTCCACGGGGCGGGCGGGGCGCTGGAGGCCGGGCCCCGGCGGCGGGTGCTGTCGGTGCGGTTCCTGGGCGACGACATGGTCCACGCCCCCCGCCCGTGGACGACCTCGCCGCCGTTCCCCGGCCTGGAGGACGAGCTTCCGGACGGGGCGGCGCTGGACCACCCGCTGTTCCCCGTCCTGTGGGAGCGGACGGCGTGACCGTCCGGGAGATCGTCACCGTCGGCCACCCGGCCCTGCGACAGCCTGCGGTCGAGGTGTCGGCCGACGAGCTGGCGTCGGCCGAGGTGCAGGAGCTGATCGACGACCTGGTCGACACGATGCGGGACGCCCAGGGGGCGGGGCTGGCGGCCAACCAGATCGCGGATGGCCGCCGCATCGCCGTCATCGAGGTCAACGACAACCCCCGCTACCCCTACAAGCCCCGCATCCCCCTGACCGTCGTGGTCAACCCCGTCATCGAGTTCGTGGACGACGAGCTGGTCGAGATCAACGAGGGCTGCCTGTCCGTGCCCGACCTGCGGGGCTCGGTCCACCGCCACGTCAAGGTGCGGGTGCGGTGGCTGGACCGGGACGGGACGCCCCACGACGAGATCAAGCGGGGCCTTACCGCAGGCACCTTCCAGCACGAGTGCGACCACCTCGACGGGGTGCTCTTCCTCGACCGGGTCACCGACCCGACCACCTTCACCACCTGGGCCCAGTTCGAGCGCTACCACCAAGCGGCCTTCGTCGAGCGCATCACCGCCTTCGTCGACCGCGTCGGTTCGTGACCACCTGGTGGTGCGAGCGGGCCCGGCGAGCCTGGCGATCAGCGTGCCGACCGAGGTCGGACGCGACCACGTGGTGCGAGTGACGGGGCTGGGCGGCCCCGGAGCGGGCCTCGCGATCAGCGTGCCGACCGGGGCCGGGGCGTGACCACCTGGTGGTGCGAGCGGGCCTGGCTCGGCGACCCGGCCGGGGCGACCGAAGCAGGCGTCGTCATCACGACCGAAGGCGACCGCATCACCGGTCTCGAGACGGGCGGCGCCGCTCCGGCCGGCAGCGAGCGCCTGGCCGGGCTGACGATCCCGGGGGCGGCCAACGCCCACAGCCACGCCTTCCACCGGGCGCTGCGGGGCCGGACCCACGGCGACGGCGGGACCTTCTGGACCTGGCGGGACACGATGTACGACCTGGCCGCCCGCTTGGACCCCGACAGCTATCGGGCCCTGGCCACCGCCACCTTCGCCGAGATGGCCCTGGCCGGCTTCACCTGCGTCGGCGAGTTCCACTACCTCCACCACGGCCCCGACGGCGTGCCCTACGCCGATCCCAACGAGATGGGCGAGACCATCCGCGCCGCCGCCGAAGCCGCCGGCATCCGGCTGACCCTCCTCGACACCTGCTACCTCCACGCCGGCCCCATCACCCCCCTTCTGGCACCGGATTCGGTTGCTATGGCAACCGAATCAGGTGCCGGAACGAGTGGGTTGCAGGTCGAGCTCGATCCGGTGCAGCGGCGGTTCAGCGACGGGGCGGCGGAGGCGTGGGCGGCGCGGGTCGACGAGTTGCGGCCGACCGCTACGAGCCGGATCGGGGCGGCCATCCACTCGGTGCGGGCCGTCGACCCGGTCTCGATCGAGCAGGTGTCGGCGTGGGCCGACGGCGCCGACGCCCCGCTGCACGCCCACGTCAGCGAGCAGCCGGCCGAGAACGAGCAGTGCCGCGCCGCCTACGGCCTCACCCCGACTCGGATCCTGGCCCACCACGGTGCCCTGGGCGATCGCTTCACCGCGGTGCACGCCACCCACCTGAGCGGCCAGGACCTGGCCGTCCTGGCCGGCTCCGGCGCGGGGTGCTGCGTCTGCCCCACCACCGAACGGGACCTGGCCGACGGGATCGGCCCGACGGCTGCCCTCCGGGAGCGGGGCGCCCCGCTCTGCATCGGTACCGACTCCCACGCCGTCATCGACCCCTTCGAGGAGGCCCGGGCCGTCGAGTTGGACGAGCGCCTGGCGTCGGGGCAGCGGGGCACCCACACCCCGGGCAGCCTGCTGGCCATGGCCACGAGCGAGGGCTACCGCCGCCTCGGTTGGCCCGAGGGCGGCCGGATCGAGGTCGGGGCCCTGGCCGACCTGACCACCGTCGCCCTCGACTCGCCGAGGCTGGCCGGCACCCCGCCCGACCAGGTCGTCGCCAGCGTCGTGTTCGGAGCGACCGCAGCCGACGTCCGCCACGTCGTCGTCGGCGGCCGCCCCGTGGTCCGCGACGGCCGCCACCTGCTCGTCGACGTCCCCCAAGAGCTGAAGCGCTCGATCGAGGCCGTGTGGGCATGACCCCCGCCCCCCACCACCACCACCTGTTCTGGCACTGGATGTGCCGGTCAGGACCGGCATATTCACCGCCAGAACGAGGAGTGAGGCGGGCATGACCGGGGTTGCGACGGTGGTGGTGGGCATCTCGCGGCTGATCACCAATGACGCCGACCTCGGGTTGGGGGCGACGGGCGAGCTGCGGGAGGCGTGGCTGGTCATGGCCGACGGGGTCGTCGTGGCCACGGGCGAAGGGACCGCGCCTGCCGCGGACGAGCGGATTGATGCCGCTGGCCGATGCGTCCTGCCCGGGTTCGTGGACAGTCACAGCCACCTGGTGTTCGCCGGCGACCGGGCGGACGAGTTCGCCGCCCGGATGGCGGGCCAGCCGTACTCGGCGGGCGGCATCCGGACCACGGTCGAGGCCACCCGGGCGGCATCGGACGCCGACCTCCTGGGCGACGCCCGCCGCCTGCGGGACGAAGCCGCCCGCTCGGGCACCACGACCATCGAGATCAAGTCGGGTTACGGCCTCACGGCCACCGACGAGACGAGGTGCCTGCAGGTCGCGGGCCAGCTGACCGACGAGACGACGTTCCTGGGGGCCCACGTCATCCCGCCGGAGTTCGAGGGCCGGGCCGACGACTACGTGGCCGAGGTCTGTGGCCCAATGCTCACGGCCTGCGCTCCGCACGCCCGCTGGATCGACGCCTTCTGCGAGGAAGGTGCGTTCGACGCCGACCAGAGCCGGACCGTGCTGGAAGCGGGTCGGGCGGCCGGACTCGGCCTCCGCCTGCACGCCAACCAGCTGGGGCCCGGTCCCGGCGTGCAGCTCGCCGTCGAGCTGGGCTGTGCGTCCGCCGACCACTGCACCCACCTGACCGACGCCGACGTGGACGCGCTGGCCGGGAGCGACACCGTCGCCACCTTCCTGCCCGCCACCGACTTCTCCACCCGCCAGCCCTACCCCGATGCCCGCCGGGTGCTCGACGCCGGCGCCACCGTGGCCCTGGCCGTCAACTGCAACCCCGGCTCGAGCCATACGACGTCCATGCCCTTCGTGCTCGCCCTCGCCGTCCGCGACCTGCACATGACCATCGACGAGGCCATTTGGTCAGCCACGGCAGGCGGGGCGGCGGCACTCCAGCGGGATGACATCGGCCGCCTCGCGCCGGGCTGTCGAGCCGACCTGGTCCTGCTCGACGCTCCTGCCCCCATCCATCTCGTCTACCGCCCGGGCGTCCCCCTCGTCGCCATGACGACCTGCGCGGGCGAGACGGTGTGGTCGAGGCCGCCTGTCACCCCCCAGCAGTAGCGTGGGGACCAGTACCTGGCTCCAGCATGGGGTGACGAGGTGACCCAAGCCTTCCTGTCCCAGTTCCCCGCCCGCGAGGGTGAGGAGCCGATCACGCGGGACTTCCTCCGGGCCGAACTGGCCGAGTTGCGAGCGGAGTTGCGATCCGAGATGTCGGACTGGGGCAACGGGTTCCGGGCCGAGGTCGCCGGCCAAGGCAACGAACTCCGGGGCGAGATGAGCGACCTCCGGGCCGAGATGGCCGAACTCCGCGCTGAGCTGAACCGTCAGGGAAGCCGCCTGGCCGGCCTGGTCATCGGCGTCTCCGGCGTGCTCACCGCCGTCACCGCCCTGACCTGATCACGACGGGGTGAAGGAGGCCGAAGCCCCCGCCCCGCTGACGGGAACGGCTCGGGCGAGGCATTCACCTGAGAGCCAGCCGCAGCCTTGACAACCGGAGGGCTCGGGCGCACGGTGGCCTCCGGCCCATCGCCCGCTCCCGATCGTCGGGAGCCGGCGACGTCGCCGGGAAGGTGGTCCCCCGTGACCGATGTCTCCTCTCATCTCCCCCCCGCCGCGATGGTGCTCCAACTCGCCGTCGGCGACTTCGACACCTGGAAGGCAGTGTTCGACGCCCACGAAGGCGACCGCCAGGCCGCAGGGATGCTCGGCCACCACGTCAACCGGGGCGAGGACGATCCCAACGCGATCGCCCTGTACCTGGCGGTCGGCGACGTGGACCGGGCCAAGGCCTTCTACCAGTCCGACGAACTGCGGGCGATCATGCAGGAAGCGGGCGTGCTCGGCCCCCCCGAGCAGCTGTGGCTGACCCCGGCCCGGGAGGCCATCGTCTGGGACCGTGAGCTGCCCGCGGTGATGATCAGCCACAACGTCGCCGACTTCGACGTCTGGCTGGCGGGCTATGACGACGCCGAAGAGCTGCGGACCAGCCGAGGCATCATCGGCCAGGCCGCCAATCGCGGCATGGACGACCCTTCCCTGGCCCTCGTGTACCACCAGGCTGAGTCCTTCGACGCCCTCCGCGCCTTCATGGCCGACCCTGCCCTCGCTGATGCGATGCAGGCCCTCGGCGTGACCTCTACGCCCGTGGCGACCTACCACACAGGCGGTTGGGCCAAGCAGTACGGCTGACGACCCTGGCCGGGGTCAGGCCGGGTGCGGACGGGGCCAGGGGCCGGTCTGGGGCAGCTCGGGATGGTCGGCCCGCACCCGGGCCGCCAGCTCGGTGACCACGTCGGCCAGCTCGGCGGTCAGGGGATGGTCGGGGATGCGCTCCTCGAAGATGCCGACGAGGGTGGCGTAGTACCAGAGCTGGCCTGCGGGACGCTGCTCGTTGAAGCGGGCCCAGATCTCGTCGCCCACCTCCTGGTAGCCATCCAGGATGCTGCGGCCGTTGTCGAGCTTGTCGGCCACCGAGACCTCGAGAGAGCGAGTCGGCTCGCCGGCCAGCCCGTCCAGGTAGGCCTGCTTGCGCTCCAGCCACGGGGCCTTGTCCTCGACGCCCGTCGTGTCGACCAGGCTGTCGGAGAGGTGGTCGACGGTCTCGGCCACCTCCGGCCCGAACTCGTCCCGGATGCGGTCGAGCATCGCCTCACCGCCGTGGTCCTCGGCCGCGTCGTGGAGGTAGGCGGCGGCGATCTGCACGTCGTCGCCGCCCGACTGCTCGACCAGCCGGGCCACCGGCTCGAGGTGGCCGTCGAAGTAGGACGTGTCGGTGCCCTTCCGGAGGTCGCCCCGATGGGCCTCAGCGGCGAACGCCCGGGCTCGCTCCACCAGGTCGCTGCTCATGCCGCTCTGCCATGGGTCTCCCGCCATCGGCGTCATCGAAGCCCCTCCCGCCGACAGATGCAGCCACTCCACGACTCGGACAGGCTGTCACTCCCCATGGCTAGGGTCACATCGAGTGGCTCGGAGTCGGCGTGATGACTCCCTGATGGATGGAACCCGTCTCAGGGAGCGGCCAGAATGACGATCAGTGCGACCGAACGCGAGGAGCTGTGGGAGCTGGTTCGGGCGGCGTGGGGTGAGCGCGGAGCCGACCTCTTGATGGCCGGGCTGCCCACGCCGGGACTCGAGTCCATGGAGCAGCGGCTCACGCTGGGGATCGACTCGCTGCGGGCCGAGACCAAGGCCGACATGGCCGATCTTCGCGGCGAGTTCACCCAACTCCGGGGCGAGTTCGCCGAGCTGCGCGGCGAGTTCGGTGAGCTGCGGGGCGAGTTCGGTGAGCTGAAGGGTGAGCTCAAGGCCGACTTCGGGCGCCTCGAAGGTGAGTTCGGCCAGCTCAAGGGCTACGTCGGCGAGCAGCTCGGCGGCATCCGAGCCGAGATTGCCAGTCAGAACCGGATCTTCTTCCTCGCCGTGGTCACGATGATCATCGGGATCGGCTCGCTGCTCTTCACCGCGTTCCAACTCGGCGGTAGCTGACTGGCCCGGAAGGGACGGGGCTGGGCTCAGGCGGCGACGGGCTCGCCGGCGCCGTTGCGGACCTCGGTGGCCCACGCCTCGAGCTCCAGCTCGGCGGCCCGGCGGCGGTAGGTCTTGGCCAGCAGCTCAGGCAGGTCGTCGGCTTGGACTCGGAGGGAGTGGGCCCGCTCGTGCAGCACGTTGACGTGATGGATGACTTCGGGGGGAAGGGCGATCTTCATGTCGACTCCTTGGCGGTCCGTGGTGTCAACGTCGGCCGTCCGCCGCATGTTCCGAGGGTTACCCGGAAATCTCTGCCGGCATAATCCCGACGACGGTCGGGTTGGAGCCGCGGATGGCCACCATCCAGCGACTGATCGGGGTCTACGACGCCGACGGCACCGTGCGGGGTGAGCTCACCTACTTCGTGGGGGCCCGGCTCGGGCGGGCCCACTGCGCCCTCTGCGACATCACCCACGGACTGGTGCGAGAGCGCCGTGACTGGCAGTCCTGCCGCGACGGGCTGCCCGCCCCCGTGCTGATGGTGCACCGGGACGAGATGCCGCCTGGCATCGCCGCCGAACTGTCCCCGCCGTTCGTGCTGGCCGAGACCGACGACGGTGTGGTCCCGCTGCTCGACGGTCCAGCCCTCGAGGCCTGCCAAGGCAACCCGGAGACCCTGATCGCCGCGATCGATGCGGCCGTCGACGCCCAGGGCCTCGGCTGGCCCGCCATTCACACCCTCGGTACCTGACCCGCCCGCCCCGGGCGGCAACTACCGTCGGTTCCACGTGAGGACCAGTCGTCAGGCTTGAGGGGCACCGGTCTTGGAGATCAGCGGGTACACGAACCTGGAGGAGATCGGCCGGGGTGGGTACGCGGTCGTCTACCGGGCCCACCAGGCCCAGTTCGGGCGGCAGGTCGCCATCAAGGTCCTCATCAACCCCGGCTTCGGGGAGACCGACCGGGCCCGCTTCGAGCGGGAGGCCCTGGCCATGGGCCGGCTCTCCTGGCACCCGAACATCGTCGTCGTCCACGAGACGGGCACGACCGACGCGGGCATGCCCTACCTGGTCGAGGAGCTCGTCGAGGGTGGCTCCCTGGGCGACAAGCTCCGGACGTCCGGGCCGCTCGACCCCGCCGCCGCCCTGGCCGACGTCATCCAGCTCTGCGCCGCGGTGCACACCGCCCACGAGGCCGACCTGCTCCACCGCGACATCAAGCCCGACAACGCCCTGGTCGACGCCTTCGGGCGCATCAAGCTGGCCGACTTCGGCATCGCCGCCGTCACGGGCAGCACCCTCACCGCCACCGGCATGGTCACCGCCACCATCGCCCACGCCGCCCCCGAGGTCCTGAACGGCGGCCGGGCCACCTTCCCCTCCGACGTGTACTCCCTCGGCTCCACCCTCTACGAGCTGCTGGCCGGGATGCCCGCCTTCGTGCGGGACACCGACGAGTCGATCGTGCCCCTCGTCCTGCGGGTCACCGCCGACGCCGTCCCCGACCTGCGCGCTCAGGGTGTGCCCGCCCCCATCGCCGACGCCGTCGAGTCGGCCATGGCCAAGGACCCCGCTGACCGGCCGCCGACGGCCCTGGCCTTCGGCCGCCAGCTCCAGGCCGCTCAGCAGGCCCTCGGCCTCAGGGTCACCGACCTGGCTGTCCGGGGCGGCACCGCGCCCCCGCCCCGCCACGACGAGACGGTCATGGGAGGCGTGGCCGTCGTGCCCAGCGCCCCTGCCGCGGCGGAGCCGACCGTCGCGCCGCCCCCCGCCCCGGCACCGGCACCGGCACCGGCCGTCACGTCCCAGGAGCCGGTCGCGGTCGAGATGGCCGCCCCCACCGGCACCGTCGCCGTGCCCGTCGCCAACACGCCGGCCCCGGGCCAGGCCCGGGTCGCCCCCGCCGCCACTCCGCCGGGTTCAGCCCGCAGTGGTCCCACTCCGCCATCGCGGGACAAGAGGTCCCGCCTGCCGCTGGTGCTCGCCGGGCTCGTCGTCATCGGCCTCGGGGCCGCGGCGTTCTTCCTGCTGGGCCAGGGCGACGACGGGGGCGGCAGCGGGGACGGCGGCGACGGCGGCAGCAACGCCGGGGCCAGCGCCGAGGAGCACGGCAGCGAGGCCACGGCGGCCGAGATCCCCACCGGGGCCCGGCCCTTCCGCATCGCCACCACCGACGACGGTGTCTGGGTCACCGACACCCGGGACACGACCGTGGACCGCATCGATCCGGCCACCAACGCCGTCGTCGCGAACATCGAGCTCGGGGGCGAGCCCGCCGGCATCGACGCCAACTCGGCCGGCGTCTGGGTGTCGGACTTCGACAGCGGCACCGTCGATCGCATCGACCCGTCGACCAATCAGGTCGTGGCCTTCGTCGCCGTCGGCGCAGGGCCCCGCAACGTCTCGGCCACCGAGTCGTCGGTCTGGGTGGCCAACATCGACGACAACACCGTGTCCCACATCGACGTCGGCAGCGAGACCGCGGCGCCCGCCATCCCGGTGGGCCTCGGGCCCCGGGGAATCGTGGCCACCGACACCGACGTCTGGGTGACCAACGTCAACGAGGGCACGGTGATGCGCATCGACCCCGCTACTGACAGCGTCGTGGAGACCATCGACACCGGCGGCGAGCCCGGCGGCGTCGTGCTGACGGCGAACGCCGTGTGGGTCACCGACGCGTCCCAGGACCGGGTCATCCAGATCGACCCCGCCACCAACACCGTG
This sequence comes from uncultured Microthrixaceae bacterium, assembly GCA_963725155.1. Classification (GTDB taxonomy): domain Bacteria; phylum Actinomycetota; class Acidimicrobiia; order Acidimicrobiales; family DATDAH01; genus DATDAH01. The sequence goes on from CAVRXU010000011.1 coordinate 26,274, forward strand.
GTCGGTGAGGTCGCGGTCGGCACCGACCCCGGCGGCATGGCCTCCACCGACGACACCGTCTACGTGTCGAACTCCGGCGACGACACCGTCTTCGCCATCGACGCCGCCACCAGCGAGATCACCGACTCCTTCGAAACGGGCCTCAAGCCCGGCGGCCTGGCCGTCACCGACACCGACCTCTGGGTGGCCAACACCGACGCCGACACGGTCTCCCGCGTCCCCCTCAGCTGAGAGCCACGGAACTCAGGCGTCGGCGGGGTTCTCGCAGTCGGTGCAGACGACGTCGTCGACCTCGTCGCCGGCCACGTAGTCGGTCAGCCAGTCGATGAAGGGCACGCCGTCGACCTCGAGGGTGTACATGAGGTTGTCGCCGAGGATGGTGTGGACGGTCCCCGGCGAGATGTAGCTGGCCACGGGCACCCCGGCGTCCTCGATCTGGGCCTCGTTGTCCTGGATGGTCGTCTTGAGGTCGTCACCGGCGAAGCCGGCGGCGTCGGAGAACTCCTGCTGGACCTCGTCGTAGGCCGCGTCGTAGCGGGCGAAGCGGATGTCGGGGTCGTGCAGGCCGGCCTGGACGAAGAGGGTGGGCACGCCCCAGTCCTCGGCGGTCAGGCCCTCGTTCTCGGGCCAGTCGGGCACGTTGGCGAACGTGCCCCAGAGGCTGCCGATGGCGGCGTTGATGGCGGGCGAGCTGGGGTAGGCGCCGGAGGCGTCGGACAGGGAGGCGATGTCGGCGTCGGGCAGGGCGTCGGAGGCCAGGCCGGCGAACAGCGGGGAGGGCACGCCACCGGCACTGGACCCGGTGACGAACACCTCGGAGGCGTCCGGGAAGTTCTCGACGACGTAGTCCAGGCCCGCCGAGGCGTTGACGAAGCCGACGTGGTTGACCGAGAGGCCGCCGCCGTAGTCGTGGACGGCGTCACCGAGGTGGATGTCGCCCGTGCAGTACGGCACGAACACGAAGGAGTAGTCCCGGAACGGGTTGGCCTCGTTGGCCGCGTCGAAGACCCCGGCCGATCCCGAGGTCACCTGGCTGCCGTCGGCCTGCACCGAATAGGTCCCGTCGGTGAACGAGCACATCTGGGCGGTGAAGCAGGCGCCGCCGCCCTGGAAGAAGAGGACGACCTTCTCGGGGTCCCCCTCCCGGCTCCAGAAGCTGAACTCGCTGCCGTCGGCGCACTGACAGTCCCCGCCCGGCACGTGCTCCTCCCACTCGGCGGCGGCGGCCACGGCGGCGTAGTCGCTGGTGTCGGCCGACGTGTCGCCGGGGGGAGCAGTGGTGTCGGCGGCGGCGGCGTCACCGCTCGAGTCGTCGCCCCCACAGGCGGCGGCGAGGAGGACGAGGGCCACGAGGGCGAGGAGCAGCGGGCGAAGCGAACGGAACACGGCCGGGACACTAACCCCCGGTGTCGAGCTGGCGGCCCCGGCACGGGGCGCCGTTGCACACGTCGATGACCTCGCCGGTGGTCAGGAAGTTCAGGGCCTGGGTCAGGACGCCGGGCTCGCTGCTCCCCGCACCGTGGGGGTCCTCGCCGTACTCGGGCTCGGTGGGCGGCAGGTTGACCGTCGGCGGCGCCGGCGTGCCGTAGTCCCAGACCGACAGGACCGAGGTCGTGGCCGGGAACCCGTCGAGCACGGTGATCCCCCAGTAGGGCTCGACGTCGTCGCTGCGGCCGGGCTCGAGGGCGGGGTCGGTCACCGCGGCGCCGATCGTCCGAGCCAGCACGGCGGTGCTGACGTTGGCCACCTGGTGGTCACCGAAGGCCTCGACCAGGAGCACGGTCTTGGCCGGCACGCCCTCGTAGGGGTCGGCGGTCAAGTGCTGGACGTAGGCGCTGTTCTCGCCCCGGTCCCAGAGGAGCTGGATGAGCTCGAGCACGATCACCCGGTCGATGGCGTCGGGGTAGGCCGGGTCGAACACGGCCTGGAACTCGGGCCAGTCGCTGGAGCGGGGCAGCAGCAGGTTGTAGCCGACGCCCGGTACGCCGAGGACGGCCCGGTCCCATTCGTCGGTGACGGCACTGACCGCCCCGCCGAGCACCCCGCCCTGGCTGTTGCCCACGAACAGAGCGCCGTCCTCGGCCAGCAGGGACTCGCCCGCCGGGGTCTGGAACGCGGGATCGGCGGCGAACCCGTCGGGGGCGTTGACCAGGCGGCCCAACAGCGAGAAGGCCATCTGCCCCTGCTGCAGCCGGTCGGCCTGGGCCGGGAAGCCGGAGACGTCGGCCAGGATCGTGGTGACGGTGCCGAGGTCCTCGGTGGCCATCCCGATCCAGTCGGTGGCGCAGGCGTTGAGCCCGGCGAGGCTCGTGATGTCGGCCAGGGAGAGGACCTCGTCGCGGGAGCCGAGCAGGCCGTGGCCGTAGACGACGGTGCCGGCGTCGGGGTCCGAGCCCAGGATGCACGTGAACGGGGCGTCGGCCGTCGGGTGCTCGGGGTTGACCTGCGGGAGGCCGTCGTCGTCGAGGGCGAACTGGCCGCCGGTGTTGCCGTCGTTGTCCAGGAAGTTGGGGATCTCATAGGTCCCCTCGACCACCACCGGGTCGGCACCGGACACCGAGGTGACGGCGAAGGAGGGGACGCCGTCGCCGGTCGCGGCGACCATCGAGCGCAGGCGGCCCGAGAGGCTGTCGGCGCTGGCCACCGTGAAGGACCAGGTGCGCAGCGCGTCGTCGGCGACCGGCGAGCCGTCGGCCTGCACCAGATGGTCGACGGCCACCTCGAAGCGATGGGCCTCGGTGAGGGCCACCGCGGGGTGGATCATCAGGAGCTGCTCGCCCTCCGGGGCCGGGGCGTCGAGCTCGGCCCAGTAGGGCCAGCGCTCGTCGGTGGTCAGGTCGGTCAGCGTGATGGGGGCGTCGGAGTCCATCGACTCCCCGATGTCCGTGCTCGGGGCGACACCGCTGACCTCGAGGTCGACCTCGGGGACGAAGGTGAGGATGGTCGACGCCGGCGAGAAGCCGTCGGCCCGGTTCTGGTCGGTGACGTCCACAGGGACGCCGTCGACGTTCTGGGGCGTGCCGTCAGCCGGGATGGCCAGGCGCACGCCCGTCTCGGTCGACGGGTCGGGCACCGTGAAGCGGTCGTTGGGCCACGGCAGCAGGCAGTGGTCCGGGTCCAGGTCCTCGCAGGTGCCGTCCCCACCGACGGCCGGTGTCGAGGCCGCCGAGGCGTCGTCGGTCGAGCCGGATCCGTCGTCGGCGCTGCAGGCGGCCGCGCCCAGGGCGACCACGAGGGCGAGCGCGGCGACGATGACCCTTCGGCGTCCCCCCATCACCGACCGAGCCTGCCACAGCGCGGTGGCCATCAGTGCGGTGACTAAGTTCTGCGCTCACTGGCCTTGGAAGGGGGACCCGATGGACCTTGCTGCGCACCCGTATCGGAGCCAGATCCGGCTGCTGCTGGCCACCGCCTTGATCCTCTTCGTGTTCACGGTCGTGATCGGGATCCTGAACGGCACCGACCTGGTCGACTTCGACCGCAAGGTGCTGCTGACCCACGTGCACGTGGGGACCTTGGCCTGGATCACCCTCTCGGTCTTCGCCTCGACGCTCTGGCTCTTCGCCGATCGCCCGCTGGAAGGCGGGCTGGACCGCTGGGCCCGGGTCGGCGCCCCGCTGGCCGCCGGGGTGGTCCTGGCCTACGACCTGACGTTCCTCACCACCACCGGGTGGTCCCGTCCGGTCCTCGGGACCCTGACCGCCCTCGCCATCATCGGCTGGTTCCTGTGGGCCGTGGCCCTGGCCCGCCGGACCGAGGTCAGCGTCCCGATGTGGGGCCTGCTCGCCGCCCTGGCCACGTCGGTGACGGGCGGGGTCCTGGGTGTGCTCTACGGCATCCTCGTGGCCAGCGAGGGCGACGCCAAGGTCCTCCCCGCCGGTGGCGAAGACGCCCACCCGGCGACCATGGTCGTCGGCTTCCTGGTCCCCGTCGGCCTGGCCCTCGTCGAAGTGTGGCTGCGCCCCGACGAAGCCCGCACGCCGGCGTCCCGGGCCGGGTTCTGGCAGATGGCCCTGCTCTTCCTCGGCGGCTTCACCCTGATGCTGGGCGTGCTCCTCGACGCCGTGCCCCTCATCACCCTGAACCTGCCCTTCGAGATCATCGCCATCGGCATCTTCCTGCGCCGCAACTGGGCGTCGCTGCGCACGGTGGGCTGGGGCGAGGGTCGGCCCCCACCCTTCCTGGCCGCCGCCACCGTCGCCGTGATCTGGAACCTGGGGATGCTCATCTACCTGATCTCGAAGTACGCCGACGACTTCGACGCCGCCCCCGACCGGCTCCTGCTGGCTCTGGACCACACGATGTTCATCGGGGTCCTGACCAACGCCCTCTTCGCCCAGCTCCTGGCCGCCACCCGGGCGACGCGCGACATCTGGGCGTGGGCCGACCGGGTCGTGTTCTGGTTCGTCAACGTCGGCCTGGCCGGCTTCTGGGTCGGCCTGGTCCTCGACGAGGCCTGGCCCAAGCGGACCTTCACCCCGTTCATGGGCGTCGGGATCCTGCTCGGTGTCGGCGTGTTCCTGGCCCGCCTGCAGGCCGACCGCCAGCCCGCTCCGGAACCGGCGCCCGCCTGACTCAAGGCAACTTCAGGGCTCGGGCGGCGGGGTCCTGGCGGTAGAAGCCGGACAGGACGGCGTAGAGGTCGGGCTTCTCGGCCTGCAGTTCGACGGGCTGGACGAAGAAGACCTCGGTGGCCACGGCGAAGAACTCGGCCGGGTTGGTCCCGGCGTAGGGGCGCAGGAGCGGTCCGGCCGTCCCGGCCCGGAGGGCCTCGTACTCAGCGGTGCAGACCGCCACCCACTGGTCGACGGTGGCCTGGTCGGCCAGCGGGGGCGTGCCGTCGATGATCCCGTCGAGCATGTCCAGCTTGTGGGCGAACTCGTGGAAGACGACGTTGTGGCCGCGGGTCGGGAGGCGGGTGTCCCGCCGCACCGCGTCCCAGGCGATGATGATCGGGCCGCGGCGGTCGTGCGCCTGGCCGATGACCGGAAATGGGCCGTCGGTCACCGTGCCCCGGACCGGACCGGGACGGGCGTGGGTCAGCACCCGGGTCGTCGGCGTGACGATGATCGAACGGACGTCGTGGTAGCACTCGATGTCGAGGCCGAGGACCAGCAGGGCGGCCTGGGCGGCGATGGTCAGGCGCATGTCGTCGGTCAGCGCGAAGCCGCGGGCCGCCTCCCAGCGCTTCTCGCCCAGCAGGCGGCCGATGTCAGCGCCCAGCTGCGCCCACTCGTCGGCGTCCAGCGTGGCGAACGGGGCCAGCCGCGCGCCGGCCAGGTCCTCCCAGCCCACCGGGGGTTCGACCGCACGTCGCCACCAGCCCATTCGGGCCTTCCTATCGTCGCCTCGCGACGTGGGCGACCCCGCGGCCTACTTGCGGCTGGAGACGGCCCGGTCGATCAGCATGAGGATCACGGCGCCGACGATGGAGCCGATGATCCCGCTGGGCCGGAGGTTCAGGCCGTCACCGGCGATGAGGCTGGCGAGGAGCCCGCCGACGAAGGAGCCGAGCAGGCCGTAGCCGATGCGCTTGCCCCAGGACTCAGTGCCGGTGATCCACCCGGCGATCCAGCCGATGATGATGCCGAAACCGAGAATGGCGAAAATGAGCATCCGGCGAGTCTGCCACGTGGTCCTAGCCTCGACGGATGGGCAAGGATCCGGAACGGGACCAGCGGCGGCAGGAAGAAGCCGACCGGCTGGGGATCACGCCCGAGGAGCTGCGGGCCCGGCGCAAGGCCGAACAGGACACCAGCCTCGAGAAGAAGGCCGAGGAGCACGGGGTCACCGTCGACGAGTACGTGGCCGAGCACCGCAAGAAGAAGCGCGGCGGCCGCCCCTACAAGGGCCCCCAGCCCGCCCCCAAGGCGACCGAGGCGCCAGAGGGCTGAGCGGTCAGGTCGGGGAGATCTCGACGCCGGTGACGTCCTTGATCCAGGCCCGCCAGGCGTTGTCGTCGGGCTCGGCCTGGCGGGTGATCCACTCCTCGTCGCTGAGCTCGTCCCGGTGGGCCACCAGTGCCTTGGCGTCGGCCCCCGCCAGGTACCGGAGCTTCGGCTGGTCGGCGGTGATCGCCTGCCAGATGACCTCGGCCACGACGTCCGGCGTCGCCGGGTCGTTGAGCAGCGAGTAGATGTAGAACTCCCCGATGCGCCGACCGCCGACGTAGGGCGTGGTCGGGTCCTCGGGATCGGCCAGGGCCTTCTCGAAGATGGGGGTCTCGATGACGCCGGGCTCGATGGCTGAGACGTGGATCCCGAAGGGCGCGACCTCGGCGGCCAGGCTCTCGGTCAGGGCCTCGGCCGCGAACTTGGACATGGTGTAGGCGGACTGGCCCGCAACCGCGACCCGGCCCGCGGTCGAGGTCACGTTCAGGATGTGGCCCGAGCCTCGCTCCCGCATCGAGGGGAGGACGGCCTGGATGCAGCGCAGCGTCCCCCACACGTTGGTGTCCATGACCCGCCGGAAGTCGGCCAGCGGCGTGTCCTCGACGGCGTGACCGATCGCGATCCCCGCGTTGTTGACGAGGACGTCGACACCGCCGGCCGCCGCCAGCAGGCCTTCGATGGCGGCCGTGACCGAGTCGTCGTGGTCCACGTCCATGACCACGAGGGACACGTCCAGGTCACCGGCCGCGTCGAGGAGGGCCTGGCCGCTGGCCTCGGAGCGGACCGAGCCGTGGACCTGGTGGCCCTCCTGGGCCAGCCGCAGGGCGGTGGCGAAGCCGATGCCGGTCGACGCGCCGGTCACCAGTGAGACGGTCATCCATCCTCCCCGAGCGGCCCAGGACGTCCGGGACCGGCGCCGAGCGTAGAGCTCAGACCATGCCCGTGTAACCGTCGGGCCGGAAGCGGATCACCAAGCGCTGGTCCTCGACCATGGCCCGGAAGAAGTCGTCGGGGTCCGAGTGGGGCTCGGCGGACACGGCGTCGTGCAGCTCGAGCAGCTCCTGGCCCGTGGCGTCGCCCGGCTCGGTGCTGACCGGGCTCAGCTCCGCGGTCCCGATGGCGGACACGTACTGGTAGAAGCTGTCCCCCGTCACGTGGAGCACGGCCCGGGGGTCCCGACGGAGGTTCTTGGTCTTGGCCCGGCCGTCGGTGACCGAGATCCGGGCCACCCCGTCGGCAAAGTGGAAGGCGATGTTGGACGACTGCGGGCGACCGTCGCCCCGCAGCGTGACCAGCACCCCCTGGTGGCGATCGGCGAGGAACGACTGGGCGGCAGCGGCATCCATGTGCTGGCTCCTGGCTCTCAGACGGCCGTCGCCGAGGCGGGGGCGTGTTCGACCCGACCGTCGGCGTGCTTGGCGAAGCGGCCGTCGGTGCGGGCGTGGGTGGGGGCGTCGTCGGGGAAGGGCCAGCCGCCGAAGCCGGTGCGGCGGTAGTCGGCGAAGGCCTGCTCGATGCCGGCTTTGTCGTTCAGCACGAACGGCCCGTACTGCGCCACGGGCTCGCCGATGGGGCGACCCTGCAGGACCAGGGCCTCGATGGGCTCGTCGCCGGCCGTCAGCTCGACCGGCTCGCCCGCTTCAAGCGCGGCGCCGGTGCGACCGCCCAGGACGTGGCCGGCGACGTCGAGGCCGGCGCCCTCGAACACGTAGAGCATGCGGACCGTCTCGGGGCCGGCCGGCGGCAGCGACCAGGACGAGCCGGGCTCGAAGCGCAGGTGCCAGATGGCCACGTCGGTGTCGGTCCGGCTGGCCCACGACCGGGGCGGGGGTGAGGCCGGCCGCTCGCCCGCCAACTCGCCCGCGATCACCGTGATCTCGACGGACCGGCCGTCGGCGTCGGTGGCCACGACCCGGGGGATGTCCTCGTCCCACAGCATCGAGAAGTGGGGATCGACCAGCTTGTCCTCACCGGGCAGGTTCAGCCAGATCTGGAACAGCTCGGTCGGGTTGTCGTCCTCCTCCTCGACGAGGGGGAACATCTCGGCGTGGACGATGCCCCCGCCGGCGGTCAGCCACTGGACGTCACCCCGGCCGAAGCGGGCGGTGGCGCCGAGGGAGTCGGAGTGGTCCACGTAGCCCCGGCGTACGTAGGTGACGGTCTCGAAGCCCCGGTGGGGGTGCTGGGGGAAGCCGGGCACGACCAGGCCGTGGTACATGCTCCAGCCGTCCCGACCCGAGAAGTCCATGCCGAGGTCCCGGCCGTCGAGTGAGGCCCGCGGGGCCATGCGCTCGTCGCCGGCGGGATAGGCGTCGCGGTGGTGGACGCAGAAGAGGAACGGGTCGATGGTCGGCCACGGCGCGGCGCCGAGCTCCACGGTTTGGATGACGGGATCGCTCACGCAGGGGTCAACCGACCCGCGACCCCGGAGATTCCTGCCCCTGGTCGACTACCTGGGGCGCGCAGGTCGTGACGGAGGGTCCCCGAATCCGCGTTTCCGGACAATTACGTTCTCGCTCAGCGTTTCTTGCGCACGTCCCTCCGAGGAGGTGGTGACGATGTCATGGATCACCGGTTCAGAAGGGGACTCGATCCACTCGGGTTCCTCGGCGGTCACTGGCCCTTCCGGTTGCTGTCATGCGGTTGACCCCGACGACGGCGCCACCGCCTGCGGCACGATCATCCGCAGCCTCCAGCTGTGGGATCAGGTGCCGTGGATCCGGGCCCGCATGGCCGGGGGCGAGCTCTGTCCCGCCTGCATGGCCGTGACCGAGGAGCACCAGGTCCCCGTCTGACGCCGCGCCCCAGCGCCGGACTCTCAGCGCTGGGCCAGGACCAGGGGGAACACGGCCTCGGCCCCGCGTTCGCGCAGCGCGGCACCGACCACGGTCATCGTCCAGCGGGAGCTGGCCGTGTCGTCGACCAGCAGGACCGGACCGGGAGGCGCATCACCGTCCACGGCGAAGGCCCCGAGCACGTTGAGGACCTGCTGGGCGCTGTTCTCGCGGCTGGCTTGCGCCGCCTTCGGACGGGCCGCGGTGACGGCGGCCACGAACGGCAGCCCGACGGCGTCGGCCAGGGCCTCGGCGAACCCCGCCACTTCGGGACGATCGTCCGACGGCACCACGGTGACCCACGTCGGGGCCGGGGCCGGGGCCCAGTTGTCCACCAGGCGGGCGGCGGCGCCCACCAGCTCGTCGGCGTACGCCCCGGCTTTGCGCCCGGCCCGGACGCGGGTGCCCCAGCCGCCGTCGGTCCACAGGCACAGGGCCCGGCCCTCGTCGACCTGGAGGTCGGCCGGGATCTTGCCCCGCACCTCGTCGAGGCCCGACGGCCACTGACGGCGCGGGTCGACGAGCAGGGGTTGGCCGCGGACGAACTCGATGGCCCGAGCCACCTCCGCCGGGTCGAGGGGCTCCTCGGCCACGGGGGCGCAGTTGCCGCAGCGACCACACGGCCCGGAGGCGGGGTCGTCCAGCTCGGCCAGGAGGAGCTGCATGAGGCAGTCGGCGGTGCTCCCGAACTCGTCCATGGCGGCCTGCTCGCGCCGGCGCTCGGCGGTGACCCGCTCGACCCGATCGGCGTCGTAGGCCCAGTCCCGTCCGGTGCGGGACCACTTGCCCCCTTGGCGAGCCACCGCTCCCTCGACCTCGAGCACCTTCAGCATGGCGTCCAGGCGGGAGCGGCGCAGGTTGACGACCGGCTCGATGGCGGCCACGCCGACGGGTTCCTCCTGGCTCTCCAGGAAGGCGACCACGGCCTCGGCGTCGACCTTGTCGGGGAACGCCGTCTCGATGAACCAGTCCTGGATGTCCCGGTCCTCGTGGCCCCGGAGGAGCACGACGGCGGCGGTGTCCAGGGCCCGCCCCGCCCGCCCGATCTGCTGGTAGTAGGCGATGGGCGAGCCCGGGGACTGGAAGTGGACGACGAAGGCCAGGTCGGGTTTGTCGTAGCCCATGCCCAGGGCGGAGGTGGCCACCACCACCTTCACCCGGTTCTCGCTCAGCGCGGCCTCGATCTCCAGCCGGTCCTCCGGGGCCGTGGCCCCCGTGTAGGAGACGGCGTCGATGCCCTCCCGCCGAAGCCACTGGGTGACCCGGTTGGCGTCGTTGATGGTCAGGCAGTAGACGACGCCCGTGCCGTCCATGCGGGGCACCTCCCGGCTCAGCCAGGCCAGCCGCTCGCCCTGGGTGGGCAGGTCGAGGACCCGCACGGCCAGGCTGTCCCGGCCCAGTGGCCCCCGGATGACGACGAGGTCGTCGCCCAGCTGGTGCTCGATGTCGGCCACCACACGGTCGTTGGCCGTGGCCGTGCAGCCCAGCACCGGCACCGTCGGGGGGAGCAGGTCGATGACCCGGCCGACCCGGCGGTAGTCGGGGCGGAAGTCGTGGCCCCAGTCCGAGATGCAGTGGACCTCGTCGACCACGAACAGCCCTGCCGTGTGGGCCACCTCGGCCAGGACGTTGTCCCGGAAGCGGGGGTTGTTCAGGCGCTCGGGGGAGATGAGCAGGAGGTCGATGTCGCCGGCGTGGGCCGCGGTCTCGATGGCCTGCCAGTCGTCGATGTTCTCGCTGTTGATGGTGGCCGAACGGACGCCGATGCGCTCGCCCATCAGGGTCTGGTTGCGCATGAGGGCAAGCAGCGGCGAGACGACCAGGCTGGGCCCGGCGCCGTCCTCCCGCAGCAGGCGGGTGGCGATCAGGTAGACGATGCTCTTGCCCCAACCGGTGCGCTGGACGACCAGGACCCGGTGGCGACCGTCGACCAGGGCCTCGATGGCGTCGAGCTGACCATCCCGGAACTCGGCGTCGGGACCGAGGAACTCGGTCAGCAGGGCCTGGGCCCGTTCCGCAGTGGTCACGACCCGCACCGTACGGCCGGGGGGTGACACCCGTCGGCGGACACCGGCGGCGGCGGTGGACGAAGTGGTATCTGATCGGATACCATCCCGGCATGGGTGCGGCCACGACGGTCCGGCAGGCCCGGCAACGGGCGGGGATGAGCCTGCGGGAGCTGGCGGCCCGGGCGGGCACGTCCCACGCCACGCTGTCGGCCTACGAGAACGGGGCGAAGACCCCGAGCGTCACCACCCTGCAGCGCATCGTGCGGGCCGCGGGCTTCGCCCTCGACCTCGAGCTCGTCCCCCGGGTCGACGGCAGCGGGCCTGCGGACCGGGGCCAGGAGCTCGAGGCCGTGCTCGCCTTGGCGGCCCAGTTCCCCGCCCGGCACGCCGCCACCCTCCCCTTCCCCCGCTTCCCCGAGGCCCCGGCGTGACCGTCGACCTGACGGCCCGGATCGTGGCGCTGCACGAGGCCTTCGACGAGGCCGGCATCCCACACGCCTTCGGCGGGGCACTGGCCCTGGCCTGGTGCACCCAGCAGGCCCGGGGCACGATCGACATCGACATCAACCTCTTCGTCGACGCCGGCCGGGCCCCGGAGATCTTCGCCGCGCTCCCCACCGGGGTGACCTGGACCGAGGAGGACGTGGCCCGGGTCGAGCGGGACGGCCAGGTCCGCTGTTGGTGGGAGACCACGCCGGTCGACCTCTTCGCCAACACGACCGCCTTCCACGAGCAGGCCGCGGCCCGGGTCCGACGCGAGCTCTTCGGGGGGACAGAGGTGCCCTTCCTCGACTGTGGGGACCTCGCCGTGTTCAAGGCCTTCTTCGACCGCACGAGGGACTGGGCCGACCTCGAGGCCATGGCCGAGGCGGGGACGCTGGACGTCGAAGCCGTTGTGGGGGTGCTGGCTCGGCACCTGGGCGCCGACGACCACCGCATCGAGCGGTTGTTGACCCTGACCTCAGCCTGAGGTCTCGGCGATGAGGGCGAGGAGGTCGTCGCCGTAGTTCTCGACCTTGGCCGGGCCGATGCCGACGCAGGCCCGGAGCTGGGCGTAGTCGGTGGGGCGGCGGGCGACGAGGTCGTCGAGGGTCTTGTTGTTGAAAACGACGTAGGCGGGGACACCGTCGGCCCGCGACTTGTCGAGGCGCCAGGCCTGGAGGGCATCGCGCAGCCCCTGGTCGCCCGGGGCGGCAGGACGCGACGGCACCGCGACCGCGGGAGCCGCACGAGTCGGGGTCGGCGCGGGGCCGGGACGTTCGACCGGCGCGGGCGGCGCCTCGGTCACCAGCTGGGCGACGAAGGGTGAGGGGGCCCGTTCGGGGGTCACGACGGTGACGGTGGCCGAGCCCCGGGTCACGGCCACGTGGAACACCCGGCGCTCCTCTTCGACGTCGTCGGCCAGGCGGTGCGGGAAGAGCCGGGACGAGGCCTCGTGGACCACGACGTGGGGCCACTCCAGCCCCTTGACCCGGTGCACGGTCGACAGGTGCACGAGCGGGCCCGCGGTGGCGGGTCGGGCCTCGAGCTGGACGGCCAGCCAGTCGCCGAACGTGGCCGCATCGGTGTGCAGCTCGGCCAGCTGGATCAGGGCGTCGAGGTCGTCGGTGTGGCTGGACCGGTCGACCCGGCCCCGGCTGCCGTCGAGGGACTGCATCGCCCCCTCGAGGCCTAGGCGGTCGCGCACATGGGCCAGGACCTCGGCCGCCGTCCCCTGCTGGGCCCGGCTGGTGATGGCCCGCAGGTCGTCGGCGAAGGCCTCGACCTTCTCCCGGTCGCGATCCCGGCTGAGACGACCGGCCAACCGCTCGATGCCCTCGACGTTGCGCTGCTCGCCGATCCACTCGATGACCTTGCCCGAGAGTCCCCGGGGTGGGCGGCGGGCGGCCTCGGCCAGGTCGACCGGGCGCAGGCTGCCCGTGGTGGCCAGCCGGAGCCAGGCCAGCGCCGAACGCACGCCCGTGCGCTGGAGCCAGGCCGGCCCCGCGACCCGGTCGCACGGGACCCCGGCCAGGTCGAGGGCGACCTGCACCGGGGCGAGCGTCGCGTTGACCCGGGTGAGCACGGCGATGTCGGAGGTCGCCGCCCCCGCCGCCCGACGGTCCTGGACCACAGCCACGGTGGCCGCCACTGTGGCGTCGTCGACCCGCACGACCAGATCGGTGTCGGCGCCGGCCCGGCCGGGCGCGGCGTCGATGGTCTTGGCCACCCGGCGGCGGTTGTGGGTCAGCAGCGTGCGGGCCCCGGTCACCACCCCGGGCGGGCACCGGTAGTTGACGGTCAGCGGGTGGGAGGCGGCGCCGGGGAAGTAGCGGTCGAAGTCGATGAGCCAGGTGGGGTCGGCGCCGTTGTAGCCGTAGATGGTCTGGTCGTCGTCGCCCACGCCGAACACGTCGAAGGCCGGGGCGGCCAGCAGGCGCAGGAGCAGGAGGTGGGCCGGGGTCAGGTCCTGGAACTCATCGACCAGCAGGACCCGGCTGGCCCTCTGGGCGGTGGCCCGGACCTCGGGCTCGGTCAGCAGCAGCTTCACCGCCCCGTAGATCTGCTGGTCGAAGTCGACCACGCCCCGCCGGTCCAGCTCGGCCTGGTAGCGGGAGAAGACCTCGTCCAGGCCGTCGACGTCGCCGGCGTACTCGGCCTCGACGTCGGAGGGCGGGCGCAGGCCGAGGCGGACCCGGCCGAGGGCCTCCAGCCAGGCCGCGGCCGGATCGGTGTTGGCCCGCCGCGGGAAGTCGACCAACCCGTCGAGGATGCGGCGCTGGTCGGCCTCGTTCAGCGTGTCCACCGAGCGCTGGCCACTGCCCGGCGTGGCGAAGGGGCCCCGCCCGGTGAGGATGGCCAGGCCCAGGGAGTTGAGGGTGCGGATGTCCAGGCCCCGGGTGTCGCCGAGGCGCTCGCCCATCTCGTCGGCCGCCCGCTTGTTGTAGGCCACCAGGCCGAGGGCGCCGGGGCTGAGGCGTTGGTCCCGGACCAGGTGGCGGGCCCGCTCGGTGAGCGTGCGGGTCTTGCCCGAGCCGGCGGGCGAGATGACCCGGCAGGGGCCGCCGCGGTGGGCGACCGCCGCCAGCTGGTCCGGCGCCAGGTCGGCGGTCGGGAGGGCCAGGCCGAAGGGCTCGAGGCGGCCGACGTTCGGGGCCGGGAGCAGCGGCGCGCCGAGGCGCCGAGCCAGCTCGACGTCCAGGGGCCCGCCGTCGCACCACGCGTCCTGGCCGTCGGCGAGCGCGATGTCCGCCGTCGCCGACGCCGTGGCGCCGGCACTGAGGGCCATCGACCGGGGCCCGAACGTCGGGACGGAGGCGTCGCGGAGGTCCACGGCGTTGGCCCACACGAGGTGCACGAGTTGGTCGAGCGGAAACGCGAACGAGGGCTTTAGCCGCCACGGCTCGGTGTCGTCCCGCTCCGTGGGCCCGGTGGGCAGGTCGACGGCCAGCTCCACGACGTAGCGCCGGCGCTTCACCCACCGCGGCAGCAGCTGGCCGATGAGCTGGTCGGCCGTCGCCACCGCGGCAGCGTCGACCACGAACCGGGGGGCGTCGGCCCAGGGCGGCGGCGCGGCCTGACCCGGGCCGACGACGAGGGCCCGGCCGAGCGCGTCGGGACCGGCCAGGACGTCCAGGTCCCCCGCCACGGCCTCCACCACGCTTCTGGCACCCGATTCGGCTGCCCTGGCCGCCGAATCGGGTGCCAGAACGAGCGTGGGTTCGTCGTCCGGCGGCGGCTCGTCGAACAGGGACGCCTCGGGAGCGCGGGTCCCGGTGCACGAGCGGACCTCGGCCACGGTGTCGTGACTCGCTCCGCAGTGTCCGCAGGCAATGGCCATCAAGCTCGGACCGTACCGGGGACGTGGGACACTCTCGGGGTGAGCGACGCCCCGATCGTCACGCCGGTCAACGCCGTCATCGGCGCCGTCGTCGAGGGAGTCGACCTGGCCGACATGAGCGACGAGCAGTTCGCCCTCATCGACCAGGCCCTGCTCGACCACCAGGTCCTCTTCTTCCACGACCAGGACCTGTCCGACGACCAGCACCTGGCCTTCGCCGCCCGTTTCGGCGAGCCCAGCGTCTTTCCGGTGTCCAAGGTGCTGGGGGCCGACACCCGGCTGCAGTACATCGAGGACACCGAGGCCAGCCCGCCCGACGCCGACGGCTGGCACACCGACGTCACCTGGATCGCCGAGCCCCCGCAAGTGGCCGTGCTCAGCGCCCGCCTCATCCCCGACGTCGGCGGCGACACGCTCTGGGCGAGCATGACCGCGGCCTACGAGGCCCTCTCCCCCACCATGCAGGCCCTCTGCGCCGGGCTGACGGTCCGCCACCACCGGGGCGCGGACTTCGACGCCGCGGTGGGTCGCTTCCTCGACGACGGGCAGATGGCCGCCCTCGACGCCGCCTACCAGCCCGTCGAGCACCCCCTGGTCCGCACCCACCCCCGCACCGGGCGCCCGGCGCTGTTCGTCTCCGGGCTGTTCATGGACCAGATCGTCGGCCTGACCCGGCCCGAGAGCGACGCCCTCCTGGCCTTCCTGCTCCACCACGCCGAGGACCCCAACTTCCAGGTCCGCTGGCGGTGGCGCGCCGACGACCTGGCCGTGTGGGACGAGCGCTGCACCAACCACCGCGCCCTCAGCGACCACTTCCCCCGCCACCGCATCATGCGCCGGGTCACCGTCGACGGCGACCGCCCCGTCTACTCAGCTCCTGCGTAATCCCGGGGCGGCGCGGCCGGCGACGAGGGGGAGGTCGAGGTAGGTCTGCAGGCCGGGGGCGGCGGCACAGACGTAGGGCACGGCGTTGACGCAGTGCATGGCCGTGGCCACGATCCCCCGGTTGCGCTCGAGGCCCTCGGCGATGGAGTCGGGGTGCAGGCCGTGGAAGCTGAGCTGGACGGGCGGGTCGCCCGTGATCTCGACCTCGAAGCGCTCGCCCTCGGGGCCGAACGTCCACCCGGGGTCGAGGTCCTCCTGGCCCATGAACCAGTTCACCGCCGCGGTCACGACCGGCTGGCCGCCGACCGTCCCCACCCACCGGAACCGTTGGGCGGCCACGAGGCCCGGCTCGATCGGGCCGATGGGTGAGTCGATGGGCGCCGTGGCCACGGCGACCTCGTGGCTGGTCGTGAGCTCGGGGTCGAGGGCGAAGCCCAGGACGTCGGCCACCATGTGGACCGACTGGATGAACCCGGCGCCGAGGACGTTCAGCATGATGCTCTCGGCCGCCTCCTCGGGGGTGGCCCCGAAGAGCATCACGTGGCGCACCACATCGGGGGCGCCGTAGGTGCGGATGTCGCTGAACTCCTCCGCCCGGACGTGGGTGATGGCGTTGGACAGGGCCGACACCATCAGGGGGAAGCGCTCGGTGATCCCGCCGGGGTGGATGCCGGTGCCGTGCAGGGTCACCCCGCCCTCGGCGCAGGCCTCCTCCAGCCCGCTCGTGTCCTGGCCCTTCGGATAGAACCAGCCGAGGGGCGTGACCACGTTCTTGCCCGAGCGCAGGATCCGGTCGACCACCGCGGGATCGGCCATGACCGGCGAGTACACGACGGCGTCGGCGGCCACGGACAGCAGGGCGTCGATGTCGGTGGTGGCGGCCACCCCGAGGGGGTCCCGGCCGATGAGCTCGCCCACGTCACGGCCGTCCTTGTCGGCGCTGTGGACCCAGCAGCCGACCAGCTCCAGGTCGGGGTGGTCGAGCACGCCTTCGATGGCCGCCCGGCCCACGCCGCCGGTCGCCCACTGGATCACGCGGTAGGTCATGGCCTCATCATGGCCCTTGACCGAGGCCGGTCAGGACGGGCGCAGGCCCAGGGGGTGCTGGTTGATCATGTGGGTGGCCGCGGTGTCCACATAGGCCAGGAAGTCGGCTTCGTCCTCGGCCGACAGGCCACCGGCGCGCACGGCGGCGGTCATGTGGACGACCCAGGCGTCACGCTCGGGGGTGTCGATGGCGAAGGGGAGGTGGCGGGCCCGCAGTCGGGGATGGCCCCGCTCGGCCGAGTAGGCGTCGGGGCCGCCCCAGTACTGGCCCAGGAAGAGGGCCAGGCCCCGCTTCCCCGGCCCGAGGTCCTCGGGATAGATGGGCCGGAGCAGCGGGTCGTCCTCGACCCCCTCGTAGAAGCGCTCGACCAGCGCGTCGAACCAGGGTTGGCCCCCCGCCCGGTCGAAGAGGGTGTCACCGTCGGCCACCGTCGCAGTATGGCGGTGGCCGACGGGGGCGCGGTCAGTCGGGTTGGGTGTCCGGACCGGTGTCGGGGCCGGCATCGCCCCCGCCGGCGACGAGGGCAAGACGGTCCAGGTAGTGGGTCCACCCGTGGGCGTGGGTGGCCACCTGGTCGTCGGGCAGGTCGTGGTGACGGAGGCGCAGACGGGTCTTGTCGCCCTCGGGCTCGAGGGTGATCTCGACCATCGTCGAGCCCGGCAGGATGGGGTTGTCGGGCATGTCCCAGCCGAAGGTGTGCACGATCTTCTCGAAGGGGACGAGCTCGACGAACTCGCCGACGCCGTGGTACTCGCCGGCGACGAGGACCGAGTAGACGCCGCCCGGCCGCGGGTCGAGCTCGACCTCGGTCCCCTCCCACTGTCGGTGCTTGTCCGCCTCGGTCAGGAACCCGTAGATCGTCTCCGGGCTGGCGGCGATCACCACTTCACGCACGAATTCGGCCATCAGGGTCGCTCCTTGTCTCGCTCGGCGGCCTCGGCGACGTCACGGAGACGGTCGAGGCGCTCATCCCAGAACCGGGCGAGGAACGCTTGGAGCTCCTCGACCGTGTCCGGCCGCGCCCGGTAGAGCCGGCGCGTGCCGTCGCGGCGCTCGGTCACCAGATCGGCCTCGGACAGCACGCGGAGGTGCTGGGAGATGGCCGGTCGGGTGACGTCGAAGCGAGCCGCGATCTCGCCTGCCGCCAGCTCCTGGCTCCACACCAGCCGGAGGATGTCCCGACGGCGGGGCTCGGCCAGGGCCTTGAGGGCGGCGTCCACGGCAAGAACGTTAGCAGATACTTACGTAAGTGTCCACTGTCATTAGGCGCCCTTGACCGTTCTGGGTGCGGAATTACGTCGCCGGCGACCCGCCGGGTGGATCAGAACCGGAAGCGGGGGGTGAGGTCGAGGAGGGTGAGGACGCCGGGGTCGGCGGCGACCACGGCGGGGATGGCGTTGACCACGTGCATGGCGGTGGCCAGGCAGCCGGCGTGGTTGTGGTCCCCGAGGTCGGAGGACAGGCTGACCTCCAGCTTCAGGTTGGGCTCCCCCGCCACCAGGATCCGGTAGCCCTCGCCCTGGGGCCAGTGCGGGGCGTCGTCGTCCCGCAGGCGGGTGACGTGCTCGACGGTCACCCGCTCCTCACCGTCGACCATGCCCTTGATCTCGAAGCGCATCCCCGAGATGGTCCCGGCCTCGACCACGCCCGAGGCGATGGTCACGTCCTCGTCGGCGAGGAGCACCTCGTGGTCCTCGACGATCCCGTCCAGCTCCAGGCCCAGCGAGGCGGCGACCAGAGCGACCACCGGCCCCCAGGCCAGGGTCACGCTTCCCGGCGCCAGCAGCAGGGACTGCGCCTCGTCGGCCTTCCCGAACCCCATGATCTCGAACATGGTGAAGGGGTTGTCCCAGGTGGCGTAGTTGACGATCTCCATCATCCGGACCGTGCGGACCTCCTTGCACAGCCCGAGGGCCCCGATGGTGATGCCCGCGTTGCCGTAGCCCGGGTCGATCCCCGAGGTGAAGAACGACGTGCCGCCCTCCTGGCAGGCGGCCTCGAGCTGGTCGCCGAACCCGGCCTGCTCGGGGTACAGCAGGGCCACGAAGGACGTGTTGACCACGTTCCTGCCCCCCGCCAGCATCCGGCAGATGTCGTCGACCACCTCGCCGGGGCGGACGTCGGAGTGGGCCGTGTAACAGATGCAGTCGGCGTCGAGGGCGAGCAGGGCGTCGACGTCCTGGGTGGCGGTGACGCCCACCGGGTCGATGCCGCACAACTCACCGGCGTCGCGGCCGGCCTTGTCGTCGCTGTGGACCCAGAGGCCGACCAGCTCGAGATCGGGGTGGTGGACGATGGCGGGCACGGCGTGGATGCCGACGGTGCCCGTCGCCCACTGGATGACCTTGTGGCTCATTCCGGCGACCGTACTGCGGCGGGGACTACGGTCGATTCCGGGGACCGTCCGCAACGAGAGGAAGACTCATGGACCGGACACGGGCACTCGGCGCCGAGGCGTTGGGGACCTTCTGGCTGGTGCTGGGGGGCTGCGGCAGCGCCGTGATCGCCTCCCAGTTCGGGCCCAACAACTCGATCGGCATCGGCCTCCTCGGCGTGTCCTTCGCCTTCGGGCTCACCGTGGTCACGGGCGCCTACGCCCTGGGCCACATCTCCGGCGGTCACTTCAACCCGGCGGTCACCGTGGGTCTGTGGACCGCCAAGAAGTTCGACGCCAAGGACGTGGTGCCGTACATCGTCGCCCAGGTCCTCGGCGCCATCCTGGCCTCGCTCGCCCTGTGGGGGATCCTGGAGGGTCAGCCCGGCTTCGAGCGGTCCGGCAACTGGCTGGCCGCCAACGGCTTCGGCACCACCGGCTCGCCCGGCGGGTACGCCATCGGCTCGGCGATCATCGTCGAGGTCGTGCTCACCGCCGTGTTCCTGCTCGTGATCCTCGGGGTGACCGACCGGCGGGCCCCGGCCGGCTTCGCCCCCCTCGGCATCGGCCTCAGCCTCACGCTGATCCACCTCATCAGCATCCCGGTGACCAACACGTCGGTGAACCCGGCCCGCTCGACCGGCCCGGCCCTGCTGGTCGGCGGCGACAACCTCGAGCAGCTCTGGTTCTTCTGGCTGGCCCCGATCGTCGGCGCCGTCATCGGTGCCGTCATCCACCGCTTCATCGCCGGCGACACGGCCGGCACCGCCGAGATCAGCTGACCCCACCTGTTCTGGTTGCACCTCCCCGCGGTGGGTCGCGGGGGGATGCAACCAGAACGATCATTGGGCGCACGCGTAGGGTCGCTCGGCATGGGGGTGACCGAGGGGGGCGGGATCACGCCGGCTCCACCCCGAGCCGACATCGCGCTGCCGTGGGACCGCCCGGTGGCCGACGTGGTGGCCACGATGGCCGCCGCCCGGGCCCGCTGGGGTGACACCTTCGCCGTCGAGTCGGGTGGGACCGAGTACCTGTTCTGCTTCTCCCCTGCCGGTGTCCGGTGCTTCTACGCCCTGCCCGAGGCGGTGGCCAGCAAGGGGGTGGCCGACTGGCAGATGCTGCTGCGCAAGCTCCCGCCCGAGCTCTTCGACGGCCGGCGCACCCTGCCCCATGACCTGTTCGGTCGCGAGGACGTGAGCAGCTACCTGGCCGCCCTGGACGGCGCGGTGGACGACGAGTTCGCCGCCCTGGGAGCGGCCGGTGAGGTCGACGTGTTCGCCTTCACGCGGCGCCTCGGCCACCGCATGGGCCTGGCGTCCTGGGCGGGGCCGGCGTCGGCCCGCGGCGACCGCTTCACCGGCCTGGTCGAGGCCCTCGACGCCCTGGACGGGTCCGACGCCTTCGTCCACCCCGGCGCCATGGCCGCGGTGGCCGCCGACGGCCAGGCCCGCGAGCGGGCGGCCATGGCCACGGCCGAGGCGCTCCTGGGCGAGACGTTGGCCGAGCGGAGGGCAGGACCACCTGAGGACGACCTGCTCGGCCGGATCGTCGAGCGCTGGGCCGACGCCCCCGGCCCGGAGGCCGACCAGGGCATCGCCCGCGACGTGATCCTGGTCCACCTGGGCTCGATGTCGAACCTGTTCGCAGCCCTGGGCTGGACCATCGTGCACCTGCTCCTGCACCCCGACGTCATGGCCCGGGCCCGGGCCGGCGAGGACGGGCTGCTCGAGCGGTGCGCGCTCGAGTCGACCCGCCTCGGTCAGCGCTCGATCATGCTGCGGGCCGTCCTCCGACCGGTCGAGGTCACCGACGAGACGACCACCTACTCGTTGGCCCCGGGCACGGTCGTGGCCACGTTCCTGCCCCTGACCAACACCACGGCCGCCCCCGGCCTGGAGGCCTACGACCCCGGCCGGTGGCTCCGGCGCCGCCTTCGGGACGAGGCCGACCTGGCCACCCGGGAGCTGGTGACCACCTTCGGCCACGGCAAGCACACGTGCCCGGCGATGCCGTTCTCCCTCGCCGCCATGACCCGCTCGGTGAGCCGCCTGCTCGACCACTACGACCTGCACCCGGCGTTCACCACGGCCGAGCCCCTCCCGGGTCAGATCGGCGGCGTGGCCCGCTCCGCCGCGCCCTGCCCCGTTCGCTACGCCGTCCGGGCGTAGACCCGGCAGTCGGTAGGTTCGCGGCCCAGTGCACGAGGTGGTGTCGCCCTTGCAGGGCCGAGTGGTCGGGGTCCTGGTCCAGACCGGGGCGGACGTGCACGAGGGCACGACGCTGGTCGTCATCGAGTCGATGAAGATGGAGCACGCCGTCGTCGCCGCCGTCGACGGCACCGTCGGGGAGATCCTGGTCGGCGCGGGCGACGGGGTCGGCGCCGGTGACCCGCTGCTCGTGCTCGTCCCCGGCGCGGTCAGCGACGAGCACCGACCCGAGACGGAGGCGGCGGCCACCGAGCGGGCCGATCTCGCCGCGGTGGTCGAGCGCCACGCGATCGGCCTGGACCCGGCCCGGCCCGATGCCGTCGACCGTCGCCGGAAGACCGGCCAGCGCACGGCCCGGGAGAACATCGCCGACCTCTGCGACCCCGACAGCTTC
This sequence comes from uncultured Microthrixaceae bacterium, assembly GCA_963725155.1. GTDB lineage: Bacteria > Actinomycetota > Acidimicrobiia > Acidimicrobiales > DATDAH01 > DATDAH01. The sequence continues at coordinate 47,736 of CAVRXU010000011.1, forward strand.
GTCGAGTTCGCGCCCCTGGCCATCGCCGCCCAGCGCCGACGGCGCGAGCTCGACGACCTGATCGCCCGGACCCCGGCCGACGGCCTCGTCGGCGGCATCGGCCGGATCGACGGCCGCCCGGTGGTGGTGGCGTCCTACGACTACACCGTGCTGGCCGGCACCCAGGGCTTCCAGAACCACCGCAAGAAGGACCGTCTGTTCGAGCTGGCCGAGCGCCAGGGCCTGCCCGTGGTCCTCTTCGCCGAAGGCGGGGGCGGGCGGCCGGGGGACACCGACGCCCCCGGCATCTCGGGCCTCGACACGATGGCCTTCCACCTCTTCGCCCGCCTGAGCGGGACGGTGCCCCTGATCGGCATCACCTCCGGACGGTGCTTCGCCGGCAACGCCGCCCTGCTCGGCTGCTGCGACGTGGTCATCGCCACCGAGGGGGCCAACATCGGGATGGGGGGCCCGGCCATGATCGAGGGCGGCGGGCTCGGCCAGTACGCCCCTGAGGACATCGGGCCGCTCGACGAGCAGGTGGCCAACGGCGTGGTCGACCTGCGGGTGGACGACGAAGCGGCCGCAGTGGCGGCGGCCCGCCGGTACCTGGCCTACCTGGCGGGTCCGACGACTCCCGGTCCGGCCCCGGACCCCTCCGCCCTGCGGGACCTCATCCCCGAGCGCCGGTCGCAGCTCTATGAGATGCGGGACGTCATCGCCGGCCTGGCCGACGAGGACAGCGTGCTCGAGCTGCGGGCCGGGTTCGGGCCGGGGATGGTGACGGCGCTGGCCAAGGTCGACGGCCACCCGCTGGGCATCGTGGCCAACGACCCCCGCCACCTGGGCGGCGCCATCGACGCCGACGGGGCGGACAAGGCGGCCCGCTTCCTCCAGCACTGCGACGGCTACGGCCTCCCGCTCCTGTTCCTGTGCGACACCCCGGGCTTCATGGTCGGGCCCGAGGCCGAGCGCACGGGGCTGGTCCGCCACGTCAGCCGGATGTTCGTGACCGGGGCCAACCTGTCGGTGCCCTTCGCCACCGTGGTCCTGCGCAAGGGCTACGGGCTCGGCGCCCAAGGCATGGCCGGGGGCAGCTTCAAGGCGCCGCTCTTCTGCGTGGCCTGGCCGACCAGTGAGTTCGGGGGCATGAACCTGGAGGGCGCCGTCCGCCTCGGGTACAGCAAGGAGCTGGCCGCGGTCGAGGACGACGCCGAGCGGGAGGCCCTGTTCACCGAGATGGTGGACCGGGCCTACGAGCAGGGCCGGGGCCTGAACGTGGCCACGCACTTCGAGATCGACGACGTGATCGACCCGGCTGACACCCGGCGCTGGATCACGGGCGTGCTCCTCGCCGTGCCGCCCCCACCGGCCGGCGGGCGGCCCAACCTCGACACCTGGTGACGACCTGGTGAACGAACCTCTGCCCCGCCCGCCCGGAGGCCTGTGGGGCCTCGTCTCCCGGCCCTCGTGGCGGGAGCTGCGCGTCCGGGCCGAGGGCCGGGCGCTGACCGCCGACCCGATCTGGCGGGGCGAGGGGGTTCCCGAAGGCCACGGTCGGCGCGTGATCCTCGTGCCCGGGTTCCTGGCCGGGGCCCGCAGCCTGTCGATGTTGGAGCCTTGGCTGCGGCGATGCGGCTGGGACACCCGGCGGGCGCCGGTCGGCCGCAACCACCAGCCGTCCGAGGACGTCCTCGACGTCCTCGAGGCGTGGCTGCTCGACACGGTGGCGATGGAGGGTGGGGCCGTGCCCGTGATCGGCCACAGCCGGGGCGGTCAGGAGGGGCGGGTGCTGGCGGTGCGCCATCCCGGGGCGGTGTCCCTGCTGGTGACCCTCGGCGCACCCCTCCGGGTCCTGTACCCACCGCACATCGCGGTGCGGGCGCCGGCCGCGGCCATCCAGCTCGCGCACTGGGTCCGCCGCACCCGGCCCGACCTGTCCGGCCACCACCGCTTCGAGGCCGACCGAACGCGGCCGTTCCCGCCGGAGGTCCCGTTCGTGTCCGTCTTCTCCCGCAGCGACGGCTTCATGGACTGGCGGCTCAGCCTCGACCCGGCCGCCGAGCCGGTCGAGGTCGACTGCACCCACCTCGGCCTCGCCGCCTCGGTCCCCGCCTACCGGGCAATCGCCTCCGCCCTGGCCCGCCTGGACGGCTAGAAACGCTGCGCAGTCGGAGCGGAGCAGCTCCGTCGACCCTCGGGATCGGCGGCGCCGGCGTTCGTGAGCGAAGCGAGGGAACGCGAGGGTGATGGATACCTACACGCACGGCCACCACGAGAGCGTGCTGCGCAGCCACCGCTGGCGCACGGCGGAGAACTCGGCGGCCTACCTGCTCCCCCACCTGCGGCCCGGGCTGGAGCTGCTGGATGTCGGGTGCGGGCCGGGCAACATCACCTGCGACCTGGCCGACCGGGTCGCTCCCGGCCCCGTCACCGGCCTCGACGTGTCGACCGAGGTGGTGACGGCGGCCACGCACGACGCCGAGGAGCGGGGCACGGCCAACGTGTCGTTCCGGACCGGTGACCTCTACGCCCTCGAGTTCGACGACGACGCCTTCGACGTCGTCCACGCCCACCAGGTCCTCCAGCACCTGACCGACCCCGTCGCCGCCCTGCAGGAGCTGCGCCGGGTGGTGCGGCCCGACGGCGTGGTGGCGGTCCGCGACGGCGACTACGCGGCGATGACCTGGGCCCCCGCCGAGCCCCGCATCGACCGCTGGCTCGAGCTCTACCACCAGGTCACGGCCCGCAACGGGGCCGAGGCCGACGCCGGGCGCCGCCTCCTGGGCTGGGCCCAGCGGGCCGGCTTCACCTCCATCGAGGTCAGCTCCTCGAACTGGACCTACGCCGATCCGGCGACCCGGGCCTGGTGGGGCGACCTGTGGGCCGACCGGGTCGGGCTGGCCGACTCCGCCCTCTACCGCCAGGCCGTCGAGTACGGGCTGTCCACCCCCGACGAGCTGGCCGACCTGGCGGCCGGGTGGCGATCGTGGGCCGAGGCGGACGACGGCGTGTTCGTCGTCGTCCACCTCGAGGTGCTGGCCCGGGGCTAGGCCTCGCTCGGCACCCAGTTGCCGTGGAAGCCGAAGGGCACCCGCTGCGGGAGGTGGATCGTGGCGACGGGGTCACCGGTGAAGTCGTCGGCGGCCACGATCACCAGGTCGCTGGTGTCGGTCGTGGCGTCGTAGACGTACGACAGGAGCCAGCCCTCGTCCTCACCGGCGTCGGGTGATCGGGGCACGAAGATCATCTCGTCGGTGACCCGACCCTTGCCGTACTGGCGGTGCTCGGCGGTGCCCCTGGCCACGTCGTACTTCACCCCACCGCCGTGGTGCTCGGGGCCACTGAACTCCATGGCGTAGCCGTAGCGGTGCGGTCGACCCACGCAGCGGGGGTCCGTCCGGGGCAGCTCGACGTAGGTGTCGTCGACGGTCGACTCCGCGACCCGGCCCGCCGCCGGGTCGATGGTCCACCGGTCGAGCCGGGTGGCCCCGTCGGCCGGACCGAGGCGCTCGTGGTCGAACATCTTCGGGTGGCGGACCAGGTCGAGCACGACCCGGCCGGCCTCGTCCTCGTAGGCGTTGAGGGGGTGGAACACGTAGCAGAGGCCGACCTCGTACCACCGGACGTCCTCGGCGTCGCCCTCCCGGGGCAGGAGGCCCACCCGGGCGCCGTGGTCGGGGCTCCAGGCATACGGGAACCGGGTCCCGGCCATCGCCGCGTCCAGGTCGAAGGTGACGGGCAGGTCGAAGAGGACCACGTGGTTCTCGGTGATGGCGCAGTCGTGGACCATGGGGCCACCGTCGACGGGAACTCGGACCTCGCGCCGGACCCGGCCGTCGACGTCGATCACCGTGTAGCGGAGGTGGTCCCAGGCCCAGAGGTAGCTGACGGCGTGGAGCTCGCCCGTGGCCGGGTCCAGCTTCGGGTGGGCCGTGTAGCCCTCGGCCAGCGCCCCGTCGACGCCGTCGGACCCGATCGGGTCCAGCTCGTCGGTCAGCTCGACGGGGGGCGGGCCCGACTCGACGATGGCCCACGTGCGCCCGGCCTGGCCGATGACGTTGGTGTTGGCCCCGAACCCCTCGTCGGTGGACACCCACCGGTTGCGGTACCACTCGGCCCGGCCATCCCGGAGGCGGACCCCGTGGACCATCCCGTCGCCGATGAACCAGTGGTAGGAGGCGGGGTCGACCTCGCCCCGCGGATTGGGGCCGTTGCGGAGATAGCGGCCGTCGAGGCCGTCGGGGATGGTGCCGGTGACGGCGAGGTCGACGGCGGTCACCTCCTCGGTCACGGGGCCGAAGTTGCCGGTCAGCCACTTGCTGGTCATCGTGGTCATGATTCGCCTCCGAGGGGCGTCGGGGATGGCTGGGGGAGGTCCAGCAGGCGCTGGACGAGGTCGGTGAGGTGGGTCAGGTCGGCGTTGCCGCCCATCGGCGTCACGGTGCGCTCCAGGGCGCCGAGGATGGTGAGGCCGGCCACGCCGTGGACGGTGGACCAGACGATGGCGGCCAGGTCCGCGGTGTGGACCTCGGGACGCCAGCCCGCGGCCTGGGCCTCGGCCACGGCGAAGAGGAGCTGGGCGAAAGCGGCCTGGCCCGCGGCCTGCAGGTCGGCGTCGGTCGGGTCGCAACGATCGGGACGGAACATAAGGTTGTAAGCCCCGGGGTGGCCCACCGCGAAGCGGACGTAACTCTGACCCGAGGCGCACAGCCGGTCCCGGGGGTCGTCGCCGGCGCCGTCCATGGCGGCCGCGGCCTGCTTGTAGAGCTCCCGAAAGGCCTCGGTGGCCACGGCCGAGCACAGGGCGGCCAGGGAGGGGAAGTGCCGCAGCGGCGCCCCGTGGGAGACGCCGGCCTGACGGGCGATCTCCCGCAGGGTGAGGCCCTCCAGCCCGTGCTCGTCGAGGTGGGCCCGGGCGGTGTCCACCAGCCGTTCCCGGGAGGTCGCGCCAGCCATGTGGACAGTGTCTACCTCCATGTAGACACTGTCAACCTCCGGTCCGGTCGTAGTCTCGGCGACGTGGCCGACGTCCCCGTCATCGACCTGCGGGACGAGGACGCGCCGGGCCGGATCGATCGGGCCTGCCGCGACCACGGCTTCTTCTCCGTCACCGGCCACGGCATCGACGCCGAGCTGCTCGACCGGTTGCTGGCGGCCTCGACCGCGTTCTTCGCCCTCCCCGAGGAGGAGAAGGCCGAGATCGCCATGGCCCGGGGCGGGCGGGCGTGGCGGGGGTGGTTCCCGCTGGCCGGCGAGCTGACCAGCGGCGTGCCCGATCGCAAAGAAGGGATCTACTTCGGGGCTGAAGGGGCGGCCGACGATCCCCTCCCGCTGCACGGGCCCAACCTCTTCCCGGCACGGCCGACCGAGCTCGGTCCGACGGTGCTGGCCGCCCTCGACGCCTTCACCGCCCTCGGCCACCGCCTGATGGGCTTGCTCGCCGTCGGCCTCGGCCTCGACCGGGACTGGTTCGCCCGGGACCTGACGGCCGACCCGACGATCCTGTTCCGGATCTTCCACTACCCGCCTGCGGTCGAGACCGACGGCGCCGGCGACTGGGGAGTGGCCGAGCACACCGACTACGGCCTGCTCACCCTCCTCCTGCAGGACGCCAGCGGCGGCCTCCAGGTCCGGACGGGCGGTGAGTGGCGCGACATCCCGCCGGTGCCCGAGGCGCTGGTCTGCAACCTGGGCGACATGCTCGAGCGCCTGACCGAGGGCCGGTACCGCTCCACGCCCCACCGGGTGCGCAGCCCCGAAGGCGGAGGCCGCATCTCCTGCCCGTTCTTCTTCGACCCCGGCTGGGACGCCGAGGTCCAGCCCCTGCCCCTGCCCGACCCGGCCCCGGGCGAGCGGGTCGAGCGCTGGGACGACGACGACCCCCTGGCTTGGGAGGGCCCCTACGGCGCCTACCTCCTCAGCCGCGTGGCCAAGGTCTTCCCCCACCTCTTCGACGAGGTGGTCTGAGTGACCACTACCGACAACCCCGCAACCATGGGGCGTCGGGTCGAGCTACCGGTCATCGGGGCGGGCAAGCCCTCGAATCACACGGCCGTGACCAGTGCTCGTTCTGGCGGCGGATTTCCGGGCTATAGCCGGGAAATCCGCCGCCAGAACGAGAGCACAGCCCAAGAACCGTCGGCTCGGCCCCCATCGTTGCCGTCGGTTGACCGGCTACGGCAATGACAAGCCGTAGGTGAGGGTGCCGTCGGGGTTGATGTCGTAGATCTCGACGCCGTCGGCGACGTGGGGGGCATCGGCGGCGAGGGCCACGGCGATCTTGTTGCCGGCGTTGCGCATCACGTCGAGGACCAGCTCGACGGCCTGCGCGGGGGTGAGGTGCGCCCGGACGGCGGCGAGGGCCTCGTCGGGGAGCTGGGCGGGCTGCCAGATGAGGGCGTCGGTCAGAGCGAGGGCCGCCTTCTGGGGCTCGCTCAGGTCGCTCCCGGCGAAGTCGTCGACGGCGGCGAAGGTGGCGTCGTCGGCGCCGGCGACCAGGGCCGACCGGCTGCGCAGGGACTGACAGAGGCGGCACTGGTGCTGGCGGGCACCGCGGAGGCGGACCAGCTCGGCGGTCACGGGGTCGAGGGCGTCGAGGCGGGCCACGACCCGCTGGAACTCGTCGATGGCGGCCCAACGGTCACCCTCCGCGGACTGAGCGGGCGGCCAGTCGGCCGGGACGAACAACGCGTCCAGTGCGTGGCGGACCCTCGGCACCCAGTCGCCCAGGTAGATGGCCAGGACCACCGCGAACATCCGGTCGCCGGCCGCTTCGGCCAGCTCGGCCCGCATCAGGTCGTCGATGGCGGTGACGTCCACCGCGAACTGTTCGGCGAAGGCCGTGATGAGCGGGTGTTGGGGCGTCTCGGCCACGAGCGGGGGCAACCCCAGCACCCGGCCGGGCACGCCGGCGGCCGCCGGCAGGGTCCCGGCGCCGATCGCCCGGTCCAGCGCCGCGGTCGCCGCGGGCGCGTGGGCGGCCAGCGCGGCGCGTCCATCCATATCGGACCAGGGGTCGCCCACCCCCCGAGTCTGCCGCCGTCAGGCCTTGAAGCCGAAGCCGCGGCCGGGGAGGCGGCGGACCTCGCCCCGGCCGGTGACGATCTCGTCGACCAGGCCGTACGCCCGGGCCTCCTCGGGGTCGAAGTGGCGGGCGGCCCGCAGGTCAGCGGCGACCTCGTCCTCAGTCCGGCCGACGGCTCGGGCCAAGCGGTTCACGAAGTGGTCGACGTGGCGCTGGTACTGGGCCGCCCAGCCCGCGATGTCGTCGGTCCGTCCCGCGTAGGCCGACTGCGGCTCGCGGAGCTGGAAGCTGGCGTGGGGCAGGGCCAGGCGCCGGTCGGCCACGGCCAGGATCCCGACGGCGGGGCCGGCCACGCGCCCGACGGCGACGACGTGGACGGGCACGCCGATCAGGTCCACGACGTCGATCAGGGTGAAGGCCGCCTCCAACGAGCCGCCGGCGCAGTCGAGGTGGAGCGTGACCAACTCGTCGCCCTCGCCGTCCAGGGTCATGAGCTCGGCGGCCGCCGCGGTGGCCAGGTCGGTGTCCAGCTCGCCGCTGACCAGGACCGTGCGCTGGTCGAAGAGCCGGGTGCGGACCCAGTCCCCAAAGGGCATCCGGGGGTCGAGGCTCACTCGAGCTTCCAGTCGATCCGGCGGCCGAGGGCGGCGGCGTAGCGCTCCAGGGAGGACAGGCGGAGGTCACCGGTGCCCGACTCCAGGCGGGCCACCGCCGACTGGGAGGTCCCCATGCGGGCCGCCACCTCGGTCTGGGACAGGCCCGCGGCCTGGCGCAGGCTCACCAGGTCCCCCGCCAGCTCCTTGCGGGTCGTGAGGTCGTCGAACCCCGGGAACGCCGATCGTCGCTTCGGCTCAGCCATCGTCCATCCATTCGCCTATACTATCTCATATACGAGATATCACATCTGCGATCTCACCGATGATCGTAGTCCGAGCGAGGAGTGCGAATCCATGAGCGTGATCCCCACTGTCGTCCAGCAGAGCGCCCGGGGCGACCGGGCCTTCGACATCTTCTCCAGCCTGCTGAGCGAGCGCATCGTCTTCCTGGGCCAGGAGGTGGACGACCAGATCGCCAACCTGCTCATCGCCCAGATCCTGCACCTCGAGGCACAGGACCCGGACAAGGACATCAACCTCTACATCAACTCCCCCGGGGGCCTGGCCTACGGCGGCATGGCCATCTACGACACCATGCAGCACGTCCGCTGTGACGTGGCCACCATCTGCGTGGGCATGGGGATGTCGGCAGCGGCGATGATCCTGTGCGGCGGGGCCGAGGGCAAGCGCTTCGCCCTGCCCAGCGCCAAGCTCATGATCCACCAAGGCTCGGCCGGCGCCCGGGGCGCGCCCCGGGACATGGAGATCCACCTGCGGGAGGTCCTGGCCACCACCCACCGCATGACCGAGATCCTGAGCCATCACAGCGGCCGGTCCATGGAGGAGGTCGAGCACGATCTCGACCGGGACTACTTCATGACCGCCGAGGAGGCCAAGGCGTGGGGCCTGATCGACGACATCCTCGTCCCCCGCCGTGGCGTCTCCGCCCCCAAGGACGTGCCGGTCGCCGTCTGATCAGCCGACGGCGTCTTCGCGACAGCGGGCGGCGTCCAGGGGCTGACCGGCCTGGTCGAACAGGCCGGCGGCGCGGGCCAGGAGGGCCTCGGCCTCGTCGCCCCGACCTTCGGCCCGGGCCAGGGCGGCCTCCGCCTCGGCCACCGCGCCCTGCCAAGCGGTGCCGTGCCACAGCCCGGCGGCCCGCTGGGCCCGCTCCAGGCTCGAACGGGCCTCGTCGAGGCGACCGGCCTCGGCCAGGGCCGCCGTCGCCGGGACGGCCAGCATGATGTCGCAGTACTGGCATCGGGCCGCCGGGTCGGCCGCGTTCTCGGCCTCGGCCACCAGGGCGACGGCGGCGTCAGCGTCCGGGGCGATGGCGATCAGCGTTCCGTAGATGCGCTGGATCAGGTGACGGGCCAGCGGAGACCAGCGGGCCAGGCTCAGGGCCCGGCGAGCATGGCGTGCCGCGGCCTCGCGATCGCCCTCGGCCAGCTCCACTTCGGCCAGCCGCTGCAGGCAGAGCGCCGTGCCCGCGTCGGCGTGCAGGTCCTGGTGCATCGCCATCGACCGCTCGAGGTCGACCCGCGCCTCGTCGAGGTGGCCGGCCAGGAAGAGAGCCTCGCCGGACAGGCACAGGGCGAAGGCTTCGGCCCGCCGGGCCCCGCTCTGCTCCGCGGTGGCCTGCAGGCCGCGGGCCAGCGCGACGACCTCGTCGTACGGAAGGGGCCCGTAGAGCAGGTACTCGGTCACGCAGAGCTGGCCGTCGAACACCTTGGTGGCCAACACCGGATCGTCCTGGGTCGCCCGCAGCTCGCGCCGGATGCGGTCGAACCACTCCCCACGGTTGTGGGCGATCATGCCCTGGAGGGCGATGACGTCCAGCAGGGCGCCGGGTGCCCCAGGGGCCAGCGCCAGGTCTCGGGCGTCGCGGGCAGCGAGCTCGGCGGCGTCGATGTCGCCCCGGAAGAACGCCACCATCCCCCGCAGGAGGAGGATGGCGCCGTCGTTGGGCCCGCCGTCGAGCTCGAGGCCCTCCAGCGCATCGGCCGCCCCGTCGACGTCACTGGAGAGGATCGACGCTTGGGCCAACCCCAGGCGCAACATCGGGACCCACTCCGGGCCGGCCAGGGCGAGGGCCTCCCGGAGGTGACGGGGCGCCGAGGTGTCGCCGGTGGCGACCAGGGCCATGGCCCGTAGGGCGAGCAGTTCGACCCGGGCGTCGCCGTCGGCGTGATCGAGCACGGATCCGGTCAGCGCCAACACGTCGCTGTGGGCGTGGACGCTCGAGGCCACACGGGCGGCGTCCAGGACGAAGGGGACGGCGGCGGACGCCTCGCCGGCCGCGAGGTAGTGCTCGGCCACCACCGGAGCCGGCCCGCCGGCGGCGGCCAGGGCCTCAGCCACCTCGTGGTGCAACTCGGCGCGGCGGTGGGGGCCGAGGCGATCGACGAGCGCAGTGGCGACGTCGGCCGAGGCGAAGCGATACGTGTCCCCGTCCTGCTCGAGCAGGCCGGCGCCGACGGCGAGCTCGAGGACCCGGTCAGCCTGCTCCGAGGTCACGCCCGACACCGCCCGGAAGGTGACGGGGTCGATCGCCGGCCCCACCAACGCGATCCGCGTCAGCACGGTAGTGACCTCCTCGGGGAGCTCGGGCACGTACCGGTCGGTGGGCAGCGGACGCAGCGGGTCCGGCTCGAGGACCGTGAGGCCGGTGAGCACCCCCGGATCCCGGTGGGCGACGACCAGACCGATCGGGGCCCGACGGGACAGCTGGGCCCACTGCTCGACCTGCACGAGCGTGGCCCGATCGGCCATCTCGAGGTCGTGGAGCACCAACAGGATCCCGCCGTCCTCCGCCGCGGCCAGCACCAGCTCCCGGGCCGCGAGCTGGAGCCGTCCGACCGTCGACGGTGGTCCTCCGGCGAACACCGCGGCCAGCTCCGAGCGGCAGCCATCGGGCACCCGCTCCACGAGGGCGGGGCGGCGCTGACCGATCTCGTCGAGGACGTCGACCACCCCCGCGAGGACGCCGAGCTGCAGCATCCGGCCCCGGGCGGCCAGGATGCCGGCCGCCCCGGCGTCGGCGTAGAGCTCGTCCAGCAGCTCCCGCCGGGCCCGGCCCGGCGGCGCGACCACCAGCACGGCACTGCCGCGGCCCTCCCGGAGGTCCTCGATCACGGCGTGGAGGTCGGACGCCGAGGTCGCTGACCTCGCGGCCGGACCATCGGCCACGTCGGCGACGAAGCGGTACCCCCGGCCGTGCACCGTGCGGATGACCCGCTGATCCCGTCCGTTGTCCCCCACGGCCCGGCGGGCGGCCTTGATGCGGCTGGTCAAGGCCGACTCGGAGACGAAACGGTCGCCCCAGACCTCGTCGAGAAGCTCCGTCTTCAGCACCAGTCGCTCGCGGTGCTCGACGAGGTAGGCGAGGACGTCGAACACCTGGGGCTCGACGGGCACGACCTCACCCGCCCGGCGGAGCTCGTGACCGGCCAGGTCCAGCTCCACATCGCCGAACGTCGTCGTGGACTGCACGTCCCGCTTCCTCTCCTGCGCCGTCTCCACAAGATCCCCCGATCGTCTCCAAGACCGGCGGACGACCGTCCCGCACTCTGGCAGACATGAACGCCACCGTCACCCCCGTGAGCGACGTCGTCGTCGTGGGCGCCCGCTGCGCCGGCGCGGCCACGGCGATGCTCCTGGCCCGCCAGGGCCACCGGGTCGTCCTGGTCGACCGGGCCACCTTCCCCAGCGACACCGTCTCCACGCACGCCGTCGCCCGGGGCGGCGTGGTGCAGCTGGCCCGCTGGGGCCTCCTCGACGCCGTCCTGGCCTCGGGCGCACCGGCGATCCGCCGGGTCCGCTTCCACGTCGGCGGCGAGGTGATCGACCGGGTGATCAAGGAACGGGCCGGCGTCGACCACTTGGTCGCACCGCGGCGCTTCGTCCTCGACCATCTGTTGGTCGAGGCCGCCAGGGAGGCCGGGGTGGAGGTGCACACCGGCGTGACCGTGACCGGCCTCACGAAGGCCGGCGCCCGGGTGACCGGCGTACAGGGTCACGACGCCGAGGGCGAAGCCTTCGAGGTCGCGGCGCGATTCGTCGTCGGCGCCGACGGCGTCCGCTCCCGTGTGGCCCGCGCCGTCGACGCCCCGATCGTCGACCGGCGCCCGCCGGGCGGGGCCACGCACTACGCCTACTTCGCCGGGTCGGTGTGGGGCGGCTTCGAGTTCCACATCGCCGACCAGGTGTTGGCCGGGGTGTTCCCGACCCACAACGGCGAAGCCAACGTGTGGGCGTGCACGCCGGCGGAACGGACCGACGAGCTGCGGGATGACCGTTCCGCCGGGCTGCTGCGCCTCCTGGCGATGGCGAACCCAGACCTCGCCGAGCGCATGGAGTCGGCCGAGCAGACCAGCCCCGTCCGGGGCGCGGTCGCCCTGCCCAACCACATCCGCCGCGCCTGGGGCCCGGGCTGGGCCCTGGTCGGCGATGCCGCCCTCCACCGGGACCCGGTGACGGGCCACGGGATCACCGATGCCTTTCGGGATGCCGAGCTGATGGCCCGGACCATCGACGCCGTGATCCGGGGCGAGATGGGCGAAGGCGTTGCCGGCCGCGGCTACGAGGCCCTGCGCCACGACCTGGTGCGGGAGCAGTTCGACGCCACCGTCCGGATGTCCCAGTACCCGCCGGTCGAGGAGTTCGTCGAGCAGCAGTTCCGCTCCGCCGCGGCCATCGAGGCCGAGGCCCAGTTCCTCGCCGACCTGCCGTCCATGACGCCGCCGCTCGCGGCGGTCGCCTGAGACCGCCAACCGATCCCCCACCCAATCCACAACCACAACCACAAGGAGCAGTACCCATGACCATCACCGACTCCGATCCCGCCGTGCGCAACGGCGTCGACACCGCGACCCTGTTCGCCACCATCGACGCCGTCCGGGCCCAGCCGGCGGCCGCCCAGTTCCAGTTCCGGGCGACCAACCGCTGGGTGTCGGGCACCCACAGCCGGGGTTACGTCCAGGGCTTCTTCGGCGTCGGTGCCGAGGACATGTCCCGCGAGGAGCCCTTCGTCCTCAACGCCGACCACCCGACAGTGCTGGTCGGCTCGGACGAAGGCCCGACGCCGGTGGAGTACGTCCTCCACGCCCTGGCCGCCTGCCTCACCGCCGGCATCGCCAACATCTCGGCGGCCCGAAAGGTGACCGTGCACCGGGTCGAGTCGTCCGTCGAGGGCGACATCGACCTGCAGGGCATCCTCGGTCTCGACCCCGACGTGCGCAACGGCTTCCAGGCCATCCGCGTGCGGTTCGCCATCGACGCCGATGCGACCGCCGAGGTCATCGCCGAGATCGTGGAGCAGGCCTCGGCCCGCTCCGCCGTCCTCGACATCATCACCCACGGGGTCCCCGTCGACGTCACCGTCGGTTGATCCCATCGGTCCCGGAGGGGGCGTGGCCGACGGCCGCGCCCCCTCGAGCGCGTCTCCGGCCGATCTCCACGACTTCACCCGCTGCCCTCCAAGACCGCCGCCCCCGAATCCCCGACGATGCCCTCATGACCACGCCGATGACCGCCGCGACGACCGACGGACCCCGAGCGGCCACCGCGGGAGCGCGAGCAATGGCCCCCCTCCTCGTGAGCGTGGCTCCCCTGGGGCTCGTCGTCGGGGTGAAGGCGGCTGCGGCCGACCTCCCCGCCGGCGCGGGATGGGCCACCAGCTTCACCATCTACGGCGCCAGCGCCCAGCTGGCGGCCATCGACCTGCTCGATCGCGGCGTGGCCCCGGCGCTCGTCGTCCTGACCGTGGTCGTCGTCAACGCCCGACTGGCCCTCTACAGCGCGGCGCTCGGTCCCTCGTGGAGCACGGCGAGTGGGCCGTGGCAAGCCCTCGCCGCCTACCTCCTCGTGGACCCGTCCTACGCCACGGGCGTCGACGGCTACGCCCGACCGCTGACGCCGCGGGAACGACACACCTTCTACCTGGCGGCGGCGGCGACGCTCTGGGCCGGGTGGCAGGCCCTCACGCTCGCCGGGATGACGCTCGGCGCCCGCCTGCCCGCCGGCCTCGATCTCGGCTTCGCCGCCCCCCTCTGCCTCCTGGCCATCGTGTCCCGCCAGGTCGACGACCGATCGAGCGCCGTGACCGCCTGTGTCGCGGGCGCCCTCGCCGTCCTCGGCCACGGGCTGCCGATGGCCACGGGCCTCCCCCTGGCCATCGGCGCCGGAATCCTCGCGGGTGGTGCCCGTGAGGGTGGGACCCGACCATGACGGTCTGGGTCACCATCCTCCTCGCCGGGCTGGCCACGTACGCCCTGCGCGCCCTTCCGGCCCGCTGGGCCGGTCGCCGACCGTGGCCCGAAGCCTGGCAACGGGCCACGGACGCCCTGGGCCCGGCCGCCTTCGCGGCCCTGGCCGCCCCGGCGGCGGTCCTGGGATCGGGCTCCGCCACCCCGACGGTGGCCCGACTCGGAGCCGTGGCGGTGGCGATCCCCCTCGCCCGCAGGACACGGTCCACCACCGCCGTGCTGCTGGTGGGCATGTCCACGTTGTGGCTGGTCACGATCGTGGCCGGCGGTTGAGAGGAGCAGTGATGGCGGGTCTCATCGAGGCGTTCGGCGAGGACCGCTTCCGCCGCTGGTTCGGCCGCGAGACGTTCACCGACGGCACCCGCTTCCTCGCTCAAGCCGCCTCGTCGGACAGGCTCGGCGCGCTGTCCGGTGCCGCGACTGGGGGGCGGTGAGCTCGCTCGGCATAGGCCGTGCGACGATGTCGGCATGGAGGAGCTCCACCGCTTCGGTCGGTTCGAGATCGACTTGGCCCGGTTCGAGATCCGATCGGACGGCGAACGGGTTCCCGTGGAGCCACAGGTCTTCGATGTCCTCGCCTACCTGGTCGCCCACCGGGACCGAGTGGTCACCAAGGGGGAGCTCATGGACGGCGTCTGGGGGGATCGCTTCGTCTCGGAGTCAGCCCTGACCAGCCGCATCAAGGCCGCCCGCCGAGCCGTCGGTGACACCGGCCGCGCGCAAGCCGTCATCCGGACGGTCCACGGCAGGGGGTACCAGTTCGTCGCCCCGCTCCGCCCCGACCAACCGGGGCCGGCCGCCTGCGGTGATGGCCGCAGCGGCGGTGCCGGCCGTCAGCGTGGTCCCCCGAACCCACTACGCCCGCTCGGACGGTCGCTCGATCGCCTACCAGGTCGTCGGCGACGGGCCGGAGGACCTGCTGTTCGGCATCCACCAACTCAAGGGCGTGCCCGAGACCTGGCCCCTCTACGCCGCCTCCTGATCAGGCGCGCCCTTCGACCTCGAGCCAGAGGGGGAGGCCGATCGGGTTCTGGTTCTCCTCGGCGATGTGGGCGACCAGGCCGGCCGTGCGGCCGATGAGGACGAACCCGCGGATGACCTCGGACGGCAGGCCGAGGTCGGCCAGGGCCGCTCCCCCGGCGCCGGCGCCGTTGATCGGCAGGTGCTTGCCCGACTGGCGCTCGTGGGCGTCGGCCACCTCGGCCAGCAGGCGGAGATGGGGGCCGAGGAGGCCGTCGGCCTCGGCCAGCTCGTAGAGGCGGGGCGTCCGGGGGTCGACGTCGCGGTGCACGGGATGGCCGAGGCCGGGCACCCGCAGGCCGTCGGCCCGGCGGGCGGCCACGGCGTCGTCGGCGAGGGCGGCCAGGTCGGGCTCGGGCCCGGCGTCGGCCAGCACGGCGGCCAGGAACTCGGCGGTGTCGCCCGTCGGCCCCAGGAAGACGCTGCCCGCGCCCAGGAGCCCGGCGGCCACCGAGGCCTGCACCGCCTCGGGCGCCCCGGTGTGGGTCAGGCGGGTGGCCAGCGCGCTGGGCGTGAGGCCGTGGTCGGCCAGCGCCACCAGCACGGCGTCGAGCATGCGCCGCTCGGCCGCGGTCGGCTCCCGGTGGGTGACCAGGAGGTAGGCCAGCTCGGTCAGCGACAACCGGCCCATGACCTCCGAAGGCAGGTCGAGCCCGCCGACGGTGATGGAGTCGGGCGTCGACGACCCGATCCAGGAGTGGAAGCGAGGTTCAGCCAAGGTCGATCTCCTCCTCGGTGCGGCCCGTGGGCAGCTGGTGCTTCGCGATGCGGTCGGTGGCGGTGTGGGGCAGCTCGGCCACCACCTCCCACCAACGGGGGACCTTGAACCGGGCGAGGTGCTCGGCGGCGTGGGCCTTCAGGGCGGGCAGGTCGAGCTCGACGCCGGGAGCGGAGACCACGAAGGCCTTCACCTCCTCCTCGGACAGGTCGGAGGCGACGCCGATGACGGCGGCTTCGACCACGTCGGGATGGCGTTCCAGAGCGGCCTCCACCTCGGCCGGGCTCAGGTTCTCGCCCCGCCGGCGGATGACCTCCTTCTTGCGCCCGATGAACGTGTAGGTCTCGTCCCCGTTGCGGCGCACGATGTCGCCCGTCTTCAGCCACCCGTCGACGACCACGGCCGCGGTCTCCTCGGGCATCTCGTAGTACCCCTTCATGATGGCCGGGTTGCGCAGCTCCAACTCGCCCTCCCCTCCTACCTCGACCTCGGCTCCCTCGGCCATGACCCGGCCGTCGTTGACGTGGCCCAGGGTGGGGTGCTGGCGGACGGCCCCGAGCGTGCCGTAGGGCCGGGTGCCGTGGCGCCAGACCGTCCCGTACGGGGTCTCGGACAGGGCGTAGCCGCAGGTGATGCGCAGCCCGAAGCGGGCCTCGGCCTCGAGCTGGCGCTCCTCGGTCGGCGACGGGCCCGTGTAGCAGAGGCGCAGCGGCGTGTCGGCGTCGTCGTCCCGCTCGGGCTGGCGGAGCAGGATCTCCAGCATCGCCCCGATGGAGTTGAACTCGGTCGCCCCGTAGCGCCGAGCGTCGTCCAGGAAGCCGCTCCCGGAGAAGGCGGGCAGCAGGATCAGGCCCGCTCCGGCGGCGATCGAGCCCAACGTCGAGTAGGCGGGGGCGTTGATGTGGAACAGGGGCAGGGTGGTCATCAGTCGGTCGTCGGCGGTGAGCTCCAGCCACCAGGGGAAGCCCTCACCGGCCATCACGTAGGCCCGGTGGGTCTGCATCACCAGCTTGGACCGGCCCGTGGTCCCCGACGTCGGGATCATGACGGCGACGGCGTCCTCGGCGACGTCGGCCGGGCCCCGCCCGTCGGCATCGGCGGCGCAGAGGTCGGCGGCGTGGACCACAGGCACCGGCGCGTCGCCGAAGAGCGGGGCCAGGTCGGGGTCCGTGACCACCAGGGCGGGATCGACCTGGGCCACGAAGCCGGCCAGTTCGGCGGCCGTGCTCTTGGGGTTCACCGGGACCTGCGTGGCCCCGACCTCCATCAGGGCCAGCCAGGCCAGGAGGTGATCACGGTGGTTGCGGGGCGTGACCAGCACCCGGTCGCCGAGACCGACACCGGCGGACCGCAGCCCGGTGGCCGCCCGCTCGATGCGCTCCTGGGCCTGGGCGAAGGTCAGCTCCCCGTCAGGGGTGACCAGCCAGGTCCGATCCGGCGCGGCCTCGACCGTGGCCCGGACGAGGCGCGGGATCGTGCGTGTCTCGAGGCCCACCGCCGGAGTCTGCCACCGGCGCGGACCGGCTCAGCCGGCGCCGGCGCTGACGGGCTCGGCGGGCGGCGTCGCCGCGGCGGGCGCCGCCGCCTTCGGCTTGCGGAAGTACAGGTAGCCGATGGGCAGCAGGTAGCCGAAGTAGGCCACGACCTGCTCGATGGAGGGCCGGGGGTCCCAGCCGAAGATGCCGGCCAGGAAGCGTCCGGCCTGGGTGTCGATGGTCAGCCACGAGTAGCGGGTCACGTCGTAGACGTCCTGACCCGTCGACAGGTCACCGGAGGCCTGCAGGAACATCACGGCCTTGGCCATCAGCCCGGCGGCGAAGAGGATGATCAGGCCGCCGGTGATCTGGAAGAACACCCGCATGTTCACCCGGTGGCTGCCCTGGTAGACGAGGACGCCGAGGACGGTGGCCGCGGCCAAGCCGAGCAGGGTCCCGGCGATCACCTGGCTGGCGTCGGCCGCCGATGTGGCCGAGATCAGGAAGAGGGCGGTCTCCAGGCCCTCCCGGAGCACGGCCGCGAAGGCGACCATGGCCAGCCCGAACGAGGAGCCGGCGACGAGGGCGTCGCTGGCCTTGGCCTCCAGCTCCCCCTTGAGCGCCCGGGCGTGCTTGCGCATCCAGAAGATCATCCAGGTCAGCAGCGCGGCGGCGGAGAGACAGATGACCGCGAAGGTCCGCATCCGGGCCTGGCCCTCCAGCCCGTCGATGGTGGCATGGAGGATCAGCCCCGCCGCGGTGGCCACGACCAGGGCGGCGCCGGTCCCCAGCCAGACGGCTCGAGCGTGCTCGGGCGCCTGACGACGGACGAACGCCAGGACGATGGCGACGACCAAAGCCGCCTCGAAGCCTTCACGCAGGGCGATCAGGAAGCTCTCGGCCATGTGTGAAGTATGCCTAACACGACGGCGAAAGGACAAGTCGGGCCCCGGGGACCAGCGGAGCGCCGACCCGTGGGATCATCCTGGTGATGAGCGACACGACGAGCCGGGAGTGGATCGACGCCTTCAGCGCGCGCCTCGGGGTCGAGCCCCCCGACGACGCCACGGTGGAGGCCCTGCTCGACATCGCCGGCGTGGCCGCCCACGCCTCGGAGCGCGCTGCCGCCCCCATCGCCTGCTGGTTGATCGGCCGGGCCGGCCTCGGCGTCGACCAGGCCCGCCGCTTGGCGGACGAGACACGGCCCTGAGCGCGTTCTCACCCGTGAGGCGGCCCCCAGGCGGGCCAGATCGCGGGTAAGAATCACCAGATGGCGCCGCTGCGGGTCGTGCAGTGGGCGACCGGTGGGGTCGGGGCGATCGCCATCGGGGCCGTCACCCGACGGCCCGACCTCGAGCTGATCGGGGTGTGGGTCCACGACCCGGCCAAGGTCGGCCTCGACGCCGGTGAGCTGGCGGGGCGGGATCCGGTCGGCGTCGCCGCGACCGACGACGGGGACGCCCTGCTCGCCCTCCAGCCGGATTGCGTCTGTTATGCCGCCTCGGGTGAGGCCCGCCCCGTGGACGCCGTGGCCGACCTGGCCCGGATGCTGGCCGGCGGGAGCAACGTCGTCACGACCTCGGTGCCGGGCCTGGTGTTCCCCGCCGCATTCGACCCCGCGCTCCGCGACGAGCTCGACGCGGCCTGCGTCGCCGGGGGCACCAGCCTCTACGTCTCCGGCATCGAGCCCGGGTTCGCCGCCGATCACCTCGTCCTGCTGCTGTCCACGCTCTCCCGCCGCATCACCTCGGTGCGGACCCAGGAGCTGTTCAGCTACGCCGACTACCCGGTGACGTTCACCATGTTCGACGTGTTCGGGTTCGGGCGGCCACCGGACGAGCCCTGCCTCATGGAGCTGCCCGGCGTGCAGTCCTCGGCCTGGGGGCCACCGGTACGCATGGTCGCCGACCTGCTGGGCGCCGAGCTGGACGAGATCCGGGAGACCTACGACAAGCGGGTCACCAACCGGCGCCTCGAGGTGGCCTCCGGGATCATCGAAGCGGGCACGGTCGGGGCCGTCCGCTTCGAGACCATCGGCGTGGTCGACGGTCGCGAGGCCATCGTCATCGAGCACGTCAACCGCATGGCGCCCGAGCTGGCCCCGGACTGGACCGTGCCCGAGGTCGACGGCACCTACCGCATCGCCGTCGAGGGCGACCCCGATCTGACCTGTGACCTGCGGGTCGGCAAGGCGGGCGACGCTTCGGCCGCGGGCATGGTCGCCACGACGATGCGCGTGGTCAACGCCATCCCCTTCGTGTGCGCCGCCGAACCCGGCATCGTCACCGCGACCGACCTCCCGCTCACCCTGCCGGTCGACGCCTTCGGTAAGGACGCCTGACGGTTCTGGGTACGTTTCTGCGTCGCCGGCGACCCGCCCGGTGGATCAGAAGCGCGTCAGTGGAGGACGTAGTCGTCGGGCTCGGGGTGGCGGGTGCGCTTCCAGTACTCCAGCAGGGGGAAGGGCCAGTTCTGGGCGACGCGGCCTGACGCGCTCTTGTACCAGGAGCTGACCTTGGAGGCGCCCCAGGCCTTGTTGGCATTGGCCTCGTCCACGGCGACGTTGAAGGCGTCGTGGACGTCGGGGCGCACGTCCATCGAGCGGTGGCCGGACTCGAGCAGGAGGCGGACGCTCTCGGTGATGTAGTGGGCCTCGCACTCCGAGAAGTAGATGATGCTGCCGTTCACCACGATGTTGGTGTTGGGCCCGTACATCAGGAACAGGTTCGGGAAGTGCGGGACGGTGAGGCCGAGGTAGGCCCGGGCGTCGCCGCTCCACTGCTCGTGGAGGTCCACCCCGCCGACCCCGGTGAGCTGCATCGGGGTGAGGAACTTCGAGGCCTGGAACCCGGTGCCGTAGATGATGACGTCGGCCTCGAACTCCTCGCCGTCAGCCGTCCGGACGCCGTGCTCGGTGATCTCGGCGATGCCGGTGGTGACCAGCTCGACGTTCTCCCGAGTGAAGGTCTTGGCCCAGATCCCGTTGTCCCGCACGAAGCGCTTGGCCAACGGCGGGTAGTCGGGCAGGACCTTCGCCAGCAGGTCGGGGTCCGGGAACTCCAGCTGGAGGTACGCGGTGAGGAGTTGGCGGATGAGATCGTTGGGCAGGCTGACCGACAGCTCGCCCTCGTCCCAGTCGGGGTCGACCACCGCCATGGGGCCGAGGCCCTCCAGGCTCCGCCAGAACAGCCAGAGGCGGTCCCAGCGGGCATAGCCCGGGACGTGTTCGAGCACCCAGCGCATGCCGTCGTGGAGCTGGTCGTGGTACGTGGGTGTCGGCACCAGCCAGGGCGCGGTGCGCTGGAACACGGCCAGCTCGGCCGCCTGCTCGGCCACCGTGGGGATGAACTGGGCGGCACTGGCCCCGGTGCCGATGATGGCCACCCGCTTGCCGTGCAGGTCGATGCCGGGGTCCCACTCGGCGGAGTGGAAGTACTCCCCGGCGAAGCGCTCGATGCCCTCGATGTTCGGCCAGTTCGGGCGGTTGAGCTGGCCGACCGCGCTCACGAGGGCCTGGTAGCCGACCTCGTCGTCACCGCCGTCGATGCGCAGGCTCCAGGCCTGGGCGTCCTCGTCCCAGACGGCCCCGGTGACCTCGGTCCCGAAGCGCACGTGCTCCCGGAGCCCGAACCGGTCGAGGCAGGCCTGGAAGTAGTCCAGGAGCACGTCCTGGGTGGAGAAGTACTGCGGCCAGTCGCCGGTCTGGGCGAACGAGTAGCTGTAGACGTGGTTGGGGACGTCCACCCGGCAGCCGGGGTAGACGTTCTCGAACCAGGTGCCCCCGGCGTCGGGGTTCTTCTCGAAGATGGTGAAGGGCACACCCGCCTGCTGCAGCCGGTGGGCGGTGACGATGCCGGACATGCCCGCCCCGATGATCGCCACCCGGAACTCGGCGTCCGGGGCGACCTCGTCCATGCGCCATTCCGGCACCCGCTTGTCGCCGTCGAGGGCCAGCTCCTCGGTGAGCATCGGCAGGTACTCGTCGGTGTCGTCGCCCACGAGGTAGTCGATCAGGCGACGCAGGTCCTCGCCCTCGGGGGTCGGCGCCGGCACCGAGCCGGCGTCGCGGTGACGGGCCAGCGCGGCGGCGGCCAGGTCCCGGCCCCGCGCCATCTCCTCGGGGGTGATGCCGGCCTCGGGCTCGAGCAGCCGGGTCTGGTCCGGGCGCAGGTCCTCGACCAGCAGGTCGTGGTCGCCGGTCAGCTGGGCGACGGCGACGAGCAGCGGGGCCACGTCGGCCCCCTCGAGGGCGGCCCGGATCGTGGCGTCATCGTCGGTGAGCGGCTCGGGAGCGACGTCGAAGCGCATGCCCCTCCAGCCTCGCACGCCGGCGGCACCCGGGGACAACGAGGCCTTGACAGCAGCTACATACTTGTTATAGATAACGACTATGCATTGGAGCGGACAGGGGTGAAGCACATCTTCCTCGCCCTCCTGGCGTCCGGCCGCACGCACGGCTATGAGCTGAAGCGGCGCTACGACCAGCTGTTCGCCGCCGTCTGGGGCCCGGTGAACATCGGCCAGATCTACGTCACGCTCGGTCGCCTCGAGCGGGACGGCCTCGTGGTCCAGGAGCAGGTCGGCCAGGACGGCCGGCCCGACCGCAAGGACTACGAGCTCACCGAGCGGGGCCGGTCGGCCCTCGACGCCTGGCTGCGGGAGGGCGACGCCCTGCCGGTGCCCAAGTCGGACCTGGTGCTCAAGCTGGTCGGCGCCTCCCTGCTCGGCACCGACGACGCTCGGGCCCTCATCGGCGAACACCGGCAGCGGTGCTTCCAGAGCCTCCGCGACCTCGACACGGCCACGGCCGACACCCCTGGTGACTCCGTCGCCGGGGTCCTCGCCCACGGGACGGCCCTGCACCTGCAGGCCGAGTTGCAGTGGCTGGACCACTGCGACGAGGTCCTGGCCCGTGGCCCCCTCCGCCTCACCCCGGAACTGATCCCAGGAGACAACCCAAGATGACCACCACCGAACCCCTGCTCGTGGCCGACGCCGTGAGCAAGTCCTTCGCCACCGCCACCCGCAGGGTGGACGCCGTGCGCCAGGTCGACCTGCGGGTCGACCCCGGCGAGTGGGTGGCGATCATGGGCCCGAGCGGCTGCGGCAAGTCCACCCTGCTGCACCTGCTGGGCGGCCTGGACGTGGCCGACGAAGGCTCGGTCGTGCTGGCCGGCACGACCCTGGGCGATCGGTCCGAGACGGCCCGGGCCGTGCTCCGCCGCTCGCTGGTGGGCTACGTCTTCCAGTTCTACAACCTGGTCCCGGACCTGGACGCGCTGGAGAACGTCGAGATCGCGGCCCAGCTGGCCGGGGCGGGGCGCCGGGAGGCGCGGCGACGGGCCCGAGCGCTGATGGACGAGCTCGGCCTGGACCAGGTCGTGCGCGCGGCGGTGAACGAGCTGTCCGGCGGTGAGCAGCAACGGGTCGCCCTGGCCCGGGCCCTGGTCAACGATCCCCCACTGCTCCTGGCCGACGAGCCGACCGGGGCGCTGGACACCGAGTCGGCCCGCGGCGTCCTGGGCCTGCTCCGCCAGGCCCACGAGCGGGGGCGAACGATCGTGATGGTCACCCACGACCACCGGGTGGCGGCGGCCGCCGACCGGGTCCTGGTCATGCAGGACGGTCAGATCCGGGACGAGCGCAGCCTGGCGCCCAGTGGCCGCCCCCTCCTGGCCGAGCTCCTCCCCCTGGAGCCGTGATGGGCGCCACCGTGCACCTCACCCTCAGCGGGCTCCGGCACCGGGGTTGGGCCCAGGTCGTGGCCCTGGTCGGCGTCTGCGCCCTCGCCGCCACCGCGGTCGTGGCCGGCCTCGCCGCCCAGACCACCGCGGCCGACCAGGTCGATGCCGCCTATCAGCGGGCAGGACGGCCCGACCTCGTCCTCTACGGCGGGGCCGCCGCCCTCGATGGCGTGGCCGACGACGACGCGGTGGCCGAGGTCTCCGAGCCCCGGGCCTTCGTCACCGACCTCACCACCCCGGTCGACGACGACGCCATCGACGTCCGCGTCATCGCCACCGACCCCGAGGCCCTGCCCGCGGTGGCCACCCCGGATCTGGTGGCGGGCCACTGGCCCGAGGCCGGTGACGATGACGCCGTGGTCGTCGAGCAGTCGCTGGTGGCCAACGGCGTCGTCGCGGTGGGCGACACCCTCACCGTCGACGGCCCGACCGGGCCCACGGACCTCCATGTGGTGGGTGCCGCCGTCGACCTCCTCGACTGCTTCTGGCCCACCTGTGACCCGTTGCGCCTGTTCGCCCGGCCCGAGACGGTCGACGCCCTGGCCCCCGACGGTCGCCCCTCCGGCTTCCTCGCCGCCTACGCCCTCCGCGATCCGGCGTCGGCAGCCACCGTCGGAGGGCGGCTCCTGGCCGATCCCGCCGCCGGCATCGACGGGGCCAACCACTGGACCGACACCCGGGCCGACATCCTCGTGGTCGGCTCCGTGTTCGCCAGCCTGGTCGGTGGCTTCGGCGTCTTCCTCCTGGTCGCGGCCGCCTTCGTGGTCGCGGGGGCCACTGCCGCCCGCCTGGTCGCCCGGCGTCGGTCCCTCGGCTTGCTCGCCGCCACGGGCTTCACCCCCCGCCAGCTCCTGGCCGCGGTGTGGGCCGAGCACCTCCTGCTCGGCGCCGTCGGCGTGGTGCTGGGCTGGCTGCTCGGGACGGCGCTGGCCCCGATGTTCCAGGCCGGCCTCGACGGCGTCCTCCCCGGACCCGGCCCCGGCTTCGCCCTCCGCTCGCTGCTGGTGGCGAGCCTGCTGGTCGGTGGTCTGCTGACCGTGAGCGTGCTGGTGCCGGCGGGGCGGGCCGTGCGCCAGTCACCCAGCGCCGTGCTCCGCGACGTCCCCACCGTGCCCGACGGCGGTCGGCGCCTGGCCGCGCTGGCCCGCCGGGCCGGCGCCGGGCCGGCCGCCGCCAGTGGGTTGCGTCGGGCCTTCGCCCGGCCCGGCCGTACGGCGTTGGCCGCCGGGGCCCTGGTGGTCGCCGCCGCCGGGGCCGTGGTCAGCCTCGGGTTCATCGGCACCATCGACGCCGTCGCCGCCGATCCTGCGGTGACCGGCAACCCCTGGGACGTGACCGTCGAGAGCCGGACCGCGGATGGCGCTGAGGTGGCCGACGTCCTGGACACCACCCCTGAGGTCGGGGCCTGGTTCACGGAGCGGGAGCGCGACGGGACCGTCGACGACGCCGGCTTCACGGTCCGGGTCCTCGGGGGTGCGCCCGACGCCGCCGCCTATGTCGTCCAGGAGGGGGCACCGCTGCGGGCGGCCGACGAGGCCATCGTCGGGTACGCCTTCCTCGACGAGACCGGGCTGGCCGTCGGCGACCCCCTCCGGGTCGAGGTCGACGACACGGTCCTCGACCTGACGATCGTGGGCTGGTACTCCGACACCGCCGACAGCGGGAAGATGATCCAGGTCCGCGAGGAGGCCCTGCCCGCCGGCCTGCTCGGCGACGACCCGGACTGGCGGGTGGTCGCCGCCCCCGGGGTCAGCGACGGGGACCTGGCCGCCGTCCTGAACGACCGGTTCGCGGGGACCGCCGTCGCCGAAGCCCTCAGCGTCGACGACCTCTCCCCGGCCAAGGGGGCGATGGTGGCCATGGCCGTGCTCCTCGGCGCCGTGGCCCTGGCCAACCTGCTGGCCACCACGCTGAGCGCCACCCGAGAGCGGGCCCGGGCCCTCGGGATCCTGCGCACGGTCGGGGCCAGCACCGGCCAACTCCTGACCCAGGCCGCGGTGGGGGCGGGGGCCATCGGCCTACTGGCCGCCCTCGTCGGCATCCCCTTGGGCTGGGTGGCCTACACCGCGCTGGCTGACGGCCTCACCACCGGGGTCGGCATCGGCCCCGGCTTCGCATCGGACCCGTCGACGGTCGCCGTGGCCCTCGTCCTGCCCGCCGTGGCCCTCCTCGCCGCCGGCACCGGAGCAGTGGCCAGCCTCGGCCTGGCCCGCCGGCCGGCCTCGGTCCTCGTCCGCTACGAGTGATCGGCGCGGTGGGCGTGCTCGGCCACGAGGTCCACGATCGTGTCCCAGTAGGCCGGCGGGTAGTCGTGGCCGAGGCCCTCGATGAGCTCGAAGCGGGCCCCGGGCACGGCCTCCGCCGTCCGGCGGCCGCCCGACGGGTCGACGAGCCGGTCCTGGTCGCCGTGGAGGACGAGGAACGGGAGCCGCACCCCGCCGAGCGCCTCGGTCCGGCTCGGCGCCTCCCGTAGGGCCAGGAGCTGGCGGGCTTGGCCCGACGGGTGGAACGCCCGGTCATAGGCCTCACCGTTGGTCATGCGGATCCAGGCCTCGTCGAAGGAGGCCGGGCTCCCCCAGGTCCGGATGGAGGTGATCTGGTGCTGCAGGTAGCCCTCCCTGTCCAGCGGGGACGGGGCGACGATGTGCTCGAGGGCGTCGGCGCTCGGGAGGCCGACGTCGGCATCACCGGTCGTGGACATCATCGAGGTCACCGAGCGCAGCCGGTCGGCGTGGTGGATGGCCAGGAGCTGGGCGATCATCCCGCCCATCGACAAGCCGAGCACGTGGGCCCGGTCGATGTTGGCGGCGTCGAGCACGGCGACGGCGTCCCCGGCCATGTCCTCCACCGCGTAGGCCGGGGCGTCGGTGCCGGCGTCGTCGAATCCGGTCGACAGGCCGACGTCCCGGTTGTCGAAGCGGATGACGAAGAACCCGGCGGCGACGAAGCGCTCGAGCCACTCGAGCCGGTAGTTGATGCACTGACTGCCCAGGCCGTTGATCAGGAGCAGGGCGGGATCCGCGTCGAACCCGAAGGTCTCGTAGTACAGCTCGACGTCGTCATGGAGGGCGTAGGGCACCGTTGCACCGTATTTCTTCGGTGGAATTCTCACGTTTCATTGCTCTCTACCGACCGGTAGGTAGAGTGGCCTCGATGACCTTGACCCTGTCACCATCCACCGACACCGACGCGCCGGTGGAACCCGGCACCGAGGCGCCCGCCAACGGCTCCCTCAAGCCGGTGATCGACCTCGTCCCGGACGAGGCCTACGAGAACCCGACCTGGAAGGGGCTGGCCTACTTCGGTCGCGACCTCCTGGTCTACGGGCTGGTCGTCTGGGGCCTGATCGTGGTCTCGAACCCCTTCGCCACCCTGGCCCTCCTCGTCGTCGCCGCCCTGGCGGTGACGGCGCTGTTCGTCGTGGCCCACGACAGCGCCCACGGCGCCCTCTTCTCGAGCAAGCGCATGAACTCGGTCATCGGTCACATCGCCATGCTCCCGTCCTGGCACGTCTACGAAGCCTGGATCCTGGGTCACAACCGGATCCACCACGCGTACACCGTGCGCCAGGGCTACGACTTCGTGTGGCAGCCCTACACCGCGGACGAGTACGCGGCCATGAGCCCGCTGGGCCGGTTGCGTCACCGCTTCGAGTGGTCCTGGGCCGGCGCCGGCTCGTACTACATCCGCGAGGTCTGGCTCACGAAGATGATGGTGTTCGACCCGCCGTCGCGGTGGAAGAAGGCCATCAGCCGTGACCGGGCCATCGTCTACGCCTACCTGGCCACCTTCGCCACGGTCCTGGGCGTCATCGGTTGGAGCCGTACCGGCACGGTGCTGGGCGTGGCCTGGCTGATCGTCAAGGTCATGGTCATCCCCTTCCTGGCCTTCTCCTACCTGATCGGGTCCGTGGTCCACGTGCACCACGTCCAGCCCGACATCCGCTGGTGGAAGCGCCGGGAGTGGACCAAGTTCAAGGGTCAGATGGAGGGCACCACCATCCTGCGCACGGCGCCGGGAATGAACTTCTTCCTGCACTGGATCATGATCCACATCCCCCACCACGTGGACATGCGCATCCCGATGTACAACCTCGAGCTGGCCGCCGACGCCATCAAGGCGGGCTACCCCGAGACGGTCCACGACGAGCCCATGCGCTTCCGGGACTTCATCGCCAACAGCCGCCAGTGCAAGCTCTACGACTACGACAACGGCACCTGGATGACCTACGAGGAAGCCGCCGCCCACCTGGCGGCCAACCCGGTCGAGCCGGAGCCCGCCGCCGCCTGAGCCCAGGTCACGGCAGCGTGAAATTGGGGTTGACGATGAACCCCACGATGCTGCCCTGGGGAGTGCGCACCGTGCCGGTGACGATCCCCTCGCCCACCTCCGACGCCGGTGTGTGCTCGGTCGCCCCTGAGGCGATGGCCGCGGCCATCGCCTCGGCCACGTCGTCGACCCCCCAGTAGGTCATCGCCCCGTCCGTGACCGGATGACCGGGCAGCAGGCCCAGCTCGTAGCCCGCCACCTCGTAGCCGACGTAGAACGGCTCCTCGAAGTACGGCCCGTAGCCCAGGAGGTCGGTCCACCAGGCCGTCGCGGCCTCGAGGTCCTCGACCGGATGGATGAGCGTGCGCAGTCCCAACAAGGTGATGGCCATGCCCTCAGCCAATCACGCGCCCCGTCAGGCGTCCACGAGGAGATCGGCCACACGGCGGAGCATGACCCGGAGGTTCTCCTCGGCCACGAAGGTCATGGCCTCGCTCACGGGCAGCCATAGCAGACGGGCGGTCGGGTTCTCGGGCTGGACCGCATCGGGCGTGTCGGTGGCCAGGACGTAACGGACGTCGAGGTGCTCGTGGGCCGGCTCCCCCTTGCCGGCCGGAACCGGCACGGTGACGAGGTGGACCAAGGTCGGCTCGGGGCCGGGCCACGGTCGGAGGTCCTCGAGGCCGGTCTCCTCGCCCCCCTCCCGGAGGGCGGTCACGAACGGGTCGACTTCGCCGGGGTCGGCGTGGCCGCCGACCTGCAGCCAGGCCTGCTGACGCTCGTGCCACCGCAGCAACACCCGCGACGTCGGCGGGTGGACGACGATGGCCGAGCCCGTGATGTGCAGGGGCGCCGACCGGCTCCACGGGTCGGGGCCGGCGAGCAGGGCGCGGGCCCGCTCCCGGTCCGCAGCTTCCTCCGGGGATCCCGGCTGGTGATCGGCGAGGGCGGCGGCAAAGGACACGCGGTCGGCCACGACGGTGCCTCAGAGCGCCTTGGCCATGATCACCCGCAGCTCGGGGTCGAGGCCGGCCTCGGCCTCCTCCGCCCGGCGCTGGGCCAGGCCCGAGGTCCACTCGGGCTCGTCCAGCACGCGGTAACCGCGGCGCTCGTACCAGGGCCGGTTCCACGGCACCTCGGAGAAGGTGGTGAGGGTGACGGCGGGGAAGCCCTTGCCCCGGGCCCACGTCTCGACGTGGCGCATCAGCGCCATCCCGTGGCCCCGGCCGTTGAGCTCGGGCAGGACCGAGATCTCCTCGATGTGGGCGGCGCCGTCGACGAGATCAACCACGACGAAGCCGACGGGATGGCCGTCCCGGTCGGTGGTGACCCAAGCCCGGCCCGCGGCCCGCCAGCGTTCGAGGGCCGACAGCTCGTGGGGCGCGTCGTCGGCCACGGCATCGAGGCCGACCTCGGCGAAACGGCGACCGGCGGCCAGCCCGATGGCTTGCAGGAGCGGCAGCTCGGCCTTGAGGGGGGCCCGGACCGCCACGCTCAGCTCTCCAGCAGCTGGTGCAGGCAGGTGGCCGCCGGGTTCTCCAGCCAGATGGTGTGGTCGGCGGGGAAGATGCCCCGCTCGACCCAACGGTTCAAGATGCGCACGACGATGGCCGAGTAGCGGTAGGCGGCGAGCAGCTCGTAGAGCGCCGTGTCCCCGACGTCCCGCCCGACGGCGTCGGCGTAGATGTCCCGTTGCTCGTCCCGGGAGGGCTCGCCCGCCAGCCGGTCGATGCCGCCGACCTCGTGACAGGAGCGGTCGAACA
Organism: uncultured Microthrixaceae bacterium; assembly: GCA_963725155.1. Lineage (GTDB taxonomy): Bacteria > Actinomycetota > Acidimicrobiia > Acidimicrobiales > DATDAH01 > DATDAH01. Next base: position 76,593 of record CAVRXU010000011.1, read on the forward strand.
TCAGCCACCAGCCCAGGTCCAGCTCGGGCGGGGCGATCGCCGCCGCCTCCCAGTCCGTGACGCTGGCACAGGCGAAGTCCTGCCAGATGATGTTGCCGGGACGAGGGTCCCCCCAGCAGAGGGTCGGCGGGGACGGCTCGTCCAGGTGCTCCTCGAGGATGGCGAGGGCGCGTTCCATGTCGGGATGGACCCGGCCCCGCAGCTCATGGCGGGCGTAGGCCGTCCACAGGTCGAGCTGGCGGTGCAGGGTCGGCTCGACCCCGCTCGGCACCAGCCAGTCGAGGCCGGCGGCTCGCCAGTCCAGGGCGTGGATGTCGCCCATGGTTCGCACCCCCTCGGCGATCATCCGACCCCGGTCCGCCGGGTCGGCGTCGGCGAAGAAGCCCGCCGCCGGGTACGGCGGGTCGACGGACGGCACGACGCCGTCGACGAAGTCCATGACGAAGAAGGGGGTGCCGATGGCCTCGTCGGTCAGGTCGGCGCCGACGATGGCAGCCACCGGGATGTCCGTGGCCGTGGCCAACGTCGACATGATGCGGTGCTGGATCTCGATCTCGACGTCGATGCCCTCGACCTGGGCGGGGTACACCGCGGGGTCGGCGGTCTCGCCCCGCAGCACGAGGCGCCGGGAACGGTCGCCTCCGGCCGTGGGGAAGTTGGCGGTGAAGAGCAGCGTCTCGGCCGAGTACCCCATGCCGTCGGGGACGCCCGCGTCGGTGATCGTGACCACGCCCTCGGCCCCGAGATAGGGCCCGATCCAGTAGGCCAGGCGGTCCCACCGCTCCTGTAGCTCGGTCATGGTCCCGCGAAGGGTAGGGGGCGACTCGGGAACGGCGAGACTGCATCCGTGCCCGTTGTCGTCGCCCCGACCGGGCTGCCCGTGGAGACGGCGGTGGCCGACGTCCGGGACGCGCTGGCCGCGGTGGGCACCGCCGTGCTCCAGGCCGAGCCGGGGGCGGGCAAGACCACCGTGGTGCCACTGCGCCTGCTCGACGAGCCGTGGCGGGGTGACGGCCGCATCGTGGTCCTCGAGCCGCGGCGCCTGGCCACCCGGGCCGCGGCGCGGCGCATGGCCGACCTGCTGGGCGAGCGCGTCGGCGACACCGTCGGCTACCGGACGCGGGACGAACGCCACGTCGGACCGGCGACCCGGATCGAGGTGGTGACCGAAGGGATCCTCACCCGTCGGCTCCAGGCCGACCCGAGCCTGCCCGGCACCGCGCTGGTCGTCTTCGACGAGGTCCACGAGCGCCACCTGCAGACCGACCTGGCCCTGGCCCTCGCCCTCGATGCCCGCGACGGCCTACGCCCGGACCTCCGGTTGCTGGCCATGTCGGCCACGCTCGAGGCCAGCCGGCTGGCGGTCCTGCTGGGCGGGACGGCGGGACCGGCGCCGGTGGTGACCAGCCCCGGTCGCACCCACCCCGTCGACATCCGTTGGCGGCCTCCCGGACCTCGGGTCCGGCCGGACGACGCCATCGCCGCGGTGGTCCACGAGGCGGTTCGGGACGAGGCGGGCGACGTGCTCGTGTTCCTTCCCGGGGCGGCGGCCATCCGCCGGGTCGGCGGGTTGCTGGCGGACCTGCCCGGCGCCGTCGACGTCCGGCCGCTGCACGGCAGCCTCCGACCCGAGGAGCAGGACCTGGCCCTCGCCCCGTCGCTCCCGGGGCGCCGGCGGGTCGTGCTGGCCACCGACATCGCCGAGTCGAGCCTGACCGTCGACGGCGTCCGGATCGTGGTCGACGGCGGGGAGGTGCGCCGGCCCCGCCATGACGCCCGCAGCGGGTTGAGCCGGCTGCACACGACCGCCGCCTCGCAGGCGTCGGCGGTCCAGCGGGCGGGGCGGGCCGGACGGCTCGGCCCCGGTGTCGCCTTCCGCCTGTGGTCGGCGGGTGAGCACGCCGCCCGGCGGCCGTTCGCGCCGCCCGAGATCGCCGCCGCCGACCTGGCGGGTTTGGCCCTGGAGCTGGCCGTCTGGGGGGCGACGGCCGACGCCCTGGCGTTCCTCGACCCACCGCCGCCCACGGCCCTGGCCGACGCCACCGAGCTGCTCGGCCGTCTCGGAGCGATCGACGACGCCGGACGGCCGACGCCGACCGGGCGGGCGATGGTCGACCTCCCGTTGCACCCCCGCTTGGCCCGCATGGTGACCGTCGAGGCCTCCGTGCTGGCCGTGGTGCTGGCCGCCGTGCTCGAGGAACGAGACCCGCTCCGGGGACGACCCGAGGAGCTGGACGCCGACGTGACCGAGCGGGTCCGCCTGGTCACCGACCCCCGGCGGGGCCATCCCCGGCTGGACGACGGGGCTCGGCGCACGGCCCGTCGACGGGCCCAGGAACTGGCCCGCCGGGCCGGCATCGGCTTCGGGGACGTCGACCCGAGCCGGGCGGGCCCGGTGCTGGCCCTCGCCTACCCCGATCGCATCGCGCAGGGCCGGGGGCGAGGGCGCTTCCTGCTGCGGTCAGGCCGGGCCGTGGCCCTGGCCCCCCACGACCCGCTGGCCGCCGAGGCGTTCATCGTCGTCGCCGACCTGGCCCCGCCCGCCCCTCACGAGAGCGACGACCGGGTCCGTCTGGCCGCGGCCCTCGACGAGGCCGAAGTCGAAGCGGTGGCCGGGGCCGAGATCGCCGAGACGACGGCGCTGGCCTGGAACGCCCGGGACGAGCTCGAGCAGCGCACCGAGCGGCGCCTGGACGCGTTGGTGCTGGCCCGGGCCGTCGGGCCCGCCCCCGCCGGGCCCCCGACGACGGCTGCGCTCCTCGACCGGGTGCGGGACGACGGCCTCGGCCTGTTGGGCTGGACCACCGCGGCCCGCACGCTCCAGGAGCGGGCCGGCTTCGCCCGTCGCTTCCTGGGTGACCCGTGGCCCGATCTCGACGACGAGGCCCTGGTCGCGGGGGTCGACGAGTGGCTGGCCCCCCTCCTGGGACGGGCCACGTCGCGGGCCGATCTCCGCCGGGTCGACGTGCTGGCCGTGCTCCGGGGTCGCCTGGGCCACCGCCTGCACGAGCTCGACCGCGTCGTGCCCGCCCGGGTGACGATCGCCAGTGGCCGGGCGGTGGCCGTCGACTACGACGACGACCCTCCGTCCATCAGCGTCCGGGCCCAGGAGCTCTACGGCACCGCGACCCATCCGAGCGTGGCCGACGGTCGGGTGCCGCTCACCGTCGAGGTCCTCTCCCCCGCCGGCCGCCCGATCCAGGTGACCGCGGACCTGCCGGGCTTCTGGACGGGATCCTGGGCCGCGGTCCGCAAGGAGATGATCAGCGCCTACCCCAAGCACGACTGGCCCGCCGACCCCACTGCGGCTGAGCCGACCACCCGGGCCCGCCGCGGCCGCTGACGATCTCCTGGCTGCCGGCCTTCCTCAGGCCTGACGCCACGTCAGCAGGTCACCCTGGCCGGAGAGCATGAGGCTGCCCGGCATCACCCGCAGACGATGGGGCGACAGGCGCAGGATCCCGAACTCGGGCGCCGTCGGGTCGGGCCACTGGGGGATGATGGACGGGTCGTAGCCGACGGGCGCCGGGCCCTCGGCGAACCGGCGCCAGCCCTCCGCCCGTTCGTCTTCGGACTCGTCCCAGGACGTGGCGCAGTCGGCGGTGCAGGTGTCGTGGGTGGCATCCCAGTAGGTCAGCGAGATCTCCGGCCGGGCGGCCAGGTCGCGCGCCTTGGGCGAGCGGGGCGAGGTGGCGATCCAGCCCGTGAGCACCCCGTCCTCGAACTGCCAGATCGGGTGCAGGATCCGGGTCCGGGGCCGACCCTCCCCGTCGACGGTGGCCACCGTGCACCAGACGATGCGGTGGGCCATGGCGACGAACGCCGGGGCGACGGTGTCCAGGGGCTGGCTCATGGCCCGGACGCTAGGTCGCGCAGCTTGACCACCGTGTTCCAGTTGCGGGCCGTGAAGTCGATGTGGCGGACGCCCGGCACGTTCAGATCCATCTTCGAACGGCCGGAACCGTTGGCGTACCAGAGGTACAGCTCGTGCTGGCCCACGGCGAAGTCATCAGGGGCGAAGCGGCTGCGGTCCACGTCGGCGAACGCCGAGGCCGGCACCGCCTGCGACGCGAACGCCACGTGCAGGAACTTCGGGTCGGCCTTCAGCGCCTCGGGGAACGGGTTGGCGTCGATCACCGCATCGAGCTGCTTGCCCGTGCGGATGAGGACGGGCACGGGGAAGCCGACCTCGGCTTCGATGGCGGTCGACAGGCTCGCCTCCAGGTCGGCCGCCTTCGTGCGGGGCGCGTCGAACACGACGTTGCCGCTCTGCAGCACCGTCTGCACCTCGGTGTGGCCCCGCGCCTCGACCAGCTCCCGGAGCTTGGCCATCGACACCTGGCGCTTCCCCACGTTCACGGCCCGCAGCAGCCCGACGTAGCGCATCGCGCCATGATGCCCCCCGTGGGCGTGTGGACCTGTCCCGACTGCGGGCGCAGCTTCGGCCGCACCGGCCAGAGCCACCTGTGCGTGCCGGCGACGACCGTGGACGACTGGTTCGCCGACGAGCCGACCGAGCACCGGGCGATCCACGACCGGATCGTCGAGCACCTGGAGCTCCTGGGCGACGTGCGGGTGGAGGCGGTGGCGGTCGGCATCTTCTACAAGCGCCGGCGGAACCTGGCCGAGCTCCGGCCCCGGGCCGACCACCTCGGCCTGGCCATGGTCCTGCCCGCCGGACGGGACCACGCCCGCTTCTCCCGGCGCACGAAGATGGACGGTGACCGGACGAGCTACTCGGTGCCGCTGCGGTCGCCCGGCGACGTCGACGACCAGGTCCGCGACTGGCTGACCGAGGCCTGGGACCTCTGCGGTTGAGGGCGTCCGGATCCGGCCAGACCTGAGGGCCGGATCGGGATACAACTGACCCATGCACACGACCGTGATCGACACCCCCACCGGCCTCGTCGAGATCGAGGTCGACGACGACCACCTGGTCGGGCTCAACTTCGTCGAGACGAGCCTGGCCGATCAGGACGACCCGTCCGGCATCGCCGACGCCCTCCGTCGCTACTTCGACGGCGACCTCGACGCCATCGCCGACCTGCCCGTGCGCTTCGACACGGGCACGCCGTTCCAGCAGGAGGTCTGGCGGGCGCTGCAGACCATCCCGGTCGGCGAGACGATCAGCTACGGCGAGCTGGCCCGCCGGGTCGGCCGGCCCACCGGCTTCCGGGCGGTGGGCTCGGCCAACGGCCGGAACCCCGTCGCCGTGGTCGTCCCCTGCCACCGGGTGATCGCCGCCGACGGCACCCTCGGCGGCTACTCCGGCGGCCTCGAGAACAAGCGCTGGCTCCTGGCCCACGAGGGCGTCGTCCTGGCCGACGAGCAGGAGCGCCTTCCCGGCCTCGTCTAGGCGAACAGCTGCAGGGTGGGGGCGAGGTCGCCCCGGTCCTTGACGACGACGTCGTCGAGGCCCAGCCAGCCAGCCATCGTCCGCAGCTCCTCGGCCAGGCGCTCGGCCACCTCGAGGTGGTCGACGTCGTCCTCGGCGAAGGCCGACTGGACGAGCAGCGCCGACGCCGCCCGGTCGGCCTTGAGGTCGACGCGGGCGACGTAGCGGTCGCCGAGCAGGAACGGCAGGACGTAGTAGCCGTAGGTCCGCTTCGGCTTCGGCACGTAGATCTCGATGCGGTAGTTGAAGGCGAAGACCCGTTCCACCCGGTCCCGCTCCCACATCACCGAGTCGAAGGGCGACACCAGGGCACAGGCCTTCACCCAGCGGGGCAGGTGGGCGTCGGGGTGGACGTAGGTGGGCTGCTTCCACCCCTCGACCTCGACCCGGTCCACGACCCCGTCGTCGGCCATCTCCTCCAGCAAGGGGCGGACGGCCTTGATGGGCAGCCGGAAGTAGTCGCCCAGGTCCTTGGCCGTACCCACCCCGTGGGCCCGGGCCGAGTGCTCCAGGAGGTCGACCATCGCCTCCCGCTCCGACGGCGTCGGCGCGGCGAGCACGTCAGCGGGGATCACCAGCGCCGGATCGCAGTAGGCCCGCTCGAAGTTCTCCCGGCGGGTGGCGCCCAGCCGGCCTTCGGAGAACAGGTGCTCCAGCGCCGCCTTGTTCTCGTTCCAGTCCCACCACGGCTCCTTCTTGCGCTCGCGCCCGCCCAGGTCGCTGGAGCCGGTGAGCCCCTCGGTCAGGACGAGGCCATGGACCTCGTCGATGAAGTCGGCCCGCTCTTTGGCGAACCTCCGCATGCCGGCCCACCGGTGCTCGCCGGCCATGCGCCAGCGCAGCAGGGGGTGGAAGCGGGCCTGGAGGAGCGACGCCTCGTGGCCCCAGTACTCGAAGGCCTCGTGGTCCCGGTAGGCGAAGCGGTCGAGCAGCGACCGGTCGTAGGGCCCCAGGCGGGAGAACAGGGGCAGGTAGTGGCTGCGGACGAGGACGTTGACCGAGTCGATCTGGATCAGACCCAGGCGGTCGAACACCTTGCGCACGTGGCGCTTGTCGATCCGACCGGTCGGCCGCGACACTCCGAAGCCCTGCGCGTAGAGGTTGATCCGGCGGGCCTGGGCCGCGGAGAGGGAGTCGGGTCGGGCCACGGCCGGAGGCTACGGAGCGGTACGAGGAGACCGTGGACGGATCCGGACGAGTCAGACCGCGAGCTGGGCCGCGCCGGTGATCGGCGGCAGGTCGGCGGGGTGGACGGGCCCGGGAGGTGCGGCGATGACCGCGGGGATGGCGTTGACGATCCGGTTGGCGGCCGACGCATTGCCGCCGCCCGCGGCGCCGGGCTCGCCCGGCTCGGTCCCGTGCACGCTGACCGCCAGGTTGGGGTGACCGGTCAGCTGGACCCGGTGCTCACCGCCGGGTGAGGTCGACTGCTGCCAATCGGGGGCGCAGTCGTCGTCGATGCGGGTGATGTGCTCCACGACGAGCAGGGGGCGACCGCCGACGATGCCCTGGACCTCGAAGCGGAAGGCCCCCTGGGTCCCGGCCTCGAAGGTCCCCATGCCGGGGACCTCGATGGTGCGCTCGAGAGGGCGGCGCTCCACTTGGATGTCCACGTCGTCGAGGGTCAGGCCGAGCAGGTCGGCCAGGACCCGGACCATCGGGGCCCAGACCATCTCCAGCGAGACGTCGAACAGCATCAGCGGGGTCTCGTCCATGGAGCCGCCGAAGCCGATGATCTGGCGGACCACGTCGGGCTGGTCGTAGAGGCCGTAGTTGAAGACCTCCTGGATCCGGATCTCGGTGATCCCGGCGCCGACCCCGCTGATCAGCGCGGGGAGGATGTCCAGGGCCCAGCCCGGGTCGACGCCGGACACGAAGACCGACGAGTCGCCCGCGGCGCAGGCCGCGCCGACGGCGTCGAGCAGGTCTCGGGGAGCCGACGGCGGGTGCAGGAGGGGGTAGAAGGACGTGGACACCACGTCCTTGCCCGCCTCCAGGCAGGCCAGGAGGTCGGCCAGCGCGTCGTCGGGGCGGGTGTCGCCCGTGGCCGTGTAGACGACGGCGTCCACGTCGTCGGCCCGGGCCCGGGCGGGGTCGTCGGTCGCCGCCACCCCGAGCGGGTCGATGAACGCCAGCTCGCCGACATCCCGGCCCACCTTGTCCGGGTTGACCACCACGGCGCCGACGAGCTCCAGGTCCCGGTGGGCGGCCACGGCCCGGATGGCCGGCCGACCGGCGTTGCCCGTTCCCCACAGGACGACTCGATGCATCGCCGGACGGTACTCGGGGCCATCGGGTTGTTTTTGCAAAGACTCTTTGCAAAGATCCTTTGCATGACCGGGGACCCGACGGCACTCACCGTCAAACAGCTCGATGCCGCCGCCATGCGCGCCCTCGCCCACCCGCTGCGCATGCGCATGGTCGGGCTCCTCCGCGCCGAGGGCCCGGCCACGGCGAGCGGGCTGGCGGAGCGCCTCGGCGTGAGCAGCGGCCTGACCAGCTACCACCTCCGCGCCTTGTCCGATGCGGACTTCGTCGAGGACGATCCCGATCACGCCGTCAAGGGCCGGGAGCGTTGGTGGCGGGCCTCCCAGGACGTGACCTCGTGGCGGCCGAGCGAGGCGGGGAGCGATCCCGACGCGGTCGCCGCCGAGCAGTGGCTGGCCGGCTTCGCCGCTCGCCGCAGCATGGAGTGGCTCGACGACTGGCTGGACCGCCGACCGAACGCCGACCCCGCCTGGCAGGAGGTCAGCACGGCCAGCGACTACCTCGTCGAGGTCAACCCCGAGGAGCTCGACGACCTGCTCGGCGAGATCGACGCCGTGCTCCGGACCTGGATGACCCGGACGCCGCCGGCCGAGGATCCCGACCGTCAAGCCGTGGTGCTCCTGGTGCAGGGCTTTCCCCGGAACCCGGACGCATGAGCCCGGCCGACGCCCATCGCCGCCGCTTCATCCTGCTGTCGTCGCTGCGCTGGATCGGGACCGGCTGTGTGATCCCGACCCTGGTCGTGCTCATGCAGAGCCGGGGCCTGACCTTGGCCCAGATCGGCGTCGCCGCCGCCGCCCAGGGCGTCCTGGTCCTGCTCCTCGAGCTCCCTACCGGCGGGCTGGCCGACACCCTCGGCCCCCGCCGGGTGCTCCTGACGTCCGGGGCCATCGAGAGCCTCGCCCTGGTCCTGTTCATCGGGGCCGAGTCGTTCCCGCTGTTCGCCGTCGCGTGGGGGGTCATGGGCGTGTCGAGGGCCCTGGACTCGGGCCCCCTCGAGGCCTGGTACGTCGACCGGGCCCTCCGCCTGGACGATGCCGCGGACATCGAGCGGGGCATCGCCCACGGTGGGGCTGCCCTCAGCATCGCCATCTCCGGCGGGGCCCTGTTGGCCGCCTTCCTCGTCACCATCGGCCCGATCGCCGGGATCGACGCTCTGGTGCTCCCGGTCATCGCGGGGTTGTGCTTCTCGGTGGCCAACGTCGTGGCCGTGAGCCGGTTGGTCACCGACGACCCCGACCGTCACAGCGGACGGGCCGTCGAGGCCGTGCGGCAGACGCCGACCGCAGTGCGCGACGGCCTCGGACTGGTGCGGGGGAGCCCCGGCCTACGGGCCCTCGTGCTCATCGAGCTGCTGTGGGGCGCCGGCCTGGTCGGCGTGGAGTTCCTCAGCGGGCCCCGCCTGGTCGAGGTCCTGGGCAACCCCGAGCAGGGGGTGGCCGTGCTCGGGGTGACTGCGGCCGTGGCCTGGTCCATCTCCGGCCTCGGCGCCGCCGGGACCGGCACGCTGGTCCGGTGGTGCGGGACCCCGGCTCGGGCGGGCGTCGTGACCCGCATCGTCCAGGCCGGGGCCGTGGCCCTCATGGCGGTCGTGGCCGGGCCCGTCGGCCTGATCACCGGCTACCTCGGCTTCTACCTCGTCCATGGCGCGGCCAACGCCGTGCACTACGGGATGGTCCACCGCCTCGTCGACGAGGGACGGCGCACGACGATCCTGTCCGTGTCCAGCCTGGTCGCCCGGGTCGGTGGCACCGCGGCCGATGTCGGCCTCGGTGTCGTGGCCGCCGGCCCTGGCATCGGTACGGCGTTCGCCCTCTCGGCCATCCTCCTGCTCGCCGGCGCCCCGCTCTACCCCGTGGCGGGGCGCGAGCTGGCGACTCGCAACCGCGACGTCCCGGCTGAGCCATGATCAGGCGGTGACCTCCCGCGCCCGCTTCCCCGGGCTCTCCGACGGTTGGGCCCGCCTCGACGGCGCCGCCGGGACCTTGATGGTCGACGCCGCGATCGACGCCATGGCCGACTTCATGCGCTCCCCCTCCGCCAGCAACCTGGGCGGCTCCTTCGCCGCCAGCGTGGCCTGTGACGAGCTCATGGACCGGGCCCGGTCCACGGTCGGCGAACTGGTCGGGCGGGGCGACGGCGACGTCGTGTTCGGCCCCAACTCGACCACGCTGCTCATGGGGTTCACCCGAGCCCTGGGCCGTTACCTGGGCCCCGGCGACCGGATCGTCTGCACCCAGCTGGACCACGACAGCAACGTGTCGACCTGGATGGCCGTCGCCGCCGACGTCGGCGCGGAGGTCGTCCTCTGGCCGCTCAGCGAGGACGGCAACCTCGACCTCGACGGGCTCGACGAGCTCCTGGCGGGCGGTGACGTGGCCTGGGTGGCGGTGACCGGCGCGTCCAACCTCACCGGTGCGGTGCCCCCGATCGCGGCCATCGTCGAACGGGCCCACGCCGCCGGCGCCCGGGTCCACCTCGACGCCGTCGCTCGGGTCCCCCACCTGCGCACCCGGCGGGACGAGCTGGGCGTGGACTCACTGATGACCTCCTCCTACAAGTGGTACGGACCCCACGTCGGCGTCCTGGCCTTGAGCGCCGACCTCCTCACCACCGTCGAGCCCTACCGGGTGCGGCCCGCCGACTACCGGGGCGCCCCCCGCTTCGAGACGGGGACCCCGGCGTTCGAGAGCATCGCCGGGATCACCGCGGCGGCCGAGTTCCTGCTGAGCGAGCCCGACCCGGCCCCCGTCGAGCTGGCCCTGCTGGACCGCTTGGAGAGGGGGCTCCGGGCCCTCCCCGGTGTCGATCTCTACGCCCCCACGACCGGGGACGAGCGGTCGCCGACCACCGTCTTCAACGTCGGCGACCGGTCCCCGGCCGACGTGGCCGCCCACGTCGCCACGCGGGAGGTGTCGGTCTGGTCCGGCGACAACTACGCCCGCGAGCTGGTCGGTGCCCTCGGCCTCACCGAGCGGGGCGGGGTCGTGCGGGCCAGCATCGTCCGCTACAACGACGAGTCCGACGTCGACCGTCTCCTCGAGGCCGTCGCCGAACTGACGTGACCGTTCTGGCACCCGATGCTCCGGTCCTGGCCGGTAGATCAGAGGCCAGAACGGTCACTGGGCGAGGATGCGCTCGCGCTTGGGGTCGTAGAGGGGGGCCAGGCTGGGGCGGGCGGCGTGACACTCGCCGGCCACGTCGATGGTCCACGTGCCCGCATCGATCCAGTCCTTGGTGACCCCGTCGGGGCAGGCGACCGAGCCGAGGCCGACCGACGCCCCCAGCGTGTGGCCGAACGCGCCGGCCCGCAGGTAACCCACCCACGCGCCGTCCCGGTAGACGCCTTCGCCGCCGAACAGCAGCGGCTCGGGGTCCTCCAGCAGGAAGCTCAGGTGGCGCTTGGCCAGGATGCCGACCGCCTTCTGAGCCACCAGGGCCTCCCGCCCGACGAAATCGGCCTTGTCCCACCCGACGGTGAAGCCGATGCCGGCCTCGAGCGGCGTGTCCAGGTTGTCGATGTCGTGGCCGTAGTCCCGGTAGCCCTTCTCCAGGCGCAGGGTGCTCAGCGCCGACAGCCCGGTCGGGACCAGCCCGAGGTCGCCGCCCGCGGCGAAGAGGTGCTCGTACACGCCGCCGGCGAGGTCGGCGGGGACGTGCAGCTCGTAGCCCAGCTCGCCGAGGTAGGTGACCCGCAGCGCGAGGACCGGGGCGTAGCCGACCTCGAGGGGCCGGGCCGACAGGTACGGAAAGGCCTCGTTGCTGAAGTCGGCGGGTGACAGGCGCTCCAGGAGGGCCCGGGAGTTCGGCCCCTGCACGGTGAACAGCGCCGTCCCCGCCGTGTGCTCGACCACGGCGGCGTCGGCCGCCAGGTCCCGGATGGCCCGACGGATCATCCACAGGATCCGGGTCTGGATCACGTCGCTGGTGATCACGTTGTAGTGGTCCTCGGCCAGGCGGGTGACCGTGAGGTCGGCCTCCATGCCCCCGGCGCGGTTGCACCACGGCGTGTACACGACCCTGCCGATCTCGGTGTCGACGTCGGCGGCCGAGAGGTGGTTCAGGACCCGGCAGGCGTCGGGCCCGGTGACCCGGAACTTGGCCATGAGGGACATGTCCATGACCCCGACCGCCTCCCGCACGGCCACGTGCTCGAGGCGGGCCCGCTCGAAGGAGTGGCCCCGGGCGAAGGCCGTGTCCGGGGTCGGATGGTCCGGCGTCTGACCGTCCCCTGCGAACCAGAGGGGGAACTCCCAGCCCATGGTCACGCCGAAGCTGGCCCCCTGGGCCACGAGCTTGTCGTGGATCACGCTGCGGCGGATGCCCCGGGCCGACTCGGGTTCCCAGTTCGGGAAGACCGAGTCGCCGAACAGGGCCCCCAGCAGCTCGACGGTGCGATCGGTGCGGTAGGCCCGGGTGGCCTCGAAGGCCAGGGCCCGGTCGACGTGGTAGTGGGTGACGTCCTGGGGGGCCACCCCCTCGGTCATCCACTGGGCCATCACCGAGCCCACTCCCCCGCCCAGCAGGATGCCCAGGGAGTTCAGGCCGGCTGCCACCCAGAGGCCGTCGACCTCCGGTGTCGGGCCGAGGTGAGGGTGCAGGTTGGTGGTGAAGGACTCGGGGCCGCAGAAGAGCTGCTTGATGCCCACGTCCTTCAGCGCCGGGATCCGGCCCATCGCGTCCTCGACGAAGGGCGCCATTCGGTCCCAGTCCGGAGGCAGGGTGGTGAAGGCGGCGTCGTGGGGAATGCCCTCGGCCTTCCAGGCCGCGCCGACGGGCTCGAACAGGCCGACCAGCAGGCCGCCGCCCTCCTCCCGGTAGTAGCCGTAGCGCTCGGGGTCCTCGATGACCGGCAGGTCGCGGTGACAGCCCTCGAATGGCTCGGTGAGCAGGTAGTAGTGCTCCGCCGCCTGCAGGGGGACGTTGACCCCGGCCGCCGCCGCCAACTCGCGGGTCCACATCCCGCAGGCCAGGACGACGTGTTCGGCCTCGACCGAACCGCGGTCGGTGTCGACACCGGTCACCCGGCCGTCGGTCACCCGCAGGGCGCTGACCCCCACGCCTTGGATGATCCGGGCCCCGCCGTCCCGAGCCCCGCGAGCCAGGGACATGGTCACGTCCACCGGGTTGGCCCGCCCGTCGTTGGGGTTGTAGATCGCCCCCAGGACGTCGTCGACCCGGGCCATGGGCCACATCTCGGCCACCTCGGCCGCCCCGATCAGGTGGCTCTCGATGCCGAAGCCGGACTGGAAGGCGTGCTCCCGGCGCATCGCCTCCAGACGCTGAGGGGACGTGGCCAGGTGGAGGTGGCCGATCTTCATGAAACCGGTGGCCAACCCGGTCTCGGCCTCGAGGCGCTCGTACAGGTCCCGGCTGTACTCGCTCATCCAGAGCGTGGTCTCGTCGGTGAAGCCGGCCGAGGTGATCAGCCCGGCGGCGTGCCAGGTCGTGCCCGCGGTGAGCTGGTGGCGTTCGAGGAGCAGGACGTCGGTCCACCCGGCCTTGGTCAGGTGGTAGCCGATGGAGGTCCCGATGATCCCCCCACCGACGATGACGACCTGGGCCCGCTCGGGCAGGTCGGTGGTGCCGTCGCTCATGGTGCGGCGAGGATAGACGGGCCTCGTCGGGTCAGAATGGGGCGTGGCCACTCGGGGATTCTTCGGACGCGATCGCGGGGTGCGGGACGAGCGCCTGCCGCCGGGCCAGTACGACACCGGGAGCAGCTGGCCCGTGCTGACCGCCGAGGTCACACCGACCCTGGCCACGGACGGCTGGACCTTTCGCATCGACGGCGCGGTCGACACCCCGACGACGTGGACCTGGGACGAGCTGCACGCCCTGCCCGAGTCGGTCTACGAGGGCGCCATCCACTGCGTCACGACCTGGTCCAAGTTCGACATGACCTGGCGGGGCGTGTCGGTGGACACCCTCCTGGACGCGGTCGGCCTTCAGCCCTCGGCGCAGTACGCCGTGGTGTCCTGCCACACCGCCTACACGACCAACCTCCCTCTGGCGGACCTGACCGGCGGCAAGGCGTGGGTGGCGTGGGAGGCCGACGGCCAGCCCCTCGACCGCCAGCACGGCGGCCCGGCCCGACTCCTGGTCCCCCACCTCTACTTCTGGAAGAGCGCCAAGTTCGTGGCCGGCCTCCACCTGATCGACCACGACGAGCCCGGCTTCTGGGAGCGCAACGGCTACCACGACCGGGGCGACCCCTGGTTGGAGCAGCGCTACCAGGGCGACTGAGGTGGCCGGCCCCTGGCAGAGCGCCCGGGTCCTGGCCGTGCGCGACGAGGCCCCGGCGGTCAAGACCTTCCGCCTCGCCCTCGACGAACCGACCGGCCACCGGGCGGGCCAGCACTACGTGGTCCGCCTGACCGCCCCCGACGGCTACACCGCGTCCCGCTCGTACTCGGTGGCCTCCGCCCCCGACGGGACCGGCGAGTTCGAGCTGACCGTCGAGCGCCTGGAGGACGGCGAGGTGTCGGGCTACCTGCACGACGTCGTCGAACCGGGCGACGAGCTCGAGGTCCGGGGCCCGATCGGTGGCTGGTTCGTCTGGGAGGACGGCCCGGCCCTGCTGGTCGGCGGCGGCTCGGGCCTCGTGCCCCTGATGGCCATGCTCCGCCTGGCCCGAGCCACTGACCGGTCCGACATCGTGCGGCTGGTCATATCGGTGCGGACCCCGACCGACCTCTACTACGGCGACGAGCTCCCCGGCCCTGAGGTCACCGTGGTCCACAGCCGGGTGGCCCCACCCGGCAGCACCCGTCCGGCGGGCCGGCTCCAGGCCGAGGACCTCGCTGCTCCCGTGGCCGAGGGCGCCACCGCCTACGTCTGCGGCTCCACTGGCTTCGCCGACGCCGCCAGCACCCTGCTGGTCGATGTCGGCTGGCCGGTCGAACGCATCCGGGTCGAGCGCTTCGGCGCCACCGGCTGATCCGCCCTACGCCTCCGGGCGGGCACAGGCCGCGCTGATGGCGGCGATGTGCGTGTGGTCGGTGCCACAGCAGCCTCCCACCACCCGGAGCTGGGGATGGACCCCACGCAGGTCCCGGTACAGCTCGGCCAGCTCCGCCGGGTCGCCCCGGTCGAGCACCTCGGCCTCGTCCAGCTCCGCGTGGCTCATGCGGGAGGCGTTGGCCCGCAGGCCGCCCAATCGGCGGATCCACGCCGCGCCGGCGTCAAGGACCGGAGCGACGTGGTCGGGATGGGCGCAGTTGACCATGAAGTAGGTGGCGTAGCCGTCGGTGGCGGTGTCCACCGCCTCTACGGCCGCGCCGAGGGCCTCGCCGCTGGGCAGCGTCCCGTCGGTCTCCACCGTGAACGAGATGACGACGGGGAGGCCGACCGCCCGGGCCGACTCGACGATCCCGGAGGCCTCGGCCGAGTTGGTCATCGTGATCGCCGTGATGAGATCCACCCCGGCGTCGGCGAAGGCCTCGACCTGCACGGCGTGATAGCGGCGGGCGTCGGCCACGGCCATGAGCTCGCCGGCCACATACCCGTCACCCCGGGGGCCGACGCAGCCGCTGATGACCACGGGGCTCGACTCCGTGGCGTGGCGGAGGCGGACGTCCTTCAGCAGGGCGACGGCCTCCTGGTTCAGGCGGATGAGGTCGGTCTCGGCGATCTCCTGCCGGGCGGCCCAGTCAGGGCTGGCCCGCCAGGTCGGGGTCTCCAGAACGATGCCGACGCCGTCGGCCACGGCGATGGCGGCATACCGGTCGAAGTACCGGACCAGCGCCGCCCGGCCCGCCGGGTCGTCCACCAGGGTGAAGGCGGCGAAGTCGGCCAGCTCGATGCCGTCGTCGAAGATGAGCGTGGTCTCCAGGCCGCCGTCGGTCAGGAAGACGTCGGCCTCGAGCTGCGGCAGGGCCGCGGATCCGGTGGGCATGGGCAACCTCCAGCGGGTAGGTGTACACCCCTGCCCGCGAGCGGTCGACCTCGACCCGCTCGGCGGTGGCCCCGTGGGAATCCTCCGGCCCCTCAGACCGTTGCACCAACCCCATGACCCCTGGCCACACCGTCACCATCGCCCCCGGCACGAACCACGTGGAGGTCCACGTGGACGGCGAGAAGGTCGCCGAGAGCGACCGCCCGCTGCTCCTCGAGGAGACCGGCCTGCCCACCCGCTTCTACCTGCCTCGGGAGGACGTGGCCCTCGAGCGGTTCCGGAAGACGTCCTTCCACACCACCTGCCCGTTCAAGGGCGAGGCCTCGTACTGGTCCATCGAGGTCGGCGACACCACCCACGACGGGATCGTGTGGAGCTACGAGGACCCGATCCCCGGCGCCGAGGCCATCACCGACCACCTGTCCTTCTACCCGGACCGGGCCCAGGTCACCGTCGACGGCGCAACCCTGACCTGACCTTCAGGGCATCGGCCCTAGACGTCGACCCGACCCTCCGGGAGCTCGGCCATGGTGGCCGTGCCCGAGCCGGAGATCCCGTCCCTGCGCAGCACGGTGCCGACGGTCAGGGCCAGGATGCGCAGGTCGAGGCGAAGCGATCGGTGATCGACGTACCAGACGTCGAGGGCCAGGCGCTCGTCCCAGTCCACCTGGTTGCGCCCCCGGACCTGGGCCCAGCCGGTGATGCCGGGACGGACCTCGTGGCGTCGGTGCTCCTCGGCTGTGAAGCGATCGCGGTACGCCACAGGGAGCGGGCGGGGGCCGACGAACGCCATGTCGCCGGCGAGGACGTTCCAGAGCTCGGGGAGCTCGTCGAGGCTGGTGGCTCGCAGCCGGCGCCCGAAGGGCGTGAGCCGCTCGCTGTCGGCCCGGAGCGCACCGGTGGCCGGATCCCGGTCGTCGGTCATGGTGCGGAACTTTCGGAGCCGGAACGGCACTTCGGACTTCCCGAGGCGCGCCTGGGTGAACAGGACCGGACCCCCCAACCGCCAGCGCACGACGGCCGCCAATACGGCGAAGACCGGCGCGAAGACGAGCAGTAGCGCTCCCGCCGCCGCCCGCTCGATGAACGATCTCATGGCTCCGCGGGATGGTAGGGCGCCATGGCTCAGCGGTAGGCGTTGGCCTGGATGGCATAGAGCTCGGCGTAGGGGCCGCCCCGGGCCATGAGCTCCTCGTGGGTGCCGACCTCGACGAGGTGCGACCCGTCCAGGACCACGATGAGGTCGGCCATGCGCACCGTGCTGAAGCGGTGCGACACCAGGACCGTGATGCGACCGTCCTGCCCGCCGTCGCGGGCGCTGGCGGCGTAGCGCTCGAAGAGGGCGTGCTCGGTCTCGGCGTCGAGGGCCGCGGTGGGCTCGTCCAGCACCAGCACGAGCGGGCCTTCCCGCATGAACCCGCGGGCCAGCGCCAACTTCTGCCACTGCCCGAAGGACACCTCCACCCCGTCGGGCCAGGTCTTGCCCAGCTGGGCGGCCAGGCCGCCGTCCAGCTTGGCCACGACGTCCTCGGCCCCGGCCCGACCGACGGCGGTGAGGACAGCGGCCTCGTCGTCGACGTGGGGCACGTCGCCCAGGCCCACCGACTGGCGGGCCAGGAGCTCGAAGCGGAAGAAGTCCTGGTAGGCGCCGGCCAGGCGGTCCCGCCACTCGTCGGCCGGCATCCCGGCCAGCTCGGCCCCGTCGACCAGGATCCGCCCGCTGGTCGGCTCGTAGAACTTGGACAGGAGCTTGACCAGGGTCGACTTGCCCGCCCCGTTCTCGCCCACGACGGCGACGACGGCGCCCGCGGGGAGGGTCAGGCTGACGTCCTGGAGGACCTCCCGGGTCGTCCCGGGGTAGCTGAAGCTGACGTGCTCGAAGGTGATGCCGTCGCGGATCCGGTCGGGGACGGCCACGTCGGCGTCCGCCTCGAGCGCGGCCGCATAGTCCTCCAGCCAGGCCAGGCGCCGGGAGCCGTCCATCCAGATGCCCCGGAGGAAGCCGATCTCGCCCACCGTGGCCCCGATGTAGGCCGACAGGCGGGAGCCGGCGGCGAGCACGAGGAGCACATCCTGGGGCGGGGCGTCGAGCCCCGACGAGACGTAGACGACGGCGGCCACGAAGCCGGCGCCGAAGATCGCCCAGCCCAGCGTGTGCCACACCGCCGATGCCCCGCGGGTCGTGGCCACGGGCCCGTACCAGCGCTCCCAGGCCTCCCGCCGCTCGGCCTGCAGGCGGTCGGCGATGCCGGTCACCCGGACCTCCTTGGCCGGGGCCGCGGTGGTGGCCGTGGCGAAGAGGTGCTCGGCCAGGCGGCGGGACGGGGCCCCCGCCTCCTCCACCTCCCGCTCGACGGTCGGCCGCCAGGACGACGAGGCCACGGTGGGGACGGCGAAGAGGGCGAGCAGGATCAGGACCGGGCTGACCGAGGCCAGCAGGACGATCGTCACCCCCAGGCGGAGGATCCACCCCGCGGTGGAGAACACCGACATGTACATGTGGTCCAGGACGAAGACCTGGTCCCGGAGCACCGAGAGCCGGTCGAGGTACTCGGGCCGCTCCTGGTGGGCGATGGTGGTGACCGAGGCCTGCAGGCGGGCCACGTGGGACTCGAGGGCGATGGTGACCTTGTCCCGGAACCGGCGCTGGACCCGGGTCGACACGGTGGTCAGGAACCAGGTCGACGCCCCGGCCGCCCCGAGGAGCAGGCACACGTTGCGGAGCTTGGTGGCATCACCCTCCAGGACGGCATCGGCCATGGCCTTGAAGCCGATGGCCAGCAGGGCCTCGGGCAGGGCCGCCACCAGCGCCAGGCCGAAGGCCACCGACATGAGCGCGGGCTCGTGCTGGTAGCCGATCTTGCACAGTCGCCACATGGACGACAGCGCCGGCGGCAGGTCGGCGTCCGTCGACGGGGCCTCAGCTGAGGACATCGAGGGTCACCTCCGCCTCGTCGTCGTCGACCGGCTCGCCGGCGGCGAAGCGCTGGGCCTGGAGGTCGAACATCGTGCGGTAGCGGCCGTCGGCCGCCATCAACTCGTCATGGGTGCCGAGCTCGATCACCCGGCCGTGTTCGAGGACACAGATCCGGTCGGCGTGACGCACGGTCGAGAAGCGGTGGGAGACCAGGATCGTCGTGCAGTCCCGGGTCGCGGCCAGGATGCGGTCGAAGATCTCGGCCTCGCCCCGCACGTCGAGCTGGGCGGTCGGCTCGTCGAGCAGGACCAGCCCGGCCCCCTCCTCGACGGCGCAGAGGGCCCGAGCGAGGGCCACCCGCTGCCACTGCCCGCCGGACAGGTCGGTCCCACCCGCGTAGCCCTTGGCCAGGATGGTGTCGAGGTCGGCCAGGTCGCTCGCCCCCGCCTCGGCGAGGGCAGCCAGGATGGCTTCGTCGGGCGCTCCGGCAGGGGCCACGTTGTCCCGCAAGGGGAGCTCGAAGCGGACGAAGTCCTGGAAGACGGCGGTGATCCGGGACCGCCAGCTCTCGAGGTCCAGGTCCCGGAGGTCGATCCCGTCGACCTCTATCGCGCCCTCGTCGGGGTCATAGAGGCGGCAGAGGAGCTTGGCCAGGGTGGTCTTGCCCGCCCCGTTCTGGCCCACGATGGCCAGCGACGAGCCCGCCGGGATCGTCAGGTCGAGCCCGGCCAGGACCGGCGTGGAGGTCCCCGGGTAGGCGAAGCTGACGTGGCAGAGGTGGACCTCCGTCGCGGGGAGCGAGGACGCATCCCGCTCCCCGAGAGGCAGCGCCCCCGCCGGCGCCATCGCCTTGCGCAGGCGGAGGACGGCGGCCACCGGGGCGGCGGCACCGTCCAGAGCCCAGTTGAGGCCCCCGAAGGCGATGGCCGACGTGCCGAGGGCGGCCTGGGCGTAGGCCACCAGCCGGCCCAGCTCGAAGTCCCCGTGGTTCGCGGCGACGGCCAGCTGCCAGAACACGAAGAGGTTGGCGGTGAGGACCACGACCAGGCTGGTCAGCACCGAGCGCTCCCGCATCCGGGTGGCCTCGTACTGCAGCTCGTGGAGCCGGGTGCGACGGGCGATGAAGCGGTCGAGGGTCCAGCCCCGCAACCCGAAGAGCCGGAGCTCCTTGGCCGCCGGCGGGTCGACCGCCAAGCGGTAGGCGTACTCGGCGTCCCGCTGGGCGCTGCGCACCTCCTCGGTGTTGCGGTCCTTCCAGACCCCGCTCTCGCGCAACAGCCAGTGGGTGGCCAACCAGGCCCCGGCCAACAACGGCGGCGCCCACCAGGCGAAGCCGAACAGGATCGCGGCCGAGGCCAGCCCACCCAGCAGGAGGGCCAGCCCGTCGGCGATGAACCCCAGGGAGATGCGCAGCGGCGGCCCGGTCATCCCCCGGTCGAACTCCCGGGCGACCTGCAGGTCGTTGGCCAGCTCGGCGTCCTCGAGGTGGCCGATGCCCGGCGGGGCCAGGCAGGTCTCGGTCAGCTCGTCGTAGAGCCACGCCGCCATGCGGTCGCCGAGGTCGGCGCTGACCGCGTTGTGGATCGGGTTGAGCACCTGGAGGGCGACGAAGACGATGCCGAAGGCGGTGAGCGGACCGGCCAGGGAGTCACCGTGCTGGACGGCACCGATGAGATAGCCCATGGCCACCGCCATCGCCGCCGGGAGCAGGCCCCGGAGCACCAGGAGCACCCACCAGACGGTGGCCAGCCCCCGGTCGGCCGGGTACAGGCTGGCGAAGAAGGTCCACTCCTGGCGCGTCCGCCAGTTCCCGTCGCCCGTGGCCTTGGTCCCCACTTAGCCCAGTGTGCCCGCCCGGCACGAGGCGACGGCTCAGATCACGATCTCGCTCTTGGTCCGGCCCTGACGGGACCACCAGTTGTCGGTGCGACCGAGGCGGAAGCGCTCGGGCTTGTCCTCGTCGGCCAGCAGGTCGGTCTCCAGCCAGAGGCGCTTCAGGTGACGGACCTGGCCGTTGTCCCGGTCGTCGGTGTAGCCCTCCCGGGCGTGGAGCACGTGGTAGTTGTTCACGAACTGCATGTCCCCCGGCTCCATGGTCATGCTGACGTGGAAGTCGGGATCGGCGCAGAGGGCATCGACCCGGTCCATCGCCTCGCGAGCGGCGGCGCTGACCGGCGGGGCGTCGGCGTGGCGGGCGGCCGAGGCGATGTAGGGCCGGATGTAGCGCACGAACAGGCGGTCGGCCCGCCGGTTGAAGATCGGCATCTCGTACCAGTTCCGGGCTCCGGGGGCCTGCTCGCCCCGGAGGTCGTACGGGAACGGGCCGTAGAGCTCGGCGGCCAGCTCGGGCGCGGTGCGCACCAGCTCGTTGTGGATGCTGACCACGTTGGCCACCAGGCTGGCCCCGCCACTGGCCCCGGCGTCGAGGCAGAACAGGCCCACCAGGTCCGAGCCGTCGGAGTGGAACGGGAAGGGCACCCCCCCGATCTCGTTGCCCCGGGCCGTGGGGTCGTCCACCGCCCGGCCCTGGTCGGTGACGTCGCCCAGCAGGTGGCCTTTGGCGTTCTGGGGCCAGGGCTCACCGAGGTGGACCCCGATCCCCCAGTAGATGCTCGACGCCCGCTCCTTGCTGTAGCGCTCGGCCGGCAGCCCCCGGATGAGCACGACGCCGTTCCCGTTGATGAGCTCGTCGGTGACCTGCGCCAGCTCGGGGGCCAGAGTGGGCAGCGGGAAGTCGGCCCGGGTGATGTCGAGCACGTCGTCGGTGACGGTCTCGGCGTGGACGAGGGCGGCGTCCAGCTCGGCCACGTGGGCGTCGGTGAGGGTGACCACGTAGTCGTCGCCGATGTCGGCGGCGCGCCACTCACAGCCCGTCTCCAGGGGGATGAGGTCGGCAGGGTCGACGGTCGTCATCAGATGGCTCCTTGGCGGAGGGCGGGCAGGACTTCACCGGTGACGAGGCGGTCCGCCATCCGAGCATCGTCCCGGTCGGCGCCGAAGGTGGGCCCGGTCAGGACGACGCGCTCGAGACCGAGGTCGGCCAGCTCCTTCAGGCGGGCGGCGCAACGCTCCGGAGGGCCGACGACGGCGAAGCGATCGACGAACTCGGGGGCCAGCGGGTCGGTGTGGTCGGCCCGGTTGTTCAGGTGCTGGTTGCTGTCGTAGCGCCGCCCCACCTCGGCCACGATCGCCTGGTCACCCTCGTCGAGCCCCGCCCCGGTCGAGCCGGGCATGGCGCTGAAGTGGGCGAACGCGGCGACCCCGCCGGCGATGAGGCCCCGAGCCGTGTCGAGATCGGGGTGGCAGCCGATGTTGACGTAGGCCCCGAACGTGAGGTCGGCGGGGTCCCGCCCCGCGTCGGCCGCGGCCTTGCGGGCCAGGTCGAGGCCCCAGGCCAGGCGCTCGGGATCGGCCCCCAGGGCGAAGGTGATCGTGTCGGCCGTGCGGGCGGCCAGGTCGATGACTTTGGGCCCGCTGGCGGCCACGTCTAGAGGCACCGTGGCCTGCTTCGCCCGGTCC
Source organism: uncultured Microthrixaceae bacterium (assembly GCA_963725155.1). Taxonomy (GTDB): domain Bacteria; phylum Actinomycetota; class Acidimicrobiia; order Acidimicrobiales; family DATDAH01; genus DATDAH01. Next base: position 98,589 of record CAVRXU010000011.1, read on the forward strand.
AGCCAGCGGATGCGGCTGGGGCGGCCGTCGAGGTCGAGGGTCTCGCCCGTCAGGTAGGCCTGGACGTCGACCAGCGCGGCTCGGAAGTCGGCCACGGGCTGCGGCGGGCGCCCGAGGTGGAACAGGGCGGTGTCGCCCCGGCCGACGCCGAGGATGAAGCGACCGCCGGTCTCCTCCTGCACCGTGATGGCCGCGTTGGCCAGCGCCGCGGGGTGCCGGGTGAAGAGGTTGGCTACACCGGTGCCGAAGCGCAGGTGCTCGGTGGCCCGCCCGGCCAGGGCCACCGCCACGAACGGGTCGCCGATCAGGTTCTGGGAGTCGGTGAAGGTGATGCCATCCCAGCCGGCCGCCTCAGCGCGTGCGGCTTGCGTCTCGATGGTCCCCGTCTCCGGGGTCCGGGTGGCCCAGAACTGCACGGACGGTTCCCCCTGGTCGTCGGATCGACGGTAATCGGTCGAACCGGACGCGTCGCCGCCCGCGGCCGGGGTGGGCTGCGGGCGGCTGGGGTGAGGGCCGGGGCGGTTGATGGGGCTGACGGGGACCCGCGTCAGCCGCGGGTGGGCACAAGGTCAGGCGGTGCGTTGCCCATGGTGAGGTCGCGGGGCCGGCGGCGTTGGGGGGCGGGGGTGAGCGGGAAGGGGACGAAGCGGAGTGTGCGATCGGGTCGGACCTCGGGCTCCAGGCCGCACTCGTGCACCCAGTGATGGTGATAGGAGCACAGGGGCACGAGGTTGTCGAGGTCGGTGGGCCCGCCCTTGTCCCAGGGGCGGAGATGGTGGATCTCGCACCAGTCGAACTCGACGTCGCAGCCTTCCGCGGCGCAGGTCGGGTGCAGGGCCCGCAGGGCGAGACGTTGCTTGTAGGTGGCCAGGCGGACCGTCCGCCCGACATCGAGGGGGACCCCGTGGTCGTCGAGGACCATGGGCAGGATGTCGGCTTCACAGGCCAGACGGCGGATCTGGTTGGCGGTGAGGCGGGTGCCGTCATCGAGTTGGCACCAGCCCCGCACCCGGAGCTGGTCCCACAGCACCGACATCTCCGTCATCGCCAGGATCACGGGGCGGGCCCGGTGCTTGGTGATCACATCGGCGCCCCGGGAGCGGCGGGCCACCTCCACCACGGCGTCGGCCAGGACCTGACGGAACGGCCGCTGCTGTTCGGGCCGCAGTTTGGCCTTGCGGTCGGCGCGTTGCATCTCCGCGGCGGCGTCACGGACGGCGCCGTAGAAGACGGCGTCGGACTCGTCGTCGAGCTCGACCACGGTGCGGTGCAGCCCGTCTCTGGTCCGGGACCGGATCACCTTCCGGCGGCGGCGCTGCCGCTCCAGCGGGGATCAGGGCCGTGTCGCGGGTCTCGTCGAGGTCGCGGGCCCAGTCGCCCATCCGGTCCCGGAACACTTCGGCAGCAGGGCTGACGGCCCAACCGACGATCTCGGTTTCGGCGTCGAGGAGGTTGTCGCGGTGGGGGCTGTCGGCGTGGTCGGCCAGGACCCGGGCGTGATCGAACCCGATCCGGCCCTGAGCCCATGCCGTCCGGGCGGCGGGCAGCGCCGCGAGTTGGCGGGCGACGTGGGTGCGGGTCCGGGCGGTGTGGCGGGCGATGCCGGTGTTCTGCCGGAGCCAGGCCGCGGTGTCCCGGAAGTAGTCCCGGCCTTTGGCCCGCAGGACTTCGATCTCGATGAGCAGGTCGGCTTCTTCGGCATCGAGGCGGTCCCGGCGTTCCTGGAGCCCTCTGGCCCGGTCCGCCAGCGCCGACGGATCCTGGGCGAGCAGGTCCTGGTGGGGGCCGGGGGCGGGAGGTGAGTCGAACATCTGTACTCAACTTTAGATGGTCGTCACTCGCAACGCAACACCTGTTCGGGATTCATTTTCCGCCGTGGCCGCCCAGCGGCTCGCCACGGCCCGATTCGGCATCGGACGCAGCCCAGTCGCGCAGCTGACCGCTGACAGCGTCCTTCGCCACGGGGGCGACGGCGCCCCCACGGCCGGATCAGAACCCACCGAACGGGGTCAGGCGGCGTGCGGCCGGCAAGCCGTGGCTGAGTCGCTCCGTGACCTCAACGAGGTCGAGGTGGACGCGCCGGATGTGGCCTCACCGCCCGGTCCAGATGCGCTCCTCGGGGGCCACGGCGTCCATGCGTCGCTCGGCCAGCCGGTCGGCGGCGGTGCTCGGCGTGATCCCGTCGGCCTCGGCGAGCTGCACGACCTCGAGCAGCGTGTCGTGGATGCCACCCGCCTTCGCCTTCGCTCGCTCGAAGTCGAAGCCGTGTCGCTCGTCGGCGACCTGGATGACGCCACCCGCGTTGACGAGGTAGTCGGGGCAGTAGAGGACGTCCCGGGCCGCGAGGGTGACGTCAACGCCGTCGTGGGCGAGCTGGTTGTTGGCGCTGCCGCACACGACCTCGGCCCGCAACGTGGCAGCCACATCGTCGTCCAGCGCGTGGCCGAGCGCGCACGGCGCGAAGACGTCGAGCGCGGTGTTCACGAGCGTCGCCGAGTCGGCGACGACGTTCACGTCCGGATGGTGCTCGCGCACCCACGCGATCGCCCGCGGGTCGACGTCGGTCACGACGACCGTGGCGCCATCGGCGAGGGCGAGCTCGGTGAGGTGGCGGCCGACCTTGCCGACGCCGGCGACACCGACGCGGAGCCCCGCCAGCGATGCGGCGCCCCAGCGGTGACGGGCCGCGGCGCGCATGCCCTGGTACACCCCGTACGCCGTGAGCACCGCGGAGTCGCCCGCCCCGCCCTGCTCCGGGCTGCGTCCGGTCACGAAGTCGCACGTCTCGGCGATGACGTCCATGTCGGCGACGTAGGTGCCGACGTCGCACGCGGTGATGTAGCGCCCGCCGAGCCCCTGCACGAAGCGCCCGTAGGCGCGGAGCAGCGGGGCCGACTTGGCCGTCGACGGATCGCCGATGATGACGGCCTTGCCGCCGCCGTGGTCGAGGCCGGCGAGGGCGTTCTTGTAGGCCATCGCCCGGCTCAGCTCCAGCACGTCGGCGAGCGCGGCGGCGGGCGACGGATACGGGTGGAAGCGGGTGCCGCCGAGGGCCGGCCCGAGCGCGGTGGACCAGATGGCGACGACCGCCCGCAGCCCCGTGACCGGGTCGTGACAGAACGTCACCTGCTCGTGCGCCGTCTCCGGAATCACGGCGACGGCCAAACCCAGATCATCGGGGCTCGGACAACTGGACGAGGCCGCCGGCCCGTAGGGCGGGGCAGTCCGGCCATCGCCGTGATGTCCATCGGACACAGCCTCCCTGATCGCATGGGTTTCCACCACCCGTTCGTACCCGGCGGCCAGGAGCACATGACCACCGGCGACCTCAGGCGGTGTCCGATCGCCTTGCCGGCCAGTGGGACCGTGGCGGGGAGGTCGCTGTCAGTTGCTCATCGGCTGACGGCCACCCGGTGGCCGCGGTCGGGCCAGGGCAGTGGCCCTTCGTAGGCCGAGGCCAGCGGGTCGGGCCGGTGCCGTGGTCGGTCGTGCTAGACGTTCACGCCGTGACCGACGACCCGACCTTCCGGGAACGGCTCGACGCCTGCGTCGGCCAGCCCGTCGGCGCCGGCGTGTCGGTGGCCCCCGACCCGGTGAACCAGCCAATGATCCGGCACTGGGCGGCCGCCTTCGAGGACGACAACCCCGTCTACACGGACCCCGAGGCCGCGGCGGCGTCCCGCCACGGTCAGATCGTGGCCCCGCCGCTCATGCTCCAGACCTGGACCATGGCCACCCCCCTCATCCGCGGGATCGGCGAGCGAGGGGGGTCGCCCGTCGAGTCCGAGACCATGGCCGACAGCGCCATCGCCATCCTCGACCAAGCCGGCTTCACCGCCACGCTGGCGTCCAACTCCGAGTTCGACATCGCCCGTTACCTGCACCTGGGCGAGGTGGTGTCGTCGAGCACCGTCATCGAATCGATCTCCGACGAGAAGCAGACCCGCATCGGGCCCGGCCACTTCGTCACCTGGGTCACGACCTACCTCGACGAGGCCGGCGAGGTCGTGGGCACCCAGACCTTCCGCATCCTGAAGTTCAAGCCCGGCGGGGCCCCGTCATGACCGTCTCCCGCTCCCCCACCTGGACCGACCTCGCCGTCGGCGACGAGCTTCCCGGGCTGGCCCTCGAGATGACGGCCACGCACATCGTGGCCGGCGCCGTCGCCACCCGTGACTTCATGCCCGTGCACCACGACCGGGACTACGCCAACGCCCAGGGCGCCAGCGACATCTTCATGAACATCCTCTCCAGCACGGCCCACTGCAGCCGGTGGCTCACCGACTGGGCCGGCCCCGACGCCATGGTCCGGCACCTGGCCATCCGCCTCGGTGTGCCCGTCATGCCGGGGGCCACCCTCAGCTTCTCCGGGACGATCGCGGACCTCGCCGAGGACGGCGACGAGGGCCGCGTCGACGTCGACTTCCGAGCCACCACGGCCCTCGGCGACCACCTCACCGGCACGGCCACGGTGACCCTGCCGCTCCCTCAGAGGATCGACACCAGCTCCCGGTAGGGGTCGAGGCGACGGTCCTCGGCTGAGGCGCTGTTCGTCAGGCCGGGAGGGCGCGGATCAGGGCATCGATCTCGTCCTCGGTGTTGTAGTAGTGGACCGACGCCCGGACGAGGGCCGCCAACCCTCGCTCGGGGAGGTCGTAGTGCGCCCACGCCGCGGGCGACACCGAGGTGTTGATGCCGGCATTGCTGAGGCGGGCCTGCACCTCCTCAGGCTCGTGGCCGTCGACGGTGAAGGTCACGATCCCGCCCCGGCGCTCACCCTTGTCGTGTGACCGAACACCGTCCCGTTCACCCAGTCGCGCCCGCAGGGTCGCGCCGAGCGCCTGGATCCGGTCCCAGGTCGCGTCGACATCCAACGCCAGCGCGTAGTCGACCGCGGCGCCGAGGCCGAGCTTGCCGGCGTGGCTGGTCTCCCAGTTCTCGAAGCGGCGGGCGTCGTCCCGAATGGCGTAGGTGTCGATGCCGGTCCAGTCGGCGGCGTGGAGGTCGAGGAACGGCGGCACCAGCAGGTCGAGGGCCCGGTCGCTGACGTAGAGGAAGCCGGTCCCCCGCGGGCCCCGCAGGTACTTCCGTCCGGTGGCCGACAGGACGTCGCAGCCGATGGCCCCGACGTCGACCGGCAGCTGGCCCGTCGACTGACAAGCGTCCAGGACGTAGAACACGTCGTGGGCCGCGCAGAGGGCCCCCACGGCCTCGGCCGGGTTGACCAGGCCACCGTTCGTCGGCACGTGGGTCAGGGCCACCATCGCCGCCCCTGCGCCGAGCTCGGCCTCCAGGTGGTCGAGCGAGATCTGACCGTGCTCGTCGTCCTCGATGAGCACGATCTCGATGGCGAAGCGGTCGCACAGCTGGAGCAGGGCGATGACGTTGCTGGCGTACTCGGCCCGGGCGGTGAGCACCCGGTCCCCGGGTTGGAACGGGTAGCCGTACACGGCCATGTCCCAGGCTCGGGTGGCGTTCTCGATCGTGGCGATCTGCCGGGCCTCGGCCCCGATCAACGCCGCGATCGAGGCGTAGACCGCCTCCTCCCGGTCGGCCGCCTCCGCGGCCGCCTCGTAACCCCCGATCAACGCCTCCCGGCGCAGGTGGTCGACCACGGTGTCGACCACGACCTGCGGCGGCAGGGCGGCGCCGGCGTTGTTGAAGTGGACCACGGACTCGACGCCGGGCGTGTCCCGGCGGACCCCCTCGAGCGAACGGCGCATGCCGTGCACCGTAACCACCGCCGATCCGGCCCTCGCCCGCCGATCGACCACCTGCCGGAGCAGGGGGAGGACAGGATCAAACTGGGGTCGAAGGTCCCTTCACGAACATGGCCGCCAGTCGTATAGTCACAGAGTATGCGACTTGAGATCACGCGGCGGTCCGACCTGGCCACGCGAGCGCTACTGGAGCTGGCCCGATCCGGTGAACGGACGAAGGCATCGGTCCTGGCCGAGCGGGTGGGGACGACGCCTGGCTTTCTGTCCCAGGCGATGACGCCGCTGGTCGCCCAGGACTGGGTCCGGTCCGACCCAGGCCCGACCGGGGGCTACACCGTCATCGTCGACTCCACGGTGCTGACCGTGCTCGAGGTCATCGAGGCAGTCGAGGGCCCGACGGACACCGGCCGTTGTGTGCTGGAGGATCGGCCCTGCGCCGGCACCGGCGCCGTCGCCGGGCTGTGCGCGCTGCACCGGCCATGGTCGGCCGCACGGGCTCAGCTACTGGTCGAGCTGGGCCGCACACCGCTGTCCAGCCTCCTGGAGCCGGGGACGGTGTCGTGAGCGGCTCGACGGCCGACGTCGCGGCCCCGGCCGGGGCCCGAGCGCCGCTGCGGGCCGTCGCCCTCCCGTCCGAGCACGGCGGTTGGGGCCTGACCCTCGAGCCCGGGCTCCTCGGCCTCCTGGTGGCCCCGAGCCTCGCTGGCGCGTGCCTCGCCGTCGCCGCCGTCGTGGCCTTCCTGGCCCGGACGCCCCTGAAGCTGGCGCTGGTCGACCGCCGCCGGGGCCGCAACCTCCCCCGCACCGTGCTCGCCCGCCGGGTCGCCGCCGCCGAGCTCCTGCTGCTCGCCGGGCTCGTCGGGACAGCCGTGGCGACCGCACACGCGCCCTTCTGGTGGCCCGCCCTCGTGGCCGCCCCGCTGGTCGGCGTCGAGTCCTGGTTCGACGTGCGCTCCAAGAGCCGGCGCCTCGCCCCCGAGCTGGCCGGGGCGATCGGGGTGTGCTCCGTGACCGCCATGATCGCGCTGGCGGACGGGGACAGCGCCCGGTTGGCCGCCGGCCTCTGGGCGGTCCTGGCCGCTCGGGTGGTCACCTCGATCCCCCACGTCCGGGACCAGATCGCCCGCCTGCACGGCCGCGCGGGGTCGACGACCGCAGGCCTGATGGCCGACGGGTCCGCTCTCGCCGTGGCCGCCCTCGCCGTCGCTCTGGACGACCGGCTCCTCGCCGGCGCCGGCGCCGTCCTGGCCGTCGTCGCCATCCAACGGCTGACCGCCCACGGTGAGATCCCCCGCGCCGTCGTCCTCGGGGTGCGCCAGATGGCCCTTGGCTTCGGGGTGGTCCTGGTCACCGCGGCCGGAGTCCTGATCGCCTGAACGTGTACCTCGCGGCCACATCGGTCCGGGGTGAGCCGTCGGAGCGGATCCGGGCCTTCCTGTCCCTGCGCGCGCTGCGCCGGAGCACCAGTCCGTCCCTCGCCGGGTCGTGAGGGGTCGGTCGATGGGGTGCTGTCCGCCCTTCCTCCGGCGTACTGGCCCCCTACTGGCTCCTCTGGTCCCGTCGTAGGTTGACCCCATGAGGGGGGAGCGCCTGGGCGCGTCCTTGGGTGCGGCCCGGTCGGTGCTCGCTCGCCCTCAGCTGCGCCGGGCGGAGTTGGCCTTCGCCGCCGCCCTCACCGGCGAGTGGGCCGTGACCGTCGCCCTCGCCGTGGTGGCCTTCGACGACGGCGGGGCAGCGGGGGTGGGGCTGGTCGCCCTCATCCGGATGGTCCCCTCGGCCATCGGCACTCCGGTGATCACTGCGCTCGCCGATCGACGACGACGAGAGCAGGCCCTGGCGATCGTGTCGATCCTCCGCGCCGTCACCATCGGCGGCGCCGCCGTCGTCCTCGCCGTCGACGCGCCCCACGCGTTCATGTACGCCCTCGTCGTCCTGGCCACGGCGGCGCTCACGGTGTTCCGGCCCACCCACTCGTCGCTCCTCCCCCTCCTCTGCACGACCACGGCCGAGCTGACCGGCGCCAACGTCGTACGGGGCGTGCTGGAGTCGCTGGCCACGCTGGTCGGGCCGGTCGTGGCCGGCGCCCTCCTCGCCGCCAGCGGGCCGGCGTCGGTCTTCGGCGCGGCATCGGTGTTCTCGCTGATCGCCGCCAGCCTCCTCCTTCGGATCCGTTACGACGCCCCGGCCCGCCCCCAGGCGGTGCATCGGACCCCCCTCGTCCAGGGAACCGCCGACGGCCTGAAGGCCGTGGCGGGGCACCGCGATCTCCGACTGCTCTTCGGACTCGGCTTCGCCCAGACCTACGTCCGGGGGTCGCTCAACGTGTTCACCGTGGTCATGGCCTTCGATCTGCTGGACCTCGGTGACTCCGGGGTGGCCGCGTTGACCGCCGCCGTCGGCGTCGGCGGGCTCATCGGGGCCCTCGGCGTGTCCCTGCTGGTGGGCAGTCGGCACCTCGGGGTCTGGCTCATGATCGCCCTCGTGCTGTGGGGCGCCCCGATCGCCGTCATAGGTGCCGTGCCCGTCGCCGCGGTCGCGTTCGCCCTCATCGCCGTCGTCGGCGTGGCCAACGCCATCATCGACGTTCCTCTCTTCACCCTGCCTGTCCGGCTGGTGCGCGACGACGTGCTGACCCGGGTCTTCGGCGTGTTCGAGAGCATCATCACGATCGGGGTCGCCTTCGGCTCGGCCCTCACCCCTGTCCTGATCGCCCTCCTCGGCCTGGAGGGGGCGATGATCGCCACCGGCGCCCTGCTCCCCGTCGTCGCCCTCATGGCCTGGCGCCCCCTCGTGGCCCTCGACGAACGACTCGGGGTCCGTGACGACGAGATCGACGCCCTGCGCCGGACCCCGATGCTCCAGCTCCTCCCGGTGCCGAGCATCGAGTACCTCGCCTCCCGGGTGGACACCCACCCGGTCCCGGCGGGGACGGACCTGTGTCGGCAGGGCGATCCCGGTGACAGCTACTTCGTGATCGTGGACGGCGAGGCTGACGTCATCGGCGACGGCGCGACCGTGCGGACGGTCGGGCCCGGCGACGGGGTGGGCGAGATCGCCCTCCTCCGGGACATTCCCCGGACAGCAACGGTCCGCGCCCGCGACAATCTCGTCGTCATGGAGATCGAGCGAGAGGTGTTCCTCGAGGTGGTGGCCGGACACAGCACGACCAACGACGCCGCCGACGAGGTCGTGGCCCAGCACCTGGCTGCCTTCCACCCGGCCCGGGTCGGGATCTGACGTGACCCCCCGCCGCCTCCTCGGTGTCTTCGCCCACCCCGACGACGAGGTGTTCTGCGTCGGAGGGACGATGGCGACCTACGCGGACGCCGGGGTCGAGACCATGATCGTGTCGGCCACACGGGGCGAGGCGGGTCAGATCCGGGACGCCGCCTCCGCCACCCGGGCCACGCTCGGCCCGGCCCGGGAGCAGGAGCTGCGCGAGGCCTGCCGGTGCCTCGGCGTGCAGGAGGTCCGCCTGCTCGAGCACCGGGACGGCACCCTGGCCTCCCTCGACCAGGAGGCCTTCATCGAGGAGGTCGGCGACGTCATCGACGAGTTCGGCCCCGACGTCGTGGTCACCTTCGGTGACGACGGTTTCTACGGCCATCCCGACCACGTGACCATCGGCCTCGTCGTCACCGCGGCCTGCGCCCGGCGACCGGACATCCGGCTGTTCCACTCGCACTTCCCGCGGACCCGCCTCCTGCTGTTGGAGCGCCTGGCCGAGTGGCTGGTCGAGCTGCAGGGCCGCTTCGAGGGCCCCGCCGACTTCGCCCGGGTGTTCTCGCTGTTCGCGATGGAGACGAGCGCAGTGGGCTACGCCGACGACCACATCGAGGTGGCCTGGTTCCCGCCGGGCATGGCCATCATCGAGCAGGGCGAGGAGGCGAGCACGCTCTACCTCATCCTCGGCGGCGAGGTGGAGGTGGCCCAGGACCAGGCCGACGGGTCGCGGACGATCATCCGCCGGCAGGGGCCGGGCGAGTTCTTCGGCGAGCTCGGCGTGGCCCACCAGGAGGCCCGCACCGCCCACGTCATCTCCGCCGACGCCGTGACCTGCCTCGTCTTCTCCCGCCGCCCCGCCACCCCGTGGGCCGGGCGAGGGACCACCTCCCCGCTGCCCGGCCTGGTCGACGGGGCCGACGAGGTCGACTCGGCCTCCGGGGCGACCGCCGTCATCGACGTGCGTCCCGTCATCGACCGCAAGATGGCCGCGCTGGCCGCGCACCGGACGCAGTACCCGATCGAACCCGAGATGTTCCCCCGCTGGCTGCTCGAGGAGATGATGGGCCACGAATGGTTCGTGCAGGCCCAGCCCCGCCTCGAGCCGGCCACCGACCTCTTCGCCTGAGCGCCGTCGTCCCCGCGGCCGAAGGTCTACGGTTCGCCCCGGGGAGTCAGGGGCAGGGGACGACGTGGATCGAGCGCAGCAGGTGAGGTTCGACCTGTCGAGGCGGCGGTTCCTGCAGGCCTCCGCCGCCACGGCCGCGGCCACCGCCTTCGGGGCCAGCCGGCTGGCCAACGTCTTCGGGCAGGGCCAGGTGCGGCCCCCCGGCAGTCGGCCGTTCCCGAATCTGCCGGCCGGCACCGAGTCGCTGCCCGAGGTCGAGCACATCATCATCTACATGCAGGAGAACCGGTCCTTCGACCACTACTTCGGCATGCTCGGACGGGGCGACGGCTTCACGCTCGACGTCAATGGTGTCCCGACGAACGCGAACCCGGACCTGGGCGGGAACCCGGTCCCGGTGTTCCCGGCCGTGGGCAGGTGTGAGACCACGCCCACCGCCAGCCAGAGCTGGAACGACACGCACCTCTCGGTGAACGGCGGGGCGATGGACGGCTTCGTGACCGCGGCCGACGGCGAGCACGGCTCGATGCAGTACTACGACGACGCCACTCTCCCGTTCTACTGGGGCCTGGCCGAGACCTTCCCGTTGTGTGACCGGTGGTTCTGCTCGGCGCCGTGCCAGACGTTCCCCAACCGCCGGTTCCTGCAGGCGGCCACCTCGGTCGGGATCGTGTCCACCGACGTCAACGAGGTGCTGGCCACCCCGGTGGCGCCCAACGGCGTGATCTGGGAGCGCCTGAACCGCCACGGCATCTCCTGGAACGACTACGCCATCGATCTCGCCGACATCCTCGTCTTCCCCACGTTCGGCTTCGCCCACCAGGACCGGATCAAGACCTTCAACGACTTCCTCGTCGACTGCGCCCGAGGGACCCTGCCGCAGGTCAGCATCATCAGCCCCGGCACCGAGACCTACACCGAGGAGGCGCCCGCCGACGTGCAGAACGGCGAGGCCTACAGCGCGTCGATCATCAATGCGGTCCTGCGCAGCCCGACGTGGGAGCACACCGTCCTCTTCTTCACCTACGACGAGCACGGCGGGTACTACGACCACGTCCCGCCGCCGGCCGCCGTCGAGCCTGACGACATCGCCCCCCGCATCACGGTGCCGCCGGACGAGCCCGGCGCCTTCGACGTGCTCGGGCCCCGCGTCCCGGGCTTCGTCATCTCCCCGTTCGCCAAGGCCGACTACGTGTCCCACGTGGTCCACGACCACACGTCGATCCTCAAGTTCATCGAGACCAAGTTCAACCTCGGCGCGATGACCTACCGGGACGCCAACGCCGACGACCTCCTCGACTGCTTCGACTTCGCCAACCCCGGCTTCCTCGACCCGCCGACCCTGCCCGAGCCCGGACTGCCCGCCGCGGGCAGCGCCTGCCAGCCCCTGCCCCGGCCCCAGACCGAGCCGGACTTCGGCGAGCCCCCGCCCCCGCCACCGCCACCGCCGGCCACCGGGCCGGTCGGCGCCGCCCCACCGTTCACCGGCTGAGCCGGGTCAGTGCGGTGCGAGGACGATGACGGGGATCTCGCGGTCGGTCGACGCCTGGTAGTCGTCGTAGGACGGCCAAACCGCGGTGGCCCGGGGCCACCATTCGGCCTTCTCCTCGGCGTCGGCGACGTGGGCCGTGTAGTCCCGGAGGTCAGGGCCATCCTGCAGGCTGACCTCGGGGTCGGCGACCAGGTTGTGGTACCACACCGGATGCTCCGGGGCGCCGCCCATCGAGGCCACCACCGCGTAGCGCTCGCCGTCGGTCACCCGCATGAGCGGTGTCTTGCGCACCGCGCCGCTGTGCCGGCCGCGGGTCCAGAGGATCACGCAGGGCTGGCCCTCGAGCAGGGTCCCCTCGGTTCCGCCGGACTCCTCGTAGAGACGGACCTGGTCCGCCACCGGGGTCCACGGGCTGGGTTCGTAGGTTCCCTCGATCGCCATGCCCTGTGTGTACCCCGCGGCGAGCGGCATCGGTCCTACGGCGTCGCCCGGTCGGCCCGCCACAGCTCGAGGTAGCGGACGAGGGCGTCGGTCGCCGGCCCGGTGTCGCCGGTGGCGACGACATCCACGAGGAGGCCACGCACGACGGCGACTCCGAGGCGCAGGTCGACGCCGTCCGTGGGGGTCCCCAGGAGTCGCCCGACCGCCTCGCTCTCGTCCAGCCAGGCCGAGGTCAGGTCCCGGCCGCCGCCCTCCAGGCCCATCGACGCGAGGGCCTCGAAGAAGAGGCGCACGAACGGGCGCAGCTCCTCGGATGCGACCTGGTGCCAGAGGGCCAGAACCACGTCTTCGGGCTCGGCGCCGGCGGGCGCCTTCCGGGCTGCCTCGGCGAGCGCGTCCCGCTGCTGGGCCTCGACCTGCTCGACCACCGCGGCCACCAGGCCCTCGCGTGAACCGAAGTGGTAGAGCAGCATCCGGTGGCTGGACCCCACGGCCTCGGCCATCTCCCGAAGGCTGCGCCCGCCCATCCCGTGGTGAGCGACGTCGTCCATCACCCGTTCGAGCAGGTCCTGGCGGGCGTTCCCCATGGACAACAACTGTACCATTTGGTACAGTTGCGCCCATGAAACTCGAGAACGTGATGCACATCGAGGCCCCGGTCGAGGTGGTGTGGGCCCTGACCGCGGACGTCGAACGTTGGCCCGAGGTCACGCCCACGATGACCACCGTGGAGCGCCTCGACGACGGGCCGCTGGCCGTGGGCAGCCAGGCCCGGATCAAGCAGCCAGGCCAGGGGGCCCGCGTCTGGACCGTCACCCGACTGGAGGCGGGCCGTCTGTTCGCCTGGTCGACCAAGGCCCTCGGGGCCCACATGGAGGGCTCGCACGAGCTCGAGGCGGAGCCCGGCGGGTGCGTCAACCGCTTGGGCCTGGAGATCACGGGCGGCACCTCCGGCATCGTCGGCCGACTGCTGGGCCGGACCCTGCTCAAGGCCATCACCACGGAGAACGAGGGCTTCAAGAAGGTCGCCGAAGCGAAGGCGGCCGACGCCACGACGTGACCCCGCCGGCCCCCGCTCGGCGCCGTTCCGCCATGACCTCGTTCCGTGGTCGTGGTACAAGGGTCGGGTGACGACGCTCGCCGGCGAACCCGTCCCCGGCTCACGACCCGAGAGGGCGATGGCCGCGACGGCCCAGATCGTCCTCGACGGGCTCGCCACCCAGGACTTCGCTGGCCTGGCGTCGGCGTTCAGCGACGATGTCCACCTGCGGGCCCTCCTGCCCGGGGGCTATCGGGAGTGGGAAGGCGTCACCGAGCTCGAGGCGAGATTCGCCCGCTGGTTCGGTGGCACGCTGGCCTATGAGCTGGTCGACACCGACATCGGGGTGATCGGCCCTCGACTCAGCCTGCGGTGGCGGGCCCGCCTGCAGGCCGAGCGCCTGGGACCGGGCTGGCACGTGGTCGAGCAGGAGGCGTACGCGGAGATCGACGACCACGGTCGGATCGACCGGTTGTCGCTGGTGTGCTCGGGCTACCTCGCCGAGCCGGCCGATGGCTGAGGACCCCACGCCCTGGGGGGGTTGGTCACCGGCGGTCCGCGACGACCCGGACCCCTACTTCGCCGCGATGCGTTCCCAGTGCCCGGTCCAGCCGGTTCGGCTGTCCGACGGGCACGACGCCTGGGTGATCCTGGGCCACGAGGCCGCTCGGCAGGCCCTCAACGACCCCGGGATCTCCAAGGACATGCTCGCCGCCTTGGCCGACGACCCCGAGGTCGTCGCCGAAGGGCTGCCCGGCCCGGCCTTCTCCCGCCACATGCTGAACGTCGACCCGCCGGATCACACCCGGCTGCGCCGTCTCGTCGCCAAGGCCTTCCTGCCCTCGCGCGTCGCCGCGCTCGAGCCCGCGATCCAGGACCTGACCGACGACCTCCTCGATCGAACTCGCGGCGCAGGGCCCGGAGACGACCGTCGACCTGGTCGAGGGCTTCGCCCATCCGCTGCCGTTCCGGGTGATCTGTGAGCTGCTCGGCGTGCCGGAGGACGAGCGCCCCCCGCTCCACGACTGGTTCGCGGTCCTGTTGCGGCCTTGGGGTGATGATCCGCCGCCGGAGGCCGTGCGGGCCTCGGACGGCATCGTCACCTACCTCGGCGAGCTCGTGGAGGCCAAGCGCCGGTCACCGGGGGACGACCTGGTGAGCGTCCTCGTCGCGGCCGGCGACGACGATGACCGGCTGACCGACCAGGAGCTGCTGTCGAGCCTCTTCCAGTTGATCGTCGCCGGCCACGACACCACATCGGCCAACATCGGGAACTCCGTCGTTGCCCTGCTCGACCACCCAGATCAGCTCGACGCGCTGCGGGCCGACCTGGACAAGATGCCGGCCGCCGTGGAGGAGCTCCTGCGCTATTCGGCTCCGGTCCCCCACGCCACGTTCAGGAGGACTACGGGGCGTCTCGACGTCGGCGGCACGGAGATCCCCGACGGCCAACAGGTCCTGGTCTGCCTCGCGGCCGCCAACCATGATCCTGCGGCCCACCCGGACCCGGAGGTCCTCGACATCAGCCGGCCGGCCCGAGCCCACCTCGCCTTCGGACACGGCATCCACTTCTGCCTCGGCGCCCCCCTGGCCCGGCTCGAGGCCAGGGTCGCCCTGACCACCTTGCTCCGACGATTCCCGGACCTTCGCCTGGCCGGGCCGCGGGACGAGCTCGAGTGGAGCCACGGGGACGGCCTGGTGCTGCGCGGGTTGGACGCCCTCCCGGTGATCCTGGGCGATCAGCTCGCGCCCGGTGCGGCCTGACGGTCGAGGAAGGCCGCCAGCTCGACGACGAGGTCTTCGGCGTCGCTGCGGGCGCCGTCGATGAAGCTCGACTTGCGCCGACGGAGGAACGGTGCGCCGATGAGATACATCCCCGGCGACTCGACCACCCCACCGTCGTGCCGGACCAGGCCCTTGGCGTCGAGCACGTCGACATCGAGCCAGGAGTAGTCCGGGCGGTAGCCGGTCGCCCAGATGATCGACTGGATCTCGCCGTTGCCGAGATCCAGGCCGAGCAGCGGCGGCTCGGCCACGACCGTCGGTGCGAAACGGTGCGGCGGCGGAACCGAGTCGTCGAGGCCGCTCACCGTCGCCCATTCGTCGATCGTGTCGAGCAAGCGGCCGAGCTTGAGGTCGGCCAGCTCGCACTTGTTGCGCAGGGACCCGGAGAACTGGGCCCGACCGTCGCGGATCCCGGCGAAGCGCCCGACCAGCCGCACGCCGATGTCGGTGAGCGCGTTCAGGTCGAACGTGGCCCGCTCGGGGGAACCCGCCAGCTGCATCGACGGGACCCGGCGAGCCCGGACGATGTCGTCCACCTCGTCGTAGCGCTCGTCGAGCACGCCGGCTGCCTCCATCCACCAGTGGATGTCCCGACCCCGGTACACGCGTGGCCCCCGCACGTGCTCGCCCACGGCCAACGTGACCGGGCGGCCGGAGCGTTGGATCTCGTGGGCGATCTGCACACCGCTCGCCGATGCCCCCACCACCAGCACCCCACCGTCGGCGAGCTGGCCCGGGTTGCGATAGGTCGCGGGCGTGAGGCTCGCCAGCGACGGTGGCACCGCCTCGGCCACCTCGGGGAGTCGAGGCACGTTGAACGCGCCGGTGGCGAGCACGACAGTCGGGCAGTGCCACTCGCCCCGGTCGGTGACGACCCGGTAACCGCTGGCGTTGCGGGCCACCGAGGTAACCGTCGTGCCGGTCCGGACCGGCGCCTCGATGACCGCCGCGTAGCCGGCGATGAACTCGACGACCTCGGGCATCGTCATGAAGCCGTCGGGGTCGTCGCCCTGGTAGGCGTGACCGGGGAGCCGACACTGCCAGTTGGGCGTGAGCAGACGGAGCGAGTCCCATCGCTCCGTGCGCCACGAGTTCGCCACCTCGTTCCGCTCGATCACGACGTGGTCGATCGAACGGTCCGAGAGGCACCGGCTGATGGCGAGCCCCCCGTGCCCAGCCCCGATCACCACGGTTGTCGTGCGCACGGGCGGCGGGCCCCCTCCGCCCGGAGCGGTCAGCGCACTTCGACGCGCACGTCGGTGGGGTTGGTGATCACGTCGTACACGGCGGACCGCTTCTGGGACTGCGCGACGATCGCGTTGATCTCGTCCGGGGTGGCATCGGCGTCGATGTCGTAGGTCACCTTGATGTCGCCGAAGCCGTTGCGGACGTCGCTGTCGATGCCGAGGATGCCCCGCACGTCCATCGAACCCTCGACCGTCGCCGAGACGCGGCGCAGCTGGATGTCCCGGTTCTGGGCCACGGCGGCGACGCCGGCGGTGAGGCAGCCGGCAAGGCCCACGAGCACGTACTCCACCGGCGTGGCGCCGTTGTCCTCGGAGGCGAAGATCTCCGGGTGGTCCACGTCGAAGGAGTACCGCGTCCGATGGTTCTGCTCCTCGCCGAGCCCGAAGAAGCTCTCGACGGTGGATGAGCTGTGGGTGCCGTTCTGCCACTCACAGGACGCCCGCCACTCGAACTTGGCGGCTTCAGGCGCCTCGGTCAACGCTTCCCGAGCGCCGAGTAGCGCTTCGACGTTGACACCGTTGTTGACAGGGGTGGCAGTAGACGTCATCAATCAGCTCCTTGCTCCGTCCGGCGAGGGGTGAACCCTCGCGATGATGCGCGATGTGCCCGCACAGTCTCGCCCAATTCACGTGGTCGTGGTGGGAAAAGTGCCTCACGTCACGGAGCGAGGTTCTCGGCCGGCCCCTTCCGGGAGCGCGCGTAGCCTGAGCCCGTGGAGGGGTTGGATCAGCTGCGGATCCGGCTGCTCGGCGGCTTGGACGTGGACGGCGTCGACCCCCGGGAGGTCGGGAGCCGCAAGGCGCGCACCCTCGTCAAGGTCCTCGCCCTCGCCCGGGGCAGCCCCGTGCCCGCCGACCGCGTGGTCGAGGCCCTCTGGCCCGGGGATGACACTCCGCTCAAGCCGGTCGACCAGGTGGGGGTGCTGGTGAGCCGGTTGCGGTCCGTGGTCGGCGCCGATCGCCTGACCCGCACCGACGCGGGCTGGGCCCTGGCGGTCGACTGGCTCGACGTGGTGGAGCTCGAGGAGCGCGTGGACGAAGCCGCGGCCCGCCTCGCCGCCGGGAACCCGGGCGCGGCCCGAGCCGCGGCCCGGGCCGCCCTCACCCTCGTCCGCGGCGACCTCCTCGCCGACGAGCCCGATCCCGTGTGGGCCGAGGCGGATCGGGCCGCGGTGGGCCGAGCCGTCGCCCGGGGCCGCCTGATCGCGGCAGAGGCGGCGCTCGCCGCGGGTGACCCGGTCGCCGCCGCGACCGAGGCGGAAGGGGCGCTGGACCACGATGCCTACGACGAGGCCGCCCTGCGCCTGCTGATGCGGGCCGACACCGCAGCGGGCCGGCCGGCGTCGGCGCTGGCCGCGTACGCCCGCGTCAGGGAACGGTTGGCGGAGGACCTCGGCGTCGATCCCCTCCCGGAGACCGAGGCGCTGCACACCGCGATCCTGCTGGGTGACCCGCCGGTCGAGGCGCCGGCGCCCGTGGCCGCCCCGGCCCTGGTCGGTCGCGCCGCCGAGCTGGCCGAGCTCGATGACCTGCTCGGCCGGGTCGAGCGCGGGGCGGCGCTGCTGGCCGTCGTCGAGGGGGAGGCCGGCATCGGCAAGACCTCGCTGGTGTCCGCGTGGTCGGCGAACCGACGAGCCGATGCGCTCGTGCTGACCGGACGGTGCGACGAGCTGGGCCGCGACCTCCCCCTCCAGCCGGTGCTCGACGGCTTGGAGAAGCACCTACGCTCGCTCGACGCCGACCAGGTCGAGGCCGTGCTGGCGGACGCCGAGCCTGTGCTCGGGCCCCTCCTCGGGCGGTTCAGCGTCGGACCGTCAGGGCCGGTGCCGACGACGGTGCGTGACGCCGGCGTCGGCCAAGCCCTGCTCTTCGCCTCGCTCCTGGCTGCGATCGAGCGCGCGGCCGACGATCGACCCGCCGTGGTCATCGCCGAGGACGTGCACCTGGCCAGCGCCAGCACCAACGAGTGGCTGCGGTTCGCGGCGCGGCGCGGCCATCGCCTGCTCGTGCTGGCGACTCGGCGCCCCGAAGGCGGATCGGTCGGACCGGCCGTACTCGTCCCCATCGGCCCCCTCGATCTCGGATCGGTGGCCGAGCTCGTCGGGGAAGACCGCGCCCCCGACCTCTACGCCCGCAGCGGCGGCCATCCGTTGTTCCTGCTCGAGCTGGCCCATGCCGCACCGGGCGAGCTGCCCGCCAGCGTTCGCGAGGCCGTCGCCGCACGGGTCGACGGCCTCGGCGAAGCGGCCACGACACTGCGGGCCGCGGCGATCCTCGGCAGCGAAGTGGACGTCGACCTCCTGGCCGCCGTCCTCGACCGCTCCGTGGCGACGTTGCTCGAGCACCTCGACGCCGGTCTGCAGGCCCTGCTGGTGGAGGAGCGCTCGGCCACGTTCGCCTTCCGCCACGGGTTGGTGCGTGACGCGCTGGCCGCCGACACCTCGGCCGCCCGCCGGGCATTCGTGCACCGCGAGGCCGCCCGCGTCCTCGAACGGCGTCCGGGGCACGATCCGATGGAGGTGGCGTGGCACGCCCGCCATGGCGGGGACGTGCCCACGGCGGTCACCGCCCTGATCGACGCCGCGGCGACGGCGAGCAGCCGGTACGACACCGCGCTGGCCGAGGAGCTGCTGACCGATGCGATCGGTCTCGAGGACATCGTTGCGGCACGGGTGGCGCGGGCGCTGGTCCGCATCGCCCGCTTCGACCTCGACGGGGCGAATGCCGACGCCCTGCGTGCGGTTGAGCTCGGCGGGGGGCCGAGCGCGCTGGAGGTCGCCGGCTGGGCCAGCTACTACCAACGCAACTACGACCTCGCCCGCCAGCGGGCCGACGAAGCGGGCGAGCGCACCGATGATCCGGGCGTGCGGGCCAGCTGCCTGACCCTCAGCGGGCGGATCCTCCACGCCAGCGGGCGCTTGCCCGAAGCCGACGCCCGCCTGACCGAAGCCGTCGACCGGGCGCCGGCCTCGGTGCGCGGCGTGGCCCAGGTCTTCCTCGGCGGGCTGCGGATCCACCAGGGCGCCGTCGCCGAAGGCGCCGACCTCGTCGACCGAGCACTGCTCGACCCGGCCCGCATCGGGCACCCGTTCGCGGTGCACCATGCCCACCTCTTCCGTGTGCTCGCGCTCGGCATGCAGGGACGGCCGATCGACGCCCTCGCCGCGGTGGAGGTCGGCCAAGCGGCGGCCACCGAGGCCGGGGAGGCGGGAACCCGCTTCCGGGCCGTGCAGGACAACCTGCGGTCGTGGGTGCTCCGCAGCCTGGGCCACCTCGACGAGGCCGACGACTGGACCGGGCGGGCCCTCGAGGTGTCCGCCGCCTCCCGCACCTCGATGAGCGAGATGTACTACGCGGCGGAGCTGGACCGGATCGAGGGCCGCCTGCTCGCCGGGGACATCGACGGGGCGAGCGACGAGCTGGACGGGATCGACGACATCGCACCGTGGAACGGCGGTCACGCCTGGCACCACCGACAGCGCTTCCACCTGCAGCGGGCGCGCGTCGCGCTGGCCCGGTCCGACCTCGTGGGTGCGGCGGAGGACTCCCTCGTCGCCATCACCGACAGCGTCGAGCGCCGGACCCTGCGCTACCGGCTCTTCGCCACCGTCACGGCGGCCCAGGCCCGACTGGCGGCGGGCGAGGCGATCGAGCACGACGACCTCGATCGGGCGCTCGACCGGCTCGAGGCCTGTGGCGGCCTCGAGGTGTGGCGGGTCACCGCGGAGTTGGCGGCGGCGTCGGGGGTCGACCGCTGGTGGCGGGACGCCGAGCGCCGGGCCGGGGCCCTGATCGCCGAATCGGGTGACCACGGCGAGACCCTGCGTCGCTCCGTGGCGACGACGTTCACCGCCCTCGGTCGTTAGCCCACCGGCGCGCGAGCGGCGAGGAAGATCACCCGGCGGACGAGCGGCTCCGGATCGGGCCCGAGGAGGTCGAGGGCCCGGGCGAACAGGGCATCCTGCGTCGACGGGTCGAGGCCGTCGACGAAGGACGCGCACTGGGCGAGGCCCAGCCGCCACCGCACCATGTCGGCCGGCCCCAGCTCGGTCAGCGCCACCTCGAGGCGCTCGACCCGTACCGGTTCCAGGCCCCCGGCGTCGATCGCCGCCGATGCGGCGGCCACGGACCCCCATGCCGCCATGGCCGCCTTCAGCGCCGCGTACCACTCCGGCTTCACCCAGCCGACCTCGTGCAACGCGGCCTCGACCGCGCCCTTGGCCGGGTGGTCGTCGTCGTCGGCGTAGGTCGAGGCCACGAGCAGGTCGGCGACCCGACCGGCCTCCCGCACGCCCTCGGCGGGATCGTCGAGGTGGTTGAGGACGAACGGAGCGAGCACGACGTCGAACGCGTCCGGCCGGAACGGCAGCTGACGGATGTCGCTCACGCTCGCCGGCGGACGGGTGGGCTGGTCGACCCGCAGCATGGCGGCGGCGAAGTCGGTGGCCACCACCCGGGCGCCGGCGGCCTGGGCCGCATAGGAGCCGACACCCGTGCCGCTGCCCAGGTCCAAGACGAATCGGCCGGCCAGCGGCACGGGGCTGAAGGCGACGAGGAGCTCGGCCAGGCGCTGGTAGACGCGGGTCGGACCGTCGGCCCACGCCGCCGCGCCGGCCGAGTACGCCGCGCCGATGGCCGTCACAGGTACGCCGCCCCCTCGCGGGCCCGGTCACACCACCAGCCGAGCTCGGCGTCATCGCCCAACGCCTTCTCCCAGCCGAACTCCACCAGGGCGCCGAGGAGGCACACGGCGAGCTGGCGATCCCACCACGGGCTCGTCTCGACGCCGTGGGTCTCGAGCGAGGCTCGGAGCGCGGCGATGGCGTCCTCCTTGCTCTGCGGCAGGCGGGCCTGGTTGAGCGCGAGGTACCACGCCAGGTCGTGGCCCACCGGCGCGATGCCGGGATAGGTCCAGTCGATGAGCACGGTGCGACCGTCGCCAGCCGTGCCCACGTTGCCGAGCTTCCAGTCGCCGTGCACGAAGGCGAAGGGCGTCGTCGAGAGGGCATCCACCAGCGGCTGGACGTCGGGTCGGAGGGCTTCGATGAGGGTGCGCACGTCACGGGGGGCACGCACCGCGAAGCGCTCCCAGCCCTCGGTGGCGATCCGCGGGACGGGGTCGGGGAAGCCATTGGCCCGCTGGATGTCCATGTTGACGTCGGAGAACCACAGGTAGCGGTTGGCCAGCGGCACCAGGCCCACCTCGTCGGTCCACCGCCACGTGCGGGCGGCGAGAGCAGCCATCGTGTCGAGGTGGGCGAGGTGGTCGGCGAGGGAGATCGGGTCGTCGCCCGGCGGCACGAGCTCGTCGGAGAGGTC
This sequence comes from uncultured Microthrixaceae bacterium, assembly GCA_963725155.1. Taxonomy (GTDB): domain Bacteria; phylum Actinomycetota; class Acidimicrobiia; order Acidimicrobiales; family DATDAH01; genus DATDAH01. The sequence goes on from CAVRXU010000011.1 coordinate 119,983, forward strand.
GCGCATGAGCAGGGCCGCACCCCACCCGTTGCGCCCCAGGCCGCCGGCCGCGCCCACCATCCCGTGCTCGATCCGCTCGGGCAGCACGTCCATCAGGCCGCTGGCCCAGACCTGCAGCGGCTTGCAGCCGACGTCACCACACAACCGCATGGTCCAGTCGTGGTCGATGTGGACGTACTTGACGATGTGGGGCTCGCCGTCGATCAGGAGCCGCTCGAACCCGGAACCGGACTTCGAGTCGGTGGTGAAGAAGGGCTCGCGACCCGTCGCCCCGGCCAGCAGCTCCTCGACCGAGGACGCGACCGGTCGCGGGATGAGGGAGGGAGCGTTTCGCCCGCGGCCGTCGCCCATGCCCGCAGCATCCCGCGCCGACTCCCGTTCCGCCAGGGACCGGTCGGGGCTGGTGTCGGCTGCGGCAGCTCTGGTCATGACGACATCCTCGGCGTCAGTGCTTGCAGCGGCCTTGCATCGGCGTCGCAAGGGCGCTGCAGGCCCCCTGGCCCACGGTGACCTCCGTCCAACCCACGACAGACGGAGATGACGCAATGACGATCAACGAAGACAAGCTCAACGACCTCATCGGACAGTTCGTGACCGACTTCGGGGCGGCCATGCACGCCGCCACCGTGGTCATCGGCGACAAGCTCGGGCTGTACAAGGCCCTGGCTGACCGGGGTCCGATCACCGGCGCCGCACTGGCCGAGGCGGTCGGCTACGACGAGCGCCTGGTCGAGCAGTGGCTGAGCGCGCAGTTCGTGAGCGGCTACGCGGAGTACGACCCGGCGACAGGCCAGTTCTCCCTCTCCGAGGAGCAGGTGGCGGTGCTCGCTGACGAGTCCACGCCGGCCTTCCTGGTCGGGGCCCAGACGATCACCGCCGCCATCTGGAAGGACGAGGAGCGCATCCGCGACGCCTTCCGGACGGGTCGGCGGCCTCGGCTGGCACGAGCACGACCACGACCTCTTCCACGGCACCGAGAAGCTGTTCAAGCCGGGGTACCAGGGCAACCTCGTCGACGCCTGGATCCCCTCGCTCGAGGGCGTCGCCGCCAAGCTCGGTGTCGACGGGACCACCGTCGCCGACATCGGCTGCGGGCACGGATCCTCGACGATCCTCCTGGCGGAGGCGTACCCGCAGGCGACGATCATCGGCTTCGACTACCACGTCGAGTCGATCGACCAGGCCCGCAAGCGGGCCGCCGAGGCCGGCGTGGCCGACCGGGTGCGGTTCGAGGTGGCCAGTGCCCAGGACTTCCCGGGCACCGGCTACGACCTGATCTGCATCTTCGACGCCCTCCACGACATGGGCGATCCGGTCGGCGGCGCGGCCCACATCCGCGAAGCCCTGGCCGACGACGGGACGTGGCTGCTGGTCGAGCCGATGGCCATCGCCGGCCTCGAGAACAACGTGAACCCGGTCAGCCGGGTCTTCTATGCCGGATCGGTGGGCATCTGCACCCCGGCGGCCGAGGCCCAGGAGGGCGGCTACGCCCTCGGCAACCAGGTCCCCGACGAGCAATGGCAGGAGCTGCTCGCGGATGTCGGGTTCACCCGGTTCCGCCGGGCGACCGAGACCCCCTTCAACCGGGTGTTCGAGGTCCGGAAGTAGGCACACCACCCGGGGCCAGAAGGCCCCACGCGCCGGCGTGGGGCCTTCTGCCGACCCCTCAGGCGGCCAGCAGGATCTCCTCCAGGTGGTCCAGCGCCCGACGGGCGTACCCCTGCCACACGAGGCCGAAGGCGGGGAGCACCACGGCGCCGGCGCCCGACTGGGGGTGGATCCTCCAGGACCAGGTGATCCGGCACCCCGTGCCCACGGACTCGAAGGTCCAGGCCCCCTCGACCCGAGCGACCAGTGGGCGGAGCGGCCCGGTGATGTCGGTCAGCTCGTAGCTGAACGCGTCCGGCTCGTCGACGGTGTCCAGACGCTCGGTGACCGAACCTCCGTCGGCCGTGTGGATGGTGCGCACTTGGCCGACGGTCGCCCATTGTCCCTCCTGGTCGACGGCCGTGATCGGCGGGATCGGGCCGTACCGGCGGTTGAAGAGGTCAGGGAGGGGCGTGGCGAGGGTCACGCGGAAGGCCTCCTCGAGGGCGACGGGGTAGGTCCGGGAGCGGGCGACGTCGTGGGGGTTGGCCATGGCTCGATGCTCGCCCCACCGGCGGGCGACAGCAACCTCGCCGATCACACTCCCTCCGTCGGTGGCCGTGGTCGTCGAGCAGACGCCACGGCGGCGGCGGACTTGCACGGCCCCGACAGCGGCGACCAGCCTCACCCGATGACCGACGTGTCCGGCCCGGAGTTCTCGGTGCCGGGACGCTTCGGGATCGCCGCCCAGGTCGATGGCGCCGGCCTGCGCCTCGTGCTCACCCCGCAGCCGGAGGTCCTGGTGCACGGGGTGGTGCGGGCCAGCGTGCTGGCCTACGCCGTCGACGCCGTCGCCGGCATCTCGATCGACGAGTCCCCGGACGTGTGGACGCTCACCACGGACCTGTCACTCAGGATGCGCCCGGTGCCTGCGCCGGACTCGTTGGCGGCGTCCAGCACCATCGTGCGCCGGGGTCGTCGATCCGTCACCAGCACCTTCGAAGTGTGCGACGACGAGGGTGCCGAAGTGGCCTCGGGAGCCATCGGCTTCGCCACGGTCCCCCGTCGCGCCGGCGATCCGCCCAAGCCGATGGTGACCCCGGAGGTCGCCGCCCAGATGTTCACGGGGCGTTCCACCCTGTCGGAGCCGCTTCGTGAGGCGGCGGGGATCGAGGTGCTCGATGCCGCCGCCGGCGTCGTGCAGGTCGCGGTGACCCCGGAGTTGCGCAACCCGGCGGGCACCCTGCAGGGAGCGATGGTCGCGTTGGTCGCCGAGGTCGCCGCCGAGGAGTTGGCGGCGACCCGGGCCGACGCCCCGGTGGTGGTCACCGACCTCGACCTGCGCTACCTCGCCCAGGCTCCGGAGGGCCCGGTGCGCACCCGGAGCCGCCCGCTCGGCCCCGCGCCCGACGATCCGATGCAGATCGAGCTGATCGACACCTCCGCCGACCGGCTGACGACCCTCGTCTACGCCCGGGCTCGGGTCTTGGGCTGACCAACAGCGAGGCTCAGGGTGTACCCGCGCTTCGGGTGGCCGCTGCTTGCGGCCTTCGCACTCCGCAGCGTCGTGATGCTTATCATCGACCAGGTCGGATGAGAGGGTGACCGTGGCACGGCGAGCACTGGCGGTCGGCGCTGTAGTCCTGGCCCTGGCCGCCTGCAGCGACACCGATGGCGGCGACGACGTCGAAGCCGATCCGGTCGCGGCCGCCCAGCAAGATCTGGAGGAGGCGGAGGCGGCGTTGGACGAGGCCGACGCCGCGCTCGATGAGTCCAGCGCCCGGTTCTGCGACGAGAGCGCTCAGTACATCGAGGCGGTCGACCGGTACGGCGGGATCGTCACCGATGCCGAGGCGACCGTCGGTGACGTGACGACGGCCGGCGCCGACCTCGAGGAGCCACGCGATGCGGTCACCTCGAGCGCCGACGACGTGCGCCAGGCGACAGACGACCGGGCCGAGGCCGCGCAACAGGTGGCCGACGCCGAGGTCGCCCTGGCCGAGGCCCAGACCGGGACGACCGGCCCACCAGCCGACGAAACGACCACCACGACCGAGCCCATCGTTCCCGACGACGCCGTCGACCGGGTCGAGCGCGCCGAGGCCGACCTCAGCGCCGCGTTCGAGGGCGTCGACGAGTCCACGCCGCTCTCTGAAGCCACCCAGGAGGTGAACGCCGCCGCGGTCTCGGTCGAGGTCGCCTGGATGCAGCTCTTCGCCACCGCCGGCTGCCTGAGCGACGAGGAGCAACAGGAGACCGTGATCGCCGTCGCCGACTACACCCGCACGCTGCAGTCGGCGCTCACCACCGCCGGTCACTACGACGGGGAGATCGACGGGGTCTACGGCCCGGCCACCGTCGAGGCCGTCGAGCAGCTGCAGGCCGACGCCGGCCTCCCGGCCACCGGCCTCGTCGACCGGGCGACCGCCGAGGCGCTCGACGAAGCCGTGACCGCGGCTGGGGGCGACGCCGCCGCGGCCGAGCTCGCCCACACGGCCGCGCTCCAGACGGTGCTGACCGTGACCGGCCATTGGACAGGCCCGATCGACGGGGAGTGGACCGAAGCCCTTACGGCGGCCCTCCAGGAGTTCCAGACCGACCTGGGAGTGGAGCCGACCGGCGTGATCGATCCGGCCACCATCGCCGCCGCCCAACAAGCCCTCGAAGGGGCCCGGACCCCGGCGACCACGACCACCACGGAGGCCGACGAGGCGAGCACCACGGTCCCATGACCGGCCGGACGACCCTGGTCTATGCCCGGGCCCGCCTCGTCGCTATGGCCCCATCGGGGGCGTTCAGTCGAGGTCGGACGATGCGCTGCGACCGTCTCTCGAGGAAGACGCCGCTCAGCCGAGCGATGCCGTACTCCCAGACGGCGGCGCCGATGTTGGTGCCCGCGATGAAGACGATGGCGTCGGTCGAGGTGACACCGTGGCTGAACAGCGCCGTTCCGAACGCGCCGGCGTAGTACGGGACCTCCTTCGCGATCTCGGTGCCGACGTAGCCCGCCGCCGAAGCCGCCCGTGGCCCGCGCCGACTGCTCGATCGGCGCCGGGCGAGCTCGAACATCACCTTCGACGGCAGGTTCGTGCTCGTGCCCGTCTGCTCGAGCAGGCACCAGTTGGCGACGACGTTGGTGCACAGCCCGGCCGCCCAGAGCAGGTAGGTGACGGCAAGGAAGCCGACCAGCGCCACCCCGGACGCTCCGTCGAACAGGTCCGACGCGGCCAGGAGGGCGCCCGCCCCAGTGGCGACCAGGTCGAGGGCACACGTCGACAGGCCTGTGGCGATGACGGTGACCGCCCAGCGGATCGTCGTCGAGGAGCGCACCGGCACGAGCCACCGCGTCGTCGCGGCCTCGGACGGGACATCCGAGCGGTGAATCACGTGTACGCGAGCTCTCGGGCCGCACCGTCGTCCGCGGTGGTCCGGAGCCACGGTTCGGTGCTGTAGCCGCAGATGACGAGCGCGCAGGTCGGTGCACCGGTGCACATGGCACCGACGACAGAGGTGTGGATCGGGCCGAGATCGAGGCCGCGGATGGCGTGGAGATCGCTGAGGCTGGCTGTGATCTGCTCCCTCACGTCCCGCTCACGAGCGCCTTCGTGCTCGACGAACAGGCCACGGCCGGTGTCGCGATCCTGGGACCAGCCGACGCCCGCCCAGACCTGCTCACCCGGGACGCCCGTCCGCTGCTCGGCGTAGACGGCGTACAGCCGGTCTCCCCACCCCCCTTCCTGCGTGAAGGGGCAACGCTCGACCTCGACGATCTCGCTGTCCGGGGGGATCACCGAGCTCAGCCGGATCAGGTTGAAGTTGGCGACGCCGGCACTGACGAGCGCGGCGTCGAAGGCGGCCAGCTCGGTGCTGCCACGACCGATCGCCCGAGCCACGAAGAGCTTCATGGGTTCGTCTCCATGGAGCCGAGCATGAAGACCCGGCGTAACCGAGCCGTTACCCGACACCGCCCGAGGCCCCGACGGGGGCCACGACACCGGCGCGGATGCCACAGCTAGCGTGGATTCCGGTGAGCCGACAGCCGCCTTCGGGCACCCGCCGGACGCCGTTGCCGCCGTCACCGCTCGACGACGAGCTGGTCCGGACGCACCTGCTCGAAGCGCTCGCGGCCCGGTTCGACGTGCCGGTCACGGCGGTGGTGGCCGGCGCCGGGTTCGGCAAGACGACAGCGCTCGCCCAGGCCATCCGGGCCAACGACGCGGCACCGCGGGGCATCGACGCCTGGGTCGCCTGCGAGCCGGGCGACGAGGATGCCGCCCGCTTGTCGTCGGCGATCCTCTCCGGGCTCGATGTCACCGTGCCAGGGGGCGACAACATCGACCGCGTCATCGGTGCGTTGCGGGCGGTCGCCCCTCTGGATGTCTGCGTCCTCATCGACGACCTGCACGAGCTTCCGGCGATGTCGGCCGGCGAGAGGCTCGTCTGTGAGTTGGCAGCGCGGCTACCGCCTCATGCCCACCTCGTCCTCGCCAGTCGGGACCCGCTGCCGATCCCTCTCGCCCGGCGCCGCGCCGCGGGCCAGGTCGTCGAGATCGGCGATGAGGCGCTTGCGTTCACCGATGCCGAGGTCGAGGCCCTTGCCGGGTTGCTCGGTGAGGATCAGGCCGCGTGCGACGGGTTGGCCGGGTGGCCGTCCCTGGTGCGGCTGGTCCTGTCGGCGCCCGCGGGAGCCACACGGCAGTTCCTCTGGGAGGAGATCGTGGCCCGGTTGTCGCCGGCCGAGCGGTCCGGCCTGCTGGCGCTGGCCGTGCTCGGTGCGGGCTCGGCCCGCGAGGTGGCGAGGGTCGCCGTCGGTGAGGTCGACATCGACGGGCTGGTCGGCACGGTTCCCCTTCTGCACCAGGACGCCCACGGCACACTCGGAGCCCACCAACTGTGGGAGCACGCGGCGGATCGGCTCTTCCCGGCAGCGGAGGTCCACGAGGTACGTCGGCGAGCCCTCGAGGTGCTGCTCGACCGAGGCGAGACAGTTCGCATGGGATCGGCCGCCGTGCGCTGGGGAGACCCGGAGGTGTTTCGCCTGGCCTGCGTCTCGCTCGTGCGGGAGAGCCTCGGGGTCCTACCCACCGACACGGCAACCCGTTGGCTGGCGAGCACGCCGTCTCGCGCCGTAGGCACGCCCGAGCACCTGCTCCTCGGCTTGGCCCTTCGCCAAGCCGAGCATCGCCATCACGACAACATGGACGGCGAGCTCGATGCCTTGGAGACTCGCTTCGCCGAGCTCGGCGACGACGACGCCCGGTCCGTCACCCTCGCTCTGGGTGCCGTGTCAGCCCATGCCCGGGGTGACATCACCCGGCTCATGGCCCTCATGCAGCGCATCGAGGTCCTCCCTGGCGTCGCCCGGGAGCCGCTGCTGCAGTTCTTCGTCGACGGGATCGACGCCGCGTACGCCTCGCTGGCCGGTGACGTCGACGGCGCCCTCCGGACGATCGAGGCGATGTCGTTCGATCAGGTGCCACCGCTCGTGCGCGAGCTCGTCACCCGCCTGCACGCGACCATGCTGTTGCTGTCGGGGCGGGCCGACGAGGCCGTGGCCATCGCCGCGGCACTCCTCGATTCGCCCCACGCCTTCGTGCGGACCGTTCCGTCCATGCTCCGCTGGGCGGCCGGCGATCCCTCGGGGTACATGGCGGCCCCTCCATCCACGGAGCCACTCGCGGACGACCACCTCTACCGCTTCATCCGCACCGCGCACTGCGCCGTGGTGGCGGCATCGCTCGGCGATCGCGACCTCGCCGACGCCGTGCGGCCCGAGATCGACACGGCGATCGGCACGCCGCTCAACGTGCGAGACAGCGCCATCGCTGCTGCCGCCTTGGCCTCCTGCGCGATCCTCGACCACGACGAGGGGGCGGCCATGGCGGCCATGTCCGACCACCTCGCCCGCCACCCACTGACCGACGCCCGGAGCGAGGCCCACCTCCGGCGCAACGTGGCGATCGCCTACGTCGCCGACGCCGAGGTGCGCGAGTACTGGGATGCCGCCCCGCTCGGTCCGATGCACCGACGATCCCGGGCGCTGGCCCGCAACCTCCTCGCCGCACGAGAGGGCCTCGTCGATCCGGCGACCGAGCTTGGACCACCCTCCAGCGTGGTCACGTCATTGCCGCTGGCCTGGTCCGTCGAGCTCGCCGTCCGTGCCAGTGCCGCCGGCTGCCCGGACGGGAGCCCGCTGCTCCGTGCGCTCACCGCGTGGCTGCCCACCCCGACCCGCCGCGAAGTCGAGTGGCTGGTCGGCCACGGTGACCCGACCTGTCAGGCCACGGCGGCCGAGCTCCTCGACGACCTCCGGGACCACACGGAGGAGCCACTGAGCATCGACGTGCTGGGCCCGCTGCGGCTCCGGGAAGGCGACGCCGAGCGGTCGAGCCCAGAGCTTCGACGCAGCCGGGTGCGCACCCTGCTCGCCCTCCTCGTGCTCCGGGGCCCCCTGCGTCGCGAGCGGATCTGCGACCTGCTGTGGCCCGACCTCGAGCCGACCGCGGCCGCCCAGAACCTCCGCGTCACCCTCAGCCGGCTGCGACGGCTCCTCGAACCGGACAGGCCGGCCGGCCAGTCGACGTCGAGGATCCGGAGCCGCACCGACTCGATCGAGTTGGCCGGGCCACCTCTCGTCGACACCGACCTCGGGCGATTCCAGCGGTACGTCGCCGAGGCCGATCATGCGCAGCTGATCGGCGATGCCGGCGAGGAGGTCGCATGTCTCGCCCGAGCCATCGACCTCTGGCGGGGCGAGCCACTTGTCGACCTCGCGTCGGTCGAAGCGCTTGACGGCGAGGTCGAGTACGTCCACCGCTCCCTCGTCGACGAATGCCTGCGGCTCGGCGAGCTGCTCCTCGTCGCCGGTCGCTTCGACGAGTCACTCCAGTGCGCCGAGCGGAGCCGCCTGGCGTCGCCGTACTCCGAGCGAGCGCACCGACTGGCGATCGCCTGCCATCTCCAGCGACACGACCACTCCGGGCTGGAGTCCGCCGTTCGGTCGACCCAGACGTTGCTCGCCGATCTCGGGGTCGAGCCCGAGGACGCGACGAAGATGCTCGTTCGCCGAGCCGCCGTCCGACTCGGTGCGAGCACCTCCCAGTGACAGAACCGAACTGCTCGTCGTGGCGATGCCGGAGGGCGACGGCACGAAATCCACCCGTTTCGTGCCGCTGACGCCGTTGAGACGAATCCAGGCGAGCGCTCGGATCCGTCGGCGTTGACGGCCGACGGTCGCGGCCGTACCTTGCCGGCGCGATGGCTGACGCACTCCCTCCGCAACGGGAGCTGTTCGCCGTCCCGGCGGACGTCGCCTACTTCAACACCGCCACGATGGCGCCCCAGTTACATGCCGTCCGCGCCGCCGGCGACGAGGCGCTCCGCGCTCGGGGCGAGCCGTGGAACATCCAGACGGCGGATTGGTTCGACGACGTCGAACGACTGCGCGGCCTGGCGGGACGCCTGTTCGGCGGCGACGCCGAGGGCGTGGCGCTCATCCCGGCCACGAGCTACGGGTTCGCCGTCGCGGCCCGAAACCTCGAGGTCCCGTCCGGGAGCAGGATCCTGGTCCTGGCCGACGAGTACCCGTCGGGCATCTACACCTGGCGACGCTTCGCCGATCGCACAGGGAGCTCGATCCTCACCGTCGAGCGCCCGCCGGACAGCACCTGGACCGAGTCCGTCCTGGCCGAACTGGACGAGCGGGTGTCGATCGTCAGCGTGCCCAACGTCCACTGGACCGACGGCGCCCTCCTCGACCTCGTCCGCATCGCCGACCGAGCCCACGAAGTGGGCGCCCGGCTCGTCATCGACGCCAGCCAGTCGCTCGGCGTCCTCCCGATCGACGTCGAGCGCCTCCGTCCCGACGTCGTGATCTCGGTGGGCTACAAGTGGCTGCTCGGGCCCTTCGGCCTCGGTTATCTGTACGTCGCCGAGGAGCACCGTGACGGCGAGCCGCTGGAGGAGAACTGGATCCTCCGGGCGGGCTCGGACGACTTCGCCCGACTGGTCGACTACCGCGACGACTACCTACCCGGCGCCCGACGGTTCGACGTCGGCCAACGGACGAACTTCGAGCTGCTGCCGATGGCCACCGCCGGGCTCGAGCAGGTCCTGGACTGGGGGATCACGACGATCGCCGCGACTCTGGCGCAGACCACCGGCGCGCTGGCGACGACGCTGCGCGGCCTCGGGTTCGACGCCCCTCCCGACGAGCGACGGGGTCCCCACGTGCTCGGGGTCGCGCTGCCGCCGGCGCGGCGATCCGGGCTCGTCGCCCACCTCGGTCGGGCCAACTGCTTCGTCGCCCTGCGGAGCACGACCATGCGCATCGCCCCCCACCTGCACACCACGCAGGCGGACGTCGACCGACTCGTGGACAGCCTCGAGACCGCCAGTCGCGAGCTTGCCTAGGGCCGACCGACGATCATCGGATCATGAGTCCGACCCCGCAGCGCGTGGTGTTCTCGGCGAGGTCGAGGATGGGACTCGGCTCGACGTGGGTGGCGGCCTGTCCCGATGAGGCCCACGAGTTCTTCGACTTCATGACCGCCTCCGCCGCCGGATCCCTCGAGCAGGACGGCGACCTGCAGATCGTGTTCGGGATCGGTGGCGAACGCGACCTGACCGAGCGGGAGCTGCCCCACCTGGCGGGCTGGCGGGGGTCCGTTCCCGTTCGGGTCGGCAACGGGGCCTGGCGCCAGCGCCAGCTCGACGTCTACGGAGAACTGCTCAGCGCCGTGCATCGACTGTCCGACCGACTCTTCGGCAACGTGGCGCGCGGGGGCGGTCCCATGGCCGCCTCTGACCGAGGGGACTCTCGGTTCGAGATGGCCCCGGCCACCCGAAGGTTTCTCATCGGGCTGGCCGACACCGCCGCCCGGCGATGGCAGGAGAGGGATCACGGCATCTGGGAGGTAAGGGGCGAGCCCCGCCACTTCGTCTACTCCAAGCTGATGTGTTGGGTGGCGCTCGAGCGGGCGACCGCCCTGGCCGAACATCTCGGAGCCTCCCATCGCGTCCAGGCTTGGGCGCAGACGCAGGATCAGATCCGTCAGGCCATCCTGGGCGAGGGCTGGAGCAACCGGGTCAACGCCTTCACCCAATCCTTCGGCTCGGATGACCTGGACGCCTCGAACCTGATGCTGTCCCTGGTCGGGTTCCTTCCTGCGGACGACCCCAGGGTGCTGTCCACCATCGACGCCACGGAAGAACGGCTCACGGACAAGCGAGGGCTGGTCTACCGCTACCGGGCCAGCGACGGCCTCGACGGCGAGGAAGGCGCCTTTCTGCTCTGCACCTTCTGGCTGGCCCAGGCCCTGGCGATGGCGGGCCGGCCCGACCGGGCACGCACGGTGTTCGAACGAGCCGCCGCGTTCGTGAATGACGTCGGCCTGCTCGCGGAAGAGGTCGACCCGAGCAGCGGAGAGCTCTTGGGCAACTTCCCGCAGGCGTTCAGCCACATCGGTCTCGTCAACGCGGCCTGGGCCATCTCCGAAGCCGAGGCCACGCCCCCGCCATGACCGGACCGGTCGCCTCGGCCCAGTCGATCGTGACCACCATGCGGATCAGCTTTCTGCGGCGGCGATTTCGGCGCGGAGCGCCTTCAGCGCGTCGGCGTAGATCTCGGAGAAGGTCGGGAACGGCTGAATCGTGTCGCGCAGCACATCGAGGGGAAGGTGGGCGCGGATGGCCAACGTGGCCTGCTGGAGCCACTCGCCCGCCTCCGGTCCAAGCGCGTACGCGCCCGTCAGGCGCTCGCCGTCGCTGAGGAGAGTCAGGAAGCCGTTGGACGCGGCGTAGGCGCGTGTGTAGGTGGCCGTCTTCGCGACGCCCGCGACAGGCGCACTGGCCATGAAGGAGGCCTCGAGCGCCCCGACGGACGCGGCCTGCGGATCGGTGAAGACGACGCGCGGGAGGGCTTCGTAGTTGGCTTCGCGGGGATCGCCCAGGATGTTCGCGGCGACGATGTCGCCCTGGTACTTGCCGGTTGTCGTCAACGGCCAGATGCCGGTGACGTCGCCGATCGCCCAGAGCCGGTCGCCGGCCCGCAGCTGCGCGTCGACGGGAATCCCGCTGCGGTTGGCCACGATGCCGACGGTCTCGAGCCCGATGCCGTCGACACGGGGACGGCGACCGGCCGCAACGAGCAGGCGATCACCGCGCAACTCGCGGGTGTTGTCGATGTCCAGGACGTAGTCATCGCCGTCACGCCGCGCCTCGGTCACGTCCACGCCGAGCACCAGGTCGATGCCATCGCCGCGCAGGACGTCGCCGAGTGCCTCGCCCAGCGGTGCGGGCTCACGGGAGAGCACGTGCTCGGCGCGGTCGACGAGCGCCACCTCGCCGCCGAGTCGGCGAACGGCCTGGGCCATCTCGACGCCGACCGGACCACCGCCCAGGATCAGCAGGCGGCGGGGGACCGCCGTCATCGCGGTCACCTCGCGGTTCGTCCAGACGCCCTCGAGCGCCGAGAGGCCCGGAATCGGCGGCACGATCGGTTCCGCACCGGTGGCCACGACGACGTGCTCGGCGGTGTGGTGCACGCCGTCGACTTCGACCGCGCCTTGTCCGGCGAGCCGACCGTCGCCGCGTAGCAACTCGATGCCCTGGCCGCTGAGCCACTTCTCGGCACTGGTGTCCGTGTGGTTCGAGACCATGAAGTCACGCCAGTCGAGCGCGGCCGCGACATCGACCTGCGCGTTCGCCGCCGCCTCGTTGGCGTTGTGCGCGGCCTCACCCGGGCGAAGCAGGGTCTTGGACGGGATGCACGCCCAGTAGGAGCACTCGCCACCCACGAGCTCGCGTTCGACGACCGCGACGCGCAGACCGCCCTCTGCCAGCGCGCCGGCGCAGTGCTCGCCGGGCGCGCCGGCACCGAGGACGATGACGTCGTAGTCGGTCACGACGGAAGCTCGTCGCCGGCCTGCTCCGCCAGCATGTACGCGGCGTACCACTCCGGCCAGTTCTCGTCGCGCTGCCCGGTGCGCTTCTCGTGCTCGCCGTGGGCGGCCTCCGCACGCCGAAGCGCGCTCGCCAGGTCTGCGGTGGATGCGAATCCCGCCTGAGCGGCGTCGATCCGGCCGGGCAGTCGGTTCGTGATCTCCTGCAGCAGCCAGCCGTTGCCGTCCGGGTCGCTGAATGTGGCGAAGGAGCTGTAGCTGGCGTGATCGGGCGCGGGCCCGCTCACGCGACCGCTCGTGCCGTCGGGCTGGAACTGCGCGCCCGGGGTCTCGGCGTGGAACACCTCGCTCGCGTCGACGCCGTGCGCGACGAGGTCATCGCGGGCGGCGTCGATGTCGGAGACGATCAGGTACAGGCCCTGGGCCGAGCCGGGCGCGGCCGACGTCATTTTCGTGCCGAATTGAACCGAGCACCCCGACGCGGGCGGCGTGAACTGGACGACCCGGAAGCCGTTGTCGAAGGAGAAGTCGGCGTCGAGCCTCCACCCGAGGCCCTCGTAGAACTCCTTCGCGCGGTCGACGTTTGCTGTGGGGATGACGACGGCCTCGAGCCTCATGTCGGCTCTCCCGACGCTCGCACCACTCGTCGCGCTACTCGGGACTTCGGTGGCGCTCATGGCTGCCTCCCGGGCTCGTGTCAAAGAACGACGGTCGCGCTTCGCCTCACGCCGGTCAACTGCAGGCCGCGCATGAGTCTGAACGGGTGGAGGACGTCGCTTTGTGATGAAGGACGGCCGGCGTTCACCAGTCGGCGAGCTTGTCCACGAAGAGCTGTCGAACACCGTCGATGCGACTGGTGAGGTCCGTCGCCGTCCAACCGGCAACGGAGACAGGCCCCAGGACCGCAACGTCGACGGTGCCGCTGTGCGTGATCGCGCCGACTCGGTTCGCCACCTGATCGGCATTGCGGATCACGATCGGAACGATCGGCGCGTTCGCCTCCATCGCCATGCGGAAGGGGCCCTTCTTGAACGGGCCGAGCTCCCCGGTCCTCGAACGAGTTCCTTCCGGCGCGACAAGGACGGAGACTCCGCTGCGCAGGAGCTCGGTCACCGGCGCCAGACCCTCGACCGCCTTCTCCGAGCTCGAGCGGTCGATGAACGCAACGTTCGGCATGAGCCACTGCATCACGGGGGCGAGCGGGCCGGCGATCTCCTTCTTGGCCACCGAGCCCCAGTCGCGATGCACGAGCTTGATGGCGACGTAGGGATCGAAGTTGTTGCGGTGGTTGTAGACGAAGACGGCCGGGCGGTGTGACCAGAGGTTCTCCTCACCCTGCACGTCCAGCTTGACGCCCGTGATGGTGAAGAACCGTTCGACGAAGGTCGGTACGCCGTACCCCACGATCGTCTGGCGGTCCCGGTTCAGCACACCCATCGCGACACCGCCCATCATCGAGGGCAGCAACGTTCCGTATGCCGCAATGGTCCGCAACAGCGACGTCACCTCGGGCGGCGAGTCCGACGTGCTGTCGTCCACGCTCACCCGGTGCCCCGCGGGATCACAGGATGACCTACGGCACCGGACGGTCGCGCTGGCGTGGTCGTGCGTCGGGCCAGTGGAGCACGCACCGTCGGTGACGGGCAGAGGCACCTGACCACGACACGACCGTACTGGGTCGCGGTGTTCCCGACGTCGGCCCTGTGCCGCCCTGAGTCCGCAGCCGAGAACCGATCGAGCCGGCCAGGGGTTTCGCCGCGCCGTGGCGTCCGGTGGCGGTGATCTGTTTCCGGTCGATCGTCCGATCAGTGTCGGCGAAGCTCCAGCGCGCGAGCGCTCCGACGGGTTCGGTCTGAGGCGGGCGAGTCTGGCCTGACTGGCCGGGCGCGGCGTCCGTTGGACGTCGTGCCGCAAACGACGAAGCCCAGGCCAGACCTATCGTCTGACCTGGGCCTTCTTGGTGGCGGGGGCGGATTCGAACCGCCGACCTTCGGGTTATGAGCGGCCTCCGGGCCCTGGCGGTTCTTCTCAGCCGATGCCGGAATGTGCGGCTGACCAGGGCTTTCGCGGGTTCGCATCAGGTCTGCACCGCTGGCTCCCAGAGCAGCTCGGCGACGTCGAGGAAGAGCTGTTCGGGCCGCACCTCGCCGGTGCCGACGCACACCACGTCGTTCAGCCAGCGATAGCGGGGGTCGTCACTGACGTGGGTGAGCCAGCACACGATCTGGCGGGCGTTCTCGGGATACGCGCGACCGTATCCACCGCACTCGAAGAGCACCGTGGCGCCGTCGACGGTGGAGATCACGCCGTGGAAGTCCGGACAGTAGGTTCCGTCCCCGCGCCGGCGAGGGTGGTTGGCCCCCTGGAGCGGACCGCTGATCCGTCCGTCGCATCGACCTTCGGCAAGGAACAGATGCTGGCTCTCGGCCCCTCCCGCGCCGACGGCGGCGCTCCATCCGTGTGGGTAGTCGAATGCCATGCGGTACAGCGGCTCGAGGCGCATGGCCAGAGTTCAACACACGAAGTACGCGGCCCTCGCCCTCGCCTCTGCATCTACGTCAAGGTGGTGAGCAAACGTCTCTGGCACGAAGACTGGACCGCGCCGCCCTCGTCAGAGGCGACGCCCGGCCGATGCCCGGTCACGTCGTCTCGCCTAGGTCCAGGAGACGACGTTCAGCGTCTGGCCGCAACCGTTTCCGCGTCGGGAGCGGCCACGACTGCAGCTGCATTGAAGCCTTTGACGATCAGCCATATCGCGAGCGCGATTTCCTGCACGCCCAGCGGCGCTTCCAGCACGACCTGGGTCGTCGAAAGTGGCTCGAGGCCATACAGCACCATCGCCCCCGCCGCCATGTACAACGGGGCGCCGACAAGACCCCAGACCGACAGCCATCGAGGCACGAGTCTTGCCCCATACAGCGCGTAGTTGAGGATCAAGGCACTCAGGCCGAACGCGGTCAGATCCAGCACCGCATTGCCTCCCCAGTCGCGTGCAGCGAGCAACGAGTCGCCCAAGGTTTGAAAGTGGGAAGCATCAGGAGCGCCCGCGTCGACAAAGCCCCGGCTCACGGTGAGGAGTGTCAGCAGAAGAACCGCGTCGATGACGAGGATCACACCCTCGATGGTCCTGGCTACGACGTACCCCAAGGCCAAGGTCTCGATCTTCGACGCTTGGTGACCGATGCGCGACCACGAACGGAATCTCGGGCTGGTTCACGCCCGGGCTGACGACGAGCACGGGCAGCCGGCATCCGGAGGCGAGGCCCGCTTCCTGTCTGGCTAGCGTGCCCAAGTGGACTTTGAGACGGTTCGGGTGGCGGCGGTGCAGGCGACGCCGGTGGTGCTCGACGCCGACGCCACCATCGACCTGGCGATCGACCGGATGGGCGACGCCGCCGAGCAGGGCGCCACCCTGGTGGTCTTCCCCGAGTGCTTCGTGTCGCTCTACCCGAGCGGGGCCTGGGCGGCGGAGGCGGCGACGTGGTCGGCCGCCTGTGACGAGCTGTGGGAGCGGATCTGGGCGTCGAGCGTCGACGTCGGCGGGCCTCAGGTCGGGCGCCTCGCCGCCGCCTGCGCGGACCGCGGTGTGCACGTCGCCATCGGCGTGAACGAGCGGGAGGACGACCGGCCGGGATCGCTCTACAACACGCTCCTCGTGATCGGCCCGCAGGGCGTGGTCCACCGCCACCGCAAGCTCATGCCGACGATGCACGAGCGAGTGTTCCACGGTGTCGGCGCCGGCGACGACCTCTCGGTCGTCGACCTTCCCGGCATCGGCCGGGTGGGCGGCCTGATCTGCTGGGAGAACCGGATGCCCCTGGCCCGGTGGGCGGTGTACCAGGGCGGACCGCAGCTCTGGTTGGCGCCCACGGCCGACGACAGCGACGGGTGGTTGGCGTCGATGCGCCACATCGCCATCGAGGCGGGCGCCTTCGTCATGAGCGTCCCGCAGTACATCCCGACGGCCGCCTTCCCCGACGACTTCCCGCTGCCGTTGCCGGACGACGTTGCCGTGCTCGGCCGCGGAGGCGCCTGCGTGGTGTCGCCGTCCGGTGACGTGATCGCCGGCCCGCTCTACGACGAGGAGGGCATCGTGATCGCCGACTGCGACCTCAGGGCGACGCTGCACGCCAAGCGCTACTTCGACGTCGTCGGCCACTACAGCCGGTCCGACGTGCTGGCGCCCGGGTCGACGACGGGCGACGACGGGCAGACGCCCGCCGAGCCAACCGACCAGCGGTAGGCAGTCCCGCCACGCGACTCGCACCGTGGCCGTAGCCAGAGCGGGCAGGGAGCCTTAGACGGAGCGGGTCGCCTCCCACTCGTAAGGTGGAACGGGGGCGACGATGGGCACGACCGGGGAAGTCGACCGCATCCTCGCCGAGGCGATCGAGCGCGCGGGACTCGACGACTTCGGCGAGACCTGGTTCCTCGGCCCGCTGTCCGCGTACGCCGCCGATCTCGAGCAGTCCAACCTCACGGAGTTCGGGCGCCGGTTCCTGCGATCGCGCTCGGTGGGCGACCTCGTGCGACGCTTGCGTGTCCTCGAGACGCTGCGCCAACACCCCGAGATCGCCTCGGTGCCGATCCCACCCATCGTGTACATCACCGGCCTCGAACGAAGCGGGACGACGTTGCTCCACAACCTGCTGGCCCTCCATCGCGACGCCCGAGTCCTGAGCCGGTGGGAGCTCCTGGAGCCGGTGCCGCCGCCGGAGACGGCGACCTACGAGATCGATCCCCGCATCGCGAGCGTGCAAGAGCAGACCGATCTGCTCCGCGGAACGATGCTCGAGCACATGCACTGGGTGAACGCAACCGACCCCGAGGAGTGCGTGTGCGGCTTCATCGACTCGATGGCCATGCTCGCTTGGGCCGCCGGCCCGTGCCTGCCCACCTGGTGGCGGTTCCTCACCGAGGAGGACCTGCGTCCTGCGTTCGAGAACTACCGGCGCGTGGTGCAGCTGCTGCTGTGGAAGCACCCGGTCGAGTCCGGCGGTTTCCTCGTGCTGAAGGCACCTCAGAACGCCCGTCAGGTGGCGCAGTTCGCGGAGGTGTTCCCCGAAGCACGGTTCGTCATCACCGACCGCGACCCGTACCGGAGCACCGTGTCGTTGGCCGTGCTGGGTCACGCCATCGCCGGTTGGTTCTGCGAGACCAACCCGCTGACGGACGACGGCCACCGGTCGAAGATCACCAGCCGCCGGGTGTCCAGCACGCTCACAGGCATCGCCGACTTCACGACGGATGCACCGTCACGGGCGATGCACGTCTCGTACCCCGAGCTCGTGCGCGCTCCCGTCGAGGTCGTCCGAGACGCGCTCGCAGCGAACGCCGACGACGACGCGCTCCCCGCCAAGGTGATGGCATACCTCCAACGACAGCAGGCAGGCGAACGGGCCACACCCCCGGCAACCCTCGACTCGATGGGTTATGACCGGGAGGACGTGTGGGGTGACCCGGCCATCAGGGCGTACTGCGAACGCTTCGCCATCGACCCCGAGCGGACCCGATTGACCGGCTCCTGACGCGACGGGCCGCTCCGGCCGGCGGTCGATACGGCGTGACCCGCGAATGTCCAGCCCGATCTCTGTGACAATGGCCCCCTGACACGCACGCGGGCCGTGACGATCCTGTTCTGCGACCTCGTTGCGTCCACCGAGCGACGAGCCCGCTTGGGCGACGATCGCTTCGACGACTTCACGGCCGACTTCCTGCAGGCGCTCCGCGCCACCGTCGCCGACGCGAACGGCCGCGAGGTGAAATCCGCAGGCGACGGTCTGATGGTCGTCTTCCCCGACAGCGTGGCGGACGCCCTCGTGTGCGCCACCGCCATGCATCGCGTCATGGCAGCGCTCGATCCGGAGGATCCGGTGCGGCTCCGGATCGGCATCAGCACGGGCGAGCTGGCGGAGACCGACGGTGACTTCCAAGGTATGCCGATCGTCGAGGCCGCTCGCCTCGAAGCCGCGGCAGAACCCGGGCAGACCCTCACGACCGCGGTGGTTCGCGCCCTCGTCGGGACGCGTGGCGGGTTGCAGTTCCGCGATGTCGGCGCGCTCACCCTCAAGGGGCTGCCTGCGCCTCTCCCCGCGTGCGAGGTCGTCGACGTCGATGCGCCGCCGCCCGCGCCGCCGGTCGCTGCGGTTTCCGGTCGCCGCCGAGCGTCCAGGCGCCATCGGCGGACGGGGGTGATGGTCGCGACCGTCCTGGCCGTGCTCGCCGGCCTGCTCGTCGTTCGCCTCGCCGGGAACGACGGAGGTGCGGAAGCCGCCCACGATGCTGCCGGTGTCACGCCTCCGTCCGGGTACACGCCGCGCGTGGAATCGAGGCCGTGTCCCGACGACGTCGCGGCCATCGACGCCGAGGTGACGTGCAGCGACCTCGTGGTGCCGCAGGACCGGTCAGATCCCGATGGCCGCCAGGTGCGGTTGCTCGTCACTCGCGCCCCGGCGCGCACACCCGTCACCGGCACCGACCCCACCATCGACGTGTGCGGCTGTGAGGACCCGGCCAACTCCGTCGCCCGTGATCACGCTGAGCTCATCCACGTCGCGATCCGCGGCTTCCCGGGCAGCGACCCGGAGCTCGGCTGTCCGGAGGCGGCCGCGGCCCGGGGGCGCGGACTGACGGAGCCGTCGTTCGACCGAGCGGCCGAGGAGGCGGTCGCGGACGCGCTGGCCCAGTGTCACGACCAGCTCGAGTCGGAGGGTGTCGATCCGTCCCAGTACAGCTTTTCGCAGGCCGCGCTCGACGTCACGGATCTGATGGTCGCGCTCAGGGTGGATCGCGCCGACTTCCTCGCGCATGGCGACACCGCCTTCATCGTCTTCGACGTCGCCCGTCGGGCACCGGCGGCCGTCCGCAGCATCACCCTCGAGAACCCGCCGCCGCCAGGGGAGTCGCCGTTCGCCGAGCCCACCATCGACCTCGAAGGCGCGTTCCAGCGGTACACGGATCTCTGCAACGCAGATCCGGCCTGCGCTGAGGCGTACCCGGATCTGCACGCCACGTGGAAGGCGTCGTTCGACGAGTTACAGGCCACCCCCGTGCTGGTGGACGGTCGCAACCCCGACGATGAGACGGCTGCGCCCATCCCGATGCTCATCGACGGTGATCGCGCCGCGGATGCGCTGCGCTATGCCCTCGGCGACTCGAGCACCTACGCGTTCATCCCGGCCGTGCTCGCCGAGACGACGCCTGACGCCCTCATCGCCGACACGCTGCTCCAGCACGACCCGTTGCTCTGGCAGGACGACGCACCCTGGGGAGCCGTCGCGTCGGACCTCTGCTCGTACCACATCCACACCTCGGACCCGAATGCCATGGCGCTCGCCGCCCGAACGCTGCCGGAGTTCGTAGGCGAGTCGGCCACCCACTGGACAGCGTGGTGCGCCAGCTGGGACGTGCCCGATGTGTCGTCCGCCGTCTCCGTCGACTTCTCCACGCCGATCCCGGTGTTCATCTTCCGCGGCGACCTGTCCCCCAACGGCTCGGCGGACTGGGTGCAGGAGCTGTTGCGTGGACTGCAGAACGGGCAGACGGCGATCTTCCCCACCTTGGGAGAGGACCTCCTGTCCAGTGGCCCCGCCTGCCTCAGCGACCTGCGCCGGCAGTTCCTTGCCCATCCCGACGCCCCGTTGCCCACCGCCGCCTGCGTCGCCCAGTCGCCGCCGATCCCGTTCACGGCACCAGGCTGACGACCTCCGGCGCGACGAGGGCTAGTAGTCGCCCTTGATCACGAAGTACGAGCCGCGGATCGTCCCGGCCAGCTTCGACTTCTGTCGGGCGAACTTGAAGGAGTCGAGCTCGGTGGGGATCTCCATCCCGTCGGAGAGCTTGAACCCGACCGCTCGCTTCTTCGGCTCGTCGAGCAACACGTTGATCGAGAGCCCGCTCTCGTAGAACACGTAGGCCCACCGGATGCCCTCGACCTCGAAGCTCGTCGCCTCGAGTGGAGGCGAACGCGATGACGATGCCGCGCTCCTCCTCGAGGATGCGGTGCACCCAGTCGATGGTCTTCTTGGCCTTGGCGGCCGGTTCGACCGTGAAGACGTGGTCGTACTTGTTCTTGAAGTAGCGAGCCTCGTTGGCTCGCAGCCCGGCCAGTGCGTCCGCCACCGGCGACGACTCCAGGCCGACGGTGGAGACGTTCACGAAGTCAACGGCATAGCTCATGGTCATTCCTTGGGTCTGGGGTTGATCTTTCTGAGAGTATCACTCTCAATTTAGAAGTGCAAGTGTTACTCTCAATTTGGGAGTGATAGTCTCACGACGTGGTGACCCAGGACCGGGCCCAGAAGTCCATCGACGGAAGGCGCGGCCAGGCTAGGACCCGCCTGGCTCGAGCCGCCGTCGTCGACGCCGCCCGGACCCTCTTCCTCGAACGCGGCTACGGAGCAACGACGATCGAGGCCATCAGTGCCCTCTCGGACGTCCCGCCGGCCACGGTGTACCGATTGTTCTCGTCCAAGCACGGGATCCTGAAGGCCCTGCTCGACGTCTCGATCGTCGGTGACGACGAGACCGTCCCGATGCCCGACCGCCCACAGGTGCGATCGCTGCTCGGCGACCCCGACCCGAAGCAGCAGCTGGCGGGATTCGCCGAAGTCGCGGCCGAGGTGAACGGGAGAACTGCGCCGATCTACCGCATCCTCGTCAGCGCGGCCGCGTCGGACACCGATGCGGCGGCGCTGCTCGATGAACTGACCCGCCAGAGGCAGGAAGGTCAGGGCCACATCGCGCGCTCCCTGGCTCGCGCTGGCGCGTTGCTGCCCAAGCTGCGTGAGCGCGACGCCGCCGACCTCATCCACGCGCTCATGTCCCCGGAGGTCTACCGGCTGCTTGTCATCGACCGAGGTTGGTCGGCCGAGCGGTACGAGCGGTGGCTGACGGCAATTCTCAGCGATCAACTCCTCCCACCGACCTAGCCCTTCAGATCGGCGCTGACCGCCGCGTTCGCGGATGACCCACCATCTGAGATAACACAAATGTGTGTTATCTCTATTATCACGATAGTCTCCGTCGCATGCCGACCGATGCGGAAGTCACCTTCGCCGACCACATGGGCCGCTTCCACGCCCGCCAGTACGGCTTCCCGCCGATGGTTGGCCGCGTGATCGGCTATCTCGCCGTCTGTGACCCGCCTGCGCAGAGCATCGGCGAGTTGGCGGACGCGTTGCTGGCCAGTCGCAGCGCGATCGCGGGCGCGGTGAAGGTGCTCGAGGCCACGCATGCGGTCCAGCGGTCGCGCGCGGCCGGCGAGCGCTTGGACCGAGTGCGCATCGATCTGAGCACGCCGCAGTCGATGGGCATGGACATCTCCGAGTACAAGCAGTTGTTCGACTTGAGTCGTGAAGGTCTCGAGGTCTTGGCCGATGCGCCGCCCGAGCGCCGGGCGGTGCTGCTGGAGATGTCGGCGTTCGCCGAGTTCCTGATCGAGCAGATGCCGAAGCTCCAAGAGCAGTGGGAGAGCCGGCGAGCGGAACTGGTCGCATCCGGTGTACTCCGCGAGCAGAGCGGAGACCGCCCACGAACGATGCACGCGATCCGATGACCGTGGCGGGTGGCACCACCAACGCCATCGAAGTGCGGAACCTCGTGAAGGGGTACAAGGGCGTCCCGGTGCTCGACGACGTCTCGTTCACCGTCGAGCGGGGCACGGTCTTCGCGCTGCTCGGGGCCAACGGCTCGGGCAAGACGACGACGATCAACATCCTGACCACGTTGCTGGAGGCCGACGGCGGCACCGCGAGGGTCGCCGGTTTCGACGTGGCGGAACATCCTGCCGATGTCCGCGAGCAGATCAGCCTGACTGGACAGTTCGCCGCGGTGGACGACGTGCTCACGGCCCGGGAGAACCTGGTGCTGATCGGCGAGTTGCGCCACATCGCCGATCCCGGACAGACCGCCGTGGATCTGCTGGCCCGGTTCGAGCTCGACGAGGCGGCCGACCGCCGCCTGCTGACGTTCTCGGGCGGGATGCGGCGCCGACTCGACATCGCCATGAGCCTGGTCGGCGACGCCCCCATCGTCTTCTTCGACGAGCCGACCACCGGGCTCGATCCAAAGGGGCGGGCCGACATGTGGCTGACCGTCCGGCAACTGGTCGACAACGGCACGACGGTGTTCCTCACCACCCAGTACCTGGAGGAGGCCGACCATCTGGCCGACGAGATCGCCATCCTCCATGGCGGCACGATCGTGGCTCAGGGCACACCCGACGAGCTGAAGGCCATGGTGCCGGCCGGACTCGTCGAGTTCGAGTTCAGCGAGGAGCGCCACCTGGCTGCGGCGCAGCGAGCGCTCGGCGAGCACCACGAAGTCAGCCGGGTGGATTCAAAGCTGATGGTCGCCACCACCGGCTCGGTGGCGGAGGTGGCCGAGATGCTCATCCGGCTCGACCGCGGTGGGATCGAGCCGTCCGGGTTCTCCCGGCAGCTCCCGACGCTGGACGACGTGTTCTTCAAGATCCTCGACGACGACAAGGAGGACCACCATGCGAGCGCTCAGTGACACCTGGACCATGACGAAGCGAAGCCTCCGTCACACGACGCGCAGCCCTGACACGGTCATCACCGTCGTCCTGACCCCGATCGCCATGCTGCTGTTGTTCGTCTACGTGTTCGGTGGCGCCCTCGGGGACCAGACCGGCTCGATCGACTACGTCGACTTCATCACCGCCGGGGTCATCGCCATGACCGTGATCAGCGGCATCGCCTACGCCGCGTTGCGTCTCAGCAACGACCTCCAGAAGGGCATCATCAGCCGCTTCCGGACCATGCCGGTGGCGCCCTCGTCGGTCCTGAGCGGCCAGGCCCTCTCCTCGACGCTGTCCAACCTCTTCTCGTGCTCCCTGGTGATCCTGGTCGCGCTCCTCGTCGGGTTCCGCCCGGCCGCCGACATCGCCGCCTGGCTCGCGTTCGTCGGACTGCTGGTCCTCTTCACCCTGGCCACCACCTGGCTGGCCATGCTCTTCGGCCTGCTGGCCAAGACCCCCGAAGGCGCCGGTGCGTTCAGCTACATCCTGCTGCTGCTGATCTTCATCAGCCCCTCATTCGTCCCGACCGACTCCATGTCGCCGGTGCTGCGGGGCTTCGCCGAGAACCAGCCGATGACACCGATCATCGAGACCATGCGCTCCCTGCTCACCGACGGCACCGCCGGCCCCGACCTCTGGATCGCCGTGGCCTGGACTGCGGCCATCCTGGCCCTCTCCTACACGCTGGCCCTGCGCGTCTACCGCCGCACCGCCCCCGTCCCGGCAGCTCAGTAGGCCCTCTGGGGGCACTCGAGTCAGTGGTCTCGGTTGACCGCGGTGAGTTGCAGGCTGAGGGTCGGGATGATGATGGCCGCGGCGAGGAGGTGGGCCCCGACGAGAACGGCCTTGGTGGCGGTGTCGTCGGCAGCCGCGATCGCGGGGATGAGCGACAGGCCGACGGCGACCGTGGTGACGACGACGAACCGTCGGCGCTCGCGCAGGAGCCGGGCCAACCCGACGCCCAGAGCGGCACCGATGATGGTCCACCACGCGAACGCGGAGATCGGAATGGCCTCGCCGTCGATCTCGAGGCTGACACCGGCCGCGCTCGCGGTGGCGGCCACGACCGTGGTGCAGACGGCCGCGCACGCGCCGGCGAGCGCACCACTTCGAACCAGACGGCGAGTGCTCGGTTGGGTGGACGACGTCAGCGTCGCCATCGCTACGCGGCTTCGTTGAAGTACGAGGCGAGCTTGTCGAGCATGGGGATCACGCCGGCGATCATCTCGGCAAAGAACTCGCTCTCCCAGTCCGCTCCGCTGCCGTACGCACTCGTGACGACGCGGATCACACAACTGCCGCCGGACGCGGATTCGACGAGGAACTCCGTGGCGATCGGGGTGAGCGACGACAGGTCGTGGTCGGCGGTCGGCATGTGATCAGCGACCGGCCACGGCTCGGCGTACGCGAAGCGCCTCGGGGGTGTGTAGTCGGTGACGATGCCGTGCGACCAGAAGCTGCCGACATCGAACGACACCGCGCCACCGATCTGCGGCTCCAGTCGGGTCGGCACCATCCAGGCCGAGATCCCCTCAGCAGTGGCAATCGCGTCCCACACCTCTTCCGGAGTGGCGGCCACCTCATAGGTGCGTTCCATCCGGTGTTCGACGCGGTCGGGTTGGTCGGAAGTGGTCACGAGGGCTCCTCAGGTCGGGGATAGGACGAGACGGTCAGACGGTGCGGTCGACCGTCGTCGTGGTGGTAGCGGGCGACCAGCGCGGCGACCGCTGATTGCAGGTCGGCCGCGAAGGCAGCGCGATCTTCAGGCGATGTGAACCCGATCACCGTGTCGACGGTCAGCGTCGGCAGACGCGTTTCCGTGGCGGCGCTGTCGGCGATCGCCCCCACCTCGGACACCGTCCGAGCGTTCACGGCGATCAGATACGCAGCCGAGAGACGATCGGCGACCTCGTTCGGATCGAGAGCAGCGCTCTGCAACACGTCGGGAGCAACAACGAGATGGCTCGCTGAACGACGCACGAATCGTTCGGTGATGCCGCCCCACATGCGTTCCTCGGCCAACTCGACCAGCCCATGGGCCTCCAACGCCTTCAGGTGGTAGTTCACCTTCTGACGAGTCGACCCGACCGCCGCCGCAACCGTGGCAGCCGACCCCGGTTCGGTCAACGCGTCGAGGATCGAGGCCCGGATCGGATCGAGCGCCACTTCCACGGCGGCAGCGTCAGCAAGCACTCGAACATCGTCCACGAACGCCAAGCTACCCCTTGACAGGAAATATTGTCAAGGGTCGGATGAGGCCTGCGGACCGACACCCGGCCGATCATCAGGGGGACGGCAACCAGCGAGGGACCTCCCGCCGGTAGACCTCGTACGACTCGCCGAACGTGTCCCGGAGCTTTGGCTCCTCGTACGAGATCACGAACAGGTGGAACGTGAGGGCCATGAACCCCGCCCACCCGGCCACGGCGAGCGACCGGAAGGTGATCGCGATCCCGACGAGTATCGCCAGGTTCGCGACGTACATCGGGTTGCGCGTGAACCGATAGGCGCCGCCACGGACGACGAACCGCGGTGGGTCGATCGGCGCGAGCGTCCCACGGCCTTCCCTCGCGAAGCGCAGGAAGACGCTGTCGGCGAGCAGAAAAGTCCCGACGACGACCAGGGCGACCCCGACGAGGGCCATCACCCCGTGGAACGTGGCGTCGTCCCGCACCAGGGCCCACGGGACGAGCCCGTCCACCGTGATCGGGAGGACGAGGGCAACGGTCGCTCGTACCGCGAGCACACCCCGAGGTTACGACGAGGCCCCTCCCGGAGGAGGGCCTTCTCAGAGCTTGGTGGGGGGCGGACCTGAACCGCCGACCTTCGGGTCGCGAGAGACCCGGCCGATCGTGCGACCCCACCGTGAGGCCACCAGGACGCACACAGCTCGTCGGTTCTACCTCTCCGGGCCCCGGGTAGTCGCGGGTGGTCAGAAGCGTTTGGCCACTGTCCGTGTCCAGACCACGAAACACAGGAGCCGACACGTCACTTGTCCGGTGCACAGCGGACCAGAACTTCGGTGTGGCGGCACCACGCGATGACTTTGCTGACCGACGCGGGTCCGATGAACGAACGCTGTTGCCACCGTCGACGGCGAACCAAGGAGGTACCAGCATGGAGATCATCAACTTGGGAGCCGCGGATGGGCTCCCGCCCGTGGACTGGGACGCCGTCCTCGAGAGGCTCGATGCGGGTTCGGCGCCGGATCCGGACGCGCACAACGCGCGCACGAAGTGGCTCGCGACCGTCAACGAGGACGGCACCCCGCATGTGACCGCGGTCGGTGCCATCTGGCTGGATGGCACGTTCTGGTTCCAGACCGGAGCCCGCACCCGGAAGGGCCGCAACGTCGAGCGCCGGCCGCGTTGCTCGGTTGCCCTGTCGATCCGCGACGCAGACGTCGTCGTCGAGGGAGACGCCGAGCGGGTGACCGAGCCCGACATGGTGACCCGCGTCGCGAAGGCGTGGGCGGACGATGGGTGGCCGGCGGAACCTGATGAGAGCGGGACCGGGATCACGGCACCGTTCAACGCACCGTCGCAAGGACCGCCGCCGTGGAACGTCTACCGCGTCACACCACGGTCGGCCACGGTGGTGCTCGGCGCTGAGCCCGGCGGCCTGACTCGCTTCACGTTCTGATCAGGTGAAGATGATCTGACCGCCGGCCGCGATCTCGTAGAACTCGCCGACGGTGATGATGTCCTGGACCTGGGGGATGAAGTCGTTCTTCTCGAGGCCGAACAGGTCGACGGACGCCTTGCAGGCGTACATGCCGGCGCCGGTGTCGGCGATCATCTCGACGAACTCGGGGATCGAGGGGATGTCGAGCTCCTCCATCTTGTGGTTCATGTACTTCGTCATGACGCGTCGACACACCGGGCAGCCCGCCCGCCATGGTCGGCAGGTGCAGGCCGGGGTTGCCGACGGTGGCGAGCTTGATGTGGTCGTGGCGGGCCTGGTGGATGGCGTCGAGACCGAAGAACGTGAAGAACAGGTTCGCCTCGATGCCTTCGGCGCGGGCGCCGTTGGCCATGATCAGCCCGGGGTAGATCCCTTCGAGGGAGCCCTTCGAGATGATGATCGAGACCTTGGTGATCGGGTCCGGCTTGGTGGTGGTGTCGCCCATGGTGGGCCGCCTTTCAGATGCAGCCGCGGGGCTTGGGGATGCCGGCGATCTTGGCTGCGATCTTGGCCGGTCCCTTGGGGAAGAGCTGGTAGAGCTCCTTGACGGACACGCCGGAGGTCTTGCCGAGCAGCCGGACGGTGGGTCCGGTGCCCTTCTCGGCGTACTCGGTGCGCATGAACTTGATGACGCGCCAGTGGTCCTCGGTGAGGTCGTCGATGCCTTCGGCGGCGGCGAGCTCGGGGGCCATGGCTTCGGTCCACTGGTCGGGGTCGGTGAAGAAGCCTTCGTCGTTGCGCTCGACGGTGACGCCGGCGAGGGTGGTGGTCGGCATGGTCAGTCCTCCTGAGGGGCCGGGGTGTGCTTGCCGGCGGTGGGCATGGTGGAGCCGAGGCCGGGGAGGTCACGGCCGGGGAGCAGGCTGTGCCAGTACACGGACTGGAACAGGAGCTTGCCGAGGTGGTTGAGCCGTGACTCCTTGAGCAGCGGCAGGCCGACCCCCGCCGGGTAGTGACCCGGGAGCGGTTCGGTCTCGTAGTTGAAGTCGATGAGCAGCGCCTTGTGGAACCCGGTCTCGATGAAGCAGTTGGCGTGGCCGTCGAACCCGGCCTCGAGGGGCTCGCCGGCGAGGAACCGCTGCGACGTTGCCGACCAGGGTCTCGCCCTCGAAGTGGGTGACCGAGCCGGCCTTGGAGGCGGGCACGTTGGCGGCGTCGCCGATGACGAAGATGTTCGGCGCCGCCTTGGACTGCAGGGTGTGCTCGTCGGTGGGGACGAAGTCGAGCTCGTCGCCCAGGCCCGGCGAGCGGCCGACGTAGGTGGCGCCGCCGTGCAGCGGGATCACCACGGCGAGGTCGAACGGGACCTCGCGGCCGTCGTAGCCGACCAGCCGTCCGCCGGGACCGTCGACCTCGCCGGTGTTGAACTCGGTGACCAGCTCGATGCCTCGCTCGGCGAGCATCCCGCCGAGCTGGCCGGCGGCGATGGGCTTGGTGAAGGCGGCGTCGAGGGGGGTGGCGTAGGTGATCTGCGACCTGGTCGCGGATGCCGCGCTCGGTGAAGTACCAGTCGGCGAGGAAGCAGAACTCGAGCGGGGCGACCGGGCACTTGATCGGCATGTCGACCACATTCACGACCAGGCGACCGTGGTCGAAGGTGGTCAGGGCGGCGCCGAGGGCGGCGGCACCTTCGGGTGTGTAGAAGGTGAAGACCTTCTCCATCCAGCCTGGTCCGGTGAGGCCCTCGGTCTCTTCGGGGACCAGGCGGGCGCCGGTGGCGACGACGAGGACGTCGTAGGTGAGCGCGGCGCCGCCGGTGAGGTGCACCTCGTGGGCATCGATGTCGACGTGGTCGATGTCGGACTCGACGAAACCGATCCCGGCGTGGAGCTGCCGCTCCCGCGGTCGCACGATGTCCTCGCTGTGGGTGAGGCCGAACGGGACGAACAACAGGCCCGGCTGGTAGACGTGGCGGTCGTCCTGGTCGACCACGATGATCTCGGCCTCGTCCGGGCCGTAGAGGCGCCGGAGGCGGTTGGCGGTCAGCGTGCCGCCCGTACCGCCGCCAAGGATCACGATCCGCGAGGTCATGGCCCCACCGTGGGCCCGGACCGGGCCCACGCCTAGGACCAAAGGTCCTCATGAAGCGAGACCATTGGACCTTCTTCGGGCAGGCGCTCAGCGGGTAAGCACCCAGGATGCAAACGCTCGAGGTGTTCGCCGATGTGGCGTGTCCATTCGCGCACGCAGGTCTGGCTCGGTTCCACGCTTTCCGGGAGCAGCTGGGGCTCCAGGTGCCGGTTCTGCGGGTTCGGGCCTGGCCGCTCGAAGTCGTCAACTCGCAACCGTTCGACGGTGCTTCGCTCGTACCGAAGATCGACGCGCTTCGGATCGAAGTCGCTACCGATCGGTTCGGTGGGTTCGATCCGGACACGTTCCCGGCGACGTCGCTGCCAGCGTTGATCTCCGAGGCCGCGGCCTACCGAACAGACGGCAGGGTCGGCGAACGGTTCAGCCTCGCCGTGCGTCGAGCGCTGTTCGACGATGGCGAGGATGTCTCGGATCCCAAGGTCTTGGGCCGTCTCCGCGACGGATGCGGCGTCGACGGACCGACCAGCGCGGACGAGGCTGCTGTGCATGCGGACCTCGTCGAGGGCAAGGAGCGAGGGGTGGATGGATCGCCTCACTTCTTCACACCCGACGGGGACTTCTTCTGCCCGTCCCTGCGGATCGAGCACGACGAGTCGGGCTACGACGTTTCCTTCGACGCAGCCGGCTTCAACGAGTTCATCAACGCGGTGGTCAAGTAGGTGGCCGATCGGTTCGGGACAGCAACGGAGGCCGCCCCTGGGGCCAAGGCAGACGACGGGCCAACCCCGACACCGACCCCGCCGGCCGCCCGTTGTTCGTCGACACCGACGAAGCCGCTTACGCCACCGCCACCTCAGGCTCGGCGAGCGGACTTGATGTCCGAAAGCCCTTCCACGCGCAGTAGATCCCGAGTGACAGCTCCCATGCGGCCTCGGGCAGCGTAAAGAGGCCAGAGGGTCCCTCTCCGTTCTTGTAGACGCCGATCAGCTGCATCACGAACGAGAAGATCAGCAGAGACCCACCGATGAGCCCCAACAGCGCCATGCGACGCGGGACAAGCTCGGACCGGTACATCAAGTAGCCCAACATCAAGCCGTTCCCGATGCCAGCGACAAGCCCTGGCCCCCACCGGAACGCCCAGTCGTAGGTCTGCGCAAGGGTGTCACCCTGCGTGACGAGCGCCGTGGCTTCAGCACCACTGGCTCCGACCAACGCATCGGCCACGGACACGACCGTGATGATGCTGATGAGGCCAATCGCGGCGAAGACCGACTCCATGATGCGCGCACAGACATACCCGAGCGAGACCGTTTCGCTCTGCCGCCTGACGAGCGGATAGATCACGACTGCGGTTCCGATTTGAGTGACGATCAAACCGAACTCGAGGACCGCTCCCCACTTCAGGCTCGCGTTGGAGGCATCCCCGGGGACGAAGCCCATGTCAGTCCAGCTCGCACCCACCCCGTCGATGAAGAGAAGCCGAGCCGGGATGCTCGTTACGAAGGTGCCGATGAACAACCAGCCAAAGATCCGGCCTGTTCGCCGAACGTCCATCCTGGGCCTCCCCCCTGTACCGCGAGGTCACTTTACGCGGACCAATCTGGCCTCGCAGGGAAGGCAAGGGCCCTCTACTTCGAACGAGCGATTGCCGTGCCCGTGCCTGCGCGACTACCGCCCAGCGACTCATGCAGCGCAGCGGAGGTCGTGCAGTCAGATGACGGGCACGCCGGCGCGGCGGGCGATCCGCTCGACACACCCACGGGACGCTGCTCATCAAGGACCTCGTCCCGGTGAAAGTCGTCAGCGAACGGCTCGGACGATCGGCGACCTCGTGCCGAGATTGGCAGAGAGCGCCGGCGATATTCGGGTTCCAAGCGAGGCTTCTGTGAACAACCTCAGAGTTCTTTGGGTTGGCGGTCAGCGCTCGGCCCCCCGTCTCCGTGCACGGGAAGGCGAATGCGGAACGCCGTTCCCTGGGGGGCTAAAGCTTCGATCGTGATCGTGCCGTCGTGGGCCTCGATGACCGATCTCGCGATCGGTAGGCCCAACCCTGCCCCGCCGGCGTGCCGAGAACGGCTGCGGTCGCCTCGGTAGAAGCGGTCGAACGCATGCTGGGCGACCTCTGGTTGCATGCCTGGGCCGGTGTCGATCACCGAGATCCAGACGACGTCGTCGTCGCGCCGTTCACCCTCCAAGCGGATGCTCGCAGTGGGCGGCGTGTGGACTAGGGCGTTGTGGACCAGTGAGGCGACGACTTGTCGCAGGCGGGCCTCGTCGCCGATGACCTCGAGGTCGGCGCCGTCGATGGCCGTCGTGATCGACCGCTCGGGCTGGATCGCGCGCCCGTCATCGGCGGCGTCGGCGAGCACGTCGCCCAGGTCGACGGGCTCGCGAGCCAGTGGCCGCCCTTCGTCGAGGTTGGCGAGGAGGAGCAGGTCTTCCACCAGGTCGTTCATCCGTTTCGTCTCGCCGAGCAGGCGGCGGACGACGTCGTCGATCTCGCCGCGGCCTCGGAAGCCGCCGTCGGCGTAGACCTCGAGGTAACCGCGGACCGAGGTCAGCGGCGTTCGCAGTTCGTGCGATGCGTCGGCGACGAAGCGGCGCAGCGTCTGTTCCTGGACGTCGCGCTCGTCGAGCATCACGTTGAACGCACGGGCCAGCTTGGCCGCTTCGGTCCCCGGCATGTCGGGTTCGACGCGACGGTCACGGTCTCCCGCGGCGATCGACTCGGCCGCGGTGGTGATCTCGGAGATCGGTCGGAGCCCGAGCCGGTACATCCACCAACCGGTGACGAGGAGGACGATGACGATCAGCAGGCTGGCGGTGCCGAGGGCAACCAGCAGTGCCCGGTTCGCGGCGTCGGCGTCGGCGAGCGAGAGGGCGACGACGGCCCACGAACCGCTGGTGGGCCCGGGGGCAGCGCGCACCCGAAAGCGGGTCGAGGTGTTCGCTCCCTCGGTGGTGAAGGTGCCGCCGCTGCTCCCGAGCGCGGCGAGGTCGTCCGGGGACACCGATGGAACGTCCTCGAGGAGGTCGCCCTGGATGACCGGGGTCAGCTCACCGCCGTCGGTGACGGTGCCGACGAAGAAGTCCGAGGTCCGAGCCTCGAAGGAGGAGTTGTCCGGCGGGACCGACGGGCGGTTGATGATGACCCCTCCGGGCGGTCCGATGGCGAACGGGAGGGCGCTCTCGAGCTGTCTGTCCAGTTGGTCCAGGGCGTAGTTGCGCTGGGTGGTCGCGACCACCACCATCGATGTCGCCAAGGCGACGAGAACCAGCCCGAACCCGATGAGCAACCTGGTTCGCAGTGTCATCAGTCCTCCCGCAGGCAGAACCCCACGCCACGGATCGTCTGGATGAGCTTCGGCTCGACGTGGTCCACCTTCCGTCGGAGGTAGCTGATGAACGTGTCGACCACCGACGGGTCGCCGTCGAAGTCATAGTCCCAGACGTGGTCGAGGATCTGGCCCCGACTCAGCACCCGACCCGTGTTGAGCAGGAGGTAGTGCAGCAGGCGGTACTCGGTGGGCGACAGGGAGACCGGCTTCCCGGCCCGGGTCACCCGATGGGCGTCACCGTCGAGCTCCAGGTCCGCGCAGCGCAGGCGACGGCTCTCGAGGTGACCGCTCGTGCGGCGCACGATGACGTTCACTCGGGCGACGAGCTCGGCGACGGCGAAAGGCTTCACCAGGTAGTCATCGCCGCCGATCGTGAGGCCGTGGACCCGGTCATCGGTCGCGTCACGGGCCGTGAGGAAGAGCACCGGCACCTGGCTCCCGCCGTCCCGCAACCGTCGGAGCACCGTGAACCCGTCGATGTCGGGCAGCATCACGTCGAGCACGACAGCATCGGGAGACGAGGAGCTCACGGCGTGGAGGCACTCCCGGCCGGTGGCCGCCGACGTCGTCTCGTAGCCCTGCAGGCCGAGAGCGGACTCGATGAGGTAGACGATGTTCGCTTCGTCGTCGACGACCAGGACCCGAGGCTTGGTCTCGGTCATGGATTACCTGTTCTGTTCCGGTGTCGCCGCACGTGACCTCCCGGGAGTCAGTCAAGCGGGCCGGTCATCTGATCGTCTCTCAGGTTTCTGTGAGTTTCGTGTGAATCACCACTAGGTGCGGAGCGCGGCGAGTTGGCGGCGATCACCTCGTCCGGTCAGCAGGAAGGCCTCGATGTGGTGCGGTGTCCGGCCGGACAGCGCGGTCGGGTCGAGCATGAGGTCGACGTGGTGGGTGACGTCGCCGTCGACGAAGGTGGGCGCGACGCCGGCGATCACGCCGTCGATGGCCACGACGAGACGCTGGTCACCTGAGGGCCCGTCCTCGATCTGACCGGTCAGGTGGGTGGGGACGATCTCGTCGGTGGATCGGTACGACCGAAGGGCGTCGAGGCCCTCGTCTGCGACCAGGCGGGCGTCGGCATCGACTCCCGCGGGCAGGTCCTCGACCGGTGCGCCGACGAGGTCGCCGTCCTCGGTGCGGGCGTAGAACTCGTGACCGGGCGCGTCCCCCTGGAGGAGGGTGTCGACGTTCCTGGCCAGGTTCTCGGCCAGGACCTCGTCGCCGTCGAAGCGAACCCGGTCGCTGAGCTGCACGGCGCCGCCGAACCCGCCGAACCCGCCGCCGCCCATGTCGACCTTGTTGAACTGCTTCTCGGGATCGGTCCGCGCCGGTCCGAGCAGCGACTGCCCGTCGACGTCCCACGGCAGGGACAGGTCGAGGATGTCGGCGATGGTCGGGAGCACGTCGATGGACTCCACGTTGTCGTCGCTCACCGTTCCCGGCTCGATCTGCGGTGCCTTGACGATCAACGGGACGTAGAGGATGTCGGGGTACAGCGAGCGGTCGAGGACCTCGCCTTCCAGGCCTCGGTGCGACTGGCCCGGGACGAACCCGGACCCGTGGTCCGAGGTGACGATGACGGCCGTCTCGTCATAGAGCCCGGTCTCCTCGAGTCGATCGACCAACTGCCCGACGAGGCGGTCCACGTAGCCCACTTGGAGGAGCAGACGCTGCCGCTCGGCGTCAGCCTGTGCCTGCTCGGGCCCACGGCTGCCGATGATGTCCGCGCCGGGACCGAACCCGCCGGCCTCGTAGGCCCGGCCGTCGGGGAGGAACCGATACGGCGAGTGGGGCAGCTGGAGGTGCAAGAAGTGCAGCGCCGGCTCCTCATCGTCTTCGATCGAGTCGACCAAGCCCTGGAAGGCGTCGATCTGTAGGACGGGGAAGCCGGCGTTGGCGCTGTCCGCGTTGCGGGCCTCGTCGACGGCGTCCGCGGTGCCCTGCGGGTCGAGCGTGGTCGCCGTCGGTGTCGTGGTGACGGTGCTGGTGGCCTCTTCGATCGACTGTGGGCCGCTGGCGTCGGGGTCGAGGGAGATCATCGCCTGGTAGCTGTCCACGGCGTCGTCGACCAGGTCGCCCAGAGCGGACGAGGAGGTACGTGTCGCCTCGGTGTCGGAGGCCGCCGCGGCCGCCGCGGAGGCATCGGGGTCGTCGACGAACGGTCCGGAGCACAGGCTCGACGGACAGAGCGAGGTCACGGATTCGCTCACCTCGAGGTCGTACTGGCTGGCCAGGAGCGTGAACAGGTTCTCCGGGTGGTCGGCCGCGGTCGGGCTGGCCCCGTCGACGGCGTAGCGGCCGGTCAGCAGGGCGGGCACGGCCGCGACGGTGGCGGTGGCGACGGTCGTGGCGTTGCGATACCAGGCGCCGTCGGCGGCGAGGGCGGCGAGGTTCGGGTAGAGGTCGGCGTCGATCTCCCCGGTTGCGTCGAAGATCGAGTTCTGCGGCCACTCGTCGAACACGATCATCACCACCGACCGGGCTTCGCCGGTCTCTTCCAGTTCTGCTGCGCCGACCGAGGAGGACCGCAGCACGTCGGACGCCGGTGAGCTGACGAGGAAGGTCCCCACGAACAGCAGTGGTCCCAGGGCGAGCACCAGCATGGCGGTGTGGAAGGCCGGGCGCCGCTGGGCCGCCACGACCAGGGCGAACGCGAGGGCGGCGATGACGGCCAGAGCGACACCGCCCCAGCCGGCCAGCTCCTTCACGAGCTGGAGGACGAAGAGGGCGCCGAGCGCGGCCACGAACCCACGGTGGAGCAACGTCGCAGCCGGTGGATCGATCAGGCGGGTGAGGACGACGGCCACCGTCAGCACGACCGGCAGGACCAGGGTCACCAACAGCGCGAAGGCGACCAGGTCGCCCCGGTCGGCGTCGCGGGCGGTGAACGCCTCGGGGGCGCGCCCGAACACGTCGAGCAGCGGCTGAGCGACGGCCAGCCCCGTCATGGCGAGAAGTTCAATGAAGGCGCGCGCCGTGGCGCGACCGTCGAACCGCCGGTTCCCGTTCATGGCGCGATGCCGCCTCCGGCAGGGAACCCGCCGTTGAAACCGCCCGGCCCGAAGGTGGTGCTGCTCGTGTCCGTGGCGCTGCCGGGGAGAGGCTCGTCGAGATCGGCGAGCACGACCTCCTGGCCCGCTTCGAGGCCGGAGGTGATCTCGGTCAACGTCGCGCCGATGGCGCCGATCTCGACGGTCACGGTCTCGGTGTCGTCGCCATCGGGCACCTGGACGCTTGCGGTCTCGCCGTCTACGGCGACGGCGGAGGTCGGGACGGTGAGGGCATCCTCGGCCGCCGAAGTGGTGATGTCGGCGGTGGCGGTGGCGCCGTTGCCGAGCCGTCGGGTGTTGCCGTGCAGCCCGATGGTGATCGGGAAACTGCCGGCGTTGGCGGCGACACCGATAGCGACGACCTCGCCCTCGATCTCCTCGTCGCTGCCGTCGGGCCGGACGGTCGCCGCTTGGCCGACCTCCAGGTCGGCCAAGTCGTCGACGCTGACGTTGACCGTCGCCTCGTAGCCACCTCGGCCCGAGATGATGATGTTGGCGGTCGCCGACGCCGCGTCGACCTCGTCCCCGGGCGCCAGGTTCACCGCGATGACCGTGCCGGCGATCGGACTGGCGATGGCGGCCTGGGCGACGGCCTGTTGGGCCACGATGACCTCGAGCGCGGCGGCGTCGACGGCCCGTTGGAGCGCGATGAGCCGTTCCGATGAGACGCTGGACCCGCCGCCGCCCGAGCCGGTCGAGGGGACCGAGCCGAGATCAGGGCCGGTCCCGCCGGTCGAAGGGGTTGGTTGCGACGGTTGGGTCGGCTGGGTCGTCGGCGGCGGCGGCTCGCCCAGCGCGGCGGCGCGCTGGGCGAGCAGGTCGTCGAGGATTGCTGCTGCGCTGCTGACGGCGGCTTGGCTCGACTGGACCGCCTGTTGGGCCGTGGTCACCGCGGCGATCGCGTCCGTGCAGGCGGTGAGCGCCGCCGGGAACCCGGCGGCGTCGGCGGTGCCGACGGCCGCGCACACCGAGTCGGCGTTGTCGATCGCGGGCTGCACCGTGGCGAGGGCCGCGTCGGCCTGCTGCTGCGCGCTGAGCAACGCCTGTTGCGCGGCGGCGATGTCGGCGTCAGTCGGTCCGCTCTGGGC
Source organism: uncultured Microthrixaceae bacterium (assembly GCA_963725155.1). Taxonomy (GTDB): domain Bacteria; phylum Actinomycetota; class Acidimicrobiia; order Acidimicrobiales; family DATDAH01; genus DATDAH01. Next base: position 156,205 of record CAVRXU010000011.1, read on the forward strand.
CGCGATCGTCTGGACCTCACCGAGGTCGACCACGCCGGACGATTCCTCGCTCGTGGCTTCGTAGGCGGTGGGGATCGCCCCGGTGCCGCCGGATGGATTGGAGCCGGTCCCGATCGCCTCGCCTTTGAGGGCGCGCTCGAGGGTCAGTTCGGCTTGGTCGAGGGCGGCCTGCTGCTGGCGGAGGGTGCGCTCGAGGCTCGCGTTGTCCAGCTCGGCGAGGGTGGCGCCGACGGCGACGCGGTCGCCGACACCGACCTCGACGGACTCGACGGTGCCGGCGATGGGGAACGCCACCGCGGCCTGGGTGACGGGCTCGATCGTGGCGACCGACTGGAGCACCTGGTCGACCGAGCTGGTCGTAGCGGTGGCGGTGCGGTAGTGGCCGGAGCTGGTCTGGCCGTTGGCGGCCACGGCGACCACCATGAAGGCGAGCAGGGCGACGAGGCCCGCGGCCGCGAGTCGACGGACCGAGCTCGGGGTGTCCGCGAGGAAGGCGGGTAGGGGCATGTCATTCACTCCGTAGGGCGTCGATGGGGGCGAGGCGGGCGGCGCGTGACGCGGGGTACACGCCGAAGAGCACGCCGATGCCGATGGCCATGACGATGGCCAGGACCGAGACCGGCAGCGACAGGAGGACGCGGACGTCGGCCAGAGAGGGGAGGACGAGGGCGCCGACGACACCGAGGGTGACGCCGAGGAGACCGCCGGCCAGGCCGAGGAGCGAGGCCTCGACGAGGAACTGGCGGCGGATGAGCCGGGGCTTCGCGCCGAGGGCCTTGCGGAGGCCGATCTCCCGGATCCGCTCCGTGACCGAGACCAGCATGATGTTCATGACCCCGATCCCACCCACCAGGAGCGAGATGACGGCGATGCCGCCCAACATCACGGTGAGCGTCCGGTCGACCGAGCTGGCCGCGGTCAGGATCGACTCCTGGGTGGCGATCGAGTAGTCCAGGTCGTCATCGGAGGTGATCCCGTGGAGGTTCCGCAGGGTGGCGTCGGTCTCCTGGTACGCCGCCGACAGGGTGGCGCCCTCGGAGGCCTTGACGTAGATCGAGCTGACCGAATCGCGATCCTCGCCGCCGACGAGGCGGTGGCTGTAGGTGGCGAAGGGGACCAGGGCGACGTCGTTGTTGCTCGTGTCGTCCGAGGAGCTGAGCGCCTCGAGGACGCCGATCACCTCGAGCGCGGTGCCGTCCACACTGACCGTCTGGCCGACCGGGTCACCGACGAGGCCCAGCTCGGTCACGGTGTCGGGGCCCAACACCGTGACCGAGGCGGCGTCGTCCTCCTCTCTCTCGGTCCAGAACCGTCCCGAGCTCGTCGCTCTCGACCGGACGTCCTGCCACGACCGTGTGGTGCCGGTCAGCGTGGTGGTCCAGTTGGTCTCGCCGGCGGTCAACGACACGGTGCTGGTGGCGGTCGCCGCGACCGCTTCGACGTCGGGAGCGACGACAGCGTCGGCCAGCGCGTCGGCGTCGCCCATCGTCAGGGTCGATGCCGTGCCGAAGCCGCCGCGGACGCCGGAGTCGTCCGTCGAGCTGCCCGGCGACACGACGAGGACATTGGTGCCCAGCTCGTCGATCTGGTCCTGCACGTCGGCCCGGGCGCCCCGGCCGATGCCGACGGTCAGGATCACCGCGGTGATCCCGATCAGGATCCCCAGCATCGTCAGCGCCGACCGCAGGCGGTGGGTACGGACGGCGTCGGAGGCGGTGAAGAGGGTGTCGCGCCAGTTCACGCGGCCACCCCGCTCTCGCTCACCCGGCCGTCGCGGATCCGCACGACGCGACCGGCGCGCGTGGCGACGTCCGGCTCGTGGGTGATCAGGACGATCGTGCGGCCGCTGTCGTGCAGCTCCCCCAGGAGGTCCAGCACATCCGCCGTGGACACAGAGTCGAGGTTGCCGGTGGGCTCGTCGGCGAGGAGCAGGTCGGGCTCGGTCACCAGCGCCCGCGCGATGGCCACGCGCTGCTGCTGGCCGCCGGAGAGCTCCATGGGCCGATGGTCGGCGCGGTCGGCGAGGCCGACGCGGTCGAGCGCGGCCAACGCCCGCCGTCGGCGCTCGGTGGGCTCGATGCCGGCGTACACCAGCGGCAGCTCGACGTTGCGCCACGCGGTGAGGTAGGCGAGCAGGTTGAACTGCTGGAACACGAATCCGATGCGCCGGTTGCGGACCTCAGCGAGCTGATCCTCCGACAGGGTGGCCACATCCTCGCCGGCCAGCAGGAACTGACCCTCGCTGGGCACGTCGAGGCAGCCGAGGATGTGCATCAGCGTCGACTTCCCCGATCCCGACGGGCCGACGATGGCGACGAACTCGCCGTTCTGGATGGTGAGCGTCACGGCGCGGAGCGCCTCGACCTCTAGGAAGGCCGACCGGTAGGTCTTGCCGACGTCGGCGAGCTCCAGGACGGCGCTCATCCGTCCGCTCCCGGGAACCCCTCGGGCAGGTCGTCCGGTAGGTCACCCCCGCCGGGGAACCCTCCGGTGCCGCCCCGTCCACCGAAGGACATCACCACGGTCTCTCCGGCATCGAGGCCGGCGGTGATCTCGGTCATGGTGCCTGACGTCAGGCCGGTCTCGACGGTGCGGGTCGAGTCGCCGTCGTCGGTCCGCACGGTGACCGTGCTCGATCCGTCCTCCTCGGTCGTCACGGCGAGGGTCGGCACCTGGACGACGTCCTGCACTTCGTCGTAGGTGATCTCGACCGACACGGTCTCGCCGGCGTTGAACTCGCCGTCGGTGTTCTCGAAGAGCACGGTGACCGGGTACGAGGCGACCCCCGACGAGGCGTCGGCGATGCGACCGACCTCCCACACGAGACCCTCCGCCGTCGGGCCGGACGCCGCCGCCGTGGCGCCGTCGGCGCCGTCGGCATCGGCGGTGTCGGCCGGGCCGCCGGCGCCCGGGAAGGCCCCGCCCCCGGGAAAGACGCCACCGCCAGGGAACGTCCCGCCTCCGGGGATGCCGGTGGACGACGAGGTCGTGACCGTGGCCGTTGCCTCCTGAGCGACCTCGACGAGGTCGACGTCGGACTCGTCCAGGCCGAGCTCGACGGTGAAGTGATCCCCGTCGATGACCTGGATGTCGGCTTCCTCGGTCGTCGCGTCGGTACCGGTGTCACCCGTCGCGGGCAGGAGGCCGGTGTCCTCGCTGCTGCCCAGCGTGCTCGCTGAACCTCCGCTGCCGCTCCCACTGCCGGTCGTCGACGTGCCGCCGGTCCCGCCGCTCGTCAGCTGTTCGCCCTCGACGACGTTGACGGCCGAGACGACTCCGTCGAAGGTCGCCACCAGGCGAGCGCCGTCGAGATCCTCCCGAGCGACGTCCAGGGAGTCCTGCGCGGCGGCCACCGCGGAGCGGTCGGCCTCGAGCTGGTCGTCGGAGGCATCGGCGTCCTCGTCCTCGGCCAAGGTCGCCTGGGCCTCGGCGAGCGACGACTCTGCGTTCGCCACGGCGAGCTCGAGCTCGGCCGAATCGATGGTGGCCAGCACCCGGCCGGCTCGAACCCGATCACCGGCTTCGACGTTGACCGCCGTGACCGTGCCCGCGGCGCCGAAGGACAGGTCGTCGGTCTGGGCTGGTTCGAGGGTGCCCTCGGCGGACACCGTCTGGGCCATCGACCCGACGCTGGCCTCGGCGGTGGTCTCCGCCGGGGTGTTGGTGTCGGCCGAGGTGCTCTCGGACCGCAGAGCCAACCAGGCACCGACGCCGATCACGCCGACGAGCGGCATGACGACCCAGGGGCGGCGGATGGCCGACCTGATGTCGATGTGCATCCTCAGCCCTCCTCGGGATCGGACGGGACATCGGGCGGCTGACCACCGCCGAGGCCCCCGAACGCACCGAGCCCGGCATCACCGAGCCGGATCGAGGTAGCCGTGAGCACGTCGTCGGCGGTCTCTCCGACCGCGACGATGACGTCACCGTCGGCGAGGTCGGCCAGCGAGCGCTCCTCGGTCACGATGACCGTGGTGTCCTCGACGACCGTGACGGTCACCGACTCGCCGTCGACGTCGAGGGTCACGGTGTCGGCGTCGATGGCCGTGATCTCACCGGCGGTAGGCACGCCCTGTCCGCCGCCCGGGCCGCCGCCCTGAGACGGGTCGAAGCCCTCCGGGGGCTCGAACCCGTCCGGGAACTCACCGTCCGCGGGCGGCTCGAACCCCTCCGGGAGCTCACCATCCGCCGGCGGCTCGAACCCCTCCGGGAGCTCACCATCCGCCGGCGGCTCGAACCCGCCGGCCGGGCCACCGGGCCCTTGACCGAACCCCGCCCCGTCGCCCTCGCTGATGGTCGAGGCGACGAGGCCACCGTCGTCGCCGTCCTCGCCGACGGCAACCACGCGGTCGCCGACGTCGAGGTCGTCAAGCGAGCCCTCGATGGACTCGGTCACCGTGGTGTCCGCCGTGGTCTCGACGGTGGTCGTCGTCGACGATCCCGACGGGTCCTCGGACTCGACGGTGATGGTCGACCCTTCGATCGAGGTGATCGTCCCCCGGGCGCCGAGCCCGGGCCCGGCGCCTCCCCCCGCGGGGAAGGCCGCGGCCTGGTCGGTTGCGGCCGTGGCACCATCGGCCGTTCCAGCGTCGTCACCCGACCCCCCGAGGAAGAAGACCGCGGCGACGGCGAGGACCGCCACGACGGCCCCCGCGATCGCCCAGGAGCGCCACGTGGGGGCGGGGGGCTCGTCTGCGGGCGGCGAGGGCGCGTTCGGCTCAGCTGCGTAGTCGGCGTTCGGCATGACGTCACCATCGCCCCGGACTTTGGGGGTTCTCTGTGAGTGTCCTCAGAGTTCTTTGGACCGGTCATCTGCCGGCCACCTGATGTTCCAAGACCTTCCACAGAGGGCTCGAAGGCCTGACCCCCACCCTCGATCGGGTGAACCGGAGTCCGAAGATCCTCGTGGCCATTGCGGTCCTGACGGCCGCCCTGCTCGCGTCACCGAACCTCGTTGCCGCGGTGAGCGCCGCCCGTGAGACGCCGCCTGGCGTCTGCCGCACCGTCACCTACACCCCGAGCACCGCCTCACGGTCACAGCACGGAACGCTCTGCCTTCCCCAACAGGTCTCGGCCCGCACCGCGGTCCTGCTCATCCACGGGGGCGGCGGCTACTCGGGCAGCCGATCGGCCCTCCAGGCCTGGCAGACCTTCTACGCGCGGCGCGGCATCGTCACGCTGTCGATCGACTACACGCTGACCGGGGAGGGTGGCACGCCGACCTACCCCCGCCCGGAACAGAACGCGAAGGCGGCGGTCCAGTACCTCCGCCTTCACCAGAACGAGCTCGGCACTGACCGGGTCGTAGCCCAAGGACACTCCGCCGGCGCCCGGCTCGGCGCGATCCTCCTGACCACACCCGACGACGCCTCGTACGCCGGCCGAGAGCTCCACCGTGGGGTCTCCGACGCGATCGACGGCTTCATCGGGTTCTACGGCTACTACGGCGGGGGCCAGTTCCGGGCGGCGGCCTACTACGGCAAACGAGCGGACCGGGATGCGAACGCGGTAGCGAACGCCGCAAGGGCATCCGGAGCCGCCCTGCTCTTCCACGGCCGCGTGGACTCGATTGTGCCCGCAAGCCGATCGATGCGCTTCGAGCGAGCACTGCAGCGTTCCGGCGCAGGCGCCGAGCTGGTGCTCGTCGCCGGCGATCATTGCTTCGACGGCTACGGCCGAAGCCGTCTCACCGCCTCCGGCGCCCAGGCCGCCCGCCAAGCCGTCCAGTGGCTCCGCGCAGCCGACACCTCTGCCCCGTAAGCCCTTCGCGAACTGGACCCGTGCGAGAAGATCTCAGCGCGACTCGACGCCGTGGGCAGGACCGGCGTCTCGTTCGTTGCGGCTCGCCCCTTGCACCGTGGTGTCGAGCACACCCGCGACCGAGATCCCGTACACGGCGTAGACGCAGCGGACGTGATCTTCGGGTTGGGTCCCCGAAGGTCCTGCTCCGCCCATCGTCACCGGGTACCAGCCAGGGAAGAAAGCCCTGGTCAGGGGGTTGATCGCCCCCGGCCCGCCTGCCCGTCGGCACCCGAGTGGGCGAGCCGACAGTAGACGAAACAGTAGAAACCGGCGGAGAACGCAGCAGGCCCACTCCGAGAAATGGGGCCTGACCTGCGGATTCCTTGGTGGCGGGGGGCGGATTTGAACCGCCGACCTTCGGGTTATGAGATCGCCGATCAGACTCTCAGCCCGTACCAACGCGTACCGGAATGTGCCCTTGACCTGGGGATTCTTGCTTCACGCTACCGGCGCCGTCCCATCCGGTACCACCCCTGTACCGCTCCGCACAGTAGAAGGAACAGTAGAAGGGTCGAGGGGCTCGTCGGACGAAGCGGTGAGTAGTTCTGCCTGCGTCGAATGTTGTCGTAACGGCTCGAACGACCCCTGTTTACCGCCCGCCGACTGACGTCAACATGCGACCTTCGGGTTCACCAATACAGCGTGCTGGGTGACGTCAGAGGCTGGTCAGATGCCGGCCGGTCCGGGGCCTCCGTGCATGTAGAGGGTCTGGCCGGAGCAGAAGCTGGAGGCGTCGGAGGCGAAGAAGAGGACGCCGTAGCCGATCTCCTCGGGTTCACCGAGGCGACCGGAGCCGTTGGTGGCTCCCATCGTGTCGGCGTCGATGCCGTAGCGAGCGAGGTCATCGACGAGGGAGGCGGCCCGGACCGCGCCGACGGCGATGGCGTTCACGTGGACGCCGCGTCCGGTCCAGGCCGAGGCCATGGAGCCGGTGAGGTTGTTCACGGCGGCCTTCGCGGCGGCGTAGGGCGCGGCTTGAGGCATGGCGAGGAGGCTGGCGCCGGAGGAGATGTTGACGATCGCTCCATTGCCTTGGTCGAGCATGGGCTTAGATGCAGCGCGGGAGAGGTGCCAGACGCTGCCGAGGTTGAGGGCGAGGACCTGTTGCCATTCGTCGTCGGTCCACTTCGACATCGACTTGGTCTCGGCGCCGCCTGCGTTGTTGACCAGGATGTCGAGCCGGCCGAGCTGGGCGAGGGTGGTGTCGACGAGCTGTTGGCACGCAATCGGGTCGGTGACGTCGGTGGGGACGGTGAGGGCGCGGCGGCCGAGGGCCTCGATCTCGCCGGCCGTCGACTCGAGGGGTTCGGTGCGGCGGGCGGCGAGGACGACGTCCGCGCCGTGCTCGGCGAGGACGAGCGCGGCGGCGCGACCGATGCCCGTGCCGCCGCCGGTGATGATCGCGACCTTGCCGGAGAGGTCGAACCGGTCCATCAGATGACTGCTCCTCCGTTGGGGGCGATGACCTGCCCGGTGATGTAGCCGGCGTCCTTGGAGCAGAGGAAGGCGCAGGCGGCGCCGATGTCGTCGCCGGTGCCAAGGCGCCCCGCGGGGACCATTCCCTCGATCACTTCGGTCGAGGGGAGATGGCCGGCGACTTGGGCGGCTCGGAGCATGGGGGTGTCGACGGTGAAGGGGGGCACGGTGTTGGCCGTGATGCCCTTGCGGCCGAACTCGGCGGCGATCGTCTTGGTCATGGCGATCACGCCGCCCTTCGACGCCGAGTAGTGGGCCTGTCGGGGCGAAGCGGTCTGGCCGGCGGCGGAGGAGATGGTCACGATCCGACCCCACCGGCCGGCGACCATGTCGTCGATCGCGGCCTGGATGGCGTGGAACGTGCCGGTGAGGTTCACATCCAGGGTCCGCTGCCACTCCTCGGCGGTGATGTCCTGGAACCGGGCGAACCCGGAGACGGCGGCGCTGGTGACGAGGATCTCGATCGGGCCAAGGGCCGTTCGGACCTGGGCGTAGGCGGACTCGATCGCGGCCCGGTCACTGACGTCGACCTGGCACCCGATGGCCTGTGACCCGCTGGCGGTCAGCTCGTCGGCCGCAGTCGCGGCCGCATCGGCGTCGAGGTCGAGGACGGCGACGGCGTGGCCCGCGGCGGCGAGGTGCTCGGCAATGGACCGGCCGACCCCGGACGCACCGCCGGTAACCACGGCGACCCGGGTCATCCCACCACCGCCGGCATGGAGTCCCAGCCCCGCACGGTCGACGTGGGGGCCCGTCGGGCCGCTTCGAGATCGACTCCCCACGCGGGCCAGCGGTTGAGCACCTCGTCGAGGGCCACTCGTCCTTCGATGCGGGCGAGGGCGGCGCCGAGGCAGTAGTGGGCGCCGTAGCCGAAGGTGAGGGACTGGCCGATCTCGCGGTGGATGTCGAAGCGGTCCGGGTCCTCGAAGCGCCGTTCGTCGCGGTTGCCGGCGGCGACCATCAGCAGCAGTGCACTCCCCGCGGGCACGACGTGGCCGTGATACTCGAGGTCCTCGGTGACGTAGCGGGCCACGTGCGGGCCGGGTGGTTCGAAGCGGAGCAGTTCCTCGATCGTGTTCGGGACCAAGGAGCGGTCCTTGGCGACTTCGGCTTGCTGGTCGGGGTGCTCGGCGAGGACCTTGCCCATCCATCCGAAGAGCCGGCCGGTGGTCTCCACGCCGGCGCCGGCGATGACGGCGATGAAGATGAGGAGCTCTTCCTGGGTGAGCGTGCGGCGCTCGCCGGCGAGGTCGTCGAATTCAACGTTCAGCAGCTCGGTGACGAGGTCATCGGAGGGGTGCTGTGCTCGCCAGGCGACGTAGTCGGCGTAGGCCTCCGCTGAAGTAGCGGTCCTTGCTGACCTGGAGCGGTTCGCCGGGTTTGTTGCGCAGCTTGCGGACGGCGGCGTCGCGCACCGATGGCTGGTCGGCTTCGGGGATGCCCATGAGCATGCCGATGGCCTTGACCGGCATCTGGGCGCCGAGGTCGAGCACGAAGTCGAACCGGTCCTCGCCCTCGAGCGGGTCGAGGCAGGCGGCGCAGAACGCCCGGATCTGGGCTTCGAGCTTCTTCATCCGGCCGGGGGTGAACGCTCGGGAGACGAGGGCACGGTGCATCGTGTGCTCCGGCGGGTCCTCGTTGATGAAGACGCCCGGTGGCATGACCGGGTCGGCCTTGACCACCTCCAGGATGTCGCCCTTGGCCGAGCTCAGCCGCCCGGTGTCCTTCAGTGCGGCCTCGACGTCGGCGAAACGGCTGAGGCCCCAGAAGTCGAGTCGCTCGTTGCGGTAGAGGGGCGCCTCGTCCCGCAGGCGCTGGTAGGTCGGGTACGGGTCGGCGTCGATCTCGACGTCGTAGGGGTCGTAGTACAGGTCGTTGCCCACATGGTCGTCTTGGGCGCTCATGCGGGCGCGTCGGGCGACAGCGGACGTTGGTAGGAGAGGTCGCTGCGATCGCGGGTGCCGTGCTCGTAGCCCTGGTCGACGAAGTACGGGGACTGCAGCAGCCGGGCATCCGCGGTGTACGCGAGCTCAACGGTGGCGCGGCGTACAGCGATGCGCCAGCGGCCGTCCCGGCGTTCGAGACGGTCGACGTAGCGGCCGCACATCACCGTCGCCGTGGACGCGTCGGGGGTGAGCAAGGTCACCAGCACGTAGCTCTCGGCATGCGCCTCGTCGCCGTCGATCTCGCAGGTGTGGGTCGTGACGTTGTGCAGGTGGTTCTGCGAGGTCGCGGCGTGCACCGCGTTGGCCCACGCCGCGTAGTCCGGTCCGGCGTTGACGGTGGCACCGTGCACGTCGACACCGTCGTCGAGGTACGTGCTCGCGAGCAGCTCGACGTCGTGGCGGTCACAGCCACGGGCGTGGGCCGCGATGCAGTCGGCGATGGCGGTGCGATCGAGGAGGTACTGGACGTCACGCTGGAGCTGGTCGAGGTCGATGTTCAGCGGCACGACCATTCCCCTGTGCTGTACATCCGTATAATGTTGCACCGCGGTATGGCATCGAGCAAGGGAGAGGACTGATGCGCATCGGTTTGACCGTTGGCGGGAACTGGTGACGCCGTGAGTGCGCCGACGCGCCGGTTCGGCGCGGTGACCTCGAAGAAGCGGGACGAGCTCCTCGACTGCGTCGAACGGTTGATGGCGCGGGAGGGCTATGCCGCTGTCACCTACCGAGCGGTCGCGGCCAAGGCCGAAGTCACCCCCGGCCTCGTTCAGTACTACTTCCCAACCCTCGACGACCTCTTCAAGGCCGCCATCCGGCGGCGCTCCGACAGAACCTCCAACGGCTCGCCGCCGCCCTCGATGCCCGACCCGACGAGCCCCTGCGAGTTCTGTGGGAGATACAGCCAGGAGGAATCCACGGCGGCACTCACCACCGAGTTCCTCGCTCTCGGCAACCACCGCAGTCCATCGCCTCGGAGATCGCCGAGGTGACCGACGCGGTGCGACGGCTGCAGGTCGAGGCAATAGGAAGTCACGTCCCCGACGGTGGCTTCGACCTCGAGGGCCTCTCCCCCGCCGCACTCCTGTTCCTCGTCACCGGCATACCCAAGCTCATCCGACTCGGCAGGGGGTCGGCCTGTCCTCCACCCACGACGAGGTCGTGCAATTCTTCGAGACCTACCTCGCGGCTGTCGAGTCCAAGTCCGAACGCGCGGTGAAAAGCCCCTGAGCCGAAGGAGCACTGCCATGGCACGAGTCGATCCACTGCCGCCGGACGAGTGGTCCGAAGGGATGCGAGCCGCCCTGATGGCGATCGCTGCCTCCAGGGGACCAACCGCCGAGGCCGAGCGGTCGGCGCCTTCCTCGGGCCCTCAACAACATCGGCACCTTCGCCCACCACCCCGACCTGGCCGGGGCCCACTTCCCGTTCAACGCCTACCTGCTCCACAGGGCAACGTTGAGCGACCGCCACCGGTTGCTTCTGATCTCCGAGTCGCCGCCCTGCGACGCTCCGAGTACCTCTGGGCGGTGCAGACCCACGTCGGGCGCGACATCGGACTCTCCTACGAGGAGATCAGCCGCGTCGCATCCGGCCCGCAGGCGGCCCACTGGAACGAACTCGACGGTTGCTGCTGCAGGCGCTGATGACCTCGTCAGCGACGAGCGATCCTGCCTCGACGTGGCTGGTCTGTCGACCGAGCTCGATACCCGTCAGATCCTCGATGTCATCTTCACCGTCGGCTCCTATGAGACGCTCACCTTCATGTTGAGGTCTTCGACCTTGAGCTCGACGACGACCTGCAGGCGCCGCATGAGTGATGTCGACGAGTTCCGCACGGCCTATGTCGACGTCGATGAGTGGCGTGATGTGCCGGTTCGCCATCGATACGTCCACGTGGGTTCACGGAGCCGAGACCGGTTCTCGATCTACCTGCCCCCGGACGAGCAGTACGGCGGACGCTTCTTCCAGCACGTCACGCCCGTGCCCGACAGCGAGCACCTGGCCCAGTCGGCAACGGTGAAGAGGACAAGATCGGGTTCTCGATCGCCAGCGGGGCGTACTTCCTGGAGAGCAACGGCGCGGGCGAGTCCGGCGTGCCGGGGTCCTCGGTGGACCGAGGATCGCGGCCTATCGCTGCCAATGCCGCCGCGGCCAGCACTCGCGGTCATCGCCGTGGCGATGTACGGCGAGCACCGCCCGTACGGGTACCTCTACGGCGGAAGCGGCGGCGGTTTCCGCACCATTGGCGCAGCCGAGAACATCCGGCGTCTGGATGGTTCGTGCCCTACGTCATCGGCTCAGCGATGGCGATCCCCGACATGTTCACGGTCCGCATGCACGCCCAACGACTGCTCCGCCACCACCTCGACCGGATCGTCGACGCCGTCGAGCCCGGCGGCTCGGCGACCTGTTCGAGGGGCTCGACGCCGACGAGCGCGACGCGGTCGAGGTCACCAGGATCGGTCCCGCCCGGTCGTGGTTCGGCCACCGGACCATGGGATGCAACTGTTCCGATCTGTTGGCGCCGTGGTCATGGCCGACCCGTCCTACTTCGAGGCCTTCTGGACCGAGCCGGCTACCTCGGCCACGAACGGCCACCCTCACTGCTCCGTACGTCTGCGGCACCGGTGCGAGGTCGCCGCGACCATTTCGCGCAGGAGGCGGTCGAGCTGGGCCTCGACGTCGGAGCACAGCCGGGTCAAGCCGACGGTGGAGTCGATACGGCGTGGCGAGGTCCCACGGGCCTCCTTCGTCCGTCCCCGTGGCCGTACGGCTCACCAGCGCTCCCGGACCGGAGGTGCTGGGGGTCGAGCTGATCGTCAGCAGCGGGGCAGCGGCAGGCTAAAGCTGGCGCGCCGACGGTGGAGGTGACATCGCCGGCCCGGCCCGGGGAACGCCGAAGCAAAGGCACAGCTCCAGGCCGGCGATGCCGTCGAAGTCGACAACCGTGGGTACCTCGCCGCCCAGATCTACCGACCAGTCACCAGGTGCCCGAATCCCGACTTCGCCGCCTGGGACGAGTTCCGCGACGCCGAGACGGTCACCGCTGTACCCCGAGGCGCCGCTGCTGCTCGGCCACGTTCGCCGCGCGCCGCCGGCACCGTGCAGACCGGCTGCATCGAAGGGAAGATGATCGTCGTGGCGTTGCTGTTGGACCGCGGGGTGCTGCCGTGGCAGGCCGACTGGTACCGGGCGAGGGTCGAGGAGTACTCGGTAGCGCCGACCGACGACGAGCTCCGACTCCGGTCACCGACGACGCCCTCCGACGGCGACGACGAGGTCCAGGAGAGCCTGACCCACGTCGTCAGCTACCTCGGGGCGCTGGACGAGGCCCTCGCGACGTTAGTGCCTGGGTCGAGAAAGGAATCTGCCGGCGTTGAGCACGAGCTACGAGGTCGTGACGGCGAGGTCGTCGTGCCTGGCGACGCCGCGGAGCGCAAGGGGTACAGCCGGTCGTGACGCTGACCGTGGACGGAGATCGCGGGTCGACGTCACCAGCGGGGCCGAAGGTGACGTTCCTGCGCGGTCGCCGAGGTCCTCGGCCAGACCGGGGTGATCGTGCGCGTGGAGTGGGACTTCGACGGTGCGGCGGCTTCCTGGTGGTGGAGTCCGTAGAACCGGCGAGCGCGCCGTTATCGAACCACTGACCTTCTTCGAACCAGCGGCACCTGGTTCCCGAGGTCCGGGTCACCGCCAACCGCGAACGGTGACACGAGCAGCTCCGACGCGGCAGATCCGGAACCCGGCCCGCGTCGCGTCGTCGTCACCTGACGATCTTCAGCGACGGCTTCGTCACGCAGTGCGTTGGTGGTGCAGCAGGCGGAGTCAGGTGGGCTGAAACGGCAGGGCCCGGTGGAGCATGCCGGCGTCGTCCGAGATCACGAGGTCGCCTTTTCCGCCGAGGGGCGGCGGATGAAGCGCGGCCGCGTGGCCAAGTCGAGCAGGCGGTTGAGCAGCGCCCGCCTCTCTGGGCGACCGGCCGACCACTTCCGCCGCGGGGGCGCCGAGGAGCAGCGACTTGCGGCCGTCGCGGCGGGACCACACCAGGGGGTGCTCCCGCGGTGCGGGACGCGTTCCACGAGGCCCGCTCCTCGTCGCTGGCGTCGGGGTTCGCCCGGTCCTGGGCGGCGGCGAAGCTGTGGACCACCCGGAGCCCCTCAGCTCTGCCTTCTCGGCAGCGGTGAGGGCGTCGTAGGCGGCGTAGGTGGTGGCGAACTCGGTGTCGCCGCCGGCGGGGTCGACCTCCCGGGCGGCCAGCAGCGTGGCCTTCTGGGGGGACCTCCTGGGTTGCGCCATCGATGTGCCAGAAGAAGTTCCCCTGCCGGTAGGAGACCAGGAGGGCGTTGGGCTCGGCGGATCCATGGTGATGGTCTGGATCTCCGGGCGTTCGTGCTCGCCCGTCGGCACGACCGCGACCTCACCCAGCAGGCGGCTGAAGGCGATGAGATCGTCGTCGCTGATGTCGCTGCGGTAGACGACCATGCCGTGGGCTTCCAGGGCGGCACGGCAGGCCTCAGCGGCCTCGGGGTGGACGAACTCCGCCCCCGACGGACCGGAGATCTCTGACTCCGACGGTGGGAGTGAGCGGCGTGCTGCTGGCAGGCATGATGGCCTCCGGACTTGTCTTGGTGT